>NZ_PUIC01000001.1 GCF_022750545.1 Caulobacter sp. CCUG 60055
GGGGCTGGACGCCAAGCTGGCCAGCCTGACCTTCGAGCGCGAGACCCTGCCGGCCGGCCAGGCCGCCCCCGCCGCGCGCTGACCTGACGAACCCGTCCCGGCCGCGAACTACGCCGGGACGGCCCTTCGGGAAGGCTTCGTTCGGGGCCTGTGAAAAGACACAGGTGCTTCGGCCGGCGGGGAAGGTCATGTGCGCTACGCCCGTCATGGATGAACCGGCCCGTGCGCTCAACAGCCTTTGCTAAACCGTTCGCGCGCTTGTGGTCGGCCGGCCAGACGGAGGCGGCGGCGCCCTCCGCGCCGACGGCGCCGCTGTATGACCTCGGCGGCCTTTGTTCGCGGCCTCGCGCCAGGAACGAAGCGGCGATCCGCGCTCTTTGCTCCAGCGTCAACCTTGGCGACGGCACGGCCCTGTGCCGCGCGCTTGGGCGCTACAAGATGTTTGTCGACGTCAACGACGCCGGCCTGTCGCCGCATCTCATGCTCGACGGCTATTGGGAGATGTGGCTGACCGAGGCCCTGGCGGCCACCTTGCGTCCAGGCATGGTCTTCGCCGACGTCGGCGCCAATCTCGGCTACTTCACCCTGCTGGCCGCCGATCTGGTCGGGTCGCAGGGGCGCGTGCACGCCTTCGAGCCCAATCCGCCGATCGCCGGCCGGCTGCGGCGCAGCGTTCAGGTCAACGGCTTCGCCGAGCGGGTGTCGCTGCATGAATGCGGGCTGTCTGACGTCGAGGGCGGCGAGGCGTTTCTGGCCGTTCCCGAGGGCGAGCCGAAGAACGCCCATATCACTCAGGCGGACGCGCCGACCGCTGTCCGGATTCCGACGCGCCGTTTCGACCGCATCGAGGGGTTGGAGCGGGCCGACGTGGTCAAGATCGACGCCGAGGGCGCCGAGGAGGCCATCTGGCGGGGCATGGAGGGCGTGCTGTCGGCGCGCCGGTCGATGACGGTATTCCTGGAGTTCGCCCCGGTCAGGTACGCCTCGCCGAGGGGGTTCCTCGACCTCATCGCCGCATTCGGCTTCTCGCTCAACCTGCTCGACCCGGAGCGGGGCGTTCGGCCGGCCGGCGTCAAGGACATCCTGGCCGCTCCGCCCCACGAGGACCGGATGCTGGTGCTGCGCCGATGAACCGGCGCGCGCGCCGGGCGGCCCTAGGCCGCGGCCCGCTGACGGGCGTGATGGACCTCGATGGCCTCGTCGACGGTGTCGTAGAAGGCGATGCGGCCGGCGTGCAGGACGGCGCCTCGTCGGCAATATTCGCGCAGGGTCTCGGCGCTGTGCGAGACCATGACCAGGGCGCCGGTGCGGCGCCGGTGGACCAGCGCCTCATGGCATCGGGCCCGGAACCGCTCGTCGCCGGCCCCGGTGACCTCGTCGACGAGATAGCAGTCGAAATCGACGGCCAGCGAGATGCCGAAGGCCAGCCGCGCGCGCATCCCGGCGGAATAGGTTTTCACCGGCTGGTGAAAGTATTCTTCGAGGCGGGCGAAATCCTCGACAAAGTCGAGCAGCGGCTGGGCCGGCCGGCGATAGATGCGCGCGATGAAGCGGGCGTTGTCGGCGCCGGTCAGGCTGGATTGGAAGCAACTCGTATAGCCGATCGGCCAGGACACGGTTCCGGCCCGGCGGACCCGGCCGCCGCTGGGATGTTCGACGCCGGCGATCAGCCGCAGCAGGGTGGACTTGCCCGCGCCATTGGCGCCGCACACGCCAAGGGCGTCGCCGGACGGCAGGGTGAAGCTGGTCGGCTCCAGGACCTGCTTCCGGAGTTGGCGGCCGTGATAGATCTTGCTGACTTCGTCAAATTTTATCATCGAGAAATTCCATCCGTGACGAATGAATTCTACGTTCGTGCAGAAGAATTGCAATATGAATTTGGATTTTCACTGCAATGTTGCTGAATTGTACATGAGGTATATTGTTTTCATATCCTGTCGTCTGGCGGCGGGGCGGCGGTGATGTCCGAGCGCACGGATGCGTCGAGCGTCGGACTCGACGGTTTCAACCTCGCCCTGCCGAAGGGCACCGGCGTCGCCACCTACGCCCGCACCCTGAGCCACGCCCTGAGAGGCATGGGGCGGTCGGTCGATGTGCTCTATGGCCTGAACGTGCCGAAACGTGCGCGGCCGGCCCTGCGCGAGACGCTGTTCTTCGCGGCGCTGGGCGAAGGGCGCACGGGCGGCGAGCCGCCGGACAAGAAGAGCCTCCTGCGCGAAGCCCTGTTGGCGCCATGGCCCCGCACCCTGTTGGAGGTGCCGATACGGGGGCAGGTGGTGACCGACGCCATGGCCGAGCGGTTGCCGGCCTATGACCGGCTGTTCACCCTGCCCAGCCTGTTCCATGTCGCCCGACGTTATTTCCGCCGCTATGGCGAGTTCATGACGGTGCGGGTTCCGCGGCCGCCGGCGATCATGCATTGGACCTATCCGCTGCCGCTGCGGCTGGCGGGCGCGCGCAACGTCTACACCCTGCACGACCTCGTTCCCTTGCGCCTGCCGTTCACCAGCCTGGACGACCGGCGCTACTACTATCGGCTGGTCCGGCGCTGCGTCGCCGAGGCCGACCACATCTGCACGGTGTCCGAGACCTCGCGGCGCGACATCCTGGCCACGCTGGGCGGCGATCCCGAGCGGATCACCAACACCTATCAGGCCGTCCGGCCGCCTGCGGACGCCGCGCCCGAGCCCAGGGTCCTGGCCAGCCGGCTGCGCGGCCTGTTCGGTCTCAAGCCCGGCCGCTACTTCCTGTTCTTCGGGGCGATCGAGCCCAAGAAGAACCTCGGCCGCCTGATCGAAGCCTATCTGGCCGCCGAACTGGCCGACCCGCTGGTGATCGCCGGGCCCCGGGCGTGGAAATCGGAGGAGGAGCTGCGGCTGCTCGGCGGCGCGCATGGCGAGAAGCTGCTGGAGCGCGGCCGCATCCGCCTGCTGGAATATGTGCCCGCCGCCCAGCTCGCCGCCCTGGTCCGCGGGGCCAAGGCGGTGCTGTTCCCGTCTCTGTACGAAGGCTTCGGCCTGCCCGCCGTCGAAGCCATGGCGCTCGGCGCGCCGGTGATGACTTCGACCGCCGGGGCCTCGCCGGAGATCGTCGGCGACGCTGCCCTGCTGGTCGACCCCTACAATGTGGGCGGCATGATCCAGGCCCTGCGCCGGCTGGATGACGACGAAGGGTTGCGGGCGGCTCTGGCCGCCGCCGGCCCGCGCCGGGCCGAGCGCTTCGGCATGGCCCCCTATCAGTCGCGGCTCGAAGCCCTGCACCGCCGCGTCCTGGACGCGCCTCGCCCCGTTCCCCGCCGTTCGCCACTGGAGCTGTCCCTTGAACCTGGCTGAGTCCTCCTATCGCCTGCAACGCTTTCAACGCCTGCGTCCGGCGGCCTGCGTCCTGGCCCTGGCGGCGCTGGGCGGCTGCGCCGCCTTGCCGTCCAGCGGCCCGACCGCCGCCGCCGTGACCGCGGCCGGGCGCGGCGCGCCTGGCGTTCCGGGCTTCCAGATCGTCGAACTGACGCCGGAGGCCGTCGCGCGCCTGCAGGTCGCGAGCGCCCCGGCCGCCGGGCTGTCCAGCCTGCCCAAGGCCGCGGCCGGCGCCGACGTCATCTTGCCGGGCGATACGCTGCAGGTGTCGATCTTCGAGGTCGGAGCGTCGCTGTTCTCGACGCGCCCGAGCCTGGCGTTCGAAGGGGCGGGCGCGCCCTCGGCGGCGGGGGCGTCGTTGCCGCCGGTCGCGGTCGGCCGCGACGGCGGGGTCAGCCTGCCCTATGTCGGCCGGATCGTGGCGGCGGGGCTGACGCCGGACGCGGTCGCGGCCAGGATCCAGGCCGCCCTGGTCGGCAAGTCCCAGGCGCCGCAGGTGATGGTGACGGTGCGGGAGAAGCTGTCCGCCGCCGTGGTCATGGGCGACGTCAGGAAGCCCGGGCGGGTGCCCCTGACCGTCGCCGGCGAGCGGGTCCTCGACGCCGTCGCCCTGGCGGGCGGGACGTTGAACCCGGCGCAGGACGAATGGGTGCACGTTCGGCGCGGCGGCGCGGAGGCGACGGCGTCGCTGGCGTCGCTCAGCGCCGGCTCGGACGACGACATCGTCCTGTCGCCCGACGACCGGGTCGAGCTGATCTATCGGCCGCGGACGTTCTCGGTGTTCGGCGCGGCAGGCAAGGTGTCGGAGTACCCGTTCCAGAGCCCGCGCCTCAGCCTGGCGGAGGCCGTGGCGCGCGCCGGCGGCCCGGCCGAGCAGCAGGCCGACCCCTCGGCGGTGTTCGTGTTCCGCTACGACCGCGTCGGTCCCGGTTTCGCGCCGGCCGCCGACGCCCGGCCGGTGGCCTATCGCCTCGACCTCACCCAGGCGCGCAGCTATTTCGTGGCCCAGTCCTTCGAGATGGCGCCGCGCGACGTGGTCTACGTGGCCAACGCCCAGTCGAACCAGCCGGCCAAGCTGCTGCAGATCCTCAACCTGTTCTTCCAGCCGTTCTATACGGTCAAGGTCTTGAGCCAGAACTGACCAGCCGCTCCGGGGTCGTTCGCGCCGGCGCGATCAGCGGCGCGAAGGTTCCGACGGGCTCGCGGTTGAAGGCGAGGCCGTCGAGGTCGCCGAGGGTCACCGCTTCGAGGAAGTCGGCGCGGGCGGCGGCGTCCTCCCGGCCGCACAGGAAGAACCCGGCCAGCCCGACGGCGATGGTCCGCATGTCGAGCCCCGCCGCGCCGTCGGCGAGGTCCTCGACGTCGTCGGAGGTCAGATGCGCGTGCAGGACCGGCTGGTCGTCGACCGCCGCCGGCGCGTCGATCGTCACCCACTTGAACTCGCCCGGGCCCAGGCGTCCCTCGACCACGGCGCCGGCGACCTCGAGCCGGTAGCGGCCGCTGCGTCCGGGCAGGCCGCGCAGCCGCCAGTAGGCGCGCAAGGGCGGATGGCGGGCCGGCAGTCCGATTTCCAGCAGGCCGCCCTGCGGCTTGGTCCAGCAACCCCAGTCCTCCGGTCCCCACCAGCCGTCGCCGACCCGGAAGCTTTCGGCCGAGCGCAGACCGGGCCAGAGCTTCGTCTCGACGTTGCGGACCATCGGGAAATAGGCGCCGAGCCGGGCCGCGGGCGGGAGGGGCGGGGCGGCGATGGCCGGCGAGGCGGCCCACCGCCGGGCATGGCCGGCGATCTGGCCGGCGATGTCGCGCCAGGCGCGGGGGGTGAAGCCGTCGGCGATCCTGCGTTCGCAGGCGGCCCGATGGTCGTGGTCGAAGATCAGGCCCTCGAGGGCCTCGGCCAGCCGGGACGGCGACCCGGCCTCGAAATAGACCGCGAACTCGCCGCCGGCCTCGGGCAGGGACGAGGCGTCGGAGATCACCGGGACCTTGCCGTGGCAGAGGGATTCGGTGACCGGCAGCCCCCAGCCCTCGTAGAGGCTGGGATAGAGCGTGAACAGGCAGTCGCGGTAGAGCCGGCCCAGTTCCGCGTCCGAAAGGCCCGACAGCATGACCACGTGGTCGCGCAGCGCGGCGTTGGCGGCCAGGCGGGCGTGGACGGCGTCGTTCAGCCAGCCCTGGGCCCCGACGCAGACCAGCCTGGGGACCCGCCTTGGGCCGTGCGCCTTGAGCAGCCGGGTCCAGGCGTCGAACGCGCAGACATGGTCCTTGCGCGATTCGATCGTCGAGACGAACAGCACGAACGGCGAGCGGCCCAGCCCCCAGCGCTCCGGGCCGGCCGACGCGGCGGCGGTCGCCGGCGTCCTGCGCGGTTCGGCGTCGAGACGGACCACGGCGATCTTCTCGTCGTCGACAGGGTGGTCGAGGAAGTCGGCGACGATCTTCAGGTCGCGGCGGGTGGCCTCGGAGTTCACCAGGAAGAAGTCGGCGTGCTCGAAGACCCCGATCGTCCAGGAGACGAAGTCCTGGGTCAGCTCGCGGGTGCAATGCTCCGGGGCCATCACCGGGATCAGGTCGTGCACGAACGGCGTGTAGCGGATGCCGAAGCGCCGCTTGGCTTGGCGGACCATCAGGAAATAGTTCCGCAGCCACCAGGAGGTGCCGAGATTGATGAGGAACGCGCCGGGCGGGAACGCCATCGGCTCGGCCAGGTCGAGCGCCAGCCGAAGCCGGGCCAGGCCGGCGAGCCAGTCCGGCGCGGCGCGGTCGCCGTCCGCAAGGCTGAGGCGGCACAGGCGCAGAAACAGGCTCGGGGCGATCTCCAGCCAGTCGTCGCGACGGTCCAGGAAGCAGCAGATCTTGACGGCGCGGCCGGCGCGCTCCTCCAGCGCGGCCGAGATGGTTTCGATCTGCACGCGCTGGATGCCGGTCGGCAGGCGGGCGTTCTGGAAATAGGCGATCAGGTCCGAGACGTCGAAGACCAGCGCCGGGTCGAGCGGATCGGCGGGGGCTTCGCGCTCGGCGGCCAGGCGTTCGATTTCGGAGAGGACGGCGTCGGCGGCGGCGAGCCGTTGGCGCGCGGCGGGCTCCAGCGGATCGCCGTCGTCGCGCAGCACCGCGACCAGCCGCCGGATGTCGGCCTGGATGCGCCGGGCCGCGACGGCCGCTTCGACTTCGGCGTCCGTTTCGGTCTCGACCGCGCCGACGGCCTCGGCGAGCAGGCGCAGGTCGGTCTCGCCGGAGCGGGCCGCCAATTGGCGCAGCTCGTCTGACGCGTCGCCGTGACCCGGTTGCAACTGCAAGGCCCGCAGATAGCTGCGGCCGGCGCCGGCCCGGTTTCCCTGAAGCTTTCGCAGGTGGCCGAGGTGGAGGTGCGGTTCCGCCGAGGCGGGGTCGAGCTCCTCGGCGCGCCGATAGGCCAGTTCCGCCTCGGTGAAGGCGCCGCTTTCCTTGAGCGCGTGGCCGAGCTGGATCCAGATGTGGACGAGGCCCGGATCGAGGGCGAGCGCCTGCCGATAGCAGACCGCCGCCGCCGCCCAGGCCCGGTCGTCGCGGGCGCGGTCGCCCTCGGTCAGATGGCGGCGCACGACGCCGGTCACCGGCACGCCGGCCGAACGTCGCAGCTTGAGCGGCGGGAACAGGGGCGGGCGTTCGCTCATGAGGCGTGCTCGCGGACGCCGGCCAGGATCAGCCAGCCGATGGCGTAGGCCAGGGCCAGGGCGAAGAACACCGTGGCGACGATCTTGAGGCGCTGGGGATAGAGGGCCTTGACCGGCAGGTTGGGTTCGACCACCCGCACCACGAACAGCTGCTGTTTGAGGGCCTCGGTGCGCGCCTGCTCCAGCCCGACGACGGCGGCCTCGTAGCGTTTGGCGGCGAGCTGCTGGCGGGTGCGCAGGCCCTCGAAGGCGCCGAGGTCGCCGGCGATCGCCCCGCGCGCGCCGGCCATGCGCGACTGGGCCGCCCCGACCTGGGCCTCCAGCGCCTTGACCTGCGCGGCCAGGGCCACGCGCTGGGGACTGTCGGGGGCGACCGAGGCGCTCATGCTCGACAGCTGGGCGCGGGCCTGGGCGAGCTGTTGCTGCAGGCTGGCGGTCAGGCCGATCTGCGCCGCGCCGTTGCGCTCGGGGTCGAGGTCGCGGCGGTCCTGGCGGAAATCGGTCAGCGTGCCCTGGGCCCTGGCCATGCCCGCCTCGGCCTCGCGCAGCTGGGCCTTGGCCACGCCCAGGGTGTTCTCCAGGGCGCGCTGGTTGAAGGTGTTGACCCGGGCCTCGCCCAGCTCCAGCAGCTTGGCGGCCATGTCGCGGGCGTCCTGCGGCCGGAAGGCCCGCACGCTGAGCGCGGCGATGCCGGTGTCGCTGCCGATCGTCACCTTGACCTGACGGCGATAGTATTTGAGCACGCTCTCGGGCGGCGGCCGGTCGCCGTGCAGGCGGCTGACGAGGTCGATCTCCGGGCGCTGGTAGACGGCGGTCAGGTCCATCGACCGGCCAAGGGCCGCCACGGCGTCGTGCGAGATCAGGTAGTCGGCGACGCTGCGGGTCTCCGACAGGTCCGAAGACGGCGCGCTGAGGCCCAGGGCCTGGCCCAGGCCGGAGACGCCGCCGCCGCCGGGGGCGTTGGTCTTGATGATGAAATGGGCTTCCGACTGGTACTGGTCGGTGGCGAACAGGCCATAATAGGCTCCGGTCAGGGCGGTGGGCAGGACCACCGCCAGCAGGAAGGGTCGCCACGGCGCCAGCCACCTCCGCCAGGCCGGCGGTGCGGCGGCCTGGTCGCGGCCGGCCGGGGCCTTTTCGAGCGCGGGCGTCTCGACGGGAAGGAAGCCGTCCATCATCGCATCTCCAGTCGGGCGGAACCGGTCATCGTCAGCTCAGGTGCACGTGGCGGCGCACGATGCGCAGCGACAACAGGCCGGCGAAGGTCAGGATCAGGCACCAGCCGGCGATGTAGAGCGGGTCGAAATAGGGGCTCTCGACGCTCTCGAACTGGCCGGTGCGCAGCATTTCGAACATCTGGGTCATCGGCGACCAGGCCAGCCAGCCGCGATAGGGCTCGGGTATCCACTTGAGCATGAAGAAGGCGCCCGACAGCGGCATCAGGATGTAGGTCACGGGGTGCACGAACTTGGCGACGGCCTTGCTGACATAGGTGGCCGCGCAGACCGGCATCGACACCGCGAACGAGAACCATCCCATGGCGGCGATCGCCCCCAGCATGGTCAGCGGCCGCGCCGGCGGCTCGGCCATGCCGGCGGCCCAGGCCCCGGCCAACAGGACGCACAGGGTCGCCGTGGACGCCGCGCATTCGAGCAGGGCCCGCGCCAGCAGCATGTCGAAGATGGTGACCGTGCGGTGGTAGAGCAGCGGCTGGTTGGCCTCCAGCGTCGATTCCGCCCGGCTGATGATCGAGCGGAAGATGATGAACACGCAATAGCCCGTCAGGGTGAAGGGGACGGGGTTGATCTCGCCGTGGCTGCGCTGGCCGAAGTGGATGAGGGTCACCGAACCGGCCAGCAGCATCGGTTCGACGATCATCCACAGATAGCCGATGTTCTCGCGGCCGTAGCGGGTGTGCAGCTCCCGCATGATCAGCGCGCCGACGACGTGACGCTGGACGTCGAGGCCCCTGAACAGGGCGGTCCACCCGTCCTGGCCGGCCGGCCGGCGATCGAGCAGGCTCATGCACAGACCTCGTCGATGAAATCGAGCGCGGCGGCCAGGTGGTCGTCCCAGGTGGGCGGCCGCCAGCGCGCGATCCGGGCCAGCTGGGCCTGGCGGCGCGCCGAGCCGGGCGTCGCGTAGTCGGCCGCCGCCGCCGCCCAGGCTGCGCCGTCCAGCGGGTCGAGATAGTCCGGCGCGCCGCCGCCGGTCTCGCGCAGGGCCGGCAGGTCGCTGGCGATGACCGGCGCGCCCAGGGCCAGGGCTTCGGCCACCGGCAGCCCGTAGCCCTCGGCGAACGAGGGCAGCAGCACCGCGCGCGCGCCCCGGATCAGCTCGCGCAGCCGGGTGTCGGGAATGCAGCCCAGCTCGTGCACCACGCCGCGCAGCGTCGGCGCGCGGTCGAGCAGGTCGAAGACCATTTCGCTCTCCCAGCCCCGGCGTCCGACCAGCATCAGGTCGGGCGTGCGTTCAGGCCCCAGCGTCAGGGCCATCCGTCGCCACAGATGCAGCAGCAGCAGGTGGTTCTTGCGCGGTTCGATGGTGCCCAGCGCCACGAAATAGGGGCGGGCGCAGAGCACGTTGGCGTTGCGGATCGGCGGCGAGGTCGGGACGCCAAGGGGGGCGACCCGCACCGGCGTCGCGCGGCCGGCCGCGGCCAGCGCGGGGGCCAGGGCCTCGGCGGTGGCTTGCGAATTCACCAGGACGCCCGACGCCAGGGCGCTGGCGGCGGCGATCTTGCGGGCGTAGTCCCGCGCGCCGCCCGGCCGGGCGTATTCGGGATGCTCTAGGGGAATGAGATCGTGAACGAACGGGATGAACCGGGCGTTCCGCCGCCTCAGGATCGCGGCGATGGCGCGATGGCGCTCCAGCCCCCGCGCCGAGAGGTGCAGGTAGGCTCGCGGCCGGCCGGTCGCGGCGCGCGACGGCGATATGGGGCGCGGCGCGAGGCTGAGGCAGGCCGCCGCCGCCCGCCGCCAGCGTTGCGTCCTGGGCTCCGTCCAGCCCTCGTCCGTCCAGCGGGCGGCGGTCAACGCCAGGAACTCGCTTACGAGGCCGGTCGGCAGGCGCCCGTGCAGGCCGCAGGGGTGAAAGGCCGTGAACTGCAAGCGTTCAGGGGCCAGCCGCAGCAACCCTTCGGCGTAGGCCATCTCCACGCGGTCGACCCCGGTCGGGGTGGGATGGAGAACGCGCGACAGCAGGCGCGACAGGTCCAACACGATCTGCGGCCCGTCGGCCGCCGCCCCGGCGTCGGCGACGGGGGCGGCCGCGTCGATGCAGGCGGTGGCGCTCATTCGGCCGCCGCCAGGACAGGCGCGTCGGCCGTCGGCGCCGTCCTCAGGCGACGGGCCGGCTGGACGAACGGCGCGCTGGCGGCGATGCGCCCGGCGGCGGCCGCGACGAGGCGGCCTTCGCGGTCTTCGGCGTAGAAGCCTCCGCGCAGCAGGCTGCGCTCGGCCAGGACCCGGCGAAAGGCCTCGTAAAGGCTCGCCTGCGGCGGCGTCGGCGCGCCCCAGAACCCGGCGAGCGAGCCCTGGTGGGTCAGGCCCGGCAGGTCGTAGATCGCCCGGCCCAGGGTGATCACCGGCACGCCGGCGGCCAGGGCCAGGGTTCCGGTGGTGCTGTTCACCGTCGCCACGCCGCGCGCGGCGCGCACCAGCGGGTCGATGTCCGCCGTCTCGACATAGCGCACGCGTTCGCCGACGCCGAGCGCGCGGGCGTAGTCGCCGACGCGGCGTCTCCAGTCGATCAGCCCGTTGTCGAGGGGGTGGGCCTTGACCACCAGGTGCGTGTCGGCCGGCGCGTGGGCGGCGAACGAGGCGACGATCTCGGCCAGGGCCGGCTGCATGCCGTTGAAGTCGGAATGGGCGCGGAGCTGGTAGTCGGAATCCAGTTGCAGGGGCGTCAGAAAGAAGCCTTCCGGGCGAAGCGAGGCCAGGGCCTGCGTCGAACACCGCGCCGCGCCGCCGCGTCGGCAAAGATGGGCCAGCCAGCCGAACGCCTCGACCAGGGGAGGCCAGGGCCTGTGGGTGCGGTAGTGGGGGAAGGCCGCGCCGAGCAGCAGCACGAAGACGTAGTAGGCCAGGGTGTCGCGCACGCGTCGCGGCAGGCTGGACGGCAAGGGCGGAGCGTCTCCGATCGGCGGCGCGGCGTCGGCGGCCCGCAGCCACCAGGCCGGGTCCGAGGGCAGGGCCGAGAAGCCGTTGACGCCGCCCCGCTCCAGGGTGATCCAGTCGGGGCGCAGATAGCCCTCCTCGAACACATGGACGGCCACCCCCAGTCCGGCCGCCGCGGCGCGGGCCGTCCGGTGCAGGGGCCGGCAGTCGCCGAACAGGACGATGTCGGTGATGCTCCGCTCACGGATCAATCGGGCGAGGCGGGCGGGCCAGGCCTGGGCCGAGCCGCGATAGTTGAGCGCCCCCGGGGCGGGCCAGTCCCACTGGTCGCCGCCGTTGAAGTTCACCCGGTGGACGCCGCAGCCCCGGGCGGCCATGGCTTCGCCCAGGTCGAAGAAGAACCGGCCGGGCAGGCCCTGGAGGAACAGGATCTGCCGCACGCCCCGCATGTCAGACCGCCTGGAGGACATGCGCGGCCGCGCGGACGGACAGTCCCTGCAGCCGCCGCAGCGAAGGCAACAGGGCGGCCGGGGCCCGCGCGGGCGGCGCGGCCAGGCGTTCGATCGCGGTCTCGGGCGAACAGGCCGCGCCCGTCTGGGGATCGAAATAGCGCGGATAGAGGATCAGCGCGGCGGCGGCCAGTTCGGTCGCCGTCAGCCGGCGGCCGCGCCGGGGCGGCGGGGCGAGGTCGCGCGTCAGGCCCCAGCCCGCGAAGAACGGCTGGCCGTGGCAGACGACTTCGCGGCCGCGCAGCAGGGCCTCGAAGCCGGTCAACGACGTGGCGACATGGACGGCGTCGACGCCGGCCAGCAGGCGGGGCAGGTCGTCTCCCCGGACGATGCGGTCGGCATGGCGCAGCGCGTCGGCGTCGCGGACGCCGCCCTTGCGCAGCCCCGCCTCGACGTCGGGGTGCGGCCGATAGAGCAGGAGCGCGTCGGGTTCCAGCGCGCGCGCGCGGCGCAGCAGGTCGAGATCGCCGGTCACCCCGGCGCCGCCGAGCCGCAGGGACAGATCGCCCGCCACCTGGCCGGGAATGAGGACCGTGCGGCGGCCGTCCGTCGTCGGCGGCGGGGCGGTCCCGGACAGATTGTACTTGGTCAGCCCGAGCGTCACGACGCGGCGGACCAGCCGTTCGGCCCTGGCGGTCAGGGTCGCGTCGAAGCGGGTCTCGCTCAGCAGCCGCTCGAGGTCGCTGGGGCGGCCGGGGTCGAAATGCAGGCCGCCGCGATCGACGGTGATGGACAGGGGCGGCCGGCACTCCGCGCCCAGTCCGCGCGAACGCAGAAAGCCGTCCTCGACGCGGATCAGCGGGAGACCGGCCGCGCGGGCCAGGCTGTGAAGAGCGGCGGGCTCGCGCGAGGCCCAGGTCGCGATCGCGCCGCCGCGCCGCCGCGCGACGTCGATGGCGCGCCGTGCCGAGCGGGGGAAGTCGGGCGGAGCCGCGCCCGCGGGGGTCAGCATGGCGGCGACGGCCGCGCGCTTCCAGCCCGCGACGCCGACGCAGGCGGCCGCTGGGGCGTCGTCGGTCGCCTCGCGCCCCGTCGCGGATATGGCGGCGTTCACGAACGCAGACGGACGAGGGCGGTTGGGCTGCATGGCGGCAGTTGCTGTGCCAGAAGCGCCGTTTCATCGGCCCTGTGGGAAGCCACAGGCCCGCGACACCTATGGTGAACGCGAAGGGCGGGGAGGTTCACGGCTCGAACGGCGCCGGCTGAGGCGACGGAAAATCGGGCGACCGGCGCGGGGCGGGCGGCGACGTCCTGATCCCCGGTTCAAGCCCGAAGCGACGCCGGTAGTTGCGGTGGAAGACGCCGTAGTGGCCGAAGCCGCACTGGATGGCCACCGCTTCCGGAGCCAAGCCGGGATTGTCGCGCAACAGCCGGTGGGCGGCGTCCAGCCGGACCGCGTGCAGCGCAGTGTAGAACGCCGCGCCCCGGACGATCAGGAAGGCGCGGTGAAGGTCGGCGATCCGGACGCCGATCATCTGGGCCAGGGCCTTCTCCGACAACCGCTTGGGCAGGGCGGCGAGAACCATGCGCTCGACCGTTTCGACCAGGTCCTGGTCGTTGGCCGCCTCGGAGGACTCAGACATGTCGCGGCGTTGCGGCGGTCTGACTTGCGGGGCAGGTCCTGGTCTGGGTCATCGCGCTCCCGTTTCCCGCTGTCGGCGCCGTTAGTCTCGACCTGTGCAAGTCGATGGCGCCGGTCCTTGATGTTTCGACGATCCCGCCGCCGTTCGTCGCGATCCCGGCCCAAGGCGAGAGATCGACGAAGAGACTGTTCGCGCCGTCGAATATTCGAAGAGCGCGGCGGCGTTCGGGGGGCCGCATCCGCGCTCCTTCGCGTGTCTTCCTGTCATTAGGACAAAAATGCGGCGGAGCTTGTGACACGCTGAAGTGTGAAGTTTTTAAGTCGTGGCGCGCAACCTCGGCGCGCGCGTCAGCCGGCGGTCTGGCCGACGAGGCCGAGATAGGCCGACGTCAGGCGCCGGCCATAGGCGGCCGGCGAAAACGTCGCCGCGCGCGTCCGGCCGGCCTCGCGCAGCCGGCCGCACAGGGCGTCGTCGCTCGCGAGGGCGGCGATGGCCGCCGCCATGGCGACGATGTCGTGGGGATCGACGGTCAAGGCCCCGTCGGCGGCGACCTCCGCCAAGGCGCCGCGATCGGAGGTCAGCAGGGGAACGCCCGCCGCCATGGCTTCGACGGCCGGCAGGCCGAACCCCTCGGCGAGCGAGGGAAACAGCGCCGCCCTGGCCTGACATATCAGCGCCGCCAGCGCGGGGCGGTCCAGCCAGGGCAGGCGCAGGACGCCCGGCGCGTCCAGGGCCCGGGCGAGGCCGCCGGCCCGCCAGCCGTCCGGGCCGGCGACGACGAGCGGGCGGCTCGCGCCGCTCAGCCGGTGGGCGGCCACCAGGCGTTCAAGGTTCTTGCGCGGCTCGACCGAGCCCCAGAACAGGAAGTAGCCGCCGGGGACCAGCCCCGACGGAAGCGGTCCCCCGACCGCCGCCGACGCCGCGGGGGGCTGGGGAGGGGCCTGGTAGGTGTTGATCACGAAATCGCCGGGGACGCCGAGCCGGCGCACCAGGGCCTCGCGGCTGTCTTCCGAGACGGTGAAGATGCGGTCGGCGGCCTCGGCCACGCGCGCCAGCAACCGCCGGTGGCGACCGCTGTCGACGCCGGTCAGCTCCGGCCGGTCGAGCGGAATGGCGTCGTGGATCGTGTAGACGTTGCGCGCGCCCAGCAGGCGCAGCGGCAACGGATAGCTCCAGTGCATCACGGCGGGGGGATCGTCGCAGCGCACGGGCAGCAGGCGGCCGTAAACGTTGAAATGGACCTGGGCCTCCCGGAACAGGTCCTCGCCGGTCCACAGCCGCCCGTCTGGCCCGGTCTCGTCTCGCAGCAGGCGCGGGGCGCGACGGCCGGCGGCGATCCATCGGGACGCCCGCCCTCGATCCGTTTCGGTGTCGCGCACCGGCTCGATCCGCGCGCCGAGCGTCCGCAGGGTCTCGGACAGGACCTGCGCGTAGACGGCCACGCCGGTGGCCCCGCCGGGCCGCCGCCGCCGGGCGTCGACGCCGATCCGCCAGCCGTTCAGCGGCGCGGCTCCAGGGGCGGGGAACCGGGTGGACATGAAAGGTTCTTGCTTCTCGCTGTCGCGGACGGCGCGGGTTGCTTGTCATTGTTGGACGAGATGAGCAATGGGCGGGCGACGCGGGTGAAGATCACGGTCTATCGCGAATGCGGAGCGCGCGCGTCCATGGGCGTCCGGTCACGGCCGGGCCTGCGGCCGTGAGCGCCGCGGCCGAGCGTCCGGCGTCGCCCGAGGTTTCGCCCGAGGCGGATCTGCGGACGCGGCTGGCCGCCGTCGCCCGCGCGCACGGGTTCGCCGGCGCGGTCTACATGCATGTGGGACACGTCCTGGACGGGGCGGCCGACCCGTCGTTCGCGCCGGCCCCCCGCCGGTTGG
Organism: Caulobacter sp. CCUG 60055; assembly: GCF_022750545.1. GTDB lineage: Bacteria > Pseudomonadota > Alphaproteobacteria > Caulobacterales > Caulobacteraceae > PUIC01. Next base: position 15,091 of record NZ_PUIC01000001.1, read on the forward strand.
CGGCGACCGGCGGCTTCGACGGCGAACGCTATCTTCGCCGGGACTATCTGCGGCACGATCCGCTGGCGGCGCGGGCCGCGACCGAATTCACCCCGTTCGCCTGGACGCTTTCTTCCCTGGACCGGGGCTCGCCCGCCCGGGCGCGGGTGCTGGCCGCCTTCGCGGCGTGGGGCGTCGAGGCCGGGGTCGTGGCGCCGGTCCAGGACCACGCCCTGGGGCCGGCGTTCCTGAATCTGCACCGGCGCGAGGCCGACAGCGCCGCGCGAGCCGACGAGGGGGCGCTGCTGTTGGAGGCCGCGCGCCTTCACGCCGCCGTCCGCGCCGCGCCGGCCGCCTTCGGCGAGACCACCCGGCCCGACCGGCTCAGCGCCCGCGAGATGCAGGTGCTGCGCCTGGCCGCGATGGGCCGCACCGAACAGGAGACCGCCGCCGCCCTGGCGCTCAGCCGGCGCGGGGTGCAGTTCCATCTGGCCCGCGCCGTCGACAAGCTGGCCGCCGCCAACAAGACCGCAGCGGTGGCCAGGGCGGTCAGCGCCGGCCTCATCGCGATCTAGGCGGCGGTGAAGCCGGAAGGCTGGCTCCTGGTCGCTGCGGCCGGCGGTCTCGCCGGGCTGGCGGCGGCCCTGGCGGCCCGCAGGCTGTCGGAGGACGCCGCCGCGCCGCCGCTGTGGTGCGTCGCCGCGTTCGAGGCCGGGCTCGCCGTGTGGGCCGCGGCCGTGGCCGGGCCTTCGGACAGCGCCGTCTCGATCCTGCTCGCGACCGCCCTGCTGGCGCTGGCGCTGGTCGACGTGGCCGTCCTGCGGCTGCCCGACGTCGTCACCCTGCCGCTGGCGCTCGCCGGGATCGGTCTCGCCGTCCTGCGCGGGCGAGATGTCCTCGACCACGTCGCCGGCGCGGTCGCGGGATACGCCGCGCTGGCGGCGCTGGCGGCGGGGTTCCGCGCCGTGCGCGGGAAGGACGGCCTGGGGCTTGGCGACGCCAAGCTGCTGGCGGCGGCGGGCGGATGGCTGGGATGGCGGGCGCTGCCGATGACGGTGCTGCTGGCCTGCGTCGTCGCCTTCGCCTGGGCGGCGGTCCGCGCCCTGCGGCACGGGCGTCCGGCCTTCGACCGGCCCTTGCCCTTCGGCGCGCCGCTGGCGCTGGGTTTCTGGCTGATCTGGCTGTACGGGACGCCCTAACGGGACCTCAGTCCGTCGCCCGCACCCAGAACGGCCGATGCGCGTTCCCGGTCAGCTCGACCACCGCCGAGCGGTCGAGCGCGCCGCCGCCGGGCGCGCGGGCGGTCACATGCACGGTGACGACGCGCCCGACGTAGGACTCCGTCGCGGTGTCGAGCTTGGCGCGCTGTCCCGCCAGTTCGCGGGCCCTGATGATCGCGTCAGGGCCTTCGGCGCCGGTTTCGGTCATGGCGGCCAGGGCGAGGGGCGAGGCCGCCTGCGGCATGAAGGCGCCGTTGCCAGGAAACACGGTCAGGACCGGGGCGAGGCGATCGAGCAGGGCCGGGGTCATGCCCTTGACGGCGGCCAGTTCGCCGACCGTGACGAACAGGGCTCCGCGAGGCCGCACGTCGTCCGCGGCATAGTCGAGCAGGGTGGCGTTGTGGTCCCGGCTGAAGCCGTCCTGCCAGCTCAGCAGGCTGTCGGTGAGAGCGTCCAGCCGGGGGCCCGCGACGCCGGCGGCCTGCAACAGCCGGCGGGCCTGCGTCGGCTGCAGGCGGTTGAGGGGGACCTTCCCGCGCTCGTCCTCGATGACGATGGTCGTCTGCACGCCGTCGATCTCGACATCGCGAGGACGGCCGCCGATCGCCCAGCGGCGTGCATCCGACGCGCCCAGCCCGGCGATGGCGGTGGCGAGGGCGCCGTCGGCGGCGGCTTCGAGCCGCGCGCGCTGCATCTGCGCCTGGGCGCCGGCCGTCGCGCCCTGGTCGGCGGCGAGCACGGTGTAGGCCATCAGGGCGAACAGCAGCAGGGCGGTCAGGGCCGCCACTAGCGCGAACCCTCCGTCACGGGCGGCCGCTCCCCGGGTCATGGCTCGAACTTGGGGGCCTTGGGCGCGATCGAGCGGATCTTGCGCTTCAGCTCGTCGGTCACGGTCTCGGCCTCTTCCTGGTTGCGGACGACCTTGGGCGTGAGCAGGATCAGCAGCTCGGTGCGCTGGCGGCTGTTGTCGCGGTTGCCGGCCAGCGCTCCGAGCACGGGCACGGCGCTGAGGATCGGCACCCCACCGCGCATCTTGGTGTTGTTGTCGCTGATCAGGCCGCCCAGGGCGATGGTCTCGCCGTCGCGCGCGGCGATCGAGGTGGCGACCTTGCGCTTGGAGATCACCGGCGAATTGAGCGGGTTGTTGAGCGCGGCGCCGTTGACGTTGCTGACCTCCTGCGAGATGTCGAGCAGGACCAGCCCGCCGCCGTTGACGCGCGGCGTGACCTTGAGGATCACCCCGGTGTCGCGATAGTCGATCGAGCTGACGATCGGCGCGCCGCCGCCGGTGGTGCTGACCGCCGTGCCCGTCGAGATCGGCACCTGGTCGCCGACCTGCAGCGAGGCGGTCTGGTTGTTCAACACCAGCAGGTTGGGCGAGGACAGCACCTCCAGGTGGGTGACGCCGGACAGGGCGTTCAGGGTGGCGGCGATGCCGCCGGCGCTGTTGAAGATGGTGTAGTTGAAGCCTGGGAAAACCTGGGCGGGCGTCGGCGTCGGCCCCTTGCCCTGGATCAGGGAGACCTGGTCGCGGTGGTGCTGGAAGAACCACTGCACCCCGTACTGCAGCTTGTCGTTCAGGGTCACCTCGGTGATGGTCGCCTCGATGATCACCTGCAGGGGCGGGATGTCCAGCCGGCGCAGCGCGTCCTCGATCAGGGCGAATTCCCGGGGGGTGGCGTAGGCGACCACGGCGTTGTTGGTCTCGTCGCTGGTGATCACCAGCCCGTCGGCCGAGCCGCCGGCGCGCATGCCCTGGGGCGCGGGTGCGGGCGACTGGCCAGGCAGGGTCTGGCCGGACGGCGGCTGGGCGGCGGCCCCGAGCGGCTGCAGGCCGGTCGGACCGCGGTTGCCGGACGGCGTGTCCGCGAACGGCGGCTTCTGGTCGCTGTCCGCGCCGCCCGCCGCGCCGCCGAAGGCGCTGATCAGCACCTTGGCCAGGTCGCTCGATCGACCGTTCTGCACGCGATAGACATAGAGCCGCCGCTCGCTGGACTGGCCCTCGCGGTCGAGCACCTCGACCCAGCGGCGAACGTCGTCCAGGTACTGGGCGCGCTGCGATATGGCGATCACCCCGTTCAGCCGGTCCATGGCGATCAGGCGGACCAGGCCGGCGGCGGTGGAGCCGGGGGCGTTGATCAGCTTCTCCAGCTCCGGGGCGATCAGGCGGGCGTCGGTGTTCTTGGGAATGAACAGGGCGAAGCTCATGCCCTTCAGCCAGTCCATGTCGAACTGCTGGGCGATGTCTCGCGCCGAACGGCGCTGGCCGGCGGCGCCCGACAGCACCATCACGCCCGACGCCGGGTCGGCGGTGGCGACCACGCCAGGCAGGATCGGGTCGATCAGCTTCTTCAGCTCGACCGGATTGGCGTAGCGCAGCTTGAGCGTCTCGTTGCCGAAGCCGGGCTGGTCCGGCCCGACGGCCGGGGCCTGGGCGCGGGCCTGATCCAGGGGCGCCACCACATAGACGCCGTTGCGCAGCTGCAGCGCCAGTCCGGCCGTCTTCAGGGCATCCTCGGCCAGGGCCAGGACGTCGGCCTTGGCCACCGGCTGCGGCGTGACCAGGGTGACGGAGCCGTGCGCGGCCGGATCGACGGCGTAGGGCAGTCCGAGGATGGCGCCCAGCACGGCGGCGGCGAAATCCTTCACCTCGACGCCGGGGAAGTTGAGCGTCACCGGGCCGGGGCGCGGCCGGGGAGGCGACGCCGCTGGCGGCGGCGAGGGCCAGGTCTCGGCTCCCGGCAGGATGGTCGCCCCCGCGCGGCTGTCCGGGGCCATCGGGCCTGGGCGGCCGGCGTCGGCCGGCGGGGCCTGGGCGGCCGCCTGGACCGGAGCGAACAGGCCGCCGGCCAGCAGCGCGATCGGGAGCACGGCTCGATGGACGTCGCGTCGGCTCACGGCTGCGCCTCCGGATTCGGCTTGCCGGGGCTGGCGCCGGCGGGGGGAGAGGAGGTTCCGCCGACCGGAATGGCGACGCGGCCGCCCGGCCCGGCGAACACCGCCCCGCGGGGCGTGACCAGGACCAGCCGCCAGCCTTGCACGCTTTGACCGGGGCGAAGCACGTGGCTGGCCCCGGCGGGGTCGCGCACCACGGCGCTGGCCGAACGGCCGCCCACGGCCACGCCCAGGACCTGGACATGGGTGGCGAGCGTGGTCCCGGCGGCGCCGGAGGTCTCGCCCGGGGCCCGGTCGGGCGCGAAGATCGGCGTGCGCAGGATGGCCGGATACTCAGGCACGGGCGTGGCCACCGGCGCGCGGGAGCGCCGGGGCGCGACGGCGGAATCCGCCGGCAGCTCGGTGCGGCCCGGCAGGGCGAGCTGGGCGGCCAGGCCGCCCAGTAGGACGATCAGGGCGAGGATCGGCGGCCATTCGCCGCTACCGGGCCGGCGCAGGATGGAAGAGCGCAGAGACCTGAAGGCGGACATCCAGCGGCGCGGAGCGGCCGGACTGGAGGGCGCGGTCGGCTCCAAGCGAGACGTACTCGACGACGACATAGGGCGACTCGTTCTCCAGGCGCCGGATGCTCGCATCCAACTGGGTGAGGTTGATCTGGGCGTCGGCGCGGACGCTGATCCAGCCGGCCGGGATGTCGGTCTGGACCTGTTGGACGGCGCTGACCGCGCCGCCGGCCTCGGTCAGGCTGGCCGCCAGCCGGCGCTTGAGGGCGTCGGCGGCCAGCCCTTCGGACGGAGCGGTGATGCGGTAGACGGCGCTGGACTGACGCGCGGCCTGGGCCTCGGTCCGCAGGACCGGAATGGCGGCCAGCAGCCTCTGGCCGTTGCGATAGCGGGTCAGCAGCTGTTCGCGCCGCTCGGCGCGGGCCTTGAAGCCGCCGATCAGCGGGGCGGCCACGCCCAGCCACGCCGCCGCGACCGCGCCGATCAGCAGGCCCACGGCGACCAGCTTGCGCTCTCGCGGCGCCAGCGGCCTCATCGCGCCCGCCTCGCAGCGCGCGGAACGGCGGCGTCGGCCATGACGTCGAACGGCTCCTGTCCCGTCGCGGTCTTGGTCGGCATGTCCGACAGCAGCGAGCGCGCCTCGGCCAGGGCCGGCCCGCGCAGGGCGGCCGTCAGGTCGAAGCCCGGCTGCTTGAAGCCGACCAGGCGGACCGCCCGGCCGTTCCATTCCAGCCGCTGCACCCATTGGCCCGAAGGCAGGGCGCGGGTGACGGCGTCGAGGATGCGCAGCGGCTCGTGCGCCGAGCGTTTGGTCAGCAACGCCAGCCGCGCGGCGCGCTCGGCCTCGACGTCCTTGCGCAGCTTGGTCGCCAGGCCGACGGCCGGCTGCTGGGCGTCGACGAGGCGCTGCAACTGGCCGACGTCGTCGATGTCGCGGGCGACCAGCAGCCCCAGGTTGGCGGCGGCGAGCGCGCCGCAGGCTGCCCAGAGATAGGCGCGCCGCCGATCGACCGGCCCGCCGCCGTCCTCGTCGCGGATCGCGCGCATGAAGTCGAACCGCAGGTCCAGGCCGTCGACCCCGCCGCCGACCCCGATCCGCTCGACCTTCAGGCCGGCGGCGGAGGCCTGGGCCAGCAGCGCCCTGCAGCGTTCGCGGGCGATGACGCCGAGGCGGACGCGCTGACGGGGCCCCTCGGCGGGGCGATCCAGCGGCTGGATGTCGACATAGACCTGTTCGGCGGCGAAGGGGGTGTAGCGATCGACGTTCAGCGCCACCAGGCGGCGCAGATCGGGGGGCGACAGCCTGGGCAGGTCGAGGTCGTGGACCAGGGCCGCGCCGGGCGGAAGCAGGAGGTCGACCGGTCCGCCCGGCCGTCGCCCGCTTGCGGGCGCGGCTTCCGGCGCGCCGGCCCGCCATATCCGGATCGCGCCGTCCGCCTCCATTCGGGCCAGCCTTCGCGCCCCGCGCGGCGAGCGGCGCAGGGCCGGGGGAACGAGGTCGGCCAGCTCGCGGCCCCACCAGGCGAAGCCCAGGCGGATCCAGCGGGCGATGACGCCCAGGTCGGCGTTGAGGATCTGCTGCGGGGTCATCGGCCGCGACACCCGCCGGTTTCCGGCGACAACAGGCATTCGGTGTCGATGTCCGCCGCCGGGTGGACGAGCAGGTCGGGCCAGCGGCGACGGTCGCCCTCCGGGAGGGTCAGGCGGATGCGGATCAGCTGGGGCGTGGTGATCTGGCGGCTCCATTGCGGGCGCCAGGCCGGACGGCCGCCGTCCGTGGCGCCGTAATAGGCGAGGTCCAGGCTCTGGACGCCGCTCAGCAGCACCTCGCGGTCGGTGAAGCGCTTGCGGTCGACGGCCACGTCGCTGACCGATTCCAGGACGAGGTCGCCGCGGGCGTCGACGGACAGCCGGCGGCGGCGCAGCGGGCCGGGGCCCCGGCCCGGAGCCGGCGGGGACAGGAAGAACAGGCTCGTCGCCTGGCCGTCGAAGTCGGGCCGGGGCGGGCGGCTGTAAAGGGTCACCGGCGCGGCGCGGCGGACATAGTCGGCGAGCCTGGCCTGGGCCGCCTCGACCGCCTCGCCGCCGGCGGTGTCGCGGTCGATCCGACTCCAGGCCGCGCCCCGGCCGCCCAGGCCGGCGACGATCATCAGGCTGATGAGGCCAAGGATGGTCAGGCTGGCGAGAAGCTCGACCAGCGTGAAGCCGTCCTGCCGTCGGGGCACCCCTGCCTTCATGGTCAGACCGGCGGCGCGAGCCGGCGGCTCCTGAGCGTGACGAGGGGCGGTCCGCCCCTGGCGTCGCGCACCGAGACGGCGACGCAGTAGAGCGCGCCGAGGGCGCTGTCGCCGGCCTCCAGCGCGCAGGGCTGCATGTCGACCCGCCAGAGGTCGGGCCCGTCGCGGCCTTCGGCCGCGCCGGCGGTCAGCGGGATCGAGTAGCCGACGGCGGCCATCTGCGAGCGGGCGACCATCAGAGCGTAACGGCGGGCTTCGACCATTTGCCGCCGGTTGGCGCTGTCGGCGGTGACCTGGAAGCCGGCGGCGAGGATCATCGACACGATGGCGGCGGCGATCAGGGCCTCGATGAACACCGAGCCGCTCTGGCCGCTCATGACGTCGTCCTCGCCAGGCCGCTGGCCGGGTCCACCTCGAAGCGCGCGGTGAGCCGGCCGTTGGACAGGGACAGCCGTCCTCCTGAGGAGGACCCGTCCGGGTAGAAGCTGAGCGCCGCGCCGGTCGGGGCCATCGACAGGCCCGTGGTCAGGGCCCGCACCGGCCCAGGCGTCCAGCCGTAGTTGCGGCCCTGCGGCGAGACCACCAGCTGCACGCGGCGGCCGGTGACGAGCGCCTGGGCGCGGGCCATGCGCAGGTCGGCCCTGACGCCGACGGCGGCCTGGCCGAAGGCGGCGCTGGCCGCGCCTTGGCGCAGGACCGGGAAGGCGATGGCCCCGATGGCGGCCAGGATGGTCATGGTGACCAGCGCCTCGACGAGGGTGGTTCCGGCCTCTCGTCCGCCGTCGGGACGGGGCGGTTCACCAGTTGCCGACATCGCGGGCCTCGTTCGCGCCGCCCTCGGCCTTGTCCGAGCCGAGGGTGTAGACGTCGACGTCGCCGTGCTGGCCGGGGTTGCGGTAGAGGTAGGCTTGGCCCCAGGGGTCCTTCAGCGCGGCCGCCTTCTGCAGGTAGGGACCGTTCCAGCCGGCGTCGGCTGGGGCGGCCGCGACCAGGACGTTCAGGCCTTCCTCCTGGGTCGGATAGCGGCCGACGTCGAGGCGGTAGAGCTCCAGCGCGGCGGTGATGTTCTGGATCTGGACCTTGGCGGTCTGCGAGCGGGAGGAGCCGAGATACTTCAGCACCTGCGGGGCGACGATGGCCGCCAGCAGGCCCATGATCGCCAGCACCACCAGCAGCTCCAGCAGGGTGAACCCCGCCTCGCGGTCGCCGGGGCGGGCCGGCCGCCGCCGCGCGGCACGCCGGATCTGGAACATCGCCCGGACGGGCGGTCGTTGCGTGCGCTGGGTCATGACGGTGGGAGAGCCAGATCGTTGAAGCCGAGGATGGCGGACATGATCGAGGCGATGACGCCGGCCACGGCCGCGCCCATCACGATGGTGATCGCCGGGGTTAGGATGGAGATCAGCCGTTGCAGGACCGTGCGGACCTCGCGGTCGAGGACGTCGGCCAGCCGGCCCAGCATCAGGCCGAGCTGGGCGGTCTCTTCCCCCGTGCGCAGGAAGCTGATGGCCATGCCGGGGAACAGGCCGGTCGCCGCCAGCGGTCCGGCGAGGCCGCCGCCTTCCTTGAGGCCGACGGCGACGCGGCCGACGGCGGCGGCCATGTGGGTGTTGGCCAGCGAGCGCTGGGCGATGCCGAGGGCGGCGGGCAGCGGCACGCCGCCCTCGACCAGGCTGCCGAGCACCCGGGCGAAGCGCGCCGTTTCGGCCGCCTTGATCAGGCCGCCGACCTGCGGCGCCGACAGCAGGCGGCGGTCCAGCGCCTGACGCACGCCGGGGCGCTTGAACCAGCGCCAGAGCCCGACGCCGGCCACGACGGCGGCGAGCAGGCCGAAGACGCCGTATTCGCGCACCGCCCGGCTGGCGGCGAGCACCATGCGGGTGGCGAAGGGCAGCCTGGATTGCTGGTCGGAGAACAGGCCCTCGAACTGGGGCACCACGAACAGCATCATCATCAGGATCACCGCTGCGGCGAGCCCGATCAGCATGACGGGATAGACCATCGACGAGGCGATGGTCTGGCGCAGCGCCGCCGCCCGGTCGAGGGTTTCGGCCAGCCGCGCCAGCTGGACGTCCAGCCGGCCGTTGGCCTCGCCGGCCTCGGCCATGGCCGAGGCCATCGGCGGGAACAGCCCGCGCGCCTCGGCCACGGCGCGCGACAGGGGCGCGCCTTCCTTGACCCGCTTCAGGATTTCGCCGAGGGCGGCCTTGAGCGTCGGGTCGACGGTGTTGGCGGCGCAGGTCGACAGGGCGCGGTCGAGGGACAGGCCGGCGCCGAGCAGCACCGCCAACTCGCCGACGGCGTTGACCATGGCCCGCTGCACCGCGCCGCCGGACCGCGGCTTGGGCGCCGCCGCGGCGGCGGTCCTGGCGGTCTCCACCGGGATGAGGCCCAGGCGGCGCAGGCGCTCCAGCGCCTCGTCCTGGTCGGCGGCGTCGAGCACCCCCGAGCGCATTTCGCCCGAGGCAGTGGCGGCGCGGTAGGTGAAGCTGGGCACGCCTCAGTCCTCCCGGGTCACGCGCAGGACTTCGTCGAGCGTGGTCACGCCGGCGCGCGCCTTGGCCACGCCGTGCTGGAGCATGGTGCGCATGCCCTGGGCGACGGCGGCCCGCTCGATCTCGCGGGCCTCGGCGCGGGCGAGCATCAGGCGGCCGGCGTCCTCTCCCATCGGCAACAGTTCGACGATGGCGGCCCGGCCCTTGAAGCCCGTCCGTCCGCAGGCGGAACAGCCGACCGGGCGCCAGAACTCGACGATCTCGCCCGGCGCGGGCCGCAGGCCGGCCAGGGCCAGCTCGGTCGGCGCGGCCGGATGCGGCTCGCGGCATTCGGGACACAGGCGGCGGACCAGCCGCTGGGCCAGGACGGCGTTAAGCGTCGATGTCAGCAGGAACGGCTCCATGCCCATGTCCAGCAGGCGCGTCACCGCCGCCGCCGCGCTGTTGGTGTGCAGGGTGGACAGGATGGTGTGTCCGGTCAGGGCCGCCTGGACGGCGATCTGGGCGGTCTCCAGGTCGCGAATCTCGCCGACCATCATCACGTCGGGGTCCTGGCGCAGGAACGAGCGCAGGGCGGCGGCGAAGGTCAGGCCGATCTGGGGACTGACCTGGGTCTGGCTGACGCCGGGCAGGCGGTACTCGATGGGGTCCTCGACCGTCAGGATCTTGCGGTCGGCGGTGTTGAGCGCCGACAGCGCCGTATAAAGCGTGGTGGTCTTGCCGCTGCCGGTCGGGCCGGTGACCAGCACGATGCCGTGCGGGCGGTTCAGGATTTCCAGGAAGGCCGGAAGGATCGCGTCGTCGAAGCCCAGGGTGTCGAAGTCGAGCGACAGGTGCGAACGGTCGAGCAGGCGCAGGACCACGCTTTCGCCGTGGATGGTGGGCGAGGTCGCCACCCGTAGGTCGATTTCGTGGCCGCGCACGGCCAGCCGCATGCGCCCGTCTTGCGGCAGGCGGCGCTCGGCGATGTTGAGGTTGGCCAGCACCTTGATGCGCGAAACGAAGGCGGCCTTGAGGTGGGGCGACAGCAACTCCTGGTCCTTGAGGGCGCCGTCGACGCGGAAGCGGATCTTCAGGCCGTCCTCGGACGGCTCGACATGGATGTCTGAGGCGCGCTGTTCGGCGGCGCGGGCGATCAGGCCGTTCACCGCCCGCACCACCGGGGCGTCGCTGGCCAGGTCCTTCAGCCGCTCCAGGTCGCCCTCGTCGGCCTCGTCCTGGCCGTCGGGACCGGCCTCCGGCGCGGCGGCGCCGTAGAGCCGGTCGAGCGCGGCCTCGACGTCGCCGGCGCGGGCCGCCAGGGGAACGACCGGCGTCTCCAGGGCGTAGGCGAGGGCGGCGGCCGGGTAGGGGTCGAGCGGGTCGACGAAGGCGACCTCGACGCCGGTCTCGCCGGCGCGCAACGGTACCGCCTTGGCCTCGCGCAGGAAGCGCGGCGAGACGGCGGCCTCGAGCGGGGCGGCCGGATAGTCGTCGGGGCCGGCGAGGCGCAGGCCGGCGGCCTCGGCCAGGGTTTCGGCCAGGGCCTGTTCGGACACCAGGCCGAGGCGGGTGAGCACCGCGTCCAGCCTCTCGCCGCTCTCCTCCTGCACCACCACGGCGCGCGCCAGCGTCTCCGCGGCGACCAGCCCGCGTTCGACGATGACCTGCCGCAAGGAAAGACGATATGCGTACACGGATAATGCCCACACGTCCCGGAGGCGATGCTCAAAGCGTCGCCGAACAGGTGATAAGCACTCGGCGGTGAGGAAATATACGGGGTAATCCCCAGGTCGGGCGGATAAATTTCCAAAAGATCATGACCTCACAAGGTCGTGTTCTTTATTCGCGTTCATCATGTCAGTTTCATTTAAATACAGAGATGAAAATATTCTGTTGTCGACGGCCGGTCGATCGCCTCGCCGACGGCCGTGATCGCGTTCAAGGCGCTGATCGGAAAGGCGGACCCGGCCGCTCGGGCGGACGCGGCGGGCGAGGGCGGCGGCTGGGTATGTGACGATATGATGTAAACGATGTGAATATATCGAATTGTATTTGTTTAATCGGCCATTGTGCGTTCTTAATAGATATCGTCACACAGTTTATACACACGATATCGGCTCATATTTTGAACATATACTGAAGTTGACTCCATAAATGCTCCAAGCGTATGAGGCTCATCGTCGCGGTCGGCGGCCGAGTATTGGCTGACGTTCGGCGGCCGGAACGCTTTCTCTTCGAGAAAGCTTCTGATCGTGCGTGTTGAGATGAAATATTCGGACGGCCGCGCGCCGTCCTCGATCGACTGATCCTGATATTCACTCACAGCCATCGAAGGGGCTTCCCCAACATGTCCAGCCTTAAACTTCGCGCTCTCGCGGGCGCCTGCGCGCTCATGGGCGCTTCGGCCCTGGCCGTCGCCGCCAATGCTCAAACCACCGTCTACGGCGCCGGCTCCTCGCTGCTGGCCCCGTACTGGGCCCAAGGCGCCAACTGCTACGCCTCGTCCTCGGGCGCCTATCTGGTGAAGGGCACGCCGGCCGCGTCGGTCACGGCTCCGGCCAACCCGCACGTCACCTGCTCGCCGAACACGACCCAGGCGATCAAGTTCGACGCCACGGGCTCGGGCGCCGGCGTCAGCGCCGTCTACGCGCACTCCACCGCGGTTCCGCTGCTCGGCTCGACCGACGCGGCCGGCACCACCCCGGTCTATCCGTCGATCCAATACGGCCTGTCGGACAACCCCCTGACCGCCGCCAACGTCTCGGTCTACAACAACGGCGGCACCATCGGCAGCGGCGCGACCGCCGTCACCCTGCAGGCCCCGGGCGTCGCCGTGACCACCCCCTGCACGGCCACCAACATCTCGGGCTGCCAGTTCCCCAACCCGGTCTCGCTGTACGGCGCCCTGGTGCAGTTCCCGGTGTCGGTCGACCCGGTGGCGATCACCTATAACGTCGCCGGCTCGACCAGCTCGATCAAGCTGGACACGGCCGCCTACTGCAAGATCTTCAACGGCCAGATCACCGACTGGAACGACGCGGCCATCACCGCCCTGAACGGCGGCTCGGTCACCGGCGGCTCCAGCCTGCCGATCAAGCTGGTCGGCCGTTCGGACAGCTCGGGCACCACCTCGATCTTCACCCGCCACCTGGCCGCGGTCTGCGGCGGCCTGGTCACCACCAACAACTACTCGGCCGGCACCACCACCCTGCCGGCGAGCATCATCAGCTCCTTCACCCTGGCCAGCGGCAGCAGCGGCGTCGCCACCCTGGTGAACTCCACGGCCGGCGCCATCGCCTATATCGGCCCGGACTATGTCAAGCCGGCGGTGAGCAACACCGGCGCCAACAGCTACAACCTGCCGGCCGCCACGTTGCAGAACGCCAATGGCGACTGGACCTCGCCGACGGCCGCCGCCGCCGCCATCTCCTTCGCCTCCATCGCTCCGCCGCAAAGCGACGCCAGCGGCAACTACGCCTCGGGCACCACCGCCAACGGCCTGCGCACCAACCCGCAGGACTGGGTGCAATCGACGGCGGCCACCGCCCCGATCGCCAAGCCCACGGCTGCGAACGCCTATCCGATCGTCGGCACCACCAACTTCGTCGGCTACACCTGCTACAGCACGCAGGGCTCGGTCAACGTTCTGAAGGGTTTCCTGAACTTCGGCGGCGGCAGTCAGGCCAACACCATCCTGTCGGATGCGGCCCTTGCGCAGCTCCCTTCGAACTGGCTGAACGCGATCAACAACACCTTCGTGCTCAACAACGGCGATGCGGCTTCGCTGAAGCTCTACTTCGCCCGCGCGGGCGCGGCGAACACCGCCTGCAGCTCGGTCAGCACCGGCGCCTGATCCGCTATCGACTTTCGCGCTTTGCGAGGCCCCGGCGTTCGCCGGGGCCTTTTCTTTGGAAGGAAGCGGAATTTCATGATGCTCAAACTATATCCCCGCCGTCTGGCGAGCGCCTGCCTTTTCATGGGTGTTTCGCTCTTGGCCGTCGCCGCCAAGGCCCAGAATACCGTCTACGGCGCTGGTTCCTCGATGGTCGCGCAGGTCTGGGGGCAATTGTCCAACTGCTACGCCTTGCCTTCAGGCGCCTATCTGGTGAAGGGCGCGCCGGCCGCGTCGGTCACGCCTCTCGCCAATCCGCACATCACATGCTCGCCGATCGCCACCCAGGCGATCGAGTTCGACGCCACGGGTTCGGGGGCCGGCGTCAACGCCGTCTACGCCCACTCTCCGGCGATCCCGTTGCTGGGCTCGACCGACGCGGCTGGAGCTACCCCAGTCTATCCGTCGATCCAGTACGCCCTCTCGGAAATTCCCCTGACCATGGCCAGCGTCTCCATCTACAATAGCGGAGGCTTGATCGGCGGCGGTCCGATCGGCGGCGGCGCGACCGCCATGATGGTGACGCCGCCGGGCGTCGCCCCGACCAACCCGTGCACGATCGCCAATGTCTCCGACTGTCAGATTCCCAATCCTGGCGAGCGATATGGCGCCCTGGTGCAGTTTCCGGTCGCAATCGTGCCGATCGCGATCACCTACAACGTTCCCGGTTCGACCAACTCGATCAAGCTGGACACGGCCGCCTACTGCAAGATCTTCAACGGCCAGATCACCGACTGGAACGACGCGGCCATCACCGCCCTGAACGGCGGCTCGGTCACCGGCGGCTCCAGCCTGCCGATCAAGCTGGTCGGCCGTGTTGACAGTTCGGGCGCGACCTCGATCTTCACCCGCCACCTGGCCGCGGTCTGCGGCGGCCTGGTCACCACCAACAACTACTCGGCCGGCACCGCCACCCTGCCGGCCAGCATCGTCAGCTCGTTCACCCTGGGCAACGGCGACAGCCGCGTCGCCACCGTGGTCAATGCGACGCCGGGGGCGATTGCCTATATCAGCTTTTCCTATGTGTTGCCGGCGGTGAACAACACCGGGGCAAACACTTACAACCTGCCGACTGCTACGTTGCAGAACGCCAATGGCGATTGGACCTTGCCGATAGCGCAGGCCGCCTCGATCTCCTTCGCTTCCATCGCTCCACCGCAAAGCGACGCTAGCGGCAACTACGCCCCTGGAGCGACCGTCAACGGCCTGCGCACCAACCCGCAGGACTGGGTTCAGTCATCAGCGGCTACCGCCGCGATCGCCAAGCCCACGGCTGCGAACGCCTATCCGATCGTCGGGACCACCAACTTCGTCGGCTATACCTGCTACAACACGCAGCGCTCGGTCAACGTTCTGAAAGGTTTCCTGACCTTCGGCGGCGGTAGCCAGGCCAACACCATCCTGTCGGATGCGGCCCTCGCGCAGCTCCCTTCGAACTGGCTGAACGCGATCAACAACACCTTCCTTCTCAACAATGGTGACGCAGCTTTGCTGAAGCTGTATTTCGCCAAAGCTGGCGTCACTGGCACCGGCTGCGCTTCGCTTAGCTCCGGCGCCGGCGCCTAACTCGAAATCAACTTCGCGCTTTGCGAGGCCCCGGCGTTCGCCGGGGTTTCTGTTCGAAGGCGGTGGCGTGTCGTGTTCGGGTTGCAGCGAGTTCGTCGGAATAGATTCCGTACGCCTCGTCCCTGCATGATCTGCTGAATGGGTTGTTGCAGCTGGAGGCTGTGCTTCTGCACAGCGGGTTCGGTCTTGACATCTGGCAGAGTCGCGCTTCGGCCCAAGTGGAGGGAACTATGGCTCAGACTGCTCAAGACGTGCTTAACGCAATAAATGGTGTCACGTTTGAAGCGGGCGCTCTGGGAACCACGTACTTGGCGGCTGGATTAAATCCAGCGCACGGAAGGACTGATGTCGATACCGCCGTTACTAACGCTTCTACCGGGAACATTTCAGTCGCATATGTAACAAATGTGTCAAATTCTTCAGTAAAAGTTTCAAGTATTTCTTATTCATTCAATTCTGGTGATGCGACGCACTTTCCAACATTTGGAACTATAACGCTTTCTGGCGGCGGGATTGGTGGGTATAATATAAGAACGTACTATGTTCATGGATTTTCTAGTAACGGACTTTTGCTTAGTGGAAGCTCTTCTCTAAGTTTGGATAACGTAAATGGAATATCGAGAGGGGCAAAGGGTGATTTTTTTGAGATTTTAAGCTTCCATAATATGGGTGCTGGGCCGTCTTCACCGGCGTTTCCGACAAGTTTTTCCTTGACGGGGGCGAATGGTTCTCGAGGATCGCGTCCAAGTTATTACTATCTGATATATTCGGGACAAGGATCTTATACTGATAGAATAGGTATTGCGCATACTTTAAAATACTCAAAATATGTTAACTATGGTTACGATGAACTTAAGGCGCATGCCGGTCATCCAACATATTCGCATGCGGTAGGGACGACGAATAATTTAGTTTGGAACAACAATCCCCACCCCCCGACCTTCCCTCTAAACTTCAGCAAGGACGCCTCAACCTTCAACATCGCGGCGGTGCCGTGTTTCGTCGAGGGGACGCGCGTCCTGACCGCGCGGGGCGAGGTCGCCGTCGAGGATCTGGTCGAGGGCGATGAGGCGGTGCTGGCCGGCGGCGGCGCCCGCACGGTGATCTGGATCGGCGACCGGCGGGTCAGGGCGGCCAGCCATCCGCGCCCAGCCGAGGTCAACCCCGTCCGTGTCTGCGCCGGCGCCTTCGGCGAGGGCGCGCCGCGCCGCGACCTTCGGCTGTCGCCCGGCCACGCCGTCTGGATGGACGGCGTGCTGATCCCGGTCGGCCGGCTGGTCAACGGCGCCACCATCATCCAGGAACAGGTTGAAACCGTTCGATATTTCCACGTCGAACTCGACGCCCACGACGTGCTGCTGGCCGAGGGGCTGGCCTGCGAGAGCTATCTGGACGACGGCAACCGCGAGATCTTCGCCAATTCGCCCGAGCATGTGGCGCTGTTCGGTCCGCTCGATCCGCTGGACCGCGAGCACGCCTGCGCGCCCGTGGTCGAGAACGGGCCGGCTCTGGAGGCGGCGAGGGCGGTGCTGCTGCGGCTGGCCGGCCGCCTGGGCTGGACGCTCGGCCATGAACCCGACCTCGCGCTGTCGATCGACGGCCGGTCGGTCTCGCCGGCGCACGTGGCCGAAGGGCGTATCTGGCTGGTCGCGCCGGCCGGCGCGGGCGAACTGGTCCTGGCGTCGCGGGCTGGACGCCCGGCCGAGGTTTCGCCCGCCGGCGCCGACCCGCGCCGCCTGGGCGTGGCTGTGGCCGAGGTCCGCGTCGACGGCCGCCCGCTCGACCTGGCCGACCCGGCGTTCGGGCGCGGTTTCCACGAGCTGGAGCGTCTGGGCGAGGCGGCGTGGCGGTGGACCGACGGCGAGGCGCGGATCGACCTGACGGCGGCGGTCGGTTCGGCTGGCCCCGCCATGGTCGAGATCGCCATCTCGATGACGGCCGAGCATTGGGTCCGGCGGCCTGTCCCGTCCGCCCTGCGGCTGGTCGCCG
The DNA here is from genome assembly GCF_022750545.1 of Caulobacter sp. CCUG 60055. Taxonomy (GTDB): domain Bacteria; phylum Pseudomonadota; class Alphaproteobacteria; order Caulobacterales; family Caulobacteraceae; genus PUIC01. Next base: position 31,849 of record NZ_PUIC01000001.1, read on the forward strand.
CCGGCTAAGTCCCGGCGGGCCGCCGCCTGTGCGTTTCCACAGTGGCGCGGGCGGCGGCGAGGGGAACACCCTCGCGCGCCTCCGGCCGCGCCCGCGCAGCTTGGCCCCATTCGTTGAAGCGAGCCGTCGCGACCCATGACCGACCTCCTCGAAGCCGAACGCCCCGTCGCCGTCGATCCGGAACGGGAGCCCTGTCCTTGCGGGTCGGGATTGCGGGCGGTCCGCTGTTGCCGCCTCAACCTGGCGCGCACGCCGCGGACCCCGGCCGACGGGCCCTACGCCGAGCGCCTGGCGCGGATGAGCCAGGCCTATGAGGACGGCGAGCTCAAGCTGGCCGAAACCTTGGCGCTGGAGATCCTCGACGAGGCGCCAGGCCAGCGCGAAGCCCTGGGCGCGCTCTACAACGTCTGCAAGGACCAGGGGCGGATGCAGGCCGCCGAGGTCCTGGTGCGGCGGGTCGCCGTCCTCTATCCCAACGATCCGGTCTGCCAGATGATCGCCGCCCAGTTCTTCCTGGCGCGCGGGGCGCCGGGCGAGGCCCACCCGCACGCCCGCATGATGGTGCGGTTGGCGCCCGAGGCCGTGCAGTCGCACATGGTGATGGGCCGCGTATTCAACGCCATGAACGCGCCTCGCGCCGCCGAGCACCATTTCCGCCGCGCGCTGGAGACGACCAAAGCCCCCGACCGCGAGATCGACCTGGGGCTGGCCGGCGCCCTGCGTGGTCGTGGCCTGTTCGACGAAGCCCGGGCGATCTTCGCCCGCGTGCTGGAGCAGGGCGAGGACCTCGGCGTCCTGCTGGCCTGGGCGTCGATGGAGGAGGCCGACCGCAAGTTCGAGGCCGCCTCGAGCCTGCTGGACCGCGCCGCCGCCGTGGCGCCGCAAGGCCCGCGCGTGGCGCTCGGCCGCGTGGCGTTGCTTCGTCGCGCCAAGGCCTTCGACATGGCCCTGACCGAACTACAGGCTTTGGAAGCCCGGGTGGAGGAGGGCGAGCTGGGCTCGGCGGCCCTGGCCGAGAAGGGACAGGTTCTGGACGCCCTGGGCCGCTACGACGAGGCGTTCGAGGCTTTCACCGCGTTCAAGGCCTGGATGCGCGAGGCGACCGGGCGGACCTACGCCGCCGACGAAGCCGCCGATCAGGTCGCCCGCCTGAAGGATTTCTTCACGCCGGGGCGCAGCCGCCTGCTGCCCAGGGCCCAGGTCCGCACCGACATCGCCCAGCCGATCTTCGTGGTCGGCTTCCCGCGTTCGGGGACAACCCTGGTCGAGCAGACCTTGGCCTCGCACCCGGCGATCTCAGCCGGCGACGAGCTTCACATCATCCATAACCTGACCGAGCGCCTGCAACCCCTGCTCGGCAGCCCGGGGCCGTATCCGACGGCCCTGTCGGAGCTGTGGCTGGGCGATCGCACCGGCCAGATCGACACCCTGCGCGACCTCTATCTCAACGAGGCCGAGCGGGTCGGAGCCATGGAGCCGGGCAAGCGGTGGTTCACCGACAAGATGCCGCTGAACGAGACCCATCTCGGCCTGATCGGCCTGCTGTTCCCCGCCGCGCCGGTGATCCATCTGGTGCGGCACCCGCTGGACGTGGTGCTGTCGGCGTTCTCCAACGGCCTGACCCACGGCTTCAACTGCGCGGCGGAGCTGGAGACGACGGCGCGCCACTATGCGCTGATCTTCGACCTGATGGAGACCTACCTGGCCGCCATGCCGATCCGCTACAAGGCGGTCCGCTACGAGGCGCTGGTCGAGGACCAGGAAGCCGAGGTGCGGGCGCTGTTCGACTTCATCGGCGAACCGTTCGACCCGGGCGTCCTCGACTTCCACGAGAACACCCGGCCGGCGCGCACCGCCAGCTACGCCCAGGTGGCCGAGAAGCTGTACGACCGCTCGCGCTATCGCTACCGCAACTATCTCCGCCACCTGGAGCCGGTGATCCCGATCCTGGAGCCGGCGATCCGCAGCCTGGGCTACACGATCGAGACCTGAGGCGTCGCGCCGTCAACGGGCGGCTTTCGGCGGCGCGGCGGAGGCCAGCACCGCCTCGATCGCCCGTCGTCGGGTCTCGAAGGCCGCCAGGCGCGCGGGCGACGGGGCGGGGGCGGGCGGCGCGGCGCCCGCCGGATCTACGGCCTCGCCGTTCTTGAGCACTTCGAAATGCAGGTGCGGGCCGCTGGCCAGGCCCGACTCGCCCGTCCAGCCGATCACCTGTCCCTGGCGGACATGGGCCCCCACCGTCAGGCCGGGCGCCCAGGCTGACAGATGCGCGTATACGGTTTCGTAGCCGCCGGCGTGCCGCAGCCTGACCCGGCGGCCGTAGCCGCCCGCCCAGCCGGCGGCCGCCACCACGCCGTCGCCGGCCGCCAGGACCGCGGCGCCGACCGGCGCGCCGAAGTCGACGCCCCTATGCATGCGGGTGTAGCCCAGCAGCGGATGGAAGCGCATGCCGAAGGCCGAGGTCAGCCGCGGGTGGAGGATCGGCGTGCGCAACAGCAGTCGGCGGACGCTGGCGCCGGTCTCGTCGGCGAAGGCGTCGGCCTCGTCCCCCGTCTCCTCGACCCGATAGAACCGCGCCGCGCCGCGCGCGCCTTCGACCTCGGCGTAGTCGAGGACCGGCGCGCCGTCGGCCGATTTGCGCCACGCCAGCCGGACACGGTCGCCGAGCGCCAGGTCGCGGGTGAGGTCGAGCCGGTGGGCGAACAGCTTCAAGGCCGTGGCGACGATCGGCGAGGCCGCGCCCGAACCGCCGTAGAGCACCGTCTCCATCGGCCCGGAGGCGACCTCGGCGCCGGCCTCGTCCGTGACCGCCGCCGCCGGATACTCCTCCGCGGCGCCGACAGGCAGGGGCGTATCCTCGGCGACGGCGCGGGCGAGCGCCGCCTTGGCGGCGTCATGGTCGGGCGGCGGCGGCCGGACCCTGACCTGGGAGGCGGCGACGACAGGGTCGGGACCGCGCCGCAGCGCGTCGGCCAGGGCCGCGCCGGCGACCGCCACCGCGCCGGCGAGACAGCAGGTGAGGGCGGCCGATCCATTCATGTCGCGGCCCTCATGTCATGCTCCTGGGCGGCTAGTTGGCGGGACACCCTTTCGCTCCGGGTTCGGCGCAGGCCTGGTCCCCGAAGCCCAGCACCTCGACGGTGATGATCGAGCGGTCGTTGGCGTTGCGCGACCGGCCCAACGCCTGCTGGGCCGCTTGCATGGCCGAGGCCGAGGTGGCGCTGCTCTGGCTGGAGACGCTGACGGTGGTGTTGGTGGGGGGCAGGCCGATGGCCACGCCGCCGACCTGGAAGTTGTCGGCGTTGGCGACGTGCAGAGCGGCGACGAAGATGTTGCCCGCCACCCGGATGCCGGCGGCCCCGGCGTCGACCGTGCCGCGCGGCGCGATGGTGTAGACGTCGGGCGGCCGGATCCCCGGCGCCGGCTTCAGGCCGGCGATGCCGGCGCCGGTGACGGCGCTGGCCTGGTCGAGTTCGCTGAAGCCGTCGTCGTCGATCTTGACCACGGCCGGCGGGAAGTTCGACGAGGTCTTCGGCCCCTGGCCGGCGTTGAGGTCGCCGTTGGACGACCACATGATGATGTCGCCGCCCTGCTCGGTGAACAAGCGGCTCTGATTCAGCACGAAGTCGCCGTCGGTGAAGGTGGAGACGGTTCCGCCACGCAGGGTGAGCACGCCTTCGTATCCGGCCGGAATGGCGTCGATGGCGTTCACGGCGACCACGCTGCTCCCGCCTGTGCCCAGGACGAAACCGGAACTTGTCGGCGGATTGCCCCGGAACAGCAGCGGTGCCGCCGAGTTGCGGCGCGCCGCCTGCTGGGCGGTGGCCACGGTCGAGCCCGCCAGCACCCTGCCGCCCGGACCGAGGATGGCGATGTCGCCGCCGCGCTTGGTCTCGATGGCGGCCAGGCGCAGGTCGAGGTCGCCGGTCTTCATCTGGGCGTTGGCGCCGTTGCCGCCGCCTTCGAGATTGTTGGCGGTGTAGCCCAGGGCGGCGGGGAACAGCAGGTTCACGGCGGTATAGCCGCGCGCATACTGTTTCAGGGTCGGTCCCGGTGTCGCGGTCAGCGACAGCTCGCTGAAATAGACCTGCAACAGGAACGGCCTCTGGTCCAGCGCCGACAGGCGGCTGAAGGCGCTGTAGGCTTGGTCGTAGGTCACGTCCGTGGAGCCGAAGGCGGCGACCAGGGCGGCGGCCTGGCTGGCCTTCATGTAGGCGACGAGCTTCGGCGCGTAGATCGGCTGGGTTTTGTCGGGGACGTAGACGTTGTTGGCGTTCAGGTTCTCGACATAGAGGTAGTCTGGCCGCGCGGCGGCGTTGGCCGGGTCCAGGTAATAGCTGCGCAGGGCGTCGAAGTTCTGGCCCTTGGCCACGCCGAAGGAGACGTCGATGCTGGCGCCCTGCGGTCCCAGATAGGGGTTCCATTCGTTGCCGACACTGATGACGCCGCCGCCGAACATTTCGCGCGTCGAGGCGTCGCCCGGGCGGGCGGTGACGATCGCCGAGTTCAGGAACGGGCCGAGGTCGCGTCCCGCCTCCAGCATCAGCGAGCCGGGCCCGCCCAGGATGAAGGTGTTGCCCTGCAGGGTCGGCTGAGGCGGCCCATAGGTCGCTTGGCCGGCTGAGTTTAGGGAGACCACCGCCTGCTGCAACTGGGTGCTGGCGGTGATGTCGCGACCGGCGACGACGCGGGTGATGTCGCCGGGGTTCAGGTTCTGGCCGAAGAACATCATGTCGACGATGTCGCGTCCGGCGCCGATCCGCGTCTGCTTGGGAACCGACAGCACCACCTGATTGATGTTTTCGCCGGCGTAGAGGCGGTTAGGGGTCGGATCGCCGCGATGCGGCACGCCGGCGGCGTGCTGCTGGAGAAGCCGCGTATAGGGCGTGTCCGGCAACACGGCCGGGAAAGCGAACGGCAGGCCGAGGACGCCGAGCGAGCCGGGCGAGATGTTGGCGTTGTCGGTGACGAACTGCGAGAACAGGCCCGGCGTCAGGCCGGGATCGTTGTCCAACATGGCCAGGCTGACTGGCTTGATGTCGCCGCCCGCCGCCAGGGTGAGCGTGCCGGCGGCCGACGGCGCCAGCAGCACCAAGTCCGCGCCGCCCTTCAGGCTGAGATCGCCGGCCAGCGACGCCGCCTGGAACGAGCCGGGCAGCACCGCTGTATAGAGGAGGCCTGTCGCGAGGCTGGGAACGCTGCCGTCGTGGGAATTGGCGAGCGTCACGCCGCCGTCGCTGATCACGGAAAAGCCGGCTCGGCCGGAATAGAAGCCCAGGGAATCGGCGTTGTTGACGATGTCCGCTCCGGACGTGAAGTTGGTGGTCTGGACGCCTAGCGCCGAGACGCCGTGGAGGGCGACGTCGCCGTGCGCCTTGAGGTCGACGGTCGTGTCGGTGAGGCGGACGTTGAGCAGGCCGTCATCGGTGCGATTGACCAGTTTCAGGGTGCCGGCGCCGCGAACGCCGCCGCCGACAGAGAGATCGGCCGCGCCCGAGGCGACGTCGAGCCGGCCGCCGATCAGGTCGCCGCCGGCGATCAGGTGGATGTCGCCGCCGCCGAAGGTCATCAGGGCGAGGCTCGATTGTCCGGCCGCCGTCCCGGGGCCCGATACGCGGGCGGTGGTCAGGCTGGTGTCGGCGACCATGGTCAGGTCGGATACGTCGCCGCCGGCCGAGACGCGCAGGTCGCCGCCGCCCAGGGCGCCCGCGCCGTCGGAGAACATCTGCGGATTGATCCGGACATTGGTGGCCATGCCCACGGTCCCGGTCCGCCAGGGCTGGTCAGGGCCTCCGACGAAACTCGTGCTCGCGGCCTGGGCCCTGGCGCCGACCAGGGCGTCGCGACGGCCGATGATGTCGCCGCCGGCCTTGAGCGAGACGTCGCCGCCGCCGGTGGCGTAGACCGGGTTGGCGGCGAGCACGCCCGGCGTCGCGTAGTTGTAGTTGAGCGCGTTGAGGTCGACGGGGACGGAGGCGTAGCCCGTGGGGTCGAGGGTCAGGCTGAGGCCGGTAGCCTGATCGGTTGTCGCCGTCAGCGTCGGGACCACCAGTCGCCCGGCGGTGTAGACCGCCGCGCCGCCCTGTTGGAAGCCGGAGGCCGACGGCCTGCCGGTGACCGGGTCGAGCAGCGCGGGCGGCGCCCCTCCTGTCAGGTCGATGTCGCCGGCCGCCGCCAGCGATATGGAGCCGGTTCCCGTCCGCACCAGGTTGGAGGCGGTGACGGTCGTGCTCGGCGGAATGGTTGAGTTGGGCGGGTTGAAGTTGGTCTTGAGCGTCGGCCACGCCGTGGCGACCTGTTGCAGGAAGGCGGCGGCCAGCGACAGGGTGGTCGACACCCCGGTGGGGGCGCCGGCCGGCCCGGTGAAGGTGAACTGGCCCGGATAGGCGGCGAAGAAGCTGGCCGCCATGGCCGCCAGCGTCGACTGGGCGCCGGCCGGCGCCGAGGTAAAGCTGAACCGGGTCAGCGAGTTGTTGTTCAGCGTCGGGTTGCTTCCCAGTTGAGCCCCCAGCCACTGATCGGCCGTCACCGACCTGCCGGCGACGTTGAACAGCAGGGTGTCCGACAGGCTGGCGACGGCCCTGACGCCGCCGTAGCTGTAGCTGCGCTGGCCTTGCACGATCAGGCCGCCGGCCGCGCTGTCGGATTGCACGCGCGCGGGGTTGGCGCTGCCGGCCGCCGCGCCGCCGACCAGCTGATAGGACCAGGAATCGACGGCTCGCGTCCCCGATCCGGCCTGGATCAGCGGGAACAGCTGGGCGCTGGCGATCGGATCGCCGCCCAGGGCGCCCGGCGCGTTGGCGGCGGCGTTGTAGGGGGCGGGGTTGGCCAGCGGCGCCTGGACGGTTCCCAAAGCCCCGGCGCCCGGGAAGTTGACGCCCACGGCCGCGCCGGAATTGGTCGGGCTGTAGGCCCCGACGGCGGCGCAGGCCGCGGTGCAGTTGGTGGTCAGCAGGCCGTTGAACAGCTTGGTTCCGGCCCCGAGCACGGTGTTCAGATAGCGCGAGTCGGTCTGGTCGCCGAAGGTGAAGAAGCCGTCGGTGATCGAGCCGGCCAGGGTCAGCTGGCCGCTGGCGCGCACCGACAGCTCGCCGGGCTCGCCCAGCACGCCGCCGCCGACGCGGTAGGTCATCTTGGTGTAGCCGGCCAGCACGGCGGCCTCGGCCCCCGGCTTGACGGCGTAGGCACCGGCGATCGCCTGCGACGGGGTCATCAGTCCGGCCGCCACCGCGCCGGCGATATCGACCACGCCCGCGCCCAGGTTCCAGTTCGAGGCCAGCGTCACGGCCCCGGCATAGTCGAGCTGCACGCCCGGCCGGGCGTGGAAGTTGGCCGCCGACGCCAGGCCGCCCAGGTTGGCGTAGCTGCTGGAGACGTCGAAGGTCTGGATGAAGTTGACCAGGGTTCCGGGCGCGTTGTCGGCCAGGAAGTTGGGCTGGCCGGCGGCGTTGACGTCGAGCGTGGCGACGCCGCCGATGATCTTGACGCCGCTGAACTGGCCGCCGGCGGCGACCGCGCCCAGATCGAAGGCCTTGTAGCCCTCGAGCACCACGCTGCGGGCGCCGGTCACCGAGCCGGCCACGGCGACCTTGACGCTTTGCGCGCCGTTCGCGCCGCTCACCGGCGCCCGGAACGACACCACGCCGCCGACGTCGCCGGGAACGTAGCTGTAGTAGGTCACGCCGTTCAGCGTCATCGGGACCGCGCGGGCGGCGGTGTTGGCGGCCGAAACGTCGATGACCGCCCCCTGGGCCAGGGTGATCGCTCCGTCGCCGGAGACGCCGAGCTGGACCTCGCCGCCCTTGGCCTGCCGGGTGTCGCCCGCGCCGTAGCCGCTGGCCCGGGCCAGGATGGCGGACCCGTTCTCCAGGGTCACGCCGCGTGCGCCGAATAAGCCGATGAGGCCGCCGTTGACCCCTGACGCGTCGATGGTCCCGGCGATGTCGACCAGGCCGCCGTCGGCGGTCAGCGAGACGGTCGTGGCCTTCAGGGTCAGTCCGCTGGACAGGCTGAGGTCGCCGGCGCCGGTTTCGATGGCGATGACGCCGTTGAACGCCCCGGCGGTCGAGCGGGCGAAGCCCGCCAGGTCGAAGGCTCCGGCTTCGTTAAGCAGGAAGCCGCCGCCGCCCGCCGGCGCGGACGCGTCCAGCCGGCCGCCGAAGTTCACGGTTCCCTTGCCGGCGTTCAGGGTCAGCCGGCCGGCCGCGCCGGTTCCGCCGCCGACCGAAAGCACTGAGCCGGGCGCGAGGTTGATGTCGCTGGACGCGGCGTTCAGGGTGAGCAGGCCGCCCGGCGCCGAGATCGTATAGGGGTCGGCGGCGTCGCCGAAGCGACGGGAATAGCCGGGCGTCTCCAGGATCGCCCCGGGGCCGGCCGAAACCCCCTTGGCGGCGTTCAGGGTCAGCACGCCGGCGGTGGCCCGTACGTCGGCGCCGGTCACCGACAACTGGTTTCCGGTCAGGATCAGGGTCGCGCCGGGCAGGCCGGCGGCGGCCGGCGCGGCGGCGGCGGTCGGGTTGGCGACGGTGAGGTCGCCGGTGGTGGCGAGCGTCAGGCTGGGCACGCTGGCCGCGACGCCGATCTTGGCGTCGGGCGCGGCCCGGTCGCCCAGGAACGGGGTCTGGAGCAGCAGGGGCGCGGCGCCGACCTCGAGGCCGCCGCGTCCCTGGAAGAACATCCCCTGGGCCGCGCTCAGGGTCACGCCCTGGGCGGCGCCGTAGATATGCATCGCACCATCGCCGAAGGTCAGGCTCTGGGTCGAAAGCGCGAACTGGCCGCCGCCGCAGAGGGTCGCGCCGGCCGCGCCGCAGGCCCCGGCGTCGGCGGCGGTGTTCTGCAACTGGACGGCCTGGGCGTTGACCGAGACGGCGCCGGCGCCGCCCGACACGCCGAGACCGGGCGTGTCGAGCCGCAGGTCGCCGAAGCCGTAGGCGCCGGCGGCGAAGGTGATGACGTTGGCGGAACGCAGGGTCAGGGACTGGGCCCTGGCGAGAGCCGGCGACAGGTCGGGCGTGATCACCAGGCCCGACAGGCCCTGCGCGCTCGGCGCGAAGGCGATCAACGTCGAATCCAGGCTGAGCGCGCCCGCTTGCAGGTTCGCGGCCGTGGACAGGCCGAAGCCGTTGGTGGAGCCCAGCATCACCGACGCGCCGGACAGCGTCGCCGCGCCGACGGTCAACCCGCCGGCCGTCGTCGCGGTGTTGACGTTCTTGCGCGTCACCAGCCGCTGCGGACCGGCCGAGACGCGGATCAACGCCCCCTGGCCCGTCATGCCGGGCGTCGCGCCGTCGACGACATAGGCGCCGGTCTGACCGGTGACGTCGGCGCCGCTCGCGGTGATCGCCGCGCCGTCCTTGACCGTGATGGCGGCCCCCTGGCCGTCGACCGCCAGCACCAGGTCGGGCGCGGACAGCGGATGGGCGGCGTTGTTGGCGACGACGATCTGCTTGGCGGTGACCTGCAGCGTGGTCGAACCGTCGGCGTTGTCGGAACGCAATCCGCCGATCAGCAGGCTGTCGGCGTTCAGCGCGGTGAGCTGGTCGGCCGACAACTGGATCACGCCGGGCGTGGCGTCGGCGGGCTGGGAGACGATCTGGATCGACGGCGCGGTGATGTCGGCCTGGGCGCCGCGCCCCTTGGCCCCCGGCGCAGTCAGGAAGGTCCCGCTGAGGTCGAGGGCCGCGCCGGGATTGATGACCAGCCGGCCCGCGTCGATCGGCAGCCGGGGGGCGTTCAGGCCGTTCTTCGCCGCCTTGGCCTGGAAGTATGCGTCGGCCGAGGTCAAGGCGAGGTTGGAATAGGAGCGGATGACCGCCTGGCTCTTGACGTCGAACACCCGGGACGTCGAGTCCGCCGCGCCGCCGAGGCCGCCGTAGCGTCCGCTCATGGCGACGACACCGTCCGGCAGGGTCAGGCTGGCGCCGACCGACACGGTCCGGGCGCCGGTGTCCTCGACCACCTCCATGCCGCCGGGCAGCATGGCGTACTGCGCCGGCAACAGGGTGTACCAGCCTGCGGCGACGCCGTTCCCGCCGTCGAGATAGACGCGGCGCCCCGCCTGGGCCGGCCCGTAGAGATCGGCGTAGTTGGCCGAATAGATCGGGTCGCTGGCCGCCGCCGGCGCCTGGGAGAGACCGGGCACGATGGCGTAGACCTGACGACGGTCGGGGAACTGATAGCCGTTGTTGCCGCTGTAGGCGTCGGGATTGTACTGGCTGAGCACGTCGCGCGAGCCGCCCGAGCCGGGGATGAATTCATAGGCGTAGACGTCGCCGCCGCCTTTGAGGTTGATCGTCGCGCCCGCGGCGGTGGTGACGGTGCGGCCGGCGAGGGTCAGCACGGCGGCGGGCGGCGCGGTCAGCGGGTTGGCGTTCGTCGGGCTGAAATAATATTCCGACTGGTCGGTGGTGACGCCGTAGGGGATCGACAGGCCGTCGGCCGAGACCGAGGTCAGGCTGCCGGCGCCCAGCGTCAGCGAGGTGGTGGCCGGCGCGAACACGGTGTTCGCCCCGCTGGCGCCGAGGATCAACGGCGCCGCGCCGCCTAGGGTCAAGGCGCCGATCGGCGCGCGCACCACGCCGTTCTGGACGATGTTGGCCGCCTGGATCAGCAGGCTGCTGCCGGCGGAATAGGGCGTCGCCGGCGTGGGGCCGTTCGGTGCGATGGTGATCACGCCGGCCGCTGCGGCCGAGGTGACGTCGTAGCTGCCGCCGGTGGCGGCGTAGACCTGGGCGGCGGTCAGGTTGAGGGCGCCGTTGACGGCGAGCTGGCCGAACAGGCTGGGCGTGAAAGCCTGGCCGGGGATTTGCAGCGCCTGCACGCCGACGAAGCGGATGTCGCCCTGGGAGGTCAGGTCGACCCTGGCGACATTGCGGTCGAACAGCACCGCGCCGGTGACGTCGAGCATCTGGGCGGAGAAGGAGACCTGGCCCGACCCCGGGGTTCCGACGGCCGGATTGCTGAGCTTCTGGAAGGCGCCCTGCAGGGCGACATAGGGGGCCTTGATCCGCAGCGAGCCGGCGACGCTGATGGTCGGGGCCAGGGCCTGCATGTCGGACAGGCTGGCCGGGCTGAAGAACGGGTTCAGGGTCGAGGGCAGGCTGGTCAGGAAGAAGGCCTGGCCGAGGGTCAGGTCGACCGGGGCCGCGCCGGTGGTGGCCAGGTCGCCCTGGACCGCCAGCACGCCGAACCCGGCGCTCTGGATCTGCTTGACGGAATAGGTGTTGAGCGCGCCGCCGGCCGCATCGTCGGCGGCCAGCGACACCGCGCCGGCTCCGCTGGTCGAAAGGGCGAGCACGCCGCCGGCCGCCGTGGGGGCGCCGCCGTGGGCGTCGATGGTCGCGCCGGTGAGCACGCCGCCGGCGCCGATGCTCAGGGCGCCGGCCGAGCTCCATTGCGGGATGGCGACGAACTGGCCGCTGGCGGTCAACTGGTCGAAGGTGTCGGAGGCGCCGGCCAGATTGAGCGTCGCGCCCGGCGCGGCGGCCAGCGACAGCCCCGAGCGTATGGTGTGCGGGTTGGAGCCGGACGCCACATAGGCGAGGTTGGTCTCGAAGTTCGCGATCGGGAACAGCTGGCCGCTGGAAGCAACCAGGTTGGCGACGGCGGAGCCGACCGCGCCGCCGGCGACCACGCGGCCGGTGACCACCTGGCGGCCTTGGGTGACGCCGACGGCGTAAGGATCGCGCAGGCTGACGCCGGAGAGGTCGGTGACGCTGCCCGCCGCCATGTTCAGCCCGACCCCGGCCGGTAGATCGCCGGTCAGGTAGATCGTGCGCGTGGCGGCCAGCCGGCCGTTGGTGACGGTCGGGTCGACGAGCGAGGGGGCGTTCTCGTCGATGAGCCCGTCCGCGCGGGTGCTGAAAATTTGCGACAGGCTGGGCGCCGAGACCACGCCCTGGAAGTAGGGCGTTCCAGCCACGACCGAGGACTTGTCGTAGTTCGCTGGCAGCACCTGGACCTGGTTCAGCGCGCCGCCAGGCAGGCGGATGACGCCCATGTTGTTGACCTGGGCGACGGAGAGCTGGGCGCCGGCCGCGCCGGTGACCTTGCCGCCGGCTGCGACCTCCAGTTCGATCAGGCCGCCCAGGTTCAGGGCGATGGGCCGCTGGTCGAAGGCTGACGGCTCGACCGTGGGGGGCAGGATGTCGGACACCCGCCCGCCGGTGGCCAGGTCGCGCAGGCTGGCGATCTGGTCGCCGGTCAGCCGGCGCGTGTAGCCGCTCTGGGTCAGGTCCAGGACCTGGCCGTTCCCGACCTTGACGATCTGGGTGGCGAGGACGGCGTTGTAGCCGCCATAGCCGTTGCTGAAGGTGTTGGGCAGCAGGGCGGTGGCGTAGGAAGTGACGTTGTAGGTTCCGAAGCCGGCCTTGGAGAAGAAGTCGAGCGGCAGGTTCGTGCCTGTGTCGGCGATGCCGCTGGAGAGCGAGAAGGCGGGCGTGATCAGGTTGAAGGTCCCGCCGCCGCCGAAGCCATGCCCGCGCACGACCCCGTCGCCGAGCGCCACCTTGGCGGCGATCGCGTTCGGATTGACCGGCAGGACGTCGATCCCTGCCTGTGGGGTGTTCGGCGCGCTGTTTATCCCGTTGACGCGGAAGCCGGGCATCGCGCCGGATTGCCGGGCCGAGGTGAGGCCGTTCTGATAGGCGAGGGCGAATGGAAAATAGGCCGTGGCCGCTGTCAGCGACAGATCGCCGCCCTTGGCGGCCAGGGCCAGGGTCCCGTCGGGCGCGACATAACCGCCGGAAGAGACGTCGAGCAGAGAGCGGGGGCCGGCGGCCAGCACGCTGCCGCTGATGTCGACGGTGCTGGTCGGGCGCTGGCCCGACGTCGTCTGCGTCACGGTGGCGATATCGCCCTTGCCGGAGTCGCTGGTGAGGCCGAGGAGATTCTGGCGCGGCGCGGCCGACAGCCGGATCGCGCCGCCGTTGACATAGGCCGCGCCCAGTGCGCCGGTCGGACCGGGGCGGCTGTCGTTGACCCACAGGCCGGCGGCGGAGAGCTGGCCGTTGACCCGGATGTCGAAGCTGCCGGCGACCGCAGGGGCCGGGGCGAAGATCGAGCCCTGATCCGATTGGACCGTCGCCAGGTCGATCAGGCCGGCGGGCGCGGTGACGCGCCCGTCGAGGGTGATGGCGCGGCCGGTGACGGCGGTGAAGGCTCCCCCGGGAGCAAGCTTCAGGTCGGCGTCGGAGGCCACGGTCAGGGCGCCGGAGGTGTCGAACGACAGCTGGCCCAGCCCCCACGAGGACAAGGTGTCGGCCGAGAGGGTCAGCTTGCCGCGCGCCGCCGGCGGGATGGCCGCCTCGGGCGGCCGCACCGGGGCGACGAGGTTTCCGTTGGCGTCGATCGATGCGGCCTGGCCGAAGGTCAGGTTGTCGGCGAGGTTTTGGACCGGGCCGCCGACGATGGCGACGTCGCCGCCGGAAAGCAGTGGCGCGGCCGAATAGTCGGTCTGCTGGAACAGCAGCATCCCGTTGACCGGCATCTGCGAGCCGACGGCCTGGACCCGTCGCTGGTCGCCATAGACGGTCGATTTGCCGGTGCCGAGCTGACCGGCCTGGATCTGGGCCGTCCCCGGAAAGGCGTCCGCGCGGACCGTACCCTCCAGCAGCGGCTGCGAGGAGCGGATGGTCAGCGATCCCGCGTCGCCGCCCTGGCTGTAGGCGTCCTCGTAGTGAGCGCCGGCCAGCAGGGGGTTGGCGTAGGAACGGGCGATGCCGAAGCGTTGTTGAACGGTGGTGAAGCCGTTGTAGACCCCGACATAGACGTCGTCCGGATCGGCGTGGCCGATGTCGACGATCCGCCCGGCGGCGTCGAGCAACTGGGTGGTCTGGACCCAGCCGCCGGCGAAGTTCAGCCATCCGCCCGAGACGTCGATGATCGCCCCGCGCTTGACGATGACGTCGGGGGCCGCGCCCGATGCATTGGGACCGCCGGCCGCGCCCAGCACGACGTTGCCGCCCTTGGTCATCAATTGCGAGGCTGTGACCCCGGCCTGCTGGGCGTAGGCGCCGGCGGGGATCAGCGGCGAGCCGACCCACGACACGCCGTCCGAGCGCACGCCCGACAGCCGCGGGTCGATGGTCACCGTCGCGTGGTTGAGCACGTTGCGGCCGGCCGGGGTGTCGGCGGTGTCGTTGGAGGTCACCGGGCTGATGGTGATCTGCCGGGTCGAGCTGGGGGCGGCGACATTTTTTAGGCCGGCGACGTCGATCACCACGCCGGAATCGACGAAGACCCGACCGCCGGCGGCCCCGCCGGTGTCGGCTCCGGGGCGCGCGCCGACATAGACGTTGGCGGCGGGGGCGTAGATCAGCCCGCCCGAGGCCAGGTCGATGACCGAGCCGGCGATGAGCTGGTTGAAACTGGCGTCGGTCGGGATCATGTCGGCCGCGCCGATCGAAATCAGCGACGGCTTGAAGTTCTTGAGAGAGTTGGGGTCCTGCGGCGTCGCGACGGCGTCCTCGGGCGTGACGGCCAGGACGCTGGTGGAGGCCAGTTCGACGCGCGGCGCGTTGAGCTGGATGAAGCCGTTCCGCGACACGCTGGTCGTGGCGGCGATGACGCCGGCGTTGATGTCCGCCCCCAGGGTGGTCATCGAGGCGTAGCCTTCCGGCGAGCGGATGACGCCCCCGGCTGCGTTGACCGCGTAGTCGCCTGTCGTGCCCGCCAGGGCGCCGATCAGCAGGCCGCGGACGTTGGGCTCGACGCCGCTGGCCGCGCCGGTCGAGGGAATGAGCGAAAAGCCGCTGGCGCCGATCAGGCTGACCTGGCCCTGGGCGGCGGTGAGCACGCCGGCGTTGGTCACCTTGGGCGCGGCCAGGATGATGAAGCCGCCCTGGCCGCCAGTGATCGACGCGCCCGCCGCCACGCTGATCGCGCCTTGCGGCATGGCGTCCTGGAGTATCGTGACATCGATCGGCGCGCCCGAGGCGTCGGTCTTGATCGTCGTGGTCGTCTGACCGGAGAAGGTCGACGGCTGCGCCTTGGTGGTCGGGTCGGGCGGCAGCAGCAGCCCGGTCGTCAGAAAGGCGTTGTCGCGGTCGGCCAGGGTGGTGCTGATTTGCGCCTGCGAACCCCGGATGGAGAACAGCGCCGGCTTGTTCGCCGCGCCGATCTCGGCGGTGGCCGCCACCAGCGAGTTGGTGTTGATCTGCGCGCCGGCGCCGAACAGGACGCCGTTCTGGTTGATGACCAGCACCGTTCCCTGGGCCTTGATCGCGCCCAGGATCTGGCTGGGGGCGGGGGCCTGGCTCGGGTCGCGCAGGCCGGTGCGCGGGTCGAGCTGGCCGACCACCCGGTTGAGGGCCACCCAGTCGCGCTGGGCGACGCCGTTCTGGCTCTGGTCGAAATTGAGGGTGGTGGCGGCCCCGACGTTGAAGGTCTTCCAGTCGAGGATGGCGCGGGCCGCGGTCTGCCGGATGTCGACCGTCACGCCGCCGTCGGCGCCCACGGTCTGGGTCGGCAGGTTGGCGCCCTGCCAGGTGTTGAGGCCGGTCGGGTCGTTGGCGGCCAGGGTCGGCGTCAGGACCGGAACTAGCCCGCCGGGCGCCAGGCCGTTCGGCACGCCGCCGGGCAGGGCCGCCGCCGCCTGCCGCGCGGCGGCCTGGGCTTGCAGGCCGATATTGACGGCCTGCTGCGCGCGCATGGCGTTCTGCAGCGACTGGGCGGCGGCGGTGGTCGCCGCCGGCGTCTGGGTGGCGAGGCCGGGAACCACGGGGGCGGCGACGCCCGGCGCGCCGGTGGCGTTGACCGCGACGTGCCCCGCGCCCTGCAGGACGGCGAGCTGGGCGTGGGCCGATCCGGCCAGGGCGGCGGCGAAGGCGGCGACGCTGGCGCCTTGCAGCAGGCGGCGGCGGGGGGAGGGGAGGCGGCGCTTGGTCGGGATGGTCATGGTGCGCTCTCAAACCTTTGCCGGACGGGCGCTGGGCCCCGCCCCGCTCAATGCTGCGACGGCTTGTCGGCGACCTGCGCCGAGGGGCGGGGGCGGACGTCGAGACGCCCGTTGTGGATGCGGTCGCCGTAGTCCTGGGCGGCCTGTTCGAACTGGACCCGCTTCAGGCCGGTCAGCGGCTCCCTGCGGGCGAGCACGTCGGCGACGGTGACGCCGCGATAGGCGGCCAGCAGCGCCTTGGCCGTGTCGATCAACTCGGCGTTCTTGGCGCGGCAGACGCCCAGGTCGGTCTCGCGCGCGGCCAGGGCGGCGGCGGACTGGTCGCGGGCCGCGCCGTCGCGGGCGGCGTCCTCGCCGGCGCGGCGGAGGTCGGCCTGGGCGGCGGCGAGGCGGGTCTTGAGGTCCGCGTCGGCGGCGGCCATCTGGTCGAACTCGGCCTTGAGGCGCTGGTATTCGGGCGAGGCCGCCGGTTCGCTGCGGCGGGGCCGTTGCGCTGTCGCCAGCTTGGCCTTGAGCGCGTCGCGCTCCTTCTCAGCCGCCGCCTTCTGGGCCGAAAGCTCGGCCTGGCTGGACTGGGCGGCGCGCAGCTGCGAAGTGACCGAGACCAGCTGGCTTCGCAGCCGGTCCTCGAGGCTCTGGGCCCTGGCAGGACCGGCGAGGCAGAGGGCGGCGGCGGGAAGCGTGACGGCCAGCAGGCGGATGGGCGTGCGCATGGTCAGAACCTCACGTTCAGCTCGATCTGGCCGACGTCGATCGACAGCGGCGGCCCGAACAGTTCGTTGGCGCTGAACCAGCGCGCCTGGAGGTTGGCCCCGGCCATCAGGCCGAGGGTTCCGGTCAGGAAATAGCCCTCGGCGTTGGTCCCGCCGAGGTGGAAGTCGGAGTCGTTGTAGGCGTCGGGCATCGAGTCCGGGGCGATGTGCTTGTAGCCGGCGGTGATGTTCCAGCGGCCGAAGGCGTAGGCGTCCGGATCGCCGTAGCTGGCCTTGAGCATCCAGGCGTTGGGGCCGCTCTTGAACCGCGAGGTGGTGCCGGGGGCGCAGATGTTGGTGTCGGCCAGATTGGGGGCGATGACGTTGGTCACCGGCAGGCCCGCCGAACCGAAGCGGCAGGAGTCCGAATGCTTGTAGGCGAGGTTGCGGGCGTAGTCGCCGACCAGGACCAGATGCTTGTCGCTGACCTTCAGGTCGAAGGCGGTGTTGAGGTTCAGCACGTTGTAGTCGAACAGCAGCCCGGCGAACTGCGGCGCCGCCGCCGCGCCGATCGGCAGGCCGGGATCGGGGATGATGTTGCGGATCAGGAAGAGCGTGTTGCCCTTCTGCATGAAGGCCGGGCGGGTGGCGTCGGTCGAGCATTGGGTGACGCCGGCGTAGACGGCGCAGGGGCTGGACAACAGGCCGCGGCTGGACTGGTACTGGTAGAGGGCGGCGCTGGTCTTCCAGTCGAAACGGTCGGTGCGCCAGTCGGCCGCGCCCTGGATGGCGACCATCCACTTGGTGCGCTCGTTGGCCTTGTCGGCGCCGTTGGCGCCGGTGCTCGGGAAGTTGAGGTCCTGGTAGTCGGTCACGAAGACGCCGCCGACCGCCGACAGGCGCAGCCCCTGCATGAACGGCGCATCCATGGCCCCGCGCGCGGCGACGCCGTCGAAATTGAGATCCTCGTCGAAGACGAGGTCGGTCGACATGAAGGGATTGGGCATCCGGCCCAGGGTCGCCCCGATCCAGGGGCGGGGGTGCAGGTCGATATAGGCCCGGTCGAGCCAGATCGACTTCTTGCTCAGGCCGCCGCCCAGCAACTGGCTGGTCGAGACCGGCGAATTGGTCTGGCCGCTGGCCAGGCGCACCGCGGCCGTCACCCAGGGCGAGGGATCGGCGCGCACCTCCAGGCGGGTGCGGATCTCCAACAGGTTGTCGCGGTCCTTGGTGGTGTTGAGGATCGGCACGCCGGTCTTGTTGGTGGCCGGGTTGATGTCGACCGGGCCGTTGGCGTTGATGGCGGCGTAGTTGATCAGGTCGTTCTGGTTGCCGCTGGAATAGAGGTTGAAGGCGTCGCGCACGCGCACGTCGCCGCTGATCTGGACGTGCTTGACCCACTCGGGCAGGGCGTTGGGCTGGGCCCAGTTCTCGGCCTTGGCCTGTTCGATGACTTCGCGGCGCACCTCGTCGCGGATCTGGTTCTTGACGATCTCGGGGACGTAGGGAATGCGCGTCGATCCGGGCGCGACCGGCGGCAGGCGGTGCTCGACCGGCGCGTCGCCGGCGCCGGCGCCGGCGGCCCGCGCCTCGGCGGTCTCGCGCTGGGCCTGCGCCATCAGCTGGTCGGCGGCGTCCTGGGTGATGACCCCCTGCTTGACCAGCAGGCGCATCAGGTTGACCGTCAGGTTCTCCGACGGCTCGGCCAGGGCGTGGGTCGGCAACGCGCCGCCCGCCAGACCGACGGCGCCGGCCAGGGCCGCGCCCGCCAGCCGGCGAGCCCGGTCATGGATCGTGATCGTCATCTAAATCCCCTCGACGGAATGCGGCCCGCGGCCGGGCTCGGGCGCGTCATGTCCGGCGTCCCTTGAGCGCCACGCGGGCTGGAAATCTGAGTTGCGCCGGCGGCTGCTCCAGCCGTCCGACCTGTTCGAGCGCGCTGACCAGGGCGCGATCCGTGTGCGGATCGCCGCTGGACCGGGCTATGGCGACGCGGGTGACGCGGCCGTCGGGTCCGATCCAGATCTGCACCTGGGCGGCGAAGTAGAGGCGGTTGACCCGGTCGTCGGACTGTACGGCCTGCTGCAGGACGCTGTTGAGGTAGCGGGTGTAGCCGGCCGCGCCGAAGTCGCCGCCGCCGGGGCCGTCGCCGCCGTTCGGGTCGCCGCCGACCGAGAGGCCGCCGCCGGCGCCGGCGGCCATGCCGAACGCGTCCGCCCCGGCCTGCGGCGGCCCGTTGATGGTCATCTGCTTGGGCGCGTCGGTTTTGGCGGCGGCCTCGGGCTTGGGCTGGGGCGAGGGGACCGGCGTCGGCGTCTCCTGCGGCTTGGGCGGCTCGGGCGGCTTCTCCTTGGGCGGCGGCGGAGGCGGCGGCGGGGTCAGGGCCACCACAGCCGTCTGCGGGGCCTCCCGTCGTTCGCCGGCGGTGTCGGAGGCCAGCCGCCAGATCCCGACGGCGATCAGCACGAGCACGACCGCCGGGACGCCGAACTTGGCGATCGAGGCGATGCGGTCGCGGTTGTCCGGCGAGATCATCGCGGCCATCCCGGCGTCAGGACTTGTCGGCCCTGCCGGTCACCAGCCCGACCTGGTTCAGGTCGAGGCGGCGCAGCAGGTCGAGCACGTCCATGACGCGCTGGTACTGGACGACGGAGTCGCCCTTCACCACGATCGGGAAGTCGGGCTCGGCGGCCTTGGCCGTGCGCAGCTGGGTCTCCAGCTCGGCCAGGGTCACCGGATAGGCGTCCAGGAACAGGTCGCCCTTGTCGTTGACGGTGATGGCCTTGGTCTTGGGCTTGGCCAGCGAGGCGGCCGAACTGGCCTTGGGCAGGTCGACCTTGATCCCCTGCACCGAGGCGGTGGTCATGATGATGAAGATGACGAGCAGCACATACGCCAGGTCGAGCATCGGCGTGATGTTGATGTCGTCGTAGGGCTTGTCGTCGTCCTGCAGCTGCATGGCCGTTCTCCCGCGCGCCGCCGGCTATTCGGCGGCCCGGGCGTAGCCCTGGTCGCTGTATTTCTCGGAGACGCGGGTGACGAACTCGTCGACGAACACTTGCATGTTCGCCTGGACGGCCTTGTTGCGGGTGAGGATGTAGTTGTAGCCGAACAGGGCCGGGATCGCGACGCCGAGGCCGGCGACGGTGGCCAGCAGGGCCGCCGAGATGCCGGGAGCGATGGCGTTGACGTTGACGTCGCCGGCGGCGGCGATGGCGGCGAAGGTGATCATCACCCCGACCACGGTGCCCAGCAGGCCCAGGAACGGCCCGCCCGAGATGGCGATGGTCAGCAGCACCATGCCCTTGGCCAGGCGCTGGTTCTCGCGCACCAGGGTGGCGTCCATCAGGGCGCGGATGACCTCGATGGACTCGGCCCTCAGGGTGAGGTGGCCGCCCGGCCGGGTGCGGCGGCCGATGTCGTCGGCCCCCGCCCGGTAGATGCGGTGCAGCGACGACAGGTCGAAGCGGCGCAGGTCGGCGGCCTCGACGCCTTCGCGACGGGCCAGGGCCAGCGGCTCGTCCCCGTGCGCGCGGAACAGCTCGATGAAGCGGTCGTTGGCCCGGTCGACCGCGTTGACGTAGGCGGCCTTGGTCCACATCACGTACCAGGAGGCGACCGCCATCACGCCGAGGATGGTGATGACCACCCAGGCGTCCACCGTCACCGATTTCACGATGACGCCGAAGTAGCCGAACCCGAAGCCGGACTGCTTTTCGTCGGCCCCGAAGGCGACCAGCCGCGATTCCGCGCCTTGCGAGGCGGCGTCCATCTGGATGAGGACCGGCGGGCGGGCGACCTTGGAGATCCGAACCTCGTCGAGACCGCCCTGGAACCCGGCCAGGGCGCCGCCGGGGGCGTCGCCGCCGATGGCGGTCGGGGTGTTGAGCGCGGGCAGGGCTCCCACGCCGGTCCCCGCCGGCTTGCCGTCGACATAGAGGATGAAGCTGCGGCCATCGGCGACGAGGGCCAGATGCGTCCAGCGGCCGGGAACCAGGGCCGCGGCGGCGTTGAAGCGCTGGCCGTTCACCTCGGCGAAGGGCGCGCCCTGGTCGGCGCCGACCACCAGCGAGCCGCCGCCGTCGCGGCGGGCGTAGATGGCCGCGTTGGGCTGGGCGGCGTCCATGCGCACCCAGGCGCTGAAGGTGAACGGCGCGCCGGGCTTGACCGCCAGCGACGGGCTGGCCGGCAGCAGCATCGGGCCCGCGCCGGTGAACCGCCCGGCCTTGCCGACCACGCCGGTGTCGTCGATGGCCGGCGGCGCGGTCTGCGGGGTGTTGCCGTAGGCGGTCTTGTCCTTGGGCGGCGCGCCGGCGGCGGCGTCGAAGTGATAGACCGCCACGTAGTCCGGATCGAACGAGCCGGAGGCGTCGGCGGCGGGCGCGGCCTTCTTGGCGCCGTAGTACATCCAGATCGGCTTGGTCGAATCCACCGGGAACTGCGGGATGTCGACCCACACCGTGGCCACGCCCAGCAGCGGGTCGAAGCTCTCGACATGGTGGGCCAGCGGGGTCTTGTCGTCGCCGGCGACGAAGCGCAGGTCGACGCCGCCTTCCTGGGAGTCGTCGAACTTGAAGTTGCCGCTGTGCAGGCGGATCAGCAGCGGCGCGCGGCCGACCGGCTGGCGCAGCGCCAGCCCCTTGGCCGAGGCGTCGATGGTGATCTGCTTGCGGTACGGCCAGTCCTTGTTCCACCAGGCGCGGGCCTCGCCCGGCATGGCCGCGCCGACCAGCATGGCCAGCAGAATCAGCAGCAGGGCGGGCGGCGAGGCCGGGCGGCGGGCGCGGGTCGACCCTCGGGGTGAGGCGGTCATCTAGAACTCCGCTTTCAGGCTGAAGGAGGTGTAGGGGCGGCCGCTGACGCGGGTCGGGCCGTCGGTGAGCGGAACGGCCGTGACCACGTCGCCGGTCAGCCGGTCGAGAAGCTGGAAACGCGCGCCGAGGCCGACGCTGTAGAGCGAGAAGGCGTTCTTCTGCTCGGCCTGGGGATCGAGCACCCAGGCGCCGGCGCCGTCGACGAAGGTCACGACCCGGAAGTCGCTGAGGATGTTCGAGAACCGGCGCAGCAGCCGGGGCGAGCGCAGCTCCAGCGACCCGAACAGGCCGTTGTCGCCCACCGCCTCGGCCTCCATGTAGCCGCGCACCGACGAGCGGCCGCCGATCGAGAACTGCTCGCTGGAGACCAGGGCGCCGCTGGCGATCTGGCCGCTGAGGCGCGCGTCGCCCTGGAAGCCGGCCCACAGCGGCTGGAGGTGCTCGAACTCGACGTTGAGGTGCACGAAGTTGGCGCGCCCGTCGGCCCGCTTGGTCTGGAAGCCGCGGTCGTCGCTGCCCAGCCCGCGCAGGTTGGCGGTAAGGGCGAGGCTGGCGGTGGTCACCGCCTGGGCCTGGCGGCGGAAGGTATAGTTCGCGGCCAGCGGCCAATAGGTGACGGCGCCGGCGCTGACCTGGCCGCCCGACAGGCGGGCGAATTCCTGGAAGTGCTTGTAGTCGATCCCGAACGACAGGCTCTGGTTGATCGAGCCGACCGGCTTGTACTGGTAGATGGCGCGCGCGCCGACGGCGTAGCCCTTGCCGAGCACGTCGACCCCGCCGATCGTCGCCAGGTCGCTGTCGGAGTTGAAGCCGAACACCATCACGCTGAAGGGGGTGTTCCAGATCGGCGCGACATAGGAGCCGGCGTAGACCTGACCGTCGGTCGTGCGCTCGGGCGCGACCTGATAGGTGGCCGAAACGCTGTGGCCGAGCTGCCAGAGGTTGTCGTAGCGCAGGTTGGCCGACAGCCGCAGCGGCTTGGTGTAGGGGCTGTTCTGGTTGTTGAGCTCCAGGCTGCCGTGCAGCGGCTCCTGGTCGGAGACCTTGAGGTCGATGTCGACCGTGCCCGGCGCGGCGCCGGCGCGGATCAGCGGCGTGACCTGCCGGTCGGGCAGGCGGTTGACCTCGTTCAGCTCGGCCTGGGCCTGCTTGAAGTCGGCGACCTTGCCTTCGGTCAGCGACGGGATGGCCGCCTCGATCTCGGACAGCGAATGGTACTTCGAGCCGACCACCCGCAGCCGGCCGACCGGCGCCTCGACCACGTGCAGCTTGACGACGCCGTCGGCCACGGTCTGGCGCGGGACCTCGACCACCACCGACTGGTAGCCCTTGGCGTGGTAGACCTCTTCCAGGGCGGCCTGGGCCGCGCCGACGTCGGCGCGGGTGCGCCCCGGCCCCAGGTGGGGATAGATGGCGGTCTCAAGCTCGGCCTGGTTGAGCAGGGTGTTGCCGTCGACGTCCATGGCGTTGATGTCGAAGGTCGGTTCGGGCGCGGCGTGGGCGTGAGCGGCCGAAAACGCCGCCGCCGCCCCGGCGAGGCGGGCGGCGCGGGTCAGCAGCCGCCTGGGGCGCGACGCCCGATAGCGCTCCGTCTTGTCCACGAACCCCAAGTCCCCCGTACGCAGCCGTCGCGTCCGGGCGGCCCCTTGGTTGAGCCCGCCGCCGCGACGCCGGAGACGCGCCGACAGCGCGCATCCCCATGACCATCCCGCCTCCGACCCCGTTTCACGACTTTCGAACCGCCTGGAAAAGCAGCAGGCGGACGGTATTCGCGATCGGACGTCAGTCTTGATTGCGGCAAGCCAAGTTCAGCGCCGGTGGAGACGTCGCCTCAGCCTTGGTTTGTCCTGTCTGTAGGGGTGACAATCCGTTTCCGGACCGGCGACAAAACATCGTGTGAATTTTTTGCGTCGGCGCGCCGGCGCGCCGGCGCGCGGAGCGCTAGGTCAGGACGACGACGCCGCCTGGGAGGTGCGAGGCGCGCGCGCCCGTCAGGCTTTGGATCTGTTCGACGGCGTGCCCGATGCGGCGGGTCTGGAAGACGCCGTAGACCGGGCGACGGGCCAGGGCCTCGTTTACCAGGATGATGCGGCCGGCGCGGTATCGGTTGAGTTCGCCGACCACCTGCTCCAGCGGCGCGTCGCGGAAGATCAGCAGGCCCTTGCGCCAGGCCGCGGCCACCGTCAGGTCGGACTCGGCCGCCGGGCCCATCCGCTCGGCGGTGTAGAGGACCTGACGGCCGCTCTCCAGGCGGACCTGATCGCGGTCGCGGAGCACATGCGCCGTCCCGGCCAGGCAGGTGACGCAGGCCGAGGTCCCGTCCAGGCGAACGTTGACGGCGCCGTCGGCGACGAGCACGCGGCCGGCGCCGGCGGTCACGACGAACGGGGTCGCTGCGGCGCGCCTGGAGGTCACCGCCACCTCGCCCGAGACCAGCCGCATGCCGGCGCCGTCACGGGCGGCGCTGGTGCGCGTGTTCAGCTCGATCGACACCCCGTCGCCGAGGGCGACGGCGCGGCGCTCGCCGGGCTCGGTGCGGTAGTCGGAGGTCAGTTCGGACAGAGAGGGCCACAGCCGGCCCGGAGGATTGACCGCCAGATAGCCGGCCCCCGACGCGGCCAGGCCGCCGGCCAGCAGGGCCCGGCGGGTGCGCCGCCCGTCCGCCGCCCGCTTGGCGCGGTGGTCGGCGGAACGGGGCGAGGCGGCGGACCGGCGCGTCTCCAGGATGACGCCGCGGACCAGCCGGCGCAGGCGGACGGCGTCGACGAACGCACGCTCGTGGGCGGGGCTGGCGGCCCGCCACGAACGGAGCGCCGCGGCGTCCTCGCCCGTCATCGCGCCCGAGAGCAGCCGATTGACCCAGGCGAGGCCCTCGTCCCGCAGCATCTCGTCGCGTGCGTCTTGATCGATACCCGTCATCACCCGCATCGGTTGGTATGGGCGAGGCTTGCGCCGAACCGATCCCTCGATTCGTCCTCTATCTATTCTGATGACCATTCTGGAGGCGATACGCGACGCGATGGCGCACCATTTTCTTTGCACCAACGCCTGACGTATTTGGTCGCCTCGTCCAGTTCGCGCTGGATTGTCCTCAGATGTACTCCGTAGCGCCTCGCCAACTCGGCGTGAGGCGTCTCGTCGACCCAGGACGCCTCGAAGATCTCGCGCCGCCGTTGCGGCAGCTGGGCGAGGGCCAGGCGGACCTGCGCGGCCTCCGACCGGGCCTCGGCGATGCGGGCGGGATCGGGCCCCTCGTCGGGGATCTCCATCAGGATATCGATCTCGGAGGCCCCGAGGTGGCGCCGTTCCTTGACCTCGCGGTTCTTGGCGATGTTGATCGCCGTCCGGAAGATGTAGCCGTCGGGATTGCGGATCGGCTCGATGTCGCCCACCCGTTGCAGGCGCAGATAGGTTTCGTGGACGACTTCCCGCGCGGCGTCGGCCGAGCCCAGCCGCCGGCTCAGCCGCCGCACGAACTCGTCGTACCGGCCAAGCAGTCGATGGCGCAGGGCGGCCCAAGTCGTCTCGGACATGCGGATCGGCTCGACAGAGGTTGCGGCGGGACGAAGGGCGGCGTGAGCGGGAAGGCCGGCGCGCCGCATCCGACGAGGCGGAATAATCAACCTATAGTAGAATCATGCTTCCTTTGATTGCAACACCTTACGACCTCGACATCGGTCCGTTGAATTCGACGGGCAGCTGGACCGACAGGTCGTCGGGCAGGGCGCCGGGGATCGGCGGCAGCGGCGCGGCGCGGCGCACGGTATCCACGGCGGCGGCGTCGAGGACGGGCGATCCGGAACTGTGGGCGACCCACACGCCGAGCAGGCGCCCGCGCCGGTCCAGTTCGAAGACGAGCTGGACCACGCCGCGCACGCCGGTGCGTTCGGCTTCGTCGGGATAGCGCTTGAAGGGCTGGATATGGGCGAGCAGCCGCCGCTGGTAGTCCGAGCTGATCGTCGAGACGCCCGCCAGCGGCGTGCTGGCGGCGGCCTCGGGCGCGGCCGGCGCGGCCGCCTGCCCTGGGGCCTCCTCGCCGGGGCGGCGGCCGTCCTGGCCGACCGGCTTGGCCGCGGTCGCCTCCTGTCCCTCGGCCGGCGCGGCGATGGCGGACGAGGTCGCCGGGCTGCTCGGCGCCTGGCCGCGCTCGAAACCCGCCCTGACCAGTTGGACCGACACGGCGCGCGGTTCGCCGTCGCCCGCCGCCGCGCGCGGCGGCGCCGTCGAGGCCGGCGGCAGGTGCAGGACATAGGCCGCGACCCCGCCGTGAACGGCCAGCGAGACCATGACGCTCAGGGCTTGGCGCCGTCCCGAAGGCTGACGCGCAAAGACCGGCAACGAAAACATCGTTGGAACTATCCGCGTTTTCGAGACGTGCCGCCGGAGGTCGAAATCGCGATCTCCACAGGCTCGAGTTTAGCCTAGCACGCGGAATGCGACGATCGCGTGAAGGATGTGTGTCATGCGGCGCGCACGCACGCCGCTTGTTCGCGAGGGTTCAGGGCCGCTTGCGCGACTTGACGTCGACCCGGACCGGGTGCGGCAGGTCGACCGGCGGCGGCTGGTCCAGCGCCAGCCCCTGGACCGCGTCGACGATGGCGCGGTCGCGGTCGCGATCGCCCGTCGAGGCCGCCAGCCGGGCCCTTTGGACGGTCCCGTCGCCGGCGATCTCCAGTTCGAGCATGGCGTCGTAGTCGTCCTTCGAGGTCTTGGGATTGCCGCTCAGGGCTTCCCGGACGCCGTTGCGGATCAGGGTCCTGTAGAAGCGCAGGTCGACCGCGCCGTCGCGGGGGGCCTCGACCACCGCCGCGCCTTCGACCTGAAGGGCGTCGAGCGCCAGGCGCGGGAGGTTGGGGGGCGGGCCGGGCGATTGTTCGGGGACGGACGAGGCCGCCGCCAGGGGATACAGCACGACGCCGCCCTGGCCGTCGAGGCGGGCGGCGAAGCCGGTGCCGGCGAGCAGGCGCCGGAGCGCGGCCTCGGGCGCCAGAAGCCCGCGCGCGCCGGGCGAGCGCGGCGCCGCGCCGGGCGGGCGGTCGTACAGCACCTGCAGGCCGGTGACGGCGGCGAAGGCCTCCATCGCGGCCGGCAAGGGCTGGGGCGGAATGTCGTAGGCGACCGGCCGCGCCTGGGCCGCCGACGCCGCCGCGACCGCGGCCGGCGCGGCGCCCATTCCCAGGGCCAGGCCCGCCGCCAGGCCGGCGGCGCGCGCCGTCATCGCCGCGCTCCGGCCGCGCGCTCCGGCGAGGCGGCCGGGCGCGACGTCCGTCCGGACGCGGAGGAGCGACGGGCGCCGCAAAAAGTTCACCAAAATGCCTGTCGTGATCCGCCGGACCGACGGCTCTCCGTTATGAGCGGCCGTCGAGCCGACGTTGTCGATGTTCCATGGAAATGCATCACGTTCCGCGCCGGCCGATCGAAAGCCGTTCCGTTTTCAGGGAGGGCGGCGCCTCGAAACTTAGGGCGAAGCTCCCATGATGGCCAGTCTCAACCTGGCGGCGGATCCGTCGATCGCGCCGCGCGCCGTATGGCCGCAGCACTCAGCCCCGCTGGGCGGCCGCACCCGCCGGCCGGCGCCGAGCGAGGTCGTCGTCGCCTTGCAGAAGCGGCTCCTTGGCCTGGCGCGGGACGCCGGTTTCGCCGGCGGGCTCTACATGCACCTGGGCCATGTCGTCCGTGAACGGCAGGGCGGCCGCGCGGACGCGGCCCCGGCCCGGTTCGTCTCGTCCGAGCCCCTGGACGTGGTCAGGCTGGACGAGGAGGCGGCGACCGCCGATCCGGTGGCGCGCCAGGCGGCGGCGCACCATCGGCCCTTCGTCTGGACCACCGCCGACGCCCCGGAGTTCACCGAAGCCGAGCGGCAGTTCCAGCGCCGCCTGCGCGCGCGGGGCGTCTGCGGCGGGGTCGCCGCGCCGGTCCAGGACTACGCCGCCGGCCCGGCCTATGTCAGCCTCTACGGCCTGCATCGCGACTGCGCCGGCCCATGGGCGGGGGAACGGGCGGCCGAGTTGGCGTTCGCTGCGGCTGCCTTCCACCACGAGGCCAAGACGGCGCTGCCGTCCTACAGCGCCGGCGGGGAGGGCGTCGTGCTCACCGCGCGCGAGATCGACTGCCTGCGCCAGGCCGCCTTGGGCCGCACCGTGGCCGAGACGGCGGCGGCGTTCGGCATCACGCCCCGCACCGCCGAGTTCCACCTGAAGAACGCCGCCGACAAGCTCGGCGCGCCGAACAAGCTGCGGGCGGTGACGCTGGCCATGAGCCACGGACTGATCGAGGCCTGAGGCCGGGCGCCAGCCAACACGGCCTTGTGACTTGAAGGCGCATCGGGAATCCATTGCTTGACCCGTCCAATCCAGGCTTTGGGCGGGGCGGCATGTCTGAACAGCTTGCGTTTCCGGGGTTCGGCGCGGACGTCGCGCCGACCGACCGGCTGCTGTTCGCCATCTTTCCGTCGGCTGAGGCCGCCGCCCAGGCGGACGGCGTCGCGCAAAGCCTCCGCCAGGCGCTGGGGCTCGCCGGCCGGCCGCTGGCGGTCGATCGTCTCCACGTCACCCTGCACCACCTGGGCGACTATGTCGGGCTGCCGAACGGCGTGGTCGAGGCGGCGCGCCAGGCCGCCGCCGCCGTGACGGCCGCGCCGTTCGAGGTGGTTTTCGACCGCGTGGCCAGCTTCGCGAGCAGGCCGGGCGGCAATCCCTTCGTGCTGCAGGGCGAGCCGGGCGGGCTGGCGGAGCTGTCGGCCTTCCGCCGCGATCTCGGCGAAGCCCTGGCCCGGGTCGGCCTCGGTCGCTGGGCCAAGCCGCAATTCACCCCGCACATGACGCTGCTCTACGACGACAAGGTCGTCGAGGCGCGGCCGGTCGAGCCCGTGCGCTGGACCGTCGGCGAGTTCGTGCTGGTGCATAGCCTGCTGGGCAAGACCCGGCATATACCGCTGGCGCGGCGGCCGCTGAACGGCTGAGTCCCGCCGCCCCTAGGAAAGGACCTCCCATGGCCGAGCCCGCCGCCGTCGCCATCTACGGCATCAAGGCCTGCGACACGATGAAGAAGGCCAGGGCCTGGCTGGACGCCAACGGCGTCGCCTATGTCTTCCACGACTACAAGGTCGAGGGGATCGCCGCGGACCGCCTGGCGGCGTGGGCCGACAAGGCGGGTTGGGAGGTTCTGCTCAACCGTTCCGGCACGACGTTCCGCAAGCTGCCGGAGGCCGACCGCGTTGATATCGATCGGGACAGGGCGTTGACCTTGATGGCGGCGCAGCCTTCGATGATCAAGCGGCCGGTGCTCGACGTCGACGGCGAGCTGCTGGTCGGCTTCAAGCCCGACGCCTACGCCAAGGCGTTCGCCGCCGCCTGAGGCGCGCGGCCTCGAACGGGAGTCTGATTGACGTGCTGCGACCTGGTCCGCTCAACCTGATCACCGACGTGCCGGGCCTGACCGTCGGCAACGCCGTCGACGAGACCGTCCGCACCGGCGTCACCGTGGTGCTGTGCGACGGCCACTGGTCGGCGGGCGTCGACGTGCGGGGCGGCGGTCCGGGCGTGCGCGAGAGCGAAACCCTGGCGCCGGAGAACCTGGTCGGCAAGGCGCACGCCGTCGTCCTGGCCGGCGGGTCGGTGTTCGGCCTGGGCGCGGCGGACGGCGTGGTCGCCGCCCTGTCGGCGCGCGGCGTCGGCCTGCGCCTGAAACCCGGATCGCCTGCCATCCCCATCGTGCCCGGCGCGGTGCTGCACGACCTGGGCAACGGCGGCGACAAGGCCTGGGGCCTGGAGCCGCCCTATCGCCGCCTGGGCCTGGAGGCGACCGACGCCGCCGCGGCGCGTTTCGACCTCGGCTCGACCGGCGCCGGGCGCGGGGCCATGGCCGGGCTGGTCAAGGGCGGCCTGGGCTCGGCCTCGCTCGACCTCGGCGGCGGATTGATGGTCGGGGCGCTGGCGGCCGTGAACCCGGTGGGCTCGGTCCACATGCCCGATGGCGAGACCTTCTGGGCCTGGCCTTTCGAGATCGACGGCGAGTTCGGCGGCCGCAGGCCGGGCGCCGACCTTGTCCCGGCGCGCGAGCCGCTGCCCGAACAGTCAAGGCTCAAGGCCGAGCGGCGGCTGGAGCCAGGGGCCAACACCACCCTGTGCGTGGTCGCGGTCTCGGCCGACCTGACCAGCGCCGAGTGCAAGCGGGTGGCGATGATGGCGCAGGACGGTCTCGCCCGCGCGGTGCGGCCCGCCCACACCCCGTTCGACGGCGACGTGGTCTTCGCCCTGGCCGGCGGCGGCGTCGCCCTGGGCCAAGACGAGCGGCCCCTTCACGTCGCCCGGCTGGGTTCGGCCTGCGCCGACGTCCTGGCCCGGGCCATCGCCCGCGGCGTCTACAGCGCGACCTGAGCGGCCCGGGCCGCCAGGGCCCGCTCCAGGTCCGGCGTCGCCGCCAGCAGGGTGCGCGTATAGGGGTGGCGGGGCGCGGCGAACACCGCCGCCGTCTCGCCGGTCTCGACCACCTTGCCGTTCTGCATGACCAGGAGGCGGTCGGTGGCGGCCCGCACCACCGACAGGTCGTGGGTGACGAACAGGTAGGCCAGCCCCAGGCGCTCGGACAGGTCGTCCAGCAGGCTCAGGATCTGCGCCCGCACCCGCACGTCCAGCGCCGACACCGCCTCGTCCAGGGCCAGGATCTGCGGCTCGACGATCAGGGCGCGGGCGATGGCGATGCGCTGGCGCTGGCCGCCGGAGAAGGCGTGCGGCCGGCGGTCGGCGTCGGCGGGCTTGAGGCCGACCTGCTCCAGCATCGCCTCGACCCGTCGGCGGCGGGCCGCGCCGATGGGCGCGTCGGGCGACAGGCGCAGCGGCTCGGCGATCAGGTCGGCGACCTTCCAGCGCGGGTCGAAGCTGCCGTAGGGGTCCTGGAACACCACCTGGATCTTGCGGCGCAGGTCGGCCGGCGCCCGGCGGCGCTCGAACCGGCGGCCGTCCAGCCGCACCGCGCCGCCCTGGATGTCGTCGAGGGCCAGCAGGGCCCGCAGCAGGGTCGACTTGCCGCTGCCGGATTCGCCGACCAGGCCCACGCGCTCCCCCGCGTGGAGGGTCAGGTCGACGCCGTCGACGGCTCGGAACGGCCTGGCCGGTCCCCACAGGCGACGTGCGCCGTTGTGCTCGCGGATCAGGCCGGCGGCTTCCAGCAATGGCGGCGCGTCGACGGTCCTGGAGGCGGTCCCGGGCGGCGGGCGCGGTCGCAGCGCCGAGGCCTCGACCAGTGCGCGGCTGTAGGGATGGCGCAGTTCGCGGAACAGCGACAGCGTCTCGCCGGCCTCGACCACCTCGCCGTCCTTGAGGATGGCGATGTCGTCGGCCAGGTCGGCGACGACGGCGAGGTCGTGGCTGATCAGGATCAGGCCGACGCCGTCCTCCCGCGTCACCTGGCGGAGCAGATCGAGGATGCGGGCCTGGGTGGTGACGTCGAGGGCGGTGGTCGGCTCGTCGGCGATCAGCAGGCGCGGTCCCGCCGCCATGGCGGCGGCGATGGCGACCCGCTGGCGCTGGCCGCCCGACAGTTCGTGCGGATGGCGGGACAGCGGGAACCGCGCGGCCGGCAGGCCGACGCGCTCCAGCATGGCCGCCGCCGCGCGCCGGGCCTCGGCCCGCGAGGCGCCGCGATGCAGGCGCACCGCCTCGGCCACCTGGTCGCCGATGGTCTGCAACGGATCGAGCGCCGTCATCGGCTCCTGGAACACCAGCCCGACGTCGCCGCCCCGGACCGACCGCATCCGTCGCTCGCCGGCCTGAAGCAGGTCCTCGCCGTCCAGCAGCACGCGGCCGGTCGCCGTCGCGCCCGGCGGCGCGAGGCCGAGCACCGCCAGGGCGGTCATCGACTTGCCCGATCCGGATTCGCCGACCAGGCCGAGGACGCGGCCCGGCGCCAGCGTCAGCGACACCGACCGCAGGATGTCGCGGCCGTCCAGCCTGAGGCTGAGGTTCTCGATCGACAGCAGGGGCGCGGTCATGGCCGCCGCTCCCAGGCCGGGTCGAGGCGGTCGCGCAGGCCCTCTCCCAGCAGGCTGAGGCCGAGCACGCTGAGCGCGATGGCCAGGCCCGGGAACACCGCCAGCCACGGCGCGGTCCCGGCCAGGGTCTGGGCGTCGTTGAGCATCCGCCCCCAACTGGGGCTGGGCGGCTGCACGCCGAGGCCGACATAGGACAGCCCCGCCTCGGCGCCGACGCCCAGGGCGGCCTGGATGGCGGCCTGGACGATCAGCAGTCCGGCGAGGTTGGGCGCGATGTGCTCGATCGAGATCGCCAGGTCCGAACGCCCCGCCGCCCGGGCCGCCGAGACGTAGTCGCGCGACCACTGGCCGAGCGCGCCGGCGCGGGTCAGCCGGGCGAACACCGGAACGTTGAACAGGCCGATGGCGACGATGGCCCCGGCCGCGCCAGGGCCGAACACCGCCGCCAGCAGGATGGCCAGCACCAGGGCCGGGAAGGCGAAGACGATGTCGTTGACCCGCATCACCGCTTCGTCGACCACGCCGTCCCGACGCGACGCGGCCAGGAGGCCGAGGGGCGCGCCGACGCCGAGGCCGATGGCCGTCGCCGCCAGGGCGACGCCGAGCGAGGCTCTGGCGCCGGCCATGACCATCGACAGCACGTCCCGGCCGAAGTGGTCGGTGCCAAGCAGGTGCGCCGCCGAGGGCGGCAGCAGTCGGCGGCCGATGTCCTGGGCGGCCGGGTCATAGGGCGTCCAGACCAGCGAAAGGACGGCCGCGCCCGCGAGCAGGCCGGTGAGGACGAGGCCGAGGGCGAGGCCGGAACGGCCCGGGCGGGGGGCGGCGCTCATCGGCGGTCTCCGCGCAGGCGGGGATCGACGAGGCCGTAGGCGAGATCGACGACGAAATTGGTCACGGCCACCGCCAGGACCAGCGTCATCACCACCCCCTGCACGACGATCAGGTCGCGCTGGGCGATGGCCTGGAACACCAGGCGGCCGAGGCCGGGCAGGAAGAACACCGTCTCGATGATGACGCCGCCGGCGAGCAGGAACGATATCTGCAGGCCCAGCACGGTCAGGGTCGGGACCAGGGCGTTGGGCAGGCCGTGGCGCCACAGCGCCTGGAGGCGGCTGAGGCCGCGGGCGCGGGCGGTGCGCATGTAGTCCTGGGACAGGGTGTCGACCAGCGCGGCGCGCAGCACCCGCGTCAGGACGGCGGCCTGGGGTGCGGCCAGGGCGATCGCCGGCAGGGTCAGGGCCTTGAGGCCAGGCCACAGCCCTTCGCGCCAGCCGGGGAAGCCGCCCGCCGAGGTCCAGTGGAGGCCGACCGCGAAGACCAGCACCAGCAGCATGGCCAGCCAGAAGTTGGGCGCGGCGACGCCCAGCTGCGTCAGGCCGCCGATGGCGCGGTCGACCGTCCGACGATGGTTGGCGGCGGCGACCACGGCGGCCGGGAAGGCGAACGCCGCCGCCAGGGCCAGGGCGTAGAGGGCCAGGGGCAGGGACACCTGCAGCCGCTCCAGGATCAGGTCGGCCACCGGCGTGCGATAGGTGTAGCTGAGGCCGAAATCGCCATGGGCCATGCCCGCCAGCCAGGCGAGGTAGCGCGCCGGCGCGGGCTGATCGAGGTCCAGCTCGGCCCGCAGCGAGGCCAGCCCCTGGGGATTGGCGTTCAATCCCATCATGAAGCTGGCCGGATCGCCGGGCGCGATCTCGGTGACCGCGAAGACCACGAGGCTGGCGCCCAGCAGGGTCAGGACCAGGATCGCCAGCCGACGGCCGGCGTAGGCGGGACCGGCGCGGAACAGGGCGAGGCCGACCAGGGCGGCGGCCGCGAGCGCCGCCGCGCCGCCGGCCGCGACGACCAGGATCGGCGCGGCGGCTGACGGGGCGGCGCCGGCCGCCGCCGCGCCGCGGAAGCGGACCTGGGTCAGGTCGTTGACCTCGATCGGGGCGTCGGTCCACAGGCCGTCGAGGTCGGCGCGCCAGACGCCCAGCTTGGGGAACTCGAACAGGAAGCCGTTGACCGCGTCGTCGGCGATCTGCCGCTGGATCAGGCCCAGCAGCCGCAGGCGCTCGGGCGGCTCGCGGGTCGCGTCGAGCTGGGCGAGGAGGGCGCGGACCGGCGGGCTTTCATAGCCGAAATAGTAGTCCGGCCGGCCGTAGATGTCGTAGTCCTTGGGCTCGGTGTGGGAGACCACGGTCAGGTCGTACTGGTGGTTCTTGAACACCTGTTCCAGCCATTGGGCCCATTCCAGGTTCTCCAGCCGCACGCGCACGCCGACCTGGGCGAGTTGGGCGGCCAGGATCTCGCCGCTGCGGCGGGCGTAGCCGGTGGGCGGCAGCTTCATGGTCAGGGACAGGCCGTCGCGATATCCGGCCTCGGCCAGCAGCGCCCGGGCGCGGGCCGGGTCGTGCGGATAGCGGCCGGTCAGGTCGACATAGCCGGGATCGCGCGGGCTGAAATGACTGCCGATCGGCTCGCCATAGCCGAACATGGCCCCCTCGATCACCGCCTTGCGGTCGATGGCGTAGGACAGCGCCCGGCGCACGCGCAGGTCGTTCAGCGGCGGCCGCCGCTGGTTCATGGCCATCAGCGTCTCGCCCTCGGTCGCGCCGACCGTCACCTTGAAACGGGGATCGGATTTCAGCTGGGCCAGGCTCTCGGGGGCCGGGAAATAGGGGAAGGCGTCGACGTCGCCGGCCTTGAGCGCGGCGAGGGCGGCGGTGGGATCGGAGATGAACTTGAACGTCACGCGGGCCAGCGGCGCGGGCCGGCCCCAATAGTCGGGATTGCGGGTCAGGACGATGGAGTCGCCGCGCCGCCAGCCGGCGAAGCGGAACGGCCCGGTGCCGACGGGACGAGCCGCGGCTCCGGCGATGGAGTTCGGCGCCACCATCACCAGGCCGCCCCAGCCGAGGACGTCTAGCAGGCCGCCGTCCGGGCGGCTCAGGGTCACGCGCAGGGTGGCCGGATCGACCGCTTCCACGGCGCGGACCGCGGCCAGCTGCGGCCGCTGGGCGTTGGGCGAGGTCGGCGCGCGGGCCCGGTCGAGCGCGAACTTGGCGGTGGCGGCGTCGAACGGCGCGCCGTCGTGGAAGCGCACGCTGCGACGCAGGTGGAAGACATAGATCAGGCCGTCGGGCGAGATGTCCCAGGACTCGGCCAGCCCCGGCCGGACGCCGCCGTCGGGGCCGATGCGCACCAGCCCCTCGAAGACGTTGGCGTAGACCACCTCGTCGGTCGCCACCGAGGCGCCGAGGGTGGGGTCTAGATTGGGCGGCTCCAGCTGGGCGCCCAGGGTCAGGTCGTCCTTGGCGGCGGCCAGCGCGCCGCTTCCGCCCGCGACGGCGGCGAGGACCGTCAGGACGGCGGCGACGGCCAGCGCCAGGACGCGCCCGCCGATGCGAAGCGGCCTTTGGTTCATCGACGTCGGGCCAGGGTCTTTTCGGCGCGCGCCGCCGCCTGCGCGGCCTGCGCGGGCAGATCGAGCCGGCCGTAGACGTCGGCCAGCGCGCGGTTGAGGTGAACGCCGTCGGGGTCGAAGCCGCGCCGGATCTCCAGGGTCTGCTGGGCGGAGACGAGGCGGCCGGCGCGGATCGCCGCGTCGAGGTGCAATTGCTCGAAGAGGTCGCGCTGGGCGTGGCTGCCGCCGATCTCGACCATGCGCGGCAGGGCCGCGCCCAGCCGGCGCACGGCCTCGTCCCAATCGCGCCGGACGTGGGCGGCCAGGCCCTCGGCGGCGGGCAGGGCGACGCCGCTCCAGGCCTCGCGCGCGAAGGCCGGCGCGGCGCGCGCGCGTTCGGCGATGGCCCCCAGCAGCTGGTCGGCCTCCGCCGCTCCGGCGCGGGCGAGGCCGTAGAAGTATTGCAGGCTCAGGAACGGCTGGACCGTGTCGTCGGCGCGGGCCTTGAGCCAGCCGGCCAACTCGCCCCAGCGGCCGCCGACATCGACGCCGGCGAGCTCCAGGCGGGCCAGCAGCGACACGGCCCCGATCTGGTCCTGCGAATAGGTCTTGGCGATCCCCCAGCAGCGCTCGTCATAGAGGGCCAGGGCCTCGGCGTCGCGGCCCTGGCTCAGATAGAACAGGGCCAGATGCCACCAGGCGTGGCTCTCCATGAACGAATTGAGGCCGGTCCAGGTCTCGGACACCTCTTCGAGGAAGCGCGCGCCCTCGTCGATCCGCCCGCGCGTCAGCATGACGTGGGCGAGGGCGTGGTGGGCCCAGGGCTCCTTGCGACGCATGTCGACGGCGGTTCGGGCGGCGGCCTCGGCCTCGTCGATCAGATGGCACTGCTCGTAGGCGAAGGCGGTCATGCCGTGCATGTGCGGCACGTGGCTGTTGGCGTCGAGGACCTTGAGCGCGACCCGCAGCATGGCCGGGAAGTCGCCGCGGTTGAAGTCGTGGTACTGGCGCAGCTTGACCATGGCCAGGTCGTGCGGGAAGGCCTCGACGGTCTCGTCGGCCACGCTCAGGGCCAGGGGCAGGTCGTCTTCGATCCAGGCGCGCAGGAAGGCGGCGGTCATCCGCTCCCGGGGGTTGGCGCGGGCGGAGGCCCGCTCGGCCGCTTCGAGATAGGTCCGGGCGAGCGCCGGCGCCTCGGGCGCCTCCAGCAGCATCCACAGGATTCCGGCGTAGGCGTTGAGCAGGGGATCGTCCGCCGCGGCGTCCGCCGCCGCGACCACGCCCGCCGCGCGGGCCTCGTAGCCCAGGAAGCCGCCGACGAAGTCGTCGACCGCCGCCACCGCCAGGTCGTCGTCGGCGCTGACCGGGTTGCCCAGATAGTCCGTGCGCCTCACGGCGCGGCGTCGGCCGGCAGGGCGGCCAGGAAGGCGGCGACGTCGTCGGCCGAACGGTCGGGAATTTCGACCTGGGGCAGGTGGCCGACGTTGGGATAGAGGATCAGGCGCGCGCCGGGTATGGCCTCGGCGAACTTGCGGCCGGCCGCCGGCTCGATGATGTGGTCCTGTTCGCCGTGCAGCACCAGGGTCGGGGCCTTGATCGTGCGCAGCGTCTCGACGCTGGCCTGGCTGTGGGCGCCCGGCTGCATCGACATCAGGATGGCGCGATGGCCCGGCGCGCGCTGCAGTTCGGCCCAGCGGTCGATGAAGGCTGGGGTGATCACCGACGGATCGACGACGTCGGCCCGCAGCCCCTGGCGGATCAGCGGCTTGTTGTCGATGCTGCGGAGGAAGGCGCGGCCCCACGAATATTTCAGCAGGCGGAAAGCCAGGGGCGGGTTCTTCGACAAGGTCTCGTTGGGCCACCCGGCCGCGTCGGCCAGGATCAGGGCGTCGACCCGCTGGGGATAGCGGGCCGCCACCTGCCAGGCGACGCCGCCGCCCATCGAGTTGCCGGCGATGGCGAAGCGGGGCAGGGCGAGCTTGGCCGCCAGGGCGTCGATCAGCTCGGCGTAGCCGTCGGCGGTGGCGACGTAGCCGTCCGGCGCGCGCGTCAGCCCGTGGCCGGGCAGGTCGACGCGGATGATCCGGTAGCGGTCGCCGAAGCGCCGAACCCAGCCGTCCCACGAGAACACCGAGTCCCCGAACCCGTGCACCAGCAGGATCGCCGGCCGACTGGGGTCGCCCTCGTCGCGATAGTGCAGCCGCACGCCGCCGGGCAGGTCGACGAAATGCGAACTGCGCTCGCCGTACTTGGCCTCCAGCGTCGCATAGGGAATGTCCGGCCCGCGCAGGGCCAGCCAGCCGACGAGGGCCAGGACCAGGAGCGCGACGACGGTCGCGCCCAGGGTCAGCAACACGATCTTGATCACGTCCAGGTCTCCGTCAGGCTCTCGCCGCCACTCTCGCCGATCCAGGCCGCTTCTAGAAGGCGTAGCTGGCGCGCACGCCCCAGGTCGCCGGCCGGCCGGCGGCGGCCACCTTGGCGTTGACGAAGAAATTCCGGGTCACGTCGTACTTCTCGTCGAAGATGTTGCGGCCCCACAGCCCCACCGACCACGGCCCGTTGTTCGGCGTCAGGGTCAGGCTGGCGTTGGCCAGCCAGTAGCTGTCGACGTCGTAGGCGCGGCCGAGCCAGGAGGTCAGCTTGTCGCGATAGGCGTAGTCGGCCTGGGCCTCCAGGCCGAAGTCGCCGATGGTCCAGGCGTAGGCCACGGCGCCCTGATAGCTGAGCTTGGGGAAGCCGAGGTCCTGGCCGCTGCGGTCGGTGACGCCGGCCGAATAGACGCCGGTGACCGGGTCGCGCACCAGGGTCGAGACGTCGGTGTCCTTGAAGTCGGTGTACTCGCCCTTCTTCCAGCCGAGCGACTGTTCCACCCGCAGCCCCGGCGCCCAGGCCGGCCGCCAGGTCGCCTCGATCTCGGCGCCGTAGATCTTGGACTTGGGCGCGTTGATGATGCGGCCGATGGCGCCGTTCAGCGGGTCGATGATCACCGACAGCACCTGCTGGTCGGAATAGTCGTAGTAGAAGGCCGCGCCGTTGATCCGCAGGGCGTTGTCGAGCAGGTCGGCCTTGAAGCCGGCCTCGTAGGCCCACAGCACCTCGGGCCGGAAGGGGTTGATCTGGCCGGCGTTGGTGGAGTTGTAGACGGTGAAGCCGCCCGACTTCACGCCGCGGCTGACCGTGGCGTAGAGCAGCACGTGGTCGGCGGCCTTGTACTCGACGCCCGCCTTGCCCGAGACCTGCGACATCGAGGTGGTGCGGTCGGCGGTGGGGAAGGTCGGCGTGGCCGGCAGGATGACCGTGCTGAAGTTGTCGAGTTCGCGGTCCTCGTTCTCGTAGCGCAGCCCGAAGATCAGGTTCAGGCGCTCGTTGAGGCGATATTCGACCTGGCCGAAGCCGCTGATCGATTCCGCCTTCTGCCGGTACGAGGTGTCGGTGATGAAGCCCAGCCCGGCCGAGAAGTCCGACAGGAAGCGCTCGTCCAGCTTCTCGTTCGAATAGTAGAGCCCGGCGGTCCAGTTCAGCGGGCCGGGGGCGGTCGAGTTCAGGCGCAGCTCCTGCGAGAACACCTTGATGCTGCTGCGCCAGACCGTGTCGGACTCGGGCGAGGCCGAGGCGTCCCAGTCGTCGTATTCGCGGCGCTTCAGCCGCTCGTAGCTGGTGATGCTGGTCAGCTTGGCGAAGCCGAGGTCGAGCTTGCTGGTCAGGCCCGCGCCGAAGCTGGTGTTGTCGCGGCCGGGCTTGGAGCCGGGGGAGACCCCGGCGATGCTGGCGAAGGCGGGGTTCAGACCCCAGCCCGTGGCGGTGCGGTCGGTGTCGGCCGGAATGGTCGGGCCGGCGCCGAAGCGGGTGGCGAACGGCGCGATCAGATAGAGGCCCTGGCTGTCGGACTGGTCGCGGCCGCCGTGCACGTCGAGGCGGAAGGTCAGCTTGTCGGTGGCGTCCCAGTCGAGCAGGCCGCGCAGGGCGGTGCGGTCGGCGTCGCCCAGCTTCTGGCCGGTGACGCGGTCGTGCTGCCAGGCCCCGCCCTGTTCGGTGACGGCCGAGAGGCGGCCGCGCAGGCTTCCGTCGTGGACCAGCGGGCCCGAGACGTAGCCCTCGACCTTGACGGCGTCGTGGCTGCCGTACTCGGCGGTGACGCCGGCCGCCAGCGAGCCGGTCGGCTGGCGGGTCAGGAAGTTGACCGCGCCGCCGGTGGTGTTGCGGCCATAGAGGGTTCCTTGCGGGCCGCGCAGGATCTCCACCCGGTCGATGTCGAACAGGACGCCCTGGGTCATCACCGGCAGCGGATAGGCGACCTCGTTGACATAGACCCCGACCGTCGAGGTGTTGTTCGAGGCGTAGTCGTCGAAGCCCACGCCGCGCAGGCGGAACTGCGGCTGGCCGCCGCCGAAGGCCGGGGTGATCTCCAGGCTGGGCGTGTGCTGCTGCAGCTGGTTGACGTTGGTGACGCCCCGCTTCTCCAGCTCGGCGCCGGACAGAACCGACAGGGCGATGCCGACATCCTGGGCCGACTGTTCGCGGCGTTGGGCGGTGACGACCAGCTCGGGCAGGCCGACGCTTTCATCCGCCTTGTCGGCGGCGGTTTCGGCCAGGGCGGGGAAGGCGCCGGCGGCGGCCAGCGCGCCCAGGGCGGCGCCGAACAGGAAACGCTTCAAGACTCTCTCCATGACCCGGTCGGCCGCCGGCGCGGTTTGGCTCCGCGTCGTCGGCCCGGTTTCTGTTTTATGCGGGCCAAGGCCCCCTCCGCCGCGCGGCCGGATGTCCATCGCTCCGTTCACCGCTGGGCGCGGCTGAACACCTACTCGTTCGATAGGAATATCAAATCGAGGTTTTCTGCCGTCGCCCGAAGCGGAACTAAAGGCGGTTCCCCGGCGGCGCACGCCTCAGTCCAGCCCGGTCAGGATCGCGCGGATCGTCTCGACGATGCGGTCGATCTCGGCCTTCTCGACGATCAGGGGCGGCGACAGGGCGATGATGTCGCCGGTGACGCGCACCAGCAGGCCCTGGTCGAAACAGGCGTGGAAGGCGTCGGTGGCGCGGGCGCCGGCCGCGCCTTCGCGGGGGGCAAGCTCGATGCCGGCGGTGAGGCCGAGGTTGCGCACGTCGATGACGTGGCGGGCGTCGGCCAGGCTATGGACCGCGTCCTCCCAATAGGCGGACAGGGCGGCAGCGCGGCCGAACAGGTCTTCGTCGCGATAGATGTCGAGGGCGGCGAGGCCGGCGGCGCAGGCCAGCGGATGGCCGGAATAGGTGTAGCCGTGGAACAGCTCGACCGGGCTGTCGGCCCGCTCCAGCATCAGGTCGTAGATCGCCTTGCTCACCCCGACGCCGCCCAGCGGCACGGCGGCGTTGGTCACGCCCTTGGCGAAGGTGATCATGTCCGGCCTGACGCCGAAGTGGTCGGCGGCGAACGGCGCGCCCAGCCGCCCGAAGCCGGTGATCACCTCGTCGAAGATCAGCAGGATGTCGTGCTTGTCGCAGAGGGCGCGCAGCCGTTCCAGGTAGCCCTTGGGCGGGACCAGCACGCCGGCCGAACCCGACATCGGTTCGACGATGACGGCGGCGATGGTCGAGGCGTCATGCAGGCCGACCAGCCGCTCCAGGGCGTCGGCCAGTTCGGCCCCATGCTCGGGCTGGCCGCGGCTGAAGGCGTTGCGCGCCAGGTCGTGCGTGTGCGGCAGGTGGTCGACCCCGGTCAGCATCCCGCCGAAGTGCATGCGGTTCTTGACGATGCCGCCGACCGAGATGCCGCCGAAGCCGACGCCGTGATAGGCGCGCTCGCGGCCGATCAGGCGGGTCTTCTCGCCCTTGCCGCGGGCGCGCTGATAGGCGAGGGCGATCTTCAGGGCGCTGTCCACCGCCTCGGACCCGGAATTGGCGAAGAACACGTGGTCGAGGTCGCCCGGCAGCAGCGCGGCCAGCCGCGCGGCCAGTTCGAACGCCTTGGGGTGGCCGAGGTTGAAGGTCGGGGCGAAATCCAGCTCGGCCGCCTGCCGCGAGATCGCCTCGACGATCGGCGCGCGCGTGTGCCCGGCGTTGACGCACCAAAGACCCGACGTGCCGTCGAGCACCTCGCGGCCCTCGGGCGTGTAGTACCGGGTCCCCTCGGCGCGGGCCAGCAGCCGGGGCTCGGCCTTGAACCGCCGATTGGCGGTGAACGGCATCCAGAAGGCGTCGAGGGCGTTGGGAAGCGAAGCGGGCACGGGCCTCTCCTTGCAAACCGAAGGGGTCGCACGCCCTCTCGCGCCTTCGCGGCCCGCGGGCAAAGCGGTTTTGCTATAGGCGCCATTAGAAAGGCGCGGACGGCGAGGTCCAGCGCCATCGCAGACGGGCGTCGGCTCCCTCGCCCCGATCCCGCCCCTGCCGCCGGGATCGGCGATTGGGCTATAGTCGTGGCCGCGGCGGACGAGCGGGCCGCCGCCTTACGAAGAATTCATCCGCCGGCCTGCATCTGAACGCCGTCGCCCGCGCCTCTTTCCATCAGACGGCGGGACTTGAAGGCCCGCCCACGCGTCGAGAACAAGGAGACCCCGTCATGGAGATCTTAATCCCAATCGCCTTCTTCGCGATGATCGCGGCGATCGCGCTCGGACCGTCGTATCTGCGCACCCGCGAGCGCGAGAAGCTGCACGACACGCTGCGGCTCGCCTACGACAAGGGCCAGCCGGTGCCGCCGGAGCTGATCGAGGCGCTGACCAGCCGCGTCGCCGTCGCGCCCGTCGTGCCGACGCCGGAGCGCGACCTGCGCCGCGCCGTGGTGTTCATCGCGCTCGGCCTCGGCATGGCCGGCCTGGGCTACGGGCTGTGGTACGGCCTCAACATCGTCTCGCCGGAAGCGGCCTATATCGCCGGGGGCTCCACGGCCGGAACCGGGGCGATCCCCGGCTTCATCGGCGTCGCCTACCTCATTCTCTGGGCCATCAAGCGCCCTGCCGCCGGCAAGACCGCCTGACCGCGACGGAACGCAAGATTCCAGAGGAATCCATGACAGGTTCCACAAGCCCCGCTCTGGCCTCGGCGCACGACGTCGAGCTGGCCGCCCTGGCGGCGGCCGGCTCGCGGCCGGCGTTCGGCGAGCTGGTGCGGCGACACAGCTCGGCGGTGCGCGGCCTGCTGCGGCGCATGGGCGCCGACGCGGCCCTGGCCGACGACCTGGCGCAGGACGCCTTCCTGGCCGGGTTCGAGCAGGTGGCCGATTTTCGCGGCGAGGGCGCGTTCCAGGGCTGGATCAAACGGATCGCGGCCCGGCTCTATGTCCGCCGGCTGCGCAAGGACGCCCGCGTCGACCTGATGTCCGAGACGCCCGAGCCGCACCCGCCGCACGCGGGCGAGGGGGCCGCCGCCGACCGGATCGATCTGGACGAGGCGTTGAAGATGCTGTCTGCGGCCGAGCGCGTCTGCATCTCGCTCTGCTATGGCGCGGGCCTGTCGCACGCCGAGGTCGCCGAAGCCTTAAATGCGCCACTGGGCACGGTAAAATCCCATGTCAAACGTGGTTTGGATAAACTCAAGCAGCGGCTGGCGCCTGTCGGCCGCGGCGAAGATGAAGACCAGGTCGCAGGGAGGCCGGTCCATGGCTGATCTCGAATTCGAGACGAGGCTCGATCGGCTGTTCGCCGAGCCGCCTCATTTTCCCGACGCGCCGCTGTTCGCCCTCAAGGTGGACGAGCGGCTGAACCGCGGCTGGACGCTGCGCCGGCTGGTGATCGGCGCGCTGGGCCTGGTCGGCGGCGTCATCGGCGTCGCCCAGATCATGTCGTCCGGGGTGTTGGGCAAGCTGCAGTTCGTCTCCAACGCCAGCGCCAAGTCGCTGAACGACCTTGCCGCCCTGGCGCCCGCGAAGCTATCCCTGCCGGCCTTGCCGTTCGGCGGCGAGGCGCTGTGGATGTCGGCCCTGCTGGCGATCCTGGCTCTGGGCTTCGCGCTGACCCGCGCCATCAAGGAGATCTGAGCCTGTCAGCTCATCGTGAGGAGAAGGTCCGCCGTCTCGCCGCGCCGGACCTGGCGGCGCGCAAGGGCGGCGAGCCCATCGTCTGCCTGACCGCCTACACCGCGCCGATGGCCGCCATTCTGGACGAAGCCTGCGACCTGCTGCTGGTCGGCGATTCGCTCGGCATGGTGGTTCATGGCCTGCCGAACACGGTCGGCGTGACCCTCGACATGATGATTCTGCACGGCCAGGCGGTGATGCGGGCCTCGCGCCGGGCGATGGTGGTGGTCGACATGCCGTTCGGCTCCTACGAGGGCGCGCCGGAAGAGGCCTACGCCAACGCCGCCCGGATCATGAAGGAGACGGGCGCCCAGGGCGTGAAGGTCGAGAGCGGCCCGACGGTGCCAGCGACCATCGACTATCTGGTCAAGCGCGGCATTCCGGTGATGGGCCATGTCGGCCTGCGCCCGCAGGCGGTGCTGGTCGACGGCGCGTTCAAGGCCAAGGGGCGCACCGAGGACGAGCGCGCCCGCGTCCTGGCCGAGGCCAGGGCCACCGAGGCGGCCGGCGCCTTCTGCGTCGTGGTCGAGGGCGTCGCCGAGCCGCTGGCCCGCGAGATCACCGAGGCCCTGGCGGTCCCGACCGTCGGAATCGGCGCCTCGGCCGGCTGCGACGGCCAGATTCTGGTGGTGGACGACATGCTGGGCCTGTTCGACT
Source organism: Caulobacter sp. CCUG 60055 (assembly GCF_022750545.1). Lineage (GTDB taxonomy): Bacteria > Pseudomonadota > Alphaproteobacteria > Caulobacterales > Caulobacteraceae > PUIC01. The sequence goes on from NZ_PUIC01000001.1 coordinate 75,279, forward strand.
GGACCCCGAAGTTCGTGCGCCGCTACGCCGATCTGCGCGGCGAAATCGCCGCCGCCGCCCGGGCCTACGCCGAGGATGTCAGGGCGCGGCGGTTCCCCGGGCCGGCCGAGACCTATTTCTCCAAGACTTAAGCGCACGCCTTGCGTTGCGGGCGGGGCGCTCAGGCGATAGGTTCCCCGCCTCTGATTTCTTTTCCGGGTGCGGAGCCTCCATTCGTGGTCGACGTTTTCGAAGAGGTCGAAGAGCAACTCCGCTCCGACCGCTATAAGACCCTCGCGCTGAAGACGCTGCCTTGGGTCAGCGGAGCGCTGCTGCTCGCCCTGGTCGGCGGCGGCGGCTGGTACGGCTGGCAGAAGCACCAGGAAGGCGTCGCCGCCAAGGCCTCCGAGGGTTACCAGCGCGGACTCGCCGACCTCGGCAAGAACGATCCGGGCCGGGCCTTCGTCGAATTCGACGAGGTCGCCAAGTCCGGCACGCCGGCCTACAAGTCCCTGGCCCTCCAGCAGCAGGGCGGCATCCGCCTGCAGCAGGGCAAGACCGCCGAGGCCGTGCAGCTGTTCGACGCGGCCGCCAAGGTCTCGCCGGACCTGCTGTTCGGCGACCTGGCCCGCCTCAAATCCGCCTTCGCCCTGATGGACACCGCCTCGTACGGGGATATCGAGGCGAGGCTGAAACCCTTGACGGAAGAAAAGCACCCTTATCGCGCCCAGGCGCGCGAGGCCTTGGCCATGGCCAAGCTCGGGGCCGGCAAGACGGCCGAGGCGCGCGCCGACTTCCAGGTGCTCACCATCGCGCCCGACGCATCGGAAGGCGTGCGCGGCCGCGCCCAGGCGGCGACGGCCCTGATCGATTCCGGCTCGGCCAAGAGCCTGCCCGAGATCGTCAAGGCGGCCCAGGCGCTGCCGCCGGCGGCGGCCTTGCCGCCCGGTCTCGCCGTTCCCGGAGGCGCGCCGCCGGCCGCCCAACCGGCCGCACCGGCGGGAGGCGCCCAATAATGCAAACGCGTAGGCTTACCGCTCTCGCCCTGGTCCTGGCGGCCTCGACGGCCATGGCCGGCTGCTCGACGGTCTCCAAGATCAACCCCTTCCACGGCAGCGACAAGAACAAGGCCGTCGCCAGCCAGGGCGAACGCATCTCGATCATCGCGTTCGACCAGAAGCTGGAAGTGGCAGACACGCTGAAGGGCGCCGAGTTCTATCTGCCCGATCCCCAGCCGATCGCCGACTGGCCGCTGCCCGGCGGCACGCCGGAGCAATCGGTCGAGCACGTGCAGGCGGCCCAGAACTTCACCGTCGCCTGGACGCGCGGCTTCGGCGCCGGCGACAACCGCCGCCGCCACGTGACCGCGCCGCCGGTGGCCGAAGGCGGCCGCGTCTACGTGATGGACGGCGAGGCCCTGGTCAGCGCGCTCGACGCCGGCTCCGGCCGCGAGGTGTGGCGCGCCAACCTCAAGCTCAAGAGCAAGCGCGACAACGAGGCGTTCGGCGGCGGCCTGGCCGTGGCCGACGGCAAGGTGTACGTGGCCTCCGGCTACCGCTTCGTGGCCGCGCTCGACGCCGCCACCGGCAAGGAGCTCTGGCGCACGCCGGTCTCGGCGCCGATCCACGCCGCCCCCACCGTCTCGGGCGGCAAGGTGATCGTGGTCTCGACCGACAACGAGCTGCAGACCTTCGACGCCGCCACCGGGCGGCCCGACTGGACCTATCAGGCCCTGATCGAGCCCGCCCGCATCCTGGCGGCCTCCAGCCCGGCCGTGTCGAACGGCACGGTGGTGGCCTCGTTCGCCTCGGGCGAGCTGATCGCCCTGCAGGCCGCCAACGGCAACGACCTTTGGGCCCAGGCCCTGTCGCGCGCCAGCCGCACAAACGCCCTGTCCGAGATTCGCGACATCCCCGGCCGGCCGGTGATCTACAAGGGCGACGTGTTCGCGGTCAGCCATTCGGGCGTGTTCGCGGCCATCGACCTGCGCACCGGCGCGCCGCGCTGGTCGCTGCCGGTGGTCGGCATCACCACCCCGTGGGCGGCCGGCGACGTGGTCTATGTGGTGTCCAAGGCGGGCGAGGTGATCTGCGTCTCGCGCGAGAACGGGCAGGTCTACTGGATCACCGAGCTGAACAAGAAGCCGGGCGCGGGCAAGAACGGCAAGACCAAGAAGGTCAAGCCGAAGGACGTCGCGCTCTATTCGGGCCCGATCCTGGCCTCCAACCGCCTGATCGTCGTCTCGACCAAGGGCGAGGCCGTCGCGCTGAACCCCAAGACCGGCGCGATCGAAAAGACCATCCGCGTCGGCGGCCCGGCCCTGATCTCGCCGATCGCCGCCAACGGCACGGTCTACGTCGTCAACGAGAAGGCCGAGCTGGTCGCCATCCGCTGACCGCGCGGCCGCTGGCCGGCCCGGACTTCATCCTGCAAGATGAGGCGCGTCGCGACAGCGGCGCGCCTCTCGTCTATATCGTCCTCATGCCTCTGAAACTCGCCATCATCGGCCGGCCCAACGTCGGCAAGTCCACGCTGTTCAATCGACTGGCCGGCCGCAAGCTGGCCATCGTCGACGACCAGCCCGGCGTCACGCGCGACCGCCGGTTCGCCACCGGGCGGCTGGGCGACCTCGATCTCGAACTGATCGACACCGCCGGCTTCGAGGACGTCTCCGACGAGAGCCTGGAGGCGCGGATGCGCGCCCAGACCGAGCTGGCCATCGACGAGGCCGAGGTCTGCCTGTTCGTGTTCGACGCTCGCGAGGGCGTAACGCCGCTCGACCGCATCTTCGCCGACATCCTCCGCCGCAAGGACAAGCCGGTGGTGGTGCTGGCCAACAAGGCCGAGGGCAAGGCGGGCGACGCGGGAACGGGCGAGGCGTTCTCGCTGGGCCTGGGCGAGCCTCTGCCGATCTCCGGCGAGCACGGCGAAGGCATGGCCGACCTGTACGGGGTCCTGGCGGCGCTGGCCCCGGGCGAGGACGAAGAGGACGACGAGGCCGAGGGCGGCGAGGACAAGCCCGTCCGCATCGCCATCGTCGGGCGGCCCAACGCCGGCAAGTCGACCCTGGTCAACCGCCTGATCGGCGAGGACCGCCTGCTGACCGGCCCCGAGGCCGGCATCACCCGCGACGCCATCCCGGTCGATTGGGAATGGGGCGCGCGCAAGGTGCGTCTGGTCGACACCGCCGGCCTGCGCCGCAAGGCCAAGGTCAACGAGAAGCTCGAGAAGCTGTCGACCCAGGACACCATCCGCGCCATCACCTTCGCCGAGGTGGTGATCCTGGTCATGGACGCCACCCATCCGTTCGAGACCCAGGACCTGCAGATCGGCGACCTGGTCGAGCGGGAAGGGCGCGGCCTGGTGTTCGCGCTGGCCAAGTGGGACCTGGTCGAGGACCCGCAGGCGCGGCTCAAGGAATTCATCGAGCACGCCGAGCGCATGCTGCCTCAGGTTCGGGGAACCCCGGTCATCGCCCTGTCGGCCGAGACCGGCCGCGGCGTCGAACGGCTGATGCCGGCGGTGTTCAAGGTCCACAAGGACTGGTCGTCGAAGATCAAGACCCGCGACCTCAACGACTGGCTGCAGATGGCCATCCAGCGCCATCCGCCGCCGGCGGTCAACGGCAAGCGGGTGAAGCCGAAGTACATGGCCCAGACCAAGGCCCGGCCGCCGACCTTCGTGCTGTTCTCGTCGCGCGCCGACCAGATGCCGGACCACTACCGGCGCTATCTGATCAACTCGCTGCGCGAAAGCTTCGACATCCCGGGCGTGCCGCTGCGCATCACCATCAAGTCGGGGGCGAACCCCTACGCCGACGGCGAGGCCAAGAGCGGTCCGGCGCCGGGGCGGCCCAAGGGCGGGCGGGCGACGACGGCCAAGCCCGCCGCGAAGGGCAAGCCGGCCAGGCCCAAGGCCAAGCCGGCGACCGACCGGCCGGCGCCCAAGGCCGTGGTCCGTCCGCGCGGCCCCACGACCGGCCGCCCTCGGTCTCGCTAGGCCGCGCCCGGCCGCCCTACGACCGGGCCGCCTTCCAGTCCTTGAAGCTGACCGCCTGGTGCGGCAGGCCGAGGTCGGCCCTGGCCGCCAGCTCCACGACCAGCGGCCCGATCTCGGCGGGATCGGGCAGGGTCTCGGGATCTTCGCCCGGATAGGCCTCGGCGCGCATCTTGGTGCGCATCTGGTTCGGGTCGAGGATCGCCGCGCGCACCTGGGTGTGCTCGATCTCGTCGGCCCAGCACCGGACCAGCGCGTCCATGCCGGCCTTGGTGGCGGCGTAAGCTCCCCAGAACGCCTTGGGCCGCACCGCGCGGCCGGAGGTCAGGAAGATCGCCCGGCCGCCGTCGGCGGCCTTCAACAGCGGCTCGAACGAGCGGATCAGGCGATAGACCGCCGTCAGGTTCAAGGCGACGACGCGGTCCCACTGCTTGGGGTCCATGTGCGACACCGGCCACAGGCCGCCGAGCATGGCGGCGGAATGGACCAGGATGTCCAGCTTGCCGAAGCGCTGGTGCAGGGCCAGGCCCAGCTGGTCGATCCCGTCGCCGTTGGCGAGGTCCAGCGGGACCAGGGTGGCGCGCTCGCCCGTCGCCGCGCGGATGGCGTCGTCCAGCTCCTCCAGGCCGCCCTGGGTGCGGGCCGTGGCGACCACGTGGGCGCCGGCCTCGGCCAGGGCTAGGGCGGCGGCGCGGCCGATGCCGCGCGAGGCGCCGGTGACGAGGGCGATGCGGCCGGCGAGGGGCTTGTCAGCTTTGGACACTTGGAACTCCGTGACCCGCCGCGGCGGGGATGTCGCGGCCGTTCCTAAGACCTGCGGGCCCGGAAAAAAAGACCGTACGCGGCTTTATCCGGCCTTGGCGCGCGCGGCGTAGCGCTGGGCGATCACCGCGCAGGCCATCAGCTGGATCTGGTGGAACAGCATCAGCGGCAGCACCATTACTCCGGCGGCCGCGCCGGGGAACAGGATGCCGGCCAGGGGCACGCCCGAGGCCAGGCTCTTTTTCGAGCCGCAGAAGACGATGGTGATCTCGTCCTCTTTATCGAAGCCCATCAGCCGCGAGCCGTAGGCGGTGACGGCCAGCACCACGGCGAGCAGCGCCGCGCAGACGATCAGCAGGATGACGATCTCGACCAGGTCGACCTTGCGCCACAGGCCGCCGACCACAGCCTCGCTGAAGGCGGTATAGACCACCAGCAGGATCGAACCCCGGTCGACCAGGCCGGTCAGGCGCTTGTGCTTGTCGACCCAGCGGCCGACCCACGGGCGGGCGACCTGGCCGGCGACGAAGGGCGCGAGCAGTTGCACGACGACGCCCTCGACGGCGCTGGGCGCGAACCCGCCCTGCGTACCCATCAGCATCGCGGCCAGCAGAGGCGTCAGGGCGATGCCGAACAGGTTTGAGGCCGAGGCGGCGCAGACGGCGGCGGCGACGTTGCCGCGGGCGATGGCGGTGAAGGCGATCGACGACTGCACCGTCGAGGGAAGGCAGCACAGGAACAGCACGCCCAGGGCCAGTTGCCGTGGCAGGATCGTTTCGGGCAAGAGCATCACGCCCAGGCCGAGGATCGGAAACAGCACGAAGGTCGAGGCGAGCACGGTCAGGTGCAGCCGCCAATGGGCGATCCCGGCGATCACCGCCTCGCGCGACAGCTTGGCGCCATGCAGGAAGAACAGCAGGGCGATGGCGAGCTTGGTCGCCCAGCCCAGTCCGACGGCGGCCTCGCCGCGCGCCGGCAACAGCGAGGCGAGCACGACCATGCCCAGCAGCGCCAGGATATAGGGATCGGGTCTCAGCCGGCCGAGAGCGCGCCGGACGAAGCTGCCGGCGGTTTGGTTCACGCGCTGACGAGGAACGAGAGCTGCCGCTCGACCGCCTCGGTGCGGCCCTCGGCGATTTCCCGGTCGAGCAGCCGGGTCGGATAGTCGCCGGTGAAGTAGTGGTCGGTGAACTGGGGGTTGGCCGGGTCGCGGACGCCGGCCTCCATGGCCCAGTAGAGGCCCTCGACCGACAGGAAGCCCAGGCTGTCGACCTCGAGGAACTTGGCCATCTCCTCCAGCGACTTGGTGGCGGCCAGCAGCTTGTCGCGGTCGGGCATGTCGATGCCGTAGAAGTCCGGCCACTTGATCGGCGGCGAGGCCGAGCGCAGGTGCACCTCCTTGGCGCCGGCCTCGCGGACCATGCGGACGATCTTCAGCGAGGTGGTGCCGCGCACGATGGAGTCGTCGATCAGCACCACGCGCTTGCCGGCCAGCACGGCGCGGTTGGGGCTGTGCTTCATGCGCACGCCCAGTTCGCGCACGCCCTGGGTCGGCTGGATGAAGGTGCGGCCGACATAGTGGTTGCGGATGATGCCCATCTCGAACGGCACGCCGCTTTCCTGGGCGTAGCCGAGGGCGGCGGGCACGCCGCTGTCGGGCACCGGCACCACGACGTCGGCCTCGACGCCGCTGTCCATGGCCAGCCGGCGGCCCATGCGCTTGCGCACGTCATAGACCGAGCGGCCGTTCACCACGCTGTCGGGGCGGGCGAAATAGACGTACTCGAACACGCACGGGCGGGCGTGCGAGGCGGGGAAGGGACGCAGCGATTCGACGCCGGTCTCGGAGATCACCACCATCTCGCCGTGCTCGACGTCGCGCACGAAGCGGGCGCCGATCATGTCGAGGGCGCAGGTCTCGGAGGCGAGGACGGGCTTGCCGTCCAGTTCGCCGAGCACCAGCGGGCGGATGCCGAGCGGATCGCGCACGCCGATCATCTTCTTGTTGGTCAGGGCCACCAGGGCGTAACCGCCCTCGATCTGCGACAGGGCGTCGATGAAGCGGTCGACGACCTTGGCCTTACGCGAGCGGGCGATCAGGTGGAGGATGGCCTCGGAGTCCGAGGTCGACTGGAAGATGGCGCCTTCGGCCACCAGGCGTTCGCGCAGGGCCAGGAAATTGGTCAGGTTGCCGTTGTGGGCCAGGGCGACGCCGCCGGCCTCGAGGTCGGCGAACATCGGCTGGACGTTGCGGATGAAGCTGCCGCCGGCGGTCGAGTAGCGAGTGTGGCCGATGGCGCTGTGGCCGGGCAGGCGCTGGACGAGGTCCGGGCCGGTGAAGGCGTCGCCGACGTGGCCCATGTGGCGTTCGGTGTGGAACCGCTGGCCGTCGAACGAGGCGACGCCGCAGGCCTCCTGGCCGCGATGCTGCAGGGCGTGCAGGCCGAGCGCGACGATGGCGCTGGCCTCGTCGGTGTCATAGACGCCGAAGACGCCGCATTCGAGACGCGGCCGGTCGTCGTCCGCGTCGCGGAACACCGGCGCCGAAAACGTGTCGCGCGAGGAGGCGGGGGTGATCATCGCCGCGATTTCTCCACCATTTCATCCATCGCCTTCCGAGACTTGTCGTCGTAGGGCGACTTTTCCGCGGCCTGATCCTTGGAAGCTCGCTCCGGCGAGCCGGCGTCGTCCGAGGCGCCGTCCTTGACGGCTTTCTCGATGGCCGGTCCGAACCGGTCGGCCATGGCCGACCCTTCGGGCGCCATCGCCCGCAGCGCGGTCGCGCAGGCTCCCGAAAGCGGGTAAAGCGCCGCGCCGGAAATCCAGTGCGGCACCCGTTCGGGCGGCGTGGCCAGGTTGAACACCAGGTTGAACACGCCGAGCAGGACCAGGCCCCGAATCAGGCCGAAGCCGACGCCGATGGTGCGGTCGACCGTGCCGAGCGCCTCGGTGTTGTGAATCCTGCGCGTCAGGCCGGCGCCCAGTATCCGAAGCGCGATATAGGCCGCCACGAACACGATCACAACCGCCGCCGCGTTGGCGGCCCAGTCGGGGTGGATCATGTGCCGCGCCAGGGGGCCGGTCAGGCGCAGGGCGAAGACGGCGAGCAGGGCGGCCAGGACGAAGGCCAGCACCGTCATCACCTCTCGCGTGGCGCCGCGGACGAAGCCGATGAACGCCGACACGCCAAGGATCAGAACGGCGATGATGTCGAAAAGCGTCACTGGGCCTCCTCGCCCTGATCTAGGTCCAAACCTGGTCGCCCACGCGACGCACCGCGTCCGCAAGACGACTTACACCGGTTATGATGAACGGCGCCACATCCCCCGCCCCCGCAGGGCCGAGGGCGCGACCAAACCCCAGTTTCGCGGCTTCCTTGAGGCGTGATTCCATCCGGCTGACCGAACGGACCTCGCCGGACAGGCTGACCTCGCCGAACACCACGCAGTCCTGGGGCAGGGGGGCGTCGAGGGCGGACGAGGCGAGGGCGGCGGCGGCGGCGAGGTCGGCCGCCGGCTCGCTGATGCGCAGGCCGCCGGCGACGTTCAGATAGACGTCCTTGTCGCCGAAGCCGAGGCCGCAGCGCGCCTCCAGCACCGCCAGCACCATGGCCAGCCGCCCCGAATCCCAGCCGACCACCGCCCGGCGCGGCGTGCCGTAGGCGGACGGGGCCACCAGGGCCTGGAACTCGACCAGCACGGGGCGCGAGCCCTCGATGCCGGCGAACACCGCCGCCCCGGCCGCCCGTTCGCCGCCGTCGTTGAGGAACAGGGCCGAGGGGTTCTTGACCTCGCGCAGGCCGGAATCGCCCATTTCGAACACGCCGATCTCGTCGGTGGCGCCGAAGCGGTTCTTGGCCGCGCGCAGGATGCGGAAGGGATAGCCGCGCTCGCCCTCGAACGACAGCACGGCGTCGACCATGTGCTCGACCACGCGCGGGCCGGCGATCTGGCCGTCCTTGGTGACGTGGCCGACCAGGACGACGGCGATCCCGCGCTTCTTGGCCAGCCGCACCAGCTCGCCGGCGGCGGCGCGCACCTGGGTCACCGATCCTGGCCCGGAGTCGTGCATGTCGCTCCACAGGGTCTGGATGGAGTCGATGACGACCAGGTCGAACGCCTCGCGTTTCAGCCCGTCGACGATGTCGCGCACGGCCGTCTCGGCGGCCAGCTTCACCGGCGCGGCCGACAGGCCCATGCGGCCGGCGCGCCCGCGCACCTGCTCGACCGCCTCCTCGCCGGAGATGTAGGCGCAGCGCACCCCGCGCTGGGCGGCCCAGCCGCAGACCTGCAGCAACAGGGTCGACTTGCCGACGCCGGGATCGCCGCCGAGCAGGATGGCCGAGCCGGGCACCACGCCGCCGCCGCAGACGCGGTCGAACTCTTCCACGCCGGTGGCGATCCGGGGCGGGGCGGGGACCTCGCTCTCGAGGGTCTCGAAGGCGAGGCCGCGCTGCTTGGCCGCCCGGGTGGGGGCCAGCGCCCCCGGCGGGCGGCTCTGGACCTCCTCGACCAGGGTGTTCCAGGCGCCACAGGCGTTGCATTGCCCGGCCCACTTGGAATGCGCCGCGCCGCAGGCCTGGCAGACATAGACGGCGCCGTCGCGGGCCATGGTCGCTCCTGATTCGCTGATGGGGCCAGTCTAGCCGCTGCGCCTTGAGGCGGCGAACCTCCGGCGGCGCGGGTTTCATCGAACTTTATTTCTCGAAATGCGTGTTCCTGTGTAGGCTCCTACCCCGCCGGACTCCGGCGAGGGGCTACGGAGGGCCACTGATGTCCGTTATCGACCAACAACCTTCGCCGGCGGGGCTCGTGGCCCGCGCGAAGGGGATTCTGCTTTCGCCTGCCGCCGAATGGGACAAGATCGACGGCGAGCCGGCGACGATCAAAGGTCTGTATGTCGGGTACGTCTGCATCCTGGCCGCCGTGCCGGTGCTGGCGGCCCTGATCGGCCAACAGATATTCGGCGTCGGCATGTTCGGCGTCAGCATCCATCCGCCGCTGATTCAGGGGATCGTGCTGGCCATCGTCACCTATGCGCTGAGCCTGGTCTCGGTGTTCATCCTGGCGCTGGTGATCGACGCCCTGGCGTCTAGCTTCGATGGGCAGAAGAACCGTCTCCAGGCCTTCAAGGTGGCGGCCTACACCGGCACCGCCGGCTGGGTGGCGGGCGTGCTCAACCTGTTTCCGCCGCTGGCCATCATCGCCGCGCTCGGCGGGCTCTACGGCCTCTACCTGCTCTATCTGGGCCTGCCCAAGCTGATGAAGGTCCCGCAGGAGAAGGCGGTCGGCTACACCGTGGTGACGATCATCGTCGCGGTGGTGCTGTTCCTCGTGGTCGGGGCGATCGGCGGCGCGGTGGCCGGCATGACGGCGATGGCCACCGGCGGGCTGGCCCAGAACAGCCGGCTGTCGGGCTCGGTGAACGTCGGCGGCGCCAAGGTCGACCTCGGCAAGCTGCAGGCGGCGTCCGAACAGATGCAGGCCGCCGCCCAGGCCGCCCAGGACGGTTCGGGCAAGACCGTCCAGGCCGTGCCCGGCGAGACGCTGAAGGTCCTGCTGCCCGAGGGCGTCGCCGGTTACGCGCGTGATTCCGTCGAGACCGCCGCCGGCGGCGTCGCCGGTCTGCAGGGCTCGTCGGCCAAGGCGGTCTACGCCAAGGGCGACGACCGGTTCACCCTCGACATCACCGACCTGGGCGGGGCGGCGGGTCTGGCCGGCATGGCCAGCGCGCTGAGCGTGCAGTCCAGCAAGGAGACGGCCACCGGCTATGAGAAGGTCGGGCAGGTCAACGGCCGGATGACCACCGAGGAGTACGACCGCGCCGCCAAGACCGGCAAGTACGGCGTGCTCGTCGGCGGCCGCTTCATGGTGCAGGCGGACGGTTCGGCCAGCATCGACGACCTGCGCAACGCGGTGAACGCGGTCGACGCCGGTCGCCTGGAAGCCCTGGCCAAGTCGAGCGGCTGATCTCGGCTGCGATTTCGTCGGCGCCGTCCTAGCCGGCGGCGCCGACATAGATACGCTCGGCCCTCGGCGACAACCGCACGAGGGTTTCGTAGGCGGCGGTGCCCGCCGCCGTCGAGATTTCGTCGAGCGGAACCTCGGGGCCGAGCAGCTCGACCATTTCGCCCGGCCGCGCCTCGTCGCATCCGGTGACGTCGATCGCCATGAGGTCCATCGACATGCGGCCGAGCAGGGGCCGCCGCGCGCCGGCGAACCAGCAGCGCGCGCCGGGGCTCGCGGCCCTGAGCACGCCGTCGGCGTAGCCGGCGGCCAGGGTGGCGATCCGCATGCCGGTCTGCGCCCTGTGCAGGCCGCCATAACCGACAGCCTCGCCCGGCGGCACGGCGCGAACCTGCAGGATCTGCGCTTCCAGACGGGCGACGGCCCGCAGGCGCGCGTCCGGGCGGCCGAACGGGCCGCCGCCGTAGAGGCAGATCCCCGGCCGCACCATGTCGAACAGGAAGTCCTCGCCCAGGAAGACGCCGCCGGAATTGGCCAGGCTGGCGCGCGCGTCGGGGAACAGGCGCTCGACCGCCTTGAAGGCCTGGACCTGGCGGCCGTTCATCGCGCTCAGCGGATCGGTGGCGCAGGCTAGGTGGCTCATCACCAGTTCGATGCGGGCCTCGTCGAGGCGGCGGGAGGCGACGAGGGCCTCGGTCTCCTCGATCCGCAACCCCAGCCGGTTCATGCCGGTGTCGACATGGAGCGCGGCGGGCAGGCGCGGGCCGCCGGCGCAGAAGGCCAGCCATTCGTCGATCTGCGGCAGGCTGTTGAGCACCGGCGTCAGGCCGGCGGCGGCCAGCCTGGGCGCGGCGCCGGACGGGACGCCGTCCAGCACGTAGACGACCGCGTCGCGCGCGCCTAGGGCGGCGCGCAGGGCCTCGCCCTCGTGCAGCCGGGCCACGAAGAAGGCGCGCGCGCCCTCGGCCCACAGGCGGGTCGCGACCGGGCCTGCGCCCAGGCCGTAGGCGTCGGCCTTGACCGCCGGCGCGACCTCGGCTCCCCGGGCCTCCTTGCGCAGGAGGGCGTGGTTGTGGGCCAGCGCGTCGAGATCGACGGTGAGGCGGGTGACGGGGGCGTAGGACATGGCCCGGCTTAGAACGCCCGCCGGGTCGGGGGAAGCGGCTTGCGCGCCATCGCCGTCACCGGACGTCGTAACGGCCGTCGCGGGCCAGGTTGCCGAACTTGGTGGTGTCGGAGTTGAACGACAGCTTCACCGTGCCGATCGGACCGTGACGCTGCTTGGCGATGATCACTTCGGCCAGGTTCTGCACCCGGTCGAGGTCCTCCTGCCAGGTCAGGTGCTCGGGCGTGCCCTCGCGCGGCTCGGCGCGGCCGAGATAGTAGCTTTCGCGATAGACGAACCAGACCATGTCGGCGTCCTGCTCGATCGAGCCGGATTCACGCAGGTCGGAAAGCTGCGGCCGCTTGTCGTCGCGCTGCTCGACCTGACGCGACAGCTGCGACAGGGCGATGACCGGGACGCTCAGCTCCTTGGCCAGGGCCTTGAGGCCCATGGTGATCTGGCTGACCTCCTGCACGCGGTTGGCGTTGGCGCCCAGGTCCGAGCCGGTGACGAGCTGCAGGTAGTCGACGATGATCAGGTCGAGGCCGACCTGACGTTTGAGGCGACGGGCGCGGGCGGTCAGCTTGGCGATGGACAGGCCGCCGGTGGCGTCGATGTAGAGCGGCGCGTCCTGGATCTCCATCGCCGCGTCGCGGACCCGGCCGAACTCGTGCGAGTCGATCTCGCCCTTGCGCAGCCGGTCGCCGGACACGCCCGAGGCGTCGGCCAGCAGACGCAGGGCCAGCTGTTCGGACGACATTTCCAAGGAATAGAAGGCGACCACGCCGCCGTTGACCGTCTTCTTCGACCCGTCCGGCTGGGGCTCCCAGGCGTAGCTCTTGGCCACGCTGAAGGCGATGTTGGTGGCCAGCGCCGTCTTACCCATCGACGGGCGGCCGGCGAGGATGATCAGGTCCGACGGGTGCAGGCCGCCGATCTTCTGGTCGAGGTCGATCAGGCCGGTGGAGACCCCGGCCAGGCCGCCGTCGCGGCTGTAGGCCTCGGCGGTCATCTCGACGGCGCCGCGCAGGGCGTCGGAGAAGCTGACGAAGCCCGTCGAGGGCGCGCCGCTTTCGGCCAGGGCGTAGAGCTGCTGTTCGGCGCCCTCGATCTGGTCGCGGGCGTTGCGCTCGGCGTCGGTGTGGGCGGTGTTGGCGATCTCGCCGCCGATGCGGATCAACTCGCGCCGCATGGCCAGGTCGTAGACCACCCGGCCGTATTCGGCGGCGTTGGCGGCCGGCGGGGCCCGGTCGACCAGGTCGGCCAGATAGCGCAGCCCCCCCAGCTCCTCGAACGCCGGGTCGCGCTTGAACCGCTCCATCAGCACGATGGGTTCGGCCAACTGGCCCTTGCGGATGTATTCCTCCAGAGCCGAGAACAGGCGGCTGTGGAAGGGCTCGTAGAAGTGGCGGGCCTGGAGCTGGTCGGACAGGCGCTCGTAGGCGGCGTTGTCGAACAGGATCGCGCCGAGCAGAGCCTGTTCGGCTTCGATGTTGGAGGGAGCCTGGTTGACGGCGATGTCGCCCTCGACAGGTCTCAGATCAAGCGCGGGCACCAGGGACATGTCTTAACGATAGCCAAACCGATCCCGCCCGCCATGCGACGGTTTCACGTCGTCCACAACTTCGCGGCGGCCTGTGGACGATTGGCGGGATGAAAGCGAAAAGAGCGGCCCGGATAGCCGAGCCGCCCCGTCTTGTCACCCTGGAACCGGGCTCACCAGTTGTAGGTCAGGCGGGTGTAGACGAACCGCCCGTTGAAGCCGAAGGGCGAGAACGAGCTGAACGGGGCCAGCCCGCTGGTGTTGAGGTTGGCCGGGACGTTCAGAGGATACTGGTCGAACAGGTTGTCGGCGCCGACAGCCAGCCGCAGCCCGTGGACGATCTCGTAGCGGCCTTCGAGGTCGACGATCGAGGCGCGGCCGGTGTGGCTGTCGCCGCTGCCGTCCGCGGCCGATCCGGGAGAGAGCACGTTGCCGTAGAAGGTGGTCTTCAGCGTCGCGCCCCACGGCCCCTTGTTCCAGTCGCCCTGCAGCAGGACCTTGTCCTGCGGCGTGCCCTCCTCGAAACGCAGGACGTTCTGGCGGCCGAACAGCACCGGCGGGACCGGAAGGCCCGAGATCACCGAGTTGGTCGGCACCTTGGTGACGTCGAGGTTGTTGACGTTGGCGGCCGCCGTCAGGTCGAAGTTGCCGGCCTGGTCGTCGGCGATGTGATAGCGGGCGACGATGTCGACGCCGGTGGTTTCGGTGTTGACCCCGTTCATGAAGAAGCGGGCGGCGGTGACGCTGTAGGGCGCCAGCAGGTCGGCGATGATGCGCGGCGTGGTGCCGGGCGCGGCGGCCGGGCTGCCGGTGATGTTCTCGGACAGCACGATGCGGTTGTCGACGTCGATCTTGTAGGCGTCGACGGTCAGCTCGAACGGACCCTTGTGGTAGACGAAACCCAGCGAATAGTTGGTCGAGGTCTCGGCCTCCAGCGGCTTGCCGCCCAGCGCCGTCCCCACCGCGCTGACCGACGGGAAGGTCCCGGTCTCGTAGGGCACCGCCACCGTCACGCCGCCGACCGTCTGGTTGATGAACACGGTCGAGGTGGCGGTGAAGTACTGCTGTTGCAGGCTGGGGGCGCGGAAACCGGTCGAGACGGTGCCGCGCAGGGCGAGGTTCGGCGTGAAGTCGTAGCGGCCCGACAGCTTGCCGCTCGTGTTGGAGCCGAAGTCCGAATAGTTCTCGTAGCGGACGGCGGCCGAGGCGGTGAAGTTCTTGAACACCTCGCCTTCGAGGTCGAGATAGACCCCGATGTTGTTGCGGTCCTTGTCGACGACGTTGCTCGGCTGGAAGCCGGGGAAGGACTGCGAGCCGGGCTGGGCCGTAGTGAAGGCGCCGCGGATGTAGGAGTTCGGCTCGCCGGCCTTGACCTCGTAGCTCTCGCGCCGCGCCTGCAGGCCGAACGCCACGTTCAAGGGCCCGGCCAGCCCGACGTCGTAGGGCTTGGCGACATCGACGCTGAACACCAGCTGGTCGTAGGCGAGGCCGCCGGCGTCGAAGCTGGTCGGCGACGACGCGCCGAGCGAGGCGTTCAGGGAATGCTCGACGCCGTAGTCCAGTTCGTCGCGGCCGTAGACCAGGTTGGTGTCGATCTTGAAGCCGTTCCATTCGCCGCGCAGGCCGCCGGCGACGGAATAGTCGTCGACCGCCGTGGTGATCAGCGGCAGGAAGCCGTTCGGATAGATCGCCGGCACGTTCTGGGTCGGGTTGGCGGCCTGACGGAAGGTCGCCGCCGCCGAGGCGTCGCGATGCTGGTAGCCGGCCCAGCCATAGGCTTCCCAGCCGCCGGCCAGCGGCTTGCCGGCGTTCAGATAGACCGAGGCGTCCTCGACGTCGGGGTCGCCGAACCGACCGGTGACCCGGGGCGTGGCTTCGCGCGGATCGATGTCGCTGCGGTTGGTGTAGTCCTGCTTTCGGTACTCGGCCGACACGGTCAGGAAGCCGTCGGAGCCGAGCTTGAGCCCTTGCCAGGCGCCGACGGTGACGGTGGCGCCGTCGTTGATGTCGCGCTCGCGGCCGGCCCAGGGCGTGTCGACGGTGGTCACGTGCTGGCCGTAGGTCACCGAGGCGCCGCCGCCCGAGCTGGCCTCGCGCAGGCGCAGGTTGATGACGCCGGCGATGGCGTCGGAGCCGTACTGGGCGGCCGCGCCGTCGCGCAGCACCTCGATGCGGTCGATAGCCGTCGAGGGAATGGCGTTCAGGTCGACGGCGGCCGAGCCGCGCCCGACCGAGCCGTTGAGGTTGACCAGGGCCGAGGCGTGCCGCCGGGCGCCGTTGACCAGGACCAGGGTCTGGTCCGGCCCCTGGCCGCGCAGCGTGGCGGGACGGATGGAGTCCGTGCCGTCGGTGACGGCCGGGCGCGGGAAGTCGATCGACGGCACGGTGGCGGCGAGGGCGGCGGCCAGCTCGGTCGAGCCGCGCTGCTGCAGCGCCTTGGTGTTGACCACGTCCACCGGCGCCAGGGTGTCGAGGCGCGAGCGGCCGGCGGTGCGGGTGCCGGTGACGACGATCTCTTCGACGGCGACGGCCGGCTGCCCCTGGGCGGGGGCCGGGGCGGTCTGGGCGTGGGCGGCGACGGAACTGAGCAAGGCGCCGGCCGAAGCGGCGGCGAGCAAGACGATACGATGTTGCATGAACTATCCCCAGCTATTGAGCCGACGCCCCGTCTGCGCGGGTTGGCGGGCGGCCTGTCTGAACCCTGAAGAAGTTGATGGGCTGTGCTGGGGCTATTGGGAACCGCAGAAAGTCTACGATTGATTAAAGAAAAAGCGGCGCGGGCATGGCCCGCGCCGCCTTCTTGGGCAGTTCTACGAAAGTCTTATCAGGCGTAGTCGCCTTCGACCTCGTGCTGGCCGGCGCCGCCTTCGAGCAGGTCGGCCGCGGCTTCCGCCGCGAACGCCGCGTCTTCCTCGAACTGCGAGGCGATGACGTTCTCGCCGCGCGCCTGGCGTTCGGCTTCGTCCGACGAGCGGGCGATGTTGATGTTGACGGTGACGCTGACTTCCGAGTGCAGCTTCACCTTCACCGGGTGCACGCCCAGGGTCTTGATCGGCTTGTCGAGCACGACCATCGACCGCTCGATCTTGCCGCCTTCGGCGTTCACGGCGTCGGCGACGTCGCGGCCGGTGACCGAACCGTAGAGCTGGCCGCTCTCGCCGGCCTGGCGGATCATGACGTAGGTCGCGCCGTCGAGGTTCTCGCCGGCCTTTTCGGCGCCGGCGCGAGCCTTGGCGTTGCGGGTTTCGATCTCGGCGCGCTGGGCGTCGAAGACCTTGAGGTTGGCGCTGGTGGCGCGCAGGGCCTTGGAGCGGGGCAGCAGGAAGTTACGGGCGAACCCGTCCTTCACGTTGACCACGTCGCCCAGGGCGCCCAGGCGCTCGACGCGTTCGAGCAGAATGACTTTCATCGGTCGGTTCCCCTCTTACTTCACGACGTAGGGGAGCAGGGCGAGGAAGCGGGCGCGCTTGATGGCCTTGGCCAGTTCGCGTTGCTTCTTGGCCGAGACAGCCGTGATGCGCGACGGCACGATCTTGCCGCGCTCGGAAACGTAGCGCTGCAGGAGCTTGACGTCCTTGTAGTCGATCTTCGGCGCGTTGGCGCCCGAGAACGGGCACACCTTGCGGCGACGGAAGAACGGGCGGCGGGCGCCGCCGGCGGCCGCGGCCGGAGCGGCGGCGGGAGCAGTCGTATCGGTCATCGGTTGCTCTCCTTACGCCTGGGCTTCGTCGAATTCGCGACGCGGGCGATCTTCGCGCGGACCGCGATCTTCGCGGGGGCCGCGGTCTTCGCGCGGACCACGATCCTCACGGTCGCGGTCGCGGCGCGCCAGGATCGGCGACAGTTCCAGGTCGAGCTCTTCGACGCGGACGGTCATGTAGCGCAGCACGTCTTCGTTGATCGACAGCTGGCGCTCCATCTCCTTCACGGCCGGGGCCGGGGCGTCGATGGCGAGCAGGGAATAGTGACCCTTGCGGTTCTTCTTGATCCGGTAGGTCAGGTTGCGCAGACCCCAGTATTCGATCTTGGCGATGTGACCGCCGCCTTCTTCGATCAGGGTCTTGAGTTGCTCGTTCAGAGCTTCGGCCTGTTGCGGCGAGATGTCCTGCCGCATGATGACCACGTGTTCGTAAAGGGCCATATGATCCTTCTTCCGTTGTGGAAGGCGGCGCGCGCTCCGGCGGAAGGTCCGGGGCGAGCGATGGCTCTGACGCGGCGTCCGGGCGGCTTTGCCCGAAACGAGAAGACAGCGTCCCGCGTGAGACCGCTTTCCTTGAAAGGGCGCGCTAATACGGGAAAACGGCGGCGAGCGCAAGGTTTCTCCCCCTTGCCATGTGGGGTGGGACCGGCGAAGCCTGGGGAGTCGTGGACGGGCGCCTGACCGGCGCGGGAATTGGGATCGCAGGAAATGCGGATGAAACCTTCTGCTCTGGCCGGCGCGGCGCTGGCGATGGGACTGGCCGCGGGGCCGGCCTTCGCGGCCGACGTCCAGGCCTCGCCCGAGGCCCTGGCCCTGGCCAGGCGCTACGAGGCCGCCGTGCATATGGACCGGATTCTGACCGACATGGCGGGCGCCCTGGCGCCGATGCTCGTCGAGCAGCAAGCCAAGGAGCATCCCGATCTGGACGCGGCCCAGCGTCAGGCTATCGTCGACTCCGTGAAGGAGAGCGTCGTCGCGGTCGGTCCGGCCCTTGGCGACCGGTTCGGCGACCTGATCGCCCGGACCTTCTCGGTCGAGGAACTGCGCGGGCTGGTCGCCTTCTATGAAGGCCCGACCGGCCGCGCCGTCGTCGACAAGATGCCGTCGATGATGGCGCAGATGCCGAACATGGTGCGCGACATCCAGCCCGCGATCGAGGCGGAGATGAAGTCGCGCCTGTGCAAGAAGACCGACTGCGCGGCCCTCGACCGGGCGATGAAAAGCAAGTCGTAACCTCTGATGTGGCAGGCCGCGCGGATGTCGCGCAACCTCGTGGTCATCGCGGCGGCCTTCGCGTGGTCGCCGGCTCTGGCCGACATCTCGCTTACCCGCCCGCCGGCCCTGGCCGTGTCGTCGGCCGACGGCCGGCTGTCGGCCTATTCGGCCGAACTGCCGTTCGACATCCGCGCCGGCGAGGGCGACGCCCTGCTGACCGCCCGTGTCGCCGCCGACGGGGTCAACGCCCTGCCGGTCTATGGCCTGCGGCTCAATCTCGCCGACCGGACCACCTATGGCCGCGATCTGAAAAGGACGGTCGAGGTCGGCGCGTCGTGGAGCGAGGGGGCGACCCTTTTCCGCTCGGCCATGTCGCAGAAGTTCGGCTTCGGCGTCCTGCCGCGCGCCAACTTCGTCAACCTGTCGATGGATGTGAGCGCCCGGCGGCCGATCAACGGCGTCATGACCACCGCCGCCGGCGTGCGCTCGGCCCTGACCGTCGACGGCCAGGACGTCGGCGCCCTGTCGTTCGCGGCCGGCGCGGCCGGCGACACCACCGTCGGGGTCAGCCTGATGCGCCCGTTCACCCTGCCGACCGAGGTCAGTTTCAGCGTCAGGCAGCAGCCCAACGTCCCGGACGACGACCGGGTCATGCTCAAGCTGGTCAAGCGCCGCTGGTGAGGCCCGGCCGTCTCGGCCGCCGTCTGGCCGAAACCGACTTGATGACCAGGGCCGGCGTCTCCGGCGGGGCCGCGGGGATGGCGCGGGCGGCCAGCGCCTGATCGATCAGCGTCCGCACGCCGGGCTCGTCCAGCGTCTCGGGCGTCTCCAGCACGATGTGGCGCACCTTCGAGCCGGCGCCTTTCAGCAGGCCCAGGGGATCGTCCAGCGCGACGCCCCCGGCGAAGAACAGGCTGACCCAGCGCGGATAGACGGCGATCGAGAAGACGACGTCGGCGAGCTTCGGCCCGGCGGCGAAGGCGATCGCCAGGGCGTTGTAGTTGTCATAGACCAGCTGCGTCGCGCCGGGCAGGCGCGCGCGCATCCTGTCGAGCACGGCCCGGGCCTGGGCCGCGACCCGCGGACTGAACTGGTCGATGAAGCCGTCGAGCTGGTCCTGCGGCGTCATCGACCGGTTCCGCCTATTTGCCGTGCGCCGTCTTCCAGGCCTTCACCGCGTCGAGGGTGTTCTTGACGTGGTTGTCGGGCTTCAGGTCGCTGTAGGCGTAGGCGATCTTGTGGTCGGGCGTGACCACGTAGGACGTGCGGTTCGACCAGCCCGGCCGCAGGGCCAGGGTCGAGTCGTAGTGCTTGGCGATGCTCAGGTCCGGATCGGCCGCCACCGCGAACTTGTTGCGGCATTCGCTGACCGAGAACTCGCTGATGCGGTCGATGTTGCCGGCCGTCACCCCGATGACCGTCGCGCCCAGCTTGTTGAACTCGGCGGTGGCCTCGGCGAACTCGTGGGCCTCCAGCGTGCAGCCCGAGGTGAAGGCGGCGGGGAAGAAATAGAGCACCACGGGCCCCTTCTTCAGCGCCTCGTCGAGCGTGAAGTTGAAGTCCTTGCCGGCCAGGGCGGCCTTGGCGGTGAAGCTGGGAGCGGGGGCGCCGACGGGCAGGGCCGCCAGCGCGACGGCGGGCAGGGCGGCCGCAAGGGCGACGGCGGCTGAAACGATCCTCATGGCGATCTCCTCCGTCGTTTCGCTGCGAACGGCCGCGACGGGAACGACGGCGGTGAATGTCCGACCGGCCGCGCGCCATGGCAAGAGCCTCCGAGGCCGCTGTTTTCGCCAAGGTTGCCCGGCGGCGAGCTTTCCCCTAACCCTGCCGCCCGGATTCGTCTTCAGCGGAGAGCTTGCCATGAGCTTCGCTTTCATCTTCCCCGGCCAGGGCAGCCAGGCCGTCGGCATGGGCGCCAGCCTGGCCGAAGCCTTCGCGCCGGCGCGCGCGGTGTTCGAGGAGGTCGACGAGGCGCTGAAGCAGAAGCTGTCCGTCCTGATGCGCGACGGCCCCGAGGCCGACCTGACCCTGACCGAGAACGCCCAGCCGGCCCTGATGGCGGTCAGCCTGGCGGTGATCCGCACCCTGGAGGCCGAATTCGGCGTCGGGATCGAGCGGGCCGCCTTCGTCGCCGGCCACAGCCTCGGCGAATATTCCGCCCTGGCGGCGGCGGGCGCGATCAGCCTGTCGGACACCGCGCGCCTGCTCAAACTGCGCGGCCAGGCCATGCAGCGGGCCGTGCCGGTGGGCGAGGGGGCGATGGCCTCCCTGATCGGCCCCAGGACCGACGTCGCCCTGGCCGAAGAGGCCGCAAGGGCCGGCGCCGAGGTCGGCGTCTGCGTCGTGGCCAACGACAACAACCAGGGCAATGTGGTGATCTCCGGCGCCAAGGCGGCGGTCGACCGCGCCGTCGAGAAGGCCAAGGAGCTGGGCGCGCGCGCCATTCCGCTGAACGTCTCGGCGCCGTTCCATTGCCCGCTGATGCAGCCGGCCGCCGACGAGATGGCCAAGGCCCTGGCCGAGACCGCGATCCTCGCCCCGCGCGCGCCGCTGGTGGCCAACGTCACGGCGCGGCCGACGCACGATCCCGAAACCATCCGTCGGCTGCTGGTCGAGCAGGTGACGGGCCGGGTGCGCTGGCGCGAGAGCATGGAATGGCTGGCGGGCGAGGGCGGCGTGACCCGCTTCGCCGAAGCCGGCGCCGGCAAGGTGCTGTCGGGCATGGTCAAGCGCATCGCCGCCGAGGCCGAGGCCACGCCGCTGAACGCGCCGGCCGACCTCGAAGCCTTCGCCAAGTCTCTCTAAAGAGGACCGCTCACATGTTCGATCTTTCCGGCAAGACGGCGCTGGTCACCGGCGCCACCGGCGGCATCGGCGGCGCCATCGCCCGTTCCCTGCACGCCCAGGGCGCCCATGTGGTGCTGTCGGGCACCCGCGAGGCCGCCCTCGAAGCCCTGGCCGGCGAACTGGGCGGGCGCGTCTCGTCCGTCGTCGCCAACCTGTCGGACCCCGCCGCCGTCGACGGCCTGATCGGCGCGGCGGAGCAGGCGGCGGGCGCGCCCGTCGACATCCTGGTCGCCAACGCCGGCGTCACCCGCGACGGCCTGCTGCTGCGCATGAAGGACGAGGACTGGGAGACGGTCATCAAGGTCAATCTCGAAGGCTATTTCCGCCTGAGCCGGGCCGCCCTCAAGGGGATGATGAAGCGCCGCCATGGTCGAATCATCGGCATCACCTCGGTGGTCGGGGTCACGGGAAACCCGGGGCAGAGCAACTACGCCGCGTCCAAGGCCGGCATGATCGGCTTCTCGAAAGCCCTCGCCCAGGAAGTCGCCAGTCGTAACGTCACCGTGAATTGCATCGCGCCCGGCTTCATCGCCAGCCCGATGACCGACGCCCTGAACGACCAGCAGAAGGAGCAGATCCTGCGGACGATCCCGGCCGGAAAACTGGGCGAAGGCTCTGATATTGCAGCGGCTTGCGTCTATCTGGCCTCGGACGAAGCCGCCTACGTCACCGGTCAGACCTTGCACGTCAACGGCGGCATGGCGATGATCTGATTTCCGTGGCCCGCCTCGGATCGCCTCCCCGCTAGTCGCGCCAAAAGGAACGTGCTAGGCGAAAAGGGAACCTCGGCGATCCTTCGAAAGAGACGGGCTGTCCAACAAGGTTTTTCGAAACCGCGCCTCGGCGAAGCTTTCACAGTTCCTCCCGCCGCGGACCTCACCAGCAAGGGATTTTTGTGTATGTCCGATATCCTCGAACGCGTCCGTAAGATCGTGATCGAGCACCTCGACGCCGATCCGGAGAAGGTCACCGAAAAGGCCTCCTTCATCGACGACCTCGGCGCCGACAGCCTCGACAACGTCGAGCTGGTCATGGCGTTCGAAGAAGAGTTCGACATCGAGATTCCGGACGACGCCGCCGAGCACATCCAAACGGTCGGCGACGCCGTGAAGTTCATCAGCGAGCGCACCGGCGCGTAAGCGTCTGCGTATCGCCAGGACTCAACGCCGCGCCGCGCGGGCCACCGCGGGCGCGGCGTCTTGCGTTTCGGCCTAGGTCGGGAGGAGTATTTTACGTCATGCGTCGTGTCGTCATCACCGGAATTGGCATGATCACCCCGCTCGGCTGGGGCAAGGATCATACGTGGAAGGCCTTGCTGGAAGGCAAGTCCGGCGCCGGCCGCATCACGGCTTTCGACCCGACCGACTACGCCTGCAAGGTGGCCTGCGAGGTCCCGCGCGTCGACGGACGCGGCGGCGGCTCGCCCGACGATCCGGCCTCCTTCAACCCCGACCTGACCATGGCCCCCCGCGACCAGCGCCGGGTGGACGACTTCATCCTCTACGCCATGGCCGCCGCCGACGAGGCCGTGAAGGACGCCGGCTGGACCCCCGAGGACGAGCACGAGCGCGAGCGCACGGGCGTCATCATCGGCTCGGGCATCGGCGGCCTCGACACCATCGCCAAGACCGCCATCGAGCTGCACGAGAAGGGCCCGCGCCGGGTCAATCCGTTCTTCATCCCGTCGGCGCTGGTCAACCTGGCGTCCGGCCAGGTGTCGATCCGCTACGGCTTCAAGGGGCCGAACCACGCGGTGGTGACGGCCTGCGCCACCGGCGCGCACGCCATCGGCGACGCCACGCGCCTGATCAAGTACGGCGACGCCGACGTGATGGTCGCCGGCGGGGCCGAAGCCTCGGTCTGCCAGGTCGGCATCGCCGGCTTCATCGCCTGCCGCGCCGTGGCCACAGCCTTCAACGACACGCCCGAAAAGGCCTCGCGCCCCTATGACAGGGATCGCGACGGCTTCGTGATGGGCGAGGGCGCGGGCGTGGTCGTGCTTGAGGAGTACGAACACGCCAAGGCGCGGGGGGCCAAGATCTACGCCGAGGTGGTCGGCTACGGCCTGTCCGGCGACGCCTACCACATCACCGCGCCGGCCGAGGACGGCGACGGCGGCTATCGCGCCATGAAGGCGGCGCTGGCCGACGCCAAGCTGTCGCCGGACCAGGTGGACTACATCAACGCCCACGGCACCTCGACCATGGCCGACGGCATCGAGCTGGGGGCGGTCGAGCGCCTGTTGGGCGAGGCCGCGTCGAAGGCGACCATGTCCTCGACCAAGGGGGCCATCGGCCACCTGCTCGGCGCCGCCGGCGCGGTCGAGGCGGCGTTCGTCGCCCTGGCCCTGCGCGACCAGGTCGCGCCGCCGACGATCAATCTCGACAACCCCTCGGTCGAGACGGCGATGGACCTCGTGCCCCACAAGGCCAAGCCGATGAAGATCGACATCGCCATGTCGAACAGCTTCGGCTTCGGCGGCACCAACGCCTCGCTCGTGCTCAAGAAGGCGCCGTGACCCCCCGGAAGCGACCGCCGGCCAAAGCGAAGCGGAAGGCGGCGCTTCCCCTTCGCAAGCGTCTCGCCATCATGGGCGGCAGCGCGGCGGCCACCCTGGCCGTCATCGTCGCCGTGGCGGCCCTCTGGGGGCTGTGGAGCTGGTTCGGCCCGGGGCCGGCCGCGCGCGAGGGCGACAGCACCACCGTCCTGCTGCGGCAGGGCGGCGGCATCACCGAGATCGCCCAGACCCTGCGCAGCGAGCACGTGATCGGCTCGTCGGCCGTGTTCCTGGTCGCCGCCCAGATCAGCGGCGCGGCCAAGCGGCTCAAGGCCGGCGAATACGAGTTCCCGTCCCGCGCCTCGATGGCGACGGTGATCGACAATATCCGCCACGGCCGGGTCGTCCGCCACTTCGTCACCATTCCCGAGGGCATGACCTCGGAGATGGCCGTCGACGTGCTGATGAAGGAAGACGTCCTGACCGGCTCGGCGCCGGTGCCGCCCGAGGGCGCCATCCTGCCCGAAACCTACGAGGTCCAGCGCGGCGAGGACCGCGCGGCGGTGCTCCAGCGCATGATGAACGATCGCGACGCCCTGCTCGAACAGCTCTGGGCCCAGCGCCAGCCCGGCCTGCCTTTCGAGCACCCCGAGCAGGCCGTGGTCATGGCCTCGATCGTCGAGAAGGAGACGGCCAAGCCGGACGAGCGCCCGCGCATCGCGGCGGTGTTCATCAACCGGCTGCGCCAGGGCATGAAGCTGCAGTCCGACCCGACCATCATCTACGGCCTGACCCGTGGGCGGCCCCTGGGCCGCGGCATCCGCCAGTCGGAGCTGCAGTCGGACACGCCCTACAACACCTATGTGATCGTCGGCCTGCCGCCGACGCCGATCGCCAATCCGGGGCGCGCCTCGCTGGCGGCCGTGCTCGATCCGGCCAAGACCGCCGACCTCTATTTCGTCGCCGACGGCACCGGCGGCCACGCCTTTTCGGGCACGCTGGACGAGCACGCCCGCAACGTGGCCCGCTGGCGGCGGATCGAGCAGGCGCGGGAGCACTGACCATGGCCTTGTCGGGCATGACCGGGTTCGCCCGGGAAGAGGGGGGCGAGGGCGCCTGGACCTGGGCCGTGGAGGCCCGTTCGGTCAACGGCCGCAATCTCGAGGCCCGTTTCCGCGGGCCGCCGGGCTTCGACGCGCTCGAGCGCGCCGCCCGCGAGGGCGCCCAGGCCCGGTTCCAGCGCGGGCAGATCACCATCGGCCTGCAGGCCCGCAGGGCCGAGACGGCCGGCGCGGTGCGGGTCAATCTCGATCAGGTCGAACGCTATCTGGCGTTGCTGGCGCCGCTGGTCGAGGCCGGCCGCGCCGCGCCGCCGGCCGCCGACGGCCTCTTGGCCCTGCGAGGCGTGGTCGAGACCGCCGACGAGACCGACGACGCCGAAGCCAAGGCCGGGATCGAGGCGGCCATGGCGGCCTCGATCGCCCGGGCGCTGGACGGCCTGCGCGCCGCTCGCCGGGACGAGGGCGCCAGCCTGTCGCCGGTGCTGACCGGACTGGTCGACCGCATCGGCGCGCTGGTGGCCGGGGCCGAGGGCGAGGCGGCGGCGCAGCCGGCGGCCTTGAAGGAGCGGCTGGTCAAGCGCATGTCGGAACTGACCGGCGACATGGCCGGCCTGGAGGATCGCATCGTGCAGGAGGCCGCCATGCTGGCGGTGAAGGCGGACGTGCGCGAGGAGCTGGACCGGCTGGCGGGCCACGTCGGCGCGGCGCGGACGCTGATCGCCACGGACGGCGCGGTCGGACGCAAGTTCGATTTCCTGGCGCAGGAATTCATGCGCGAGGCCAACACCCTCTGCTCGAAATCGGCCACCGCCGCCCTGACCGCCACCGGGCTGGAGCTCAAGGCGGTGATCGAGCAGCTTCGCGAACAGGTGCAGAATGTCGAATGATCCCCACCTGCCGCGCCGGGGCCTGATGATGATGGTCGTCAGCCCCTCCGGCGTCGGCAAGACCTCGCTGACCCGCCGACTGATCGCCGACCATGCCGACCTGCACCTGTCGATCTCGGCGACCACGCGCCAGCCGCGTCCGGGCGAGCACGACGGGCGGGACTATCACTTCGTCGACCGGCTCTCGTTCGACGACATGATCGAGAACGACGCCTTCCTGGAATGGGCCGAGGTCTACGGCAACCGCTATGGCAGCCCCAAGGCCCCGATCATGGCGGCGCTGGAGCGCGGCGACAGCGTGCTGTTCGACATCGACTTCCAGGGGGCGATGAAGATTTCGGCCTATGCGCCTGAAGACGCGGTGAAAGTCTACGTCATGCCGCCGTCGATCGGCGAGATGAGCCGCAGGCTCCACGCGCGGTCCCAGGACAGCGAGTCGGTGATCCGCATGCGTCTCAGCCGCGCCAAGGACGAGGTCGCCCAGTGGGAGAAGTTCGACTACGTCGTCATCAACGACGATTTCGACCGCGCCTATGCCGACCTGGCGCACATCTTCCACGCCGAGCGGCTGCGCCGGGCGCGCAACTCATGGATCGCGCCGTTCGTGCAGGGCCTGATCGAAGAGCCGCTCTAGGCGCGCGGGGTCAGCCGCACTTCACCTCTTTGATGATCCCCGTCTGGGTGTCGTAGACGATGTTCAGGCGGTCGGGCCGATAGTCCATCGTGGCCGGGCAGCTGGAGCACAGCACCCGCCGCTTGGACGGGTCGGTCGGCACCGGGATGTCGGTCTTGGGCCGGCCGATCAGATACTTCAGCGCGGCCGATCCGCACTGGTCGGCGACCGGGGCGGGCGCGACCGGCGGCGGCGCGGGAGCGGGCGGCGGCGCAGGGCGCTGAGGCTCGACCGGCGGCGGCGGCGTGCTGCAGGCCGTGATCGTGGTTGCGGCCGCGACGGCCAGCCAGAACGGTCTCATGCCTGTTTCTCCCAGCCGCGCTCGGCGCCTTGCTTCCAATAGCTGACGGCGTGGCCCGCGCCCTTGAACGCGCGCCAACGCTCCCGCGCCCCGGCGAGCGCGCTCTCGTCGCGGCCGTCGAACAGCAGGATGCAACGTTGAAAGCCTTCGAGCGAGCCCGGTTCCGCGCCGTCGATCAGAAAAAGCGCCTCGGCGCCGTTGGCGTTGTCCTGATCGAGGGTGAGCAGGATCGGCTGGCGGCCGGCCTGGGGCTCGCCCGCCAGGCCGTGGGCCAGGAAGGCGTCGTCGCGCCAGCTCCACAGCCAGCCGTCCAGGTGGTCGAGACGGTCCTGGCCGCGCGCCCGCACGACGGCCTTCCAGCCGCGCGCGAGCGTCTTCTCCAGCAGTTCCGGCAAGGCCTGGTCGAGCGCCGTGCGCTCCAGGTGGTAGAACCAGACCTCGCAGGGACCGGCCATCTCAGTCCTCGTACTTGTCGGCGACGAGCTGGTTCAGCAGCCGCACGCCGAAGCCCGTGGCGCCTTCCGGGATCGACGAGGCCGTCGACGGCTTCTTCCAGGCGGTCGAGGCGATGTCGAGGTGAGCCCAGGGCAGGCCGTTGGCGAACTTCTGCAGGAACAGCCCGGCGGTGATCGAGCCGCCGGCGCGCCCGCCGATGTTCTTCATGTCGGCGATCATGCTCTCGATCTGCTTCTCGTACTGGGCGGGCAGGGGCAGGCGCCACAGCGGCTCGCCCGTCGCCTTGGAGGCGGCCAGCAGGTTCTCCGACAGGTCGTCGTCGTTGCTGAACAGGCCGGCGTAGTCGTTGCCGAGCGAGATGATGATCGCGCCGGTGAGGGTGGCGAGGTCGATCATGAACCGGGGCTTGAAGCGGTCCTGGCAGTACCAGAGCGCGTCGGCGAGCACGAGCCGGCCCTCGGCGTCGGTGTTGATGACCTCGATGGTCTGGCCCGACATCGAGGTGACGACGTCGCCGGGGCGCTGGGCGTTCCCGTCGGGCATGTTCTCGACCAGGCCCAGCACGCCGACGGCGTTGACCTTGGCCTTGCGGCCGGCCAGGGCGTGCATGACGCCGGCCACGGCGGCGGCGCCGCCCATGTCCCACTTCATGTCCTCCATGCCGTCGGCGGGCTTGAGGCTGATGCCGCCGGTGTCGAAGCACACGCCCTTGCCGACGAAGGCGACGGGCGGGGCCTTGGGATCGGCCGCGCCCTTCCACTGGACCACGGCGAGCTGGCTTTCGCGGCGGCTGCCCTGGCCGACGCCGAGCAGGGCGCCCATGCCGAGCTTGGTCATCTCGGCCTCGCCGAGAATCTCGACCTCGAGGCCGAGGCTCTCCAGCGCCTTGACCCGCCGGGCGAACTCCTCGGGATGCAGGATGTTGGCGGGTTCGGAGACGAGGCCGCGGGCGAACAGCACCGCGTCGGCCAGGGCCGACAGGGGGGCGAACGCGGCGCTCGCGGCGGCCGGGTCATGGGCGGCGATCTCGACCGCGACGACGGACGGCTTCTTCTCGGGCTTTTCAGTGGTGCGGTACTTGTCGAAGCGGTAGGCGGCCAGGCGGGCGCCGAAGGCGGCGCGCGGCGGGAACTCGGCGGGGGCGGCGGGGAGGCTGATCCGCAGGACCTCGGCGCCGGACCCCTTGGCGGCCTGGAAGGAATCGGCGCCGAAGGTTTCCGCGCCCTGGGCGTCGAAGGCGTCCTTGTCGCCGACCCCGACGAGAATCACGCGCTGGACGTCGAGGCCCGTCGGCGCGACGAGGTCGAGCACCTGGCCCTTGGCCCCGGTGAAACGTCCGCCGGCGATGGCGCGAGCCACGCCGCCGCCGGTCGCCTGGTCGACCGCCTCGGCCGCCGGAGACAGAACTCCGCCTTCGAAAACCGGAACCGAAACAGCGGTTTTCGACGAAGCCTTCGCCTCGCCGGCGACAAAATTGATCTGCATCTCGTTCTCCTGCGCCGATTGGTACGGCGCGGCATAATCGACATGGCGACATCATGAAAGCCGGCAGGCCTTCGCAATGGTTGTCGCCAAATTCAGGACGTGTAGAAGATGGCCCGCCCAGCCGGGGCCTGCAACGGCTGCTCAACCTCCCCGCAAGGGGGCCCCGGAACGCCTGCGTCTCATGCGCCTGATCGAGTCCTACCTCTTTCGCCAGATCTTTGGCCCGACGCTGTTCGCCACCGTCGCCCTGACGGCCGTGGCGGTGCTGAGCCAGAGCCTGGGCCAGCTCGACATCATCGTCGACCAGCGCCAGAGCGCGATGGTGTTCATCAAGATCATCCTGCTGGCCATGCCGCAGCTGCTGGCGATGATCCTGCCGATCGCCATCTTCGTGGCCGCCCTGGTGGCGCTGAACCGTCTGCACACCGAGCAGGAGATCGTCGTCTGCTTCGCCGGCGGCATGAGCCGCTGGCGGGTGATCTCCCCGGCCATGCGGCTGGCCATCGGCGCGACGCTGGTCTCCCTGGCCCTCAACCTGTGGGTCCAGCCCTGGTGCCAGCGGGTGATGCGCGAGGAGCTGTTCAAGGTCAGCACCGACCTGGCCTCGACCCTGGTGCGCGAGGGCGAATTCACCGAGCCGGCCCCGGGGCTGACCGTCTACGCCCAGAGCATCGACCAGAAGGGCCTGCTGCATAACCTGTTCATCCACGAGGAGCGGCCGCAAGGCGGGGCCAAGGTCCTGGCCAGCCGCGACGGCAAGATCGCCAAGCGCAACGGCGCGCCGGTTCTGATCATGCAGCGGGGTTCGAACCAGGAGTACTCGTCGACCGGCGTGCTCAACTACCTGGCTTTCGACGAGTACATCTTCGAGCTGAACTCCTTCCTCAACAAGGACCAGTTGGTCCACTACAAGGTCTCGGACCGCTACCTTCACGAGCTGTTCTTCCCCGATCTCGAGCAGGCCTGGGAAAAGCAGAACCGCAAGAAGATGCTGGCCGAGGCCCATTCGCGGCTGGCCTCGCCGCTCTACAACATCGCCTTCATGTCCCTGGCCCTGGCCGCCGTGATCGGCGGCGCCTTCAGCCGCCTGGGCTATGGCCGGCGCATGGCGATCATCGGCGCGGCGGCGGCGGTCCTGCGCATCCTGGGCTTCGCCGCCCAGGCGGCGTGCGACGACAACGTCTGGCTCAACGTCATCCAGTACGCCATACCGCTGGGCGCGACCTGGTGGGCGATGGCGCAGCTCTTCCGCCAGCGGGTGAATCGCTTCATCGCGATCCAGGCGATCCCCGCTGGACGCACCCTGAACACGGCGCAAGCATGATCCCCGGCCTCAAGCGCATCGAGACCTATGTCCTGGCTCGAACGCTGCTGGCGGTCGTGGCCGCCCTGGCTGTGATCTCGTCGGTGATCATCCTGATCGGTTTCGTCGACCTGTCGCGCAGCGTCGGCACCCGGGTCGACGTCAACTTCCTCCAGATCATGGGACTGGACCTGCTGCAGGCCCCGGCGGTGATCCTGGTGCTGCTGCCGTTCACCTTCCTGTTCGGAACCCTGGCCGCCTTCGTGGCGCTCAACCGGCGCAGCGAGCTGATCGCCATGCGTGCCGCCGGCGTGTCGGCCTGGCGCTTCATCTTCCCGGCGGCGGGCGCGGCCTTCGTCATCGGCGTGCTGTCGGTGACGGTGCTGAACCCGGTCGCCGCGGCCCTGACCCAGCAGTTCGACAAGACCCGCGCCGCCCTCATGCAGGGCTATCTGCAGGGCTCCCCGAACGAAAAGATCTGGCTGCGCGAGGGCGACGGCCGCACCCAGATCGTCATCCGCGCGCTCAAGCGCGACGACGTGGCCGGCGACGTCCGCCTGAAGGGCGTGTCGCTGTTCGTCTATACTTTGAACAAGCAGGGCGTCCTGGACTTCTCCCGGCGCATCGAGGCCGACCAGGCCTTGCTGTCGCACGGCGAATGGAAGCTGAAGGGCGTCAAGGAAGCCACTCCCGGCGCCGAGGCGCTGCACTATGACAGCCTGGCGATTCCCTCGACCCTGACCGGGCGGGCGGCCGTCGAGCGATTCGTCAAACCGGACGCCATCGCCTTCTGGAACCTGCCGGCGGCGATCGACCGCATGGAGCAGTCGGGCTTCTCGGCGACCACCTACCGGCTGCGGTTCCAGCAGCTCCTGGCCACCGCGCCGTTGTTCGCGGCCATGTCGATCCTGGCGGCGGCGTTCTCGCTGCGCCTGATGCGGCTGGGCGGATTGGCGGGGCTGGCGGGCTCGGGCGTGGCCCTGGGCTTCGTGCTGTTCTTCTTCAACCAGATGTGCGGAGCCCTGGGCAAGGCGGAGGTCATCGCGCCGTTCGCCGCCGCGTGGGCGCCGCCTGTTCTGGCGCTTTTGTCGGGTTTCACCTTGCTCTGCTATACCGAGGACGGCTGATCGCCTACAGCGGGGAGCGCCGGCGAGGGAGGATGATTGAGTGATGCGCGACGGCCTGCGGGCGGACAAGACTTCTGGGACGGGATGGATGCGCGCGGCGCTGCTCGGCGGCGCGGCCACGCTTGCATTGCTGTCGAGCCAGGCCCAGGCGGCGCA
Organism: Caulobacter sp. CCUG 60055; assembly: GCF_022750545.1. Lineage (GTDB taxonomy): Bacteria > Pseudomonadota > Alphaproteobacteria > Caulobacterales > Caulobacteraceae > PUIC01. Next base: position 106,338 of record NZ_PUIC01000001.1, read on the forward strand.
GTCGCACCTGCCGGCCGCGCCCAAGCGCGCGTCGTCTCCGGCCATGGTCGGAGACGACGGCCTGGGGCATGACAACGTCTATCTCGAAGCCGACGAGATCGTCCGGGACGACAAGAACCAGACGGTGGTGGCCAAGGGCGCCGTCGAGGCCCGCTATCAGGGCCGCACCCTGCGCGCCCAGGAAGTGGACTACGACCAGACCACCGGCGTGATCACCGCCAAGGGCGACGTGCAGGTGATCAACGCCGACGGCACCGCCCAGTTCGCCGAGGAGATGACGCTCGACGACCAGATGCGGGCCGGGGTGGCGCTCAGCTTCTCGGCGCGGCTGGACCAGAACATGAAGCTGGCCTCGGCGACGGCCATCCGCCGCAACGAGAACGTCAGCGAACTGACCCGGGCCATCTACACGCCTTGCGACATCTGCGCCGCCGACGGCAAGGCCAAGGAGCCGAGCTGGTCGATCCAGGCCGACAAGATCATTCAGGACCACGAGCATCAGGTCATCTACTACCGCCACGCGGTCATCCGCGTGCTCGGCGTGCCGCTGCTGTACGCGCCGGTGTTCTGGCACCCCGATCCGTCGGCCGACCGCAGCTCGGGCTTCCTGCCGCCGAAGATCCAGCCCTACAGCAACCGGCGGGGCTTCTCGTACGAGCAGCCCTATTACTGGGCGATCTCGCCGTCCCAGGACCTGATCATCAGCCCGCAGCTGAACATGAAGGTCAATCCGCTGCTCAACCTGGAATACCGCAAGCGGTTCTATTCCGGCGAGATCGACGTGCGCGCCGGCTACACCTACGAAGCTGAGTTCGGCACGCCGGGCGGCAACTTCACCCGCATCGGCGACGTCACCTCGCGCAGCTACATCCTGGCCAAGGGCAAGTTCGAGATCAACAAGCTGTGGTCGTGGGGCTTCACGGCCGAGCGCGTCACGGACTACACCTTCTTCGACCGTTACAGCGTCCACCAGGTCTATGAGGACCGCGGCGCCTACGCGACCGACGACCACCGCCTGCTGTCGCAGCTCTACACCACCCGCCAGGACAGCAACTCCTTCCTGTCGATCTCGACCCTGGGCTTCCAGGGGCTGCGGCCGAGCGACAAGCTGAGCACCTACACCTACAACGACCACACCTTCCCGGTGGTCGCGCCGCTGATCGAGGCCCACTACGAGCCGGAGACCAAGATCCTCGGGGGCCGGCTGCGCTTCCTGGGCAGCGCGGTGGCGCTGAGCCGCGACGCGGTGTTGATGCCGGCGGCGACCGACACCGCCAACCCCACAACCAACAGCCGCCGGGCCTCGGGCCAGGTCGATTGGCGCGGGGGGCTCACCTTCGACAACGGCATGCGGGTGGAGCCGTTCGCCAGCCTGCGCGGCGACTATTACAACGTCGACGAGGTCACCAACGTCGCCACCAAGACCACGGTGAACCGCAGCGTCGGCCGCAGCATCAGCGTGGTCGGCGCCGACTTCACCTGGCCGTTCATCAAACAGCAGGGCGCGACCACCATCGTGCTGGAGCCGATCGCCCAGGTCGCCCTGTCGCCTAACGTCAAGCGCAACAACAACATCCCGAACGAGGACAGCCAGTCCTTCCAGTTCGACGAGACCAACCTCTTCGACGTCAACCGCTTCTCGGGCTATGACCTCTACGAGGGCGGCCAGCGGTTCAACGTCGGCGGCCGCGCCACGGCGACCTGGTCGGGCGGGCGCAGCGCTCGCCTGCTGATCGGCCGCAGCTTCCGGGCGCAGAGCAATACGAATTTCCTGGTTTCAAGCGGGCTTAGGGGCACATCTTCAGACTGGATCGTGGCGGCCGACGTCACGCCGATCGCGCAGCTCTCGCTGTTCGCCCACTCGCGTCTCGACGGCGACACCGCCGAGGTCCGCCGCCTCGACCTGGGCGGCAACTTCAACATCAGCAAGCTGCACGGCTTCGTCCGCTACCAGAAGCAGAACACCAACGTCACCAACCTGCCGATCACCCAGGCGGTCAGCGCGGGCCTGCTGTCCGAGACGCTGGACATGTCCGGCGAGTTCTTCGTCACCAAGCACTGGGGCGGCGTGTTCTTCGGCCAGGCCGGCCGTTACGGCTACGATCCGGCCGCCAACCTCACCGACAAGTCCTGGCGCTGGCGGCGCAGCGACTTCGGCGTGATGTACACCGACGAATGCGTGCGGGTGGAAGTGATCTATCAACGCGAGGAAGCCGTGGCGACGACCCTTGGGCCGTCCAGCACGGTGCTCCTGCGCCTAACGCTCGCCACATTGGGCGATGCAGGATACAGGAACTATGACTACCGCTGATCGGGCTGAAACGGACGGCCGAGGCGGTCGCACTAGGGGAATGGCGTCGTTGATGATGTGGACGCGTAGCGTATCCGGCCTCGCGGGGGCGACGGCTGCGGCGATTTCTATTCTGGCGGCCGCTTCGGCCGGCCCCGTTGCGGCGCAGGACGCGACCGCGCCAACGGCGCCGGACGCCGCGCCCGCCGCCGCCGCGCCGCCCGCCAACGACCTCACCGAGCGGGTGGCCGCCGTCGTCAATGACGACATCATCTCGACCTATGACCTGCGCCAGCGGATCATGCTCCTGGTGGTGACCGCCGGGGTGCAGCCGACGCAGGAGAACCTGCCGCAGCTCGAACGCGAGGCGTTGCGCCAGCTGGTCGACGAACATCTGGAGATCCAGGAGCTTCGGCACCAGGAGAAGGAGCAGAAGTTCCAGATCGTCGCCAACGACAAGGACATCGACAAGGAGATCGCTCAGATCGCCCGCGGCAACAACATGTCCGCCGAGCAGCTGTTGGCGCAATTGTCGGCGGCGGGGGTCGGGTCGCAGACCTTCCGCGACCAGCTGCGCGCCGAAGTCAGCTGGCGTCGCTGGATTCAAGGCCGCTACGGTTCGCGCCTGCGCATCGGCGACGATCAGGTCACGGCCGTGCAGCAGCGCCTCAACGCCTCGGCGACCAAGGCGCAGTATCAGATCGGCGAGATCTTCATCGACGCGGCGCGGGTCGGCGGCGAGGCGGCGGCGCTGAACGGCGCCAACCAGCTGGTCGCGCAACTGCAGCAGGGCGCGCCCTTCGCGGCGGTGGCCCGGCAGTTCTCGGCCTCGCCGACGGCGGCCTCGGGAGGCGACGCGGGCTGGCTGACCGCCGGCGAGATGCCGTCCGAAGTGCAGGAGGCGCTCGACCAGATGCGCTCGGGCCAGCTGTCGCGGCCCATCCCGGTGCGCGACGGCGTCTATATCGTCTTCCTGCGTGACAAGCGGTCGGGCGCCAGCGCCACCCTGGTCTCGCTGAAGCAGGCCGCGATCAGTCTGCCGACCGACGCTTCCGAGGCCCAGGTCGAGGCGGCGCGGGCCAAGCTCGCGGCGCTGAAGGGGCAGATCAAGAACTGCGGCGACATCGACGCCAAGGCCGCCAAGGTCGAGGGCGTCGTCGCCGGCGACCTCGGCGAGGCCGAGATCAAGGACCTCGCGCCGGACTTCCGCCAGGCGGCGGAGACCTTGCAGCCCAATCAGGTCAGCGACCCGATCCGCACCAAGGTCGGCCTGCATCTGGTCGCCGTCTGCGGCAAGCACCAGAGCGGCGGCCAGGTGGCCAGCCGCGAGCAGATCGAGGACCGGCTCTACAGCCAGCAGCTGGCGATGATCTCCAAGCGCTATCTGCGCGACCTGCGCAACTCGGCCACTATTGAAACTCGCTGACGGCACGCCCGCGCCCCTGGCGCTGAGCATGGGCGATCCCGCCGGGATCGGCCCGGAGATCACGGTCAAGGCCTGGCACGCCCTGCGCGAGCAGGGGCCCGCCTTCGTGGCGGTCGGCGATTTCCAGAGCCTGGCCTCGGCTTCGGCGGCGGGGGCGTCGATCCTGCGCCGCGTCGCCGGCCCGGACGAGGCGGCGGGCGTGTTCCGCGAGGCGCTTCCGGTGCTGGACGCGCCGCTGCAGGCGCCGGTGGTGGCCGGCAAGCCGTCGCCGGCCTACGCCGGCGCGGTGATCCGCTGGATCGAGACGGCGGTCGGCCTGTCCCTTTCCGGCCGGGTGAGCGGCGTGGTCACCGCGCCCATCGCCAAGGCGCCGCTCTACGAGGCCGGCTTCCAGTTCCCCGGCCATACCGAATTCCTGGCCGAACTGACCGCCGCCGCGCCCTATGTCGGGGCGAGGGGGCCGGTGATGATGCTGACGGCGGGCGGGCTGCGCACCGCGCTGGCCACCGTCCATGAGCCGCTGTCGCGGGTGGCGCCCAGCCTGCGCTCCGAGACCATCGTCGCCGTCGGCCTGGTGGTCGCCGAGGCGTTGCGGCGGGATTTCGGCGTCGAGGCGCCGCGCCTGGCGATGGCCGGGCTCAATCCGCACGCCGGCGAAAGCGGCGCCCTGGGCCGCGAGGAGATCGAGATCATCGCGCCGGCGGCGAGGACGTTGAGGGACCTGGGCGTCGAATGCGGCGACCCTAAGCCCGCCGACACCCTGTTCCACGCCGAGGCGCGCGCGCGCTACGACGCGGTGATCTGCATGTATCACGATCAGGCCCTGATCCCCGTGAAGATGCTCGACTTCTGGGGCGGGGTGAACGTCACCCTCGGTCTGCCGATCGTGCGCACCTCGCCGGACCATGGCGCCGGTTTCGACATCGCCGGCCGCGGGCTGGCGCGTCCGGAGAGCATGATCGCCGCCATCCGCATGGCCGGCGAGATCGCCCGTCGCCGCGCCGCGCAATGACGCTGGAGACCTTGCCGCCGCTGCGCGACATGCTCGCCGAGCATGGGCTGATGGCCAAGAAGAGCTTCGGCCAGCATTTCCTGCTCGACCTCAACGTCACCCGCAAGATCGCGCGGCTGGCCGGCCCCTTGGAGGGGCGGGCGGTGATCGAGGTCGGTCCGGGCCCGGGCGGCCTGACGCGGGCCCTGCTCGAGGCCGGGGCCCAGGTGGTGGCCGTCGAGAAGGACGCCCGCTTCCTGCCGTTGCTGGGCGAACTGGCCGAGGCCGCGCCCGGGCGGCTGGCGGTGGTGGAGGCCGACGCCTTGGCGGTGGACGAGACGGCGCTGCTGGCCGAGCACGCGCCGGGGCTGCCGGCGCGGGTGGTGTCGAACCTGCCCTACAATGTCGGCACGCCGCTGCTGATCAAGTGGCTGACCGGTCCGTTCCGGCCAGAGGCCATGGCGCTGATGTTCCAGAAGGAAGTGGCCGACCGCATCGCCGCCCCGGTCGGCTCCGGCGCCTATGGCCGCCTCGGCGTCATCGCCCAGGCGACTTGCCAGGCCTCGGTGGTGATGGACTTGCCGGCGCGGGCCTTCACGCCGCCGCCCAAGGTGGCCTCGGCGGTGGTCTCCCTGACGCCGCGCGCCGAAGCGCCGTCCAGCGACGAACTGGCGGCCCTGGAGCGCGTGACCCAGGCCGCCTTCGGCCAGAGGCGCAAGATGCTGCGCTCAAGCCTCAAGGCGCTGGGCGGCGAGACCTTGTGCCAGGCGGCGGGGATCGACGCCAACGTCCGGGCCGAGACCGTTCCCGTGGACGGCTTCCTGGCGCTCGCCCGCGCCCTTCGCGCCTGAGGCGTTCCCGTCGTTCGCGGCCTTTCGCGGGCTTGGGTCGGCGTCTTTCGAGGACCGCGGATCAGCCGCCGAGAGCCTTCACCGCCGCCGCCGCCATGGGCGAGAACGCCAGCGGGCCGATGGCCACCTCCATCAGCACCACCGCGGCGACTCCCCAGGCGTAGGCCGGGTGGATGCGGCGGCGGACCACGAGGTCGGCGGCGGGACCGATGAGCAGGATCACGTCATTGACCGCGAACAGCACCAGCGGAGCGAACAGGCCGAAACTGTCCATGGGCAGGAAGCGGCCGAGGCCGGGACCCAGGATGGAGGCGCTGGCGCACATCATCAGGCGCTTGTGCCAGTCGGAACGGCGGCGCAGACGGATGGCGGCGGCGACCAGGCCGCCGAACGCCGTCACCGCCAGCAAGTTCATCGCCAGGAACACGCCCTTGGGAAAGAAGGTCGGCACGCGATGGTGGCCGATGGAGAACAAGGTGGCGGCCACCCCCATGATCACCATGGCTCCGGCCAGCACGGCGCCGGCCACGCCCAGCTGGCGGTGACGGCGCAGGTCGCCGGCGCTGACGAGGGCCGGCTGGGCGACCATCAGCGCCACCCAGGCGGTGAAGACGGCTCCGTGAACATGCAGCAGCAGCGGCAGGCCCGGCTTTGGTGCGAAGTCCTCCGGCACGGTCTGGGAAAAACCGGCGACGATGATCGCCGCCATGATCAGCGCCCAGCCGAGATAGAACAGGCGCCCGACATCCGCCTGCGGGCGCGTCGTCCCGGTGGTGGCCATGAACCGCTCCCCCGTCTTGAGGTTCAGGAGGTCAGGTTGAGCGCGAAGGGAGCGCTTGGCAAGCGTGTCGCAACAACGTCACGGACAGGCGGCTTTCGACCCGCGGCGCCGCGCCTGCGACGGTGTGAAGAACCCCGGGCGGCGGGCTTGTCCCGCCGCCGCGCCCGGCCTAACTCGGGCGCATGATCGAGATACGCCCTTCCGCCGCCGCCGACGCGCCCGTCCTGTTCGAAATCTGGCGCCGCGCCGTCCTCGCCACCCACGACTTCCTCAAGCCCCAGGACTTCTCGGCCCTGGAGGTGATGGTGGCCCGGGACTACCTGCCGTCCGTCCGGCTCTGGGTGGCGGAGGAGGGCGGACGCGCGACGGGGTTCATGGGGCTGTCGCAGGCCCATGTCGACAGCCTGTTCATCGACCCCGACGCGCGCGGCCGCGGGATCGGCCGCCGGCTGATGGCGCACGCCAGGAGCCTCGTCGGCGGCGCCCTGAGCGTCGACGTCAACGAACAGAACGACCAGGCGGTCGGCTTCTATCGCCGCATCGGCTTCCAGCAGACCGGGCGCTCCTCGCTCGACGACCAGGGGCGCCCGTATCCGCTTCTGCACATGACGTGGCCGGCCTAGGCCCGGCCTAGCGGCAGCGCACCTGGCCGCGATCGATCGAGCGGCCGATCACCGCGCCGCCGGCCGCGCCCAGCAGGGTGCTGAGGGTGTCGCCGCCGATGGCGTTGCCGAGCACGCCGCCGCCGATGGCGCCGATCACCAGGCCCGTGGTGCCGTCGTTGCGACGGCAGTAGTAGCGGCCGTCGCGACCCCGATAGATGTAGTCGTCGCGGGTCATGCGGCGCTCGTAGCGCCGATCGTAGCGACGGTCATGGGGCCGGTAGCTGCGGCTTGGGTCCCAGTTGCGGTTCTGGGGACCGCCTTGCCAGCGATAGTCGGGACGGTCGCGCCGCCAATCCTGCGAGGCCGCGCCGGCCGGCGCCGCCGCGATCGGAAGGCTGAGGGCGACCGCCAAGGCCGCGAGCATGGTGCGTTTCATGGACTGCTCCCTGTGACGTCCATCAAAACGCCCGGCAAGCGCAAGTCGTTGCGCCCGGCGTCCCGGTCAGAGCGCCTGCTCGTAGGCTTCGGCGGCCTCCATCCATTTGGCCTCGGCCTCGTCGAGCTGGGCCTGGGCCTTCTCGCGCTTGCGGCCAAGGTCGGCGGCCTTGGCCGGGTTCTTCACGTAGAGGACCGGGTCGGCCAGGTCGGCGTCGAGATCGGCCAGGGTCTTGGTGCAGCGGGCGAGGACCGCTTCGGCCGCCTCCAGCTTGCGCTTCAGCGGCGCGGCCGCCGGCTTGGCGGCTGGCCGCGGCGCCTGGGCCGGCGTAGGCCTGGGCGCCTCGACGACCGGGGTCTGGGACGGACGGGCCGAGGCGGCCTTGGCGCGGTCCAGCACGAACTTGGCGTAGTCGTCCATGTCGCCGTCGAACGGCTTCACCCCGCCGTCGGCCGCCAGCCACAGGCGGTCGGCGACCAGCTCCATCAGCGAGCGGTCGTGGGTGATGAGGATGACGGCGCCGGAATAGTCGTTCAGCGCGTCGAGCAAGGCGCGGCGGCTGTCGATGTCCAGGTGGTTGGTCGGTTCGTCGAGGATCAGAAGGTGCGGCGCGCTCATCGCCACCAGGTTCAGGAGCAGCCGCGCCCGCTCGCCGCCCGACAGGTTGGCGACGGTGGTGTCCTGCTTGTCGAAGTGCAGGCCGAACTGGGCCAGGCGCGAGCGGCGCGAGGACTCGCTGGCCTCCGGCATCGCCCGGCGGATGATCTCCAGCGGCGTGTCGGCGGGGTCGAGCGCCTCGATCTGGTGCTGGTGGAACCAACCGACCTGCATGCGGCGGTCGCGGTGCAGGTGCCCGTGCTGGATGTCGAGAGCCCCGGCGATCATCTTGGCGAAGGTCGACTTGCCGGCGCCGTTGACGCCCAGAAGGCCGATGCGGTCGTCGATGTCCATGCGCAGGTTCAGCCGGCGCAGCACCGGCTTGCCGTCGTCGTAGCCGACGGAGGCGTCCTCCAGCCGGATCAGCGGCGGGGCCAGGGGGCGGGGCGGCGAGGGCAGGGTGAAGGGGGCGACGCGTTCCTCGATCGGGGCGGAGATCGGCTCCAGCTTGGCCAGCCGCTTGAGGCGCGACTGAGCCTGGGTGGCCTTGGACGCCTTGGCGCGGAAGCGGTCGACGAAGGATTGCAGGTGGGCGCGCTCGGCCTCCTGCTTGGCGCGGGTGGCCGACAACAGGCGCAGCTTTTCGGCCCGGCGGCGCTCGAAGTCGTCATAGCCGCCGGTGTAGAGCTCGAGCTTGCCCTCGCTGAGGTGCAGGATGTAGCCGACCGAGTTGTTCAGCAGCTCGCGGTCGTGGCTGATGATCAGGGCGGTGTGCGGGTACTTCTTGAGCCGCGCCTCCAGCCACAGCGCCCCTTCCAGGTCGAGATAGTTGGTCGGCTCGTCGAGCAGCAGCAGGTCCGGCTCGGCGAACAGGGCCGCGGCCAGGGCCACGCGCATGCGCCAGCCGCCGGAGAACTCGGCCATCGGCCGCTCCAGGTCCTCCTGCGAGAATCCCAGGCCGGTAAGGATTTCCGCCGCGCGAGACGGCGCCCGGTCGGCGTCGATCTCGATCAGCCGGCCGTAGATCTCGCCCAGGCGCTCGGGCGGGGCGGTGTCCAGCTCGCGCGTCAGGGCCGCCCGCTCGACGTCGGCCTCGAGGATGGTCTCCATCAGGGTGACGGGCGTGGCCGGATGCTCCTGGTCGACCGAGCCGATCTTGGCCGCCTTGGGCAGGCTGATGTCGCCGTCGCCGGGATGCAGCTGGCCGAGGATCAGCTTGAACAGCGTCGACTTGCCCGCGCCGTTGCGTCCGACCAGACCGACCTTGCCGCCGGTCGGCAGGGTGACGGACGCGCTCTCGAAGAAGCGTCGCCCCCAGGCGTCGAAGGTCAGATTGTTGATCTGGAGCATGGGAGAGGCGGGAACGCTGCGAGAGGTTGGCGGAACGGGAGCGCCCGGCTATAAGCCCGCAACCTCCCCATTCCAACTCTTGTGTGAGCTCAAGCAGCAGCCATGACCGAACGCACCTTCTCGATCCTGAAGCCCGACGCCACCCGTCGCAACCTCACCGGCAAGATCAACGCCGTGATCGAGGATGCCGGCCTGCGCATCGTCGCCCAGAAGCGCATCCATATGTCGAAGGCCCAGGCCGAGAAGTTCTACGAGATCCACAAGGAACGTCCGTTCTTCGGCGAACTGGTCGAGTTCATGACCTCGGCCCCGGTGGTGGTGCAGGTGCTGGAAGGCGCCGACGCCGTCGCCAAGTATCGCGAAGTCATGGGCGCCACCAACCCGGCCCAGGCGGCCGACGGCACCATCCGCAAGCTCTTCGCGGAATCGGTCGGTGAGAATTCGGTCCACGGTTCGGACAGCCAGGACAACGCCAAGATCGAGATCGCCCAGTTCTTCACCGACGCGGAAATCGTCGGCTGATTTCGGGGCCGCCGGTTCGGCGGCCTTCGATGATAGATGGCTGAAGGCGGCCGGCTCGCACGCGAGCCGGCCGTTTTCGTTCGCGCCTCGCGCCTCGTGCCTCGCACCATCGTCGCGATCGCCCGCGATCCCCGGGTGAAATCGTGCTACCCTGACGGGAATTATCGGGGAGGGATCATGGCCGACGACTATTTCGTCACCTGCCGCTCGGTGAACGGCGACGGCACGTTCGGGGGCGATCCCGACGTCGTCCGCTATCTGGTGGTGCCCCAGGGCGCCGCCCAGCCGCTGGCCGCCCACCAGAACCCGTCGACCGGCCCCGTCGCCACCCGGGGTACGCGCTGGGCGCGGGGGCTGCTGGACGGCCTGCCGCCGTCGCAGAACGGCCGCGACCGTAACATCCTGTTTCTGGTCCACGGCTTCAACGTCGATCCCCAGGGGGCCCTGGAAAGCCATCGCAAGGTGGTCGACGGGCTGGCGCGCGCCGGCTGGTCCGGACGGGTGGTGTCGTTCGACTGGCCCTCCAAGGGCACGCCGGCGGCCTATCTCGACGACCGCGTCGACGTGCGCACCACCGCCAACCTGTTGGTCAGCTCCGCGATCCAGCTGTTCGTGACGATGACCGCCGCCCGGGCCGCCTCGGACCAGCCCTGCGACGTCGCCGTGCATGTGCTGGCCCATTCCATGGGCGCCTATCTGGTGCGCGAGGCGTTCAACCACGCCGACGACGACAAGCCGGCCCGCGACGCCACCTGGCAGGTCAACCAGCTGGCCTTCATCAGCGGCGACATATCGTCGGGCTGCATGAGCGCCGGCAACGCCATGACGCGGGGGCTCTATGGCCACGCGGGGCGGATCACCAACTATTCCAACGCCTTCGACGGCGCCTTGCAGGTGTCGAACGTCAAGCGCGCCTTCACCGCCCCCCGGGTGGGCCGGGTCGGCCTGCCCGACGACGCGCCGGACGTGGCGTGCAACGTCGAGGCGGGGGATGTCTGGCGGCCGCTGGCGACCGGCGGTCCCGGCGACATCGTGCACAGTCATACCTTCTGGTTCGAGTGCGACCCGTTCTTCAAGGACCTGAAACTGACCCTCGACGGCCATATCGACCGCAACGCCATGCCGACGCGCACGCCGATCAAGCCCAACCGGCTGACGCTGAAGCCGGCCTGACGGTCAGGCGGGGTTGGCCAGCACGGCGTCGGCCGCCGGCTGGACGCCGGCCGAGCCGGCGGCCAGCCGGGCCAGACAGGCGGGATAGAGCCGGTGCTCCGCCGCCAGCACCCGGTCGGCCAGCGCGGCGGCGTCGTCGCCCTCCAGCACCGGCACGGCGGCCTGGCCGACGATCGGCCCCTCGTCGACGCCCAGGGTGACCATGTGGACCGAACAGCCGTGCAGCTTGACGCCGGCGTCCAGGGCGCGGCGATGGGTGTCCGTGCCGGTGAAGGCCGGCAGCAGGCTGGGGTGGATGTTGACCATCCGCCCCGCCCAGGCCTCGACCAGGAACGGGGTCAGGATGCGCATGTAGCCGGCCAGGGCGACCAGCTCGACGCCCGACTGACGCAGGCGCGCGTCGATCAGCCGCTCGTGCGCGGCCCGGTCCTTGCCGAACGGGCGATGATCGACCACGGCGGTCTCGATCCCGGCGGCGGCGGCCTTGTCCAGGCCCTCTGCGTCGGGATTGTTCGACAGCACCAGCACGATCCGCGCCGGATAATCCGGCGCGCGCGCCGCTTCGATCAGCGCCTCCAGATTGGAGCCGCGCCCCGAGATCAGGACGGCGACGCGCTTCTCGCCGCTCATGGCGGGCTCAGGCCTTGACCAGCTCGCCGCAGACGAAGGCGTCTTCGCCCGCGTTGAGCAGAGCGGCCAGCACCGGCTCGGCCTGATCGGCTGCCACGATCAGCACGAAGCCGATCCCGCAGTTGAAGGTGCGGCGCAGTTCGTGATCCTCGACGCCGCCGATCTCCTGCAGCCAGGCGAACACCGGCGGCAGCGGCCAGGCGTTCCAGTCGAAACGGGGAGCCAGCCCCTCGGCGATGGCGCGCGGCGGGTTCTCGATCAGGCCGCCGCCGGTGATGTGGGCGCCGCCCTTGACCAGGCCGGCCTTGATCAGCGGGAGCACGCTCTTGATGTAGATTCGCGTCGGGGCCATCAGCGCCTGGGCCAGGGTCTGGCCCTCGGCGAACGGCGCGGGCGCGTCCCAGGCCAGGCCCGAACGCTCGACGACGCGGCGCACCAGCGAATAGCCGTTGGAGTGCGGGCCCGACGAGCCGAGGCCGATCAGCACGTCGCCGGCCTTCTGTTCGTCGAGGCGCGGCAGCACCGCGCCGCGCTCGACCGCGCCGATGGAGAAGCCCGCCAGGTCGTAGTCGCCGTCGCCGTACATGCCCGGCATCTCGGCGGTCTCGCCGCCGACCAGGGCCGCGCCGGCCTGCTTGCAGCCCTCGGCGATGCCGCCGACCACGCGGCGGGCGCTGTCGACGTCGAGCTTGCCGGTGGCGAAGTAGTCCAGGAACATCAGCGGCTCGGCGCCCTGCGCCAGCAGGTCGTTGACGCACATGGCCACCAGGTCGATCCCGACCGTGTCGTGCATGCCGGTGTCGATGGCGATCTTCAGCTTGGTGCCGACGCCGTCGGTGGTCGAGACCAGCAGGGGGTCCTCGAAGCCGGCCGCCTTGAGGTCGAACAGCGCGCCGAATCCGCCCAGGGCCGCATCGGCGCCGGGACGGCGGGTGGCCTTGGCCAGCGGCTTGATCGCGTCGACCAGCGCATTGCCTGCATCGATGTCGACGCCGGCCTGCGCATAGGTGAGGCCGTTGGGCCGTTCGCTCATGGTTGCGACTATCTCCGGTAGAAAAAACGTCTCTACCGTCACGGCGCCCTTGCATAGGCGCCGCGCCGGCGGGCTATAGCTAGCCGATGAAGCTGATCACGACCACCGCCGAACTTGAAGCTTTCTGCGCCGAACTCGCCGATGCGCCCTTTGTCGCGGTCGACACCGAGTTCATGCGGGAGACCACCTACTGGCCCAAGCTGTGCCTCATCCAGGCCGCCGGGCCGGACGCCGCCGCCGTCATCGACCCGCTGGCCGACGGGATCGACCTGGCGCCGTTCCTGGCGATCCTGGGCGATCCGAAGATCGAGAAGGTGTTCCACGCCGCCCGCCAGGACGTGGAGATCTTCAACAATCTCGGCGTCATGCCCAAGCCGCTGTTCGACACCCAGGTCGCCGGCATGGCCTGCGGCTTCGGCGAGCAGATCGCCTATGACGCCCTGGTCCGCCAGATGCTCAAGATCGAGATCGACAAGTCCAGCCGCTTCACCGACTGGGCTCGCCGGCCGCTGACCGACACCCAGCTCGAATACGCCCTGGGCGACGTGACGCACCTGGCCAAGCTCTTCCCGATGCTGCGCGCGCGGCTGGAGAAGGAAGGGCGGCTGGCCTGGGTGGTCGACGAGATGGCCAACCTCACCGATCCGGCCAACTACGACACCGATCCCGACAACGCCTGGAAGCGGCTGCGGGCCCGCAAGCACACGCCGAAATACCTGGCGGTGTTCAAGACCGTCGCCGCCTGGCGCGAGCGTACGGCCCAGATGCGCGACCAGCCGCGCGGGCGCATCCTCAAGGACGAGGCCATCGACGAGATCGCCTCGCAGACCCCCACCGACCCGGCGGCGTTCGACCGGCTGCGGGCGGTGCCCAAGGGCTTCGCCGGTTCGAAGTTCGGACCCGAGCTGATCGAGGCGGTGAAGGCCGCGCTCAAGGACCCGGAGACGCATGCGCCGGTGATCGCCCGCAGCCCGCAGACCTCGACGCCGGCCGCCGGCGCGGTGGTCGAGCTGCTGAAGGTGCTGCTCAAGGCCCGGGCCGAGGACGCCGGCGTCGCCTCCAAGCTGATCGCCACCGTCTCCGACCTCGAGAAGATCGCCAACGACGACAACGCCGAGACGCCCGCCCTAGTCGGCTGGCGGCGCGAGGCGTTCGGCGCCGACGCCCTCAAGCTCAAGCGGGGCGAACTGGCGCTGGTGCTCGACGGCGCCCGCGTCCGGGTGGTCGAGGTCCGTCGGGCCCCGAAGGCGGCGTCCTGATCCGGCCAGTCGCCGGCGGCGGATCCGTCCGCGCCGGCGCGCCTCGCCTCGCGGGGGCTTTGCGTCCTAGCGCAGGCTCCTGACCTCGAGCACGACGGTGTCGGCGCCCGCCAGCCGGTCGACGGCGATTTCCCGATAGTCGGGCGATTCGCGGAAGGCCCGGGCGGACTGGTCGTCCGGGAATTCCATCATCACCACCTTGTCGCGCTCCCAGGCGCCTTCCAGCACCCGCAGCTGCTCGTCGGCGGCGAGGCGGCGGCCGTTGAACCTGGCGAACACCGCGCCGAAACGGGCCTGATAGCGGTCGTAGCGTTGGCGGTCGGTGAACCTGAGCTGGGCGATGACATAGGCCGGCATGAGCGCTCCTGGGCGACGGGGCGGCGATCCTGCCGCAGGTCGCCCTACGGCGATCAAGCTCGAGCGAGGTTCAGGCGGCCGCCTTCATCGTCAGGCCCAGCCCCAGCTGGTCTGCCAGGGTGGCGGCCCGCTTGGCGGTCTGTTCGCCCAGCAGCATGTCCGCCCAGGCCGGCTCGGCGATCAGGCGGATGGCCCCGTCGCCGGTCTCCAGGCGCGAGCGGGCCAGCAGGGCCGGGCTTCGGCCGGACAGGTCGCAGGCCAGGCGCATGGCGGCGCCGAGGGCGCGGGCGCGCCTCTGGCGCTCGGGCGTCAGGATGCGGGTAAGCGTCTCGCGTTCGGGCGGCGGCCAGCTGGCGGTGTGGCGGTTGAAGGCGGCGGCGGCCAGGAAGGCGCGCTCGGCGTGGGTGACGCCGGGCACGGGCGCGCGCAGGACCTGTTCGAACACCAGATCGGCGCGATGGTCGGGGTGCAGGCGGGCGCCGAGGTCGGCCAGCCGGCAGGCGGCGGCCAGCAGCACCGGATCGCGGTCGCCGAACAGGGGCGGCAAGGCCGCGAAGGCCGGCGTCAGCCAGGTCTCCAGGGCCGCGCCCAGTTCCTCGGCGGTGTCCGACCGCGCGCCCATCGCCCGGCAGCCCTCGATCAGCGGGTCGAGGGCGCGCACCGAGGGGCTCATGTGCTCGAACAGCAGTCCCTCGCGCAGGCCGTAGGCCGACACCGAAATGCGCTCGAAGCCCAGGGTTTCGATCAGGCTCTCCAGCACGGCGGCGGCGTAGGGCAGGGTGTCGATCCGCTTCTTGGTCACCCCCTGGATGCGTTCGAGCGAACCGCGCGACTGCTGGGCGATGAAGCGGGCGGCCTCGATCGCCTCGACGGCCGACAGCTCGTACTGGTGGACGATCTGCAACGGGTAGCCGGCCATGCGCATGTGCAGCAGCGCGATGTTCCGCCATGCGCCGCCCACCGCATAGAAGGTCCGGCCGCCATAGCCGCGCACGGCGGCGTTCAGCCGCTTGGCGATCTGGGGCCGGGTCCGCACGGGGTCGAAGGGCGCCGGCGCGCCCAGGGCGAAAGGCCCCAGGGGCAGGGTGACGCCGCGGCCGGGCTGCTGGCCGCCGACGCGGGTGAGTTCGAGGCTGGAGCCGCCCAGGTCGCCCACCACCCCTTCGGCGTCCGGGGTCCCGGCGATGACGCCCAGGGCCGCATAGCGCGCCTCGTCGGCCCCGGCGAGGATGCGCACCGAAAAGCCGGTGGCCGCCTTCACCTGCTCGATGAACGCGGGACCGTCGGCCGCTTCCCGCGCGGCGGCGGTGGCCGTGGCGAACACGGTGTCGACATGCGCGCCGTCGACCACGGCCTTGAAGCGGCGCAGCGCCGCCAGGGCCGCGTTCACCCCCTCGGGCGACAGGCGGCCGGTGCCGGCCAGATCGCGACCGAGGCCGGCCAGCACCTTTTCATTGAACACGGTCCAGATCGCTCGACCTTCGATCCGATAGATCACCAGGCGCACCGAATTGGAACCGACGTCGATAACCGCGGCGTCGGTCATGCTGATCTCGTAACTCCTAGCGTCTGGCGCCGACATGATCGAAGGCTCTGGGCAGGTCCTTCACCTTGTGGCCCCGGCCCGAAAGGCTGGGGTTGGTCATGAAGTATTCGTGAGCGGAGAACGCGCCCTTGGCGTTCCAGGTTTCCACGCGGCGATAGACGCCGGTGTTCCCGTCCAGCTCCCAGCTCTGGGCCTCGTCGTTGAGGTTGGCCACCATGATCTGCTGCAGCACCTGCTGATGCACGGTCGGGTTCTCGATCGGCACCAGCGATTCGACCCGGCGGTCGAGGTTGCGCGGCATCCAGTCGGCCGACGAGATGAACACCCGGGTCTTGCCGCTGGGCATGGCGTGGCCGTTGGCGAAGGCGACCACCCGCGAATGCTCCAGGAAACGGCCGACGATGCTCTTGACCCGGATGTTCTCCGACAGGCCCTTCACGCCGGCCCGCAGGCAGCAGATGCCGCGGATGACCAGATCGATGCGCACCCCCGCCTGGCTGGCGCGGTAGAGGGCGTCGATGATCTCGGGATCGACCAGGGCGTTCAGCTTGGCCCAGACCGCCGCCGGCTTGCCCGCCTCGGCGTTGCGGGCCTCCTGGTCGATGAGGGCGACGAGGTCGTGCTTCAGCGTCACCGGCGAGAACGACAGCCGCTCCAGGTGGTCGGGCTGGGCGTAGCCGGTGATGTAGTTGAACAGCTTGCCGGAATCGCGGCCCAGCGGCCCGTCGCAGGTGAACAGCGACAGGTCGGTGTAAACCCGCGCGGTCTGCGGGTGGTAGTTGCCGGTGCCGAAGTGGCAATAGGTGCGCAGGCCTTCGCCTTCGCGGCGGACGACGATCGAGAGCTTGGCGTGGGTCTTGTACTCGACGAAGCCGAACACGACGTGGACGCCCGCCCGCTCCAGGTCGCGGGCCCACTTCATGTTGGCCTCCTCGTCGAACCGGGCCTTGATCTCGACCAGGGCGGTGACGTTCTTGCCGTTGTCGGCCGCCTCGATCAGGGCGGCGACGATCGGGCTGTCCTTGGAGGTGCGGTAGAGGGTCTGCTTGACGGCCAGCACGTTGGGGTCGCGGGCGGCCTGGCGCAGGAACTGCACCACCACGTCGAAGCTCTCGAACGGGTGGTGGACCAGGATGTCCTTTTCGCGAATTGCGGCGAAGCAGTCGCCGCCGTGGTCGCGGATGCGCTCGGGGAAACGCGGCTCGAACGGCTTGAACTTGAGGTCGGAGCGGTCGGCGGGGATCAGCTGCGACAGCTCGTCGAGGCTGAGCATGCCGTCGACCAGCACGATGTCCTGGGGCTGGGCGCGCAGGTTCTCGATGATGAAGGCCTGCAGGTCGTCGGGCATCAGCGTCTCGATCTCGACGCGGACCACCGAGCCCAGGCGGCGCTGCTTGAGGCGGGCCTCGAACTCGCGCACCAGGTCCTCGGCCTCTTCCTCGATCTCGACGTCGGAATCGCGGATCAGCCGGAACATGCCGCTGGCCTGGACCTCGCAGCCGGGGAACAGGTGGTCGAGGAACAGCACCACCAGGCCTTCCAGCGAGATGTAGCGCCGCTCGGTCTTGCGCGCGCGGCCGCCGGCCGGCGGCAGGGCCCAGAACCGGGCCACCTGGGCCGGAATCGGCGCCAGGGCGTAGAGCTCCTTGCCGTCGCTCAGGCGCCGCAGCTTCAGCGCCATCGAGAAGGCCAGGTTGGGGATGAACGGAAAGGGGTGGGCCGGGTCGATGGCCAGCGGGGTCAGGATCGGGAAGATCTGGTTGAGGAAGACGTTCTCCAGCCAGGCCCGCTCGGTTAGCGACACCTGGTCGGAATCGACCAGATTGACCCCGGCGCCCTTGAGCTCGGTGCGCAGGTCGCGCCAACGCTGCTGCTGCTCGGCCATCAGCTCGGCGGCGCGGTCGTTGACCCGCTCCAGCTGTTCGGCGGGGGTCATGCCGTCCTGGCTGAGCACGCGCACGCCCTCGCGCACCTGCCCCTTCAGGCCGGCGACGCGGACCATGTAGAATTCGTCGAGATTGTTGGCCGAGATCGACAGGAAGCGCAGCCGCTCCAGCAGCGGGTGGCGCGGATTGTCGCTTTCCTCGAGCACGCGCTCGTTGAAGGCCAGCCAGGAAAGCTCGCGGTTGATGAAGCGCTCGGGCGAGGCGGCCAGTTCGGCGTCGAGCGCCGGCGCGCCCGCTTCGCGATGCGTCGGTTCGAGGGATTCCAGGGTCGCCGCGTCGGTCATGCTGTTCTCGCGCGTAAGGCCTGCCGCGGCCGGCGCGCGACGGAGGTCGGCGGCGGTCAGCAGGCGCTGATCGGTTTTCGCCCAGCCGGCCGGGAGCGGCAAGCGCTTACTCGAACAGGTCGCCGGTCTCGTCGTCGATTTCAAGAATCTGTCGCGCGAGCGCGCGCGACACCGGCCGCTGCTCGGCGTCGGCGGCTTCGTCCAGGCGGGCGACGATGTCGCGGGCCCTGGGGATCGAGCGTTCGATGCGGCGCATGAGGTAGGGAAGGACGTCCTCTGTCGGCCTTATGTTCCGCTCCCGGAAGAATTTCTGGAGCGCGCCCTGGAGGATGGCGTCGTCGGGCGCCTCGAGCTCGGCCACCGGCAGGGCGTTGAGGCGCGAGCGCAGGTCCGGCAGGTCGGCCGTCCACTCCACAGGCGGCGTGCGCGAGGTGAGCAGCAGGCCGCCGCCCGGCTCGCCGGCCATGTTGATCAGGTGGAACAGGGCGTCGTCGCCGATCCAGGCGTCCGCGTCGTCGATCAGCACGGGCCGGCCGTTCAGGGCGGTGATATCGATCGGGGCCTCGGGGCCGGGGGCTAGCGCCCCGGCGCGCTGGGCCCAGGCCCTGGCCAGGTGGGTCTTGCCCGAGCCCTCCGGGCCGATCAGGGCCAGGCAGCCGCCGTGCCAGTTCGGCCAGGCGTCGACCGCACGGATCGCGGCGGCGTTCGTGGGGGAGGCTATGAAGTCCTCGCGGCGATACGTCGGCGGCCGGTTGAGCTCTAGGCGAAGCTGGCGGCCCACGCTGCAGGTCCAAAAAGGTACGTCACGGTCGCGACAGATAGCATAGGCCGGGCGGTCGGTCGAATTGCGCCAATCGTCGCGCGGTGGACGAGCGGGCCGTTTCTGTGGAAGAGGGGCCGCGCCAAGGGGCTGGCCCGATGCTAGACTGGCGCCATGATCGGACTTGGCTATGCGATCTTCGAGACGGCCGTCGGCCTGTGCGCGGTCGCCTGGGGCGAGGACGGCCTGATCGGCGTCCAACTGCCGGAGGGCGACCGGGCGGCGGCCGAGGCGCGGCTGCGGCGGCGTTTTCCGGGCGTCGTCGAGGCGGCTCCCGATGCGGCGGTCCAGGCGGTGATCGACGACATCGTCGCCCTGCTGGCGGGCGAGTATCGCGATCTGGCCGGGGCTGCGCTGGACCTCAGGGACGCGCCCGAGTTCAACCGCCGGGTCTATGCGGCGGCCCGCTCCATTCCGCCCGGCGCCACCCTGACCTATGGCGAGATCGCCGCGCGGCTGGGCGAGACCGACTACACCGCCGCACGGGCCGTCGGGCAGGTGATGGCGTCGAACCCGTTTCCCATCGTCGTGCCCTGCCACCGGGTGCTGGCGGCGGGCGGCCGTTCGGGCGGCTTCTCGGCCAATGGCGGCGTGGCGACCAAGCGGCGGTTGCTGGCCATCGAATCGGTGCACGCCCGCGGCGCGCCGTCCCTGCTGGACCTCATGCGGCCGGCCTGACGCCGGCGCCGCGAATCTTGACAATCGGCGGTGGGCGTGCGCCCTTCCGGCCTTCCCAAAACACCGCCTCGCGCGGCGAAAACGCTGAAATCCTAGAGATCATGCACGCCTATCGCACCCACACCTGCGGCGCCCTCCGTCTGACCGACGCCGGCGCGAACGTCCGCCTGTCCGGCTGGATCCACAGGAAGCGCGACCACGGCGGGCTGATGTTCATCGACCTGCGCGACCACTACGGCCTGACCCAGCTGGTGCTGTCGCCGGAACTGGCCAATTTCGCGCTGGTCGAGCACCTGCGGGCCGAAAGCGTCATCCGCATCGACGGCGAGGTGGTCGCCCGCACCGCCGACACCGTCAACGCCGGCCTGCCGACCGGCGAGGTCGAGGTGCGCGTCCGCGCGGTCGAGGTGCTGTCCCAGGCCGCCGAGCTGCCGCTGCCGGTGTTCGGCGAGCCGGAATACCCTGAGGAAATCCGCCTCAAGCACCGTTATCTCGACCTGCGTCGCGAGACGCTGCACCGGAACATCGTGCTGCGTTCCAACGTGATCGACTCGATCCGCCGGCGCATGGTCCAGCAGGGCTTCACCGAGTTCCAGACGCCGATCCTCACCGCGTCTTCGCCGGAAGGCGCGCGCGACTTCCTGGTGCCCTCGCGCCTGCATCCCAGCAAGTTCTACGCCCTGCCGCAGGCCCCCCAGCAGTTCAAGCAGCTGCTGATGGTCGCCGGCTTCGACCGCTACTTCCAGATCGCGCCCTGTTTCCGCGACGAGGACCTGCGCGCCGACCGGTCGCTCGAGTTCTATCAGCTCGACGTCGAGATGAGCTTCGTCACCCAGGAGGACGTGTTCGCCTCCATCGAGCCGGTGCTGCATGGGGTGTTCGAGGAGTTCGCCGGCGGCAAGCGCGTCACGCCCTATCCGTTCCCGCGCATTCCCTATCGCGAGGCCATCGCCAAGTACGGCTCGGACAAGCCGGACCTGCGCAACCCGCTGCAACTGGCCGACGTGTCGGAGCATTTCCGCAACGGCGGCTTCGGCCTGTTCGCGCGGATGCTGGACGCCGCGCCCAAGAACGCCATCTGGGCCGTGCCGGCGCCGGGCGGCGGCTCGCGGGCTTTCTGCGACCGCATGGACGGCTGGGCCAAGAGCGAAGGCCAGCCGGGCCTGGGCTACATCTTCTGGCGTGAGGGCGACGAAGGCGCCGCCGGCCCGATCGCCAAGAACATCGGCCCCGAGCGCGCCGAGGCCATCCGCGAGCAGCTCGGCCTCAAGGTCGGCGACGCGGCCTTCTTCGTCGGCGGCGACCCGGACACGTTCTACAAGTTCGCGGGTTCGGCCCGGAACAAGGTCGGCTCCGACCTGAACCTGGTCGACGAGGACCAGTTCAAGTTCGTGTGGATCGTCGACTTCCCGATGTTCGAGTGGAACGACGAGCACAAGAAGGTCGACTTCTCGCACAACCCGTTCTCGATGCCGCAGGGCGAGCTGGAGGCCCTGAACGACAAGGACCCGCTCGACATCCTGGCCTATCAGTACGACATCGTCTGCAACGGCTACGAGCTGTGCTCGGGCGCGATCCGGAACCATCGCCCGGACGTCATGCTCAAGGCGTTCGAGATCGCCGGCTACGGCCCCGAGGTGGTCGAGAACGAGTTCGGCGGCATGCTGAGCGCCTTCCGCCACGGCGCGCCGCCGCACGGCGGCCTGGCCCCTGGCATCGACCGCATCGTCATGCTGCTGGCCGGCGAGACGGCCATCCGCGAGGTCATCGCCTTCCCGCTGAACCAGCAGGGCCAGGATCTGATGATGAACGCGCCGTCCGAGGTGCAGGACAAGCAGCTCAAGGAACTGCACGTCCGTCTGGCGCCGCCGATCAAGGTCTGACGGCGCGGGCCGTCCTCACCAGCGGGGCGGCTTCGGCGGGGCTGGCGGCTTCGGCGGGGCCGGGGGCCTGGGCGGCATATAGTTGGAGCCGCGTCCCTGGCAGACCCGGACCACCATCCCCGACGGCAGGCGCGTGCCGCCGTCGCCGCAGGCCTCGTTGATCTGGTCCTGGTCGAGGCCCCTGGCGGTGGACAGGTCGACGCCGCGAATATTGGCGCGTTGCAGGCTGGCGCTCTGGAAATCCGTGCGGCTGAAGCTGGCGCCGCCCAGGTTGGCGCCGGTCAGTTCGGCGCCCCGGAAGGTGGCGCTGTCGAAGGCGCCGCCGCCCAGGTTGGCGGCGTTCAACTCGGCGCTGGTGAAGTCGGCGCGTGAGGCGTCGGCGCCGCCCAGATTGGCTCCGTGCAGTTCCGCCCCGCGCAGATTGGCGCCGGTCAGCACGGCGCGGCCGAAATTGGCGCCGCTCATCTCGGCCGAGCTGATCCGGGCGCGTTGCAGGTTGGCGCCCTGGAAATTGGCGCCGTGGGCGGCGATGCCCTCCATCGCGGCGTCGGTGAAGACGGCGTTGAGGAAATTGGCGCCCAGGACCTCGGCGCCGCGCAGGTCGGCGCGGGTGAAGTCGGCCCCGACGAAGCTGGAGCCGTGGAACGACGCGCCGCGCAGGTCGGCGCCGACCAGGGTGGAGCGGTCGAACTTGGCGCCCATGAACGTGGCGCCGGTGAGCCGGCGTCCGGAAAGCTCGCATCCGACGCAGACCCCGCCGAACGAGACCATCTTGGCGACGTCCCGGTCGGGAGTGAGCGCCCAGGCGGGAGCCGCCAGACCCGACAGGGCGGCCGTCCACACGAGAAGCGCCAGCGCGATACGCGACATCAATCGAAACCTCTTAGGGCGGCGTGAGGCCGCTTCAATTCTGGTTTGATCCCAAGAGGCGGTCTATGCCACTTAAATCCTTGTAATTTCTAGTATGTCCATTTTTTAACGGCAGGGCTGAAGGCGCAGGCCGCGCGGCAGGTGGGTGTCGCCGTCGCCGCAGGCGCCGTTGAGCTGGCCTTGGGTGAGGCCCACTGCGTGATCCATCTCGGCGCCGGAAAAATTGGTCCCGTTCATCCGCGCGCCGTGGAAATTGGCGCCCTGCAGATAGGTTCCAACGAAGGTGGCGTTGGTCAGGTCGGCGCCGGCGAAGTTGGAGCTCGAGAACACCGCCGCCGAGGCGTCGGCGTCGCGCAGGTCCGCCCCCGAGAAATTGGTGTGGTTCATCACCGAAACGCTGAGATTGGCCTGACGCAGGCGCGCTCCGGCGAAGTTGCGTCCTTTCAGCTCGGCCCCGCCGAAGTCGGCCTGGAACAGGTTGCAGCGCGGACAGCTCGCGCCGCGACGGGCGTGGTCGATCTGGGCGGCGTTCTGGGCGAGGGCCGGCGTCGCGGCCAGCAAGGCGGCGAGCACGGGGAGGATCGGTTTCATTTCGAGACGCCTTCGGCTGTCCAAGGGTTCACACCAGGAACGACAGCAAACTTAACGCCAGATTGAGTTGCGCCAAATGCGGCCGGCGACGGGGGGATCAAGCCCCGTCGTCGGCGCTGCGCAGGCCGGGGGCCGCGCCGCAGGTCTTGCAGACCGGTCCCGCGCCGGTGCGGACCAGCGACAGGTCCCCGCAGGCGGCGCAGACGTCCGGCGCCGCGCCGCCGCCGTCGTTGGCGGTGTCGGGCTTGCGCCCGCCCAGCGGCAGGAAGATCAGGTTGTCCGGCGTGGCCCCGCGCGAGAAGCCCTTGGAGATGAAGCGGGCGGCCGATTGCGGCTCGTCGAGCGTCTCGGGCTTGCCGCGACCCAGGCCGTCGGCGTGATACTCGTCCGGATCGGCGTTGGCCAGATCGCCCCGGCCCAGATACGACACGCCCAGTTCGCGGAAGATGTAGTCGAGGATCGAGGTCGCCGACTGGATCGAATCGTTGCCGGTGACCCGTCCGGCGGGCTCGAAGCGGGTGAACACGAAGGCGTCGACGAACTCCTCCAGCGGCACGCCGTACTGCAGCCCGATCGAGACGGCGATGGCGAAGTTGTTCATCAGCGACCGGAAGGCGGCGCCTTCCTTGTGCATGTCGATGAAGATCTCGCCGACCTCGCCGTCGTCGTATTCGCCGGTGTGGAGATAGACCTTGTGCCCGCCGACCGAGGCCTTCTGGATATAGCCCTTGCGGCGATCCGGCAGTTTGCGGCGCACCGGGTCGCGCTCGACGATCTTCTCGACCACCCGCTCGGTCACCACCGGCTGGGCCGGCGTCTCGAGGCGCGGCCGGCGGGGCCCGTCGTCTTCGGCGGCCGGCGGCAGCTCGAGGGTCTGGCCGGCGGGAGCGGGCGGACGGCGCAGGCGGACGGCGCGCAGGCCGGCGCGGGCCGCCGCGGTCTGCAACCGGATCGCCGCCAGCGGGTCGTCGGCGCTGGCCAGCGGCAGCGAGGTGAAGGCGGGCGCGCAGGCGAAGGTCTCGGCGGCGACCGTCATCGCCATGCGCGCGGCCGGGGATACGGCGTCGCCGCAGGCGAACACCGCCGATTCGGCCCAGGCGTTCAGGTCGCCGGCGCCGCAGGCGTAGGCCTCGGCCTCGGCGATTTCGGCGCGGGTGAAGCCGACGAAGGCCAGGACGTCGAAGCCGGGGGCGGCGACCGCCTCCTGCGACGCGCCGAGCACGTCGCGCAGGAAGCCTTCGCCGATCACGTCGGCCGAAAAGGCGATGTCGAGCTTGCCGGTCAGCCGCAGCACGGATTCGGCCGTGGCGATCTCGTGTTCGGTGAAGCCGCGCGCCTTGAGGGCGGCGTGGTTGACCCCAGGGGCGTCGGTCAGTTCGCCGCGCCCGAGCGCGAAGGCGCCGGCCTCGTCGAGATCGAGGTTCAGCCGGGCCACCGCCGGGGCGACGGCCTCGGACAGCGTGCGGACGATCTCGCCGTCGGTGGTCTCGGCCGTGGTCACCGGGCCGTTCCAGGGGGCGGCGCCCAGGCTGCGGCCGCCCAGCCGGAGCGCCAGCTCGCCATCGGCGAACAGGGCAACGCTCTCGGCGTTGCGCAGGCCGCTGACGCGGGCCAGGGCCAGGGCGTTTTCGAACAACGGGATCGCCGCTGCCGCCAGTTCGCTGCGTTCGGTCAGGGTCCGGCAGGCCGCCAGCCGGGTCTCGATCGACGAGAGGCGGCTGTCGCGGTCGCCGGGGAACTCCGGATAGGGACCGGCTTCGGCGGCCATCGCGGCGGAGGCCTCCAGCGAGGCGGCGGCCAGCATGGCGAACAGGGCGGCGGCTTCCTCGCGCCCCTGGTCCGAGTTGAACGTCAGGCCCTGCATGACCAGCAGTTCGGCGACGCCGGCCAGGGTCAGGCCCAGCGGCCGCCAGTGGAACCGCCGCGAGGCGCCCTTGGGCGAGGCGGCGAAGCCCGCCGCCGTCTCGATCTCCAGCGCCGTGGTCATCAGGCGGACGGCGGCGGCGAAGCCGTCGGCGTCGAAACCGTCGTCGCTCCAGAAGCGGCTGACGTCCACCGCGGCCCGGGCGGCGACGCCCAGCCGTTTGAGCGCCTCGGCGTCGCGCGGGTCGAAGGCCAGGACCAGCCGGCCGCTTTCCCAGGCGCTGACGGCGATGCGGTCGGCCGCGCCGCCGCCGGCCTCGACCACGTCGCGGGCGCCGGTGACGATCATCGGCTCCAGCCGGGCGGGTTCGCGCGTCGCCAGGCCGCGCCAGTTGCGTTCGCCGGCCCGGCCGAGGGCGATGGCGTCGAGGATCAACCGGTCGGAAGCGCCGGCCTCTCGCGCCGCGCGCGCCGCGCGGCCGAGGGCGAGATTGCGCATGGGGTCGGCGCAGGCGGCGGCGTCGCCTTCGCAGCGGGCCACCGCGTCGGCCACGGCTTCAAGCCGCGCACCGAGGGCGTCGAGGGCGTCGGCGGCGACGGCCTGCCGCCGGCCCTCAGCGACATGGGCGGCCAGCTTGGCCTGAAGTTCGATGTCCGAGAGGTCGAGCGGCGCCTCCTCGACGGCGGGGCCGGTCCCGTCGCCGGTGAGCGGGACGCGGGCGCCGCCGCGACGGCCGGCCGCCGGGGCGGCGAGGCCGCCGGCGATCAGCGCGGCCAGGTCGTCGCGGAAGGCGAGGGCGTCGACGTCCCGGTCGAACAGCCCCAGCGCCCAGCCCCAGGCGGCCGTGCGGGCGGCGTAGCGGGCCGGGCCGTCCTCCAACAGCGGGTCGGGACGGCGCTCGGGACCCAGATCGGCCGGAAGCTCGACCGCGGGCAGGTCGTCGGGCAGGTCGTCGGCCCAGGCCAGCCAGGCCTCGACCCGCACGGAGGTCCACTCGCGCGGCGCGAGCACCGTGACGACGTCGTGCGGCCGCTCGATCCAACGCGTTTCAAGGTCAAGCGCGGGAAAGTCGGTCCCCGCGAACCGTCTATCGAACCGCATGGCGTGCTCCACCGGAATATGACCCAGGGTAGAATCGGCGGAACATGGTTAGCAATAGATATTGCGGTTCAGCGGCCTGCTATCCACAAAATGTTGTCGGTTCGCGCCGACGGTCTCGCCTGTCCGCGTCGCTGGACGGACGCCGCCGACCGACCTATAGTCCGGCCGCCCGAGACCGCCGTCTTTCCCAAGGGAATCGCTTGGCGGTCAAGGCGTTGCGAGCTGTCTTGAACATCGGAACCTGGTTCAGTGCTGAAAGCGATCTTCACCTGGTGGAACGGCGCGGCCTTGGGCGCGCGCCTTCAGATCAAACGCCGCAGCCGATTCGTCGGCGAGGACGCCAACGGCAACCGCTATTTCGAGGCTCGCGACACCAAGGACAGCTATGACGGCCGCAAGCGGCGGTGGGTGATCTACAAGGGGTACGCCGAGGCCTCGAAGGTGCCGCCGGACTGGCACGGCTGGCTGCGCTACACCTTCGACGAGCCGCCGACCACCGCTCCGCTGCCGCGGCGCAAGTGGGAGAAGGACCACCTGCCCAACCTGACCGGAACGGTGAACGCCTGGCGGCCGGCCGGATCGATCGCCCGCACGGGCCAACGTCCGCACGCCACCGGCGACTACCAGGCCTGGAAGCCGGAGTAGGCGTGGTGGCGCGCCGCCGCCCGTCCGTGATCGTGGCGCTGGCCGGCGCAGCGGCGCTCGGCGGCGCCGGTCTGGCGCTCGCCCAGCAATCCTCCGACCCGATCGGCCAGTTGCTGCAGCAGGGCGCCGCTCCGGCCGCCCCGGCTCCGGGCGCCGCCAAGCCGGCGTCCCCGGCCAAGCCCCCGCCCAAGGCCGACGCCGCCCCCGTGGCGACGCCGTCGCCCACCGACGCGCCCGACGCCGCGGCCAAGCCCGATGCGCCGCCTGAAGCCGCCCCGGCGGCGGCGAAGGTGGCGGCCAAGCCCGCCGCCGATCCGGCCAAGCGCCAGCGCAACGGCGTGGCCATCATCCAGGCGCTGGACAAGGTGACCGCCGAGACCTTGCGGTTTGAGGCGCCGATCGGCCAGCCGGTGCGCTACAAGTCGCTGATCTTCACCGTAAAGTCCTGCGAGACGTCGGCCCCCGACGAGGCGCAGCCGGATTCGGTGGCGCACGTGCAGATCGATTCCCAGCCGTTCGCGGCCATGGGCAAGGCCCCGCCGCCGGCCAAGCAGGTGTTCCGCGGCTGGATGTTCGCCTCGTCGCCGGGGTTGCAACCGTTCCAGCACCCCATCTACGACGCCTGGCTGATCGCCTGCAGGACCTGATCGCCGCCGGCGTAGGCCGGCAGGTGATAGAAGTCGGCCTCGCGCCCCAGCGCTCCGCCCAGCCGGCGGCGATACTCGTTGCGTGAGATGTCCTGCGCGCCGAACTGGGCGAGGTGCTCGGTCATGAACTGGGTGTCGAGCAGCCGGAAGCGCCCGGCCTTCAGCCGCGCCACCAGATGGGTGAGGGCGACCTTGCTGGCGTCGCGCTCCACGGAAAACATGCTCTCGCCGAAGAAGGCCGCGCCGAGGGTGACGCCGTAGAGGCCGCCGACCAGGCGCCCGTCGCGCCAGCATTCGACGCTGTGGGCCATGCCGCGCATGTAGAGCGCATGATAGAGGGCCTGGATCGGCGCGTTGATCCAGGTCTCCAGGCGGCCCGGCCGCGCCTCGGCGCAGTTCTCGATGACCGCCTCGAAGGCGGTGTCGACCCGCACCTGGAAGAGGTCGGCGCGGACGGTGCGCGCCAGCCTGCGGGGCAGGTGGAACATGTGCAGCGGAATGACGCCGCGCCGCTCGGGGTCGATCAGGAAGATGCGGTCGTCGTCACGGGCGTCCGCCATCGGGAAGACGCCGCGTTCGTAACAGGCGATCAGATCCTCGACCGTGAAGGTCTGCACCCTGGGCCGCTCCCCACGCGCCGCACCCCGGCGCGCCTCAGCATGTCGAAACCGCAAGTCCGCATGGAACGCCTGAACGGCGCGGGCGACGGTTCCGCTTCGCCCGCGCCGCCTGAGACCTCAGCCCTCCGCCTTGATCCACTTTTCAAGCCAATGGATGTTGTAGTCGCCGGCGACGATGTCCGGCTGGACCAGCAGGTCCTGGAACAGCGGGATGGTCGTCTCGATGCCGCCGACCACCATCTCGCCGAGGCAACGCTTCACGCGGGCGATGCATTCGGCGCGGTCGCGGCCGTGGACGATCAGCTTGCCGATCAGGCTGTCGTAATAGGGCGGGATCGAATAGCCGGCGTAGACCGCCGAATCCAGCCGCACGCCCAGGCCGCCCGGGGCGTGGAAGTCGGTGACCACGCCCGGAGACGGGGTGAAGGTGCGGGCGTTCTCGGCGTTGATGCGGCACTCGATGGCGTGGCCCTCGAACACCACGTCCTCCTGGGTGAAGGACAGGGGCAGGCCGGCGGCGATGCGGATCTGCTCGCGCACCAGGTCGATGCCGGTGATGGCCTCGGTGACCGGATGCTCGACCTGCAGGCGGGTGTTCATCTCGATGAAGAAGAACTCGCCGTTCTCGTACAGGAACTCGATGGTGCCGACGCCGAGGTAGCCGATGGCCTTGATCGCGTCGACGACGACCTTGCCGATCTTGGCGCGGCCGGCGGCGTCGAGGGCGGGGGAGGGCGCTTCTTCCAGCACCTTCTGGTGGCGGCGCTGCAGCGAACAGTCGCGCTCGCCCAGATGCACCACGTTGCCGAAGCTGTCGGCCACGACCTGAAGCTCGATATGGCGCGGCTTCTGGAGGTAGCGCTCCATGTAGACGCTGTCGTCGCCGAAGGCCGCCTTGGCCTCGCCCTGGGCGGTGGCGACCGCCTCGGCCAGGCTCTCGCGGTCCGGCGCGACCTTCATGCCGCGTCCGCCGCCGCCGGCGGCGGCCTTGATCAGGACCGGGAAGCCGATCTCTTCGGCCGCCGCGAAGGCTTCCTCCTCGGTCCGCACCGCGCCGTCGGAGCCGGGCACCACGGGGATGCCGGCGTCCTTCACGGCCTGCTTGGCGGTGATCTTGTCGCCCATCATGCGGATGTGCTCGGGCTTGGGTCCGATGAAGGTGAAGCCGTGGGCTTGGACGATCTCGGCGAACCGGGCGTTTTCGGACAGGAAGCCGTAGCCGGGATGGATGCCTTGCGCGCCGGTGATCTCGGCCGCGGCGATGATCGACGGGATGTTGAGATAGCTCTTGGCGGCCGGGGCCGGGCCGATGCAGACGCTCTCGTCGGCCAGGCGCACCCACATGGAGTTGGCGTCGGCCTCGGAGTGCACCGCCACGGTGCTGATGCCCATCTCCTTGCAGGCGCGATGGACCCGGAGCGCGATCTCGCCCCGGTTCGCGATCAGGATCTTGTCGAACATCTGGGCCTACTCGATGACGACGAGCGGCTCGCCGAACTCGACCGGCTGGGCGTCGTCCACCAGGATCTGCAGGATCTTGCCCGCCTTCGGCGCCGGGATGGGGTTCATGGTCTTCATCGCCTCGACGATGAGCAGGGTCTGGCCGGCGGCGACCTGGGCTCCGACCTTGATGAACGGCTCGGCGCCGGGCTGCGGCTGCAGGTAGACGGTGCCGACCATCGGCGACTTCACCGCGTCGCCGCGGGTCGGCGCTTCGGCGGCCGGGGCGGGCGCGGCCGGAGCCGCCGCGGGCGCGGCGGCGGGAGCCGGGGCGTAGACGGCCGGGGCCGCGGCCAGGACCGGGGCGGCGGCGGCGACCGTCACTTCGCGGGCGACGCGGATCTTAAGATCGCCGCGTTCGACCTCGATCTCGGTCAGACCAGTGTCCTTGAGGATGTCGGCGAGCTTGCGCACCAGACGCGGATCGATGGGACCGCCCTCTTTGGACTCGGGGCCTTTGGGATCGGACATTAGTAAACCTTGCTGTTACGCCGCAGGCGAGGCTTTGCGGACCAGTCCGGCCGCCGCCTCGATGGCGAGTTCATAACCCGCCGCGCCAAAACCGGCTATCACGCCGGTCGCGGCGAGCGAGACATATGAATGCCGCCGGAACTCCTCCCGGGCGGCAGGGTTGGACAAATGGCACTCCACGACGGGAATGGCCAGGGTTTTAAGCGCATCGTACAGGGCGACCGAGGTGTGGCCATAGGCCGCCGGATTGAGGACCAGGGCCGCGCCTTCGACGCGAGCCTGCTGAATCCAGTCCACCAGTTCGCCCTCATGGTTGCTCTGGCGGAAGTCGATGTCGAAGCCGAGCGCCGCGCCGCGGGCCTCGCAGCGACGCCGGACGTCGTCCAGCGTCTCCGAACCGTAGATATGCGGCTCGCGCGATCCCAGGAGATTGAGGTTGGGACCGTTGAGCACATAGATGGGTTTCGGCATTCGGCCCCGCCGGCGATGCGATGCGTCGACATCGAGTCAGGCAGGTCTTGTATCGTCGCGCGGCCGGGCTCACAAGCGGGGTGAATCCTCTCCCAGATCGTGCGGAACAGATGAACATTGTCGTGAACGGCGAGCAGCGGGGCTTCGAGGGCGTCGGCGACCTGGCCGCGCTGGTCGTCGCGCTCGGGCTCGACCAGCGCAAGGTGGCCATCGAGCGGAACCTCGAAATCGTGCCGCGTTCGGCCTATCTGACCACCGCGATCGCCGAGGGCGACCGCATCGAGATCGTGCATTTCATCGGAGGCGGCTGACGTGAACGCCCATACCCTTCCCGACGACTCCTGGACCGTCGCCGGCCGGACCTTCCGCTCGCGCCTGATCGTGGGCACCGGCAAGTACAAGGACTACGCCACCAACGCCGCCGCGGCCGAGGCGGCGGGCGCCGAGATCGTCACCGTCGCCGTGCGCCGGGTGAACCTGTCCGATCCCAGCCAGCCCATGCTGGTCGACTATGTGAAGCCCGACCGCTTCACCTTCCTGCCCAACACCGCCGGGTGCTTCACCGGCGAGGACGCCATGCGCACCCTCAGGCTGGCGCGCGAGGCCGGCGGCTGGACCCTGGTCAAGCTGGAGGTGCTGTCCGACCCCAAGACCCTCTATCCCGACATGGAGGAGACCCTGCGGGCGCTGAAGCTGCTGGTCGCCGAGGGCTTCGACGTCATGGTCTATTGCTCGGACGATCCGGTCTACGCCCGCAAGCTCGAGGACGCCGGGGCGGTGGCCATCATGCCGCTGGGCGCGCCGATCGGCTCGGGCCTGGGCATCCAGAACAAGGTCAACCTGCGGATCATCGTCGAGCAGGCCAAGGTGCCGGTGCTGGTCGACGCCGGCGTGGGCACGGCCTCGGACGCCACGGTCGGCATGGAGCTGGGCTGCGACGCCATCTTGATGAACACCGCCATCGCCGAGGCCAAGGACCCCATCCGCATGGCGCGGGCGATGAAGCACGCGGTCATCGCCGGCCGCGAGGCCTATCTGGCCGGCCGGATGCAGCGCCGGCTCTACGCCGATCCGTCCTCGCCGCTGGGCGGACTGATCTGACCTGATCGCGCGGGCCCGGAGCGGCCTGCGCGAGGCCGTCCGGGACGCGGCGAGACCTAGCTCTTGCCGCCGTTCCTGGCGGCGGCGATCCCGGCCTTGAGGGCGTCGATGTCCTCGCCGGGGATCAGGCGGTCGCCGACCACGAAGGCGGGCGTGCCTTCGACGCCCAGCTTGGAGGCCAGCTTCTGGATGTCGGCCAGCTGACGGTTGGCCTCGGGCGTGTCGATGGCGGCCGGTTCGATCCCGTTCTTGCGCAGCGTCGCGTCGATGACGCCGTCGTTCAGCGGCCGCGCCGACATGAACGCCTGATAGAGGCCGACATAGTCGCCGCCCTTGGCCTTCACGGCGATGGCGGCGCGGGCGGCGCGGTCGGATTCGGCCCCGAAGATCGGCAATTCCTTGAACACGAAGCGGATGTCCGGATTGGCCTTGATCAGGTCCAGCACCTTGGGGGCGGCGTTGATGCAGTGGGCGCAGCGATAGTCGTAGAACTCGGTGACGGTGATCTTGCCGTTGGGGTTGGCGACGAAATCGCGCGGGTCGCGTTCGAGGGCCTGGCGGTTGGCGACGATGGCCGCCTTGTACTGCTCGCGGGCCTGGGCGATCTGCTTGTCCTGCAGCTTGCCGATGGCTTCCTGGATCACCTCGGGGTGCTCAAGCAGATAGGCGCGCACCTTCTCGCCGAACGCCTTGTCTTCCTGGGGCTTGGAGCAGCCGGCCAGGGCCAGCGCGCAGACGGCGGCGACGGCGAGGAATCGCGAACGCATGAGAGTCTCCGGTACAGGGATCAGGGCGGCTACCGGCCCGAGAAGCTGGCCCCGCCGTCGCGCGACAGACCCTTGAGGTCGTCCTTGGTCGGGTTGGCCACGAGGAAGATGTCGGTGGCGCGCCGCCACTGCGGGGTGTTCTTGGGCAGTTGTTCACGGGCGCGGGCGGCGAAGATCTTGGCGTCCTTCATCTGGCCCAGGGCGAAGTACTGCTCAGCGGCCGCCAGGCGGGCCTGGCCGGGCTCGCCCTTGCGGTCGTAGGCCTCGGCGAGCTGTCGCCAGGCGAAGGCGTTGTCGCCTTCGAGGTCGATGCAGCGGCGCAGCTCGGCCACGGCCTCGTCGACGCGCTTGTCGTCGTCCAGCGCCAGCAGGGTCTGGCCGAGGCTCAGGTGCAGCAGGGGCGCGCTCGGCTTGATCTGCACCGCCTTGCGGTAGGCCGGCTCGGCCTCCTTGGCGCGGCCGGATTCGAACAGGGCCTGACCCTTGACCTCATAGAGGTACGGGTTGTCCGGATGGTCGGCGATCAGGGCGTCCAGGGCCTTCATCGCCTTGTCGGTCTCCAGGGCCTTGTAATAGGCGATGGCGCGGGCGTAGCGGGCCGCGAACGAGGCGTCCGTCTCCTTGTAGTCGATGAAGGTCTGCTGCGGCAGGTTCATGTAGGCCTTGAGCTTGGCCTGCATGATGCGGTGCTTCTCGATCGCCTCGGGGCTGTCGACCGCCTTGTAGTGGGGCAACGCCTCGACCCGGACGCGCAGCGCGTCGATCCGTTCGCCGCTGAGCGGGTGGTCGACGAAGAAGCGGTACTTCTTGAGGTCGGAGAAGACCTCCTGGTAGCGCATCTTGTCGAAGAAATCGACGAGGCCCTTGCCGGACTGGCCGGCCCGGTCGAGATAGGTCGCCGCCGCCTGGTCGGCGCGGCTTTCCTGCTCGCGGGTGTAGCCGGCCATCGACAGGGCGGCGAAATAGCCCGAATTGCCGATCAGGGCGAAGGCCGCGTCCGGCGCGCCGGCGGCGGCGGCCAGGACGCCCAGGCCCATGGTCAGGATATAGGTGCCCAGCGCCTGCTTCTGGCCGTCGCCGGAGCGGGCGATGTGGCCGCCGGCGATGTGGCCGGTCTCGTGGGCGATGACGCCGATCAGTTCGTTGGGATTGTCGGCCTTGATGATGGTGCCGGTGTTGAGCGCCAGCACCGAGCCCGACGACATGCCCAGATTGCCGCCCGTGGTGGCGAAGGCGTTGATGTCCTTGTCGCCGACGATCAGGATGCGGATGTCCCTGGGGTCGAGGCCGGCCGCCGTGAAGATCGGGTCGGCGTCCTCGTGCAGGATCTCCTCGACCTCGGTGTCGCGGATGAAGGACGGGCCCTGGCTCTGGGCGAAGGCCGGGACCGCCGGGGCCAGGACGCCGACCGCCAGCGAGATCGAGGCCGCCGCGCCGCCGAGGGCCTTGCCCAGTCTCCGGAACCGGGAGGGGAGGGTCGACGGCGGCTGGGGCGCCAAGCAAGCGGTCATGCGACGTGCAGTCCTTATCCGTCCCCCAGGCCCGCGACCGAGGGACGCGGACCGGAGGCCCACGCCCCTCGGGGCGGAATTTAGAGACTTATCCTCGCCGCCACCAGCCCCGACGCGGCGCGGCCGGCGGCGTGGTGATCTCGGCCGGATCGGGCTCGGCGGGCGGTTGCGGTTCGTTGGCCGCCACCTCGACGGTTTCGACGACGGCCGCCGCCGGGACGGGGGCCGGGGTCTCGATCACCGTCGCGGGCGCCGTCTCGGCCTGAGCCGGCGCTGTCGTTTCGGCCTTGGGCGCCTCAGCCGCAGGCGTTTCGGCCTCGGGGGAGGCTTCGACGGCGGTTTCCGTCGCGGCTTCGGCCTCGACCGCCGGGGCGGCCTTGGCGCGGCCGCGCCGGGCGCGCGGCGCCTTGGCGGGCTTTTCGACCTTTTCGGGCGCGGCCGGCAGCTCGACCCAGACGTCGACGTCGGCCGCGAAGGCGGACGCGGTCACCGGCTCGGGCGTCGGCGTGGCGGCCGGGGCTTCGACGACGGCCGCGACGCTGCGCCGCGGCTCGGCGACGACGTCGTTGGCCGGGGCGGCCCCGCCGCGCGGCGCGGCGGGATCGATCCAGATGTAGGGGTCGCCGTCGGGAACCCGGGCCCGCGCCCAGGCGTAGGGGTCGTCGGCGCGCACGTCGTCGCGCATCCGGCGTCCGCCACGGCGTCCGCGGCGGCGGCGGCGGCGGCCCGCGCCGAAGCCGTCCTCGCCATGGTCGCGGCCGTCGTCCTCGGCGTCCTCGCCGTCCTCGTCTTCAGCCTCGCCGTCCTCGGCCTGGCCGGCCGGACCGTCCTCGCCGCGCGGGGCGGCCTCACGGCGCTGTTCGCCTTCCTCGCCGCGGCGTCCGCGGCGGCGGCGGCGGCGGCGGTTGCGATTGCGGCCATCCTCGTCGTCGTCGGAAGCGGCGCGGGACTGGCCGCCCTCGCTTTCTTCCTCGGCCTCGGCTTCTTCGATCTCTTCTTCTTCCTCGTCCTCTTCCTCGTCGTCGATCGCGTCATCGGCGTCGGCGGCGTTGGGGACTACGATGAAGGCGTCGGTCTCGACCGGACGGCCGCCTTCGCGCTCCTCGGTGGCGGTGCGCTCGATCTCGTGCTCGGCGTGGGGCAGGGCGTCGTCGATCTGGACGGTCACGAACAGGCCGTGGCCCTGGTTGACGCGCTCCAGATAGGCCCGCTTCTCGTTGAGGATATAAAGACCGACCGCGCGCGGCACCCGCAGGGTCACCGCGCCGCCGCCGCCGCGCGCCGCCTCCAGCTCGATGGCGCGCAGGGCGGCCAGGGCGCTGGATTCGACCGAGCGCACCCGACCGGTGCCCTGGCAGTGTTCGCAGACGTGGGTGGTGCCTTCCAGCACGCCGGAACGGCGGCGCTGGCGCGAGATCTCCATCAGGCCGAAGGGCGAGATCTTGCCCATCTGCACGCGGGCGCGGTCGTCCTTGAGGCAGTCCTTCAGCTTCTTCTCGACGGCCCGGTTGTTCTTGGCCTCGTCCATGTCGATGAAGTCGATGACGACCAGGCCGGCGAGGTCGCGCAGACGCAGCTGGCGGCAGGCCTCCTCGGCCGCCTCCATGTTGGTCTTGAGGGCGGTGGCCTCGATGTTGCGCTCGCGCGTGGCCTTGCCCGAGTTGACGTCGATGGCGACCAGGGCCTCGGTCTGGTTGATGACCAGATAGCCGCCGGAGCGCAACGGCACCACCGGCTGGTAGATCTGGGCCAGATGGTCCTCGACCTTGGCCTTGACGAACAGCGGCGTCGGTTCGCGGTAATGCTGAATCTTCTTGGCCTGCGAGGGCATCAGCATCCGCATGAACTCTTTGGCGTCGCGGAAGCCCTGTTCGCCCTCGACCCAGATGCCGTCGAGGTCCTTGTCGTACATGTCGCGGATGGCGCGCTTGACGAGGTCTTCCTCCTCGTAGATCAGCGCCGGCGCGATCGAGTGCAGGGTGACGTCGCGGATGTTCTCCCACAGACGCATCAGATATTCGTAGTCGCGCTTGATCTCGACCTTGGTGCGCTTGGCGCCGGCGGTGCGCACGATCAGGCCCATGCCCTGCGGCACGTCCAGGCTCTGCACCACGCCCTTGAGGCGCTTGCGGTCGGTCACGGCGGTGATCTTGCGGCTGATGCCGCCGCCGCGCGCCGTGTTCGGCATCAGCACGCAGTAGCGGCCGGCCAGCGACAGGTAGGTGGTCAGGGCCGCGCCCTTGTTGCCGCGCTCTTCCTTGACGACCTGCACCAGCATGATCTGCCGGCGCTTGATCACTTCCTGGATCTTGTAGCGGCGCATGAGGCGGCGTTTGCGGCGCGCGACCTCTTCCTCCATCACGTCGTCATCGTCGTCCGAGACGTGCTCGTCGCCGTCCTCGCCGTTATGGGCGTGGTGGTGATGGTGGTGGTCGTCTTCCTCCTCGGCTTCCTCGCGCATCAGCGCTTCCCGGTCGGCGACCGGGATTTGGTAGTAGTCGGGGTGGATTTCGTTGAAGGCGAGGAAACCGTGACGGTTGCCGCCGTATTCGACGAAGGCGGCCTGGAGACTGGGTTCGACCCGCGTCACCTTGGCCAGGTAGATATTGCCACGAAGCTGTTTTTTCGACTGACTTTCGAAATCGAATTCTTCAACCCGCGTTCCGTCCACGACGACCACGCGGGTTTCCTCCGCGTGGGCGGCGTCGATCAGCATTCTCTTCGACATTACTGTTGTCTCCACGGCGCGCGCCGGGGCCGCACGCGCGAGGGCGGGGCTCCAGGGGCCGGTGTTTGATGAGGGCGCGCGCGACGCGAGCCTGAGCCACGCCGGAAACGGCGGAGGCGGCTCTGGTCCACGAGGGGGCGTGTGCGACGCTGCCCATGAGTTTCAATTCCTTGGTGCGCCGGGGCCTCCAAAAAGCTGGGGCTGACGCGGATCGGCTATTGCGCCTTGGCCGACCGAAAACGGCTCGACCGGGCGCGGGATTGCGCAGAGTGCTCAGGCCGGAGCCCGACGAAAAAGCGCGTCACAGAGTCTGCAACAAGACGCCGCAAAAAGAAAGCGCCTCGCGTTCGGACGGTTTTGGTCACCTCTCCTTAACCGTTTGGCTACGGACCATGGACCATATGGTCGGCCGAGAGTTCGAGTTCCAGTATCGAGGATCGGGAGCGCATGGGCGCGTGGGTCGGCGTCATCGGAGCAAGGTGGAAGCGGCTGGCGGCGGCCTGCGGCGCCTTCTTGTGCCTGGCCGCGGCGGCCGCGGCGTCGCATAGCGCGGCGGCGGCGGCCGGCGGCGTCAGCAAGGTCCGGTTCGGCGGCGACCAGACGGAGACCCGCGTGGTCGTCGAGCTGGACCGCGCGACACAGGCGCGGATCGTCACGGACGACCCCTCGGCGCTGCGGCTTGTGGTCGCCCTGCCCAAGGTCGACGCCTCCAGCGAGATGGAGGGGCGCGGGCAGGGGCTGGTGAAGGCCTGGGCGCTGGATTCGGCCGGCGGCGGCGCGCGGCTGCGCCTCGAGCTGTCCAGGGCGGCCGAGGTCAAGCGGCGCTTCCTGCTGCCCCCCGCCGACGGCTCGACCAGCTATCGCTACGTCATCGACCTGGCGGCGACTCAAGGGTCGGCCCAAGGGGGTGGCGCGCTGGAGACGACCAGGGTCTCGGCCCCGCGGGCGGTCATCACCCAGGCGCCGGCCCTGCGCCGCAAGAAGGTCATCATCATCGACGCCGGTCACGGCGGACACGATCCCGGCGCGCTCGGCGCCAAGGTCCACGAGAAGGACGTCACCCTGGCCGCGGCCCTGGCCTTGAAGGCGCGCCTGGAGAAGGGCGGCCGCTACCGCGTGGTCATGACCCGCGACAACGACACCTTCATCCCCAAGGAGAACCGGGTCCAGATCGCCCGCCGGGCGGACGCCGACCTGTTCATCTCGCTGCACGCCGATTCCGGTCCTGAGACCAGCACGCGCGGCGCGTCGGTCTACACCTTGTCGGATCAGGGCTCGGACCGGGTGGCCAAGAAGGTGATCGCCAACAACGACTGGTTCATCAACGTCGACCTGCCGGGCCGCGACCGCGCCACCAACCAGATCCTCCTCGACCTGACCCAGCGCAACACCAAGAACCGCTCGGCCGCCTTCGCCGAAACCCTGCTCGCCCATGTCGGCTCGCGGGTGCAGCTGCTGCGCCGCAGCCATCGCGACGCCGGTTTCGTGGTGCTGTTGGCGCCCGACGTTCCGGCGGTGCTGCTGGAGATGGGCTTCATCACCAATCCCGAGGACGAGGCCCGCCTGACCGACCCGTCGCGGCGCCGGGCGTTCATGGACGCAGTGGGCGATTCGATCGATTCCTACTTCGCCGAGGAAACCCAGATCGCGGCGCGCTGAGCCGCCGGGCGCTCCGCCGGCGGGCGGGGCCTTGGGACAGCAAATCCGACTTCCCCTTTTCGCGAACGCGCTCTAGACCCAGGGAGGCGGGTCGGGGGCCCGCGGAGGATCGTCGTCGTCTTGAAGCTTCCCGAGGCATGGGTTCGTCCGCCGGCGCGATGGCTCGCCGTGACGGGCATAGCGGTGCTCAGTCTGATCGCCGTCGCGGGCTTCTCGCTGGCGGTCTACGCGGCGTGGCTGTTCCATGACATGCCGGACGCGTCGGACCTGGCGGACTACCGGCCGCCGACGGCGACGCGGGTCTACGCCTGGGACGGCACCCTGATCGGCGAGTTCTCCAAGGAACGCCGCATCTTCGTGCCCTACGACCAGATGCCGCCGACCCTGGTGCGCGCCTTTCTGGCCGCCGAGGACCGCAACTTCTTCGCCCACGGCGGCGTCGACGTCACCGGCCTGGGCCGGGCCATGGCCAAGAACGTGCTGAACGCCGCCAAGGGCCGCCGCTTCGAGGGCGGCTCGACCATCACCCAGCAGGTCGCCAAGAACGTGCTGCTGAGCAACGAGGCCACCGTCGGCCGCAAGCTCAAGGAAGCCATCCTGGCCCAGCGGCTGGAGCGGACGCTCGACAAGCCGCACATCCTCGAACTCTATCTGAACGAAATCTGGCTGGGCTATCGCTCCTACGGCGTCGGCGCGGCCGCCTACAACTATTTCGGCAAGCCCCTGTCGGACCTCAGCCTGGCTGAATGCGCCTATCTGGCGGCGCTGCCCAAGGGGCCGGACAACTATCACCCGACCCGCAACAAGGAGGCGGCGCTGCGCCGTCGCAACTGGATCCTCGGCCAGATGGCCGAGATCGGCTGGGTCAGCCAGGCCGACGCCCAGGCGGCGATGAAGGAGGACCTCAAGGTCCAGGCCGCGCCCACCCGCGCCCAGTACCGGGACGCCGACTACTTCGTCGAGGAGGTCCGCCGCCGCGCGCTCCAGACCATGGGGCCGAAGCTGACCGAGGGCGGCTACTACATGCGCACGACGCTGGACCCGCGTCTGCAGACCATGGCCCGGGTCTCGCTGATGAAGGGGCTGGAGCAGTACGACCGCCGTCACGGCTGGCGCGGCGCCTGGGGCCATGTCGAGGACCTCGCCAACTGGGAGCAGGAGGCCAAGGCCAAGTCGCCGCCGTCCGAGCGCCGGGGCTGGCGCTCCGCCGTGGTCGATTCGCTGGAGGGCGGCGGCCACGTGCGGGTCATCGACGGCGGCAAGGGCGTGCTGGAAGGCGCCGACGTGGCCTGGGCCCGCGCCGGGCGCGGCGGGCTCAAGGTCGGCGATCTAGTGTTCGTCGAGCCGTCGGCGCCGGGCCGCTACAACCTTCGTCAGATTCCCGTCGTCAACGGCGCCCTGGTGGCCATCGAGCCCTATTCCGGCCGGGTGCTGGCCATGGTCGGCGGCTACAGCTTCTCGCTGTCGAACTTCAACCGGGCCACCCAGGCCATGCGCCAGCCCGGCTCGGCCTTCAAGCCGTTCGTCTACGCCACCGCCCTCGAGAACGGCTTCACCCCCGCCAGCACGGTCCTCGACGGGCCGATCACCTTGCCCGGCGCCGGCGGCCAGGCCTGGAGCCCGGAGAACTACCACAGGAACTTCCTGGGCCCGCAGTTCCTGCGGCGCGGCCTGGAGCTGTCGCTCAACACCATGACCGTGCGGCTGGCCCAGAGCGTCGGCATGAAGAAGATCGCCAACAACGCCGTGACCTGGGGCGTGTCGCCGCAGATGGACCCGGTGCTGGCCATGGCCCTCGGCGCCGGCGAGACGACGCCGTTCCGGCTGACGGCGGCCTACGCCCCGTTCGTCAACGGCGGCCGCCGCATCGAGCCGCATCTGATCGAGCTGGTCGAGGACCGCGAGGGCAAGGTGATCCGCAAGTCGGACCAGCGCGACTGCCCCCGCTGCGACGCGGCGTTCACCGGCGACGAGTCGCCGCGCATCCCAGCGACCGGTCAGCAGATCATGGACCCGATCACCGCCTATGAGATCACCAACATGCTGCAGGGCGTGGTCCAGCGCGGCACGGCGGCGGCGGTCAGCTCGCTCGGGCGGCCGCTGGCCGGCAAGACCGGCACCACCAACGACTACCGCAGCGCCTGGTTCGTGGGCTATTCGCCGGACATGGTGGTCGGCGTGTTCGTCGGCTTCGACGACAACCGTTCGCTCGGCAACAACGAGACCGGGGCGGTGGACGCGGTGCCGATCTTCATCGACTTCATGCGCGACGCCCTGAAGAACACGCCCGTGCGCGACTTCAAGCCGCCCAAGGAGGCCAAGTTCGCCATGGTCAACGGCATCCGCGAGGCCTTCCGGCCGGGCAGCGAGCCGCGCACGGTCGAGACCTCGACCACCCTGGCCGGCCCGCAGCCCTATGACCAGGTCTGGCCCGGCGGCCAGCTTTCCGGCGCCGACAACGCCTCGGCGGCGAGGGCGCCGCCGCCGCCCGCCAAGAAGCCGCCCGAGGACCTCAGCGGCCTCTATTGATCGGCCTGATCGGTTGTAACTGTTCCGGGCGCGGGCTATCTCCCGCGCCCAACCTTTGGAGTGCGCGAGCATGAGAGCGGATGTCGAGGCCTCAGCGGCCGACATCGAGCAGTCGATCGGACTGCTCAGGAGGAGACTTTGACTGGGAACCGGCCCTAAGGAAGCTGGACGAGCTCAATGCGCGGGTCGAGGACCCGACGCTCTGGGACAATCCCGAGGACGCCCAGGCCGTGATGCGCGAGCGCACCCGGCTGGCCGGGCAGGTCGACGCCGTCCGGTCGATGGAGCGCGGCCTCGCCGACGCCCTTGAATTCGCCGAGATGGCCGAGGCCGAGGGCGACGAGGATTCGCTCAACGACGCCCGCGCCCAGTTGGCGGTGCTGAAGGAGCAGGGCGCCCGCGCCGAGCTCGAAGCGCTGCTGTCCGGCGAGGCCGACGGCAACGACGCCTATCTGGAAATCAATTCCGGGGCCGGCGGCACCGAATCCAACGACTGGGCCGGCATGCTGCTGCGGATGTACACCCGCTGGGCCAACGCCCACGGCATGGCGGTCGACCTGATCGAGGAGACGTCGGGCGAACAGGCCGGCGTCAAGTCGGCCACCCTCCAGGTCAAGGGCCTCAACGCCTATGGCTGGCTGAAGACCGAGGCGGGGGTGCACCGCCTGGTGCGCATCTCGCCCTACGACTCCAGCGCCCGCCGCCACACCAGCTTCGCCTCGGTGTGGGTCTATCCGGTGGTCGACGACGCCATCGTCATCGACATCAACCCGTCCGACGTGCGCACCGACACCTACCGCGCCTCGGGGGCCGGCGGTCAGCACATCAACAAGACCGACTCGGCCGTGCGTCTGACCCACATCCCGACCGGGGTGGCCGTGGCCTGCCAGGCCGGCCGTTCGCAGCACCAGAACCGGGAAGAAGCCTGGAAGATGCTGCGCGCGCGCCTGTACGAACTGGAGCTGCAGAAGCGCGAGGCGGCGGCCCAGGCGCTGGAGGACCAGAAGACCGACATCGGCTGGGGCCACCAGATCCGATCCTACGTCCTGCAGCCCTATCAGATGGTCAAGGACCTGCGCACCGAGGTCGAGACCTCCGATACGCAAGGGGTGCTCGACGGCGATCTCGACGCCTTCATGGCCGCGTCGCTGGCCCAGCGCGTCGGCGTCACCCGCGACGGCGAAGCCGTCTCCTGACGGCGCGGCGACGCGGACGGGTTCAAAGGAAAGGGGCGGAGGCTCGGGTCTCCGCCCCGTTTTCTATTCGGCCGCGGCCGGGCCCAGATTGACCACCTCGGCCTCGATCACCGGCTGCGCCTGGGCCTGGCGCTGGAACTTCAGGCTGCGGCCCTGGAAGAACGCGCCGTTCTCGATCGACAGTTGTTCGTGGGTGATATCGCCGTCGACATAGGCGGTGGCGTAGAGCCGCACGTTCTTGGCCACCACCGACCCGACGATGCGGCCGCGCGCCTCGATGGTCTCGGCCTGGACCGAGCCTTCGATGCAGCCGGTCTCGCCGAGCGTCAGCCGGGCCACCCGCACGTCGCCGCGGACGACGCCGTCGACGTGCAGTTCGCCTTCCCCGATCACGGCGCCCTCGAAGGCGACGTCGTCGGCGATCACCGAGGCGATCTTGGCCGGCTTGCGCGCGCCGCCGAGATCGACGGAGGCTGTCGCCGGCGCGCCGGCGAGCTGGGTGGTGGAGTTAGCCCGGGCCTGCTGTTTGCTGAACATAATCCCCCGCCTTCACAAAGCGGTCCGGGTTCTGTGGACGGCCGTCCACCCAGACCTCGTAATGCAGATGCGGGCCGGTGGAGCGGCCCGTCGATCCCATCGCGCCGACGCGGGCGCCGATGCCGACCCGCTGGCCCACGCCCACCGAGATGGCGGCCAGGTGGGCGTAGCGGGTCTTGAAGCCGCCGCCGTGGTCGATCTCGACGGTCTGGCCATAGCCGGAGCGCTCGCCGGTGAACGAGACCACGCCCGGCGCCGTGGCGTAGATCGGCGTCAGGAACGCGCCGGGGAAATCCAGGCCGGAGTGGAAGGCCGGCCTGTGGGTGAACGGGTCGAGCCGCACGCCGTAGCTGGACGACAGCTGCGGCGCCGAGGTCGGCCGGGCGAAGGGCAGCTTCTCGACCGCCTGGTTCAGCGACCGCATGTCCGACATGTCGGTGGCGGCGTGCTGGATGCGTTCGGCGAAGCCTTCATCCACGTCGAGCACCGCGGCCAGGGCGCGCGGGTCCTTGGCGTCGATCAGCGGGCCGCCCAGGGACGAGGCGCCGGCGCGGGTGAAATTGCCCGGGTCCAGT
The DNA here is from genome assembly GCF_022750545.1 of Caulobacter sp. CCUG 60055. Taxonomy (GTDB): domain Bacteria; phylum Pseudomonadota; class Alphaproteobacteria; order Caulobacterales; family Caulobacteraceae; genus PUIC01. Next base: position 149,179 of record NZ_PUIC01000001.1, read on the forward strand.
CCGGCCAGCCGGAAGGCGAGGCGAAGACGCTCGGCCCGGGTCTTGGCGACGTTTTCGGCCTGTTCGATCAGGCGCTCCTGGTCCATGCGGACGGCCTGGACGCGCTGCGAGGCGGTCTCGCCCTTGGTCGGCTTGGGCAGGGCTGCCTGGAGCGCGCCGGGCGTGCGGAAATCGCTGAGCAGCATGGCCAGCGCCTCGTGCCGCTTCTCGACGGACTGGGCGAGGTCGTCGATCGAGCCGTTGGTGACCGACAGCTGCGCGACGGCGCTGTTGAGCCGGGCCTGGCGATCGGCGTTGACGCGCTCGTAATAGGCCTTGAGCTTGGTGACGCGCTGGTTGTCGGCGCCGGTCGAGACGACGTTGGCCAGCATGGCCGCCGTGCAGACGCCCATCCACAGGGCGCAGCCGGCGACGCCGGCCGCCAGGGCCAGCTGACGACGGGTCGTCAGAACCACGCCGCGCATCTCGCCGCCGGAACGGATGTAGAGATGGCGTTCGGGAAATAGCGTTTCCAGCGATCGGCGCAGCTGCGCCAAACGTCCATCAAGCATTACGTCACGGGACCCACCACCGAGAGTTCCGGCGATATGCTATTATCCGAAGGAATTTCGCAAGAGGCGGCGTAGGGGGCACGAAAATGCGCACGGCGAGCCGCCTGCCGTGTGATCGGCGATGGTTGGGCGGATTCGGCGCTCGGGAAAAGGCGTTGTTTCGTCGCGGACATATTGCGGAAGGACGGGCGGTGTTGATTGGCGGCGGCCCGAATCGACCACCGCGCCGTTCGCGCGCCGCCTGCTCCTCGGCCGGCGCGGCCGGTCAGAGGGCCTTAGCCGCGGAGAGAACCTGCGCCACGTGGCCCGGCACCTTGACCTTGCGCCAGACCTGGCGAATGACGCCGTCGCCGTCGATCAGGAAGGTCGAGCGATCGACGCCCATGTACTGGCGGCCGTACATGCTTTTTTGAATCCATACGCCATAGGCTTCGACGACGGCGCCGTCGCCGTCCGAACCGAGCAGCACGTCCAGATCATGCTTGGCCTTGAATTTGCCGTGGCTGGCGGGGGAATCCTTGGAGACGCCGACCACTGTCGCGCCGGCGGCGGCAAACTCGGCGGCGGCCTCGGTGAAGCCCTTGGCCTCGGTGGTGCAACCGGCGGTGTCGTCCTTGGGGTAGAAATACAGCGCCAGCTTGCGCCCGGCGAAGTCGGACAGCCGCACACGGCCGTTCTCGGTGGGAAGATCGAAAGCCGGAGCCTTGTCTCCGGGTTGCAGCGCGTCGGCCATTGTGATTTCCCCAAAGCAGTCGCCGGCAATTCGGCCCCGTTGTCATCTTCGCGGCGCAAAGGGGTGTCAATCGCCCTCGGCTTGAAGTCTGCGGCGGGGCCCGGGGGAATGCAGGTTTGTTGAGGCCGACGCTAAGGCACGCCGTCGAAACGGTCGTCGTCCTCCTCGGCGTGACGGTCGCCCTGCTGGCGGCGGCGGCCTGGCGGCTGAACCGCGGGCCGGTGCCGGTGAACGTCCTCAAGCCGGCCATCGAGCGGCGGCTGGCGGCCCAGACCCCGGGCGGCCGCGCCAGCGTCGGCGGCGTCGGCCTGGTCTGGTACGGCGCCGCCCAGTCGCTGGGCGTTCAGCTCGACAGGGTCTCGGTCGTCGACGCCCGCGGCCGGCCGGTGCTTCAGGCCGGCCAGGTGCAGGCCGCGCTGGCGCTGGATTCGGTGCTGCAGTTCGCGCCCGCGCCGGGGCGCCTCAGCGCCGTCGACTTCTTCGCCGCGATCAGCGTCTCGCCGCAGGGGCGCTACGAGCTGGGCTATGACGCGCAAGGCGCGCCGACGCCGGGGACGGGGGGGCTGGCCGAGATGTTCCGGGCGCTGACCGGGCCGGCGCGGCGATCCGAGCCGCTGAGCTTCCTGCGCGACCTGGAGCTGGATCGCGGCCGGCTTTCGTTGCGCCAGACTGACGGCAGCCTGGCCTGGACCGGCCGCATCGAGCAGATCGGCTTCCACAAGGCGGGCGGCGTCATCACCGGCGTCAGCGACGCCTCGATCGGCGAGGGCGAGGCGCAGGCCCAGCTGAAGGCCAGGGCCAAGGCGGCGGTCGGCCTCAAGGACGCCTACATCGAGGGAACTGTTCGCCGTCTCAACCCGGCGCGGATATTCCCCTCCGCCGGCGTCACCCGGCCGCTGTCGGCCCTGGACGCCGTGATCGAGGGACGCGGTTCGCTCGACTATGCCGCCAGGGCCGGCGTGCGGGCGGCGGACGTGGCCTTCACCGCCGGCGCGGGACGGCTGCGCTTCGGGCAATCGCACCAAAGGTTCGATTCCGCCGACGTGCGGGCCTCCTATGATCCCGGCTCCGGCGAGGTGGAGCTCCAGGGCGTCAAGCTGGTCGCCGAACGCACGCGGCTGGACGTCGGCGGCCGGCTGCGGCTGACCCCGGAAGGCGGCGGCCAGCCGGCGCGGCTGGAGTTCGCCCTGCAGGGGCCGGAGGTGGTGATCGCGCCCGGCGAGGGGGCCTCGCCTCAGCGCCTGGTCAATCTGGCCGCCAAGGGACGCTACACCCCCGAGCTGGGGCGCCTGGAGCTGGACGACGGCCGGGCCACGCTGGGGCATGCGCCCGTGGCGGTGAAGGGCGTGGTGTTCCGCGGCAAGAACGAGACGTCGGGGTGGGGCGCCAAGCTCGAGGCGCATGTCGACGCGCCGATCAACGCCGCCGACCTGTTCGCCTACTGGCCCGAGAATCTCGCCGGCACGGCGCGCGGCTGGCTCAGCCGGTCGCTGCGCGCGGCCGACATCCGCAACATCCGCTTCAATCTCGACCTGCCGCCCGACGCCTTGGCCAAGACGGACCAGCTTTCCAACGAGATGCTGCGGCTGACCTTCGATTTCGCCGGCGTGGGGTTCTCGATCATCCCGGACATGCCGTTGATCCAGGACGGGGCCGGGTCCGGCGTGCTGCTGGGCAACCGCTTCGACCTGACCTTGAAGTCCGGCCGCATGAACGACGTCGCCCTGTCGGAAGGCAGCGTCGAAATCCCCTTCCTGGCCCCCAAGGGCGCGCGCGCCGTCTTCAAGGCCCGCGCGGCGGGCGAAGCCCAGTCGATCCTCAACATCGTCGACGTCGCCCCGACACGGCTGATCAGCAGCAGCGGTTTCGACATCAGGCGGGTCAGCGGCCAGGGCGACGTGAAGATCCAGATCACCCGCCCGATGCTCAGCGACGTGCCGCTGCGCGACTTCACCTTCGCCTATCAGGGCAAGATCCACGGCGCGGGCCTGCACGAGGCCGCTCTCGGCTTCGACCTGAAGGGAGGCGAGCTGACCGTCGACGGCGCCGGCGCCCGGCTGAGCGTCAGCGGGCCGGCGACGGTCGGGCCCTATCGCGGCGGCGTCACCTTCCAGGAGGTGTTCGCCAGCCCCAAGCCGTCGCGCAGCACCATCGATCTCGACGGGGCGATCGACCTGGCGTTCATCGGCCTTTCGGGGGCCGCCGGTTCGGCCGCGCCGCTGGCCGGCCATCTGACGGTCGAGAACAGCGTCGGCGAGGGCGTGCTGCGCTCCAAGGCCTTCGACGGCCAGCTGTCCTGGCGCGAGGGCGACCAGGGCGCGGTGACGCTGCGCGGCTCCGGCGACACCGCCCTTTGGCGCTCCGTGGGACTGCCCCTGGCCAAGGGCGTGCCCGACCGCCTGCCGCTGAGGCTGACGCTCAACAATTCGCCGGCGGGCTGGGCTGGACGCCTGGACGCCGACGCCTATTCCGGCGCGGTGCTGTTCATTCCGGGCAAGGCACCGCGGCTGCGCTACGCGACCGACATCTCGCCCGACGACGCCCGCAAGCTGGGCCTGGGCGGCCTGCCGCTGTTCGAACGCACGCAGTCCCTGGTCATCGACGCCGACCTGGGCGGCGACGACCAGGGCGTCAGCTATGCGCTGGCCGGCATGAAGGGGCGGCTGGGCTGGGCCTCGCGCGACGGCCGCACGACCTATCGCCTGAAGACGGTGATGACGGCCGACGACCTGCGCGCCATCGGCCTGGGCGGGGTGCTGCAGCCGCCGGCCCCCGCGCCCGTCGACGCGGTGGTCGTCAGCGGGCCCGACGGCTGGAAGGGCGAGGCGACCGTGGCCGGGCAGGCGGTGCGCTACCAGTCGGGTCCGCCGGTCGGCGGAAGGCGGACGGTGAGCGTCAGCGGCGACCTCGACGGCCAGGGACTGGCCCGGCTGGGCGCTCCCGCCGGAACCGTCTCGGGCGACATCGCGCTGTCCGGCAGGCTGGACTTCGACACCGCCGGGCTGGCGGGCGGCCGCATCGAGGCCGATCTCGGCCGGGCGGGCCTGGCCTTGCCCGACACCGACTGGCGCAAGCCCGCCGGCCAGCCGTCGCGGGCCTTCGTCGAGTTCGCCCGGCGGGGCGAAGGCGTCGAGATCAGCCGGCTGGTCGCCGAGGGGCCGGGACTTGAGATCAACGCCAGGGGCGCCATCGCCGGCGGACGACTGGCCTCGTTGCAGACCAGCGCGGCGCGGCTCGACGGCCTGTTCGACGGGCAGGTGCGGGTGGCGCAGGACGCCGGCCGCGCCAGCTGGACGGTGCGCGGCCGCTATCTGGACGCGCGGCGCTGGCTGAAGAACGGCGGCCGCAACGCCAGGAGCGGCGGCGCGGCCGGCGGCGGGCAGGGCGGCGGCTCCGGCGGCTATATCGACGCGGCCCTCGACGAGGTGCGGGTCAACCGCAACGGCGTGCTCAGGAGCGTGAAGGCGACGGGACAGTGGGGCGGGGCCTCGCCGCGCCTGCAGCTTTCGGCGACCACCGCCGCCGGGGCGGCCCTGTCGGCGCGGGTGTACGGAGACGGCCCCGGCTCGCAGCTGGAAATCCACGCCAGCGACGTCGCCGACGTCGGCAAGACCCTGTTCGGCGTCAACAGCCTGCGCGGCGGCGAAGGCATGGCCAGCGGCCGGCTCACCGACGGCGGGGCCGACCTGACGCTGCACCTGAAGAACGTGCGGGTGGCGCGGGTGCCGGCCCTGGCCCAGATCCTCACCGTGGCGTCGTTGCAGGGGCTCGCCGACACCCTGAACGGCGGCGGCATCGAGTTTTCCGAGATCGTCGCGCCGCTTCGGCTGCGCGGTTCGCAGCTGACCATCGACCATGCCCGCGCGACGGGGCCGGGCCTGGGCCTCACCGCCCAGGGCGTGATCAACACCGACGCCGACGTCATGGACCTGACCGGAGCTATCGCGCCGGCCTACGGGGTCAACAGCTTCCTGGGCGCGACGCCGATCCTCGGGCCGCTGCTGACCTCGCGCAAGGGCGAGGGCGTCGTCGGCCTGACCTATACGGCCAAGGGGCCGACGGCGTCGCCGCGGGTCATCGTCAATCCGCTGTCGATCGCCACGCCCGGCATCCTGCGGCGGATTTTCGAAGGCATGCCGACGCAGGCCGAGCCCGCGCCGGCGAAACCCCCGGCGAAATCCAAGGCCAAGCCCTGAGAGGCGGGGCCCCTCAGACCGGGCGGACCAGCACGATCTTCTTCTTGCCGGCGGCGAGCTTGAGCACGCCGTCCGCGTTGAGGTCGGCGGCGGTCAGAACCCGCTGGCCGTCGGCCTCGGCGGCGTCGTTGACGCGCAGGCCGCCGCCCTGGGCGAGGCGTCGGGCGTCGGAGCGCGACGAGGCCAGGCCGGCGTCCACAGCCAGGGCCGCCAGGGTGATCCCAGCTTCCAGCTCGGCGCGGGAGACTTCGACCGTCGGCAGGTCGGCGGACAGCCGGCCTTCCTCGAACGCGGCCCTGGCGGCGGCGTTGGCGGTCTGGGCCGCCTCGGCCCCGTGCAGCATCCGCGTGCACTCGTCGGCGAGCACCTTCTTGGCGTCGTTGATCTGGGCGCCTTCCAGGGCTTCCAGGCGGGCGATCTCGTCCAGGGGCAGGTCGGTGAACAGGCGCAGGAACTTGCCCACGTCCGCGTCGTCGACATTGCGCCAGAACTGCCAGTAGTCGTAGGGGCTGAGCAGGTCGGCGTTCAGCCACACCGCGCCGGCCGCCGTCTTGCCCATCTTGGCGCCGGAGGCGGTGGTGAGCAGCGGCGTGGTCAGGCCGAAAGCCTGGCCCTCCGCCTTGCGGCGCACCAGCTCCGTGCCGTTGACGATGTTGCCCCACTGGTCCGAGCCGCCCATCTGCAAGGCGCAGCCGTGGCGCTTGTAGAGCTCCAGGAAGTCGGTCGCCTGCATCAGCATGTAGTTGAATTCGAGGAAGGTCAGCGGCTGCTCGCGCTCCAGCCGCAGCTTGACCGAGTCGAAGGTCAGCATGCGGTTGATGGTGAAGTGCGTGCCGTACTCGCGCAGGAACTCGATGTAGCCCAGCTTGCTCAGCCACGCGTCGTTGTCGACCATGATGGCGTCGGTCGGGCCGTCGCCGAAGGTCAGAAACTTGGCGAACACCTGCTTGATGCCTTCGATATTGGCCGCGATGTCGGCCTCGGTCAGCATCTTGCGCGACTCGTCCTTGCCCGACGGGTCGCCGACCTTGGTGGTGCCGCCGCCCATGACCACCAGCGGCCGGTGGCCGGCCTGCTGCAGGCGGCGCAGCATCATGATCTGGATCAGCGAGCCGACGTGCAGGCTCGACGCGGTGGCGTCGAAGCCGATGTAGCCGGTGACGATCCCCTTGGAGCAGGCTTCGTCCAGGCCCGCTTCGTCGGTGCACTGGTGGATGTAGCCGCGCGAATGCATGGTCTGCAGGAATTGCGAACGCGGGGCGGCGGTCTCGGTGGCGGACATCGGATCGGCTCTCACGAAGGGGTGGGGGCGTTTAGCATGGCGGGACGGGCGGGCCCAAGACGGCGCGCGGGTTGAAACGGGAAACTTGATAAGGCGGCATCGAAGGGCTCCAGGGGTTGTCCGCTGGCCGGAGACCGTCTTCGCTTTTGGAGAAGCCCACGCCGCCGACCGAGGCGGCGTTGGCATCAGGGCATGATCGGTCGGCCGCTCGCTATGCTTGCGAGCGGCGATACGAGGCGAGGTTGGCGCGACGTGCGATCATGGCGCGGAACCTAGCGGCGCGGGCCTCCTGAGGTCAAGCTGGCGGCCGAGCCTTTCCGGTCGACCGGAATCATTCGACGGGAAAGGCTCTCATTCGAAAGTCTGGAGCGCGTCGGCGCGTTCCGGGTCGGAATTCGGGACGATCATGCGCGTATTGGGTTTCATGAGCGGCACCTCCCTGGACGCCGTCGACATGGCGGTGCTGGAGACCGACGGCGTCGCCATCCTCGGCTTCGGGCCGGCGGGCGAGCGCAAGCTGTCGCCGCAGACGCGCGCGGTGGTGCAGGACGCCACCGACCAGGCCCGCCGGTGGCCGCGTGGCGCCGACGCTCCAACCGTGTTCGCCGACGCGGCGCGAGCGGTCGCCGACGAGCATCTGGCCGCCGCCCAGGAATTCCTGGCCGCCAACGGCATGACGCCGTCGGACCTCGATCTGGTCGGCTTCCACGGTCAGACCGTGCATCACGAGCGGCCGACGGCCGAGCGCGTCGGGCGGACGGTGCAACTAGGCGACGGCGAGCGGCTGGCGCGCGGTCTCGGCGTGCCGGTCGCCTTCGATTTCCGCACCGCCGACGTGGCGGCGGGCGGCGAGGGGGCGCCGCTGGCCCCGATCTACCACGCCGCGCGGGCCAAGGCCTCGGGCCTGGAGGCTCCCCTGGCGGTGCTCAATCTCGGCGGCGTGGCCAATGTCACCCTGATCCCGCCGGACGAGGGCGAACTGATGGCCTTCGACACCGGCCCGGCCAACGGCATGATCGACCTGTGGGTCCAGTCGAAGACCGAGGCGCGCTTCGACCAGGACGGCCGGTTCGCGGGAGCTGGCCGTGTCGACGAGACAGCCCTGGCCGCCCTGTTGGCGCATCCGTACTTCCGGGTTTCGGGGCCGAAGTCCCTCGACCGTTACGACTTTCCCTTCGACCCAGTGGCGCATCTGTCGCTCGAGGACGGGGCGGCGACCCTGACCGCCTTCACCGCCGAGAGCGTCGCCCTGGGCCTGCGCGCCTGCGCGCCCGCGCCCCGCGCGATGATCGTCAGCGGCGGCGGACGGCTGAACCCAGTGCTGATGGACGCGATCCGCGCGCGCAGCGGCGCCGAGGTTCTGCTGGCCGAGGAGGCCGGGTGGCGGGGCGACGCCATCGAGGCCGAGGCCTTCGCCTATCTGGCCGCCCGCACCTTGGCCGGACTGCCGATCTCGTTCCCGGGCACGACCGGCGTCGCCGCGCCGATGACCGGCGGCCGCATCGCGCGGCCGTGAGCCGCCGGTTCCGACGCGCACCCATTTTTGGCGCGACGCACTGGACCTGACCCTTGGCTTGGAGCGAGGATCGCCGCTCGAAAATCTGGGTTCCGAGGGGATTTCATGTCCAAGAAGATCTTGCTGGCCGCCGCGATGTCGGGGGCCTTCGCCCTTGGCCTGACTTCCGCCGCCTCAGCTCAGAGCCTGCCGACCGCCGCCGTCGACGCCAAGATCCAGGCGCTCTATCCCAAGGTGGTGTCCTGGCGGCGCGACCTGCACGAGCACCCGGAACTGGGCAACCAGGAGGTCCGCACCAGCAAGCTGGTCGCCGACCACCTGCGCGCGCTGGGGATCGAGGTCCGCACCGGCGTGGCGCGGACGGGCGTGATCGGGGTGCTGAAGGGCGGCAAGCCGGGCGGGGTCGTGGCCCTGCGCGCCGACATGGACGCCCTGCCGGTGCAGGAGCAGACCGGCGAGCCCTTCGCCTCCAAGGCCACCGCCGAATACGGCGGCAAGACCGTGCCGGTCATGCACGCCTGTGGCCACGACAGCCACACCGCGATGCTGATGGGGACGGCCGAGATCCTGGCCGGGATGAAGGACCAGATCGCCGGCACGGTGGTGTTCATCTTCCAGCCGGCCGAGGAAGGCTCGCTGCCCGGCGAGGAAGGCGGCGCGCCGCTGATGGTCAAGGAAGGCGCGTTCAACGCGCCCAAGCCGGGCGCCGTCATCGGCCTGCACGTGTTCCCCGGCCCGGTCGGCCGCATCACCACGCGTCCCGGACCGTTCTTCGCCGGCTCGGACACCATGAGCATCAAGCTGCACGGCAAGGGCACCCATGGCGCTCAGCCGTGGAACGGCGTCGATGTGGTCAGCCTCAGCGCCGCGATCATCCAGGGGCTGAACACCATCGTCGCCCGCCAGGTCGACCTGACCGCCTCGCCTACGGTCATCACCATCGGCCAGGTGCTGGCCGGCACCCGCCACAACGTCATCCCCGAGGACGCGGTGCTGAACGGCACGGTGCGCACCTACGGCGCCGAACGCCGGGCCGACGTCCTGGCCCGCATCAAGCGCACGGTGGCGGACCTCGCCGACAGCTACGGCGCGACGGCCGAGGTGTCGTTCTCGGGAACCAATCCGGCGGTGGAGAACGACGCCAAGCTGACAGCGCTCCTGGGCCCGGCCCTGACCGCCGCGGCGGGCGCGGCGGGCGCCGATCTCAACGCCCGGCCGGTGACCACGTCCGAGGACTTCTCGTACTTCGCCCAGGTGGCGCCGACGGCCTATTTCCTGGTCGGCTCGACCCCGAACTTCAAGGACTACGCCAGCGCGCCAGCCAACCACTCGCCCCACTTCGACATCGACGAGAAGGCGATGCAGACCGGCATGAAGGCCGAGGTCCTGGCGGCGCTGACCTATCTGAACAGCGTCGCCAGGAAATAGGAAGGGCGGCGGGGCTCAGTCCTCCGCCAGCGAGACCGCGTCCGGCTCGGCCAGGCGCGGCTCGACCTGTTGCGGCTCGGTTTGGCCGGCGCGCTCAGGTCCGAACACCAGGAAGGCGAGGCCGGCCAGGACGATGACGCCGATCCCGCCATAGAGCATCACCCAGCCGAAGCCGTCGACCAGCGCGGCGCGGGCGAGCGCGGGCGCTGCGCCGACGGTCTGGGCGAGGTGCGACAGGGCTGAAAGGTCGCCGGCGGCGATCTTCTCGGCCAGGGCGCGCGTCGCGTTCGGATCGAGAGACCCGCCGAGCGCGCCCTTCAGGTGGGCCGCGACGCCGGCCACCAGGACCGCGCCCATCACCGCGATGTTGATGGCCAGGGCGATCAGCCGGGCGCTGATGTCGATGCCCGAGGCCATGCCCGCGCGGTCGGCCGACACCGAGGCGGTGGTGGTGTTGGTGGTCGGCGTGTTGGTTATGCCGATGCCGGCTCCGGCGATCAGCGCGCCGGGCAGCACGGTCAGCCAGTCGGCGTGCGCGGCGCTCGACCCGATCTTCATGGCGATGAGGCCGACGCCGATGGTGGTCAGGCCGAGCGAGATGGCGACCCTGGCCCCGAAGCGCTGGCGCAGCCGCTCGCCGACCGGCGGGCCGGCCATGAAGGGCAGGGTGTAGGCCAGCAGCAACAGCCCGGCCTGGGTGCTGTCATAGCCGAGCCCGCTGGTGAAGTAGATCGGCAGGTAGATGATGAACGGCCAGTAGCTGAAGTTCATGCCGATGCAGCCGACGATCGCGCCGGAGAACTGGCGGATGCGGAACACCGAGAAGTCGAACATCGGGTGCGGGTTGATCCGTTCGACGACGAGAAAGGCGACCAGGGCCGTGGCGGCCGCGACGGCGGCGATGACGCGGGCGGCCAGGCCGAGGTCGGCGCCCTGGGTGATCAGGTAGGAGAAGCCGAACACCGCCAGGGACAGGGTGACGACCCCGGCCGCATCGAGCCGCTTGGCCTGCGGATCGCGCGACTCCCGCACGCCGACCGCGATCAGCCCCAGGGCCAGGACGGACAGCGGCGCATGGATGATGAACACCCACCGCCAATCGGCGAGCGAGGTGATCAGACCGCCGATGATCGGCCCGAAGCCGAGGCCGACCCCGGAGATCATCCCCCAGGCGATGAAGGCGCGGCTGCGCTCGGCCCCTTCCTGGAACTGATGCGAGAGCACGGCCACGGTGCAGAGGAACATCGCCCCGCCGGTCAGGCCTTGCAGGAAGCGGGCGGCGATCAGCAGCGGCGCGCTCTGGGCGACGCCGCAAAGCAGCGAGGCGAGGGCGAAGCCGATGGTGACGATGACCATCACCCGCTTGCGGCCGAAACGGTCGGCCAGGGCGCCCGTCGCCATCAGCACCGTGGTGCAGGCGATGGTGTAGGCGTTCATGATCCATTGCAGGGCCTTGAAATCGGCTTTGAGCGCCGTCTCCAGGGTCGGCAGGATCACCGGCACGCTGGATATCTCCAGGCCGAACATCAGCGAGGCGAGGCAGACGCCGACCAACGCGGCGGTGTTTCGAGATGTTCGTGCTGTCATGGCCGACCTGTCTGGGCCTGCCGCGCGGCAGGACTTGGAAAAACGAAGGCCGCGCTCAAATAAGGGAGATTGAGTATATAAAAAGACGATCCATAGCTATTTCAGAAATGACAAAACGGAATTGATCATGGCGACTTTGGATGTCGAGGCGGTGCGGGCCTTCCTGTTGGTCGCCGACCTGCAGAGCTTCACCAGGGCGGCCGAGGCGTTGGGCAGCACCCAGGCGACGATCAGCGTCAAGCTGCGGCGCCTGGAGGACAAGCTCGGCGCGCGGCTCTTGGAGCGGACGCCGCGGCGGGTGCGCCTGTCGCAACAGGGCGCGGCCTTCCTGCCGGCGGCGCGCGACTTCGTCGCCGCCCACGAGCGGGCGCTGGCGGAGTTCGCCAGCGCGCCCTGCCGGCTGGCGCTGGGCTTCGTCGACCACGTCGCCGGGCCCGAGCTGCCGATCCTGCTCGGCCAACTCCACACCCACGATCCCTCGCTGGTGCTCAAGGTCAGGATCGACACCACCTCACTGCTTATGGAGGAGCTCGACGACGGGGCGCTGGACGCGGTGATCGTCCACAGCGAGGATTCACGGAGCGGCGGCCTGCGTCTGTCCGACACCCGTTATGGCTGGTTCGCCGCGCCCGGTTTCGAATGGCGGCGAGGCGAGCCGCTGCGTCTGGCCATGCCCAGCGTGGCCGAATGCTGCGTTGACCGCCTGCGGGCGATCCAGGCGCTGGACGCCGCCGGCACGCCGTGGAGCGAGGCGTTCATCGGCGGCGGCGGGGCCGCGATCAACATGGCTGTCTCGGCTGGCCTGGCCGTGGCCGCCCTGGCCAGCCGCGCCGCGCCGCCGGGCAGCGTCGAGGTCGGCGCCAAGCTTGGCCTGCCGCCGCTGCCGTCGTCGGAGATCGTGCTGCACGCCAATGGATTGAAGCCGCGGGCGAGCGAGGCGCTACGCATCCTCACCACGGCCTTCCGCGAGCATCGCGGCGGCGTCGAGGCCGCCTGACGGAAGGCCCGCCCGACCGGGCGCGGAAGATCAGGCCGGGTTTTCGGCCAGCCGCTTGTCGAGATAGTCGCCGACGCGCGTCTCGACGTCCTTGAGCTGTTCGCCCCAGAAATGGCCGGCGCCTTCGACGACCTCGTGGTCGATGACGATGCCCTTCTGGGTGCGCAGCTTGGCCACCACGCGGTCGACCTCGGTGGGCGGCACCACGGTGTCGGCGCCGCCGTGCAGGATCAGGCCCGAGGCCGGGCAGGGGGCCAGGAAGCTGAAGTCGTAGGCGTTGGTCGGCGGCGAGACGCTGATGAAGCCGTCGGTTTCCGGCCGACGCATCAGGAGCTGCATGCCGATCCAGGCGCCGAAGCTGTAGCCGGCCACCCAGCACTGCGAGGCGGTGGGGTTGGTGGCCTGCAGCCAGTCGAGGGCGGTCGCCGCGTCGGCCAGTTCGCCGATGCCGGAATCGAATTCGCCCTGGCTGCGGCCGACGCCGCGGAAGTTGAAGCGCAGGACCGAGAAGCCGCGCTTCATGAACAGCAGGAAGAGCTGGGCGACCACCGGGTGGTTCATGTCGCCGCCGGCCTTGGGGTGGGGGTGCAGGATCAGCGCGATCGGCGCGTTGTCCTTCTTGCCTGGCGAATAGCGTCCCTCGATCCGTCCGGCCGCGCCCGTCAGAACCACCTCAGGCATGTCGTCTCCCAACCTTGCGGGAAAGCCGCGAAACGGTCGCCAAATACTTGACCGCTGCGCTTGGTTTTCCTAAATCCAACCCGTTCGCGGGGCGGGGCCCAGCCGGCGCCGCCTGCGCGAAGCGGCGGGTTGTAACACAGGCCGCATCTGATGCGCGCGATTTCTGTGAGGGAATGACGTCATGCGCCTGAGCACGAAAGGCCGCTACGCGGTTATGGCCATGGTCGACCTCGCCAAGCAGCAGGCGGTCAACGAGGACGGCGACCGCGCCGTCTCCCTGGCCGAGATCGCCGCGCGGCAGGAAATCTCGCTCTCCTATCTCGAACAGCTTTTCGCCCGCCTGCGCCGCCACGATCTGGTCAAGAGCGCCCGGGGGCCGGGCGGCGGCTATCGCCTGGCCCGGGCGGCGGCCGACACCTCGGTGGCCGATATCGTGCTGGCGGTGGACGAGCCCCTGCGCGCCACCCGCTGCTCGGGCCGGGGCAGCCCGCGCGGATGCATGATCGCCGGCGCCCGCTGCATCACCCACGACCTGTGGGAGGAGATGGGCCGGCAGATCCACTCCTATCTGTCCAGCGTGTCGCTGGCCGACGTGCTCAGCGGTCGGCTGCGTCCGGACGGACAAACGGCGGAGGCCGCCTGAAGCCGTGACCCCCGTCTATCTCGACTATAACGCCACCGCGCCCATCCGCCCCGAGGCGGAAGATGCGGTGCTGCGCGCCTTGCGCATCGGCGGCAACCCATCGTCGGTGCACGCCGCCGGCCGCGCCGCCCGCGCCGCCGTCGAGTACGCCCGCGATCAGGTCGCCGCCATGATCGGCGGCCCGGCCTCGACCGTGGTGTTCGTCAGCGGCGGGGCGGAGGGCAACGCCCTGGCGATCGACAGCGCCGTCGCCGCCGGCTCGCGCCGCCTGCTGATCGGCGCCGTCGAGCACGACACCGTCCTGGCCACCGCCCAGGCCTCGGGCGCGGCGGTGGAGACCTGGCCGGTGGGTGCGGACGGCGTCGCCGACCTCGACTGGCTGCGCGCGCGCCTGGCGCGCTGGGACGCCGCCGACGGCCGCCCGTTCGCGGCCCTGATGCTGGCCAACAACGAGACCGGCGTCGTCCAGCCCGTGCAGGAAGCCGCCGTGCTGCTGCGCGAGGCCGACGGCTGGCTGCACGTCGACGCCATCCAGGGCGCCGGCAAGTTGTTCTTCGACAGCCGCGCCCTGGGCGCGGACACCCTGGCCGTCTCCGGACACAAGCTCGGCGGCCCGCACGGCGTCGGCGCCCTGACCTTCGGTCCACGGGCGGTGCTGTCGCGCCGGATTCACGGTGGCGGCCAGGAGCGCGGCCGGCGGGCCGGCACCGAGAACGTCGGCGGGATCGCCGGCCTGGGCGCCGCCGCCGAGGCCGCCCTGCGCGACCTGGACAAGGCCGCCGCCCAGGCGGCGTGGCGTGACGAGGTCGCCGAACGCCTGGCGCGCGAAGCGGGCGTGACGGTGTTCGGCGCGCGGGCGCGCAGGACGCCGAACACCCTGTGCTTCGCCGCCGAGGGCTTCGCCTCGGAGCTGCAGGTGATGCAGATGGACCTCGCCGGGGTGATGGTCAGCGCCGGCTCGGCCTGCTCGTCGGGCAAGGTCAAGGCCAGCCATGTGCTGACCGCCATGGGGGCCGGAGAGCTGGCCGGCTCGGCCATCCGCGTCAGCGGCGGCTGGGCCACCGTCAAGGCCGATTGGGATCGTTTCGCGGACGTGTGGCTCGACGCCCACGCCCGCCAGCTGGCGCGCCGCCGCCAGCCGGCCGCGTAGGGAGTAGGGCAGCATGGCCGCCGTCAAGCAGACTATCGAGACCGTCGAGGCGCTGGAGCGCTACAAGCACGGCTTCGTCACCGACATCGACCAGGAGTTCGCGCCCAAGGGCCTGAACGCCGACATCGTCCGCTTCATCTCGGCCAAGAAGGACGAGCCGGAATGGATGCTGCAATGGCGGCTGGAGGCGTTCGAGCGCTGGCTGGCCCTGGAGCAGCCGACCTGGGCCAAGGTCCAGTTCCCGCCGATCGACTACCAGGACGCCTATTACTACGCCGCGCCCAAGACCAAGGACGGCCCCGCCAGCCTGGACGAGGTCGATCCGGACCTTTTGGCCACCTACGCAAAGCTCGGCATCCCCTTGAAGGAGCAGGAAGTTCTGGCCGGCGTTCAGGGCGCGGCCAAGTACGCGGTCGACGCGGTGTTCGACAGCGTCTCGGTGGTGACCACCTTCAAGAAGGAGCTGGCCGAGGCCGGGGTGATCTTCTGCTCGATGAGCGAGGCGATCCGCGAGCATCCGGAACTGGTCAGGAAATACCTCGGCTCGGTGGTCCCGACCTCGGACAACTACTTCGCCTGCCTGAACAGCGCGGTCTTCTCCGACGGCAGCTTCGTCTATGTGCCGCCGGGCGTGCGTTGCCCGATGGAGCTGTCGACCTATTTCCGCATCAACGCCGCCGAGAGCGGCCAGTTCGAGCGCACCCTGATCATCGCCGACGCCGGGGCCTACGTGTCCTATCTGGAAGGCTGCACGGCGCCGATGCGGGACGAGAACCAGCTGCACGCGGCGGTGGTCGAGCTGGTCGCCCTGGACGACGCCGAGATCAAATACTCCACCGTCCAGAACTGGTATCCGGGCGATCCGAAGACCGGCAAGGGCGGCATCTACAACTTCGTCACCAAGCGGGCCGACTGCCGGGGCGCGCGGTCCAAGGTCAGCTGGACCCAGGTCGAGACCGGCTCGGCCATCACCTGGAAATATCCGTCCTGCGTCCTGCGCGGCGACGACAGCTCGGGCGAGTTCTATTCGATCGCGGTGACCAACGGCCGGCAGCAGGCCGACACCGGCACCAAGATGATCCACCTGGGCAAGAACACCCGCTCGCGGATCATCTCGAAGGGCATCTCGGCCGGCCATTCGACCAACACCTATCGCGGCCTGGTCTCGACGAACCAGAAGGCGACGGGCGCCCGCAATTTCACCCAGTGCGACAGCCTGCTGATCGGCAAGTCCTGCGCCGCCCACACTGTGCCCTACATCGAGGCGCGCAACGCCTCGGCCAAGTTCGAGCACGAGGCGACCACCACCCGCCTGTCGGAAGACCAGCTGTTCTACGTGATGCAGCGCGGCCTGAGCCAGGAGGAGGCCGTGGCCCTGCTGGTCAACGGCTTCGTGCGAGAGGTGTTGCAGGAACTGCCGATGGAGTTCGCCGTCGAGGCCCAGAAGCTGGTGGCGATCAGCCTGGAGGGCTCGGTCGGATGACCCTGCAGGCCATCGATCATGTCCAGGTGGCCATCCCCGTCGGCGGCGAGGAGAGGGCGCGGCCGTTCTATCGTGACCTCCTGGGCCTCATTGAACAGCCCAAGCCGGCCGACATGGCCAGGCGCGGCGGGGCGTGGTTCGAGGCTGGCGGGATCAAGGTCCACCTCGGCGTCGAACAGGATTTCCGCGCCAACACCAAGGCGCATGTGGCGTTTCTCGTCGACGACGTGGCGGGGCTGGGCGAACGCGCCCGCGCCGCCGGTTTCGAGGTCAAGGAAGACGGCGATCTTCCCGGCCACGAACGCATTTTCGTCTTCGACCCCTTCGGCAACCGGCTGGAGTTCCTCAAGCCGGTCAGTGTGAAAGCATGAGCATGTTGTCCGTGAATAATCTGCACGTCCGGGTGGGCGAGGCGGAAATCATCCGTGGCCTGTCCCTGGCCGTTCCCGCCGGCGAGGTCCACGCGATCATGGGGCCGAACGGGGCGGGCAAGTCGACCCTGTCCTACACCCTGGCCGGCCGAGGCGGCTACGAGGTGACCGGCGGCTCGGCGACCCTGAACGGCGAGGACCTGCTTGCGCTGGAGCCGAACGAGCGCGCCGCCAAGGGGCTGTTCCTGTCGTTCCAGTATCCGCTGGAAATTCCGGGCGTTCCTGGCCTCACCTTCATCCGCACCGCCCTCAACGCCCAGCGCAAGGCGCGCGGCGAGGCCGAGATCAGCGCGCCGGAGTTCCTCAAGCTGGCCCGCGCCGAGGCGGCCAAGCTGAAGATCGACTTCGACATGCTCAAGCGTCCGCTCAATGTCGGCTTCTCCGGTGGTGAGAAGAAGCGGATGGAAATCTTTCAAATGGCGATGCTTTCGCCGCATTTCCTCATCCTCGACGAAACCGACAGCGGCCTCGACATCGACGCGCTGAAGATCGTCGCCGAGGGCGTCAACGCCCTGCGCGGGCCGGACCGGGCGATGCTGGTCATCACCCACTACCAGCGCCTGCTGGACTATATCCGTCCGGACATGGTGCACGTGCTGGCCGGCGGCCGCATCGTCGCCTCGGGCGGCCCGGAACTGGCCCTGGAGCTGGAAGCCGAGGGCTACGACCGCTTCGTGAAGGCGGCGGCATGAGCCTGGCCAGCGCCCTCGCGACCGGCGACGTCGCCGAACTGCCCAACCGGCGCCAGGAGGACTGGCGCTGGACCGACCTGCGCGGCGCTCTGCGCGCCTTGCCGCCGGCATCGCCCGCGGGCGAAGCGGCGGCGATCGGGTCTGGGCCGTTCGACGGGCTGACCAGCGACCAGATCGTCTTCCTCAACGGTCGCGCGCAGAGCGAGACCGTGATCGCGGTCGCCGAGGCGGCGGCGCGCACGGCGGCGCTGCGCTGGGTGTCCCAGACCTCGAACACCGCCCACGGCGGCAAGGTCCGCATCGTGGTCGCCGCCGGCGCCCGGCTGGTGCTGCTCGAAAGCTATGAAGGGCGCGGCGAGGCCTATGTCGCCGACGCGGTCCTGGAGTTCGAACTGGGCGAGGGCGCGTCGGTCGAGCGCGTGGTGCTGGCTGAGGACGCGGCCGACGCGATCTCGGTGTCGACCGCGACCGTCGCCCTGGCGCCGCACGCCCGCTTCGCCCAGACCGTGCTGACCAGCGGCGCCAAGCGCCAGCGCCTGGAGACCCAGGTCAGCCATCCCGGCGGCGGCGGCGAGCTGCGTCTCGACGGCGGCTACCTGATCGGCGGCGCCCGCCACGCCGACCTGACCACGGTGGTCGCCCACCAGGGCCTCGACGGCCGCACCGAGCAGCTGACCAAGGGCGCGGTCGCCGGCGCGGCGCGGGGCGTGTTCCAGGGCCGCATCGTCGTCGCCGAAGGGGCGGACCACACCGACGCCCGCATGGGCCACCACGCGCTGATCCTGTCGGACCGCGCCGAGGTCGACGCCAAGCCGGAACTCGAAATCTACGCCGACGACGTCGCCTGCGCCCACGGCAACACCGTCGGCGCCCTGGACGAGGACGCGCTGTTCTACATCCGCTCGCGCGGCGTGCCGGAGCACGAGGCGCGCGCCTTGCTGACCCAGGCCTTCGTCGGCGAAGTGGTCGACCGCATCGAGCACGAGGGCGCGCGCGACGCCGCCCGCGCCTGGGTCGCGTCCCATCTGGAGGCCTTGGCATGAGCTTCCCCAGGCCGACCTTCGACGGCGCGTTCGACGTCGCCGCCGTGCGCGAGCAGTTCCCGATCCTGAAGCGGACGGTGAACGGCAAGCCGCTGGTCTATCTCGACAGCGCCGCCTCGGCCCAGAAGCCGCGCGCGGTGATCGAGGCGATGGTCGGGGTGATGGAGGGCTCCTACGCCAACGTCCACCGCGGCCTGCACACGCTGGCGAACGAAACCACCGAAGCCTATGAAAAGGCGCGCGAAAGCGTTCGCCGGCTGATCAACGCCGAAAGCGCTTCCGAGATCGTCTTCACCAAAGGGGCGACCGAGGCGATCAACCTCGTGGCCTCGTCCTTCGGCCAGGGGCTGCAGGCCGGCGACGAGATCGTGCTGTCGCAGATGGAGCACCACGCCAACATCGTGCCGTGGCACTTCCTGCGCGAACGCAAGGGCGTCGTGCTGAAGTTCATCCCGGTGACCGATGACGGCCGGCTCGACATGGAGGCGTTCCACGCCCTGCTGGGGCCGCGCACCCGGATGGTCGCCGTCGCCCACATGTCCAACGTGCTGGGCACGGTCAATCTGGTGCGCGAGATCATCGCCGCCGCCCACGCGGTCGGCGCGGCGACCCTGATCGACGGCTGTCAGGCCGTGGTCCACGCCAAGGTCGACGTGCGTGAGCTGGACGCCGATTTCTACGCCTTCTCCGGCCACAAGCTCTACGGGCCGACCGGGATCGGCGCCCTCTATGGCAAGGCCGAACGCCTGGCCGCCCTGCCGCCCTATCAGGGCGGGGGCGAGATGATCGGCGAGGTGTCGCTGGACAGGATCACCTACGCCGACCCGCCGCACCGGTTCGAGGCCGGCACGCCGGCGATCATCGAGGCGGTCGGCCTGGGCGCGGCCATCGACTGGCTGGAGACCCTGGACCGCGAGGCCGCCGCCGCCCACGAGCATGCGCTCTACGCCCGCGTCATGGAGCGCCTGTCGGGCGCCAACTGGCTGAAGGTGCTGGGCGCGGCCCCGGGCAAGGGCGCGATCCTGTCGTTCACCGTCGAGGGCGCCCACGCCCACGACATCGCCCAGGTGCTGGATCGGTACGGCGTCGCCGTGCGGGCCGGCACCCACTGCGCCGAACCCCTGATGCGCCGTTTCGGCCTGACGGCGAGCGCGCGCGCATCCTTCGCCCTATATAACACCCTGGAAGAGGCCGACGCCTTCGTCGACGCCTTGACCAAGGCCAGAACCTTTTTTGCGTGACCATGGACGACGCCAGCCTCACCGCCGCACAGACCGCCGCCTCGGCCATTCCGCAGGCGGAGCTCGACACGCTGACCGACCTGCTGGTCGAGAAGCTGAAGACCGTCTTCGACCCGGAGATCCCGGTCGACATCTACGAGCTGGGCCTGATCTACAAGGTCGACGTCTCGGACGACCGGGACGTGGCCATCGAGATGACCCTGACCGCGCCCGGCTGCCCGGTGGCCGGCGACATGCCCGGCTGGGTGCACGACGCGGTGATGGAGATTCCCGGCCTTAAGTCCTGCAACGTCAACCTGGTGTTCGATCCGCCGTGGGACCCGTCCCGCATGTCGGACGAGGCCAAGCTGCAGCTGAACATGTTCTGATGACCGAAGCCGTCCTCCAGCCCCGCGCCCGCCGCCCCCGACCCAAGGTGGTGACCCTGACCGACCGCGCCGCCGACCGGGTGCGCGAGATCATGGCCAAGGCGGACAAGCCCTATGCCGGCCTGCGCGTCGGGGTGAAGAACAGCGGCTGCGCCGGCCAGGAATACATCCTCGAATACGCCGAGGCGGCCGGGGCGCTGGACGAGGTGATCGAGGACAAGGGCGTGACCATCCTGATCGAACCGAAGGCGGTGCTGTTCCTGATCGGCACCGAGATCGACTACGAGACCACGCGCCTGTCGGCCAAGTTCACCTTCCGCAATCCCAACGAGACCGACGCCTGCGGCTGCGGCGAGAGCGTCACCATCGTCCCCGCCGCGGCTCAGGCCGACTGAGCCGCCAGGGTTTCGGTCGGGCGCACGTTGCGGCGGCCGTCCCATTCCACCAGCACCGCCGGCGCGGCCGGCTGTCCGGTCTCGGCGGCGATAAGTTCGCTGGTGCGGGTCTCGATGGCGTTCTCCAGCCGGGCCATGAACTCGGCCTTGGACAGGCCGGCGGGGATCGGATCGAGGAACTCGACCGTCGCCGTCCCGGCCGTCTTGCGGAATTCCTGCTGGCGCCAGAACAGCCCGAGATTGGTGGCCACCGGCACCACCGGCAGGTCGAAGTCGGCCGACATGTGCCAGACGCCGGTGCGGTAGCGGAACCGCTCGCCCGGCCCGGCCAGGTGGCCTTCCGGATAGATCAGGATGCGCTTGCCCTCGGCGTGGGCGGCGGCCGAGGCGTCGGTCAACGCCCGGCGGGCTTCCGGGCCGCCGCAGTTGTTGACCACGATGGCTCCCAGCTTGCGCAGGATGCCGCGCAACAGCGGGATGCGCTCGAGATGGTCGCCGGTGACGAAGGCCAGGTTATCGACATTGGCGAACATCACGAAGCCGTCGCCCCAGGAGTGGTGCTTGGCGGCGATGATGAACGCGCCCTGGGGCAGGCGCTCGCGGCCGCGCAGGTCGACCTTGACGCCGGCGATCCAGTGAAGGGCCCACATCATGCGCTGGGTGTAGCGGCGAATGACCCAGGTCATCACGCCCCGGCCGGGAACCAGCGAGGCGATGGTGGCCATGACGGCGTAGAAGAACGACAAGACCCAGTACGCGACGTTGAACAGCGTGCTGCGCATGATTGCGCTCCTGCTTGCGTGAAGAGGGAAGGGTTCAGCGGGCGAACAGCACCGCCTGGATGGCCTTGGTCATCAGGGGGGCGTGCGTCGACATGGCGCCGTGGATGCGGCCATAGGCCTTGTTCTGGGCCGTCTGGGTGACGACGCCCAGGGCCATGGCAGCCAGCACGTGAGGATCGGCGGGGGGAATCTCGGCCGACATCATCGCCGCCTTGAGAATCCGCTCGGTGATCGAGACCGGGTCGCGGCCGTCCTCCTGATAGTAGGGCAGGAAGTGGTGCAGCGACAGCAGGTGGAACGAGAAACGCGGCCAGTCCTCGTCGGCCAACTGGCAGTAGGCGTCGACGATGGCGGCGACCTTGCCGCGGATGTCGGGCGCGCTCGCCGCCGCCGATTCCACCAGCTCGGACAGCCGGCGGTGCACGCCCATGAACAGGCTGACCGCCATCTCGTCCTTGCTTTTGTAATGACGGTAGAGCGCGCCTTCCGAAACGCCCGCCGCCGCGGCGATCGCCTTGGTGGTGGCGCCGTCGACGCCGACGCGGGTGAACAGCTCCAGCGCGGCTTGATCGATGCGCGGTTTGGCGGACATGGTCGGCTCCTGCGGTCGGGACCTTGATAACGGGTCTCCGATAGAATGCAAGTGAATACTCACTTACTTTCGATGGAGCGCCACGTGGCGGTGAGCGAAAGCATCAAGGAACAGGCCCGGGCGCTGTTCTCGGCGCTCGGCCCGGTGCGGGTGAAGCCCATGTTCGGCGGCGCTGGCGTCTATATCGACGAGACGATGTTCGCCCTGATCGCCGACGAGGAAATCTACCTCAAGGTCGACGACCAGACCGAGGATGCGTTCGACGCGGCGGGATGCGAGCCGTTCGTCTACGAGACGAAGCACGGTAGCAACACGTCGATGCGTTATCGGCGTCTGCCCGAGGCGGCCCTGGACGACGCCGAGGCGGCGCTCGGCTGGGGGCGGCTGGCGCTGGAGGCCGCCTTTCGGGCCCGGGCGGGCAAGCGCGGCGGCCGCAAGGCCCGGCCCAAGTCCGACCCCGGCCTGCTGATCTCGGGGCCGTGGGAGCAGAACGAGGATTGACCCGTCGGGGCGGCGAGGCCAAAGCGTCGTCATGATCCGGACGGTTATGGTCTATTCCATGGGCGAGGTGATCGGCGACGGCCTGATCAAGCTGCCCTTCGTCGACGCTGTGCGGCGCACCTATCCCGAGGCGAGGATCAGCTGGTGCGCGGCCAAGGGCGAGACGGTCTACGCCGGCCCGCTCAAGGGCGTGGTGGCGGGCCTGATCGACGAGGTGCTGACCACGCCGCCGACCGGGGCCGACCTGATCGACTTCCTGCACGGCCGTCCGTTCGGCGGCCGGCGCTTCGATCTGGTCATCGACACCCAGGACAACCTCCGCCGCAGCCTGTTCGCCAAGCGCGCGGCGGCCCGGTTCATATCGGCGGCGGGGGATTTCCGGCTGTCCGACGCCAGGCCGCCTAAGGACGACCCCGATCGCTGGCCGGCGGCGGTGACCGACCGGCTGGCGAAGCTGCTGTCCCTCGGTCCTTCGCCGGCTGCGCCCTTCGCCGGGGTCACCCTGGCCGATCCCCGCGCGGCGGCGGCGGCCGAGGCGCTGTTGCCGCCCGGGCCGACCTATGTCGGCCTGGCCCCCGGCGCCGGCGGTCAGAGCAAGCGGTGGCCGCTGGAGAACTATCTTGCCCTGGCCTCGGCGCAGCTGCGGGCGGGGCGCACGCCGGTGTTCTTCTTCGGCCCGGACGAGGCCGAGGACGCCGCCCGGGCGCGGGCCATGCTGCCCGGGGCGCTTTTCCCCGAGCAGGAGCGCGTGGACGCGTTCCAGGACGTGCGCGGGCCGCTGCTGGTCATCGCCCTGGCGCGGCGGCTGGCCGCCGCCGTCGCCAACGACGCTGGGCCCGGCCACATGTTCGCGGCCGCCGACGCGCCGCTGGCGTCGCTGCACGGGTTCCGGCGCAAGGCGGCCAAGTTCAAGCCGGCGGCCTCGCGGCTTGAGCTGCTGGTCGCCGAGGATTACGGGGAGGGCATGGCCGCGATTCCGGTCGCCGAGGTCGAGGCCGCCCTCGACCGCCTGATCCGCCCCAACACCGAGACCGACTGATGCCCATCCTCGCCCCCGTCTCCGCCGGCGAACTGGTCGACAAGATCACCATCCTGCGCATCAAGGCCGAGCGCATCGGCGACGCGGCCAAGGAGGCCAACGTCCGCAAGGAGCTGGGCCTGCTGGAGGCCATCGCCGCCGAGGCCCTGCCGGCGTCGGCCGAGATCGACGCCCTGACGGCCGAGCTGACCGCCATCAACGCCGCGCTGTGGGACATCGAGGACGGCAAGCGCGACTGCGAGCGCCGCCAGGACTTCGGCGACCGCTTCGTGCGCCTGGCCCGCGACGTCTATATCGAGAACGACCGCCGCGCCGCCGTGAAGCGGCGCATCAACGCCGCGGCGGGCTCGGAGCTCGTCGAGGAGAAGAGCTACAAGCCCTACGGCGCCTGACCGGCCTCAGGCCCCGCCGAGGTAGTCCCGCTTGCCCAGCTCCACGCCGTTGTGGCGCAGGATCAGATAGGCGGCGGTGATGTGGAAATAGAAGTTCGGCAGGATGAAGTTCAGCAGGAACGACTGGCCGGTGAAGGTCATCTCGCTGTCCCGCATCTTCATCACCACGGCGCGCTCTTCGCCGCCGTCGATCTGGTCTGCCGACAGCCCGTTCAGGAACGCGACGGTCTTGCCCAGGCGTTCCTGCAGTTCGGCGAAAGTGGTCTCGGTGTCCGGATTGCTGGGGAACTCGACGTTCGCCAGCCGCGCGCCGCCGCGCAGGGCGCTGTCGGCGGCGATCTGCACCTGACGCGACAGCGGCAGCATGTCCGGCGCCAGCCGGTCGTTGATCAGCACGGCGGGGTCGATCTGGCGGGCTTCGGCGTGGGCGGCCGCCTTGGCCAGGATCTTCGACAAGGCCTCCAGCTTCTGGATGAATACAGGAACCGAGGCTTGGTACATGGAAAGGGACATGGAATCTCTCGGAGAGGAAAGGCGCGGGCTTGTCTCACGGAAGACGCCCGGGCGTCTTCCGGTTTCGGTCGCCAGCCTGGCCTGGAAGTTTAGCGGCCCTTGAAGGCGGCGGGACGCTTCTGCAGGAAGGCGCCGACGCCCTCGATGAAGTCGTCGGTCTTGCCGGCGAGCTTCTGGGCGGCCCGTTCAGCCTGAAGCTGCTCGGTCCAGCCGGCGTCGAGGCTGTCCCAGATGGCGCGGCGGATCAGGCCCAGCGACCGCGGGCCGGCCGCCAGCTCGGCGGCGAGGGCCAGGGCGGTCGGCATCAGCTCGGCGTCGGGAACGCAACGGTTGATCAGGCCCCAGTCCAACGCCCGGGCGGCCGGGATCTTCTCGCCCAGCAGGGCCATCTCCATGGCGCGGGCCTTGCCGACCAGCCGGGGCAGCAGATAGGTCGAGCCGCCGTCCGGAACCAGGCCGATGCGGCGGAAGGCCTGCAGGAAATAGGCGCTCTCGGCGGCCACGACGATGTCGCCCATCAGGGCGAACGAGCAGCCGACCCCCGCCGCCGCGCCGTTCACCGCCGTGACCAGCGGGACGGGCAGGTCGCGGATCAGGCTGACCAGGGGATTGTAGACGGTCTCCAGCGCGCGCCCGGCGTCGGGGCGGCCGTCGACGTCCAGCTCGCGTCCCGCCGCGCCGCCGCCGGCCAGGTTGGCGCCCGAGCAGAAGCCGCGCCCCTCGCCGGTGAGCACGACCGCGCGGGCCTCGAGCAGCCCGTGGGAGACGCGCTTGAAGACGTCCGTCAGTTCGGCGCCCATGTCGAGGCCGGCGGCGTTGAGGGTGGCGGGATCGGACAGGGTGACGATCGCGACGCCCTCCCTGATTTCGACCTTCAGCTTTGCATAGTCCATGGCGCGCTCCCGGATCGGCCTTGCGGCTCTTGCCGAAAGCTAAGCAGGGATAACGCCAGGGAACGCGAGCGGAATCTGCGGCGTCAGGCCGCCGCGTCCACCGCCTCGGCGTTGGTCACGCGGTTGCGGCCCGTGCGCTTGGAGGCGTAGAGCGCGGTGTCGGCACGCTCCAGCAGGGCGTGGATGGTCTCCCTGGCCGCCCGCTGGGCGAGGCCGGCCGACACGGTGATGGTGCCGAGGTCCTCGTTGGTCGAGCGGCGCTTGAGCATGCGCGACGAGACTTCCTCGCGGATCTCCTCCAGCACCTGTTCGACCGCGTGCGCGGTCTCGCCGGGGAAGATCATGGCGAACTCCTCGCCGCCGTAACGGGCGGCGAAACGCGGCGGCGGGGCCATGCGGCCCATGACGCTGGCCACGTAGCGGATCACCTGGTCGCCGGTCTGGTGGCCCCAGGTGTCGTTGAAGCTCTTGAAATGGTCGATGTCGATGAGGGCCAGGGTCAGCGGCTCGCCGCTGGTCTCGGCGTCGGCGCAGGCGCGGCCGAGCTCTTCGTCGAAGGCCTTGCGATTGGCCAAGTTGGTCAGGGAATCCGTCGAGGCGTCGCGCCGCACCTGTTCCAAATGGTCCTTGAGGCGGTTCACCTCGGCGGTGGATTCCGAAAGCCGCTTCTCGAGCGACTTGTTCTCGCGCTGCACGCGGCGGGTGGCCGAGGCCAGGGTGTCGACCAGGCGCTTGATCTGCAGCGTGTCGGTCTGTTCCGACAGCTCCTTGCTCGCGCCGGCCAGGGTGTTGCCGTACTGCTCGCTGGTCTTCTGGGCGTGCTCGATGGCCTTGGCCACCGTCGCCAGCTCCTTGCTCAGCTGGTCGCCGGCGTTGCGGATCTGCTCGTTCAGCCGCGCCTTGGGCAGATAGGTCGCCGCCAGCTCCTCGGCCAGGGTGTCGGTGATGGCCTGGCCCAGGGTCATCAGCCGCTGAATCTCGCGGGCGATGGGGCCTTCGGGATCGGCGACGACGTGCAGCCAGAGCTCGAAGTTCAACGCGGTCGGCCAGACCTCGTTCTGCTCCATGGCGTCGATGGCTTTCCGCGCCATGGCGTAGGATTCCGGCCCACGGAGCACGGTTTCGACGTCGGCGATCATGCTGGTCCCCCAGTCCGTACGAACTCCCATGGCGCGGCCTGTTTCGCCCCCGCCCCGGGAACTTCGGGGGGACACTATACGGCAGAGGAGAAACGTGAGGTTAAAGAGCGGACGCCGTTCGCTTAAACCGGCCCTTGCCGCCCGCGTCCGTCGAGCCCATCCTGAACATTGATCATGAGAGCCGGGCCCTTCCGGCCGGGAGGAGCTTGGACATGAACGCGCCAGCAGGGGTGGGCGGCGACCATCGCGCCGCGATGATGCGAATTCTGGACCGGCAGAAGGCCGCGCATCTGCGTGACGGCGCGCCGTCCGCCGAGCAGCGGATCGAGCGGCTGGACCGCTGCATCGGGTTGCTGGTCGATCACCGCCGCGAGATCGAGGACGCGCTCGACGCCGATTTCGGGGCGCGGTCGCGCGACGCCACCGCCTTGACCGACGTCGCCGGTTCGATCGGGCCGTTGAAGTTCGCCAAGGAGAACCTGCGCAAGTGGATGCGGCCGGAGCGGCGCAAGACCACGCCGGCGATCCTGGGGCTGTTCGGGGCCAAGGCCGAGGTCCGCTACCAACCCAAGGGCGTGGTCGGCGTGATCAGTCCGTGGAACTTTCCGGTCAACCTGACCTTCGCGCCCCTGGCCGGCGTTCTGGCGGCGGGCAACCGCGCGATGATCAAGCCGTCGGAATTCACCCCGGCGACCTCGGAGCTGATGGCGCGGATGTTCGCCAAGGCGTTCACCGACGAGGAGATCGCGGTGTTTCCGGGCGGCCCCGAGGTCGGACAGGCATTTTCCGGCCTGCCGTTCGACCATCTGATCTTCACCGGCGCGACCTCGATCGCCCGGCACGTCATGCGGGCGGCGGCCGAAAACCTGGTGCCGTTGACCCTGGAGCTGGGCGGCAAGAGCCCGGTGATCCTCGGCCGCTCCGCCGACTACGCCACCGCGGCGGCGCGCATCATGAACGGCAAGACCCTGAACGCCGGCCAGATCTGCCTGGCGCCCGACTACGTGCTGGCGCCCGACGACCGGCTGGAGGTGTTCGTCGACGAGGCCCGCAAGGCCGTCGACCGCATGTTCCCGACGGTCAAGGACAATCCCGACTACACCTCCATCGTCGCCCAGCGCCACTACGAGCGCGTCGCCGGCTATGTCGAGGACGCCCGGGCCAAGGGCGCGCGGGTGATCGAGATGAAGCCGGCCGATGAGGATCTGACCCAGCAGGAGCACCGCAAGATCGCGCCGACCCTGATCATCGACCCCACCGACGACATGAAGGTGATGCAGGAGGAGATCTTCGGCCCGGTGCTGCCAGTGAAGACCTATCGCTCGGTCGACGAGGCGGTGGGCTATGTCAACGCCCATGACCGGCCGCTGGGGCTCTATTATTTCGGGGCCGACGACGCCGAGCGCGAGCGGGTGCTGGAGCGGACGACCTCGGGCGGCGTCACCGTCAACGACGTGGTCTTCCACGTCGCCCAGGAGGACCTGCCGTTCGGCGGCGTCGGGCCGGCGGGCATGGGCAGCTATCACGGCGTCGACGGTTTCCGCGAGTTCAGCCATCGCAAGGCGGTCTACGTCCAGCTCAAGAAGGACGTGTCGCAGATGGTGCAGATGCGGCCGCCTTACGGGGAAGGGTTCCGCAAATACCTGGAGGCGCAGATCAAGCGCTGAGGCGCTAACTCCCGGTTGCGGCGTCCCCTGGCCCGTGGTCCAAGCAGGCCACGGGAGTGACCGTTCGCATGCATCGACCTTCGCCGCGTCTTGGAAACCACGAAGTTCCCCTGCGGCCGGTCCGCGAGAGCGACGTGCTGCCCCGATTGGAGATTGGAGACCTGCTCGGCGGCGGCGTGCCCGGCATGGCCACGGTCGCCGCCGCCGAACATGTTCCGGCGGAGGTGCTCTCGCCGTGGCTGGGCGGACGGCTCGGCGGCGCGCCCTGTCCGCCGGAGTACGGCGGCGTCCACGGCGGCCTGCTCGGCGAGATCAACGTCTGCCGCGTGCTCGACGTCCTGCATGCGCCGGCGTTCGGCGCGATCGTCGATTGCGACGGACGCGTGCAATGGGCGAGCGCGCGCGAGGCGATGGACAGGTGGCCGGATCTGTCCGGCCTGCCCGGCGCGCGGCGAGAGGGCGGCGAGACGATCTTCCGTCCGCCGGCGACGGCGACGCATCTGGCGGCGGCCTCGGTCTTCCACCCCTGGGGCGGCGGCTTCAACTATGGCCATTTCGTCCTGGATGCGCTGCCGTCGCTGCTGGTCCTCGACGAACTGGATCTACTGGGGCGCTATCCGCCGATCGCGCCGCCCTTGAGCCGCTGGCGGCGGGACCTGCTTCGCCTGGCGTTCGGGGATCATCTCAAGGTCGACGAGCGTTCCGAGCCGGTCGTGCGGCTCGGCGAGGCGGTCTACGCCACCAGCATGGACCATTTTCTCCATGCCCCGACGCCGATCCTGGGGCGGCTGCGCGAAAGGGTCCTGGCGCGCGCGCCGGCGCCGAGCGCGCCTGGCGCCCGGCTCTATTTCTCCCGCCGTGGCACGTCGATGCGGGTGATGGTCGATGAAGCGGCCGTCGAGGCGGGCCTGCGGCGACGCGGCTTTCGCATCGTGCACCCCGAACGGTTGAGCGTCGGCGAACAGATCGCCCTGGTGCGCGAGGCGGAGGTCATCGCCGGTCCGACCGGCGCGGCCCTGGCCAACGCGCTGTTCGCGCCGCCGTCGGCCAGGGTGGTGGAGATCCTGCCCCTGAACTTCGCCAGCCACTGGGTGCGGAGCATGCGCCATGTCACCGGCGGCGATTGGCGCGGCTATTTTTGCGAATCGCCGATCCCGGAGCGCGAGGTGGCGTTCTGGCGGCGGCTGCGGCGCGGTTTTCGTTTCGGCTACCGCACCGGCGCGCCGGCGTTCCTGGACTTTCTTGACGCCTGTCTCTAGGCGCCCGCGAAGCCGCTACTCGGCTTCGGTCTTGGCGATCTTGGGCGGCGCGCGCATCAGGAAGGCCGGGATGTCGTTGCCGAAGCCGACGATGCGGCGATCGTCGTCGTCCCGGGGGACGGGCGCCTGCACCCCGCGCCGGGAGAGGGGGCGGGGGGCGGGTGTTTCCGCATCCCGTTCCGGGCGGCGAGGGCTCGGCGCGGCGGCTTCGACGACCGGCTCGGCTTCGGGCCTGCGCCGTCCGCGGCGCGGCGGCGGGGCGTTGGCGGCGTCCGCCGCGGCCTCGGCCGGCTCGGCCTCAGGATTGACCCTGACACGAACCTCGTCCTCGCCGCGGCGGCTGCGACCGCGCGGCGGACGTTCGTTGCGCGATCCCCGGCCACGCTCGTCGCGGCGGCGTTCGCCGCCCTGGGCCTGGCTCCAGTCGAGTTCGAGCGGCACGTCCTCCGGCGTCTTGCCGATCAGCTTGAGCACCTTGTCCAGCGATTTGCCGTCGGCCGGGGTGACGATCATGTAAGCCTCGCCCGAGCGCCCGGCCCGGCCGGTGCGGCCGATGCGGTGGACGTAGTCGTCGGCGTGGTGGGGGACGTCGTAGTTGAAGACGTGGCTGACGTCGGGGATGTCGAGACCACGCGCGGCGACGTCCGAGGCGACCAGCAGCTTCAGCGAGCCGGCGCGGAAGTCGGCCAGGGTCTTCATGCGGGTCGACTGGTCGAGGTCGCCGTGGATGGCGGCGGCGTCGAAGCCGTGCACCTTCAGCGACTTGGCGACGACGTCGACCTCGCTCTTGCGGTTGCAGAACACGATGCCGTTCTTGATGGTGTCGCTGCCGCGCTCGATCAGGGCCCGCAGCGCCATGCGCTTGGCCTTGGGGTCGGACAGCGGGATGCGGGCCACGTACTGGGCGATGGTCTCGGCCGTGGTGGCGGGCTTGGCCACTTCGATCCGGGTGGGATCGTTGAGGAACTGCTTGGTCAGCCGGGTGATTTCTGGCGGCATGGTCGCCGAGAAGAACAGGGTCTGCTTCTTCGGCGGCGTCAGCTTGAAGATGCGCTCGATGTCGGGGATGAAGCCCATGTCGAGCATGCGGTCGGCCTCGTCGACCACCATGATCTGCACGCCGGTCATCAAGAGCTTGCCGCGCTCGAAGTGGTCGAGCAGGCGCCCCGGCGTGGCGATCAGCACGTCGACGCCGCGGTCCAGCTTGCGTTCCTGGTCCTCGAACGACACGCCGCCGATCAGCAGCGCCCAGGACAGCTTGGTGCCCTTGGCGTACTTCTCGAACGACGAGGCGACCTGGTCGGCCAGCTCGCGGGTCGGGGCGATGACCAGGCTGCGCGGCATGCGGGCCTTGGCCCGGCCGGCCGCCAGCCGATCGATCATCGGCAGGGTGAAGGCGGCGGTCTTGCCGGTGCCGGTCTGGGCGATGCCGAGGACGTCGCGTCCGGCGAGCGCCACCGGAATGGCCTGGGCCTGGATGGGGGTGGCGGTGGTGTAGCCGGTGTCGGCGACCGCCTGGAGGGTTGTGGGCGATAGGCCCAGGTCGGAAAAGTCGGTCATGTCACGCTGTTGAAAGCCGGAGCCGCCCGTGCTTGGGCGAGCGGGCGGCGCGGATTCGCCAGACCTGCTCCGAACGGGGCCGTAATAGACCCCAGAGCTTGAAAGTCAACGCCCGCTCTCCATTTTCCCAAGTCTGGCAACGGATTATGGTTGAGACTCGGAGAGCGTCCATGAACAACGAGATGATCAGGCCCGCGGTCGAGGCCGATGTTCCAACGCTGAGAACCCTGATCGACGCTTCGGTGATGGCGCTGCAGGCCGGCGACTACACCGAGGCCCAGCGCCGCGGCGCCCTGGGGACGGTGTTCGGGATCGACACGCAGCTGATCGCCGACGGCACCTACTTCGTCGTGGAGACCGAGGGGCGCATCGTCGGCTGCGGCGGCTGGAGCCGGCGCAAGACCCTGTTCGGAAGCGATCATGTGACGGGCAAGGACGACGCTCTGCTCGACCCCGACGTCGATCCCGCCAAGATCAGGGCGTTCTTCGTCCATCCCGACTGGGCGCGCCGGGGGATCGGCAGCCGCATCATGCGCGCCTGCGAGGACGCCGCCGCCGAGGCCGGGTTTCGCCGGTTGGAGCTGGGCGCGACCCTGACCGGGGTGCCGCTCTACGAGCGCCACGGCTTTACGCCGATCGAGCGTATCGAGGCGCCGCTGCCCAACGGCGAGGCGCTGCCGGTGGTGCGCATGGGCAAGGCGCTCGACTGACCATCCGCCCCCGCCTTGGCGGGGACGGGCGGGGCTTCAGACGTCGAGGTCGTCGGCCGCGAACTCGGCGTTCTCCTGGATGAAGCGGAAGCGCAGCTCGGGCTTGCGGCCCATCAGGGTCTCGACCAGGGCCTCGACCGCTTCTTCCGAACGGGGCAGGGTGACCCGCGCCAGGATGCGCTTGGCCGGGTCCATGGTGGTGTCCTTCAACTGCGCGGGCATCATCTCGCCCAGGCCCTTGAAGCGGCCGATCTCGGGCTTCTTGCCCTTGAACATGGTCGCCAGCAGCTCGTCCTTGTGGGCGTCGTCGCGGGCGTAGGCGGTCTTGCCGCCGTGGCTGAGGCGATAGAGCGGCGGCAGGGCCAGGTACAGCCGTCCTGCGCGGATCATGTCGGGCATGGTCCGGTAGAAGAAGGTGATCAGCAGCGAGGCGATGTGGGCGCCGTCGACGTCGGCGTCGGTCATGATGATGATGCGCTCGTAGCGCAGCTCTTCTTCCTTGAATCGATTGCCGCCCTGGACGCCAAGCGCCAGCAGCAGATCGGCCAGCTCCTTGTTGGCGACCTGCTTCTCGCCCGAGGCCGAGGCCACATTGAGGATCTTGCCGCGCAGGGGCAGGATCGCCTGGGTCCGGCGGTTGCGGGCCTGCTTGGCCGAGCCGCCGGCCGAATCGCCCTCGACGATGAACAGTTCGGCGCCGTCGATGGCGTTGGCCGAGCAGTCGGCCAGCTTGCCGGGCAGGCGCAGCTTGCGCGTCGCCGAGGCGCGGGCGACTTCCTTGTCCTTGCGTCGCTTCAGGCGCTCCTCGGCCCGCTCGATCACGAATTCAAGCAGGCTGTTGGCCGCCTTGGGCGCCGCCGTCAGCCAATGGTCGAACGGGTCGCGCAACGTCGCCTCGACCAGGCGCTGGGCGTCGGAGGACGACAGCTTCTCCTTGGTCTGGCCCTGAAACTCCGGGTTGCGGATGAACACCGAGATCAGCGCTCCGGCGCCGCCGACCACGTCCTCGGCCGTGATCAGGCTGGCCCGCTTCTCTCCGGTCAGTTCGGCGTAGGCCTTAAGCCCCCGCGTCAGGGCGGCGCGGAAGCCGGCCTCGTGGGTGCCGCCCTCGGGGGTCGGCACGGTGTTGCAGTACGACTGCATGAAGCTGTCGGCCTCGCCGAAGCCGGCCGGGCTCCAGGTGATGGCCCATTCGACGGCGCCGGCCTCGCCGGTGCGCTCGATGCGGCCCGAGAAGGTGTCGGTCACCGTCTCGATGCCGGCCGTGCGTTCCTTGAGGAAGTCGGCCAGGCCGTTGGGGAAGTGGAAGGTCGCCTCGGCCGGGGTCTGGTCGTGGATGCGGTCGGGGGCGCATTTCCAGCGGATCTCGACGCCCCGGAACAGGTAGGCCTTGGAGCGCGCCATGCGGTAGAGCCGCGCCGGCTTGAACGCCGCGCCCTCGCCGAAGATCAACTCGTCGGGAACGAAGCGGACGGCGGTGCCGCGCTTGCGCGACGCGCCGAGCCGTTCGATCGGGCCGAGCGGCTTGCCGCGCGAGAAGACCTGGCGCCATTCGAAGCCGTCGCGCCAGACGGTGACGTCCAGGGTCTCGGACAGGGCGTTGACCACCGAGGCGCCGACGCCGTGCAGTCCGCCCGAGGTCTCGTAGGCCTTGCCCGAGAACTTGCCGCCGGCGTGCAGCACGGTGAGGATCACCTCGAGGGCCGACTTGCCGGGATATTTCGGGTGCGGGTCGACCGGCATGCCGCGGCCGTCGTCGCGGACGGTCAGGCCGCCGTCGGCGTCGAGGGTGACCTCGATGACCTTGGCGTGCCCGGCCACCGCCTCGTCCATCGAGTTGTCGAGGATTTCGGCGAACAGGTGGTGCAGCGACCGCTCGTCGGTGCCGCCGATGTACATGCCCGGGCGCTTGCGCACCGGCTCCAGGCCTTCGAGGACTTCGATGTCCTTGGCCGAATAGCCCCCGGTCGGCGCCGGGTGCGGTTCATGCGCGGCGGCCAGCGGAGCGGCGGAGACGGGAGCGAGGGCGTCGTCGAACAGGGACGCTTGCGGGGCCTTGGCGGCGTTGTTGGCCATGAGCGGACTTTGCGGCGATTCGGTACGGGAACGTCTTCCGGCGGGGTGGAATCCGCCAGGAAAGACGCTCCAATCTCACAGCCGGCGGGTCCTGGCTAGTTGTAGGCCGGCGGGTAGGCCCCGCCGCGGACCTTATAGCGGTCGCGCAGTTCGAGCCCGCGCGAGGTCATCGGCTGCTCCTGCCCGGCCACGAACACCGCCGTCGGCCAGCTGGTGGTCTCCAGCGGGTCGCCGCTCCAGATCACCAGGTCGGCGTCCTTGCCCGGTTCGAGCGAGCCGGCCTTGTCGGCGAAGCCCCAGATCCTGGCGGGATTGATGGTCAGCCCGGCCAGGGCCGCGCCGTAGGGCAGGCCGTTGGCCACCGCCGTGCCGGCGTTCAGCCGCGCCTGGCGCAGATTGGTGAAGTCGCGGCTGCCCAGGATGGCGATGGTCGCGCCGGCGGCCTGCAGGCGCGCGGCGTTGTCCAGGCGCGAGGCCAGGGTCTCGAAGGCGTCCGGCAGGTCGGCCTCGGCGTCGATCAGCACCGGCGCGCCGGCCTTGGCCAATTCGCCGGCGACCAGCCAGCCTTCCTCGGCGCCTTCAAGGATGACCTTGACCTTCTCGTCGGCGGCCAGCTTCAGCACCTGGCGGATGTCCGAGGCCCGGTGCACCCGCACCAGCAGCGGGGTCTTGCCCTCGACGACGGGGATCAGAGCCTCGAGGTCGGCGCGGGTCAGGCCGAACGGCCGATGGGCGCCGCGCTCGTAGCCGGCGCGGTTCCTGGCGAAGGCGCGGACGTCGTCGAGGATGGACTTGAGCAGCACGATCGCCGCGCCCCGCGACCCGGCCGCCGAGGCGCCGGATTCGCCGAGGTCTATGGCCATGCCGATCCGGGCCTTGAACACCGGGTTCGGATCGCCCGCCGCCAGCCGCACCGCCGCCGCCTGCCCGGCGAACAGGCCGGGATCGCCGGCTCCGTCATCGCCGCCGCCCTCGTCGGCGTGGCCGCCGCCGCGGCCGGGGATGGGCGTCAGCACCGCGCGGGTGACGCCGCCCTGGCGGGCGAGGGGAGGCATGGCCGAGCCCGGATTGACGCCGTACTGCACGTCGAAGCCGGCGCTGAGCTGCGCGCCGGGCCGGTCGTCGCGGGTCTCCTTGACCGCCTCGACCTCGCTGAGCATCAGGTTGGTCGACGGGGCGATGAAGCCCGGCGTGACGATCTGGCCCTTGGCGTCGACGACGCGCGCGCCGGCCGGGACCGCCGCGCCGGCGCCGACGGCGACGATCTTGCCGTCGCGCATGACCACCGCGCCCGAGGCGATGTCGCCGGCCGGACCCATGCTCAGGATGTGGGCGTTGACGACGGCGACCGTCTCGGCCGAGGCCGGCGCCGACAGGGTGAGTACGGCCGACGCGGCGGCGGCGAACAGAAACGAGCGGCTCATCGCGCGATCCCCGGATTGAAGGCGCCGGCGCCCGGCTGGCCAAGCTCGAAATCGGACTTGGGCTGGAAGCGCGGGTCGCGGCGGTCGTAGGTCAAGGCGCCGTCGATGAACACCTTCTCGGCGACGGCGTAGACGCTGAACGGGTCGGCGCTCCACAGCACCACGTCGGCGGCCTTGCCGGGCTCCAGCGAGCCGGTCTTGTCGCCGACGCCTATGGCCTTGGCCGGGTTGGCGGTGATCCAGGCGATGGCCTCGGCGCGGGTAATGTTCAGGCCGATGCGGTTGCCGGCCGTCATGGCGATGGCGGCTTCCTGGTTCAGGTGCTGGGTGATGATCGGATCGTCCGAGTGGATGATCACGCAGGCGCCGGCCCGGTGGGTGATGGCGGCGTTGGCCTCGATGCCGTCGTAGGATTCCATCTTGAAGCCCGCCCAGTCGGCCCAGGTGGCGATGCAGATGTTCTCCTTGGCCAGCAGCTCGGCGACCTTGTAGCCCTCGGAAGCGTGGTGGAAGGCGGCGATGTGGAAGCCGAACTCGTGGCTGATGTCGATCATCGTCGCCATCTCGTCGGCGCGATAGCAGTGGTTCTGGATCAGGATCTCGCCCTTGAGCACGCCGGCCAGGGTGTCCAGCGTCAGGTCGCGCTTGGGCGCGTCGGCCTTCTCGCCCTTGCCGGCCTTGGCGCGGTAGTCGTCCCACTTGCGGGCGTAGTCCGCCGCCTCGATCCAGGCCTTGCGATAGCCGAACACGTTGCCCATCGCCGTCGATGGTGACCGGCCCTTGGAGCCGTAGACCCGCTTGGGGTTCTCGCCGCAGGCCATTTTCAGGCTGTAGGGCGCGCCGGGGAACTTCATGCCCTGGGTGGTGATCGACGGCACGTTCTTGAGCACCACCGAGCGGCCGCCGAACAGGTTGCCCGAGCCGGGCAGGATCTCCAGCGTGGTGACGCCGCCGGCGCGGGCGCGGTTGAAGCCCGGATCGTGCGGCCAGACGGAATTCTCGGCCCAGACGCCGGCCGTGTTGGGGTCGGTGAGCTCGTTGCCGTCCATGCGCGAGCTGACGCCGGGCGAGGGATAGACGCCGAGGTGGCTGTGGGCGTCGATGACGCCCGGCGTCACCCATTTGCCCTTGCCGTCGATCACGGCGATGTCGGCGGGGATCGGCGTCGACGGGCCGCCGACGCTGGTGATCTTGCCCTCGGACATGAACAGCACGCCGTTGTCGATCTGCTGGCCCGTGGCCGTCAGGATGGTGGCCCCGACGATGGCCGTGGCGCGCGACGGCAACGGCTTGTAGGTCGACGGAAAGGCCGTCGAGGCCGCGGGGTCCAGCCCCTTGGGCAGCGGCTTGGCCTCGGCCTTGTCGGCCGGCTTGGCGGCGCCCGTCTGTTGCGTTCCCGTGGTGGCGCAGCCCGCGAGCAGCGCCGCCAGCACCCCGGCGGCCGCAGCCGCCCCCCATCGTCTATGCATGACCCATCCCGACTCCCGAAGCAGCGACCTCAAACGAAAAGCCGCCCGCGATCAAGCCCGTTGCGCTACAAGCCCGGCGAGCCGCCGCCGCGGGTTCGGCCGCAGGGCGAGAAGGGGAAGTTCATGATCGTGCGGCCGTTGTCGAGCGCGGGCTTCGCCGTGCTTGTGCTGGTCCTGGCGGCGGCGGGCGCGGAGGCGGCCCAGCCGGCCGCTCCGCCGCTCCCCAAGGACGTGAAGGCCTTCGTCGACCGCCGGGCCGGATGCGATCACTGGGCCGGCGAGGAGCCCTACGACGCCGACCGCCGCCAGGAGATCGCCCGGGCGACGCGACGGCTGCGATGCGACCGGCTGGAGCGGGACGAGCGCCGGCTGCTCAAGCGTCACGCCGGCTCGCCCCGCGCCGTCGAGGCCGTCCGCGAGGCGCGCGACGGCTCGCTTTGACGGCCGGCCTCGTCGAGGCGGAATCGAGAAGGGCCGCGGATCTCTCCGCGGCCCTTCGATCTTTCGGACGGGATCGGACCGATCAGCCCGAATAGTACATGGCGAACTCGACCGGGTGCGGATGCAGTTGCAGCCGGACGACTTCCTCCATCTTCAGCTCGATGTAGGCGTCGATGAAGTCGTCGTCCATGACGCCGCCCTTCTTGAGGAAGGCGCGGTCCTTGTCGAGGTTGTCGAGGGCTTCCTTGAGCGAGCCGCAGACTTCCGGAACCTTCTTCTGCTCGCGCGGCGGCAGGTCGTAGAGGTTCTTGTCCAGGGCCTGACCCGGATCGATCTTGTTCTCGATGCCGTCGAGGCCGGCCATCAGCAGGGCCACGAAGGTCAGGTAGGGGTTGCCGAGCGGATCGGGGAAGCGGACCTCGATGCGCTTGGCCTTGGGGCTCGACACGTGCGGGATGCGGATCGAGGCCGAGCGGTTGCGCGACGAATAGGCCAGCTTCACCGGGGCTTCGTAGCCGGGCACCAGGCGCTTGTAGGAGTTGGTGGTCGGGTTGGCGAAGGCGTTGATCGCCTTGGCGTGCTTGATCACGCCGCCGATGTACCACAGGCACAGGTCCGACAGGCCGGCGTACTTGTCGCCGGCGAACAGCGGCTTGCCGTCGCGCCAGATCGACTGGTGGCAGTGCATGCCCGAGCCGTTGTCGCCGAAATAGGGCTTGGGCATGAAGGTCGCGGTCTTGCCGTAGGCGGCGGCGACGTTGTGGACCACGTACTTATAGAGCTGCATGCGGTCGGCCATGGTCAGCAGGTCGCTGAACTTCAGGCCGAGTTCGTGCTGGGCCGGGGCGACTTCGTGGTGGTGCTTTTCCGGCTCCAGGCCCAGTTCGCCCATCACCGCCAGCATTTCGCCGCGCAGGTCCTGGCCGCTGTCGACCGGGTTGACCGGGAAGTAGCCGCCCTTGGGGCCGGGGCGGTGGCCCATGTTGCCTTCGGGATATTCCTTGGCCGAGTTGACCGGCAGTTCGGTCGAATCGAACGAATAGCCGGTGTTGTTCGCCGTGGTGTTCCAGCGCACGTCGTCGAACACGAAGAACTCGGCTTCCGGACCGAAATAGACGGTGTCGCCGACGCCCGCCGACTTGACGTAGTTGAGCGCCTTCTTGGCGATCGAGCGCGGGTCGCGGTTATAGGGCTCGTCGGTGTCGGGGTTCAGCACGTCGCAGAACAGGAACAGCGTCGTCTGCTGGTAGAAGGGGTCGATATAGGCGGTCTTGAGGTCCGGACGCAGCTTCATGTCCGACTCGTTGATCGCCTTCCAGCCGGCGATGGACGAGCCGTCGAACATGGTGCCGTCGGTCAGGAATTCTTCGTCCACCAAGGCGATGTCGAAGGTGACGTGCTGCATCGCGCCGCGAATGTCGGTGAAGCGGACGTCGACGTACTTGACGTCCTTTTCCTTGATTTCCGCAAGGATTTCAGCGGGTGTCATGCTCGTTATCCCCTTGAGCTTCAGACTGGTCAGATAGCGGCGGCGCCGTTTTCGCCGGTTCGGATGCGCAGGACGTCGATGATCTCCGAGACGAAGATCTTGCCGTCGCCGATTCGGCCGGTGC
Organism: Caulobacter sp. CCUG 60055; assembly: GCF_022750545.1. GTDB lineage: Bacteria > Pseudomonadota > Alphaproteobacteria > Caulobacterales > Caulobacteraceae > PUIC01. The sequence goes on from NZ_PUIC01000001.1 coordinate 187,666, forward strand.
GGGCGGCGGCGGTGATCGCCTCCAGCGCGGCCTCGAGCTGGTCGTCGGCCACGACCACCTCGATTTTGATCTTGGGCAGGAAGTCCACCACGTATTCGGCGCCGCGATAGAGCTCGGTGTGGCCCTTCTGGCGGCCGTAGCCCTTGGCCTCCAGGACGGTCATGCCCTGCACGCCCATCTCTTGAAGAGCTTCCTTCACTTCGTCGAGCTTGAACGGTTTGATGACGGCTTCGATCTTTTTCATGGCGGGAGCTTAGGCGTGTGGCGGGGCGACGAACAGGCCCCCCGCTTCTTCGCCGGAGGGAGCATGCCGGGCGGCGGCGGCGCAAGCGCCGTCGTCGGCGCGCCGACGGCCCGGCCGCCGCGTCTGGGTCGGGCGCCTAGGAATTAGGCATGAGCGCCCACGAAACGGGCGCCCGCCGTTTGGGCTTGGATGCCGCCGGGTCAAGCCCGTTACCGGTGTCGGAAAAGCCAGGGCGAGGGACCGACGGATGCGTGACGATACTCCGGTGCTGATCGGCGCGGGCCAATTCACCTATCGCGGATCGGCGGAAGACTCCCCGACGCCCCTGGCCATGATGAGAATCGCGGCGGAACGGGCCGCCGCCGACGCCGGCCTGCCGGCCGGGGCGCTGGCCGGTCTCGACGCCCTGGCGGTGGTCGGCTTCGCGGTGGATTCGCCCGGCGGTCTGGAACGGCTTCCCGTCCCGCGCCTGAAGAACCCGCCCCGCAGCCTGGCCAGGGCCCTGGGGGCGCAGCCGGACTACGCCGTCTATTCGCACGTCGGCGGCAACACGCCGCAGATGCTGGTCAACGTCCTGTGCGAGCGCGTCGCCCGGGGCGAGAGCGAGCTGGCCCTGGCCGTGGGCGCCGAGTTCATGGGCGCGCTGATGAAGCGGCTGCGGAGCGGTCGCGGCTTCGAAGGCTTTGGCGACGACGAGACCGAGGCGCCCGAGCGGATCGGCGATCCGCGTCCCGGCGTCTCGGCGCAAGAGGCGGCCCACGGCCTCAGCTATCCGGTCAACACCTACCCGCTATTCGAGAACGCCCTGCGCGCCCGCGACGGCCGCAGCCTGGACGACCATCAGCGCCGGCTGGGCGAGCTGTTCGCGCCGTTCACCCGAACGGCGGCCAGGAACCCGCAGGCCTGGTTCCCGACCGAGCGGACGGCCGAGGAGTTGGTCACGGTCACCGACCGGAACCGCATGGTCAGCTATCCCTATCCGAAATATCTCAACGCGATCATGGAGGTCGACCAGTCGGCCGGCGTGCTGGTCGCCAGCGTCCGCAAGGCGCGCGAGCTGGGCGTGCCGGAGGATCGCTGGGTCTATCTGCACGGCTGCGCCGACGCCGCCGACCTGTGGAACCCGCTGGACCGGCAGGACTTCCATTCCAGCCCGGCCATCCGCCTGACCGGCGAGCGGGCGTTCGAGATGGCCGGGATCGGGCTGGCCGACATCGACTTCATCGACCTCTATTCCTGTTTTCCGGTGGCGGTGGAGATCGCCTGCGAGGAGCTGGGGATCGCCATGGACGATCCGCGCGGCCTGACGGTCACGGGCGGGCTTCCTTACGCCGGCGGGCCGGGCAACAACTACGCCATGCATTCGATCGCCGCGATGATGGACCTGTTGCGCGCCAGGCCCGGCGCCTACGGCCTGGTGACCGCCAACGGCTGGTACCTGACCAAGCAGTCGGTGGGCGTCTATTCGACCCGGCCGGTCGAGGGCGCCTGGGCGCGTCAGGACCCCGCCGTCATCCAGCGTCGCATCGACGCCCTGCCGCATCCGGCCGTCGTCGACCGGCCCCAGGGGGCGGCGACCATCGAGACCTACACCGTCGCCCACTCGCGCGACGGCTATCGCGCCGGCATCGTCGTCGGCCGCGACGCCCAGGGCCGGCGCTTCGTCGCCAACACCCCGGCCGACGAGGCCACCCTGCGCGACCTCGAATCGCGCGAAGGCGTCGGCCGCTCCGGCCAGGTCGGCCCGTCGGAGGACGGGAGCCTGAACATCTTCGTTCCCGACAGGGGTTGAGCCATGGCTCGCATCTATCTCATCCGCCACGGCCGCCCGGCCTCGACCTGGGGCGACGCCGCCGACGCCGATCCGGGCCTGGACGAGGCCGGCCGGACCCAGGCCGAGGCGGCGTCGGCGGCGCTGATGGCGCTTCCGGCCGAGGATCGGCCGCGCCTGGTGGTCAGCTCGCCCCTGCGCCGCTGCCGCGAGACCGCGGCGCCGTTCGCGCGGGCGCTCGGCCTTGAGGCCCGCATCGAGCCCCTCGTCGGCGAGATCCCGACTCCGGCGGCGCTCACCCCGGCCGAGCGGGGGCCTTGGCTGCGCACGGCCTTCGCCGGCCGGTGGGCCGACATCGAGGGAGACCTCGACTACGAAGCTTGGCGCGCGGCGGCGACGCGGGCGGTGGCCGCCCTGCCGGCGGCGGCGATCTTCAGCCATTTCGTCGCCATCAACGCGGTGGTCTCGTCCGTCGAGGGCGACGCCAGGGTCTTGGCGTTTCAGCCGGATCATGCCTCGATCACGGTTCTGGAGGCCGACGGCGAGCGCCTGCGCCTGATCTCTCGTGGCCGGGAGGCCGAGACCAAGGTGCTCTGAAGCGGCCTTCGCGGGACGAGGTTGCGCGGATGGCGTCCGGTTTCGACATTCTGACAGTCGCCGAAATGGCGGCCGCCGACCATGCGGCCGTGGTCGGCGGAACGCCTGGCGTCACCTTGATGCGCCGGGCGGGGGAGGGCGTGGCCGAGGCGGTCGCCGCCCGCTGGACGCCGCGTCCGACGACGGTGCTCTGCGGTCCCGGCGCCAACGGCGGCGACGGCTTCGTGGCGGCCGAGCGGCTGGCCGCCGCCGGCTGGCCGGTGACGATCGCCATGCTGGGCGAGCGCGAGGCGCTCAAGGGCGACGCGGCGCTGGTGGCCGCCGACTGGATCGGTCCGGTCGGGAACGATCTCGTCGAGGCGGTCGGCGGCGCCGAACTGGTGATCGACGCCCTGTTCGGCGCCGGGTTGTCCCGGCCGCCGCCGCCGTCGGCGGTCGCCGCCCTGCGAGCGGCCGAGGCGTCTGGAACCCCCATCGTCGCGATCGATCTGCCTTCGGGCCTGGCCGGCGACCTGGGCCGCCCGCTGGGCTACGCCCCGGCGGCGGCGCTGACCGTGACCTTCCATCGCAAGAAGCTCGCCCACGTGCTTGAACCCGGGTGCGGCCTGTGCGGCGAGACGACGGTGGTCGACATCGGCCTTGGCCCGACGCCCGGCCGGCTGGCCGAGAACGTCCCCGAGGCCTGGCTTTCCAGGCTCCCCTGGCCGTCCCGCCTGGCTCACAAGCATTCGCGCGGCCGGCTGGTCGTGGTTTCCGGCGGCGCCTGGAACACCGGCGCGGCGCGGCTGGCCGCCCGGGCGGGCCTGCGGGTCGGGGCGGGCCTGGCCACCGTGCTGTCGCCGCCGGAGGCCCTGGCGGCCAACGCGGCCCACCTTGAGGCGGTGATGCTGAAGCCGTTCGACACCGAGGCCGAACTGGAGGCCGCGGCCGCCTCGGCCGATGCGGCGGTGATCGGGCCCGCGGCCGGGGTTGACGAGCGGACGGTGTCCAACCTGTTCGCCCTGGCCCGGACAGGGGCGGCGATGATCGTCGACGCCGACGCCCTGACCGCCTTCCGCGACGAGCCGCAGCGGCTGTTCTCGGCGCTCGACCGCGACGACGTGCTGACCCCCCACGCCGGCGAGTTCGAGCGCGTGTTCCCCGGCCTGCTGGCCGCCGGCCCCGAACGGGTGGCGGCGACGCGCGCGGCCGCCCGCCGGGCCGGCGCGGTGGTGTTGCTGAAGGGGCCCGACACCGTGATCGCCGCGCCGGACGGCCGCGCCGCGGTCAATGTCAACGGCTCGCCCTGGCTGGCCACCGCCGGGTCGGGCGACGTCCTGGCCGGCTTCATCGGCGGCCTGATCGCGCAGGGCATGGAAAGCTTCGAGGCGGCCTGCGCCGCCGCCTGGATTCACGCCGAGGCGGGCGCCAGCTTCGGACCCGGCCTGATCAGCGAGGACCTGCCGGGTCTCGCCCCGGCCGTGCTGCGGCGGCTTTTCGAGGCGGCGCGGCCGGTCTGAACGGAAAGAGGAGGCGATGGAACCTCCGGCGACGATCGTGGGTTATCGGCCCGGGCGTCACCAAGTTTCAATCGCGAACGAGGATGTTCTGATGAGCAAGGAAGGTTTCGAAGGCGCGGCCCAGAAGGGCGTCGGGTCGATCAAGGAAGCCATCGGCAAGGCGACGGGCGACCGCAAGCTCCAGGCCGAGGGCGTCGCCGACAAGATCGCCGGGTCGGCCAAGGAAGCCGTCGGCAAGGCCAAGGACGCCATCCACAAGGCGACCAAGTAGGCCTTCGGTCCGATTTGTGAACAGCGGCCGCCGGTTCGCCGGCGGCCGCTTGGTCTTTGCGGGCTCAGCGGAGGCGGCAGGTCCACACCTGCCAGGCGCCGCCCCAGGCGGCGCTGACCACCGCCTCGTCGACGATCTCGGTCCGGGCCTTGAGCGTGCGCCAGATGCGCAGGGGCGTGAGGCCCAGCCACTGGGTGACGCCGAAGACGCCGCCGGGGGCCAGGTTGCCGGCGTAGTGTTCGAGCAGGGCGATCGGATCGCCCAGGTACTCGACGCATTCCGGGAAGACGATGGCGTCGAACTGCTCGTCGACGGCGTAGCGCTTGCCGTCGCCCACCTCGAAGTCGACCACGCCGGGGCGCAGATTGTCGGCCAGGCGACGGCGGGCCATGTCGACGCCCTGGGCCGAGAAGTCGACGCCCAGGTAGCGGGCGGGGCGAAAGGGGCGGATGGAATCGTAGAACGCGCCTTCGCCGCAGCCGATCTCCAGGACGCGCGGCTGATCGGCGTGTTCGGCGACCAATCCGGCCAGCAGCCGGTGATGATGCCGCTGGTCCGAAAGCAGCAGCCGCCGGTAGGTGCCCGCCTGGTACTCGCTGTTCCAGTGCTCGGCCGGCGACACCGTCGGCCCCTTGTGGCGGTCGCGGATAAAGGTTTCGCCGACCCAGGGACGGTCGAGCGCAGCGAGTTCCAAAAACCGCCGCCAACGCAGATACGCCATTTCCTCTCCAGTGTGTCCGGATGTCCGTCCTTGTCCGGTCGGCGCATATAGCAAAACCGGCGTTTCAGCGACCCCCGGCCGACGCCGGGCAGGCCGGATTGAAGACGAACAGCGAGGCCGGTTCGAAGCGGGCGGTGGCGACCTCCTCGCCGTGGGCCTCGTTCGGACGCAGGGGCGGCCGCAGGGTTCCGTCCCGGCGGAACGCCGTGGCCAGGCCGCCGCCGTCGGTCATGGTCAAGGTCCCGTCGCCCCAGACCCCGGTCAGGTCGAACTTCGGCCGGCGATCCGTCCCATAGGCCTTGAGGCCGTTACGGTTGAACAGGTGAAGGCGGACGGGCTGGCCGACGGTGTCGAGGGGCAGGGAGCGGGGCATGCCGCCGCTGAGGGTCAGGTTGAACCGCTCGCCGCGCGGCGTGCACAGGAAGGCGTCGCCGCGCAGGCCGCTGGCGGCGTGCGGGGCCGGGCTGGGGGCCGGGGTCATGCGGATATAGAGGCGATAGTCGCCGCCGGCCGCCGCCGAATGCAGGACGGCCCAGCCCCGCCAGCCGGGGACGGGGTGAAAACGGCCGCCGAGGAAAAAGCCCCACGGCGCGAAGATCGCCGCGATCAGCGACGAGGCTGCAAGGCCCAGCACGACCAGTCCGAGCAACGATCCCAAACAGCCCGCGCGGCCGCCGCGCTTGCGCCCCATCGCCAGTCATGCCCCAGCCTCCGTCCCCGGAACATCCAGATTGCCTCAAGTCTTGGCGTCGTCCAGGCCCTCGTGCGCCCACGGAAGGTCGGCTGTTGGGTCCGTCGGGATTTTGTTGTTAGGGTGACGGCGCCTAGGAACGAACAGGTGGTCTAATGCGATATGTGATGACCAGTACGGATCGGGCGTTGCTTCTCGAGATCAAGAAGTCCGGGGCCGTGCCCGTCGAGCGGAGCGCGGCCGCCTATGACTGCGCCCTGCGGCTGGAGCGGCAGGGATTGCTGCGCTCCATCCGTTCTCAAGCTTCCCAGCGACCGATCTTCGTGTTGTCCGGAGCCGGACTGACCGCGACGAACGGCGACTTCCGCTGAGGCGAGGGCGCCGTGTCCGGGCCTTCGGCGGTCCGGCCGGCGATCGCGCGATCGACCTCGATCAACGCGTCCTGCAGCCGGCCCAGCGCCGACAGGGCGGCGGGCGAACCGCTATAGGCCCGGCGCACGACCAGCAGGTGGTCGGGCAGGGCGCGGGTGGCCGAAATTACGGCGTCGAGGGATCGGGTGAGCATGGTCGCGCCTCAAGAATGTTCTTGAATTGTTCTCATCCTTCCGGCCCGGACGAGTCAAGCGCGGGGGCCGGGCATGCCGGGCCGATGCAACCGCCGGGCCGCCTGCGGCGGCGTCCTAGTAGGTGATGGTCACCGTCACGGTGTCGGTGTAGCTCCCCGCCGCGACGTACTGGTTCGCCCTGACGCGGCCGTAGACGGTGTAGGCCTGCAAGGCCCCGTTCCCGGTTCCGCCGACCGTGGCGGTCGACAAGGTGCCGTCGCCCCAAACCGTGCTGCGCGCCGCCGTGGTGTAGAGCCCGTAGGACAGCAGGTTGGAGCCGGACGTCATCGACCGCGCCGCCACCGTCGCCCCGGTGGAGACGCCGGGGTCGAGCGACATGACGTAGCTCTGGTTGTTGCTGCAGGTGACGTTGATCGTGCTCGTCGCGTCGGTCGGCGTGGCGTTGGTCGCCGAATAGCTGCCGAAGGCGAGATTGGTCGCCTGGATGTTGCAGACGGCCAGCACCGTGGCCGTCACCTGAAAGCTGGTGGTCGCCGTGGCCGCGGCGGCAGACGACAGGGGCGCGACCGAGAGGGCGGCGACTGCGGCCAGAAGCCGCGCCGGGGACAAGCGGAAGAAGCGCGTGACCGCCATCGCCTTCCTGATCCTGGGCCCTCCGTCAGCCGCCGGCGCGGCGGCGACTCGGGCGCCGCTTGCGATCATACCTCAAACTGAGGTTGAAGGCAGGCGTCGTCGTCATCCCCCCGCGCAAGCGTTCCGTGCGTCCTGGTTGACAGGCGCGGCGGCCGGCGCCGCCGTCGATCGGGAGGCGATGTCATGCGCAGATTGACCGCAGCGGCGGCTTTGGTCGCGTCTTTGGGGCTCGCCGCGCCGGCGGCCGCGTTCACCCCAGGTCCTCCGTTCGTGCTCAAGGGGCCGCTCACCTTCGTGAAGGGCGCTATAAGCGTCCCGTGCGTCGTGGCGCTCGACGTCTCGCCGGGCGGTCCGCCGGGCGGCGGAGTGGTCACCGCGGCGCGGATCACCGGCGCGCCGATCTGCGCGACGGTCACGGCCGCCGGGCTGACCTGGGCGGCGACGGAGCTGTCGCTGACCTCGGTGCAGATCTCCAACATGGGCTTCGTCCTGGGCGTCCTCGGGCCGTGCGGACCGGCCAGTCCGATCGGGGCCTGGAGCAACACGCCGCCGGGAACCCTGTCGTTCTCCAGCGCCTCCATGGGCGGCGGCTGCGCGATCAGCGGGACCTTGTCGGCCGCGCCGCCGCAGACGACGCCGTAGGCCGCCGACCTGAGGTTCGCCGCTTGCCAAAATGCGCCCGCGCCTCTAACCCCTTGCGGCGCTTCGGCGCGGATGTGGCGGAACTGGTAGACGCACTGGATTTAGGTTCCAGCGCCGCGAGGCGTGGAGGTTCGAGTCCTCTCATCCGCACCACCTTGTCGCGGCGGGGTTTGGGCTTGGACCCGAGCGCCTGTCATGACATAAGAGCGCTCTCTTGAGCGCCGCCCAGAGGACGGGTCCCCAAAGGACGGTCTTGCGGGCGGCGCCGATGTTTTATGGTCGAAGGCGGACGACAAGCGGGCGACGCGCCCGGGTCCGGAAAAATAAGAATGTCCATGCAGATCGTTGAAAAGTCTGGCGAAGGCCTGAGCCGCGTTTACGGCGTGACTGTCCCGGCCAAGGAGCTGGGCGAACGTCTGACCGCCCGCATCGCCGAGATCACCCCGCAACTGAACATCAAGGGCTTCCGTCCGGGCAAGGTGCCGGCCGCCCACGTCCGCCGCCTGTACGGCAAGTCGCTGATGGGCGAGGTCATCGAGCAGACCCTGAACGAGACCACCCAGAAGGTGCTCGACGACAACAAGCTGCGCCCCGCCGCCCAGCCGGACCTGAAGCCGGAATCGGACATGGAGAAGGTGATCGCGGGCGACGCGGACCTGACCTACGAGCTGGCCGTCGAGGTGATGCCCGAGTTCGAGCCGATCGACCCCAAGGGTCTGGAGCTGAAGCGCCCGGTCTATAAGCCGACCGAAGCCGAGGTCGACGAGGCCGTCGCTGAACTGGCCAAGCAGAACCGCACCTACGAGTCGCGCACCGGCAAGTCGGTGAAGGCCAAGACCGACGACATGGTCGTCATCGACTTCGTCGGCAAGATCGACGGCGAGGCCTTCGCCGGCGGCACGGCCGCCGACGCCGAGCTGGTGCTGGGCTCGGGGACCTTCATCCCCGGCTTCGAGGACCAGCTGGTCGGCGTGAAGGCGGGCGAGGCCAAGAACGTCGAAGTCACCTTCCCGGAAGACTATCAGGCCGAAAACCTGAAGGGTAAGCCGGCGGTGTTCGAAGTCACCGTCAAGGACGTCAAGGCTCCGGTCGACACCGCCGCCGACGACGAGTTCGCCAAGAAGCTCGGCCTGGAAGACCTGGCCGCGCTGAAGGAAGCCGTCCGCGGCCAGCTGGAAGGCAACTACGCCTCGACCTCGCGCTTCAAGCTGAAGCGCGCGCTGCTCGACATCCTCGACACCAAGCACGATTTCCCGCTGCCGCCGCGCATGGTCGACGCCGAGTTCGAGGTGATCTGGAGCCAGGTCCAGGCCGACAAGGAAGGCGGCGGCCTGCCGCCCGAGGACGCCGAGAAGAGCGAAGAGCAGCTCAAGACCGAGTACCGCAAGATCGCCGAGCGCCGCGTGCGCCTGGGTCTGGTGCTGGCCGAGCTTGGCCGCAAGCACGACGTGGTCGTCACCGACCAGGAGCTGCTGAACGCCATGCGCCAGGAGGCCATGCGCTACGGCCAGCAGGCCCAGCAGGTGTTCGACATGTTCCGCCAGAACCCCAACGCCCAGGCCCAGCTGCGCGCCCCGATCTACGAGGACAAGGTGGTCGATCTGGTGTTCGGCCTGGCCAAGGTCGAGGACGAAGAGGTCTCCAAGGACGATCTCCTGAAGGACGACGACCTGCCGGAAGGCTACGGCGAGTAATCGTCCCCTGGCGAACCCGCCTTGCAAGTCGCGAGGCGGGACGCGATATCAAAGCGACGACGGCGCGACTCGTAGCGGGTCGCGCCGTTTTTGCATCGAGAAGGGCCTGCTACCCCATGCGTGAATCTACGATGATGAATCTCGTCCCGATGGTGGTCGAGCAGTCGAGCCGGGGCGAGCGCGCCTTCGACATCTTCTCGCGTCTGCTGCGCGAGCGGATCATCTTTCTGAACGGCCCGATCGACGACGGCGTCTCGGCGCTGGTCTGCGCCCAGCTTCTCTTCCTGGAGTCCGAGAACCCCAAGAAGGAGATCGCGATGTACATCAACTCGCCGGGCGGCATCGTCACCTCCGGCCTCGCGATCTACGACACCATGCAGTACATCAAGAGCCCGGTCTCGACGGTGTGCATGGGCATGGCCGCGTCGATGGGCTCGTTCCTGCTGATGGCCGGCCAGGCCGGCCAGCGCATCGCCCTGCCGAACGCCCGCATCATGCTGCACCAGCCGTCGGGCGGCTTCCGCGGCCAGGCCTCGGATATCGAGCGCCACGCCGAGGACATCCTCAAGACCAAGCGCCGGCTGAACGAGCTTTACGCCAAGCACTGCAACCAGCCGCTGGAGGTGGTGGAGCGCACGCTCGACCGCGACCACTTCATGAGCGCCGAGGAATCCAAGGCCTGGGGCATCGTCGACCACGTCTACGAGACCCGCGAGGCCTCCGAGACCCCGGTGGCCTAAGGGCGGGACCGCGCGACGGCGAGGGCGACCAGTTCGTCTTCGCCGGCCTGTCCTTCCAGCTTGATGCGGTCGAAGTCGCCGGCGGCGTTGCGGATGTCCGCATAGAGGCCGGAAGGGTCTTCGTGAAAATGCAGAAAGGCGCGGCTCTTCACATAGAAGACGCCGCGCCTTCTTTCGATCAGGCCGGGCGTGTCGCGCAGCCGCGCCAGAATCGTTTCGAGCTGATCGAGCGCGGCGGGGCCTGCATGCTTCATGCGGCCGAGCTTACGGCTTGGCGGTGAAAACCCGGAAGCCCTTCTCGTCGGCGATGGCCAGCATCTCGCGGTCGCCGCCGGTGTCGCCATAGGCGGCGGCGAGGCGCACGTCGTCGCCGAAGACCGCTTTCAGGCGGGCGACCTTCTCCGGCCCCCGGCAGTTGGCGCCCTCGAAGCCGCCGGCGACGCGGTCGCGCTCGTCGAAGGCCAGGCGCGTGCCGATCAGGACGTCGGCCCCCAGGCCGCGGGCGAACGGCGCGACCAGGATCTCGGGGGAGGCGGTGACGATGACGCGGCGCGCGCCCTTGGCCCGCCAGCGCCGCCAGGTGGCCAGGGCGTCCGGGCGGAACAGGCCCTGGGCCGCCGATTCGGCGAAAGCCTTGGCCTGCTCCTCCAGCCGGGCGCGCGGCGCGCCCTTGAGGAACTCTCGCACCGCTGCGACCTTCAGTCGCCCCCGGTCGCGGTGGAGGAGATAGGCGAGGGCGGCCGGCGCCAGCCGCATCAGGCCCAGGGCGTAGCGCATGGGCCCGGCGCGCCAGGCGATGAACGCCATGAAGCTGTCGCGCACCGTCAACGTGCCGTCGAAGTCGAACGCCGCCAGCGCCTCGGGCCCGACAGGATCGTGCGCGACGGCGAGATGGGCGGCGGAGTTGTTGTGTTTTCTGGGTTTCCTGGGCATCGGCGTCGGGCGGCGTTCGATCATGATTCCGCGCGATTGATTAGACGGCGCTTGGCTTGAGCGCACACGGTTTCGTAAAAGACGCCGAACTTGCGGGCCCCGGACAGGTCCCCATGTAAGATAGGAACATGACGCGTTTGTGTGATGAGAAGCCCAAAAGCGTCGCTAAAGGTGCCATTGAAAGGCCTCGAAGGCTTGTGGTCCCCGACCGGATCGGGGAATGTCAAGGATTAGACAACTTACGGCGCGTATCCTGCATGGCCGGTCATCAGGGCGTCGGTGAGTTTGGCGGACCCCGGCTCTGGGCGCCGCTGGAGAGTGAGAAGCGACTATGACCAAAGCCGCGAGCGGCGACACCAAGAGCACTCTGTATTGCTCCTTCTGCGGAAAGAGCCAGCACGAGGTGCGCAAGCTCATCGCCGGCCCGACCGTGTTCATCTGCGATGAGTGCGTCGAACTGTGCATGGACATCATCCGCGAAGAGCACAAGATCGCCTTCGTGAAGTCCAAGGACGGCGTTCCCACGCCGCGCGAGATCCGTGAAGTCCTCGACGACTACGTGATCGGCCAGGACCACGCCAAGAAGGTGCTCTCGGTCGCGGTGCACAACCACTACAAGCGCCTCAACCACGCCCAGAAGAACAACGACGTCGAGCTGGCCAAGTCGAACATCCTGCTGGTCGGGCCGACCGGCGTCGGCAAGACGCTGCTGGCCCAGACCCTGGCGCGGATCATCGACGTGCCCTTCACCATGGCCGACGCCACCACCCTGACCGAAGCCGGTTACGTGGGCGAGGACGTCGAGAACATCGTGCTGAAGCTGCTGCAGGCCGCCGACTACAACGTCGAACGCGCCCAGCGCGGCATCGTCTATATCGACGAAGTCGACAAGATCAGCCGCAAGTCGGACAACCCCTCGATCACCCGCGACGTGTCGGGCGAGGGCGTGCAGCAGGCCCTGCTCAAGATCATGGAAGGCACCGTCGCCTCCGTGCCGCCGCAGGGCGGGCGCAAGCATCCGCAGCAGGAGTTCCTGCAGGTCGACACCACCAACATCCTGTTCATCTGCGGCGGCGCCTTCGCCGGGCTCGAGAAGATCATCTCGGCGCGCGGCCAGGGCAAGTCGATCGGCTTCGGGGCCAAGGTCACCGATCCCGAGGAGCGCCGCACCGGCGAGATCCTGCGCGGCGTCGAGCCGGACGACCTGCAACGCTTCGGCCTGATCCCCGAGTTCATCGGCCGCCTGCCGGTCGTGGCCACGCTCGAGGACCTCGACGAGAGCGCCCTGGTCAAGATCCTGACCGAGCCGAAGAACGCCCTGGTCAAGCAGTACCAGCGCCTGTTCGACATGGAGAACGTCGGCCTGACCTTCACCGACGACGCCCTGCACGCCGTCGCCCGCAAGGCCATCGCCCGCAAGACGGGCGCCCGCGGCCTGCGCTCGATCATGGAAGGCATCCTGCTGGAGACCATGTTCGAGCTGCCGACCTATCAGGGCGTTGAGGAGGTGGTGGTCAACGGCGAGGTCGTCGAAGGGCGCGCCCAGCCGCTGATCATCTACGCCGAGCGGCGTGGCGAGAAGGGCGCCTCGGCCTGATCCGTCGCGCCCCAGAGGCTGTAAAACGCGAAGGCGCGGACCCCGGTCCGCGCCTTTGTCTTGCGCCGGTCGTCAAGACCGAATTCGCGTTCAAGGTCAAGGCTCGGGCGCGGATTCCTGGGGAGCGTCGGGCGGTTGCGCTTGAATGCTCGTTCGAAGCGGCCACATAGTCATGACGAAAGCCCGCCGTATCGTTCGGCGGGGCAGGGGCCGGGAGACCGGCGCCTGGCGGCGCGGCGCCGCTCCAGGGCCGCGTTAGGAGAGTGAGAATGTCCGATATCCGTACGCTTCCGGTGTTGCCGCTCAGGGACATCGTGGTGTTTCCGCATATGGTCGTGCCGCTGTTCGTCGGCCGCGACAAATCCGTGCGCGCCCTCGAAGAGGTGATGCGCACCGACAAGCAGATCCTGCTCGCCACCCAGAAGAATTCCGCCGACGACGATCCCAAGCCGGACGCCATCTACGACGTCGGCGTGATCGCCACCGTCCTGCAGCTGCTCAAGCTGCCCGACGGCACGGTCAAGGTGCTGGTCGAGGGCAAGAGCCGCGCCGCCGTGGTCCGCTACACCGACCAGGCCGACTTCTACGAGGCCGAAGCCGCCGTCATCGAAGAGGACGCCGGTGGCCGCGAGGAGGCCGAGGCCCTGTCGCGCGCGACGGGCGAACAGTTCGAAAACTACGTCAAGCTCAACAAGAAGGTGCCGCCGGAAGCCCTGGCCTCGATCCCGCAGATCACCGATCCGGGCAAGCTGGCCGACTCCATCGCCGCGCACCTGTCGGTGAAGATCAGCGACAAGCAGGCCCTGCTCGAGATCTTCAACGTTGTGAAGCGCCTGGAGAAGGTCTTCGCCCTCATGGAAGGCGAGATCAGCGTCCTGCAGGTCGAGAAGAAGATCCGCTCGCGCGTCAAGCGCCAGATGGAGAAGACCCAGCGCGAGTACTATCTCAACGAGCAGATGAAGGCGATCCAGCGCGAGCTGGGCGAACAGGACGACCAGCGCGACGAGCTGCTCGAGCTGGAAAAGCGCATCAAGAAGACCAAGCTGTCGAAGGAAGCCCGCCAGAAGGCCGAGGCGGAGCTGAAGAAGCTGCGCAACATGAGCCCGATGTCGGCCGAGAGCACGGTCGTGCGCAACTACCTCGACTGGCTGTTGTCGATCCCGTGGGGCAAGGCCAAGACCAAGGCCATCGACCTGGTCGAGGCCGAGCGCATCCTCGACGAGGACCACTACGGCCTGGAGAAGGTCAAGGAACGCATCCTCGAATATCTGGCGGTGCAGTCGCGCACCGGCAGCCTGAAGGGCCCGATCCTCTGCCTGGTCGGCCCGCCAGGGGTCGGCAAGACCTCGCTGGGCCGTTCGATCGCCAAGGCGACGGCGCGTGAGTTCGTGCGCCTGTCCCTGGGCGGCGTGCGCGACGAGGCCGAAATTCGCGGCCACCGGCGGACCTATATCGGCTCGATGCCCGGCAAGATCATCCAGTCGATGAAGAAGGCCAAGACCACCAACGCCTTCTTCCTGCTCGACGAGATCGAGAAGATGGGCGCCGACTGGCGTGGGGACCCGTCCTCGGCCCTGCTCGAGGTGCTGGACCCGGCGCAGAACTCGACCTTCGCCGACCACTATCTCGAGGTCGACTACGACCTGTCGAACGTGATGTTCGTCACCACGGCCAACAGCCTGAACATGCCTCAGCCGCTGCTGGACCGCATGGAGATCATCCGCATCCCCGGCTACACCGAGGATGAGAAGGTCGAGATCGCCAAGCGCCACATCCTGCCCAAGCTGGCCAAGGACCACGGTCTGAAGGACGGCGAATGGATCGTCCCCGACCAGGCCATCCGCGACCTGATCCGCTACTACACCCGGGAGGCCGGCGTGCGGTCGCTGGAGCGGGAGCTGGGCAACCTGGCGCGCAAGACCGTCCGCGACCTCGGCCGCGAGAAGCTCGCCTCGATCACCGTCGACGACGTGCGGCTGGCCAAGTACGCCGGGGTGCGCCGGTTCCACTATGGCGAGACCGACGAGAAGGATCAGGTCGGCATCGTCACGGGCCTGGCCTGGACCGAGTTCGGCGGCGACATCCTGACCATCGAGGCCGTCAAGATGCCAGGCAAGGGACGCATGTCCATCACCGGCAACCTGAAGGATGTGATGAAGGAATCGATCTCGGCGGCGAACTCCTATGTCCGCGCCCGGTCGACCCACTTCGGGATCAAGCCGCCGGTGTTCGACAAGACCGACGTCCACGTGCACTTGCCGGAAGGCGCCACGCCCAAGGACGGCCCGTCGGCCGGCGTCGCCATGGCCATCGCCATGATCTCGGTGCTGACCGGCGTGCCGGTGAAGAAGGATGTCGCCATGACCGGCGAGATCACCCTTCGCGGCCGGGTGCTGGCCATCGGCGGCCTCAAGGAGAAGCTGCTGGCGGCGCTGCGTTCCGGCGTCAAGACGGTGCTGATCCCCGAGGAGAACGTCAAGGACCTGGCCGACGTTCCGGACAACGTGAAGGCCGGGCTGACGATCATTCCGATGGCGATGGTGGACGACGCGGTGGCTCACGCCCTGGCCGGGCCGCTGACGCCGGTGGAATGGACCGAGGACGCCGACGCGCCCCCGGCGCCGTCCTCGACCGCCGACGGCGAGGTCGATACGGTGATAACCCACTAGATCGGGCAACAATCGGTGGATAACTTGCGCGGCGCGGGGCTTTCCCGCGCCGCGTTTGTTTGACGCAACGCCTTATGGAAAGCCATAATCGAATCTTGGCGAGCGGCGCCGGTGAGAGATCGCCGCCGCCTCTCACAGGGTTGGGAGACAATACATGACCACCAAGGCCGAACTTGTGGCCGCGATCGCGGAAAAGGCTGGGCTGAACAAGACGCAAGCCAAGGACGCCCTGGAGGCGTTCCTGGATTCCGTCACGGCGTCGCTGAAGGCGGGCCAAGAAGTGCGTCTCGTCGGCTTCGGCAGCTTCCTGCCGGTCGAACGCGCTGCGGGCACCGCCCGCAACCCGCGCACGGGCG
The DNA here is from genome assembly GCF_022750545.1 of Caulobacter sp. CCUG 60055. GTDB lineage: Bacteria > Pseudomonadota > Alphaproteobacteria > Caulobacterales > Caulobacteraceae > PUIC01. The sequence continues at coordinate 203,290 of NZ_PUIC01000001.1, forward strand.
AGACCGTGTCGCGGCCGGCCTCCAAGACGGCTCGCTTCCGCGTGGGCGAAGGCCTGAAGACCGCGCTCAACTAAGCTCGATCTTCGATTGCGAAAGGGCGGACGCCGCTGGCGTCCGCCCTTTTCCATGCATAAATGGCGGCGACGCATCGGCGTCGCCCGGACGCGGCCCCGTTTCGGCCGGTCCCTGGCGGGCGGCTAGCTCAGTTGGTCAGAGCACCTGGTTTACACCCAGGGGGTCGGGGGTTCGAGCCCCTCGCCGCCCACCATCCTTCCTCCTCCCATTTCTCTCATCGCCGAAAGCGCTCGCACGGGCCTTGTTTCGCGCGACCAAAGTGATATCACTTTGATTGCATATATGGAGGGCGGAATGTCCGATCACCGGGTCATCAATCATTCGACCGAACGCGCGGCGGGCGGGCTCAACGGGTTCGCCGCCCTGTGGATCATCATCGCGATGGGCGTCGTATCGGGCCCGTTGCTGTTCATGGGGCCGGGCGGCGCGATAGGCGGGGCCGCGCTGCTGGTGCTGGCGGCCCTCGGCCTGGGCGGTTTCTACATGCTGCAGCCCAACGAGGCCGTCGCGATCACCCTGTTCGGCGCCTACAAGGGGACGGACCGGCGCACGGGCCTGCGCTGGGTGCCGTTCTGGTACGGCCGCAGGAAGATCTCGGTGCGGGTGCGCAACGTCACCAGCGAGACGCTGAAGGTCAACGACAAGCGCGGCAACCCGATCGAAATCGCGGCCAACGTGGTGTGGCGGGTGGCCGACACCGCCCAGGCCCTGTTCGATGTCGACGACTACCAGACCTTCATCAACATCCAGATCGAGACCGGCCTGCGCGAGATCGCCTCGCAGTACGCCTACGACCACGGCGACGAGCACGAGCCGACCCTGCGCGCCGACGCCGAGGTGGTCGGCGCCAAGCTGCGCGAGGACCTGGGCGGGCGCGTCGCCATCGCCGGCCTGGCGGTCGACGAGGCCCACCTGATGCATCTGGCCTACGCGCCCGAGATCGCCGGCGCGATGCTCAAGCGCCAGCAGGCCGAGGCGGTGCTGGCCGCCCGACGCAAGATCGTGCTGGGCGCGGTGGGCATGGTCGAGAATGCGCTCCAGCAGCTCAACGAGCGCGGCGTGGTTCAGCTCGACGAGGAGCGCAAGGCGGCGATGGTCTCCAACCTGCTGGTGGTCCTGTGCGCCGACCGCGAGGCCCAGCCCGTGCTGAACACCGGCACGCTTTACGGCTGATCCGTGGCCAGTCCGGGAAAGCGCGCGTTCCTGATCCGGGTGCGGCCCGAGGTGCTCCAGGCCGTGGAGCGCCTCGCGGCCGCCGAATTGCGCAGCGTCAACGCCCAGGTCGAAATGCTGCTGCGCGAGGCCCTGACGCGTCGTGGCGTCGGAACGCCGACGGGCGATTCCGAGGCCCCGACCGAGGACTGACGCGGCCGGGGAGGGCGCGCCGAACCCCGCCGCAGGCCTATGGCCTGCGGGGCGCGCGCAGGCGAACCCGCGAAAGCGAGGCGGTGATGCGCATTCTTCAGTTTAAAGAGAATGGCGCGAGTGACGGGGCTCGAACCCGCGACCTCCGGCGTGACAGGCCGGCGCTCTAACCAACTGAGCTACACCCGCTTCGGCCGAAGCAGTTCGCTCCGGCGTCGTGAGGGGCGTCTGATATGCGGGGGGGCGGGACGTGTCAACCGCCAAGATCGAAAACCTGTGGATAGGCGTCCGGCGCCTCGAACAGGCGGTTCGCGCCGTGGGGCGGGGTGGTGAGATCGTGCGGGACCGGCCGGATTTCGCCCAATGATTTCGAATATTTGCGAGTGAATCTCAACTGGTGGCGGGTCAACGAACGCCGCTCTTGCAAAAGACGTCCGCCGAGGTTTGAACCCCCCGCCGCCTTGGTCTACAACGCGCCCGAATCTCGCCTTGAGGCTTCCATGAACGCCTTCCTCCTGCAGTACCTCCCCATCGTGATCTTTTTCGGGATCGCGACGGTTCTGGGGGTCGCCTTCATCCTCGCCGCCGCGGTGCTCGCGCCCAAGGCGCCCGACCCCGAGAAGCTGTCGGCGTACGAATGCGGCTTCAACGCCTTCGACGACGCGCGCATGAAGTTCGACGTGCGCTTCTATCTGGTGTCGATCCTGTTCATCATCTTCGACCTGGAGGTGGCGTTCCTGTTCCCCTGGGCGACGTCGCTGATGAAGCTGCCGCACGAGGCCCAGGTCTTCGCGTTCTGGTCGATGATGGCCTTCCTCGGCGTGCTGACCGTCGGCTTCATCTATGAGTGGAAGAAGGGAGCCCTGGAATGGGAGTGATCGTTCCCCCTAAGGCTCCGGCGCTGTCCGCCGGCCGCACGACGGTCGAGGGCTATGACCCCAAGCTGCACGACCCGTTCTTCGACGGCGTCACCGACCAGTTGGCCGACAAGGGCTTCGTCACCGCCGCCGCCGACGACCTGATCACCTGGGCCCGCACCGGCTCGCTGATGTGGATGACCTTCGGTCTGGCCTGCTGCGCGGTCGAGATGATGCAGGCGTCGATGCCGCGCTACGACCTGGAGCGCTACGGCTTCGCGCCGCGCGCCAGCCCGCGCCAGTCGGACGTGATGATCGTCGCCGGCACGCTGACCAACAAGATGGCTCCGGCCCTGCGCAAGGTCTACGACCAGATGCCGGAGCCGCGCTACGTCATCTCGATGGGCTCGTGCGCCAACGGCGGCGGCTATTATTACTTCAGCTACTCCGTGGTGCGCGGCTGCGACCGCATCGTGCCGGTCGACATCTACGTGCCCGGCTGTCCGCCGACCGCCGAGGCGCTGGTCTACGGCGTGCTGCAGCTGCAGAAGAAGATTCGCCGGACCGGGACGATCGAACGATGAAATGGGCCGTGTCTAACGAGGCGCTCGACGCGCTGGGCCAGCACATCGTCGCCGTCTGCGGCGGCGACGTCGTCGACTACAAGGTCGCCTATGGCGAGCTGACCGTGAACGCCCGCGCGGCGCGCATCGTCGAGGTGCTGGTCCGCCTGCGCGACGACGCCGACTGCCAGTTCCAGCAGCTGGTCGATCTGGCCGGCTGCGACTATCCGCAGCGTCCGCTCCGCTTCGACGTGGTCTATCACCTGCTGTCGCTGACCAAGAACCATCGCGTGCGGGTCAAGGTGCAGACCGACGAGGACACCGCCGTGCCGTCGGCCGTGCCGGCCTATCCGGTCGCCGACTGGTTCGAGCGCGAAGCCTTCGACATGTACGGCGTCTTCTTCTCGGGCCACCCGGACCTGCGCCGCATCCTGACCGACTATGGCTTCCACGGTCACCCGATGCGCAAGGACTTCCCGATGACGGGCTATGTCGAGGTCCGCTACGACGACGAGATCAAGCGGGTCGTCTACGAGCCGGTGAAGTCCGTCGAGTTCCGTAACTGGGACTTCCTGTCCCCCTGGGAGGGCGCCGAATACGTCCTGCCGGGCGACGAAAAGACCAAGGAGGGCGGCCAATGACCGGAACCAACGCCCCCGCTCAGGCGACCGATTACTTCCACGACGAAGTTCCGGTTCCCGGCTCCGAAGAGACCAAGGTCCGCAAGTTCAACATCAACTTCGGCCCGCAACACCCGGCCGCGCACGGCGTGCTGCGCCTAGTGCTCGAACTCGACGGCGAGATCGTCGAGCGCGTCGATCCGCATATCGGCCTGCTGCACCGCGGCACCGAGAAGCTGATGGAAGGGCGGCCTTACACCCAGAACACGCCCTATTTCGACCGTCTCGACTACGTCGCGCCGATGAACCAGGAGCACGCCTTCGTGCTGGCCATCGAGAAGATGCTCGAGGTCGAGGTGCCGGTCCGGGGCCAGCTGATCCGCGTGCTCTACAGCGAGATCGGCCGCATCCTGAACCACCTGCTCAACGTCACCACCCAGGCGATGGACGTCGGCGCGCTGACCCCGCCGCTGTGGGGTTTCGAAGAGCGCGAGAAGCTGATGATCTTCTACGAGCGCGCTTCGGGCGCTCGCATGCACGCCAACTACTTCCGCCCCGGCGGCGTGCGCCAGGACCTGCCGCCGGCCCTGGTCGCCGATATCGGCGACTGGTGCGCCCAGTTCCCCAAGGTGCTCGACGACATCGAGGGCCTGATCACTGACAACCGCATCTTCAAGCAGCGCAACGTCGACATCGGCGTGGTGTCCAAGGAAGAGGCGCTGGCCTGGGGCTTCTCGGGCGTGATGGTGCGCGGCTCCGGCATCGCCTGGGACCTGCGCCGCAACCAGCCCTACGAATGCTACGACGAGCTGGAGTTCGACATCCCGCTCGGCGTCAACGGCGACTGCTATGACCGTTACCTCTGCCGCGTCGAGGAGATGCGCCAGTCGGTGCGGATCATGCAGCAGTGCGTCGAGCGCCTGCGGAAGACGCCCGGCCTGGTGCTGTCCGACGACCACAAGGTTTCGCCGCCCCGTCGCGGCGAGATGAAGCAGTCGATGGAAGCGCTGATCCACCACTTCAAGCTCTACACCGAAGGCTTCCACGTCCCCGAGGGCGAGGTCTACGCCTGCGTCGAGGCCCCCAAGGGCGAGTTCGGCGTATTCTTGGTCGCCGACGGCGGCAACAAGCCCTACCGCTGCAAGATCCGCGCGCCGGGCTTCCCGCATCTGGCCGCCATGGACTGGATGAACCGCGGCCACATGCTGGCGGACGTCTCCGCCATCCTGGGCTCGCTCGATATCGTGTTCGGAGAGATCGACCGGTGAGCGTCCGTCGCCTCGCAAAAGAGCAACCCGCCAGCTTCGCCTTCAGCAAGGACACCCTGAAGAAGGCCGAGTGGTGGATCGCCAAGTATCCGGCCGACCGCCGCCAGTCGGCGGTGATCCCGATCCTGTGGCTGGTGCAGAAGCAGGAAGGCTGGGTCTCCGAGCCGGCGCTGAACGCCATCGCCGAGCTGCTCGGCATGCCGGTGATCCGCGTGTTCGAGGTCGCCACCTTCTACACCATGTTCCAGCTGGAGCCGGTCGGCAAGGTCGCCCTGGTGCAGCTGTGCGGCACCACGCCGTGCATGCTGCGCGGCGCCAACGACCTGAAGACGGTGCTGGAGGCCAAGATCGGCCCCAAGAACCATCTCTCGGCCGACGGCAAGTTCTCGTGGGAAGAGGTCGAATGCCTGGGCGCGTGCTGCAACGCGCCGATGGCGGCGATCAACGACTACTATTACGAGGACCTGACGCCGGAGAGCCTGGGCCGGATTCTCGACGACTTCGCCGCCGGCAAGGCCCCCCAGCCGGGCTCGTACGAGGGCCGCAAGTCCTCCGAGCCCAAGGACGCGGTCCACACCCTGACCGATCCCAAGCTCTATGACGGCTCCGCCGCCAAGAAGATCAAGCTGCCCAATGCTCCGGCCAAGGCGAAGGCCAAGAAGGAGCCGGCCGCCTGATGGCCGACGCCCTGCTCGACATTCCTGGCCAGCGCCGGCGGCTGATGGCGATGTTCGCCGTCTGCGTCGTCGCCTTCGTCGTGGCCGCGGCCGCGATGGTCGGTCACGCCGTCTTCCATTTCCGCTGGATGCTGCCGGTGGTGATCGTGGCCGTGCTGTCGGGCTTTGGCGCGCAGGCCTGGTTCATCCTGGGCTGGATGAAGGCCTCCAAGGCCGGAGGCCCCCGATGAGCGAACCGGTCCGCCGCGCCGTCGACGCCCGCGAGCTGCGGGGCGTGGCGCCGATCGCCCGCGGCGTGGGCCTTTTCGGCTGCATGGCCGGGGCGCTGCTGCTGGCCTACGCCAGTCGAACGCCGGCCGGCGTCCATTCTCCGCTAGGCTATTCGGCGCTGGCCGTCGTCGCCGTCAGTTGGGCGATTTTCGCCTATGTCATCGTGCGGCGGACGCGGTATGCCCGCGCCCGCGCCCTGAACCCCGAGTCCTGAAGCATGGTCGGCATTCTCGAAGACAAGGACCGCATCTTCACCAACCTCTACGGCCTCCAGGACTGGCGGCTCGAGGGCGCGAAGAAGCGTGGCGCGTGGAACGCGACCAAGGACATGCTCGACTGCGGGCGCGACTGGGTCATCGACCAGGTCAAGAACTCGGGCCTGCGCGGCCGGGGCGGCGCCGGTTTCGGCACCGGCCTGAAGTGGTCGTTCATGCCCAAGGAAGTGAAGGACCGTCCTCACTACCTGGTGGTCAACGCCGACGAGTCCGAGCCGGGCACCTGCAAGGACCGGGAGATCATGCGGCATGACCCGCACCTCCTGATCGAAGGCTGCCTGATCGCCTCGTTCGCGATGCAGGCCCACGCCTGCTACATCTACATCCGCGGCGAATACGTCCGCGAGCGCGAGATCCTCGAGGAAGCCATCAAGGAGGCCTACGAGGCCAAGCTGGTCGGCAAGAACAACGTCCACGGCTGGGACTTCGACATCTACGTCCATCACGGCGCCGGGGCCTATATCTGCGGCGAAGAGACGGCGCTGCTCGAAAGCCTCGAAGGCAAGAAGGGCCAGCCCCGTCTGAAGCCGCCGTTCCCGGCCGGCGCGGGCCTGTACGGCTGCCCGACCACGGTCAACAACGTCGAGTCGATCGCCGTCGTGGGAACCATCCTGCGCCGCGGAGCCGAGTGGTTCGCGGGCTTCGGCCGGCCGAACAACACCGGCACCAAGCTGTTCTGCGTCAGCGGCCACGTGAACCTGCCGTGCAACGTCGAAGAGGCGATGAGCATCCCGTTCCGCCAGCTGATCGAAGATCACTGCGGCGGCATCAAGGGCGGCTGGGGCAATCTGAAGGCGGTCATTCCGGGCGGCTCGTCCGTGCCGATGATCCCGGCCGAGCAGTGCGAAGATCTGCCGATGGACTTCGACGCCCTGCGCAACCTCAAGTCCGGCCTCGGCACCGCCGCCGTCATCGTCATGGACAAGTCGACTGACCTGGTCCGGGCGATCGCGCGGATCAGCTACTTCTACAAGCATGAGAGCTGCGGCCAGTGCACGCCGTGCCGCGAAGGCACCGGCTGGATGTGGCGGGTGATGGAGCGCATGGCGCGAGGGGAGGCCGATCCGAAGGAGATCGACACCCTGCTGGACGTCACCACCCAGGTCGAAGGCCACACCATCTGCGCGCTGGGCGACGCCGCCGCCTGGCCGATCCAAGGTCTGTTCCGCCACTTCCGCCACGAGGTCGAGGAACGTATCGCCAACTATCGCTCTGGCCGCCCGCACGTGCAGGGCGCCTCGCTGATCGCGGCGGAGTAACGACATGCCCAAAGCCAAGGTCAACGGCGTCGAGGTCGAGTTCGAACCCGGCATGACGGTTCTGCAGGTCGCGGAGCTGGCCGGCGAGGAGATCCCGCGCTTCTGCTATCACGAGCGGCTGTCGATCGCCGGCAACTGCCGCATGTGCCTGGTCGAGGTGAAGCCCGGTCCGCCGAAGCCCCAGGCTTCGTGCGCGTTGCCGGCCGCCGAGAACCAGGAGATCTTCACCAACACGCCGATGGTGAAGAAGGCCCGCGAAGGGGTGATGGAGTTCCTGCTCATCAACCACCCGCTGGACTGCCCGATCTGCGACCAGGGCGGCGAGTGCGACCTGCAGGACCAGGCCATGGGCTATGGCCGCGACGGTTCTCGTTATGAGGAGAACAAGCGCGCGGTCGAAGAGAAGTACATGGGGCCGTTGATCAAGACGGTCATGACCCGCTGCATCCAATGCACCCGTTGCGTGCGCTTCATCACCGAAGTGGCCGGCGTGCCGGACATCGGTCTGATCAGCCGCGGCGAAGACGTTGAGATCACGACCTATCTGGACAAGGCGGTCGGCTCCGAGCTGTCGGCCAACGTCATCGACCTGTGCCCCGTCGGCGCCCTGACCTCGAAGCCCTACGCCTTCAACGCCCGTCCGTGGGAGTTGAAGAAGACCGAGAGCGTCGACGTCATGGACGCGCTCGGCTCGGCGATCCGCGTCGACGCCCGCGCCAACGAAGTGATGCGCGTGCTGCCGCGCATCAACGACGACATCAACGAGGAATGGATCTCGGACAAGACGCGCTACGCCTGCGACGGCCTGCTGCGTCAGCGTCTGGACCGGCCCTATATCCGCGAAGCCGGCAAGCTGCGCGCCGCGACCTGGGCCGAGGCGTTCGCCGCCGTGGCCGCCAAGGTCAAGGCCGCCAAGCCCGAGCGCATCGGCGTCATCGCCGGCGACGTGCAGGACGCGGAATCGATGAAGGCCGCGCTCGACCTGTTCGGCGGCCTGGGCGTGACCAGCCTCGACTGCCGCCAGGACGGCGCCCAGGTCGGCGGCGGGCAACGCGAAGCCTATCTGTTCAACACCACCATCGCCGGCCTGGACCAGGCCGACGCCATCCTGCTGGTCGGCTGCAACCCGCGCCTGGAAGCGCCGGTGCTCAACGCGCGCCTGCGCAAGGCCTGGATTTCCGGCCGCGCCCAGATCGGCGTGATCGGCGAGCGCGTCGACCTGACCTACGACTACGAGCACCTGGGCGCCGGCCCGGCCTCGCTGAAGACCCTGGTCAAGGCCAAGAGCGGCTTCGCCAAGGTGCTCAAGGACGCCAAGAACCCGGTGATCATCGTCGGCGGCGGCGCTCTCGCCCGTGAGGACGGCTCGGCGGTGCTGGCCATGGCGGCCGGGGCGGCCAAGACCTTCGGCGCGGTGCGCGAGGACTGGAACGGCTTCAACGTGCTGCACACGGCCGCGAGCCGCGTGGGCGGTCTCGATCTCGGCTTCCTGCCGGGCGAGGGCGGCCTGTCGGCCAGGCAGATGGTCGCCAAGGGCGCGCTCGACGTGCTGTTCCTGCTCGGCGCCGACGAGGCCGACCTGTCGCAGACCGACGCTTTCGTCGTCTATCTGGGCACGCATGGCGACGCCGGCGCGCACCGCGCCGACGTGATTCTGCCGGGCGCGGCCTATACCGAAAAGAACGGCCTTTACGTCAACACCGAGGGCCGGGTTCAGATGGCCTCGCGCGCGGTGTTCCCGAAGGGCGAGGCGCGCGAAGACTGGGCGATCCTGCGGGCGCTGTCCGAGCGCCTGGGCGCCAAGCTGCCCTATGACAGCCTGGACCAGCTGCGCGCCAAGCTGTTCGCCGATCATCCGAGCTTCGGCCAGATCGACTACGCGCCCGGCGCGGCGACGGCGGCTGGCTTCGACCTGGGCGCGGTGGGCGGCAAGGGCGAGGCGGACGACGCCGTCTTCGGGCCGGCGATCAAGGACTTCTATCTGACCAATCCGATCGCGCGGGCCAGCGTGACGATGGCGGAATGCTCCGCCGTCGCCGCTCAGTCGCGCGCCAAGCTGGTCGCGGCGGAGTAGGGCGGTGCAGGGGAACGCTGTGAACTTTTGGGGCACGCCCGGCGGCTGGGCGCTGATCACCGTCGGCCAGGTGCTGCTGGTGATGGTCGGCGTGCTGATCTCGCTCGCCTTCCTGCTGTGGGGCGACCGCAAGATCTGGGCCGGCGTGCAGATGCGCAAGGGCCCGAACGTGGTCGGGCCGTTCGGCCTGTTTCAGTCCTTCGCCGACTTCATCAAGTTCGTCCTGAAAGAGATCACCGTGCCGTCGGGCGCCGACAAGTCGGTGTTCCTGCTGGCCCCGGTGATCAGCTTCGTGCTGGCCTTCGCCGCCTGGGCGGTGATCCCGTTCGGGCCGGGCTGGGCGGTGTCGAACATCAATGTCGGCGTCCTCTACCTGTTCGCCATCTCATCGCTCGGCGTCTACGGCATCATCATGGGCGGCTGGGCTTCGAACTCGAAGTACCCGTTCCTTGGCGGCCTGCGCTCGGCGGCGCAGATGGTTTCGTACGAAGTCTCGCTCGGCTTCATCATCATCACGGTGATCCTGCTGGTCGGTTCGATGAACCTGCAGACCATCGTCGAGCATCAGGCCGGCGGCTTCTGGAACTGGAACGTTTTCGGCGGCGGCCTCAAGAACCTGCCCATGGCCATCGTCATGATCCCGATGATGGTGATGTTCTTCGTCTCGGCCCTGGCCGAGACCAACCGCCCGCCCTTCGACCTGCCCGAGGCCGAATCCGAACTGGTCGCCGGCTATCAGGTCGAGTACTCCTCGACCCCCTACCTGCTGTTCATGATCGGCGAATATTCCAACATCGTGCTGATGTGCGGGATGATCACCATCCTGTTCTTCGGCGGCTGGCAGGCGCCGTTCCCGACGCCGTTCACCGCCTCCTGGGCGCCCTGGGCGCTCGGCCTGTTCGGCCTTGCCTGGTTCGCCATCAAGATCGTCTTCTGGTTCTTCATGTTCGCCATGGTGAAGGCCATCGTCCCCCGGTACCGCTACGACCAGTTGATGCGCCTGGGCTGGAAAGTGTTCCTGCCCACCTCGCTGGTCGCCGTGGTCGTCGTCGCCGCCTGGCGCGTATTCGGCCCGGCCGCTTAAGGAGCGCAAATGTCTTTCGCTGCTCGCATCAGCCAAGCCGCCAGGGGCGCGGCCTTGATGGACTTCACCGGGGCCTTCGGCTTGGCGATGAAGCACATGCTGCGCCCCAAGAAGACCGTGCTCTATCCCAACGAGCGCGGTCCCCAGTCGCCGCGCTTCCGCGGCGAGCACGCCCTGCGCCGCTATCCGAACGGCGAGGAGCGCTGCATCGCCTGCAAGCTGTGCGAGGCGGTCTGCCCGGCCCAGGCCATCACCATCGAGGCCGAACCGCGCGCCGACGGCTCGCGCCGGACGACCCGCTACGACATCGACATGGTCAAGTGCATCTACTGCGGTCTGTGCCAGGAGGCCTGCCCGGTCGACGCCATCGTCGAAGGCCCGAACACCGAGTTCGCGGTCGAGACGCGCGAAGAGCTTTATTACGACAAGCAACGCCTGCTCGATAACGGTGATCGTTGGGAGCGGGAGATCGCGAAGAACCTGGAACTCGACGCGCCCTACCGATAAGAGACGGGCGCGATTCCGAGGGGCCGGCGGCGCAGTCGCCATCAAGGGCTCCTCTTGTGTGTGAATGAGGAGCGTGAGCGGCCGATGGGCTTGCAGGCGATCGCCTTCTATCTGCTGGCGGCTGTGACTTTGGGGGCGGGGTTCCTCGTGGTCACGGCGCGGAACCCCGTGCACTCGGTGCTGTTCCTAATCCTGGCCTTCTTTACGGCGGCCGGACTGTTCGTGCTTCTCGGCGCGGAATTCCTCGCGATGCTGCTCGTCGTCGTCTACGTCGGCGCGGTCGCGGTGCTGTTCCTGTTCGTCGTGATGATGCTGGACGTCGACTTCTCGGCCTTGCGGGCGGGCTTCGCCCGCTACCTGCCGATAGGTCTGGTCGTCGGCGGCGTCCTGGCTGTCGAGATGGTCCTGGTGGCCGTCACCGTGGCGCTGAAGGGCGCGGCGGCCGCGCACGACGCGCCGCTGGTCCCCAGCCACGAGGTCACCAACGCCGAGGCCATCGGGCGGGTGCTCTACACCGACTACGTCTATTTCTTCCAGGCCGCGGGCCTGGTCCTGCTGGTGGCCATGATCGGCGCGATCGTGCTGACCCTGCGCCACAAGCCGGGCGTCAAGCGCCAGGACATCGCCAAGCAGGTGGCGCGTACGCCCAAGACCGGCATGAAGCTCGTCCAGATCCAGAGCGGCCAAGGCGTCCGGGAAGAGGGGATTTCCGAATGACCATCGGCCTTCCGCATTATCTCGCGGTGGCGGCGATCCTGTTCACCATCGGCGTGTTCGGGATCATCATGAACCGCAAGAACATCATCATCATCCTGATGTCGGTCGAACTGATCCTGCTCGCCGTCAACATCAACCTGGTGGCGTTCTCGGTCTACCTGCACGACGTGGTCGGCCAGATCTACGCCATGTTCGTACTGACCGTCGCCGCGGCCGAGGCCGCGGTCGGCCTGGCGATCCTCGTCACGTTCTTCCGCAACCGCGGCGACATCGCCGTGGACGACGCGTCGATGATGAAGGGCTGACGATGTCGCACTCGCTTATCGTATCCCTTCTGGTCTTCGCGCCGCTGCTCGGCGCGGTCGTCGCCGGCCTGTTCGGCCGGCGGATCGGAAACGTCGCCTCGCAGAGCGTGACCACCGGCCTGCTGCTGGCCGCCTGCGCCCTGGCCTGGACCACCTTCGTCGGCATGACCTGGGGCGGCTGGGAGCCGTTCACCGTCGCGCTCGCGCCCTTCATCCACGTCGGCAAGTTTGTCGCCGACTGGTCGATCCGCATCGACGCCCTGTCGTCGGTGATGCTGATCGTGGTGACCACCGTCTCGTCGCTGGTCCACGTCTACAGCTGGGGCTACATGGCCGAGGACGACAGCAAGCCGCGCTTCTTCGCGTACCTGTCGCTGTTCACCTTCGCCATGCTGTCGCTGGTCACCGCCGCCGACTTCATGCAGATGTTCTTCGGCTGGGAAGGCGTGGGCCTGGCCTCGTACCTGCTGATCGGCTTCTGGTTCAAGAAGCCGACCGCCAACGCCGCCTCGATCAAGGCCTTCGTGGTCAATCGCGTCGGCGACTTCGGCTTCGCCCTCGGCATCATGACCGTCTTCTGGGCCTTCGGTTCGATCAAGTTCGCCGAGATCTTCCCCCAGATCGCCTCGCACGCCCACCTGGCCTGGACCTTCGCCGGCCGCCAATGGCCGCTGATCGACCTCGCCTGCGCGCTGCTGTTCGTCGGCGCCATGGGCAAGTCGGCGCAGTTCTTCCTGCACACCTGGTTGCCTGACGCCATGGAGGGCCCGACCCCGGTCTCGGCCCTGATCCACGCGGCGACCATGGTCACCGCCGGCGTCTACATGGTCTGCCTGCTGTCGCCGATGTTCGAGTACGCGCCGGTCGCCAAGCAGATCGTCACCGTCATCGGCGCTGTGACGGCCCTGTTCGCCGCCACCGTCGGCCTGGCGCAGAACGACATCAAGCGCGTCATCGCCTATTCGACCTGTTCGCAGCTCGGCTACATGTTCTTCGCCGCCGGCGTCGGCGCCTATCAGGGCGCGATGTTCCACCTGTTCACGCACGCCTTCTTCAAGGCGCTGCTGTTCCTGGGCGCCGGCTCGGTGATCATGGGCATGCACCACGAGCAGGACATGCGGAAGATGGGCGGCCTGTGGCGGCTGATGCCGATCACCTATGCGGTGATGCTCATCGGCACCATCGCCATCACCGGCATGGGCCTGCCGGGGCTGGAGCTCGGCTTCGCCGGCTTCTATTCGAAGGACGCCATCATCGAGAGCGCCTTCGTCGCCGGCCAGCACAATCCGGTCGGCATGTTCGCCTTCATCATCGGCGTCATCGTCGCCGGCCTGACCGCCTTCTATTCCTGGCGCCTGGTGTTCATGACCTTCCACGGCCACGCCAAGTGGGGACACGACCACCATGCCGACGACCATGGCCACGCTCACGACGACGGCCATCACGCCGCCCATGACGACCATCACGGCCATGGCCACGACCACAAGCCGCACGAGAGCCCGTGGGTGGTGATCCTGCCGCTGCTGGCGCTGTCGGTCGGCGCGATCTTCGCCGGCGGCGTCTTCGTCGAGAAGTTCATCGGCGAAGAGCGCGGCGAGTTCTGGGGCAAGGCCATCTTCACCGGCGCGGGCAACACCGTGCTCGAGAACCTGCGCCACATTCCGGAGTGGGTGACGCTGGCTCCGCTGGTCGTCTCGGTGATCGGCCTCATCGCCGCCTGGTACGTCTACGTCCTGCGCGAGGGCATGGGCGCTCGGATCGCCGCCGGGAAGGGGCCGCTGTGGACCTTCTTCTACAACAAGTGGTTCTTCGACGAGCTGTACGAGGCGACCTTCGTGCGCGCCGCGCGCTTCCTGGGCGACCTGTTCTGGAAGGGCGGCGACCAGAAGGTCATCGACGGGCTAGGCCCCAACGGCGTCGCCGCGGCCTCCTATCTCGTCGGCCGCCGCACCGGCCGGCTGCAGACCGGCTATCTCTATCACTACGCGTTCGTGATGCTGCTGGGCGTCGCCGGTCTTTTGACCTACGCGATCCTGAAGTGGCGCTGAGGGAGCAACGACCATGACCGGCATCCTCAGCCTCACAACCTTCTCGCCGCTGGTCGGCGTGATCGCCATCCTCGCCCTGCGCGCCTTCGGCGGCGGCGGCGATCAGGCGGCGGTCAACCGCGCCGCCAAGTGGATCGCGCTCGTCACCAGCTTCGCGACCTTCGCCCTGTCGATCCTGCTGGTGTTCAAGTTCGACGCCGCCAACCCCGGCTTCCAGTTCGTGGAGGACCTGAACTGGTTCGCCGGCCTGCACTACCGCATGGGCGTCGACGGCATCTCGATCCTGTTCGTGCTGCTGACCGCCTTCCTGCTGCCGCTGTGCATCGCCGCCAGTTGGGACTCGATCGAGAACCGCGTGCTCGAATACCTGATCGCCTTCCTAATCCTGGAAGTGCTGGTCATCGGCGTGTTCTGCGCGCTCGATCTCGTGCTGTTCTATCTGTTCTTCGAAGGTCAGCTGCTGCCGATGTTCCTGATCATCGGCGTGTGGGGCGGAAAGAACCGGGTCTACGCGGCCTACAAGTTCTTCCTCTACACCCTGCTGGGTTCGGTGCTGATGCTGGTGGCGATCCTGGCCATGATCAGCATCGCGCACACCACCTCGATCCCGGCGCTGATGGCCTTCAAGTTCGCGCCGCAGGTGCAGACCTTCCTATGGCTGGCCTTCTTCGCCTCGTTCGCGGTGAAGATGCCGATGTGGCCGGTCCACACCTGGTTGCCCGACGCCCACGTCGAGGCGCCGACCGCGGGCTCGGTCATCCTGGCCGGCATCCTGCTGAAGATGGGCGGTTACGGCTTCCTGCGCTTCAGCCTGCCGATGTTCCCGCAGGCCAGCCAGCTGTTCACGCCGCTGGTGTTCGCCCTGTCGGTGATCGCCATCGTCTACACCTCGCTGGTCGCCTTCCGTCAGGTCGACATCAAGAAGCTGATCGCCTACTCGTCGGTGGCGCACATGGGCTTCGTGACCATGGGCATCTTCTCCGGCAACGCCTACGGCGTGCAGGGGGCGATCTTCCAGATGCTCAGCCACGGGGTGATCTCGGGCGCGCTCTTCCTCTGCGTCGGCGTGGTCTATGACCGCATGCACACCCGCGAGATCGCCTTCTACGGCGGACTGGTGAACCGTATGCCCTGGTACGCGGCGACCTTCATGCTGTTCACCATGGGCAATGTCGGCCTGCCGGGCACCTCGGGTTTCGTCGGCGAGATCCTGACCATGACCGGGGCCTACGGCGTCTCGACCTGGACGGCGATCGCCGCCGCCAGCGGGGTGATCTTCTCGGCGGTCTACGCGCTGACCCTCTATCGCAAGGTCATCTTCGGCGAGATGGTCAATCCCAAGCTCGCCGCCATCGAGGACCTCAACTGGCGCGAGGTGACGATCTTCGTCCCGCTGATCGCCGCCACCTTGATCCTCGGCGTGCAGCCCAACCTGATTTTCAACCTCACCACCGCCTCGGTGGACGGACTGGTGTCCGTCTACAAGGCCGCCGTGGGCGGGTGAGGGGAGCGTATCGATGAGCTTTTACAGCGCCCTTTCGCTGGCCTGGCCCGAGGTCTTCCTCGCGGTCTCGACGCTGGTCCTGCTGGTGGCGGGGGCCGTCGGCGGCAACCGTCTCAGCAGCCTGGTCTCGACCCTGGCCGGGCTCGCCCTGCTGGTCGCCGCCGCCCTGGCCTGGACGGCTCCGCACGGCAAGGCCTTCGCGGGCGGCTTCGTCTCCGACGAGGCCTCGGCCTTCGCCAAGGTGGCCATCTACGGCATGAGCGCCGTGGCGGTGCTGCTGGGCGACCGCTGGCTGACCCGGCTCAAGGCCAACCAGTTCGAATATCCCGTGCTGATCCTGCTGGCCGCCGTCGGCATGGGCATGATGGTCTCGGCCGGCGACCTGATCTCGCTCTATGTCGGGGTCGAGCTGCAGTCGCTGGCGCTCTACGTCATGGCCGCGTTCCGTCGCGACGACGCCAAGGCCTCGGAAGCCGGGCTGAAGTATTTCGTGCTGGGCGCGCTGTCGTCCGGCCTGCTGCTCTACGGCGCCTCGTTGATCTACGGCTTCGCCGGCTCGACCCATTTCGACGTCATCGCCAAGGCGGCCACGGGCGCCTCGAACACCGGCGTGCTGTTCGGCCTGGTGTTCCTGATCTGCGGCCTGGCGTTCAAGGTCTCGGCCGCGCCGTTCCACATGTGGACGCCGGACGTCTATGAGGGCGCGCCGACGCCGGTCGTCGGCTTCTTCGCCGCCGCGCCGAAGCTGGCGGCCATGGTGCTGTTCGCCCGCGCGCTCTACGATTCCTTCCCGCACGCCGCCGACCAGTGGCGCCAGGTGGTCATCGTCATCGCCGTGCTGTCGATGCTGCTGGGCGCCTTCGCCGGCCTGGCCCAGAAGAACCTCAAGCGCCTGTGGGCCTATTCGTCGATCGCCAATGTCGGCTACGCCCTGGTCGGGCTGTCGACCGGCACCCAGAGCGGCGCCCAGTCGATGCTGGTGTTCATGGTCCTCTACATGATCGACGTCACCGGCTTCTTCGCCTGTCTGTCGGCCCTGTCGCGGGGCGGCAAGCCGATGGAGACCATCGACGACATGGCCGGCCTGGTGCGCGAGCGGCCGGGCCTGGCCCTGGCCATGACCGCCTTCGCGCTGTCGGCCCTGGGCCTGCCGCCGTTCGCCGGCTTCTGGGGCAAGTTCTACGTGTTCAAGGCCGCGCTGGAATCCAACCTGGCCTGGGTGGCCGTGCTGGGCCTGGTGTCGAGCGTGGTGGCCGCGTTCTACTATCTGCGCCTGGTCAAGGTGATGTGGTTCGACGCGCCGGCCGGCAAGACCGACGCGGTCCCCGCCGACGCGCGCGGCGTGGCCTACGCCGCAGCGATCTTCTCCTGTCCAGTCGTGCTCGTCGCGCTGATCGGTCTCGACCCCCTGGCCAAGGCGGCCGCGGCAGCGTTCGGCCTGCACTAGGTGGCGGCGTCCGCCCCTGCGCCCATCCTTTGGCTGGAGGAGATCGACTCCACCAACGCCGAGGCGCGCCGGCGGGCTGAGGCGGGAGCTTCCGGTCCGATCTGGATCGCGGCCGAGCGCCAGACCGCCGGCAAGGGCCGGCGCGGCCGCGCCTGGGAGACGGGGCGGGACAATCTGGCCGCGACCCTGCTGCTGACCACCGACCGGCCGCCGGCCGAGGCGGCGCAGGTCTCGTTCGTCGCCGCGCTGGCGGTGGCCGACCTGGCCCGCGCCTACCTGCCCGAGAACCTCGTGCGGCTGAAATGGCCCAACGATCCCCTGGTCGCCGGGCGCAAGGTCAGCGGCATATTGATCGAGTCCGGCCGCCGGCCCGACGGCCGGCTGTGGCTGGCCTGCGGGATCGGCGTCAACCTGGCCACCCCGCCTGACGCGGCGGAGCGGCCGGCGACCAGCTTTTCCGAACACGCCCCGGGCGGGGCGCCGTCGCCGTCGCGGGCGCTGGAGGGGCTGGCGGCGGCCTTCGCCGACTGGCTGGCCATCTGGACGCAACAGGGCTTCCCCGCCATCGCCCGGGCCTGGACGGCGCGGGCGCACGGCCTGGGCGAGCCCTGCACGGCCCGGCTGGGCGAAGAAGGCGTCGACGGCGTCGCCGAAGGGCTCGACGACGACGGCGCCCTGCGCCTGCGCTTGCCGTCCGGTCAGATCCGCCGCATCACCGCCGGCGACGTGTTCTTTGGAGGCGTCTGATGCTGCTCGCCATCGAACAGGGCAACACCAACACCCTATTCGCCGTCCATGACGGCGCCGAATGGATCGCCGAATGGCGCTCGGCGACCGAATCCACCCGCACGGCGGACGAATACGCCGTCTGGCTGCAGCAGCTCCTGACCATGCGCGGGCTGTCGGTCGCCGACTTGACCGGCTGCATCATTTCCAGCGTGGTGCCGCAGTCGATCTTCAACCTGCGCAACCTGTCGCGGCGATACCTGCACGTCGAACCGATGGTCATCGGCGAGAACGTCGAACTGGGCGTGGCGGTGCGCATCGAGAAGCCCTCCGAGGCCGGCGCCGACCGGCTGGTCAACGCCGTCGGCGCCCATATCGCCTATCCGGGCGACCTGATCGTCATTGACAGCGGCACGGCCACCACCTTCGACGTGGTGGCGGCCGACGGCGGCTTCGAGGGCGGCATCATCGCCCCCGGCATCAACCTGTCCATGCAGGCCCTGCACGAGGCCGCGGCCAAGCTGCCGCGCATCGCCATCCAGCGGCCCGAAGGCAACCGCATCGTCGGCCGCGACACGGTCAGCGCCATGCAGTCGGGCGTGTTCTGGGGCTATATCAGCCTGATCGAGGGGCTGGTGCATCGGGTCAAGGCCGAGTGGGGCAAGCCGATGACCGTCATCGCCACCGGCGGGGTCGCCTCGCTGTTCGCCGGGGCGACGGATTGCATCGACAAGTTCGACTCCGACCTCACTATTCGGGGCATGCTCGAAATCTGGCGTCGCAACGCCCATCTGTCGGAATAAATGAAAAAGCGCAAAACCGAAGACGAACTCGTTTTCCTGCCGCTGGGCGGGTCGAACGAGATCGGAATGAACTTCAACCTGTATGGCTACGGGCCGGCCCACGACCGCAAATGGATCGTGGTCGACGTCGGCGTGACGTTTGGCGACCAGACCACGCCGGGCGTCGAGATCATCCTGCCCGACCCGGAATTCATCGAGGAGCATGCCGACGACATTCTCGGCATCGTCCTGACCCACGCGCACGAAGACCATATCGGCGCGGTCGGCTGGCTGTGGCCGCGCCTGAAGGCGCCGATCTACGCCACGCCGTTCACGGCCTATCTGCTGCGCGAGAAGCTGCGCGATCACGACCTGCTCGACGAGGCCGAGATCACCGAGGTGCCGTTGAACGGCTCGATCGAGCTCGGGCCGTTCGAGGTGACCCTGGTCACGCTGACCCACTCGATCCCCGAGCCCAACGGCCTGGCGATCAAGACGCCGCTCGGCACGGTGCTGCACACCGGCGACTGGAAGATCGACCCGGACCCGCTGCTTGGCGGCGTCACCGACCAGGACGCCATCCGCCGGCTCGGCGACGAGGGCGTGCTGGCCATGGTCTGCGACTCGACC
Organism: Caulobacter sp. CCUG 60055; assembly: GCF_022750545.1. Lineage (GTDB taxonomy): Bacteria > Pseudomonadota > Alphaproteobacteria > Caulobacterales > Caulobacteraceae > PUIC01. The sequence continues at coordinate 222,343 of NZ_PUIC01000001.1, forward strand.
AACGTGTTCGTCGACGGCGTCGCCGGCTCCGAGGCCGGCGTCCGCGACGCCATGAACACCCTGATCGGCTCGCTGAAGGGCAAGGTGGCCGTGGCCTGCTTCGCCTCCAACGTGGCGCGCATGGACACCATCATCCGGGCCGCCCAGGCCAACGGCCGCAAGGTCTGTCTGGTCGGACGCTCCATGCACCGCATGGCCGGCGCGGCGCGGCACGTCGGATTGTTCGAAGGCGTCGAGCCTTTCGTCTCCGACGTCGACGCCAAGCACGTGCCCGAGGATAAGATCCTCTACCTGTGCACCGGCAGCCAGGGCGAGCCGCGCGCGGCTCTGTCGCGCATCGCCGACGGCACCCATCCGCACGTCAGCCTGGGGCAGGGCGACCACTGCATCTTCTCGTCGCGGGTGATCCCCGGCAACGAGGTGCCGATCCGCAACCTGCAGAACAACCTCGCCGACCGCGGGGTGCGCCTGTGCACCGAACGGGACCACCCGGGCATCCACGTCTCGGGCCACCCCTGCCGCGACGAACTGAAGGAAATGTACCAGTGGGCCAGGCCGCAGATCGCGGTGCCGACCCACGGCGAGCGCCGCCATCTGCTCGAGCACGCCGCTTTCGCCCGCGACCTGCAGGTGCCGCAGCAGATCGCCCCGCGCAACGGCGACATGGTTCGCCTGGCGCCCGGCCGGGCCGAGATCATCGACGAGGCGCCGTCCGGCCGCCTGTTCGTCGACGGCGGCGTCCTGACGCCGGCCAACGGCGAGGCTCTGCGCGAGCGCCGACACGCCGCCTTCAACGGCGTCTTGACGGTCGCGGTGGCGCTCGACGCCCGCGGGCGCCTGACCTCGGGGCCGCAGGTGCGCGGCGTCGGCCTGCCGGGCGACGACGACTATCCCATCGAAGAGGCGCTCGACGACCTGGCCGAGATCGCCGAGGGCGCGCTGAAACGACTGGACGCCGACGAGCGCGAGGACGATACCGCTGTCGAACAGGCGATCGCGCGGGCGCTGAAGAAGGCCTCGCAGCGCGTCTGGGAGCGGCGGCCCATCGTCGAGGTGACCGTCCTGCGCATCTGAACTTGAGGACGTAAGCTCATGATCGGCAAGTTGAACCATGTCGGCGTCGCCACGCCCTCGATCGACGAGAGCATCAAGCTCTACCGCGACCTGCTCGGCGCCACCTCGATCACCGAGAAGCGGTCGATGGCCGAGCAGGGCGTGTCGTTCGTGTTCGTCAACCTGCCCAATTCGCAGATCGAGCTGATCGAGCCCTATGGCGAGAACTCGCCGATCCACGGCTTCCTGGCCAAGAACCCCAAGGGCGGCCAGCATCACGTCTGTTTCGAGGTCGAGGACATCTACGCCGCCCGCGACGAGATGAAGGCCAAGGGCGCGACGGTTCTGGGCGAGCCGCGCATCGGCGCCCACGGCACCCTGATCGTCTTCGTCCACCCCAAGGACATGGGCGGCGTGCTGGTCGAGCTGATGGAGACCCCGAAGGCCGGGGAGGGGGCGCACTGATGGGACTGGTCACAGGCATCGCCATCTACCTGACCATCTGGTGGACGGTGCTGTTCGCCGTCTTGCCCCTGGGCGTGGTCAGCCACGCCGAGGCGGGCCTCGACAAGGGCGACGGCGGCGATCCGGCCGCGCCGGTCGACCCCAAGCTCAAGCGCAAGTTCTTCACCACCACCTGGGTGGCCACCCTCGTGTTCGCCATCGTCTGGGCGATCATTCATTTCGGCCTGATCCAGCTGCCGTCGCTGCCCTCGCATCGCTGAGGCGAGAAGGGCGCCCGCCCAACGGGCGCCGGACCCGGAAAGCGCTCGGAAGCGCCCGGTTTTTGAGCGTGGACCGTCTTTGGGGGCGGCCGCGCGCCGCTCGCCGCGCGCCGCGCCGCCGATCGGGCCTAGGCTCGATCCATGGCCGTTTCGGCGGCCTTGTTCCGTGGCGTTTTCCCCGACGACGACTTGAGGCCGCCGACAGCAGATCGGCGGCCTTTCTTTCGCCCGCGTTGCCAAGCAGGCAAGGCGAAGGCTAAGTGGGGCGGTCCCAGTCCAGCCACGGATTCTGCTTTATGCGCCTGTCGCGCTATTTCCTGCCCGTCCTCAAGGAAACCCCGGCCGAGGCGCAGATCGTCTCGCACCGACTGATGCTGCGCGCCGGCATGATCCGCCAGGAGGCGGCCGGCATCTACGCCTGGCTGCCGCTGGGACTGCGCGTGCTGAACAAGGTCGAGCAGATCGTCCGTGAGGAGATGGACCGCGCCGGCGCCGTCGAGCTGCTGATGCCGACGCTGCAACTGGCCGACCTGTGGCGCGAGAGCGGCCGCTACGACGCCTACGGCCCGGAGATGCTGCGCATCCTCGACCGCCACGAGCGCGAGCTGCTGTACGGGCCGACCAACGAGGAGATGGTCACCGACATCTTCCGCGCCTCGGTCCGCAGCTACAAGGACCTGCCCAAGAACCTCTACCATGTGCAATGGAAGTTCCGGGACGAACAGCGCCCGCGCTTCGGCGTCATGCGCGGCCGCGAGTTCCTGATGAAGGACGCCTATTCCTTCGACATCGACGAGGCCTCGGCGCGGCGGTCCTACAACCGCATGTTCGTCGCCTATCTGAACCTGTTCGCCCGCATGGGCCTGAAGGCGGTGCCGATGCGCGCCGACACCGGCCCGATCGGCGGCGACCTCAGCCACGAGTTCATCATCCTGGCCGACACCGGCGAGAGCCAGGTGTTCTGCCACAAGGACCTGGTCGAGATGGGCGCGCCGGGGCCGGACGTCGACTGGGACGGCGACCTGCAGCCCTTGGTCGACCGGCGCACGGCGCTCTACGCCGCCACGGAAGAGATGCATGACCAGGCCCGCTTCGAGGCCGAGGCTCCCGAGGACAAGCGCCTGTCGGCGCGCGGCATCGAGGTCGGCCACATCTTCTATTTCGGCGAGAAGTACTCCAAGCCGATGAAGGCCACCGTGGCGGGGCCGGACGGGACCGAGCGGCCGGTGCACGGCGGCTCGTACGGCGTCGGCGTCTCGCGCCTGCTGGGGGCCATCATCGAGGCCAGCCACGACGAGGGCGGCATCATCTGGCCGGATTCGGTCGCGCCCTTCGGCGTCGGGATCATCAGCCTCAAGCCGGGCGACGCCGCCGTCGACGCGGTCTGCGACCAGGCCTACCGGGCGCTTTCCGCCGCCGGCAAGGAGCCGCTGTACGACGACACCAATGAACGCGCGGGCGGCAAGTTCGCCACCGCCGATCTGATCGGTCTGCCTTGGCAGCTGGTGGTCGGTCCCAAGGGCGTCGCCGACGGCGTGGTCGAGCTGAAGCGGCGCGCCACCGGCGAGCGCCAGACCTTGCCGCTGGAAGCGGCGCTGAAGGCGGTCGGCGCGTGAGCCAGGAGGTGCGTCCCGCCGCACCCTTCGGCGTGTGGGAGCGCACCGTCGCGGCGCGTTATCTGCGCACCAAGCGCAAGAACGGCGGCGTGGCGCTGATCTCGACCATCTCCTTCGTCGGCGTGATGCTGGCGGTGGCGGTGCTGATCATCGTCATGTCGGTGATGAACGGCTTCCGGGCCGAACTCCTGGGCCGCATCCTCGGCTTCAACGGCCATGCCTACGTCGCCGGCGGCGTCCTGACAGCCCCCGACCGCGAGCTGCGCCTGCGCCACATCCAGGCGGTGCCGGGCGTGATCCAGGCCGCGCCCCTGGTCGAGGGCCAGGTGCTGGTCCAGGGGCCGGCAGGGGCCCAGGGGGCCATCGTGCGGGGCATGGCGCCCGCCGACCTCAAGGCGACGAAGATCATCGCCGGCAACATCAAGCAGGGCTCGATCAAGGACTACGGCGCCGGCGAATACGGCGGCGACGTCATCCTGATCGGCGACCGCATGGCCGCCGCCATGGGGGTGGGGCCGGGCGACCAGCTGTCGCTGATCTCGCCGTCGGGCGGCGCCACCGCGTTCGGCGCCGCGCCGACGCGCAAGGCCTACACCGTCGGCGGCGTGTTCAGCGTCGGCATGAGCGAGTACGACCAGTCGTTCATCTACATGCCGCTGGAGCAGGCCCAGCTGTTCTTCGGCCGGGACCTCGCCGTCGACGTCATCGAGATCAAGCTGGCCGATCCGGACCAGATCGCCGCTCTGAAGCCGGCCATCGCCCAGGCGGCGGGAGCGGACTCGATCGTCACCGACTGGCGCGACAAGAACGCCCAGTTCTGGACGGCGCTGCAGGTCGAGCGCAACACCATGCGGCTGATCCTGATGCTGATCGTCGCCATCGCCGCCATGAACATCATTTCGGGCCTGGTGATGCTGGTGAAGAACAAGAGCCGCGACATCGCCGTGCTGCGCACCCTGGGGGCGGGGCAGGGGGCGATCCTGCGCATCTTCTTCATGTCCGGCGCCGCGGTAGGGGCGCTGGGGGCGCTGGCCGGTCTGGCGCTCGGCCTGCTGTTCTGCACCTACATCAAGGAGATCCAGCATTTCGTGGAATGGGTGACCGGCGCCGACGTCTTCAACGCCAATATCTATTTCCTGTCGTCGATCCCGGCCAAGATCGACTGGAGCGAAGTGGCGGGGGTGACCTTCTGGTCGTTGCTGATGTCGTTCGTCGCCACCCTGCCGCCGGCCTGGCGGGCCTCGCGCATCGATCCGGTCGAGGCCCTGCGCTATGAGTGAGCCGGTCCTGTCGCTGCGAGGCGTGGCGCGCACATACAAGACCGAGGCCGGGGCGCTGGAGGTCCTCAAGGGCGTCGACATCGACGTCCGCGCCGGCGAGATCGTCGGCCTGATCGGCCCGTCCGGCTCGGGCAAGTCGTCGCTGCTGCACGCGGCGGGCCTGCTGGAACACCCGGACGCCGGCCGCATCCTGGTCGAGGGACGCGACTGCTCCGACCTTGGCGACCGGGCCCGCACGCGGGTGCGGCTCGGCTCGATCGGTTTCGTCTACCAGTTCCACCACCTGCTGCCCGAGTTCACCGCCGTCGACAACGTCGCCCTGCCGCAGATGATCGCCGGCCGCGCGCGCGGCGCGGCGCGGGAGCGGGCGGCGGACCTGTTGTCCCAGCTCGGCCTCGACCAGCGCCTGGATCACCAGCCGGCACAGCTTTCGGGCGGCGAGCAGCAGCGCGTGGCCATCGCCCGGGCCCTGGCCAACCGCCCGCGCATCGTCCTGGCCGACGAGCCGACCGGCAATCTCGATCCGCACACCTCGATGGCGGTGTTCCAGAACCTGCACGACCTGGCCCGGGCCACCGGGGTGGCGGCGCTGATCGCCACCCACAACATGGAATTGACCAGGTACATGGACCGCGTTCTCGCCCTCGTGGATGGGCATCTGGTCGCCCACGTTCCGGCGTGACGGCCCGCGCGGCGTTGGTCCTTTCGGCCGTGGCGCTGCTCGGCGGCTGCGCCGGGACGGCCGGCGCCGGATCGACGGCCGCCTGCCGGCGGGCGGGCGGCGGCGAGATGGTGAAGGCCGAACTGCTGTTCGGTCGTGACGTCGCCGGCCGGGCGCCGGTCTCCGACGCCGAATGGGAGCGGTTCGTCGCCGAGGAGGTGACGCCGCGCTTTCCCGACGGGCTGACGGTGTTCGCCGCCACCGGCCAATGGCGCGACAGGGCGACCGCGGCCGTGGTGCGCGAGCCGTCGTTCGTGGTCCAGATCGTCGCCCCGGCCTCGGCCGAGGCGGACGCCCGCCTGGCGGCGATCCGCTATGCCTACAAGCAGCGCTTCAACCAGCAGTCGGTCGGCCTGATTCTGACCTCGGTCTGCGCGGCGTTCTAGGCGGAAAACCGCCCGTTCGCGCCGCATCGCGCTTGACTTGGAACAAAACGGGAATATAGAACAAATCAACAACAAACTGGAGATGTCCACATGATCCGCTTCGCGCGCGACGGCCTGGCTCTTGCTTCGGTGACCGGCTTCGTCTGGATGGTATGCTCTATGGCGCACATGGTCGCCTGAGTCGGCGTCGTCCTGGTTCGGCGTCTCAGGTGTCCCGGCTGGCGGACGCTTGGGAGAACGGGATGGCGGTTTCCGCGGATCAGGGATTTGTCCATCTGCGGGTGCGCTCGGCCTATTCCCTGCTCGAGGGCGCGATCAAGGCCGACAAGATCGGCAAGCTGGCGGCGGACGCCGAGATGCCGGCGGCGGCGCTGACCGACCGGGCCAATCTGTTCGGCGCCCTGGAATTCTCGATCGCCACCAAGGACGCCGGCGTCCAGCCGATCGTCGGCTGCGCGTTGCCGGTGTTCGGGATCGGCGACAAGGCGTCCGAGCGGTGGACGCGCATCCCCACCGTGATCCTGTTGGCCCAGAGCGAGCAGGGCTATCGCAACCTCACCATCCTGTCCTCGGCCGCCTATCTCGACGTGCCGGCCGACTCGGACCCCGGCGTGCCGTGGGAGACGGTCGAGGCCCATGCCGAGGGGCTGATCCTGCTGTCGGGCGGTCCCGACGGTCCGATCGATCCGCTGTTCGCCGCCGGAAAGGCGCCTGAGGCCGGCGCCGCCCTTCAGCGCATGCAGGCCGCGTTCGGCGACCGCTTCTATGTCGAGCTCCAGCGCCACGACATGCCCGCCGAGCTGGCGGCCGAGCCTGGCCTGGTCGCCTGGGCCTATGAGCACGACGTTCCTTTGGTCGCCACCAACGACGTCTATTTCGCCAAGCAGGACCTCTACCAGGCCCACGACGCGCTGCTGTGCATCTCCGACGGCGCCTTCGTCGGCCAGGACGAGCGGCGGCGGGTGACGGCCCAGCACTGGTTCAAGCCGGCGGCGGACATGCGCGCTCTGTTCGCCGACCTGCCGGAGGCCTGCGACAACACACTCGACATCGCCCGGCGCTGCGCCTTCATGGTGCAGAAGCGCGACCCCATCCTGCCGCGCTTTCCCACCGGCGACGGCCGTTCGGAAGCCGAGGAGCTGGCGCACCAGGCGCGCGAGGGATTGCGCCGGCGCATCGCCGTCCAGCGCGAGGCCGGCCACGAGCTGGCCGCGCCGGAAGACGACTACTGGGCCCGCCTCGACCGCGAGATCGACGTCATCCAGAAGATGGGCTTTCCCGGTTACTTCCTGATCGTTTCGGACTTCATCAAGTGGGCCAAGACCCACGGCATCCCCGTGGGCCCCGGGCGGGGTTCGGGCGCCGGCTCTCTGGTCGCCTACGCCCTGACCATCACCAATCTCGATCCGCTGCGGTTCGGCCTGCTGTTCGAGCGGTTCCTGAACCCCGAGCGGGTGTCGATGCCCGACTTCGACATCGACTTCTGCCAGGAACGCCGCGAAGAGGTCATCGCCTACGTCCAGGACAAGTACGGCGACGACCGGGTCGCCCAGATCATCACCTTCGGCACCCTGCAGGCCCGGGCCGTGCTGCGCGACGTCGGCCGCGTGCTGCAGCTGCCGCTGGGCATGGTCGACCGCCTGGCCAAGATGGTGCCGGCCAACCCCGCCAACCCGGTGACCCTGGCCCAGGCCATCGAGATCGAGCCGCGCCTTCAGCAGGCCAAGAAGGAGGAGGCGTCGGTCGAGCGGCTGCTGGAGACGGCGCTCAAGCTCGAGGGGCTCTACCGCAACGCCTCGACCCACGCCGCCGGCGTGGTGATCGGCGACCGCCCCCTGACCGAACTGGTGCCGCTCTATCAGGACCCGCGCTCCAGCCTGCCGGCCACCCAGTTCAACATGAAGTGGGTGGAAAGCGCCGGGCTGGTGAAGTTCGACTTCCTCGGCCTGAAGACGCTGACCGTGCTCGACCGGGCGGTGAAGCACCTGCGCAAGCGGGGCGCGGCGATCGATCTCGACCTGCTGCCGCTGGACGATCAGCCGACCTACGAGCTGATGGGGTCGGGCCAGACGGTCGGGGTGTTCCAGCTCGAAAGCCAGGGCATGCGCGACACCCTGCGCAAGATGCGCCCCGGCTCGCTGGAGGAGATCACCGCGCTGATCTCGCTCTACCGGCCGGGCCCGATGGACAACATCGACGGCTTCGTCGACTGCAAGTTCGGCCGCAAGCCCGTCGATACCCTGCACCCGTCGCTGGAGCCGGTGCTGCGCGAGACCTACGGCGTCATCGTCTATCAGGAACAGGTGATGCAGATCGCCCAGATCCTGGCGGGCTACAGCCTGGGCGAGGCCGACCTGCTGCGCCGGGCCATGGGCAAGAAGAAGAAGGAGGAGATGGACCTGCAGAAGGCCAGGTTCGTCTCGGGCGCCGCTGAAAAGGGGGTGCCGAACGCCCAGTCGGACAGCATCTTCGAACTGGTGGCCAAGTTCGCCGGCTACGGGTTCAACAAGTCGCACGCCGCCGCCTACGCCCTGATCTCGTATCAGACGGGCTGGTTGAAGGCGAACGCGCCGGTCGAGTTCCTGGCCGCGTCGATGAGCCTCGATATCTCCAACACCGACAAGTTGGCGGTGTTCTACCAGGACGCCAAGCGCATGGGCGTCAAGGTGCGCAGCCCGGACATCAACCGTTCGGGGGCCGACTTCGAGGTCGAGGACGGCGAGGTCCTCTACGCGCTGGGCGCGATCCGCAACGTCGGCCTCGACGCCATGAAGCACGTGGCGGCGGTGCGGGAGGAGGGCGGACCCTTCCGCGACCTGTTCGACTTCGTCGAGCGCGTCGATCCCAAGCAGGTCAACAAGCGCGCCCTGGAGAACCTGGCCAGGGCCGGGGCCTTCGACACCTTCCACGCCAACCGCGCGCAGATCGTCGCCTCGGCGGACGCCTTGATGGCCTATGCGCAGAGCGTGGCGGCGGAGCGGGCCTCGTCCCAGACCAACCTGTTCGGCGGCGATCAGGTCGAGGCGGGGCGCCCGCGTCTGCTGCGCATCGAGCCGTGGACCCAGCCCGACCAGCTCGACGAGGAGCTGTCGGCGGTCGGCTTCTACCTGACCGGCCACCCGCTCGAAGACATGGTCGAGATGCTGCGCCGCCGGCGCACGACCCTTCTCGCCGATGCGCTGATCCAGGCCGAGAGCGGCATGGAGGCGTTCCGCATGGCCGGCGTGGTCCGGCGCAAGCAGGAACGGGCCTCGGCCCGCAGCGGCGACAAGTTCGCCTTCGTCACCTTCTCGGACCCGACCGGCGAGTTCGAGGTGCTGTTCCCGCCGGAATCCCTGCGCCGTTGCCGCGAGGTCCTGGAGGTCGGCAAGGCGGTGGCGGTCAAGGTCCGCGCCAAGTCCAACGAAGGCGAGGTGCGTTTCTTCGGCGACGACGCCGAGCCGATCGAGCGGGCGATCGAGAACGTCGCCGCCTCGCTGCGCATCCATCTGTCGCCGCGCTCGGCCGAGATCGACGTGCTCAAGCGCCGGCTCGACGCGGCGGCGGGCGGGCGCGGCGGCGAGGTCGTGCTGGTGGCCGCCATCGAGGGCGGCCGCGAGATCGAGATGAAGCTGCCCGGGCGCTTCGCCCTCGACGCGGCCTTGCGGGGCGCCTTGAAGACCGCCCCGGGGGTCACCTATCTGGAAGACGTCTAGGGGCGTTCCCTCGGCGCGAAGGCTTGCCTTTTCGCAGACTTGCGCTTAGAAGCGCGCCCATCTCACACGCAGGCGTTCGGCGTCGTCGGGTCAATCCCCGCGTTCGTCCGTTCCGGTCCCGCTCCGAGTTCGTCGGAAAGGGGTTTGCCTGCGGAGGCGCAACCGGAAGAAGGAACAGATCTTATGGCGCTTCCCGAATTCTCCATGCGGCAACTGCTGGAAGCCGGCGCTCACTTCGGCCACCAGACCCACCGCTGGAACCCGAAGATGGACCGCTACATCTTCGGCAGCCGCTCGAACATCCACATCATCGACCTGTCGCAGACCATCCCGCTGCTGCATCAGGCGCTGGTGAAGGTCCGCGAAGTCGCCGCCGGCGGCGGCCGGGTGCTGTTCGTCGGCACCAAGCGTCAGGCTTCCGACCCGGTCGCGGTCGCGGCCAAGCGCTGCGCCCAGTACTATGTCAACCACCGCTGGCTCGGCGGCACCCTGACCAACTGGCGCACCATCTCGGGCTCGATCGCCCGCCTGCGCGAACTGGAAACGGTGCTGGACGCCGGCGGCGACGGCCGCGTCAAGAAAGAGCTGCTGCAGATGACGCGCGAGCGCGAGAAGCTCGAGCTGTCGCTGGGCGGCATCAAGGACATGGGCGGCATCCCCGACCTGATGTTCGTGATCGACACCAACAAGGAAGCGATCGCGATCCAGGAAGCGCGCAAGCTGAACATCCCGGTCGTGGCCATCCTCGACACCAATTGCGATCCGGACGGCATCACCTATCCGATCCCGGGCAACGACGACGCCGCCCGCGCCCTGCAGCTGTACTGCGACCTGATCGCCGATTCGGTGCTGGACGGCCTAGCCGCCGGCCAAGTGTCGCTGGGCGTCGACCTGGGCGCTTCCGAAGCGCCGCTGGAGCCGACCCTGCAACGCGAACTGACCCCCGCTCCGGAAGCGGTCGAGCAGACCGAAGCCGCGCTGGAAGCGGTCAAGGACGAACCCGCGGCGAGCTGAGGCCCGAAAAGGCGTCATCGCTGCTGACTACGACTTGTCGACCGGGGCCCGCGGCCCCGGTCGTTCATCTGTTTATCTAGGAGGATTGCCATGGCGGAGATCACGGCCGCGTTGGTGAAGGAACTGCGCGAAACGTCCGGCGCAGGCATGATGGACTGCAAGAAGGCGCTGACCGAGAACAACGGCGACATCGAAGCCGCGATCGACTGGCTGCGCACCAAGGGCCTGTCCAAGGCCGCCAAGAAGGCCGACCGCGTCGCCGCCGAGGGCCTGGTGGCCATCGCCGTGCGCAAGGACGGCGCCGGCATGACCGCCGCCGTGGTCGAGGTCAACGCCGAGACCGACTTCGTCGCCCGCAACGAGCTGTTCCAGAACGCCGCCCGCAAGATCGCGACGGTGGCCCTGGACGTCGAGGGCGTCGAGGCGATCAACGCCGCCAAGACCGCGGACGGCGAGACCGTCGGCGACCTGCTGACCAACCTGATCGCCACCATCGGCGAGAACATGATGGTCCGTCGTTCGGCCCGCTTCGTCGTCGGCCAGGGCGCCGTTGCGTCCTACATCCACAACGCCACCGCGCCGGACCTCGGCCGCATCGGCGTGCTGGTGGCCATCGAAGGCGCCGGCGACCAGGCCAAGATCCAGGAACTGGGCCGCAAGATCGCCATGCACGTGGCCGCCACCCAGCCGCTGGCCCTGTCGACCGACGAGCTTGACCCGGCGGCGGTGGAGCGCGAGCGCGCCATCTTCACCGAGCAGGCGCTGGCTTCCGGCAAGCCGGAAAGCGTCGTCGAGAAGATGGTCGAAGGCCGCATCCGCAAGTTCTATGAGGAAGTGATCCTGTTGAAGCAGGCCTTCGTCATGAACCCCGACCAGACGGTCGAGCAGCTCGTCGCCGAAACCGGCAAGGAGCTGGGCGCGCCGTTGACGGTCAAGGGCTTCATCCGCCTGGGCCTGGGCGAGGGGGTCGAGAAGAAGGCCGACGACTTCGCCGCCGAAGTGGCGAGCCTGACCGGCCAGGGCTGATCCCTGCGACAACGAGGAGGGCGCGGCGCGTTCGACGCGCGCCGCGCCCTTCGGCTATCTTGTTCCGGACGAGTCGTCCGCACGCTTACGATGTGAAGAGCCCGCGCCCATGACCACACCCGCCAAGCCGCCGCGTTACCGTCGGGTGCTGCTCAAGGTTTCTGGCGAGGTGCTGATGGGCGACACGCCCTACGGCATCGACATGAAGACGGTCGGCCAGGTGGCCGAGGACATCGCCGAGATCGTCCGCCACGGCGTCGAGCTGTGCCTGGTGATCGGCGGCGGCAACATCTTCCGCGGCCTGGCCGGGGCGGCCAAGGGCATGGAGCGCGCCAGCGCCGACTATATGGGCATGCTAGCCACGGTGATGAACGCCCTGGCCATGCAGGACGCGCTGGAGCGCGTCGGCGTCCAGACCCGCGTGCAGTCGGCCATCCCGATGGCCTCGGTGTGCGAGCCCTACATCCGCCGCCGCGCCCAGCGGCACCTGGAAAAGGGCCGGGTGGTGATCTTCGCCGCCGGCACCGGCAACCCGTTCTTCACCACCGACACCGGCGCGGCCCTGCGCGCGGCCGAGATGGGTTGCGACGCCCTGTTCAAGGGCACCAGCGTCGATGGCGTCTATACGGCCGACCCCAAGAAGCATCCCGACGCCAAGCGGTATGACCAACTGAGTTACCTCGAGGTCCTGGCGCAGGACCTGCGAGTAATGGATGCGTCGGCCATCAGCATGATGCGCGACAGCGGCATTCCGATCGTCGTATTCTCGATCCGTGAGCGCGGGGCGTTCCTCGATGTTCTCACCGGGGACGGCGTCCACACCGTCATCTCCGAAGATCGCCACGATCCCAAATAAGAAAGGGGCGCAACATGGCCGCAACTGAGAAGCCCGTGCTGTCGAAGTATCGCGACCGGATGGACAAGGCCGTCGCCGCGCTGAAGGAGGAGTTCGGCTCCCTGCGCACCGGCCGCGCTTCGGCCGGCCTGCTCGACCAGGTGATGGTCGAGGCCTACGGCTCCACCGTCCCGATCAATCAGGTGGGCGCCGTCAGCGTGCCCGAGCCGCGGTCGCTGTCGGTCAGCGTCTGGGACCGCGGCCTGGTGGTCTCGGTCGAGAAGGCCATCCGCAACGCCGGCCTCGGGCTCAACCCCGTGGTCGAAGGCCAGAACCTGCGGGTTCCGATCCCGCCGCTGACCGAAGAGCGCCGCAAGGACCTGGCCAAGCTGGCTAGCAAGTACGCCGAGCAACAGCGCATCGCCATCCGCAATGTCCGCCGCGACGCCAACGACGACCTCAAGAAGGCCCAGAAGGACAGCGTCATCACCGAGGACGAGCTGAAGCGCATGGAAGGCGAGGTCCAGGGGTTCACCGACGGCGCCATCAAACGCGTCGACGAAGCCTTGAAAACCAAAGAACAAGAGATCATGCAGGTTTAAGGCGCATCGGCGCCGGTGACGCGCCGGCGTCACGTCGCAGCGGGCCCGGCGTGGCCCAAGAGGGCTCCCACAGCATGTCGCCGACCCCCGGCCTCAAGAACATGCCCGCGCAAGGCGGACCGGCCGAGGCCGGCGGATTGCATGTCGCCGTCATCATGGACGGCAACGGCCGCTGGGCGAAGGCCAGGGGCCTGCCGCGGACGCTCGGCCATCGCGCCGGCGTCAACGCCCTCAAGCGCACGGTCGAGGGCGCGCCGGAATGCGGCGTCTCCCGGCTGACGGTGTTCGGCTTCTCGACCGAGAACTGGCGTCGGCCGGTGCATGAGGTCTCCGAGCTGATGAACCTGCTCAAGAGCTACGTCGAGAGCGATCTCGCCCGGCTCGAGCGGGAAGGGGTGCGGGTGCGCATCCTGGGGCGCCGCGCCGGCCTGCGGCCCGACGTGCTGGAGATCATCGAGCGGGCCGAGCGCCGCACCGAGGCCAACAGCAAGTTCCACCTGCAGGTGGCGTTCAACTATGGCGGCCAGGCCGACATCGCCGACGCCGCGCGCCGCATCGCCGAGGACGCGCGGGCCGGGCGGCTCGATCCCGCCGAGCTCAGCGAGGGCGTCTTCGAATCCTACCTGTCGACCGCCGGCGTCGCCGCGCCCGACCTGATCATCCGCACCAGCGGGGAGCGGCGGCTGTCGAACTTCCTGCTCTGGGAATCGGCCTATTCCGAGCTGGTGTTCCAGGACGTGCTTTGGCCGGACTACGGCCCCGAACACCTGAAGGCGGCCCTGGCGGAGTTCAAGGTGCGGGAGCGCAGATATGGCGGAGCTGACGTCAATGACGTCCTCGCGACCGGCTAGACGGTTCGACTGGTCCAATCTGGGCGTCCGCGTCGCTTCCGCCACGGTCCTGATCCCGGCGGTCGTGGCGGCGGTGTGGTTCGGCGGCGCGCTGTTCCTGCTGATGGTCGCCCTGGCCGTGTCGCTGCTGGCGCTCGAATGGGGCAAGATGACCGCTCCGGCCGCTTCCGGGCGGATCGCCGTCGCCGTCGCCGTCGCCGTCCTCGCCGCCGTGTTCGGGACCTATCTGGGCTGGTCGCAGGCGGCCTGGCTGATCGCCGCCGCCGGGGCCGCCGGGGCGGCGGCCTACGCCCGGACCATAGGCCAACGTCCGATGGACGTGGCGTTCGGGGTGATCTATTTCGCGCCCGCCTGCATCGCCATCACCTGGCTGCGCGGCATGCCGCAGCCGATCAGCTGGACCATCCTGCTGTTCGCGGTGACCTGGTCCGCCGACATCTTCGCCTTCCTTGGCGGCAGCGTCCTCAAGGGCCCCAAGCTGTGGCCGCGTTTCTCGCCGAACAAGACCTGGTCTGGCTTCTTCGCGGGGCTGGTCGGGGCCGCCGCCGCCGCCGCCGCCGTGGCGGCGTTCTCCACCGCCAAGCTCAGCCTGCCGGCGGCCATCGTGGTCGGGCTGGTCGGCGGACTGGCGACCATGGCCGGCGACCTGTGGGAATCGATGTTGAAGCGTCGGTTCGGGGTCAAGGATTCCGGCGACCTGATCCCTGGCCACGGCGGCCTGCTGGACCGGGTCGACGGGCTGATGTTCGCGGTGATGGCCATCTGCGCCGCCCGCCTGGTCTCCTATGCGGGATGGGGACATTGAGCGCGCCGCGCCGGATCGTCGTCCTCGGATCGACCGGCTCGGTCGGCGTCTCCACGCTCGACCTGATGGCCCAGGCGTCGAGCTGCGGCTCGGCCGAGGTCGAGGTGGTCGCCCTGACGGCGGGCGCCAATGTCGAGCGCCTGGCCGAACAGGCGCTGCGTTGGCGGCCGCAGACGGCGGTGATCGGCGACGAACGCCTCTATGGCGAGCTCAAGGCGCGGCTGGAAGGCTCGGGCGTCCGCGCCGCCGCCGGGCGCGCGGCGGTCGTCGAGGCGGCCGCCATGCCGTCGGACTGGGTGATGTCGGCCATCGTCGGCGCGGCTGGCCTGGAGCCGACCCTGGCCGCCGCCCGCACCGGCGCGGTCGTCGCCCTGGCCAACAAGGAAAGCCTGGTCTGCGCCGGGCCGGCGCTGCTGTCGGCCGCCCGCGCCGCCGGCGGGGCGGTGATCCCCGTCGATTCCGAGCACTCGGCCATCTTCCAGGTGCTGCAGCCCGACTGCGCCGGCCGGGTGTCGCGCCTGATCCTGACCGCATCCGGCGGGCCTTTC
Organism: Caulobacter sp. CCUG 60055; assembly: GCF_022750545.1. Classification (GTDB taxonomy): domain Bacteria; phylum Pseudomonadota; class Alphaproteobacteria; order Caulobacterales; family Caulobacteraceae; genus PUIC01. The sequence goes on from NZ_PUIC01000001.1 coordinate 237,500, forward strand.
CGCACCTGGACGCGCGAGGCCATGGCCCGCGCGACGCCGGCCGAGGCGGTGGCCCATCCCAATTGGTCGATGGGCGCCAAGATTTCGATCGATTCCGCCACCATGATGAACAAGGGCCTCGAAATGATCGAGGCGTCCTACCTGTTCTCCACGCCGCCGGGGCGCATCGACGTGTTGATCCATCCGCAATCGATCGTGCACAGCCTGGTGGAATATCAGGACGGCTCGACCCTGGCCCAGCTCGGCCCCCCGGACATGCGCGCCCCGATCGCCTGCGCCTTCGCCTGGCCCGACCGGCTGCCGTGGCCGGCGCCCAAGCTCGACCTGGCGGCCCTGGGCGCGCTGACCTTCGAGGCGCCGGACGCCGACCGCTTCCCCGCCATCGACATCGCCAGGACCGCGCTGGTCACCGGCGGCGGCGCCCCGGCGGCCATGAACGCCGCCAACGAGGCGGCGGTCGCGGCCTTCCTTGACCGCCGGATCGGCTTTCTCGATATTGCCTCCGCCGTTTCGGAGACGCTGGACCGGATGAATTCCGGCGGCGACCTGACGCACAGGACGGACGAGGACGCCTTGGAGGCCGCCATGATGACCGACGCCGGCGCGCGGCGCGTCGCCGCCGAGGTCCTGACGCGCTTCGAGCGCGTTCGCGAGGGGACTCCCGCTAGATGATCGATTTCCTGCACGGCGCGCTCACCACGCTCGTTCCCTTCATCTTCGTGCTGACCATCGTGGTCACCGTGCACGAGCTCGGCCATTTCCTCGCCGCCAAGAGCTTCGGGGTGGCCATCGACCGGTTCTCCATCGGTTTCGGCCGGGCCATCCTGCGGTGGCGCGACCGATCGGGCGTCGAATGGCGCATCGGCTGGCTGCCCCTGGGCGGCTATGTCCGCTTCTCGGGCGACGAGAACGCCGCCAGCGTGCCCGACCAGGAGGACCTGGACGACATGCGCGCGCAGATCGTCGCCTCCGAAGGCGACGCGGCGGTCCGGCGCTATTTCCACTTCAAGCCGTTGTGGCAGCGGGCCATCGTGGTCGCGGCCGGGCCGATCGCCAACTTCGTGCTGGCCGCCGTGCTGTTCGGCGCGCTGCTGTGGGCGTTCGGCGAGACCATCCACCCGGCGCGGATCAGCCAGGTCCAGCCGGGCAGCGCCGCCGCCCGCGCAGGCTTCGTCGCCGGCGACGTGGTGCTCAAGGCCGACCGCCGCACCATCCGCAGTTTCGAGGACCTGGAGCGTTACGTCTCGCTGCGCGCCGACATCGCCATCGATTTCACGGTCGAGCGCGGCGCCGGCGTCGTGCATATCGACGCGACGCCCGAGCGGCGGATGAAGGACGACCCCATCGCCGGCCGTCAGGAATCCGGCGTGCTCGGCCTCTATAGCGGCGCGCGGGCCGGCGACATCCGCCACCTGCGCTACGGCCCGATCGAGGCCCTGGGCGCGGGCGCGGCCCGCACCTGGGACGTGCTCGACACCACGCTGTTCTATCTCGGCCGGCTGGTGCGCGGCCAGGTCTCGGCCGACCAGCTCGGCGGCCCCGTGCGCACGGCCCATGTGTCGGGCCTGGTGGCCAAGATGGGCGCCGAGGGCGCGCCCGACCTGGCCGGCCGGCTGATCGGCAGCACGATTTCGCTGCTGTCGTTCACCGCCGTCCTGTCGGTGGGCATCGGCTTCATGAACCTGCTGCCGGTTCCGGTGCTGGACGGCGGCCACTTGCTGTTCTACGCCTACGAATCCGTGGCGCGCCGGCCGGTCGGGGCGAGGGTTCAGGCTGCGAGCTACAGGGTGGGGCTGGCTTTGCTGCTGGCGCTGATGCTGTTCGCGACCTGGAACGACCTCCAAAGGTTGAGCGTGTTTCATTTTCTCAGCGGCCTGTTCTCTTGAACGTCCGCTCCCCGTCGATGGCTGATCGAATGTACAAAACCCGCGCCGCCCGCGCCCGCGTTACGCCGACACGTGTTTTCGTCTCCAGCCTCGCCCTGTTGATGGGAACGAGCGGACTGGTCACGCCCGCCCTGGCCCAGCCGGCCAAGGCCGCGGCCGCCCGCAAGTCGGCGACGCCGGCGCCGGCCGCGACGCCGACGGCGGCTGCGCCAGGCGCGGCCGCTCCCGCCGCCGCTGCTCCGCCGCCGGCCGCCGCGTCGCCCCTCGGCGACCAGACCCAGTCGGGCGTGGTTCAGCGCATCGTCGTGCAGGGCAACGAGCGGATCGAGCAGGGCACCATCCTGTCCTACCTGCCGATCCAGGCGGGCGACACGGTCGGGCCGTCGCAGATCGACCTGGCGCTGAAGACCCTGTTCAAGACCGACCTGTTCGCCGACGTGCGCATCGGGCTGCAAGGCTCGGATCTGGTCGTGCGCGTCGTCGAGAACCCGATCATCAACCAGGTGATCTTCGAGGGGAACAGCCACCTCAAGGAAGACAAGCTGCGCGACGAGGTGACCGTGCGTCCGCGCGGCATCTTCACCCGCGCCAAGGTGCAGCAGGACGTCCAGCGCATCATCGAGCTCTATCGCCGCTCGGGCCGGATTTCGGCGACCGTGACCCCCAAGGTGGTCGAGCTGCCGCAGAAGCGCATCGATCTGGTCTTCGAGATCAACGAAGGCCCCAAGAGCGGCGTGCTGCGGGTCAACTTCCTTGGCAACAAGGAATTCTCGGACAACGACCTGCGCAACGTGGTCGTGACCAAGGAATCGCAGTGGTACAAGTTCCTGACCACCAACGACAACTACGACCCGGACCGCCTGGAGTACGACAAGGAGCAGCTGCGGAAGTACTACCGCAACCGCGGCTTCTACGACTTCCGCGTGGTTTCGGCGGTGGCCGAACTGGCGCCTGACAAGAACGGCTTCGCGGTCACCTACACCATCGACGAGGGGCCGAAATACAAGTTCGGCTCGCTCAAGGTCGAAACCGACGTCAAGAAGCTGGACGGCAACATCCTGCGCCAGCTGCTGCCGATCCGGGAAGGCCAGGTCTATCAGGACGAGAAGATCGAGCAGGCCACCGACGCCCTGACCTTCGCGGCCGGCGCGGCGGGCTTCGCCTTCGTCGACATCCGCCCTCGCTACTCGGCCAACAAGGACACCAAGACCGTCGACGTCGCCTTCGAGGTCAAGGAAGGCCCGCGCGTCTATGTCGACCGCATCGACATCGTCGGCAACGTCCGCACCCTCGACCCGGTGATCCGTCGCGAGATGCGCATCGCCGAGGGCGACGCCTACAACCGCGTGCTGGTCGACCGTTCGAAGAACCAGATCCGCGCCCTGGGCTACTTCAAGGACGTCACCATCGACGAGACGCCGGGCGCGGCGCCGGACAAGACCAACCTGCGCGTCAAGGTTCAGGAACAGCCCACGGGCGAACTGTCCTTCAGCGCCGGCTACAGCTCGGTCGACAAGCTGGTCGTCGACCTCGGCGTCACCGAACGGAACTTCCAGGGGCGCGGCCAGAACCTGCGGGCGCGGATCTCGGTCGGCTCGCTGCGTCAACAGGTCGATTTCGGCTTCACCGAGCCGCGGTTCATGGGCCGCAACCTCAGCGCCGGCGTCGACCTCTACACCTACAAGTACGACTTCACCGACTACGCCGGCTACGAGACGGACTCGACCGGCGGCAACGTCCGGATGGGCTTCCCCCTGACGCAGAACTCGTCGATGTCGGTGCGCTACAGCATCCGCAGCGACGACGTGGTGGTGAACGCCTCGCTCTGCGACGCGGGGACGATCTCGCCGATCCTTTGCGGCCAGCGCGGTTCGCGCCTGACCTCGCTGGTCGGCTATTCCTGGCGGCTGGACCGCCGGAACGATCCGATCAACCCGACCCGCGGCTTCTACACCGACGTCTCGCAGGACTTCGCCGGCGTCGGCGGCGACGTCAAATACCTGCGCACCGAGGTCGACGGCGGCTGGTACTACGGCTTCACGCCCAGCCTGATCTTCAGCGTCATCGGTTCGGCCGGCTACATCGACGGCTACGGCGGCGACGACGTGCGGATCAACGACCGCTTCTACAAGGGCGGCAACACGTTCCGGGGCTTCAAGACCGCCGGCATCGGCCCGCGCGACACCACCTATGACGACGCGCTGGGCGGCAAGTTCTATGCGATCAGCTCGTTCGAGCTGGCGTTCCCGACCTTCCTTCCCGAGCAGTACGGCATCAAGGCGGCGTTGTTCTCGGACATCGGCACCTTGGGCCTGATCGACAGCTCGCAGAAGCAGACCTGCACCACCGCCGGCGTCTGCACCCAGGATCCGAAGATCAAGGACGATCTTGGACTGCGGGCCTCGGCCGGTGTCAGCATCTTCTGGAAGTCGCCGATGGGGCCGATTCGATTCGACCTCAGCCAGGTTCTGGCCAAAGAAGACTACGACAAGACCGAAACCTTCCGATTCTCCACTTCAACCAGGTTCTGATCCAATGACCCTCAAGCAACTGGGCGTGTCCGCCGCCGCCGCGGCCGCCGCTCTTTCGTTCGCATCCATGGCGAACGCCCAAGCCGCCAAGCCGGCGGCCGCTCCCGCCGCCGCCGCGCCGGCTCCGGCCGCCGCCGCCGGCCCGTCGATCCCGGGCGTCTGCATCCTGTCGAACGAGCGCGCCATCGGCACCTCGACGGTCGGCAAGTATGTGATCCAGCGCATGCAGACCATCACCAGCCAGGTGAACGCCGAACTGAACGGCGAGAAGACCTCGATCGACACCGAGGCCAAGTCCCTGGACGGCCAGCGCGCCACCCTGGGCCAGGAAGCCTACGAGCAGAAGGGCCTGGCCCTGCGCCAGCGCGCCAACGGCCTGGAGCGCAAGGCCCAGATCCGCCAGCGCGAGCTGGAAGTGACCGAGCAGAAGGCCCTGGCCCGCGTCGGCCAGGAGATGGACCCGATCGTCAAGGCGGTGTACGCCCAGCGCAACTGCGCGCTGCTGATCGACCGCAACTCGCTGTTCGGCGCCAGCGCCTCGATGGACATCACCGACGCCGTCGTCGCCCAGCTCAACGGCAAGATCACGCAGTTCGCCTTCGACCGCGAGCGGCTTGACCAGCAACCGGCGCAGCCGCAACCGGCCGCCGGCGCCGCCAAGCCGAAGTAAGTCGATTTGCGTGAGGCCATGCGGCCGCGCCAAATTGCGCCGAGAGGACATTGATGCTGGATCCACGTTTCTTTGAAAGCCTGGGTCCGGTTTCCCTCGCGGAGCTTGCGGAACTGACGGGCGCCGAGCTGGTCTCGGCGTCCGTTGCGTCTTTGCAGATCGTCCAGGTCGCCCCGCTCGTCCGGGCTGACCGAGGCTCGATCAGCTTCCTTGGCGATCGGCGCTATCTGCGCGACCTGGCCGCCTCGTCGGCCGGCGCCTGTTTCGTCGCGCCGGGGCAGGCCGACCGGGCGCCGGAAGGTTGCGCGGTGCTGCTGACCGCTCAACCGCAGGCCGCCTACGCGGCGGCGGCCGAGCGTCTGCATCGAGCCAGGGGGCACGCCGTCCAGGACCCGGCGATCCATCCGTCCGCCGAGATCGAGGACGGCGCCGTCCTCGGCCACGGCGTCGTGGTCGGGCCGGGCGCGAAGATCGGCCGTGGGTCGCGGTTGGGCGCCAACACGGTGATCGGTCCGGGCGTGGCCATCGGCCGCGATTGCCGGATCGGCGCCAACGTCTCGATCGGCTTCGCCCTCATCGGCGACCGCGTCACGGTTCTCAGCGGCGCGACGATCGGCGAGCAGGGCTTCGGCGTCGCCGCGGGCCCGAAGGGGCCGATCGACGTGCCGCAACTGGGGCGGGTGCTCGTGCAGGACGGCGTCACCATCGGCGCCAACAGCTGCATCGATCGCGGCGCCTGGGACGACACGGTCATCGGCGAGAACACCAAGATCGATAATCTGGTCCAGGTGGCGCACAATGTCCGGCTAGGGCGCGGCTGCCTGCTGGCGGCCCATACCGGTATTTCCGGCACGGTCACGGTGGGCGACGGCGTCGCCTTCGGCGGACGGGCCGGCGTTGCGGACCATGTCACCATCGGCGCCGGCGCGCAGATCGCCGCCGGAGCCGGGGTCATGAAGAATGTTCCGGCCGCCGAGGTCTGGGGCGGCTTCCCGGCCAGGCCCGTGCGTCGCTGGATGCGCGAGACGGCCTGGTTGCACAGGATGGCCGCGCCGCCGGCGACGGCCAAGGGGGATGACATTGAGTAAGAAAGAAGGGGAGGCCGAGACGCTTCCCACCATCGACATCATGGAGATCCTCAAGCGGATCCCGCATCGTTATCCGTTCCTGCTGGTCGATCGCGCCGAGGAATACCGGCCGCATCAGTCCATCGTCGGCTACAAGTGCGTGACGATGAACGAGCCGTTCTTCCAGGGCCATTTCCCGGGCAATCCGGTGATGCCCGGCGTGCTGATCGTCGAGGCCGTGGCCCAGACCGGCGCGGTGCTGATGTCCAAGTCGCTCGACGCCGACGTCAACGGCAAGACCATCCTGTTCATATCGCTGGACAATTGCCGCTTCCGCCACCCGGTTCGGCCCGGCGACGTGCTGCGCATGGAGGTCAACGTGCTGCGCGCGCGGGCCGAGGCTTTCAAGTTCCGCGGCCGGGCGCTGGTCGGCGACAAGGTCGCCGCCGAAGTCGAGTTCGCCGCCATGGTAGTGGAAAACCGCGCATGACCACGATTCACCCGACCGCCATCGTCGCGGACGGCGCCCGGCTCGGCGCCGACGTCGAGGTCGGGCCCTATTGCATCGTCGGCGGCGAGGTCGTGCTCGCCGACGGCGTGCGCCTGATCTCCCACGTCACCTTGGAAGGCCGCACCGAGATCGGCGAGGCCTGCGTCCTGCACCCCTTCGCTTCGCTGGGCGGCGCGCCGCAGCACCTGGGTCACAAGGGCGAGCCGACCCAGCTGATCGTCGGCCAGCGGAACATTATCCGCGAACACGTGACCATGAACACCGGCACGGTCGGCGGCGGCGGCGTCACCCGCGTCGGCTCCGACGGGCTGTACATGACCGGCTCGCACGTGGCCCACGACTGCGTGGTCGGCGACCACGTGGTCTTCGCCAACAACGCCACCCTGGGCGGGCACGTCCATGTCGGCGACTATGTGTTCATGGGCGGCCTGGCGGCGGCCCACCAATTCACCCGCATCGGCCGCTACTCGTTCATCGGCGGCGTCAGCGCGGTGACCAAGGACATCATCCCCTACGGCTCGGTGTGGGGCGTCCACGCCCACCTGGAGGGCCTGAACCTGGTCGGGCTCAAGCGGCGGGGCTTCACGCGCGAGGCGATCAACGACCTCCGCTCGGCCTATCGGTTGCTGTTCGCCGACGAAGGCACCTTCCAGGAGCGCCTGGAGGACGTCGCCAACGCCTTCGCCGGGTCGGCGGAGGTGATGGAGATCGTCGGGTTCATCCGCGCCGAGGCCAACCGTCCGTTGTGCCTGCCCCGGAACGACGACTGACGTCATGCGCAAGCTGGGTCTCATCGCCGGCGGCGGCGCCCTGCCCAGGGAAGTCGCCGAACACTGCGTCAACGCCGGACGGCCGCTCTATGTGCTGCGGCTGAAGGGTTTCGCCGATCCCGAGATGGACGAGTTCGACGGGCTCGAGGTCGGGCTGGCCGAACTGGGCAAGTCGATCAAGGCGCTGAAGGCCGAGAACTGCCAGGCCATCTGTTTCGCCGGCGTCGTCGACCGTCCCGATTTCGCCGCGCTCAAGCCGGACCTGCGTGGTCTCGCGGCCCTGCCGGGGGCCATCGCCGCCGCGCGCAAGGGCGATGACGCGCTGCTCCGCTTCATCGTCCATGAGTTCGAACGCGAGGGCTTCGCCGTCGAGGGCGCGCACGAGGTGGTCGACGACCTGACGCTGCCGCAAGGCGTGCTCGGCCAGGTCGCCCCGCGCGAGGCTGACCAGGCCGATATCGCCAGGGCGCTCGAGGTGGCCCGCGCCATCGGCCAGTTGGACGTCGGCCAAGGCGCCGTCGTCGTGCACGGCCTGGTGCTGGCGGTGGAGGCGCAGGAAGGCACCGACGCCATGCTGGTCCGCTGCGCCCAATTGCCGAGCGCCCTGCGCGGCGCGCCGGAAGCCCCGGCGGGGGTCCTGGCCAAGGCCCCCAAGCCGATCCAGGAGCGCCGGGTCGATCTGCCGACCATCGGCGTGGCGACGGTGCGCGGCGCGGCCCGCGCCGGCCTGGCCGGCATAGTCGGGGAGGCGGGGGCGTTGCTGGTGCTCGACCGCGAGGCGGTGATCCGCACCGCCGACGAACTGGGCCTGTTCATCTACGGCGCGCCGGCGCAGTCGGCATGACGGCGCGGCCGGCCTGCGTCATGCTGGTCGCCGCCGAGGCGTCGGGCGACGCCCTGGGCGCGGGGCTGGCCCGCGCGCTGCGCCGGCGGCTGGGAGACAAGGTCCGTTTCGTCGGCGTCGGCGGCGCCCTGATGGCCAAGGAGGGCGTCGACAGCCCCTTCGATATCGCCGAGCTGTCGGTCCTGGGGTTGTTCGAGGGACTGGCGGCCTATGGCCGCGTCGTGCGGCGCGCCGACGAGACCGCCGCCCTGGCGGCGCGCGAGCGGCCGGACGTCGCCGTCCTCATCGATTCCTGGGGGTTCACGCTGCGGGTCGCCAAGCGCCTGCGCCGGCTGAACCCCAAGCTGCCCCTGGTCAAGTACGTCGCGCCGCAGGTCTGGGCCTCGCGGCCCGGCCGCGCCAAGACGCTGGCGGGGGCGGTCGATCACCTGTTGTCGATCAACGCTTTCGACGCGCCCTATTTCGAGCGCGAGGGCCTGCCGGTCACCTTCGTCGGCAACTCGGCCCTGGCCAAGGATTTCTCGGCCGCTGATCCGCGCCGCCTGCGCGACCATATCGGCGCCGGGCCCGACGATCCGATCCTGCTGGTCCTGCCGGGCAGCCGTCCGGCCGAGATCGCCCGGGTCATGCCGCCGTTCGAGGACGCGGTGAACCTGCTCAAGGCCGATCGGCCGAAGCTGCAGGTGGTGGTTCCGGCGGCCTCCACCGTCGTCGACGCGGTGCGCGCCCGCGTCGCCGGCTGGCCGCACCGCGCCCATGTGATCGAGGACGACGGGCTCAAGCTCGACGCCATGAAGGCCGCGACGCTCGCCCTGGCCTGCAGCGGCACCGTCACCACCGAGCTGGCCCTGGCCGGTTGCCCGATGGTGGTCGGCTACCGGATCGGCGACCTGACCCACGCCGTGCTCAAGCACCTGATCCGCACGCCCTACATCACCTTGTTCAACATCGCCGCCCAGGCCTTCGTCGCGCCCGAACTGGTGCAGTCGGAATGCACCGGCCCCAAGCTGGCGGCCGAGCTGGCGCGGCGGCTCGACGATCCGGCCCTGCGCGAGGCGCAGGTCGCCGCCCAGTTCGCGGCCCTCGACAAGATGGGGCGGGGCGGTCCCGACCCCGCCGAGGCGGCGGCGGCGGCGGTGATCGCCGTCCTCGACCGGCAGGCCGCCGGCCGCACGTTGGAAGCCTGAAACGAAAGACGCCGCCGGATCGCTCCGGCGGCGTCGGTCTTCGCGGGTCGCGCGACGAGGCTTAGCCGCGCTTGTCGATGGCGAGATAGTCCCGATGCGTCGCGCCGGTGTAGAGTTGGCGCGGGCGGCCGATCTTGCGCTGGGGATCTTCGAACATTTCCTTCCACTGGCTGATCCAGCCGACGGTGCGGGCCAGGGCGAACAGCACGGTGAACATGTTGCTGGGGAAGCCCATCGCCCGCAGGGTGATGCCCGAATAGAAGTCGATGTTCGGATAGAGCTTGCGGTCGACGAAGTAGGGGTCGTTGAGCGCGATCTTTTCCAGCTCCATGGCGATCTGGAGCAGCGGATCGTTGCCGTGGCCGAGCAGATCGAGCACTTCGTGGCAGGTCTTTTGCATGACCTTGGCGCGCGGGTCGTAGTTCTTGTAGACCCGGTGGCCGAAGCCCATCAGCTTGTATTTGCGGTCTTTGACGCCCTGGACGTAGTCCTTGATGTTGTCGACGCTGCCGATGACCTGGAGCATCTCCAGGGCTTCCTGGTTCGCCCCGCCATGGCTCGGGCCCCACAGGCAGGCGATGCCGGCGGCGATGCAGGCGAACGGGTGCGCGCCCGACGAGCCGGCTAGCCGGACGGTCGAGGTCGAGGCGTTCTGCTCGTGGTCGGCGTGCAGGATGAAGATGCGGTCCATGGCGCGGGTCAGGACGGGATTGGGCTTCCAGTCCTCGGCCGGCACGCTGAAGCTCATGCGCAGGAAGTTCTCGGCGTAGGACAGGTCGTTGCGCGGCGACACGAACGGGCGGCCCTGGCTGTACTGGAAGGCGCGCGCGGCGATGGTCGGCATCTTGGCGATCAGGCGGTGGGCGCTGATCTCGCGTTGCTTGGGATCGTCGACGTTGAGGCTGTCGGCGTAGAAGGCCGACAGGGCGCCGACCGCGCCGGTCATGATCGCCATCGGGTGCGCGTCGGACCGGAAGCCCGAGAAGAACCGGTCGAACTGCGCGTGCAGCATGGTGTGGTAGGTGATGTTGCGCTCGAACTCGGCGAACTCGGGCGCGGTCGGCAGCTCGCCGTTCAGCAGCAGGTAGCAGACTTCGAGGAAGCTCGACTTCTCGGCCAACTGGTCGATGGGGTAGCCGCGGTGCAGCAGCACGCCGGCGTCGCCGTCGATATAGGTGATCTTGCTTTCGCAGCTGGCGGTCGAGGTGAAGCCCGGGTCATAGGTGAAGACGTCGGCCTCGCCGTAGAGCTTTCGAACGTCGACTACGTCCGGACCCGTGGACCCCTTCAGGATCGGCAGGTCGTAGCTCTTGTCGCCGATATTCAGCGTGGCCTTGTCGGTCATACCCAAGTCCCTTCGCAATTCAGCCGCGGGGAGGCGGCCATACAGTTGTTCGGTTGGCGTTATAACGCCTTACGCCGCTTGTGAAAGAGCATCGTCCAGCCGGCCGAGGCTCTCGTCCTGGCCGAGCGCGGCGAGGGCGCTGGCCAGGTCGGGCGCCGTGGCGCCGCCGGACAGCACGCCGCGCAGGGCCGGCCCGAACTTGCCCAGGCCCACGCCCTCGGCCTCGGCGAATTCACGCAGCTGCGCCTCCAGCGCCGGCAGGCTCCAGTCGCCCGCCGAGGCCAGCCGTTGACGCAAACGCCCGAGGCGCGCGCGGGTTTCCTCGGTGAGCAGGCCGACGGTCTTGTCCGACAGCGGCACGGGGCGGGCCTTGAGCGCGAAATCGGTCAGGTCGGCCAGGGCGGGAATGGTCTTGGCCCCTTCCTTGACCAGCGGAATGGTGCGGGCCAGCCGCGCCTCGGCGTCCGTCGGGACGGGGCGGTCCTGGCGGCGCAGATCGCCCAGCACCAGCCCGGCCAGCCGCGCGTCGTCGGCCGCGCGGATGTATTGGCCGTTGATGAAGTTGAGCTTGTCCCAATCCAGGCGGGCCGGCGCGCGCACCACGTCGGCGACGTCGAACCATTCGATCGCCTGGGCGTCGGAGAACACCTCGTCGTCGCCGTGGCCCCAGCCGAGGCGGGCGAGATAGTTGCGCATGGCCTCGGGCAGGTAGCCCATGTCGGCGAAGTCGCCGACCGCCTGGGCGCCGTGGCGCTTGGACAGCTTGGCCCCGTCCGGTCCGTGGATCAGCGGGATGTGGGCGAAGGCGGGGACTTCGAAGCCCAGCGCCTGATAGATCAGGGTCTGGCGGGCGGCGTTGTTCAGGTGGTCGTCGCCGCGGATGACGTGGGTCACGCCCATGTCGTGGTCGTCGACCACGACGGCGAGGTTGTAGGTCGGCGCGCCGTCTGAGCGCAGCAGCACCAGATCGTCCAGTTCGCGGTTCTGGAACCGCACCGGCCCCTTGACCAGGTCGTCGACGACGGTCTCGCCTTCCAGCGGGCCCTTGAAGCGGACGACATAGGGCTCGTTGCTGTCGGCGACCGGCTCGCGGTCGCGCCAGACCGAACGGATGGCCCGGCCCTCGGCCCGCGCCTTCTCGCGTTCGACCTCAAGCTCCTCGACGGTCATGTAGCAGCGGTAGGCGCGCCCGGCCTGCAGCAACTGCTGCACGGCCTCGCGATGGCGGTCGGCGCGCGAGAACTGGAACACCGGTTCGGCGTCCGATTTCAGGCCCAGCCAGTCCAGCCCGTCGAAGATCGCCTTCACCGCGGCCTCGGTCGAACGCTCGCGGTCCGTATCCTCGACGCGAATAAGGAAGGTTCCTCCACAATGGCGTGCATAAAGCCAGTTGAACAGGGCGGTGCGGGCGCCGCCAATATGCAGGTAGCCGGTGGGGGAAGGGGCGAAACGGGTGACGACGCCTTTGGGGGACGACGTGGGGCGCTCGGACATCGATAGCCTGGAAGATGGTGAAAAAACGGCCGCGCGATCGCGGGCGGGGCGTCTTAACACGCGCCGCCGCCGCGTTCCTAGCCTTGGGCGTCTGGCGGGGTGTTTCGCAAGGAGGCGGCGGCCCAGCTCGACCGCTGGAAGCTGTGGACGCCGCTGGCGTTCGGCGGCGGCGCGGCCGTCTATTTCGCCCTGCCGGCCGAGCCGCCTCTGTGGGCGGCGCTGACGCCGGCGCTGCTGCTGTCCGCCCTGGCGGCGATGTCCCGGCGCGCGGCCTGGAGCCGGGCGGCGGTGGCGGCGACGACGCTGGTCGCTCTGCTGGCCTGCGGCTTCCTGGCGGCCGAGGTCCGGACGGTCCGCGTCGCCGCGCCCGTCGCGCCGGTGCTGAACGGGGTGACGGTCGAGGGCTGGGTGATCGACGTCGCCGCGCCCGGCGTCGGCGGCGGAAGGGCCGTGATCGCCCCGGTCCGGATCTCCGGTCTCGCGCCCGAGGCGACGCCCAAGCGGATCAGGCTGACCATGCCGCCCGACGCCGTCCTCGGGCCGGGCATGGGCGTCAGGGTCCGCGCCCGGCTGACGCCGCCGCCGCCGCCCGCCAGCCCCGGCGCCTATGATTTCGCCCGCAACGCCTGGTTCGATGGGGTCGGCGGCGTCGGCTACGCGCTGTCGCGGCCGCTTGCGATCACCTTGCCCGAGCCGTCGGCGCGGCTGGCCCTGACCTTGCGGATCAACGCCGCGCGGTGGCTGTTGTCGCGCCGCATCGCCGACGAGATGAGCCCGGCGTCGCAGGGGCTGGGGGTGGCGATGATCACCGGCCACGGCGCATGGCTGACCGACCAGACCCAGAGCGACCTGCGCGATTCCGGCCTCGCCCACATCATCTCGATCTCCGGCGTGCACATGGCCATCGTCGGCGGGTTCGTGTTCGTCCTTGTGCGGATGGCCTTCGCCCTGTGGCCGTGGGCGGCGGTGCGGGTGTCGGGCAAGAAGGCGGCGGCCGCGGTGGGGCTGGCCGCGGTGCTGGTCTATCTGGTCGTCTCCGGCGCGCCGCCGCCGGCGGAACGCTCGGCCATCACCGCCGTCGTCGCCTTCGGCGCGATCCTGGCCGACCGCCGGGCCATCAGCCTGCACGCCCTGGCCCTGGCCGCGCTGGGCATCCTGACGGTGCAGCCCGAGGCCATCGTCGAGCCGGGGTTTCAGATGTCCTTCGCCGCCACGGCGGCCCTGGTGGCGCTGGCCGAGGCCTGGCCTCGGCGCTCGCGGGCCATCAACGCCCCCTGGCCGATCCGGCTGATCCAGAGCGCGGCCGCCTGGCTGGGGATCAGCCTGGCGGCGAGCTTCGTCGCCGGACTGGCGACCGGGCCTTTCGCCATGCAGGATTTCAACCGCACCGCGCTCTACGGCTTGCCCGCCAACCTGCTGACCGAGCCGTTGTCGAGCTTCGTCATCATGCCGGCCCTGGCCGTGGGGGCGGCGCTGGCGCCGCTCGGCCTGGGCAAGCCGTTCCTGTTCGTCGCCGGCAAGGGGATCGAGGTGATGATCCTGGCGGCGGGCTGGTTCGCCCATATGCCGCACGCGGTGATGACCGTCGCCAGCGCCCCGGCCGTCGCCTTGCCGACCGCGTTCGTGGGCCTGCTGTGGATGTGCCTTTGGAAGGGGCGCCTGAGATGGCTGGGCCTGCCCGCCGCCCTGGCGGTGAACCTCTGGCCGCGGCCGCCGGCCCCGGACGTCTGGATCAACGCCGAAGGCTCGGCCGCCGCCATGCGCGAGGGACGCACGGCGGTGCTGATGCGCCCCGACGTCAAGCTGTTCGCGGCGACGCTGTGGGCGCGGCGGCGCGGCCTGGCCTTCCCGGAGAACCCCGAGGCGGCGCGCGACGAACGGTTCGACTGCAACCGTCGCCGCTGCCTGGCCAAGCGGCCCGGCGCCGTGGCCGGCTGGTGGAGCGTGAAGCCTCCGACCGAGGAGGTCTTTCGACAGTTATGTTCGGGGGCGGCCGTGGTGGTGATCCGGGCCGAGCCGCCGGCGGGCGGGGCCCCTTGCCAGGCGTTGGTGCTGACAGGCGCCGACTTCCGGCGCGGCGGCTCGGCCGAACTCTATCGCGTGGGAACGGGCTGGCGCATCGTCTGGGCGCAGGACCTGCGCGGCCGGCGGCCGTGGACCGCCGGACCTAGTGATAACGGCGGATGAGGCCGACCATCTTGCCCTGCACCTCGACCTGGTCGGGGCCGAAGATGCGGGTCTCGTAGGCCGGGTTCGCCGCCTCCAGCGCGATGGAGGCGCCCTTGCGGCGCAGACGCTTCAAGGTGGCTTCCTCGCCCATGACCAGCGCCACGACGATGTCGCCGGAATTGGCGGTGTCGCCCTTGCGCACCACCACGTAGTCGCCGTCGAGAATGCCGGCGTTGATCATCGAATCGCCCTGGACCTCGAGGACGAAATGCTCGCCGGCCCCCAGCATGGTTTCCGGGACGATCAGGCGGTCGCGCTCGTGCTGGATCGCCTCGATCGGCGTGCCGGCGGCGATGCGGCCGAGGATGGGCAGGTCGCGCACGTCGTTGGCGACGGCGGGCAAGGGCGGCGCGGCGGGGCGGTCGCCCTCGACCACCTGCGGCTTGAAGGCCTGGCGTCCCTTGGCCGGGGCGGCGGTCGTGGCCTGCTGCGGCAGTTTGACGACCTCCAGCGCCCGGGCCCGATGGGCGAGGCGGCGAATGAAGCCGCGCTCCTCGAGGGCGGTGATCAGCCGGTGGATGCCCGACTTCGACGCCAGGTCGAGGGCTTCCTTCATCTCGTCGAACGACGGCGAGACGCCGGTCTCCTTGATGCGCTCATGAATGAACATGAGCAGCTCGTGCTGTTTACGCGTGAGCATGATGGAGCGCCCTTGAGAACAAACCACGAATATCTGTGGATGTTCTCTAAGCGTTCTTCGTTAATGTCAAGTGAAGTCAGGTCGCGCCCAGGAGCGCCCTTGTGGCGGCCTCGACGTCGGCCTGCCGCATCAGGCTTTCGCCGACCAGCATGGCCGTCGCGCCGGCGCGTTCGAGGCGCGCGGCGTCCGCCGCCGCGAACAGGCCGCTTTCCGTGACCAGCAAGGCGTCGGCGGGCGTGCGCGCGGCCAGGCGTTCGGTGACGGCGAGGTCGACGACGAAGGTTTTCAGGTCGCGATTGTTGACCCCGACAAGGTCGGCGCCGAGCCGGCCGGCGCGGTCCATCTGGGCCTCGTCATGAACCTCGACCAGGGCGTCCATGCCGAATCGGGCGGCCTCGGCCATCAGGTCGGCGGCCAGGGAATCGTCGACCATGGCCAGAATCACCAAGACGGCGTCGGCGCCCAGGGCCCGCGATTCGGCCACTTGCCAGGGATCGACCAGGAAATCCTTACGGATGCAGGGTAGGTCGACCGCCGCGCGCGCCGCTGTCAGGAAGGGGTCGGCGCCGTGAAAGCTGGGCCCGTCGGTCAGCACCGACAGGCAGGCCGCGCCGCCGGCGGCGTAGGCGCGGGCGAGGGCGGGCGGGTCGAAGTCGGCGCGGATCAGCCCCTTGGACGGGCTGGCCTTCTTGATCTCGGCGATCAGGGCCAGCCGGCCGGGCGCATGGGCGGCCTGCAGCGCCCGCCGGAAGCCGCGCGGGGCCGAGGCGACCTTGGCGGCGGCGTCGATCTCGGCCTGCGGGCGGGCGGCCTTGCGGGCGACGACATCTTCGCGCTTATAGGCGGCGATCTTGGCGAGGATGTCGGTCATCGGCCGTTGGTGATCTCGATCAGGCGGTTGAGCACGGCCCTGGCGCGGCCGTCGTCGATGGCGGCGGCGGCCAGCGCCACGCCGTCGTGCAGGGTTTCGACCTTTTCGGCGACCAGGAACGCGGCGGCGGCGTTGAGCAGCACGATGTCGCGATAGGCTCCGTCGGCGCCGTCGAGCAGGGCGCTCAGGGCCTGGGCGTTCTGGTCGGGATCGCCGCCGCGCAGGTCGGCCAGGGCCCAGCGCCGCAGGCCCACCGCCTCGGGGGTGATGTTGAAGAAGCGGACGCCGCCCTCGCGCCATTCGCAGACCTGGGTGGCGCCGGTGACGGTCATCTCGTCCATGCCCGAGCCGTGCACGGTCCAGGCCCGTTCCGAGCCGAGCGCGCCGAGCACGCGGGCCAGGGGCTCGAGCAGGCGGGTGTCGTAGACGCCCAGCACCTGGCGCTGGGCGCCGGCGGGATTGGACAGCGGTCCCAGCAGGTTGAAGATGGTGCGGAAGCCGAGGTCGGCTCGGATCGGCAGGACGTGGCGCATCGCCCCGTGGTGGGCGGGCGCGAACAGGAAGCAGATGCCGATCTCGTCCAGCGCCCTGCGCGACTGCTCGAGCGTGGCCTCGACCTTGACCCCCAGCGAGGCCAGCACGTCGGACGAGCCCGAACGCGAGGAGAGCGCCCGGTTGCCGTGCTTGGCCACCTTGAGCCCGCCGGCGGCGGCGACCAGGGCCGAGGCGGTGGAGATGTTGAGCGTGTGCAGGCCGTCGCCGCCCGTGCCGCAGGTGTCGATCACCTGATAGGGATGGTCGAGGGTCACGGATTCACGGCGCATGGCCCGGGCGCAGGCGGCGATCTCGCCCACCGTCTCGCCGCGCAGGCGCATGGCGGTCACGGCGGCGGCCACCTGGGCCGGCGTCGGCTCGCCGCGCAGGCAGGCGGCGAAGAACTCGTCGGCGTCTGTCTCCGACAGGGTCTGGCCGTCGGCGAGCTTGGCCAGCAGGGGCTTGAAGGCGTCGGACATGGCGGCCTAGGCGGCGGTCTGGACGCGCTCGACCCCGGCGAGGTCGAGGAAGTTGGCCAACAGGTCGTGGCCGCCCTCGGTGGCGATGGATTCGGGGTGGAACTGCACGCCGTGGATCGGGCGGGTGCGGTGCTGGAAGCCCATGATCTCCCCGTCGTCGGTCCAGGCGGTGACCTCCAGCTCGGCCGGCAGGGTGTCGCGCCCGACCGACAGGCTGTGGTAGCGGGTGGCGACGAAGCCGTCGCGCAGGCCCTTGAACAGGCCCTTGCCGTCGTGGCGGATCTCGCTGGTCTTGCCGTGCATCAGGGCCTTGGCGCGCACGACCTCGCCGCCATAGGCCTGGCCGATCGCCTGGTGGCCGAGGCAGACGCCGAGGATCGGCAGGTCGTCCGGCGCGCCCCGCAGCAGCGGCAGGCAGATGCCGGCCTGGTCGGGCGCCTTGGGGCCGGGCGACAGCAGCACCGCCTCGGGCTTGAGCGCCAGCGCCTCCTGCACGGTCAGGGCGTCGTTGCGGACGACGCGCGTCGTCGCGCCCAGCTCGTTCAGGTAGTGGACGAGGTTGTAGGTGAAGCTGTCGTAGTTATCGATCACCAGGATCATGGGTCAGGCCTTTCGCGCCCAGCCTTCTAGGCCGCGCGGGACGGCCCGCCAAGGGGGCGGCGCGGCGACGGCGGCGCGAACGGGGCGATCTCGGCGGAATCGGCTTAGCCTCGAAGGCGGACCGCTTTCGAAGTCGACCGCATGCCCGACGATCCGTTCTCCGCCGCCATGACCAAGGCCAGGATCTGGCTGGAGCCGTCCTCGCGCCCCGAAAGGGCCTGGCCGGCGGTGCTGGCCGCCAGCTTCTTCGCCGTCTGCGCCATGGGCTTCGCGGTGGCGGCGATCCTGGCCCCGCCGGTCAGCCTCAGCCACGCCGCCGCCGCACGGAACGTCTCCGAATAGTCAGGCGAAGCGCCAGGCCTCCTCGGCCGCGCGCCGCAGGGCCCGCGACTTGTGCAGGGTCTCTTCGTACTCGGCGTCCGGGTCGCTGTCGGCCACCACGCCGCCGCCGGCCTGGACGTACATCGTTCCGTCCTTGAACAGGGCGGTGCGCAGCAGGATGCAGGTGTCGACGGCGCCGTCGCAGCCGATGTAGCCAGCGGCCCCGGCGTAGCCCAGGCCGCGCTTTTCGACCTCCAGCTCGTCGATGATCTCCATCGCCCGCACCTTGGGCGCGCCGGACACGGTGCCGGCGGGCAGGGCGGCCATCAGCACGTCGACCGGATCGACGCCTTCCGGCGCCTCGCCCTCGACGTTGGAGACGATGTGCATGACGTGGCTGTAGCGCTCGATGGTGAAGCTCTGCGTCACCCGCACGTTGGGATGGCGGGGCGAGGGCGGGGCGTTGCCGCCGTCGCGCAGGGCCGCGACCCGGCCGACGTCGTTGCGGCCCAGGTCCAGCAGCATCAGGTGCTCGGCCCGCTCCTTGGGGTCGGCCAGCAGTTCGCGCTCCAGCGCCAGATCCTCGTCCGGGGTCTTGCCGCGCGGGCGGGTGCCGGCGATCGGGCGGATGGTGATCTTGCCGTCGCGCAGGCGGACCATGATCTCGGGACTGGAGCCGGCCAGCTGGAAGCCGCCGAAGTTCAGGTAGAACAGGAACGGCGAGGGGTTGAGCCGGCGCAGCGAGCGGTAGAGCGCGAACGGATCGAGGGCGAAGGGCGCGCGGAAGCGGTGGCTGGGCACCACCTGGAAGATGTCGCCGGCCCCGATATAGGCCTTGGCCTTCTCGACGATCTCGCCATAGCCCGTCCGGTCGAGGGGCGAGGTGAAGGCCGCCTGATCCAGCGGCGCGCGGATGGGCGCGTGCTGCAACGGGCGGCGCAGGTCGGCCACCGTGTCCTCCAGCCGGCCGCAGGCGGCGGCGTAGGCGGCTTCGGCGGTGCGTTCCGAGGGGCGCACGCTGGTGACCAGGATGATCTCCTGGCCGATGGAATCGAAGACGGCGACCACGGACGGGCGCATCATCACCCCGTCCGGCAGGCCCAGCGGGTCGGGATTGACGTCGGGCAGGCGCTCGACCAGCCGGACCATGTCGTAGCCGATCGCGCCGAAAACCCCGGCCGACATCGGCGGCAGGCCCTCGGGCAGGTTGATGCGCGAGCGGGCGACCACGTCGCGCAGGCTGTCCAGGGCCCCGCCCGGCTGGCGATGGAAGACCCCGCGCTCGATGTCGGCGCCCTCGGCGATCTCGGCCTGGTCGCCGTGGCAGCGCCAGACCAGATCGGGCTTCATGGCCACGATCGAATAGCGGCCGCGCCAGGCGCCGCCCTCGACGGACTCGAACAGGAACGCGTAGGGGCGACCGTGGCCGATCTTCAGATAGGCCGAGACCGGGGTCTCGAGATCGTCGACCAGCCGGGTCCAGACCAGTTGCGGCTGGCCGGAATCGTAGACGCCGCGGAAATCGCCGAAAGCCGGTTCGAAGCTCACCCCGCGCGCTCCGGCGTCTTGGGCTGGTCCTTGGCCTTCTTGGTGTCGATCGGGGCGACGCCCAGGGCCGAGCGGGCCTTGTTCTGGTCGGTGCGCACCTTGACCAGCTGGCCGGCGGCGAGGCGGGCGCGCTCGCCCATCTCCTGAAGCAGCTGCATGGTCACCTGCGGGCGCTGGGCCTCGGCGATGCGGGCGGCCTGGGCCGTCGGCCCGGGCTGGATGGCGTCGACCTTGCCGACGGCGAAGCCGAACGGATTGGCCTGGCCGATCAGGACGTCGCCGGCCTTGGCGCCGAACAGCTTGTTGAGCAGGTCGGGGCTGAGCGCCTGGTTCTGGCGGGCGTTGACGCGGTCGACGCCGATGGCGTGGCTGACCGGCGCGCCGAAGGCGGCGGCGACCGCCTCGACGCTCTCGCCCTTGCGGACGCGGGCGGCCAGCTCGTTGGCCTTGGCCTCCATCAGCTTGGCCGTCTCGCGCATCAGGAAGTAGCGGGTCAGGGGCGCGCGCACCTCGTCGAGGCCGGGCAGGGCGGGGGGCAGGATCTTCTCGACGCGGACGGCGTAGTATTCGCCGCCGCCCTCGTCCTCGACGTCGCTTTCGCCGCCCTCCGGCAAGGCGAAGGCGGCCTTGAGCATCTTTTCGCTCAGGCCCGGCACGGGCTTGCCCGTACCGTCCGCGCCGCTCTGGCTGACCGGGGCGAGGCTGAGGGCCGAGGCCCCGACCTTGGCGGCCGCTTCCGACAGGTTGGCGCCGGCCGAACGGGCGTCCTCGTACTTCTGGACGACGTCGTAGATCTTCTGTTGCGCCGCGTCCTTCTTGAGCTGGGCCTCCAGCTCGGGCTTGGCCTCCTCGAAGGTCTTGGCCTTGCCGGGGGTGATCTTGCCGAGCTTGACGACGGCCCAGCCCAGTTCGCCCTGGATCGGCTGGCTGACCTGGCCCTCGGCCAGGGCGAAGGCGGCGTCGGCGACCTTGCGGTCGGGCACGGCGGCCTTGGGGGTGTCGGCCAACTGCACCGGAGGCTTGCCCAGGGCGCGGGCGACGGCGGCCGGGTCCTCGCCCTTGCCCAGGCGGGCGGCGGCGGCGGCGGCGGCCTTGGCGTCCGGCGCCAGCAGCACGGTCATCGACCGCTTCTCAGGCGTCGACAGCGAGTCCTTGCGGAAGTTGTAGAGCTTTTCCAGGTCCTTGGGATCGGCGGTCATCGACGGCGTCAGCGCCTTGGTGCTGAAGCGCACGATGGTCAGGCCGCGCAACTCGGGCTTGGTCAGCTGGGCGGCGTTTTCCTTCATGAAGGCGGTCAGCTGGGCGTCGGTGGGGGCGCCGGGCTTGGCGACCTTGGCCGGGTCGACCACGAAATAGGTCAGGTTGCGGTTCTCCAGCCCCAGGGCGGCGTAGAGCGCGGTGTAGATGCGCGGCGCGCGGAAGCCGGCCACGGCGCCGGCGCTGTACTGGGCGTCGGCGATCTCGTCGCGGAAGATGGACTCGGCCTTGGCCGGGGTCAGGCCGTTCTCGGCCAGGATCGACTGATAGGCCTTCTGGTCGAACTTGCCGCTGATCGGGTCGAAGAACTGCGGGTTCTTGCGGATCTGGTCGACGATCAACTGGGCCGAGGGGCGCAGGCCGTCCTTGGCCAGCACCGCCATGTAGGCCTCGTTGGCGGCGACTTCGGTCAGCAGCTGCTGGTCGAGGCCGTGCGCGACGGCGTCGTCATAGCTGATCGGCTGGCCCGACCGCTGCTCGGCCTGCTTCTTGGCGTTGTCGAACATCCGCTTGAAATCCGCGGAGGACACCTGGCGCGTGCCGGCGCTGACCACGGCGTCGCTGATCTTGCCCTTGAAGACGTCGTGCACGCCGAAGATGGCGAAGCTGACGATCAGAAGGCCGATCAGGGCGGTGGCCACCCAGGACTTCGCGAAGTTGCGGACTGCGGCGAGCATTCGACGGAGAACCCCTTGAGCGGCCGCGGAAGGCGCGGCTCTTAGCGGCGGGTATAGTAGAGCCGGAGGCGCTCCGGCAAGGCGGCGGGCGTGGACTTCGGCGCGGGGTTGTCTTAGGGCGGACAAAAAGTCGAAGACTCCGAGGGGTAATCTTGATGAGCACGCCGCGCCCGCTGATCGCCGGCAATTGGAAGATGAACGGCCTGGCCGCCGCGCTGGACGAAGCGCGGGCGGTGGCCGCGGCGCTGGAGGAGCGGCCGGCCGGCGCGCGCGTGGCGGTCTGCCCGCCCGCCACCCTGATCGACCGCCTCGCCGAGGCCGTGGCCGGCTCGGCCGTGCTGGTAGGCGGCCAGGACTGCCGCGCCGAGGCCGCCGGCGCCTTCACCGGCGACGTCGCGGCCGAGATGCTGGCCGAGGCCGGAGCGCGCCTGGTCATTCTCGGCCACTCCGAGCGCCGCGCCGGCTACGGCGAGACGGACGCCGTCGTGGCGGCCAAGGTCGAGGGCGCGCTGCGGGCCGGGCTGGAGCCGATCATCTGCGTCGGCGAGACCCTGGCCGAGCGGCAGGCGGGCCGGGCCCTGGAGGTGGTCACCGCCCAGGTGCGCGGATCGGCGCCGGCGGCCCTGGCCGGAAGGGACTTCGCCATCGCCTACGAGCCGGTCTGGGCGATCGGCTCGGGCCTGACCCCGTCGATCGAGCAGATCGAAGAGGTGCACGTCGCCGTGCGCGCCGTCCTGGTCGAGATGTTCGGCGCCACCGGCGCGGCCTCGCCGATCCTCTACGGCGGCTCGGTCAAGCCGACCAACGCCGCCGAGATCCTCAGCGCCCGCGAGGTCGGCGGCGCCCTGGTGGGCGGCGCGTCGCTGAAGGCGGCCGATTTCCTGCCGATCATCGTCGCGGCCTGACCGGCCGCGTCGCAGGGGCGGCCTAGAGCAGCAGGCCGAACAACATGCAGTCGCGCCGCTCGCCGTCGCGCTGGACGTAGCCGCGCAGCAGGCCTTCCTGGCGAAAGCCGATCCGCTCAAGAAGGCGGACCGAGCGGATATTGCCTGCATGGACCCGCGCGCTCAGGCGTTGCAGCCGCAACGCTTGGGCCGCGTGGGCGACGACGGCCTGGACCGCCTCGTGGGCGTAGCCGTCGCCCCACCAGGTCCGGCCGATCATGAAGCCGATCTCGGCGCGATGGTGCCAGCGGTCGAGTTCGCTCAGATCGCAGCAGCCCACGAAGGCGCCGTCCTCGCGCCGGCGCATCGACCAGTAGAACGCCTCGCCCTTGCGGGCGCGGGCGACCTGGGCGTCGGTCAGGGCCTGGACCAGGGCGGGGTCCGTCACCTCGGCCACGTCCCAATAGGCCATGACGTCCCGGTCGCTCATCAACGCATAGATGTCGCGGGCGTCGGCCGCCTCCAGGGGGCGCAGCGTAAGGCGTCTGGTTTCCAGAATCACGATGGGCGTCCGACGGTCGGCGTCTAGCTATGGCGCGACGCGCGGCTTGATGGTAGAGGGGCCGCTTGTTTTGCGGCAGGCTTTCGGCCCCGCGCCTCATCAAGCCAAGAAGAACCATGCTGCTCGGCATCCTGCTCGCGATCCACATCATCGTTTGCATCGCCCTGATCGGGGTGATCCTGCTCCAGCGCTCGGAAGGCGGCGCTCTCGGCATGGGGGGCGGCAACAGCTTCATGACCGCGCGCGGCACCGGCGATCTGCTGACCAAGACCACGCAGATCCTGGCGGCGGCCTTCTTCGGCCTCAGCCTGCTGCTGACCATCCTTTCCGGTCACGCCAAGCAGGGCTCGTCGGTCACCGACCAGCTCAAGGTGCAGGGCATCGACCTGAACGCCCTGCAAAAGCAGCAGCAACAGAACGCCCAGCGCGCCGCGCAGCAGCAGCAACAGCAGCAGCAACAACCGCCGGTCGGCGGCGCCCAGCCGCTGCAGGCCCCGACGCCGCAGCTGGCGCCCGCGCGCCCGGCCGCCGCTCCGGCCCAGGCCCCGGCCAAGGCGGCTTCGCCGCTGTCGAACGTGACCATCGACGCCAAGCCGCGGCCCCAGGAGCTGCCCCGGCCCAACGTCGACAAAACGAACGGCGGTCAGTGAGATTGTCCCCAGCCGTGTCGTCCCGTCTTGTCGAGTTTCCGGGCGCTCGAACCGAATCGGCGCTAATCTGACAGCCCATGGCCCGGTACATCTTCATCACCGGCGGCGTGGTCTCCTCCTTAGGAAAAGGTCTCGCGTCCGCCGCCCTTGGCGCGTTGCTGCAAGCACGCGGCTACAAGGTTCGCCTGCGTAAGCTCGATCCCTATCTCAATGTCGATCCGGGGACGATGTCGCCGTATCAGCACGGCGAGGTGTTCGTCACCGACGACGGGGCCGAGACCGATCTCGACCTTGGCCACTACGAGCGCTTCACCGGCGTCTCGGCGGCCAAGTCGGACAACATCACCACGGGACGGATCTATCAGACCATCCTGGAGAAGGAGCGGCGCGGGGACTATCTCGGCGCCACCGTCCAGGTGATCCCGCACGTCACCGACGAGATCAAAAAGTTCGTGCTGTCCCCGGCGCTGGACGACGACGGCTGCGAGGTCGACTTCGTGCTGGTCGAGATCGGCGGCACGGTCGGCGACATCGAGGGGCTGCCGTTCTTCGAGGCGATCCGCCAGCTCGGCCAGGAACTGCCGCGCGGGCATTCCTGCTTCGTCCATCTGACCCTGCTGCCGTTCATCAAGACGGCCGGCGAGATGAAGACCAAGCCGACCCAGCACTCGGTCAAGGAGCTGCGCTCGATCGGCATTCAGCCGGATATCCTGCTGTGCCGCTGCGAACAGCCGATTCCGCCGGGTGAAAAGCGCAAGATCGGCCTGTTCTGCAACGTCCGCGAAAGCGCGGTCATCCAGGCGATGGACTCGGCGTCGATCTACGCCGTGCCGCTCGACTACCATAGCGAAGGCCTCGACAAGGAGGTCCTCGACGTCTTCGGCATGAGCGACGCGCCCGCGCCGGACCTGTCGCGTTGGCAGGGCATCGCCGACCGCCTGGCCCATCCGGACGGCGAGGTGAACATCGCCGTGGTCGGCAAGTACACGGTGCTCAAGGACGCCTATAAGTCGCTGATCGAGGCTCTGGTCCACGGCGGCCTGGCCAACAACGTCGCGGTCAATATCGACTGGGTCGAGAGCCAGGACCTGGAAGCCCGTCCCGAGGTCGCGGCCGCGCGCCTGGAGGCCGCCGACGGCGTGCTGGTGCCCGGCGCGTTCGGAGAGCGCGGCGCCGAGGGGATGATCGAGGCCATCCGCTTCGCCCGTGAGCATCAGGTGCCGTATTTCGGCATCTGCTTCGGCATGCAGATGGCCATGGTCGAGGCAGCCCGGAACGTGGCCGGCATCGCCGGAGCTTCGTCGACCGAGTTCGGACCGACCCCCGAGCCCGTGGTCGGCCTGATGACCGAATGGGTGCGCGGCAATCAGCGCGAGACCCGCGCCGAGGGCGACGACCTGGGCGGCACCATGCGCCTGGGCGCCTATGAGGCGAGATTGACGCCGGGCTCGAAGATTTCGGAGATCTATGGCGCGACCGAGATCCACGAGCGCCACCGCCACCGCTACGAGGTCAATATCGGCTATCGCGAGCGCCTGGAGCAGGCGGGGCTGAGGTTCGCCGGGCTGTCGCCCGACGGCGTGCTGCCCGAGACCTGCGAGCGGGGCGACCACCCCTGGTTCGTCGGCGTGCAGTATCACCCCGAACTGAAGAGCCGGCCGTTCGCCCCCCATCCGCTGTTCGCCAGCTTCGTCGGGGCGGCCAAGGTTCAAAGCCGATTGGTCTGACGCTCGGGCGCGCTTCCTGCTAATGCATCGCGCAAAGGTTGCGTCTGCGCCATTCTGACGCGGACGTGGCGGAGGGAGGCGGCGACATGCGGTTCAAGGCGCTGGATGGGTGGAGGGGATTGTGCGCCCTGATGGTCGCGCTGTTCCATCTGCCGGCCCTGACTCATTTCGGCGCCTCGCCGCTGGTGTTCCACGGCTATCTCTATGTCGACTTCTTCTTCGTGCTCAGCGGCTACATCATCGCCTTCAGCTACGGCGAGAAGCTGGCCGTCGGCGGGGTGGGGGAGACCCGCCGGTTCCTGATCCGGCGGTTCGGCCGGCTGTGGCCGCTGCATGCGGCGACGCTGGGCGTGCTGGTGGCCTGGGAGGCGGTCAAGGCCGTCGCCGCGCCGGGAGCGGGCGAGGTCGCGCCGTTCACCCACGGCCGCGGGCTGGTCGAGATTCTCACCAACCTGCTGAT
Organism: Caulobacter sp. CCUG 60055; assembly: GCF_022750545.1. Classification (GTDB taxonomy): domain Bacteria; phylum Pseudomonadota; class Alphaproteobacteria; order Caulobacterales; family Caulobacteraceae; genus PUIC01. The sequence continues at coordinate 263,244 of NZ_PUIC01000001.1, forward strand.
GGTCCAGGGACTCGGCGTGCACGGCTCGCTGACCTGGAACGCGCCAGCCTGGAGCATCAGCGTCGAATTCGCCGCCTACATCCTGTTCGCCCTGGTCAGCCTGGTCGCGCCGCGCCGGGTGACGCTGGTCGCCGCCGCGTTCGTGGTCGCCGGCCTGGCCGTGGTCGGTGTGCAGGTCGGCCACATGGACACCACCTTCGACTTCGGCCTGTTCAGGGCCCTGGCCGGCTTCTTCCTGGGCGTCCTGGTGCGCAAGGCTCCGCCGGCCCGGCTGTCGGGCGGCGCGGCGGCGACGGCCGAGACGGCTGTGTTCGCCGGGGTGCTGGCGTTCGTGGCGTTGGCGACGGGCCTGGCGCAACTGGCCGCGCCGTTCGTGTTCGCCGTCGCGGTCTGGGTGTTCGCCGCCGAGGGCGGGCCGGTGTCGGCGGCGCTCAAGACCGCGCCGCTGCAGGCGCTGGGGACGTGGTCCTATTCGGTCTATCTCGTGCACTATCCGGTGACCGTCGGCGTCGGCGTGGCGCGCAAGCTGGCCGAGCGCGTTCTGCACGTCGACGTCAGCGCGCCCGTGGCCACGGCGTCCGGCCCGTTGCAGGTGCTTTCCTTCAGGCCGATGATCGTCACCGACCTGGCGGCGGTGGCCTATCTGGCTGTCGTCATCGGCCTCGCCGCCCTGACCTACCGGTTCATCGAGACCCCCGGCCGCAACCTGTTCAACCGTCTGGCGGCGCGGGACGCGGCCCGGAATTCGCCGCGTGCGACGGAACCGGCCCGCGCCATCGAGGCGGAGCCTTGAAACTGTCGCCGGTTTGAGGCATACACCCCGGCTCACGCGGCGGCCCGTGCGGCCGCCGCAACCGTTTTCACGCCGCGAGTCGAGATTCTCAGATGGCCGTTCCTAAGCGAAAAGTATCCCCCTCGCGCGCCGGCATGCGTCGTTCGCACCACGCCCTGGGCGCCAACTCCTACATCGAGGACAAGGAAACGGGCGAGCTGCGCCGTCCGCACCACGTCGACCTGAAGACGGGCATGTATAAGGGCCGCCAGGTCCTGACGCCCAAGGAAGACTAAGCTCGGCTCCATCCGGACCGGCTTTGCGAAAGGTCGCGGCCCCCAGGCGGGGACGCGGCCTTTTCGCGTTCTCGTGGCCCACGGATTCCCGGCGGCTCGCGCCGCCGGCGCGGCAGCGAGGATTTGAATGATCGAGGCGCGTGGGCTAAGGCTCGCGCGCCTTTTTCCTATTCAGCGCCACCCAGGGGAGCCCCCATGACCGAGATCGTCGATATCGTCGCCCGCGAGATTCTGGACAGTCGCGGCAATCCGACGGTCGAGGTGGACGTGGTGCTGGAGGACGGCGCCTTCGGCCGCGCCGGCGTGCCGTCCGGCGCCTCCACCGGCGCCCACGAGGCGGTCGAGAAGCGCGACGGCGACAAGAAGCGCTACGGCGGCAAGGGCGTCCGCCAGGCGGTCGAGGCCGTCAACGGCGAGATCTTCGACGCGCTGTCGGGCGTCGACGCCGAGGACCAGCGCCGCATCGACCAGCTGCTGATCGACCTCGACGGGACCAAGAACAAGAGCCGCCTCGGCGCCAACGCCATCCTCGGCGTCAGCCTGGCCACGGCCAAGGCCGCGGCCGAATCGGCCGGCCTGCCGCTCTACAAGTATGTCGGCGGCGTCTCGGCCCGCGTGCTGCCAGTGCCGCTGATGAACATCATCAACGGCGGCGCCCACGCCGACAATCCGATCGACATCCAGGAATTCATGATCCTGCCGACCGGGGCCGACACCTTCTCCGACGCCCTGCGCATGGGCGCGGAAATCTTCCACGCCCTGAAGAAGGCGCTGAAGGACGCCGGCCACAACACCAACGTCGGCGACGAGGGCGGCTTCGCGCCCAACCTGGCCTCGGCCGAGGACGCCCTGGCCTTCATCGTCAAGGCGGGCGAGGGCGCCGGCTACAAGGCCGGGGACGACTTCCAGCTGGCCCTGGACGTGGCCTCCACCGAGTTCTTCAAGAACGGCCGCTATGTGCTGGAAGGGGAGGGCAAGACCCTCGACCAGGGCGGCATGGTCGACTACCTCGCCGGCCTGGTCGGCAAGTTCCCCATCGTCTCGATCGAAGACGGCATGGCTGAGGACGATTTCGCCGGCTGGAAGCTGCTGACCGAGCGCCTGGGCGGCAAGGTGCAGCTGGTCGGCGACGACCTGTTCGTCACCAATCCGGCCCGCCTGGCCGAAGGGATCGAGCAGGGCCTCGCCAATTCGATCCTGATCAAGGTCAATCAGATCGGCACTCTGTCCGAGACCCTCGACGCCGTCGATATGGCTCAGCGCGCGGCCTATACGGCGGTGATGAGCCACCGTTCGGGCGAGACCGAGGACGCGACCATCGCCGACCTGGCGGTCGCCACCAACTGCGGCCAGATCAAGACCGGCTCGCTGGCCCGTTCCGACCGGCTGGCCAAGTACAACCAGCTGCTGCGGATCGAGGAGCAGCTCGACGAACAGGCGATCTATCTGGGCCGCAAGGCCCTGAAGGGCCGCTGATCGCGACGCCCCGCCGGCCGTCTGGCGCGCCGGCGGGGCCGATTCGTCCATTCAACGCCGCGATTCAACGATCGATTAACCCTGACGGCCGATTCTTCCTGCGAGTCGCCGCTCGCCTTCGGCGCCCCGGAGCTAGGCCGTGTTCGCGCGCTACCGTCCCTACCTGCCCACCGCCGTCCTGGCCTTCCTGATCTTCTATTTTGGATTCCACGCCCTGACCGGCGACCGCGGCCTGCTGCTCGTCGACAAGCGCAACGAGGCCCTGTCGGAAAAATCGGCTGAGCTGTCGAAATTGCGGTCGGAACGGATGGACCTGGAGGCCCGTGCCCGTCTATTACGCGACGGAAGCCTCTCGGCGGACCTGTTGGAAGAGCGCGCGCGATCCCTACTAGGTTTCTCCGACCCGAGGGACTATGTGATCCGCACGAAACCCTGACGCGGGTCCGCTGTTCGGCCCCGTGGTTTCCACACGAGGGCCGCCTTATCAAAGCCCGGGAGAAGCGTATGGCGCGTACGCGCACAACCAAGGCGTCGTCGGGCAAGGCCGATGACGCCGGCGTCAATGCCCGGGTGGGCAAGGACGAACTGCTCGAATTCTATCGTGAGATGCTGTTGATCCGCCGCTTCGAGGAGCGGGCGGGGCAGCTCTACGGCATGGGCCTGATCGGCGGCTTCTGCCACCTCTACATCGGCCAGGAAGCCATTGCGGTCGGCATGCAGTCGATCGCCGAGAAGGGTGACCAGATCATCACCGGCTACCGGGATCACGGCCACATGCTGGCGGCCGGGATGGACCCGCGCGAGGTGATGGCCGAGCTGACCGGCCGGGCCGGCGGCTCGTCCAAGGGCAAGGGCGGCTCGATGCACATGTTCAGCGTCGACGCCGGCTTCTACGGCGGCCACGGCATCGTCGGGGCTCAGGTGTCGCTGGGCACCGGCCTGGCGCTGGCCAACCGCTACGAGGCCAATGGCAAGGTCGCCTACGCCTATTTCGGCGATGGCGCGGCCAACCAGGGCCAGGTCTACGAGAGCTTCAACATGGCCGAGCTCTGGTCCCTGCCGATCGTCTACGTGATCGAGAACAATCATTACGCCATGGGCACCAGCGTCGAGCGCTCGGCGGCCGAGACCCATCTCTACAAGCGCGGCGTCTCGTTCCGGATACCGGGCGAGGAGGTCGACGGCATGGACGTGCTGGCGGTCCGCGAGGCCGGCGCCCGCGCCGCCGAGCACGCCCGCAGCGGCAAGGGGCCCTACATCCTTGAGATGAAGACCTACCGCTATCGCGGCCACTCGATGTCCGACCCGGCCAAGTACCGGACCAAGGAAGAGGTCGACGAGGTCAAGAAGACCCGCGACCCGATCGATCACCTGCGCGAGCGGCTCGAGAAGAACGGCTGGGCCGACGAAGCCGCCATGAAGGCCGTCGACGCCGAGGTGAAGAAGATCGTCGCCGACGCGGCCGAGTTCGCCCGCACATCCCCCGAGCCGGATCCGTCCGAGCTCTACACCGACGTCTATCTGGAGGCGGCGGCGCAATGAGCGTTGAAGTCCTGATGCCGGCCCTTTCTCCGACCATGGAGGAGGGCACCCTCGCCAAGTGGCACGTGAAAGAGGGCGACGAGGTCAAGGCCGGCGACGTGATCGCCGAGATCGAGACCGACAAGGCGACCATGGAGGTCGAGGCCGTCGATGAGGGCGTTGTCGAGGCCATCCTCGTCCCGGCCGGCGCCGAGGGCGTGAAGGTCAACACCCCGATCGCCCGCCTGAACGGCGAAGGTGGTCCGGCCCAGCCCGCTCCGGCGCCGGTCGAGCCGGCGCCCGCGCCGGCGGCGGTTGAGGCCAAGCCCCCGGCGGCGGCGGTCGGCGCTCCGGCGCGGGCGGTCGTCGGCGACGATCCGGAGATCCCGGCCGGCGTCGCCCTGGTCAAGACCACGGTCCGCGACGCCCTGCGCGACGCCATGGCCGAGGAGATGCGCCGCGACGACAAGGTGTTCCTGATGGGCGAGGAAGTCGCCCAGTACCAGGGCGCCTACAAGGTCAGCCGCGAGCTGCTGCAGGAATTCGGCGACCGCCGCGTCATCGACACCCCGATCACCGAGCACGGCTTCGCCGGCCTGGGCGTGGGCGCGGCGATGGCCGGGCTCAAGCCGATCGTCGAGTTCATGACCTGGAACTTCGCCATGCAGGCGATCGACCAGATCATCAACTCCGCCGCCAAGACGCTCTACATGTCCGGCGGCCAGATCAAGTCGTCGATCGTGTTCCGCGGCCCCAACGGGGCGGCGGCGCGGGTGGCGGCCCAGCACAGCCAGGACTACTCGTCGTGGTACGGCCATGTGCCCGGCCTGATCGTCATCGCGCCCTACGACGCGGCCGACGCCAAGGGCCTGCTCAAGGCCGCGATCCGCAACCCGAACCCCGTCGTCTTCCTCGAACACGAGATGATGTACGGCGTCGAGTTCGACGTGCCGCAGGTGGACGACTGGGTGTTGCCGATCGGCAAGGCCAAGGTCCGCCGCCAGGGCTCGGACGTGACCCTCACCGCCCACTCGCGGATGGTCGGCCACGCGCTGAAGGCGGCCGAGGAACTGGCCAAGGACGGCATCGAGGCCGAGGTCGTCGACCTGCGCACCATCCGCCCGCTCGACACCGACACGGTGCTGGAAAGCGTCCAGAAGACCAACCGGCTGGTCACGGTCGAGGAAGGCTGGGGCCCGATGGGCGTCGGCGCCGAGATCGTCGCCCGCATCGTCAAGGACGGCTTCGACTATCTCGACGCCCCGCCGGCGCGGGTGCATCAGGAGGACGTGCCGCTGCCCTACGCCGCCAATCTCGAAGCCCTGTCCCTGCCGTCGGTGGAGAAGGTGATCGAGGCGGCCAAGGCGGTCTGCTACCGGTGAGCATGACGCTCTCCGGGTCGTGTCACTGCGGCGCGGTCCATATCGCTTTCGAGCCATCGAGAGCGCCGGCCGAGCTGCCCCTGCGCGCCTGCCAGTGCGGCTTCTGCCGTCGCCACGGCGCCAGGACGACCAGCGACCCGGAAAGCCGTCTGCTCATCGCCGCCGCGCCCGGCGCCATTGCGGCCTACCGCTTCGGGCGGCGGGTCTCCGAGGTGCTGATCTGCCGGACGTGCGGCTGCTACATCGCCTCGGCGATCGAGGGGGCGGCCGGCAAGCTCGCCACCCTGAACGCGGCGGGCGTGGATTTGGAAGGGTTCGACGGCCGGGCCGCCGAACCAGCGAACTACGAGGACGAGACCGACGAGGCTCGGCTGGCCCGCCGTCTGGCGCGCTGGACTCCGACCACCTTCGCCCCGGCCGTCCCGAACGCTTGAGGAAGAGGACATGTCGATCGACATCCTGATGCCCGCCCTGTCTCCGACCATGGAGGAGGGGACGCTGGCCAAGTGGCACGTCAAGGCGGGCGACGAGGTCAAGGCCGGCGACGTGATCGCCGAAATCGAAACCGACAAGGCGACCATGGAGGTCGAGGCCGTCGACGAGGGCGTGGTCGAGGCCATCCTCGTTCCGGAAGGCTCCGAGGGCGTGAAGGTCAATACGCCCATCGCCAAGCTGAAGGGCGAGGGCGACGTCGCCGCGCCCGCGCCCGCGGCGGCCCCCGCGCCTGAAGCCAAGCCGGCTTCCGCCCCGCCGCCCGCGCCGGTCGCCGCCGCTCAGCCCGCTCCCGTCGTGACTGCGGCCGCGCCCGCGCCTCAAACGAGCGGCGAGCGCGTCTTCGCCTCGCCGCTGGCCAAGCGCCTCGCCCAGGCCGCCGGGCTCGACCTGAAGACGGTGCAGGGCTCAGGCCCGCACGGCCGCATCATCAAGCGCGACATCGACGCCCTGGCCGGCAGGACGCCCGCGCCGCAACCCGTCGCCGCGCCGGCCGCCGCCGCGGCCCAGGCCCCGCGCGAGCACAAGAGCCTGGAGCAGATGGGCATCCCCGCCGGCTCCTACGACCTCGTGCCGCTGGACGGCATGCGCAAGACCATTGCCCGGCGCATGACCGACAGCTTCCGCGACGTGCCGCATTTCCCCCTGACCATCGACCTGGAGATCGACAACCTCCTGGCGGCGCGCGGCAAGATCAACGCCGTGCTGGAGAAGGACGGCGTCAAGGTCAGCGTCAACGACATCGTCATCAAGGCGGCGGCCGTCGCCCTGAAGCGCGTGCCGGAAGCCAACGCCAGCTACACGCCGGAAGGCATCGCCATGCACCACCATGCCGACGTGGCGGTGGCGGTGGCGGTCGAGGGCGGCCTGATCACCCCGATCATCCGGGCGGCCGAGACCAAGGGCCTGGCCCAGATCTCCGCCGAGATGAAGGATCTGGCCGAGCGCGCCCGCACCAAGAAGCTGAAGCCCGAAGAGTTCCAGGGCGGCACCTTCTCGGTGTCCAACCTCGGCATGTTCGGCATCAAGAGCTTCGCCTCGATCATCAACGAGCCGCAGGGCGCGATCATGAGCGTCGGCGTCGGCGAGAAGCGGCCGGTGGTCCGCGGCGACGAACTGGCGATCGCCACGGTGATGAGCGTCACCCTGACCTGCGACCACCGCGTGGTCGACGGCGCCATCGGCGCCCGCTTCCTGGCGGCGTTCAAGGGTCTGATCGAAGACCCGATGACCATGCTGGTTTGATTGCGGCGGATATCGGAGTTTCCACGTGGCTGTTGATTTCGACGTCATCGTCATCGGTTCGGGCCCCGGCGGCTACGTCACCGCCATCCGCGCCAGCCAGCTCGGCTTCAAGACCGCCATCGTCGAGCGCGAGAAGCTCGGCGGCGTCTGCCTCAACTGGGGCTGCATCCCGACCAAGGCCCTGCTGAAGTCGGGCGAGGTCTATGAGCAGCTCGGCCACCTCGACGCCTACGGCCTGTCGGTCACGGGCCGGTCCTACGACTTCGCCAAGGTGGTCGAACGCTCGCGCGGCGTCGCCCGGCAGATGGAGCAGGGCGTCACCTTCCTGATGAAGAAGCACAAGATCGAGGTGATCTCGGGCGAGGCCAGGCTGGAGAAGGGCTCGCCCGCGCCCAAGGTCGTGGTGGCGCTCAAGGACGGCGGTTCGCGCACCGTCCAGGCCAAGCACGTGATCCTGGCCACCGGCGCCCGCGCCCGCACCATTCCGGCCATCGGCCTGGAGCCGGACGGCGAGCGGGTGTGGACCTATCGCGAGGCCCTGGTCCCCAAGGCCGCGCCCAAGAGCCTGCTCGTGGTCGGCTCGGGCGCCATCGGCATCGAGTTCGCCAGCTTCTACCGGGCCCTCGGCTCGGAGGTGACGGTGATCGAGGCCCTGCCGCGCATCCTGCCGGTCGAGGACGAGGAGGTCTCCAAGGCCGCCCACAAGGCGTTCGAGAAGCGCGGCATCAAGTTCCGCGTCGGCGCCAAGGTGACCAAGCTCTCCAAGTCCAAGAGCGACGTCAGCATCGCCCTGGAGGCGGGCGGCAAGGCCGAGACGCTGGAGGCCGACATCGCCATCGTCGCCGTCGGCATCGACGGCAATGTCGAGAACCTCGGCCTCGAGGCCCTGGGCGTGAAGGTCGACCGCGGCCATGTGGTCAACGACGCCCATGGGGCCACCAACGTCGCCGGCCTCTACGCCATCGGCGACGTCGCCGGCCCGCCCTGGCTCGCCCACAAGGCCAGCCACGAGGGCGTGCACTGCGTCGAACATATCGCCGGCCTCAAGTCGAACGGGCTGAACGCCCCGATCCCGGGCTGCACCTACGCCAACCCGCAGGTCGCCTCGGTCGGCCTCACCGAGGCCCAGGCCAAGGAAAAGGGCTACGAGGTCAAGGCCGGGCGCTTCCCGTTCAAGGTGAACGGCAAGGCGGTGGCGGCCGGCGAGACGGACGGCTTCGTCAAGACGGTGTTCGACGGCAAGACCGGCGCGCTGCTCGGGGCGCACATGATCGGCCACGAGGTCACCGAAATGATCCAGGGCTTCGCCATCGCCATCACCATGGAGGCCACCGAGGCCGAGCTGATGGCGACGGTGTTCCCGCACCCGACCATGTCCGAGGCCATGCACGAGGCGACGCTCGACGCCTTCGGCCAGGCCTTGCACATCTAGCGGACGCGGCCTCGGCCGGAAGAAGCAGGGCGGCGGCCTTCGGACCGCCGCCCTTTTTCATACGTGCGAGGATGTCAGGCGGCGCGGGCGTCGGTTTCGGCCATGCGCTGGATGGCGACATAGTCGGTCTTGCCGGTGCCGAGCACCGGCACTTCGGTGACGCGCACGATGCGGCGGGGCACGGCCAGTTCCGGCGCGCCGATGGCCTGGGCGCGGGCGACCAGCTCGGCCGGTCTGGCGTCCAGCTTGTCGGTGACCAGCACCAGGCGCTCGCCCTTCTTGGGATCGGGCATGGCGACCACGGCGTGGCGCGAGTCCGGCCAGGTCTGGGCGGCCAGGTCCTCGGCGGCGGTCAGCGACACCATCTCGCCGCCGATCTTGGCGAAGCGCTTCACTCGCCCGAGAATGGTGATCCAGCCGTCGTCGGTCATGGTCACCACGTCGCCGGTGTCGTGCCAGCCGTCGACCGGCGGCTCAAGCTCGCCGCTCTCATTAAGATATCCCGCCATCACATTGGCGCCGCGAACGAAAAGGCGGCCGCCTTTGGTGATGCCCTCGACGGGCTCGATGCGAGTCTCGACGCCCGGCAGCAGGCCGCCGACCGTGCCGCGACGGTTGTCGGTCGGCTTGTTGACCGCGATCACCGGCGAGGCCTCGGTGGCGCCGTAGCCTTCGAGCAGCGGCACGCCGCCGAAGCGTTCGGCGATCAGGGCGTGGGTTTCGTCGCGAACCTTCTCGGCGCCGCAGACCACGAACTCCAGGCCGCTGAGGTCGCCGGGATCGGCGGCGCGGGCGTACTGGTTCACGAAGGTGTCGGTGGCCAAGAGGATCGAGGCCTTGGAGTCCCGGATCAAGGCGGGGATCTGTTTCACATGCAGGGGCGAGGGATACTCGAACGCCTTCATGCCGGTCAGCAGCGGCAGCAGCACGCCGCCGGTCAGGCCGAAGCAATGGAAGGTCGGCAGCGGGTTGAACATCACCCAGTTCGGGTCGAGGTCGATGTGGGCGGCGATCTGCTCGACATTGGCGATCAGGTTGCGCTGGCTCAGCACCACGCCGCGCGGCGCGCCGAAGCTGCCCGAGGTGAACAGGATGACGCCCGCGTCCGACGGCCGGGTCTCGGTCCGGAAGCGGCGGGGAAACAGCCCGGCTGTCGCCGCGAACACCTTGTCGGCCAGGCCGATGGTCTCGCGCACGTCCTCCAGATAGGTGATGGTCTGGTCGCCCTCCAGCGCGTCGACGAGGTCGTCGAGCTTGGCCTGGTCGATGAAGCGGTGGGCGGTCAGCACCCGCTTGACCCCGGCCATGCGGCAGGCGGCCTTGAGGTTGCGGATGCCGGCCGTGAAGTTCAGCATGGTCGGCGTCCGCCCGAAGGCGTGCAGGGCGAAGAACGTCACCACCACACCGGCGCCGGACGGCAGCAGCACCCCGACATGTTCGCCGGGCGTCGTCATGGCGGCGATCTTGCGGCCCAGGGCGAAGCTGGCGCGGATCAGGTCCGTGTAGCTGAGCGGCCTGCGGTCCTGGTCCTCCAGGATGAGCTTCTTGGCTCCGAAACGGTCACGAGCGTCGAGCAGCGCGTCGAAAACCGACCGCTCGGCGCTTCGCGCATCAAAGGCGCGCGGCATTGGGCGAAATCTCCCCGAAAACTTCTGGCCCTGTCATTGTCACGACCCTATCGCTCCGTTCACGTGTTGAAAAGATGCGTAACATGGCGTGACGGAAGGCGAGGTGTTCGGGCTAAGGCGCTGGCGATTTCGGGATTTTCGCTTCGGTGAAGGCGACGATCGCGGCCAGCCAGACGCCGCGCGGCCCGTCGGCCTCGAACGGCAGTCCGGCCCCGGCGTCGGGGATTTTCTCGACGCGGCAGTCGGGCAGGCGGCCGCACAGCTTGTCCTGGGCCTTCAGGTCGGCCTCGGCCTCCCTGGCCGCTTCGAGGGTCAGGACCGGGATCGCGACATCGCCGACCGGCCTGCGTTCGAGGTCGCTCAGGGCGTCGCCCACGGCGCCGTACCAGCCGAGCCCGGGCGAGCCCATGCGCAGGTCGGGGTTGGCGGTCTGCCAGGCGTTCTGCACCCCGGCCCGGTCTTCGGGGTCGCTGCGGGCCGCGCGCTTCCAGCCGCCGTCGCGGCTCGGCCGCAGTCCGCTCAGGCCGAGCCGGCGAGCCCAGGCGATCTTGCCGTCCAGCCCCGGCGGGCGGTCGAGCCGCAGCAAGGGCGCGGACAGCACCGCGCCGTCGACGCCGCGTGTACTGCGGCCGAGCGTCATGGCGGCGACGGTTCCGCCAAGCCCCTGGCCGACCATCACCAGCGGCTGTCCGGGACGGGGGCGGATGACCTCGTCGATCATGGCCCGCGCGGCGGCGGCGTCGTCGTCGAGGCTGGCGACCGCGCCGAGGTCGCGCCGCCCGGCGTAGCGGCCCGAACCGCCCTGGCCGGCCCGCTCCAGCACCCAGACCACGTAGCGCCGGGCCGTCAGGTCGCGCACCGTCTCGAAATAGGCCTCGGCGGACTCGCCGTAGCCGGTCAGGAGCAGGATGTGGGCCCGCGGCGCGGCGGCGGGCCCGGCGACGCCGTAGCGCACGGCCGGCCGGCCGGAGGTCTCGATCAGGCCCCAGGCCCAGCCCGGCGGCGTCCAGAAACGCGGCGCAAGGCTGGCCGGCGGCCTGCTGTCGATGAACGGCGCGCGCGCGTCCCGCCCGTCGCAGGCGGCGAGCGTCGAGACCAGGGCGACGGCGAGGAGAGGGCGGCGCATCGGGGCGGCACTGTCGTCTGCGTCGGCGGGGGGCGGCAAGGGCGCATGGCGGGGTTCGTCTCTATCGGCGCAAACGGCTTGATCCTGGCGGCGCAAAGCCCGATTTAGGGGGCATGGTCACCCTCATCGACACCGTGAACGGCAAGGTCGGCGCCGACCGGGCCGCGCGTCACCCCGAAAAGCAGTCGCGCCCGGACACGCCGACGCTGCGAAAGCCGGATTGGCTGCGCGTGCGCGCGCCCGGCACCGGCGTCGGGGCGGACATCTATAACGAGACGCGCAAGATCGTGAAGGATGGCGGGCTGGTCACGGTCTGCGAGGAGGCGGCCTGTCCGAACATCGGCGAGTGCTGGTCGCAGAAACACGCCACCATGATGATCATGGGCGACACCTGCACGCGGGCCTGCGCCTTCTGCAACGTCCGCACCGGCCTGCCGGAGGCGCTCGACCCCACCGAGCCGACCAGGGTGGCCGACGCCGTTCGCCAGATGGGGCTGAAGCACGTGGTCATCACCTCGGTGGACCGCGACGACCTGGGCGACGGCGGGGCGGCCCACTTCGCAGAGGTGGTGCGCGCCATCCGCGCCGCCGCGCCCGGGACCACCATCGAGATCCTGACTCCCGATTTCCTGCGCAAGGACGGGGCGGCCGAAACCGTGATCGACGCACGTCCCGACGTCTTCAACCACAATCTGGAGACCGTGCCGCGCCTCTATCTCAAGATCAGGCCCGGCGCCCGCTACTACCATTCGCTGCGCCTGCTGGAGCGGGTCAAGGAGCGCGATCCCTCCCAGTTCACCAAGTCCGGCCTGATGGTCGGCCTCGGCGAGGCCAAGGAAGAGGTGATGCAGGTGATGGACGACATGCGTTCCGCCGGCGTCGACTTCATCACCATCGGCCAATACCTGCAGCCGACCCGCAAGCATGCGGCCATCGACCGCTTCGTGCCGCCGGACGAGTTCAAGGCCTATGAAGCCATCGCCCGCGCCAAGGGTTTCCTGATGGTGTCGGCCAGTCCGCTGACGCGCTCGTCCCACCACGCGGGCGAGGACTTCGCCCGCCTGCAGGCCGCCCGCCGCGCCCGCGAAACCGCCGCCGGTCGCTGATACGCCTTGCGCCACGCCGTCGTCCACGTTCTGCCCTATCGCCCCGAGCAGTTGTTCGAACTGGTCGGCGACGTCTCGCGCTATCCCGAGTTCGTGCCCTGGATCACCGCCATGCGCACCTGGAACGGACGCGAGGCCGGCGAAGGGGTGTCGACCGTCGACGCCGAGGCGGCGGTGGGCTTTTCCTTCCTGAAGGAGCGGTTCGCCACGCGGGTCCGGCGCGACGCCGTGGCGCGGACGGTTGAGGTCAACCTGCTCTATGGGCCGTTCAAGCGGCTGTCGAACAGCTGGAGGTTTTCTCCGGAAGGCGCGGGCTCGAAAGTCGAATTCCTGATCGATTTCGAGTTCAAGTCGGGGCTGCTGACCGCCTTGCTGGCCGCCAACTTCCACCATGCGGTCGACCGGCTGATCGCCTGTTTCGAGGCGCGCGCCGCCGAACTCTACGCCCCCGCCGAGGCGCCCGCCGGGCCGGCCTGAGCACGGTTCAGGTCCGGCCCGCCGCCATCTCCGTCACCCGGTCGGACAGGTCGCCGATGTTGGCGAACAGGTTCTCCTGGGCGAAGACCAGTCCGAACACCCGCGAGGCGACGTCGAAGCCGAGCACGTCGGTCAGTCCCTGGACGCGCATGGTCTCGACCGCTTCCTGAAAGCCGCTGTGGGCGACGGCCATCGCCTGGGCCTTGTCGAGAACGGTCCGATTGCGGATCGCCTCGGCGCAGGCGCGCAGGCGGTCGCTCTGGGCGGCCAGCAGGTCGCTGACCGCCGGCCGCAGGTGCTCCAGCACGGTCGGCGGCAGGCGTGCGTCCAAGGCGCGGCCGATGGTGACGACGTCGCCCCGGATGCGCCACAGGGTGCGCGGAACCGCCTCGGGCACGTCGCGGTCGCTCAGGCGGGAGGCGGTCTCGTGGACCGCTTCGCTCATGGCGGCCTCGACGGCGGCCAGGGAGGTGCGGATCGCCACCTGGGTGGACTGGATGGAATCGGCCACGTCCACGCCGTTGAGCTGCTCGCGATGCAGGGCCAGCAGGTCGGCCACCTGCCGCATGGTCTTGGCCAGATGATCGACGGCCGCGTCGTGGGCGCGGGCCGGGAAGATGAACAGGGTGGCGCAGACCCCGACCACCCCGCCGATGGTGATCTCCGCCGTGCGCATCAGGGCCGCGTGCAGCGGGCCGACGTCATGGGGACCGGCGATGATGACGATGACGGCGGTGATCGGGGCGACCTTGAGGCTGGGCCGCACCGCCGCGGCGAAGGCCAGCACCGCCACCACGGCGCACAGCACCAGGCCCTGGTCGAGGGCGGTGGTCCCCTTGAGATAGACCGCGCCCGCGCCGACGAAGGCCCCGACGACGGTGCCGATCAGCCGGTCGCGCGAGGCGGCGATGGTGCCGCCGATGCTGGCCTGCACCACGATGACGGCGGTGAACACCGCCCAATAGCCTTGGGGCAGGCGCAGCAGAATGCTGATGGCGAAGGTGACGCCGACGGCGATCGAGACGCGGATGGCGTGCCGAAGCTCGGCTTTCTTGGCCGCCGCCGCCCGAATGGCCTGCGACAGGCCGAGGCGGGCGGCGCGGGCGGGTTCCGACCGGGGCATGTCAGGCGGCGATCCGGTCCCGCAACATCTCCAGGGCGATGGCGACGCTGGCCAGCCGCACGGCCTCGCGGCCGATGTCGCCCATGCGCTCGACGCGGTGGACGATGGGGCCGTTGGCGCGGGCGGTGGCGAAGTGGACGAGGCCGACCGGCTTCAACGCCGTGCCGCCGCCGGGGCCGGCCACGCCGGTGACGGCCACGCTGACATGGGCGTTGGCGGCGGCGAGGGCGCCTTCGGCCATTATCCTCGCCACGGGCTCGGAGACCGCGCCGGCGTCGGCGATCAGGTCGCCCGGCACGCCGAGCAGTTCTTCCTTGGCCCGGTTCGAATAGGTGATGAAGCCGCGCTCGTAGACGTCGGACGAGCCGGCCACCCCGACCAGCGCGCCGCCGACCAGGCCGCCGGTGCAGCTCTCGGCGGTGACGACGCGCAGGCGCCGCTCGCGCGCCTCGTCGATCAGCAGCCGGGCGAGGGTCTCGATCTCAAGGCTGAACATCGGCGGCGTCCTGGTCGGCGGGGTGGGGAATTGTTATCAGGCCGGGGTCTGCACCGCCACGACCGCCTGGGCCGCCAGGCCCTCGCCGCGGCCGGGAAAGCCCATGCCCTCGGTCGTGGTCGCCTTGACGCTGACACGGTCGAGCGGCAGGTCGAGGATCTCGGCCAGGCGGGCGCGCATGGCCTGACGGTGCGGCTTGATCTTGGGGCGCTCGCAGATCAGCGTCACGTCGACATTGACGATCACCCCGCCGCGTGCGCGCGCCAGGTCGGCGGCGTGGCGCAGGAACTGGTCCGAGGCCGCGCCTTTCCAGCGCGGGTCCGTCGGCGGGAAATGGTCGCCGATGTCGCCTTCGCCGACGGCGCCCAGCAGGGCGTCCGTGACCGCGTGCAAGCCGGCGTCGGCGTCGGAATGGCCGATCAGGGTCTGGTCGTGGTCGATACGGACCCCGCACAGCCACACGGCCTCGCCCGGGCCCCAGCGATGGGCGTCGAAACCCTGCCCGACGCGGGTGAGGCGGGCGGCGCCGGCCAGGGCCTCGGCCATGGCGAAATCCTCCGGATAGGTCAGTTTCATCAGCAACGGATCGCCGGCGGCCAGCACCACGCGCCCGCCCGCCCGCTCGACGACGCCGGCGTCGTCGGTGGGTTCGCTGTCGGCGGGCCATTGGGCGTAGGCCCGCCGCAACCCGTCCAGCCGAAAGGCCTGCGGGGTCTGGGCGCGCCAGAGGCCGTCGCGAGAGACGGTGGACACGCCCTCGTCGGGCGCGCCGCGCTTCAGGGTGTCGGACACCGGCAGGGCGGGAACGGCGCCGTCGGCGTCAGCCAGGGCGGTCAGCAAGGCCGCGACGTGCCGGCGCCCGACGAACGGGCGGGCGGCGTCATGGACCAGGACGGGGTTCTCCCCCGGCGAGGCCAGGGCCGCGAGCCCGGCCTGCACCGAACGCGCGCGGGTCGCGCCGCCGGGCGTCAGGGTCCAGCCTTCCAGTCCGCGAAGCGCGGCGGCGGCCTGGTCGGTCTCGCCGGCCGGGATCACAACCACCAGTTCGGCCGCGCCGGCCGCCAGCAGGGCCTCGACCGACCAGCGCAGGACCGGCTTGCCGGCCAGGACGCGCCACTGCTTGGCCGGCCCCTGACCGGCGCGCGCGCCGGCGCCGCCGGCGACGATCACTGCTGCGAATGTCATGCCCCGTGTGTCGGCTGTTCGCCGACCCATGTCCAGACTGGACGCAGGGGTGAAATTTGCCTAAAAACTAGCCGAGCAAGGTGTCTATAAAATGGGCAAAAGCCTTTCGGTCGGCGCGGCGACGGTGGATGGACGGGTATGGGTGGCGCCGATGACCGGCGTGTCCGACCTGCCGTTCCGCATGGCCATGGCCCGCCTGGGCGCCGCCTATGTCGCCACCGAGATGGTCGCCTGCGCCGAGTTCGCCAAGGGGCGGCCGGACGTGGTCCGGCGCGCGGCGGTGGGCGAGGGGCTGCCCCTGACCGTCATCCAGCTGGTCGGCCGCGAGCCGCGATGGCTGGCCGAGGGCGCGCGCATGGCCGAGGCCGCCGGCGCCGACATCGTCGACATCAACATGGGCTGCCCCGCCAAGGAGGTGACGGGCGCGCTGTCGGGTTCGGCGCTGATGCGCGACCTCGACCTCGCCGAAAGCCTGATCCGCGCCGCCGTCGAGGCGACGGACGTTCCTGTGACCGTCAAGATGCGCTTGGGCTGGGACGACGCCTCGCGCAACGCTCCGGAACTGGCCGCCAGGGCCGAGGCGGCCGGCGTGCGGGCGGTCACCGTCCATGGCCGCACGCGCTGCCAGTTCTACAAGGGGCGCGCCGACTGGTCCGCGGTGCGCCGGGTGAAGGAGGCCGTGTCGATCCCGGTGATCGTCAACGGCGACATCGTCGACGGCGACACGGCCTGCGAGGCGATCGCGGCCTCGGGGGCGGACGGGGTGATGATCGGCCGCGGCGCCTATGGGCGCCCCTGGGCCGCGCCGGCGATCGAGGCGGCGCTGGACGGGGCTGTGTTCCGCGAGCCCGGGCCGGCCGAGCGGCTCGCCGTCGCTCTCGAACACTTCCGCGACAGCCTGGCCTTCTACGGCGAGAGGCTCGGCCTGAAGATGTTCCGCAAGCACCTGGGCTGGTACGTCGAGGCGGCGCCCTGGCCGGGCGACGCGGCTCGGCGCCGGGCCGCCAAGGCCGACCTCTGCCGCCTGGAGGCGCCGGCGGCCGTCGAGGCCGGCCTCACGGCGCTTTGGCTGGACGGCGACGCCGCCAGGCTGGCGGCGTGACCGAGCGGCGTCACCGCCCGGCCGAGGCCGACGCCGACAGGGGGCTGCGCGCGGCCGCATTCGACCTCAGCCCGGAACCGGCCCTGGTGGTCGGCGCCGACGGCGCCCTGACCGCCGCCAACGAGGCGGCCGAGGACCTGTTCGGCCAGGGGTTGGCCCTGCTCTCGCGGGGGAGCTTCCGCGACGCCCTGCCGCCGGGCTCCACCTTGGTCTCGCTGATCGACCGCGCCGTCGAGGCCGGGGCGCAGGTGCGCGAGCGCGGGCTGGAGATCAACCTCTTCGGCCATCCGGCCTTCGAGGCCGACGGCGCGGCCACGCCTCTGGCCGACGGCTGCGTGCTGCTGACCCTGCATGTGCGGGGCGGGGCCGGGCCCGGGTCGGAGCGCACGCCCGACGCCGCCGGCCTGCGTTCGGTGGTCGGCTTCGGCCGCATGTTGGCCCATGAGATCAAGAACCCCCTGGCCGGCATTCGCGGCGCGGCCCAACTGCTGAAGAGCGGCGCCAAGGCCGAGGATGCGCCGCTGGCCCAGCTCATCGTCGACGAGACCGACCGCATCCGCCGGCTGGTCGACCGCATGGAGGCGTTTTCCGACGACGCCGCGCCCGTCCGCCTGGCGGTCAACATCCACGAGGTGCTCGACCGGGTGCGCGCCCTGGCCGCCAACGGCGTCGCCGACGGCCTGATCCTGCGCGAGAGCTACGACCCGTCCTTGCCGCCCACCTATGGCGACGAGGACCAGCTGATCCAGATCTTCCTGAACCTGGTCAAGAACGCGGCCGAGGCGGCCCATTCCCGCGGGGACGGGCGCGGCGAGGTGACGGTGTCGACCGCCTACCGGCACGGCGTCCGCGTCCGCGCCGCCAGCGGCCAGGCCCTGCGCGGCGCGCCCCTGGAGGTTCGCGTCCAGGACAACGGCCCCGGTGTGGCGGCGCATCTGCGCGACCACCTGTTCGAGCCTTTTGTCACGTCGAAAACGTTCGGCGCGGGCCTTGGCCTGGCTCTTGTCGCGAAACTGGTCGGCGCCCACGGCGGGCTGATCGATTTCGAGTCAGCGCCCGGCCGGACGGTGTTCCGCGTGCTGCTGCCTATCGAACCCTGAGGCGATCCCGGAGTAACGGTCGGCCATGTCCTCGATCAATCGCAAGATCCTCATCGCCGACGACGACGCCTCTATCAGGCTGGTGCTCAGCCAGACGTTCACGCGGCTGGGCTATCAGGTGCGGGCCACGGGCAACGCCGCCACCCTGCTGAAATGGGTGTCGGAAGGCGAGGGAGACCTGGTCATCACCGACGTGGTGATGCCGGACGAGAACGTCTTCGACGTGCTGCCGCGCATCCGCAAGGAGCGGCCCAAGCTGCCGGTGATCGTGATGAGCGCGCAGAACACGCTGCTCACCGCCGTCAACGCCGCCGACGCCGGCGCCTTCGACTACGTCTCCAAGCCGTTCGACCTCGACGACATGACGGCGGCGGCCAAGCGGGCGCTGTCGCGGCCGGCCGACGGCGAGGCGGCCAAGGCCCAGGCGCGGGCCGTGCGCGACGAGCGCCTGCCGCTGATCGGCCGTTCGGCGCCGATGCAGGAGGTCTACCGCACCATCGCCCGGCTGGTCGGCACCGACCTGACCGTGCTGATCACCGGCGAATCCGGCACCGGCAAGGAGCTGGTCGCCCGCGCCCTGCACGACCTGGGCCGCCGCCGCGACGGCCGCTTCGTGGTCATCAACCTGGCGGCCACCCCGCGCGAGCGGGTCGAGACCGAGCTGTTCGGCTACCATCGGGGCCTGGGCGGCGACGGCGACGTCGGCAAGCTGGTCGAGGCGGACGGCGGGGCGCTGTTTCTCGACGAAATCGGCGACATGCCGCTGGACGCCCAGACCCGCCTGCTGCGGGTGATCGACGGCTCGGAGACGGCGGTCAATCCCCGGACCGGCCGCCGGCCCAATGTCCGCATTATCGCCGCCACCAACCGCGACCTGCGCGGCCTGATCCAGCAGGGCCTTTTCCGCGAGGACCTGTTCTTCCGCCTGAACGTGGCCCCGGTCCGCCTGCCGCCGTTGCGCGACCGTACCGAGGACATTCCCGATCTGGCGCGCTCGTTCCTGCTCAGGGCCAACCGCGAGGGCCTGCCGGCCAAGACCATCGACGCCGGGGCCCTGGAGCGCCTGAAGGCCCACGCCTGGCCGGGCAACGTCCGGGAGTTGGAAAACCTCGTCCGCCGGGTCTGCGCGCTCTATTCCGAGGAGCTGATCACCGCGCGCATCATCGAGCGCGAACTGCATGACCACGCGCCCCCCGCCGCGTCGGACGAGGGGCCGGTCACGCTGTCCCAGCTGGTCGAGCGGCATCTGGCCGTCTACTTCGCCGACCAGCCGGACGGCGCGCCGCCGCCAGGGCTCTACGACCGCATCCTCGCCGAGGTCGAGGTCCCGCTGATCCGGCTGACCCTGGCCGCCACGCGCGGCAACCAGGTGCGCGCCGCCGAGATTCTCGGCCTCAACCGCAACACCCTGCGCAAGAAGATCCACGATCTCGGCGTCGAAATGGTCAAGCCGAAGCGCTGAAGTTTTTACGCAACATCTCTGTTGCCTGGAGGGCTCAGTCTCCCCTAGTGTTCACGCCATGGTGAACGGGCGTCCGCGAATCGACGAAGCCGGATCGGATACGCCTCGCTGGCGGGTCTGGCTGGAGTCCCGTTACCTCCTCGGCGTCGGCTACGTGCTGGCGGCGGTGCTCACCGCCGGGGCGGTGTTCCTGGCCTCGTCGGCGCCGGGAACCGGACCGCTCGGACCGGCCAGCCGCACCGTCCTGATCATACTGTCGGCCAATCTGGTGCTGATCCTCGCCCTGGCCGGCCTCGTCGGCTGGCGGGTGTTCAAGCTGTTCGCCGCCAAGGCGCGCGACGCGGGCGCGCGGCTGCACCTGCGCTTCGTCACCCTGTTCGCGCTGGTGGCGGTGGTGCCGGCGGTGGTGGTCGCCTTCTTCTTCGGCCTGCTGGTCAACCAGGGCGTCGAGAGCTGGTTCACCAAGCGTGTGAGCACGGTGGTCGAGAACAGCGCCAAGGTGGCGCGCTCGTACTACAACGGCCAGATCTCCTCGATGCAGCACGACGTCGAGCTGATGTCGGGCGACCTGAACACCGCCGCTCCCGGCATCAGCCAGGCCCCGATCAAGTACGGCCAGTTCCTCGCCCTGCAGGCCTCGTACCACAGCTTCCCGGCCGCCTATGTGATCGACCGCGACGGCCGCATCCTGGCCCGGGCCGAGGTGGACGAGCCGCCGCCCTATCGCGCCCCGCCGGCCAAGACCATCGCCGGCGCCGACGCCGGCGAGCTGCGGATCGGGGCCATGGAATCGGCCGACCTGCTGCGGGCGGTGTTCCGGCTGCGGGCCTATCCCGACGCCTATCTCTATGTCGTCCGTCCGGTGGACAGCGGCATCTTCTCCTACCTTCGCCAGGCCGAGGGCGCGGTGACCGAGTACCGGGACACCGCCCAGAACCGCAAGCGCATCCAGATCGACTTCGCCCTCAGCTATCTGGAGACTGCGCTGCTGGTGCTGGTCGGCGCGGTCTGGCTGGGCATGTCGGCGGCCAACACCATATCGGCGCCGGTCGGACGGCTGGTGAAGGCGGCCGACCGCGTCGCCGCCGGCGACCTGACCGCGCGGGTGGAGACCCGCGACGACCCCGAGGAGATCGCCGTCCTCACCCGCGCCTTCAACCGCATGACCTACGACCTGCAGACCCAGCAGGAGGAGCTGCGGGCCGCCAGCGCCGATGCGGAATCCCGGCGGCAGTTCATCGAGACCGTGCTGGCCGGCGTCAGCGCCGGCGTGGTCGGCCTGGACTCCAACGGCCGCATCTCGGCGGCCAACCGCCAGGCGGCGGCGCTGCTGGGGCTGGACGGACCGGTCTACGGGCTGTCGCTGGCCGAGGCGGCGCCGGAGTTCGTCGCCGTGGCGGCGCGGGCCGCCGAGACGGGCGTCGACGCAGAGGAGGAGGTCGACCTCGTCCGCGACCGCGAGATGCGCCGCCTGCGCGTGCGGGCCAGCGGCCACTCGTCCGACGGCCTGGTGCTGACCTTCGACGACATCACCCGCCTGATCACCGCCCAGCGCAACGCCGCCTGGCGCGACGTGGCGCGGCGGATCGCCCACGAGATCAAGAACCCGCTGACGCCGATCCAGCTGTCGGCCGAGCGGCTGCGCCGCCGCTACCGCAAGGACATCCAGACCGACGTCGAGACCTTCGACCGCTGCACCGACACCATCATCCGCCAAGTGGGCGACATCGGCCGCATGGTCGACGAGTTCTCGTCCTTCGCGCGGATGCCGGCGCCGACCTTCGCCGAGTGCGACGCCGCCGAGATGCTGCGCCAGGCGGTGTTCGCCCAGCGCGTCGCCGTTCCCGAGGTGGCCTTCGACATCGTCGAGCCGCTGCAGGAGATGCGGATCGTCTGCGACAGCGGCATGATCGGCCAGGCCCTGACCAACGTGCTCAAGAACGCCGGCGAGGCGGTCGAGGCGCGCCGCGCCGCCGATCCCGGCGTGCAGGGGCGCGTCGCCGCCGCGCTGGTCGTCGACGACGGCGGCCTGCGCTACGAGATCGAGGACAACGGCGTCGGCCTGCCGGCCAAGGAGCGCCACCGGCTGACCGAACCTTATGTGACCACCCGCGAGAAGGGCACGGGCCTGGGCTTGGCCATCGTCAAGCGCATCCTGGAGGACCATGGCGGGGGACTGACTCTGCAGGATGCGGCGACGCCGCCGGGCGCGCGGGCCATCCTGCGCATCCCGACGGTCAGGCATGAGGATGGGGCGGCCGCCGGCCGCGACAGCGAAGAGACCGCGCGCGCCGCGGTCGAAGGGTGAGGGGATCGATGGCCGCAGACATTCTCGTGGTCGATGACGAAGCCGACATTCGCGAACTGGTCGGCGGCATCCTGTCGGACGAAGGCTATGCGGTGCGCACCGCCGAGCATTCGGAGGCCGCCCTGGCGGCGATCAAGGCGCGTAAGCCGGCGCTGTTGATCCTCGACATCTGGATGCAGGGCGGCGGCATGGACGGCCTGGAGCTGCTCGATCTGGTCAAGGAGCTCGACGGCGACCTGCCGGTGATCATGATCTCCGGCCACGGCAACATCGAGACCGCCGTCAGCGCCATCAAGCGCGGGGCCTACGACTTCCTGGAGAAGCCGTTCAAATCCGACCGGCTGCTGCTGATCGTCGAGCGGGCTCTGGAGGCGGCGACGCTGAAGCGCGAGAACCGGCGGCTGCGCCAGCAGGCGGTGGTGCCGGACGGCTTCGTCGGCCGCTCGGCCGCCGCCCAGCACCTGCGCCAACTGATCGGCCGCATCGCGCCGGCCAACAGCCGGGTGATGATCTCGGGGCCCCCGGGCTCGGGCAAGGAGCTGGTCGCCCGGCTGATCCACGGCGCCAGCCCGCGCGCCAAGGGCGAGTTCGTCGCCCTGGGCGCGGCCGACATGACCCCCGAACGCATGGACCTGGAGCTGTTCGGCGAGGAGGGCGACGGCGGCCGTCCGCGCAAGATCGGCGTGTTCGAACGGGCCCACGGCGGCACCCTCTATCTCGACAAGGTCGGCGACATGCCGCGCGAGACGCAGGGGCGCATCCTGCGCGTGCTGGTCGACCAGCGTTTCCGCCGGGTCGGCGGCGACCAGGACGTCCAGGTCGACGTGCGGGTGATCTCGTCCACCTCGCGCGACCTGCGCGAGGAGATCGTCGCCGGACGCTTCCGCGAGGACCTGTTCCATCGCCTGAACGTGGTGCCGATGCAGGTGCCGGGGCTTTCGGAGCGGCGCGAGGACATCGCCGAGCTGGTCGACTACTTCATCACCCGCATCAGCGAGGCCACCGGCCTGCCGCGCCGGCGGCTCAACGACGACGCCATCGCCACGCTGCAGGTCCACGCCTGGCCCGGCAACGTGCGCCAGCTGCGCAACAACATCGAGCGCCTGCTGATCCTGGCCACGGGCGATCCGTCCGAGGCGATCACCGCCGACATGCTGCCGGCCGAGGTGACCGGGGCCGGACCCGCCGCATCGGTGGGGCCGGATCGGGTCATCGCCCTGCCGCTGCGCGACGCGCGCGAGGTGTTCGAGCGCGAGTACCTCAACGCCCAGATCATGCGGTTCGGCGGCAACATCTCGCGCACCGCCAACTTCATCGGCATGGAGCGCTCGGCGCTCCATCGGAAGCTCAAGTCCCTGGGCGTGGCGCCGACCCGCGCGGACGAGGACGAGGATTGATGTCGCGTATCGCGTATGTGAACGGCCGCTATGTCCCGCACGGCCAGGCGGTCGTGCACATCGAGGATCGCGGCTACCAGCTCGCCGACGGGGTCTATGAGGTCTGGGCCCTGTTCGGCGGGCGGCTGGTCGACGCTGACGGGCATTTCGAACGGCTCGGGCGTTCGTTGACCGAGCTGCGCATCAGGCCGCCGATGACGCGCCGGGCGCTTGAGATCGTCCTGGCCGAGACGGTGCGGCGCAACCGCGTCCGGGAGGGGCTGGTCTATCTGCAGGTGACGCGGGGGACCGCGCGGCGCGACCACGCCTTCCCGAACCCGGCCCCGCCGCCCAGCGTGGTGGTCACCGCCAAGGCCGTCGACTGGGCGGCGGCCGACGCCCGCGCCGCCGTCGGGGCCAGCGTGGTCACCACGCCGGAGAACCGCTGGGGGCGTTGCGACATCAAGACCATCGGCCTTTTGCCCAATGTCCTGGCCAAGCAGGCGGCGCGCGAGCGGGGCGCCATCGAGGCGTGGTTCGTCGACGACCTGGGGCTGGTCACCGAGGGCGCCTCGTCCAACGCCTGGATCGTCGACAAGGACGGCGTGCTGCGCACCCGCGACACCAACGCCAACATCCTGCGCGGAGTCACCCGGCGGGCGGTGTTCGAGCTGGTCGCGCGCGAGGGCCTGACCCTGTCCGAGGCGCCGTTCTCGCCCGAGGACGCCAAGGCGGCGAGGGAGGCGTTCATCACCGGGGCCGGCTCGCTGGTCACCCCGATCGTCGCCATCGACGGCGTTCCGATCGGAAACGGGCGTCCGGGGCCTGTCGCGACGCGCCTTCGCGCTCTATATGTGCAAAACGCCCGGGCGCTTTGACGTGACCGGGCGGCGAGCCGGTGCGCGGTCGACGGCCATAGGGGACGCGGCGGGCATCAAGTTTGTGTGTGGAGGCGTTGTGCCTCCGATCAAGAACAAGAGAGGCGCAAGCCTATGTCGAACGACAAGAAACAGAATCTCCAGGACACCTTCCTCAACAGCGTCCGCAAGTCCAAGACGCCGCTGACCATCTTTCTGGTCAACGGGGTCAAGCTGCAGGGCGTGGTGAGCTGGTTCGACAACTTCTGCGTGCTGCTGCGCCGCGACGGGCAATCGCAGCTGGTCTACAAGCACGCCATCTCGACCATCATGCCCGCGCAACCGGTTCAGCTGTATGAACCGAGCGAAGACGGCGAAGATTGAGCGAAAAGTTCATAGATCGGCGTCCGGCGGTCCAGACCGCCCTCGTCGTCCATCCCGCCCGCGCCAGAGAGGCGGCCTTGCGCGATCCGCGTGCGCGGCTCGACGAGGCCGTCGGTCTGGCCCAGGCGCTCGACCTGAAGATCGAGGTGGCCGAGCTTGCGCCGCTGCGCGCCGCCATGCCGGCGACCCTGTTCGGCCGCGGCAAGGTCGAGGCCCTCGGCGCCTTGGCCGAACAGATCGGGGCCGACGTGGTGGTGGTCGACGACCAGTTGACGCCGGTGCAGCAGCGCAATCTCGAGAAGGCCTGGAGCGCCAAGGTCATCGACCGCACCGGCCTGATCCTCGAGATCTTCGCCCGGCGCGCCCGCACGCGGGAAGGGCGGCTGCAGGTCGAGCTGGCCAGGCTGGACTATGAACGCTCGCGCCTGGTGCGGACCTGGACCCACCTGGAGCGCCAGCGCGGCGGCCTGGGCAAGACCGGCGGTCCCGGCGAAACCCAGATCGAGCTCGACCGGCGCCTGATCGCCGAACGCATCGCCAAGCTCAAGCGCGAGCTGGTCGAGGTCCGGCGCACGCGCGGCCTGCATCGTTCGGCCCGCAAGAAGGCGCCTTATCCGACCATCGCGCTGGTGGGGTACACCAACGCCGGCAAGTCCACCCTGTTCAACCGCCTGACCGCCGCCGAGGTCGAGGCCAAGGACATGTTGTTCGCCACCCTCGACCCGACCCTGCGCACGGTGAGGCTGCCCGACGGGCGGCCCGCCATCCTGTCCGACACCGTCGGCTTCATCTCGGACCTGCCGCACGAGCTGGTCGAGGCTTTCCGCGCCACTCTGGAAGAGGTGCAGGAGGCCGACATCATCCTGCACGTGCGCGACATCGCCGGCCCCGACAGCCGCGCCCAGGCCGCCGATGTCGAGGCGGTGCTGGAGCAGATCGGCGCCGGCAAGGACAGCGGCCGCAAGATCGTCGAGGTCTGGAACAAGATCGACCTGCTGCCCGAGGAGGAGCAGGGCCCGACCATGGCCCGGGCGATCCGCACCCTGGACGCGGGCGACGCGCCGGCGATGGCGGTTTCGGCCGTCACCGGCGAGGGCGTCGAGCGCCTGCTGCGCCTGCTGGCCGGCATGGTCGATGACGATGCGGCGGTCGAGGCGCGGCTGTCGGCCGGCGACGGCCAGGCGCTGGCCTGGCTCTACCGCAACGGCCGCGTGGTCTCGCGCGGCGAGGACGAGGACGGCGGCGTGCTGGTGTCGGTGCGGCTGGACCGTCAGGCCCTGGGCCGCTTCGAGCGTCAGTTCCCGCAAGCCCTGCTGCGCGAAGCCGCCGAATAGCCGGCGACTGGCCGTCCGGTCAGGCCTTCTCGGCGACCTTGGCGGCGTCCCAGAGCCGGTCCATCTCGGCCAGGTCCGATTGGTCCGGCGAGCGGCCTTGCGCCGCCAGGCTGCGCTCGATGAAGGCGAAGCGGCGGGCGAACTTGGCGTTGGTCGCGCGCAGGGCGTCCTCGGGCTCGACGTCGAGCTTGCGGGCCAGGTTGGCGCACACGAACAAGAGGTCGCCAAGCTCCTCGCGGGCCTTGGCCCGATCGCCGGCGTCGATCTCGGCCTGCAGTTCGCCCAGCTCCTCGTGCAGCTTCTCGATGACCTTGGCCGGGGTCGGCCAGTCGAAGCCGACGCGGGCCGCCCGCTTGGTCAGCTTCACGGCGCGGGTGAGGGCGGGCAGGCCGGCGGGAACGTCGTCCAGCAGGCTGGCCGCGCGTCCCTTGGCGGCGCGCTCGTCAGCCTTGATGACTTCCCAGGCCTCGGTCTGCTCGGCGGAATCGCGGTGGACGGCGTCGCCGAACACGTGCGGGTGACGGCGGACCATCTTGTCGTTGATCGCCCGCGCCACGTCGGCGAAGTCGAACGCGCCCCGCTCCTCGGCCATGCGCGCGTGGAACACCACCTGCAGGAGCAGGTCGCCCAGCTCTTCCCTGAGGTCGCGCAGATCGTCGCGCTCGATGGCGTCGGCGACCTCGTATGCTTCCTCGATGGTGTAGGGCGCTATGGTGGCGAAGGTCTGCTCCAGGTCCCATGGGCAGCCGCCGGCCGGGTCGCGCAGCCGCGCCATGATCTCCAGGAGCTGGAACAGCGGGTGGTCATTCGGCGGGGGCGTTGAGGGCATCGGCGACCGGCGGCGGGACGGGTTTCTGGGACGGCGGAGCGGCGTCCCGCTCCGCCAGCCGCGCCCGGATCTCGGCGTGGCGCGCTTCGGTCAGGGGATAGCCCACCATGACCCACGCCGCCAAGAGGCCCAGCAGTCCGGGCGCGGCCGCGTACAGCACCTGCAAGCCCAGAAGGCCGGTCTGGGTGGTGGCGGCCGGGTTGTGGGAATCGAAGCCCATGGCGCCCAGGACGATGAAGCTGGCCACGGCCAGGGCCTGGCTGACCTTCACCGTGCCGGTGAGGATGGCGTAGAGCAGGCCGGTGCGGTCGACGCCCGTGCGCAGCCGCTCCTCGTCGCCGACGTCGGCCAGCATGGCCCGCAGCAGGAACGGCGCCGCCGAATAGGGCAGGCCGGCGAAGATCAGGAACGGCGTGGCCAGCCAGAAATCGTGCTGGGGCAGCACGACCACGGCGAACTGCGCCACGGCGTAGACCACCGACGAGGCGATCAGGACCACGTGCTTGCCGAACCGCTGGGAGAGCTTGACCCATATCGGGGCGCCGACGATGGCGGCGACGAAATAGACCAGCAGCAACGCCTCCGCCGTCCCCTTGGGGAAGCCCTTGGCCTGCTCGAAATAGAAGAAGAACAGCGAACCCGCCACCGCCGGCGCCAGGCCGAGCAGGAGGTCGGCGACCAGGATGCGCAGGACGGCCGGGCAGGCGAACAGGGCGAAATAGTCGCCCAGGCCGGCCTGCGCGCCATGGTCGGCCCGCGCTATGCGAGGCTCCGGCACGAAGCGCAGGGCGAGGGCCAGCATGACCGGCAGGGTGACGATGATGAACCAGCCCATGGCCTGGACGCCGCCCATCCGCCCCGTCAGGGCCGGGACGTGGTTGAGCAGCACGGGCAGCAGCAGCACCAGGATCATGCCGACGACGTTGCCGGTCTGCCAGAACGCGTAGACGCGCGAACGCTGGTTGTAGTCGGTGGAAAGGGTCGAGCCCCAGGCGATGTGGGACAGGACGCAGATCGAATAGCCGATATAGGCGGTGATCAGCCAGAACCACAGATAGGCCGGACCGACCCCGGGCTCGGCCATGAACAGCATGTAGACGGCGACCAGGACCAGCGGCGCGCCGATGGCCAGCCAGGGCTTGAAGCGGCCGATCCGCCAGTGCGTGCGGTCGAGGACCGCGCCGAACAGCGGGTCGAAGGCGATGTCGATCAGCCGGACCAGCAGGAACGCCCAGCCGACCATGCCGATGTCGAGGCCCAGCGTGGCCGTGTAGTGGTTGGGGAGATACACCACCAGGGGCAGGCCCAGGGCCGCCAGCGGCAGGGACGGACCGGCGAACGCGGCCAAGGTTGTTCGGCTGCGGCTGGTCGCCTGGGCCATGGGGTCGCCTCCACGCACTTTCTTACACGCCGTCCTGTCAGCCGGACGGTTTCCTCATCCTGCCCTGTCGCGCCCCGGCCTCGTCAAGTGAACAATGGTCAGAATCGTCAGCGCGTGGCCGGACGGTTCGGCAGCTCGCCCCGCGCAAGGCGCCCGGCGAACATGTCGAAGGCCTGTTCGGCGTCGGACCAGGTGGTGGTGGCGAACTGGTTTCGCAGGTCGGATTCGTACCAGCGATAGTTGATCGGGATGTCGCCGTTCGGCGTGACCAGACGTCCGGTGATGGTCGCCCCGCCGAGGCTGCGGCTCATCATCGACAGGCCCGCCTTGCGGCCGAGCTGGGCGAAGGTCGGGCGGCTCGGCTTGGCGTCGCTGATGACCAGCTCCAGCTTGCCGCCGTCGGGCGCGAGCCGGCCCGAGCGGTTCAGGGCGCCGGTCACCGACTTCTTCAGATCTTCGGACAGGTAGCCGAATTCGCGGGCGCCGTAGTCGTCGGCTTGCTTCTGCAGGCCGGGGCCGATGACGATGTCGATGCTCGAAACCGGCGGCGCGGGCGCGTCGGCGGCCGAGGCCGGCAGGACGCCGAGAGTGATCGCGCCCGCCGAGAAGGCGGCCGCGGCGAGGAGAGAAACAGTGCGGCGCATGGGAACCTCCATCCTTGTCGCCGCCTAAGATGGGGATCGCCGTCGCGTTCGTCCACGGGGATCGGACGGGTTCCGGGCGGCGCGACGCTTGACCTTGCGGCGCCTGAATTTGTCTTGGACTCGGGATTTGCGCCCGCCTATGCGTCGATGACCGCCACGCCGCGAGACCGAACATGAACGGCCGGACCGACCAGAGTTTTCCCGAGATCCGCGAAGCCGTCCGCAAGCTGTGCGCCGGCTTTCCGGGAGAGTACTGGCGGGCCCATGACCGTGACCGCGCCTATCCGGCCGAGTTCGTCCAGACCCTGACCCGCGAAGGGTTCCTGTCGGTCCTGATCCCGGAGGCCTATGGCGGTTCGGGCCTGGGCCTGGGCGCGGCGACGGCCGTGCTCGAGGAGATCCACCGGTCGGGCTGCAACGGCGGCGCCTGCCACGCGCAGATGTACACCATGGGCACCATCCTCAAGCACGGCTCGGCCGAGCAGAAGGCGCGCTACCTGCCGGCGGTGGCCAGCGGCGACCTGCGCCTGCAGGCGTTTGGGGTCACCGAGCCGACCAGCGGCACCGACACCTCCCGCATCCGCACCTTCGCCCGCCGCGACGGCGACGCCTATGTCGTCAACGGCCAGAAGATCTGGATCAGCCGGGCCGAGCATTCGGACCTGATGGTGCTGCTCTGCCGCACCACGCCGCGCGACGAGGCGGCCAAGCCCTCGGACGGGATGAGCGTGCTGCTGGTCGACATGCGCGAGGCGCTGGGGAACGGCCTGACCATCCGCCCGATCCGCACCATGCTGAACCACGCCACCACCGAGCTGTTCTTCGACAACCTGCGGGTGCCGGCCGAGAACCTGATCGGCGTCGAGGGCAAGGGCTTCAAGTACATCCTCGACGGCATGAACGCCGAGCGCATCCTGATCGCCGCCGAGTGCATCGGCGACGGCCGGTTCTTCATCGACCGCGCCAGCGCCTACGCCAGGGAGCGCGAGGTGTTCGGCCGGCCGATCGGCGAGAACCAGGGCGTGCAGTTCCCGATCGCCCGCGCCTACGCCCAGGTGACGGCGGCTTCGCTGATGGTCGACCACGCCGCGGCGCTGTTCGACGCCGGCCAGCCCTGCGGCTCGGAGGCGAACATGGCCAAGATGCTGGCCTCGGAGGCGTCGTGGGCGGCGGCGGACATGTGCGTCCAGACCCACGGCGGCTTCGGCTTCGCCGAGGAATACGACATCGAGCGCAAGTTCCGCGAGACGCGGCTCTATCAGGTGGCGCCGATCTCGACCAACCTGATCCTCAGCCACGTGGCCACCCACGTGCTTGGTCTGCCCAAATCGTTCTGAGCCGCGCTCAGGCGGCGCGCATCTTGCTGAGGAAGCGGCGCGCCCGTTCGGTGGACGGGGCGTCGAACAACGCCTTGGCCGGTCCCTGCTCGATGATCGCGCCGCTGTCCATGAACAGGGCCCGGTCGGCGACGTCGCGGGCGAAGTCCATCTGGTGGGTGACGATCATCAGGGTGCGCCGCTCGGCGGCCAGGTCGCGGATCACGCCCAGCACCTCGCCGACCAGTTCGGGGTCGAGGGCCGAGGTGGGCTCGTCGAACAGGATGACTTCCGGCTCCATCGCCAGGGCGCGGGCGATGGCGCAGCGCTGCTGCTGGCCGCCCGACAGCTCGCGCGGATAGGCGTCGGCGCGCTCGGCCAGCCCGACCTTGGCCAGCAGGGCCATGGCCTTCTCGCGCGCCGCGGCGGGGCGTTCGCGCCGCACCGTGACCGGCCCCTCCATGACGTTCTGCACCGCCGTGCGATGGGGGAAGAGGTTGAAGCCCTGGAAGACGAAGCCGACCCGGCCGCCGAGGGCGCGGGCCAGGGGCGTGCGGCCGCCGGCCTCGACGCCCGCCACCCGCAGCGCGCCGCCGTCCAGCGGCTCCAGCCCCGCGAGGCAGCGGAGCAGGGTGCTCTTGCCCGAGCCGCTGGGGCCGATCAGGGCGACGACCTCGCCCTCGGCGACGGACAGGTCGACGCCGTCGAGGATGACGGTCTCGCCGAAGCGCTTGATCAGGCCGCTGGCCTCGACGGCGTTCATCGGCGTCCCTCCGCCACGCGGCGCTCGACCAGTCCCTGCACGGCGGCGAGGGCGGTCGACAGCACCCAGTAGATCGCAGCCGCCGCCAGATACATGGCGAAGATCTCGAAGGTCCGCGCGGTGATCAACTGCGCCTGCCGGAACAGTTCGGGCACCTGGATGGTGGCGGCCAGCGAGGTGTCCTTGACCAGGCCGATGAAGCTGTTGCCCAGGGGCGGGGCCGCCGTGCGCAGGGCCTGGGGCAGGATGATCCGCAGCAGGGCCTGGCGCCGGCTCATGCCCAGCACCGCCGCCGCCTCCCATTGGCCCTTGTCGATGGCGCCGATGGCGCCGCGCAGGATTTCGGACGAATAGGCCGCCACGCTCAGCGTGAAGCCGATCACCGCCGAGACCAGCGGCCCGAGCTCGATCCCGAACTGCGGCAGGCCGTAATAGATCAGGAACAGTTGCACCAGCAGCGGCGTGCCGCGGATCGCCGAGACGTAGGCGCGGGCCGGCCAGCGCAGGGCGGCGAGGGGCGACAGCCGCATCAGCGCCAGGACGAAGCCGAAACCCAGCCCCAGCACCATCGCCGAGATGCTGATCAGCACGGTGTAGCCGCAACCCTTGAGCAGCAGCGGCGCGGACTGGCCGATCAGGCGGAGGGCGTCGTCCATCGGTCAGCGGGTCGCGTCGACGCCGAACCACTTGACCGACAGGGCGGGCAGTTCGCCCGAGCGGCGCATGGCCCAGATGGCCTGGTCGACGGCGGCCTTGAGGGCGGGGTCCTTGCGGAAGACCACGCCGGCGCCCTGGGCGGCGAACGGGACCCCGGCGGCGATGAACGGCTCGCCCGATCGCTTGACGAAATCGGCGGCCACGAGCCGGTCGTTCAGCACGGCGTCGATGCGCCCGGCCTTGAGGTCCTGGTACTTGGTGGGATCGTCGTCATAGGTGCGCACCACGACCTGCGGCGCATTGGCCCGCAGCCACTGCTCGTAATTGGTGCCGAGGCCGACGCCGACCTTCTTGCCGGCGAGGTCGGCGGGGCGGGAGATGTCGCGGCGGTCGTCGCGGGTGATGATCTGGATGCCCGACACCGTATAGGGCTCGGAGAAATCGTATTTCTTCCGCCGTTCGTCGGTGATGGTGATCTGGTTGATCACCACGTCGACGCGTCCCGCCTCCAGGGCGCCGAGCAGGCCGGCGAAGGGCGTGGGCTTGAATTCGGCCTCGACGCCCATCTGGCGGGCCAGGGCCCGGGCGAAATCGACCTCGAAGCCGTCGAGCCTGCCGGCGGCGTCCTGATAGCTGAACGGCGGATAGGTGCCCTCGATCCCGACCCGCAGCGCGCCCGACTTGCGGATGCGCTCCAGGGTCGAGGCCGGCTTGGCCTGGCAGGCGGCGACGAGGGCCGACAGGCCGATCAGGATTTCGCGACGGTCGGGAACGCGCATGATCTCTTCGTGAACTGCTTCGCGGAGCAGTTCTATACGTCCTGACCGCCGGCGCCAGCGCAACGGCGAAACAGCGGGCTCCGTCGTAATTCCGTCGTATCTTGCGGCGCAGCATGTTTCTGCCCGCCAGGTCTTGACAGCATCCGGCGGGCCGGTCATTTGGCCGACGTCGGCGGATCGCTGGTCGGCCGACGCCTTCACGGAAACTCAAGACCCATGCCTAGCGACAGTAGTCGACAGAGAGCGCCGCTGAGGGCGTCCGTTCGGGCCTAGTTTCCAAGGCTCGCGCGTGACGGCCGCAGCGGCTGGACACAAGGTGAGCCATGGTATTCCTCGCTGAGGACTCCAAAGGTGCGCGCCCGCTCGCCCGCTTCGTCGGGGCGGGGGCGGCGCCCTCTTGGGCCGACATCGTCGCCTTCATCCTGCTGGCGGGCGCGGCCGTGCTGGTCGTGCACGGCGCCGAGCAGATGGGCCAGCCGCTGGCGCAGCTGCAGACCGAGCCGGTGACGCTCGATCCCGCGCGCCTGCCGGAATACGCCCTGCGGACGACGCTGCGCATGTTCGCCGCCCTGGGAGCCTCGCTGCTGTTCACCTTCACGGTGGCGACGCTGGCGGCCAAGAGCCGCAAGGCCGAGCTGGTGATCGTGCCGGCCCTGGACATCCTGCAATCGGTGCCGGTGCTGGGCTTCCTGACCTTCACCGTGACCTTCTTCATGGGGCTGTTCCCCGGACGGCAGCTGGGGGTCGAGTGCGCGGCGATCTTCGCCATCTTCACCAGCCAGGCCTGGAACATGGCCTTCAGCTTCTACCAGGCCCTGCGCACCATTCCGGGCGACCTCGACGAGGTCTCGCGGCAGTTCCGCCTGTCGCCCTGGCGGCGGTTCGTGCGGCTGGAGCTGCCGTTCGCCATGCCCGGACTGGTGTGGAACACCATGATGTCGATGTCGGGCGGCTGGTTCTTCGTGGTCGCCTCCGAGGCCATCACCGTCGGCAACACCACCGTCACCCTGCCGGGCATCGGGTCGTGGCTGGCCATCGCCATCGGGCGGGGCGACTTCGGCGCCGTCGCCCTGGCGGTCGGGGCCATGGGCGTGGTGATCGTGCTTTACGACCAGTTCCTCTTCCGGCCGATCGTGGCCTGGGCCGACAAGTTCCGCTTCGAGCAGACGGCCTCCGCCGCGCAGCCGCGCTCCTGGCTCTACGATCTCGTGCGGCGCACCCACGCCATCCGCCAGCTGCTCGCGCCGCTGTCCTGGCCGGGGCGGTGGCTGGCGTCCATCGACTGGCCGCGGCCGCACGTTCCGGCGCTGCCGAGGCTGTCGCCGGCGGCGGTGCGGGTTCTCGACCTGGCCTGGATCGTCGCCGTGGGCGCGGCGGTCAGCGCGGCGGTCTGGCTGCTGGTGGTGTTCATCGCGCCGGTGCTGAGCTGGAGAGACCTGCTGTCGACTTTCGGCCTCGGCCTCGCCACCATGGCGCGGGTGGTGGTGCTGATCGCCATCGCCAGCCTGATCTGGGTGCCGATCGGCGTCTGGATCGGCCTGCGCCCGCAATGGTCGGAGCGCCTGCAGCCGGTGGCCCAGTTCCTCGCCGCGTTCCCGGCCAACGTGCTGTTTCCCTTCGCGGTCATGGCCATCGTCGGGTTGAAGCTGAGCCCGGACGTCTGGCTGTCGCCGCTGATGGTGCTCGGCACGCAGTGGTACATCCTGTTCAACGTCATCGCCGGGGCCAGCGCCATTCCCAGCGACATGCGCGAGGCGGCCTCGATCTTCGGCCTGCGCGGCTGGCAGTGGTGGCGGCAGGTGGGGCTGCCGGGGATATTCCCCTATTATGTCACCGGCGCGCTGACGGCCTCCGGCGGGTCGTGGAACGCCAGCATCGTCGCCGAGGCGGTGTCCTGGGGGAACCGCCACCTTGAGGCGGTCGGCCTGGGATCGTTCATAGCCAAGGCCACGGCGGCGGGCGACTATCCGCGCGTCGCCCTGGGCGTGGCGGTGATGTCGGTGTTCGTCATCGCTTTCAATCGTACGCTCTGGCGGCCGCTGTACCGCTTCGCCGAGCGCCGTCTCCGTCTCGACTAGAAGGGAGCCCCGTGATGAACGCGATCCCCAAGCTGCCGCTGGTGACCGTCCGCGGCGTGCGCCACCGCTACGGCAAGCCGCAGGGCGCCAGCCTGCTGGTGCTCGACAATGTCGACCTGACCCTGTCCGAGAACGAGATCGTCGGGCTGCTCGGGCGGTCCGGCTCGGGCAAGTCGACGCTGCTGCGTTCGATCGCCGGCCTGGTCAGCCCGACCGAGGGCGTGGTCGAGCTGCCGCGCCGCGCCGGCGAGGCCGACACCACGGTGAGCATGGTGTTCCAGAGCTTCGCGCTGTTCCCCTGGCTGACGGTCATGCAGAACGTCGAGATCGGCCTGGAGGCCAAGCGGGTCCCCAAGGACGAGCGGCGCAAGCGCGCCCTGGCGGCCATCGACCTGATCGGCCTCGACGGTTTCGAGAACGCCTATCCCAAGGAGCTGTCCGGCGGCATGCGCCAGCGGGTCGGCCTGGCGCGGGCCCTGGTGGTCAATCCCTCGGTGCTGCTGATGGACGAGCCGTTCTCGGCCCTGGACGTGCTGACGGCCGAGACCCTGCGCACCGACCTTCTCGACCTG
Organism: Caulobacter sp. CCUG 60055; assembly: GCF_022750545.1. Classification (GTDB taxonomy): domain Bacteria; phylum Pseudomonadota; class Alphaproteobacteria; order Caulobacterales; family Caulobacteraceae; genus PUIC01. The sequence goes on from NZ_PUIC01000001.1 coordinate 297,943, forward strand.
TGGTCCGAGAAGAAGATGCCGATCAAGTCGATCCTGATGGTGACGCACAACATCGAGGAGGCGGTGCTGATGTGCGACCGCATCCTGGTGTTCTCGTCGAATCCGGGCCGGGTCGTCGCCGAGATCAAGGTCGAACTGCCGCAGCCGCGCAACCGGCTCGACCCGGCTTTCCGGGCCATGGTCGAGGACATCTATGTCCGCATGACCACCCGCGCCGGACCGGGCCAGCCGCGCGACAGCTCGATCCCCGGCGTCGGCCTGGGCATGGCGTTGCCGCGGGTTTCGACCAACACCATCGCCGGCCTGATGGAGACCATCGCCGCCGCCCCCTATGACGGCAAGGCCGACCTGCCGCAGCTGGCCAGCGAACTGCAATACGAGGCCGACGAGCTGTTCCCCATCGCCGAGGTGCTGCAACTGTTGCGCTTCGCCGAACTGGAAGGCGGCGACCTCAAGCTGCTGCCGGCGGCCCGGCGCTATGTCGAGGCCGAGGTCGACGTGCGCAAGCACCTGTTCGGCCAGCACCTGCTCAGCTTCGTGCCCCTGGCCGCCCACATCCGCCGGGTCCTCGACGAGCGGCCTTCGCACCAGGCGCCCGCCCGGCGGTTCCGCGACGAGCTGGAGGACAGCATGTCCGAGGACTACGCCGCCCAGACCCTGAAGGCGGTGATCCAGTGGGGCCGCTACGCCGAAGCCTTCGCCTATGACGAGGTCGCCGACCTGTTCAGCCTCGACAACCCGATCTGAGGCCGCGGCCGGTCTCGCCGTCGTGGCCGGCCGTCGTTAAGCTGCAGATTCGCGTATTCGAAGCGGCGGGGCGATGGCGGTGATCGGGCGGCGGCATGTATTGGGCCTGGGTTTGGCCGTGGGCGCGGGCGCGGCGCTGGGGCTTTCCTCCCGGCCGTCCTGGGCCGCCAAGCAAAGCGGCCTTTCGCCCATCACCGGCGGGGTCAAGCCGATCGGACAGGCCGAGCGCCTGGCGCGGGTCGCCAAGCTTCAGGGCCTGATGCGGGCGCGGGGCTTTTCGGCGGTGTTGATCGAGCCGGGCGCCTCGATGACCTATTTCACCGGCGTGCGCTGGCATCGCAGCGAGCGCCTGACCGCCGCCCTGATCCCCGTCGAGGGCGACGCCTGCATCGTCACGCCGCACTTCGAGGAGCCTTCGGTCCGCGAGACCCTGGCCATCCCCGGCGAGGTCCGCGTCTGGCAGGAGGACGAGAACCCGCTGGCCGTCGTCGCCGCCTGGCTGCGCGAGCGCAAGCTGGCCCAGGGCGTGGTCGGGGTCGAGGAGACGGTGCGCTATTTCGCGGTCGACGGGCTGCGCAAGGTCCTGCCGGACGTCGCCGTCCGCTCGGCCGCCGAGGTGGTTCGCCCCTGCCGGATGGTCAAGTCGCAGGCCGAGCTCGACCTGATGCAGGCCGCCACCGACGTGACCATCGCCGCCTACCGGCATACCGCCGCCCAGATCCGGCGCGGCATGACGCCGGCCGACATCGCCGAGATCATGAACGGCGCCACCGAGGCCTTGGGCGGCGAGCCCGAATTCGCGCTGATCCTGCTCGGCGAGGCCAGCGCCTATCCGCACGGTTCGGGCAAGCCCCAACAGGTGCGCGACGGCGAGGTGGTGCTGATGGACTGCGGCTGCAATGTCCAGGGCTATCAATCGGACGTCTCGCGGACTCTGGTGTTCGGCGAGCCGAACAAGCGCCAGCGCGAGGTGTGGGGCCAGGTGCGCCAGGGCCAGCAGGTCGCCCTGGAGGCCGCCAGGATCGGCGCCCCGGCCGGCTCGGTCGACGACGCCGTGCGGGCCTATTACGCCAAGCTCGGCTATGGCCCCGGCTATCGGCTGCCGGGCCTTTCGCACCGCACCGGCCACGGCATCGGCCTCGACGGCCATGAGCCGGTCAACCTGGTGCACGGAGAGACGACCGCGCTGGCGGCGGGGATGTGCTTCTCGAACGAGCCGGGCCTCTATATCCCGGGCGCGTTCGGCGTTCGGCTGGAGGACTGCTTCCACATGACCGAGGCCGGGCTGCGCTGGTTCTCGACGCCGCCGACCTCGATCGACCAGCCGTTCGGCTAGCCGTCGAGGCGCGCGGGGGCGGGCGCTATTCGCAGAACACCCGGACCTTGGTCTTTTCCTGGTCGACGTCGACGCTCAGGTCGTTGAGCTGCTGGATCAGGGCCTCGACGTTCTCGGGCTTGATCTGACCGACGTCGAAGTCGATCCCGTGCTCGTTGAGGGCGCGGTTGAGCGGCGCGCGGGCGTGCGTGGGGATCAGCGCGCCCAGGCGCACGCCGGCCCGCAGCAGCTGCATCGGGACGCGGATGTTGACCTTGGTCGGGCTCTCGGCGCTGTCGTCGTCGACCAGCACGCGCAGGTACTTCGGCTGGCGTTCGGAGATGGGGAAGGAGGCGTCGGCGCCGGCGGACGCCTCGCCGCCGATGGCGACGAGCAGGCGTTCGGCCTCGTCCGTGGTGATCTTGCCTTCGGCCAGCATCTGCAGGATGCGGCGACGTTCTTCGTTCATGGCGGCGGTCCTTTCTTAGAGTAAGCGGAGGGAGAAGCTGTCGGCTCCGGTGTGGACGGTGAGCAACGCGCCTCGCGAGGCGCTGACCACGCTCCAGACGCCGGCGGCGACGAGGAGCGGGCCGAAGATTCCCAGCAGGGCCAGGGCGATCAGCAGCGGGGCGGCGAGCAGGGCCAGCGGCGCCAGCAGCAGCCACAGCAGGAACAGCGGCAGCCACAGCCGGACCGGCCGTCTGCGCGGCCGCTCGACGCGGACCAGGGCGAGCATCGGCATCATCGGCCGCTCTCCAGTTCGCGCACGGCCTGATCGGCGTCGATCTCGCCCCGCGCCAGCCGGTCGAGCACGTCGCCGCGCGAGGGGCGCGGATCGGTCTCGACCGGGTCGAGGGCCGTGGCGAGGCGGCTCAGGCGGGCCTTGATGGTGGGGTAGCTGACCCCGAACACCTGCTCCATCTCCTTGATCGAGCCGTGGCTGCGCACGAACGCGGCGATGAACACCTGATCGTCGGCCGACAGCTGCGCCAACACGGGCGGCTCGAACGCCCCTTCGATGACGATGTCCTTGGCGGTCAGGCGCACGCGCTCGATCACCATCGCCGCGCCGTGGGTGAGCTCGGTCAGTTCCTGCCAGTCACGGGTCGGTCGAGGGGGGGGCGGCATGGTCATATCTCCAGACTTGACCTACCTATAAATTATAAAAATCAATTTTGGAATTCATTTTTTTAATTCCGCCCGCCGCGTCGCAGAAAGGACAGGCCAAACGGGCGTGCTTCGTCCGTCGGCCGATCGGCCGACCCCGCGCGGAAACGGTTTGAAGGAAGTTCATGGCTCCGGCCGGAGCGCGGGGCGACGCCTTGGCGTCCTGGCCTAATAGGCCCAGTTGAAGGCGAGGCCGACCGTCCTCGGGCGCAGGGGGGTCACCTGCTGGACGCTGCGCATGCTGAACGGGTTGCCGAAGGCGAAGGTGTCGGCGGCGGTGTTCGCCGGATTGTCGACGAAGAAGGTCAGGCGCATGCGCGGGCTTTCGAGGCCCATGGACAGCCGGCCGGTGAGATAGCCCCCCATCCGCGCCGACGAGGCCTGCTCGAAGGTCAGGTGCGAGGGGCCGACATAGGCGGCCTTGGCGCCGGCGACCACGGCCAGCGACCCGGTCAGGGGGCGTCGATAGTCGACGGCGGCGCTGGCGGAGACCCGCGGCACGCCCGGAAGCCCGACGTCGTCCGCCGTGGCGGCGGTCTCGTCGCGATGGGTCAGTTCGGGGTTGTTCAGCAGCATGGCGCCGCGCAGGGTCCAGCGATCGCCCAGCCGCCAGTCGCCCTCGGCCTCGAGGCCGGAGACGACGCCGTCGCCGACATTGGCCGTATAGGGCAGGCCGGACGGCAGGTACTGGTCGCTCTGGATATTGTACCAGGTGGCGTAATAGGCCGCGGTGCGCAGGCGGATGCGGCCCCCGTTCAGGACCAGCTTGGCCCCGACCTCGAAGCTCCACAGCTCGTCGGGGCTGTAGCGTCGATCGGGCTGCGGGCCCGCGCCCGTCTCCGGGAAGACCTGGCCCGCCGGGCCGCTGGTGTTGAAGCCGCCGATCCGGTGTCCCTCCGCCGCCTGTCCATAGACGATCAGGCGATCGGAGGCCTGGAAGCTGACCACCGCCTTGGGCGCGAGATTGTCGACGTCGAAGCGTCCGTCGAACCCGCGATCGGGCGCGAGGGCCGTGGCCACGGTCGAGGCCACCCGCCGCGACGCCTGCACCGCCCGCAGGCCGCCGGTGACGCTGAGGCGCGAGGTCAGGGCGTAGGTCGCTTCACCATAGACGGCGATCTCGCCGATCTCGTCGGTGCGCACCTCGCGATAGGCGGCGGCGCCCGCGCCGGGCGGCGACCGCAGGTCCGCGGTCAGGGTCTCCTCGCCGGTCGAGAAGAACAGGCCGGCCAGCCATTGCAGACGCCCCGGCCGCGTCGAGGACAGCGTCGCCTCGGTGACGAACAGCTCCATCTTGTCGTTTTCGTCATAGGCGGCCGCGCCGGCCGCGCCGGGCAGGAAGGCGGCCAGGGCCAGGGTGGCGTCGTACCGCGAGGTCAGGCTGTGATTGACCTGCGAGGCCGAGATCTTCAGGCGGCCCCAGGCGGTCTGGCCCTCGAGGGTGGCGAAGCCGTGGTTGAAGTCGTTGTCGTGCGGCTCGCGCACGCTGTTGTCCCGCTGATACCGGCTCAGCCCGCCCTGTGCGTACTGGGTGTCGGCCGAGCTGATCCCCTGATAGGCGAGGCCGAGGCTGAGGGTCCAGTTCGGGGTCGCGGCGTAGCGCAGCGCCATGCGGCCGCCGGCCCGCGAGGTGCGGTTGACGTTCTTGAGACCGAGCCCCGCGTCGTCGATGTAGCCGCCCTGGATCTCGCTGTAGCCGACGGCCCGCACGGCCAGCCGGCCGCGGACGATGGGAATGTTGAGCATCCAGTCGACGGCGTGGCTGGGGCTTCCGGACTGGGTGAGCTGGCCCTGGGCGCCGATCGCCGCGGCCCAGCCGTCGAGATCCGGCTTGCGGGTGACCATGTGGATCACCCCGCCGATGGAGCCGGCCCCGTAGAGCGTGCCCTGAGGCCCGCGCAGGACCTCGATGCGATCCATGTCCACCAGGCGCAGGTCGGGGTCGGGTGCGTTGTAGGTGATCGGCACGTCGTCGAGATAGAGGCCGACGGTCGACTGCGTGCGGCCGGTGAAGGCGCCGTCCGACAGGCCGCGGATCAGGATCTTGTCGCGACCGGACCCCAGGTTGGTCAGGGTGATCCCGGCCAGCTGCGAGGCGAGGTCCGACAGGTCGGCCGCCCCCTGGCGCTCGAGGTCGCGCCGGCTGAGCGAGCTCAGGGCGTAGGGCGATCTGTCGATCAGCACCTCGCGCTTGGTGGCGGTGACGACCAATTCGTCCACCGGCGGCCCGGCGGCGTCCGGCCGTGGCGGCGGCGCGGGCGCGGGGCGGTCATGGCGCGGCTGCACGCGGAAGGTCCTGGCGTCGATGACCACGAAGGTGCAGCGGCCGCCGGCCAACAGCTGCGCCAACGCCGCCTCGGGCGTGAACCGGCCGCGAACCGCCCGGCTGCGGCCGCCGCAGCCGCCGGCGGCGCCGGTGTCGATGGAGACGGCGGCCTGGACCGCGAAATCGATCAGCGCCTCGCCGGTCGGCTTGGCGGGAATGTCGAAGGCGCGCGGCGGCGCGGCGGCGTGGGCCAGGGCGGGAGAACAGACGGCGACGCCGGCCAGCAGCGCCGCGCTCAGCGATCTCGGCAAGGCGTCACGGCGCCGTCGATCGTTCGCGGAGCACGATCTCGCCAGGCCGACGCTCGGCGGACACCGGGAGGAACGCCTCCAGCCGTCGGACAACCGCATCCTCCCCGTCGACCATCAGCACGCCCGAAAACTTCAGCGCCGTCACCGATCCTTCCACGCGGATAGGAGTGGCGAAATAGCGGTTCAGGTCCTCGACGATCAGGCCCAGGCTTTGGCCCTGATAGATCAACCGCCGCTCGCGCCAGGCGAAGGCTATATCGGGATCGACGGTGCGCACAACCGAAACGCCGCCGCCGTCGCGGCTCAGCTGCTGGCCGGCGGCGAGGCGGACGGGCTGGGCCGCGCCGTCGTCGGCCGGGCCGACCTCGACCACGCCGCGCCGGACGGTGACGACGAAGCGGCCGCCGTGGTTGAGGACGTCGAACTCGGTTCCCACCACCCGGATCGTCCGGTCGCCGGCGGCGATCAGGAACGGCCGTCCAGGGTCCTTGGCGACGTCGAACGCCGCCTCGGCGTCGCCCATGGTCACCCGACGGGCGTCGCGGTCGAGGCGGACCTGGATGCGCGAGCCGCTGTTGAGGCGGACCTTGCTGCCGTCGGCCAGCGCGACCAGCTGCATCTCGCCCTTGGCGGTGGCGTAGTCCACGGCCGCGCCCGTCGGTTGCTGGGCCGGGACGACGAAGACCGCCACGGCGATCCCGGCGGCGAGGGCGCCCGCCGTCGCTAGGATCGGCCAGAGGGGCCGCGAGCGCCGGGCGCGGGGCCGCAACGGCGTCGCCGGCGGCGGCGCGAGCCGCGCGCGGACATCGACGGCCTGTTCGTCGAGCTCGATCCACAGCGCCTCGACGGATTCATAGGCCGGCTGGTGCAAGGGATCGGCTTCCAGCCATTGGTGGAACGCCCGCCAGTCGGCCTCGTTCGCCTCGTCGGCCTGCAGGCGCGCGAACCAGTCGGCGGCGGCTTCCCGCGCCGCCCGCATCCCTTCGATGTCCCTCTCGCCGTTCATGATTCAGCCCGGACCTTCGCGCCGATCGGAAATCTCCGCTTGAATGACGCCGCCGCGACGACAGCGTCCGCGCAGGAATTTCGGGGGTGAGGCATTTCTGTCACGCTCATTCGCCCAGGCTCTGCACGAGATGCTTGAGGGCGGCGCTGACGTGCTTCTCGACGGCGCTGCGCGAGATCCTCAATGCGGCGGCGGTTTCGGCGTGGCTGAGCCCCTCGAACTTGTGCAGGCGGAAGGCGGCCCTGACCTGCGGCGGCAAGGCCTGGAGGGCGTCGACGATCTGTTCCAGGCGCTGCTTCGCCGCCGCCGCGTCGTCGGCGCGGGGCAGGCGGGCGACGTCCTGGCCGGCGACCACGTCGACCTCGTGCCGGCGCCAGTCGCTGTCGCGGGCGAGCGCGCGGCGGCCGGCCCGCAGATTGTCGAGCATCAGGTTGGAGCCGAGGCGGTAGAGATAGGCGCCGGGATTGCGCACCGGCGCGTCCGGCGACGTGGCGGCGACCTTGAGGAAGATGTCCTGGACAAGGTCCTCGGCCGCCGCCGTCGAGCCGAGACGGGTCGTGAAGAACCGCGTCAGTTCGTCGCGCTTCTCCAGATAGGCCCTCATCAGCGGCGTAGGCGCAGTGTCGTCCAAGGCTACCGTTCCCGGCGGTTCCGCGCGGCTGAGCGAGGCGAATCCGCGTTTCGGACCTGATCTACGACATTCCTCACGCCAGCGGCAGTCGAGCGCGGCGCGGCGCGCGTTTGAGGGGCCGCGCGGCCGGCGGCGTCATGCAAGCGGGACGCCGGGAAGGCGGTTGCGCCGCCAGGGAGCCATCGTTGATCGAAGCCAGTTTTCCGGCCGTTCTGGAGCCGCCTCGCTTCGCCGAGGCGCGCGCCGCGCTCCGGCCCTGCGAGCTGACCGTGGTGGTGCCGACCTTCAACGAGGGCCGCAACGTCGAGCGCCTCGTGGAGAAGTTGAAGGCCTGCCTCGGCGACACCGCGTGGCAGGCGATCTTCGTGGACGACGATTCCCCCGACGGGACCTCGGACATCGTCAAGCGGCTCGCCGCCGGAGACAACCGCATCCAGTGTCTGCGCCGAATCCGGCGCCGGGGCCTGGCCGGGGCGGTGATCGAGGGCGCGATGGCCAGCGCCGCGCCCTATGTGGCGGTGATCGACGGCGACCTCCAGCACGACGAGACCCTGCTGCCGGCCATGCTCGACGCGCTGCGCGAGGGCCGCGCCGATCTGGTGATCGGCAGCCGGTACCTGGACGGCGCCGGTCCCGTCGACGGCCTGCCCCCTCTGCGCCGGCTGGGCAGTCAGGCCGCGTCCTGGTTCGGCCGGCTGGCCCTGACCGCCCCCGTCACCGATCCGGTCAGCGGCTTCTTCATGATCCGCCGCACGGCGATCGAGGCGGTGGCGCCCAGGCTGTCGCCCGACGGGTTCAAGATCTTGTTCGACATCATCGCCTCGCAGCCGTCGCCGCTGCGCATCGTCGAGCTGCCCTACGGCTTTCGCGAGCGCGCCGACGGGGCCAGCAAGATGGATGGGAGGGTGGCGCTCGACTATCTCGGGCTGGTCCTGGCCAAGCGGACCCACGATCTGATCTCCCCGCGCATGCTGGTGTTCGGGCTGGTCGGCGCCAGCGGCCTGGTCGTCCATCTCGCCGTGCTGCACGGGCTGTTCGACGCCGGGCTCGGCTTCGCCTGGGCGCAATTGGCGGCGGCTCTGACCGCGATGACCTCGAACTACCTGATCAACAACGCCATCACCTATCGCGACCGCTGCAAGAAGGGCGCGGCCCTGATCCTCGGCTACCTTAAATTCTGCGCCCTGTGCTCGGTCGGTCTGGCCGCCAACGTCGCCGTCGCGGCCATGCTGCACGAGCATGTGCCCGTCTGGTGGCTGGCCGGAGCGAGCGGCGCGGCGGTCGGCTCCCTGTGGAACTATGTCAGCACTTCCGTCGCGGTTTGGTGAGGTCGCCGGCCGGGCGACGCCGGCCTCCTGGCGTCTGACGGCGCTGCTCGGCGCGGCGGTCGTGCTGCGGCTGGCGGCCGCCTGGGCGATCCCGCTGACCGAGGACGAGGCCTATTACCGCCTGTGGGCGGGGCACCTCCAGGCGGGCTATTACGACCATCCGCCGATGATCGCCTGGTGGATCCGGGTCGGGACGCTGGTCGCCGGCGACGGCCCCCTCGGCGTTCGCCTGCTGCCGGCCCTGGCCAGCGTCGCGGTCACCGCCGTCGTCTACGACCTCGCCCGGCGCCTGGGCGGCGAGCGGGCGACCGCCGAGCGGGCGGCGGTCTGGTACAACGCCGCCCTGTTGATCGGCGTCGGCGGCCAGATGGCGACGCCGGACGCGCCGGCCACCCTGTTCTGGGCGATCACCCTGGCCTGTCTCGTCCGCGTCGGCGAGCGGCCCGCGTGGTGGGGCGCGGCCGGGCTCGCCGCCGGACTGGCCTGCCTGTCGAAATATTCCGCCCTGTTCCTGGGGCCCGGCGTTCTGTTGTGGCTGGCCTCGAGCGGGCAGGGGCGACGGTGGCTGGCGCGGCCCTGGCCCTGGATCGCGGCGGCGGTCGCGGGCGCGGTGTTCGCCGTGAACGTCGTCTGGAACGCCGAGCACGGCTGGCTGTCCTTCGCCAAGCAGTTCGGCCGCGTCGCGCCCGAAGGTTTCGCCCCCGCGCATCTGTTGGAGTTTTTGAGCGTCCAGTTCGTCCTGCTCAATCCGCTGTTGGCGATCTACGCCGCGCCGGGGTTGCTCAAGGCCTGGCGCGAACGCGAGGCGGCGCAGCCGAACCTCTTCCTGGTTGTGGCGACCGGCGCGCCGTTCGCCGCCTATCTGCTGCTGCACGCCCTGCACGACCGGGTTCAGGCCCATTGGCCGGCGCCGCTCTATCCCGGTCTCGCACTTTGCGCGGCCTTCGCGGCGGCCGCCCGCGAGCCGGGGAGGCGCGAACGGGCGCTGCGGATCGGCGGCGCGGCGGCCGGACTGGTCCTGGCGGCCCTGGCGGCGGCGCATATGGCCTGGCCGGCGACCGATGTGTTCGGCCCGGGCGATCCGGCCTTGGCGATGCGGGACTGGCCAGGGTTCGCGAGCCGGCTGGCGGGCGTCGCCGACCGGCGTGACGCGGCCTGGATCGGCACCGTCAGCTACGGCCTCGCGGCCCAGCTCGACGACCAGCCCGCCACGGGGCGGCCGGTCGCGCAGCTGGCCGAGCGCGCGCGTTACGGCCCGACCGACCGGTCGTGGCGGGCCGACCTCTCCAGGCCGGGCCTGGTGGTCGATCTGAGCCGCCGCCTCGACGCCTCCGATCTCGCCGAATGTTTCGGAAGCATCCGGCCGCTGGGCCGTCTCCAGCGCGGACCGGAGGGCGCCAGGAACGGCGACTACGCCGTATTCCTCGTCTCGCGTCCGCTCAAGGACGTGCTGGATCAGGGTTGCTGGACGTCGAAACGCAAGGACGCCGGCTGACCGCGGCCGCGCCATGGCGCATTACGTATCCGTAATGTTTCCGCAGCCATCCGCGAAGGCGGAGGGCGATAGGGTCGACGGATCGGGATGGCCTGGGCGCGATGAAGATTCTGCTGATCGAAGACGACGCCGACACCTCGGCCTATGTCCGCCGCGGGCTGCGCGAGGCGGGGCATGTCGTCGAGGTCGCCGCGACGGCCGACGACGGCGCCTTCCTGGCCTCCCAGGGCAGCCACGACGTGATGATCGTCGACCGCATGATCCCCGGGGGCGACGGCCTGACGCTGGTCAAGACCTTGCGCGGCGGCGGAACGACCACGCCGGTGCTGTTCCTCACCGCCCTCGACGGGGTCAATGATCGGGTCGAGGGTCTGGAGGCCGGCGCCGACGACTATCTGGTCAAGCCCTTCGCCTTCAGCGAGCTGCTGGCGCGCGTCAACGCCCTGGGCCGTCGGCCGCCGCTCAGCCGTCCCCGGGGCACGGTGGCCGTCGCCGACCTCGAGATGGACGTGGCCCGCCGGACGGTGACGCGCGGCGGCCGCCGCATCGACCTGACGCCGCAGGAGTTCCGCCTGCTGGAGTACATGCTCGGCCACGCCGGCCAGGTGGTCACCCGCTCCATGCTGCTGGAGAAGGTCTGGGATTTCCATTTCGACCCGCAGACCAACATCGTCGACGCCCATGTCAGCCGCCTGAGGGCCAAGATCGATCGCGGCTTCGCGACCGAACTGATCCGCACGGTCCGCGGCTCCGGATACATCATCGATGTCGCCCGTTAGGTTGTTCCGCACCGCGACGGTCCGGCTGGCGGTCGGCTTCTCCGTGGTCTTCGCGACCGGCGGGCTGGTGCTGCTGATCGCGTTCTCCTGGATGGTCTCGACCTTCGTCCAGCATACGGCCGCGGACGCCCTGCGCACCGAAATGGCCGTGCTGCAGGCCGAGGCGGCCCGGCCGAACGGCGACAGCCTGGCGCGCCAGATCCGCGAGCGCGAGCAGACCCCCGCCGTCGACGCCTTCCTCTACCGCATGGAGGACGTCTCGGGCCGCCTGGTCGAGGGCGACGCCCGGCTGGCGGGACTGAGGCCCGGACCCGGAACGGTTGATCTGGTCGAGGGCGGCCTCCACGGCGCCCATGGGCGCGAGCACGAGCGCGAGACCGTCAAGATCAGGACCCTCGGCGAGCGGCTGCCCGACGGCGGCCTCTTGATCATCGGCCACAACGACCGGGCCGCCGAGGAGGTCCGCGAATGGATGTGGAAGGCCGCGCTGTGGGGCGGCGTCGGCGTGGTGCTCCTGGCGCTGGCCGGCGGCGCCGTGGCTGGCTGGGTCTTCCTTCAGCGTCTGGAGCGGTTGAATGCCGCCGCCGCCCGCATCATGGACGGCCGCCTGGACGAGCGCATGCCGCAGGTGGGCCTGGGCGACGAGTTCGACCGGCTGTCGGTCAACCTCAACGCCATGCTCGACCGCATCCAGGCCCTGATGGAGGGCTTCCGGCAGGTGTCGAGCGACGTCGCCCACGACCTGCGCACGCCGTTGGCGCGCCTGCGGCAGAAATTGGAGCAGGCCCGCCAGACGGCGACCTCGACGACCGACTACGAGGCCGCCGTGGATGCGGCCATGGCCGAGATGGACCAGCTGCTGGCCACCTTCGGCGCCGTGCTGCGGATCAGCCAGATCGAGGCTGGCGACGGCCGCGATCATTTCGGCGACGTCGACCTGTCGGCCGTCCTGGAGCGCCTGCGCCAGGCCTACGAGCCGGCGGCCGAGGACAGCGGCCGCGCTCTGCTCGGCGAGATCGCGCCGGGGCTCGTCGTCAGGGGCGATGGCGACCTGCTGGTCCAGGCCTTCGCCAATCTGGTCGAGAACGCGCTGAAGCATGCGCCGCCTGGCTCAAAGGTGACCGTCGGCCTGCGCCGGGGCGAGGACGGGGCGGCGACGGCCTTCGTCGCCGACGACGGTCCGGGCGTTCCAGAGGAAGAGCGCGAGCGGGTGGTGCGGCGCTTCTACCGGCTCGACCGCAGCCGCAGCACGCCGGGGGCCGGGCTGGGGCTGTCGCTGGTGGCGGCGGTCGCCGGCCTGCATGGCTTGGCCTGGCGCCTGACCGACAACCATCCCGGACTTCGGGTCGAACTGGTCTTTTCTGTGATTGGAGATGCGGCGCGTGGCTGAACACCGACGGCGAATCCCGCGGCCGGGCCGCGCGGCGATCTTGGGCGGCCTTTGCCTGACCGCGCTGGCCGGCTGCGTGCATTACGCGCCGAAGCCGATCGACCACGCCGCCTTTCCGACCGCGCTGGAGGCCCGCAAGCTGACGCCTCCGGCCGAGGGGGCCTGGACGCAGGCCGACCTGGTTCAGGCCGCCCTGGCCGGATCACCCCAGGTGACCGAGGCCGCCGCCAGCTACCGGCTGGCCCAGGCGACGGCGCGCAAGGCCCGCGTCGGCCCGCCGATGACCATGTCGCTGACCGTTCAGTATGCGTACGATTCCGGTCCGGTCTCGCCCTGGCTCTATGGCTTCACCAGCGACATCCCGCTCGATGTCGGGGCGCGGCGCTCCAGCCGGTTGACCACCGCCGACCTCGTCGCACTGCAGGCGTTCTACGACTACGCCGAGGCGATCTGGACGACGCGGACCGGTCTGCGGCGCGCCGTCGTCGAACGGATGTCGGCCGACCGCGAGGCGGCGCTGCTCGAACGCCTCGTCGAACTGCGCCGGGGCAGGGCGGCGCGGCTCGTCGACCGGGTGACGACCGGCGAGGACGCGCGGCCGGCCGGGCTCGCCGCCGAGGCCGATCTCGCCGCCGCCGAGCGCCGGCTGGACGAGGCCCACGCCCGGCGGACGGCGGCCGACATCGCGCTGGCCAAGGCGCTGGGCGTCACGCCGGCCGTGGCCGCGAGCCAGGCCCTGAAGCTTGTGGAGGCGGCCCCGCCGTCGGGCCCGGCGCTGGCCGAGGCGCGTCGTGGCGCGGTGCTCGGCCGCTGGGACGTGCTGCGGGCGATCGCCGACTACGACCAGGCCGAGGCCGCCCTGCGGCTGGAGGTGGCCCGGCAGTATCCGGAAGTCCACCTGGGGCCGGCCTACAACTGGGACCAGGGCGTGACCAAGCTGCCCTTCAACCTCAACCTGATCCTGCCGCCGTCCGACCTCAACCGTTCGGCGATCGCCGAGGCCGAGGCGCGTCGCGCCCAGGCCGGGCGCAAGCTTGAGACCGCGCAGGCGACCGTGCTGAACGGCGTCGACGCCGCCGTCGCCGGGCTCAAGGCGGCGACGGCGGCCAGCCGTCGCGCCGAGACCCAGGACCTGCCGGTCGCCCGGCGAACGGCGGCCTCCGCCGCCAGGGCGGTCAAGGCCGGGGAACTGGACGGTGTCGACCTGCTGGCGGCCCAGGCCGCCGAGGTGGAGGCCGAGCTGACGGCGCTGGGCTATGCGCGCGGCGTCATGACGGCCGAGATCGATCTTGAAGACGCGTTGCGACGTCCGGCGGACGACCGCGAGGCGGCGGCGTTGCGCGCCGCTCTGCAACAGACAGGAGCTCAATCATGATCCCCGCGCCGCGATATCGCGCGCTGCTCGCCGCGCTCGCCTGCATGACGGCCGGCGCCGCGGCGGCGGCCGAGCCGTCCGCCCTCGAGCTCGACGCGGCCGCCCAGCACCGCCTGGGCGTGGCGGTCAGTCCGTTAGCCGCGGCGACGCGCAGCGCCAGGGCCGACGGCTTGGCCCGCGTGCTGGACGCCGGTCCCCTGGCCGTGCTGGACGCCGACATCGCCGCCGCGTCCGCCGCCGCGAGCGCCTCCAGGGCCGAGGCCGACCGGACCCGCGCCCTGCACGCGGCCGACGCCGCCATGTCCGCCAAGGCCATGGAGGCCGCCGCCCAGGCCCGCGCCGACGCCGCCAAGCTGACCCTGCTGCGTCGTCGCCTGGACCTGGAGTGGGGGCCGGCGATCGGCCGCCTGTCCGACGCCCGGCGCGGCGCCCTGATCGGCGACCTCGCGGCCGGTCGCGCCGCCCTGGTGCGCATCGACAGCGCCCGGGGCGAGGGGCAGGGCGCGTCAGGTCCGGTCGAGATCGACCTCGGCCCGCTCGGGCGGGCGACGGCCGTGGTGCTGGGACCGGCCCGCGCCGCCGAGGCCCGGCTGCAGTCTCCCGGCGTGATCGGCAAGGTGACCGGTCCGCAGGCCTCCCGGCTGGCGGCCGGCCTGACCGCGCCAGCCCGCCTGTCGGGCGGCAAGGCCGCCGGCGGCGTGATGTTGCCGCGCGGCGCGCTGCTGCGGGCGGAAGGAACGGTCTTCGTCTATGTCCGCACCGCGCCGACGCGGTTCGAACGCCGCGTGGTCGAGGGCGGGACGCCCGATCCCGCCGGACTGTTCGTGACCTCCGGCTTTCGGCCCGGCGAGGCGGTCGCCGTCTCCGGCGGCGCGGCCCTGCTGACCGCCGAACACAAGGCGGCCGACAAGGCCGCCGAGAAGGGCGCGGACTGATGCTCAGCGCCGTCGTCCGCTGGTCGCTGCAGCGACCCCGTCTCATCGCCGTCGCGGCCGTGCTGCTGGCGGCCTACGGCGCGCTGGTGCTGCATCGCGCCAAGTTCGACGTCTTCCCGGATTTCGTGCCCGCCCAGGTCGAGGTCCAGACCGAAGCGCCCGGCCTCGCCGCCGAGCAGGTGGAGCAACTGGTCACCCGGCCAGTCGAGCAGGCGGTCAACGGCGCCTCCGGCGTGGCGGCCGTCCGCTCGCAGTCCATGCAAGGGCTGTCCGTGGTGTCGGTGACCTTCGCCGACGGCGCCGACCCCTACCGGGCCCGGCAGATCGTCTCGGAAAGCCTCGGCGAGGCGGCGAGCGGCCTGCCGGCCGGCGTCAAGTCGCCCAAGGTCGCGCCGCTGACCTCGTCGACCATGGACCTGCTGAAGATCGGGTTCACCAGCGACAAGCTGAGCCCGGCCCAGTTGCGCGACCTGGTGCAGTGGACGATCCGGCCGCGCCTGATGTCGACGCCGGGCGTGGCGCGGGCCACCGTCTACGGCGGCGAGGTGCGGCGCATCGAGGCCCGGGTCCGCCCGGCCGATCTCGCCGCCCACGATCTCAGCCTCGCCGACGTGGCCGCGGCGGTGCGGCGTTCGACGGGCGTCAGCGGCGGCGGCTTCATCGACACGCCGCAGCAACGGGTGCTGATCGAGCCGCGCGGCCAGGCGGTCACCGCCGCCGACGTCGCCGCCGGCCTGATCCCCGGGGCCGCCGGGCCGCCGGTCCGCATCGGCGACGTCGCCGACGTCGCCGAGGGACCGTCGCCGGACGTGGGCGGGGCCCTGATCATGGGCAAGCCCGGCGTGCTGATCAGCTTGTCCAGCCAGTACGGGGCCAACACCCTGGCCGCCACCCGCGCCGTCGAGGCCGCCCTGGCCGAGCTCAAGCCCGCCCTGGACGCCCAGGGCGTCAAGATGGACGCCAATCTTCATCGGCCGGCGAACTTCATCGAGTCCGCCCTTGGCGGCATCGGCGAGGACCTCGTCGTCGGCATGGCGTTCATCGCCCTGGTGCTGTTCCTGTTCATGCGCGACCTGCGCACCGTGCTGGTGTCCTTCGTCAGCATTCCCCTGTCGCTGCTGACGGCGGTGATCGTCCTCGACGCCATGGGCTGGACCATCAACACCATGACCCTGGGCGGTCTGGCGGTGGCGTTGGGCGTGGTGGTCGACGACGCCGTCATCGACGTCGAGAACATCGTCCGCCGCCTGCGGGCGTCGGCCGGCGGCGGGCTCGACCCCGCCGAGGTGGTTCTGGCCGCCGCCGTCGAGGTGCGCGCGCCGGTGATCTACGCCACCTTCGTGGTGGCCCTGACCCTGGCGCCGGTGCTGTTGCTGCATGGCCTGCAAGGCGCCTTCTTCGCGCCGATGGCCGCGTCGTTCATCGTCGCCACCCTGGCGTCGCTGGCGGTGGCGATCATGGTCACGCCGCCGCTGACCCTGCTGCTCCTGCGCAACACCCGCGTGCACGCCGAACCGGCCTTCATCGTTCGCGCCAAGACTTGGCACGAGGGCCTGCTGCGCCGCATCTGCGGACGGCCGTTGATCGCGGTCGGCGCCGGCGTCGCGGCCTTGGCCGTGGCGGCCGGCGGACTGGCGCTGTTCAAGTCCGAACTGCTACCGTCGTTCCGCGAAGGGCATTTCGTCCTGGGCGTTTCGGCCGAACCCGGCTCGTCGCTGGCGGTGATGCGCCAGTACGGCCAGAACATCAGCCGCGACCTGCTGGCCATTCCCGGCGTCCAGAGCGTCGAGCAGCAGGTCGGCCGCGCCGAGGGCGGCGAGGACAATTTCGGCACCGAGCGCAGCGAGTTCCATGTCGAACTGGCCCCCGGCCTGTCGGGCGCCCGCCAGGACGAGATCCAGAAGCAGATCCACGAGGTCCTCGACAGTTATCCGGGACTGGAGGCCGAGGTGCTGACCTTCCTCGGCGACCGCATCGGCGAGTCGATCTCCGGCGAGACCGCCTCCCTGGCGATCAGCATCTTCGGCGACGACCTCGACGCGCTCGACCGCGCCGCCAAGGATGTCGCTGGCGTGCTGGGCTCGGTTCCGGGCGCGGTGGGCGTCAAGCTCCAGACCCCGCCCCAGACCCCCGTGGTCCGCGTCGATCTCGACTTCTCGCGACTGGCCTATTTCGGCCTGTCGTCGGCCGACGTGCTGGAGGCGATCCGGGCGGCCTATCAGGGCGAGGCGGCGGCGCAGATCTACAGCCAGAGCCGCACGCTCGACATCGCCGTGACCACCGCCCCCGAGCTTCGGCAGGACCCCGAGGCGGTCGGCGACCTGCTGATCCGCGGCGCCAACGGCGCGACCACGCCGCTTCGCCAGGTGGCCAAGGTCTATCTGACCGACGGCCGCACGGTCATCTCCCATGACGGGGGACGCCGGCGCCAGGTGGTCACCGCCAATCCGCCGCCGGGCGAGGCTGCGCGCGTGGCCAAGCTGGCGCGGGCCGCCATCGCCGAAAAGGTCAAGCTGCCCCCGGGCGTCTATCTCGAATACGCCGGGGCGGCCGAGGGCATGAAGGCCGCGCAGCAGGAGTTGACGTTCAACGTGCTCCTGGCCGCGGGGGGCATCGTCGCCCTGTTGCTGATCGCCTTCGGCGGCGGCCGCGCCGTGGCCCTGATCCTCGGGTCGGCGCCGTTCGCCATGGTCGGCGGGGTGGTGGCGGTGGCGGTCAGCGGCGCCAGCCTGTCGCTGGGATCGCTGGTCGGGTTCGTCACCCTGTTCGGCGTGGCGGCGCGCAACGCCATCCTGCTGGTCTCGCACGTCGAACATCTGGTCGAGGTCGAGGGCTGCGACTGGTCGTTGGAGACGGTGCTGCGGGCGACCCGCGAGCGGGTGACGCCGATCCTGATGACCGCCCTGGTCACGGCCCTCGGCCTCGCGCCGCTGGCGGTGCAGACAGGCCAGGCCGGGCGGGAGATCCAGGGGCCGATGGCCGTGGTCATCCTGGGCGGACTGCTGACTTCGACGGCGATGAGCCTGCTGCTCGCGCCGGCGCTGATCTGGCGCTTCTGGCGACCCAAGCCGCCGAAGCGACAGGCGACGGGCGGCGTGCTGGCCGTGCCCGCCGGTTCCTGAACTTCGACCCCCCAAAGACAAGATCGCAAAAGGAGAGGCTCCATGCGGAATGGTTTGATCTGGACGATGGCGAGCGCGCTGGCCCTGGCCGCCGCGGCGAGCGCGCAGGCGGCGCCCGCCGCCAAGCCCGCCGGCAAGCACAGGGTGCTGGCGCGCATCGCAGGCCCGGACGGCGGCTGGGACTATGCTGCGGTCGACGCCGTCAACGGCCGGGTGCTGGTCAGCCGCGGCGACGGCGTCACGGCCGTCGACCTGAAGACCGGCGCGGTGACCCCCAAGCTGGTTTCCGGCTCGCGGGTCCACACCAGCCTGCCGGTGAACGATGGCGCCGAGATCATGCTGACCAACGGCGCGACCAACGAGGTGGCGTTCGTGAACGCCAAGACCGGCGCGCCGGCGGCGACGGTGGCGGTCGGCAAGAACCCGGACGCGGCGGCCGTGGACGCCAAGTCGGGCCTCGTCCTGGTCATGAACCACACCGGCGGCGACATCACCCTGATCGATCCCAAGGCTCACAAGGCGGTGGGCGTCATCCCCGTCGGCGGCAAGCTCGAAGCGGCGGCGACGGACGGCGAGGGCAGGGCCTATGTCAACGTCGAGGACAAGGGCGAGGTCGCGGTCGTCGACATCGCCAAGCGCGCCGTGGTGGCCCGCTATAAGCCGGCCGGCTGCGAAGGCCCGACCGGGATCGTCTACGTCCCCGCCGGCGGGCGGCTGATCACGGCCTGCGACGGCGCGGCGGTCGTGCTGTCGGCCAAGACCGGCCGCGTGCTGCAGACGGTGAAGACCGGCGGCGGCGTCGACAGCCTGGCCTATGACAAGGCGCGCGGCCTGGTCTTCGCTCCAGCCGGCGACGACGGCTCGCTGACGATCATGGCGATCGGCCCCAAGGTGACCGTGGCTGAGACCGTGGCGACGCAGAAGAGCGCGCGGACCATCGCCCTGGACGAACAGAGCGGCCGCGTCTACCTGCCCGCCGCCGAGCATCTGCCGGCGGCCGGCGGCGAGCGGCCCCAGGTCAAGCCGGGCAGCTTCGTGGTCCTGGTGGTCGGCCGCTGATGGAGATCGACCCGGCCGGCGCCGTTCAGGCGTGGGCCGGGTCGACGTCCGCCGTCAGGTTGATGGTCAACACCCGGCAAACCCCGGGGCTGGCGGCGATGTAGGCGTGGCCCATGGTGCTGTCGAAATAGATCGAGTCGCCTTCCTCCAGCCGGGTCGGGGCGTAGTACTCGGTGTGAAGGTCGACCGAGCCCTTGAGCACGATGGCGAACTCCTCGCCCGGGTGGCGGGCCAGTTCGCCGAACTCCTCGATCGACCGGGCCCGCAGGTCGGCGACGACCGGGACGAACTGCTTCCGCAAAAGGTCGGCGGCTGGATAGAGGTGGAAATAGTTGTCCGTGGTGATGCTGGCGCCTTCGCCGGCGCGGGTGATGCTGCGCCGCCCGGCTCCGCCGCCGCCGCTGCTCGGCGCCGCCTGGTTGGGCGCGGCCGAGAACAGGTCGGCGAGGTCGAGCCCCAGTCCCCGGCTGATCTTGACCAGCTTGTCGTAGGTCAGGGCGACCTTGTTGTTCTCGATCTTGGACAGCAGCGGCACCGCCAGCCCGGTCCTCTGCGACACCTCGGCCAGGGTCCAGTCGCGCTCGCGGCGGACGGCGCGCAGCGTGGCGCCCATGTTCGCGGAGGCGGCGACGTCGGCCGGGGGCTTGGTTCGGGAGCGGGAGGATACGGTCTTCATGGATCGATTCAGGGCCTTTCTTCCGTGTCAGCCTAGTCCGCCGGGGTGGTCAAGGGACCGGCGGCGGTCCGGACGGCCTGCCGCCGGGCCTCGGCCCGACGATCCGCCGTCCGGGCGGCGAACAAGAACAGCGCGATCCCGGCGACGACGGCCGGGACGATGACGGTGACCAGGGCGGGCCCGAGAGCCTGCTCGCTATGATAGAGCCGGTCGGTGGCCAGCGCGACAAGCGTGGGGGCGAGGCCGAGGCCGAGAAAGCCGCCGAAGAAATAGACCAGCGACACGCCGAAGGCCCGCAGGCGGCTGGGCAGCAGGTCCTGGAGCACGGTGGCGAAGGTCAGTTCGGCGGTGAGCAGGGCGAGGCCGAGCACGGCGGAGCCTGCGACCGTGACGCCGACGAGCTTGCCGAGCAGCAGCAGCACGGCCGGCAGGGCCACGAGCAGGGGCAGGGCCGGCGCGGCCAGCCGGCGGGCGTCGGTTCCCCGCCGGGCCATGGCGGCGATCCGCACCGCCGCCAGCGGGGCGACCAGGCCGACGCCGATGGCGACCGCCCCGAACAGGTTCGCCGCTCCCGGCGCGTCCATTCCGAGGGAGCGGATGAACAGGGTCGGCGTCCACGACAGCTGCGCCCAGTCGGCGATCATGACGAAGGCGATGGCGGCGTAGCCGAGGACCAGGGCCGGCAGGTTGAGGCGCGCGCCGGCGCCGGCGCCGTCGTCCTCAGGGCGCGAGGCGGCGTCGTCGCGTCGGCGCTGCGGGCGGCCCAGGACCAGCAGGAGCAGCAGGGCGATCAGGAAGGCGGGCGCTCCGGCCAGCACCAGCGTCATCCGCCAGGGCGCCAGAGCGGTCAGTCCGAGCGCGTGGACGAGGCGCAGCAGCTCGCCGCCGATGAGCAGCCCGGCGCCGGGGCCGACCCCCACGCCGACGAACAGCATGGCGGTCGGGGCCGCCCGCCGCTCGGCCGGGAAGAGGTCCGAGATCAGGGCCAGGGCCGACGGCAGCAGCGCCGCTTCGCCGAACCCGATCAGCGCCCGCGCCGCGGCGAGGCCGCCGTAGCTGGACGCCAGGCCGCCGGCGATGGTGGCCGCCCCCCAGACGACCATGCCGCCGACCAGCACCGCGCGGCGCGACACCCGGTCGCTGAGCCAGGCCAGCGGCGGGCTGGCGCAGGCGTAGACCAGGGCGAAGGCCGCGCCTTGCAGCAGGCTGAACTGGGTGTCGCTGAGGCCGAGGTCCTGGCGGATCGGCTGCACCAGCAGGTTCAGGATCAGGCGGTCCGTATAGGACAGCAGCACCGCCGCCGTGAGCAGGACCGCCGCCGTCCAGGCGGCGAGATCGGGCTTGGCGCCGCCGTGGGCCGCTTGGTCGCGCTGCATGTTCGTGCCTCCCCGGAGCGCGCGTCCCGCCGGCGGGACGGCGACGCGCCGCCAAATAGTTATAGATATTTTCTTCTAAGGAAATATTTTTTGCATTCAGGCGTCGGCGCGAGGGGCGGCGACCCGGGGCCAGTAGCGCAGCGGGCGTCTTTGGAACGGGATCGCCCGGGCGTCGGTGACCAGCGACCCCGGGCCGGCGATCGACAGAATGCGGCTGGCGACGGGGGCGTAGCCGGCGCGGAAGTGGTTGAAGGACTTGACCACGACCAGCCGCTGGCCGGCGACGTCCAGACCCAGCTCGGCGAACATGGCCGGATCGAGCGCCTGCATCCGCAGCGAGGTGAGCAGGACATGCACGCCGGCGCCGTCGATCTCGACCAGGGCCGAGGCGCCGTAACGGGCGGCGTCGCCCCACAGGCCGGGGGTCTTGAGGTCCTCGCTCAGGCCCTTGACCGTGATCTCCAGGTCGACCGGCGCGCCGGAATGGACCCCGCACTTGCCGCCCACCCGCAGGGGCAGCCGCGCCCCGAGGCCGGCGGCGCGGCAGATCGCGACGGCCATCGGGTCCCACAACGGCCCCAGCGCCGCGTCCCGCACCCCGCGCTCGATCAGTCGCCGCAGGACATAGGTCGAATCGCCGGGGGCGCCGCCGCCGGTGTTGTCGGCGGCGTCGGCGACGACGACCGGTCCGGCCGGCGAGGCGAGAGCCTGGTCGAGCGCCTCGTCAAGGCCGAGGCCGGCGTCCTCGGTGTCCTCGCGGATCTCCCACAGGGCGTCGGCGAGTTCCTCGGCCATGCGCGCGGCCGCGCCGGCGTCGCCGTCGGCGTAGACCAGCATCCTGGCGCCGTTGTCGGGCACGTCGCCCCAGGGAAAGCCGTGGATGAAGCTGACCGAGACGGCCTGGCCGCGCTCAAGGTCGAGGCAGCGGCCGACCAGGCCGCGGACGCTGTCGCGCTGGGTGAAGTAGTTGCCGACCATGCGGCAGTCGTGGACGGCGGGGCGCGGGTCGATCCGGCCGTCCACGACGTCGATCATCAGCCGGTAGAGGTCGGCCGCCCGCTCCTGGATGTCGGTGTGAGGGTATTCCTTGTAGGCGATCAGCAGGTCGGCGCCCGCGACCATGGCCTCGCTGAGGTGGGCGTGCGGGTCGAGCTCGACCCCGATGCGGACCCGGGGACCAAGGGCTCGTCGCAGATGGGCCAGCAGGTCGCCCTCGCAGTCGTCATAGCCGTCGGCGACCATGGCGCCGTGGAGGTGCAGCAGGCACAGATCGAACGGGCCGCGCGCGACCGCGTCGCGGACGATCTCGTCGCGCAGGGTCTCGTAGACGCTCCTGGCCGTCAGTCCGGCTGGAGCGGCGAAGGCGATGACGCTGTGGACGAACTCGTGGCCGTCCCGTTCGGCCAGGTCCTTCCACAACAGGGCGGGCCCCGCCCACAGCGACGGCTGCAGCGGCGCGTCGGCGCGCTGGAGGCCGAAGGCCTCGAACTCCGCCCAGCCGGTGGGCAGGGGCGAGAAGGTGTTGGTCTCGGTGGCGAGACCGGCCGTGAAGATGCGCATGGGGCCGCCTTGATTCGAGCCGCAGTCAGGAACGCGAAGCGTCGGCGTCGCGACGGCGCGGCATGCTGACCACGCCCTGCGCCAGAAGCTGCACGCCGCCGCGCAAGGTGTACATGCCGTCGTCGACATCGACGTGGAGGACCGCGCCGCTGGGCTGCCTGACCCTCAAGGGGCGGCTGTCGGCGCCGGAGGCGTGCAGCGCGACGGCGCCCGAGCCGCACGAGGTCTCCATCACCGTGGTGCCGGAGGCGACGACGTGGACCAGCGGGGTCAGGCGCGCCTCGTCGGGCGCTTCCGGGCGATAGCGCATCAGGCCGAACGCCTCGGCGCGCTCTCCCGCGGCGATCGCTTCGGCCATCAGCGTCGACAGGCGCTCGGCGTCGGCGGCCGGATCGCTGGGCGAATCCCCGGCCGCCTCGACGAAGTGCACGATGCCGGGCAGCCGGACCGTCGCCAGGTCCGGGGACGGGCGGCGCACATGCGGTCGAAGCGGCAGGCGGACGACGACCTCGGCGTCGTGCGCGTCTCCTCGCGCCGCCGCCGTGACCTCGACCATCGATTCGGCGCCGCTGGTCTCGACCAGGAAGGGCGTGGCGGCCGCCTCGTCGGACCCGTCGAGCCCCAGCAGCAGGCCGTAGGCCCTCAGCGCGTTCAGGCACAGCTCGCCGCCCATCATCACCATGCGGCCTTGCGCGTCGGGCGAGCGCGGCGTCTCGATGAAGCCGACCTGTTCGCCGCCCAGATAGGGCTCGCTCATCAGGGCCGCGCCGAGAAATCCGTACTGTTCCGGGCTGATCAGGCGCTCGCGATTGTCGATCAGGATCGTCGGATTGCCCTCCGGAAAGAGCTTGTGGAAGGGAAGGCGGGTCATGGCGGTTCCGGTTCACGCGTCGACGGGACCGACCCTCGGTCGCGTCGTCAGGCTCGAATGCATATCGAGACGTGAAAAATTGGCAATATATTTTCTGAATGAGAAAATTTATTGACGCGAGCTTCAGCGTGTGCGCGCCATAGGGGGAAGCTTGAACGTCGCGCCAAGAACGCGAGAGGGGAAACACAATGCACCACCGTCACGGGCGCGCGCGCCTGGTTCGCACCGGCTCATACTTGGTTCTGGCCGCGGCGGCGCTGCTCGCCGCGCCGCCGGCGGGCGCCGAGGAGGCGGCCCCGAAGGCCGCCGGGGCGGCGGCTCCGGCCAGCGTGGAGGAGGTGGTGGTGACCAGCCGGCGCATGTTCCTCAGCGCCGACACCAGCGGCGCGACCAACCTGCCCATTCCGATCGAAAAGGTGCCGCAGTCGATCAGCCTGGTCAGCGCCGACTTCCTCGACGTCGCCGACCTGAAGACGCTGGGCCAGGTGGCGGACTACACGCCAGGCGCCATCCAGGCGGGGAACCCCGAGGGTTTCGCCT
This sequence comes from Caulobacter sp. CCUG 60055, assembly GCF_022750545.1. Taxonomy (GTDB): domain Bacteria; phylum Pseudomonadota; class Alphaproteobacteria; order Caulobacterales; family Caulobacteraceae; genus PUIC01. The sequence goes on from NZ_PUIC01000001.1 coordinate 321,892, forward strand.
CGGTCGTCAAACTGCGCGGCTTCGCCGCGGGCAAGTCGATCGACGGGCTGAACATCTCGACCGGCAGCTATGAGCACGACTACGCGATCTACGACCGCATGGAGTTCGTCAAAGGACCGTCCTCGGTGATCTACGGCGTCTCCAGTCCAGGCGGCCTGGTGAATTTCGTCACCAAGGGCGCCGGCGCCAGCACGCCCGACTACGTGTCCGCCCAGATCGGCAGCTGGAGCAACTACCGGCTGGAGGGGCAGGCGGCTCGCGCCCTCGATTCCGAAGGGCGGACGCGAGCGATCGTCAACCTGGTCCGCGACGCCGGCGACGGCTTCATCAACAAGACCGAGCACGAAGTCACCTCGATCTACGGCGGCCTCGACACCGTGCTGACCGACACGGTCACCGCCTACGCCCACGGCGGCTACGTGCACAACGTCCGCACCGCCTTCGACGGCATCCCGACCCTGCCCGACGGCTCCCCGGCGCCGGTGTCGCGCTCGTTCTTCATCGGCAGCCCCGACGCCAAGCTGACCACCGACGTCTATTATCTGAGCAGCGGGGTGAACTGGCGCGCGACGCCCATGCTCGACGTCAACCTGAAGGCCAACTATCAGGATACGCGTTCGGACGGCCTCGCCCCGTACGCCCTGGCCCTGCAGCCGAACGGCGATCTGCTGATGACCGCCCAGGCCTACAAGCGCCACGACACCCGCGACATCGGCCTGTCGGCCACCTCGGTCTACCGGCTGGACGATCTGGGCCTGACCGGCAGCTTCGTCTCGCTGGCGGCGCTCTATCAGGAAACCCAGTTGCGCGATCAGCAACAGCCTTACCTGTTCAACGGTCAGGTGGCGGCGCGCGGCAACATCTTCGCCGGTGAAGACGCCCTGTCCCGGCTGTTCGAAAGCGGAGTCTACGGGACGCCCGACCCGCTCAATCAGAACACCACCCGCACCCTGACCCTGTCGGGCCAGTCGGTGATCAAGCTGACGGACAAGCTGTCGGCGCTGGTGGGGGCTTCGTGGTCGCGGCCGAGAGCCGTCGTCGCCGTCGGCAGCGTGGAGACCAAGTACAACTTCGAATCCCAGACCAGCTACCGCGTCGGCCTGACCTACGAGGTCACGCCGCAGACCAACGCCTATCTGTCCTTCAGCCAGTCGTTCAATCCGCAGCAATTCCAGGACGTCAACGGCGCGGTGCTGCCGCCGCTGATCGGCGAGCAGTACGAGGCCGGGGTGAAGTACCGCACGGCGAACGGCCGTCTGCTGCTGTCGGGCGCGGTCTACCAGATCACCCAGGAGAACGAGGCTCAGTACGCCGCCACCGTCAATAACTTCGACCGTTTCCGCGCCTTGGGCGAAGTCAGGCACCGCGGCGTCGAACTACAGGCGCTGGGCCGCTTGACGCCGCAATGGGAGATCAGCGCCGGCTACGCCTATCTCGACGCCGAGGTCACCCGCGACGCCAACCAGGCCATCGTCGGAGCGCAGCGCCTGTTCCTGCCGGAGCATACCGCCAGCCTGTTCACCACCTACGCCTTCGACGGCGGCCGGCTCGACGGCTGGTCCTTCGGCGGCGGCGGCCGCTATGTCAGCGCCGAGCGAACCTCTTACGACCGCTCGACCCGCGACATTCCTGGCTATTTCCTGGTCGACGCCGTGGTCAGCTACCGGATCGACGACGTGACCGTGCAGCTCAATGTCCGGAATTTGTTCGACAAGCGCTACTTCACCAACAACTACAATACGCTGGTGTATGGCAACACGCCGGGAGAGCCGACCAATGTCAGCCTGTCGGTGAAGTGGGCCTTCGGGCCGAGGAAGTCGAGCCGGTGAATCTCAGCGCCGGCGAGGGAGGGGGCGTGATGCGGAGCTTGCGGACCTGGCTGGCGCGGGTCGCCGCCGTGGCGGCCCTCGCCGGGGCGTGGGCGGGGGCGGCTTTGGCCGAACCCGCCGACGGCGCGGCGCGGCTGGACCGGGCCTTCGAGGCCATCGAGCGGCAGATGGCGCGCTCGCCGTCTCCGGGCCTGGTGGTGGCGGTCTCCGACCGCGCCCGCACGCTCAAGGTGATGGCTCGCGGCTACGCCGACCTCAAGGCCGGCAAGCCGATGACGCCGCAAGCGCTGTTCCCGATCGGATCGCTGTCGAAGTCGTTCACGGCGGCGGCGTTGATGGCCGACTACGACGAAGGCCGGTTCGATCCCAACCGTCCTTTCCAGGCCTATCTGCCCTGGTTCTCCCTTCAGTCGAAGACCGAGGCGGTGACCGGGGCGCGGCTGATGTCGCACACCGCCGGCCTGCCCTATTACCGGCCAGACCTGGCCTCGGCGCCCTATGCGGCCTACGCCATGCGCGAGGTCGAGCCCGCCTATGAGCCTGGCGCGCGCTTCTGGTATTCGAACATCGGCTACCAGGTCCTGGGCTACGCCCTGGAGCGCATCGACGGCCAGCCCTATCCCGACATCGTCGCCCGCCGGCTGTTCCGGCCGCTGGGCATGGCGGCCAGCGCGGCGGCGGTCGACGACGCGCTGCGGGCGCGGCTGCCGGTTAGCTACGCCTCGGCGGCCGGGGGCGGCTATGTCGAGCAGCCCTGGTTCGAATACACCTCGGCGGACGGCTCCATCGTCTCGACGGCCGACGATCTGGAAGCCTACGCCAGGATGGTCCTGAACAAGGGGGCGGGCCCGGCCGGGCGGATATTGTCGCCCCGCGCCTTCGCCCTGATGACCACGCCGGTTCTCGACGGCTACGCCTTCGGCTGGATGGTCCGCCAGGAGGCGGGCGGGACCGTGGTCAGCCATCCCGGCGGCATCGCCGGCTTCTCCAGCCTGCTCGAAGCCCACATGGACGACGGCTTCGCCCTGGTGATCCTGCGCAACGGCGGCGAGGACCCGGCCTTCGACCGCTGGGCGGCGGCGGCCGTCAGGGCGGCGCTGCGCGGCGAGCCCCAGCCCGATCCGCCTGCGCCGCCCGCGCCGATGGATGTCGCGCCCTTCGCCGGCCGCTATGTCGCCGAGACTGGCGAGGCGGCGACCTTCGCGGCGGCGGACGGGGCGCTCCTGCTGAAACAGGGCGGAAGGGAAACCCGCCTGACGCCGGCTGGTCCCGACCGCTTCGTCCCGACCGGCGCGGTCGGGGCGGTCGCGCCCTATGTCTTCACCCGAGGCGACGGCGGCGTGACCGAGGTCCGCCACGGCGGCGAGTGGTTCGCGTCGGATCGCTACAGCGGCCCGCGGGCCTTCCAGACCCCCAAGGCCTACGCGGCCTATGTCGGCCGTTACGTGAACCACAATCCAGAGCTGACCGGCGTGCGCATCTTCACCCGCAAGGGGCGGCTGATGCTCAGCATGGAATCCTGGGTGCGCAACGGCACGGAGGACGGGATGGAGCTGGTCGAGGCCGCGCCGGGAACATTCCGCCTGGCCCAGCCGGACTACAGCCCCGAGCGCTACCGCTTCGACACCGTCGTGGACGGCCGCGCCCTGCGCATGACCCTGTCGGGCATGCCGCTCTACCGCGTGGAGGACGGCGTCACTTCGGGCCGCTGACGGCGGCGGCCCGTTCCTTGGCGATGCGCGCGTCGAGGACGGCTTCATACTTGTCGGCGTAGGTCCGGCAGGCCGCCGGATCGATGAAGGGGTTGGGCGAGCGGCTCTCGGCCAGCCGCCTCAGCTTGTCGTCGACGCCGGAATGGTCCGGGTGCGCCGAGATCAGCACGTCGCATGGCAGGGCGGCGAAGGCGCGGATGGACCGGCGATAGGCCGCGGTCAGGTCGCCGTGCCGGGAATCGGCCAGGAAATGGAAACCCTCGGCCGACACCGGGTTGAGGCTGGCGGCGAAGACCATGTCCAGGCACCGGCCGCCCTCGCAGGACTTCCAGGTCCAGCTGGTGCTGCCCGGCGTGTGGCCGGGCGTGAAGCGGGCGGTGACGGCCACGCCGCCCAGGCGCAGGACCTCGCCGTCGCGGACCTCCCTGATCTTGGCGATCGCCGGGAAGCCGGCGATGTCCCCGGCCTGGGGGTCGTCTGCGACCACGCGTCCCGCGCGCAGCGCCGCCGCCGACGCCGGGCTGGCGACCACGGTTGCGCCGCTGTCGCGCGCCAGGGCCGCCACGCCGCCGGCGTGGTCGTAGTGCGCCTCGGTGTTGAGGATGTAGCGGATGTCCTCGACGCGGAAGCCCAGGCTCCTGACGTGCGCCTCCACCGCCGCCGCCGACTGCGGCAGCGCGCCGTCGATCAGGATCAGACCCTCGGCGGTTTGGATCAGCACGAGGCTCAGCCCGCCGAAACCGACATAGTAGCTGTCGCCATAGATGCGCGCCGGCGCCTGCGGCCGCAGCCATTTCTCGGCGAAGGGGGTTTCGATGGGCCGGGTCAACAGATCGGGCGAGGCCGCCCCGGCGGCGGACGCCGCCAGCGTCGTGGCGAGCAAAAGGCCGGCGCCGGCGAAGCGCCGCGCCGGACTGCGGCGAAGGCGGTCGAACACTGTGAAACTCCTTGCATGAGGCGAAGGCCGGCGGCGCGCGAGCGCCCGGTCAGGACGGCGCGCCGAAAACCCCGAGGCGCGGCGTGGCTTCCAGGTCGAAACTCGGCTGGCCGTATCTGGAGCTTAACGCGGCCTGGAGCGCCGCAAAATGGCCGGCTCCATACACGACGCCGACCTCGCTGTACTCGGCCATCAGCCCGTCGATAAGGGTCAGCAGCCGCCGATTGATGTATCGCGTCTCGCTTCGAGCCACGCTGGCCGTGATGTCGTCGCCGCAGGGACTGCCGCGTGTCGACAGCAGCGGGTCTTCCAGGGGCCAGACGTGGAAGGTCCGCCGATACCAGGCTGCGGCGTCGAACTGTCGGACGCCGAGCAGTCCGCCAATTCTCCGCAGGGTGCTCTCCTGGATTTCGGGGATGAGGGCGGAGACCGGCCTCGGGTCCTTCATGATTACGTAGCCCCTCAGGTCGCGAAAGACGTAGGCGCCCAGGACATCCTCGGCGGCGACGCCGTCGGCGCGATGCTGTTTCAGCAGTTCGGCGCCGCCGGGCTGGCCGCCGATCACGCCGAGTCGAGCCCGGTCCGCCGCGCTCGCGGCGTAGATCATTTCACTATCGAACCGGCCTTGCCGGCGTTGCCGCCTCGCCTCGTCGAGCAGGGCGGGCGGATTGAAGCCGTCTGCGGTGGGGACGCCTTAGAGCACCATGACCTTTGGGGCGTAGATCGAAATCATCTCGTCGATCTTCGCGAAGGTCGGATGGCTGCTGCCCTGCGCATGGGCGCTGGCCACGAAGCAAAGCGTGCCGGCGTTGCGTTGCACCGAAAGGAAAGGCGGTCTGCGCGGCATGGGCGTTCGGCAGGGATCGTCCGGCCCGACGGTCGCGCCGTCGGCCATGGCCAATCCCGGCCACGCCAGTGCGGCGACGGCGACGCTGCGCCGGGTGGGGCCGACCCCCGGGTTCCGTTCCACCCACCGTAGTCGTCGGATCATGACCGCCTCGGTTGCAGGCCTTGTTGCTCAATTCAGAGGCGATCCAGCAGTGTCGTCAAGCGCCGCATGGCGCGCGTCTAACGTGCGGCGTCGCCGGCCTTGACCGCGTAGGGCAGGGCGTCCTGGACAAGGTGGACCAGGACGCGGCCTGGTTCTTCGCCATACATCATATGGGCGGAGTTCTCGAACCAGACGAAGCGCTTGCCCGGCGCCTGGACCTGGTCGAACCAGCGCTTCACCGGCTCTGACGGCGTGGTGTAGTCGTGGCGGCCGGCGAAGATCACCACGGGACAGCCGAGGCGCTTCAAGCCGTCGAAATTCACCGCCGCCATCTGCGGCAGCAGCCTAGGAAACGAAAGGCCGCTGCCCTGGTCGATGGCCTTGAAGTCGGCCTCGGAATAGTCGGGCGAGATCCTTTCGGCGTTCTCCCAGTAGTCGTAGCTGCTGCGGCCGTAGGTCAGGCCGCCGAAACGCACCGACCATTTGCGCTCGGTGTCGATCTTCTCCAGCGGGATGGTCCCGTCATGCTCCGGGTAAGGCGCGATGGCGGCGAGCTCCTTGATCGCCTGGGCGTCGCCGGCCTTGCGCGCCTGGTCCGTCACCCAGGCGTAGTTGATGCGCTCGGCCTCGCGCATGTTGATGATCTGTCCGGCGCCGATATAGGCGTAGAGCAGGTCGGGCCGCCGTTCGGCCAGCTTCAGCCCGACCACGGTGCCCCACGAGTGGGCCATGACGAAAATCTTCGGCTTGGCGTAGGTCTTGCGCAGATAGTTGGTCAGGTCCTCGGCGTCCTGGACGATCCGCTCGGCGCGCAGCGTCGGCGCCGCCTTCTGGGGGTCGTTCAGCAGGTAGGTCTTGCCGGCGCCGCGCTGATCCCATTCGACGACGGTGAAGTAGTCCGTCAACGGAGCTTCATACAGATAGCGGGCCGGCAGGTCCGGCGCGGCCGGGCCGCCGTGGATCATCAGCAGGATGGGATTGCGCCGGTCGCGGCCGCGCACGGTGATCCACTGGCGGACCCCGCCGATCTCCACGGCCCTGGCCTCGTCGATTCCGTTCGGCGAGACGACCTTGCCGAATTCGGCGAGGATCGCGCGCGGGTCCGCAGGCGGGGCGGCTTGGGCCGACGCCGGCGCGGCGGTCGTCAGGGCCAGGGCGCAGATCAGGCCCGGGACGATCGGTTTCATGGGAGCCCCTCTCTCTTTCAGCCTGAAGCCTAGGACGCCGCCGGTCGTCCGTGCACGTTAAATTGCGCTAACGCCGCCCCGGGGAGCGCCGGCATCCCCCCGATGCTTCCCGCCCGGAGTCTAGGTCTGAAAGGGCCTCGGCCGACGGCCCGAAAGCAAGTTGGGAGGCGTGGCCATGAGATTTGTCGCAGCCGTTATGGCGGGCGTCGTGTTGAGCGCCGCGAGCGCGGCGTCGGCGTTCACCCCGGGCGGCGCGTTCACCGCGACCGGACCGCTCACCATCCTCAAGGGGCCGCTCGCGCTGCAGTGCAACGCGTCCGCTCAGATCGTCGGCGTTCCCGGCGCCGGCGGCACGGTGGTCTCTGTGACCTTCTCGGGAACGCCCGCCTGTTCGGCCACGGGGCCGACGGGCTTGCCCTGGCCGATCACGCCGACCTCGACGACGGCGGCGACCCTGAGTTCGGTCGGCATCGGCGGCTGCGGCGCCGGAACGCTGAACGCCGGCTGGAGCAATACGCCGCCAGGAAGCTTCTCGCTCAGCCCGCAACCTCTGGGCGGCTGCACGGTGTCGGGTTCGCTTTCGGTCTCGCCGCCGCAGACCTTGCCCTAGCCGCCGGCGGCCGGCGCCATCTCCTGGCCCGGCCGGTACATGCGCTCCGGCTTGACGCCGGCCGACTGGCCGCCGTCGATCGGCAGCACCGCGCCGGTCACGAAGCTGCTGGCGTCCGACGCCAGCCACAGCACCGCGCGCGCCACCTCGTCGGCCAGGCCGATGCGGCGCATGGGCGTGGCCTTGGCCGCCTGGCTGCGGGCCGCTTCGCCCGCCGCTTCCAGGTGGTGCGTGAGGATGGGGCCGGGGGCCAGGGCGTTCACGCGGACGCCGCGGTCGGCGTAGTCGAGGGCCGCGACCTTGGTCAGAGCGATGACAGCCGCCTTGCCCGCCACATAGCCGGCCAGGTTGGCCACGCCCTGCGCCCCCGCCAGCGAGGCCATGTTGACGATAGAGCCTCCGCCGGAAGCGAGCATGGCCGGTATCTGAAGCTTCATGCCGAGGAACGTCCCCCGGGCGTTGGTCCGCAGGGCGCGGTCGAAGTCCTCGACGGCCATGTCGGCCAGGGGCTTTGGCTGGGTCCCGTCGGTGGCGTTGTTGAAGGCGAGGTCGAGGCGACCGTACCGGTCGAGGACGTGATCGACGAGGCGGGTCATCGACGTCTCGTCGCCGACGTCCACGGTGAAGCTGTTGGCTTCGAACCCTTCGGCCCGAAGCGGGCCGACCACGGCGTCGAGCGCGGCGGCGTCGCGGGCCGCCGCCATCACCCTGGCTCCCGCCTCGGCCAGAACCCTGGCCGTTACCGCGCCGATGCCGCGGCTGGCTCCGATCAGCAGGGCCGTTCTCCCGGCGAGTTCACCAGGGACGCCGGCGTTCGTCGCGGCCGCGGTTGTCGATAGGATCGGCATGGTCGGCGATTCCAGATTGGCGATAAATTGAATATACTATCTGTATAATAAATTGGAAGGGACGGGATGACCCCACGCCGCTATGTGAGCTCTGTGCGCGCCGCCGCCGCCGAGAAGAAGCGCGCCGAGGTGGTGCAGGCGGCTCGCGACCTGCTCGGCGCCGGGGGCGGGGCCGGGGCGTTCTCGCTCGAGGCCGCGGCCCGTCAGGCCGGCGTCACCCGCCTGACGGTGTACAATCAGTTCGGCTCGCGGCGGGGGCTGCTGGAGGCGGTGTTCGACGATTGCGCCCGGCGCGCGGGTCTGGAGCGCATCCGCGAGGCCATGGCGACCCCCGACGCGCTGGCGGGGCTGGACCGTCTGGTCGAGATTTTCTGCGAGTTCTGGAGCGACGCCGCCGTCATCGCTCTGCAGGACGCCGCCCTGCTCGACGCCGAGTTGAGCCAGGCGCTCGAGGCCCGCGGCGAGCGCCGGCGCAGGGCGGTGGCGACGCTGGCCGACCGCATCGCCCCCGGCGCCGGCGCCGAGGCGCGGCGGGACGCGGTCGATCTGGTCTTCGGCCTGACCAGCGCCGGCATGTTCCGCACGCTGCGCCAGGGCCGGTCGCCGCAGGCGACGGCCGAAATCCTCAAGTCCGCCTGCCGGCGGGCGATGGTCGGCCTGATCCCGGCCGGAGGCTGAGCGGGCGGCTCAGGCGGGCGTCGCGCCCGCCTTGCCGTTCTCGACCGCCCAGCGACGCAGGGTGGCGACGGACGCCTTGGGGTCGCGCACGTCGGAGATCGCCTGGTAGCGGGCGTCGATCCCGGCGGCGGTGATGTCGAGCGTCATGTAGCCGCGCGAGCGGCTGTCGAAGAACTTCACCTGCGGATTGTCGGGCATGACCGCGCTCAGCGCCTCATGGCTCGGGCCGGTCGAGGTGATGGATGTGCCGACGAACTCGGTGGCCACGGTCGGCGAGCCGGGGTCGCGGCTGTCGAGCTTGACGTCGTTGGTCCAGAACGAGTGGTAGTCGCCGCTGAGGACGACCGGATTGCGCGGCTTCAACTGCGACAGGGCGCGGGTGAGGCGGTCGCGGGCGGCGGGAAAGCCGTCCCAGGTGTCGGTCCAATAGGTGTCGTCGCCGCCCGGGCGGGCGAAGCGCAGGCCGGCCATCACCAGATCCTGGCCCAGGATGTTCCATTGCGCCGAGGCTCGCGCCAGGCCGTCATAGAGCCAGCGCTCCTGGTCGAAGCCGAGGAAGGTCCGCGACGGATCGAGCCGGTCCGGGCAGGCCCCGTCGGCGACGATACGGCCCTTGCCGCCCTCGGGGCCGCCGGGGCAGGGCTGGCGCGACCGGTACTGGCGTCCGTCCAGCATGAAGAACTCGGCCAGGGCGCCATACCGCACCTGCTTGTAGATCGGCATCTCGCCGGCGGCCGACAGCCGCGTGCGGCGGATGGGCATGGCCTCGTAGAAGGCCTGGTAGGCGGCGGCCCGGCGGCGAAGGAAGTCGCGGGGCGAGGTCGCGGCGACCTTGGACCAGATCCCCGAATAGTCGTCCTGCACCTCGTGGTCGTCCCAGACGGCCAGGCACGGCGCGGCGGCGTGCAGGCGCTGCAGGTGGGCGTCGGTGCGGTGCAGGGCGTAGCGGTTGCGGTAGCCGGCGAGGGTGGTGGCCTCCTCCAGGCCGTAGGCGCGCACCTTCTGGTCGGCGCGGTCGGGGCCGAGGCTGTATTCATAGATGTAGTCGCCCAGGAACAGGGTCAGGTCCGGGCCCTCGTCGGCCATGTGGCCGTAGGCGGTGAAGTAGCCGCGCTCCCAGTGCGAGCAGGACGCCACGGCCAGCCGCAGCCGATCCGCCTGGGCGTTCGGCGCCGGGGTGGTGCGCGACAGGCCGGCCGGGCTTTGCTGGCCGAGGGCGGTGAAGCGGTACCAGTACGGGCGGCCAGGCCTGAGGCCGGCGGCCTCGACATGGACAGCGTGGGCCTCCTCGGCGACGGCCGTGGCCTCGCCGGCGGCGACGATGCGGCGGAACCCTTCGTCGGCGGCGATCTCCCAACGCACGGGGACCGGCGCGGACAGGCCGCCCTGGCCGTCGGCGGCGAAGGGATCGACCGCCAGGCGGGTCCAGATGACGAAGCCGTCCGGCGCGGGGTCGCCGCTGGCCACGCCGAGGGGAAAGGCGTAGGCGCCGCCGGCCCTGGCGCGGCCAAAGGCGAGGACGGCCGGCGCGGCGACGAGGCCGGCGACCAGGCTTCTGCGGGTGAAGGGGGCGGCTGGGCGCATCGGAGGGCCTGCTTCGGGATCGATCTGTGAAGGAGAAAGGGAGCGGAGCGGCCTGCGCCGTTCCGCTCCCCGTGGGCCCGTGGGGTTCAGCGAGGGGATCCGCCGAACCCACAACAGGAAGCGGGCCCGGTTCGAAGGATCAGAGGGTCACCTTGAGGCGCACGCCGACGGTGCGGCCCACGTGCGGCGAGGTGGTCGGCCGGGCCGAGCCGTTGAAGCCGTTGCGGGTCTCTTCGTAGTACTGGTTGAAGATGTTGCGGCCCCAGAGGCCCACCGACCAGCGGCCGCTTTCCGGCCCCATGCTCAGATTGGCGTTCCACAGCCAGTAGGCCGGGATGATCGAGCTGGAGCTCGTCGAATAGAGCTCGTCGCGATAGTTGTAGTTGGTCTCGGCGCGCCAGACATAGCCCAGCTGGCCCCATTCGTAGCTGACCGCCCCGCCGTAGTTCATGCGCGGGAAGGCCAGCCGCTCGCCGGAGCGGTCGTTGGTGACGATCACTGTCCAGGGGCCTTCCGGCGGGTTGGCCTTGTCGGTCGCCGCGCCGTCGATGGCGTTGTACTCGTCGTACTTGCCGGTCTTGTAGCCGAGGTTCTGGGTGATGTTCAGGCCGCGCAGGGGCGTCCAGGCCATCTCGATCTCGCCGCCGTAGATGTGCGACTTGGGCACGTTGGTGATCTTGCCCAGGCGGCCGGTGTCGCGGCTGTATTCCAGCCCCTGCACCTGCTGGTTCTTGTAGTCGTAGTAGAACAGCGCGCCGTTGAAGCGCAGGCGGCGGTTGAAGAACTCGGACTTCACGCCGGTCTCGTAGGCGATCACCGCCTCCGGCTTGAACGGCGTGGCGGAGGTGGCGTTGTAGGTGGTGAAGCCGCCCGATTTCACGCCGCGCGAGATGTTGGCGTAGAGCAGCACGTCGTCGGCGAGTTTGTATTCCGCGCCGATCTTGCCCGAGATCTGCGACATGCCGGTCTCATAGGTGCGGAGCGCCGGGACCGGGTCGCCCATGCGGTAGGTGCCGGCGCTGGTCAGGGTGCGGCGCTCGTGCTCGTAGCGCAGGCCGCCGATCAGGGTCAGCCGGTCGGTCAGCCGGAACGTGTTGTGGGTGAACACCCCCTGGGCCTCGACGCTCTGGTGGTAGCCGGTGTTGATGATCTGCGCGACGCCGCGAAACTGGGTGTAGAAGCCGCCGTCGTTCTGCTCGTCGGCGACGTGGGCGCCGACCATCCAGTTGAGCCGCTGGTCGCCCTTGGAGTTCAGGCGCAGCTCCTGCGAGCGCACGGTGATCTTATTGTAGAACAGGACGTCTGACTCGTAATACTTGGTGCCGTCCCAGTCGTTGTATTCCTTGCGCCGGAAGGTCTCGTAGGCGCTGATCGAGGTCAGGTCGGCCCAGCCGAGATCGGCCTTGACCCGGGCGTTGAAGTTCGACCCCTCGTTGTCGCGGAACGGCTTGGCGTCGGTCGAGACGCCGGCGATGGCCGCCATCTGCGGCGAGATGCGCCAGCCGGTGATGCGCCAGGCGGTGTCGGCGGGGATGACCGGGCCGTTGAGCACGTTGTACGGCCCTAGCAGGCGGAAGCCGAGGCCGTCGGACTGGTCGCGCACGTACTCGCCGGTCAGGTCGACGGTGATGCGGTCGGTGGCGTCCCAGCTCAGCCGGCCGCGCAGGGCGGTCTTGTCGAGGTCGCCCAGCTTCTCGCCGGTGTCGCGGTTGTATTGCCAGGCGCCGCCCTGTTCGGTGATCGCGGCGAAGCGGCCGCGCAGGCCCTTGGCCAGCGGGCCCGAGACATAGCCTTCCAGCTTGGCGCCGTCGTAGGAGCCGTACTCGGCGCTCAGGCCGGCGCGGAAGTCTTCCGTCGGGGCGTTGGTGATGATGTTGACCGCGCCGCCCGTGGTGTTGCGGCCGTAGAGCGTGCCCTGCGGGCCGCGCAGCACCTCCATGCGGGCGACGTCCAGCAGCGCGCCCTGGGTGGTGACGGTGTAGGGGTGGGCCACCTCGTCGACATAGATGCCGACGGTCGAGGCGTTGTTGCTGGAGTATTCGCGCGCGCCGATGCCGCGGATGCGGAACTGCGGCTGGCCGCCGCCGAACTGGCTGTCGACCTCCATGTTGGGCACGGCGTTCTCGAGGTCGTTGACGATCGATATGGCCTTTTCGTCGAGCTGGTCGCCGCCGACGACGCTGAGCGAGGCGCCGACCGATTGGCTCGACTGAGCCCGTCGCTGGGCGGTGACGACGATGTCCTCCAGAACGGTGGCTTCGCCCGCGGCCGCGGTCCGGGCGGGGGCGTCCTCGGCGTGGGCCGCAGGCGCGGCCGCCAGGAGCAGCGCCAGGCTGGAGGCGGTGAGGAGCAGGTCTCGGGTCATGGCGTGGTTCTCGGTCAGGGCGCGCAGGGGCGCAGGATCGGTCGCGCCGCGCCGCCCTCGGGGCGACGTCGGCGAGCGGCTGCCGACCGCGCGCCATGCGTGGACGAGCCGAGCGCCCGCGCCCGCCGGGGCCTCCCCGGCGCGCCTAAAGGATTGCGCCCCCGCTCGTCGTTTGAAATAGCACTCGTTCGACAGGGGCGGCGTTTAACGTCGAGCTGTGACGCTTTGATGATAAAAGAATTATCTTAGAAATACTGCCGTTACGCCAAGCGGCAGCTTTCGGCGAAAGGGCTTGAAAAATCAGTTGTTCGATTCGTCAGGCGACCGGAACCAAGGCGTCGGCGGCGCGGCGCAGGACGGCGGGCCGGTCCGGGTCGGCGCTGAGCGGCTGGGCGGAATCAAGCAGGGCTTGCCCCTTGATCCACAGGGCGAAGCGGGTCGCGCCCAGCCGCGTCAGCCGATGGCTGGGCGGCCAGACGGCCTCGCGCCGGGCGTAGGTGCCGCCGCCCTCGGGGCCGCGCAGCAGCATGGCCAGCTCCGCGAAGACCTTGTCGCGGCGGGCCAGCAGGCAGATCTGGGAGATCAGCCTGGCGTACTTGACGTAGAAGCCGGCGCGGCGGCCGTCGCCCTCGGCGTCCAGGGCCATGGTCGGGGCGAGCAGGTCGGCCCAGCCTGAAATGTCGTCTGGCCGGCTGGTCTCGGCCGGACGGCGCGCGTCGAGGTAGCGTGGGATTTCCCGGAACACGCTGTGCCATACGGCCTCGACCAGGAAGCGCCGCATGTCGCCGAAATGGTAAGGGATGCTGGAGGTGGAGGTCTCGGCCTGCTGGCTGACCGAGCGGTTGGTCACCGCCTCGACGCCGCCCTCCAGGATCTGGTCGGCGGCGATATCCAGCAGCTTGAGCTTGAGCGAGCCGTCGTCGAGGCCCTGGGCGGGCGCCACCGGGCGCGCGATGTTCTCCGCGAACCAGTCGGATATCGGGGCGGTCGCCGGATCGGCGCCGCCGGCCATGTCGAGAAGAGCCTCGAGGCTTTCCTGCAACAGCAGCTCGTAGTCGGCCCGCCCGGCCAGGGCGTTGGCGTAGATTTCCTCCATGACCACGTACTGGAAGTAGACCGGCTCCAAGCGGGAAAAGGCCGCCGAGGCCTCCAGCACCCGCGTCCAGCAGGCGCGCCGCATGGCGGTCCAGCGGGCGACGACGTCGCGAAGGCCAGGATCGGCGCGGCCGGCCAAGGCCGCCTCGATCCACAGCCGGGCGAACCGCCGCTCGGGCTCGGCCCGCAGCAGCACGTAGCGGGTGGTCAGGGTGCGCAGGACGGTGCGGTTGAGCGCAAGCCCTTCGACCGCCGCGAAGAAATCCTGGTGGAACGCCTCGTCCGCGGCCATCGCCCGTTCGGCCAGGGCCGACAGCACCCCGGCCTTGGTGTGAAAGGTGTTGAAGATCACCGTCGTGCTGCGGCCGATGGCCTGGGCGAGGTCGCGTAGGGAAAAGGCGTCCAGTCCGTCGGCGGCGATCATGCCGAGGGCGGTGTCGAGCATCTGCGCCTGGGGCGCGGTCGCGCCGGGGGCGGGCGGGCGGCCTGCGTCGGCGCTCATGGCCATGCGGCGGGTCCTTGGAACGTTCGGGAAAAGGGGAGGCGGGCCTCCCACTCAACCTAGCGTCCGGGCCGGCGCGACGGAAGCCGGGCCCGTCGCGACCCTCGCGCCTGCGACGTTCAGTCCACCAGTTCGTAGGCCGGCAGGGTCAGGAACTCCTCCAGGGTGTCGCCGAGCGCCATGCGGCTGAACAGGTGGGCGGCGTCCTCGAGCCGGTCCGAACCGAAGCTGCGCCGCAGGTCGGTCATCTCCTGGGTGAACAGGCTGACGAACAGTTCGGGCGTGACGACGCGGCCGTCCTCCAGCTCCGCGCCCAGGCGTATCCATTGCCAGAGCTGGGTGCGGCAGATCTCGGCGGTGGCGGCGTCCTCCATCAGGTTGTAGAGCGGCACCGCCCCGCGCCCCTCGATCCAGGCCTGGGTGTAGCGCACGCCCACGCGGATGTTCTCGCGCACCCCCGCCTCGGTGCGGGCGCCCTGATGCAGCTCCAGCATCTGTTCGCGCGTGATGGACAGGTCCTCCAGCCGGCGATGGAGCTGGTTGGGCGTCGGCATCAGGCGGTCGAACACCTCCATCGCCACGGGAACCAGATCCGGGTGGGCGACCCAGGTGCCATCGTGGCCGGCGCCGGCCTCGCGCTCCTTGTCCGCCCGCACCTTGGCGAAGGCTGCCTGGTTGGCGGCCTCGTCGCCCTTGACCGGGATCTGGGCGGCCATGCCGCCCATGGCGAAGGCGCCGCGACGGTGGCAGGTCTGGATCAGCTTCAGTGAATAGGCGCCGAGGAAGGCCTTGCCCATGACCATGGCCGAGCGGTCCGGCGTCAGGAACTCAGGGCGGCGGCCGAGCCGCTTGATGAACGAGAAGATGTAGTCCCAGCGGCCGCAGTTCAGGCCGGCCATGTGGTCGCGCAGTTCATAGATGATCTCGTCCATCTCGAACGCGGCCGGGATGGTCTCGATCAGCACGGTGGCCTTGATGGTCCCGTTCGGCAGGCCGAGCGCCTGCTGGGCGTGGACGAAGACGTCGTTCCACAGCCGCGCTTCCAGGCGGCTCTCCAGCTTGGGCAGGTAGAAATAGGGGCCCGAGCCGCGCTCCAGCGTCGCGCGGGCGTTGTGGAACAGGTAGAGGCCGAAATCGAACAGCGCCCCGCCGACCGTGCGGCCGTCGACCTCCATGTGCCGCTCGGGCAGGTGCCAGCCGCGCGGGCGGATCTTCAGCACCGCCGGCCGCTCGCCCAGGGCGTAGCGCTTGCCCGACTTGGGGTCGACATGGGTCAGTTCGCCCGACCAGCGGTCCTTCAGATTGACCTGGCCCTCGACCAGATTGGCCCAGGTCGGCGCGTTGGCGTCCTCGAAGTCGGCCATGAACACCTTGGCCCCGCTGTTGAGGGCGTTGATGATCATCTTGCGGTCGACCGGGCCGGTGATTTCGACGCGGCGGTCCTGAAGGTCGGCGGGGATCGGCGCGACCGTCCAGTCGCCCTCGCGGATGTCGGCGGTCTCGGCCAGGAAGTCGGGAAGCTCGCCGGCGTCGAAACGGGCCTGGCGGGCCTGACGGGCGGCCAGCAGCTCCAGGCGGCGGGCGTCGAAGCGCCGGTGCAGGTCGGCGACGAAGGCCAGGGCCTCCGGCGTCAGTATCTCCGCGGCGCGGCCCTCGACGGGGCCGGTGATCTGGATGTTGGCGGCGACGTCGAGGGGCATGTCGAAATCCTGTCGTGCTTTCCCCAGCCTAGCGCAAGGCGGGCGAGGGGAGGAGCGAAGCGTTGTCGGCGAGAACGCGCCCCGCCGATGGGGGACTGTTCGGCGGGGCGCGTTGCGTCTGTCGATCCGAAGGACCGTCAGGCGTTCTTGACGGCGCCGTTGGGCCGGACGCTCGGGACGATCTGGTCGCCCCAGTTCCCGGCGCCGTCGTGGAAGCGGGAGGAGCGGACCAGCTCGACCGAATAGCCCGCGTCGATGGCCCGACGCACGGCTTCGTTCAGGCGGTGGGCGGCCTCGGCCACCCGGCCCACGGCCCGTTCCTCGGCGGAGGGATTGGGCATGGCGGCGGGGGTGAAGTCTGGCGCGGGCATGGCGGTGCTCCTCTGGTCGAATGGGGAAGGAAGCGGCCTATTCGGCCGCGAACTGGCTCATGGTGTTGGCATGGCCGCCGGCCTTCAGGGCGCGTTCGCCGGCGACCATCTCCTTGAAGGCATCACCGAGGTCGGAGCCGACCTCGTGCTGGTGCTTCACCGCCGAGACGCCGCGGCGGATTTCCTCGCGCTGGACCGAGTTGACATAGGCCTTCATGCGGTCGGCGCCGAAGTAGCCGCGCGACAGCTCGTCCATGCTCTTGGCGGTCAGGTGGAAGGTCGGCAGGGTGATCAGGTTATGGAACACCCCGGCGCGGGTGGAGATGTCGGCCTGGAAGCGGGCCAGGCGCGCGTCGGTCTCGACGCCCAGTTCGCTGTCGTCCAGTTCGGCCGACATCAGGCCGGGGCCGTCCGGATAGGCGTCCTCGGCGATCTTGCCCTCGGCGATCCACTGGGCGCGGACCTGCTTGCGCAGGTTCAGGGTCCAGTTGAACGACGGCGAGTTGTTGTAGGTCAGCTTGGCGTTAGGCACGACCTTGCGGATCTCGGCCACCATCGAGGCGATCTCGTCGACGTTCGGGGTGTCGGTCTCGATCCACAGCAGGTCGGCGCCGCCCTGGGTCAGCGAGGCGATGCAGTCCTCGACGACGCGGGCCCGTCCGGTGCCTTCCTTGAAGGCGAACAGGCCGTTGGGCATGCGCACCGGCTTGACGAACTGGCCGTCGTGATAGAGCGCCAGCTCGCCGCTGCGGATGGGGTTGTCCGAGGTGATCGGCTCGGTCTTCAGCCACTTGATGTATTCGCTGGCCAGGTCGCCCGCGTGCTGGCTGACCGGGACCTTCTGGGTCAGGCCCGCGCCCAGGCTGTCGGTGCGGGCGACGATGACGCCGTCGTCGACGCCCAGCTCCTCGAAAGCCAGGCGGCAGGCGCGCAGCTTCTCGATGAAGTCTTCGCGCGGAACCGTGACCTTGCCGTCCTGGTGGCCGCACTGCTTGGCGTCGGAGACCTGGTTCTCGATCTGCAGGCAGCAGGCGCCGGCCTTGATCATCTCCTTGGCCAGCAGATAGGTGGCGTTCTCGTTGCCGAAGCCGGCGTCGATGTCGGCGATGATCGGAACGACGTGGGTCTCGAAGTTGTCGATCGCGGAGATCGCCGCCGCCTCGGCCTTGGCGTCGCCGGCCTTGCGGGCCTCGCGCAGGGTCTTGAACAGGTCGTTGATCGCGACTTCGTCGGCCTGGCGCAGCGAGACGTAGATTTCCTCGATCAGGTCGACGACCGAGGTCTTCTCGTGCATCGACTGATCGGGCAGGTGGCCGAAGCGGTTGCGCAGGCCAGCGACCATCCAGCCGGACAGGTACACGTAGGCGCCCTTGGTGGTGCCGCGCAGGCGCTTGACCGACTTGATCATCTGCTGGGCGTGGAAGCCCGACCAGCAGCCCAGCGACTGGGTGAACTGGTTGGCGTCGCGGTCGTAGGCGGCCATGTCGGCGCGCATGACGCTGGCCATGGCGCGGGCGACGTCCAGATGGGTCGAGAAGGTGTTCTGCAGCTTGAGCTGGATGATGTCGTCGACGGCGACCCCGCCCGGCGTCACGCCCTGGGGATAGCGGGCGAGCAGGTCTTGGCGGTGTTCGGCGTAGGTCTTGCGCTGCGTCATCGGTCCTTGGTCCCCATCGTCGGCTCGCCGGCCACTGCGGCGGAGCGGGAAAAGCCTATGGAGCCGAGCTAACGCCGTGTCCCGGCGGCGGTCGAACCTATTGAAGGCAATTTGTCACAAATCGACTTTGTGAAATTTGTAAATTGATGACATCATGACTTCATGGCGACGAACGACAAGAAGCTGTTCCTCGGCGGCCGGCTCAAGCGGCTGCGGCGCGACCTGGGCGTCACCCAGAGCCGCATGGCCGCCGAACTGGGCGTGTCGCCGAGCTACCTCAATCTCCTGGAACGCAACCAGCGGCCGGTCACCGCCCAGATCCTGCTGCGGCTGGCCGACGCCTACGACCTCGACCTGCGCAGCCTGTCGGCCGACGATCCCGGCGGCGGGGCCGGCCTGGAGGAGGTCCTGGCCGACAAGATGTTCGCCGATCTCGGCGTCGGCCGGCACGAGGCGGCCGAGGTCGCCGAACTGTCGCCGGGATTGGCCGAGGCCATGATGCGCCTCTACCGCGCCTATATCGACCGCGAACGCCTGATCGACCTGGGCGCCTTCGAGCGGCCCGAGCGGGGCGGCCCGATTTCGGCCCACAGCCCGACCGACTGGGTGCGCGACCTCGTCGGCGCGCAGCGCAACCATTTCGCCGAGCTGGAGGCCTTCGCCGAGACCATCCTCGGCGACCTCAAGGCCGATCCCCAGGACCTGGGACCCGCCGTCCGGCAGAGGCTGCTGGACCGGCACGGCGTCCAGTCGCGGGTGATGCCGGTCGAGGTGATGGCCGGTTCGCTGCGCCGCTACGACCATCACCGCAAGCGCCTGATGATCTCCGAGACCCTGGCCCCGGCCAGCCGCATCTTCGCTATGTGCTACCAGCTGAGCCTGCTGGAAGGCGACGCGCTGCTGTCTGGCCTCGCCGACCGCTTCAACGCCCCCGACCGCGCGACCCGGCGGCTGCTCAAGGTGTTCCTGGTCAACTATCTGGCCGCCGCCCTGATGATGCCCTACGAGCCGTTCCTGGCGGCGCTGGAGGCGTCGGGCTACGACATCGAGCGGGTGCGGCCGCGGTTCGGGATCAGCTACGAACAGGCCGCCCAGCGCCTGACCACGCTCAGCCGGCCCGGCGCGCGCGGCGTTCCGTTCTTCATGATGCGCGTGGACGGGGCGGGGAACATCTCCAAGCGGTTCGCCGCGGGGCCGTTCCCGTTCTCGCGCTTCGGCGGCGCCTGCCCGCGCTGGAACGTCCACGACAGCTTCAAGACCCCCGGACGGATCATCACCCAGGTGATCGAGACCCCTGATGGCGAACGCTACTTCACCCTGTCCCGCACCGTGCGGCGGGTGTCCGGGCTGCAGGCGGGCCAGGAGGACGAGCTGGTGGTGGGGCTGGGCTGCGAGCTGAAGTTCGCAAGCAAGCTGGTCTACGCCCGCGGCCTCGACATCGGCGCGCCGCTGGTGACCGAGATCGGGCCGTCCTGCCGCATCTGCGAGCGTCCGGCCTGTCCGCAGCGGGCCGCCGCGCCGATCAACCGCACGCTGCTGGTCGACGAGGCCAGCAAGGCGGTGTCGCCGTTCCCATTCGTCGCCTAGGCCCCGGGGAGCCCGGCGTCGCGCGCGTTCAGAGCCGCTCGTGATAGCGGGTGTGGCTGGCCGGCCGCTATACGGCCGGCCAGGTCGAATCCCGTCTAGGCGTTGTCGTCGGTCTGGCCGGAGTCCTGCGCCGCTTCCTCGGCCTGCGGCTGGCCTTCGGCGTGTTCGCCGCCGCCCAGGTGGTCCTTCAGGACCTTGACGCCTTCGAAGCCGGCGACGGCGGCGGCGGCCTTCTCAAGCAGGTTGGCGTTGGGGTCTACGGCTTCGAGCGCCTTATCGGCGGCGAAGGCGCCGGCGGCTTCTTCGGCGATGTCGAGAATGCCCATGATCAGATCCTCTTTGAATGGACCCCCCAGGCAGTATTGCTCCAGGCGCGCGTCCGCTGACAAGACGGGAACACGGGGCGAGGCGCTGTAAAGCGATCAAGAAGACGTGGGCGCGCGTCCCGTCTTGCGCTACGCCTTGGCGTGCGGGGGCGATCCGAGGGGGGCGAACGTGGCGCGTCGAGGACTGGCGATAGGCGCTTTGGCGTTGGCCGCGCTGATCGGCGCGCCGCTGGCGGCGGCCGCGAAGGACATGCGTCCGCCCGCCCATCAGGCCCAGGTCGAGGCGCGGGTCATCGAAGCCCCGCAGCCGGTCGAAGGTAGCGACGGCATTGGGCATCTGGCCTACGAACTGCAGGTGACCAGCTTCTTTTCCGGAGAAGCGCCGCTCAAGCTCACGCGCGTCGCTGTCTTCGCCGACGAGGGGACGGCGCCGCTGGCCGTGTTCGAGGGCGCCCAGGTCGAAGCCCTGCTGTCGCAGCCGTCGAAGGCGGACGGCCCGAGCGACGGCGTTCCGATCGCGTCGGGCCGAAGCCGGACCCTGTACTTCTGGCTGTCGCCGCCTTCCGGCGCGGCGCCGAAATCCCTGCGGCACGAGCTGGAGTTCGCCACCCCCGACGGCGGGCTGGAGCGGGCGAGCGACGTGCGCGCGCCGGTGACGGCGATCCCGCCGATCAGGATCGGGCCGCCCCTGCGCGACGGGCGCTGGATGGCGGTCGAGGGACCAGGCGACCATCGTTCACACCATTGGGGCGGCCTGACCGCCATCGACGGCGCGCTCACCATTCCGCAGCGCTTCGCGATCGACTGGTTCGGCCTGGACGAGGCCAACCACTCGCTGCCGAAGCAGCACGACTCGCTGGCGGCGACCGTCGACGGCGACTGGGCGGGCTTCGGCCGCGAGGTGCTGGCGGTCGCCGACGGCGTGGTGGTCGACGCCCGCGACGGAGCGCCCGACGGCAAGCCGCTGGCCCCGCAGCCGGAACCGGACGACCTCACCGCCCGGACGCTCTATGGCGACTTCGTGGTCCTCCAGATCGGGCCGAACCTGTTCGCCCACTACGCCCACCTGCGGGCGGGCAGCGTCGCCGTGCGACCGGGGGAGCGCATCAGGCGCGGCGCGGTGATCGGACGTGTCGGCCAGACCGGCGCGGCCGGCGCTCCGCACCTGCACTTCCATGTCAGCGACAAGCCGACGTTCGAGCGGTCGGAAGGCGCGCCGTTCGTGATCGACGCCTTCCTGCTGCACGGTCGGGGAACCATCGAGCAGACGTTCGATCCGTCGAAGCCCGCGCCTCCCGGCGCGGCGCCGGGCCGGCCGCGCGCGAACGAGATGCCGCTCAACGGCGACGTGGTGACGTTCCGCTAGCCGGACCGGCGCATGCTCATGATCGGTACGGCGGGCTTCAGCCACTGGCCGCGCTGGTCGGCGTACTTGGTCTTGCCGTTGGTCGGCAGCGACAGGATCTTTTGTACGACCGCCATGCCGGAGACCACCTGGCCGAAGGCGGCGTAGCCGAGATTGTCGCCCGGCGCGCCGGGGTGCGCGTCCAGATAGGGCTGCGGGCTGGCGCAGATGAAGAAGTTGTTCGTCGCCGTTCCCGGCGCGAAGCGGCCGAGCGAGAGCGTGCCGGCCAGATGCTTGAGGCCGGTCTTGGTCGTGCTCTCGTGGCGGATTGGCGGGAAGGGGTGCATCTTCGGGTTCGGGCCGCCGACGATCACGCCCTCGGTCGGCGTGACCGGGTCGCGCGCGGCGCGATAGAAGGTCCCGCCGTCATAGGCCTGGGCGTCGACATAGCGCAGGAAGTTGGCCGAGGTGAGGGGGGCCTTCTCGGCCTCCAGCTCGACCACGATGGTCCCGTGGTTGGTCTTGATCTGGACCCTGGGCTTGGCCTGGGCGGCGAACGCCGCGCCCGCGTCGCTCATCAACAGCCCGGCGCCCACCACAAAGCTCCGCCGCGCGACCTTGACGCCCGTCATCCGCATTCGCTCCCAGCAAACTTCACACAGCAAGTTCCGCAGCCACCGTAGCGGTTTGCATGGCGATGTGCATGCGCCGCCGGATCGGCCGCAGCAAGTCCGTCAGGCCGGGCGCTCGGCGAGAACCGCCTCGGCGCGCGCTAGGGCGCGGCGTCCGGCCGCACGAGGGCCTCGGTCAGGGTGCGGGAGAGCCAGTCCTGGTGCTGGTCGGGGCTCCAGCCGCCATCGTGGACGAGCATGCGATAGACGTCCCGGCTGGTGTACATCCACATCACGCGGCGGCCCTGGGCGAGGTCCAGCCCGGCCCTCTGCCGGCCGGCGGCGAACAGGGCGCCGGCGGCTGACCAGGTTCAGGCGTCAGCGGCCGGCGTAGGCGTCCAGCCCGGCGCGCAGGTCGCCGATCAGGTCGTCCGGCCGCTCCAGGCCGATGTGCAGGCGCACGACCGGGCCGCCGCGATCGGCGCGGAAGCGGCGCTTGTCGAATTGCGGGTCGCAATGGATGGCCAGGCTTTCGAATCCGCCCCAGGAAAAGCCGAGGCCGAACAGCCGCAGCCGGTCGAGCATGGCGTGGACAGCCGCCGTCGGGGCCGGCCTCAGCACCACGCCGAACAGGCCGCAGCATCCGGAATAGTCGCGGGCCCAGAGCGCGTGTCCAGGCGCGCCGGGCAGCGCGGGGTGCAGGACCTCGATCACCTCCGGCTGCTCGCGCAGCCAGGAGGCCACGGCCAGGCCGCTTTCCTGGTGGCGCGCCATGCGGACGGGCAGGGTGCGCAGGCCGCGCAGCATGTCGTAGGCGGCCTCGGGCGCCACCGACCAGCCGATGTCCCAGGCCGAATCGCTGAGCGTGGCCGCCAGGGCCGGGTCGGCGACGGCGGCGGCCCCCATGAACAGGTCCGAGTGGCCGCCGACATATTTGGTCAGGGCCTGGATGCTGATGTCGACGCCGTGGGCCAGCGGCTTGAAGACGAGGCCCGCGCCCCAGGTGTTGTCCATCGCCGTCGTCACCCCGCGCCGGCGGGCGCCGGAGACGATCGCGGCGACGTCCTGCATCTCGAAGGTCAGCGAGGCCGGCGATTCCATGAGGATCAGGCGGGTTGCGGGAGAGATCATCGCCAGCACGTCTTCGGCCGCGGCGTCGGGCCGGAAGTAGCGCGGCTCCACGCCGAACCGGCGCAGCACCACGTCGCAGAACCGGCGGGTCGGGTTGTAGACCCCGTCCGACACCATCAGCTCGTCGCCCGACTTGAGCAGCGCCAGCAACACGCCGCTGATCGCCGCCAGGCCGGAAGGGTAGAGCAGGGCGTCGCAACCGCCCTCCATCTGGGCCAGGGCCTCGCGCAGGGCCGCCTGGGCCTCCAGCCCCGCACGGCCGTAGGTGGGGGCGGAGGAATGGTCGTAGAGGTCGGCCGCGCGCGCGATCAGCACGGTCGAGCCGCGCTGGATGGCCGGGCCGACGGTGCGCGGCAGGGGGCGAGGGCCGCCGCCCGCCCGGATCAGCCGGGTGGAATCGTCGCCGGAAGGCGGCGTGTCGTCTTTTCCGGCCATGTCGCTTGACGCTCCGAGGCGAATGAGGGCGAAACTTGAAGCGCTCAATTAGGGCGGTCGCCAGCCGCGAATCAAGGAGACGGGCGTGTCGAGCCGCATCCTGGCCGCCATGGCGGCGCTGACGATTCTGGCCGGGTGCGGCAAGCCGAGCGCGCCGCCCGAACCCGCGCCGCTGCTCAATGTCGGCGCGCCCAGGACCATGCATATCGACAGCCCGACCCTGAAGGCGGTCAAGGCGCGCGGGCGGCTGAACTGCGGCGTTCACCAGGGCCTGCCGGGCTTCGCCTGGCCCGACAATCACGGCGAGATCCAGGGCTTCGACGCCGACTTCTGCCGGGCCCTCGCCGCGGCGGTGCTGGGCGACGCCGACGCCGTGTATTTCATCCGGCTCGACACCAAGAGCCGCTTCACCGCGCTGCAGGCCAAGCAGGTCGACGTGCTGGTGCGCAACACCTCGTGGACCTTCACCCGCGACGCCGGCCTCGGCCTCGATTTCGCGGGGGTCAACTACTACGACGGCCAGGGTTTCCTCGCCCCGAAGTCGCTGAACCTGCAGAGCGCCGTCGAGCTGAACGGCGCCAAGATCTGCGTCGAGGCCGGCACGACGACGGAGCAGACCCTGGCCGAATTCTTCCGCAGCCGCGGCCTGAAGTACCAGCCGGTCGTGCTCGACACCGAGGAGAAGGCGAGGGATGCCTATCAGCGCGAGGCGTGCGACGCCTTCAGCGCCGACGTCTCGGCCCTGGCGGCGGCGCGGTCGATCTTCAACAATCCCCAGGCGCACGTCATCCTGCCGGACGTGATCTCCAAGGAGCCGCTGGGGCCGGCGGTGCGCCAGGGCGACGACGCCTGGGCCGACATCGTGCGCTGGACCCTGAACGCCCTGATCCTGGCCGAGGAGCTGAAGATCACCGCCAAGACGGTGGACGCGGCCCGCAAGGACGGCGACGCCGAGACGCGGCGCCTGCTCGGCGAGGACGACTACGGGGCCATGCTGGGCCTCAAGGCCGATTGGGCCTACCAGGCGATCAGCCAGGTCGGCAATTACGGCGAGATCTTCGAGCGCAACCTCGGCCCCAAGTCGCCGCTGCGGCTGGAGCGCGGGTTGAACGCCCAGTGGAACGCCGAGAAGCCCGGTCTGATCTACGCCCCGCCGATGCGCTGATCAGGCGCCGGTGACGACGGGGGTGTCGTCGCGACCGCCCCATTCGGCCCACGAGCCGTCATAGACCGGCGCGCGCCAGCGGCCGAGCCGGGCCAGGGCCAGGGCCAGCATCGCCGCCGTGATGCCCGAGCCGCACGAGGTGATGATCGGCCTGTCCAGGTCGACGCCGGCGCTGGTGAACAGCGCCTCCAGCCGGTCCTTGTCCAGCACCGTGCCGTCAGGCGCCAGCAGGGCCGACGAAGGCACGCTGAACGCGCCGGGCATGTGGCCGCCGCGCAGGCCGGCGCGGGGCTCGGGCGCCTCGCCGCTGAAGCGCGCCGCCGGGCGGGCGTCGACGATCTGGGCCTCGCCGGTCTCGATCGCCTTGCGCACCTGGTCGACGCCGCGCACCAGCCCGCCGTCGAAGCGGGCGGTGAAGTGGCGCTCGCGGGGCGGCGGCGGGATATCCTCGACGCGCCGGCCCTCGGCGATCCACTTGGGCAGGCCGCCGTCCAGCACGAAGACGTCCTGATGGCCCATCACCCGGAACGTCCACCAGACGCGGGCGGCCGAGCGCAGGCCGAGCTGGTCGTAGACCACGATGCGCGAGCCGTCGCCCAGGCCCAGCCGGCGGACCCGCGCCGAGAACTTGACGGCGTCGGGCAGCATGTGGGGCAGGTCGGTCGTGTCGTCGGCGATGTCGTCGATGTCGAAGAACACCGCGCCAGGAATGTGGGCGGCGGCGTATTCCGCCTGGGCGTCGCGCTGTTCCTGCGGGAAGTACCAGCTGGCGTCGACCACCTTGAGGTCGGGGGCGTCCAGGTTGTCGGCGAGCCAGGCGGTCGTGACGAGGGGATCGGCGATCATGGACGCGCTCACAGCCAGGATGGGACCGGCAGTCCCCGCTCGCGCAGGAACGCCGGATTGAACAGCTTGCTCTGGTAGCGCGATCCGTAGTCGCACAACACCGTCACGATGGTCTTGCCCGGGCCGAGGTCCCGCGCCAGGCGGATCGCCCCGGCGATGTTGACCCCGCTGGAGCCGCCCAGGCACAGCCCCTCGTGGCGGGCGAGGTCGAACACCTGCTCCAGGGCCTCGGCGTCGGGGATCTGATAGGCCCTGTCGACGCTCAGGCCTTCGAGGTTGGCGGTGATGCGGCCCTGGCCGATGCCTTCGGTGATCGAGGTCCCTTCGGCCTTCAGCTCGCCGTGGACGTACCAGTTGTAGAGCGAGGCCCCGAACGGATCGGCCAGGCCGACGGCGACGCCCGGATTGCGCTCGCGCAGGGCGTCGGCCACGCCGGCCAGGGTGCCGCCCGAGCCGACGGCGCAGACGAAACCGTCGACGCGGCCGCCGGTCTGCTCCCAGATCTCCGGCCCGGTCGTCTCGTAATGGGCCTGACGGTTGGCGACATTGTCGAACTGGTTGGCCCAGATCGCCCCGTTCGGCTCGCTCCGCGCCCGCTCCTCGGCCAGGCGGCCGGAATAGCGGACGTAGTTGTCGGGATTGGCGTAGGGGACCGCGTCCACTTCGACCAGTTCGGCGCCGGCCAGGCGGATGGCGTCCTTCTTCTCCTGGCTCTGGGTGCGGGGGATGACGATGCAGGTGCGATAGCCGAGCGCCGCGCCGACCATGGCCAGGCCGATGCCGGTGTTGCCGGCCGTGCCCTCGACGATCAGGCCGCCGGGCTTCAAGGCGCCGCGCCGCTCGGCGTCGCGGATGATGTAGAGCGCCGCCCGGTCCTTGATCGACTGGCCCGGATTGAGGAACTCGGCCTTGCCCCAGATTTCACAGCCGGTGGCGGCGCTGGCCCGGTTGAGCCGGATCAGGGGGGTGTTCCCGATGGCGTCGACGACGCTGCGGCAGACGATCATGGACTCGCTCGCGAAGATGGCCGGCGGACGCTAATGCGCGCCGGGCCGAGGGGGAAGCCCGCGAAGGCCGGCCGGTCGGATCGACTTGGGGCGCGGCGGCGGCGGCCGCAAGGCCCGGCGCCTTAGGTCCGCGCCAGGCTGAGCTGAATGACGTTGGTGCGTTCGGTGCGGAAGCCCGCCTCGCAATAGCTCAGATAGAATCGCCACAGGCGGCGGAACCGCTCGTCGAAGCCCAGCTTGCGGATGTCGTCCCAGGCGCCCTGGAACCGATCGGCCCATTCGGCCAGGGTGTCGGCGTAGTTCTGGCCGAAGCGGACCAGGCCCGCCCATTCCAGTCCGACGCGGCTGGTCTCCTGGCGCAGGCGCTCCTCGCTCGGCAGCATGCCCCCCGGGAAGATGTACTTCTGGATGAAGTCGGCGCGGCCGCGATAGTGCTCGAACAGCTCGTCGCGGATGGTGATGATCTGCAGTCCGGCCCGGCCGCCGGGGGACAGCACGTCGCGGATCTTGCCGAAATAGGTGGGCCAGTATTCCTCGCCCACGGCCTCGAACATCTCGATGGAGGCGACGCGGTCGAACTGGCCCTCGACGTCGCGATAGTCGACTAGGCGGATGTCGGTCTTCTCGGACAGCCCCTGTTTGAACAGCCGCGCCTTGGCGAAATCGTACTGGGCCTGGGAGATGGTGATGCCGGTGACCCGGGCGCCGATCTCGCCGGCGGCGAATTCGGCGAAGCCGCCCCAGCCGCAGCCGATTTCGAGCACGTGGTGGTCAGGACCGAGCTGCATCGACTTGGCCAGGGTGGCGTACTTGTTGCGTTGGGCCGCCGTCAGCGCCTGGCCGG
This sequence comes from Caulobacter sp. CCUG 60055, assembly GCF_022750545.1. Lineage (GTDB taxonomy): Bacteria > Pseudomonadota > Alphaproteobacteria > Caulobacterales > Caulobacteraceae > PUIC01. The sequence continues at coordinate 349,255 of NZ_PUIC01000001.1, forward strand.
GCTGCTCGTACTTGGCCGACGAATAGGTCATGCTGGAGTCCAGCCAGCGGCTGTAGAAGGCGTTGCCGAGGTCGTAGTGGGCGTGGATGTTCTTGCGCGAGCCGGACCGGCTGTTGCGATGGAGCAGGTGGGCGACATAGTTGACGAAACGCGTCACCGGGTTGCCGTCGACCAGGCGGGCCAGCCGGTCGAAGTTGCGGGTGAACGCCTCCAGCAGGGCCGACAGGTCGGGGGTGTCCCACTCCTCGGCCATGTAGCCTTCGGCGAAGCCGATGTCGCCGGCCGACAGCACGCGTGCGACGAACCGATAGTCCTTCACGATCAGCTCGGCCTGAGGGCCGGGCTGGGCGCCGACGATCGGCACGCGCCGTCCGCCGGGCAGCACGAAGGTGATCGATCCGTAGAGCCAGTTTTCCGCCGCCAGCCGGACGGCGGTGCGGAAGGCGCCGGGCGCCTGGCGCAGTTCAGGCGCGGCCTTGGTCAACCTGGCCATATCGCCGGACAGGTGGGTTCCATCGTTCATAACGGCCTCCCCAGGCAACAGCGAAGCTTAACACCGGATACGTCCGGAGCGAGAGCTTAGATAGGAAGCTCATTCGTCCGCGCCCGTACGTATCCGCTCGAAAGCCTCCAAAGCCCTCCGGCGGGCGGCGGCGTGGTCGACGATGGGGCGCGGGTAGGTCCGGCCCAGCTCGACGCCGGCCGCGGCCAGCACGGCGGCCGGCGCTTCCCAGGGACGATGCAGGAAACGGTCGGGCAGCCGCGCCAGTTCCGGCGCCCAGCGCCGGACGTAGCGGCCGTCGGCGTCGAACTTCTCGCCCTGGAGCACCGGGTTGAAGATGCGGAAGTACGGGGCGGCGTCGGCGCCGCAACCGGCGACCCACTGCCAGTTTGCGGCGTTCTGGGCGATGTCGGCGTCGACCAGCGTGTCCCAGAACCAGGCCTCGCCCGCCCGCCAGTCGAGCAACAGGTGCTTGGTCAGGAACGAGGCGACGATCATCCGCACGCGATTGTGCATCCAGCCCGTGACCCAAAGCTCGCGCATGCCGGCGTCGACGATCGGATACCCCGTGCGGCCCCGCGACCACGCCGCCAGGGCGGCTGGGTCCGCGCGCCAGGGAAAGGCGTCGAACGCCGGCTTGAAGGCGTCGGTCGGCAGCGTCGGGCGATGATAGAGGACGTGGTGGTTGAACTCGCGCCAGCCGAGTTCCGACCGGAACTTTTCGGCGGCGACGCCGTCGGCGCCATGATCGGCCAGGGCCCGCCATATCTGACGCGGGCCGATCTCGCCCCAGTGCAGGTGCGGCGACAGGCGCGAGGTCGCCGGCTCGGCCGGGCGGTCGCGGCCTTCAGGATAGTCCGCCAGTCCGCCATCGAGGAAGCGCCGCAGCGCCGACCAGGCGCCGGCCTCGCCCGGGGTCCAGGCCGCAAAGCCGCCCGACCAGTCGGGCCCGTGCGGATGCAGCGCCCAATCGTCGAGCGTGTCCGAATCCGGATGGGCGGCGGGCGGGGGCAGGGCGCCCGGGGCCGGCTCGGGCTCGACCAGGCCGACCTGGCCAAGGGCCGCGCGCCAGTAGGGGGTGAAGACCTTGTAGTCGCCGCCGGTCCCGGTCTTGACCGTCCACGGCTCGTTCAACAGGGCGGCGGAGCCAGAGGCCGCCTCTACGCCGACGGATTTCAGCGCCGCCTTCAGGTCGCCGTCGCGTTCGATCGCCGCCGGGTCGTACAGCCGGTTCCAATAGACCCCGCTTGCTCCGGTCTCGGCGGCGAGGGTTTCGACGATGCGGGCGGCGTCGCCCCGCCGCAGGATCAGCCGGCCGCCGCGCGCGGCGAGGTCGGCCGAAAGGGCGCGCAGCGATTTGTCCAGCCACCAGCGCGCCGCCCCGCCCAAGGGGCGGAAGGCCGGATTCTCCTCCAGCACGTAGAGCGGGATCACCGGCCTGCCGCTCCGTGCGGCGGCCGCCAGGGCGGGATTGTCCGCCAGCCGCAGGTCCTGTCGAAACCAGACGATCACCGGGCCTGTGGTCACGCTTCCTCGCTCCGTGGGCGGCCGGCGGCCGCTTCGCTCTTGTGTCCGACGGCCCGCCGCGCCACTTGTGGGCGGCTCCCGCCTTTCAGAAACACGGACGCTTCGACCTTGACCCAGCCTAACGCCGTCGTGGATGTCTCAACTACGGACGGAATCGCCGTTCGGATCGGCAACCGCGAAAAACTCTCGATCATCGCGGGGCCCTGCCAGCTCGAAAGCCGCCAGCACGCGCTGGAGACCGCCCACGCGTTGAAGGAGATCGCCGGCCGGCTGAAGATCGGGCTGATCTACAAGACCTCCTTCGACAAGGCCAACCGCACCTCGGTCAACACCGCCCGCGGCATCGGCCTGGCCGAGGCCCTGCCGATCTTCGCCGAGATTCGCGAAGTCACCGGCCTGCCGGTGATCACCGACGTGCACGAACCCGAGCAATGCGCCCAGGCGGCGCAGGCGGTCGACGTCCTGCAGATCCCGGCCTTCCTGTGCCGCCAGACCGATCTGCTGCTCGCCGCCGGTCGCACCGGCAAGGCGGTCAACGTCAAGAAGGGGCAGTTCCTGGCCCCGTGGGACATGAAGAACGTGGTCTCGAAGATCACCAGCGTCGGCAATCCCAACGTGATGGCCTGCGAGCGCGGCGTCTCCTTCGGCTACAACACCTTGGTGTCGGACATGCGCGCCCTGCCGATCATGGCCGAGATCGGCTGCCCGGTCGTGTTCGACGCCACCCATTCGGTGCAGCAGCCGGGCGGGCAGGGCGCCACCAGCGGCGGCCAGCGCGAGTTCGTCCCGGTGCTGGCTCGCGCGGCGGTGGCCATCGGCGTGGCGGCGGTGTTCATGGAGACCCACCCCGATCCGGATCACGCCCCGTCGGACGGTCCGAACATGGTGCCGCTCGGCCAGTTCGAGGCCCTGGTCGCCGAACTGCTCGACTACGACGCCCTGGCCAAGCGGCGGCTGGCCGCCTGAGCCTGTTTTGCCGACGCCGCTCAAACGTTATAGCCGGGCCTTGACCGCCTCTGGGTCAAGCCGGACAGACTGACACGTCATGGACCTCTCGACCCTGCAATCCCTGCTGGGCGCCGTCGCGGGCGTCCGCGTCGCCTGCATCGGCGACCTGATGCTCGACCGCTATGTCTATGGCGAGGTGGCGCGCATTTCTCCGGAAGCGCCCATCCCGGTCCTGGCCCGCAAGCGCGAGACGACGATGCTGGGCGGGGCGGGCAACGTCGCCCGCAACGTCGCGGCCCTCGGCGGCTGCGCGCCGCTGACCGGCCTGGTCGGCGACGACCCGGCGGCGCGCGAGGTCCTCGGCCTCATCGGCGCCGAACGGGGCGTCGAAAGCCATGTGGTCGTCGAAGGCGCGCGGCCGACCACGGTCAAGATCCGTTTCGTCGCCGGCGGCCAGCAACTGCTGCGCGTCGATTCCGAGGACGCCACGGCCGTCCAGCCAGACGGCGCCGCGCGGCTGGAGCGCAGCGCCCGGGGATGCGGCGACGGGGCCCGGGCGATCCTGTTGTCGGATTACGGCAAGGGGGTGGTCACGCCGGCGGTGATCAAGGCCTGCCTCGCCATGGCGGCCGAGACGGGCGCCGCGTTGATCGTCGATTCCAAGGCGCGCGACTTCGCCAAGTACGGCGCGGCAGACATCATCAAGCCCAACGCCGCCGAACTGTCGCGGGCGACCGACCTGCCCACCGACACCGACGCCGAGATCGAGGCCGCCCTGACGCGGGCGCTGACCCTTTGCGAATGCAAGGCCATCCTGGTCACCCGCGCCGCCAAGGGCATGTCTTTGGCCGCGCGGGGCGAGCCGGTCCGCCATTTCGCCGGCGCCCCGCGCGAGGTGTTCGACGTTTCCGGAGCCGGCGACACCGCCCTGGCCGCCCTGGGGCTGGCCCTCGCCGCCGGCCGTCCGATCGCCGAGGCGGTACAGTTCGCCATCCTCGCTTCCGGCGTGGCGGTGGAGAAGGCCGGCACGGCCGTGGTCACGCCGCCCGAACTGGTCGAGGCCGAACTGTCCGCCCATCGGGCCCCGGCCGACGCCAAGATCGCCACGCCTGAACGCATGGTCGAGGAGGTCGCGCAGTGGCGGGCCGCCGGCTTGCGCGTCGGCTTCACCAACGGCTGTTTCGACATCCTGCATCGCGGCCACGTCGCCTATCTGGCTCAGGCTCGCGGCTGGTGCGACCGGCTGATCGTCGGCCTGAACAGCGACCGCTCGGTGCGGGCGCTGAAAGGGGACGGCCGCCCGGTCAACGACCTCGAATCGCGGGCCCTCGTGCTGGCCGGCCTCTCGCATGTCGATCTGGTCGTGCCGTTCGACGAGGACACCCCGCTGGCCCTGATCGAGGCGGCCCGGCCCGACGTCCTGGTCAAGGGCGCCGACTACACGGTCGAGGGCGTCGTCGGCCACGACATCGTCCAGGCCTATGGCGGCGAGGTGAAACTGGCGCGGCTGGTCGACGGTTATTCGACCACGGCGGCCATCAAGAGGATGTCGGAGAAAGCTCGATGACGCGGCGCATCATCTTCGTGACCGGCGGCGCCGGTTTCATCGGCTCGAACATCGTGGCCAGGCTGGCCGAGGATCGTTCGCTGGACCTCGTGGTCTGCGACCGGCTCCACGAAGCCGACAAGGGCAAGTGGCGCAACATCGCCAAGCATCCGATCGGCGACTTCGTCCATCCCGATTCCATGTTCGACTGGCTTGAGAAGCGCTGGCGCGACGTCGAGGTGGTGGTCCACATGGGCGCGATCTCGTCGACGACCGAACCGGACGCCGACAAGATCATCGACACCAACTTCCGCCTGTCGCGCGACCTGTTCCGCTGGTGCGCCGATCGCCAGCGCCGCTTCGTCTACGCCTCGTCCGCCGCCACCTATGGCGACGGATCGCAAGGGTTCGCCGACCGTGACGATCTGGAATCCCTCGCCGCCCTGCGGCCGTTGAACGCCTACGGGTGGTCCAAGGCGCTGTTCGACCTGTTCGCCGCGCGGCAGGCGGCGCGCGACTACCATCCCCCGCAGTGGGTGGGCCTCAAGTTCTTCAACGTCTATGGCCCCAACGAGGAGCACAAGGACTCGATGAAGTCGGTCGTCGCCCAGATCTGGCCCAAGGTGGCGCAGGGGCGGGGGGTTCAGCTGTTCAAGTCGCACAACCCGGACTATTCCGACGGCGGCCAGCTGCGCGACTTCGTCTATGTCCGCGACGTGGCCGAGGTGGTGGCCTGGCTGGTCGCCGCCGAGAACGTCAACGGGGTCTACAACCTCGGCTCGGGCCAGGCCCGTTCGTTCGCCGACCTGGCCAGCGCCACGTTCCGCGCGGCCGGCCGCGAGCCGGACATCGAGTATTTCGACATGCCGCCGTCGCTGAGGGAGAAGTACCAGTACTTCACCCAGGCCGAGATGGGCCGCCTGCAGGCCGCCGGCTACAACCAGCCCTTCACCCCGCTGGAAGAAGGCGTCACCGACTACGTCCAGCGCTATCTGGCGCAGCCCGACCCCTATCGCTGACGTGGCGTAGCCTGACCTTGGGTCACGCTTGCCCGGCCTCGTCAGGCGCTTAAAGTGACCTGACATCGAGGTCAGGGAGAGCGGCCGTGGTCGGCATTTCCGCCTGGGGCGCCTATGCGCCCCGCTTGCGCCTGAGCCGCCGCGCGGCGGCTTCGGCCAACGCCTGGATCGCGCCGGGGCTGGCGGCCAAGGCCAAGGGCGAGCGCGCCATGGCCAACTGGGACGAGGACTCCCTGACCATGGCCGTCGAGGCGGCGCGCGACGCCCTGGGACCGGGCGACGACCGCAGCCATGTCGACGCGCTCTATTTCGCCAGCACCACCGCGCCCTTCGCCGACCGCCTGAACGCCGGCGTCGTCGCCGCCGCCCTGACCCTGGAGAAGACGGTGGCGGCCGCCGACGTCAGCGGCTCGCAGCGGGCCGGGCTGACCGCCCTGGCCCAGGCCCTGGCGGCGGTGAAGGCCGGCGCGGCCGAAACGGCGCTGGTGGTCGCGGGCGAGCACCGCCAGGCCAGGGCCGCCTCCTCGCAGGAGCTCGATTTCGGCGACGGGGCGGCGGCCTTCCTCGTCTCTGAAGACGCGGGCGCGGCCGAGTTCCTGGGCGGGGCTTCGATCACCGACGATTTCGTCGACCACTTCCGCGCCGCCGACGGCGACTTCGACTATGGCTGGGAGGAGCGCTGGATCCGCGACGAAGGGGTCGTGAAGCTCGCGCCGCCGGCTATCCGCAAGGCGCTTGAAAATTCTGGCGTAAGACCAGAACAAGTCACGCATTTCTGCTTTCCCACGACGTTCTCGGGGCTGGGGGCGACCTTGGCCAAGACCTGTGGTCTGCGGGCCGAGGCGGTGCGCGACGTCCTGGGCGCCCAGATGGGCGAGGCGGGAGCGGCGCACGGCCTGATCCTGCTCGCCCACACGCTGGAGAACGCCAGACCGGGCGACGTCGTGCTGGTGGTTCAGTTCGGCCAGGGCGCCGAAGCCCTGGTGTTCAGGGTTGGCGAGCAGGTCGAGGCCCGACGCCCGGAACGCGGCGTGACGGGCTCGCTGGCCGATAGAAAAGAAGAGAATAACTATCTGAAATTTCTATTTTTTAATGGCCTCGTCGAATGGGACAAGGGCATGCGGGCCGAAAAGGACAACAAGACGGCCCTGACCACCCTCTATCGCAACTCGGACATGATCCTGGGGCTGGTGGGCGGCCGCTGCCGCGAGACGGGCGTGGCGCAGTTTCCGCGCACGCGCATTTCGGTCGCGCCGAACAATCCGGCGGTCGACACCCAGGAGCCCTACAAGTTCGCCGAGCGCAAGGCGCGGGTGTTGTCCTGGTCGGCCGACTACCTGACCTTCTCGATGGCGCCGCCCAACCACTACGGAATGATCGTCTTCGACGGCGGCGGCCGGATCATGATGGACATCACCGACGTCGAGCCGGGCGACGTCGACGCCGGCCTGCCGGTGAAGATGGTCTTCCGCCTGAAGGAGGTCGACGAAAGGCGCGGGTTCCGTCGCTACTTCTGGAAGGCGGCGCCGGACCGGTCGGCGTCGGCCAAGGCTGCGGCGGTCGCGGCGGAGTAGTCCCATGAAGTTCGTCGATCCCCGCGACTTCACCGGATCGCGCGCCTGGGAGGCGCTCGACATCGCCGAGATCGACGGCGCGACGGTGCGGCTGCACTGGGCCGACCGTCCTTATGACTGGCACGCCAACGACGGCGACGAGGTGTTCGTCGTCCTTGACGGCGCCGTCGACATGCATTTTCGCGACGCCGACGGCGAGCATGTCCGCGCCATGGCCGCCGGGGACATCTTCTACGCCGGGGCCGGCGTGGAGCATGTCGCCCACCCCGCGCCCGAGGCGCGCATCCTGGTCATCGAAAGAAAGGGAAGCGTCTAGCTTCCAGGAGGAAACCCATGCCCGCCGGAATCAAGGACAAGGTCGCCGTCATCGGCATGGGCTGCTCGAAGTTCGGCGAGCGATGGGATTGCGGGCCCGACGAACTGATGGTCGAGGCCTATGTCGAGGCGCTCCAGGACGCGGGGATCGAGCCGAGCCAGCTCGACGCCGCCTGGTTCTCGACGCACATCGACGAGATCGGCACGGGCAAGGGCGGCACGCCGCTGTCGGTGGCGCTGCGTCTGCCGAACATCGCGGTGACGCGGGTGGAGAATTTCTGCGCCTCGGGCTCGGAGGCGTTCCGGGGCGCGGTCTACGCCGTCGCGGCCGGGGCCGCCGACATCGCCCTGGCCGTCGGCGTCGAGAAGCTGAAGGACACCGGCTATGGCGGCCTGCCGGTCGGAGCGCCCGGCACCCTGATCCCGCAGATCTCGCCCAACGGCTCGGCTCCCGGCAACTTCGCCCAGTTGGCCAGCGCCTATCGGGCCAAGCACGGGGTCTCCAGGGAGGACCTCAAGCGCGCCATCGCCCACGTTTCGGTCAAGAGCCACGCCAACGGCGCCAAGAACGCCAAGGCCCACCTGCGCAAGCCGATCACCGAGGAGCAGGCCCTGAACGCGCCGATGATCGCCGAGCCGCTGGGCCTGTTCGACTGCTGCGGCGTGTCGGACGGTGCGGCGGCGGCCATCGTCACCACGCCCGAGATCGCCCGGGCGCTGGGCAAGCGCGACCTCGTCATGGTCAAGGCGCTGCAACTGTCCGTCTCCAACGGTTCGGAGGCGCAGTACAACGGCTGGGACGGCAGCTATTTCCACACCGCCCGCATCGCCGCCGGCAAGGCCTATCGCGAGGCCGGCGTCGAGCGGCCGCGCGAACAGATCTCGATGATGGAGGTGCACGACTGCTTCTCGATCACCGAACTGGTGACCATGGAGGACCTGTTCATCAGCGCCGAGGGCCAGGGCTGGCGCGACGTGATGGACGGCTTCTACGACGCCGACGGCGGGGTGCCGTGCCAGATCGACGGCGGCCTGAAATGCTTCGGCCACCCGATCGGCGCCTCGGGCCTGCGCATGCTCTACGAGATGTACCTGCAACTGCAGGGCCGCGCCGGCGAGCGGCAGCTGCGCGACCCGGTCCTGGGCATGACGCACAATCTCGGCGGCTCGCCCTCGACCAATGTCTGCTCGGTGGCCATCGTCGGCCGCGAAGGCGCCTAGACCCTCTGAGAAAGGACGTCGCACCGCTCTCGCGGTTCGTGTATCGCTTGCGGCATGGCGGAAGGGCAGGTCGGGTTCAAGCGTTGGCTTCTGGCGGGCGGCGTCGCCATGGCGGCGATCGTCCTGACCGCGGCGTTCGTGTGGCGGGACGACATCCTGCAGGCGGCGCTCGATCCCAAGGTGCCCTATCAGACCTACCGTCCGCCGCCGCCGCCCGACTACGGCCAGCGCAAGAGCTGGGCGCTGATACCGGACCGGCCGGCCATCTGGACCGCCAACGACCTGCCGGCCGACGTCTTCTTCATCCATCCGACCACCTTCGACGGCGGCCGCGACTGGAATGCGCCGATCGGCGCCTCGCAGGCCGACCGCCTGCTCAACCGGGTGATGCTGCCCAACTACGCCGGGCCGTTCTTCCGGGTCGGGCGCCTGTTCGCCCCCAAGTACCGGCAGGCCAGCCTCTACAGCCAGCTGACCTTGCGCGACGACGCCCGCGACGCCCGGCGATTCGCCTATGGCGACGTGCGGGAGGCCTTCCGGTACTATCTGGAGCACTATAATCGCGGCCGGCCGCTCGTGCTCGTCGGGGTGGAGCAGGGCGGCCTGATGGCGCAGCGGCTGCTGCGTGACGAGATCGCGCCGGATCGCAAGCTGGTGAACCGGTTGGCGGGGGTCTATCTCGTCGATGTCGCTGCGCCGCGGACCGACTATGACGGCCCCAAGGCCGGCCCGATCCCGTCCTGCTCTCGCCGCAACCAGGCGCGCTGCGTGGTCGGCTGGATCGACGTCTGGGACAACGACCACGACGCCGCCCAGCAAGCCCTCGACCGGGCCCTGGTCTGGAAGGGCGACCAGCTGGTCAACCTGGACGGCCGCGACGCGCTCTGCGTCAACCCCCTGGTGGGCAAGGAGACCGACGAGAAGGTTCCGACCCGCGCCAACCTCGGCGCGGCCAATGTCTCGGGTCTGGAATGGGGCACGCGTCCGGCGTTCCTGGTGCGGCAGGTGTCGACCCAGTGCGTCGGCGGGGTGCTGCGGGTGTCGAAGCCGAAATCGCCGTCGCTGAAGGAATCCGGCGGCTGGGCCGACCGGCTGAAGGAACCGGCCTTCAACCTGTTCTACGCCGACCTTGAAGCCGACGCCCAGGCGCGGGTGGCGAGCCTGCTGAACCTTCCGGACTTCCCCAAGCCGGCCCCGCCGATCGAGAAGTCGATCGAAGTCGGGATGGCCCCGGTGCACCGCATCGACTAGCCGCCGCCGGGCTCGCCCAGCAGGGCCTTGAGGCCGGAATAGCCGGGCTGGTCGATGCCGACCTGCTCGGCGGCGCAGCGTTTCAGGTGATCCATCAGGCCCGGATGGTCGAGCGTGATCTCGCCGGCGCGCAATCCGTCGCAGAGGGCGGCGTTCAGGGTCTCGAAATCCCCGTCTCGCCCCAAGAGCCCGCGCAGGCGCTCGCGGGCCGCCGTCTCGGCCGCCGCGCCGGCCTCCAGCTCGCGCCGGACCACTCCGAGAGCGTTGACCGCCACCCGGGCGTGAAAGGCGTCGCGGTCCTTGAGCGCAGGCGCGGCCCGCTCCTCGATGAAGCGGGCGACGGCGTCGATCAATTCCAGGGCGGTGGGGTGGCGGATCATGCGGCCCGTTCCAGCAAGGCGACGAGGTCGATCTCGGTTTCACTGGCCCGGCGGCCGATCATCGCCCGTTCGACCGACAGGTCGGCGCCGGCGGCGTAGCTGGCGTACATCATCAGGCACATGACTCCCCATTTCAGCGAACCGAGCATCTGCCAGTAGAGCAGCCGCTCCAGCGACGGCGGCTCGCCGCCGGCGGCCGCGTAGCCTTCCAGCAGGTCCTCGTAGGTCCCGAAGCCGCCGACGGGCTTGCGGTGCTCGCCGAAGCGCCAGGAGTTGACGCAGATCCAGCCGAGATCCTCGGCCGGGTCGCCCCGGTGCGCCAGCTCCCAGTCGAGCACGGCGGCCAGCCCGCGTTCAGGGTCGACGATCAGGTTGCCGTTCCTGAAATCGCCATGGGCCAGGACCGGGCGGACCAGGGGCGGAGCGTGGGCCTTCAGGTGCGCGAAGGCGGCCTCGAACACCGGACGCCGGGCGTCGAGGCCGCGATAGACCGCCTCGTAACGGGCCAGCTCGCTGGCGGCGTCGGACATCGGCAGCTCGGCCAGCGGATCGAGGGGCGTGGCGTGGATGCGGGCCAGGACCTCGCCGCATCGTCGCGCCAGGCCGGGGCGGACCTTGGCGAAGGCCTCGTTGCGCACGATGCGGCTTCCCAGGGTCTCGCCGGCGACGCGCGCCATCACATAGGCCTCGCCGAGGCCGTCTTCCACCGCGCAGACATGGACCACGTCCGGCGTCGGGGCGCCCTGGGCCGCGGCGGCGCGGATCAGCCGGGCCTCCATGGCGAGCGGGAGCGCGCGGCCTTCGGCCTCGCCCAGCGCATGGGCGGGGCGCCGGCGCAGGATCAACGGCGTCGGCCGGGCGCCGTCATTGACGACGAAGGCCCAGGTCTCCTGGCTGGCCCCGCCGGACAGGCGGCGCAGGTCGCCGATCTCTCCGCCGCCGGGAACCAGGCGCGGCGCCAGGGCTTGCAGGGCGGCGTGCATCGCTTGCGGGTCCAACTCGACCTCCCGGGATCGGGCCATGTTGGCCCGGCGCGAGGATGTCGCCAAGCCTCACCCGGCGTCAGTCAACGGCCCGCCCGGACGCCAGTCGAACAGTTGCTGCAACAGGCGGACGGCCTGGCCGCGCGGGCTGGTCAGGCCAGGGTCCCTGGCCAGGATCAGCCGGGCGTCGTCGGCCGCCGTGGCGATCAGGCCGCGATGGGCGACCGGATCGACCAGCCGGTAGGCCGGAAAACCGCTCTGCTTCAGGCCCAGGGGGTCGCCGCCGCCGCGCAGCTCGAGGTCCTTCTCGGCGATGACGAAGCCGTCCTCGGTCTTGCGCAGGATGTCGAGCCTCGCCTCGCCGGCGGCCGACAGCGGCGGATCGTAGAGCAGCACGCAGCTGGATTCGCGCACGCCCCGCCCGACGCGGCCGCGCAGCTGGTGCAGCTGGGCGAGGCCGAACCGCTCGGCCTGCTCGATGACCATGATCGAGGCGTTGGGGACGTTGACGCCGACCTCGACGACCGTCGTGGCCACCAGCAGGGCGATCTCGCCGTCGGCGAAGCCGGCCATCACCGCGTCCTTTTCGGCCGGAGCCATGCGGCCGTGCACCAGGCCGACGCGCGGCCCGAGGGCGCGACGCAGGTCCTCGGCGCGGCCTTCGGCGGCGGCGAGGTCGACGGTTTCGGATTCGGCCACCAGCGGACAGATCCAGAACGCCTGCGCGCCGCCCTTCAGCGCCTCGGACAGCCGGCCGACCACCTCGCCGATGCGCGGCGCCGGCACGGCCCTGGTCGCCACGGGCTTTCGGCCCGGCGGCTTTTCATCGATGCGGGAGACGTCGAGGTCGCCGAACATCGTCAGTTCGAGCGTGCGCGGGATCGGCGTCGCCGACATGGCCAGAAGGTGGGTGGAGGGGCCCTTGTCCTGCAGGCGGCTGCGCTCGTTGACGCCGAAGCGGTGCTGTTCGTCGATCACCGCGAGGGCCAAGGCCTTGAAGACGACGTCGTCCTGGAACAGGGCGTGGGTGCCGATGGCGACCGCGACCTCGCCGCCGGCCAGGGCCCGCAGTTTCTCGGCCCGCGCCGCGCCCTTGTCGCGCCCGGTGAGCAGCAGGCAGCGCACGCCCTGGGCTTCCAGCGGGCCGACCACGGTCTCATAGTGCTGCCGGGCCAGGATCTCGGTCGGGGCCATCAGCACCGACTGCAGGCCGGCGTCGGCGGCGTCGGCCATGGCCAGCATGGCCACCACCGTCTTGCCGGCGCCGACGTCGCCCTGGAGCAGGCGGCTCATGCGTTCGCCCGATTGCAGGTCGCCGCGAACCTCGGACAGCGCCCGGCTCTGGGCGCCGGTCAGCCGGAAGGGCAGGGCGGCTTCCAGGGCGGCCGCCGTCGGGCCCCCAGGGACGCGGACGGCGGGCTGGGCCCGGCGGGAGGCCTTGCGCTGGGCCATGGCCAGCTGGTGGGCCAGCAGTTCGTCATAGGCCAGCCGGCGGCGGGCCGGATGCTCCGGGCCAAGGTCGGCGTCGGACTTCGGCGCGTGCAACGCCTCCAGCGCGGCGCGCCAGCCGGGAAGCCCCTCGCGCGCGCGCCAGGCCTCGTCCAGCCATTCGGGCAGCTCCGGCGCGCGGGCGACCGCCTCGGCGACCAGCTTGCGCACCGTGCGCGGCGCGAGCCCGGCCGTGGCCGGATAGATCGCCTCGTCCTGGGGGATCTCGTCGATGCGCTCCACCGGCAGCAGGTAGTCCGGATGGGCCATCTGCAGTTCGGCGCCGAAGCGCTCGACCTTGCCGCTGGCCGCCCGCCGTTCGCCGACGGGGTGCTGCCGCGCCAGGTGCGGGCCGTGCCCCTTGAACCAGGTCAGGGTGATGAAGGCCGAGCCGTCGAACAGCCGCATCCGCCACGGCAGGCTGGGTCGGGGCGGCGGCGTGTGCGCCTCGACGACGCCGACCACGGTCTGGACCTGCCCCTCGGCGGCGTCGGCGATCGCCGTCAGCGGCCGCTTGACCAGGCCCTGGGGCGCCAGGAAGGCCAGGTCGCGCACCAGCGGCCCGGCCAATTTCTCGACCAGGGGCGCAACCTTGGGCCCCACGCCCTTGAGCGTGGTGGCGGGTGAAAACAGCGAATAGAGAATCTCCGGCCGCATCGCGGCACCATAGCGCGGGTGGCGGGCGGTCGCTTGGCGTTCTATATGCCCGCCTTCACCTCATGCTTTCGCCGGATCCCATGGACGACACCCGCCTCAAGAAGATTCGATTCCGCGCCTGGCATCGGGGGTTCAGAGAGGCCGACCTCATCCTCGGACCGTTCGCCGACAAGCATCTGGCCGAGCTGACGCCGACCCAGGTCGACGCCTTCGAAGTGCTGCTCGACCAACCGGACCAGGACCTCTACGCCTGGATCGTGGGGCGCGAGCCGACGCCGGAAGCCTATGACGGCGAAGTGCTGGACCTGATCAAGAGCTTCCGCTTCTTCGCCCACGCCGCCCGCGACGGCGACCTGGGAGCCTGAGGGCATGGCGCGCGATTCCGAAGCCAAACGCATCGCTACGGACCCGGGCCGGCTCGACCTGGGCAGCGCCCCCGAGGGTTTCGACGCCCTGGTGATGGCCGACATCGTGCGGGCCCGGGGCGGCCTGAACGTCTTCGTCGCCCGCGACGGCGCCAGGGCCTCGGCCTTCATCGACGCCCTGGCGTTCTTCGCGCCCGAGATCGAGATCTTGCGGTTCCCGTCCTGGGACTGCCTGCCCTATGACCGCATCGGGCCGTCCGCCGGGGTTGCGGCCCAGCGCATGGCCACGCTGAGCCTGTTGGCGCGCGGACTGGACGCCAAGCCACGCCTGCTGGTCACCCAGACGCCGGCGCTGCTGCAGCGCACGCCGCCGCGCGAGGCCGTCGGCCGCGCCGCCTATCTGGCCCGCCACGGCCAGGACGTGAACATCGCCGACCTAGAACGCTATTTCGCCGTCAACGGCTATGTGCGGGCCTCGACGGTGTCGGAGCGCGGCGAGTTCGCCATCCGCGGCGGCGTCATCGACGTCTTCCCGTCGGCGGCCGACGAGCCGGTCCGCCTGGACCTGTTCGGCGACACGCTCGATTCGATCCGGGCCTTCGATCCCGAGACCCAGCGCTCGACGCGGCAGCTCAAGGCTGTCGACCTGCTGCCGGTCAGCGAGGCCCTGCTCGACGCCGAGGCGGTGTCGCGGTTCCGCAAGGGCTATCTCGCCACCTTCGGCGCGCCCGGCGACGACGCCATGTACGCCGCGATCAGCGAGGGCCACCGCCGCGCCGGGCTGGAGCATTTCCTGCCGCTGTTCTACGAGCGGCTCGAGACCTTGTTCGACTACCTGCCGCCGGGCTGCCTGATCGGGGTCGATCACCTCGCCGCCGAAGCCCGCGACGAGCGTCTGGCCATGATCGCCGACGCCTTCGACGCGCGGTCCGAGGCGGCGCAGAAGGGACGCTATCGCGCCCTTCCGGCCACGGCGCTCTACCTCTCGGAACAGGAATGGGAGCAGCGGCTGGCGCTGCACCCCAACCGCCGGTTCTCGCCCTTCGCTAGCGAAGGCGCGGTGGACATGGGCGCGCGCCTGGGCCGCACCTTCGCAGCCGAACGGGCCCAGGACAGCGTCAACCTGTTCGAAGCCGCCGCCGAACACGCCCGCAAGCTGGCCGGCGAGGGGCGGCGGGTGCTGTTCGCCTCGTGGTCGGAAGGCTCGTCCGAACGCCTGGGGACCATGCTGGCCGACCACGGGCTGAAGGGCATCGCCTTCGCGCCGTACTGGCAGGCGGCCAAGGCCAACGACCCCAAGAAGCCGCAACGGGTGGTGCTGCCGCTCGACGCCGGCTTCGAAACCGATAACCTGGCGGTCATCTCCGAGACCGACATCCTCGGCGACCGGCTGGCGCGGCCCAAGAAGCGGCGGCGCGCCCAGAACTTCCTGGCCGAGGCCTCGGCCCTGACCCCCGGCGATCTGGTGGTGCACATCGACCACGGCATCGGCCGCTATGAGGGACTGAAGACGCTGGAGGTGCAGGAGGCGCCCCACGACTGCCTCGAACTGCACTACGCCGGCGAAGCCAAGCTCTACCTGCCGGTCGAGAACATCGACCTCCTGACCCGCTACGGCGCCGAGAGCGACGGGGTTCAGCTCGACCGGCTGGGCGGCGCCGCCTGGCAGGCGCGCAAGGCCCGGGCCAAGGAACGGCTGCGCGAGATGGCCGACGGTCTGATCCAGATCGCCGCCGCCCGCCAGCTCAAGCACACCGACGAGGTCGACCCGCCGCACGGCCTGTTCGACGAGTTCTGCGCCCGCTTCCCCTACGAGGAGACCGACGACCAGCTCAACGCCATCGGCGACGTGCTGACCGACCTTTCGGCCGGCAAGCCGATGGACCGGCTGATCTGCGGCGACGTCGGCTTCGGCAAGACCGAGGTGGCGCTGCGCGCGGCCTTCGTGACGGCGATGAGCGGCCATCAGGTCGCCGTGGTCTGCCCGACCACCCTGCTGGCGCGCCAGCACTACAAGACCTTCGTCGACCGCTTCCAGGGCTGGCCGGTCAAGGTCCGCCGCCTGTCGCGGCTGGTCCCGGCCAAGGAAGCGAGCGAGACCCGCGACGGGCTCAAGGCCGGCGAGATCGAGATCGTCATCGGCACCCACGCCGTCCTGTCCAAGCAGGTCGAGTTCAAGAACCTCGGCCTGGTCATCGTCGACGAGGAGCAGCACTTCGGCGTCAAGCACAAGGAAGCGCTGAAGGCCCTGCGCGCCGACGTGCACATGCTGACCCTGACGGCGACGCCGATCCCGCGCACCTTGCAGATGGCGCTGTCGGGCATCCGCGAGATGTCGATCATCGCCACGCCGCCGGTCGACCGCCTGGCGGTGCGGACCTACATCACCCCGTTCGACCCCGTGGTGGTGCGCGAGGCGCTGCTGCGCGAGAAGTATCGCGGCGGCCAGGCCTACTATGTCGCGCCGCGCCTGAAGGACCTGCCGGACATCGAGAAGTTCCTGCGCGAGCAGGTGCCGGAAGTGAAGTTCGTCGTCGGCCACGGCCAGATGGCGCCGACCCAGCTCGAAGACGTCATGACCGCCTTCTACGAGGGCCAGTACGACGTCTTGCTATCGACCACCATCGTCGAGTCCGGGCTGGACATCCCGACCGCCAACACCCTGGTCATCCATCGCGCCGACATGTTCGGCCTGGCCCAGCTCTACCAGATCCGCGGGCGCGTCGGCCGCTCCAAGGCCCGCGCCTACGCCTACATGACCACCCCGGCCGAGCGGCAGATCACCCTGTCGGCCGAGAAGCGCCTGAAGGTGCTGCAGTCGCTCGACAGCCTGGGCGCCGGCTTCCAGCTGGCCAGCCACGACCTCGACATCCGCGGCGGCGGCAACCTGCTCGGCGACGAGCAGTCGGGCCACATCAAGGAGATCGGCGTCGAGCTGTACCAGCAGATGCTGGAGGACGCCGTGGCCGAGCTGAAGGCCAGGGGCGGCCCCGACGCCCTGGTGGTCGATCGCGGCTGGTCGCCGCAGATCAACACCGGCGCGGCCGTGCTGATCCCCGAGAACTACGTGCCGGACCTCAATGTCCGGCTGGCGCTCTATCGCCGCCTGTCCGAGGCCGAGAAGGCCCAGGACCGCGAAGCCCTGGCCGCCGAGCTGATCGACCGCTTCGGGCCCCTGCCGGCCGAGGCCGGCCAGCTGCTGAAGGTGGTGGCGATCAAGGGCCTGTGCCGCCAGGCCAATGTCGGCAAGATCGACGTCGGCCCCAAGGGGGCGGTGATCGCCTTCCGCGACGATCACTTCGCCAACCCGGCGGCCCTGGTCCTCTTCATCCAGAAGAACGGGGCGGTGTGGCGGTTGCGGCCGGATCAGAAGGTGGTGGTCAAGGGCGAGTGGGACGAGCCCGAAGCGCGCCTCAACGCCGCCGAGAAGATCCTCGTCCAGCTGGCCAAGCTGGCCGGCGGCTGATCAGGCCCCGGCCGCCCGCGCGGCCCGGGCCTCGCTCAGCAGGCGCCGGCCGCGGATCGCCATCTCCAGCCGTTGCACGCCCAGCATGCCGACGGCGAAAACCACGAAGGCGTCGGTGATCAGCGCCACGCTCAGGTGCCAGGCCTGGGCCTCCTGCAGCATCACCGAGCGCAGGCCGAAGCGGACGGCGAACAGGGCGACCAGGAAATACAGCGCCCATGGCGAGGCCTGGACGTTCATGGCGTGGGTCTGCGGATCGACGGTGATGTTCATCATCCGGCCGCGGAACCAGCCGGCCACGGCGCCGACCGTGAAGATCAGGCCGAGCCAGAACCAGTCGAGGCCCTTGGGAGGCATCTGGCTCAGCATGGCCGCCGCCGAGGCGAGCATGATCGCCGGCATGATCCACAGCCATTCGAGCTTGAGCGGCCGCGACTGGCTCATCCGCCGCAGGCGAAGGATGACCACCAGCAGGATGAGCGGCGTGATGACGAAGGGCAGCAGCCTGGCGGAGTTGTGGTCCATCGTACGGAAATCCTCACAGGACCGGCGCGCCGGCCGGCTATCGGGGGTCAGCCGCCGGCGGGCGGGGCGGCGGCGAGCGAGTCGATGGCCTGAAGCAGGCGGTCGGGGGGCTCGGCCCCGGCCACCGCCACGCGGCCGGCGAATATCGTGAACGGCACGCCGCTGACGCCGGCGCGCACCGCCAGTTCGTGCTCGCGCGTCACGGTTTCGCGATCGGCGTCCTCGGACAGCAGCTTGAGGATCAGCAGGCGGTCCATTCCGGCCGCCGCGCCGATGGCCGCCAGCTCCTCGGGCGCGCCTATGTCGCGTCCCTCGACGAAATAGGCCCGGAGCAGCCCCTCGACCACGGCGTCCTGGACGCCTTGCCCGTGGGCCCAGCGGATCAGCCGATGCGCCGCATTGGTGTTGGGCGACCGCTCGATCCGCGCGAAGTCGAAGGCGACGCCGTCCTCGGCCCCGAGGGCGACCAGATGGTCGTGCACGGTCTTGAGCCGTGCCGGGTCGGGGAACTTGGCGGCCATGTAGGCGGCGCGGTCCACGCCTTCCTCGGGCAAGGTCGGATCGAGCTGGTAGGGGCGCCAGACCACATGCGGCTCGATGTCCGGCCGCAGGGCCAGCGCCTGGTGCAGCCGTCGCCATCCCAGATAGCACCAGGGGCAGACCACGTCGGCGATGAAGTCGATTTGCAGGGGCTCGGCCATGGCCGCAGACTGGCTCAGCCCGCCTCGCGCTGCAACGCCTTGGCGGCGGCCCGCTCAAGCGCGCGCGCAGGATTCTCGCCCGGCTCCAGCTGCGAGACCCCGATATCGAATTCGCAGACGAACGGCGGATGGTCCTCGCCGGCGTCGAAGGCGGTGCAGCCGATGACGGCGGCGATCCGCTCGCCCGCCGCCAGGGCGGCGACGTGCGGGGTGGCGGGCAGGGCGAGGGCGAAGATCTCGGGGCCCAGGCGGGCGGCGGTGTCCTCGGTGCGCACCAGGCGGCCGATCATCGAGCCGATCTGCGGGATGGCCCGGTCGACCCAGCCGCCGGCGCGGGCGCGGGCGGTCTCGGCCCGGTCGGCCACACGCAGCACGCAGACCGACAGCGAACGGCCGCGCTTGACCGCCGACTGCGACAGCCGCGCCAAATGGGCGGCGAACAGGTCGCGGGTGAACAGCCCCGTGGCGGCGTCCATCAGGCCCGAACCGCGGGCCTTCTCCAGGGCCCGGCGGATGGCGCTCTGCCGGCGATAGGCGCGGGCCAGCTCGATCACGCGGCGGGCGGATTCGGTTTCGGGCGTTTCGGGCGAGGCCACGTCCGAGACCCCGCGATGGAAGGCCTCGGACAGGGTGATCATCGACTGAGCCCGCAGATAGAGCAGGGCGGGGATATGATAGAGGCGGGTGTTGCGGCGCATGCCGGCGGCGATGGACAACGCCTCGTTCTGGTTGTCGCCCGCCCACAGCACCACGGCGTCGAAGGCGCGCTCGTGTAGATAATCGAAGGCGGTGTAGGCGGTGAAGGCGCCCACCACCTCGGCCCCGCTGCGGGCGAGGGCGTTGGACAGGGCCAGGAACTGCGGGGCCGGCTCGCCCACCGCCAGGACGCGGAAGGGCGCGGCCTCGTCCTCGACCACGGCCAGCGGCTGGCCGCGATCGGCGAAGGTCTCGCGCCGCAGGTCGTATTCCTCCTCGGCGATGGCCATGCGCACCAGGGATTCCAGGCGCAGCACGGCCTGGGCGGGATGCAGCGGCGGGGCCAGCGTCAGGTCGAAACCGTCGCCCTCCTGGTCCGGCTCGCCGATGGCGATGATCGGCGCGCGCCGCGGCGCCAGCGCCGAGCGCAGCCGTTGCAGCACCAGGGCGACGTCGGGCTCGATGGCCGCGCGATCGACGATCACCGCCTCGACCTGCAAGTCGGCGGCGGCGCTGGCGGCGGCGTAGAGCCCGCGCGCCGTGACCGTCCGCCAGCCCAGCCGGTCCAGCCCTTCGGAGAGCGGGCCGGCCAGCGTGTCGTCTTTCGCGATGATCAGGACGCGCGCGTGAACCGACACTCAAAACCCCTTCGCACCTGCCCCATGTCGCGTTTCGGGGCCTATCGAACCCGCGATAGGGTCCATCGCCGGGAATCGCAACCGCCTTCAGGATATCAGAGGCCCGGCGTTCGGACAGAGGCGGGACGTCGCGGCCGTGGGAGGAGATCATGGATAAGCCCTTGACCGGACAGGTCGCCTTCGTAACCGGGGCGTCGAGCGGCCTTGGCCGGCGCTTCGCCCACGTTCTGGCCGACGCCGGGGCGGCCGTCGCCCTGGCCGCCCGGCGGACCGAGCGCCTGGACAAGGAGGCGGCCGCCATCGCCGGGCGCGGCGGCCGCGCCATGGCGGTGGCGCTGGACGTGGCCGACGTCGGCGCGATCGGCCCCGCCCTCGACCGGGTCCAGGCCGAGCTCGGCCCGCTGTCGATCCTGATCAACAACGCCGGCGTCGGCGGGGAGGGCATGGCCCTGGACCTCAGCCCCGAAGCCTTCGACCAGACCTTCGCCGTCAATGTGCGGGGCGTCTACTTCGCGGCCCGCGAGGCGGCCCGACGCATGATCGACAGCGGCGTCGCCGGCGAGGGCCGGGCCCGCATCGTCAACATCGCCTCGATCGCGGCCGAGACGGTGCTGCCCGGCCTGACCGCCTACTGCGCCTCCAAGGCGGCGGTCGCCATGATGACCAAGGGACTGGCGCGCGAATGGGCGCGCAGCGGCGTGGCGGTGAACGCCATCTGCCCGGGCTATATCGAGACCGAGATCAACAGCGACTGGTTCCACACCGAGGGCGGCCAGAAGCAGATCAAGGGCTTTCCCCGCCGCCGGCTGATGGACGAGAACGCGCTGGACGCCGCGCTGACGATGCTGGCCGGACCGGCGGCGCGGTTCATCACCGGGACCCTGGTCACCGTCGACGACGGCCAGTCGCTCTAGAAGGTCTGGCCGGCCTTGCCTGACCGAACGTCAGCGCGCCTAGCTTGGCGGATCGGGACCGTCGGGGTCAGGGAGAGACATCATGGCGCAAGGGCCGCTCGCGGGACTGAAGATCGTCGAGTTCGCCGGCATCGGGCCGGGGCCGTTCTGCGGCATGCTGCTGTCCGACCTCGGCGCCGACGTGGTGCGCATCGACCGCAAGGGCCATGGCCGCGCCTCGCCGGCGGACGTGACCAGCCGGGGGCGCCAGTCGGTGGCGCTCGATCTCAAGAAGCCGGAGGCCGTCGAGGCCTGCCTCAAGCTGATGGAGAGGGCCGACGCGGTGTTCGAGGGGTTCCGGCCGGGCGTGATGGAGCGCCTCGGCCTCGGTCCCGACGTCGCCCTGGCCCGCAATCCCAAGCTGGTCTACGGCCGCATGACCGGCTGGGGGCAGTTCGGCCCCTACGCCCAGGCCGCCGGCCACGACATGAACTACATCGCCATCACCGGCGCGCTGCACGCCATCGGCGCCGAGGACAAGCCCGTCCCGCCGCTGAACCTGGTCGGCGATTTCGGCGGCGGGGCGCTCTATCTGGCCTTCGGGTTGCTGGCCGGCGTGATCCACGCCCGCGCCACGGGACGCGGCCAGGTGGTGGACTGCGCGATGAGCGACGGCGCGGCCTCCCTGATGGCCATGTTCTACGGCTTCAAGGCCATGGGAATCTGGAAGGAAGAGCGGCGCAGCAACCTGCTGGACGGCGGCGCGCACTTCTACGACACCTACCAATGCGCCGACGGCGGATGGGTGTCGATCGGCTCCATCGAACCGCAATTCTATGCGCTTCTTCTTGAAAAGACGGGGATATCCGACCCTGAATTCAGCGGGCAGATGAACCGCGAGGCCTGGCCGGCCCTGCGCGAGAAGCTGGCGGCGGTAATCCGCACCCGCACCCGTGCGGAGTGGACCGAGATCATGGGCGGCACGGACGTCTGCTTCGCGCCGGTGCTGAACATGGACGAGGCGCCCGAGCATCCGCACAACAAGGCGCGCGAGACCTTCGTCGAGATCGCCGGCGTGATGCAGCCGGCGCCGGCGCCTCGCTTCTCGGCCACGCCGGGCGCGGTGCAGGGGCCGCCGCCGGCCATCGGCGCCGACAACGACGGCGCGCTGTCGCGGTGGGGCTTCGCCGAGGCCGAGATCGCCGCCCTGAAAACCGACGGCGCCCTGTAGGCTTCATTCAGGCTGGGTTCAGCGCGGCGGGGCCAGGATGCGCGGCATGGACGGCCGTCGCGCTCTCCCGTCCCTCGAAGCGGCGGCCGTCCATCAGGACGAAGACACGGTCATCCTGGCGACGCGCCACCCGAAACGGTGGCGCGTCGTTTTCATTTGCACATATCGCCGCGCGAGGCGAAACACCTCGTCTTGCGAGCGAGGGAGCGCCAGGGCCTGCGCATTCTAGAACTCACCCCCCTGCGTTGGGGCTGGGCCGTCCTCAAGGTGGCCGGCAAGGCCCTGACGCGCCTGTGGGGACGCGACGTCATGCTCTATGTCGGCGGGGTGTCCTTCTTCGCCCTGCTGGCGGTGTTTCCGGCCCTGGCCCTGTCGATCGGCATCTACAGCCTGCTGTCGACGCCTGAGCAGGCCGCCGCCCAGGCCGACGCCTTCGCCGAGATCCTGCCCGCCGGGGCCCAGGGCCTGTTCGAGGCCCAGCTGACCCGGCTGGCTCACACGCCCAGCGGGGCGGCGTCCACCCAGAGCGTGCTGGCCATCGTGATCGGCCTCTACGCCGCCCATCGCGGCTTCAAGGCGCTGCTGGCCGGCCTGTCGTTCATCCACGGCGAGGAGAATCCACGCGGCTTCTTCGGCTTCAACCTGATGGCCCTGATCGTCGCCGTCGCCGCCTTCGGCCTGCTGGCCGTGGTGTCGGCGGCGTTCCTGACGGTGCGGGTCGTGGTCGCGGCCGCGGAGCTGAACCCGATGAAGGGCGTCAACTGGGTCTTCTCGGAATGGACCTGGGCCTCGTTCGGCCTGACCCTCGGCCTGATGCTGATCTACCGCTACGCCATGTCGCGCACGCCGGTGGGCTGGCGCGCCTCGGCGCTCGGCGGCGCCGTGGCCGCCCTGATGTTCATCGCGGCCTCCTGGGCCAGCGCCTACTATGTCGAGCAGATCGCCCATCTGGGCGCCACCTACGGCTCGGTGGCGGCGGTCGTGGTGTTCCTGATCTGGCTGTCCTGGAACGTCAACGCCATCTTCTTCGGCGGCGCCGTGGCCACCGAGGCGGCCATCGCCCTCGGCGACGAGAGCGACGCCGTCTACGAAGCGGGGCGGGCCGAAGTCGGCGAGCGTCCGACTAGCGCGGCCTGACCACCAGGAAGCTCGAGGTCGCGCCGTCGCTGGACTGTTCGAGCAGCTCAAAGCCGTTCTGGGCGGCGAAATGCGGCACGTCGATGCGGGCCATCGGGTCGTCGGCCAGGAGGCGCACGGCCTGGCCGGGGGCGGCCGACGCCAGCGCCTTGCGCAGCTTGAGGGTCGGCACCGGGCATTGGTGGCCCCGCGCGTCGACGATGGGTATGGCGGCGTTCGGCGAGGACATGCCACGCCTTTCATCACGACTGCGTCGATGCGTCCATGCCGCATTGGCTTCCGGCGCGAAGCGGGCTCAGATCGGCGCAAGGTTCGATCAGGAGGGCGTCGCCGGTTGCCGGCGGCGGGAATCGGGCGGCGCATGACCGGGTGGATCAAGTTCTGGGCGACGACGGCCTGCGCCGTCACGCTGTCCCTGACGCTGGCGGCTTGCGGCGGCGGCGGCGGCGGAGGTCCTGGCGGAGGCGTCACCACGCCGGCCCCGCCGTCGCCGCCGCCGTCCAACCCGCCGCCTGCGCCGCCGCCGGCCAACACGCCCAGCACCACCAGCGACGAGTTCCTCCGCAACTATGCGGTCGGGGCGATCAAGGCCGACAAGGCCTGGGCCCAGGGCGCCACCGGCAAGGGCGTCGTCATCGGCGTCATCGACACCGGCATCGACTTCGCCCAACCCGACCTGCAGGGCAACATCTCGTCGGACTCGACGGACGTCATCGCGGGCCGCCAGTCGAGCGCCCTGGCCTCGCGGCACGGCACGCGGGTGGCGGGGGTCGCCGCCGCCGCCTTCAACGGCATGGGCACCATCGGCGTCGCCTATCAGTCGACCATCCTGTCGGTGCGGGCCGAGACCGACGGCAGCTGCGCCACCGAGTGTTCGTTCAACGACGTCAACACGGCGCGGGGGATCGACTACGCCGTGGCGCACGGGGCGCGGGTCATCAACCTGTCGCTGGGCGGCCCGGACCCCAGCAGCGCCGCCTTCATCGCCGCCATGCAGCGCGCCGTCGGCGCCGGCGTGGTGTTCGCCATCTCGGCCGGCAACGATTCGGCGGCCAATCCGTCCAATCCGGCGATGCTGGCCGTGGACCCGCGCTTCCAGGGCTCGGTGATCGCCGTCGGCGCCACCACCCAGGCCGGGACCCTGGCCAGCTTCTCGAACAAGGCTGGCGCGGCGGCGCAGGACTACATCACCGCCCCAGGGGTCAACATCGTCTCGGACTGCGATGCGAGCGGCTGCTGGTCGATGTCGGGCACCTCGTTCTCGGCGCCTCAGGTGGCCGGCGCCCTGGCCTTGCTGCTGCAGGCCTTTCCCAACCTGACCGGCGCCCAGGCGGCCGACATCCTGCTGCGCACGGCCGACGACCTGGGCGACCCCGGGACCGACGCCGTCTATGGGCGCGGCGGGCTGAACCTGCAGCGGGCCTTCCAGCCGGTCGGGACCACCAGCGTGCCCACGGCGGCGGGCGCGGCCATCGCCCTGCCCGAAGGCAAGGGCGGCGGGACGATGGGCGCGGCGTTCGGCGGCGCCGTGCGCGTCGGCGCCGGCCTGACCACCATCGGCTACGACGACTACAGGCGTCTGTTCGTCGTCGACCTGGGGGCGGTCTTCCATGGCGCGGCCCGCCAGAGTCTGCGCCCCGGCCCGGCCTCGTCAGTCGTCTCCAGCAGCACGATCCAGACCGCCGGCGGCGCCCGTCTCAGCCTGACCGTCAGCCGGCCGGCGTTCGCCGACGCCGCGCCGGCCGCCCTGACCAGCCTGACCCAGGCCCAGCCGCAGCCCGAGATGCTGGCGTCGTTCCGCCAGGGCGCGCTGCTGCTCGACGCCTGGCGGGGCCAGCCGGGAGCCGCGCCCGGGTTCGAGGCGGCGCCGACCGACGCCTTCACCCTGATGGCCGGGGCCGACCATGCCGTGCGCGCCGGCTACGCCCTCGGCCCGTGGACCCTGTCGGCCGAGGAGGGCGGCGGGCCCCGCCGCGCCTTCCTCGATCCCACCATCGCCCCCACGGACCAGGGCGGCTCGCGCTACGTGCGGGCGACCGCCGGTTTCGCGCGCGGGCCCTGGCGGGCGGCCGCGTCGTTCGGGACGCTGACCGAGGACGACGGCCCCCTGGGCTCGCTGCTGTCGGCGCGGGCGGGCTTCCAGATGCCGGCGCGGACCCAGTTCGCCACCTTGTCCGGCGACTGGGACGCCGCCGACGGCGTGACGCTGTCGGCCGAGGCGTCGATGGGCCGCAGCCAGGCCGACGGCCGCGTGCTGCAACTGGCGGCCGGGGCGCTCAGCTCCAGCTGGCGGGTGGGGGCGAGGGCGGACTGCGCCCTGCTGAATCTTGGCTGCACGGGGCTGTCGCTCGACCTGTCGCAGCCTGTGCGGGTCGAGCGGGGCGCCTTCACCGCCCGCCTGGCCGACGTCCCGGCCGGCTATTTCGACCCGGTGACCTTCTCCGACCGCCGCGTCGACGCCGCGCCGACGGCGCGTGAGCTGGATCTCGGCCTCAACGCCTGGCGCGATCTCGACGCCTGGGGCGTGGTGCAGCTGCGCGGGGTGGTGCTGTTCAACGAGAACCACGACGCCGCCAACGCGCCCAACCTGGGCCTGTTCGCCACCTGGCGGGCTTCGTTCTGAGCGGGGATCGACGCGACGGGCGCTGGAGCCCGCCGCCGACGGCTGGTAAGAGGCGCGACGCAAGCTCGCCGACGGCCGATTCCGCCGGCGGCCGCGTCTGCGGACGGGTGGCCGAGTGGTTTAAGGCAGCGGTCTTGAAAACCGCCGTGGGTTCACGCCCACCGTGGGTTCGAATCCCACCCCGTCCGCCACAGGAGTACGCGGCCACATCGTAGGCCCTAGGCTGCGTGCGCCGTCGCGGGCGACGGCGGCTGGCGGTGCTCAAGCATGAAGTCCACGAACGCGCGTACGCGCGACGGCAACAGCCGCCCGTGGGGGTAGATCAAGCTGACCGGCCGTGAGCGGCCGGCGAAGGGTTGCAGCACCTCGACGAGCGAGCCGTCGGCCAGGTCCTTCTCGACCACGAACCGGTAGGTCTGGAACAGGCCCGCGCCCGCCCTGGCCAGCGTCACGCCGGCCAGCACATCCTCGGAGCAGCTGTAGTGGCTGGTCAGGAGCAGTTCCTTGTCACGGCCGTCCAGCCTGAACAGCCACGGGATCCGCCGTCCGCTGCTCGGCAGGGCGAACTGGACGCACTCATGCCGTTCCAGATCCGGCAAGGTCTCGGGCCGCCCCGCGCCCCTAAGGTATTCGGGGCTGGCGACGACGACGAGCTCGGCGTCCTCCAGGTGGCGCGCCACCACGGTTGAGTCCGGCAACGCGCGAAAACGGATCGCGACGTCGAAGTTCTCCTCATGCATGTCGATGTTGCGATTGCTGATCTGGGCCTCGACCGTGATCAGCGGATGCCGCGCGCGGAACGCGGGCAGTAGGGGCAGGAGCCTGTAGTGCCCATAGGTCGTGGGCGCGCTGACGCGGATCACGCCGCTGGGCTGCGCCTGCTCGCCGGTCACCCTGCGCTCGGCCTCGACCAGCTGGTTGAGCGCCGTGCGGCAGTGTTCGAAATATTCGCGACCGCCTTCCGTGAGGCGGATGCTGCGGGTGGAGCGCACGAACAGGCGCACGCCCAGCCGCTTTTCCAGGCGGGCGATGGACCGGCTGACGGCGGCGGGGGTGACCCCGGCGGCATGGGCGGCGGCCGTGAAGCTTCCGGCCTCGGCGGCCAGGCAGAACAGCTCGATGCTGCCCAAGACGATGTCGTCAAACTGGCGTTGCGCATTCATTACATCATGTATCCATAGAAGTGCGTCAGCCTACATTTATCAGCGCGTTGGTCATTAATAAGTTTCCTCGGTCGGCGCGCCCTGGCCATCAGCCAGGCCGTCCAAACGGACCCATCCGAGGGCCACCATGAGCAAGTCTGAAAACACCATCGTCATCACCGGCGCCGGCGGCGGCATCGGCCTGGGCCTCGCCGAGGCCTTTCTGCGCGAGGGCTACAACGTGGTCGGCACGGGCCGCTCCGCCCAGCGCCTGCAGGCCGCGGCCGACCGCCTGAAGGCCGGCGAGCGCTTCCTGGCGTCGCGGGCGACGTCGGCGCGCCCGGAACCGCCCGCGACGTGTTCGCGCAGGCGATCTCGCGCTACGGGCAGGTCGACGTGCTGGTGAACAACGCCGGCATCTTTGCGGTCAAGCCGTTCGTGGACTTCACGCCGCAGGAGATCGAGGAGCAAATCTCGACCAACCTCAAGGGCGTGCTCTACATGTCGCAGGAAGCCGCCCGCCACATGGGCGAGCGCGGGCGCGGCAGGATCGTCAACATCACCGCCGCGCTGGCGCTGCAACCGCACGCGAGCGTGCCGGCGCTGCTCGCCGTGGCGCTCAAGGGCGGCGTCAACCAGGCCACGCGCGCCCTGGCGCTGGAGTTGGCGCCGCGAGGGGTGACCGTGAACGCCGTCGCGCCAGGCGTCGTGGACACGCCCATGCATCCGGCCGAGAGCCACGCCGCCCTCGGCGATCTGCACCCGCTGGGCCGCATCGCCCGCGCCGACGAGATCGCGGCGGCGGTGCGTTACCTTGTCGGGGCCGAGTTCGTCACCGGCGCCGTCGTGCCGGTGGACGGCGGCTTCAGCGCCGGGCGCTGAGGCGCCGAACGAGCCGAGGAAAGCCCATGGAATACCTTGTGACGATGACCACCCACGTCCCGACCGGAACCTCGGAGGCGGCTGTCGAGGACATGCGCGTCCGAGAGGCGCGCAGCGCCGCCGAACTGGCGCGTGCGGGCCGGCTGCTGCGTCTATGGCGCCCGCCGCTGCGGCCGGGCGAGTGGCGGAGCCTGGGCCTGTTCTCGGCCCCGGACGAGGCCAGCCTCGAAAGGGCGCTGGCCTCGATGCCGCTGCGGGTCTGGCGCACCGACCAGCCGTCGCCGCTGTCGGCCCATCCGAACGATCCGGGAGCGCGCGCGGCCGTCCCGACCCTGGCGGCGGGCCGGGAGTTCCTGATCGTCATGACGGTCACGCCGCCGCCAGGAACGCCGCGCGCGCAGGTCGACGACGTCCTGTCGCGCGAGGCCGAACGCGCGCGGGATCTGGCGGCCCGGGGGAACCTGCTGCGGCTATGGTCGCTTCCGGCCCCGTCGGGCGAACGGCGCGCCCTCGGCCTTTGGCGCGCGGGCGACGACGCCGAAATCGCCGCGATCGTCGACGCCTTGCCCCTGCGTCCCTGGATGACCGTGGAGACCACCCCGTTGACCCCGCATCCCAACGACCCGACGGGCCGCTGATCGCCCGGGCGAGAACAAGGAGAGAGCCATGCCTTTCGTCAGCATCCGCATCACCCGCGAGGGCGTCAGCGCCGGGCAGAAGGCCCAAGTCATCCGCGAGGTCACCGACACCCTGGAGCGCGTGCTGCGCAAGCCGCCGGAATGGACGCACGTGGTGATCGAGGAGGTCGACACCGACAACTGGGGTTTCGGCGGACACACCACCACCGCCATCCGCGAAGGGCGAGCGCCGGCGCCTGGTTCCGAGCCGCGGAACAGCCGCCGAGGGCCTTAGCGCAGGGCCAGGCGGTCACGCCGGGGCGGGGCCTCCGAACCATCGCGAGGCGGCTCGGGCCGCTTCGTCTGGGTTGGGGGCTCCGTCGCTGGCCCAGGCGACGAAGCCGTCGGGGCGCACGAGAACGGCGCTCAGGCCCAGCCGCTCCTTGGGGGCGCCGGCGACATAGGCGATGCGGTCTCGCCAGCCGTCCGCCAGCGCCTGAAGCGGCGCGCGCGGGTCGAAATCCAGCAGCAGGCCGGCGCCCGTCCGGAGGAGGTCGCCGGCCCTGGTCCCGTCGCCCAGTTCGAAGTCGGGAACGCTGCGTCCCGCCAGCGCATGGCCTTCGCCGAGATCGTAGCGAAGGCAAACGCCCCAGACGCGCTCGGCGAAATAGGTCGCGCCGTCGCCGGTGGCGATGAGGTCGCGGATGATGGCTTCTAGGGCCCGCGAACTCCGGCTCGGCCGCATGATCGCCACCTGGGCCCGCGACCAGTCTAGGACGTCGGCCCCCACCGGATGGCGTTCGCTCCCATAGCTGTCGAGCAGACCGTCCGGCGCGTGGCCGCGGACGGTGGACGCCAGTTTCCAACCCAGGTTCATGGCGTCGCCAAGCCCGAGGTTGAGCCCCTGACCGCCCAAGGGGGAGTGGATGTGCGCGGCGTCGCCGGCCAGCAGCACCCGGCCCCGGCGGTAGGCGGTCGCCTGATAGGCGCGATCCGTCCAGGTGGTGGCCATTCGCAGGTCGGTCAGGACGACGTCGACGCCGGAGACGCGGCGCAGGACCGCCTGCACGTGCTCGAGCGTGATCGGCGAGCTTCGGTGGAAAGCCCCGCCGTCGAACTCGACCATCGCGATGGTCCCGGGCCGGGCGTAGGTGAACATCCCCGTGGCGGTGTAGTGGCGGCCCTCGCGAAGCTCGTCCGGATCGGCCATCTCGACCTCGACGGAATAGCCGGTGAATTCGGGGTCGGCGCCCGCGAACTCGAAGCCGCCGGCCTTGCGGACGGTGCTGCGGCCGCCGTCGCATCCGACCAGCCAGCCTCCGCGAAAGGTCTCGCCGCCGGCGCTGACGGCCACCCCGTCGTCCGACGCGGCGAGCCCCTCGACGCCAAGGCCGCGCCTGATCTCAACGCCCATGGCGACGGCGCGGGCGGCCAGGATGGATTCGATGGACTCCAGATCGACCGCCATGCGGGCGCCGGCCGGGCTCGGAAGGCGGTACGGCCATTTCGAGGCGTCGACGTCGTCGTCGTAGAACTGGATGCCGGCGAAGTGACCGCCGGGCCGGCGCGTCTGCCGCGTCCAGTGCGCCGCGGCTGAAACGCCGCCGCCCGAGGCGTCCTTGGCCTGTTGCTGCGCGGTGATGTCGTCGAGCAAGCCGCGACGGTGGAAGGCCTCGATGGTGGGCGCCGAAAGGCCGCGCAGCCCGAAGGGGAGGCGCTTCAAGGGGGAGGCTGGGTCTTCGGCTTGCTCCAGCACCAGGACCGAGAGTCCCGCGAGGCGCAGCTCGCACGCCAGGAACAAGCCGACCGGGCCGGCCCCGGCGATCACGACGTCATAGAACATGGGCGAATTCCTGGGCTTCCTTAATGGGTGGAGGCGGGCGCGCCGGCGAAGAAATCGGCGAGGCTGTAGGGCGCGCGGCCGTCGAGACAAAGCGCCAGCATCCGGTGCGAGTCCTCGGCGGCCGACCGGCTGCGCGGGAACATCGCCGCCTCATAGACGCCGAGCGCGGCCTCGATGTCGTCGGGGCGGGCGGCGATGGCTGCCCCCAGTTCGGCGCCGTCGAGCATGGCCAGGTTCGCGCCCTCGCCAGCCGGCGGCGCCAGATGGGCCGCGTCCCCGAGCAGCGTCACCCCCGGCCTGCGCCCCCATCGATGGTCGGTCGGCAGGGCATGCAGCATGCGCAGCACGGGGGCGGCCTCGCCGCCGGTGATCAGCGCGGTGAGCGCCGGCGCCCATCCGTCGAACTCGGCCGCCACTTTCGCGATCGCGGCGGCCGAGGCGAAATCGAGCCCGGCGAACCACGCGGCGGGACGGCTCAGCGCGACATAGGCGTGTAGAACGCCGCCGGCTTCGCGGTGGGTGAAAACCCCCTGGCCCGGGGCGAGCGCGAAGAGGGCGCCGCCGCCGGCCGCTTCCGCCGTCGCGGGGAACCGCGTGTCGACGTCATGCAGGTAGGTCTCGACGAACGACGTGCCGATGTATTCGGGAACCGCCTGGGACAGCAGCGGCCTGACCTTCGACCAGGCGCCGTCGGCGCCGACGAGCAGGCGGCTGGTCACGGTCGATCCGTCGGCGAAGGTCAGCGCGTGACGGCCGTCGCCCAGCGCGACGACGCGGTCGAGCTTCCTGCCCCACCGGATCGTCTCCGGGGGCAGGGATCGCAGGAGAATTCGGCGCAGATCGCCGCGAAGGACCTCGGGCCGCCCGCCGGCGCCGTCGTCGGGCTGTTCGAACACCACGCCGCCGCGCCGATCGAGCACGCGCGCGGCCTCGCCGCCCCGGTGAATGATCGCGCGGAACTCGTCGATGAGGCCGGCGGCCTTGAGCGCGACCTGACCGTCGTGCTCGTGAATGTCGAGTTGACCGCCCTGCGTCCGGGCTTCGGCCGAAGCATCGGCCTCGTAGACGGTCGCTGGGACGCCGTGCAGGTGGAGGACGCGGGCGAGGACAAGACCGCCTAGGCCCGCGCCGATGATGGTGACGGGTGTCGTCATCGCCTTCCTTCCGGATTCAATGGAACGTTGTTCCAGATGCCTTATTGGAACGACGTTCCATTCATGTCAAGATCACGCTCATGGCCACACTGACTCAACGGACCGAACGGCGGGCGAACGCGCTTTCGAAGGAACGCATCGTCGAAGCCGCCATCGAAATTCTCGACGCCGACGGGGAGGGCGCCCTGACCTTCCGGGCGCTCGCGGCGCGCCTGAAGACCGGGAGCGGCGCGATCTACTGGCACGTCGCCGACAAGAGCGAGCTGCTCGCGGCGGCCGCGGACCAACTCGTCGCCGGCCTGACGACCGGCGCGAAGACGGATTTACCGCCGCGCGAGGTGATCCGCGCGTTGGCCCTCGGGGTCTTCGACGTCATCGACGCCCACCCTTGGATAGGCGGGCAGCTTTCCCGCGACCCCTGGCAGCACGCAGTCCTGCGGATACTGGAGGGGGTGGGCGCGCAGGTTCAGGCGCTCGGCGTTCCAAGGCCTATCCAGTTCAACGCCACGACCGCGATCTTGAGCTTCATTCTCGGCCTGGCCGGTCAGTATGCGGCCGGTGCCCGCTTTTTCGCGAGCGGCTCGGATCGGGCGACGCTCCTCGGGGCCATCGCCGACAAATGGGAGCGGCTCGACCCCGTGGCCTATCCGTTCGTGCGACAGGTGGCGGCGCAGTTGCCCGAGCACGACGACCGCGAGCAATTCCTCGCCGGCGTCGACCTCATCCTCGCCGGCATCGAGACCGTCAGATAGGCGGCCGTCCGGCGCGAACGGGGCGGGGCCCTAGCCGCGGTAGATCGAGAACCCGCCGTCGACCAGGACCGCCGTTCCGGTCATGAAGCTTGAGGCCTCGGAGACCAGGTGCAGGGCAGAGCGGGCGATCTCCTCGGGGGTGGCCAGCCGTCGCAGGGCGTGCAGCCCTTCGATATAGGCCCGGCTCTCGGGCGTGTTGGCCACTTGACGCCCCATCGGGGTGTCCGTGCCGCCCGGCAGCAGGGCGTTGGCCCGGACGCCCGCGCCGCCGAATTCGGCGGCGATGACCTGGGTCAGGCCGATCAGCCCGGCCTTGGCGGCGGCGTAGGCGGCCAGTCCCTGGAAGCCGACCGTATGGCCGACGAAGGTCGAGGTGAACAGCAAGGCGCCGCCGCCGCGTTCGATCATGGCCGGAATCTGCCGGCGGGCGCAGAGGAAGGCGCTGGTGAGGTTGGTCTCTATGGTCTCGCGCCAGGCGTCCGCGTCGATCTCCGGCGTCGGGGCGACGGCGCCCGTGGCGCCGGCGTTGTTGAAGGCGATGTCGAGGCCGCCGAACCGCTCGACGGCCAGATCGACCAGCGCCGCTGAGAGGGCCTCATTGCGGATGTCGCCGGCGATGGCCGCGGCTTCGCCGCCGGCCGACCGGATTTCGGCCAGCAGAGCGTCCAGCTCGGCCTGACGCCGGCCGGTCGCCACCACCTTGGCGCCTTCGGCCGCGAACAGCCTGGCCGCCGCCCGACCGATCCCCGAGGTGGCGCCGGTGACGATCGCCACCTTCCGCTCCAACTGTCCCATGATGCGCGCTCCGTTGTTGACCGGAGGGCTTAGTGACGTCCGCGACGCCGATCCGACACCCGTATCTTGCGGTTCGCCGGCCGCTCATAATTCTACCCTGAGGGGAATTTCACCCTTTATAGTTTAAGGCAATGGTGGAGACTGCCCGTTGCGGGCGTCGGCCCGCGCAGAAGGGCGAACCATCATGAAACACCTGCTCCTGGCCGCGGCCGTCCTGGCCGGCGGCGTCGCGACCGCCCAGGCCGCCTCGGCGTCCCCCATCGTTTCGCTGATCCTGAAGAACCAGGGCGCGGCGTCGATCAGCGCCACGGACGATCTGGGAATCTTCTCCACCCAGCCCAAGGTCGTCGCGGCCATGGGGCAGGGAACAGGCTCAAAGAACTTCTCGGGCGACGTCTACAGCAACGTCACGGTGTTCGACACGTTGTCCAACGCCAGCTGCACGTTCCACACCCAGTCGGTGTACAGCAGCTTCTACGGTCACTACCAGATCACCGCGACGACGCCGGTTTCGCGCAACGCCACCGACGGCAGCGGCCGCGCCGCGACCTGCGGTCAGACCTTCACCTATCGCTACGCCCTGTCGGGGGATTACGATTCGACGATGACCGTCTCGTTCCACTGAGGCGATCCTGGCGGAGCGGGCGGTCCGCTGCGCCAGGGCCTTCAGCGCGTGGGCGGCCGCGCCAGCAGGCGCTCGGCCAGTCGCTCCATGTCGGCGACGAACCAGACGACACGTCCGCGATCGGCCTCGCGGACGAAATCGGCGAGCGCGCCGCTGGCGGCGGTCCATCGCGAGACGTCGCCGACCACGGCCAGCAGGAAGCCGTAGTTGGCGAATTTCTGGGTGATGGCTCCCGCCAGCCCGGTCCTCAGCTGGAAGAACGCCGGCGGCAGGCGGATCGCCGGCACGGCGACCGCGGCCACGTCCAGTCCGAACGCGTCGCCGATCAGGTCGGTCGCCCGGCTCTCGGCGTCTATCAGCGGCCCGTCATCCGGGCAGACCATCACCCGAACCCCGGCGAGGACCGCCACGCCGTCGGAGACCGCATGCCGGGCGGCGGTCACGACAGGGCTTCCAGCAGGGCGGCCAGGGTCTGCAACACCGCCGCCGCGTCGGCCGGGGCGGCGATGACCACCACCTTCAGTCGCCGCCGCGCCGGATCGAATGCGGTTTCGAGCCGCACGGCCTCCGGCCGCGCTTCGCGACCGACCAAGGTCGCGGTCAGCGCCGTCGCCAGGCGGTCGGCCTTGTCGGCGGGGATGTCCGGAACATCGACGATGCTGGTCGACAGCGCCTGGAGGGGAGTGCGCGCGCGGTCCTGACCGATCAGGGCCTCGAAATCGCTCCTCAGGATGCGATAGGCCTTGCCGAAGCGGACCGCACGCAGGCGGCCGTCGTGAATGAAACGCAGCACGGTCTTGGGATGCAGGTCCAGCCGGGCGGCGACCTGTTCGACCGTATAGACCTCGTCCGACATCGCTTGTCAGGCTATAATTATCCACATTAGTCTCTATATATCGCAAAATGCGGAATAATAAAGGCGATCTCGCTAGGCGATGCGGACGCCATCGCGGCGCAAGCTTCGCTTAACCAATCCTAAAAACTCCTTGTTCACCCTTCGGCGTGCCGGCGGCGGCGGTTCGCCGCCCGATGGGAGGCGCGAGTGCTCGCTGCGACCTCGAAGCGATCCAGCCTGACGCTCGCCGTCGCCTGCCTGGGCGCATTGGCTCTGGCGGCCTGCGCGACGACATCGCCGCCGCCGCGATCGACCGCCCAGCAAGCCAAGACCAAGGCCAAGCGCGTCGCCAACCCGCAGTCGGGCGGACGCTATATGGTGGGCTCGCCGTACCAGGTCGGCGGCGTCTGGTACGTGCCCTCCGAGCAGCCGAACTACGACAAGACCGGCGTCGCGTCCTGGTATGGCGAGCCGTTCCACAATCGCCGCACCGCCAACGGCGAGACGTTCGACATGTTCACGCCGTCGGCCGCCCACACCACCTTGCCGCTGCCGAGCATCGTCGAGGTGACCAATCTCGACAACGGCCGCCGGATTCAGGTGCGGGTCAACGACCGGGGCCCCTTCTACGGCGGACGCATCATCGACCTGTCCAGGGCCGCCGCCGACGAGCTCGGCTTCTTCAACAAGGGCACGGCGCGGGTTCGGGTGCGCTATGTCGGCCCGGCGCCGCTGATCCCGTCGACCGCGCGGCCGCAGCTGGCGATGAACGAGCGCCGCCCGCCCGCCGCCGCTCCCCCGCCGCCGCCTCAACCCGCGCCCCAGCCGACCCAGATCGTGTCTGGGCCGCCGCCCGCGCCCGTCCCCGCGCCTTCGCCAGCCGCGCCGGCGGGAGCCTTCGCCATCCAGGCCGGCTCCTTCTCCAGTCGCGACAACGCCGAGCGGGCGGTCGCCCAGCTTTCGGTGGCGGGGCAGGCGGTGATCCGCCCCATCGTGCGCGGGGGCTCGACGCTCTATCGCGTGGTGGTGATGGGCGGCTGGGCCGACGAGGCCAAGGCCGCCGCCGCCTTGCCGGGCGTCGCGGCGGCCGGCTTCGCCGACGCCCGGGTGGTTCCCGGCTTCTGACCGCCGGCTTTGACGCGTCGGGCCTTGCGCGCCAGACCTTGCACGAACGCGCGAACCAGCCAATGTGAGGCCCGTGGCGCGCGGTCGGTTCATAACATTCGAGGGCGGGGAAGGGGGTGGCAAGTCCACCCAGGTCCGGCTGCTGGCCGAACGTCTCGCCAGCCTCGTCTCCGAGGTGACGACAACCCGCGAGCCGGGCGGCTCGCCCGGGGCGGAAAGCATCCGCGCCCTGCTGGTCGACGGTCCGCCGGAACGTTGGTCGTCCCTGACCGAGACCTTGCTGATGTACGCCGCCCGCGCCGACCACGTCGAACGGGTCATCCGTCCAGCCTTGGCGCGCGGCGCCTGGGTGGTCTGCGACCGCTTCCATGACTCCACCCGCGCCTATCAGGGCGCCGGCGGCGGCGCGCCCCAGGATCTGATCGGCCAGTTGGAGACCTCGGTGCTGGGCTCCACGCGGCCCGATCTCACCCTGATCCTGGACCTTCCGGTGGAGGCCGGCCTCGCCCGCGCCGCCGCGCGGGGCGGCGGGGAGGCCCGTTTCGAGGCCAAGGGCCTGGCTTTCCATCAAAGGCTGCGCGAGGGCTTCCTGGCCATAGCCGCCGCCGAACCCGAGCGGTGCGTGGTCCTCGACGCCTCGGCCGCGCCCGACCACGTCGCCGATCTGGTCTGGGAGACGGTGCGCGCGCGGCTGGACCCGCCGCGATGACCGCCACGGCCGAGACCCCGCATCCCCGCGACGTGTTCGACTACAAGGACGGCTCCGGCGCCGAGCAGGCCTTCCTCGACGCTCAGGCGCGCGGACGCCTGCACCACGCCTGGCTGCTGTGCGGCCCCGAAGGCGTCGGCAAGGCCACCTTCGCCTACCGCGCCGCCCGCCGCCTGCTCGGCGCCGCGCCGGACCCGGCCCGGGGCTTGCTGGGCGCCGCCCCGAACGATCCGGTCTGCCGGCAGGTGGCCTCGCAGTCGCACCCCGACCTGCTGGTGCTGGAGCGCGCGGTCGAGGACGGCAAGACCAAGAAGTTCATCGCCGTCGACGACGCCCGCCGCATGCCGGAGTTCTTCTCCAAGGCGCCCGGCTCGGCGCCGTTCCGGGTAGCCATTATCGACTCCGTAGACGAGATGAACATCAACGCCGCCAACGCGGTGTTGAAGACTCTTGAGGAGCCGCCCGAACGCGGCGTCATCTTCCTGGTCTCCCACGCGCCGGGAAAGCTGCTGCCCACCATACGCTCGCGCTGCCGCCGGCTGACCTTCGCCAGTTGGAGCGAGGAGCGCGCCGCCGCCTTCGTGATCGACCGCACAGGTCTCGACGCCGACCGCGCCGCCAGGCTGGCTCAAATGGCGCGTGGCGCGCCGGGAAGGGCGCTGGCCCTCGCCCAACGCGGGGCGCTGGAGGTCGACCAGACCGTCGCCGACCTTTTGGGGAACCTGCCGGCGACGGACGAGGCGGCCTTGCTGGCCCTCGCCGACACCTTCCGAGGGGCGGAGGGCGCCGAACGGTTCGCCACCGTGCTCGAACGGCTGGCCGAACAGGTTCGCGAGCGCGCCCTGGCCGCCGCCACCGCGTCCGCCGGCGTGGCGGTTGATCGCTGGGCCGCCCTGTGGGAGAGGCTGACGGCGCTGCCGGCCGAGGTCGACGCGGTCAATCTGGACCGCGCCGACGCGTTCTGGAGCGTGATCGCCGACCTCAAAGCCGCCGCACGGCTCTAGCCGCCCCGGATCGCCATGCTCATCGACAGCCACGTCAACCTGCACGCGCCGCAGTTCGCCGAAGACCAGGCGGAGGTCATCGCGCGGGCGCGCCAGGCGGGCGTGGCCCTGATGGTCACCATCTGCGACCGCGTCTCGGCCTTCGAGGCCGTGCACCAGATCGCCATGGCCCACGACGACATCTGGTGCACCGTCGGAACACACCCGCACGAAGCCAAGGAAAATCCGGGCCTTATGGCCGAAAACCTGATCGCCCTGGCGCAACGCCCCAAGGTGGTCGGCATCGGCGAGGCCGGGCTCGATCTCTATTACAACCACAGCCCGATCGCCGTGCAGGAAGCGGTGTTCCGCCAGCACGTCGCCGCGGCCCGCGCCACCGGTCTGCCGCTGGTGGTCCACACCCGCGACGCCGACGCGATGATGGCCGACATCCTGGAGGAGGAGCACGCCCGCGGCGCCTTCAAGATCCTGTTGCACTGCTATACCGGCGGGGCGGAGCTGGCCGCCCGCGCGGCGGCGCTGGGGGCCTGGTTCTCGGTGTCCGGCATCGCCTCGTTCAAGGCGGCCGAGGACGTCCGGGCGGTGATTCGCGACATGCCGGCCGACAGGATCATCGTCGAGACAGACTGTCCCTACCTCGCCCCGGTTCCGATGCGCGGCCGACGCAACGAACCGGCGTTCCTGCCGCACGTGCTGGCCAAGCTCGCCGAAATTCGCGGCTGGAGCGCCGCCGAGGCCGAGGCCCGGACGGAGAGCGCGTTCTTCGCCCTGTTCGACCGAGTCGCCCGGCCATGAGCGGCGTGCTGGAGTTCACCATCCTGGGCAGCGGCTCGTCCGGCGGCGTCCCGCGCGCCGACGGCGACTGGGGGGCGTGCGACCCGGCCGATTCGCGCAACCGGCGCAGCCGATGCTCGCTGCTGGTCCGCCGGCTGTCGCCGGACGGCCCGGAGGAGGCGACCACGGTCCTGGTCGACACCGCGCCCGACCTGCGCCTGCAGACCGCCGAGGCGGGCGCCAGGCGCATCGACGCGGTGCTGTTCACCCACGACCACGCCGACCAGGCGCACGGGATCGACGACCTGCGCGCCTTCGCCCAACGGCGGCGGCGGCGGATTCCCTGCTACATGGACGCGCCTACCCACCAGTCGCTCACCCGGCGCTTCAGCTACATCTTCGAGGGGGAAGGGGGCTATCCGGCCATCTGCGACGCCTGCGCCCTTCCGCCGCTCGGCCAGGCCTGGCGCATCGAGGGGCCGTCGGGCGCCGTTCCGGTGATCGGATTCGACCAGGATCATGGCGGGGTGCGCTCGGTCGGCTACCGCTTCGGCGACCTGGCCTATTCCAGCGACGTCGTCGACCTGCCCGATTCGGCGTTCGAGGTCCTGGCCGGCGTCGACGTCTGGATCGTCGACGCCTTGCGCGAGACGCCGCATCCGACCCACGCGCATGTCGACAAGGCCTTGCAGTGGATCGAGCGGGTGCGGCCGCGTCGCGCCATCCTGACCAATCTCCACATCGATCTCGACTACGCCCGGCTCGCCGCCCGGCTGCCGCCGGGGGTCGAGCCGGCCTTCGACGGGTTGCGCCTGGAGTCGCCCGGCTAAAAAGGCGGTTTCCAGAGCCCCCGCAACCTGAAAGCGACAGGTTGTCACAGAAGCGAAACACCGGCCCAGCCCCTTCAATGAGCGATAGAATTGCCTTGAGGCGTGAGCTATTCGGTGGCGTCATCACCAAGGGGCAGGGCGCAGGCCCTCCTCGTTTGCGTACGGAAGGTTGCGGATGACCGACGACGAACTGCTGGATATTTTTGCGAGCGAAGCGCTGGTCGATCGGGCGTCGCTTGTCCGCGAAGCTTCCCTCGCCGATATCGGAATCTCGTCCCTGGACCTGATGAGCGTCCTGTTCGAGGTCGAAGAGAAGTACAATGTCCGCGTCGAAGAGGCGGACCTGGAAAACTGCAAGAATCTCGGCGATGTGCTGGACTATCTTAAGTCGCGCATCAACTCGCCGGCGGCGTCCTGAAAGACGAAATGATCTCTCCAGGCGGCAAGCGGATCGTGGTGACGGGCTATGGCGCGGTGTCCGCGCTGGGACGGTCCGTGCCTGAAACCTGGGCTTCGGTGCGGGAAGGGCGGGGCGGCATCGCCATCCGCACCATCGGCGGCGGCGAATACGGCCCCCCCAGCCAGGACGCGCCCGTCGCCCAGATCGTCGACGGCTACCAGGCCGGTCTCGACGCCCACTTCGGACCGCAGACGGCGGCCGCTCTCGACCCCTTCGCCCGCATGGCCCTGGCCGCGTCGCTGGAGGCGCTGCAGATGGCCGGCCTGGTCGGCGCGTCCGTGCTGGACGAGCAGACCGCCGTGGTCGTCGGCCACGGGCTGGTCGGGCTGGAGACCCTTGAGAAGGGCTATGAGCGCTTCTACGGCATGCGGTCGCCGCGGCTGCACCCGGCCACCATCCCCAAGGTGATGATCAGCGCCGCCGCCAGCGCGGTGGCCATGGCCTTCCAGATCCACGGACCGGTGTTCGCCACCTCCAGCGCCTGCGCGTCGTCGGCGCACGCCATCGCCCAGGGCGCCGGCCTGATCGCCAGCGGCCAGGTCCGGGCGGCGATCGTCGGCGGCAGCGAGGCCGTCGCCACGCCCGGCTCGCTGCGTTCCTGGGAGGCGATCCACGCCCTGTCGGCGACCACCTGCCGGCCGTTTTCGGCCGACCGCGACGGCATGGTCCTGGGCGAGGGCGGCGCCGTCATGATCATCGAGGATTTCGAGCACGCCCGGGCTCGGGGCGCGACCATCCTGGGCGAGCTGATCGGCGTCGGCATGACCTCCGACGCGTTCCACATCACCCAGCCGGCGCTGGCGGGCCCGGTGCGGGCCATGCGGGCGGCGATGACCCAGGCCGGGGCCCTGGACGCCGAGACGGTGCTGATCTCGGCGCACGGCACCGGAACGCCGCTCAACGATCTCACCGAAAGCCAGGCCATCCGCGAGGTCTTCGGCGAACGGGCCGCGTCGCATCCCGTGATCGCCACCAAGAGCGCGCACGGCCACTTGCTGGGCGGCGCCGCCGCGCTGCAGGCCATCATCGGCCTGGTCGCGCTGCATGAAGGCCTGGCGCCGCCGATCCTCAACTACACCACGCCGGACCCGGCCTGCGCCGGCATCGACCTGGTGCTCGGGGAAAGCCGCGCCATCGACACCAAGCTGCTGCTGCAGAACGCCTTCGCGTTCGGCGGCCTGAACGTCAGTCTGGCCTTCACCACGGCCTAGCCCATATTTCCGATAATATTCCTTAGGCGACATTCAGAGCGCCGCCGATTTGCGCGACCTCGCCGCGCACCGGCTTCAATTTCGGTTCGCCCCCCTCCTGGACTGACCGCAGAGACCTAGCGGGCGCGCAGCATGCGTGGGAAGCTTACCGTTAGAGCCCGGCCATGCTTGACCAGTTGATGATACCCGACCTCACCGCCTCTGAAAGAGAAGAGCTGGCCCACGCGGCGGCTAGCCTGCGCGCTGACGGTTGGGCCGACTTCATCACCGTTGAACGGCTGTTGACCGAATGGATCGAACTATCGCGCACGGTGGATACCTACTTGATGATCGTAGACGATTACACAAATGATGTGACGTCCCGAGATGGACTAGAACTCGCCGTCGCCAAGTGTTCACCAACGCTTAGAGCTAAGCTCGTCGCTTGCATTGAACCTGCCGATCAAACCTTCAAAAGCCGTACGAAGCTCGACACGGAAGGGGTGCTCGCTTACTTCTTCAGGATTGACGATCTGCCTGGGTGGTGGTGGAGGCGAGTCCCGGAAACCGGCCCCCTCGCCGAGGCCCTGAAGAGCGCGAATAGGGTCCGCTAACCCCCTACCCGAATTTCCGAACGTCGCTTCCCGGCAACGACCTACGTGCCTCGCGCGCCTAAAGGCGCACCCGGAAAAACTAGCTCCGAAATTGATGTCGAATGAGGATTTGCGCACCGCGAATTACGGCTGCGCAGATTCCAGCAAATATTGGAAAGAACTGCCTATATTTCAATCCGATTATTGCGGGGGCAAAGTGATCGTAGGCCAGCCCCGCGGCCAGCATCAGAAAAAATAAAATAATTATATCAAAAGCGAGCGATTTCATAAAAACCTCTGACTTGGCGGCCTCGGCCTGAAGCTTAGTTGAACGCTGCGCCTTTCACAGCGTTCACATAGCCGGGGCCGATCGCCGTGCTGCTAGGCCCCCGCCTTCGCGAGCATCGCCTCAAGTCGGAAGAGCGTCACGTATTGAGCGATTCATTCAGGTCCGCGAGACGGACTGCGAGGGCGAGCTGTCGCGCGAATTGCTCTTTGGTCGGGACATGGCGGGGGGATATGTCGTCAGTATAGGTGAGTTTCTTCTGGGCGTGACCGTAATTCACGGTCACATAGGTTTGCGTCGCGGCGCTTACGCGGCCCACCTCTTCGAGGATGGAACTGGCCTTGAGCCGCGCCTCAAGCTCAGGGGCGCGCGCGGCCATGAGTTTCAGTTTGTTGGGACCGAACCCGAGCCCGGTGGCTTCAAACCTGACGTCCCAGCTTCCCCGGCCGGGCAGGTCCATGATCTCGATCTTCAGGGCCTTGAGGCTGTAGCAGTTTTCACTGTTGTTGTTGACGCCTTCCCCCCCAACCGTAACGCGAAGCTTGCGGCCTTGACAGGTTCCGTCGAGCCATCCGTTTCTCCGGTCCACTGCGCCGTTCACCATAGGCGCCAGGGCAGACAGCAGAGATGCGCTCCGCAGGTTTCGCCATCTGTGCATGGCGCTTCCCACAAAGTAGCAGGCGACCAGGAAGGCCGCGAGACAGATGAAGCCGAGGACCATATCCGACACTCCGGCCTCCCTTCCGCTTAGAAATTAAATCTGACCGCCACTTAATTTGGCCGAGGCGCGGCGCTGCAGCCTGCACACGGCAGCAACAACCCAAGAGCCAGCCTAGCCATTGCCGCAGCATCTGGCACGTTTAGGATGAGGTCAAATCTATCGTTTGCGGTCGTCTTCGCGCCTCGCGCGCCTGTTGGAGGGCTCCGCGCCCGCCTGCTCCCCTCACCTAATTCCCTGGTGACATTTCTAACTGACCATCGGGATTCTCGCTGTCCCCGCGTTGCTGACAGTCCACGTTCGGTGTCAGCGACAGCCGAAAGGCCTTCTAGGCCGCGATGCTGATCGGCCTATGGGTCAGGTATCGGTCGACGGCGGCGTCATCCAGCTCCACGCCCCATCCAGGCCCCGTGGGCACGTGGGCGAAGCCGTCCTCGTAGACGATGCGCTCGCGGATCAGGTCGTCCTCCAGCATGATGTGGCCCTGCAGTTCGGTGGCGTGGCGGATGTCGCGCGCGCGGGCGGCGTGCATGTGCAGGACGATGGCGCTGCCGATCCCCGAGGGCTGGTTGTGCAGCACGACGTCCAGCCCGCGCGCCGCGGCGTAGTCGATCGCCTTGAGCGCGCGGCTCATGCCGCCCGGCCGCTCCGCGTTGAGGCCGAAGGTGCGCACCGCGTCCATCTCGGCCAGGGTATGGAGATCGCGCAGGCCGAACGCCCCTTCGTGGGCCATCAGCGGAATGCGGCTGCGCGACTGCAGGCGCGCCATCCCAGCGAAGTCGTCGGCGCGAACGGGCTGCTCGGCGAAATCGACCCGAAAGGGGGCGATCGCGTCAAGCACGGCCAAGGCCTCGTTCGGCCCATAGGCCTGGTTGAAGTCGACCCGCAGCGCCACCTCCGGCCCCACGAGGTCGCGCATGGCGGCCATGATCGCCACGTCCTTGACGATCCCGTCGCCGAGCTTGCAGCGGAAGGCGCGAACCCCGAGTTCGAGCCCCTGTTTCGCCAGGGCGCACACCACCGGGCCCGGCGCCAGCGGCAGCACCATGCACAGCGGAACCCGGTCGATCTGCCGCCCGCCGCAGAGGTCGTGGACCGGCCTTGAGACGCTGCGCGCCGCGACCTCGTGAAGCGCGAGGTCGAGCACGCCCTTGGCCATCTCATTGCGGGCGACGTTGTCGTCGAACTTGGCGTTGATCGCCTCGATGTCGAAGGCCGACCGGCCCAGGACGAAACGCGCGAGATGGTCGCGGATGAGGTCGGCCATCAGCATCGGCGAAACGCCGCTCTCCACCAGCCAGACGAAGGCCTCCCCTACCCCCGTGACGCCGCCCTCGGTCGTCATCCGGCAGATCAGGAAGTCGCCGCCCAGCCAGTGATCGTCGACGTTCAGGCTCATCGCCACCTTGCCGCTGCCGCCCTGCAGCGCGGCGCGGACCTCCTCGCGGAACGGCACGTGCAGCGGATAGAGGTCGATGCGGACGATCGGATCGTGTGCGCTCATGGGGTCAGTCTTTCCTCGAGATCGGGCGCGCCGAGGCCGCTCAGGGCCTGGGCGAACACCTCGCGTCCGCGCGCCAGGACGGCGGCGCGCCAGGACGGGTCGGCGGGATAGAAGGCGCGCAGCAGCCGCGCCTTGATCCGCCGCCCCCGCTCGCCGGCGGGGTCGCCGTGATGAACCAGCCAGTTGTCTTCGATCATGGCCGCCAGCACGACCTCGCTCGGCTCGGTGCCGTATTCGAGGGTCATCGGCGCGACGCGGACGCCGGCCAACTGCGTCTCCATGGCCTGGTTCATGTAGCCGCCTAGGATGGTGTCGGCGCGCGAGCGCGGCCGCGGCGTCACCAGCATCGGGCCGAACCATTCGGCGGTCAGCGCCTTGTGCGGCTCGCCCTCGTCCGCCGCCATCATCAACATCCCGACGCCGGAGGCGCCGAGCCCGCTGTGCAGATCGATCTGGACCACGACGCGGCGGTCGGCGAGCCGCCGCGCCCACAGCGCCTCGACCGTGCGTCGCGACCAGGCCGGGGCCGAGCCGCCGTACTGGACGCCGCGCGGAAAGGCGTACTGCCCGCCCGAGACCGCCTTGAGCATGCTCAGATAGTCGGTCGTCGCCCGCATCCGATCCAGCTCGGCGGTGATCGCGGCCATCGCGCCGTCGGGCAGCTCGGCCGGATTGAGCAGCGCGTCGATCGCGGCGTAGGCGTCGTTCTCCGGCGTATCGGCGGTGAAATCGACGAAGTTGCGGTTGAGGTCGACATTGTCTTCGTTCACCCGCCGCAGATGCGAGAAGCCGTAGGGATTGACGGCG
Source organism: Caulobacter sp. CCUG 60055 (assembly GCF_022750545.1). Taxonomy (GTDB): domain Bacteria; phylum Pseudomonadota; class Alphaproteobacteria; order Caulobacterales; family Caulobacteraceae; genus PUIC01. Next base: position 393,586 of record NZ_PUIC01000001.1, read on the forward strand.
TGGACCAGCATCAACGCCATGTCGGGCGGGAGAGCCGGCGCGTCCTCGACGAGCTGCAGCTGCAGGGCCGACCCGCAGAAGCCCTCGACGCCGTGGGTTCCGCTGGAGATCGTCAGGACGCGGGTCGCGTCCTGCGGCCCGCGCCATAGGACGTCCATGTAGAGCGGCCCGCCGTCGGCGCCGGCCAGCGGATGAGCGATGGCCTCGTGCGTCCAGCCGCCCAGCGCCTGAGCCGCCGAAAGCAGGCGCGTGCGCGCGGTGCGGTAGTCTTCCGAATAGCAGGTCATGGTCATCCGGCCTGTTCCGCCGTGGCGTCATCAGCGGTCTGGACAAAGGATCCGGCGATCATCGTGCGCAGCACCTTGATCTCGCCGATACGATCGGCCGGGACGTCCAGGGGACTGGCGCTGAGGATCACCAGGTCGGCGGCCTTGCCGGCCTCCAGGGCGCCCTTCTCGGCCTCCTCGAACTGGATGAAGGCGGCGTTGCGCGTGAACATCGCCACCGCCTGCTCCGGCTCCACGCCCTGCTCGGGATGGAAGCCGCCGCGATTGACCGCGTAGTCGATCGCGGCGATCACGTCGGGGTGCTCGATCGGCGCGTCCGACGAGCCCGCCAGGGGAATGCCGGCGGCGAAGAAGTCCCGGAACGGATAGACATGGCGCGTCCGCTCGGCCCCCAGCCGCGCCGGCAGCCAGTCCTTTTCCGAGCGGATGAACAACGGCTGGGTGCAGATCTGCAGTCCGATCCGCGCGATCCGCGCGATCAGATCGGGGGCGGCGATCGAGGCGTGCTCGATCCGGTGGCGATGGTCGTCCCTGGGGTGCTCCGCCAGCAGCCGCTCGAACAGCCGCACGCAGTTGGCGACGCCCTGGTCGCCGATCGCGTGGATGCAGATCTGGTATCCGGCGATGTGCGCCGCCTCCATACGGCGATAGATCTCGTCGTCGGGCAGCGTCATGTAGCCATGCGTGCAGGTCTTGTCGGCGTAGGGCTCGCTCATGCAGGCCGTGCACGAGCCGAACGTGCCGTCGGCGAAGATCTTGATCGCCCGCGCCCGGGTGGGATTTCCCGGATCGTTGAGGGGCGAGTCCACCAGCGCGCGCACGCCGTCCAGCGTCTTGCCGATGACGATGGCGTAGATGGATTGCGGCATCCGCTCCCGCACCGCCTGGACGACCAGGCTTTCCATCCGCGCGGAAGCGCCGCCGGGCCCCTCCTCGTCGCTCTGCATCATGGCCCCGATCGAGGTGACGCCGGCGGCGGCCAGCGCGGCGAAACAGGTCCGGCTCGCTTCGAGCATGCGCGCGGGGTCCGGCCCCGGCATGTGGGCCAGCGGCAGGCCGGTCGCCGCCTCGTAGAACAGGCCGTCCAGCCGCCCGTCCGCGTCACGGCCGAGCGCGCCGCCGGCCGGCGCGACCGCGTCCTCGGCGACGCCCGCCGCGCGCAGCGTCGCGGAATTGACGATCACCGCATGACCATCGCGCGTGTAGATCAGCGTCGGGCGCTCCGGAAACCAGGCGTCGAGCGTCCGGCGGTCGAGCCGCTCGGGCCCGGCCAGGCGCTTGGATTCGAACTGGACGCCGATGAGCCACTCGGCCTCGGTCAGCCGCGGCGCCAACGCGTCGAGCCTCCTCCGGACGTCCGCCAGCGAAGCCGCGGTTTCGAGATCGGCGTTGGCCGCGAAGAACATCATCGGCAGCGGGTGCAGGTGCGGGTCTATGAAGCCCGGCAGGAGCGCGCCGCCGTCGAGGTCGATCTCCTCCGGCGCCGCGCCCGTCCGCCGGGCCCGGTCGCGGGCCTCGCCCAGCGCGCCGACGAAGACGATGCGGTCCCCGGCCGTGAGCACGGCCTCGGCCCGCAGCGCCCCGTCCGCCATCGTCAGGATCGGACCGCCGTGAAACAGGTAGGAGGTAGCCACGAGCGTCCGTCTCCCCGTACATCGCAATATAGTAATTGCTATATGCGAGATCGGGACCGGTCAACCGGCGTCCATGGCGGGTTCAAGTCAGAAGAGATCGAGCACGCCGGCCAGCGCCTCGGCCGTCCGGTCCAGCACCACGGCTTCGTTGGCGAAACCGGTCTCGAACAGCATCTCGACGGCCGCGTAGCCGAGATGCAGGGCCAGCCCGGCGCGGATCGACAGCGCGTCCCGGTCCTCGGTCAGGCCCTGTTCGGCGAAATAGTCGACCAGCAGGACGGCCATGCGCTCCTGGTGGCGCAGGCGGATGTCGCGCAGCTCGGGAATGGCGCGCAGGGCCACGAGCAGTTCGAAGCCTCCGGTGAACGCCCGGCTCATCCGCAGCGACTCGCTCAGCATGTCGCGGCAGATGTCGCGCAGGTCGGCCGCCGTCTCCACGCGGCGGCCGGTGTCGGTGCGGATGGCCGCGCTCTGCGCGCTCAGCATCCGCTCGCCCAGCTCGCGCAGCAGCGCGTGCTTGTTCGGGAAGTAATGATAGAAGGTCGGCGGGGTCAGGCCCGCCCGCACCACCACGGCGTTCGAATTGACGCCCTCGACGCCCGCCTCGGCGAGAATCGCCTGCGCGGCCTCGACAAGGCGCTCGACCCCGCTGGTCTTCGCGCCGGGGCGCGCTTTCTGCTTCGAGCTCATAAGCCGATCTACGGCGGCCAGCCCGGGCGGGCAAGGCGGCGGTCAGATCGAACTGGAGTCGAGATCGCCAAACGCCGCGGTCCGGGATCGGGCCGACCATTCGACGCAAGCCCTCGCCAGGGCCAGCGTCGAATCCACAAAGCATCCGTCAAACCGCGCATAGGTCAGCAGGGGCAATTCCGTACAGCCCAGGATGCAGGTTCGCGCGCCGCGCGCCGCCAGATTCCGGACCACCCCGTCCAAAGCATGACGAACGGATGCGATGCGGCCCGCCTTGACGGCTTGGATCACCTCGACCACCCGCGCCTGGTCGGCTGGGACCGGAACGATCAGATCAAGACCCGCCGCCGCCATGGCCGAGTGATAGATGTCGGCCTGCATGGTGGCGCTGGTTCCGATCAGCCCCACGGCGGCCCCGCCGCCCACCTTCCGAACCTGATCGATGACGGCGTCGATCATGCTGATCATCGGCGTGCGAACCGAAGCCTGCAACGCGTCGAACCAGAAGTGGGCGGTGTTGCACGGCACGACGATGGCCGCCGCGCCGGCGCTTTCAAGAACCTGCGCCGCGTCGCGCATGGCCGCGAACGGAGACTCGGTTCCATGCAGGATCGCGCCGGCCCTGTCCGGAATCTGCGGCAGGACGTAGGTCAGGACCGGGATGTGCTCCTGATCGACGCTGGCGGGCGTCAGGTCCTGCAGCTTGTTGAGGAAATCGGTGGTGGCCCGCGGGCCCATCCCCCCGACGACGCCCAGAAGGCCGGAACCCCGCCTGCGATCCTGATTTCTGGAGACGGCCGACCCCATGTCAGGCCGCCCTCGCCTCGGCTTGCTGTTCTTCGCGTCCCTCGGCCTCCAGCCGCCTGACCGGCCGATCGAGCAACACGAGCACCGCGCTGGTCAGTCCCGTGGGAACCGCCATCAGCAGGAAGAACTGGGCGTGGGAGATATGGCTCCACAGAGTCCCGAGCGCGCCGGCGAACAGGTTTCCCGCGAAACAGGCGAAGAACCAGGCTGCGATCATCGTGGCCTGCATGCCCTTGGGCGCGAGGCGGCCGAACAGCCCAAGCCCCACCGGCAGGATGTAGAGCTCGCCCACGGTCAGGACCAGGAAGAAGGCGGCGAGCCAGAGCCAGTGGGCCTGCCTCGCCCCGCTGCACCAACTCACGACCGCGAGCATCACGAACGACAGCCCGACGAGGCCGGCGCCCATGGCCATCTTCGCCAGCGGCGACGGCTCGCGACCACGCGTCGCGGCTCGCGCCCATCGCATGATCAGCAGGGGGGTGATCAGGAACACGAGCAACGGGTTCAGCGACTGGAACCAGGTCATCGGAATGCTCCAGTCGCCCAGGCCGATGGCGCGATTGACCCCGTCGTCGGCCCACAAGGCCACGGTGTTGCCGGTCTGCTCGTAGGCGCCGCGGAAGACCATGACCGTGACGGCGACGCCGGCAAGCAACGCGAACCGGTTGAAACGCCTGGCTCCAGACCCCGCGCTCCGCGCCGCCGCCGCTCCCCCGGTCCGGGCCGGTTCAGGCGGCAGATGGCGCCGACCGAGGACGTAGATCGCCAGGCCGGAGACCATGCCGATCCCCGCGGCCGCGAAACCCCAGTGCCAGCCGTAGAGTTCGCCCAGCGTGCCGCAGATCAGCGGGGCCAGGAATCCCCCGAGATTCACCCCCACATAATAGACGTTGTAGGCGGACGACCGGCGCGGATCGGCGGGGCTGTACAGATCGCGGATCTGGCTGGGCAGGCTGGGCAGGAAGAGGCCGTTGCCGATCGTGATGACCACCAGGGCCAGATAGAACAGCGGCTCGAACGCCATCATGAAATGGCCGGCGGCCATGATCACGCCGCCGATGATGACCGAGGCCCGTCGCCCCAGCCAGCGATCGGAGATGACCCCGCCGAGCACCGGGGTGAAGTAGACGAAGGCGGTGTATAGCCCGTAGATGAGCGAGGCGTTTTCCTGGCCGATCAGCAGACGCTTGGTCATGTAGTAGATCAGCAGCGTTCTCATTCCGTAGAACGAGAATTTTTCCCACATCTCCGTCAGGAACAGGACCGTGAGGCCTCTGGGTTGCCCGAACCAGTCGGATGTTTGCTTGGCGGGCCTGGCCCGCAACGCGCTGATGTTCGCCATGGCTTGAACCGTTTCCGGGGGGCGAGCCCCCTCCCCTGGGTCGTCTTGTTGAAGCTGGAAATCTCGCGAACCTTCGCCGGGCGGGATCGCTGCCGAGGGCGACGAAGGGGCGACGGCGGCGTCTGTCGCCGGGGCGGGATGTCCCCACAGCTCGGGCGGGCACCAGACCGTCCCGCCGCGATAGACGGCCGGGACCGGCCTGTCGGCGGCGAGAAGAAGCGGTCCGTTCAGGGAAACGCCGTCGCACAGCTGGCCGAGCATGAAAGCCGGAGCCATGGCCAGGCTGTCGCCTCGCGCGCCGTCGACCCTCGCCTTGAGGCCCAGGCGGCGCGCCTCGAAAAGGATCGCCAGGCCCTCGGTGAGCCCCCCGCACAGATCCAGGTCGATGATGACCGCGTCCACCCGGCCCGCCAGTTTCGCCACGTCGGCGGCCTCCCGCACGGCCTGTCCCACGATCAGGGGCGTCGACGGGGCGGGTCGTCCGGGCGGGGCGTCGCGGGCTTCCGAGGCGGGCTGTTCGGACCAGAGCACGCCGGCCGCCTGCAGGCTGGACATCTGCCGGTGCAGGGCCTCATGCCTGGGCGCGACGGCCCATCTGACGCCCAGCAGGACGTCCGGTCGCGCGGCCCGGACCATTCGCAGCCGTTCGCCATCGAGAAGATCGCCGCCCAGGACGACGCTCAGCGAGCGCGCCGACGCATGGACCTGGGCCATGGTCGCCATCGTCTCGGGCCGGTCGACGTCTAGGACGTAGGTGTTGACCAGGGGCTCCGGCTGCGGGAGGCCGGCGAGCCGCCAGACGGGCTTGCCGGATCTCCTGGCCTCCAGGTCCCAGAACGCGCAGTCGAGGGCGTTGCGCGCGACGCCCGGCGGCGTCAGCCTGTTGAGCGTGGGCCGGTCCAGGCCGCCCTTGAGGTCGGTTCGCACGGCCTCGATCTGCGCCAGGACCGTGGCGACGGCGTCTGGCTGGGCCGGGATCGCGGCCTCGCCCCGGCCCGAGAACGGGCCGTCTCGCAAGGTGACGGCGACGACCTGCATTTGCGAGCCGCCGCAAGGGCCCGTCCGCGGCGAGGACCTCAGGGGCCAGGCCTCCACCGCCGCCTCGAGCGTAGGGCGGGCTTTGCGGGCGGTGTTCATGCGGCGTCTCCCGCAGCAGCAGCCTGGTACTGGACGAAGAGGCGCAGCGCGGCGGCTCCGGCTCGGGCGAGCGCGGACATGCCGGCATGCGGGCGAAGGCGTTCCCCGAGGTCGTCAGTCGACCTTCTTGAAACTCAGGTCCTTGAAGTCGAAGCTGGTGTCGGTGGACGGCGAGATGGCCTGCATCGTCATGCCTTCGACCCGGCGATCGTAGCTCTGGGTGAACCGGACAAAGGCGTCGGCGTCGAGCGCCCTGTCCTTCCAGCGCACGACGAAGATGTCGCCGCTGTAGGGCAGAAGCCGCCCTTCCAGGGCCTCGGTCCTGCTGAACTTCAGAACCAGGTGGTCGCCCTCGACCCGGACGCCGGCGTCGCCGCGCCAGGGGTCGCGATAGACGCCGGCGTAGGTCTGCAACGGCAGGGTCGGCTTGACGTCGCCGCGTTTGAGGACCGCCTCGACCTCGGTCTCCTTGGCGCTGACCTGCTCGCGCTCCTCGTCGACGGCCTCTTTGAACACCTTGACCCAGTCATGATCGGATCGGCCGAGCTGGGCGTCGACAATCTGCAGCATCAGGGCCAGCTTCGCGGCCTCGTGCTGCTGGTTGGTCAGGACGATGACGCCGAACTTTTCTTCCGGCAGCATGGACACGACCGAGCTCATGCCGGTGATCTCACCGTCGTGATAGACCAATGTGCGGCCGGCGACGTCGGCGACGCCCCATCCCAGCGCATAGGACTGGAACTTCAGCCCCGCCTCGGCGCTCAGTCCTTCACGGGCTGGCGGCAGCAAGGTCTGGGGCGTGGACAACTCCAGCGTCTGGGCCTTGCTGAGCAGCCGCTTCCCATCGGGCGCCACGCCTTCCGCCAGCAGCGTGCTCACCCATTTCGCCATGCCGGGCAGGTTGCACTGCATCGAGCCGGCCGGCCCGACCAGTTCGAGATTGTCGGCCTTGACCGCCTGCATGACGCCCGCGACCGGCACGTGGGGAGAAGCCAGATTGGCCGTGCTCTTCACGCGCCGCAGATTGACGGCGCAGGGCTCCATGGCGAGCGGGGCCAGGATGCGAGCCTGAACGAAGTCTTCCCAGCTCTGGCCGGTGACCGCCGGTATGATCTGGCCGGCGACGACATAGAGCAGGTTGTCGTAATTGTACTTGGTCCTGAAGCTGGAAGACGGCTTCAGGTTCCGCAGGCTGCGGATGATCTCGTCGCGGGTGAAGTCGCTCGACGGGACGAACATCAGGTCGCCCGCGTAGGAAGGCAGCCCGCTGCGGTGGGTCAGCAGGTCGCGGATCGTGAATTCCCGGGTGACGTAAGGATCGTACATCCGGAAGTCCGGAAGGTGATCGATGACCTTGTCATCCCATTTGATCTTCTTCTCATCGACCAGGATGGCCAGGGCCGCCGCCGTGAACGCCTTGCTGTTCGAGCCGATGCCGAAGATGGTGTCGGGATCGACCTTGTCGCCGCCGCCCAGTTGGCGGACGCCGTAACCCTTGGCGAAGACGAGCTTCCCATCCTTGACGATCCCGACCGAAACGCCCGGGACGTCGAAGGATTTCATCGCCCTGGCGACGAGTGCGTCGATCTTCGCCGGCGTCATCGGCGGAGAAGCCGAACGCCCCTCCCCCGCCGACGCAGCCCCGACGAACATCAAGACCGTCGACATCGCCAGCATCGACGCTGACGCCCAGTGCTTCCGCAGCATGATCCCTCCCAGCGCCCAGGGCGCGCTCGCCGCGTTGTGCGGTCGTCGATAGGTTTGATGCCGGAAGAAGCGAAATCATCACGCCGCAATGTTCATACATGAAAACATGGACATTATTTAATAATGACGGAGACGAGTTCTGATCTTCCGGTTATTCGAATCGATTTTAACTTGAGCTTGATCGGCCGATCATTTGCCCGTTTCGCTATCTGGGCGTCTCGGCCAGCCGGTCGAACTGCACGTTCCTCACACGGTCGCCGGTCAGGCGCAGCCCTGTGACCTTTCCACCGGAGCCCCTGACGAAGCGAACCAGCAGCCCTTCGAGGTCGAAGGCGTCGGCGTAGGATGAAGCCAGGTCGAAAGCCGCCTCCGGATGCCCCTTGATCGCCAAGGTCAGGTGATCGTCCTTCACGCCGATCAGGTAGGTCGCCCCCGCCTCATCGCTGGCGTAGGCGCCGGCGTAGGCGGCGAGCGACTGCGCGGTTGCGGGCGAAACGGCGCCTCCCCGGTGGAACGAGGCCAGGCCGCCATAGGCGTCGGCCAGGGTGAACCTGTCCTTGTTTTCGAAGCTTAGGACCGAACCCGCCGATTCAAACCGAGCGGCGGACGCGAGGGCCAGTTGCATGCCGCCCCCCACCTGCAAGGCCCCCTCCGCCAGTTTCAGCTTTACGGGAGCGCCGGTCGTCTCGTTGATGAAGACGCCCTCGATCCCCGCCATGGGCTGGATCGGAGCCTTGGGTTTCGGCGTCGCCGGCGATTTGGAGAGGAAGACGTCGGCCACGGCGTGGGCCAGGGCTTCGTTGTCCGCATCCGCCCGATTGCACAGCAGGGCGATGGACAGGCCGTCTTTGGGATACCGGCCGAGCCACGCCGTGTAGCCGGCCGTCGCCCCCGGATGGGCGATCTCGGGATGGCCCCGGTAGTCGGCCCAGATTAGTCCGCGCGCATAGTTGATCCGCCGTCCTGACGCCAGGACGCCATGCTCGGCGAGGCCGCCCGCGACATAGGCGCTGATCCGTCCATCGGTCAGCGCCGCGTTCCAGATCAGCATGTCGCCAGCCGTCGTCAGCAGGCCCGCATGACCGTAGGTGTCCTCGAAGGGCATGGCTTGGGCGAAGCCGGTCTCGGTCGGCGAATAGGCGATCGCTCGCCCCTTCTCCACCCGCCGGAAATTGTCCCGCCAGCGGGTGTTCCGCATGCCCAGGGGGGTGAAGAACTCGGCGGCCGTATAGTCCGGCAGGCTCTTTCCGCTCACCCGCTCGGCGACGATGGCCAGCAGGTTGTAACCGGTGTTGGTGTAGGAGAACTCGTCGCCGGGCGTGAAGTTCAGCGCCTTCTGCCGAACCGCGAGGTCCAGGACGTCCCGCATCGAATAGACGCGGGCGCCGCGCGGCTCGCCGGCGAAAGAGGCAAGCTCTCCCCAGTCCCGAACGCCGCCGGTGTGGTTCAGCAGGTTGAGGATGGTGACGACGTGGCCATAGTCAGGCAGTTCGGGGATGTATTTCCGCACGTCGTCGGTGAGCGACAGCTTGTGCTGCTCCGCCAGGCGCAGAACGGCCGCGGCGGTGAATTGCTTGGACGTCGACCCCGCCTCGAACACGGTCGCCGGGGTGTTGGGCGCATCGTGCTCGAGGTCGGCCACGCCATAGGCCCGGATGATCGAGGCGTTGCCCTTCTGGTCCACGCCCACGACGCAGCCAGGCGTCTGGCCCGGCTTCCATTGCGCGAAGACCTTGTCGATCCTCCCGACGACGGAAGGGAGCGCGGCGGGCCGGACGCCGACCGCCGGCTTGGCCGCGAGGGCCGGGCCGGCCGTTGTCGAACAGATCGACAGCGCGACCGCGGCGACGTTGACGATGAATGCTCGCTTCTGATTGTCGGGCATCTGATGGGGTCCTGCTTCCGGCGAGCCGGGTTTTCCGTTCGATGGGGTGATTGTCGGGTTTGCGGTTCGCTGGCCGCCACGGTCGCGGGGGCGCCTCGGCGGGCCCCATCTCCCTGCGGATGGGGCCGTGAACCGGACGGACCTCATCCGAACCTCCAGCCCAGCAGGTTCCATTGAGCAAAGAAGGCGACGACGCCGAGCGCCGCCAGCGCGATCGCGGAATGATAGAGCCGCAGCCGCAAGGTCAGGCCCTTCCGCATCCAGACCCGCACGACGGCGACCAGGGACGCCGCGGTCAGCCCGATGAAGACGATAGGCATGCCCAAGGCGAGCTTCAGGTTCAGCGGCACGCTGCTCTGCCGGGCGACCACGTCGGTCAGGATCAGGAAGACGAACAGCGCCGCGAGGGTCAGAGGCCCCCACAGGGAGACGGCGGTCGAGATCAGGATCAAGCGCCTGTCGGCGCGGGGCGCCGCCCAGATTTCACGTCGCCGATAGAGGAAGCCCAGCAACGCGCTGCCGAACAGCAGGAGGGCGACGACGAGCACGGGATACCAGAGCGCCGTATCGTCGAGCAGCGAGGCCCGTTCCAGCGGGATCGGCGACAGGAAGTCCATGAACATGTGGGTGACCGCGCCCGACCCATCGACGCGGAAGGCGATGCGGCGCTGTCCGCCGATCTCCTGGAACAGGTCCGGGCCCGTAGGCGCGAACTGGACCGCGTCATTGCCCTGGCCGACGCTCAGGCCCTCTCCAGACACCTTGACCGGCATCCGGGACAGCAGGTCGTAGACCTTGTCGACCTTGGTGTGGTTGCGGCGGGTGAACTGGTAGGAGCCGGCGTACTTCTCGAGGGAGGCCGCCTTGTAGGACGCCGGCGCGCCGCCCTGGGGCGGATAGTAACGCGCCAGCAGAGCCTTCTCGACGTTCTCGGCGGCCACGCCGCCCTCGCCGCCGCTGAACGAGATGAAGACGCCCAGATTGTGGGCCGGCAGCAGGGACAGCTCGGTGTTGAAGGCCGGATCCGATCCGCCATGGCCCACCAGCATCTGACCGCCCATCGCGGTCTCGTAGAAACCGAGGTCCATCGCTGGGAGGCGCTTGTCGTAATAGAAGGCCGGCGTTCGCATCAGGCGGGCCGTGGCCGGCAGCAGTATCCGCTTGCCCTCGTACTCGCCGTCCTGAAGCTGGGCGATCATGAACCGGGCCATGTCGGCGCCCGAGACCGCGCCGGAACCGGCGGGGCGGAAGCCCCCCTCGAAGGTCTGCTTCTGGAAGACGAAGGCTCCGTTCTCCCAGGCGTAGCCGTTGACCTTGTAAGGGACCAGCGCCGCGGGGACCGGCTCGCGCACGGTGGCGTACTTCATGCCCAAGGGGTCGAAGATGTTCCTCTGGACGTAGTCCTCGTAAGGAACGCCGGTCACCTCCTGAACGATCAGGCCGGCCAGCGCGGCGCCGTAGTTGGAGTAGGAAAGCATCTCGCCCGGCGGGCGCACCCGCGCCGGAATATGAGCGCCGAGCACCTTGGCGATCGAGGGTTCAGGTTGCAGGGCGATGCCGTAGCCGACGCTGCCTTCCTCGAACCCCGCCGTGTGGGTCAGCAGGCTCCGCAGCGTGACGGGCTTGGCGTAGGTGGCTGGAATTTTGAACGATTTCAGATAGGTGTTGACGTCCGCATCGAGATTTAGCCTGCCCTGTTCGACCAACTGCATGACCGCTGTCCAGGTGAACAGCTTGGTCGTGGAGGCGATGCGGAACAGGCTCTTGTCGGGGTCCACCCGCGCGCCCTTCTCGACGTCGGCGTAGCCGTAGCCCTTGGCGAGCAGGGTCTTGCCGTCCTTCACGATGACGATGACCGCGCCGGGTATCTTCCATTGCTCCATCTGGGCGGTCATGACGCCGTCGACGAACGGCGCCAGCGTCGTGACGTCGTCCAGGATCGGCGAGGCCGGCGCGGCGGAGGCGACCTGCGGGGCGGGCGGCGGGACGGCGGCGTCCGCCGCCCCGCCGCTGAGCGCCAATCCCGCCATCAGGCAGGCGGCGATCTTCTTCACGTTCATCATCAAGCGGACCTCTTGCAGCCCTCGGGCGGTCCGCCGCCGACTGGCGGCGGCCGCTTGCGGGGTATGCGTTGTGGGAAAATTGCGGCCAGCGAGGGCTAGAAGGCGGCGTCCAGACTCACGCCGATCGTGCGAGGCTGCAGAACCACGCCCTGGAAGTAGGAACCTACAACGCCGCCGTTCGGATAGACTCGGCGATCAGCGGCGTTGCGGACGAAGAAGCCCAAGGTCCAGCGACTGTTCGAAAGGCTGGCGTTCAGGTCGAGCGCCCCATATTCGGGAAGGCGCACCGTATTCACCCCGCCCTCGACGTCGTTGAACCGCGCGCCGATGTAGCGGTAGCCGCCCCCCAGCCGCAGCATCCAGTCGTCCGTCACCCGGGTCTCGTAGTTGGCGGTGACCGAGGCCGTCCAACGCGGCGCCGACGGCATCCGGGCCTTGTCGGCCCACCCCATCGAAGGCACCGCCTCAGTAAGGACGGCGTCGGTGTAGGCGGTGTTGAAACCGAGCTGGACGCCCTTGACCGGGATGAAGAGCGTGGAGAGTTCGACGCCCTGGCTGCGCGCGGTGCCGCCGTTGGCGCCGAAGCTGACGCTGCCGTCCGGCGTATGCGCTTCAAGCTGGATATCCTTCCAGTCGATGCGGAACACGGACAGGTCGAGCTGGAGCCTGTGCTCCAGCAGGTCCCCCTTCAGGCCGCCTTCGTAATTGATGATGGTGTCGGCGTTGACCTGGGACGGCACCCCCGGAAAGACCGGATTGGGACCGCCGGGGCGATAACCGCGGGCGACGCGCAGATAGGCGATGTAGTCGGCTCCAAGCCGATACCTGGAGCTGATGGCGTAGGTGAGGACGTCGTCCTCCGACTTGCCGGTGACGGGCCCCGTCGGCCCATTTTCGAGCAGCGCGCCGACGGCGTCCTGCTTGAGGGTTTGCCGATTGCGCGCCCACCGCAACCCCGCCGTCACGTCGAAGGCGTCCGTGAAATGATAGGTCGCGTTGCCGAATACCGCCCCTTCGCGGTACGCGCTGCGCAGGCTGCTGCGCAGCAAGGGATCGAGATCGGGAACGGGCGTCCGCGTCGCCGGGTCAAGCGCGGACAGGTACTGACCCGCCTTGGTGAACTCGTCGTCGTAATAGAGGCCCGCCAGCCACTCGAACTTGCCGGGCCTGGACGCCAGCCGGAACTCCTGGGTGTATCGCCGCAGGTCCGCCGCGTTGCGGAGGTCGGAGAGGCCCACGCTCGCATAGACGTCGGAATAGTCCGTGGTCGATCGCAGCCGCCCCTTCGAATAGCTGGTCGCGGAAATGAAATCGGCCCAGCCAAGGTCCCAGTTCACCGACGTCGCCAACAGCAGGGTGCGTTTCTTGAAGGGCTGGGCGAGGATGTTGCCGTTGGTCAGGTCTCCCCCCACCGGGCCGAGCGGGGTCGTCCCGCCCCTGGCCAGCCGCACGATGCCGTTGCCCTTCGACGCGCCGTCCTGGTAGGTCGCCGAGGCCTTGACGCTGAGCGCGTCGGTCGGCTGCCAGAGCAACGCCAGCCGCGCGCCGTCCTGGCGGCCGCTGTTCTCGCCCTTGCCGCCCGTCACGTAGTTGTCGATGTAGCCCGGCGTCTGTTCGTGAAAGACGCTCGCCCGCACGGCGAGCTCCCCCGGGATCAGCGGCGCATTGATGCCCACGCGGCCGATATAGCCCAGCTTCCCGGCCCCTTCGGTCGTGGAGACCTCGGCGCCGGCTCGGACCTCGTAGTCGTTCAGGTGCGGAGCCCGTGTGACGTACTTGAGCAGCCCGCCCATGCTGTTGGCGCCGTAGAGGGTTCCCTGCGGCCCGCGCAGCACTTCGACCCGCTCCAGGTCGTACGGCATCATGTCGAAGGAGGTCGAGGCCTCGGCCGAGTAGCCGTTGCTCGACCCCAGCGGGGCCTCGTCGACATAGGTGGCCACCATCGTGGTGTCCCCGCGCGGGTTCAGCCCGCGCATGGTGATCGTGCTCTCCCCCGGCTGGCCGCCGCTGTCGACGATGAGGCCCGGCACATAGGCGGCGTAGTCCTTGAGGTTGCCGGCGTGCAGGTCCTCGAGCTGCCGCCGCCCGAGAACGCTCACCGAGGCCGGCACGTCCTTGGCCCGCTCGGCGCGCTTCTGCGCGGTGACGATGACCTCGGCGATGCCGGTGAACTCTTCCGCGGCGCCGGCGGGCGCGGAGATGGCGGCGACGGGTTCGCCGCCCGCCTGGCTTCGCTTCTCCACCATGAAGGTGTCGGGATTGACCGTGCGCGACACCAGGCCGGTCTCGGCCAGCAGGCCTTGCAACGCCTTGCCCGGCTCGATCGTCCCGCGAACCGGGAAAGACAGCTTGCCCTGGGTTTGACGGCTGTCGAAGACGATTTCCTTGCCGCTCTGCTTGCCGAACAGCTCCAAGGCTAGGGCGAGCTCCTGGCGAGGAATGTCAAATCTGCGCTGCTGCTGCGCCTGAGCCGAAGTCGCCACCGCGGCGATGGCGACCCCCGCCATCGCCCACGACCGCGCGCCGCCGAATCTGTTGTGGTTCACAATCTTCCCTCCCGGCGCCTTTGCGACGCGCTTGCCACCTTCAGGCGGCCTCTGGAGGAAAGATGTCGGATTCAGAAAACTCCTTACTTATAATAAAATTTTCTCGAAATTCTCTCAGCCGGCCTTGCGCCAGTCCAGCACCACGGCCCCCTTGGACCTGGGCCGCTCCTCCAGCGGATAGAACGCCGTCACGGCCGCGAGGAAGTTTTCGGGGCGTGAAACATTGAAAACCCCGCTGATCCTCAGATCGCCGATCCGGGGATCCTCGATCAGGATCTGGGTTCGCGAATAGCGGTTCATCTCCTTGATGGCCTCGGACAGCAGGTCGTCCCGGAAGATGAGCCGCCCCCGGTCCCAGCTGGTGAGGCGCTCGACGTCGGCGGCGGCGATGACCAGCGGCCGATAGGGGTCGGCGATCAGCTGCTCTCCGGGCTGAAGCTCCTGGCGGTCCAGGCTCGGAACCAGTCTCGCCATTCCCTTGTGACGAAGCGGGTCGACCGTCACCCGCCCTTCGGCAAGCACGACACGCACGCCGCCGTCGCCCACGCGGACGTCGAAGGCGGTGCCGACCGCGGTGACGCGCCGGTCGCCGGCCAGCACCACGAACGGCCGATTTCTGTTCTTGGCGACCTCGAACAGCGCCTGCCCCTGCAACAGCCGGACGCTCCGCTCGTCGCGCGAATAGGCCACTTCAAGGACCGTATTGGTGTTGAGCGAGACGATCGAGCCGTCCTCAAGCGTGTATTTCGACCGCTCCCCGACCGCCGTGGCGTATCGCCTGGCTGAGGGCCCGGGCGCGGGCGCCGCCGGAGCCGCGCCCTGGATGGTCGCGTCGAGCCCGGGAACAGTTCGCTCCGAGGGGCGCGGCGCTATGGACCATGTCCCGACGCCGAGCAGAACGATGGCGGCGGCGGCGGCGGCCCGCCAGAAAATCGTGATCCGTCGGGCTTGCAGCGGCGCCGCCAGCGCCGCGTCGCGCATCCTGCGCACCTCCGGGCTCGCGGCGACGGCGCCAAAGCTCGCGATGGACGCCTCGGCCTCGTCATAGGCGGCCGCGTTGGCCGCCTCGCCCAACCAGTTCTCGAAGGCGGCCTGGTCCCGAGAGGTCATCAGCCCGAGCTGGCGGCGCGCCAGCCAGTAGGCGGCCGCTTCCCGCGCCTCGTCGATGTCCAGCACGGCCCGGTTCATCGCAGCCTCGCCCGCAGGTGCGCAATGGCCCGCATCATGTCCTTCTCGACCGTGCTGACGGCGACGCCCAGGCGGCGCGCGATCTCCACGCCCGTCAGATCCTCGAACCGGTTGAGAATGAACACCGTGCGGGCGCGCTCAGGCAGCTCCTGGAGGCTTCGCACCATGAGGTCATAGGCCTCGCGGCCCAGCAGGATCCGTTCCGGCGACATGTCGTCATAGGTTTCGGCGAAGTCGTCATCCAGCGGCTGCTGGACGTCGCGCCGACGCCGCAGCCGACGCCGCCCCCGCTCGCGCAGGAGATTGGCCGCGATCTGGAAAAGATAGCCTTCGATGTTCTCGATATCGCCCAGCCGCGCCCGGCGCAGCAGCCTGATGAAGACCTCCTGGGTGAGGTCCTCGATGTCCGAGGCTCCCGGCAACCGTCGCGAGAAATAGCGGCGCACCGCCTCGGCGTACCGGGCCGAAAGGTCGGCGACCTGCCGCGCGTCAGCCGTCGGAAGCCTTTCGGACGCTTCGCTGCTCATGGACGTTTCGACACCTGAACGGCATGGCTGGGCAAGGCGTGGAGGTCGCCTCCCGCCGGCCTTCGTCGCGACCTGTAAGCCCAAAGCGTCAACGGCCCGCCTCGCCTCTGAATCTGCGCCCGTACCTACAGATGACGGAAAGCGGCCTTACCTCATGGAATTCCACCCCAGGCTGTTATCAGCCTCGCAGCATCTCCTGACGCGCAGCTCCCGTTCCCTCGGCGAGCATAGGGCTAGTCGTCGCAGCGATGGCGAAGAATCTGCCCGGCCTTGGCTCCCGTGGCGCGGCCGGCGTTGACAGCAAGGACGCCGTTGACCAGCACATAGTCGACGCCCTCCGGAGCCGCCATGGGCGCTTCCCAGGTCGCCGCGTCCTTCACCCTGTCCAGGTCGAACACGACAAGATCCGCCTTCAGTCCTTCACGGATCATGCCTCTGTCATTCAGGCCCATGCGCGTGGCGGGCCATCCGGTCATCTTCCGAACGGCGTCCTCCACGGTCAGGACCTGACGCTTCCGGACATACTCGGACAGCACCCGCGGGAAGGTTCCATAGCTTCGGGGATGCGGCAGGTCCTCCGCGTCCAGCTGGCCGAAGACCTCGGTCGCGCCGGCGTCGCTGCCGATGCTCGTCCACGGCTGCTTCATGGCCAGTTCGATGTCCGGCTCGCTCATCATGAAGAAGAGGGCCATGGCCCGGTTTGGCAGCGCGTCCAGGACGATGTCCCAGGCGAGGTCGGCCGGGTCCTCGCCCATGGCCTTGGCGATGAAGGCGATGCTCTTGTAGCGGTAGCGGTCGTATTTCGGGTTGTAGGCGTTGGCCAGAACGATCCTGTCCCAGCCGCCCGCCGCCTGGACGAGGTTGGACCACCCGGGGACCGATCCGGCGGCGACCTCTTTCTTCAGGCGCGCCCGGATCGCCGGATCGCGCAGCCGTTCCCATCCCTTGGCCTCGCCGTCGGCGAAAATCCAGTTGGGGGCGGTGATGCTGAGCCCCGTGCCGCCGGCCGTATAGGGATACATGTCCGCCGCCACGTCCACGCCCCGCGCCCGTGCGGCCGAAATCGTCGCGACGGCCTTGGGCATCAGCTCGCCCCAGCCTGGCGCATAGCCGGCCTTGAGGTGGAAAATCTCGACCTTGGCGCCCGAACGCTCGCCGATGGCCACCGCCTCCTCGATCGCGCCGACCAGGCCGGCCGCCTCGTCGCGCATGTGCGTCACGTAGAAGCCGTCGCACCGGCCCGCCACCTTGGCCAGTTCGACCAGTTCGTCGGTTCCCTGGAAACTCATCGGCGGATAGATCAGCGCGGTGGAGACGCCGAATGCCCCGGCTTTCATGGCCTTGCGGACTTCGGCCTTCATCGGCTCGAGCTGAGCCGGGGTGGCGACGCCTTCCTTGTCGCCCATGACCGGCAGCCGGGCCTGCATGGCGTTGTAGTAGACGCCGATATTGACCCCGATCCCCTGGCGCGCGAGCTGGTCGAAATAGCCGCCGATCCCATCGGCGGCGACCGGGACGCCCGCCTCTCCGGCGATGACCGTGGTCACGCCCATCCGCAGCTTGTTCTCGGCGCGGCCGGCCTTGAGGAGCACCTCCTGCGACTGGTCCATCATGTCGATGAACCCCGGCGACACGTAGCGTCCCCGGGCGTCGATCTCTCGCGCCCCGCGCCCGCGGACCGTTCCCACGCGGGCGATCAGGCCGTCCTTGACGGCGACATCGGCGCGGACCCACGGGTCGCCGCCGCCGTCCAGGACGCGGCCGTTGCGGATCACGACATCGTAGTCGGCCGCCGGCGCCGACCAGGCCGGGGCGGCGACCAACGCCGCCAAAGCCAGCGCGGCGCTTCGAAACAGCTTCATGACGGTTCGTCCTGTCGAGAAAGGAACACGAAATGCGGGCGGCGGCGTCAGCGCGACGTCGCGGACGCCTCGCGGCGAATGGGTCGGCCGGGCTTCGTCGTCGGATCGAGCCGTCCTTCGGCGATCAGGACCTGGCCATTGACCAGGACGTAGTCCATCCCGGCCGACAGGGCGGCCGGCTGCTCGAGCGTGGCCCGCACCCTTATCCGATCGGGATCGAAGACGATCAGGTCAGCGTCGGCGCCGACCTTCAGCCGCCCCTTGTTCCGGAACTGCGGCGCGGCGGCCTCCAGTTCCCGGGCGGGAAAGTACGAGCCGGCGCGCAGGACATCCATCAGCCCGACGAGCTTCCACTTGCCGACGTAGTTCTCGATGATCCGGGTATAGGTCGCCGCGCTTCGCGGGTGGGACCAGGCGTCGGCGGGCAGAGGCCAAGTCTGCTCGGGGATGTAATGTGTCGGCGCCTGCGTCCAGGGCATGGCGTCGGAGGCCAGGACCCAGCCGGGCGTCGCCAGGCGACGGGCGGTCTCCGTGCGAAGCGACAGGTCGGCGTCGTCCGTGGCGGGGTCGAGGTTGATGATGAACGCTCTCGGGTCACGCGCTCTCAGGTCGGCCAGTTCGGCGTACGAGCCGACATGGCGGCCATAGTAGATGATGCTGTCCGGCTTCTGTCCCGCCGCCTTCAAGGCCTCCGGCGCGAGGAAGGTCGCCCCGATATAGGTGGCCCCGTGGAACCAGCCCTTGGTTTCGGGCGTGACGCGACCGCCCTGGGCGCGCACGGCCTCCAGAAGGTCGCGCTGCTCCACGCTGTCCCAATAGACGTGCATGATGTGCCATTGGGCCCCGGTCGCGGCGGCGTCGGCGACGACTTCCTGCGTCGCCGCGAAGTCTCCGACCGTGCTGCGCATGTGCACGAACACCGGAACGCCCCGGGCCGCCGCCAGCCTGGAGATCTTGAAGACCTCCTCCTCGCCGGCCCCGGGCATGTAGCCGAGCGCCAGGCCGATCCCGACGGCGCCCTCGTCGAGACCCTGGCCGACCAGTTTGAGGATGTCGCGGGTCTGCGCCGCGCTCGCTTGCGCCGTCGTGGCCGCGTGGCCCTTTTCGAGCGCCTCGGGGATGGCTTCGGCGGTCCCGTCAGGCGTCGCGCCGCCCAGCACGGTCGCCCTGGCCAGGGCCCAGGACGACGAGAAGCCGTAGTTGATGGCCCGTCCGCTCCTGGCCGCCCGGTCGTAGGCGGCGGCCACGGGCAGTTGCCCGACCTCGTCCTCCATCGCCGTCGTGACCCCGTCGAAGGCCTGGACCCGGCCGCCGAGGAGGTTCTGGGCATGGGAGTGCAGATCGACGAAGCCGGGGGCCACCACCCTGCCCCTCGCATCGATGATCCTCGTCCCCGACAGCGGAGCTTCCGAGATCGCGGCGATCCGGCCGTCTCGCACGCCGATGTCCCGCACGGCCTGCAGGCCCGTCTCCGGGTCCATCGCCAGGCCGCCCTTGAGGACGATGTCGAACGGTTCCGCCGCCAGGCTCGCCGAGAAGGGCGTCAGGCCGGCCAGCGCCAGCAAGGCCCCCCGCTTCAACAGCTTCAGGACGATCCTGGACGGGATGGCGGCGTCGGTCGAAGGCGGACGGTCCGGGCGAAAAGGCTGAGAACGCTCAGATCGATTCATGGCGGCCCTCCCGGCGCGGCCATGAAGGCTTATTTTCCAAATCCATATTTCACAATCGGAAATTCAATTCCACTCATCCGACAATCCATCCTGACTGAGAGTCTTGAATCGGCGGAGGTGATCGCGGCGGTTCGGCGGCGTTAAAGATAGTCCTTATTTAACAATGGCATGATCTCGACCTCTTCCGCCCCATCCCATTCCGATGGAAAATTTTAGCTTCGGAAAAATTTTCCATCTATGAAAAGTGACTTTGCGAAACCATTGTTCTGCGTGTTCGACCACCAGATTGAAGCGCCGCAGAGCGTGCGTGGAGCTCGATGAATCAGGGCCCTGCCCACACCGCCCAAGGCACCGACGCATTCGGCCGCCGGGTTGAGGCCGATGCCCCGGGGAGATGTTGATGAAGGTATTTGCCGCCGCCTTCGGCACGGAAACCAACACGTTCAGCGCCTGGCCGACGGGAAGACGCGATTTCGAGGAGGCCGGCGTCAGCAGAGGTCAGGCCCGCCTCGACCCCGATCGGATGGAGTCCATGGTGCTCGGCCGGTTCGAGGACCTGGCGCGCGCCGACGGCTACGCGTTTTCAGAGGGACTGCTCGCCTTCGCGCATCCGTCCGGCCCCACTCTGCAGTCCGTGTACGAAAGCTATCGCGACGAAATCCTCGCGATGCTGACGTCGGAAGGCCCCTTCGACATCGTGCTGCTGTTGCTGCACGGCGCGATGGTCTCGACGGAGTGCGACGACTGCGAGGGCGACCTGATCCGGCGCATCCGGGCGGTGGTGGGGCCCCAGGCCGCCATCGGCGCGGAACTGGACCCGCACTGCCACCTGACGCCGATGATGGTGGAGAACGCCGACGCGCTGGTGCTGATGAAGGAATATCCGCACGACGACTTCATCCCGGCGGCCGACGCCCTCTACGACATCTGCGCCCGGAAGGCGCGCGGCGAGGTCAAACCCGCATCGGCGGTGTTCGATTGCCGGATGGTCGGCTTTTACCCGACCACGGCCGAGCCCATGGCCGGGCTGCTGCGCCAAATGCGTGAAGCCGAACGGCGGCCGGGCGTGCTTTCCGTCAGTTTCGCCCATGGCTTTCCCTGGGGCGACACCCCCGAAACGGGATCGAAGGTGCTGGTCATCGCCGACGACGATCCGGCGCTCGCCAAGGAGGTGGCGCAGGAAATCGGCCTGGCGATCTACGATCGGCGGGACGCCCTGCTGCCCCGCTATCCCGATATCGAGACCGCATTGGACATCGCCGCGCGCTGCGACGGCCTTTGCGTGCTGGCGGACACGGCCGACAACCCCGGGGGCGGCGCGCCCAGCGACAACACCTCGCTGCTGCGGGCCATGCTCGACCGCGACCTGGACAACGCCGCCATCGGGCCGATCTGGGACCCGATCGCCGCGGGCGTCTGCGCCGGCGCCGGCGTGGGCGCCCGTTTCGCCCTGCGCCTGGGCGGCAAGAGCGGCCCGACCTCGGCGGACCCGCTCGACCTGCTGGCGACGGTGAAGGCGATCGCGCCGAACCACGCCCAAACCGGACTGGGCGGCTCCAGCGACCCCCTCGGCCTGACGGTCTGGGTGCAGGTCGGACGGGGCGTGGACGTCGTCATCTCCAGCATACGGACCCAAGGGTTTCACGCCGATCTCTTCACCGGGCTGGGCATCGACCTGACCGGCCGACGGACGGTCGGGGTCAAGTCGTCGCACCATTTCCACACCGGCTTCGCCCCGATCGCGGACCAGATCGTTTCGGTAGCGACGCCGGGCGCCATCGGCATGGATTTCGCCTCCCTCGCCTACCGCCGCAAGCGAGACGGAGATTTTCACCCGCGCGTCGCCGACCCCCTGAACCGAGACCTGAACCGGGACGCGAAACCGCACACGCCTTCGAATTGAGACGAGGACATAGGCAATGACCCCTTCCCCCATCCCCACCGCCGGGCGCAAACTCTCGCGGGCGGCCTTGCGCATGGCTTTCGCGGGCCTGCTGGCGGCGGCGGCCCTGGCGCCCCTGGGCGCGCACGCCGCCTCCGCGCCGGCGCCCGTCCCCGCCGAACGCGCCAAGGCGCGCGCCGCCATCGAGGCTCAGATCTTGCGGCTGTCCGAACTGTCCGGCGGCGAGGTCGGCGTGATGGCCCGCCACCTCGAAACCGGCCTCACCGTCGCCTCGAAGAGCCGCGACCACTTCCCCATGGCCAGCACCTTCAAGATCGCCGTGGCCGGCGCCGTGCTGGCCCAGGTGGACGCCAAGCGCCTGTCTCTTGATCAGATGGTGCCGGTGGACCCGGCGCTGATCGTGCCGTCGGAGGGCATCGCCGAGGTCTTTCCGTTTCCGGGAATCTCGCTGTCGGTGCGCAACCTCATCGAAACCATGATGACCAAGAGCGACAACACCGCCACCGACCTCCTCACCAGGCTGGCGGGCGGCCCCGGCGCGGTCACGGCCTGGGTCAGAAGCGTCGGGGTCGAGGACCTGCGCGTCGACGGCGACACCGCCGGCATCATCGGCCGCTTCTACATGGTTCCCCCCGGCGAAGCGGTGGTTCCCTACGTGACCAAGGCGCTGGCCGCGGACCCCGGGCTGGAGGATCGGGCCTCCGCGCCGGATGCGAAGTATGGCGACGACCCGCGCGACACCACCACGCCCGAGGCCATGGTGAAGCTGCTCTCCCGCATTGTCGACGACCACGTCCTGTCCGCCGGCAGCACCGACGTGTTGCTGGGCGCGATGGAGCGCTGCTCCACCGGTCCCAAGCGCATCAAGGGCATGCTGCCGGCCGCCACGGTCGTCAAACACAAGACCGGGACCTTGGGCGCCAGCGTCAACGACACGGGCGTCATCTACCTTCCCGGCGGCGCAGGCCGCGTGGCCATCGCGGTGTACGTCAAGAAGAGCAAGCTGCCCGAGGAGGCGCGGGAACGCGCGATCGCCGAGATCAGCCGCTCGATCTACGACTACATGCTGATCGAAAGCGCCAGCCGTTAGGTCTTGAGCCGTCCGCCCGGCGTTGCGGGGCGGACGGCCCCCCTCTTGTCACCAGGCGTAGCCGACCTGCACGCGTCCTCCCAATCGGGCGCCGCCCCCGTCGGCGGCGCCGGACACGGCCGCGCCGAGGCTCAGCGCCTCGCTGGCCTGATAGCTCCACGCCACGCCGAGCGCGGTGGCCGAGCCATATTGGCCGACGGCCGCCCCCAGCCACTGCCGCCCCGCCGCCAGGGTCGGCAGGCTGGGCATGGCCATGGCGGCGGCCACCCCCTTGGCCGCGAAGTCCTGGGCTCGCTGGCCCATCGCCCCCATCGCCTGCTGCATCTGGCCCAGGTTGACGGCGTCGCCGGGCATGACGCCGGGCGCGACATTGGTGATCTGGCGCGCGAGGCCGGTCTGGGCGTTGCCGACCGACACCGTGTTGGCGCGGTCCGCCAGCGAGCCCTGGCCCAGGGCCACGGCGTTGGCGGCGCTGGCCACGGCGTTGGCGCCCAGGGCGACGCTGTTGTCGCCGCCGGCTACGGCGTTGGCGCCCACCGCCGTGGCGGGATCGGCCAGCGCCCGTGCGCCCGCGCCGATGGCGACCGAGCCGTTGCGCGCCTGCGCGCCCGCGCCCAAGGCGGTGGTGTTGTCGCCCGTCGCCTGCGCGCCGGCCCCGATGGCCGTCGCGCCGGAGCCTTGCGCCGCCGCCCCGGCGCCGCAGCTGACGCCGCCGCCGGCGAAACTGCACAGCCCGTTGGCGAAGGCCTGGTTCATCAGCGTCTGCAGCGCCGCCACCTGCTGGGTGGTGAAGTTGTTGGCGCTGGCCAGGGCGGCCTGGCCGCTCTGCTGCACCTGGCCGACATTGGCCGCATCGGTGGCGGCTTGGCCGGCGCGCAGGTTGGTGATGGTCGCGCCGCCGGCGCCTTGCAGCGCGAGCGACTGCCCGTCGGCGCTGTATTGCGCCGAGTTCTGCGCCAGCCCCAGCGCGGTGTTGGCCGTCCCCTGGGCGGCGTTGGCGGCGCCCTGCGCGGTGTTGGCCGCGCCCTGGGCCGCCGTCGCGGCGGCCTGGATACGATACGCCTGCGCGCCGTTGACCGCGTCGGTGCTGGTCGCGGACACCGCCCCCTCGCCCAGGTTGGTGATGGTGCGCTGCTGCGTCGCCGACCCCACCGAGACGGTGTTGGTCCCCGAGGCCACCGAGCCCTGCCCCAGGGCCACCGAGTTGGCGGCGCCGGCCTGGACCACGGCGCCGGCGCCCAGGGCCGTGGCGTTGTCGGCCAGCGCCTGCGCCGCCTGCATCCCGGCGTTGGAGCCGCCGACAGCCGTGCTGTAATTCCCGCTGGCCACGGCGCCGGAGCCGCCCGCCTGGCCGGGGCTGGTCGCATTGGCGCCGCCGCCGATGGCTGTGCTGGCGACGCCGCTGGCCACCGCGCCGGCGCCGCCGTTCCCAGCATGCCCGCCGCCGGCGTTGGCGCCGGAGCCGCCGCTGCCGATGGCGGTGGCGCCGCTGTTGCTGGCCGAGGCGCCCGCGCCGCCCGTTCCGCCGGTGGCGCCGCCGCCGAAGGACGCGCCGCCGCCGCCGCCGCCGCCCAAAGCCAGCGCGCCGCCGGCCGAGGCGTTGGCCCCGCCCCCGCCGCCGCCCGCGGCGGCTGCGGGGGCGCCAGCTCCCGCCGCGCCCGCGCCGATGGCCACCGCGCCGTCGACCGCCGAACTGCCGCCGCCGCCGCCGCCGCCGCCCGCGAAGGTGTGCGCCGGATAGCCCTGGCCGCCCGCCCCCGGAGCCCCGCCGGCGGGATTGCCGTCAGCGCCGCCGCCGGCGGCGCCGGCCGATCCCGCAGTTCCGCCAGCGCCGGCGACCGTGTTGGCGCCGCCCCCGCCACCGCTTCCGCCGCCGCCGATCTGCACGCCCTGCGCCCAGGCCATGGCGGGGCCGGCCAGCACCCCCGCCAGCACCGCCCCGGCCGTCAAGGCGCGCCTGAGGTTCCTCGCCCGCCCTGCCTTCCGGCCGCCGTCGATCCGCGCCATGCCCTGCCTCAACCCAAGCCGATCCCTGATTCCGGCAGAGTAGGAAACGCGTCGGACGAGCGGTAACGACCGCGTCTCAATCGGATTGCGTCAGCGTCTCACCAGGGCGATTTTCATCGCCTCGCGGCGCAGTTCGCCCGGGCTGACGCCGAACCGGCGGCGGAAGGTCTGGTTGAAGGTCGGCGGATCGAAGAAGCCGCAGCGCGCCGCCAGCGCGGCGATGGTGGCGTCCGGTCCCGCCACGCGCAGCAGCCGCATGAACCGCTGCAGCCGCCGATCGCGGACATAGCCCGCCACCGTCAGTTCGCGGCGGGCGAACAGCCTGTAGAGCGTGGCGCGCGAGCAGCCCGCCGACCTGGCGATCCGGACGGGATCGAGATCGGGGTCGGCGAGATTGGCCTCGATGAACCGGCAGGCGGCGGCGAACTGGCCCGCCCCGACGGCCTCGCTTCCCTCGGCGCTCGCCGAACCCAGCACGCCGGCCAGGGCCGCCAGCAGCAGGTCGAGCGCGGCGTCGAACACGACCATCTGGTCGCGCTCGGGCGTTCGCCTCCATCGCCGCGCCATCAGGTCGAGCTGCCCCTTGAGGAAGGGAGCCAGGCCGGAAGCCTGAAGCGCCGTCCGAAGCTGCTCGGCGGGCGGCGGGTCGCCGCCGAAGGTCGAGCGGAGCAGGTCCCGGGGGACGGCGAGATAGATGCTTTCGTGGGCCGTCCATTCGAGCCGGCACGGCATGGCGGCGTCATAGACATAGAAGTCGCCCGCCTCGGACGAGCTTACGGTCCCGTCGGGGCCGACCGTCCGCCGCCGCCCCTTGCGCACCAGGCCGAAGCTGACCTCGTCGCAACCGTCCGCCCGGCTCTGCGCGCGCGTCCGCTCGCCGCTCAGCGGCCCCAGCCGACAGGTGAATATGGAGCCTCGCGGAGCGGCCAAGACTTCCCCCGCGCCCCGAAATTCCCTTTTCGCTTCGGCGTCCATGCGGCCGGCCGCGAAGTCATAAATGACCACCTCGCGCCAGAACTCGTAGGCGTCGTCGGGACCGAGGCTTCCGGTCGAGGCGGAAAGGCGGGCTCCGCTGGTCTTGGGGCGGCCGTGCGCCGGCGACCAGGGCCCGTCCGCGGGCGACCAGCTCCACACCTCGGAGGTATAGTCCCAGGTGAGGAGCGCCTCATGCTCGGGGTCGGCAGTCATCCCGCAACGTCGCCTCAGCCTTCATCCGTCCGATCCCCCGATCGCGCCGACATTGCTCTACTTCTGAGATATATCAAGACGGGCGCGAGGCCTGGACGACGCTGCCCGGCCCGTCAGGGGGCGGATCATGGCCTATGTCGTCAAGGCGCATATCGTCGATCCGGGGTCAGAGGTGTTCATCCTCGAGGCCCAGAAGACCATGTACGGCGGCAAGCTCATCGCCGAGGGCGACACGGTCTTCATTTTCGCCAGCGAGAACGAAGGCGGACGGGGTCTGTTGGCCCGCGGCGTCGTCACCACCGCGAAGGTCGTCCCGAGAAAGCCAGGCGTCGCGCGGCAGACGCCCAGGGTCAGCCTCTCGATCCGGCGAACGGCGCTGGCCAAGCGGCCCCTGGGGCGAAGCCAGCTCAAGTCCTACGCCGATTGGGGCGACGGCCAGCCCGGTTCCGAGCTGAACTTCAAGTTCTACCGGCAGGCCACGAACAAGATCGCCGGCGTGTCGGAGGAAGCCGCCGCGTTCCTGGCCGGGTTCTTCTGACCTGCCGGCCTTGGCCGCACCCATTCCGGCGTAGCGCTTCGACGGGCTTGAATGTTATAATATAACACTTCATAACCAGCCGGGGCTCGGGCGGATGTTCCGGTGCACGCGGATCAGGACCGTCGATCCGGGCCTCCAACCATCGAACCTGGAGACGCCCGATGGACCCTCGCCTCCCCGTCGCCGTGTTGTCGGGCTTCCTGGGCGCCGGCAAGACCACCCTGCTCAACCACGTGCTGAACAACCGCGACGGGCGGCGCGTGGCGGTGATCGTCAACGACATGAGCGAGGTGAACATCGACGCCGCCCTCGTCGGCCAGGGCGGCGGCGGCCTTTCGCGCACCGACGAGAAGTTGGTCGAGATGTCCAACGGCTGCATCTGCTGCACCCTGCGCGACGACCTGCTGATCGAGGTCCGCCGGTTGGCGGCGGAACGGCGGTTCGACTACCTGCTGATCGAATCCACCGGCGTCTCCGAACCCATGCCGGTGGCGGCCACCTTCGATTTCCGCGACGAGGCCGGCGAAAGCCTGGCCGACCTCGCCCGGCTCGACGCCATGGTCACCGTGGTCGACGCCTTCAATTTCCTGCGCGACTACGGCTCCAGGGACCATCTGGCCGACCGGGGCGAGGCCGCGGACCAGGGCGACGACCGCACCGTCGTCGATCTCCTGGTCGAGCAGGTCGAGTTCGCCGACGTGATCGTGCTCAACAAGGCCGATCTGGTTTCGGCCCAGGAGATGGGCCGTCTGCGCGGCGTCCTCGCCGCGCTCAATCCCCAGGCCCGTCTGGTCGAGGCGGCCTATGGGGCCGTGCCGTTGAACGAGATCTTCGACACCGGGCTCTACGATCCCGAGCGCGCCGAGCTCGCGCCGGGCTGGCGCAAGGCCCTGGTCGGCGAGGTCGTGCCCGAGACCGAGGAATACGGCATCTCCCACTTCGTCTATCGGGCCGACCGCCCGTTCGACCCGGCGAAGCTCGACGCATGGTTTCGATCGGAATGGCCGGGCGTCATCCGGTCGAAGGGCTTCTTCTGGCTCGCCACCCGCAACGACCGCGTCGGCTCATGGAGCCAGGCCGGCCCCGCCACCCAGGTCGAGCTCGGCGGCCGTTGGTGGGCGACCGCGCCCAAGGCGATGTGGCCCGACGATCCGCGCTGGCGGGCGAGCATGCAGAAAATCTGGCGGCCCCGGTACGGCGACCGCCGGCAGGAGATCGTGCTGATAGGCCAGGATATGGACCGTCGGGCGCTGGAAGCGGGTTTCGACGCCTGCCTGCTGTCCAAGGCCCAGTTCGCCCTCGGGCCCCAGGCCTGGTCGCGGCTGCCCGATCCCTTCCCCGCCTGGTCGTCGAACTAAGGCCGCGCCGGACCCGCCTTCACGTCCAGGCGCCCGTCGGCGTCGACCTCGCCGCGGGAGTGGCGCGCCCTGCAGGACTCGAACCTGCGACCGTCCGCTTAGAAGGCGGATGCTCTATCCAGCTGAGCTAAGGGCGCGAAAAGGGGTCAATGGGTCCAGGGCTGCTTGCGGCCGAAAGCGAAATTGTCGGCGTAGGCCTTGAGGATGCGCTTGGGTTCCTTGGCCTCGGCGATCTGGAAGGCGATGCCGTGCGCCTGGGCGTAGGCCACCGCCTCCTCGCGGGTCTCGAAGGTCAGGCGCACCTGGCCGTTCATGTCGCTCGACTGCTGCCAGCCCATCAGGGGGTCGGGCAGCCGGGCCGAGGCCGGGGCGAAGTCGAGCACCCAGTCCTTGGTCTTGGCCTTGCCGGACTGCATGGCGTTCTTGGCGGGGCGATAGATGCGCGCGAGCATGACGGTCAGCCTCTGAAATCCCTCCGATGGTCGGGGCGGCAGGATTTGAACCTGCGACCCTCTGCTCCCAAAGCAGATGCGCTACCAGACTGCGCTACGCCCCGTGGCCCTCGGAAGCGCGGTTCTTGCCATGAGCCGCGCCCCGCCGCAACGCATCAGCGACGTCAACCGACCCGTTCGCGCGCCCGACGGGGCATCAGCTTGAACACGCCGCTGGCCCGCACGACGTCGCGGCCGGCGATCATCGCCCGTCCCTCGGCGAAGGCGGTGTCGCGGGCGGCGCGGGTGAGGCGCGCCTCGCCGATCACCCATTCGCCGGCGCGCGCCATGCTGAGGAAGTCGACGGACAGGTGGATGGTCACGCAGGCCGCGCCGGTGGCGCGATGCACGGCGGCGGCCAGCAGGCTGTCCAGAAAGCTGGTGAGCATGCCGCCGTGCACCAGCCCCAGGCCGTTGCAGTGTCGCTTCAGCGCATAGAAGGCGCGCTGGAACCCTTCGTCGGCCTCGCGGTCGAAGAACGGCCCGTTGTGGGCGCTGAACGGGCCGCGCGACGGCGACGGCAGGAAGCCCGGCGGCGGGGCCGGAACCTCCGCCGCGTCAGCCACCCGTGAAAATCCGCTGACGCACCCGGTCGCCGGGGCTCAGGCCCAGCTCGGCCGCCCTGCCCCCCTTCAACTCCAGGACGCCCAGCACCGGCCCGCCGGAGGGGATCGGCGTCTCGTCCAGCGGCGCGGCGTTGCGGGCGATGGTGATGATGCGCCCGTCACGGGCGACGAACAGGATGTCGAGCGGGATGAGCGTGTTGCGCATCCAGAACGCCGTCTCCTGCGGGGTCTTGAAGTCGAACAGCATGCCCCGGTCCGGGGCCAGCGCCTTGCGGAACATCAGGCCGCGCTCGCGGCTGGCCGGCGTGTCGGCCATCTCGACCTGGAACTTGGCGACCCCCTTCGCCGAGACCACCTCCAGGGGCTCGACGCGCAGCTTCACGGCGGGCGGCGCCGGGGCCGCGGCCGCGGCGAACAGGCCGGCGAGCAGCGCCAAGGCCGCCCGCCGCGTGGAGGTCTTCAAGGACAAGACGAAACTCCCTGTGGGGAGGCGTCAGGTCGGGCTGATCTCGGCGACCACCAGACCCTTCGGCCCCTCGGCGAAACGGACCATCACGTCGTCGCCAGGCTGGAGGTCGTCCAGCCCGCTGCGGCGCAAGGTCTCGATGTGCACGAAGATATCGCCGGGCTGGCTGTCGCGCACCACGAAACCGTAGCCCTTGGTGCGATTGAACCACTTGACCTTGGCCCGCTCCAGCGGACCTTCCGCGGCCAGGGCCGGACGGCGTCCGCGGTCGGTCGGGCTGCGGAAACTGCGCGGCTCGTAACTGTCGCGCCGGCCGCCGTCGCGCTCGAAATGTCGTTGCGGTCGCTCGGAAGCCGGCGGCGCGGCGGTCTCGTCCAGTTCGACCACTTCGGCGACCTGCCAGCCCTTAGGCCTTCGGATCACGTCGCAGACGATGGAGGAGCCCTCAAGCGCGCTCTCGTGTCCGCACTGTCGCAGACTGGTGACGTGAAGAAGAACATCCTTAAGTCCGGTCTGACCGGGATCGTCAGGCACGATGAAACCGTACCCCTTCCCGGCATCAAACCATTTGACCCGCCCGCTGATGCGCACCGCCTCTTCGTGCGCATCCGCCCCATTGTAATCGAAACCAGACATGCAGCCCCTCTGGCCCGCCCGAAAACCTTAGAGGCGGGCAACACAGCATAACACTGTTCTTGGAACGGAGGGTGCGTCAACGCCGATTTTACGCGTATAGGCTGCATCGCCGCGCGCTAAGTTGTCGCAGGCTTGCAGGCCGATGGCAGTCCCTAGGGGAGTCGAACCCCTCTCTTCAGATTGAAAATCTGACGTCCTAACCGATAGACGAAGGGACCGCAGCGGCGAGGAAGGGCGATATAGCCGCGTCGGCCGGGGTGCGCAACCCCCCTCTGGAACTGTCCACAGACGATTTCAGATCGAGCGCATTCTGGGATCGGCGGCGTCCTCGATCTCGAACTGCACGCCGTTGCGGCCCTGCCAGTCGTCGGCTTTCAGTTTCCCGACCACGTGCAGCGCGCCGGGAGCCGCCAGCAGGGCGCGGCCCAGTTCGGTCTCGCCCGCCCGCCAGGCGACGGCGCGGATGCGCCCGCCGGCGCTGGTCAGCTGACAACGGATGTGGCCGCCGCGCAGGGCGCTGGCCTGCTCGACGCGGACATCGGCCAGGGCGAACACCGGTTCGGGGTTGCCCGGCCCGAACGGCGTCAGCCGCTGGAAATCCTCGTAAAGCCCCCGGTTCGCGCCGGCCGGCGTCACCAGGGCGTCGATCTCCACCGCGTCCAGCTCGGCCGCCGCCGCGCTTTCCTCGGCGAGCCGCTCCTCGATGAAGGCCCGGAAAGCCGGTATGGCCTCGGGGCGCATGGTCAGGCCCGCCGCCATGGCGTGCCCGCCGCCGGCGAGCAGATGCCCGGCCTCGTAGGCGGCCTGCACCGCCCGGCCGAGATTGACGCCGGGCTGCGAGCGTCCCGACCCCTTAGCGACGCCGGCGGCCGAATCGACGCCGATGACGATCACCGGCTTGCGATAGCGTTCGCGCAGCCGGCCGGCGACGATGCCGATGACGCCAGGGTGCCACCCCTCCCCCGCCACCACGAGGGCCGGCAGGTCGGGATCGAGATTCGAGCCGCGCTCGATCATCGCCGCCGCGGCCTCGACGACCTCGCGCTCGACCTCCTTGCGCTCGGCGTTCAGCGCGTCGAGCTGGCCGGCGATCTCGGCCGCCTCCTGCGCGTCGTCGGTGGACAACAGCCGCGCGCCCAGGTCGGCGCGCCCGATGCGGCCGCCGGCGTTGATCCGGGGGCCGAGAATGAACCCGGCGTGGAAGGCGCTGGCCGGTCCCGACGACTGGGCCACGTCGAGCAGGGCCTTGAGGCCTGGATTGCGCCAGGCCGACATCACCTTCAGCCCCTGGGCGGTGAGCGCCCGGTTGAAGCCGACGAGCTGGGTGACGTCGCAGATCGCCCCGAGGGCGGCCAGGTCGAGCCACTGCCGCAGGTCGGGCTCGGCGCGCGCCTCGAACAGGCCCCTGCGGCGCGCTTCACGATTGAGCGCGGCCAGCAGCACGAAAGTCACCCCGGCGGCGGCGAGGACGCCTTGCCCCGACCGGCAGCCCGGACGGTTGGGATTGACCACGGCGGCGGCGCGCGGCGGGTCCTCGCGCATCAGGTGGTGGTCGATCACCACCACCTCCAGGCCGATCTCGGCGGCGGCGTTGACGGCGTCATAGGCCGCCGCCCCGCAGTCGACCGTGACCACGAGGTCGGCGCCCTGCTCACGGATATGGCGGAAGGCGGTCGGGCTGGGGCCATAGCCCTCGGTCAGCCGGTCGGGAACATAGATCGGCAGCGCCTTGCCCATGGCGCGGAACCAGCGCACGAGCTGGGCGGCGCTGGAGGCGCCGTCGACGTCGTAGTCGGCGAACACCACCATCGGGCGGTCGCGCTGCAGGGCGTCGACCAGGATTTCGGCGGCCCGGTCCATGTCGGTGAAGGCCGACGGGTCCGGAAACAGGGCCTTGAGCGTCGGCGTCAGATAGTCGTCGGCGGCGGCCTCGTCGACGCCGCGCGCCGCCAGGGCCCTCGCCAGGGGCTCGGAAAGCCCCAGGCGCAGGGCGTGGCTGCGCGCCACTGCGGGGTCGGCCGGGCGCTCGCGCCAGACCCGGCCGCTGAGCGACCGCGTGACCCCGAGGAACGGCTCGGGCGCCGCCGGGCCGGTCATCAGACCGGCCGCTTCATCCGCACTTCGCGCACCGTGCGGGTGGCCGAATTCATCACCAGGCTGTGGGTGTGCACGAACCCGTTCTTGTAGCTGACGCCGTCAAGCAGCGCGCCCTTGGTCACACCGGTGGCCGCGAAGATGGCGTCGGCGCGGATGATGTCGTCGAGGTCGTACTTCTTGTCGAGGTCGGTGATGCCCCAGCGTTCGGCGCGGGCGCGCTCGTCGTTGTTGCGGAACACCAGACGGCCCTGGAACTGGCCGCCGACGCACTTGAGCGCGGCGCAGGCCAGCACGCCCTCCGGCGCGCCGCCCTGGCCGACATAGAGGTCGATGCCGGTGGCCGGATCGGCGGTGTGGATCACGCCGGCGACGTCGCCGTCGGTGATCAGGTAGACGCGGGCGCCCACGGCCCGCAGGTTGGCGATGATTTCGGCGTGACGCGGCCGGTCCATGACGCAGACGGTGATCTCCGACGGCTCGACGCCCTTGGCCTTGGCCAGGGCCCGGACGTTGTCGGCGGGCTTGGCGTCCAGATCGATGATCCCGGCCGGATAGCCAGGGCCGCAGGCGATCTTGTCCATATAGGTGTCGGGCGCGTTGAGCAGCGTGCCCTTGGGCGCCCAGGCCATCACCGCCAGGGCGTTGGCCATGGCCTTGGCGGTCAGGGTGGTGCCTTCCAGCGGGTCGAGGGCGATGTCGATCGCCGGACCGCGGCCCTGGCCGACCTTCTCGCCGATATAAAGCATCGGCGCCTCGTCGCGCTCGCCCTCGCCGATGACGATCTCGCCGTCTATGGCCAGTTCGTTGAGGGCGGTGCGCATGGCGTCGACGGCGGCCTGGTCGGCGGCCTTCTCATCGCCCCGGCCCACCATCGTCCAGCTGGCGACGGCGGCGGCCTCCGTCACGCGGACGGCGTCGAGGACCAGGCCGCGATCGAGGATCTCAGAACTCATATATGGCGTCTCCAGCCCGTTCAGGGCGCATCGTCAGGGGTCAGGGCCCAGGGTTCAGACGCGGGCGATCCGCAGCATCCGCGGCCGCTCGATGACGGCGGGCAAGGCGGCGATGCGTTCGACGGCGTCCAGAAGCACGGACTCCGGTGTTGCGTGGGTGGTTAGCACGATCGGCACCCCGCCTGCATCCTCAACCGGCTTTTGCAGGAAGCTGTCGATCGAGACGCCGGTTTCGGCGAGGGTTTCGGACACGGCGGCGATCACCCCTGGCTGATCCTTGACCAGCAGGCGCAGATAGGCCTTGCCGACGGCGCGGCTGGGATCGACGGCGACGAACGGCTCGAGCGTGCCGGCGGGGGCCTGGAACACCGGCCGCACCGCCCCGGTCATCACGTCGGCGATGTCGGCCGCCACGGCCGCCGCCGTCGGCCCGGCCCCGGCTCCGGGGCCCTGGATGAAGATGCGCCCGATGCGCCGCCCCTCGATGAACAGGGCGTTGAGCGCGCCCGTGGTCTGGGCCAGGGGATGGCTCTTGGGGGCCAGCGCCGGGTGCACGCTGACCGAGACGCCGTCGGCGGTCTTGACCGCCGAGGCGGTGAGCCGGATGCGATAGCCGAGGTCGCCGGCCAGCTTGATGTCCAGGAGGTCGACCTGATCGACGCCCTCGATCTCGGCGGCGGCGTAGTTCGGGGCGCAGCCGAAGGCCAGCGCGGCCAGGATGGTGATCTTGTGCGCGGCGTCGAAGCCGCCGACGTCCATGGTCGGGTCCGCCTCGGCGTAGCCCAGCCGCTGCGCCTCGCCCAGCACGTCGGCGAAGGTGCGGCCGGCGGCCTCCATCTCGGTCAGGATGTAGTTGCAGGTGCCGTTGAGAATGCCGGCGACGCCGACGACGTCGTCGCCGACCATGGCTTCGCGCAGCATCTTCACCGCCGGCGTGCCGCCCATCACCGCCGCCTCGAACAGCAGCGGCGCGCCCTTGGCCTCGGCCAGGCGCGCCAGCTCGGTTCCATGCTCGGCGATCAGCGCCTTGTTGGCGGTGACCACGGGCTTGCCCAGGGCCAGCGCCGCCTCGACGGCGGCCTTGGCCGGCCCGTCGGAGCCGCCGATCAGCTCTACAAACAGGTCGATGTCCGGCGAGGCGGCCAGGGCCACCGGGTCGTCGAACCAGGGATAGGGCGAGATGTCGATCTCACGCGGGCGCGAGCGCGAGCGCGCCGAGACGCCCCCGATCTCGACCTTGCCGCCGGCCGGCGCGAAGCCGGGCCGCTCGGCCAGGAACTTCAGGAGGCCGGTCCCCACCGTGCCGAGCCCGGCGACGCCGACGCGCCATACATCCTTCGCCATCACCGCCCCTATTGCGCAGCCGTCGGGACCTGGTCCCGCACGCGGCTGAGGATCTGCCCCGACTGGTCGAGGAATTTCTTCACGTTGCGCGCCGCCTGACGGATGCGCTGCTCGTTCTCGACCAGGCCGATGCGGACATAGCCCTCGCCATACTCGCCAAAGCCCAGGCCGGGCGCCACGGCGACGCCGGCCTCCTCGACCAGCAGCTTGGCGAACAGCATCGAGCCGGCTTCGCGGTACTGTTCCGGGATCGGCGCCCAGGCGAACATCGAGGCCGGCGGCGCCGGGATGTCCCAGCCCGCGCGCTTCATCGACGAGACCAGGGTGTCGCGACGGGCCTTGTAGATGCCGCGGATCTCGTCGACGCAGTCCTGCGGCCCGTTGAGCGCCGTGGCGGCGGCTACCTGGATCGGCGTGAAGGCGCCGTAGTCGAGATAGGACTTCACCCTGGCCAGGGCCGCGCACATCCGCTCGTTGCCGACCACCATGCCGACGCGCCATCCGGCCATGGCGTAGGTCTTCGACAGCGAATTGACCTCGACCGCGATGTCCTTGGCCCCGTCGACCTGAAGGATGGACGGCGGCGGGTTGTCGTCGAAATAGATCTCGGAATAGGCGACGTCGGACAGCACGAGGAGGTCGTGCTTCTTCGCCAGGGCGACCACGTCCTTGTAGAATTCCAGGTCTACCCACTGGGCCGTCGGATTGGACGGATAGCTGACGATCAGCACGTTGGGCGGCGGCACCGAGTGCTTCACCGCCCGGCTGATGCCGGACAGGTAGTCTTCAGGCGACAGGGCCGGCACGTGGCGGATCACGCCGCCGGCCATGATGAAGCCGTAGGCGTGGATCGGATAGGCCGGGTTCGGGCAGATGACCACGTCGCCGGGGGCGGTGATCGCCTGGGCGAGGTTGGCGAAGCCCTCCTTCGACCCCATGGTGGCGATGACCTCGGTGTCGGGGTTCAGCTTCACGCCGTAGCGGCGGTCGTAATAGCCGGCCATGGCCTTGCGCAGGCCCGGAATGCCCTTGGAGGCGGAATAGCGGCCGGACTTGGGGTCGCGGGCGGTCTCGACCAGCTTGTCGACGATGTGCTTGGGCGTGGGCATGTCCGGATTGCCCATGCCGAAGTCGATGATGTCGACGCCCTTGGCGCGCAGCCCCGCCTTGATGCGGTTGACCTGTTCGAAGACGTAGGGCGGCAGGCGCCGGATGCGATGGAAATCGTGCGTCATGGATGAAACGCCCCTTTCGGGGCCCAAAGAGGGACTGGCGGCGCATGGATAGCCCCCTTGCGGCGCCAAATCCACGCGAGCGAAGGCATTTTTCGCCCCCGACGCGCTTTATTTGGGCGGCGGGGGCGGTGTAGCTCGTTCCCTCAGGGCCTTGGCGAAAGCTTCAGCGTCGGCGGCGGAGCTTGCGCCGGGCGCCGGACCGACGGCGTCGAGGCCCGACTGGGCGCGCACGCGCTTGGCCCACAGCTCTGGGTCGGTCTGGTCGATAGGCGTGGCCGCGATGTTGCGGTCGAGCGCGGCCTTCTCGGCGGTCATGGCGAGGACGGAGGCGCGCCAGGCCGTGACCGGGCGCACGTCGGTCGGAACCGCGGGAATCTGCCGGAAGGTCGGGAACGGCCCCTTGGCCTTGGACGCGGCCAGCACGTCCTGCGCCACCGCCGAGGTCGGATCGACCGGCGCCGGCCCCAGCCCCTTGGGCAGATCGACGCAGCCGCCCGTCAATCCGGCGACGCCCAGGCAGAGCGCCAACCGGGCCGACGTCGACAGACGCTGAAGGGAGGCCCAAGCCATCGAAAATTCCGCAGGTTCGCCGTTCAATTCTCTTCCGGTCTTATGCGATGATCGCGCAAAGAGGAAGGGCGGGCTCGACATATGAGCGCCTGCGGAGGAAGCGATGACGGATCTGCCGACCAGCGCCCGAGCCAAGTCTCGTTCCAAGACCCCGCCCGCGCCGTCGGCCAAGCCGCCTCGCGCCCGGAAGACCGCCCAGACGACGCCCCCTTCCCCGCCGCCCGAGCCGCCGCCTGAGGCCAAGGCGCAACCCGGCCCCGCGCCGGCCGGCGACTTCATCGACGCCTTCGGCCTGCTCTCCGGCGAACAGCGGGCGGCGATCGAGGCGATGTCCGCCAATCTGGCCCGGGCGGCGATGACCGCCCAGGGTGCCATCGCCGAGGCGGCCCTGCGCCAGGCCGACCGCCCCGCCGCCCTCAGCGCCGACCCTTTCCACGTCACGCCCGCCCTCACCGAAGTGATGGGGCGGCTGGCGGCCCAGCCCGACCGCCTCCTGCGCGCCCAGGCCGACCTGTTCACCCGCTACATGGACCTGTGGCAGGCGGCGGCCCGGCGGCTGGGCGGCGAATCGCCGAAGCCCGTGGTCGAGCCGGCCAAGGGCGACAAGCGGTTCAACGACCCCGAATGGGCGTCCAATCCGATGTTCGACGTGATGAAGCAGTCCTATCTGCTGACGTCGAACTGGCTGAACGGCCTGGTCGCCGAGGTCGAGGGCGTCGATCCGGTCGCCAAGCGGCGGGTGGAGTTTTTCACCCGCATGCTCACCGACGCCTTCGCGCCGTCAAACTTCCTGCTGTCGAACCCGGCGGCGCTGCGCGAGATCCGCGAAAGCCGCGGCGAGAGCCTGGTGCGCGGCATGACCAATTTCGCCGCCGATCTCGAACGGGGCGGCGGCCAATTGGCCATCAGCCAGACCGACGTCTCGCGATTCGAGGTCGGCGAGAACGTCGCCACCGCGCCGGGCAAGGTGGTGTTCCAGAACGACATCATCCAGCTGCTGCAGTTCGCGCCGTCGACGCCGCAGGTGCACGAGACGCCGCTGCTGATCTTCCCGCCGTGGATCAACAAGTTCTACATCCTCGACCTGCGCCCCGAGAACTCGATGATCCGCTGGCTGACCGGCCAGGGCTTCACGGTGTTCGTCGTCTCCTGGGTCAATCCCGATGCCCGCCTGGCCGGCAAGACCTTCGAGGACTACATGGTCGAGGGCGTCTACGCCGCGTGCCAGGCGGCCTGCCGCCAGGCCGGGGTGAAGCAGGTCAACACCGTGGGCTACTGCATCGGCGGCACGCTGCTCTCCTGCGCCCTGGCCTATATGGCGGCCCGGGGCGATGCGATGATCGCCTCGGCGACCTTCTTCGCCGCCCAGCAGGATTTCACCGAGGCGGGCGACCTGCGACTGTTCACCGACGACGCCTGGCTGCGCGACCTCGAACAGCGGATGGACGCCGAGGGCGGCTTCCTGTCCAGCCAGTCGATGGCCGACACCTTCAACGCCCTGCGCGGCAACGACCTGATCTGGTCGTTCTTCGTCAACAACTACCTTCTGGGCAAGGAGCCCAAGCCCTTCGACCTGCTGTTCTGGAATTCGGACCAGACGCGGATGCCCAAGGCCCTGCACCTTTTCTATCTGCGCGAATTCTACAAGGACAACCGCCTGGCCGCCGGCGACCTCGTCGTCGGGGGCGAGCGCCTGGACCTCGGGGCGGTGAAGATCCCGATCTACGTGCAGTCGTCGCGGGACGACCACATCGCCCCCTACCGCAGCGTCTATCGCGGCGCGCGCCTGTTCGGCGGGCCGGTCACCTTCACCATGGCCGGTTCGGGCCACATCGCCGGCGTCATCAACCATCCGGACGCGCGCAAGTACCAGCACTGGACCAACCCCGCCCTGCCCGCCTCCGTCGAGGACTGGATGACCGGGGCCGTCGAAAGTCCCGGGTCGTGGTGGCCGCACTGGGCGGCCTGGCTGGCTGAGCGTTCCGGCGGCATGACGGCCGCGCGGGACCCGGCCAAGGGACCGCTGAAGCCGATCGAGGACGCCCCCGGCTCCTATGTGAAGATCAAGTCCTGAAACCTCAGGCCGGGACGAAGGTCAGGGCGACGCCGTTGTTGCAATAGCGCAGGCCGGTCGGCCTGGGGCCGTCGTCGAACACGTGCCCCTGGTGGCCCAGGCAGCGGGCGCAGTGATATTCGGTGCGCACCTCGCCAAACAGCTGGGTGTCGCGCTTCTCGCCCACGGCGCCGTCGATCACGCGCCAGAAGCTGGGCCAGCCCGTGCCGGAATCGAACTTCCACTCCGAACGGAACAACGGCAGCCCACAGCCAAGGCAGACGAAGGCCCCGCGGCGATGCTCGCGGTTCAACGGGCTGCTGAACGGCCGCTCGGTGTCCTCGTGGCGGAGCACGCCATAGGACGCGGCGGGCAGCCGACGTCGCCATTCCGCGTCGGCGATCTTGCGGAACGGAGACGAGGCGTAGGCCTGTTCGGCGGGAGCGGCGGCCAGGGCGCGGCCGCCAGGAAGGGCCAGCGCCGCGCCGCCAAGCAGCACGGCGCGCCGTTGCAGGAAGGGGATCGAGGCGCTCATGTCCAGATATACGGACGAGCGGCGGAAAGGTTACGCGGCGGGGCCGATTTCGCCCCCGCCGACGCCCTCAGAGCCCGGCGGCCTCGTCGAGCCCCAGCATGATGTTGAGGTTCTGCACCGCCGCGCCCGACGCC
Organism: Caulobacter sp. CCUG 60055; assembly: GCF_022750545.1. GTDB lineage: Bacteria > Pseudomonadota > Alphaproteobacteria > Caulobacterales > Caulobacteraceae > PUIC01. The sequence goes on from NZ_PUIC01000001.1 coordinate 432,095, forward strand.
CCCTTGCCCAGGTTGTCGAGCAGGGCGACGAGCCGGGCCTGGCCGGACGTGTCCGAGCCGAAAACATAGAGCTTCATGCGATTGGTGCCGTTCAGGCCCTCAGGGTCCAGGGTCTTGAGCGCCTTGCCCTCGTCCAGGCCGACCACCTCGACGAAGCGGGCGCCGGCATAGGCCTCGGACAGGGCCGCATGAAGGCTCTCCAGGCTGGCCGCGCCCAGCAGCAGCGACAGGTGCAGCGGCAGTTCGACGATCATGCCCTGGGCGTAGCGGCCGACCGCCGGCGCGAAGATCGGCCGGCTCAGCAGGCCGCCATGAACCTGGATCTCGGGCACGTGCTTGTGTTGCAGGCCCATGGCGTAGATGCGGTAGGGCGCGGTCGTATAGGTCTCGGCCGCGGGATCTTCGAACTCGGCGATCATCGCCTTGCCGCCGCCGCTGTAGCCCGACACGGCGTTGATCGAGATCGGATAGTCCTGCGGCAGCACGCCGGCCGCGACCAGCGGCCGGATGAGGGCGATGGCGCCGGTCGAATAGCAGCCCGGGTTCGACACCCGCCTCGCGGCCGCGATCAGCCCGCGCTGTTCGGACGCCATCTCGGGAAAGCCGTAGGTCCAGCCGTCGGCCGTGCGGTGGGCGGTCGAGGCGTCGATGACCTTCACCTTCTCGTTCTCGATCAGCGAGACCGCCTCGCGCGCGGCGTCGTCGGGCAGGCACAGGATCACCGCATCGGCGCCGTTGAGCCGTTCGGCGCGCGCGCCGGCGTCCTTGCGCAGCGCCGGGTCGATCGACAGCAGTTCGATGTCGCGACGACCTTCGAGCCGCTCGCGGATCTGCAAGCCCGTGGTGCCGGCTTCGCCGTCGATGAAGACCTTGGCGGTCATGCGCGTCTCCGATGCAGGTTGAAAAGAGAAAGGGCGCCTCGGTTGCCCGAAGCGCCCCTCGTTCGCGAAATAGCTCTCGCGACTTAGCGCTTCGAGAACTGGAAGCTGCGGCGGGCCTTCGCCTTGCCGTACTTCTTACGCTCGACGACGCGGCTGTCGCGGGTCAGGAAGCCGTGCGGCTTCAGGACCGTGCGCAGGCCCGGCTCGTAATAGGTCAGCGCCTTGGCGAGGCCGTGACGCACGGCGCCGGCCTGGCCCGACAGGCCCGAGCCTTCGACGGTGACGACGACGTCGAACTGGCCGAGGCGGTCGGCGACCTGCAGCGGCTGGGCGATCATCATGCGCAGCACCGGACGGGCGAAGTAGATTTCCTGGTCGCGGCCGTTGATGGTGATCTGGCCCTTGCCCGGCTTGATCCAGACGCGGGCGATGGCGTTCTTGCGCTTGCCGGTCGCGTAGGCGCGGCCCTGGGCGTCGATTTGCGGTTCACGAACCACGGCTTCCGGAGCCGGGTTCGAGGAGAGGCTTTGCAGAGCCTCGAGACCTTGGGATTCGGCCATCGGTTATTGGCTCCGGGCGTTCTTGGCGTTCAGAGCCTTGAAGTCGACGACTTCCGGGTTCTGAGCTTCGTGCGGATGTTCGGCGCTGTTGTAGATGCGCAGGTGCGTCATCTGCTTGCGGGCCAGCGGGCTTTCTTTCGGCAGCATGCGCTCGACCGCCTTTTCGAGCACGCGCTCGGGGAAGCGGCCGTCGAGGATCTGGCCGGCGGTGCGTTGCTTGACGCCGCCCGGGTGGCCGGTGTGCCAGTAGTAGATCTTGTCGGCCAGCTTCTTGCCGGTGAACTTGACCTTGTCCGCGTTGATGACCACGACGAAATCGCCGCAGTCGACGTGGGGGGTGTAGTCCGGACGGTGCTTGCCGCGAAGACGCATGGCGATGAACGACGCCAGACGGCCGACAACGGCGTCCTGGGCGTCGACCACGATCCACTTCTTCTCGACGTCCGCCGGCTTCAGCGAAGCCGTGATCTTGGTCGTCATCAAAAATGATCCTTGTCGGCGGACGACATGGAAGCGTCGTTCCGCGGTGAGGTGGCGCTGATACAGGAGCGAACCGGGCGCGTCAACAAGCTTTGCGACGCGCTGAAACCATCATCTAATTGTATTATATAGGTATTTTTATACTGGTATTATGATACCGTGCATTTCTTGGCTCAAATCCGCCGCGAGCGCCAGGCCAGGACCATCGCGGCCGCCAGGACGAGCGTGGCGCCGAACTGGTGCGCGACGCCGAGGGCCAGCGGAACGTGGGTCATCAGGGTGGCGATCCCCAGCCCGGCCTGCAGCGTCACCAGCAGGGCGAGCAGCGCGCCCAGGCTGCGGACCGCCGCCGGCGCCGTGCGCGAGCGGACGGCGCAGACGGTGAAGGCCAGCGCCCCCGCGAACAGCAGATAGGCGGCCAGCCGGTGGTTGAACTGCACCGCCGCCTGGCTGTGGGCCAGGGTGCCCCAAAGGCCGCGGCCGGCGTACTCGACCGGGAACAGCGCCCCGTTCATCAGCGGCCAGTCGTTGTAGACCTGTCCGGCGGCGTTGCCGGCGACCAGGCCGCCCAGCAGGCTCTGGACATAGACCAGCACGGCCAGGGCCGCCGCGGCCGGCGCCCAGGGCCCCTTGGCGGTCGCCCGCGCCTTGCCGCTCCAGGCCTCCAGCCCCGTCCACACCAGGGCGCAGAACAGGATCAGGGCGAGGCCGAGGTGGATGGTCAGGCGCTCGGGCGCGACCGTCACCCGCTCGACCAGGCCGCTGGCCACCATCCACCAGCCGACGACGCCCTGGAGCCCGCCCAGCGCGAACAGGGCGGCGCAACGCCAGATCAGCCGCGAGGGAATCCGCCGCAGGGCCAGGAAGACCACGAACGGCGCGGCGAAGGCGAAGCCGACCAGCCGGCCGAGCAGCCGGTGCGCCCACTCCCACCAGAAGATGGTCTTGAACGTCTCGACGGTCATGTCGGGATTGACGAGGTGAAACTGCGGAATGCGCTGGTAGTTGCGGAACTCCGCCGCCCAGGCCTCTTGCGACAGGGGAGGAATGACGCCGCTGATCGGCTTCCATTCGGTGATCGACAGGCCCGAGCCGGTGAGACGGGTGGCGCCGCCGACGACGACCATGGCCAGCACCAGGAAGGCGACCGCGAACAGCCAGACCGCGACCGGGCGCGAGCGATCCGATCTCAAGAACGACGTCATGTTGCGGCTGATCCCGTACGGCGCCGGCCCGACCGGCGAGGAGGCCGATTTAGCCCCTGCCGAACCATCCGTCCACGTCGCCGGCCGCCCACGCGCCGCCGCAAGGCTGACAAGCCCGCCGAAGGCCGGTAGTTGAACGGGCCTGTCCCTGTTCGAGGTCCGACCATGAACCCCCGCCTGCGCAAGGCCATCGGCGGCGTGCTGATCCTGATCTTCCTGCCGGCCTATGTGTGGCTGGCCGCCACGCTGGCCGCGCACCTTCCGGGCAACAAGGCCGTGCAGCTGCTGTTCTATGTCGTGGCTGGGGTGGCGTGGGGAGCGCCGCTTCTGCCTCTCCTCTCCTGGATGGATCGCGGCCGCTAGGGCCAGTCCAGGAGAATGGTCGGAGCGGCGGGATTCGAACCCACGACCCCTTGACCCCCAGTCAAGTGCGCTACCAGGCTGCGCTACGCTCCGACGCGAGAGGAGCGCCCTTATAGGCAGGCGCCCCGACCGCCGCAATCGGGAATTTTCCCTCTCAGCGAGGCTTCAGCAATTCGTCCAGCCGCGCCTTGGCGGCCTGGAGTTCGTCGAGCGAAGCCTCCAGGCGGATTCGGGCCGCCGGGTCCAGATCGCGGCCCGCGGCGGGCGAATCGGCGTCGACGGGATCGGCCGGTTCGATCGCTTCCCCGCGCCCGGCGGCGGCCAGCCGCTTGACGCCGTGCTCACGGTGCAGCCGCTGCACGCCCTTGATGGTGTAGCCGTGTTCGTAGAGCAGCGCCCGCACGCCGTTCAGCACGGCGATGTCCTGCGGCCGGTAGAAACGCCGGCCGCCGGCCCGCTTCATCGGGCGGATGAAGGAGAACTTGGTCTCCCAGAAACGCAGCACGTGTTGAGGAACGCCGAGCTCGTCCGCCGCCTCGGAGATGGTGCGGAAAGCGTCGGGTCCCTTGGCCACGGCCCGGTCCCTGGCGCCTATTCGCTCAGCGCGCTGTCGATGCGCGCCTTCATGACCTGCGAGGCGCGAAAGCCGATCACGCGTCGCGGCTCGATCGCCGCCGGCTCGCCGGTCTTGGGGTTGCGCCCCATGCGTTCGCGCTTGGCGCGCACCTGGAACACGCCGAATCCCGACAGCTTCACCGTCGCGCCGTTCTCGAGCGCCTCGGCGACCAGATCCAAGGTGCGTTCGACCAGGCCGGCGCAGTCCTGCCGCGTCAGCCCCACCTCTTCATGCACGGCTTCGCACAGATCCGCGCGTGTCAGCGTTTGTCCTTTCATGGACGACGCCCCCAAAATGCCTAAGCGACACCACCGCGTTCTCAATGCCGCGATTATCGCGCCAAGTCAAAGGGTTCCCGGTAGAGCCTCAGAGTCTGAGAACGCAGGCGCCCCAGGTCAGGCCGCCGCCCATCGCCTCGAGCAGCAGCAGCTGGCCGGGCTGAATGCGTCCATCCTCGACCGCCTGGGCCAGGGCCAGGGGAATCGAGGCCGCCGAGGTGTTGGCGTGCTCGGCGACCGTGGAGATCACCTTGGTCTCGTCGATGCCCAGACGGTGGGCCACGCCCAGCAGGATGCGCTGGTTGGCCTGGTGGGGAATGAACCAGTCGACCGCGGAGGTCTCGACGCCGGCGGCCTTGGCCGCGGCGACCACGGCCTCGGATATGTTGACGACCGCGTGGCGGAACACCTGGTTGCCCTGCATGCGCAGGTGGCCGACCGTGCCGGTGGTCGACGGCCCGCCGTCGACATAGAGCAGGTCCTGCTTGGTCCCGTCGCAGCGCAGGGCGAAGCCCAGCAGGCCCTGGTCCTCCGTGGTCCCCTCGCCTTCCCGCGCCTCGACCACGACCGCCCCGGCCCCGTCGGCGAACAGCACGCAGGTGCCGCGGTCGGTCCAGTCCATCAGCTTGGTCATGGCTTCGGCGCCGATGACCAGGGCGCATCTGGAGTGGCCGCGCGCCACGAAGCCGTCGGCGACGCTCAAGGCGTAGACGAAGCCGGAACACACCGCCTGGACGTCGAAGGCCACGCCGACCGGCGCGCCCAGCTTGCGCTGGACGATGGCGGCGACGGCCGGAAAGGTCAGGTCGGGCGTGGTGGTGGCCACGATGATCATGTCGACCTCGGCGGCCGTCCGGCCGGCGGCGGCCAGGGCCTTGCGGGCCGCCTCGACCGCCATGTCCGAGACCGTCTGGCCCTCGGCCATGCGATGCCGCTGACGGATGCCCGTCCGCTCGACGATCCAGGCGTCGCTGGTGTCGACCACCTTGGCCAGGTCGTCGTTGGTGACGATCTCGTCGGGCAGATAGCCGCCGACGCCGGTAACCACGCTACGCAGAACTGATGTCACTTGGCGCTCTCCGGCTCCCCGCCCGCGGCTTCGGCGGCCTCGCGGGCGCGCCCGAGCACCGCCGTCACCTGTTGCAGGTTGCGGTGGATTTCAGAATTGAAGTTGCTTTGGGCCAGGTCGGCGGCGACCTTGACGGCGTTGGCGAACCCCTTGGCGTCGGCTCCGCCGTGGCTCTTGACCACGGCGCCGTTCAGCCCGAGCAGCGGGGCGCCGTTGAGCGAGCTGGGATCGAGGCGCGCGCGCAGCGTCTTCAGCGCGCCGGACGCCACCAGCGCCCCGAGCTTGGACAGCCAGCTCGACATGAACGCCGCCCGCATCTGGGTGGAGATGAACCGGGCCGTGCCCTCGGCGGTCTTCAGGGCGATGTTGCCGGTGAAGCCGTCGGTGACGACCACGTCGACCGCCCCCTTGCCGATGTCGTCGCCCTCGACGAAGCCGCGATAGTCGATGTCGAGACCGCCGTCGCGCAGCAGGCGATGCGCCTCGCGCACCTCCTCATGGCCCTTCTGGTCCTCGGAGCCGACGTTCAGCAGGCCGACCGTCGGCCGCTCCACCCGGTGGACGGCGCGGTGGAAGGCCTCGCCCATGATGGCGAAGTCGACCAACCGTTCGGCGTCGCACTCGATGTTGGCGCCCACGTCCAGCACGGTGGAGACGCCGCGCAGGGTCGGCCAGCCGGCGACAATCGCGGGCCGGTCCAGGTCAGCGGCCATGCGCAGGATCAGCTTGGACATCGCCATCAGCGCGCCGGTGTTGCCGGCCGACACCGCCGCGTCGGCCTGGCCCTCGCGGATGGCCTCGATGGCGTTCCAGAGGCTGGTGCCCTTGCCCCGGCGCAATGCCTGGGCCGGCTTCTCGTCCATGGCCACCACGCGCTCGGCGTGGCGGACCTCGCAGATCGCCCTCAGGGATGGGACCCGCGCCAGCTCGGCGGCCAGGCGGTCCTCGTCGCCGTGCAGCAGGAAGCGCACCGCCCGCCCGGCCAGGGCCTCGGCGGCGATGGCCAAGCCTGGAACCACGACCGAAGGCCCATGGTCGCCGCCCATGGCGTCGATCGAAATGACGGTGGTTTCGGACACGTCGGCGCCAGCGCCCCTCGATGAAAGTCCCTGGGCTCGGCCGGCTCGCGAGAACCGTCGGCCCCAAATCCGCACCTTGCAGCGCGGCCGTCGGCGGTCTCGGCCGATCCCCGCGCGTCAGATCCTCGACGTCGCGACCGAGGCGGCGGGACGATACATGCCCCCGCTCACGGCGCAAGCAGCGAGAAAAGACCCCGTTTCAGGCCCAAATCACTCCTTCGGAGGCGAGTCCGTCAAGCGTTTCAGCACAGCGAAGGGCGAGCGCTCTTCGGTGTCCGCGGGCGGCTCGAATACAACCCCGGGCTTGCGGGGGAAAGGGTCAATCTCAAGCGCGAGGTGCTCGACCACGTAGCCGCCGAGATCGATCTCATCGCCTTCGAGCAGTTCGGGCGGGTCGTCCGCCTCCAGGTCGAGCGGGATTTCGGCCTCCGGGTCGGGCAAAAGGTCGCTGCCCTGCGGCGCCAGGCGAACCCGAAACGCGCCGCCGAGATCCGACGCGAAGTCCTCCAGGCTGACGCCGCAGGTCTGCACGACCCTGGCCCGCCACCGGCCCTCGATCTGCACCCCGTCGAACCATGGCGTCGCGGAGAGCTCGGCCTCCAGCATGTCCAGCGACACCAGCTCGAACGCCTTGGCGATTCGCGCCCGCGCCGCCTCGTCGGCGGCCAGGGTCCGCCGCAGGCCGGACTGGGCGACCTCGACGAGGCGGACCGGCTGCGGCCACAGGGACAGTTGCGCGCTCATGCGGAAATCTCCGGCCAATGGACCTCGCCCTGCAACAGGGCCTCAAGGGGGGCCTCGCCAAGCCCGGCGACGGCGCGGCCGGCGTAGTCGGCGAGCCCGGCCGCCGGGGCGGCCCCTTCGTCGTCGTAAAGGATGCGCCCGATCAGCCGGGTCAACGCCGCCGTGTCCGGCAGGGCGGCGAAGGCCTCCTCGTAGGCCCTGGCCCGGCCGTAGAACGCCTGTCCCAGCTTCTTCATCTTCTTGGCCACCGACAGGTCGCTGGCGCCCAGTTCCCGGAAGGCGTCGTCGAGCCCGCGCAAATAGGCGTCGAACAGGGCCTGCGACGTTTCAGCCGCCTGTTCGCCCTCCCCCTTCAGCCGGCGGACAAGCAGCACGACGTGCAGGGTGTAGAGGTCGAAGCGGCCCTCGCGCGTGTCGGGCGCGGCGAAATCGGTATAGAATCGGGGCTGCCGCGCCTGGGCGACCGCCGCCGCATAGAGCTTTCGCCCGGCCTCCACGGCGGGTCGGACCTTGAACAATCGCCGCAATAACACCGGTCCGCCTCACTTCCGCCGCTTGGCGCCGTCATTGCGGCCGCCTTTCGGGCATTGAACTAAGGTCCTTAGGGCGATAGGTCAAAGGCTAGCCAAATGTCGCTTGTGAGATCGCTATCCATGTTCCGTCGCGTCGCCGTCTCCATGGCGGTTCTGACAGCCGCAGCCGTCCTGACGAGCGCGTGCACGCCGACCATCGCCTATGAAGGCTTCCAGGCGATCGAGGCCAAGCCGGCCGACGTGCGGGTGGGCGCCGACACCAAGTCGACGGTCCTGACCTCGCTGGGCTCGCCGTCGACCGTGTCGACCTTCGATCCCAACACCTGGTTCTACATTTCACAGATCACCGAGAAGGTGTCGTTCTACCGGCCGCACGTGCGCCAGCGCGACATCGTCGCCATCGCCTTCGACAAGGAGAGCGAAAAGGTGACGTCGGTGAACACCTATTCCCTGAAGGACGGCAAGATCGTCGCCTTCAACGGCCGCGAGACGCCGACCCGCGGCCGCGAGATGACCATCCTCGAACAACTGCTCGGCAACATCGGGCGCGGCGGCCTGCTGCCGCAGGACTACGACCCGGGCAACCGTCCGGGCCAGGGCCGCAACTAGGCCCCTCGCCCGCCGCGACGCCAAAAGAGAACGCCCCGGACCTTGCGGTCCGGGGCGTCTTCGTTTGCAGTTCCGCTCGCCCGGCTAGGCGGCGGCGTGGGCCAGCACCGCCAGCAGCAGCAGCGCCACGATATTGGTGATCTTGATCATCGGGTTGACCGCCGGGCCGGCGGTGTCCTTGTAGGGATCGCCGACGGTGTCGCCGGTGACCGCCGCCTTGTGCGCGTCTGACCCCTTGCCGCCATAGGCGCCCTCCTCGATGAACTTCTTGGCGTTGTCCCAGGCGCCGCCGCCGGAGGTCATCGAGATGGCCACGAACAGGCCGGTGACGATGACGCCCATCAACATCGCGCCCAGGGCGGCGAAGGCCTCGGCCTTGCCGGCGATGGCCTTGATCACGAAGAACAGCACGATCGGCGAGGCCACCGGCAACAGCGACGGGATGATCATCTCGCGGATGGCCGCCTTGGTCAGGATGTCCACGGCCTTGCCGTATTCGGGCTTGGCCTTGAACTCCATGATGCCGGGGATCTCGCGGAACTGCCGGCGCACCTCGGCCACCACGGATTCGGCGGCGCGGCCGACGGCGGTCATCGACAGCCCCCCGAACAGGAACGGCAGCAGGCCGCCGAAGAACAGCCCGACGACGACATAGGGGTTGGACAGGTCGAAGGCCACCTGCCCCACCGAGGCGAAGAAGGGGAACTTGTCGCCGTTGGCCGCGAAGTAGTGCAGGTCCTGGGTGTAGGCGGCGAACAGCACCAGGGCCCCGAGGCCGGCCGAGCCGATGGCGTAGCCCTTGGTGACGGCCTTGGTGGTGTTGCCGACGGCGTCCAGCGCGTCGGTGGAGACGCGGACCTCGCTGGGCAGGCCGGCCATCTCGGCGATGCCGCCGGCGTTGTCGGTCACCGGCCCGAAGGCGTCGAGGGCCACGATGAACCCGGCCAGGGACAGCATGGTGGTGGTGGCGATGGCCACGCCGAACAGCCCGGCGAAGGTGTAGGTCAGGATGATGCCGACGATGATGACCAGCGCCGGCGCGGCCGTGGACTCCAGCGAGACGGCGAGCCCCTGGATGACGTTGGTGCCGTGGCCGGACACCGAGGCCTTGGCGATGGACTTGACCGGGTTGAAGTTGGTGCCGGTGTAGAACTCGGTGATGATCACGATCGCCGCCGTCACCGCCAGCCCGACCAGCCCGCAATAGAACAGCGCGTTGGCGTCGACGCTCTTGTCGCCGACCATGACGGGCTTCCGGACCAGCTGGTGAATCACCCACCAGACCGCGCCGATGGACAGCACGCCGGTGACGATCAGGCCCTGGTAGAGGGCCCCCATGATGTTGCCGCTCTTGCCGAGACGGACGAAGAACGCGCCGATGATCGAGGTGACGATGCAGACGCCGCAGATCGCCAGGGGCAGCAGCATCATGGTCGACACCGCCTCGCCGCCCCGGAAGAAGATGGCGGCGAGCACCATCGTCGCCACGGTCGTGACCGCATAGGTCTCGAACAGGTCGGCGGCCATGCCGGCGCAGTCGCCGACGTTGTCGCCGACGTTGTCGGCGATGGTGGCGGCGTTGCGGGGGTCGTCCTCGGGGATGCCGGCCTCGACCTTGCCGACCATGTCGCCGCCGACGTCGGCGCCCTTGGTGAAGATGCCGCCGCCCAGCCGGGCGAAGATCGAGATCAGCGAAGCGCCGAAGCCCAGGGCCACCAGGGCGTCGACCACGTCGCGGCTGGTCGCCTCGAGGCCCAGCCCTTCGGTGAGGAAGGCGTAGTAGCCCGCCACCCCGATCAGGGCGAAGCCGGCGACCAGCATGCCGGTCACCGCGCCGGAGGTGAAGGCCAGGGACAGCCCCTTGGCCAGGCTCTCGCTGGCGGCCTGGGCGGTGCGCACATTGGCCCGCACCGAGATCAGCATGCCGGCGAAGCCGGCCGCGCCCGACAGCACCGCGCCCAGCAGGAAGCCGAGCGCCGCCCATTTGCCGATGAGGAAGTAGACCGCGACCAGGATGACCAGGCCGACCACGCCGATGGTGGCGTATTGGCGGCGCAGATAGGCCTGCGCGCCCTCCTGGATGGCGGCGGCGATCTCGCGCATGCGCTCGCTGCCGGCCGGTTTCCGCATCAGGGACGCGGTCTGGACGACGCCATAGAGCACCGCCAGCAAGCCGGCCGCCAGGACCGACCAAAGATTAATCAAACCCATATGTGAAGCGCCCCTTTTAATCCCTAAGACCCGGAGCCGCCGGTTGTTCCGGCTTGCGGCGTGACAGCCTGCTCCTTGTGCGCCCCCACGACCGCAAGGATTGCGTTCTTCAACAGGGGTGAAGCGAGCGTGCCAAAACTGAGGGAGGCGCGCAACTCCGCCTAACGGCGTTATCGCGGCGGTTGCGGTCCGGCGGGGCGCGGATTGGCGACGCGGTGCTGGGCTTGCTGGCTGACGACGACCACGGCCTTGGCCGCTCCGGGCCCGGCGATCCGCACCGCCTCAGGCCAGAGGGCGGCCTTGAGCTTGGCCTCGTCGATCCGGTTGTGGTCGGAGGCCAGGGTGAACGGCGTCCGGTGCGCGGCCCGGACCAGGGCGTCGCGGAAGTATGGCTCCTTGTCGCGGACCTTGGCGGCGTCGACATTGGCGTCGAGGTCGATGCGGACGGTGACGAAGACGTAGTTCACCACCCGGCCGCCGACCACGACCGGCAAGGCGACCGGGGCGAGATTGACCAGGTGCTCCTCGGTCGCCGGCCGGCCTTCGGCGGCCCGCGCGGAGGCGGCGACGGCGGACAGGCCCAGGACGAGGAAGGCGCGGCGATCCATGCCCGCCAGTTAGCGCGATTCCCTTAGCGATCGTTGTCGCCGGCGCCGTGGCGATAGCCCAGCCGGTCGACGGCCAAGGGGCGTCCCTCGAACGACGCGGCGACGCCCCGGCCTTGGCGAAAGACGCCGACGCGCGCGACGGGGACGCCGACGGCGCGGGCCGCCTCGATAAAGGCCGACGCTTCTTCCGGGGCGACCGCGCAAGCGATTTCGTAGTCGTCGCCGCCGGCGGCCAGGGCGGCCAGGGCGGCGGCGCGATCCGACTGGAGCTCGGCCCAGGCGGCGGCGGCGGCCGACAACGGAACCTGCTCGAGGGCGAGGTCGAGCCCGAGGCCGCTGGCCTCGGCGACGCGGCCGGCGTCGGCCAGCAGACCGTCGGAGACGTCCGCCGCGGCGCGGGCATGGCCCAGCAACGCCGCCCGCAGGCCGAGCCTCGGCCGCGGCAGACGGTAGCGGTCGGCCAGGGCCTCGATCTCGGCCGGCGACATCGCCGCCAGCCGCCCCTGCGCGGCGCGCAGGCCCAGCACCCCGTCGCCGATCTCGCCGCTGACCAGCAGGTGGTCGCCGGGCTGGGCGCCGGAGCGGCGAACCATGCGCCCCTGCGGAACCCAGCCGATGATGGTGACGCTGAGGGTCAACGGACCGGGCGTGGCCACCGTGTCGCCGCCGAACAGGCGCAGGCCGAACAGGTCCTGGTCCTTCGCCAGCCCGGCGGCGAACCGCTCGCGCTCCGGCCAGCCGGTGTTTTCAGGCCAGGCGACGGCGAGGAAGTAGCCATAGGGCTCGGCCGCCTTGGCGGCGAGGTCCGACAGGTTCACCCGCAGCAGTTTGCGCGCCACCAGGTCCAGCGGGTCGTCGGGCAGGAAATGAACCCCGCAGACCAGGGCGTCCTTGGACACCACCAGGTCGAAGCCGGGACGCGACGGGATGACCGCCGCGTCGTCGGCGAGGTTCAACGCCTCCGGCGCGCCGCCGGTCAGCGGCCGCAGCAGGCGTGCGATCGTCTCGAATTCGTCGGCGGCTCCGCCGACCGGCGCGCCAGGGGCGTCAGGCCCGCTCATCGCGCGCGATGGCGTCGAGGGCGCCGTTGACGAAGCCGGCTTCCGGGCCGTCGAAGAAGGACTTGGCGATCTCGACATACTCGTCGATCACCACCTCGACCGGCACGTCGGAGCGACGGCTCAGCTCGAAGGTCGCCGCCCGGAAGATGGCGCGTAGGGTGGCGTCGATCCGCTCCAGCCGCCAGCCCTGGGCCAGCCGGCGGGCGATCGCCTTGTCGATGGTCGCCTGGTCGCCGACGACGCCGCGGACGATCTCGCCGAAAAAGGCTTCGTCGGCTTCGGCCAGGGGCTGGCCCTCGATGTCGCCGTCGAACCTGTGGTCGGAGAACTCGCGCACCACGATCTCGGCCCCGGCGCCGGAGACCTCCATCTGGTAGAGCGCCTGCACGGCGGCGAGCCGCGCGACCGAACGCGCCTGGCGCTTCTTGGGCGCGATGCTCATCGCGCCTGGCCCAGCAGGCGACGCTTCAGCGCCACCACGTCGAGGCAGGCGCGGGCGGCGAACCCGCCCTTGTCGCCCTTGGAGACGCGGGCGCGTTCCCAGGCCTGGGACTCGTCCTCGACGGTGAGCACGCCGTTGCCGATGGCGATCTTGCGCGAGACCGCCAGGTCGGTGAGGCCGCGCGCCGATTCATTGGCGACGATCTCGAAGTGATAGGTCTCGCCGCGGATCACCGCGCCGAGCGCGACATAGCCGTCGTAGCGCACGCCGGCGGGGCGATGGCCGCCCTCCTCGGCCAGGGCGACCACGGCCGGGATCTCCAGAGCGCCCGGAACGGTCACCACGTCGTATTCCGCGCCCAGGGCCTCGAGGGCGTCGGTCGCGCCCTTGAGCAGTTCGTCGGCGAGATCGGAATAGAACCGCGCCTCGACGACCAGGATGCGGATTTTCTCTTCTTGAGCGGGCATCAATCTATTCCTTGCCGGCCGGCGCGGGGATCGGCCGCCGTTCGACGATCTTGAGGCCGTAGCCTTCCAGCGCGGCGAGCTTGGCCTGGCTGGACGTCAGCAGGACCATGTCGCGGACGCCGAGATCAAGCAGGATTTGCGCGCCGACGCCATAGTCGCGCAACGCGTTGGTGCGCACGGCGTGGCTTTCCATGCCGCCATAGCGTTCCGACAGCCAGGCCGGGTTGGGGTCGCGGATGAACACCGCCACCCCCGCGCCGTCGTGCGCCGACAGGGTGCGCAGGGCCTGGGGGATATAGTCGCGCCGGGCCTCGACATGGCCCAGCATGTCGGCGGCGAAGTCGACCTGATGCATGCGGACCAGGGTCGGACGCCCCGCGTCGACCTTGCCCTTGACCAGAGCCACGTGCTCGGTGCGGTCGAGGGTGTTGCGATAGACCAGCATGCGGAAGTGGCCGCCGTAGGCGCTTTCGAACGGCGTTTCGAGCACGCGCTCCACCTGGCGTTCGGTGCGCCGCCGATAGGCGATAAGGTCGGCGATGGTGCCGATCTTCAGGCCGTGCAACTGGGCGAAAGCGACCAGGTCCGGCAGGCGGGCCATGGTGCCGTCGTCGTTCATCACCTCGCAAATGACGCCGGCCGGCTGCAGACCGGCCAGTCGCGAGATGTCGACCGCCGCCTCGGTATGGCCGGCGCGGACCAGTACACCGCCGTCCTTGGCCACCAGCGGGAAGATGTGGCCGGGCGCGACGATGTCGTCCGGCCCCCGGGTCGGGTCGATGGCGACGGCGACGGTGCGGGCGCGGTCGTGCGCCGAAATGCCGGTGGTCACCCCTTCCTTGGCCTCGATCGAGACGGTGAAGGCGGTGCCGTGCTCGGCGCGGTTCTCGGCCGCCATCGGCGGCAGGCGCAGCTGCCGCGCCCGCTCGGCCGTGATCGACAGGCAGATCAGCCCGCGCGCGTGCTTGGCCATGAAGTTGATCTGGTCCGGCGTGGCGAACTGCGCCGGGATGATGACGTCGCCTTCGTTCTCGCGGTCCTCGGCGTCGACCAGGATGTAGGGGCGGCCCTGACGGGCGTCCTCGATGATGTCCTCGATCGGCGAGATGGGGGTGTCTTCGCTCATGCGGCTGTCTCCTGCCAGCGGGCGACGTAACGGGCCAGCACGTCGATCTCCAGGTTCACCTTGGCTCCGGCGCGCAGCCGCCCCAGAGTGGTGACCTCCCAGGTGTGCGGAATGAGGTTGACGCCGAACTCGTCGCCCTCGACCTCGTTGACGGTCAGCGAAACCCCGTCGATGGCGACGGAGCCCTTGGGCGCGATGAAACGGTGCAAGGGCGCCGGCGCCTTGAAGCGCACCCGGTGCGAGCCGCCTTCCGGCGTCACCGAGACCACCTCGCCCACCCCGTCGACATGCCCGGAGACGATGTGGCCGCCCAGTTCGTCGCCGACCCGCGCCGCCCGCTCCAGATTGACCGGGTCGCCCTCGCCCCAGGCCTCCAGCGTGGTCTTCGAAAGCGTCTCGTTGGAGACCTCGACGGCGAACCAGTCCGCGCCCTTGTCCACCACGGTCAGGCAGCAGCCCCCGTGCGAGATGGAGGCGCCGATGTCGACGCCGGAGAGGTCATAGCGGGTCTCGATCTCGAAGCGCCGGTCGCGGTTGGTGTCGCGGACGGCGCGCACGCGGCCTACGTCGGTGATGATGCCTGTGAACATTCAGAGCCTCTCGTAACGCTCCCACAGATCGTCGCCGACCGTGCGAAGATCAATGCGCCTGAATCGGGGCGCGGCGGCCAAGGCCGAGATTTCCATGCCGCCGACGGCGGGGCGGCCCTCGCCGCCCAGGATCATCGGGGCGCGGAACCACTCGATCTCGTCCACCAGCCCGGCGCGCAGGAAGCTCGCCGCCACCTGGCCGCCGCCCTCGACGAACAGGCGCGCGAACCCCTCCTCGGCCAGCCGCCCGACGACGGCCGCCGGATCGGGACGACCGTCCTGCGCCGCCTCGACCTGGACCACGCGGGCCCCGACGTCAGTCAAGCGCCTTTCCGGCGCGCCCGTGGCGACCACGAAAAGCGGGACGTCGGCGGCCGAGCGCGCCAGCCTGCCGTCAGCCGGCAGGCGCTGACGGCTGTCCAGCACCACCCGCGCCGGCTGGCGGCCGTTGAAATCGGCCAGTCGGACCGTCAGTTCGGGATCGTCGGCCAGGGCGGTCTCCACCCCGATCAGCACGGCGTCGTGTCCGGCCCGGAGGCGATGCACCGCCTCTCGCGCCGCCGGCCCGGTGATCCACCGGCTTTCGCCAGCCGCGGTGGCGATACGGCCGTCGAGCGAGGTGGCGAGCTTCAGGGTGACGCGCGGCGCGCCGCGGGCCGTCATTCCTCGGTCTCTTCGCCTTCCTTCAGGCCCTCGGCGTTGAGGAACTTGGCGAAATCGTCGGTCTCGCGGAAATCGCGATAGACCGAGGCGTAGCGGACATAGGCCACGTCATCGAGCGACTTGAGCGCCTTCATCACCATCTCGCCGACGACATGGGACGACAGCTCGGTCTCGCCCTGGCTTTCGAGCTGGCGGACGATGCCGTTGACCATCCGCTCGACGCGCTCGGCGTCGACGGGCCGCTTGCGCATGGCCACGGCGATCGACCGGACCAGCTTCTCGCGGTCGAACGGCGTGCGCCGCCCGGACCGCTTGATGATGGTCAGCTCGCGCAGCTGCACGCGCTCGAAGGTGGTGAAGCGCCCGCCGCATTCGGGGCAGGAGCGCCGGCGACGGATCGCCGCGCCGTCCTCGGACGGGCGGGAATCCTTCACCTGGCTTTCGGCATGGCCGCAGAATGGACAACGCATCTAGATCGCGGCCCTCCCCGACCGTGTGGCGCCTTGCAAGCTCAGCTATAGATGGGGAACCTGGCGCACAGCGCCAGCACTTCCTCCCGCACCTCGGCTTCGACGGCGCTGTTGTCCTCGGGATTGGCCGCCAGGCCGTCGACGACCTTGGCGATCAGCTCGCCGATGCGGCGGAACTCGGCTTCGCCGAAGCCGCGGGTGGTGCCCGCCGGCGTGCCCAGGCGGACGCCCGAGGTGATGGTGAACGGCGTGGCGTCGAACGGGATGCCGTTCTTGTTGCAGGTGATGTGCGCACGACCCAGCGCCGCCTCGGCCGCCTTGCCGGTGACGCCCTTGGGCCGCAGGTCGACCAGCATGACGTGGCTGTCGGTGCCGCCGGAGACGATGGCCAGGCCCGCCTTGACCAGGGTCTCGGCCAGCACCTTGGCGTTGGCGACCACGGCCTGGGCGTAGGTCTTGAACTCCGGCTTCAGCGCCTCGCCGAACGCCACCGCCTTGCCGGCGATCACGTGTTCGAGCGGGCCGCCCTGCAGGCCGGGGAACACCGCCGAATTGATCTTCTTGGCGATCTCGGCGTCGTTGGTCAGCACCAGGCCGCCGCGCGGGCCGCGCAGGGTCTTGTGAGTGGTGGTGGTGACGACGTGGGCGTGCGGCACCGGGTTCGGATAGACCCCGCCGGCGACCAGGCCGGCGTAGTGGGCCATGTCGACCATCAGATAGGCGCCGATGCTGTCGGCGATCTCGCGGAACTTGGCGAAGTCGATGGCGCGGCCGTAGGCCGAGCCGCCGGCGATGATCAGCTTGGGCTTCTCGCGCTGGGCGACCTCGGCGACGTTGTCATAGTCGATGTACTGGTCCTGGGCGCGCACGGTGTAGGCCACCGGCTTGAACCACTTGCCCGACTGGTTGGCCGGGCTGCCGTGGGTCAGGTGGCCGCCCGCCGCCAGATCCATGCCCATGAAGGTGTCGCCCGGCTGCAGCAGCGCCATGAACACCGCCTGGTTGGCCTGGGCGCCCGAGTGCGGCTGGACGTTGGCGAAGCCGGCCTCGAACAGCTGCTTGGCCCGCTCGATGGCCAGGTTCTCGACGACGTCGACATATTCGCAGCCGCCATAGTAGCGACGGCCCGGATAGCCCTCGGCGTACTTGTTGGTCAGGATCGAACCCTGGGCCTCCAGCACGGCGCGCGAGACGATGTTCTCGGACGCGATCAGCTCGATCTCGTTCTGCTGCCGCTGCAGTTCGTGCTGCACGGCGTCGAAGATCGCCGGATCGGCGCCCTTGAGGCCCGCGGTGAAGAACGCGTCATGCGCGACGGCGGGGCTGGTCTCGTGAACGGTCATCAGGGCCTCCGAGGGAGCGGCGAGCGATGGGCCTCTGTTTACTCGCCCGCGCGCGCCGATCAACCGTCGCAATGCGGATGTGACGGAACTCTCAACGGTTTTACGCGTTCGCCACCATCAAGGACGAGCGGTGCGCCCATGCGCCGCCCCCGGACAAAACGCTTAAGGTCGCTGGAACACTCCGCATGAACGCCGAATCAACCCCGAACGCGAACGCCGACCAACTTTCCAATCAGGAAGTTCTGAGGCTGAGCGCGGACGTGGTCGCTGCTTACGTGGCCCAGAACGCCGTCGCCGCCGGAGCCATCCCCGAATTGATCCGCTCCGTGCACGACGCCCTGGCCAACCTGGGACGGGCCGAACCCGCCCGGCCGACCGAAAAGCCGAAACCCGCCGTGCCGGTGGCCCGGTCGATCGGCGACGACTACATCATCTGCCTCGAGGACGGCAAAAAGCTGAAGATGCTCAAGCGCTACCTGCGCTCGCGCTACGACATGAGCCCCGAGGAATATCGCCGCAAGTGGGGCTTGCCGCCGGAGTATCCCATGGTCGCGCCGGCCTACGCCGCGCGCCGGTCGGACTTCGCCAAGCAGATCGGACTGGGTCGCGGCGTGCGTCGGCACAAGGCCTGACCGCTCCTCCTCCGCAACAGAAAAAGCCCCGCGCGTCGCGCGGGGCTTTTTGCTTGGGCCGCTCAGGCCGTCCCGATCAGGCCGCCTGGCCGCCGAGCCGTTTGACGTTGCAGTGCGACCACAGCCGGTCCATCGCCTTGACCAGGTCGTCCATCATGGCGTCGGTGTGGAACGGCGTCGGCGTGAAGCGCAGGCGCTCGGTGCCGCGCGGCACGGTCGGATAGTTGATCGGCTGCACATAGACGCCATGGTCTGCCAGCAGCATGTCCGAGATCAGCTTGCAGTGCACCGGGTCGCCGACCAGGACCGGAACGATATGGCTGACCGACGGCATCACCGGCAGGCCGGCTTCGCGGAAGCGGCGCTTGAGCGTCTCGGCGCGCTCCTGGTGGGCCTGGCGCACCTCGTCGTGCTCCTTGAGCCAACGCACCGAGGCGATGGCCCCGGCGGTCAGTGCCGGCGGCAGCGACGTGGTGAAGATGAAGCCCGAGGCGTGGCTGCGGATGGCGTCGACCAGATCGGCGTCGCCGGCGATGTAGCCGCCCATCACGCCGAACGCCTTGCCCAGCGTGCCCTCGATGATGTCGATGTCGGCCATGACGCCGTCGCGCTCGGCGACGCCCGCGCCGCGCCGGCCATAGAGGCCGACCGCATGAACCTCGTCGAGATAGGTCAGCGCGCCGTACTTGCGGGCCAGGGCGATGGTGCCGGCCAGGTCGGCGATGTCGCCGTCCATCGAATAGACGCTCTCGAAGGCCACCAGCTTGGGCGCATTGACCGGGGCGTCGGCCAGCAGCTGTTCGAGATGCTCGAGGTCGTTGTGCCGGAACACGTGGCGCTGGCAGCCGCCGTTGCGGATGCCGGCGATCATCGAGGCGTGGTTCAGGGCGTCGGAGAAGATGATCAGGCCCGGCAGGATCTTCTGCAGGGTCGACAGCGCCGCCTCGTTGGCCACGTAGCCCGAGGTGAACAGCAGCGCCGCGTCCTTGCCGTGCAGGTCGGCCAGCTCGGCCTCCAGCTCGACATGGTAATGGGTGGTGCCGGAAATGTTGCGCGTGCCGCCCGAGCCCGAGCCCGTGGCGTCGATGGCGGCGTGCATGGCGTCCAGGACGACCGGGTTCTGGCCCTGGCCGAGATAGTCGTTGGAGCACCAGACGACGACGTCGCCGGTCGAACCGTCAGGCCGCGTCCATACGGCCTGGGGAAACGCCCCCCGGCGCCGCTTGAGATCGGCGAAGACCCGATAGCGGCCCTCGGCCCTGACCTGCTCGACGGCGGCCTTGAAAGCGGCCTTGTAGTCCATGCTCTTGAACATCCCTGCCGTGGTCGGTCCTTGCAAGGGATCGGCCGGGTTCAAACTGCGGGCGTTATTGGCCCATCCCTCATCCTATGTCCACACGCGGGCCGTCAACAAATGGACATAATGACCAAGGGCCGCGCCGCCTAGCCCGGCTTGCGGAACTTGTAGACGAACTGGTCCGTCTTGCCGCGGATCGACGGGTCGAAGACGTTGGCGGTGTGGGGGTCGGCCGCCGAGCGCAGCACCGTGGTCTCGCCGACATAGACGAAGCCGGCCTTCTCGACCTCGGCGCGCACCGACTTGGGGTCGATGCGGTGCAGGGTGTCGGTGTCGCGCAGGCCCGAGCCGTCCGCGGCGGCATGGTCCAGCACCACATAGACGCCCCCTGGCTTGAGCGCGTCGAACACGCGCTTGTTCACCACGGCGAGATCGGCCGGCGCGGCGAAGCTGTCGTGCAGGTCGTGGTAGTTCTGCGAGGTCCACACCACGTCCAGCTTCTCCGGCGTCGCGAAGTCGTTCATCGGCGCGGTCAGGAAGGTGATGTTGGGGTTGGCGGCGTCCGGATGCGAGCCGGCGGCCGGCAGCGGCGTCTTGGAGAACTTGGCGAACTCGGCCGGCATGAAGGCGTAGACCGCGCCCTTGGGCCCGACCGCCTTGGCGAACAGGCGCGTGAAATAGCCCTTGCCCGGAATGAGGTCGGCGACCTTGTCCCCAGGCTTGACCCCGGCGAAGGCCAGCATCTCGGCCGGCTTGCGGGCGGCGTCGCGCGCCTTGTCGTCGGCGGGCCGGGCGGCGTCGGCCACGGCGGCGGCGACGTTGGCGGGAACGGATTCGGCCGCGAGGACGGCCGGCGCGGCGGCCAGCAGGGCCGCGGCCGCGGCCGCATGGGCGAGATGACGGAACATTGGAACTCCCCACATCTTCGTTGCGCCGGCCGTTCTCGGCCGGCGGGCGGCAACCTAGCATCGCGGATCGATCGGCGCAGCCGCCATGGCGTCGCGGCCGCGGGGGGTTGAGCCGCGGGCCGTGGTGGCGCACCCTGCCGCCACCAGAGGCCGGTTCGCCGGCGCCGGAGCATCACGCCGCCATGACCACGGCCTCAACGACCGCCTCTCGCGCCAACGACGAGGTCGACCGCAATCTGGCCTTCCTGACCTATGGGCTGCTGTTCTTCTCGATCTTCTTCGCCGGCGCGCCGGCGCTGATCGCCGCCGCCATCGCCTATTCGCGGCGGGGCGACGCGACGGCCCTGGCGCGGTCGCATCACCGCTTCCAGATCTTCATCTTCTGGGTCGGGTTCGGCTTCGCGCTGCTGGCCGGGGTGTCGGGCCTGGCGGCGGTGCTGGCGATCATCGGCGAGATGGTCCACGTGGCGGTGGGTTCGGACTTCGATCTCCTCGACGCGGTGTCGGTCCGCCTCGCCGACATCCATATCGGCCGGTGGGTGATCACCTTCATGATCGCCTCGGTGGCCTTGGGCGTGGCCAGCGCCCTGTGGCTGGTGATTTCGTCGGCCTACGGGTTCGTCCGGCTTGCATCCGGACGGCCGATAGGCCACGTGCGGGCCTGATCCAAACGCACCGCACGCCGCCGAGGCCCGTCATGTTCAATGCGCCGCTCGCGCCCTTCCCCGCCCTTCGTCCGCGCCGCCTGCGGCAGGCCGACTGGATTCGACGGCTGACGCGCGAGACGGTCTTCACCCCGGCCGACCTGGTGTGGGCCATCGTGGTGCATGACGGCGACGAGGCCCGCGTGCCCGTGCCCTCCATGCCCGGCGTCGCCCGCCTGTCGGTCGCCGAGGCGGCCCGCACCGCCGTCGAGGCCCGCGCGCTCGGCATTCCGGCCATCGCCGTCCACCCCCATGTCGACGGCGCCAAGAAGGACGCCCTCGGAACCGAGGGCCATAATCCCGACGGCCTGGTGGCCCGCGCGCTGAAGGCCATGAAGGACGCCGCCCCCGAGGTCGGCCTGATGTGCGACCTGGCCCTCGATCCCTTCACCGACCACGGCCACGACGGCCTGATCGAGGACGGCCGCATCCTCAACGACGCCACCATCGAGCGCCTGGTCGAGCTGGGCCTGATGCAGGCCGAGGCCGGCGCCGACGTGCTGGCCGCCTCGGACATGATGGACGGCCGGGTCGGCGCCCTGCGCGCCGCGCTCGAGGCCGCCGGCCGGACCGACACCATGATCATGGCCTATGCGGCCAAGTACGCCTCGGCCTTCTACGGCCCCTATCGCGACGCCATCGGCACCGCGGTCGCGCTCAAGGGCGACAAGAAGACCTATCAGATGGACCCGGGCAACACCGACGAGGCCCTGCGCGAGGTCGCCCTCGACATCGCCGAAGGCGCCGACCTGATCATGGTCAAGCCGGGCATGCCCTATCTCGACATCGTCCGCCGCGTGGTCGAGACCTTCGCCATGCCGACCCTCGCCTTCCAGGTCTCCGGCGAGTACGCGATGATCACCGCCGCCGCCCAGAACGGCTGGATCGACGAGGACCGCGCCATCCTGGAAAGCCTGACGGCGTTCAAGCGGGCCGGTTGCTCGGGCGTGGTCACCTATTTCGCGCCCCGCGCGGCGCGGCTGCTCGGGGCCTGACGCCGATCGCTCCGGACGCGCCCCTGCTGCGGCGTTCGGGCCAGTTCTACGGTCGCGGCGAGGCCGCGCGCCAGGCCGCGGGGCTCGGCTTCGCCCGGCTGGCCGCCACGGCCCCCGAGGAGGAGGTCCGCACCCACACGCA
This sequence comes from Caulobacter sp. CCUG 60055, assembly GCF_022750545.1. Classification (GTDB taxonomy): domain Bacteria; phylum Pseudomonadota; class Alphaproteobacteria; order Caulobacterales; family Caulobacteraceae; genus PUIC01. The sequence continues at coordinate 454,171 of NZ_PUIC01000001.1, forward strand.
CGAGGACGCCCATTTCGTCCTGGCGCTGTCGGGGGTCTATCTGTCGACGGCCCGTTCGGCGCCGCCCCTGGCCTGCGCGCCGTTCCTGGTGTTCAACCCGGCCGGCGTCACCCATCGCGACCGCTTCCTGCACGGCCAGGGGCGCTTCGTCGCCCTGACCGTGCCGCGCGGCGTCGAGGGCGGCCTGATCGCCGACGCGCCGCGCCTGGGCCCGGCCGTCCGGCTGCACGATCCCTACGCCGTGCACGCCGCCCGGCTGATCGCCCGCGAACTGGGCGGCCCGTGCGGCGACTTCGCCCTCGAAGCCCTGGCCATGCAACTGTTCGGCAGCCTCGTTCCCGACCGGGCGCGGGCGAACCAGCCCCCCGCCTGGCTGGCCAGGGCGCACGAGATGATCTGGGAAGCCGACGATCCCGAACTGAGCGTGGCCACGGTGGCCCGCGAGGTCGGCGTGCATCCGGTGCATCTGGCGCGGGTGTTCCGGCGCTATCTGGGTTGCGCGCCGGGGGAATACCTGCGCGGGCGCAGGCTGGAGCGCGCGGCCTCCCTGCTCGGGCGGGCGCGGGCCTCGCTCGCCGAGGTGGCGGCCGAGACCGGCTTCGTCGATCAGAGCCACCTGCACCGGGCGTTCCGCTCCGCCTTCGGGGTGACGCCCGGCCGCTACCGCCGCCGGGGCGGCGGCGAAGATGTTGCGCCGATACAAGACCGCCGCCCGCGGCGGAGCTAGAGACCGCCTCGCAATCGTCCGTCCGGGGAGACATTCATGAAGCGCGTCGCCGTTCTGGTCTTGGCCGCCGCCCTGTCGCAGGCCGCGCCCGCGTCGGCGGCCCCCGCCGCGCCCGAGCCCGCGCGCCGCGCCATGCTGGACGACGCCCAGCCCACGCCGCCCGCAAGCCAGGGCCTGTCCGCCGACCGCCTGGCGGCGATGGACGCGGCCGTGCGCAAGGGCGATTTCCAGCAGATCACCAGCGTGCTGATCGCCCGCCACGGCCGGCTGATCCACGAGGCCTATTACGACGCCGGCGGCCGCGACGCGCGGCGCAACACCCGTTCGGTCACCAAGACCGTGACCAGCATGCTGGTCGGGATCGCCATCGATCGAAAGGCCATCCCGGGGGTTCAGGCCCGCGTCCTGCCCTATTTCCCCGACAAGCAGCCGCTGGCCAACCCCGACAAGCGGAAGGACGATATCTCCGTGGAGGACCTGCTCAGCATGAGCTCCCTCCTGGAGTGCGATGACAACAATCAGTTTTCGCGCGGCAACGAAGAGCGGATGTACCTCATCGAGGACTGGGTGAAGTTCGCCCTCGACCTGCCGGTCAAGGGCTTCCCGAGCTGGGAGCCCAAGCCCAAGGACGCCCCATTCGGCCGCAGCTTCAGCTACTGCACGGCCGGCGTCACCACGCTTGGGGCCCTGTTGGAACGGGCGACCAAGACGCCGCTCCAGGACTACGCCGAACGCAACCTGTTCACGCCCCTGGGGATCGACAAGCCCGAATGGCAGCTTTCGCCGCTGGGCCTGCCCCAGGGCGGCGGCGGCCTGGGCCTGCGCAGCCGCGACCTGCTCAAGCTCGGCCAGCTCTATCTCGACGGCGGCGTCTGGAACGGCCGGCGCGTCGTGCCGGCCGAATGGGTCAAGGCCTCGACCTCGCCGCACGCCCAGGTCGACGACCAGACCAACTATGGCTATCTGTGGTGGCTCAAGAGCTTTCCGGCCAAGGGGAAAGCCCATCCGGCCTGGATCATGAGCGGCACCGGCGGCAACAAGGTGATCGTCGCGCCCGACCTCGACCTGACGGCGGTGATCACCACCACCAACTACCAGATCCGCGGCGCGCACCCCTTGTCGGAAAAGCTGCTGACCGACTTCATCCTTGACGCCGTCGAGGACTGATCAGCGTTCCGACGTCTTCAGCAGTTCGGCCAGCCTGTCCTTCCAGATCGCCGCCCAGGTGTGGGTGCCGTGGCCGTGGGTGTTCTCGCCGACCGGGATCAGCACGAAGCGGCCGTTCTTGAGCCGCCTGGCCGCCGGCTCGGCGATCCCCAGCTCGGGCGGATTGATGAAATCGTCGGCCGAGTTGATCCACATCACCGGGGCGACGATCTTCTCCAGTCCCGCCGAGGGATCGTAGTCGCGCGAGGCGTCGACCTGATAGAGCAGGTCGTTGGCGTCCAGCGCGGCCGACCTCTGGGCGAAGTACTCGTCCAGATATTTGTCCGCCGCTTCGCGGGTTGGCAGCGCCTTCTGCATCGGCAGCGGCGAGGCGCCTGCGATCAGCAAGAGGTCGAGCGCCGTGCGCAAACCCTCCTTCGGCTGTTCGGCATAGTCGCCGCCCTTCCAGGCCGGGTCCTTGACTATGGCGTCCATCAGCATCTTGCGCCAGGTGCGGTTGCGGCCGGCGATCTCGGTCGGCAGGCAGGCCAGCGGCATCAGGGCGTCGGCGAAGGCCGGATAGGTTTCGCCCCAGACGAAGCCGTGCATGCAGCCCATCGAGGTGCCCATCAGCAGCCGCAGATGATCCACCCCAAGGCCCTTGGTCAGCAGTTCGTGCTGGGCCAGCACCATGTCGTCGTAGTCGTAATGCGGGAAGCGGGCGCGCAGGCCGTCGCTGGGCTTGGAGGATTTCCCGTGCCCGATCCCGTCCGGCAAGATCACGTAGTACTTGGCCGGGTCGAGCAGGCCGCCCGGCGCGAACAGCACGTCGGCGAACTGCGGGGCGAAGAACTGCCGCCCCGTCCCCCCGGTGCCATGCAGGACCATCACCGCGTTGGTCACGCGGCCCTGGGCGTCGCGCCTGGGCTGGCCCAGGGTGGTGTAGTGCAGCCGCAGCTCCGGCCGGCTTTCGCCGGACCTGAACCGGAAGTCGCGGACGACGAAGTCGCCTTCCTTCGCCTGGGTCAGGGCGGGAACCTCAGCCTTGGCCGCGCCGAGCGAAAACGCCGCCAGAATTCCGGCCAAGGCCATTGAAAAAACACGCATATCCCGTCCCTATTTAATCTTTTGTCCGCTCAGCGGTCCAGCCGCGCCGCGAGGCTGGAGGTGTCCCAACGCCGCCCGCCCATGGCCTGGACCTCGGCGTAGAACTGATCGACCAAGGCGGTCACCGCCAGCTGCGCGCCGTTGGCGCGCGCCTCTTCCAGAGCGATGCCCAGGTCCTTGCGCATCCAGTCGACCGCGAAGCCGAAGTCGAACCGGCCCTCGACCATGGTCTTCCAGCGGTTCTCCATCTGCCAGGACTGCGCCGCGCCCTTGGAGATCGCCTCCAGCACGGCGTCGGTGTCGAGACCGGCCTGTTTGGCGAAGTGGACGGCCTCGGCCACCCCCTGCACCACGCCGGCGATGGCGATCTGGTTGCACATCTTGGCCTGCTGGCCGGCGCCGACCCCGCCGATGCGGCGGATGGCCTTGGCGTAGGCCTCCAGGACCGGCCGCGCCCGTTCGAACGCCGCCTCGTCGCCGCCGACCATGATGGTCAACTGGCCGTTCTCGGCCCCGGCCTGGCCGCCGGAGACCGGCGCGTCGAGGAAAGTCCTGCCCTGGGCCGCCGCCGCCTCGGCCGCCTCGCGCGCCAGCTTGGCCGAAGTCGTGGTGTGGTCGACGACGATCCCGCCCGCCGCCATGGCCGGCAGCGCCTCCTTGAGCACGGCGCGGACGTCGTCGTCATTGCCGACGCACAGGGCGACCAGTTCGCAATCCCTCACCGCCTCGGCGATGGTCGCGCCCGCCCGGCCGCCATGGGTCTCCACCCAGCGCCCGGCCTTGGCCGGGCTGCGGTTGAACACCGAGACCTCGTGCCCGGCCTTGGCCAGATGCCCCGCCATGGGAAAGCCCATGACGCCCAACCCGACGAACGCGACCTTCATCACCGCACACCCCAGTTCATGAACCCGTGCCTGGGGATTAGGCCGCCACGCGCCGGCGCCGCAACCCCATCTTAACGTCCGCCGGGCACTTTCATCCCAACTGAGGTTAATCGCGCTTAAGGACGGGTCATGGCGGTCGGCGACGGGTCGGTGACCATCCGCAAGGTCAAGAAGGTGATGGGGCACGGCCACCATGGCGGCGCCTGGAAGGTGGCCTATGCCGACTTCGTCACCGCGATGATGGCCTTCTTCCTCCTGATGTGGCTGATCAACACCACCAGCCCCGAACAGAAGCGCGGCATCGCCGACTATTTCGCGCCGGCCAGCGTCTCGCAGTCGACCAGCGGCTCGGGCGGCATCCTCGGCGGCACCGCCCTAGGCGACGACGGGGTCAAGAGCAACGGCTCGATGACGGTGATCGACCAGATCGCCCCCGACAGCCAGCCGGCCGGCCAGACCGGCCGCGGCGACGGCAAGCCCCAGGACGCCAAGACCGCCCAGCAGGCGGCCATGGAGAAGGCGCTGGAGCGGCGCGAGGACCAGGCCTTCCAGAGCGCGGCCCAGTCGCTGCGCCAAGCCTTGCAGGACATGCCCGAACTGGCCGAGCTGTCCAAGCAGGTGCTGATCGACCAGACCCCCGAGGGCCTGCGCATCCAGCTCGTCGACCAGGACGGCCGGTCGATGTACAAGGAAGGCTCGGCCGCGCCCAACGACCGCGCCAAGATCCTGCTGCGCGCCATCACCAAGATCGTCAACCAGCTGCCCAACCGCATCACCATCTCGGGCCACACCAGCGCCAACGCCGACGGCTCGAAAACCGAGAACGACTGGCAGCTCTCGGCGGCGCGGGCCAACGCCGCCCGCCAGATCATGCAGGCGGCCGGCGTCGACGCCGACCGGGTCTATCAGGTGTCGGGCAAGGCCAATTCCGACCCGCTCTATCCGGACGATCCCACCCTGCCCGGCAACCGCCGCATCGCCATCGTGCTGCTGCGCGAGGCGCCCGTGCTGCCGCCCGACCACAGCCTCTGAAGCTTCAGGCCGCCCTGGGGCCTGCGGCGCAAGCGACGCTTGCGTGAAAGCTCGGCTTGCGTCCTAATCCGAGACAGCGCCGGCCCGGTTGGGGGCCGTCTGGGATGACGCCCGTCCGTGACACACCACTTTGCGACGCGCCAGTTACGCTTCTTCCTGACGGCGGCGTCGCCCTGCCCCTATCTGCCCGGCCGCCAGGAGCGCAAGGTGTTCGCCCACCTGCCGCTGAACGACGGCCCCAGCGTCAACGACGCCCTGACCCAGGTCGGTTTCCGCCGTTCCCAGAACATCGCCTACCGCCCGGCCTGCGAGGCCTGCGAGGCCTGCGTCTCCGCCCGCATCCCGGCCGCCGACTATCGGTTTTCGCGCTCCGAGCGCCGCATCCTCGACCGTAACGGCCACCTGCGCCGCCACATCGTCGAGGCCGAGGCGACGATGGAGCAGTTCGACCTGCTGCGCCGCTACCTCCTGGCCCGCCACGCCGAAGGCGGCATGGCCGACATGACCTGGCCCGACTATGTGGCCATGGTCGAGGACACCGCGGTCCGCACCCATATCGTCGAGTACCGCGCCCCTTCGACCGACGGCGGCCCGGGCGACCTGATCGCCTGCGTGCTGGTCGACATGCTCAACGACGGCCTGTCGCTGGTCTACAGCTTCTACGATCCAGCGATGACCAAGCTCAGTCTCGGCTCGTTCATCATCCTCGACCACGTCATCCAGGCGGTGCTGACCAGCGCGCCCTACGTCTATCTCGGCTATTGGGTCAACGGCAGCGTCAAGATGGCCTACAAGGCCCGCTTCAACCCGATCGAGATCCTGCGTCCCGGGGGCTGGGTGCTGATGTCGCGCCGCGACCGCGAGCCCGCCGCCGAATAAAGGCCCGGCAAGTCTCGCCTTCCCCGCCTCAGCCCCAGGGACCGCGCTGGCCGCCGTCGTCCGGCGGCGGCGGCCCCCACGGCCATTCCTGATCCTGCCGTGACGCCGGCGGGGGCTCGGCGGCCGGGACGGCCGGGCGGTCGGGAGTCACCGGCAGGTCGAGGCCGCCGGCGAAACGCACCAGCGCGGCCACCCGCTTCTCGACCGGGGGGTGGGTGGTGAACAGGCCCATCACGCCCTCGTCGTCGTTCTCCAGGAACATGCCGCGCACCTGCCGCGGCGCTTCGAGGTGCGAACGCCCGCTGATCTTGCGCAGGGCCGAGATCATGGCGTCGGGGTTCTTGGTCAGCTCGACCGCCCCGGCGTCGGCGATGTATTCCCGCTGACGCGAGATGGCGAACTGGATGACGATGGCCAGCGCGTAGCCGACCGCCACCACGGCCAGGGCCAGCAGCACGAAGACGGCGTTGCCGCCGCGCCGGCCGTCGTCGCGCGAGCGCCGGCCGAGCCCGCCCCACAGCACCGCCCGATAGACCACCTGGGCCAGCAGGGTGATGATGCCGGCGAACACCGAGGCGATGACCATGGTGCGGACGTCGCGGTTGATGATGTGGGTTAGTTCGTGGCCGAGCACGGCCTCGATCTCGTCGCGGTCCAAGGTCTGGATCAGGCCGCGGGTGACGCTGACGCAGAACTGGCCTTCGTGCAGGCCGCTGGCGAAGGCGTTCAGGGCGTCGGTCTCGATGATCTGCAGGGTCGGCGTCCGCATGCCCCGCGAGATGCAGAGGTTTTCCAGAAGGTTGTAGAGCTCGGGCTCGTCCTTCCGCGTCACCGGCTGCGCGCCGGTCGCCAGGTTGATGATGAGCTGGTTGGAGAAATAGGCGATGACGAACCAGACGCCAGCCACGACCAAGGCCAAGGGCGCCGAGCCGATCAGCAGGCGCAGGGAATAGCCCAGGTCGCCGTTCAGGCTGCCGGTCGACGGCAGGTAGCCCGCCCCCATCAACCCCAGCTGCAACACGTAGATCATGCCGATCAGCAGCAGGGGGAAACCGATCAGCAGCAGGGTCGATCGGAGGTTGTTGTTCCAGATGTAGGTCTGGAGGCCGACGGCCTGCACGACGACGAACCTTGCCTAGAACTTCACCTGCGGCGCGACGTTGAGGGCGGCGCGCTCCTCGCCGACGTCGAAGAAGTCGCGCTGGGCGAAGCCGAACATGCCCGCGAACAGCACGGCCGGGAACGCCTGGACCGAGGCGTTGTACTCGCCGACCGAATTGTTGAAGAACCGCCGGGCGGCAGCAAGCTTGTTCTCGATGTCCGACAGTTCGCCCTGCAGGCTGAGGAAGTTCTGGTTGGCCTTGAGGTCGGGATAGGCCTCGGCCACCGCCATCAGCCGGCCGAGGGCGCCGGTCAGCACGTTCTCGGCCGAGATCTTGTCGTCGACCGTGCGGGCCGCTCCGGCGGCGTTGCGGGCGGCGACCACGGCCTCCAGCGTCCCGCTCTCGTGGGCGGCATAGCCCTTCACCGTCTCGACCAGATTGGGGATCAGGTCCTGACGCTGCTTGAGCTGGACGTCGATGTCGGCGAAGGCCTGGTTCGCGTTCTGCCGCAGGGCGACCAGCCGGTTGTAGGTTCCGGCCAGCAACAGGGCCAGAACGCCGAAGACGACAAGAACGATGACAAGCGGGAGCATGGAGTTTCCTTGAAGGCGTCGCCGTCAGGCTAACCGAAGCGCACGCCTCCCGCCACTTAAACGGATTTCACCCGATTTCGCGGACCAGGGCGCCGGCGCGGATCATCGCGCCGGATCGACCAGGGCCCTGTAGACGAATCCCTGGCTGAACTCGGTGAGGTCCGGGGTCTTGGGCCGGCCGATCACCTGGATCATGCCCAGGAAGAACAGGTCGTTCTCCGGATCGATCCAGAACCAGGTGCCGGCCGCGCCGCCCCAGCTATAGGTCCCCCGCCCCGCGCCGGTCTTGGCCTTGGCCGGGTCGGTGACGACGGCGAAGTCGAGGCCGAAACCGACGCCCGGTCCCAGCGGCGTCGATCCGTCGGGCCCGGCCAGCACGGCCTCGCTCAACTGGTTGGTGCGCATCAAGGCCACGGTCTCCGGCTTGAGCAGGCGCGCGCCGCCCAGCTCGCCGCCGTTGAGCAGCATCTGGCAGAACCGGGCGTAGTCCGCGGCGGTCGAGACCAAGCCGCCGCCGCCCGAGGCCGCCGTCGGCGGCTTGGTCACGTCCAGCACCATGAAGCCGGTGGCCGGCGCGATGACCTTGCGCTTGGGATCGAAGGCGTACAGCGCCGCCTGCCGGGGCTGCTTGCCGGCAGGGACATAGAAGCCGGTGTCCTTCATGCCGAGGGGGCCGAAGATGCGGTTCCGCATGAAATCGGCCAAGGACTGGCCCGACAGCTTCTCGACGATATAGCCCTGGATGTCGACGGCGACGCTGTACTTCCAGCGCACGCCGGGCTGGTCGGCCATGGGCAGCTTGGCGACGCCGACGACCATGTCGTGCAGGCTCTTGGAGCCCAGCAGGCCGGAGTCGCGATAGGCCTTGTCGATCGGGTTGTCGATCACCAGCCCGTAGGCGAAGCCGGCGGTGTGGGTCATCAGCTCGCGCATCGTCGGCGGCCGCGCGACCGGCTCGACCTGAATCTCGCCGTTCGGCCCGACCGCCTTGAACACCTTCAGGTCGGCGAACTCCGGGACGTACTTGGTGACCGGGTCGTCCAGGCTCCACTTGCCCTCTTCGTAGAGCATCATCATCGCCACGCCGGTGACCGGCTTGGTCTGGGAGTACATGCGGAAGATGGTGTCGCGGGCGATCGGCGCGCCGGTGGCGAGGTTCTTCTTGCCGTAGGTCTGGACGTCGACGACGCGGCCGTGCCGGACCAGCATGGTCATCACGCCGGGAAAGGCGCCCTTGTCGACCAGGCCGCGCATGGCGGCGTTCATCTCGGCCAGCGTCTGCGGCGAGAAACCCTCGGCCGCCGGCGGGGCCGGCCGCAGCAGGGCGGCCCTGGGCGGCTCGCGGGCGTCCGACAGCCCGCCGCATCCGATCGCCAGAACGCCCGCCGCCGCGAGCGTCGCCTTCCAGCCCATCGCCGCTCTCCCGTCCATGGCGCAAGCCGGCCGAGCCTAAGGCGTCCGGCGAGCCTGGCAAGGCCCGCCGCGAAGGCTCAGCGCGGCCGGAAACGCTTGCTGGTCGGGAAGCCCTTGGGCGCCAGCCTGCCGGCCCCGGCCCGCTTGCCGACCCATTCGGCCCATTCCGGCCAGGCGCGGGTGCGGCCGGCGGTGTCGATCCAGGCCGCGCCCTGCTCCTTGTCGAACACCAGGGCGTCGCGCAGGCCGCCCTCGCGATAGGCCTGCAGCTTGACGCCCTTGCCGCGCGGCATCTCCGGCAGCTCGTCGGCCTGGAAGATCAGGATCTTGCCGTTGTCGCCGACCACGGCGACCCGGTCGCCGGTCATCTCCAGCGACACCGCCGCGCCCTTGTCGTCGACCGTCAGCACCTGCTTGCCGGCGCGGCGGTTGGCCAGGGCCTCGTCCTCGGGAAGGACGAAGCCGTAGCCGGCCTTCGAGGCCAGGAAGCGTTTGCGGCCCGGCTTGTGCGGGAACATGTCGACGATCTTCACCCGGTCGTCGAGGTCGATCATCAGCCGCAAGGGCTCGCCGTGCCCGCGCGCCGACGGCAGCTTGTCGCAGCCGATGGTGAAGAAACGGCCGTCGGAGGCGAAGATCAGCAGCTTGTCGGTGGTCTCGGCCGGGACCAGGAAGGCCAGCTTGTCGCCCTCCTTGAACTTCAGCTCCGAGGGGTCCTCGACCTTGCCCTTGGCGGCGCGGATCCAGCCGCGATCAGACATGATGATGGTGATCGCCTCGCGCACGATCATCGCCTCGACGGCGGCGGTGGCGTCGACGGCCGGGGCCTCGCCGAAGGTCGAGCGGCGCTTGCCGACCGCCGTGCCGGGGCCCAGCGCCGTGCGGACGTCGCGCAGGCCGACGCCGACCAGGCTCCATTGCTTCTGGTCCGAGGCCAGCAGGCCGACGATGCCGTCGCGTTCTTCCGACAGCTCGGCGTGCTCGCGGCGGATCTCCATCTCCTCCAGCTTGGCCAGCTGGCGCAGCCGGGTGTTGAGGATGGCGTCGGCCTGGATGTCGCTCAGCTCGAAGGTCGAGATCAGCTTGGCCTTGGGCTCGTCCTCGTAGCGGACGATGCGGATCACCTCGTCCAGATTGAGATAGACGACCAGCAGGCCTTCCAAGATGTGCAGGCGCTGCTCGATCTTGGCCAGCCGCCACTTGGCCCGCCGCACCAGCACTTCGCGGCGGTGCGCCAGGAAGGCCAGCAGGGCCGGCTTCAGACCCATCACCCCCGGCGTGCCGCGCGCGTCGAGCACGTTCATGTTGACCGGGAAGCGGCTTTCCAGGGCCGAGAGCTTGAACAGGCTCTCCATCAAGACTTCCGGCTCGACGTTGCGCGACTTGGGCTCGAGCACCAGCCGCACGTCCTCGGCCGACTCGTCGCGCACGTCCCCCAGCAACGGGGCCTTCTTGTTGTCGATCAGCTCGGCCAGCTGTTCGACCAGATCGGCCTTCTTCACCTGATACGGGATCTCGGTGATGACGATCTGATAGCCGCCGCGCTGCAGATCCTCCCGGGTCCAGCGCGCACGCACGCGCACGCCGCCGCGGCCCGTCTCGTAGGTCTCCAGCAGCGAGGCGCGCGGCTCGACGATGACGCCGCCGGTCGGGAAATCGGGGCCCTGCACCCGCTCCATCAGGTCGGCCGTCGTCGCCTCGGGCCGTTGCAGCAGCAGCAGACAGGCGTCGATCAGCTCGGCGGCGTTGTGCGGCGGGATCGAGGTGGCCATGCCGACGGCGATGCCGGACGAGCCGTTGGCCAAGAGGTTCGGGAAGCCGGCCGGCAGCACGACCGGCTCTTCCTCCTCGCCGTCATAGGTCGGCCGGAAGTCGACGGCGTCCTCGTCAATGCCGTCGAGCAGCAGGCTCGCGGCCTCGGTCATGCGGCATTCGGTGTATCGCATGGCCGCGGCGTTATCGCCGTCGATGTTGCCGAAATTGCCCTGGCCGTCGATCAGCGGATAACGCTGGGCGAAGTCCTGGGCCAGGCGGACCAGGGCGTCATAGACCGCCGTATCGCCGTGCGGGTGATACTTGCCGATCACGTCGCCGACGACGCGGGCGCACTTCTTGGCGGTCGTGGTCGGGTCCAGCCGCAGCTGGCGCATGGCGTACAGCAGCCGGCGGTGCACCGGCTTGAGGCCGTCGCGCACGTCCGGCAGGGCGCGGTGCATGATGGTCGAAAGGGCGTAGGCGAGATAACGCTTGGACAGCGCCTCGCTCAACGGCTCGTCGACGATGCGGTCGCCGTCATCCGGCGGATCGAAATGCTTGGTCATGGGTCAGTCGGGGAATCGCTCTTTCGCAGCATAACGTCAACGCCCCCGAGGCGCATCCGCGCCGCGCCCGTCGTCAGACCGTCATGGAAGCCGGCCATAAGGCGCCCCGTTCGACAATCGGGGGATGACAGTGGCCGGCTTATTCGAGAAACGACGCATCCTGATCGCCGCGGCGGCGCTGGTCGCGGCCCTGGTCGCCGGCGGGTTGATCTGGCGCGGGACGGCGGGACGGCCGAACAACGTCATCATCTTCGTGGCCGACGGCCTGCGTTCCGGCGTCGTCACGCCCGAGACCGCTCCCGAACTCGCCGCGGTGCGCGCCGAGGGCGTCGATTTCCAGAACAGCCACTCGCTCTACCCCACCGTCACCACGCCCAACGCCTCGGCCATCGCTACCGGGCACCGCCTGGGCGACACCGGCGATTTCGGCAATGCGCTGTTCGTCGGCGCGCCGCTGGGCTTTCCGGTGATGAGCCCGGCCCCGTTCATCGAGGACAATGCGGTCATCGGCCTGCTCAACCAGCGCTTCGGGGGCAATTTCCTGAACGAGACCAGCCTTCTGGAGGCGGCGCGGGCCAAGGGCTATTCGACTGCGGCGATCGGCAAGCTGGGGCCGGTGGCCATCCAGTCGGCCGCCGCCCGCGACGGCAAGGGGACCATCGTCCTCGACGACGCCTTCCCGCCCGACGACTTCCCCCTCCCCGCCGACGTCAAGGCGGCGATCAGGGCCGCCGGCCTGCAGGCGACGCCGCCGGACCGGGGGCTGAACAGCTGGCCCGGCACCTCGATCATGCCCGGCGTGCGCGTCGCCAACGTCGAGCAGCAGGACTGGTTCACGGCGGTGGCGACCAAGGTGCTGCTGCCGCGCTTCAAGGCGGCGAACAAGCCGTTCGTGATGGTGTTCTGGTCGCGCGACCCCGACGGCACCCAGCACAATCAGGGCGACAGCCTCAACACCCTGGCGCCCGGCATCAACGGGCCGACGGCGATGGCCGCGATCCGCAACGCCTCCAAGGACCTGGGCGAACTGCGCAAGGCGCTCAAGGACCTCGGGCTCGACAAGACCACCAACATCGTCGTCACCGCCGACCACGGCTTCTCGACGGTGTCCAAGGCCAGCGCCACCTCGGGCGCGGCCAAGATGCGCTTCGACGACGTGCCCGCCGGCTTCCTGCCGCCCGGCTTCCTGGCCATCGACCTCGGCAAGGCGCTCGGTCTGCCGATCTTCGAGCCCAACGGCCTGCCGGTGCTGCTGGAGGACGGCCATCCGCCCCATAGCGGCAGCGCCCTGCTCGGCGCCGATCCGGCCAAGCCCAAGGCGGTGATCGCCGCCAACGGCGGTTCGGACCTGATCTATCTGCCGGACGCCGACGCCAAGACCCTGGCCCCGCGCGTGGTCGAGGCCCTGACCCGACAGGACTATGTCGCGGCGATCTTCGTCGACGACGCCCTGGGCGCCGTCCCCGGAGCCCTGCCCCTCAGCGCCATCAGCCTGAAGGGGTCGGCCCGCACGCCGACGCCGTCGATCGTGGTCAGCTTCCGCAGCTTCCAGGTTCCCGGCTGCCCCAAGGCCGAGCTGTGCGCCGCCGAGGTGGCCGACACCACCCTGCAGCAGGGCCAGGGCATCCACGGCGCGTTCAGCCGCGCCGACACCCACAACTTCATGGCCGCCGTCGGACCGGACTTCCGCAAGGGCTTCGTCAGCCCGGCCCCGGTCAGCAACGCCGACTGGGCGATCACCCTGGCGCGCCTGATGCGGATCGACCTCAAGGCCAAGGGCGAGCTGACCGGCCGGGTGATGAGCGAGGCCCTCAAGGGCGGCCGTCCGACCGCCTTCAAGGCCCGCACCGTACGCTCGCAGCCGGCGGCCAACGGCTTCGTCACCGTGCTCAACATGCAGGAAGCGGCCGGAAAGCCCTATTACGACGCGGCCGGCGCGCCGGGGCGGACGGTCGGGTTGAAGCCCTGAGCCGTCAGAGCCGCCCCGCCTCGCCCAGCCGCTCGACCAGCCACACCCGGGCGGGCGGCAGGGGCCGGTTCATCACCGAGAACACGAAGGCCTCGAGGAAATGGCCGGTCAGGTCCAGGCCGAGGCGGATGTCGCCCTCGGCCAGGCCGCCCTGGGCCGACAGCAGGAACGGCGGCAAGGGCAGCAGGCGGTCCCTGTAGGGCTCGCCCGCCGCGCGGCTCACCGCCCGGCCGGTGCGCGGGCTGACATAGATCAGGTCGTCGGTCGAGCCGGTGGCCGCGCATTTCGACAGGTCGAGGCCGAAGCCCAGGTCCTGCAGCAGGCCGGCCTCGAACCGCACGAACACCGCCGGCCAGACGGCGGGCAGCCGCAGGGCCTCGGTCAGCGCCTCGAAGGCCAGATAGGCGCCGGGATGCGGTTCGCGCTCGGGCAGAGCGCCGGCGGCCACGGCGGCGGCGGCGGCCAGGCCGTTAAGCGCCAGGGCGTCGTCGAACAGTTCCGACGGCCCCTCGCCCATCGGCTCCAGCGACGCCGAGCCCAACTGGTCGGACACCCGCGCCCGATAGCGCGCGATCACCTTGGCCCCCGGCTGCAGGAACGGGCGCATCCGGCGCGAGGCGCCGCCGGCCACATGGGCGGCGAACTTGCCGTGATGGCAGGTCAGAAGCTCGACGATGGCCCCGGCCTCGCCGTGGGCGCGGGCCGACAAGACGAAGGCTTCGTCCTCCCACTCCATCCGGTCAGACGTCGAAGTCCAGGCCGAGATCGGAATAGAGGCCCCGTTCCTCGGCCCAGTTCTCCTTGACCTTGACGTGCAGGAACAGGTGGACCGGCCGGTCGAGGATCTCGGTCAGCTCCTTGCGGGCGTTCTCGCCGATCCATTTCAGGGTCTGGCCGCCCTTGCCGAGGATGATCGCCCGCTGGCCCTCGCGCTCGATGAAGATGGTCTGCTCGATGCGCACCGAGCCTTCCTTGGCGTCGGCGAAGCTGGTGGTCTCCACCGTCGCCGCGTAGGGCAGCTCCTCATGGACGCGCAGATAGATCTTCTCGCGGGTGATCTCGGCCGCCAGCAGGCGGCTGGGCAGGTCGGCGGTCTGGTCTTCCGGATAGAGCCATGGCGACGGCGGCATCAGCTCGGCCAGCCGGTTCTTCAAGTCCTCGACGCCCGAGCCGTTGGCGGCCGAGACCATGAACACCTCGTCGTAGACGCCGGTCTCGAACAGGCGGCCGGCCAGGCCGAGCAGGTTGTCGCGCTTGACGACGTCGATCTTGTTCAGCGCCAGGATCGCCTTGCGCTTGGCGCCCTTGAGGCCGGCCACGATGGATTCGACGTCGTCGGCCGATTTCTTCTCCGCGCCGGTGGCGCGGCCGCCGGCGACGGCGATCTCGGCCTGGGCGTCGACCAGATGCACCACGGCGTCGGCGTCCTCGGCGCCGCCCCAGGCCGAGCGGACCATGGCCCGGTCGAGCCGGCGGCGCGGCTTGAAGATGCCGGGGGTGTCGACCAGCACGATCTGGACGTCGCCGGCCAGGGCCACGCCCTTCACCGGAAAGCGCGTGGTCTGCACCTTCTGGGTGACGATCGAGACCTTGGCCCCGACCAGGCGGTTGACCAGGGTCGACTTGCCGGCGTTCGGCGCGCCGATGATGGCTGCGAAGCCGGCGCGGGTGTTGTGTTCGTTCATCGTTCTCGTACTCAAGACTGGCCTTCGCGCTGGAGCAGCGTCGCCGCCGCGGCCTTCTCGGCCTCCTGGCGCGAACGTCCCTCGGCGCGGACAGGTTCGAGGCCCAGCACCGTCACCTCGACCGTGAAGCGCGGCGCATGGTCCGGTCCCTGCCGGTTTATCACAGAATAGGCCGGCAGCGGCTTCTTCTGGCCCTGGGCCCATTCCTGCAGGGCGGTCTTGGGGTCGCGTGGCCTGGGCGCGCCCAGGCTGGCGGTCTCTTCCTCCCAGAACGCCAGGAACACCGCCCGGGGAGCCTCCAGGCCGCCGTCCTGATAGAGGGCGGCCATCACCGCCTCGCAGGCGCCGGCCAGGATCGAGTCCTTGTCCCGGCCGCCGGTCTTGGTCTCCGAACCCGACAGCCTCAGCGCCGGCCCCAGCTCCATGCGGCGGGCGACGCGGGCGCAGGTCTCGCGGCTGACCAGGGCGTTGAGGCGCGGGGCGAGATCCCCCTCCGGGGCCTTGGGATAGAGCACGGCCAGCCGCTCGGCGGCCAGCAGGCCCAGCACGCGGTCGCCGATGAACTCCAGCACCTCGTTGTCGCGCACCCGCTTGGCCCCGTCGCCGACGCTGGCGTGGGTCAGCGCCCGGTCGAGCAGCTCGCGGTCGGAGAAGACGTGTTTGAGACGCCGCTCCAGCGCGGCGACGGCGGCGTCTCGCAGGCTCATTTGATCGGGCGGAAGAAGCGGTCGAAATGCGCCTCGGTGAACCAAGTCCAAGGCTTGAACAGCGACGCTTCCCGGCCCCAGGACAACAGGACGATCTGCGCCTTGCCGACGAGGTTCTCCTCGGGCACGAAGCCGACGCCCAGTTCGCCGCCGGTGGCGGCGTCGGCGGCGCTGTTCCAGGCGCACACGCCGGGGCCGGACACGCCCGGCGGCAGGCCGGGATCGAAGCGGCTGTCGGCCGAGTTGTCGCGGTTGTCGCCCATCATGAAGTAGCAGTTCGGCGGCACCACGTAGGTCACGGTGTCGTCGCCCAGGCCATGGTCGTCGAAGTCGGTGTTGATCAGGTGGGTGCGGCCGTTGGGGAGGGTCTCCTCATAGGCGCGGACCGGCTTCTGCAGACCGTAGGGCGGGGTCTCCTGGCTGCTGTCGGGCAGCCGCTTCATGCCGACCGCCTTGTCGTTGATGTAGAGCACGCCGGCCTTCATCTGGATGCGGTCGCCCGGCAGGCCGACCAGCCGCTTGATGTAGTCGATGTGCCCGTCGCGCGGCAGCTTGAAGACGATGACGTCGCCCCGTTCCGGCGTGCGGTTCATGATCCGGCCGTGGAACAGGGGCGGACTGAACGGGATCGAGTTCTTGGACCAGCCGTACGAGAACTTGGAGACGATGATGTAGTCGCCCTCCGACAGGGTCGGGACCATCGACGCCGAGGGGATGGTGAAGGGCTGGAACAGCAGGACCCGCAGAACGAGGGCGATGCCGAGCGCATAGGCGATGGTCTTGACGATCTCGACCGTCTCTTTGACGGCGCCGGGCTTTTCGGACGGCTCGGGCTTGGCGGTGGCGGTCATGCGGAAGCGGTCTCTCGAATGGCCTGTCGGCGGATCGCGGTTAGGCCTTGCTAGACTTTCGGCAGGGCCGGAGCAAGCGGGTCGCCCGCCGTCCAAAGGCCCCAGGCGGCGTCAAGCCTGCGGCTCGACGGGCACGGCCTCGATGACGACGAACGCCTGGGCGTAGGGATGGTCGTCGGTGAGGCTGAGATGGATGATCGGGCGGAAGCCGGGCGGCGCCAGTTCGGCCATGCGTTCGGCCGCGCCGCCGGTGAGCGCCAGGGTGGGCTGGCCGGAGCGAAGATTGACCACGCCCATGTCCCGCCAATAGACGGCGCGGCGCATGCCGGTGCCCAGCGCCTTGGCGCAGGCTTCCTTGGCGGCGAACCGCTTGGCGTAGCTGGCGGCGCGGTCGGCCTTGCGCTCGGAGCGCGTCCGCTCGGTCTCGGTGAACACCCGGTGGGTGAAGCGTTCGCCGAAGCGGTCCAGCGAGTTCTGGATGCGGCGGATGTCGGTGAGGTCCGAGCCGATGCCGAGGATCACGCCGCGACCTCCGCCCGAGCCTCGTCCATCAGCGCGCGCATGCGATGGATGGCGGCGGACAGCCCGGTGAAGATCGCCTCGCCGATCAGGAAATGGCCGATGTTGAGCTCGACCACCTGGGAGATGGCCGCGACCGGCTTGACGCTATGGAAATCGAGGCCGTGGCCTGCATGGACCTCCAGGCCCCGCCGCGCAGCCTCCTCCGCCGCCGAGGTCAGACGCGCCAGCAGCGCGGCCGCCTCGTCGACCCGGCCATGCTGGACGGCCTCGCAATAGGCGCCCGTATGCAGTTCGACCACCTGGGCGCCGATCGCCTCGGCCACCGCCACCTGCACCGTGCTCGGCTCGATGAACAGCGACACGCGCACCCCGGCCTCGCGCAGGCGGCGCACCACGGGCGCGACGGCGTTGTGGCCGCGGGCGACGTCCAGTCCGCCCTCGGTCGTGCGTTCCTCGCGGCGCTCGGGCACCAGGCAGGCCGCGTGCGGCCGGTGGTCCAGGGCGATGGCCAGCATCTCGTCGGTGACGGCCATCTCGAAGTTCAGCGGGCGCGAGACCTTGCGGCACAGGGCGGCGATGCGGTCGATGTCGGCGTCCGAAATGTGCCGGCGATCCTCGCGCAGGTGGGCGGTGATGCCGTCGGCGCCCGCCTCTATCGCCAGTTCGGCCGCCCGCGCCGGATCGGGATGGGCGCCGCCGCGCGCGTTGCGGATGGTGGCGACGTGATCGATGTTGACCCCGAGGCGCAGCCTGCTCATTTGGCCAGCCTGCGGCTGCCCGGGTCTTCCACCGGGATCGCCGCCAGCTCGGGCGGCAGGGCGTCGGCCGGATAGGCCGGAACCTCCAGCGAGGCCAGGGCGATCAGCGGCACGCCGACATCGGCCTTGCCGCCCGAACGGTCGACGATGCAGGCGGCGGCCACGACCTCGGCGCCGGTCGCCCGGATGGCGGCGATGCATTCGCGCGACGACAGGCCGGTGGTGACGATGTCCTCGACCATGACCACGCGGGCGCCCGGCTCGACCGAGAACCCTCGCCGCAGCTTGAAGGCCCCGCCCTCGCGCTCGACGTACATCGACGCGACGCCGAGCTGCCGCCCGGTCTCGTAGCCCGGGATGATGCCGCCGACCGCCGGCGAGATGACCACGTCGACCGCGCCCACGGCGGCGCGGATCTTGTCGGCCAGGGCCTTGCACAGACGCTCGCAGCGGGCGGCGTCCATGAAGACCAGGTTCTTCTGCAGGAAGGTCGGGCTGTGCAGGCCCGAGGACAGGACGAAATGGCCTTCGCGCAATGCGCCGGCCGCGCGGAATTCGTCGAGGACGTCGTCAGTGTTCATGGCGATCCCATACATCGAACCGGCGGGAGTCGCCTCCCCAAATCGCGCGAGGCGCCGTCAGCCCCGGGCGCGGTCCACCGTCTCGACCGAGGGGCAGGCGCGCAGGGCTGCGGCGATGTTGGTCAGGTGCTTGGCGTCGCGGACCTCGAGGTCGATGTCGACGTCGAAGAAGTCCGACTGGCGGTGATGCATGCGCAGGTTGACGATGTTGCCGCCGGCCTCGCCGATGATGGTGCAGGCTTGGCCCAGCACGCCCGGCGCGTTGCGGATGGTGGCCCGCAGCTTGGCCTGGGAGACGGTGTTGCGGTCGGCCTCGGGCGTCCATTGCAGGTCGCGCCACAGGTCGTCGCGGTCTTCGTAGTCGGCCAGATGCGGGCAGTCGATGGTATGGACGGTCAGGCCTTGCCCGTCCGGCTCCAGAATGCCGACGATGCGGTCGCCCGGCACCGGGCTGCAGTCCGGGTCGAAGTGCAGGGTGACGCCGGCGGTCAGGCCGCCGCCGCGCACATAGAGCCGCGCGCCCTTGCCGCCCTCGATGCGCCGGCGGGCGGCGGCGGCGGCCTTCTCGGTGTCCTTGAGGCCGGGGAACACCGTCTCCAGCACCTGGTTGGGGGCCACCCGCCCGCGCCCGACGGCGTCGAACAGCTCGTCCTCGACGGCCAGGGCGAAGCGGTCCAGGGCCGGCCGCAGCGAGACGTCCTTCAGCGACTTGCCGGCGCGCTCGAACATCTGGTCGATGGAGGCGCGGCCCAGGCGGGCGAACTCTTCCTTCTCGCTCTGGCGGATATGGCGGCGGATGGCCGAACGGGCCCGGCCGGTCACTGTCAGCGACCGCCAGTCGGGCGGCACCACGGGCTTGGCGCCGCGGATCACCTCGACGACGTCGCCGTTGTTCAGAGCGGTGCGCAGCGGCTTCAGCTCGCCGTTGACCTTGACGCCGATGGTGGTGTCGCCGACGTCGGTGTGGACCGCATAGGCGAAGTCCAGCGGCATCGCCCCGCGCGGCAGGCTGATCAGCTTGCCCTTGGGGGTGAAGACGAACACCTGGTCGAGGAACATCTCCATCTTGGCGTGTTCGACCAGTTCCTCGACGTCGCCGCCGTGCTCCAGCACCTGGACGAGGTGGCGCAGGTTGACCAGCGGGTCGCGGCCGCCGGCGGCCTCCTGGGCCTCGGCGTCGAAGCCGTAGGACTTGTCCTTGTAGCGCCAGTGCGCCGCCACCCCCTCCTCGGCGATGCGGTCCATCGCCTCGGTGCGGATCTGCATCTCGATGCGTATGCCCTTGGGGCCGACGACCGTGGTGTGCAGCGAGCGGTAGTTGTTGCGCTTGGGCGTCGAGATGAAGTCCTTGAACCGCTCCGGCACGCAGGGCCAGGCGTGGTGGATCAGGCCGAGCGCGCGGTAGCAGTCCTCCTCGGTGTCGACGATGACCCGGAAGGCGTAGATGTCGGACAGCTGCGAGAAGCCGATCGATTTGCGCTGCAGCTTGCGCCAGATCGAATAGGGATGCTTTTCCCGGCCGAACACCCGGGCGTGCATGCCCACCGCCTCGAGCTCGTGGGCGATCTCGGCGCTGACCACGGAGACCGCCCCGCCCTGCTCGGCGCGCAGCGCTTCCAGCCTGCGGACGATGGCGTCGCGGGCCACGGGGTTGAGGTGCTTGAAGGCCAGCTCCTCAAGCTCGGAACAGATGCGATGACAGCCGATCGAGCGGGCCAGGGGCGCATAGATGTCCAGCGTCTCGCGGGCGATGCGCTCGCGCTTCTCCTGCTTGGGGATGAACTGCAGGGTGCGCATGTTGTGCAGGCGGTCGGCCAGCTTGACCATCAGCACCCGCACATCCTTGGAGATGGCCAGGATGAACTTGCGCAGGTTCTCGGCCTGGCGGGTGTGTTCGGAATTCAGCTCCAGGCGCGACAGCTTGGTCACGCCCTCGACCATCTCGCCGATCTCCTCGCCGAAGAGCTGGTCGATCTCTTCGCGGGTGACCGGCGTGTCCTCGATCACGTCGTGCAGCAGGGCGGTGACGATGGTGGCGGTGTCGAGCCGGTAGTCGGTGAGGATGCCGGCGACTTCGATCGGGTGGGCGAAATAGGGGTCGCCCGAGGCCCGGGTCTGCGACCCATGCATCCGCATGGCGTAGACATAGGCGCGATTGAGCAGCGCCTCGTCGGCCGTCGGGTCGTAGGAGCGGACCCGCTCGATCAGTTCATATTGCCGAAGGAACTTCGGACGCGCCGCCTTGGCGGCGGCCCGAGCCTGATCGACAGATTCGTCTTCAGGCGCGCTTTTTTCGGGGGCGGCGGTCTCCGCCGCCTCCAGGATGAGAGGGTCTGCGCCCGGGGGGCTCAGTACCGCTCCTCCTGACCGCCGTCACGGTCGCTCTGCAGGGCGCGGACCAGTTCCTGCTCGCTCATGTGCTGGTGCTGCGGATCGGCGAGCAGGGCCAGGGTCTCGGCTTCCTCTTCGGCCTCGGTGCGCTCGTCGACGCGTTGCAGCGTGCCGATCAGGTTTTCGCGGAGGCTCTCGGCGTCGACCACGTCGTCGGCGATCTCGCGCAGGGCGACGACGGGGTTCTTGTCGTTGTCGCGGTCGACCAGCAGCGCCGACCCGGCGGAAATCGAACGCGCCCGATGCGCCGCCAACAGCACGAGGCTGAAGCGGTTGGGGACCTTCTCGACGCAATCTTCGACGGTGACGCGGGCCATGGAGTCCTCGAACCTACAGCGGAACGCATTGAAAATAAGGATTTCGACGACGTTGTGCAACGCCGTCGGCCTCGCGCGCCGCTTTCGCAGGGCGCCGCTTATGCGGGAGGTTCGGCTGTTTGTCCAGTCGCTTGTTCGGCCACGGGACAGGCGTCCAGGCCGACGCTGGCCCGGCCGGCCAGTTCGCGGGCGCTGAGCCCGCTCGACGGATGGCGCCAGTCCGGCGCGATCTCGGCCAGCGGCCCCATGACGAACAGCCGCTCGGCGGCGCGCGGGTGCGGCGTCGAGAACCCCGGTTCGTCGACGATCAGCCGGCCATAAGCGACCAGATCGAGGTCGAGCGGCCGCGCCGCGTTGACCCGCCGGCGCTCGCGGCCGAACCCGGCCTCGATGTCGTGCAGCGCGGCCAGGACCGCCCTCGCCTCCAACGCCGTCTCGACAAGCACCACACCGTTCAGATACTCAGGCTGAGCGGGGTCGGGCCACGCCATCGAACGCCACCAACCAGAACGCGCGGTCACACGCAGACCGGCCGCAGGAAAGCGCGACAGCGCCGCCTCCAGCGCCGCGATGGGCGGACCGGCGGGGCCTGCGAGGTTGGCGCCGAGGGCGACAATGACCGCCTCGTCCAGATTCATTCACTGCACTTTTTCATCAAGAGGTTGATTTTATGACGTTTTATCCGACAGATCGGATAGCCTTGTTCATCGACGGAGCCAATCTCTACTCCGCCGCTCGCGGCCTGAACATCGACATCGATTACAAGAAGCTGCTCGACGAGTTCAAGAAGCGCGGCGTCCTCGTCCGCGCCTACTACTATACCGCCCTGGTTGAGGACGACGACTACTCCCCGATTCGCCCGCTGGTCGACTGGCTCGACTACAACGGCTTCGCCGTGGTGACCAAGGCCGCCCGCACGTTCACCGACGCTCAGGGCCGCAAGCGTTTCCGCGGCGACGTCGACGTCGAGATCACCGTGGACATGCTGGAGATGGCCGCGCACGCCGACCATCTGGTGCTGTTCTCCGGCGACGGCGACTTCCGCCGCGTCGTCGAGGCGGTGCAGCGCAAGGGCGCCCGCGTCACCGTGGTCTCCACGGTCAAGTCGCAGCCGCCGATGGCCTCGGACGACCTGCGCCGCCAGGCCGACGCCTTCGTCGACCTCAGCGACCTGGCCAACGTGGTCGGCCGGCCGCGCCAGTCGCCGTTGCCCCGCTTCATCCAGGGCGACCAGACTCCCGCCGAGCTCGACGCCGAAGATGAGCTATAGCGCCGCCACGGCCGAGCCGCCCCGCGACTGCCCGCTCTGTCCCCGGCTGGTCGCCTATCGCGACGAGAACAGGGCCGAGCACCCGGACTGGTACAACGGCCCGGCCCCGACCTGGGGCGATCCCGACGCGCGGCTGATCGTGGTCGGGCTCGCTCCCGGCCGCTCCGGGGCCAACCGCACCGGCCGCCCCTTCACCGGGGACGGCGCGGGCTGGCTGCTCTACGCCACCCTGCTGAAGATGGGCTTCGCCTCGGGCGTCTACGAAGCCCGGCCGGACGACACCCTGAAGCTGGTCGACTGCGTCATCACCAACGCCGTGCGCTGCGCGCCGCCGGGCAACAAGCCGACCACCCAGGAAGAGAACGCCTGCCGGCCGTTCCTGCTATCGACGCTGCGGGCGCTGCCGCGCCTCAAGGCCGTCGTCACCCTGGGCGACGTGTCGCGCAAGAACGTGCTGAAAGCCCTCGGCGCCAAGGCGTCGGCGGCCCCGCCGGGCCACGGCGTCGAGATGGACGTCGGCCCGTACCGCATCTTCAACAGCTATCACTGCTCGCGGCTGAACACGAACACCGGCCGCCTGACGCCGGCGATGTTCGAGGACGTCTTCCGCGCGGCCCGCGCCCACATCGAGCGGAACTGAGGGCCGGCCGCGAGCCTGCCCCGGCCCGACCCGCTCAGCCCTTGTCGCGCATCAGGCGGCCCTGCTCGCGCTTCCAGTCGCGATCGGCCTCGGTGGCGCGCTTGTCGTGCAGCTTCTTGCCCTTGGCCAGGGCCAGTTCAAGCTTGGCCCTGCCCTTTTCGTTGAAATAGAGCCGGGTCGGGATCAGGGTCCGGCCCTCGCGCTGGATCGACCCCAGCAGGCGGTTGATCTCGCGGCGATGCAGCAGCAGCTTCCGAGGCCGGCGCGGCTCGTGGTTGAACCGGTTGGCCGGGCCGTATTCGGGAATGTAGGCGTTGATCAGCACGATCTCGTCGCCCTCGGTCGAGGCGTAGGATTCGGCGATATTGGCCCGGCCCTCGCGCAGCGCCTTGACCTCGGTGCCCGTCAGGGACAGGCCCGCCTCGAACGTCTGCTCCAGGAAATAGTCGAAGCGGGCGCGGCGGTTCTCCGCGACCAGCTTCTGGGCCAGGGGCTTCTTCTCCGCCATCAGATCACGCCGGCTTCCTTCATGGCGTCCAACACCGCCGGCCGCACGGCTTCGGCGCAGGGCGTGATGGGCAGGCGCACGTCCTCGGCGCACAGGCCCAGATGGGCCAGGGCGAACTTGGTCGGCGCCGGCGAGGCGTCGAGGAACAGCGCCTTGTGCAGCCGCACCAGACGGTCCTGCCACTCCAGCGCCGTGGTCCAGGCGCCCTGCAGGCAGGCGTTGAAGAAGGCGGCCATCCCTTCGGGGGCGACGTTGCTGGTCACCGAGATGCAGCCGTGGCCGCCGTGGGCGATATAGCCCAGGGCGGTCGGGTCGTCGCCCGACAGCATGGTCCAGTGCTCGCCGCAGACCAGACGCTGCAGGCTGGCGCGGGCCAGGTCGCCGGTGGCGTCCTTGACGCCGACCACGTTGGGCAGCCTGGCCAGGCGGGCCAGGGTGTCGTTGCCGATGTCGATGCTGGTGCGGCCGGGCACGTTGTAGACCAGGACCGGCAGCTGGACGGCGTCGTTGATCGCCTCGTAGTGTCGATAAAGGCCTTCCTGGTTCGGACGGTTGTAGTAGGGCGTGACCACCAGCGCGGCGTCGGCGCCGACGGTCTTGGCGTGGCGGACCAGCTCGATGGCCTCTTCGGTCGAGTTGGAGCCGGCGCCGGCGATCACCGGCACCCGGCCCGCCGCCGTTTTGACGCAAAGCTCGACCACACGACGGTGCTCGTCATGGCTGAGGGTGGCGGTCTCGCCGGTGGTGCCGACAGGCACCAGGCCGTGGATTCCGGCGGCGATCTGACGCTCCACGAGCTTCGTGAAGGCGGCCTCGTCGACGGCGCCGTCACGGAAAGGGGTGATGAGCGCGGTGAGCGCGCCCTGGAACAACGGTTGGGACATCGGGAGCAACAAGCCGTGATATGGGGCCGCTTTGAGTTGCGGCGTTGTGACCGGGCCGGACAATATGGCGGCGCGGGGCCTGGCCGCAACAGGCCATCCACGTGCGAGCGGGAAGCGGGAGCATCTATTGTCGTCTTTGTTGCGTAATGCGTTGTTGGTCGGGACCTGCTGCGTCCTCGCGGGGTCGGTCGCGGCTGCTCAGACGGAGGACGACACCCCGCCCCCCGCGCCGCAGGCGGCCCCCACGGCGGCTCCGGTCGCGCAACCGACGGCGACAGGCTACCAGCAGGCCGTTTCGGACGCCGACTTCGGCTATCTGCGCACGGCCATCGCCGCCGCCCGCAGCGGAGACGGGACCCGCGCGCGCGGCGCCATGGATTCGCTGACCAGCCCGACGGCCAAGAAACTGGCCCTTTGGGCCCTGACCGACAGCGCCGGCGAACAGCTGTCCTTCTTCGAGATCGATCAGGCGCGCCGCACGCTGTCCGGCTGGCCGCGCCCGAATCGCCGGCAGGCGGTGGCCGAAAAGCTGCTGGAGACCTCGGGCTACAGCCCCAGCCAGACCATCGCCTGGTTCGGCGGCGAACAGCCCCAGACCGCCCAGGGGGCGATGGCCCTCGCCGCCGCCTACCGCGCCAGCGCGCGGCAGGCCGACGCCAAGGCGCTGATCCAGCGGTTCTGGCGCGACGAACTGTTCGAGGCCGACGTCCAGCGCACCATGCTGGCGCGCTTCGGCGACATGCTGACCGTGGACGACCACATCCAGCGCGAGGACATCCTGCTCTATGGTCCGCAGGGACCGGCCGCGCGCGACCTGCTGCCGTTGCTGCCGCCCGACCAGCAGGCCGCCGCCCAGGCCCGCATGGCCTTCCGCGCCGACGCGGCCAACGCCAACGACGTCGCCGCCCAGACGCCGGCGGCGCTGCAGGCCTCGCCGGGCTTCGCCGTCGAGAAGGCCCGCTACCTGCGCAAGCACAATCTCGATTCGCTGGCCCTGGCCCTGGTCCGGCAGTTCCCCTCGTCCAGCCTGCACGACCAGGGCGCCAAGCTGGTCTGGGGCGAGCGCAAACAGCTGATCAACGCCGCGCTGCGGGCCGGCGACTACCGTTCGGCCTACGCGGCGGCCAACAACACCGGCCTGAGGGCCGGGACCGACTATACCGAAGCCGAGTTCTACGCCGGCTGGCTGGCCCTGGCCAAGCTCAAGGACCCGGCCGAGGCCGACAGGCACTTCGCCAACATCCAGAAGGTCGGCGCGACGCCGATCACCCTGGGCCGCGCCTTCTACTGGCGCGGGCGGGCGGCCGAGGCGCGCGGCGACAAGGCCGCCGCCAAGGCGTTCTACGCCCAGGGCGGGCAGTACTACACCACCTTCTACGGCCAGCTCGCCCGCGAAAAGGCCGGCCTCGGCCCCATCACCCTCGGCCGCGACCCTGCCCCGACCGCCGCCGACCGCGCCCGCTTCGAGGGTCGCGACCTCGTGCAGTCCGCCAGGATGCTGGCGGCGATCGGCCAGCGCGACCTGTTCCGCAGCTTCGTGCTGACCATCGACGACACCCTGCCCAACGCCGAGGAATGCGCCCTGCTGGTCGATCTGGCCCGCGGCTACGGCGACCAGGACCTCGGCATGCGGGTGGTGCGGGCCTGCGCCCAGCGCGGCTTCGTCCTGCCCGAGCGCGGCTATCCGGTCCGCGTCACCCCGACCGGCCCCGAAGCGCCCGAACCGGCCATCGTCTTCGGCATCACCCGCCAGGAAAGCGGCTTCGATCCCGGCGTGCGCTCGCCCGCCGGCGCCCGCGGCATGATGCAGCTGATGCCCGCCACGGCCCAGTCGCTCGCCCGCCGGGTCGGCGTCGGCTATTCGGCCGAGATGCTCTACGACCCCGACTACAACATGAAGCTGGGGGCGACCTTCCTCGGCCACATGATCAACGACTTCAGCGGCTCGTACGTGCTGGCCGCCGCCGCCTACAACGCCGGCCCCGGCCGGCCGGCGACCTGGATCACCTATTGCGGCGACCCGCGCACTTCCAGCACCGACCCGGCCGACTTCATCGAGTGCATCCCGTTCTCGGAGACCCGCAACTATGTGATGCGGGTGCTTGAGGCCACCCAGGTCTATCGCGCCCGCCTGAACAACGGCACGGCCCCGGTGATGCTGGCGGCGGACCTCAAGCGCGGCGGCTACGTCTATTCGGGGCCGACGCCGGCCTCGTCGCAACCGGCCGCCGCTCCGGCCTCGCCCATGGGGCGGCGCTGAGCCGCCCCGATCAGGCCCCTCGATAAGGGCTCAGCTCAGACCAGGGCCAGGGCCAGGGCGTAGACCGCCGGATCGACGTTGCCGCCGGACGCCACGACCACGGCGGTCCGGCCGTCAAGGGCGAGCTTGCCGCTCAGCAACGCGGCCAGCGCCGTCGCCCCGCCCGGTTCGATCACCAGCTTGAGATGGCGGAAGGCGAACGCCATCGCCGCCAGGGCCTCGTCGTCCGACACCGTCAGCGCGCCGCTGAGCTTGCGCTTGTTGAGCGGGAAGGTCAGCGCCCCCGGCCGCGTCATCAGCAGGGCGTCGCACAGGCTGGGCCCGGGCGGGACGATCTCGACGATCTCGCCGGCCGCCAGGCTGCGGCCGTGGTCGTCGTAGCCCTCGGGTTCGACGGCGTAGAGCGCGGTCGCCGGGGACAGGGCGTCAAAGGCCAACCCGACGCCGGCGATCAGGCCGCCGCCCGAGGCCGGGCTGAGCAGCAGATCGGCCTTGGTCTCCAGGGCCTCCAGCCGCCGCGCGACCTCCAGGCCGATGGTGCCCTGGCCGGCGATGACGTAGGGGTCGTCATAGGAGGGCACCACGACCGCGCCCGTCTTGGCGGCGACGGCGGCGGCGATCACCTCTCGCGATTCGGTGAAGCGGTCGTAGGTGACGATCTCGGCGCCCCAGGCGCGCGTGGCGTCCATCTTGATCGTCGGGGCATCCGCCGGCATGACGATCACCGCCTTGATCCCCAGCAGGTGCGCGGCCGCGGCGGCGCCCTGGGCGTGGTTGCCGGACGAGAAGGCGACGACCCCGCGGCCGCGCTCCTCCTCGGTCAGGCTGGACAGGCGGTTGAACGCGCCGCGGAACTTGAACGATCCGGTGCGCTGGAGGGTTTCGGCCTTGACGAAGACCTTGCCGCCGACGGCGGCGTCGAGGACGTCGGAGCGCAGCAGCGGCGTTTCGACCGCGAAGCCGCGCAAACGGTCGGCCGCCGCGAGAACGTCGGCGAAGGCGGGAAGCTGAACTTGAGGCATGGCGCAGTTCTAGCGCCCCGCCCCGGCCTGGCAAGGGCCGATCGGCGCGGCGGACGCCTCAGTCGATCACGAGACCGTATAGCAGGCCGTCGAGCATGACGCGCTCCAGCTCGTCCTGCGGCGACCAGTTGAAGTCCGGCCGTGCGATCAGCAGCGCCGCCAGCCCGTGGACGGCCGCCCACAGGGTCTGGGCCGCGCTTTCGACCGTGCCGGTGCGCAGGCGGCCGCTGGCGGCGATCTCGGCCACCACGCCCTTGAACCGCTCGAAGCAGAGCTCGCCCAGGTCGGTGACGAGGTCCTTCTTTTCGCCGACGATCTCGCGCGGCGTGGCGCAGAACACGATCAGGTAGGCGTTCGGATTGTCGAGCGCGAAGCGCATATAGGCCTCGAGCATCAGCCGCACGCGGGCCACCGGGTCGACCGGGCGGGCGGCGATCTCGGTGTTGATGGTCAAAAGACTGCGGATCGACTGCTCGCAGATCTCCATGAGGATTTCCGCCTTGTCGCGGAAATGCATGTAGAGCGCCGTCGAAGACACTCCGACCTCGTCGGCGATCTTGCGGATGGTGGCGCCTTCGTAGCCCTCGGCGATGAAGATACGCTCCGCCGCCTCGAGGATCTCCGCGCGGCGCAGATGACCGTCGCCCTTCGCCTTGCGGGCCGATTTGGCAGGTTTCTTGAGCGTGATGGTCACGAAAACGGCTCCCTCCCACCGATGGACCTTCAACTAAACGGGAATCACGCTGTTGTCGCAAGGTGAACATGCCGCAGGTCACGTTCGCGACGACTGGACTTGCCCGCCCCCCCGGGCTTAAGGCGGACGCATGACCGCTTCCGCCCGCCCGCCCGCCGTCGCCCCCGCGCCGATCGTCATGCGCACGACGGCCTGGAAGGACTACGCCCTGATCGACAGCGGCGACGGGCGCAAGCTGGAGCGCTACGGACGCTACCGCGTGGTCCGCCCCGAGCCGCAATGCCTGTGGCGGCCCCGCCTGGACGCCGCCGCCTGGGCCGGGGCCGACGCCGTCTTCGACCCCACCGACGAGGACGAGGCCGGCCGCTGGCGTTTCTCCCGGCCGCCGGCCGAGACCTGGCCGCTGGCCTGGGGGGACGTGCGCTTCCACGGCCGCTTCACCGCCTTCCGCCACCTGGCCTTCTTTCCCGAGCAGGCCGCCAACTGGTCATGGCTGGACCAGCGGGTCAGAAACTCAAAAGAGCCTCTGAAAATATTGAATCTGTTCGGCTATACCGGCGTCGCCAGCCTGGTCTGCGCCGCCGCCGGCGCCGCGGTCACCCATGTCGACGCCTCCAAGAAGGCCATCGGCTGGGCGCGCGAGAACGCCGCGCTGTCCAAGCTGGAGGACCGGCCGATCCGGTGGATCTGCGAGGACGCCCGACGCTACGTCCAGCGCGAGGTCAAGCGCGGCTCGCGCTATGACGGCGTCATCCTCGACCCGCCGAAATACGGGCGCGGCCCGACCGGCGAGGTCTGGCGGCTGTTCGAGGATCTTCCCGAACTTCTTGGCCTATGCGCCGAGCTTCTTTCAGAAAAAGCGTCGTTTCTCATCCTCAACGCCTATGCCGAGCGCATCTCCGGCCTGTCCCTCGCCGGCCTGATGGCCGGGCATGCGGCCGGGCGCGGCGGCGCGATCGACTGGGGCGAGCTGGCGCTGATGGAGGAAGGCGGCGAGCGCGGCGTCGGCCTGTCGTTCTTCGCCCGCTGGAGCGGCCAGCCATGACCGTGCGCCAGATCACCTCGCTGTCGAACCCCACCGTCAAGTCCGTCCGCGCCCTGCACATGCGCAAGGAGCGCGAGGAAAGCGGCCTGTTCCTCGCCGAGGGCCTGAAGATCGTCGTCGAGGCCCTCGACACCGGCCACGCCCCGCAGATCCTGCTCTACGGCCCCGAGGCCAGGGACCATCCGGTGCTCAGGCGCGCCGTCCAGGCCGCCGTCGCCGCGGGCGGCGAGGTGATCGAGGTCAACCGCGACATTCTCGAAAAGGTGTCGCGGCGCGACAACCCGCAGACCGTCGTGGCGGTGTTCAGGCAGGCGTTCGTCCCGCTGGAGGCCCTGCGCCCGCACAGCGCCAAGTGCTGGGTGGCGCTGCAGGCGGTCCGCGATCCCGGCAACCTGGGCACCATCGTGCGGACGGCCGACGCGGCCGGCTGCGGCGGGGTCATCCTGGTCGGCGACTGCTGCGATCCCTATTCGGTCGAGGCGGTGCGGGCCACCATGGGTTCGATCTTCGCCGTGCCGCTGATCAAGACCGGCGTCGCCGAGTTCATCGCCTGGCGCCAGTCGTGGCCTGGCTCCGTGGTCGGCACCCTGCTGACCGCCTCGGTGGACCATCGCCACGCCCAGTACCAGCACCCCGCCCTGATCCTGATGGGCAACGAACAGGCGGGCCTGCCGCCCGAGCTGGCCGCCGTCTGCGACGTCAACGTCAAGATCCCGATGCGCGGCCGCGCCGACAGCCTCAACCTGTCGGTCGCCACCGGCGTCATGATCTACGCCGCCACGGACTAGGTTCCGCGCGGCTTGGCGCGGGTGGTGGGCGCGGCGGCGGCCGGGTCCTCGGGCCAGACGTGACGGGGATAGCGCCCCTTCATCTCGACGCGGACCGCCTTCCACGAGCCCGCCCAGAAGCCAGGCAGGTCCTTGGTCACCTGCACCGGCCGCCGCGCCGGCGACAGCAGCGCCAGCGTCAGCGGCGCCCGGCCGTCGGCCACGGCGGGATGCGCGGCCAGCCCGAACAGCTCCTGCACCCTGATCTCGATGCGCGGACCGCCCTCGGCGGCGTAGTCGATCGACGCCCGCGTGCCGGTCGGCGCGGTCCAGGCCGCCGGGAGCAGCCGGTCGAGCCCTTGCCGTTCGGGCCAGGACATCAGCCCAGCCAGCGCCCCGGCGAGGGCGTGGTCGTCCAGGCCGGCCAGCGTCGAGCGGCCGGCGACCAGCGGCGCCAGCCAGTCGTCGAGCCGGGCGATCAACGCCGCCTCGCTCATGTCGGGGGCGGCCGATTCGTCCAGGCCGCGCGCGAAAGCGACCCTGGCCCGCAGGGCCTGGCTCTGCTCGCCCAGATTCAGGGCCGAGAGCCCTTCGTGGCGCACCCGGTTCAGCAGCACCTCGGCAATCAGGGCGGGATCGGGCCGGTCCAACAGCCTCTCCTCGACGATCAACCGCCCAAGACGGCGGACCCGGCGGGCGCGCACCCGCCCCTTGGGGTCGGTCTCGACGCGGTCCTCCTCGATGATCTGGCCGGCGAAGGCCTCGGCCAGGGCGGCGGGCTCCAGCGGCGCGGCGAGCAGGACGCGGTCGCGGCTGGCCCCGCCGCCCAGTTCGGCCACCGCCAGCCAGGGCTCGCGCGCAAGCGCGTCGGTCGGCTCGACATAGACGCCGCGGCCGGTGACCAGCTGGAACTCGCCCGCGCCGCCGCGAGCCTTGGCCACCCGTTCGGGATAGGCCTCCGCCAGGAGCAGGCCGTCGTCGGGCGGTTCGGCCTCCTTCGTCCCGCCTCCAGGCCCGCGCGCGGCCTCGCCCGCCGTCCGGGCCCAGCGGTCGGCCAGCGCCCGCGCGTCGCGCGCCCGGGGACCGCTCTCGCGCTCGAACCGCTCCAGCCGGCGACGCAGGTCTGCGTCGGCGCCGCCCAGCCCCCGCTCGGTCAGCAAGGCGGCGACCAGGGCCGCCCTGCGGCCGGCGCCGCGCCGGGCGCCCCACACCACCATGTGCGCCAGCCGGGGCGGCAGCGGCAGGCCGGCGATCGCCCGGCCATGCGCCGTCAGACCGCCGGCCGCATCGAGGGCGTCGAGCCGGAACAGCAGGTCTCGCGCCTCAGCCATCGCCGCCGCCGGCGGCGGATCGAGGAAGGCCATGCCGTCGGCGTCCCGCGCGCCCCAGCGGGCGAGGTCGAGCGCCAGCCGGGCCAGGTCGGTTTCGAGAATCTCCGGACGGGCGAACGCCGGCAGCGCCCGGGTCTCCGGCTCGTCCCACAGGCGGTAGCAGACGCCTGGGCCGGTGCGGCCGGCCCGTCCGCGCCTCTGGTCGGCGGCGGCCTGCGACACGCGAACGGTCTCCAGCCGCGTCAGCCCGCTGGCCGGATCGAAGCGCGGCGCGCGGACCAGGCCGCAGTCGACGACCGCCCGCACCCCCTCGATGGTCAGGCTGGTCTCGGCGATCGAGGTGGCCAGCACCACCTTGCGCACGCCCGGCGCGGGCGGGGCCACCGCCCGGTCCTGGTCGCGCACGTCGAGCGCGCCGTAGAGGGGCGCGATCTCCAGGCCCGGCAGGCGGACAGTGTCGCGCAACACCTGCTCGACGCGGCGGATCTCTCCCTGCCCCGGCAGGAAGACCAGGACGCCGCCCTCCTCCTCGGCCAGGGCCTTGCCGACGGCGCGGGCCGCCTGGTCCTCGATGCGCCGCTGCGCGTCGCGCCCCAGATAGCGGGTCTCGACCGGGAACATGCGTCCCTGGCTCTCGATCACCGGCGCCTCGCCCAGCAGCCACGCGACCCGGGCGCCGTCCAGCGTCGCCGACATCGCCAGCAGGCGCAGGTCGTCGCGCAGCAGCGTCTGGCTCTCCCGGGCGAAAGCGAGACCCAGGTCGGCGTCGAGGCTGCGTTCGTGGAACTCGTCGAACAGCACGGCGGCGACGCCGTCCAGGCCGGGATCGTCCAAGATCATGCGGGTGAAGACGCCCTCGGTCACCACCTCGACGCGGGTCCGGGCCGACACCTTGGACTGCATGCGCACCCGGAAGCCGACCGTCTCGCCGACAGGCTCGCCCAGGGTGCGGGCCATGCGGTCGGCCGCCGCCCGTGCGGCCAGACGCCGCGGCTCGAGCACGATGATCCTGCCGCCCGCCGCCCAGGGCTCGTCCATCAGCGCCAACGGCACCACGGTAGTCTTGCCCGCTCCGGGCGGAGCGACCAGAACGGCGGCGTTCCGGCCCCGCAAGGCCGCTTTCAGGGACGGCAGGGCGTCGTGGATCGGCAGCATGGCGATGCAATAGCCTCGCCCTCCGGCCGCGTCACCTCTGCCTGCAAACCCGGCGCGGGCCGCACAATCCTTGCAGGGCTCCTCGCGATGATCGCGAAAGCGTTGCGCCGCGCCGCGCGTCTCACTAACGTCCCGCGCCACAGTAACCACACGCGCAGCGTCCGGGGGCGTCATGCGCTTTAGGGGGAACCCCAATGGCCGAAAACAGCGCTAGGCGCGGAAACAGGCTCTTTATAAAGAAATCCGTCGATCAAATTCAGCGCGAGGCCAATACTCACGCGCTGAAGCGGACCCTGGGGCCTGTGAACCTCGTGTTCCTAGGCATCGGCTGCATCATCGGCGCCGGCATCTACGTCATGACCGGCAACGCCGCGGCGAACTTCGCCGGACCGGGCGTCATGCTCTCCTTCGTGATCGCGGGCGTCGCCTGCGCCCTCGCCGGCCTGTGCTACGCCGAGCTGTCCTCGACCATGCCGGTCGCCGGCTCGGCCTACACCTATTCCTACACCACCCTCGGCGAGGTGTTCGCCTGGGTGATGGGCTGGCTGCTGGTGCTGGAATACGGCGTCGCGGCGGCCACGGTGGCGGCGGGCTGGACCGGCTACGCCACCAGCCTGCTCAAGGACGTCGGGATCATCATCCCGCCCCACCTGTCGACTTCGTTCATCCAGTCGGTCGCCCAGCCGGACGGCTCGCTGCAGTTCGTCACCAGCCACAGCTTCAACCTGGTCGGCGCGGCGGGCATCCTGCTGGTCACCGGGCTGCTGGTCATCGGCGTCTCGGAATCGGCGACCGTCAACAACGTCATCGTGCTGGTGAAGGTCGGCATCCTGCTGCTGTTCCTCGGCTTCGGGGTCTTCTACATCAACACCGCCAACTGGCACCCCTTCATCCCGCCCAACCAGGGCGGCTTCACCTACGGATTGCCCGGGGTCTTCCGCGCCGCCTCGGTGATCTTCTTCGCCTATGTCGGCTTCGAGGCGGTATCCACCGCCGCCGCCGAGGCCAAGAACCCGCAACGGGACATCCCCGTCGGCATACTCGGCTCGCTGGTGGTCTGCACCCTGATCTACATGGCCGTCGCCGCCGTGCTGACCGGCGTGGTGCCGTTCAAGCAGCTCGGCGTGCCCGAGCCCATCGCCGTGGCCGTCGACGCCATGCACCTTCCCTGGTTCGCCAAGCTGATCAAGATCGGCGCCATCGCCGGCCTGTCCTCGGTGATGCTGATCCTGACCTACGGCCAGACCCGGGTGTTCTTCGCCATGGCCCGCGACGGCCTGCTGCCCAGCGTCTTCGCCCGGCTGCACAAGAAGTTCCGCACCCCCTGGATCGGCACCCTGCTGCTCGGCTCGGCCATCGCCGTCGCCGCCGGCCTGCTGCCGATCACCATCCTGGGCGACCTCGTCAGCCTGGGCACCGCCACGGCCTTCGCCATCGTCTGCATCAGCGTCATGTACCTGCGCAGCCAGCGTCCGGACCTGGAGCGTCCGTTCAAGGTGCCCGGCGGCGGCTTCTGGATCGGCAAGGCCTGGATCGGCGTCGTGCCGGTGCTCGGCATCCTGGCCTGCGGCGTGCTGGCCTATCCGCTGATCGCCGACATCATCATCAAGGCCACCCACGGCGACGCCATCCCGGCGATCCTGCTGTGCTCGTACCTGGCCATCGGCGCGGTGATCTATCTGAGCTACGGCCTGTGGAACTCGCGCCTGGCCAAGGGCCTGGACATCCTGGAGGTCGGACAAGGGCCGGTGGACGCCATCGCCCACGGGGTCGAGAAGTAGCACCCGTCCGTCGCAAGGCGAGATCGAAGCCCGGGCCTCGCGCCCGGGCTTTTTTCTTTTCGGGCCTTTTCTAGCGGCTCCTGAACGCCGATCATGCGCGGCCATTCCAAGGAAACGCCGTGGACGCTTCTCCCATCAAGGCGCTGATCGCGCCGGTCACGCCCTTGCAGCAGAACTGCACGATCGTCTGGTGCGCCAAGACCAACAAGGCGGCGATCATCGATCCCGGCGGCGAGGTTCCCCGCCTGCTCAAGGCCCTGGCCGACCAGGACCTGACGCTGGAGAAGATCTGGATCACCCACGGCCACCTCGACCACGCCGGCGGCGCGGCGGCCTTGCAGGAGGCTACGGGCGTCCCGATCGAGGGCCCGCATCCCGACGATCAGTTCTGGATCGACGACATCGGCGTCAACGGCGCGCGCTGGGGCATGCCGGACGCCCGCAGCTTCACGCCCGACCGCTGGCTGGGCGACGGCGACGTCGTCACCCTGGGCGAGACCGAGTTCGAGGTGGTCCACTGCCCAGGCCACACGCCCGGACACGTGGTGTTCTTTCATCGCCAGGCGCGTTTCGCCCAGGTTGGCGACGTGCTGTTCAAGGGCTCGATCGGCCGCACCGATTTCCCGCGCGGGAACTTCGACGACCTGATCGCCTCGATCACCGGCAAGCTCTGGCCGTTAGGCGGCGAGGTCCAGTTCGTGCCTGGCCATGGCCCGATGTCGACGTTCGGGGCCGAACGGAAGTCGAACCCCTACGTCTCGGACCTCGCCGTCGAATCGATGGAGGTCTAGGCCGCCGGCTCGACCACCACGGCGGTGCCGTAGGCCAGGACCTCGGTGATGCCCTCCATGATCTCGTTGGCGTCGTAGCGCATGGCGATGACGGCGTTGGCGCCCTGTTCCTGGGCGTGCTGGATGAGGTGCTCATAGGCCTCCTGGCGCGCCTGCTCCGCCAAGTTCACGAAGACCGACAGCTTGCCGCCGAACAGGCTCTGAACGCCGCCGGCGAAATTGCCGAGGACGCTGCGCGAGCGGACCGTGATGCCGCGGACGACGCCGATATGCCGGACGACGCGATAGCCCGGCAGATCGTTGGTGGTGGAGACGAGCATTGACGATTGTCCTTCATCCAAATTGGAGGGTGCGCCGCATTTGACCTGTTGCGCCGCGTTTCCTCCAGTAGCGTCCGTGTTACGAGTCTGAAATCGGCCGGCCATCCGGCGCTGACACAAGACGGTATGGACGACATGGACATCGGCGCGCAGCGGAGCGCCCGCATTCTGATGGTGGACGACGACCCCGGCATCCGGGATGTCGTCTCCGACTTCCTGATCAAGCACGGCTACACGGTCGAGACCGCCGCCGACGCGGCCGGCATGGAGCGCGTGCTGAACCAGGGCCCCGTGGACCTCTTGGTCCTCGACATCATGCTGCCGGGCGAAGACGGTCTGGCCATCTGCCGGCGGCTGGCCCGCCCGGAGGGCCCGGCGATCATCATGCTCTCGGCCATGGGCGAGGAGACCGACCGCATCGTCGGCCTCGAGCTCGGCGCCGACGACTACCTGCCCAAGCCCTGCAATCCGCGCGAGCTGCTGGCCCGCATCCGGGCGGTGCTGCGCCGCCGCCAGGAACCGCGCGGCGGCGAAGGCGCCCTGGGCGCCGGGGTCGAGTTCGCCGGCTGGCGGCTGGACCTGGTGCGCCGCGAGCTGCGCACGCCGCAGGGCGTGGTGGTCAACCTGTCGAGCGGCGAGTTCTCGCTGCTGCGCGCCTTCGTCGAACGGCCGCAACGGGTGCTGACCCGCGACCAGCTGCTCGATTTCGCCCGCGGCCCCGACACCGAGGCCTATGACCGGGCCATCGACGTGCAGATCAGCCGCCTGCGCAAAAAGCTGGAGGACGGCGCCGGCGGCCAGGAGCTGATCCGCACCATCCGCAACGAAGGCTACATGTTCACGGCCAAGGTGACGCGCACGTGAGCGAAGCCCCGCGCGTCAATCGGCTGCGGCCGAAGACCGCCCCCCTGTTCGCCCAGGTCCTGGCGCTGATCATCCTCAGCCTGGTCGCGGCCACGCTGCTCAACATCTGGATCATCCTCGCCCTGCCGCCGCCGACGCCGGACTTCTACCGGCTCAGCGAGGTGGTCCAGGCCTATCACGGCGGCTCGGTCGTCGCCCGCGACGGCCGGCCGCTGGTGCTGCGGGTCGCCGACAAGCCCCCGACCATCGATCCCGCCGACCGCCGCGCGCGCTCGATGGCCCACGACTTCGCCGAGAGCGCCGGCGTCGCGCCCGACCGGGTGGTGGTGGTCGCCCACCGCGTCCGCCTGTTCCCCGAGCGCCGCCCGCCGCCGCCGGGCGGTCCCGAGGGCGACCGCCCGGCCGGGTCCGCCGCCGCCGCGTCGCCGCCCGGCGATCGCGGCTGGTCCCGCGCCCAGCGCGCGCGCCGGCCGGCCGAGTTTCGCGGCGAGCGCATCCTGGTCTCCCCCTTCAAGGTCGGCGTCCGTCGCGACGACGGCCGCTGGACCATCGTCGAGCCCAAGCCGTCGCTGGCGCCGGACCCCTGGCAGCTGCGGACGTTGCTGTGGCTGGCCTTGGCCGTCGTCGCCCTGGCGCCGGTGGTCTATCTCTTCGTCCGCCGCCTGACCGCGCCGATCGCCCTGTTCGCCGAGGCCGCCGAGCGCCTGGGCCGCGACCCGCGCTCGCCGCCGCTGTCCATCCGCGGGCCGGCCGAGGTCGGCGTGGCGGTCAGCGCCTTCAACGACATGCAGGAGCGGCTGCGCCGCTATGTCGAGGACCGCACGGCCATGATCGGGGCCATCGCCCACGACCTGCGCACCCCGCTGACCCGCCTGCGCTTCCGCATCGAGGCCGTTCCCGAAGAGGTGCGGGCCAAGATGAGCGAGGACATCGACCAGATGGAGGCGATGGTCGCCGCCACCCTGTCCTTCGTCCGCGACGCCACCCGGCCGGGCGAGCGCACCCGCCTTGAGCTTTCGTCCCTGCTGGAGAGCCTGACCGACGAAATGGCCGAGACCGGGGCCGACGCGGCCATGGACAGCGCCGAGAAGGTGGTGATCGAGGGCGATCCGCTCGGCCTGCGCCGGCTGTTCTCGAACCTGCTCGACAACGCCGTCAAGTTCGGCGGATCGGCGCGGGCGCGGGTGTTCGTCGAGGACGGCTCGGCCGTCGTCGAGATCGACGACCATGGTCCGGGCGTGCCGGACGAGCAGCTGGAGCGCGTCTTCGAGCCGTTCTACCGTCGCGAGCCCTCCCGCTCGCGCGAGACCGGGGGGATCGGCCTCGGCCTGGCGGTGGTCCGCTCCATCGCCCGGGCCCATGGCGGCGACGCCGAGCTGCGCAACCGCGCCGGGGGCGGCTTGACCGCCCGCGTCCACCTGCCCCTATGACGACCGACCTGTTGGAGACGGCGCGCCCATGATCCGCCCTTTGATGCTCGCCGGCGTCTGCGCCGCCCTGGCCTGCGGCGGCGCGGCGTCGGCCCAGCCCGCGCCGGCGCCCGGCGAAGACGGCCGCGACGCCGGCCATCAGGGCGATCGCCGTCGCCCGGCGCGCGAACAGGTGTTCATCAGCCCCAGCGGCGAGCCCTTCCGCGCGCCCATGGACCAGCCCTATCCCGTGGTCCAGTGGTTCCAGCGCGCCGACGCCGACCACGACGGCGTGCTGACCTTCGAGGAGTTCAAGGCCGACGCCATGGCCTTCTTCGACAAGCTGGACACCGACCACGACGGCGTCATCGACGGCTTCGAGACGTCCGACTACGAGCAGAAGGTCGCGCCGGAGATCATTCCGCGCATCGCCCGCGACGACGAGGAGGACGCCCCGCCCAAGGCCGAACGCGGCCGCAGCGGCCGGGGCGGCGGCTTCTGGAAGGGCGGCGGCGACCGCGCCCAGGCCGGCGGCCTCGGACGGCTGCAGGGCGCAGCGCCCTACAGCCTGCTCAACGAGCCCGAGCCGGTGCGGGCGGCGGACGCCAATTTCGACCAGAGGATCACCCGGGCCGAATGGCTGGCCGCCACCCGGCAACGCTTCCAGCTTCTCGACAAGAAGGGCGACGGCCGCCTGACCCTGGCCGACCTGCCGAAGACGCCGGCGCAGCAGCTGGCCGAGCGCGCCAGGGACGGACGCGACAAAGCCGGACGCGACAGGCGGAGCGACGGCGGCCGATAAGGTTCTCTATCAACCGCGTAAGATAAGATGCGCTGCGCCGGCCGGCCTGTGTATGTATTGCGACAGCCTGACCGGAATGGCGCGAGGCCGTTTCGCATAGGCCGTTGGGCATGACCGCGCCAGTGAACAGAACCACGTTCCAAACCCTTTCGCCGGACGCCGACCGGCGGCCGCTTTCAGCGCACCTGAAACGGTTGGAAGCGGAATCGATCGAGATCATCCGCGAGGTCGCCGCCGCCTTCGACAACCCGGTGATGCTCTATTCGATCGGCAAGGATTCCGGCGTCATGCTGCACCTCGCCGCCAAGGCGTTCTATCCGGGCAAGCCGCCCTTCCCGCTGCTGCACGTCGACACCACCTGGAAGTTCGCCGACATGATCCGCCACCGCGACACGGTGGCCGAGCGCTACGGGATCAAGCTGCTGGTCCACATCAACGAGGAAGGCCTGGCGCGGGGCGTCAACCCGATCGCCTCCGGCTCCTCGCTGCACACCCAGGTGATGAAGACCGAAGGGCTGAAACAGGCCCTCGACCGCTACGGCTTCGACGCGGCCTTCGGCGGCGCCCGCCGCGACGAGGAAAAGAGCCGCGCCAAGGAACGCATCTTCTCGTTCCGCTCGGCCGGCCACGTCTGGGACCCGCGCAACCAGCGGCCCGAGCTCTGGCGGCTGTACAACACCCGGGTCAACAAGGGCGAGACCATCCGCGTCTTCCCGCTGTCCAACTGGACCGAGCTCGACATCTGGGAATACACCCGCGCCGAGGCCATTCCGATCGTGCCGCTGTATCTGGCCGCGCCGCGCCCCGTCGTGGAGCGCGACGGCCTTTTGATCCTGCGCGACGACGACCGCATGCCGCTGCTGCCGGGCGAGGTCGAGGAGACCCGCTGGGTGCGGTTCCGCTCGCTGGGCTGCTACCCGCTCAGCGCCGCCGTGGAATCCCAGGCCGCCACCCTGGACGACATCATCGCCGAGATGCGCGCCAGCCGCACCTCCGAGCGCCAGGGCCGCCTGATCGACAGCGACGAGTCCGCCTCGATGGAGAAGAAGAAGCGCGAGGGCTATTTCTGATGGACGACGCGCCCCGCGCCTCCGACTTCCAGGCTGACGCCGACGGCAAGAGCCTGCTGCGCTTCCTGACCTGCGGCTCGGTCGACGACGGCAAGTCGACCCTGATCGGCCGACTGCTCTACGAATCGAAGCAGATCTTCGACGACCACCTCGCCGCCCTGGAGCGCGACTCCAAGAAGCATGGCACCACGGGCGAGGACATCGACCTGGCCCTGCTGGTCGACGGCCTGGAGGCCGAGCGCCAGCAAGGCATCACCATCGACGTCGCCTACCGCTTCTTCGCCACGGCGCGCCGCTCGTTCATCGTCGCCGACACCCCCGGCCATGAGCAGTACACCCGCAACATGGCCACCGGCGCCTCGAACGCCGACCTGGCCATCATCCTGATCGACGCGCGCAAGGGCGTGCTGACCCAGACCAAGCGGCACAGCTACATCTGTTCGCTGCTGGGCGTGCGCCACGTGGTCGTGGCGGTGAACAAGATCGACCTGCTGGACTACGACCAGGCCGCCTTCGCCCGCATCGTCGCCGAGTACCAGGCCTTCGCCGACAAGCTCGGCTTTGCGTCGATCACGCCGATCCCGCTGTCGGCCCGGTTCGGCGACAACGTCACCGTCCGCTCGCCCCAGACCGGCTGGTATCAGGGACCGACCCTGGTCGAGCATCTGGAGACCATCGACGTCGAGAGCGACGCGGCCGCCAAGCCGTTCCGTTTCCCCGTGCAATGGGTCAACCGGCCCAACCTCGACTTCCGGGGCTTCGCGGGCACCATCGCCTCGGGCGCGATCAAGGCCGGCGATCCCATCGTCGTCGCCGCCTCCGGCAAGCAGACCCGCGTCGAACGCATCGTCACCGCCGACGGCGACCTTGCCGAGGCCCGCGCCGGCGACGCCGTGACCCTGACCCTGGCCGACGAGGTCGACGTGGCGCGCGGCGACGTGCTGGTCCCGCCGACCGAGCGGCCCGAGGTCGCCGACCAGTTCGCCGCCCACGTGCTGTGGATGGCCGAGGAGGCCCTGCTGCCCGGCCGCCCCTATCTGATGCGGATCGGCACGAGCTATACGCCGGTCAAGATCACCGCGCTGAAGCACAAGGTCGACGTCGACACGCTCGAGCATCTGGCCGGCAAGACCCTGGCCCTGAACGAGATCGGCTTCTGCAACCTGTCGACGGCGACGCCGGTGGCGTTCGACGCCTATGCCGACAACCGCGAGACCGGCGCCTTCATCCTGATCGACCGCTACACCAACGCCACGGTCGGCGCGGGGATGATCAGCTTCGGCCTGCGCCGGGCCGCCAACATCCACCGCCAGGACCTGATGGTCAGCCGCCCCGAACGCGAGGCTCTGAACGGCCACAAGCCGGCGGTGTTGTGGTTCACTGGCCTGTCGGGCTCGGGCAAGTCGACCATCGCCAACCTGGTCGAGCGCGAACTGCACGACCGCGGCGTGCGCACCTTCCTGCTCGACGGCGACAATGTCCGCCACGGACTGAACCGCGACCTGGGCTTCACCGACGAGGACCGGGTCGAGAACATCCGCCGCGTCGGCGAGGTGGCCAAGCTGTTCGTCGAGGCGGGCCTGGTGGTGCTGTGCTCGTTCATCTCGCCGTTCCGGGCTGAGCGCCGCATGGTGCGCGAGCTG
The DNA here is from genome assembly GCF_022750545.1 of Caulobacter sp. CCUG 60055. Lineage (GTDB taxonomy): Bacteria > Pseudomonadota > Alphaproteobacteria > Caulobacterales > Caulobacteraceae > PUIC01. The sequence goes on from NZ_PUIC01000001.1 coordinate 495,413, forward strand.
TTCGGCCAGGACGAGTTCATCGAGGTCTTTGTCGACACCCCGCTGGAGACCTGCATGGCGCGCGATCCCAAGGGGCTGTACGCCAAGGCCAAGGCCGGGCAGATCGCCCACTTCACCGGCGTCAACTCGCCGTACGAGGCGCCGGACGCGGCCGAGCTGACCCTGTCCACCGCCGAGGCGACGCCGGCCGAGGCGGCGGCGGCGGTGATCGAGGACCTGACGGCGCGGGGCGTGCTCTAGCCTCCCCGCTCCGATGGCGCCTCACCCGCCGCCGATCAGGCCGGCGATGATGTTGATCCCCAGGGCCAGCACGGCGGTGTTGTAGATGTAGGCCACGGCGGCGTGGGCGGTGATCAGGTTGCGCAGCCGCGCGGTCAGGACATTGGTGTCCGACACCTGGAAGGTCGCCCCGATGCAGATCGACAGATAGACGAAGTCCATATAGGTGCGCGCCGGCTCGCCGGGAAACTCGAACCCGCCGTTGATCGCGCCGTCCCGGTTGCGGTCGCCGAAGTGCCGGTGGGCGTAGTGCAGGACGAACACCGTCTGCAGCACCAGCCATGACACCACTAGGGCCGCCCCTGCCAGGCCCGCCGCCGGCGCCCGCGCCGCCTCGCCCGCCCTGTGGGCCGCGCCCAGCAGCAGCACGATGCCGACCAGACCGGCCGCGACCGCCGCCAGCACGATGCCGAGCAGGGCCAGGGGCGGCTCATCCTCGGCCGCCGCCCTTCGTCGCAGGACCTGGCCGTCGTCGGTCAGGAACAGCCGCCAGCAGACCGCGAGGTAGATCAAGGCGCCCCCGATCCAGCCGATCAGGAACCGCGCCGCGGGCGGCGCGCCGAACAGGGGCGCCGCGCCCCAGATCGCCACCCCGGCCGCGAGGCCGACGATCAGCCGCCAGTGCAGCTTGACCGGCGTGAGCATGCGCATGTCTCGGCCTCCGATTTGCCCGGCCATCTAACGCCGATTCCCGATTCCAGGTTTTCAAGGAAACCAGTTCGCCGCCGCGCGGGTTTGACTCTTCGTCCTCACCTCATAGGCGTCGCCATGCCCGATCCCGAACCGCCGGATCCGCCCGCGCCCGAAACGCCGCCCGAAGCCCCGCCCGAGCCCGAGGAGATTCCACCGCCGGCGCCGTTTCCGGGCGAGCCAGGCGACGACCGGCCCCACGACCGCCGCGCCCGGTCCGCACGCTAGGAGCAGACGGATGGACGCCTCCGGCCGACGATGGCGCGACGACGTTGTAGCCCTGATCCCCACCCTGCGGGCCTTCGCCTGGTCGTTGTCGCACAACGCCGCCGACGCCGACGACCTGGTGCAGGAGACCCTGGCCAAGGCCTGGATCAACCGCGACCGGTTCGAGGATGGCAGCAACCTGCGCGCCTGGCTGTTCACCATCCTGCGCAACACCTTCTACACCTCGGCGGCGCGGCGGCGGCGGGAGGTGGGCGACCACGACGGCCTGCACGCCGCCGGCCTGAGCGCCGAACCGGGCCAGGAATGGCGGCTGGAGCTGCAGGACCTGCGCGAGGCCCTGGCCCGGCTGCCCGACGAGCACCGCGAGGCGCTGGTGCTGGTCGGCGGCGCCGGCCTGACCTACGAGGAAGCGGCGGAGGTCTGCGGCTGCGCCCTCGGCACGATCAAGAGCCGGGTCAACCGCGCCCGCAACCGGTTGAAACAGGCCCTGGAGGAACCGGCCGTGTCTTCTCAGGATTCCGAGGCCGGCTCGTCGCCCGCCCGTTCGCGGCGATAGGCGTCCTCCAACTGGTCGGCCAGGTCTATGAGGTGATCGGGAGCCGGCGTTTCGGCGACAGTATCGAACATCGCCTTCAGACGCCGGTCGGCCCTGGCGCCCCTGTCCCTGGAACTACCGATCCCGCGTGCGCCCTTGGCCATGCCCAAGCCCGTGAGTCCTTGCGCTCACTGTCGCGCCTCCATCGAGGTTTGCAAGCCGGTTCGCGCGGCGGGCGACGTCGAAACCGCGGACGAGGTTTCAAGGCGTTGGCGTCGGCCCGCCGCTTGGCCTAGCCTTCCAGCAAAACAGGGCGAGGGGATTCTGGGATGTGGCCGCTGATCGGCGTCGCCGTCGTGGTCGCGGGCTTCGTGGCCCGCGTCAATCCGTTGCTGGTGGTCGCCGCCGCCGTGCTGGCCACCGGCCTGGCCGCCGGGATGACGCCGGTGGAGGTGGTCTCGGCCTTCGGCAAGGCCTTCAACGAGAACCGCTATGTCGGCTTGGTCTGGCTGGTCGTCCCGGTCATCGGCCTGCTGGAGCGCGCCGGCCTGCAGGAACGGGCCAAGCACCTGATCGGCAAGGTGCAGGCCGCGACCACGGGCCGCCTGCTGCTGCTCTATCTGTTCCTGCGGCAGGTCACCGCCGCCTTCGGGCTCAACTCCCTGGGCGGGCACGCCCAGATGGTGCGCCCCCTGATCGCGCCGATGGCCGAGGCCGCCGCCGAGAACCGTCACGGCCCCCTGCCCGCGAGAGCCCGCGAACTGATCAGGGCCAACGCCGCGGCGGCCGACAACATCGGCGTGTTCTTCGGCGAGGACATCTTCATCGCCATGTCCTCGATCCTGCTGATCCGCGGCGTGCTCGAACATAGCGGCGTCATGGTCGAACCCCTGCACCTGTCGGTCTGGGCCATACCCACCGCCGTCGCCGCCCTGTTCATCCACGGCGCGCGGCTGCTGCTGCTCGATCGCCGGCTGGCGCGGACGCTGGCGGCGCAGGGTCCGGCGGAGAAGGCCGAATGATCCGCCTGGAGCATGTCTACGCCCTGGCCGGGCTGATGTTCGCGGCCATCTCGATCCTGAACCTGCGCGACCGGTCGAATTCCAAGCGGTTCAAGACCGCCCTGTTCTGGGCCCTGGTGGCGGCCAGCTTCCTGTTCGGCGCCCGCCTCGGCGACTTCGCCAACGGCCTGGTCGCCCTGGCCCTCGCCGCGCTGGCCGGCTTCGGCGGCCTGGGGCGCGGCAGCATCGCCACCACCTCGCCGGAAGAGCGCCGCGAAGGCGCGCGCCGCCATGGCGACCGGCTGTTCATCCCGGCGGTGATCATCCCCGTCGTCGCCCTGCTCGGCTCGCTATTCCTCAAGCAGGTTCAGTGGGGCGGGACCCCGCTGCTGGAGCCCAAGCAGGCGACGCTGATCTCGCTGGCCCTCGGCGTGCTGCTGGCGCTCGCCGTCGCCCTGCCGATGCTCAAGGCCCCGCCCGCCGCGCCGGTTCGCGAGGCCGCCCGGCTGATGGACGCCGTGGGCTGGGCGGCCATGCTGCCGCAGATGCTGGCCGCCCTGGGCGCGGTGTTCGCCATGGCCGGCGTCGGCCGCATCGTCGGCGACCTCACCGTGCAGTGGCTGCCGCTGGACACCCGCCTCGCCGCCGTCTGCGCCTACGCCGTCGGCATGGCCCTGTTCACCGTGATCATGGGGAACGGCTTCGCGGCCTTCCCGGTGATGACGGCGGCCATCGGCCTGCCGCTGATCGTCGGCAAGTTCGGCGGCGACCCCGCCGTCATGGGCGCTATCGGCATGTTGTCGGGATTTTGCGGAACGCTGATGACGCCGATGGCCGCCAATTTCAACATCGTGCCCGCCGCGCTGCTGGAGCTGAAAGACCGCAACACGGTCATCCGGGTCCAGACGCCGACCGCGTTGCTGCTCCTGCTCGTCAATATCGGATTGATGTATGTCCTCGCCTTCCACTGAGCGTTTTCCCGTCCTCACCGTCGAGACCGCCGGACGGTTCGCCGCCATCGCGCTGGGCCACGTCGGGCGGGAGTTCCCGAACAAGCTGGACCACGTCATGGACGGCCCGCAGGACGCCCTGACGCCCCGCGCCCTGCATCCGGTCTTCTTCGGCAGCTACGATTGGCACTCGTGCGTGCACGGCTACTGGCTGCTGGCCCGCCTGCTGCGGCTGCGGCCGGACATGGCCGAGGCCGGCGCCGTCCGCGCCCTGTTCGACGAGGCCTTCACCCCCGCCAAGGTGGCGGTCGAGACCGCCTATCTCGATCGGCCCGCCAGCCGGGGCTTCGAGCGCCCGTACGGCTGGGCCTGGCTGCTGATGCTGGCGGCCGAGCTGCGGCGTGGCGACGCGCCCGAATTCGCCGGCTGGTCGGAGACCCTGGCCCCGCTGGCCGAAGCCTTCGCCGACCGGTTCAAGGCGTTCCTGCCCAAGGCGACCTATCCCGTGCGGGCCGGCGCCCACACCAACACCGCCTTCGGCCTGCGCCTGGGCATGGAATACGCCCGCGCCGCCGGAGACGCCGGCCTGGACGCCCTGTTGAGCGCCAAGGCCCGGGAATGGTACGCCGCCGACGTCGACTGCCAGGCCTGGGAGCCGAGCGGCGACGACTTCCTCTCGCCGGCGTTGGTCGAGGCCGAGTGCATGCGCGCAGCCCTTCCGGCCGACGACTTCGCCGAGTGGTTCGGCCGCTTCTTGCCGCGCCTTGAGGCCAGGCAGCCGCAGACCCTGTTCCAGCCCGCCACGGTCAGCGACCGTTCGGACGGCAAGATCGCCCATCTCGACGGCCTCAACCTCAGCCGGGCCTGGTGCTGGCGCGGTCTGGCCGAGGCCGCGCCCGCCGGATCGGCCTTGCGGGGGATCGGCTTCGAGGCGGCCAGGGTCCACCTCGACGCCAGCCTGCCCCACGTCGCCGGCGACTATATGGGCGAGCACTGGCTGGCCAGTTTCGCGCTGCTCGCCCTCACCTGACCCCGCGCCCTCGAAATTCGCCGACGGGAGGCCTTGCATATTTTAGATAGTTTGCTACCTATCTTTTATGGATGAGGATCGGATTCTTCGCGAGGCCGGCGTGACGCGCGGTTTTACGCGCCTGGCGCGGATCTACCGGCGTGAGATCAACCACGCCCTGGCCGAGCATGGCCTGTCCGACGCCAAGGCCATGCCGGTCCTGCACGTCAGCCGTCTGGGCGAAGGCGTGCGCCAGGGCGTGCTGGCCGAGGACATGGGCCTGGAAGGCCCCTCGCTTGTCCGGCTGCTCGACCAACTCTGCGCCGCCGGCCTGATGGAGCGCCGCGACGATCCCGCCGACGGCCGCGCCAAGCTTCTCCACCTCACCGACGACGGCCGCGCCATGGTCGCGATCATCGAGGACGCCCTGCAACAATTGCGCAGCCGGCTGCTTAGGGAGGTCTCCGACGCCGACCTCGAGGCCGCGATCAGGGTGTTCGACGCGCTGGAGACGGCCACGGGAGCAGGCCCCGCCTGACCCGCCCATGAAGATCAAGATCGACCGCGCGGCGGCGCTGTTCTCGGCCAACAGCTTCGCCGCCGCCATGCTGGCCCTGTTCATCGGCTTCAGCCTGGGCCTGCCGCGTCCCTACTGGGCGATGACCACGGCCTATATCGTCAGCCAGCCCCTGTCCGGCGCGGTCCGCTCCAAGGCCGTCTACCGGGTGGCCGGCACCCTGCTCGGCGCCGCGGCGGCGGTGGCCCTGGTCCCCAACCTGGTCAACTCCCCGCTCCTGCTCAGCCTGGCCCTGGCGATCTGGGTCGGCGGCTGCCTGGCGGTGTCGCTGCTGGACCGCACGCCGCGCAGCTACGTGCTGATGCTGGCCGGCTACACCGCGGCGATCATCGGCTTTCCCAGCGTCGGCGCGCCGGCCGGCGTGTTCGACGCCGCCGTGGCCCGGACGGTGGAGATCACCCTGGGCATCCTCTGCGCCGGCCTGATCCACAGCCTGGTGTTTCCGCGCCCGGTCGGCGCGGTGTTGTCGGCGCGGATCGGGACATGGCTCGACGACGCCGACCGCTGGGCGCTCGACCTGCTGACGCGGCGTCCCGACGGCGAGGTCGATCGCGACCGCCGCCAGCTGGCGGGCGCCGCCACCGACATCCACCTGCTGTCGACCCACCTGCCCTTCGACACCTCGCGCCTGCGCGAGACCACGGCCGCCGTCCGCGTCCTGCACGAACGCATGCTGCTGCTGGTGCCGGCCCTGTCGGGCCTTTCCGACCGGCTGGCCGCCTTGCGGGCCGAGGGCCGCGAGCCGGGGCCGGAGACCGCAGCCCTGATCGACGAGGCCGCCGCCTGGATCGGCGCCGGTTCCGGCTGGGACGAAGCCGCTCCCCTGCTGGCGCGGCTGCGGGCTCGGGCCGACGCGCTCTCCCCCGACGCGGCCTGGCCCGCCCTGCTCGAGGTCAGCCTGACCGCCCGGCTCCACGACGTCGTCGAGCGCCTGCGCGACGCCCGCGCGGCGCTGGGCCACATCCGCGAACGCTCCCCCCTTCCGGCGCCCCTGGCCGCCGCGCCGGACGTCGCGGCCAAGCGCCGCCTGCACCGCGACTACGGCCTGGCCGCCCTGTCCGGCCTCGCCGCCGCCGTGGCGGTGTTCGGCGTCTGCGCCGCCTGGATCGGGACCGGCTGGCCCGACGGCGCGGCGGCGGCGGTGATGGCGGCGGTGTTCTGCTGCTTCTTCGCCTCCCAGGACGATCCGGCCCCGGCCATCGCCAATTTCGGCCTGTTCACCCTGGTGTCGTTGCCGATAGCCGCCGCCTACCAGTTCGCCGTCCTGCCCCGGATCGACGGCTTTCCCATGCTGGCCATGGTCCTGGCCCCCACCTTGCTGGCCCTGGGCGTGTTCGTCGCCAGCCCGCGCCACGCCGGTTCGGCCATGGCGGTGCTGATGGGCTTCTGCAACGCCTTGGCCCTGCAGGAGACGTTCAACGCCGATTTCGCCGGCTTCCTCAACGCCAACCTCGCGCAGTTCGTCGGCCTGTTCGCCGCCATCGGCGTCACCCGGCTGATGCGCTCGATGAGCGTCGACGCCTCGGCCCGCCGCCTGCTGCGCCAGACCTGGCGCAACCTGGCCAGGCAGACGCGGCGCAACGACGTGCCGACGCCGGCGGCGTTCGCCGACATCCTGGTCGACCGTCTCGGCCTGCTGACGCCAAAGCTCGCCGCCGGCGGCGGCCGGGGCGACCTCGTCGGCGTCGACGCCCTGCGCGACCTGCGCATCGGCATGAACCTGATGGCCATCCAGCGGGCCCGCCCAAGCCTGGGCGCGGCCGCCGATCCCGCCGGCCGCCTGCTCGCCGCCGTCGGCGACCATTTCGCCGGCCTGGCGGCCCGGCCCGGACGACGCCAGCCCCCGCCGCCGACGCTCGACGCCCTCGACGAGACCCTGCGGCAGGCCGTCCGGCGGCCGCCCTCCCCGGAAAGGCTCGGCGGCGTCAGCGGCCTGATCGGCCTGCGCCGCAACCTGTTCCCCGACGCCCCGGCCTATCGGGCCGACGCCCCGGAGCCGACCCCATGATCCGAGAATTCGACGTCCAGGGCGTGCTGCTCTCATCCGTGCTGGTCTCGGCCCTGATCGCCTTCGCCGGCTCCTTCCTGCTGCGCAAGGCGCTCTCGCGCCTGGGCGCCTATCGCTTCGTCTGGCACCCCGCCCTCTTCGACGTGGCGCTGTTCGTCATCCTCTGGGGCCTCGTGGTCTGCCTCCCCCTGCCCCTCCTTTCCTGATCGATCGCCATGAAGACCTATCTCACCAACGCCCTGCGCATCGCCGTCACCCTGGCCTTCGTCGCCGCCGCCGTCTTCGCGGGAAGCAAGCTGTGGCGGCGCTATCAGGTCGAGCCGTGGACCCGCGACGGCCGCGTCCGCGCCGACGTCGTGCAGATCGCCCCGGACGTCTCGGGCCTGGTCACCGACGTGGCGGTGGCCGACAACCAGCCGGTCAAGCGTGGCCAGGTGCTGTTCCATGTCGACCGCGCCCGCTACGCCATCGCCCTGCGGCAGGCCCAGGCCGCCGTCGCCGCCCAGGGCGCGGCGCTCGACCAGGCGCGCCGCGAGGCCGCCCGCAACCGCGCCCTCGGCGACCTCGTCGCCCAGGAGACCGCCGAACAGAGCCGCGCCCGGGTCGAACAGGCCGCCGCCGCCCTCGCCCAGGCCGAAACCAGCCGCGACCTCGCCGCGCTGAACCTGCAACGCACCGTCGTCGTCGCGCCGATGGACGGCTATCTCAGCGACCTGCCGCTGCGGGCCGGCGACTATGTCACGGCGGGCAAGCCGGTGATGGCCCTGGTCGACGTCGCCTCGTTCCATGTCGAAGGCTATTTCGAGGAGACCAAGCTGAAGGGCGTGGCCATAGGCCAACAAGTCAGTATACGGATCATGGGCGACGGGCGTCCCCTTCGCGGCCACGTCCAGAGCATCAGCGCCGGCATCGAGGACCGCGAACGCACCAGCGGCGCCAACCTGCTGCCCAACGTCAACCCGACCTTCAGCTGGGTGCGGCTGGCCCAGCGCGTCCCGGTGCGCATCGCCCTCGACGAGACGCCGAACGACCTGCGCATGATCGCCGGGCGCACGGCCACGGTCGCGATCGTCGGCGGCCCGGGCGACGGCCGGCGCGCCGCCGAGGCCGCCCAGGCCGGGGGCATCGGCCGATGAGCGCCCTTCGCCGCCTGCTGGCCGTCGCGGGCGCGGCGGCCCTCACCGCCGCCTGCGCCGCGGTCGGTCCGAACTATCGCCTGCCCGAAGGGGCCGTGGTCAACGCGCCGGCCGCCAAGGCGGCCTTCGTCGGTGCCGATTTCGCCGCGGTCAACCAGGCTCCGGTTCCTGACGACTGGTGGCGGCTCTACGACGACCCGGTCCTCGACGGCCTGGTCGAGCAGGCCCTGGCCGCCAACGCCGACCTGCGCGTCGCCGCGGCCAACCTGGAGCGGGCGCAGGCCGCCGTCAGGGAGACCGTCGCGGCCGGCGAGCCGCAGGGCGGCCTATCCGCCACGGCGGCCCGCGACCAGGCGTCGGGCGAGTCGTTCCTGCTGCCGCACGCGCTTCCCGCCGAAAACCTGGCCGACGCGGGCTTCAAGGTCTCCTACCAGATCGACCTGTTCGGCCGGTTGCGCCGCGCGGCCGAGGCGGCGAAGGCCGACGCCGACGCCAGCCAGGCCGCGCTGGAGGCGGCTCGCGTGACGACCGCCGCCGAGACGGCTCGCGCCTATGTCGAGGCCTGCTCGGCCGGCGAACAGGCCGCCGCCGCCGGGCGCCTGCTCGACCTGCAGCAACGCGCCGTCTCGGTCGCCGAACGGATGGAGCGGGCCGGACGGGGCGCGCCCATCGACGTGCTCCGGGCCAAGGCCCAGGCCGACCAGCTGCGCGCCGAGCCGCCGGTCTTCGAAGCCCAGCGCCGCGCCGCCCTCTACAAGCTGGCCGTTCTCACCGGCAAGCCGCCGGCCGAGTTTCCCAAGAGCGTGGCGGCCTGCTCGCGCCCGCCCGCCCCGAGCGGCCCGATCCCCGTCGGCGACGGCGCCGGCCTGTTGAAGCGCCGCCCCGACGTGCGGCAGGCCGAACGCGTCCTCGCCGGCTCCACGGCCCGCATCGGCGTCGCGGTGGCCGCCCTCTATCCCAGCGTCAGCCTCGGCCTGTCGGCTGGGGCCACCGGCCTGCTGGCCGACATCGGCCAACCCGCCACCCAGCGCTGGAGCTTCGGGCCGTTGATCTCGTGGACCTTCCCCGGCGGCGGCGAGCGGGCGCGGATCGCCGAGGCCGAGGCCGGCCAGAAGGCCGCCCTCGCCCGCTTCGACGGCGTCGTGCTCAACGCCCTGCGCGAAACCGAGACCGGCCTGACCCTCTATGCGCACGACCTCGACCGTCACGCCGCGCTCAAGGCCGCGCGCGACGAAGCGGCCCAGGCGGCCGATCAGGCCCGGCGGCTCTACACGGCCGGGCGCAGCCCCTATCTCAGCGGCCTGGACGCCGAGCGGTCCCTCGCCGCCGCCGAAAGCGCCCTGGCGGCGTCGGACGCCCGTCTGTCGCTGGATCAGGTCAACCTGTTCCTGGCGCTGGGCGGCGGCTGGAGCGGCGGCGGGCAAGCCGGAGCGACTAAAGGTTAGGAGACGCGGCGGTGGACGCCGCTGGACCAAGATGAGGTCCTCGGTGTGTTGGTCCAGAAGCGTCGCAATAAGGCGGTGACCGCCACACCTGCCTGACGAAGCTCGCTCGTGATCCGGCCATGTCGATCCACAAGGTCATGGTCTGGGCTGGACACAGCGACATAAGCATCACAGTCAGCCGCTACGCCCATCTACGGCCCGAGGACAGCCTCGACGCGCTGAATGTTCTGGAAGACAAAGCGCCTTATATCATTCGGGATTGTTGGCGGAGACGGAGGGATTCGAACCCTCGATACCCTTTAGAGGTATGACGATTTAGCAAACCGTTGCCTTCAGCCACTCGGCCACGTCTCCGGCGAAGGGCTGCTTAGCTGCTTCGCGCGGCGGGCGCAATGGCGTGACGCTTATCTGACGCTTTCGTCCACGGCCGCCGTCAGCGGATGATGTCCACCGCCGCGCCGTCCATCGTGCGGGCGCCCTGCCAACGGTCGGGATCGGTCGGGCGCAGGCGCGCCGCCGTCGCGCCGGCGACGGTGAACAGCCTGATCTCGCCCGAGATCAGCTCCCAGCCCGCCACCTCGCCCAGGCCGGCTGGACAGCCGCGCCCGACGGCGGCGCGCTGGACCGCGCCCGTCTGGTCGCCGAACAGGTAGAGCGCGCAACGCGACCATGCGCCGCGCTTGCCCATCCGCCAGCGCCCCGACGCGGCGCCGATCTCGTCGTTGCGCGCGAGCGCCATGCCGCCGAACCCGTGCCCGGCGTCGACCGGAGCCCAGCCAAGGCTGGATTTCTCGACGTCGCCTGGGGTCGCGGCGGCTGTTCTCGGCTCGGTCACGGGCGGGACGGCGTAGCCCAGTCCCGTGGTCATGAACTCGCTGGCCCCTTGGGACTGCGACTGGGTCTGGCTCTGATTGAGCAAAGGCGAGATGGTCATATTCGTCGAACTCTGGGTATTGTTCGGCGGCGTCTGGCCCCAGGCCCCCGCCGAAACCATCGCCCCGAGACCGACGCCCGCGCAGCCCGCGGCGCCCCATGCCGAAAACCTGACCATGCCCGCCGCCCGTTCCCTGAAACAGGATTAAAATGGAAGAGTTGGAAACTCGCCCCTCAGGGAAAAATGGTCGCGTGGGGGGCGAAATGCATTGACCAACTCGCTTGACGGGGCGCCTTCACCTATTCCGACCAGTCTTTCGACCTGCCGGATCGGCGCATTTGATAAACTTCTCTTCACCTTGTGTATTAACGGCAAGCACACTCGGGGCTGGCACTCTGCCCTCCTGTTCGACCTTCGATAGGCCCTGATGCTCGCGCCAGCCTTCAAGCCGGGTTCAGACCCAGAGCGCACGCCGGACGGCGCGGCGGCCGGGCGCGTGGCGTCGGACGTCGCCGCCGTCGACGCGCTTGAAGCCGCCGACGATCAGGCGACCGAGGCGCGCCGCCGGCGGGGGCCCTTCCGGCCGCGCAAGCTGGTGCCGGCCCGGGCGCGGGCCACCATGCGGGCGCCGATCTGGGCGTTCCAGCTGACCGACGCCGCCGTCGCCGTCGCCCTGGCCGGGCTGGCCTGGACCGTGACCTCGCCCGTCGATCCTCTACAGGCGCCCGTCGGCGCCGTGCTGCCGTTCGTCATGGCCGCCGGCGTGCTGCTGTGGGCGTTGCGCGCGCTCGACCTCTATCGTTTCGGCCACGCGGAGAACCTGACCCGCCATCTGCTGCGCCTGAGCGCCGTGTTCGCCCTCACCGGCCTGACCGCCCTGGCGGGCGTGACGCTGCTGGGCCGCGGCTCGACCGCGCCCCAGGGCGTGACCCTGTGGTACCTGCTGGCGTTCGCCAGCCTGTATCTGCTGCACGTGTGGTGGTGGACGAGCATGGCGCGCTGGCGCCGTTCGGGCCGCCTGACCCCCAACATCGTCGTGGTCGGGGCCACCGAGAACGCCGAGAAGTTCATCGCCGCCGCCCTGGCCACCAAGGAGGTGGCGGTGCTCGGCATCTTCGACGACCGCATCGGCCGCGCTCCGTCCTCGATCGCCGGCGTGCCCGTGCTGGGCGACATCAACGCCCTGCTCGACCACAAGATCGTGCCGTACGTCGACAAGATCGTCATCGCCGTGACATCGACCGCCCAGGCCCGCGTGCGCCAGCTGGTCGAGAAGCTGCGGGTGCTGCCCAACGAGATCACGCTCTTCGTCGACGTCGAGGACGACAGCGCCCGCGCCGCCGCCGTCTCCCGGCTCGCCGACACGCCGGTGGCCCATATCTCCGGCGCGCCGCAGCAGGAGCGCCGCGCCGCCGTCAAGCGCGCGCAGGATCTGGTGATCGGCGCCCTGGCCCTGGTCCTGTCGGCGCCGGTGATGGCGCTGGTCGCCCTGGCCATCCGCCTCGACAGCCCCGGCCCGATCCTGTTCCGCCAGCGCCGCCACGGCTTCAACAACGAGGAAATCGTCGTCTGGAAGTTCCGCTCGATGCGGGCCGAGGACAGCGACCCCCGCGCCCGCCGCCAGGTGCGGATCGGCGACGACCGCGTCACCCGCGTCGGCCGCTTCATCCGCCGCACCAGTCTCGACGAGCTGCCGCAGATCCTCAACGTGCTGACGGGCGAGATGTCGCTGGTCGGGCCGCGCCCGCACGCCATCGGCATGATGACCGGCGACGCCGAGTCGGCCCGGCTCGTCGCCGAATACGCCCATCGCCATCGCATGAAGCCGGGAATGACCGGCTGGGCGGCCGTCAACGGCTCGCGCGGCCCGGTCGACACGCCTGAACTGGTCCGCCGCCGCGTCGCGCTCGACATCGAGTACATCGAGCGGCAATCCTTCTGGTTCGACATGCAAATCCTGGCCATGACCATCCCCTGCCTGCTCGGGGACCGACTGGCCCCCCGTTAGGACGGCAACGCGATGTTCTGGCGCGGCGTGCTCGGCTACCTGCCGGTCAACATCGTCCAAGGCCTGACCGGTCTTCTGACCATCGTGGTCTTCACCCGGGTGCTGGCGCCTGCCGACTATGGGGCCTACGCCCTCGCCTTCTCGGTGATGACCCTCGTCCATACCGGCGTCTTCACCTGGCTCGAAGCGGCCATGGCCCGCTTCTACGCCGCCGAAGCCCAGGCCGGCCGGCTGCCGGATCATTTCGCCACCCTCTACCGCGCCTGGGCGGTGCTGGCGGCGGTCTTCCCGTTGATCGCCGGGGCGATCCTTTGGCTGTGGCCACTCGGCGCGCCGCTGAAGCTGGCCATCGCCGCCGGGCTGGCCACCATCCTGTTCCGCAGCCTCGCCAAGCTGGCCCAGGAGCGCCGCCGCGCCGCCGGCGACGTGCGCGGGGCGGCCCTGCTCGACATGGCGCAGACGGCGGGCGGCTTCCTGATCGGCGCGGCCCTGGCCCTGCTGGGCTGGGGCGGCGCGGCGCCCATGGCCGGCGTCGGCGCGGCGGCGGCGGTCTGCCTGCTGTGGGCCCTGCCGACCGAGCTGAAGCGGACGCGCGGCGGCCGGCTCGACCGCGCCCAGCTTCGCGTCTACGCCGTCTACGGCGTGCCGGTGTCGCTGTCGCTGATCTTCGCCCTGATCCTGGCCACGACGGACCGCCTGCTGCTGGCGGCGTTCCTCGACGAGACCAGCGTCGGCGTCTATCACGCTGGCTACAGCCTGGCGAACCGCACGCTCGACGTGCTGTTCATCTGGCTGGGCATGGCCGGCGGCCCGGCGGCCGTCGCCGCGCTGGAACAGGGCGGGCCCCGGGCCCTGGCCGCGACCGCCCGCGACCAGGCCTCGTTCATGGCGCTGATCGCTATTCCCGCCGCCGTCGGCCTGGCCCTGGTCGCGCGCCCCCTCGCCGATGTGATGGTCGGCGAAGGCCTGCGGGCCGGCGCCGCCCAGGTGACGCCCTGGATCGCCGCCAGCGCCCTGTTCGCCGGCTTCACCACCTACTATTTCCACACCGCCTTCACCCTGGCGCGGCGCACGCACCTGCTGTTGCTGGCCATGGCCATCCCGGCGGGACTGAACCTCGTGCTCAATCTGGTGATGATCCCGCGTTTCGGACTGCAAGGCGCGCTGTGGGCGACGACGGCCAGCTACGCGCTCGGCCTGGCCGCCTCGTCCCTGCTCGGCCGCCGGGCTCTGGTCCTGCCGGTGCCCTGGGGCGTGCTCGTCCGCGCCGGAGCGGCGGCGGCGGCGATGGCGGCGGCGGTTTGGGTGGTTCCGGCCTGGGGCGGTCTCGTAGAACTGCTGGCCAAGGCCGCTCTAGGCGTGGCGGTCTACGGACTGGCCGCCTTCGCCCTCGACGCCGGCGAGGCGCGCAGCCGCTCGCTGCGCCTGCTGCGCGCCCTCCAGGCCCGGAGGGCGGCATGAGCGAGGCCGCCGTCCGCGACAACGCCGCCTGGCCGGACGCGGCCCCGACCCTGTCGGTGCTGATCCCGTTCTTCCGCGACGATCCCTGCACGCTGCTGGCGGCGCTCGACCGCGAAGCCGGCGCGGCGGACGGCCGGGTCGAGATCGTCACGCTGGACGACGGCGGCGGCGATGCGGGTCTGGCCGCGCGGGTCGAGGCCGTCGCCGCCGGCCTCTCGCTCCCCTGCCGCTTCATCCGCCTCGACGGCAACGAGGGCCGCGCCAAGGGACGCAACCGCCTCGCCGCCCAGGCGCGCGGCCGCTGGCTGCTGTTCCTGGACAGCGACATGCTGCCGGACGACGGCCGGTTCCTGGGCGCCTATCTCGACCTCATCGCCGAGGCCGCCCCGGCGGTGGCGTTCGGCGGCTTCTCGCTAGACCAGGCCCCGCGCCGGCCGGAGCACGCCCTGCATCGGGCCATGGCCCTGAAATCCGATTGCGCCCCCAGCCGCGTGCGTCGGCTGACGCCCGAAAAATATGTCTTCACCTCGAACCTGCTGGTACGCCGCGACGTCTTCGACGGCGAGGCCTTCGACGAGGGCTTCTCGGGCTGGGGCTGGGAGGACGTCGAATGGGCGATGCGGGTCTCGCGCCGCCACGACATCCTGCATCTGGACAACACCGCCACCCACCTGGGCCTCGACCCGGCCGGCGTCATCGCCGCCAAGTACGAGCAATCGGCCGCCAATTTCGCCCGCGTCGCCTCAGCCCACCCCGACATCCTGTCCGGCTATCCCAGCTATCGCGCCGCCCGGGCCCTGAAGCGCGCGCCGCTGCGCGGCCTGTGGCGGCCCCTGCTCAAGCGTCTGGCCCTGGCCGAGGGCGCGCCCCTGGGCGTGCGGGCCTTCTCGATGCGGCTGTACCGCGCCGCGCTCTATGCGGAGGCGATCTGATGGACGCTGGCCAGGCCTACAGCGCCGACCGCTCGTTGAAGGGCAAGCTGCGCCGCCGGCTGTCGCGCTGGATCGCGCGCCGGCCCGCCCGTGTGCGGCTGGAGCGGCCGATGGTCTCGTTCACCTTCGACGACGCGCCCGCCACCGCCTTCGAGACCGGCGCGGCCCTGCTGGAGGCCGTCGGCGCGCGAGGCACCTTCTACGTCTCCGCCGGCCTGGCCGGAACCGACGGCCCGATGGGGCCGATCGCCCGGCGCGAGGCCGTCGAGCGGGCGATGGCGGCCGGGCACGACATCGCCTGCCACACCTTCTCGCACCTCGACTGCGGTCGGGCGACGGCGGCCGAGATCGCCGACGATGCGGGCCGCAGCCGCGCGACCCTGGTCGAATGGGGCGCGCCGGCGGCGGCGACCTTCGCCTATCCCTATGGCGACGTCTCGCCGCGAGCCAAGCGCGTCCTGGCCGGCCGCTACGGCCTGCTGCGCGGACTGCACCACGGCCTGATCGAGGACGGCGTCGATCTGAACCAGGCGCCCGCCGTCGGCGTCGAGGGCGCGGATGGCGAGGCGGTCGCGGCGCGCTGGATCGAGACGGCCGCCGCGCGCCGGGGCTGGCTGATCCTCTACACCCACGACGTCTGCGAAACGCCCTCGGCCTGGGGCTGCACGCCGGCCGCCCTGGCCCGGCTGATCGCGGCGGCCAGCGCCCGCGGCCTGGACATCGTCACCGCCGCCGAGGGCCTGCGCCGCATCGCCGCCTAGCGGCGAGGCGCAAGGATCGACCCGTTCAACGGAGCGCGAGCCGATCCGGATAGGCCAGCTTGACGGCGAACATCACGAACACCACCCACCGCAGGTCGTTGTAGGTGACGGCGATGCTCTCGGTGAGGCTGAGCAGGCTGAAGATCAGCAGGAACGGAAAGGCGGCGTAGGCTCCTTTCTCGCGATAGACCGCCACCAGGGCGGCGGTGATGGTCTGCAGGTAGAACAGCACCCAGGCGGCCAGTCCGACCACGCCCAGCCCCAGCCATTGCTCCAGCCAGGCGTTGTGGGCGTGCTGCGGCCGGAAACCCGCGTCATGGGTGATCCAGGCCAGCGGCCCCCGGCCGGACGGATCGTTCCATACCGCCCCGTAGCCGTAGCCGAGCCACGGCCGCGCGTCGATCTGACGCAGGACGCCGGCCCAGATCTTGGTCCGCCCGGTCAGGGTGGCGTCCTTGCCCAGCAGAGCGAACACCGCATCGGCCGCGAAAATCCCTGCCGAGACGATGACCAGCAGCCCGACCACGCCGATCCAGGTGGCCGCGACGCCGGTCACCCGCCCGCGACGGACGAGGCCGACGAAGACCAGTCCCCCCGCCCCCAGCAGCAGGGCCATCAGCGCCGTCTTCGAGGTCGACAGCAGCACCAGTCCGGCCGCCAGTCCCGCCGCCGTCCACCACAGCGCCCGCCGGGACGGATTGAGCAGGGCCGCGGCGCAGAGCACCGGGAAGAACTGAGCCATGTTGCCGCCCATGGCGTTCTTCTCGGTCCAAAGACCCCGCCAAGCCCCTGGGAACAGGTCGTGCATGCGCCCGATCGAGGGGATGGCCACGCCGGCGACATAGGAGGCGACCACCAGGATGGCGAAGGCGGCGGCCAGCACCTCGACCAGGGTCGCCCAGCGATAGCGCGTGGCCAGCACCGCGCCGCACAGGGTGGTGAAGCCGATGGCGAAGGAGCGGCGCAGGGTCTGGTCGGGCGCTATCGACCAGACGATGGACGTGCAGACGATCAGCATCAGCAGACAGAGGAACGGCTGGCGGGCCAGTCCTTGCAGCATCCTGCCGGGACTGAGGACCAGCAGGATCAGGCCGGCCGCGTAGGCGGGGAAGAACAGGGCGCGCAACAGGCCCGAGGCGGCGGGATCGGCCTTCTCGCCCGCCACCGGCAGCACCCACGCCTGGCTGAAGACCAGCAACATGATCACCGCCAGCACGAAGGCGATCACGTCCACCACCGTCGGGCGGGCCGTCTGCTCGCGCGGGGGAAGCCACGCGGCCGACGAGATGGTCATGACCGCGCCTTGAGGAACTTGGGCGGTTCGACCGTCACGCGGTTGAAGAAGATGCCGCCGCACCGGGCCCCGGCCGCCGTCAGGGCTTCCTTGAGCTGGCTGGAGGCGCGCACGTCGCCGGTGTCGGCCGACATCACCATGACGTTGACGTCGGCGAACGGGGCCACGGCCAACCCGGCCGGAGAACGGTCCAGCGACGGCGCGTCGACCACGATCAGGTCGGCGTAGCGCCTAAGCGCGCCCCAATAGGCGCCCGAGCCGAGGATGTGCACGGTCTGGTCGGGCCGCATCGATTCCCGTCGGAACCGCGTCGCCCAAAGGCGGGTGTGGCCGACCGGATGCGCGACCAGATAGCCGGCGTCGGGCCACGTCCGCCCGTCCTGGCCGCGCACGGCCGGCTGGACGGTGAAGAAGGCCGAGCCGTCGGGCGACGCCGCCGCCGGGCGGCCAAGGGCGCCGAACCGCGCCGGATCGGCCGCCAGGGCGGCGTGCTGGGCGTTGTTCAGCAGATCGAGATCGACGAGCCATACCGCGCGGCGGACCCGCTCTACGGCGTAGCGAGCGAATTCACGAGCGACGGTGGAGGTGCCCTCGCCGCGCCGGCCGCCGATGAACTGGATCATGCGGCCATGGCCGGGCGACGGCGGGCTCCAGGCTCCACCCAGGGACGCCCACAGCTGCGCCATTTCCGCCTTGAGATCCACCATCGTCGAATCGCCGTGTGCGCAACGTTCGAAACGCTTAACACGACTCGCCCAAGGCGTGCGCGATCTGGCCGTCAGGCCTTCAGCCGCGCCATGGCCAGCACCGGAAGGTCCAGGGTCCGCGCCGCCGCCGCCGGCGTCGGCACGCCCGGCCGCAGGAACATCCGCAGCAGGCCGACGCACAGGGCGGTGAAGGCGGCGAACAGCACCGCCAGCACGAACACCGGCTTCTTCAGGCTCTTGCCCTCGGTCGGCGTCACGGCCCGCTGGGCGATGCGGATATTGTCGTTGCTCTTCTGGGCCATGGCCTGGGCCGCCTGGCTCTCCTCCTCCTTGACCGTGAAGTCGCGGACGTTGCTCTGCAAGACGTCGCGCTCGCGGGAGAGGTTCTGGAACTGCGGCTCCAGCGCCGCCAGGCGCAGCTGCCTCTGGGTCACCTGGGCGATCTGGGCGTCGACCGTGGCCGTGGCCTGCTGCAGCGCCTCGACCTCGGCGCGGGCCTGGATGCTTTCGGTCTGCAGGGTCTGGAACACCGGGTTCACGCCCAGGCGCTTGGTCCCCTCGCCCTGGGCGCGGCCGCCGGCCACCGCCTGTTCGAGCTGCGCGATCTGGGCGTTGACGGCCTGGACGGGCTGGGAGTCGGGACGATAGCGCGACAAAAGGTCCTCCCGCCTCGCCTTCGCCTCGACCAGCTGGTCGGCGGCCTTGTTGTTGATGTCGCGATAGAGGCCGACCTCGGGATTGATCTGCCCCAGCTGGGCCGACAGGCCGGCGAGCTGTCCCTGCTTCTGCCGCAGCGACGCCTCGTTGGCGTACTTCTGCTGTTGCAGGGACTGCTGAAGCTGGTTGAGGGCGGCGCGCTCGGCCTCGAAGTCGCCGATGTTGTTGGTGGTCAGGAAGGTCTCGTAGGCGGCGTCGACGTCGGCGAGCCGTTCCTCGAAGCTCTTGCGCTGTTCGGCCAGGACCGGCGTGGTGCGGTCGATCAGCACCGTGCGCCGCTGGATCAGGTATTCCTCGACAAGGGCGTTGAGCACCCGCGCCGCCAGCTGGGGATCGCGGTTCTCATAGGTCAGGCGGACCACCGGGTTGCCGGGCGCGGTCTCGATCTTCAGGCCGCGGCTGACCGACTGCGCGAGCTTGCTGGCCATCTCGGCCTTTTCGGCCGGCAGGGCCTTGGCGTAGCGCGCGGCCTGCGACGGGGCCATCACCGGCACGCCGAGCCGCTCGACCACCCGCAGCCGCACCGAATCGCTGCCCAGGATCTCGGCCTCGGACTGGGTCACCTGATCCAGTTCCGGAATGGCCCCCCGGGCCGCGTCGCCGGCTCGCGGCTCGTAGACATATTCCTGGCCAAGGCTGATCAGCACGCTGGCGCGGGCCGGATAGGTCGTCCGCAGGGTGAGCGCGACGATCAGGCCGACGAGAAACAGGATCGCGAAGGTCCACAGCATCAGGAACCGCTCGCGCCATAGCAGCGTCACGAAATCCGAAGGCGCATAGCGGACGTGGAAACCCCACGGCTCGCCGCCGTCGCTGCGCGAAGCGGTCTGCGATCTCTGTGTCGAGGCTTGAGCGCCGCCCATGCGAATCCGCAACCGTTCCGTTCCCTTTCGGAACCTCGCAGCAAGGCGATTAACCAATGGTTACCCATTTTCTTTAACCTTCCCCCATAGCACTTGAGGGAGCGTTCATCGGCCATGTCCAGCATCCGGCGTCTCGGTTTCGCCTTGCCGCTCGCCTTGTCCGCGGGGCTCGCCGGCTGCGTGTCGGACACCTTTTCGCCGACGCCGCGGCCGACCGCCGACTTCGCCAATATCGGCTACGCCACCTGGAGCGACGACGAGCCGTCCTATCGGCTCTATCCCGGCGACGAACTCGACGTCTCGATCGCCAGCGCGCCGGAATTGAACAAGATCGCCCTCGTCCAGCCGGACGGCCGCGTGAGCCTGCCGCTGATCGATCCGGTTATGGTGGCCGACCTGTCGGTCGTCGACGCCCAGGCGGCGCTCAGCCACGCCTACGCCCGCCAGCTGATCCGGCCGGACGTGCGCGTGGCCGTCAAGACGGCGCAGCCTTTGAAGATCTTCGTGGGCGGCGAGGTCGACAAGCCCGGCGTCTACGACATGCCCGGCGACATCGACGCCCTGCGCGCCGTCTTCCAGGCCGGCGGCTTCAAGACCTCGGCCAAGCGTAGCCAGGTGGTGATCATCCGCCGCGGCCGCGACGGGCGGGCGATGATGCGCACCATAGACCTGGCGAGGGGGATTTCGGATCCGGGCCGCGCCGATCAGGCGCCGCTGCGGCGGTTCGACATCGTCTACGTGCCCCGCACCGGCGTCTCGGAGGCGGGGCAGTTCGTCCAGCAATACTTCCGCGACCTGCTGCCGGTGCAGATCGGCTTCAGCTACGCGCTCAACGGCTCGACCGTGTACTAGCGCGCCGCCGGCCCCGGCTCAGCCGTGGGCCAGCCATTCGCGCGCGGCGCGCTGGGCCTCGGCGACGTCGGCCGGGTCCATCTCCTGGCTCAGTTCCTTGCGATAGACCTTGGCCTCGATCGAGCCGCGCATGGCGGCCAGATTGAACAGCATGTGCGCCGACACGTAGTCCAGCGGCGCGCCGCCCTGCCCGGTCGAATAGAGCAGCCCCATGCGGAACAGCTCGTCGCCGGTGGAATCCGTCTGCGGCAACGGCATGTCGGCGGCCGGCGTCTCGATACAAGTGTGCATCTTCCACACTCCCTGCGAAGTCGCGGGCCGGCTTCTGCCGGCCCTCTGCGATGTCCGGGGATGAGAAAAGCCTGAGGGCCTTGAAAATAAGGTTAAGCGCGAAATCACCTTACATTAAGGAATTCAAGGGTTAGGCCCGGACAACCGGCGCCGGACGGGCCGCCTACCGCGCCCGCTGGCCGAACAGCACCGCCCGCGCCTTCTCCGCGTCCTTGCCGCTGGCGGCCAGGGTGTTGTTGCGCAGTTCGTTGCCCACCTTGAAGCCGGCCTGCACGCCGGCGCGCTCGCCGACACGGTCGAACCACGCCTTGAGATGCGGAAAGGCCTCGATCTGGACGCCCTGGTTGCGCCACGGCACGACCCAGGGCCAGCAGGCCATGTCGGCGATCGAGAACGCGCCGGCGATGAAGTCGCGGTCAGCCAGGCGCTTGTTCAGCACCCCATAGAGGCGATTGGTCTCGTTGGTGTAGCGGATCGCGCCGTAGGCGACCTGGCGCTGGTCGAAGATGAAGCTCGGCGCGTACTGGCGGAAGTGATGGGTCTGTCCGGCCATCGGGCCCAGCCCGCCCATCTGCCAGAACAGCCACTGGTCGACCTCGACGCGGGCGCGCTCGTCGGCCGGATAGAACTTGCCGGACTTGCGGCCCAGATACTGGAGGATGGCGCCGGATTCGAACACCGAGATCGGCCGCCCGTCCGGGCCGTCCGGGTCGACGATGG
Organism: Caulobacter sp. CCUG 60055; assembly: GCF_022750545.1. Lineage (GTDB taxonomy): Bacteria > Pseudomonadota > Alphaproteobacteria > Caulobacterales > Caulobacteraceae > PUIC01. The sequence goes on from NZ_PUIC01000001.1 coordinate 516,751, forward strand.
CCGGCATGCGGTTGTTCGGGCTGATGGCCAGGAATTCCGGGGCGAACTGGTCGCCGGCGCCGATGTTCACCGGGATCATCACATAGGGCAGCCCCATCTCCTCCAGGGCGATGGATATCTTCCACCCGTTCGGCGTCGGCCAATAGTGCAGTTCGATCGGCTGGCTCATGGGGCGTCCCTCACGCTGGATTTCCGGCGCCGCAAACATGGGACGGTTCCCCGTCCGGCGCCAGGGGGCCGTCGCCGTCGGCCGAGCCGGCCGGGGACTGACGATCGTGTTCAGCGTCAGTTCACGCGCAGGCCGTCACTCTCCACCTCAAGGCTTGAAACAAGTTCCAGCGCCGGGGGCAACGGCGTCGGAACTGGAAGGAGGACGATATGAAGCGCCTTATCCTCACCCTGGCGACCGCCGCGGCGGTCCTCGGCCCGATGGCCGGGGTCGCGTCGGCCGATCCGCGCGACGGCTGGGACCGCGACCGCTGGGAACGGGACCATCGCGACCAGGGGCGTTGGGATCGCGGCGGCTGGGATCGCCGGGACGACCGGCGAGACTGGGACGACCGCCGCCGACGCGACTGGGACGACCGCCGCCACAACGGCTATTACTATCAGAACCGCTGGCACTACGGCCCGCCGCCTCAGGCCTATTACGGCCAGCCCGGCTACCGCCCGGGCTACATCGCCTGGCGGCGCGGCGCCTATCTGCCGCCGTCCTATCGCGGCTATGTGGTCAACGACTATTACCGCTATCACTTGCGGCCGCCGCCCCATGGCTACTATTGGTATCGGGTAGGCAATGAATATCTGCTCGCCGCCATAGCGACGGGCCTGATCTTCGACGTGATAGCTAACAACTAGACAGTAGAAAAAATCGGAACGTCGCCCGGGAACTAATTCCGGGCGACGCCCGGCGCCTAATATTGGTCACGCATCGGGCGAAATAACCTTTCCCGAGCGCCATTTAGGCCCCATTCAACGGCCAGCGTTTCAGCGTCGTCAGCAAGACGTCGCAAGCAACGAGGCCTCCCATGAAGACCCTCAGCCTGATGGCCGGCCTGGCCGTCCTCGGCGCCGCCTCCGCGGCCTTCGCCCAGAGCCCGCCCGCCCCGCAGGAGCCGGCCGCCCAGCCCGCCCCCGCCATGCAATCCCAGCAAGCGCCGGCCGAGCCGGCCCAGCCGGCCGCCGATCCGGCGACCGCGCGCGGGGCGCCCGCCTCGACCATGGCCCCGGACGAGAAGTCGGGCGCGGCGATGTCGGCCGCCGACGCCAAGTCCGGCCAGCACAAGCACAAGGCCCCCAAGACCAAGGCCGAGCCTTCAAACGCGGCGCAGTCCACGACGCCGCAATAAGCAGCCCCTGACCTCAGGCCCGCCGCCCCGCCGAACGCGGGACGGCGGGCTGTGTTTCAGGTCACTCGGCGACGCCGAGCTTGGCCTTGAGGATGTCGTTGACCGCCGCCGGGTTGGCCTTGCCGCCGGTTTCGCGCATCACCTGCCCGACGAACCAGCCGATCGCCTGGGGCTTGTCCTTGACCGCCGCCGCCTTGTCCGGGTTGGCGGCGATGATCTTGTCGACCGCGGCCTCGATGGCGCCGGTGTCGGTGACCTGGACCAGGCCGTGCTTTTCGACGATGGCCTTGGGATCGCCCTCGCCCGCCGCCATGCGCTCGAACACCTCCTTGGCGATCTTGGACGAGATCACCCCGTCCTCGATCAGTTGGGCGTATTCGGACAGCATGGCCACGGTGATGTGGCCGGCGCCGGCGGCCGTCACCTCGGCCCCGGTGGCGTTGGCGAAAGTCAGCACCGACTGGGTGACGGTGTTGGCCATCAGCTTGGGGTCATGGCCGACCACCGCCGCCTCATAGAGGTCGGCCCGGGCGGCCTCGGTGACCAGCACCCCGGCGTCATAGGCCGACAGGCCGTACTGGCTCTGCAAACGCGCCTTCTTGGCGTCGGGCAGTTCGGGCAGGCTGTACTGGATCGCCTTGACCCAGGCCGGATCGAGTTCCAGCGGCAGCAGGTCGGGATCGGGGAAATAGCGATAGTCGTGCGCTTCCTCCTTCGAACGCATCGAACGGGTCTCGCCCTTGCCGGGGTCGAACAGGCGGGTCTCCTGGTCGATCTTGCCGCCGTCCTCGAGAATCTCGATCTGACGCCGGGCCTCGTATTCAATGGCCTGCTGGATGTAGCGGTAGGAATTGACGTTCTTGATCTCGCAACGCGTGCCGAGCTCGCCGCCGGGCCGCCGCACCGAGACGTTGACGTCGGCGCGCAGGTTGCCCTTCTCCATGTCGCCGTCGCAGGTGCCCAGATAGAGCAGGATGGTGCGCAGCTTCTTCACATAGGCCGCCGCTTCGTCCGACGAACGCATGTCCGGTCGCGAGACGATCTCCATCAGCGCCGTGCCGGCCCGGTTGAGGTCGACATAGGTGAAGTTGGGGTCCTGGTCGTGCAGCGACTTGCCGGCGTCCTGCTCCAGGTGCAGGCGCTCGATGCGGACGGTGAAGGTCGTGCCGTCGTCGCGTTCCACCTCGATCTCGCCCTCGCCGACGATCGGGTCCTTGAACTGGCTGATCTGATAGCCTTGCGGCAGATCGGGATAGAAATAGTTCTTCCGGTCGAAACGGCTCTTCAGGTTGATCTGCGCCTTCAGGCCCAGGCCCGTGCGCACCGCCTGCTCGACGCAGTGGCGGTTGATCACCGGCAGCATGCCGGGCATGGCCGCGTCCACCAGGCTGACCTGTTCGTTCGGTCCCGCGCCGAAACCCACCGCCGCGCCGGAGAACAGCTTGGCGTTGGAGGCGACCTGGGCGTGGACCTCCAGGCCCAGGACGATTTCCCAAGGGCCGGTGCGGCCCTGGATGAGTTTGGAAGAAGCAGAGTCGGTCATGCCCCGCGTCTTACACGCCCACGCGAGGCAAAGGGAGAGCCCGCGTTCTTGCGCCCGGGCGCGGAACACTGTTTTCTGCGCCGCCGCGCGCCAATCCGGCCGCGAACCGGGGATGTACCTCCATGATGAAGACTGCCGCCCTCGCCGGGCTCGTCCTGAGCCTCGCCGGCGCTTCCGGCGCGCTCGCCGCCGACGCCCAAGCCAAGGCCGCGCCGACCGCCGCCGCCAAGCCGTCGGTCGAGACCACCAGCATCGCCGACCTGATCGCCAACCCGGCGACCAAGGCCGTGCTGGAAAAGGACATGCCGGGCCTGCTGACCTCGCCTCACCTGGAAATGGTCAAGGGCATGAGCCTGCGCGCCCTGGCGCAGTTTCCCCAGGCCCAGCTCGACGACGCCAAGCTCAAGGCCATCCAGGCCGACCTCGACAAGGCGAGCTGATCATCCGCGCCCGCCAGCCTCGGCCGATGGGCGCGCCGCCACGAAAAACGGCCGCCGGAGCGATCCGGCGGCCGTCCTCGTTCTCACGCGCCTGGAAGGCGGCTCACCACCACCGCTGAGCCTTGGCAAGGCGGCTCACCACCACCGCTGAGCCTTGGCGCGGAAACCCGCCGCCCGCTCGACGGCGCCCGCCAGCGAGAACAGCGTGCCCTCGTCCAGGGCCTTGCCGATCAGTTGCAGGCCGAGCGGCAACCCGCCCGCGTCCAGCCCGGCCGGCACGCTCATCGACGGCAGGCCGGCGAGGTTGGTCGTCACGGTGAAGACGTCGTTCAGGTACATGGCGATCGGGTCGGCCTGGCGCTCGCCGAGGCCGAACGCCGCCGACGGCGCGGTCGGGGTCAGCAGCGCGTCGCAGCTTTCCCAGGCCCGGTCGAAGTCGTCGGCGATGCGGCGGCGGACCTTTTGGGCCTTGAGGTAGTAGGCGTCGTAATAGCCGGCCGACAGCACGTAGGTGCCGATCAGGATGCGGCGCTTGACCTCGTCGCCGAAGCCGGCGGCGCGGGTGTTCTCGTAGACCTCGGTCAGGTTGGCGCCGTCGGCGCGCAGGCCGTAGCGCATGCCGTCATAGCGGGCGAGGTTCGACGAAGCCTCGGCCGGAGCGACGATGTAATAGGCCGGCAGGGCGTACTTGGTGTGCGGCAGCGACACCTCGACGATCTCGCAGCCGGCGTCGCGCAGCCACTCGACGCCCTTGGCCCACAGCTGTTCGATCTCGGGCGGCATGCCGTCGACGCGATACTCCTTCGGCACGCCGACCCGCAGGCCCTTGACCGACTTGCCGACGAAGGCGGCGAAGTCCGGCGTCTCGACCGGCAGGCTGGTCGAGTCCTTGGGATCGTGGCCGGCCATGGAGGTCAGCAGGATCGCCGCGTCCTCGACGGTCTTGGCGATCGGGCCGGCCTGGTCGAGCGAGCTGGCGAAAGCCGCGACGCCCCAGCGCGAGCAGCGGCCATAGGTCGGCTTGATGCCGACCGTGCCGGTGAAGGCGGCCGGCTGGCGGATCGAGCCGCCGGTGTCCGTGGCGGTCGCGCCGAGGCAGAGGTCGGCGGCGACGGCCGCCGCCGAACCGCCCGACGAGCCGCCGGGGGTCAGGGCCTGGTTCGACCCAGCCGCACGCCAGGGATTGACCACCGCGCCGAACGCCGAGGTCTCGTTGGACGAGCCCATGGCGAACTCGTCCATGTTGAGCTTGCCCAGCATGACGGCGCCGTCGCGGAACAGGTTGGCCGAGACGGTGGATTCATAGGTCGGGACGAAGTCGCCGAGGATCTTGGAACAGGCGGTCGAACGCACGCCCTCGGTGCAGAACAGGTCCTTGATCCCCAGCGGCGCGCCGTCCAGCCGCCCGGCCTCGCCACGGGCGCGGCGGGAATCGGAGGCGCGGGCCATCTCCAGCGCCTTCTCCGGCGTCTCCAGCACGAAGGCGTTCAGCGGCCGGGCCGCCTCGACGGCCTCGACATGGGCCTGCGTCAGCTCGACGGCCGAGAACGCGCCGGACGCCAGACCGTCCAGCGCCCCCTTGAGGGTGAGCGAGGTCAGGGACGCCATTATTCAACCACCTTGGGCACGACGAAGAAGTTGCTGACGCTCTTGGGCGCGTTGGCCAGGACGCGGGACGGATCGCCGCCGTCGGTGACGACGTCGTCGCGCATCGGCAGCGACACCGCCACCGCCGAGGTCATCGGCTCGACGCCGTCGGTGTCGACCTCGTTCAGCTGCTCGATCCACTGCAGGATGCCGGACAGCTCCTGGGCCAGCGGCTCCAGCCGTTCCTCGGGCTCCTGGATGCGGGCTAGTCTGGCGACCTTGCGCACGGTCGCCGCGTCGATGGCCATGGGGCCTTCCTCGATAGTTGCGTCTTCGCAGGTAATGCGTAGCCGCAGGGGTTACTCGCCCCAGGCTCTCTTTGACAAGGTTCGTTGCGCCTGCGGCCCCAGAATCGTCATCCCGCCGAGGCGCGGCGCAGGGCCTGGATGAGTTTTCGTCGCCCGCTTCGCTTCGGCCGGGATCGCGGCTATGGGAGACGCATGGCCGTCCTCGATCTTCTCGACCTCTCCGCCGCCCTGCCGGCCCGCTCGCCCGTCGTCGGCCTCGACCTGGGCGAAAAGACCATCGGCGTCGCGGTCTCCGACGCCACGCGGATGATCGCCAGCCCCCTGGAGCTGATCCGCAAGTCCAAGTTCACCGAGGACGCGGCGGCGCTCTTCAAGCTGATGGAGAGCCGGCAGGCGGGCGGGATCGTCATCGGCCTGCCGGTCAATATGGACGGCACCGAGGGACCGCGTTGCCAGTCCAGCCGGGCCTTCGCCCGCAACCTCTTGCGCCTGCGCGACATTCCCATCGCCTTTTGGGACGAACGCTGGTCCAGCGCCGCCGTCAACCGCATGCTGGTCGGCGAGTTCGACGTCACCCGCGCCCGCCGCGCCGAACTGGTCGACAAGATGGCCGCGACCTACATCCTGCAAGGCGCCCTGGACCGCCTGCGGCAAGCCGAGGGATAGCCGCGTTCGGCGAATCCCGGCGAACTCCGTCCCTGGACAAGAAGAAGACTCCAGGGATGAAGCCGATGCGCCTCGCCGCCGTCATGTTCGCCGCCGCCGTCGGGTTCGCGCCGCTGACCGCTTCGGCGGCTCCCGCCGCGATCCCGGCCGCCGTCACCGCCGACCCGGCGCCGGACAAGGCCCATCCCGCCGACATGCAGTACGCTGGCGTTCCCAGCCACGGCGTCGTCATCAACGGCGTCATCTACCTGGCCGCCGGAGCCGGGCCCCACCCGACCCTGCTGCTGCTGCACGGCCTGCCCGGGCTGGAGCAGAACCTCGACCTCGCCCAGGCCGCCCGCCGCGCCGGCTGGAACGTGCTGACCCTGCACTATCGCGGCGCCTGGGGCAGCCCGGGGACATTCAGCTTCACCAGTTCGGCCGAAGACTGCCTGGCCGCCCTCGCCTGGCTGCGCGACCCGGCGGTCGCGGCCAAATACCGGATCGACGCCGGCCGCATCGCGGTCGCGGGGCACAGCATGGGCGGCTACATGACCGCCGCGACGCTCGCCGCCGACAAGAAGGTGCTGGGCGGCGCCCTGTTCGCGCCGGGCGACATCGGCGCGATGGACCTCCAGGTGATCGCCTCCGGCGCGCCCGATCCCCGCGCCATCGGCGCCAAGGCGTTGAACGACAACGGCCTGCAAGGACTGAACACCACGGCCGAGGCCCTGGCGGACGACCTGCTCGCCCACGCGAAGACCGAGAACTTCGTCGCCTTCACCCCGGCCCTGGCCGACCGCCCCCTGTTGCTGGTCACGGCCGACGACGGGTTCCGCGGCTTCGCCGACGGTCTCGCCGAACGGACCCGGAAGCTGGGTAACAGGCGGGTGACGCAGATCCACTTCGCCGACGACCACGCCTTCGACGCCCACCGCGTCGCCCTGGCCGGCGCCCTGGTCGACTGGCTGAACCAACTGGTCCCGCCCGCACGGCCTTGAGCGCGGTCGGAATCCTCCGTATAGGGTGCCCCCCATGCAGGGCGCGGCCGACATCGAAGATCTGATCCGACAGCGCGCCTTCCCTTTTCCCCACAAGCATTTGCTTTCCGTCGCCGGCCTGAATCGGCTGGAGGCGACGGCGTTGCTGGACCTCGGCGACGCCTTCGTCGGACTGAACCGGCAGCGCGACAAGAAGTCGGCGCTTCTGCGCGGCCGCACCCTGGTCAACCTGTTCTTCGAGAACTCGACGCGGACGCAGAGTTCGTTCGAATTGGCGGGCAAGCGGCTGGGCGCGGACGTGGTCAATATGAGCCCGCGCACCTCGTCGATCGCCAAGGGCGAGACCCTGCTCGACACGGCGGTGACGCTGAACGCCATGCAGCCCGACCTGCTGGTGGTCCGCCACGCCTCGTCCGGCGCCGGCAACCTGCTTTCCCAGAAGGTCGACTGCAGCGTCATCAACGCCGGCGACGGCCAGCACGAGCACCCGACCCAGGCCCTGCTCGACGCCCTGTCCATGCGCCGGGCGTTCGGCCGCGTGGAGGGCCTGACCGTGGCCATCTGCGGCGACGTGCTGCACAGCCGGGTCGCCCGCTCGAATGTCGGCCTGCTGCAACTGCTCGGCGCGCGCGTGCGGCTGGTCGGCCCCAGGACCCTGATGCCCGCCGGCGCCGACCGTTGGGGCGTCGAGGTGTTCCACGACATGCGCGCCGGCCTGGCCGGCGTCGACGTGGTGATGATGCTGCGTCTGCAGCTGGAGCGGATGCAGGGCGCGCTGGTGCCGTCGATGCGCGAATATTTCCGCTTCTACGGTCTTGATCGTGAAAAGCTTTCCCGCGCCGCGCCGCACGTCCGGGTCATGCACCCGGGGCCGATGAACCGCGGCGTCGAGATCGATTCCGAGATCGCCGACGACCTGGACGTCAGTCTGATCCAGAATCAGGTCGAGATGGGGGTGGCGGTGCGCATGGCGGTGCTGGCCTCGCTGGCCGCGCGACTGGACAACGCCTGATGCCCCGCAACGCCGGCAAATCGGCCCCCACGGCCTTCGTCAACGCCCGCCTCGTCGATCCCGAGAGCCGCTACGACGGCCCCGGCGCCCTGGTGGTGGCCGAGGGCGTCATCGCCGACGTCGCCCGCCGCCCCGGCTTCGAGGCGCTGTCCCCGGACGTGCGGGTGATCGACTGCAACGGCGCCATGCTGGCCCCCGGCCTGATCGACCTGCGGGTCAAGACCGGCGAGCCCGGCTCGGAAACCAAGGAGACGCTGGAATCGGCGGCGCGGGCCGCGGCGGGCGGCGGCGTCACCTCCATCGTCGTGCAGCCGGACACCGATCCGACCGTCGACGAGCCGTCGGTGGTCGATTTCATCCTGCGCCGGGCCCGCGACGTCGAACTGGTGCACGTCCACGTCGCCGGCGCGGCGACCAAAGGCCTGGCCGGCGAGCGCATGGCCGAGATCGGCCTGATGCGCGAGGCGGGCGCGGTCTATTTCACCGACGCCGACCGGCCGATCGTCGATTCCAAGGTGATGCGGCGCATCCTGAGCTACGCCTCGGGCTTCGGCGCGATCATCTCGCACCGCCCGGCCGATCCCTATCTCAGCGCCGGCGCCGCCGCGACCGAGGGCGAATTCGCCGGCCGCATGGGCCTGCCCGCCGCGCCGGTGGTCGCCGAACGCATCATGCTCGAACGCGACATGGCGCTGGCCGAGCTGACCGGCGCCCAGCTGCTGGTCGACCAGATCACCTGCGCCGACGCCCTGGCCACCCTGCGCCGGGCCAAGGACAGGGGCCTGAAGGTCGCGGCCACGGCCTCGATCAACCACCTGAGCTTCAACGAGCTCGACATCGGCGACTATCGCACCTTCTGCAAGCTGACCCCGCCGCTGCGGGCCGAGGACGACCGCCAGGCGCTGATCGAGGCGCTGGCCGACGGGCTGGTGGACATCGTGGTCTCGGCCCACGCGCCGGCGCCGGCCGAGGACAAGCGCCTGCCCTATGACGAGGCCGCGCCCGGCGCCGTCGGGCTGGAGACCCTGTTGCCCGGCCTGTTGACGCTGCACCACGAGGAGCGCGCGCCGCTGGTCGACCTGATCCGCGCCGTGACCCTGGCGCCGGCCCAGCTGCTGGGCCTGCAGGCCGGCCGCCTGGCCGCCGGCGCCCCCGCCGATCTGGTGCTGTGCGACATCGATGCGCCGCTGGTGGTCGACGCCGCCCGCCTGATGTCGAAGTCCAAGAACTCGCCCTTCGACGGCCGCCGGCTCCAGGGCCAGGTCCTGCTGACCATGGTCGACGGCCGGGTGATCCACAAGACGGCGCAGTAAGCCGGGCGCGCCGCTCTTTTTTTGTCGCCGCCGCCGTGAGATGAACGGCGGACCCGCCGCTTCCTGGGCGCGGGCGATGCAAATGGGGGCGTCTTGGACAATCTGCCGCTACCGATGATCGCCGCCGTCGCAATCGGCGGCTACCTGCTCGGCTCGATACCCTTCGGCGTCATCGTCACCCGCGCGGCCGGGACCGGCGACGTGCGCAACATCGGCTCGGGCAATATCGGCGCGACCAACGTGCTGCGCACCGGCCGCCGGGACCTGGCGGCCCTGACGCTGCTGGGCGACGTCGGCAAGGGGATCGTCGCCGCGCTGCTGGCGCGCTGGCTGGTCGGCCGCCTCGCAGGGACCGAGGCCGCCGTCGCGGCCGCCGCTTTGGCCGGGGGCGCGGCCTTCCTCGGCCATCTCTTCCCGGTCTGGCTCCGCTTCAAGGGCGGCAAGGGCGTCGCCACCTTCTACGGCGTCATGCTGACGGTCGCCTGGCCGGTCGGCCTGGCGGCGGCCGCGACCTGGATCGCCATGGCCGCCCTGTTCCGCATCTCGTCGCTGGCCGCCCTGACGGCGGCGGCCCTGGCCCCGCTGTTCGCGTTCGCCTTCGACCAGCCCTTCGCCGCGGTCGTGCTGGCCACGTTCATGGCCGTGTTGATCTTCATCCGCCACCACGAGAACATCCGCCGCCTGCTCAAGGGCCAGGAGCCGCGCATCGGCGGCAAGAAATCCGCGCCGCCGGCCGATCCCGCCCCCTGATGGCCGGCGAGCTCAGCGACGGCCAGCGCCGGGACCGGCTGCGCCTGGCGCGGACCGAGAACGTCGGCCCCGTCGCCTTCGCCCAGCTCCTCGCCCGTTTCGGCGACGCGCGCGCCGCCCTGGCCGCCCTGCCCGACCTTGTGCGCCGGGGCGGGCGGGCAGGACCGCCCCGCATCCCCGCCGAGGCCGAGATCGACGCGGAGATCGAGGCTGGCCGTCGCCTGGGCGCCCGGCTGATCGTGGTCGGCGAAGCGGCGTTCCCCGCCCGCCTCGCCGCGCTGGACCCGCCGCCGCCGACGCTGTGGTGCAAGGGCCGCCCGGAATTGCTGCACGCGCCCAGCGTCGCGGTGGTCGGCGCCCGCATCGCCTCCGCCGTCGGACAACGCTTCGCCCGGGGTCTGGCCGCCGAGCTGGGCGGCCACGGCTATGTGGTGGTCTCGGGCCTGGCCCGGGGCGTCGACGCCGCCGCCCATCAGGGGGCCCTGACCGCCGGCACCATCGCCGTCCTCGGCGGCGGCGTCGACGACGTCTACCCGCCCGAGCACCGCGACCTCTATGCGCGAATCGCCGAGGCGGGCTGCGTCGTCTCCGAAAGCCCGGTCGGCCATCGCGCCCAGGCCCGGGATTTTCCGCGCCGGAACCGGATCATCTCGGGCCTGTCGCTCGGCGTGGTGGTGGTCGAGGCCGAGCTGAGGTCCGGCTCGCTGATCACCGCCCGTCTCGCCGCCGAGCAGGGGCGCGAGGTGTTCGCCGTGCCGGGCTCGCCCCTCGATCCGCGGGCGCGCGGCGGCAACGACCTGATCCGCAACGGCGCCCATCTGTGCGAGGGGGTGGAGGACGTCCTGCGCGAACTGAACGGCCTGCGCCGCCTCGGCGAGGGCGATGAGGCTCCGTCGCTGCGGGCGGGCGACGGCGATCTCGCGACGGACGAAGCCGACATCGACCGTCTGCGCGAACAGATCGCCGCCCTCCTCTCGCCCAGTCCGGCGCCCCGCGACGAACTGGTCCGCCTCACCGGAGCCCCGGCCCGCCTGGTCCACGCCGCCCTGGTCGAGCTGGCTCTGGCCGGTCGCGCCGAGCTGTCGCCGGGCGGGCTGGTCTCGTCCTGCTGAACGCCGCCGGACGGAAGCGCGGGGTTTTTTCCCCTTCGGCCCAAAGCGCCGCGTTGACAGACGCGGGGGCGAACCCCCACTTTCGCCGCTCGCGCGAAAGGCCCCCCTCTCGCCCTCCTTCTTCCCGGTGATCCGAATCCCCGCATGAACGTCGTCGTCGTAGAAAGCCCGGCCAAGGCCAAGACCATCAACAAGTATCTGGGCAAGGACTACACGGTCCTGGCCAGCTACGGCCACGTGCGCGACCTTCCGTCCAAGGACGGGTCGGTCCAGCCGGACAACGATTTCGCCATGACCTGGGACGTCGATCCCAAGTCGGCCAAGCGCCTGAACGACATCGCCGACGCCGCCAAGTCCGCCGACCGCATCATCCTGGCCACCGACCCGGATCGCGAGGGCGAGGCGATCAGCTGGCACGTGCTCGAGGTGCTGAGCAAGAAGAAGGCCCTCAAGGACAAGCAGGTCCAGCGGGTGACCTTCAACGCCATCACCAAGACCGCCGTGGTCGAGGCGATGCGGCACCCGCGCGACATCGACATGGAGCTGGTCGACGCCTACCTGGCCCGGCGGGCGCTGGACTATCTGGTCGGCTTCACCCTGTCGCCGGTGCTGTGGCGCAAGCTGCCGGGCGCCCGCTCGGCCGGACGCGTGCAGTCGGTCGCCCTGCGCCTGATCGTCGACCGCGAGATCGAGATCGAGAAGTTCAAGACCCAGGAATACTGGACCGTCGACGCCGACGTGTCGGCCGGCTCCGACCCGTTCCTGGCCCGGCTGGTCAAGCACGAGGGCAAGAAGCTCGCCAAGTTCGACCTGAGCGACGAGGCTTCGGCCAGCGCCGCCCGCGCCGCCGTCGAGGCGGCGAGCTTCAAGGTCGCCTCGGTCGAGAAGAAGCCCGCCCGCCGCACGCCGGCGCCGCCCTTCACCACCTCGACCCTGCAACAGGAAGCCGCGCGCAAGCTGGGCTTCTCGGCCCAGCGCACCATGCAGGCGGCGCAGAAGCTGTACGAGGGCGTCGACATCGGCGGCGAGACCGTCGGCCTGATCACCTATATGCGGACCGACGGCGTCCAGGCCGCCCCCGAGGCGATCGACGAGGCGCGGACCGTGATCGCCGGCCGCTACGGCAAGGAGTACGTTCCCGAAAGCGCCCGCATCTACAAGACCAAGGCCAAGAACGCCCAGGAAGCGCACGAAGCCATCCGGCCGACCAGCCTGCAGCGCAATCCTGGCTCCCTGCGTCTCGATCCCGACCTCGGCCGGCTCTACGAGCTGATCTGGAAGCGGATGATCGCCTCGCAGATGGAGGCCGCCCGCATCGAGCGGACCACGGTCGAGCTGGACTCCGCCGACGGCCGCACCGGCCTGCGCGCCACCGGCCAGGTGGTGCAGTTCGACGGCTATCTGGCCGTCTATGAGGAAGGCCGCGACGACAGCGCGGATGATGAAGACGGCGGCCGCCTGCCGGTGATCGCCGAAGGCGCCTCGGCCAAGGTGCTCAAGGCCCGCGCCGACCAGCACTTCACCGAACCGCCGCCGCGCTATTCCGAAGCCAGCCTGGTCAAGAAGATGGAGGAGCTCGGCATCGGCCGGCCCTCGACCTACGCCTCGATCCTGACCGTGCTGCGCGACCGGGCCTATGTCCGCATGGACAAGAACCGGTTCATCCCGGAGGACAAGGGCCGGCTGGTCACCGCCTTCCTGCAGGAGTTCTTCCGCAAGTACGTCGAATACGACTTCACCGCCGCCCTGGAGGAGAAGCTCGACCAGGTCTCGGCCGGCGACCTCGACTACAAGCAGCTGCTTCGCGACTTCTGGAACGATTTCCACGCCGCCGTCGGCGAGATCGGCGAGCTGCGCGTGACCAACGTGCTGGAGGCGCTCAACGAGGCGCTCGGACCGCACATCTTCCCCGATCGCGGCGACGGGACCGATCCGCGCAGCTGCCCGACCTGCGGCACCGGCCGCCTGAGCCTCAAGACCGGTAAGTTCGGCGCCTTCATCGGCTGCTCCAACTATCCGGAATGCCGCTTCACCCGCCCGCTGGCGACGCCGGACGGCGAGAACGGCGAGGCCGAGGTCAGCGACCGCGAGCTGGGCGTCGATCCCGCCACCGGCCAGGCGGTGTGGCTGAAGGTCGGCCGCTTCGGCCCCTATGTCGAGGAAGCCAACGGCGACAAGCCCAAGCGCGCCAGCCTGCCCAAGGGCTGGCCGCCGGCGACCATCGACCTGGAGAAGGCGCTGCGGCTGCTGTCGCTGCCGCGCGAGGTCGGAACCCACCCCGAGGACGGCGAGGTCATCCTGGCCGGCATCGGGCGCTATGGTCCCTACGTCCAGCACAACGGCACCTACGCCAACCTGGAGAACGCCGACGAGGTGTTCGAGGTCGGCCTGAACCGCGCCGTCGCCGTCCTGGCCGAGAAGCGGGCCGGCGGCGGTCGGCCGCAGCGCGGCGCCGCAGCCGCCCTGAAGGAGCTGGGCGCCCACCCCGAGGACGGCCAGCCCGTCCGGGTGCTGTCGGGCCGCTTCGGCCCCTACATCAAGCACGGCTCGGTCAACGCCAACGTGCCGAAGGGCTCCGATCCCCAGGCCCTGACCCTCGACGAAGCGGTCGCCCTGCTGGCCGAACGCGCCGCCAAGGGCGGCGGCAAAAAGCCGGCCAAGGCCGTGAAAGCCAAGGCCGAGCCCAAGGCTAAGGCCGCCGCCAAGCCCAAGACGGCGGCGAAGAAACCGGCCGCGAAGAAGACAGCGAAGGCGTAAGCGCCCCTCACCCTCCCATTGCTTCACAATGACCCCCTCTCCCCGAGGGAGAGGGGTTGGCTCCATTCCGTCTCCCGCCGGGAGAAGGAGGGGCCCGCGCCCAAAGGGCGTGGGAGGATGAGGGGTTACGGCCCGGCCGCTTAGAAGCTACACCAAGGCCGATGGCCAAGACCAAAACCCGCCTCCCCAAGGCTGACAAGCCGCCGCAGGGCCTGCCCGACCGCGACACGCTGTTGAAATTCCTGCGCGAGGCCGGCGAGGCCGAAAAGGCCGATATCGCCAAGGCTTTCGGCCTCAAGGGCGCGGACCGCCGCGCCCTGCGGATGATGCTCAAGGCGCTGGAGGCCGAAGGCGCGCTCGGGCGGCGCGGCCGCAAGGGCTTCGCCGAGGCCGGCGCCCTGCCCCCGGTCGGCGTCGCCGACGTGGTCGAACGCGACGCCGACGGCGAACTCTATGTCCGTCTCGCCAAGGGCGGCGAAGACGCCCCGCAGGTGCGCCTGGCGCCCGAACGCCGCGATTCCAAGGCCGGCGCGCCCGGCCTTGGCGACCGCATTCTGGCCCGGTTCGAACGACTTGAAGGCGGCGAGTACGAAGCCAAGCTGATCAAGCGCCTGGGCCAGAGCGCTCACAAGATCCTGGGCGTGGTGCGCAAGGCGCGCCGCGAGACCCGCGTCGAACCCGTCGACCGCAAGTCCAAGGACGTGCTGGTGCTGTTCGAGGCCGACGCCCGGGACCTCAAGGACGGCGATCTGGTCGTGGCCCAGGTCGGCGCCGCCGACCGCCGCTACGGGCCCAAGCGCGGCAAGGTGCTGGAGGTGGTCGGCCGCGAGGACCAGCCGCGCGCCGCCTCGCTGATCGCCATCCACGCCCATGGGATACCCACCGGCTTCTCGCCCGACGCCGAGGCCGAGGCTGAAGCCGCCGAGCCGCCGACGCTCAGCGGCCGCACCGACCTGCGCGACATCCCCTTCGTCACCATCGACCCCGTCGACGCCCGCGACCACGACGACGCCGTGTTCGCCCAGGCCGACGACGATCCCAAGAACGAGGGCGGCTGGATCGTCTGGGTCGCCATCGCCGACGTCGCCGCCTATGTGCGGCCGGGCTCGGCCCTGGACCGCGAGGCGCGGGAGAAGGCCAACAGCGTCTATTTCCCCGACCGGGTCGAGCCGATGCTGCCCGAGCGATTGTCCAACGGCCTGTGCTCGCTGCGCCAGGGCGAGCCGCGCGCCTGCATGGCGGTGCGGATGGTCTTCGACAAGTCGGGCCGCAAGGTCCGCCACGAGTTCGCGCGCGGACTGATGCGCTCGGCCGCCAAGCTGGCCTACGAGCAGGCCCAGGCGGCCATCGACGGCCAGCCGGACGAGGCGACCGGCCCGCTGATGGACAGCGTCCTGAAGCCCCTGTGGGCCGCCTACGCGACCATGAAGAAGGGCCGCGACGCCCGCTCGCCCCTGGGCATCGAATCGGCCGAGCGCCGCATCCAGATCAGCCCCGAGGGCGAGGTCGTCTCGATCAGGCTGCGCGAGTCGCTGGAGGCGCACCGCCTGATCGAAGAGATGATGATCCAGGCCAATGTCTGCGCCGCCGAGACCCTGGAGGCCAAGCGCAGCCCGCTGGTCTATCGGGTGCACGACACGCCCAGCCAGGAGAAGATGTTCAACCTGGCCGACTTCCTGGCCACGCTGGGGATCACCTGGGCCAAGGGCGAGGCGCCGCGCACCGACCGCTTCAACCGCCTGCTCGACCAGATGCGCCAGGGACCGCACGCCGAGATCGTCAACGAGGTGGTGCTGCGCACCCAGATGCAGGCCCACTATTCGCCCGACAACATCGGCCACTTCGGCCTGAACCTCGCCCGCTACGCCCACTTCACCTCGCCGATCCGCCGCTACGCCGACCTGATCGTCCATCGCGGCCTGATCCGGGCCCTCAAGCTCGGAAACGACGGCCTGACGGACGAAGAGATCGCCCGGCTGCGCGAGACGGCCGAGCACATCACCTTCGCCGAGCGCCGGGCGATGGCGGCCGAGCGCGACGCCACCGACCGCTACGTCGCCGCCTTCATGGAGGAGCGCGTCGGCGCCGCCTTCGAGGGCCGCGTCACTGGCGTCACCCGCTTCGGCCTGTTCGTGCGGCTCAGGGACATCGGCGCCGACGGCCTGGTCCCGGTTTCGACCCTCGGCGGCGAGTACTTCATCCACGACGACCGCACCCACGCCCTGGTCGGCGAGCGCACCGGCCGTCGCTGGCCGCTGGGCATGGCCGTCGAGGTGCGGCTGACCGAGGCGACGCCGATCACCGGCGGACTGGTGTTCGAGATGCTCAGCGAGCCCGAGCCGGCCGTCCCCGGCGGCCCGCGCCCCCGTGTCGGCCTGCGCCGGCAGGTCGGCAAGGCCCCTCCCCGGTCGAGCCGCAAGGGCGGCGCCAAGCCTCGCCGCCGCTGATCGCTGCTTTTCGCGGGTCAAACAAGCGTTCTAAACTGACCCCATGACCGAACCGAAGCTCGATCCGAACTACGACCCGCGCGCCGACGGCGCCCTGCGCGCCGAGGGCGCCAAGGCCGTGCGGCCGCGCGACGCCGCCACGTTGATCATCGTCCGCCGCGACGGCGCCAAGCCGCGCCTGCTGATGGGCCGACGCAATCGCGGCCACGACTTCATGCCGGACAAGTGGGTGTTCCCCGGCGGCCGGATCGACCGCAGCGACTTCCGCGCGCCCGCCGCCAGCGAGCTGCGGCCGGCGGTGATCCAGCGCCTTGAGAAGACCGCCCCGCCGAGCCGCGCCCGCGCCCTGGCGCTGACCGCCGTGCGCGAGACGTTCGAGGAGACCGGGCTGCTGCTGGCCAGGCCCGCGCCCGCCAGGACCGTCGCCGGTCCCTGGCGCGACTTTCTCGGCCAGGGCGCGTCGCCGGACCTCGACGCGCTCGACTTCGTCGCCCGCGCCATCACCCCGCCCTACCGGCCCAAACGCTTCGACGCCCGTTTCTTCATGGCCGAGGCCGACCGGCTGGCCAGCCTCGACCGCGCCCCGGATTGCGGCGAGCTCGACGAGCTGGCCTGGGTCGAGCTGAGCGAGACCCTGGCGCTGGACCTGCCCAACATCACCCGCTTCGTCGTGCAGGAGCTGGCCCTGCGGCTGGAGCATCCAGACCGCCCGGCGCCGTTCGTCAGCTTCCGGCGCGGCGCCCGCCGGCTGGAGCACCTGTGAGGCCGGTCCGCCCGCGCCACGCCGCCAGCCTGGTTCTGGTCCGCCGCGACGGCGACGGCGTCGGCGTGCTGATGGGCCGGCGCCCCGCGCGCTCGGCCTTCGCCCCGGACGTGTTCGTGTTCCCCGGCGGCGCGGTCGAGCCCGGCGACTACGAGGCTTCGCCCGTCGCGCCCCTGGCGGACGCCTGCGCCAAGCGCGCCGCGGCGTCGCCGCGTCTGGCCCAGGCCCTCGCCGCCGCGGCCTTGCGCGAGACCGCCGAGGAGACCGGCCTCGTCCTGCCCGGCGACTTTTCCGGCCTGACGCTGCTCGCCCGCGCCATCACCCCGACCCAGAGCCCCATCCGCTTCCACGCCCGCTTCTTCGGCATGAACGCCGGGGAGGACCTGGGCGATCCCGCCGATTCGCCCGAACTGGCCGATCTTGGCTGGCGGACGGTGCGGCAGGCCCTGGCCCTGCCCTTGATCGACATCACCGAGGCCGTGCTGCGGTCGCTGGAGGTTCCTAGCGCGCCGCCGTTCCGCTTCACTTACCGCTCCGGACGGCCGGTCCAGACGCCCTTGCTGTAATTTCCACGGGCGGCGTTGACTTTACGCGCTCCATGCGTATTGTCCGCCGCTCAAAGATTTCGGCGAGCGGACGTGCCGCGCGCCACCGAAGGATTCGACCATGGCTAAGCCGGCTTCCATCAAGATCCGCCTCAACTCGACGGCCGACACCGGCTTCTTCTACGTCACCAAGAAGAACGCCCGCACCATGACCGAGAAGCTCGTGCTGAAGAAGTACGACCCGGTCGTGCGCAAGCACGTCGAATTCAAGGAAGGCAAGATCAAGTAAGATCGCCCTTCCCGATTTGACTATCGCAGCGCCCGGTCCCAAGGACCGGGCGTTTCGCGTTTCGGGCCTCCGTCGTCCCGCCGGCGAGCGGCGGCGGACCGTCAGGCGTTGCGGGAGACCACCTTGTTGCGCCCGGCGGCCTTGGCCTCGTAGACGGCCGCGTCGGCCCGCTGCAGCAGGGCGTCGGGCGTGTCGTCGGCGTCGAGGGTCGCCGACACCCCGATCGAGATGGTGACGGTGAGCAGCTCGGCGCCGCCGGCCACCCGGAACGGCGCGCCGGAGACGTGGGCGCGGATGCGCTCGGCGATGCGTTCAGCGTCGGACAGGCGGGTGTCGGGCATGATGACCACGAACTCCTCGCCGCCATAGCGGCACGGCAGGTCGATGGCCCGCACATTGCTGGCCAGCCGCACGGCGAACTCGCGCAGCACCTCGTCGCCGACCGGATGGCCGAAGGTGTCGTTGATCTTCTTGAAGTGGTCGATGTCGATCAGCAGCGCCCCGACCGGGTCGCCGCCCTTGACCGCGCGCTTGACCAGGGCGGCCAGCTGGCCGGTCATGTAGCGGCGGTTGTGCAGGCCGGTGAGCTGGTCGGTGACCGCCAGCTCCATCGAATGGTCGAGGTTGTTGCGCAGGAAGTCGGTGTAGCGCTTGCGCTTGATCTGGGTGCGGGCCCGCGCCGACAGCTCCTGCGGGTCGATGGGGCGCGGCAGGATGTCGTTGATGCCGATCTCCAGCGCCTTGATCATCCGCGACCGCTCGTCCGGATCGACCACGGCGAGAATCGGCAACCGCCGCGTCGCCTCGTCGGACAGCAGCTGCGCCGCCAGCCGCAGGCCGTCGAAGCCGCGGGCGTCGGCGTTGATGATCACCAGGTCGACCGGACCGCGCGCGGTCAGATGGGCCTTTTCGGGATCGGATTCGATGACCGGCCGGTGCTCGCTGGACAGCTCGGCGGCGATGCGCTGGGCCTGCCGCTCGTTGTCGTCGGCGATGACGATGCGCCCGCCCGTGCCGGCCAGCCGCGCCGCGGCCCCGGCGATCACGCCCAGGCGGCGGCCGGAATCCTCGCGCTGGCGCAGCTCGTCCATGATCACCTTCAGGCGGGTCAGGCTGCGCACCCGCGAGAACAGCATCACGTCGTCGATCGGCTTGTTCAGGAACTCGTCGGCCCCGGCCTCCAGGCCGGCGATACGATCGGAGCGGCCGTCGAGCGCCGTGACCAGCACCACGGGCACGTGGCGGGTGGCCGGATCGTCCTTCAGCCGCCGGCAGACCTCGAAGCCGTCCATGCCGGGCATCATCACGTCCAGCAGGATCAGGTCGGGCCGCTCCGCGGCGGCCATGGCCAGGGCGGTGGGTCCGTCGCGGGCGGTCAGGACCTCATAGTACTCGGCCGTCAGCTTGGCCTCGAGCAGCCGCACGTTCGGCTCGATGTCGTCGACCACCAGAATACGCGCGGTCATCGCAGCTTCACCCCAGGAAACGTCGGATGGTGTCCAGGAAGTGCGATACCGAAATCGGTTTCGAAATATAAGCCTCGCATCCGCCCTCCCGGATGCGTTCCTCGTCGCCCTTCATGGCGAAGGCGGTCACCGCCACCACCGGGATGTGCGACAGGTCGTCGTCTTCCTTCAGCCACTTGGTCACCTCCAGGCCGGATATCTCGGGCAGCTGGATGTCCATCAGGATGAGATCCGGACGGTGCTGGCGCGCGAGCGTCAGGGCCTGAAGCCCCTCGCGGGTTTCAAGGGTTTCGTAGCCTTGGGCGTCGAGCAGATCATGAAAGAGCTTCATGTTCAGCTCGTTATCCTCGACGATGAGGACTTTCTTCGTCATCAAGACCCCAAACGGAAGCCGTTGTCCGGCGGGCGGAAAAGGACTCGCCGCCGCCGTCTCCCCTCAGCTAATCACACGAACATCCTTAAACTCGCGTTAGTCGCGGAGACGCCCCTGCCCGCCGCCGACCAGACCTTCGTCCTGCCCGAGCTCGGCCTCGCCCCCGACCGGCCGTTGGTCATCGTCGATGTCGACGAGGTGGTGGCCCTGTTCATGCAAGGCTTCGCCCGCTTCGTCGCCCGGCGCGGCTACGAGATGCGCATCGAACGGTTCGCGCTGTTCCAAAATATTTTCCGGCCCGGCGAGAGCGCCAGCATCGACCTGGCCACCGGCCGGTCGCTGTTCGACGACTTCTTCCGCACCGAGGGCGAGGACATGGAGCCCGCTCCCGGCGCGGCCGAGGCCCTGGCCGCCCTGTCGGAAACGGCCCAGGTCGTCATCCTGACCAATGCGCCGGAGCACGGGCGGACAGGCCGGGCGCGCTGGCTGGCCCGGCACGGCATGGACTATCCGCTGGTGATCAACAGCGGCCCCAAGGGGCCCGCCGTAGCCGCCCTCCAGCGCCTGACCGAGCGGCCGGCGGCCTTCGTCGACGACCTCCTGCCCAATCTCGACTCGGCCGCGATCCACGCCCCGGCGGTGCGGCGCTTCCAGATCGTCGCGGACGAGCGTCTGCGCCCGTTCGCACCCGCCGAGCCCGACCGCCACGCCTGGCACGACGACTGGGGCACGTTGCGACAGGCCCTCGAAAGGTCGATCCTGTCTTCCGAATGAGCGAGGCGGGCGGATGATCCGAATCGGGGTCGATTTCGGCGGAACCAAGATCGAGGCGGCGGCGCTGGCGCCGGACGGCGCGGTGGTCGAGCGCCTGCGCGACCCCAATCCCCGCATCTACGACGCCGCCGTCCGCGTCGTGCGCGACCTGGTCGACGCCATCGAAAGCCGACATGGCCAGGGACTACGCGTCGGCGTCGGCGCGCCGGGCTCGCTGTCGCCGCGCACGGGGCGGGTGCGCAACGCCAACAGCACCTGGCTCAACGACCGCCCGTTCAAGCAGGACCTGGAGCAGGCGCTCGACAGGACCGTCCGCATCGAGAACGACGCCAACTGCTTCGCGCTGTCCGAGGCGGTCGACGGCGCCGCCCAGGACGCGGGCGTGGTCTTCGGCCTCATCATCGGCACAGGCTGCGGCGCGGGTCTGGTCGTCGACGGCCGCATCGTCGGGGGGCGTAACGCCTTCGCCGGCGAGTTCGGCCACATGCCCCTGCCCTGGCCCGACGCCGGCGAGCGCGACCGGCCGCCCTGCTGGTGCGGCCGGCCCGGCTGCATGGAGACCTTCGTGTGCGGCCCAGCCTTCGCCGCCGACCACGCCCGCGCCTCAGGCCGGTCGCTGAGCGCCGACGCGGTGGTCGCCGCCATGCGCGCCGGCGACCCAGGCGCCCGGGCGAGCTTCGACCGATATGTCGACCGCCTGGGTCGCGGCCTCGCCGTCGCCTGCAACCTGATCGACCCCGACGTGCTGGTGCTGGGCGGCGGCATGTCCAACATCGGCGAGCTCTACGAACGCCTGCCCGACGCCATCCGGCCGCACCTGTTCTCCGATTCCTTCGACACCCCGGTCAGACCGGCCCGGTTCGGCGATTCTTCCGGCGTGCGCGGCGCGGCCTGGCTGTGGCCCCTCGAATGAAGGCGCTCTGCCGCGACTGCTTCTGGACGGGCGACGGGGCGCCACGGCGGTGCCCGGCCTGCTTCTCGCCCCGCGTGGCGGCCCACGCCGAGCTCGACCGCCTGGCCATCGCCCACCTCGATTGCGACGCCTTCTACGCCTCGGTGGAGAAGCGCGACCGCCCCGAGCTGCGCGACCTGCCGGTGATCGTCGGCGGCGGCAAGCGCGGCGTGGTCACCACCTGCTGCTACATCGCCCGCATCAGCGGCGTGCGCTCGGCCATGCCGATGTTCAAGGCCCTGAAGCTTTGCCCCGAGGCGGTGGTCATCAAGCCCGACTTCAGCAAGTACCGCGCCGAGAGCGCGCGCATCCTCGGCCGGCTGTCCCACCTGACGCCCCTGGTCCAGCCGCTGTCGCTGGACGAAGCCTGGATGGACCTGTCGGGCACCGAGCGGCTGAACGGCGGCTTTCCCGCCCTGGTGCTGGCCAAGGCCCAGGCCGAAATCGAGCGCGAGAGCGGCCTGACCGTCTCCATCGGGGTCGCGCCGAACAAGTTCCTGGCCAAGATCGCCTCGGACCTCGACAAGCCGCGAGGGTTCTCGATCATCGGCGCGGCCGAGGCCAAGACCTTCCTGGCGGGCCGGCCGGCCTCGATCCTGCCCGGCGTCGGCCCGGCCTTCGTGCGCGCCCTCGAACAGGCGGGCCTGCGCACCGTGGGCGACCTCGCCCGCGCCGATCCGCGCATGCTGGTCGACCGCTTCGGGGCTTACGGACTGCGCCTGTCGCAACTGGCCCAGGGGCAGGACAGCCGCGCGGTCGATCCGGACCAGCAACGCAAGGCGATCAGCGCCGAGACCACCTTCGAGGAGGACCTGACCGAACTGGAGCCTCTGTGCGACAAGCTCTGGCCGCTGTGCGAGCGGGTGGCCAAGCAGGCGCGGGCGGCCGGCGCGGCGGGGCGGGTCGCCACGCTGAAGCTGCGCACCGCCGACTTCCGCATCGTCACCCGCCGCCGCACCCTGGCGGTTCCGACCCAGACGGCCCGCACCCTGTTCCAGGTGGCGCGCGAACTGCTGGCGCCGGAACTGCGCGGCGGCGCCTACCGGCTAATCGGGGCCGGCCTTTCGGACTTCATCGACGCCGGCGACGCCGGGTCCGACCTGTTCGCGGGCGACGAGCGCCGCACGCTGAAGGGCGAACAGGCCATCGACGCCCTGCGGGCCAAGTTCGGCGCCGGCGCCGTGGTTTCAGGCCGGGCGCTCAAGGGCTCGTGACCGTGGGCCTCTCCTCCCTTCTCGCCCTGTTGGCGACGCCGCTGGCGGCTTCCACCGCGTCGGCGCGCGGAGTATGACCTCGGCGAGGCATCACGGAGTCCCCATGTCCAAGATCGAAGACCGCCTGGCCGCCCTGGGCGTCGCCCTGCCGGCCCCCAAGGCCCCGGTGGCCAACTACGTGCCCTTCGTGCGCGCCGGAAACCTCGTCCACATCTCGGGGCAGGTCTCGATCGACGCCGACGGCGGGATCAAGGGCGTGGTCGGGGTCGACGCCGACCTGGAGACCGCGCAGGCGGCCGCCCGCCTGTGCGGGATCAACCTGCTGGCCCAGATGAAGGCGGCGACGGACGGCGATCTCGGCCGCGTGACGCGGGTGGTCAAGCTGGGCGGCTTCGTCCAGGCCGGGCCGGACTTCTTCGACATTCCCCAGGTGGTCAACGGCTGCTCGGACCTGATGGTCGCGGCGTTCGAGGACGTCGGCCGGCACGCGCGTTCGGCGGTGGGCGTCTATCGCCTGCCGTTCAACTTCGCGGTCGAGGTCGACGCGGTGGTGGAGATCCGGTGAGGGAGACCTTCGGCGAGCTCTGGGACCTGCTCTTCCACCCGCCCGTGGCGCACCGCGGGCTGTGGAGCCCGGACGGCGCGCCGGAGAACTCGCTGGCGGCGTTCCAGGCCGCCTGCGCGGCAGGCTACGGCGTCGAGCTCGACGTTCAGCTCTCGGCCGACGGCGAGGCCATGGTTTTTCACGACGACGGCCTGGAGCGGATGACCGGCGCGTCCGGCCGGCTGCGCGAGCGCACGGCGGCCGACCTGTCGACGCTGCGGCTGAACCAGGGCGACGAAGCCATTCCCACCCTGGCCGAGACCCTGGCCCTGATCGGCCGCCGGGCCATGGTCCATATCGAGCTGAAAACCCCGTTCGGCGAGGTCGGCCCGTTGGAGCGCCGGGTGTGCGAGGTGTTAAAGGACCACGCCGGCCCGACCTGCGTCATCGGCTTCAACCCCTACTCCCACGCCTGGTTCGCCGACCATCACCCCGCCGTGCTGCGGGGCCTGGACAGCTACGCCTACGCCGACGCCTCGGCCGAACGGCTGGCCCCCGACCTGCGGCGGGCCTTCGCCCGTCTGGACCATGTCGAGATCGCCCGTCCGCATTTCCTGGCCCTCGGCCTCGACATGCTGCCCAGCGAACCCGCCGCCGCCCTGCGCGCCGCCGGCATGCCGGTGGTCGCCTGGACCGTGCGCTCGCCCGGGCAATGGGACGCGGTGCGAGCCTGCTGCGACAACGTGATCTTCGAGGGCTTCCAGGCGTGATCGCCGTGCGCCCGGCGGTACGGGTCCATCGCCGCATCGCCGAGATCGGGCGCGAAGCCTGGGACGCCTGCGCCCCGGCCGGCGACGCCTACAACCCCTTCGTCGGCTTCGACTTCCTGGACGCCCTGGAAGAAGCGCAATGCGCCGTCGAACGCACCGGCTGGGCCCCGCACCACCTGTCGGTCCTCGACGACGACGGCCGCGTCGCCGCCGTCATGCCGCTCTATCTGAAGTCCCATAGCCAGGGCGAGTACGTCTTCGACTGGAACTGGGCGGACGCCTACGAGCGCGCCGGCGGCCAGTATTACCCCAAGCTGCAGAGCGCCTCGCCGTTCTCGCCGGTGACCGGCCCCCGGCTGCTGGTCCGCCCGGACGTCGACGCCGACGCGGCCAGGCGCGTGCTGCTGAGCGGCGCGCTCCAGCTTTGCGAACGCACAGACGCCTCGTCGCTGCACGTGACCTTCCCCGACGAGGCCGACTGGCGGTTCATGGGCGAGCAGGGCCTGCTCCAGCGCCAGGACCAGCAGTACCACTGGGTCAACCGGGGCTATGCGACCTTCGACGACTTCCTGGCCGCGCTGTCGGCCAACCGCCGCAAGACCATCCGGCGCGAGCGTCGCGACGCCCAGGCCGGCCTCGACATCGCCGCTTTCACCGGCGCCGATCTCACCGAAGAGCATTGGGACGCCTTCTACCGGTTCTACATGGACACCGGGTCGCGCAAGTGGGGCAGCCCGTACCTCAACCGGACGTTCTTCTCGCTGCTGGGCGAGCGGCTGGCCGACAAGGTGCTGCTGGTCATGGCCCAGCGGGACGGCCGCTGGATCGCCGGGGCGCTGAACCTGATCGGCGGCGACAGCCTGCTCGGACGCAACTGGGGCTGCGTCGAGGACGTGCCCTTCCTGCATTTCGAGCTCTGCTACTATCAGGCGATCGAGCACGCCATCCGCCTGGGCCTGGCCCGCGTCGAGGCCGGCGCCCAGGGCCAGCACAAGATCGCGCGCGGCTACCTGCCGACGGCGGTCTATTCGGCCCACTGGATCGCCGACCCCGCCCTGCGCGGGCCGGTGGCGCGCTATCTCGAACAGGAGCGCGAGGCGGTGCGGCGCGATATGGACGAACTGACCGAAGAGCACTCGCCGTTCCGACGCGGCGAAGGCTGACCGCTCGGCTTAGGACCGCTCCCAGGCCTGCCTGAGCAAGGCCGCCACCGTCTCGTCCGCCTCGCCGGCCGCCGTCAGCACCAAGGTCGCCCTCAGCCGCTCCGACCAGCCTTCGCTCGCCGGCGCTGTCAGGCGCCCGGAGGCCTCGGGGGACAAGGCCAGGCCCAGCCGCACCCGGTCGCCGGCCGCCGGCCGCACCGCCGCGAACTGATAGGCCCGCGACCAGGCCGTGTAGCCCTTGCGGGCGCCGAGCACCACGCCGTCCAGCCGGCCGACCAGCGCCGACACCGCCTCCATGATCGCCTTGCCGTTGGGCCGGCCGTCCCAGAGCGCCGCGATCAGGGCGTCCGGATCGTCCCAGCCGTGCTGCGAACCGAACGCCCGGGCCAGGACCAGCGAGGCGCGGTTCTGGGCCAGACCGTGATTTTCCTTGAACCAGCGCAACCGCGCCCGCATCCGCGTCTCCGGACAGGTTCGGGCCACGGCGACCCATTCGTCCAGCGTCCGGCCGGAATCCCGCTCCAGCCCCTCGCGCAGCGAGGCGAACCACTTCTTCTGCGCTTCGGTCAGGTGTTCGCCGTCGCCCATGGTTTTCCGCCGCCGTCCATTTTGCTAGGCACGATGGCGCCAAGCACAGGGAGCCGCAACGATGAGCCTCGACGGGACCTACGACGACGCCAACGTCTTCGCCAAGATCATCCGCGGCGAGATGCCGTCGGTGAAGGTGTACGAGGACGACGACGTGCTGGCCTTCATGGACGTGTTCCCGCAGTCCAAGGGCCACACCCTGGTCATTCCCAAGCGCTCCAAGGCCCGCAACCTGCTCGAAGTCGAACCCGAGGTGCTGCAGACCCTGATCCTGGCGGTGCAGAAGGTGGCCAAGGCCGTCCGCGCGGCGGTCAATCCCGACGGCGTCATGGTCGGCCAGTACAACGGCGCGCCGTCCGGCCAGACCATCTACCACCTGCACTTCCACATCATCCCGCGCTGGGAAGGCCAGGACATCAAGGGCCACAGCCACGGCCAGATGGCCGACATCGGCGAACTCAGCGAGCTCGCCAGGACGATCAGCGCCAAGCTGGGCTGACAAAGAAAAACGGCGGCCCTTTCGTTCGGGCCGCCGTTCCTTAGTTCAAGGCCTCGATCAGGCCAGGGCCGGCGCTTCCGCCTCGCCCGCTTCCGGCGCGCCGGCCTGCGGGTCCATCTCGAAGGCGATCTTGCCGTCCTTGAGCACCACCTTGACGTGGCCGCCGCGAACCAGCCGGCCGAACAGGATCTCGTCGGCCAGCGGCTTCTTGATGTGCTCCTGGATCACCCGGGCCAGCGGCCGGGCGCCGTAGAGCTCGTCGAAGCCGTTCTTGGCCAGCCAGTCGGCCGCCTCGTCGGACAGCTCCACCGTGACGTGGCGGTCGGCCAGTTGCGCCTCCAGCTGGATGACGAACTTGTGGACCACCTGGCGGATGATCTCCGGCGTCAGCGGCCTGAACGCCACCACCGCGTCGAGGCGGTTGCGGAATTCCGGCGAGAACAGCCGCTTGATCGCCGCCTCGTCCTCGCCCTCGGACTTGCCACGGCCGAAGCCGATCGAGTTCCGCTGGGCGTCCGACGCGCCGGCGTTGGTGGTCATGATCAGGATGACGTTCCTGAAATCGACCTTCTTGCCGACGGCGTCGGTCAGGACGCCGTGGTCCATGACCTGCAGCAGGATGTTGTAGACGTCCTGGTGCGCCTTCTCGATCTCGTCGAGCAGCACGACCGCGTGCGGATGCTGGTCGACGGCGTCGGTCAGCAGGCCGCCCTGGTCATGGCCGACATAGCCCGGAGGCGCGCCGATCAGGCGGCTGACCGTGTGCCGCTCCATGTACTCCGACATGTCGAAGCGCAGGAGCTCGATGCCCAGGGTCGAGGCCAGCTGCTTGGCCGCCTCGGTCTTGCCGACGCCGGTCGGGCCCGAGAACAGGTAGCAGCCGATCGGCTTCTGCGGATCGCGCAGGCCAGCGCGGGCCATCTTCATCGCCGCCGACAGCTGGTGGATGGCGTCGTCCTGGCCGAACACCACCCGCTGCAGGTCGGCCTCGAGCTGCTTGAGCGCCTCGGCGTCGGACTTGGACACCGATTTCGGCGGGATGCGGGCGATCTTGGCGACGACCGCCTCGATCTCCTTCAGGCCGATGGTCTTCTTGCGCTTGGATTCCGGCAGCAGCATCTGCGAGGCGCCGGCCTCGTCGATGATGTCGATGGCCTTGTCCGGCAGCTTGCGGTCGGTGATGTAGCGCGCCGACAGGTCCACCGCCGCCTTGAGGGCTTCGCTGGTGTAACGCAGCTTGTGAAAATCCTCGTAGTAGGTCTTGAGACCCTTGAGGATTTTTATGGTGTCCTCGACCGTCGGCTCGTTGACGTCGATCTTCTGGAAGCGCCGGACGAGCGCCCGGTCCTTCTCGAAGTGCTGACGGAACTCCTTGTAGGTGGTCGAGCCCATGCAGCGCAGCGTGCCCGAGGCCAGGGCCGGCTTGAGCAGGTTGGACGCGTCCATCGCGCCGCCGCTGGTGGCGCCGGCGCCGATCACCGTGTGGATCTCGTCTATGAACAGGATGGCGTTGGGGTGGTTCTCCAACTCCTTGACCACCTGCTTGACGCGCTCCTCGAAGTCGCCGCGATAACGGGTGCCGGCCAGCAGCGCGCCCATGTCGAGCGAGAAGATGGTCGCGCCGGAGAGGACGTCGGGCACCTGCTCGTTGACGATCTTGCGCGCCAGGCCCTCGGCGATGGCGGTCTTGCCGACGCCTGGGTCGCCGACCAGCAGCGGGTTGTTCTTGGTCCGCCGACAGAGGATCTGGATGGCGCGCTCGACCTCGTTGATCCGGCCGATCAGGGGATCGACCTTGCCCTGCTTGGCCTTCTCGTTGAGGTTGACGCAGTAGGCCTCCAGGGCCTCGCCGCCGGTCTTGGCCTGCGGCTTGTCGTCCTCGGCTTCGGTCTGGCCCTTGACGGCGCGGGGCTCGCTCGCCCCGGCCTTCTTGGCGATGCCGTGGGCGATGAAGTTGACCGCGTCGTAGCGCGTCATGTCCTGCTCTTGCAGGAAATAGGCGGCGTGGCTCTCCCGTTCCGAGAAGATGGCCACCAGCACGTTGGCGCCGGTCACCTCCTCGCGGCCCGAGGACTGGACGTGGATCACCGCGCGCTGGATCACGCGCTGGAACCCGGCCGTCGGCTTGGCGTCCTCGCCGTCGTCGACGACCAGGGACTGCAGTTCGACGTCGAGATAGTTGACGAGGCTCTTCTTCAGGGCGGCGAGATCGACGTCGCAGGCGCGCATGACGCCGGCGCCGTCCTCGTCGTCGGTCAGCGAAAGCAACAGGTGCTCAAGCGTCGCGTATTCGTGCTTGCGCTGGTTGGCCAGGGCGACGGCGCGATGAAGAGTCTCTTCGAGATGTCGCGAAAACGAGGGCAAGGGGGCCTCTCAATCCTTTTCCATGGTGCACTGGAGCGGGTGCTGATGCCGGCGAGCGGTGTCGGTCACCTGGGCGACCTTGGTTTCGGCCACCTCGTAGGTGAAGACGCCGCATACGCCGACGCCATGCTGATGGACGTGCAGCATGATCCGGGTCGCGTCTTCGCGCGATTTGTTGAAGAACCGCTCCAGAACGTAGACGACGAATTCCATAGGCGTATAGTCGTCGTTGAGGAGCAGCACGCGGTACAGCGAAGGCTTCTGCGTCTTCGGCTTGGCCTGCGTGACGACGGCGGAGCCGACGCCGTTTCCCTGATCACCTTGCTTTCGCTCGGCCATCAACAATGGTCTCCAAGGCGCGCCGAAAACACCGACGCGCTTCACTGATTAGATATGGAAACAGGAACCGTTTGGAAGAGCCGATCGCCATGCGGCGACGGATTAACGCAAGGGCGCCTGTCTTTGGGGCGGGTCGCGCGCCGACCGCCGGAACCGCCCTTGGGCGGCGGCGCGCGGCGACGCCAAGCCTAGATAGGAAGCCGGACGCCTAGCGCCAATGGACCATCGCGCCGTGCGGGTGGACCGAGGCCAGGATTCGCGCCTCCCCGCCCGGCCAGAGCGTCAGCCTCACCTGCATCGGACCGGTCGGATCGTCGGGATCGGGCTCCATGCGCAGCCACGCGAAGGGCGAATCACTTCGGGCCTCCGCGCCGGCCGCCGCGACTGCGTCGGCCACCCTGGCCTGGGTCTCGCCAGGCAGATACTGCCAGACCACGGAGTGGAACAGCACCACCGCGCGGCCCGCCCGTGGGCGGACGTGATCGGCCGCCCAGGCCCCGGCGTCGGCGCGCTCCACCGGCGGCGGATGGCGGCGGGCGACGTCGATCGCCGAGCGCAGGCGGGCCAGGCGGTCGGGCTGGTCCGGCCAGACATAGGCCTGCAGGCGCAGCGCCGCCTCGGGCGAGGCCAGGTCGATCGGCCGCAGGTCGCACCCGGCCCGCGAGTCGACCCGCACGGGCGCGTCTAGCGGCGGAGAGCCGCCCGACCAGGCCGCGTCCAGCCGCACCGGCGAGCCGGCGTCGCCCCAGGCCCCATGTTCCCCCAGCGCATAGCGATAGCGGTCCCAGTTGAGGTTCAGACCGCCGCTGGCCCCGATCTCCAGGCAACGCAGCGGCAGGCCGGTCTCCGCCGCGACGGTGAGAAAGCCGCCGAGCAGGCATAGCGAACGCCGCACCTCGTTGGTCTGGGGCGCCGAAGCCATGAACGTCGCCAAGGTCTCGAACCGCGCCTCGGCGGCGGCGGCCAGGGCGTCGGCGAGCGCGCCGTCGTCGCCCGCCTCCCCTTTGGGCGGATAGAAGGCCTCCAGGCCCGGCGCCTGTCCCGCCAGCGTCAGATAATGCAGCCCGCCGAGCAGCCTCAGCGGCATGACGTCCTCCATGATCCGGCGCAGGTCCGCCTCTCGCCAGGGATCGAGCAACCGTGCCAACGCACCGCCGGCGTCGGCGCGCGCAGCGGCCAGCCTGAGCACGCGGGCGGAAAAGGCCGAGCCCAGAAGCGCGCAGGCGTCGGCCTGCGAGTCCAAGGCTTTCAGGACCGGATCGGCAAGGGTCATGCGCGCAGCCTTGGCCCTGCGGCGGAAGGCGGCAAGATTGAAAGCGTCGATCAACCTAGGCCGGGAGGCAGGCGGCGCTCAAATGTCGCACAGAGACCTGGGACAATGAAAAACCCCCGGCGCATCGCTGCGCCGGGGGCTCTCTAAGTCAAGGCCGCGCCAGACTTAGCGGGCGGCTTGGAACTTCTCGACGGTCGCGGTGACGCGGGCGTTGAGCGGGGTCAGGGTTTCCTTGACCGAGGCGGCGACGGTTTCCGAAGCCTTGTTCACCTCGGCGAGGTAGCCTTCCAGGGCCGACTTGGCCCAGGCGGTCTGCAGCTCGACCACTTCCTGCACGCTCTTGGCCGAGGTCAGGCTCTTGGCGGCGGCGACGTGGTCCTCGACCGACTTCTTCGAGTAGGCGATGGCCTGGGCGCCCAGGGCTTCCGCGCCCTTGGTGGCGGCGGTCACCGAGGCCACGACGGCTTCGAGGTTCTGCTTGGAATGGGCGTTCAGCTCGTTCAGGGCGGCGAGGGACTTCTCGACCGAGTCCTTGAACGCTTGGTTGCCGGCGGTCGTGAACTGCTCGACCGTGGTCTTCAGGGCGTCGGCGGCTTTCGCCATGGGTTGTTCTCCTTGCTCGCGCTGGGGGCTGGCGCGTGTTGCGGCGCGGGGGCCGCAGGGCAAATCGGCTTCAAGCGGACCGAACGATAGCCCGCTCTGTGCGATCATCGTTATGCCAGAAGCCTTCCCTCAGCGTCAACGATTTTTTGTGCAGCGCACAATAACGCGTTTGTGAAATTTGTGCGACGCAACAGCACGGCATCTAACCCATTCTGGTCACTTGTTGTTTACCTTGCCGAAACAACGATAAGAGCATGCTATGAGCCAGGCATGGCGGCGCGGGGGCCGCCAAGTTCCAGGGACCAATGCGTATGTTCGAGCCCGTCCGCCGACTTCTGGTCACCGCCATCGCGCTTTCCGCGACGGCCCTGCCTGCGGCGCTCGTCGCGCCGACGGCCCAGGCCCAGATCCCCTACTCGGCCCTGCGCAACACCACCGAAGGCAAGTACGCCGCGGTCGTGGTCGACGCCAACACCGGCGAAGTGCTGTTCGCGAAGAACGCCGACAGCCAGCGCTATCCGGCGTCGCTGACCAAGATCATGACCATGTACCTGACGTTCGAAGCCCTCGCCTCCGGGCGCCTCAAGGCCACCGACACCCTGGTCGTCTCGCCCCGGGCCGCCGCCCAGGCCCCGACCAAGCTCGGCCTGCGCGCCGGCGAATCCATCACCGTCGACGAGGCCATCCGCGCCGTGGCGGTGAAGTCGGCCAACGACATGGCCGTGGCCCTGGCCGAGAAGATCGGCGGCAGCGAAGAACGGTTCTGCGCCCTGATGACCCTGCGCGCGCAGGAGCTGGGCATGACCAACACCCGCTATGTCAACGCCAACGGCCTGCCCGACAGCCGGCAGCTGACCTCGGCGCGCGACCTGGCCATCCTGTCGCGGGCGGTGATGCGCGACTATCCGCAGTACTATTCGTATTTCGGCCTGCACGACTTCAACTATCACGGTCAGTCGATCCGCAACCACAACGGCCTGCTGGCCAAGATGCCCGGCGTCGACGGCCTGAAGACGGGGTTCACCAACGCCTCCGGCTTCAACCTGGCCGCCTCGGCGGTGCGCGGCGACCGGCGGCTGATCGCCGTGGTGCTGGGCGGCAATTCGGTCGCCGCCCGCGACTCGCACGTCGAGGACCTGCTGGAGACCGGCTTCGACGTGATCCGCCGCCGCCAGATGGGCGAGCGCATCACCGTCGCCCAGAACCTGTTCGAACCCGCCCCCATCGGCGTGATCGACCGTCCGGCCACCGAGGAAGGCTCGGCCGACCAGGCCGGCCTGCGCATCGTCCTCACCGACAACAGCAACCTGCGCGGCCCGGTCGCCAACCGGCCGATCGCCAATCCCCCTCCGCCGCCGCCCCGCCCCGTCGCCGCCAGCGTCGAGACCGCCAAGGGCAAGGCGCGCGGCAAGGGCGACTGGCTGGTGCAGGTCGGCGCCTATCGCCAGAAGACCCAGGCCCGCAGCCAGCTCGCCGCCGTCAGCCACAAGTTCTCCAAGCACTTCGCCAACGCCCAGGGCGGCGTCCAGGGCGGCGAAGGCATGTATCGCGTGCGGTTCTCCGGCTTCACCGCCGACGAGGCCCGGGCGGCGTGCGCGGCGCTGGGCGCCAAGCGCCAGAGCTGCATGGTGGTGCCGCCCTCGCACTGAGGACGGCCTTCCCTACCCTTCCAGCAAGCGGTCCCGCGCGGCGTTGAGTTGCGCGGCCAGTCCGGGCGCGCCGCCCGCATCGGGATGCACGCGGCGGATCAACCGGTCGTAGGCGGCGCGGATCTCGGTTTCGCCCGCCTCCGGGCCGACCCCCAGGGTGGAGCGGGCCTCCGCCAGCGACATGCCGCCGCCAGGACGGCGGGCGGCCGAGGATCGCCCCGGAACGGCCTTGGCGACCGGTCGCCGGGCCGCCAGGGCCGTCCAGACGCCGAGCGCGGCCAGGAGGATCGCCTCCAGCCAGCCGCCCCTCGTTCCCAGATAGGCGGCGGCCAGGAAAGCCGCCACCGCCGTCACGCCGGCCACCACGCGCCATTGCCCCTTGGCGACCTGGGGACGCGCCCGGCCGACGAAGGCCAGCAGGCCGATCACGGCGAAGCCGATGGCGATGTAAAGCATGTGCGCTCCCGCGCGGCCGGGTCAGGCGCCGGCCGCGGCGAGCCCTCCTTCGCCCGAATAGGCCGAAAGGCCAAGCGCGCGCATCAGGGCGCGCAGCTCCTGGCGCGCGGCGACGTGCTGCAGCGACACCGGCACCGGGCGCACCGTCGGCGACAGGTCGGCGATGGTCAGGCCGAACGGGAACAGCTCGCGATAGATCACCCGGTCCCGCAGGCCCGGCCCCATGCGGAAGCCGACGCGCCGGGACAGCGCGGTCATCCGCTCCTCGACCCGCTTGCGGTTGCGGGCCTCGGTGGTGGCCAGGCGGTTGCGCAGCACCACCCAGTCCATCGACGTCCGCGCCTGGGCCATCTTGGTCTTGCGCGCTTCCCAGACGGTCTCGGAATAGATGCTGGGCTTGATCAGCTCCAGGGTCACGGGATCGACCTGGCCCAGCATGTCGAAGTCGACGAAGCTGTCGTTCATCGGCGTGACCACGAGGTCGGCCCGCCCGTGGGCGGCGCGCGACAGGGGCGTGTCGCTGCCGGGCGTGTCGATCAGCACGAAGTCGGTTTCCGCCAGGGCCCGGCCGTAGGCGTCCTCGAAACGGGCCAGCCCCTCGCCCGCGTCGGCCTTGGCCAGGGCCGCGTCGTCGTCCGACAGACGGTACTCGCCCGGCGTGGGGGCCGACACCTTCGCCGCCTCCAGCCAGGTCCGGCGGTTGGAGAAGAAGCGCGCGGTCGATTGCTGGCGCAGATCGAGATCGATCACCCCCACCCGGGCTCCGCCATGCAGGAGCGCGGTGACGAGGTGGGTGGCGATGGTGGATTTGCCCGCGCCGCCCTTTTCGTTGCCGATGACGATCGTACGCGCTTCAGACACTTCAGGAGGGCCCCAACCCGAGTCGTTAACAAACTCCGACGAGATACCCTGCGCGGCGGCGGCGTCAACGCGCGCGTTCCGCCATGGAGAGCGCGCCGGCCGCGGCCCATCGCCCCGCCCGTGACGCAAGCCCCTGGCGCAGCGACGAAAATAGGCTATCGGAGACGGCGTTTCGCATGGACTTCGCATGACCGCCTCCCCGCTCGCCACCGTCCGCACCGTCGCCGACCTGCGCGCCCATGTCGCCGCCTGGCGCCGCCAGGGCCTGCGCGTCGCCCTGGTCCCGACCATGGGGGCCCTGCACGCCGGCCATCTGTCGCTGGTGAGCCTGGCCCGGACCCGGGCCGACCGCGTGATCGCCAGCGTGTTCGTCAATCCGGCCCAGTTCGGCCCCAACGAGGATTTCGCCGCCTATCCGCGCGACGAGGCCGGCGACGCCGCCCAACTGGCGGCCGG
The DNA here is from genome assembly GCF_022750545.1 of Caulobacter sp. CCUG 60055. Lineage (GTDB taxonomy): Bacteria > Pseudomonadota > Alphaproteobacteria > Caulobacterales > Caulobacteraceae > PUIC01. The sequence continues at coordinate 550,956 of NZ_PUIC01000001.1, forward strand.
CGGCTGCGATCTGCTGTTCGCGCCCGCGGCCTCAGAAATCTATCCGCCAGGCTTCGCCACCACGGTCACGACCGCCGGGATCAGCGAGTCGATGGAGGGTCTCGCCCGCCCCGGCCACTTCGCCGGCGTCGCCACGGTGGTCAGCAAGCTGCTGATCCAGGCCGCCCCCGATGTCGCCGTGTTCGGCGAGAAGGACTACCAGCAGCTCCAGGTCATCCGCCGTGTCGCGATCGACCTCGACCTGCCGGTCGAGATCGTCGGCGCCCCCACGGCGCGGGCCGAGGACGGCCTGGCCCTGTCGTCGCGCAACGCTTATCTGACGGCCGAGGAGCGGCGGGTCGCCGGCGTGCTCAACGTGATCATGGCCCGCGCCGCCGGGCGCATCGCCGCCGGGGACGACATCGCGGCGGCCGAGGCCGAGGGCCGCGCCGCCATCGAGGCGGCGGGCTTCGCCCGCATCGACTATTTCGAGACCCGCGCCGCCGACGACCTGCGCCGGCTGGGACCGGGCGTCATCGACGCGCCGGGACGGCTGCTGGCGGCGGTCCTGCTCGGCCGCACCCGCCTGCTCGACAACCGCGCGATCTGATCACCAGGCCCCGATCTCGCGCAGTTCGCGCGCGAGGTCCTGGGGCATGTCGCCGCCGGCCGCCTGCGCCAGGTCGGGCGGGGCGTCCTTGGCCTCGAAATAGCGCCAGCCCTGAAAGGCCCGGCGCGGCTGCGGCGCGGTATGGACGATGTCGGGATCGAGCACGATCTCGCAACGGCTGGCCTGGCCCTCGCCAAGGGTCTCGATCGCCAGCACCCGCTGGCGGATCAGCACCGCGCCCTTCATCACCCAGTAGAGCGAACCGCCGTCGACGATCTCGGCGGCCCGCTTGGGGGTCTGGCGGGTGTGGACGCGATTGGCCTCGCCGGTCGCATAGTGCCTGGCGCGCCAGGCGCGCAGCTCCTCGACCGTGTCGCAGCCGACGCAGAGCTTGATGAGATGAAGCGGCATGCCGCCTTGATACTCCCGCCGCGCCGCCGAGGAAAAGCCGGCTCGGCGTCAGCCGGCCTTTTCCAGCCGCGCCAGCAGCACGCCTTCGCTCACCTGCTCGCCGGCGGCGACCCGCAGTTCGGCCACCACGCCGGCGAAGGGCGCGACGAGGCCGTGCTCCATCTTCATCGCCTCCAGGGTGACCAGCGGCTGGCCGGCCTCGACCGCGTCGCCCTCGGCCACCGACACCGTCACGATCCGGCCGGGCATGGGCGACAGCACCGCGCCGTCGCCGCCCCCGGCCGCCGCGCCGTCGCCGCCGGCCACGGGCCGGCTGAACGCGAACGCCTCGCCGTCCTCGAAGACGACGATGTCGCCGTCGGCGACCAGCACGCCCTCCGGCTCGTAGTCGGCCACGGCCAGGGGCGCGGTCAGCACCTCGCCGCCGCATTGCAGGCGGACCTGCGGATCGGCGGCGCGGTTGACGCGGAAGCCGGCCAGCCCGGCCAGCGGCGACCACGGCGAGGCGTCGTCCGCCTCGTCCTCGGCCAGCTCGACGCTGACCAAGGCCGCCAGCTGGGCGGCGGCGGCCGACGGCCCCCCGGCCGGGACCAGGACCTCCAGGCGCTGCTCGATGAAGCCGGTGTCGACGGCGCCGGCCAGGAAGTCCCCGTGGTCCAGGCAGCGGGCCAGGAAGGCGGCGTTGGTCTTGACCGGCCAGACCTCGACCTGCCGGCAGGCGTCGGCCAGCGACCGCGCGGCGGCCGTACGGGTCGGCCCGTGGGCGATCAGCTTGGCGATCATCGGGTCGTAGAACGGCGTGACCTCGCCGCCTTCCTCGACGCCGGTGTCGACGCGGACGGCGTCCTCGGGCAGGTGGAAATGGCTCAGCGGCCCGGTCGAGGGCAGGAAGCCGGTGACGGGGTTCTCGGCGTAAAGGCGGGCCTCCATGGCCCAGCCGTCCAGGCGGATCTGGTCCTGGGCCAGCGGCAGCGGCTCGCCCGACGCCACCCGCAGCTGCCATTCGACCAGATCCTGCCCGGTGACCATCTCGGTGACCGGGTGCTCGACCTGCAGCCGGGTGTTCATCTCCATGAACCAGATGCGGTCGGCGCGCAGTCCCTCGGAGGCGTCGGCGATGAACTCCACCGTGCCGGCGCCTTCATAGGCCACCGCCTGGGCGGCCTTGACCGCCGCGGCGCACACCGCCTCGCGGGTCGCCGCGTCCATGCCGGGGGCCGGCGCCTCCTCGATCACCTTCTGGTGGCGGCGCTGCAGCGAGCAGTCGCGCTCGAACAGGTGCACCGCCCCGCCATGCCGGTCGGCGAACACCTGCACCTCGATGTGGCGCGGCCGGGTGACGTACTTCTCGATCAGCACGCGGTCGTCGCCGAAACTGGCGGCGGCCTCGCGCCGGCAGGAGGCCAGAGCGGCGGCGAAATCGCCCGCCTGGTCGACCTTGCGCATGCCCTTGCCGCCGCCGCCGGCGACGGCCTTGATCAGCACCGGATAGCCGATGGCGTCGGCCTCGCGCTGGAGCCGGTCCTCGGACTGGTCCTCGCCCAGATAGCCCGGCGTCACCGGCACGCCGGCCTCGGCCATCAGCTTCTTGGCCGCGTCCTTCAGGCCCATGGCCCGGATGGCCGACGGCGGCGGGCCCACCCAGGTCAGGCCGGCGGCGATCACCGCCTCGGCGAAATCGGCGTTCTCGGACAGGAAGCCGTAGCCGGGATGGACGGCGGCCGCCCCGGTGCGCCGGGCGGCGTCCAGGATCTTCCCGGGGACCAGATAGCTGTCCCGGGCGGCCGGCGGGCCGATCAGCACCGCCTCGTCGGCCTCGCGCACGTGCGGCGCCCCGGCGTCCGCCTCGGAATAGACCGCGATGGCGCGCACGCCCAGCCTGCGGGCCGTGCGGATGATCCGGCGGGCGATCTCGCCACGGTTGGCGATGAGGACGGAGGCGAGCACGGGCGTTTCCTGTTGGTTGGCCCGGCGGGGATCGACGGGACCTCCCGCCGGGCGATGGAATAGGCGCCGCCGGGGCGGCGGCGCGGATTGTCGTCTTGCTTTCAGAGCGCCCAGTTCGGCTTGCGCTTGCCCAGGAAGGCGCGCACGCCCTCCTGTCCCTCGGGGCTGGTGCGGCGCTGAGCGATGCGCCTGGCGGTGTCGTCCATCAGCGCGTGGTCGACCGGGCGTCCCCAGACGTCCCAGACCAGGCGCTTGGCGTCGGCGACCGCGCCGGGCGCGGCGGCCGCGATCTCGGCCGCCAGCCGTTCCGCCGCCGCGTCGAGCCCGGCCGCGTCGGCGGCCACCTCGTCGACCAGGCCGATACGCTCGGCGTGGGCGGCGTCGAAGACCCGGCCGGTGGCGAACAGCGCCTTGGCCGCGCGCGGCCCGATGGCGTTGACGACATAGGGGCTGATGGTCGCCGGCGTCAGGCCGAGCTTGACCTCCGAGAAGGCGAACTTGGCGCCGGCCACGGCCACGGCCATGTCGCAGGCCGCCACCAGTCCCGCGCCGCCGCCGAAGGCCGCGCCGTCGACCAGCGCCACCGTCAGGGCGGGAATGTCGGCCAGGGCCTTGAGCATCGACGCCAGCTCCATGGCGTCGTCGCGGTTGTCGGCCTCGGTCCAGTCCGCCGCCATGCGCATCCAGTCGAGGTCGGCGCCGGCGCAGAAGAACTCGCCCTCGCCTCGCAGGAAGACGATGCGAACGCCCTCTGCGCCCTGCAGCGTCTCGAACGCCTCCTTGAGGGCGGCGATGGTCGGGGCGTCGAAGGCGTTGCGCCGGTGCGGCCGGTTTATCCGGACGGTGGCGACGCCCTCTGGCGTGGCCTCGAGCCGGACCAGGGAGTCCGTCGGCTCGACGGGCTCGGGAACGGGTGGTTCGGTGATGGCGTTGGTCATCGGCTGTTCCTAGATCATGATGCCGGCGGTCGATGGGAGGCGCGCATGAAGCCTGACGGTCCCAACCTGCGGGCGCCGAGCCTGGGCTTGACGGCGTTGCTGCTCGCCGCCGCGCCCGCGACCGGCGCGGAGCCCGGCGCGAACAGCCGCACTCTTATCACCATGCAAGGCCGCCAGCAGCCCGCCTGGTTCCTGTGCGACGGGATCGACGCGCCGACCGTCCAGGTGGTGGGCAAGCCGGACGCCAAGGGCGATCTGGTCATCGCCGCCTACGACAAGGCCGCCCCGGGGCCGCCGCTGATCCACGACCACCATCTCGGCCCCGCCGATCCAGGCGCCGGAAACGTCCATTACGCCCTGACCCGGAACGGCCGCCCGGCCGGCTTCCTGCACGCGTTCAATCCGGGCATGCTCGACGATCCCGACCGCGCCCTGACGCCGCCGTTCACCAGCATGCGCGTCGACGGCCGGGAGATCGGCTGCCGCTGGCTGGAAGGGACGCGCCTGATCGGCTTCAGCGCCCGGCGCACCTTCGCGGTCACGCAGGACCGCGCCGGCCGCCTGACCTATCGCACCTTCGACTTCTCCGAGGCCGCCCACGCCGCACCGGCCGCCGCGGACGGCGTCGAGCGAACGACGCGTCCGACGCTGACCATCGATGGCGGCGTCGAAAGCACCGCCGCAGGCCAGACCGTTTTCCGCTTCACGAACAACGGTTACGGCTATGTGGTTCGCGTCCCGATCTCGCCCGGTTCGGGACCAGCCAAGGTGCTGGTGACGCGGGGCGGCCGAACCGTTCAGACCGAGCCCCTCGCCGCCTACACCTGGGCGCCCAGGCCTTCGCGCCCCTGATCGCGCCCGCCGCACCCGGTCACATCCGGAAGACGCCGAACCGGGTCTCCGGAATCGGCGCGTTCAGCGAGGCCGAAATGGCCAGGCCCAGGACGTCCCGGGTCTGGGCCGGGTCGATGACGCCGTCGTCCCATAGGCGCGAGGTGGCGTGGTAGGGGTCGCCTTCGTGCTCGTAGCGGTCGCGGATCGGCGTCTTGAACGCCTCCTCCTCCTCCGCCGGCCAGGCCTGGCCCTTGGCCTCCATGCCGTCGCGCTTGATGGTGGCCAGCACGCTGGCGGCCTGCTCGCCGCCCATCACCGAGATGCGGCTGTTGGGCCAGGTGAACAGGAAACGCGGACTGTAGGCGCGACCGCACATGCCGTAGTTGCCGGCGCCGAAGCTGCCGCCGATCAGCACCGTGAACTTGGGCACCTCGGCCGAGGCCACCGCCGTCACCAGCTTGGCCCCGTCCTTGGCGATGCCGCCGGCCTCGTATTTGCCGCCGACCATGAAGCCTGAGATGTTCTGCAGGAACACCAACGGAATCTTGCGCTTGCAGGCAAGTTCTATGAAGTGCGCGCCCTTGACCGCGCTCTCGGAGAACAGCACGCCGTTGTTGGCGAGGATGGCCACGGGCATGCCCCAGATCCTGGCGAAGCCGCAGACCAGGGTGGTCCCGTAGAGCGCCTTGAACTCCTGGAACTCCGAGCCGTCGACGATGCGGGCGATCACCTCGCGCACGTCATAGGGCGCGCGCACGTCCTGCGGGATGATGCCGTACAGCTCCTCGGGATCGTATTTCGGCGGCCGCGGCTCGGCCAGGTCGAGTTCGACCCGCTTGGTGGTGTTGAGGTTGGCGACGATCGAGCGGACGATCTCGAGCGCATGTTCGTCGTTGGCCGCCACATGGTCGACGACGCCGGATCGGCGACCGTGCGTCTCGGCCCCGCCCAGCTCCTCGGCCGAGATCACCTCGCCCGTGGCCGCCTTCACCAGCGGCGGCCCGGCCAGGAAGATGGTGCCCTGGTCGCGCACGATCACCGTCTCATCCGACATGGCCGGCACATAGGCCCCGCCGGCCGTGCACGAGCCCATGACGCAGGCGATCTGCGGAATGCCCTCGGCGCTCATCCGCGCCTGGTTGAAGAAGATGCGGCCGAAATGGTCGCGGTCCGGAAACACCTCGGCCTGGTGCGGCAGGTTGGCCCCGCCGCTGTCGACCAGATAGATGCAGGGAAGCCGGTTCTGCTGGGCGATCTCCTGGGCCCGCAGATGCTTCTTCACCGTCATCGGGAAATAGGCCCCGCCCTTCACCGTGGCGTCGTTGGCGACGATCATCACCTCGCGCCCGCTCACCCGGCCGATCCCGGTGATGACGCCGGCGGCGGGAGCCTCGCCGCCATAGAGATCGAACGCGGCGAGCGCCGCCACCTCAAGAAACGGCGAGCCCGGATCGAGCAGCCGCTCGACCCGTTCGCGCGGCAAGAGCTTGCCGCGCCCGGCATGACGTCGGCGCGCCTCCTCGGAACCGCCGAGCGCGATTCCCGCCGTTCGCTCGTGCAAAGTCTCCGCAAGGCGCCGGTTCAGGGTCACATTGTCCAGAAAACCAGCCGAACTCGGGTTTATATTGGTGGCGATCTGGCTCATTCCCGACACGTTTTCCCAAGCAATATAATTCTTGAGGCACAGCTCTACGCCAAACCCCGCCACGACCGCAACCGTCGAGCGGCGCGGATCGTAGAGAGGGCGGCGCGGGAGTGGAAGGGCGCTTGAAGGCGGTCCTCCGCTCTGCGACCCTGCCGCTCGCCTCGCTTGTGTCTGGTTCCCGATGAAACCTCTCGCCGCCGCCGTCGTCTTCAGCCTCATCGCCGGGTCCGCCCAGGCGCGGTCCGACGTTCCAGCCCTGGTCACCCGCTGGGACACGGCGGTGCTGATCCAGGCCGCCGAGGCGCTGGAGGCCAAGGACGTCGCCGCCAAGCGCGACGACGACGGCCGCCCCTATGTCAGCGGCGAAAGCGCCGACGGCCTGCTGTTCGTCTTCTATCCCACCGCCTGCGAGGCTGAACCGACGGCCAAGGCCCCCGCCGGGACCGACAAACCCAAGGCCAAGCCCCTCGACGGCCCGTGCTACGGCATGGAGGCGGTGGTCACCTACGACACCGAGGGCAAGAGCGAGGCCGACCGGAGCAAGCTGGTCGACCAGCTGAACCGCGATTTCGCCCTCGGCAAGTTCACCATCGATTCCGACCAGAGCATCGTCCTCAGCCGCTATCTGGTCTTCGACGACGGCGTTACGCGCGGCAACCTTGAGGCCGAGCTCAGCAACTTCCTCGCGGTCGGGACGGCGGCGGCCGGCAAAATCTGGCCGCGCGACGACAAGGCCGACTGAGCGGCGCTGTCGCCACGACTCGGCCGGCGGGCTAGGCTGAGCGCGTGGCCAGCCTTCCCGACACCATGGCGGACACCGCCCTCGCCCGCTTGTTCGTCGGCGACGACGCCTCGCCGGACGCCGTGTGGTTCTCGCTGCCCGGCGGCCGGACGCTGTACGACGCCGGCGGCCGCGCCGACCAGATCTACTTCCTGCGCGCCGGCCGCCTCGGGGTCATCCGCCGCGACGAGGGCCAGGAGCCGCAGTTCCTGGGCGTGATCCGCCCCGGCGAGCCGGCCGGCGAAATGTCGCTGCTGGCCGCCGCGCCGCATTCGGCCACGGTGGTGGCCCTGCGCGACAGCGAGATCGTCGCCGTGCCGCGCGAGGCCTTCTTCGCGGCGGCCGAACACAATCCCCGGCTGATGATGGAGTTGGCGCGGTTGATGATCCGCCGCACCCGCCAGAGCGGCGGCCAGCAGTCGGCGGCGGGGCAGCCCAGCGTCTACGGCTTCATCGGCCTGCGCGACGGCCTGGCCGTCCGCGCCCTGGTCGAGCGGCTGGAGGCCGAAATCGTCGCCATGGGCTATTCGGCGACGACGGCCGGGCGCGAGGCGCTGAACGCCCCGACCGAATGGTTCTCCAACGTCGAGAACGCCCACGACTTCGTGCTGTACGCAGCCGAGGCGGACGAGACGGCTTGGAAGCATCTGGTCGGCCGCCAGGTCGATCGCCTGTTCCTCGTCGGCCGGGGCGACCAGGCGCCGCCGCCGGAGGAGAGCCTGGCCTCGGAGCCGCTCCGCACCCAGCGCCTGGTCGACCTCGTCCTGCTCCAGAAAGCGACGCAGCGCGCGCCGGCCGGTTCGGAGGCCTGGCTGGACGCCACCCCCGCCGCCCGCCTGTTCCATGTGCGCGACCACGACGTCGGCGACCTGCGACGGCTGGCCCGCACCCTGGCGGGCAAGTCGGTCGGGCTGGTGTTGTCGGGCGGCGGCGCGCGGGCCTACGCCCATATCGGCGCCGTCCGCGCCCTGCGCGAGGCGGGCGTGCCCATCGACTTCGTCGGCGGCGTCTCGATGGGGGCGATCGTCGCGGCCGGCCTGGCCATGGGCTGGGACGACCAGGAGATCAACTGGCGGATTCGCAAGGCCTTCGTCGACAGCAGCCCCGTCGACGACATCGCCGTGCCGGTGATCGCCATGACCCGCGGCGAGAAGGTGCGCGAGCGCCTGCGTGAACACTTCGGCGACGAGCAGATATCCGACCTCTGGCTGCCGTTCTTCTGCGTGTCGTCGAACCTCACCTCCGGGGCCTACCAACTGCACCGGCGAGGCACCCTGCGCCATGCGCTCCGCGCCTCGATCTCGCTGCCCGGGGTGCTGCCGCCCTTCACCCAGGACAACAACGTCCTGGTTGACGGCGCGGTGATGAAGAACTTCCCGGCCGACATCATGCGGGCCTTCCACCTTGGCCCGATCATCGGGGTCGACGTCTCGCGCGGCCGCAGCATCACCGCCCAGGACGTGGCCCAGCCTGCTTCGGTGTGGCGCTGGCTGCTGTCAGGCGAATGGCGACGCGGCCCGCCGATCGTTTCGCTGCTGATGCGGGCGGCGACGGTCAGCACCGGCCGCGACCTGGCGGCGGCCCGCGAGGCGTCCGACCTGCTGATCTCGCCCAATCTGGAGGGCATCGAGATCCGCGACTGGCGGGCCTACGAACCGGCGGTCGAGGCCGGAAGGATCGCCACCGCCCAGGCGCTGGCCAGGCTGGAGACCCCGGTCGTCGACCTGCGCCGGCGGCCGACGCGCGAAGAGGCGGCCCGCAACGGCGCGGGCGCGACGGCGGTCAGGCCCTAGCGCCGCGCCACGATGAACAGGCGCGGGAAGGGAAACAGCGTGACCCCGTCGGTCCGATGCGGGAAAGCGGCGTAGACCCGCTCGCGATAGGCCGTCAGGAAGGCCTCGCGCTCGCCGTCGTCGACCAGGGCTTCGAGATAGGGCCGCAGCCCCGTGCCGCGCATCCAGTCGACCACCGCGTCCTCGCCTTCGAGCACGTGCAGATAGGTGGTCGTCCAGATGTCGACGCTGCGGGCGAGCGGCCGCAGCCAGTCGTAGTATTCGCTGGCCGAGGCCACCGGCCGCACGCCGCGAACGCCGCGAAGCCGCTCGGCCCACGGCCCGTGGGCGGCGGCGTCGCGCAAGGTGCGGTGCCAGTCGCTGTCGAAGGACACCGGCATCTGGCAGGCGAAGACGCCGCCCGGAGCCAGGCCGCCGACCAGCCGGGGGAACAGCGCCTCGTGGCCGCCGACCCATTGCAGCGCGGCGTTGGTGAAGATCAGATCGGGCGGCGAGGCCGGCGCGAAGCCTTCGATGTCGCCGAGAATCCAGTCGACGCGGGCGTTGCGACGCCGCGCCTCGGCCAGCATTTCAGGACTGGAATCGAGTCCGTGCACCACGGCCTGGGGATGGCGCGCCGCCAGCACGGCCGCATGCTCTCCGGTGCCGCAGCCGAGGTCCCAGATTTCGCGCAACGCCGCGTCCTGCGGAATCTGCAACAGCAGATCCAGGGCCGGACGGTCGCGGTAGGTCTTGTAACGCTCGTAGAGCGCCGGGTCCCAGGTCGTCATGCAGCCTTCCTACACCGGAACGCCGCCGCCCGTCATGCTTCGACCGCGTCGCGGCCGGGCCGCCGCGTCGTGGCGGCCCGCCGGTCAGTCAGTCGTCCCGATGCACGCGCTCGCGCCGCTCGTGGCGCTCCTGGGCTTCCAGGCTGAGGGTGGCGATCGGCCGCGCGTCGAGCCGGGCCAGGCCGATCGGCTCGCCGGTCTCTTCGCAATAACCGTAGCTGCCGTCCTCGATCCGGCGCAGGGCTTCGTCGATCTTGGAGATCAACTTGCGCTGCCGGTCGCGCGTGCGCAGCTCCAGAGCCCGATCAGTCTCCGACGAGGCGCGGTCGGCCAGGTCGGGATGGTTCTCGGTCTCTTTCTGGAGATGGGAGAGCGTCTCGCGGGATTCGCGAAGAATCTCTTCCTTCCAGTCGAGCAGCTTTTGCTTGAAGTACTCGAGCTGACGCTCGTTCATGAATTCCTCGTCCTCAGAAGGACGGTAAGCTTCTTTTTGCACCAGTACCGCGGTCGCCTGCATTGACGTTCCCACGCTGTTACCTGCATGCCCCCAAAGCAGAGCGTGGCCGCTTATACCAAAACGTGTGCGGCGTTCAACGCACGTCGTGCGCCCAACGCCTTCAGACCGCCGCCCGGGCCGCCTCCAGCTTGGCCATTTCGACCGCCGCACGCGCCTCGATCTCGTCGAGCACGCTCTCAAGCCTTGAATCTTCAGTGTTTTCCCGCTGATCGCGAACGGCCGCGGTGAGACGTCGCAGGGCGTCCGGCGACACCTCTCCATCGAGCAGCGCGACCTTCACCTCGTCGAGGACGTCGAGAATCCGCCCGGCGCGACTCACCGCCCGCCTGCGGCGCTCCAGCGGGCCGCCGACGTCCTGCAGCGCCAGGAGCGCGTCGAGCGAGGCGATTCCGGAGGTCGCCCCGGCGCGGGCGGCGGGCGCGGCCTCCTGCGCGCTGTCGGCCGGGCCCAGCGAAAAGCTGTCCGCGCTCGCCCGCCGCGCCGAGCGCGACGGCGACGCCGAACCCACGTCGCTGGAGCCATTGACCTTCATCGTCCACCTCGACTCGTTTGCGCCATGATGACCGAGTTCTCGGGCAAGGTGCAGCTTTGTCCCTTGCAGTATGGTTAACCCCGGCAAATCTTGCCGCCGCCGAAACGCCGGCGTTAACGATAAATCCTGCTGATTTCACAGGTTTTCCCGCGCCCTCCAGTTGGCACGAAGCTCGCATGTCGCGCAGGGCCGGCGATCCCGCCGTCTGGCCCTGCAGGTAGTCCATGCGCCTCCCGTCGCTTCGCATGCTCGCTCTCGCCCTCGCCGTCGCCGCCCTCGGCGGCGCGCCGGCCATGGCCAAGTCGCGCATCAAGGACATCGTCGATTTCGAGGGCGTGCGCAGCAACAGCCTGGTCGGCTACGGCGTCGTCGTCGGCCTCAACGGCACCGGCGACACCCTGCGCAACTCGCCGATGACCAAGCAGAGCCTGGAGGCCATGCTCGAACGCCTGGGCGTCAACACCCGGGCCGGCAACCTCAACACCAAGAACGTCGCCGCCGTTATGGTCACCGCCCGGCTGCCGGCCTTCGCCGCTTCCGGCTCGCAGATCGACGTCACCGTCTCGGCGATGGGCGACGCCAAGAGCCTCCTGGGCGGCACCCTCCTCGCCACCCCGCTGGTGGGCGCCGACGGCGAGGCCTACGCCCTGGCCCAGGGCACGGTGCAGACCGGCTCGGTCTCGGCCCAGGGCGCTTCGGGCTCGTCGGTGACCAAGGGCGTGCCCACCGCCGGCCGCATCGCCAGCGGCGCCTCGGTCGAGCGCGAGATCGGCTTCCAGCTCGCCAATATGGGCCAGCTGCGGATGACGCTGCGCAACCCCGACTTCACCACCGCCCGCCGCATCGCCGACGTCATCAACCGCGTCTATCCCGGCGCGGCCGCGGCCGAAAATCCGACCATCGTGGCGCTGCGCGCGCCCGCCGGCCGCGACATGGTCAGCTTCATCACCGGCGTCGAGCAGCTGGAGATCGAACCCGACGCCCCCGCCAAGGTGGTGATCGACGAAGTCGCCGGCGTCATCGTCATGGGCGAGGCCGTGCGCATCTCCACCGTCGCGGTGCAGCAGGGCAACCTGACCATCTCGGTGCAGGAGACCCCGGCGGTCAGCCAGCCGCCGCCCTTCGCGCCCAAGGGCGCCCAGACCGTGGTGGTCCCGCAGTCGCAGATCACCGTCAGCGAGGAGCAGGGCAAGAAGTTCATCCAGCTCAAGCAAGGCGCTTCGCTGGCCACCCTGGTCGCCGGGCTGAACGCCCTGGGCGTCACGCCGCGCGACATGATCTCGATCCTGCAGACCATCAAGGCCGCCGGCGCCCTGCAAGCCGACATCGAGGTGCTGTGATGAGCGTCGGAGCCGCCGCGACCGCCGTCCCCCTCGACGTCCTCAAGCCGTCGACGCCCGCCGCGGCGCACGCCGCCGACCGCGAGAAGATCGCCAAGACCGCCAGGACGTTCGAGGCCCAGGTGCTGTCGACGATGCTGCAGTCGATGTTCGCCGACGTGAACATCTCGCCCCCCTTCGGCGGCGGCGCGGGCGAGGACGCCTTCAAGTCGTTCCTGACCGACGCCTTCGCCAAGAAGATCGCCGCCCGCGGCGGCGTCGGCATCGCCGCCTCCGTCCAGCGCGAAATGCTGAAGATGCAGGGACTGACCTGAGGATCACGCCATGAGCCAGACCACTTCCGCCCCCTCCGAGCAGGTCGAGCAGCTGATCGCGCTGACCGAGCGCCTGACCGGACTGATCGCCCAGGAATGCCAGGCGTTCGAGGCGCGCCGTCCCCAGGACGCCGCCGCCCAGCTGGAGGAGACCTCCAAGCTGGCCAACCTCTACAGGCATGAATCGATCCGCGCCCGGCGCGACGCCAAGATCATCGCCGACGCCCCGTTGGAGCAGCGCCTGCGCCTGATCCGCGCCACCGAGGGCTTCGACGCCGTGCTGGCCCGCCACGGCCGGGCGCTGGAGGCGGCCAAGACCGTCACCGAGGGCCTGGTCAAGGCCATCGCCGAAGAGGTGGCCTCGCAGCGCGCCAGCGGCGCCGGCTACGGCCCGGGCGCCGAGCCGACGACCGCCGACGCCACGGCCATCACCCTCAACAAGCGGGCCTGACCCCCGTCAGCGTCACCGTGTGGCCGACGCCGACGGCTTCCAAGAAGTCGGCGTCGTGGCTGACCGCCAGCAGCGCGCCGTCATAGCCGCGCAGGGCGCTCTCGACGGCCTCGATCGACTCCAGGTCGAGGTGGTTGGTCGGCTCGTCGAGGATCAGAAGCTGCGGCGGCGCCGGGCCGCAGAGCACGCAGGCCAGGGCCGCCCGCAGCCGCTCGCCGCCGGACAGCTCGCCGACGCGCCTGTCCCCCGCCTCCGCTCGGAACAGGAACCTGGCCAGGGCCGCGCGGCCGAGGTTGTCGGCGGCGGCGGGATGCAACCGGCGGAAATTGTCGATCAGGCTGTCCTGCGGCCGCAGGATCGCCGCGTGCTGGTCGAGCATGGCCACGCCGCCAGCCCGGACGATCCGTCCCCGCCGCGGCGCCAGCCGCCCCGCCGCCAGCTTCAGCACGGTGGTCTTGCCCGCCCCGTTCGGCCCGGCCAGGGCGACACGCTCGGGGCCGGTCAGGCGAAGCGACAGGCCGGCGACGAGATCGGGACCGGCGCCATAGCCGAACGAGACCTCCTCCAGGGCCAGCAGCGTCCTGCCCGGCGGCAGGCCGGTCGGCGGCAGGTCGAAGACCAGCGACGACGCCCGCTCGACCCTGCTCTCGGCGGCGGCGCGAGCCTCGGCGGCTTCGGTCCGCCGGCGCTCGGCCAGCCGGTTCTCCTTGCCCCCGCTCTCTTCGGCCCGCTGGGCCCGGGCGCCGAGCAGTATCCTCGGCTCGCCGCCCTTGGCGGCGGAGCGGCGGCCGGCGCCGTCGCGGCGGGCTTTTTTCTCGCGGGCGCGCTGCGCCTCGCGCGAGGCCTGCGCCACGGCCCGCTCGGCCTCGTCCAGGTCGCGCCGGGCCGCCGCCCGCTCCTGGGCCCTCCGCTCGACGTAGAGGTCGTAGTTTCCGCCGTAGACGCCGGCGCCCAGGGCCGACAGCTCGACGATGCGGTCCATCCGGCGCAGCAGATCGCGGTCATGGCTGACCACCACAGCGCCGCCGCGCCAGCCGGCCAGGACCTCGGCGACGATGCGCCGGGCGTCGCGGTCGAGGTTGTTGGTCGGCTCGTCCAGCAGCAGCATGTCGGGCTCGCGCGCCAGCAGCCCGGCCAGGGCCGCGCGGGTCGCTTCGCCGCCGCTGAGCGACGCCGCCGCCCGCGCCACGTCCAGGCCCGCGAGGCCGACTTGGGCCAGCGCCGCGTCGAGGCGCGCCGGCAACAGCCAGTCGGCGTCGGCGAGGTCGGCGGCCTCGCCCTCGCCCCGTTCGATGCGGTCGAGACGCTCCAGATCGGCGGAAACGCCCAGCAGGTCGGCGACCGTGGCCTCCGGGTCGGGCGCGACGCTCTGGCGCAGGACGCCGACGCGCCCCTTGACCGAGATCGTTCCGGCGGCCGGCGCGGCGAGACCGGCGATCAGGTTGAGCAAGGTGGTCTTGCCGGCGCCGTTGCGGCCGACGAGGCCGGTGCGTTCGCGGGCGAAGGCGAGGTCGAGGCCGTCGAAGAGAAGCCGGCCGTCAGGCGTGCGGCAGGACAGGCCCGCGAGCGTGATGATGGAAGACATGGAAGACCGTGATCGAGTGGGCGGAGCGGGCGAAGCTGGCGTCCGTCGCGCTGATCATGGCGGCCTCCATCAAGGGTTACGGGGTTCGATATAGGCGGGTCCGGCGGCCGACGCTAGCCGGGCGGCTGCGCCTGCCGCCGGACGACGGCGTCGATGTCGGCGCCGGCCGGCAACGTCCCGTAGCTTCGCCCCCAGTCGCCGTCCAGGCGCGAGGCGCAGAAGGCGTCGGCCACGGCGGGCGGAGCGTGCCGGACCAGCAGGGCGCCCTGAAGCAGCAGCGCCATGTCCTCGGCCAGGCGCCGGGCCCCGGTTTCGGCGACCGGTCCGGCCAGCCGGTCGGCGACCGACCGCACCGCGCGGTCCAGGCGCGGATCGGCGCCCTTGGCCAGAGCCGTTTCGGCGACATAGGCCTCGACCGCCGCCGGCTCCTTGCGCAGGGTGCGCAGGACGTCGAGGGCGATGACGTTGCCCGAACCTTCCCAGATCGCGTTCAGCGGCGCCTCGCGATAGAGCCGGGCCAGGGGCGCCTCTTCGACATAGCCGGCGCCGCCGTGGCACTCCATGCACTCGTAGACGAAGTTCGCATTGCGCTTGGTCAGCCAGTATTTGCCGAGCGCCACGGCCAGGCGCGAGAACGCCTTGTCCTCCTCGGTCTCGGCGTCGAAAGCGCGGGCGACGCGCATGGTCATGGCCGCGGCGGCCTCGTACTCGACCGCCAGGTCGGCGATCACCGCCTGCATCGCCGGCTGGTCGATCAGGGTCTTCTGGAACACCCGCCGGCCGCTGACGTGGTGCGCCGCCTGGGCCAGGGCCATGCGCATGATCCCCAGCGTGCCGGCCATGGTGTCGAGCCGGGTGTGGTGGACCATGTCGATGATGACGTTGACGCCCCGCCCCTCCTCGCCCAGCAGCAGGGCGTAGGCGTCGTGGTACTCGATCTCGCTGGAGGCGTTGGACTTGTTGCCCAGCTTGTCCTTCAGCCGCATGACCTGGACCCCGTTCCGCTCGCCGTCGGGCGTGATGCGCGGAACCAGGAAGCAGCTCAGGCCGCCCTCGGCGTAGGCCAGGGTCAGGAAGGCGTCGCTCATCGGCGCCGAGCAGAACCACTTGTGGCCCACCAGACGGTAGGCCTTGCCGGGCCCGCCCTGGCCGTCGAGCGGATAGGCCTTGGTCGAGTTGGCGCGCACGTCGCTGCCGCCCTGCTTCTCGGTCATGGCCATGCCGATGGTGACGCCGGCCTTCTCGGCGACCGGCCGCAGCGGCGCGTCGTACTTCCCGCCCAGCAGCTTGCCCAGCCAGGGCGCGGCGACGTCGGGCTGGTGGCGCAGGGCCGGCACGCTGGCGTAGGTCATGCTGATCGGGCACATCACCCCGGCCTCGGCCTCGGTGAACAGGGCCAGCAGGGCGGCGTGGGCGACGTGGCCGCCTGGACGGCCGGCGGTCCAGGCGATGTCGTGGATGCGGTGGTCCATCGCCAGCGTCATCAGCTCGTGATAGGCGGGATGGAACCGCGCCTCGTCCAGGCGGCGGCCGTAGCGGTCGAAACCGACCAGCTCGGGCGGATAGCGGTTGGCCGTCTCGCCCAGGTCGAGCACCTGCTCCGAACCCGCCGCCTCGCCCAGCGCCGACAGCGGCGCCTCGGTCCAGGCCCCGCCCTCGCGCACCGCCGCCTCGCGCAGCGCCGCGTCGGTCAGGAACAGGTTGCGTCCGGCGAACGGCGGCGGCTGGTTGAAGACCTCGTGCGTCTCCAGATGGGTCGCGGGGGCGAAGCGAAGCATGACGGCGTCCTCCTGCCGGCGATCATAGCCCGGCGGACGCCAGGGCAGGCAACCGATGACACCCTGCTGACAAGTCCTGTCAGCAGGGTGACGTTTGTTCGCAAATTGTTCTTGTGTTAATAGCGACTCCAAGCACTACATTCCGGTATCCCGCTGCGACCCTCCGCGGCTGAAGGCGTTTCGTTCAGGTCATGGCCGATCATCAGAATTTCATCCGCGTCCGCGGCGCGCGCGAACACAATCTGAAGGATGTCAGCGTCGACATCCCGCGCGGCGAGCTGGTGGTGCTGACCGGCCTGTCCGGCTCCGGCAAGAGCTCGCTCGCCTTCGACACCATCTACGCCGAGGGCCAGCGCCGCTATGTCGAGAGCCTGTCGGCCTATGCGCGCCAATTCCTGGAGCTGATGTCCAAGCCGGATGTCGACCTGATCGAGGGGCTGTCGCCGGCCATCTCCATCGAGCAGAAGACCACCAGCCGCAACCCGCGCTCGACCGTCGGCACCGTCACCGAGATCCACGACTACATGCGCCTTTTGTGGGCGCGGGTGGGCGTGCCCTATTCGCCGGCCACCGGCCTGCCGATCGAGAGCCAGACCATCAGCCAGATGGTCGATAAGGTGACCGCCCTGCCCGAGGGCGAGCGGCTCTACCTGCTGGCCCCCGTCGTGCGCGGGCGCAAGGGCGAGTACCGCAAGGAGATCGCCGAGTGGCAGCGCGCCGGCTTCCAGCGGCTGAAGATCGACGGCGAGTTCTACGCCATCGAGGACGCCCCGGCCCTCGACAAGAAGTTCAAGCACGACATCGACGTGGTGGTCGACCGCATCGTCACCAAGCCGGGCCAGGAGCAGCGCCTGGCCGACTCGATCGAGACCGCCCTGCGACTGGCCGAGGGCGTGGCCGTGGCCGAATGGGCCGGCGTCGAGGACGGCGAGACCGAGCCCCGGCGCATGCTGTTCTCGGAGAAGTTCGCCTGCCCGGTCAGCGGCTTCACCATCACCGAGATCGAACCGCGGCTGTTCTCGTTCAACAACCCGTTCGGCGCCTGCCCGGTGTGCGACGGCCTGGGGGTCAAGCTGACCTTCGACGCCGACCTCGTCATCCCCGACAAGGACAAGACCCTCTACAAGGGCGCCATCGGGCCGTGGGCCAAGTCCCCCTCGCCGTTCTACACCCAGACCCTGCAGGCCCTGTCGACCCACTACGGCTTCTCGATGGAGAAACCCTGGCACAGCCTCCCCGACCAGGCCAAGCGGGTGATCCTGCAAGGCACGGGGACCGAGAAGATCAAGTTCGCCTATGATGACGGCGCGCGGAAATACGAGGTCGCCAAGCCGTTCGAGGGCGTCATCCCCAATATGGAGCGCCGCTTCCGCGAGACCGACAGCGCCTGGGTGCGCGAGGAGCTGGGCCGCTATCAGTCCGAAACCCCGTGCGAAGCCTGCGGCGGCGCCCGCCTGAAGCCCGAGGCCCTGGCGGTCAAGATCGCCGGCCGCAACATCGCCGAGGTCTCGACCCTGGCCATCCGCCCGGCGCGGGACTGGTTCTCCGGCCTGGAGACCCAGCTCACCGACAAGCAGATGGAGATCGCCCGGCGGATCCTGAAGGAGATCAACGACCGCCTGCGGTTCCTGGTGGACGTCGGCCTCGACTATCTGAACCTGTCGCGCGGCTCGGGCACGCTGTCCGGCGGCGAGAGCCAGCGCATCCGCCTGGCCAGCCAGATCGGCTCGGGCCTGACCGGCGTGCTCTACGTGCTGGACGAGCCGTCGATCGGCCTGCACCAGCGTGACAACACGCGCCTGCTGACCAGCCTCAAGGGCCTGCGCGACCTCGGCAACTCGGTGCTGGTGGTCGAGCACGACGAGGAAGCCATCCTCACCGCCGACTACGTGATCGACATGGGGCCGGCCGCCGGCGTGCACGGCGGCAATATCGTCGCCGAGGGCAAGCCGGCCGAGATCATGGCCAACCCCAACAGCCTGACCGGCCAGTACCTGACCGGGACCCGCGAGATCGAGGTTCCCGAGGACCGCCGCCCCTTCTCGAAGAAGAAGATGCTGCGGGTGGTCGGCGCGCGCGGCAACAACCTCAAGGACATCACCGGCGAGATCCCCGTCGGCGTGTTCACCTGCATCACCGGCGTCTCCGGCGGCGGCAAGTCGACCTTCACCATCGAGACCCTGTACAAGGCCGCGGCCCGGCGGCTGAACAACGCCTCGGACGCCCCTGCCCCTTACGACCGCATCGAGGGGCTGGAGAATTTCGACAAGGTCATCGACATCGACCAGTCGCCGATCGGCCGCACGCCGCGCTCGAACCCGGCCACCTATACCGGCGCCTTCCAGCCCATCCGCGACTGGTTCAGCCAGCTGCCGGAAGCCAAGGCCCGCGGCTACGGCCCCGGCCGGTTCAGCTTCAACGTCAAGGGCGGCCGCTGCGAGGCCTGCCAGGGCGACGGCCTGATCAAGATCGAGATGCACTTCCTGCCCGACGTCTACGTCACCTGCGACGTCTGCAAGGGCAAGCGCTACAACCGCGAGACCCTGGAGATCCTGTTCAAGGGCAAGTCGATCGCCGACATCCTCGACATGACCGTCGAGGAGGCCGCCGAGTTCTTCAAGGCCGTGCCGCCGGTGCGCGACAAGATGGAGACGCTCAAGCGGGTCGGCCTGGGCTACATCCATGTCGGCCAGCAGGCCACCACCCTGTCCGGCGGCGAGGCCCAGCGGGTCAAGCTGTCCAAGGAGCTGTCACGCCGGGCGACCGGCCGTACGCTCTACATCCTCGACGAGCCGACCACGGGCCTGCACTTCGAGGACACCAAGAAGCTGCTCGAGGTGCTGCACGAGTTGGTCGACCAGGGCAACACGGTGGTGGTGATCGAGCACAATCTCGACGTCATCAAGACCGCCGACTGGCTGGTCGACTTCGGTCCCGAGGGCGGCGACGGCGGCGGCCTGATCGTCGCCTCGGGCACGCCGGAGAAGGTCGCGGCCACGCCGGAAAGCTGGACCGGCCGCTATCTGGCCGAGGTGCTGGAGCGGCACGAGACCCGTCGCCGCGAACGCGTCGCCGCGCTCAAGCGCGCCTGACGCCGCCGGGCGAAGGCGTAACGCCTTCGTCCGGGGCCTTTGCTCGGACCGCCCGTTAGAACACCTCGGAAGGATCGGCGGTCAGGGACTGGTAGATGCTGGCGGACGGCCCGACGAGCAGGGTCAGGCCCAGCGGCCAGAGCAGGGCCGAAAACACCAGATAGATCAGGGTGATCGGGGTGAAGTACGTGGCCATGGAGGTGGTGTCGGGCTTGAACACCGCGCCCGCCGCGCCGACGCCGCCCGTCACCGCCGCCAGCGCCATGAAGATGGTCAGGCCCAGCATGTAGACGATGAAGGCGAAGATCGCCGCCAGCATGTAAGCGCCGAGGATCGGCCAGAACCGTCCCTTGGTCAGCCGCCACGAGGTCGGCAGGCTGATCTGGCGGGTGTCGAAGGCGACGGCGTTGGTCAGGGACAGCCGCACGACGATGAACAGCAGCGCGCCGATCGCAGAAATGACGACGGGGACGCCGACGAAGACCGCCGCCACCTTGCTCATCGCCGCGACCGAGATGATGACCACGACGGCGGCCAGGACCAGGCCGAAATAGGCGGCGAACACCACCAGCCCGACCAGCAGCAGGGCGCCCAGCTGCAGCAGTTCGTCGACGCCGAAACGCAGATAGCCCGCCCGATCCTCCTGGGGACGCAGGACGGCGCGGTAGGTCGCCGCGTAAAACACCGCATAGACGGCGAAACCGATCAGGGACGCCACCAGCAACGCCGGGGCGGCCTGGGCGAAGGCCGCGCTGATGGCGGTGGGATCGTTCTTCAGTTCGGGCGATTCCAGCCGGGCCAACGCGCCGCCGCCGAACAGGATCATGCAGCCGCCGCTGATCACGGTCTGCACGAACATGACGGCGGCCCACCACAGGATGATCTGCGGCTTGGACTGGATGAGCCGAAATCCGGTGAAGGCGGCATGCGTCGCCGAGAACTTGTTCATCGCTTCCCCTTGTCGCCCGCGCCGGCGGGATTCGCGCCGACGCCCCTTGGCGGCGCGCAGTTAGACACAAGTTCGGACGCGAGGCGACAGGCCCTGACCCGGCGGCGGCCCCGAACGCCTAGTCCATGCCCGCGCCGTGGTGGGCGACGAACGCCTTGTAGGTGTCGAGCGCCACGCCGGTCATGATGGTGACGAGCACGGTCTGCATCAGGGCGTAGAACACCTGCGAGACCACGGCGCCGAAGGTGAAGTACCCCGCCAGGGTGCTGGTGTCGGGCGCCAGCGCGGCGCCGACGTCCGAGAGCGCCCCGCCGGTGGAGAGCACCACCACGGCCATCAGGATGAAGGCCAGGACCATCACCGCCACGAACACCACCAGATACATCACCGCCGCCAGCAGATAAGCCCCGGTCAGCCGCCAGAACACGTTGCGGGTCAGGCGCCAGGGCTCGCGCAGGGCGATGCGGTGCTCGTCGATGGCCAGGGCGGCGGCCGGGGCCAGCCGCACGAACACCACGATGGGGATCAGGAAGCTGGCGATGTCGCCCAAGAAGTGGACGACGACGCCGGCCGGGGTGTTCTGCAACAGGGTCAGGGCGACGCTGAGCAGGCCCTTGACCGCCGTCACCGCCACGAACCCGACCAGGAACACGATGAGCAGCAGCCGCAGGATGCGCCATTCGTCCGAGCCGAAGCTCAGGGTCGCGGGGCGGCTGCGGTGCAGATAGAGGCGGAAGGCCGAGGCGGCGACGATGGCCATGGTCAGCACGCCGAGCAGGTTCGAGACGATCAGCACCGGGGCCATGGACGGCAGCAACGCGACCATGGCCGCCAGGTCGGGCGGATTGGCCTGGCGCAGGGCGTTGAAGGCGACGAGCACCGAGCGCGGGGTCATGTAGTCGTTGGCCAGGGCCGTGGCCAGGTTACCGATGAAGAACACGCCGGTCCACGCGGCCAGGGCGCCCGGATGCTCGCGCCCCAGTCGGAACCCCTCCAACGCCGCGTCGGCGGACGAAAACCTAGCCATGCCCCAACGGCCTCCCAAGGCGCGATCGCGCAGGCCCATATAGTCGGAAGCGGAACCGCCCGCCATGCGCCATATGGGATTTTTATCCGCGCGCGGAACGGCCTATAAGACCCCCATGTCCATCAAGCCCATCCATGTCGTCGGCGGCGGTCTCGCCGGCTCCGAAGCCGCCTGGCAAATCGCGCAGGCCGGCGTCCCGGTCGTGCTGCACGAGATGCGTCCCGTCCGCCGGACCGACGCCCACCATACCGACGGCCTGGCCGAACTGGTCTGCTCCAACTCCTTCCGCTCGGACGACTGGGAGTACAACGCCGTCGGCCTGCTGCACGCCGAGATGCGGCGCTGCGGCTCGATCATCATGGCCAGCGGCGACGCCCACCAGGTGCCGGCCGGCGGCGCCCTGGCCGTGGACCGCGATGGCTTCTCCCAGGCGGTGACCGCCCGGCTGGAGGCCCACCCGCTGGTCAGCATCGTCCGCGAGGAGGTCGCCGGCCTGCCGCCGGAAGACTGGGACAGCGTGGTGGTCGCCACCGGCCCCCTCACCTCGCCGGCCCTGGCCGAGGCGGTTCTGGCCCTGACCGGGGAGGACCAGCTGTCGTTCTTCGACGCCATCGCCCCCATCGTCCACGCCGACAGCATCGACATGTCGAAGGCGTGGCGGCAGTCGCGCTATGACAAGGAAGGCCCCGGCGGCGACGCCGCCGCCTACATCAACTGCCCGATGGACCAGGCCCAGTACGAGGCGTTCATCCAGGCGCTGCTCGACGGCCCCAAGGCCGAGTTCAAGGATTGGGAGAACGTCCCCTATTTCGACGGCTGCCTGCCGATCGAGGTGATGGCCGAGCGTGGCCGCGAAACGCTGCGCTACGGCCCGATGAAGCCGGTCGGCCTGACCAATCCGCACACCCCCGGCGTCAAGCCTTGGGCGGTGGTCCAGCTGCGCCAGGACAACGCCCTGGGCACGCTCTACAATCTGGTCGGCTTCCAGACCAAGCTGAAGCACGGCGCCCAGACCGAGGTGTTCCGCACCATACCGGGCCTGGAGAACGCCCAGTTCGCCCGCCTCGGCGGTCTGCACCGCAACACCTTCATCAACAGCCCGCGCCTGCTCGACGCTTCGCTGCGCATGAAGGTCCAGCCACGTCTGCGCTTCGCCGGCCAGGTGACCGGGGTGGAAGGCTATGTCGAGAGCGCGGCGGTCGGCCTGCTGGCCGGCCGGTTCGCCGCCGCCGAACGCCTGGGCGCGGACCTCGCGCCGCCGCCGCCGACCACGGCCCTCGGCGCCCTGATCGCCCACATCACCGGCGGCCATCTCGAAGGCGGCAAGTTCCAGCCGATGAACGTCAATTACGGCCTGTTGCCGCCGATGGAGGCGCCGAAGAAGGACGCCGAAGGCCGCCGCTTGCCGACCTCGGAACGCGGCCGGGCCAAGAAGCGGCTGATGAGCCTGCGCGCCGTCGCCGACCTGGGCGCCTGGCTGGACCCGGCCGCCCAGGCCGCGGCGGAATAGGACGCCGGGGCTTCAGAGCCGCCCCAGCAGGACCGCCGCCGTCAGCCGCAGCCGCCGCTCCAGATCGGACGGCGCGCGGCCCCCCGCGTAGACCGTCGCCAGGGCGGCGTAGGCGACCGCCGGGAACGCCGACACCGGCAGCGCCCGCGCGCCGCGCCGCGCCGCGCCCACCTCGGCCGACACCAACGCCCGCATGTCCAGGCCCGCCGGCGCACGGCCGAGGCGCATCAGGCCGGCCAGTCCCCAGGCCTGGGCCGCCGGGCGCAGCGCCTGGGCGTCCGCCGCGCCGAGGACGCCGGCCGCCAGGGCCATCAACGCCCCCGACGCGCCGTCGACATAGGCCCTCGCCGAGGCCTCGTCCGCGAACGGCGTCCGGTCCAGGTCGGCGAAGCGGGCCTCGACCATCGCCTCCAGCGGCTCGCGGGCCAGCCCGCGCCGGCGGGCGGCCGTCGCCAGGGCCTCCAGCACCGGATGGCGGCGCGGCGGCTCGCCCGCGAAGATCGCGTCGATCGCCTCGCGCCACCATGTCAGCCGGATCTCGCCGACCAGCGGCTCGCGAACGGTCTCGGCGACGTGGGCCAGTTCGTAGTTCAGGGCGTAGAGCGCGACGACGTCGGCGCGCTGCTCGGCGTCGGCGATGAAGCGGCTGGCCAGCCATCGATCCGGATCGACCCGGCGCACAAGGGCGTCGAGGTCGTCGTCTGCGGCGGGGCTCGAAGGGTCGGTCATGGTCCGAAAAGCAAGGGGCCCGCCACACGGGCGGGCCCCGATTCTCCTGAAAGGCTCGACGTCAGCCGAACAGCGTCTGGTTCATGGTCATGGTCGCCAGCATCGGGATGCTGAGCAACAGGTTGGTGCGCGAGAACAGCATGGCCGTGCGCCCGGCCTTGGCCTTGGCGTCGGCGTCGGCTTCGACGATGCCGAGGGCGATCTTCTGGTTCGGCCAGATGAACACCCACACGTTCAGGAACATGATCGTGCCCAGCCACATGCCCAGGCCGATGAAGGTGTCCTTCGGATTGGCGAAGCCTTCGGTCGCGCCCAGGGTGACGGCGCTCAGCAGATAGCCGCGCGTCACGGCCAGGATCAGCCCCATCACCCAGGTGGCCAGGGCCGCCCAGCGGAACCAGAACAGCGCCTCGGGCGCGATGTACTTGGAGACCGCCGGCTTCAGCTCGGCGGGAATGTCGGGCATCTTCCGGATCTGCACGAAGTTGAAATAGTAGAGCAGGCCGATCCAGAGGATGCCGAAGAACACGTGAAGCCAACGGAACACGGCTTCCCAGAAGATCACGCCGCCGCCGCTATGCATGAAGTAGCCGACGACGATGACCAGCGCCAGGATCACGCTGACAATCACGGTATTGCGAAAATTCGACAGAAGACCAGCCATGGTCCAGCGCCCCTTAAGAGTCCATCCCTGCCCTATTCTATAGGCGGAACGGCGGCGGCTGACAGCGGAGATTTCGCCCCGGCCGCACGGCCGCTGGTCAGACCGCAATCAGCGCCGCGGCCAGGCGGCGGCCCTCGGCGGCCAGGACGTTGTACTCGCGCGCGGCGGTGGGGGTGTCCATGAACTCCAGGCCGACTCCGGCGGCCTTGAGCGCCTCGCGCACGGCGCGGGGCGGCAGGGCCTGGACCGTCCCGGTGCCCAGCAGAACGAACTCGACCTCGCGCGGGCCGGCGGCGATGACCTCGGCGAAGTGCTCGGGCCCCAGCTCGGCGAAGGCGCGCACGGGCCAGAGGCGCGGCTCGTCCGACAGGATGAGCAGCGAGCCTTCCCGCCGCTCTCCCGACACACGGAACCCGCCCCCGCCATAGGCGTCGATCGAGGGCGGCTGACGGGCGGCCATCGACCCCGTCCCGGACTAGCGGGCCGTCGCCGGCTTGATCGGCTCGGCCTCGTCGAGGTCGCCGCGCTTGACGCCCCAGAGCAGGATCAGCGGCAGGGCGACGTAGATCGACGAATAGGTGCCGATCAGGATGCCGAACACCATGGTGAAGACCAGGGGGAACAGCACCGGCCCGCCCATGAACAGGGCGCCGACCAGCGCGATCAGCGCGGTGGTGCCGGTGATCAGGGTCCGCGACAGCCGCTCGTTCTCCGACAGGTCGATGACGTCGCGCAGCGGCATCTTGCGATACTTGCGCAGGTTCTCGCGCAGACGGTCGAAGGTGATGACCTTTTCGTTCATCGAGTAGCCGATGACGGTCAGCAAGGCCGCGATCGAGGTCATCGAGAACTCGATCTGCATCACCGCCAGCACGCCCAGGGTCAGCACGATGTCGTGGAACACCGCCAGCACGGCGCCGAAGCCGAACTGATAGGGGAAGCGGAAAGCTATGTAGCAGAGCATCAGGAACAGGGCGACGCCCAGCGCCATGAAGCCGTGGGTCAGCAGCTCGCCCGACACCTTGGGGCCGACCACGTCGACCTTCTTGAACTGGATGCCGGGAATGTCGGCCGACAGCCGGGTCTTGATGTCGTTGACCACCTGCACGGCGCTCTGGCCGGGCTGGGGGCTGAAGCGCAGCATGGCCGAGTTCGGGGCGCCGAAGCCCTGAACCTGGGCGTCATGCGCGCCCATCTTGCCCAGGTCGGCGCGCAGCTGGGCCAGCGGCGCCGGACCGGGGGTGACGATCTCGATGAGCGTGCCGCCCTTGAAATCGATGCCAAGGTTGAGGCCGAGGAAGATCAGGGCGGCCACGGCGGCGATCAGCGCCACCGCCGAGATTCCGGCGGCGATCGGCGCGAAGCTGACGAACTTGAAGTGCGTCTGCCGCGGCAGGTAGCGGATGAGGGGCCAGCGCATTCTCAGCGTCTTCCTTAGGCGATCGGCAGGGCCTTCGGCTTGGCGGCGCGGAACCACCAGCCGATGAGGACCTGGGTAATGAGGACGGCGGTGAACACCGAGGTGATGACGCCGATGAACAGGGTCCAGGCGAAGCCCTTGATCGGTCCCGAGCCGAACTGGAACATGATCAGGGCCGAGATCAGGGTGGTGACGTTGGCGTCGATGATCGACACCAGCGCCCGCCGGTAGCCCTGGTCCGCCGCGCCCATCGGACTGCGGCCGGCATGGGCCTCGTCGCGCATGCGCTCGTAGATCAGCACGTTGGCGTCGACCGCCACCGCCAGGGTCAGGATCAGACCGGCGATGCCGGGGAAGGTCAGCGTCGCCTGGGTGAACGACATCGCCCCCAGGATCATCAGCACGTTGACGGCCAGGGCGACCGCGGCGAACACGCCGAACAGGCCGTAGGCCAGGACGATGAACACCACGATGGCGGCGGCGCCGATGGCCAGCGAGATGCTGCCCGCCTTGATGGCGTCGGCGCCCAGTTCGGCCCCGACGGTGCGCTGCTCCTCGATCTTCAGCGGCGCCGGCAAGGCCCCGGCGCGCAGCAGCACCGCCAGGTTGTTGGCCGTCTCGGGCGTGAAGTTGCCGGTGATGATCCCCGAGCCGCCGGTGATGGCGGTCTGGATGACCGGGGCCGAGATCACCTTGTTGTCCAGGATGATGGCGAAACGCTTGCCGATGTTCTGCGAGGTGACGTCGCCGAACTTGCGGCCGCCCTGCCCGTTGAAGCGGAACGACACCGCCGAGCGGCCGTGGTCGTCGAAGGTCGAGCTGGCCGTGGTCAGCATCTCGCCGGTGACGAGGGCGCGGCGCTTGACCAGGATGAGTTTCTCGGGCGCGTCGGGATAGGGCAGCAGCACCGAACCCGGCGGCACGCGGCCGGCGGAGGCCTCCTGCACGCTGACGGTGTCGTCGACCATCTGGAAGGTCAGCTTGGCGGTCTGGCCGATGACGTTCTTCAACCGCTCGGGATCGCTCTCGCCCGGCGCCTGGACGACGATGCGGTTGACGCCCTGACGGTTGATCGACGGCTCCTTGGTGCCCAGTTCGTCGATCCGGCGACGGATGATCTCGATGGACTGGTCGACGGCCTTGCCGGCCTCGGCCGTCATGGCGTCGTTCGACAGGGAAAGCTGGATGCGCTGGTCAGACTGGGTGCTGACGCTGAGGTCGCGCCCACCCCCGGCCAGCGGCTGGCCGAGCTTGTTCAGCTCCTGAAACGCCGCCTGCATCTGGCCCGGATCGGTGATCCGGACGCTGACCACGCCGTTCACCTGGCCAAGGCCGGTGAAGGTGATCTGCTTCTCGCGCAGGCTGTTGCGGACGTCCTCCAGCAGGTTGCTCAGCTTCTCAGCCTTGAGGGCGTCGACGTCGACCTCGTAGAGCAGCGAGGAGCCGCCCTGCAGGTCGAGCCCCAGGTTCAGCTTCTTGTGCGGAACCCAGACGGGCAGAGAGTCGACCATCTTCTGCGGCATCAGGTTCGGCGCCGTGAAGGCGATCCCGAACACCGTAGCCAGCACGCAGACGATGATTTTCCAGCGCGACAGATTGATCATCGGCGAGCAGCCTTCCCCCAGACGACCGTAGTCAGGACTTGCCGTCGTTGGCGGGGGCGGGCTCGCCGCGGGTGCGGACGTCGGCGATCATCGACTTGACCACCTTCACCGTGACGCCCTGGGCGATCTCGACGCCGACCTCGGCATCCTCGACGCGGACGATCTTGCCGACCATGCCGCTCGACAGCACGACGACGTCGCCGCGCTTGACGGCGGAGATGGCGGCCTGGTGCTCCTTGGCCCGCTTCTGCTGCGGACGGATCATCAGGAAATAGAACAGCACGATCAGCAGGACGATCGGCGCGAACTGGATCAGCATTTCCTGCGGGCCGCCGGCGGCGGCTCCAGCGGCTCCGACGGTCTGCGCCATGGCCGGGGTAGCGAACATGGGGTCTCCAAGCATTACGGTATCGGCCGCCGGACGTCGGCGGCCTCAAAAGGTCGGCGGAAGCTATGCGTTCGCCTCCCCTTTTGCAATGCGCCGCGCCCGCCGCTAAGTGTTCGCCCCGTCGGGAGGGGCGGCCTCGCCCCGCATCCACGGGGAAGTGTGCGTCGTGAAGATCAAGGATCAACTCGCCCGGATCGCCGAGGCGCTGGAGCGCCTGGCGCCCGCCGCCGCGCCCGAGGCCGACCTCTCCGCCGCCCGCCTGTTCCGCTACGAGGCCGGCGAGGCGCGGTTCGCGCCGGCGCCGGACTATCCGCTCGACATCGCGCTGCTGGTCGGGGTGGACCGCCAGAAGAACCGCTTCGCCGAGAACCTGTCGCGGTTCGCCCGGGGGCTGCCGTTCAACCACGTGCTGCTGTGGGGCTCGCGCGGAGCCGGCAAGAGCTCGATCTCCAAGGCCGCCTTCATGGCCTGCGCCCGCGAGAACCCGGCCCTGCGCATGGTCGAGATCGACCGCGACGAAGTGACGGCGCTGCCCGGCCTGTTCGACCGCCTGCGCGGCCGCGCCGAGCGGTTCGTGGTGCTGTGCGACGACCTGTCGTTCGAGGAAGGCGCGTCGGCCGCGAAGTCGCTGAAGTCGGCGCTGGAGGGCGGCGTGGCCGGCCCGCCGGAGAACGTGCTGTTCGTGGCCACCTCTAACCGCCGCCACCTGATGCCCAGGGCGCACGAGGATCGCGGCCTGATCGATTCCGCCGAGGACGCCGAGGAGGAGGTCAGCGTCTCCGACCGCTTCGGCCTGTGGATCGGCTTTCCGCCGATGGACCAGAACGCCTATCTGGCGGCGGTGAACATCTACGCCGACCGCTTCGACCTGCGCGTCGAGGACCTCGACCGCCGGGCGCTGCAATGGGCGCAGCTGCGCGGCGGCCGCTCCGGACGGGTGGCCTGGCAGTTCGTCCGCGACCTCGCCGGCGAGCTGGGCAGACCCCTGCCCCTCTGACCGGCGTCGACCGGGGGCCTCGGCCCCCGGCCCGCTACTTCGGCAGGACCAGCGTCGGGTCGACGGGGCGAGCCTTGTCCTTGGGCGACGGCGCGTAGCGGATCTCGAAGTGCAGCTGCGGCTGGTCGACGCCGCCGGTGTCGCCGACCTGGCCGATCTCCTGGCCCTGGACCACGCGGTCGCGGTTCTTGACCGACGCCTTCTGCAGGTGGGCGTAGGCCGTCACCCAGCCGCCGTCGTGCTTGACCAGGACCAGATTGCCGAAGCCCGGCACCTGGTTGCCGGAATAGACCACTTCGCCGCCGGCCGCCGCCCGGACGCTTTCGCCCATGCCGGCGGCCAGATCGACGCCGTCGTTGCGTTGGCCCGCGCCCTTGGGGCCGAAGCCGGCCAGCAGCCGTCCGCGCAACGGCCATTCGAAGCGTCCGCGCCCGGCGGCGGCCACGTCGGAATCCGAAGGCGGCGTGCTGCTTTCGACGATGGCCGGCGCCCCGCTGGCCGGCGGAATGGTCGGCCGGGAATTGGGATAGAGCGACGAATAGGGCCGCGGTCCCGCCGTGGTCGAGGCCGA
The DNA here is from genome assembly GCF_022750545.1 of Caulobacter sp. CCUG 60055. GTDB lineage: Bacteria > Pseudomonadota > Alphaproteobacteria > Caulobacterales > Caulobacteraceae > PUIC01. The sequence goes on from NZ_PUIC01000001.1 coordinate 580,132, forward strand.
GCGGCTCGGCGGCGGGGCGGCGGACGGCGGCGGCGTCGTGGCCGGGGGCTGGACGACGGGCGGCGGGGCGGCGGCGACCTCCCTGGGCGGCGCCGGCTGCGGGCGGCGCGGCGCGGCGACCGTCACGGTCTTGGACAGGGGGCCCCCGTCCTTGAAATCGGCCGGCAGGACGACGCGGCTGCGCGCCTTCAGACGCGGATTGGCCGAGCTGAAGTCGTTCAGCGCCTGCAGAACCTTGGGGTCGGCGTCGAACCGCTTGGCGATCCCCGCCAGGGTGTCGCCGGACTCGACCACATAGGCCTTGGGCGCCGGGATCTTGATCGTGTCGCCCGCGCGCAGGTGATAGGGCGACTTCAGCTTGTTGGCCTCGATGATGGCCTTCTTGGCGGCGCCGAAGCGGTCGGACAGCGCCTCGACATTGTCGCCCTTGCGCACCTCCACCTCGGCGACGCCGCCCGGATTGGCCTGCACCTTGCCTTCGATCGAATAGACCGTCTTGGTGGTCGGCTTGGCCGGCGCCTCGACCTCGGCCGCCGGCTCGACCGCCTTGCGGCCCTTCAGCGGCGGCTCCGCGGCGGCGAGGCCCGCGCCGCCGTCCACGGCGTCGATGGGCAGGCTCAGCTTCTGGCCGACATGCAGGCTGGTCGATTCCATGCCGTTCAGGCGCATCAGCGCCTTGGGCTCGACGGCGAAGCGGCGGCCGATGGCCGACAGCGTGTCGCCCGACTGGACCACATAGGCCTGGCGGCTGGGCACGGTCAGCACCTGCCCCGGCTTCAAGGCGTAAGGCGATTTCAGGCCGCTGGCCGAGGCGATCTCCCGGCGCGGCGTCTTCACGCTGGCGGCGATCAGGTCGAGCGTCTCGCCCTCGGCGACGGTGATCTCGCGTTCCGAGGCGAGGGCCTGCACCGCCCCCCGCGCGATCGGCTTGGACGAAACGGCCGGAGCCTCGGCCGCCGGCGGCGGGACGGCGGGCCTGGAAGGCGGCGGCGCGGTCGTCGAGCCGGCCAGCGGCGGCAGGGACTGGGTCTGGACCGAGGCGCTGGGCGCCGCGCCCGTCACCCCGCCCGAGGCGGTTTCCGGCGACGGAGAAGGCGGCGGCGCGGCGGTCGGCGGCCGCGAGGTCGGCGCGACCGGTTCGGCGCCGCCGGGCGCGGCGTAGCCCTTGTAGGGGGCGTACTGGGAGCGCGTCTCGCAGGCGGCCAGGGCCGCGGCCGCGGCCAAGACCAGGGCCGCGCGACCCGCCGTTCCGATCCAGAATTTCGTCATCGCCGCTCCGCTCTTCACACTGCGGGACTCAATTGAAAGGCGGGCGGACAGCATCGACAAATCCACGCGTGTCCGCCAGGCCCGCAAACTACTACAAAGGGGCTAGCCCCCGACGGCTTCGTCCAGACCGGACGGGCCGACCATGCTCGACCGTTCAAAGTTCCTTGGCGACCCCGTCGAGGAGCGGCACGAAGCGCACCTCGCACAGGGTCTCGCTGACGAAGCCGCCGCGGCCGTCGCCGGCGTAGCGGATCAGCTTCTGCACCGGCCCCTTCCCTATCGGCGCGACGAGAACCCCCGACGGCTTCAGTTGAGCCAGCAATTTCTTGGGTTCGGAAGGCGCCGCCGCCGTGACCAGAATGCGGTCAAAAGGCGCCTGCTCGGCCCAGCCCTCGCCGCCGTCGCCGAACTTGGTGATGACGTTGGTCAGCTGCAGGGCCTTGAAACGCGTCTCCGCCTCGCCGAGCAGCGTGCGGTAGCGTTCGACCGTGTAGACCAGCCGCGCCAGGCGCGACAGCACCGCCGTCTGATAGCCCGAGCCCGTGCCGATCTCCAGGATGCGGGCGCGCGGCTCGATGGTCAGGGCCTGGGTCATCAGGCCGACGATGAACGGCTGGCTGATGGTCTGGCCGCAGGCGATCGGCAGGGCCGAATCCTCGAACGAGCGTTCCTGGAACAGCTCGGGCACGAACAGTTCGCGCGGCGTCTTCTCGATGGCCGACAGCACGGCCGGGTCCGTCACCCCCTGCGAGCGCAAGGCGAGGACCAGCTTGGCCAACCGCTCGTCCGAAGTCGTCTTCTTCTCCGCCACGCTCATCCTTTCGGCGGCGCCCCGCCCAGAACCTGTTTCAGGTCGCTGACGGTTTCAAGGTGGGTCAGATCGATATGCAGCGGCGTCACCGAGATGCGCCCCTCGTAAATGGCGTTGAGATCGGTTCCCGGCGCCGGCGTCGACGGCCGCCCATGGAAGCCCATCCAGTAATAGTCGCGGCCGCGCAGGTCGACCCGCCGCTCGGCGTGCATGTTGGAGACGTCGCGGAAGCCCTGCCGGGTGACCTCGACCTCCTTGACCAGCTCGGGCGGCAGGTTCGGGAAATTGAGGTTCATCACCACGTTGGCGGGCCAGCCGACCGCGATCAGGCGCTTGACGATCCCCGGAGCGAAGGCCTCGGCGGTCTCCCAGTGCGCCTTCACATCGTCGTGAAACAGCGCCAAGGACTGGCTGAGGGCGATCGACGGCACGCCGAGGGCCATGCCCTGGATCGCCCCGGCCACGGTGCCCGACATCGTCACGTCCTCGGCGATGTTGTGGCCGCGATTGACGCCGGAGAGCACCAGGTCCGGCTTGCCGTCCGTCACCAGGTCCTGGATCGCCAGCATGACGCAGTCGGTCGGCGTGCCGGCCACCGCGAAGCGCCGGTCGTCCAGCTTGCGCACCCGCAAGGGCGAGGTCAGGGTCAGGGCGCGCGAGGCCCCCGACTGTTCGACCTCGGGCGCGCAGATCCAGATATCGTCGGACAGCTGGCGGGCGATCCGCTCCAGCGAACCCAGGCCCTCGGCGTGGACGCCGTCGTCGTTGGTGAGCAGGATGCGCAAGCTCAGGCCTCGCCGCCGATATGCGTCGCGCCGCCCATATAGGGCTGCAACGCGGCCGGGACGGCGATGCGCCCCTTCTCGTCCTGATAGTTCTCCAGCACGGCGACCAGGGTGCGGCCCACCGCCAGGCCAGAGCCGTTGAGCGTGTGGACGTACTGCGTGCCCTTCTCGCCGGCGCGCTTGAAACGGGCGTCCATGCGCCGGGCCTGGAAGTCGCCGCAGTTCGAGCACGAACTGATCTCGCGATAGGTGTTCTGCGACGGCAGCCAGACCTCGAGGTCGTAGGTCTTGCGGGCGCCGAAGCCCATGTCGCCGGTGCACAGCAGCATGGTGCGGAACGGCAGCTCCAGCTTCCTCAGCACGGCCTCGGCGCAATCGACCATGCGCTGATGCTCGGCCTCGGACTGGTCCGGGGCGGTGATCGAGACCAACTCGACCTTGTAGAACTGGTGCTGGCGGATCATGCCGCGGGTGTCGCGGCCCGAGGCGCCGGCCTCCGAACGGAACGACGGCGTCAGGGCCGTCAGGCGCATCGGCAGCTCCTCGGCCCCGACGATCTGGCCCATGACCATGCTGGTCAGCGACACCTCGGCGGTGGGGATCAGCCAGCGGCCGTCGGTGGTCTGGAACAGGTCGTCGGCGAACTTGGGCAGCTTGTCGGTGCCATAGGCGGCCGCGTCGTTGACCAGCAAGGGGGGCGACACCTCGGTATAGCCGTGCTCGCCGGTCTGCACGTCGAGCATGAACTGGCCGAGCGCCCGCTCCAGCCGCGCGATCTGGCCCTTCAGCACCACGAACCGCGCGCCCGACATGCGGGCGGCAGCCTCGAAGTCCATGCCGCCGAGACCGCCGCCAAGGTCGACGTGATCCTTCGGCGCGTTCAGCCGTGCGGCCGGAACGCCGGCGGGGTCGCCCCAGCGGCGTTGCTCGACATTGCCGTGCTCGTCCTCGCCGAACGGCACGTCGGCGGCGGGGATGTTCGGCAGGGCGGCGAGGATTTCGCGCAACGCCTCGGCGGTGTCGCGCTCGATCTCGGTCTGGGCGGCGATGTCGCCCTTGAGCGCCTCGACCTCGGCCATCAGCCGCTGGGCTTCGGCCTCGTCCTTGCGGGCCTTGGCCTGGCCGATCAGCTTAGAGGCGTCGTTGCGGCGCGACTGGGCGTCCTGCAAGGCGGTCTGGGCCGCGCGCAGCCTGGCGTCGAGGACCAGGATCGCCGAGGTCTGCGACGACAGCCCCTTCGACTCCCAGGCCCGGTCGAACGCCTCGGGATTGTCGCGGATGGCCTTGATGTCGTGCATGGAGGGACGCCGAATGCAGGTGGAGCGGCCTTCCTTAAGGCGCGTCGCGGGATCAGCCAACCTCTAGGACGTTACAATCTGGCGCGCGCCGACCCGAAAGCACGGCCGCCGCGCCAGGGGATCGGCGCATCAGGGGATCGTCGCCACGTCCTGGCTCGACGCCTCGTCCTCGCGCTTGCGGCGAAGCTCGATCAGCTTCACGCACCAGATCGACACCTCGTAGAGCAGGCAAAGCGGCAGGGCGAGGCTGATCTGGCTGATCGGGTCCGGCGGCGTGACGATGGCGGCGACGACGAACACGCCGACGATGGCGTAGCGGCGGCCCGACGACAGCATCTTGGAATCGACGATGCCGGCCATGCCGAGCAGGCTGAGCACCACCGGAAGCTGGAAGCACAGGCCGAAGGCCAGCAGCAGGGTGGTCACCAGGCTGAGATAGTCGGAGACCTTGGGCAGCAGTTCGACCGACACGTCCGGGCCGATGATCTGCTGGCTGAGCGAGAACCACAGCACGAAGGGCAGCATGACGAAATAGACCAGCGCCGCCCCCATCAGGAACAGGGCCGGCGAAGCGACCAGGAACGGCAGGAAGGCCCGGCGTTCGCGCTTGTAGAGCCCCGGCGCCACGAAACGGTAGAGCTGCCAGGCCAGAACCGGGAAGGTGATCGCCACCGAGCCGAACGCCGCCAGCTTGACCTTGGTGAAGAAGAACTCCAGCGGCGCGGTGAAGACGAACTTCAGCCCCTGCCCGCCGGGCGCATGCGGCACTTCCTTCAGGCCGGTCAGGGCCAGCAGCAGGTCGAACGGTCCGTGCTTGCCGCCCGAGGCCTTCTGCGCCGCCAAGAGCTCCGCCCCGACCTGGAACGGGTGCAGCAGGAACATGTAGATCCTGTCCGAGAAATAGAAGCAGAGCAGGAAGCCGGCGAACAGCGCAGCGATGCTGACGACCAGCCGGTAGCGCAGCTCGACCAGATGTTCGAGCAGCGGCGCGCGCGAGGCTTCGATCTCGGTGTCGTCGTCGGTGTAGCTCAAGACGCGGTTTCCGGCGCGGCGGCCTTGCGGCGCGCGGTTTTGGAGGGGGCCTTGGCCGTCTTGGCGGCGGGCGCACGGCGAGCCGCCGGCGCGGCCGGCGAAGCGGCCTTGGCCTTGGCGGCCTTCGGCTTGGTCGCCGTCTCGCCCTTCGGCTTGGCCGGGGCCTTGCGCTTGGGCTTGGCGGCCGGCGCGGCGGCGGCCTCGGGAACGGTCGCCGGGGCGGGGGCCAAGGGCGCGTCCGGCGCGTGGGCGGCGATTTCCGACGACATCGGCGGCGAGAACTGCATCTGCGCCCCGCCCAGACCGCGGTCGATCTCGTCGAACACGCTCTGGACCTGAGGATCATGGCCCTCGGCCACCGGCAGGGGCGGCGTGTAGCGGGCCTGGCGCATGGCCTCGACCTCGCGGCGCAGCTCGTCCAGCTCGGATTGCCGCGCCATCTCGTCGAAGCTGGCGCGGAACTCGGCGGCCATCCCGCGCATCTTGGCGACGAACTGGCCGATGCGGCGCAGCAGGATAGGCAGGTCCTTCGGCCCGACGACCACGAGGGCGACGATGGCGACAACCAGCAGGTGGGGTCCGAAATCGGGCAGCATCAGACGGCCTTAGCGCGTTTCGGCGCGGATCGACAACAGATCAGCCGCCCACCAGCCGCGCGGCGGCTCGGCCGCCGGCTTCCGGACGGACGGCCGCCGGCAAAATCAGCTGCGCAGTTCTTCCTTCTCCGCGTCGGTGCGCGGAAGGGGCGCGGCCGGCTTTTGCGCCGCCGGCGTTTCTTCCTCGGTCTTGAGGCCGTCCTTGAATGCGCGGATGCCCTTGGCGGCGTCGCCCATGATGCCCGACAACTTGCCGCGCCCGCCGAACAGCAGCAGCACGACGACGGCGACGACAACCCAATGTAGGGGACCAAAGGTTCCCATGGAACTCTCTCCTGAGGCCGGTCGGCCGGTCGCAAGTTCGCGTCGCGGCCCGGTTCAACACGTTAAGTCGCAGTATAGGCGATCGTGCGGCGGGACGCCAAGGATGCTGTCGCCGAACGCTCCGACGACGGTCAGTCCGCCCCGCCCTCTCCTTCCGCCCCCAGGAAGTCCTGGTGGAATTCGGGCTCGTCGCCCTCCTCCAGCGGGTCCTCGTCGTCGACCGGAGCGGCCGGATTGGGCACGCTGAAGTCGGAGGGCAGGTCGAGGTCGAGCAGGCCCATGGCCCGCATCTCCAGCGCCCCGGGAAGATCGGCGAGGCTGGACAGGCCGTAGTGCTCGAGAAAGGCGTCGGTGGTGCCCAGGGTCACAGGCCGGCCCGGGGTGCGGCGGCGGCCGCGCAGCCGCACTAGCCCCAGCTCCAGCAGCACGTCCAGCGTGCCCCGGCTGGCCTGGACGCCGCGAATAGCCTCGATCTCGGCCCGGGTCACCGGCTGATGATAGGCGATGATGGCCAGCGTCTCCTGCGCGGCCTTGGACAGGCGGCGCGGCTCCTCACGCTCCTCGGTCATCAGGAAGGCCAGATCGTCGGCGGTCTGAAAACGCCAGCGGTCGGCGACGCAGGCCAGCCGCACGCCGCGTTCGGCGTAGGCCTGCTTCAGCCCGGCCAGCGCCGCTCCGACATCCGCCCCCTCGGGCAGCCGACGCGCCAGATCGGCGGCGCTCAGGGGTTCGGCCGCCGCAAACAGCAGCGCCTCGATCATCCGCTCGACCTGGACCCGCCCGCTCACGCCGTCGCCTCGCCGCCGGCGCGGGCGCGGGCGCGCAGATAGACCTCGGCGAAGTGTTCGAGCTGACGCGCCTCCAGCGCGCCCTCCTTCACCAGCTCCAGGCTGGCCGACAGGGTCGAGGCGACATAGGAGGCCCGCGACGGCCCGCCGGTCTCGGCCGCCGGCGCGAAGGGCGCAATGGCCTGCAGGGCGGTCCAGCCGCCCAGTTCGGGCAGCTTGCCGCGCAGGCGGGCGCGGGCCTCCTCCAGGGGATAGGCCTCGGGAGGGCGCGGTTGATAGTGGCGGGCGTGGTCGCGCTTGCGCTGGCCGATATAGGCCTGCATCAGCGCGTAGAGATTGGCGTCGAACCGCGTCGACGACACGATCCGCACCGCCTCGGGATCGCCCCGCACGAAGACGTCTCGCTTGAGCTGAGGGCCGTCGCGCAGCGCGTCCGCGGCGCGGCGCATAGCGTCGAGCTTGGCCAGGCGGAAGGCCAACTGGGCGGCGACCTCCTCGGCCGGCGGCTCCTCGGCCGGCAGCTTCTCGGGCTTGGGCAGCAGCAGGCGCGACTTCAGATAGGCCAGCCACGACGCCATCACCAGATAATCGGCCGCCAGCGAGAAACGCAGCCGCCGGGCCTGGTGGACGAAGGCCAGGTACTGCTCGGCCAGTTTCAGCACCGACAGCTTGAGCAGGTCGACCTTCTGGCTGCGGGCCAGGGCCAGGAGCACGTGCAGGGGCCCTTCGTAACCGTCGATGTCGACGATCAGCGCCTCGCCGTCCTCGGCCGCCTCGGTGGCGGCCTCGAAGTCGAGCTGCGGCTGGAAGGGCTTCTGGCTCACGCGAACGCCGCCTCGAACCGGGCGCGCCCGGCCTCGACGTCGAACGGCTCGGGCTCGCGGGCGAGCCGGCCCAGGGCGGCGGCGGCGCGGCGGCGGGCCTGGCCCGCCAGCGGCTTGCAGCCTTCGAGCACGGCGCGCATCTCGGCCATGTCGCCGTTGCAGTGCAGGACGACGTCGCAGCCGGCCGCCAGCGACGCACGGGCGCGGTCGGCGAACGAGCCGGCCAGGGCCTTCATCGACAGGTCGTCGCTCATCAGCAGGCCGTCGAAGCCGAGCGCGCCGCGGATCACCGTCCGCACCGCCTTGCGCGACGTGGTCGCCGGCCGCTGGCGGTCGATGGCCGTGTAGACGACGTGGGCGGTCATCGCCATCGGCATGTCGGACAGAGCGCGGAAGGGCGCGAAATCCCAGGCGTCGAGCGCGTCGTAGGGGGCGTCCACCACCGGCAGGGCCAGGTGGCTGTCGGCCGTCGCCCGGCCATGGCCCGGGATGTGCTTGATCACCGGCAGGACGCCGCCGGCGATCAGGCCCTCGGCGGCGGCCCGGCCCAGCACGGCCACCGTCGCCGGGTCCTCGCCATAGGCGCGGTCGCCGATCACGTCGTGGGCGCCGGGCTGGGGCACGTCGAGCACCGGCACGCAGTCGGCGTTGACGCCCAGGGCGTGCAGGTCGTGGGCCAGCAGGCGTCCGCCCAGGCGGGCGATCTCGCGCCGCGTCAGGGGATCGTTCCCCGCCAGCGCGCCATAGGCCCGGCCCGGCGGGTATTTAGGCCAGTGCGGCGGGCCCAGCCGCTGCACGCGGCCGCCCTCCTGGTCGATCAGCACCGGCGCGTCCGGGCGGCCGACGCAGTCGCGCAGCGCGGCGACGAGGTCCCGCACCTGGGCGGGCGTCTCGACGTTGCGCTTGAACAGGATGAAGCCCCAGGGAGCCGCGTCGCGGAAGAAGGCCTGCTCGTCGGCGGTCAGGACCGTCCCCGAGCAGCCCAGTATGCAGGCCGACGTCACACGCGCACCGCTCACCCCGACCTCAGCCCTTCACGATGCAGGTCTTGCCGACGAACTTCAGCGACTCGCAGAAGGCCACGGCGTCGGCGTGGTTGGCGAAGCCGCCGACGAAGGTGCGGTAGAAGGTGGAGCCGTCCTTGTCGATGGTCTCGACCCGCTTGGTCTTGCCGGCCATCTGGCCCGGCAGGACCTTGGCGACGTCGTTCCAGCCCTTGTCGGCCAGGGCCGCCGAGGAGAAGGCGCCGATCTGCACCACCGACGCGCCCGAAGCCGGCTTGGCCGCCGGCGCGGCGGTCTTGGCCGGGGTCGCGGCGGCGGTCGCGGGCTTGGGCGCGGCCTCGGCCGTCTTCACCGGCGGCGTGGCCGCGGCGGTCGCCGGCGCCGGCTTGGCGGCGGGCGGCGCGGCGGGCGGCTCGGCCGCGGCGGTCTGGGCCGGGCGCAGCGGCTGGGCCTGGATCGGCGTGGTCGGCTGGGCGGCGGGGACCACCGGCGCGGGGGCCGGACGGGCCATCGGCTGCTCGGGCGGCGGCGCGAAGTTCGGCGCGGCGGCCTGGGGCGTTCCGTTGTCGTTATAGACCTGAAGCCCGGCGGTCGGCTCGGACGGCTGGGCCGAAGGCGGCGCAGCGGACTTCATCGACGCCACCGGCGCGCCCACCGGCTGGGGCTGGTCGCCGGCGTGGCGGACCCCAGAGCGGTAGAACAGCACCAGGGCCACCACCAGCACCGCCAGCACCAGGCCGCTGAGGATCAGCGTCATGGGCACGGGGCGGCGGCCGTCGCGCGACTGGCGCGCGTCGAACGACAGGGGGGCGTCGGCGTGGGGCGTATAGGCGCCGCGGTCTTGGTCGGTCATGAGCGAAAGCTCCTTGGGCCGGCGGAGGCCCGAACATGCTGGTGCGGAGGCGAGGCGAATCGCTGCTCCGATTCGATTGAGTTTAGCGAAGCCGGCCCGGCGCTCGAAGCGTCCTGGCGAGGTTTCGGCGGTCCTTCGGACCGGGGGCCGTCCAGGCGGGTCTGCGGCGGCCCGGCCGGGCTATAGGAGATCGTCGGCCGGATGGCCATGGCGGCGTTGACGGGCGCTTCCGATTTCCGGTCCCTCCGTTATGGTCCCCACCGGATTGCGGCGTTTCGCCGCTTAGAACGATTTAGGGGGAACAGAACATGCCGACCATGTCGAGATTTGGACGCCGGGCCGCCGTCGCGGCCTCCAGCGTGGCGCTGGCCTTCGCGGCGGCGGGCTCGGCCAGCGCCAAGGACGTGGTGATCCACGCTGGACGACTGATCGACGGCGTGTCCAAGACCCCGCGCGAAAAGGTGTCGATCCTCGTCCGCGACGACCGCGTCGTCGAGATCCAGCCCGGCTTCACCACCCCGGCCGGGGCCGAGGTCGTCGATCTCTCGCAGGCGACGGTGCTGCCCGGCCTGATCGACTGCCACGACCACATCACCGGCCAGTTCACCGGCAAGAACCCCATCGCCGAGGCGGTGACGACCACGCCGTTCGATTCGGCGTTCGGTTCGGTCAACTACACCCGTCGCACCCTGCAGGCCGGCTTCACCTCGATCCGCGACGTCGGGGCCAATCCCGACGTGGTCATCGCCCTGAAGAAGGCCATCAACGCCGGCGAGATTCCCGGTCCGCGCCTGTTCGTGGCCGGCCCGCCCCTGGGCCCCACCGGCGGCCACGGCGACGCCGCCAACGGCCTGGACCCCGAGCTGTCGCACCCGCACTGGGGCGACAACCTGATCGACAGCCCCGAGGCCGCCCGTCGCGAGGTGCGCGCCCTGCGCCGCCAGGGCGCCGACCTGATCAAGATCATGCCGTCGGGCGGCGTGCTGTCGATCGGCGACGACCCGAACCTGCAATTGATGACCGACGACGAGATCAAGGCCGTGGTCGACACCGCCCATTCGCTGGGCATGAAGGTCGCCGCCCACGCCCACGGCAAGCAGGCCATCGACCGCGCGGTCTCGCTCGGGGTCGACTCCATCGAGCACGGCAGCTTCGCCGACGCCGAGTCCTACAAGCTGTTCAAACAACACGGGACCTACCTCGTCCCCACCCTGCTCGTCGCCAAGACGGTCTACGACATCGCCAAGACCCACCCCGAGCAGCTCAACCCCTCGTCCGCCGCCAAGGCCATCGCCGTGACGCCGCGCATCCAGAAGAACCTGGGCGAGGCCTACAAGGCCGGGGTCAAGATCGCCTTCGGCACCGACCAGGGGTTGGCGCCGCATGGGACCAACGGCAAGGAGTTCGCCCTGATGGTCCAGGCCGGCATGACGCCGATCGACGCCATCTGGGCCGCCACTGCCAACGCCGCCGACCTGATCGGCGACGCCCAGGACATCGGCTCGGTCCAGGCCGGCCGCTACGCCGACATCATCGCCGTGACGGGCGATCCGCTGAAGGACGTCACCGAACTGGAGCGGGTGTCGTTCGTGATGAAAGGCGGCGTCGTCTACAAGGCGGGCGGCAAGCCGGTCGCCGTGCAGCAGTAGGCGCGAGCGGTAAGCGCCTCCGGAGGCCGCCTGGCGCGTCCAGGCGGCCTCAGCCGTTCCAGAGCTCCAGGTTGAACAGCTTGCGATGCTCCTCGATCGCGAAGCGGTCGGTCATGCCGGCGATGTAGTCGCAGACCAGCCGGGCGCGGCCGGCCTGGTCGCGGTTCTGGGACATGTCGTACCACTCGGTCGGCAGCACCTCGGGCTCGTTCATGAACAGGTGGAACATCTCCGAAAGGATGCGGCGCGCCTGGCTGCGCGTGCGGTTGACCCGGAAATGGCGGTACATCCGCTGGTGCAGGAAGTAGCGCAGCTTGGCCAACTCCTCGGCCATGTCGGCCGAGAACGCCACCAGGGCCTTGCCCAGCATGCGCACGTCCTCGGCCGTCGCCACGCCGCCCTCGGCGGCCCGGCGCTGGGTCTCGGCCATGACGTCGTCGACCATGGTCCCGATCATCCGGCGCACGGATTCGAGCCGCAGCATGCGGTCGTCCAGTTCGGGCCGCTCGGCCTTGAGGGCGCGCAGGATCGGGCCGATCAGCGCCACGTCCATCAGCTCGTCGATGCGGAAGATGCCGGCCTGCAGCCCGTCATCGACGTCGTGGTTGTTATAGGCGATGTCGTCGGCCAGGGCGGCCACCTGGGCCTCCGCCGACGCCCAGGTGCCCAGGCGCAGGTCGTATTTCCCATTGAACTCGACGATCGAGCACCAGGACGGGCGGTCCAGCTTATCAGTCACCGGACCGTTGTGCTTGATGACGCCCTCCAGGGTCTCCCAGGTCAGGTTCAGGCCGTCGAAATCGGGATAGCGCCGCTCCAGCTTGGTGACGACGCGGAAGGTCTGGACGTTGTGGTCGAAGCCGCCGAACGGGCGCATGCATTCGTCCAGTTCGTCCTCGCCGGCGTGACCGAAGGGCGGATGGCCGAGATCGTGGGCCAGGGCCACCGCCTCGGCCAGATCGTCGTCCAGCCCCAGGGCGAAGGCGATCGAGCGGGCGATCTGGGCGACCTCCAGCGAATGGGTCAGGCGCGTGCGGAAGTGGTCGCCCTCGTGGGCGACGAACACCTGGGTCTTCTCCTTCAGGCGGCGGAAGGCCTGGGAATGGATCAGCCGGTCGCGGTCGCGGGCGAAGGGCGTGCGGGTGCGGCTCTCCGGCTCGGCGAACAGCCGCCCCTTGGAGCGGGTGGGGTCTTCGGCCCAGGAAGCGCGGGCCGGCGGCTGGAAAATCGGAGCGGACGCCATGCGCTTTTCCTTGCAACCCAAGTCGTGACCACTTCCTTAGCGGAGCGGCCGCCCTCATATAGGACGAACCCGAGTTGTCCACAGCCATGACCGACCCCGCCGTAACCCTTTCCGAAACCGCCGCCCGCCGCTTGCGCGACATTTCCGCCGCCGAGGGCCGTCCCGTCATGCTCCGCGTCGCCGTCGACGGCGGCGGCTGCTCGGGCTTCCAATACCGGTTCGACCTGGTCGAAACGGCCGAGGACGACGACCTGCGCATCGAGCGCGACGGTTCGGCCGCCCTGGTCGACGAGATCTCCCTGGCCCTGCTCAAGGGCTCGGAGATCGATTTCGTCGACGACCTGACCGGGGCCGAATTCAAGGTGCGCAACCCCAACGCCCGCTCCAGCTGCGGTTGCGGCGTGAGCTTTTCCATCTAGGATCGAGACGGCTTCTGCTGACGGGAGGGTCAAGCGTGGGCGTTCTTGGACGTGCGTGCGGGGCGGCTCTCGCCCTGGTCCTGACCGGGTTCGCCGCACGGGCGGCCGACCGCGAGGCGACCATCGACGCCGGCGCCGGCGCCCAGTTGCACGGGGCCCTGCGGGTTCCGGACGGCTGGACGGGCGGCCCGGCCGTGCTGATGGTCCCTGGCTCCGGCGCCCCGGACCGCGACGGCAACACCGCGGCCGCCGGCTTCTTCGGCAACAATCTCAAGCTGCTGGCCGACGGACTGGAGGCGGCGGGCGTGGCCTCGCTGCGCATCGACAAGCGTTGCATCGCCGAAAGCGCCCTCGCCTGCCCTGGCGAAGAAAAGCTGACCATCGGGCTCTACGCCGACGACGCGGCCGCCTGGGCGCGCTTCCTGGCGGCCCAGCCCAAGGTGTCCTGCGTGGTGCTGCTGGGCCACTCCGAGGGCGCGCTGGTCGTCGCCCTGGCGGCGGCCAAGGTGAAGACCTGCGGCGTGGTGTCGGTGTCCGGCGTCGGGCGCAACCTCGCCGACGTCATCGAGGAACAGGTGCGCAACGCCGGCGCGCCGACGACTGTCCAGGCCAAGATCCACGAGATCGACGGCGAGCTGCGGGCCGGCCGGCCGGTCAAGGATGCGCCGCCCGCCCTGGCCGGACTGTTCCGCCCGTCGGTGCAACCCTTCGTCATCTCGGAATACGCCGTCGATCCGGCCGCCGCCTTCGCGGCCTTCAAGGGCCCGGCCCTCATCGTCCAGGGCTCGACCGACCTGCAAGTGTCGGTCGACGACGCCCGGCGACTGGCGGCGGCCCGCCCCGGCGCCAAGCTGGTGGTGGTCGAGGGGGCCAATCACGTGCTGAAGAGCGCGCCCCTCGATCGCGCCGCCAACCTGGCCACCTATCGCGACGTCGGCCTGCCCCTGGCGCCCGGCGTGCTCGACCCCATCGTCGCCTTCGTCAAGGCCGAGGCGAAACCCGCCGCGTAGACCCGGCGCCTAGACCGGGCGCCTTGAGCAAACCGACGACGCGCTCTAGCGTCCCCGCGCCTGCTGTCGCCGGGCGGGAGTCTTCGATGCGCATCGCCACCTGGAACGTCAATTCGGTCAACGCCCGGCTGGAGACCGTGCTGCAATGGTTCCGCGACGCCCAGCCGGACGTCGCCGCCCTGCAGGAGATCAAGTGCGTCGACGAGAAGTTCCCGAGCGAAGCCTTTGAATCCCTGGGCTACAACGTCGCCGTCCACGGCCAGAAGACCTATAACGGCGTCGCCCTGCTCTCGAAGCATCCGCTGGAGGACGTCCGCAGGGGCTTGCCGCCGCTGACGCCCGAGGACGAGGCCGACGAGCAGGCCCGCTACATCGAGGCCGTGGTCTCCGGCCCCAGGCCCGTGCGGGTCTGCGGCATCTACCTGCCCAACGGCAATCCGATCGGAACCGAGAAGTTCAACTACAAGCTGGCCTGGATGGCTCGCCTCAAGGCTCACGCGCGGACGCTGCTGGCCTATGAGGAGCCCCTGGCGATCATCGGCGACTACAACGTCATCCCCGAGCCCGAGGACGTCGACAAGCCGGAGGCGTGGCTGGGCGACGCCCTGTTCCAGCCGGAAAGCCGGGCGGCCTTCCGATCGCTGCAATGGCTGGGCCTGACCGACGCCTACATGCAGGCCGACGGCGCGCCGGGCGGCTACACCTTCTGGGACTATCAGGCCGGGGCCTGGCCGCGAAACCACGGCATCCGCATCGACCACCTGCTGCTGTCGGCCCAGGCCGCCGACCGCCTGCGCGGCTGCGAGATCCACCGCGACGTCCGCGGCTGGGACAAGCCGTCCGACCACGTGCCGGTGGTGATCGACCTCGACCTCTGACGCCGCCCCCGCCCGGCGATCGGCGTCGCGCGCCCGACGCCGAATCTTGATACCGTCGGCGCGATGATCGACTCCATGCGCCTGCTGCTGCTTCTCGGCATAGCGGGGTCCGCGGTGACCCTGCTGGGCAGCGGCGCGGCGTGGTGGCTCGACGAGGAGCGCCGTCTCAAGCGCCTGATGCGCCGGGCGCTGGGCGGCGAGCCCGACGCCGTGATCGTCGCGCGCGGCCGCAACGCCGCCGCCGGCTTCCGCCTCAAGCCCCAGCAGGCGGTGGTCATGTGGAACGGCGGGGCGGACGCCCTGCTCTATCAGCTGCGCGCCCTGCTGGGAGCCGAGCTGATCGTCGACGATCAGGTGGTGGCGCGGGTCTACAAGGGCGAGACCCGCCGCGCCCTCGAACAGATCGCCGGCGGCGCGCGCCAGGTGACGCTGCGCCTGATCTTCGACAATCCCCGCGACCCGGATTTCGAACTCGACCTGTGGCTGCCGTCCGACGCCAGCCGCCGCAACGCCGCCGGCCCCGGCCCGGCCATCCAGGAAGCCCGCCGCTGGCTGGCCCGCGCCGACGCCATCCTTCGCCGCGCCGCGCCGCCGAGGGTCGCCGCGCCCGCCCCGGCCGAGCCGCAGGAGGCGCCTCCCTCCGCCGCCGCCCCGCCGCCGCCATCGCCGGCCCCGACGCCCGCGCCGGCGCTGGTCCCGGCCCGGCCTCAGATGAGACCGCAGGCGAGGCCGCCCTGGGAGGACGCCCCCGAGGAAGAGGTCCTGGCCGACGACGGCGTCCAACGGCGCTTGCTCTAGCGGCCGGCCGGCGCCCATCCTCGCACTCGCGCGAAGCTCGCGCACCGGGAGGGATGACATGCTGAACCTGATCGCGGCGGCGGCTTTCTTCGTCCTGCTTCACCTGCTGGTCTCGGGCACGCGCCTGCGCGGGGCGCTGGTCGGCGCCATCGGCGAGGGGCCCTATATGGGCCTGTTCTCCCTGGCCTCGGTCGGCGGCCTGGCCTGGCTGATCGTGGCCTTCGCCGCCGCGCGGGGCGGCGCCGGCGACGTCGGCTGGTGGTCGGCCGCGCGGCCGACACGGCATCTGGCGGCGGCGATCCAGCTTGTCGCCTTCCTGTTCATCGTGCCCGGCCTGCTGACCAAGAACCCCGCCAGCGTCAAGCAAGAGGGCGCCCTGGACGATCCGGACGTCGCTCGCGGCATGCTGCGCGTCACCCGTCACCCCTTCCTGTGGGGCGTCGCCGTCTGGGCGGCCGGGCATCTCCTGGTCAACGGCCGGCTGGCCGATCTCATCCTGTTCGGCTCGCTGCTGGCCCTGGCGCTGCTGGGGCCGCCCAGCATC
This sequence comes from Caulobacter sp. CCUG 60055, assembly GCF_022750545.1. GTDB lineage: Bacteria > Pseudomonadota > Alphaproteobacteria > Caulobacterales > Caulobacteraceae > PUIC01. The sequence goes on from NZ_PUIC01000001.1 coordinate 596,257, forward strand.
GACGCCAAGCGGCGCGCCGCCCTCGGCGACCGCTACGCCGCCTTCGAGGCGATGACCTCGAACGTCCCGTTCGCCGCCATCGCGGCCGGCCGGCAGTCGTTCAAGATCGGCGAGATCGGCGCCTGGCGCATCCTGCTGGCGGTGCTGGTCTGGGCCGCCGTGCTGTGGGCCCACCCGCTGCTGTTCGGGGTCTCGCCGCTCGGCTGAGCGCCCTTCAGCCGGCCCCAGGCGCGTTCAGGGCCGCCTCGATGGCCCCGATCAGCTTGGGGTCGTCGGGCGTCACGCGCGGTCCGAAGCCGGCGACGGGGCGGCCGTCGCGGCCGATCAGGATCTTGTGGAAATTCCACTTGGGCGTCCCCGCCTCGCCCATGGCCGCCTTGGTCCAGCGATAGAAGGGATGGATCTTGCCGCCCTTCACGTGCGCCTTGGCGGTCAGCGGGAAGGTCACCCCGAAGCGCAGCTCGCAGAAGGCCTTGATCTCGCTCTCGCCGCCCGGCTCCTGCCACAGGAAGTCGTTGGCCGGCACGCCGATGACCACCAGCCCCCGGCCGGAATAGGTCTCGTACAGGCTCTCCAGTCCCTTGTACTGGGGCGTGAAGCCGCATTTGGAGGCGGTGTTGACCACCAGCATCACCTTGCCGCCGAACCCCGACAGGGGCAGCGGCAAACCTTCGATGCTGGTGAAGTCGAAGTCGTAGGCCGTTCCGTCGCTCATCGCCGCCTCCGGGGTTTTCGCGAAGGCCAGCTTAGCGCGACGGCGCAGGTCCGCTAGAGCCCGGTGGCGTGCTCGACGGCCAGGGCCAGGTCGAGCGCCCGGGCGGCCTCCTCGCCGGTCACCGCCGGGCGGGCCGCCTCGCCGCGCACGGCGGCCAGGAAGGCGGCTACGCTGGCCCCCAGCGGGTCCTTGCCCGTCGCGCTCTTGGCGAAATCGGCGTCGAGCGCAAAGCCGGTGGTGTTGCGGAAGGTCCGGCTGAGGAAGTCGACCTCGACCTCGCCCGAAGGATAGACCAGCCGCATCGCCCGCCTGCGCTCGTCGGCGATGCGCGAGGTGTCGAACACCGCCGTCATGCCGTCGGCGAACAGGACCTCGGCCCGGACCTCGTCGGCGAACGGGCCGTGGGTGATCCGGCCCTCGGCCTCGACCGTCAGCGGCTCGCCGCCGGCCAGTTGCAGGGCCAGGTCGATGTCGTGGATCATCAGGTCCAGCACGCAGGTGACGTCGGTGGCGCGCGGGCTCCACGGCCCGCGTCGCGCCGCCTCCAGGCGCAGCGGCCGTTCCGGCGCGTCGAACAGGCCCATGGCCTTGAAGACGATGCGCTCCTGGTGGCCGCAGGCCAGGACCACGCCCGAGGCGGCGGCCGCCGTCACCAGGGCGTCGGCCTTGTCCATCGCGGTCGCCAGCGGCTTTTCGACATAGACGTGCCGCCCGGCGCGCAACGCCGCCAGGGCGACCTCGGCGTGGGTGTGGGCGGGCGAAGCGACAGTGACCACGTCGACCGCGGCCAGGAAGGCGTCGAGGTCGGTGAAGGTCTCGGCGTCGAGCGGCCCGCCAAGCGCCTCGCTGCGCTCGACGTGCGGGTCGAAGACGGCGGTCAGGGTCACGCCGGGCAGCGCCGCGTATTTGTTGGCGTGGTAGCCGCCGAAAATTCCGGCGCCGACCACGCCGGCCTTCAAAACGTCGCTCATCAGCGCCTATCCTGCTGCACGCACCTGCAAGGCGGCCTAGCGCGGTTCGTCCCCAAGGGAAAGCCGGGTCGCCGGGGCGGCCGGCGCGAGATCGCCCCTTGGCGCGCGCGCCGGAAGAGCGTTAAACATCCGTTTGAACCGTATCGGGCCATGATACGGACAATTCGAGGGAAGCGCCCATGAGCACCACCGTCTCGCGTGAAATCCGCCTGAAGTCGCGGCCGGTCGGCACGCCGACCGCCGCCGCCTTCGACCTGGCCTCGGTCGAGGTGCCCGCGCCCGGCCCCGGCGAGGTCCAGGTGCGCAATCTGTGGATGTCGGTCGACCCCTACATGCGCGGCCGCATGTACGACCGGCCGAGCTACGTGCCGCCGTTCCAGATCGGCGAGGCGCTGCAGGGCGGCGCCATCGGCGAGGTGACGGCCTCCAACGACCCGGCGCTCAAGCCCGGCGACATCGTCTCGACCATGTTCGGCTGGCGCGAGGTCTTCAACGCCCCCGCCGCCGCATTGCAGAAGATCGACACCCACGGCCTGCCGCCCCAGGCCTTCCTCGGGGTCGCCGGCATGCCAGGCCTGACCGCCTATGTCGGCCTGCTGAAGATCGCGGCCCTCAAGCCCGGCGACGTGGTGTTCGTCTCCGCCGCCGCCGGGGCCGTGGGCTCGGTGGTCTGCCAGATCGCCAAGATCAAGGGCTGCACCGTCATCGGCTCGGCCGGCGGCGACGACAAGGCCGCCTTCCTGCGCGAGATCGGCGTCGACCACGTCATCGACTACAAGAAGACCCCCGACCTGACCAAGGCGCTGGCCGAAGCCGCGCCGCGCGGCATCGACGTCTATTTCGAGAACGTCGGCGGCGCCCACCTGGAGGCGGCCCTCAACGCCGCCCGCCCGTTCGCCCGCTTCGCCCTTTGCGGCATGATCTCGCAGTATAACGAGACCGGCGAGGCCAAGGGGCCGGGCAACATCATCCTGGCCGTCGGCAAGAGCCTGCGCCTGGAAGGCTTCATCGTCTCGAACCACTTCGACATGATGCCCGCCTTCGTGAAGGACATGTCGGGCTGGATCGCCGAGGGCAAGGTGAAGTGGCGCGAGACGGTGGACGTCGGCGTCGAAAACGCCCCCGCCGCCTTCATCAAGTTGTTCAACGGCGAAAATCTGGGCAAGATGCTGGTCAAGCTGGCCTAGCCTGGGCGTAGACCGGCCGCGTCGCGGCCGGTCTTAATTCCCGCCAAGCCGGCGTTTCGCCCGGAAATCGGGCGTCGAGCGCCCGTTCGGGACGCATGAAATCCCTCCCCTCGAAATTTTTCTTCGGAAAATTTGCTGCGGCGCCGTGACGGATCACAAGTCTGTGATATGAAGTCATCACGGAAGCGTGAGTCCCTGGTCGATCAGGGAACGCGAGCAGCTTTGGCGTCAAGGCGAGGAGCCGGATGGTGGTCCTTAAGCGGTCGCGAACGGGTCGGATCGGCCAAGAGGGAATGATCGGGCGATGAGGTTCGCCGCAGAAGATCGCTGGGCCAGCGCGACTGTGCTGGAGCAGTACGATCCGCAAGTCCGCTATGGCCGCGGCCGCGTCGCCGACCTGCCCGCCGAGACCGCTCTCGACATGCCGGTGCAGTCGATGGCGCGCGACGTCGAGGCCGGCGCCAAGCCGAAATCCACGCCTTCGGACATCGTCCGTCGCCGCGCCCTGCTGTTCGGCTTCGCCGCGCTGCTGCTGGCGCTGGCTTACGCCATCGCCTTCAAGGCGGTCAGCCGCGAAGGCATCAGCCCGCTGGAATGGGTCGGGCTGGCGCTGATCGGGCCGCCCTACGCCGTGCTCGCCTGCTGGTTCTGCAGCTCGATCGCCGGTCTCGGCGTGCTGATCAAGGGCGGCGGCGATCCGCTGCGCATCAACGCTGCAGCCTGGCCGGCCCGTCCGGCCACGCGCACCGCCATCCTGATGCCCGTCTACAACGAGGACCCCGAGGCGGTGCTCGCCCGCCTGTGGGCCATGGACGCCTCGCTGGCCGAGTACGGGGCCAATCCGCAGTTCGACATCTTCATCCTCAGCGACACGACCGACATGGCCGTGGCCAAGGAGGAGTACGCCGCGTTCGAGCGCCTGCGCGCCAACGCCGCCTCGGCGGTGTACTACCGCCGCCGCGAAGCCAATGTCGGCCGCAAGGCCGGCAACATCGCCGACTGGGTCCGCCGCTTCGGCGGCGCCTACGAGCAGATGTTGATGCTCGACGCCGACAGCCTGATGAGCGGCGAGACCATCCTGCGCCTGGTCTCGGCCATGGAGCGCCACCCGAGCGCCGGCCTGATCCAGACCCTGCCGCTGGTCATCAACGGCGAGACCCTGTTCGCCCGCTGCCTGCAGTTCGGCTCGCGCCTCTACAGCCGCGTCGCCTGGGCCGGCCTGTCCTGGTGGTCGGGCGCCGAAAGCAGCTATTGGGGCCATAACGCCATCATCCGCGTGCAGGCGTTCGCCGACTGCTGCGGCCTGCCCGACCTCAAGGGGCCCCGCCCCTTCGGCGGCAAGGTGATGAGCCACGACGCCCTGGAATCGGCGCTGATCCGCCGGGGCGGCTGGGGCGTGCACCTGGCCCCGTTCATGGAGGGCTCCTACGAGGAGGCCCCGCCCACCCTGCCCGACTTCGCCGCGCGCGACCGGCGCTGGGCGCAGGGCAACATCCAGCACATCCCGCTGCTGGGCGCCGGCGGCCTGCACTGGATGAGCCGCCTGCACCTGTCGCTGGGGATCATGACCTACCTGCTGTCGCCGCTGTGGGCGCTGTCGCTGGTGGTCGGCGTCGCCGCGCGCGTGCTGATGTCCGAGAAGTTCCTGACCGTCGACCTGATCAAGCACCATCACATCGACTGGTCGCAGGCCGGCGTGCTGCTGGCGGCCATCGGCCTGACCGCGACCATGCTGTTCGGGCCCAAGCTGATGGGCGCGGCGGTGGTGCTGTTCAACGCCAAGGAGCGCAAGGCGTTCGGCGGCGCCGGCGCCATCCTGGGCGGCGTGCTGGTCGAGACCCTGCTGTCCGCCCTGGTCGCCCCCATCGTGATGATGACCCAGACCCGCGCCCTGATCGAGATCATGACCGGCCAGGACTCCGGCTGGAAGCGTCAGCGGCGCGAATGCGACCGCCTGCCGCTGGTCGAGGTGTGGGCGCATATGGGCTGGATCAGCTTCGTCGGCCTCGCCGCCTATGTCGGGCTGTCCTACTATCCGGACCTGGTGTTCTGGATGGCCCCGATCCTGTTGGGCCTCGCCTGCGCTTCGCTGCTGATCTACGTCACCGCCCGCGCCGACTGGGGCCTCAAGGCCCGGCGCGAAGGCCTGTTCCTCACGCCCGAGGAGCTTCAGGCGCCCCCGATCGTCCGCAAGGCCCAGGCCGGCCTGCCGGCGATGCCGGAGACGCCGCCGGCCGCGCCGATCTGGACCCAGCAGGTCGAACTCGAGCTGCGCAGCGCCCGCGTCGCCTCGCGCTGAAACCGGGCCGGCCGCCCCGTCCCGGGCGGCCCGGCGCGATTTCGGCGGCGGCGCGATTGGCCCGTCCCGTCTCAGGCGCTAAAAGCCCGGAAGGTCTCGCCAAGTGGGTATTCCGGTGTCGCGTCTGTTCAACGCCTATGTCATCGCCGACTGGAGCGCGGCGGCCAAGCCGCGCACGGGCAAGGATTCCGTCTGGATCGGCGTGGTCAAGCGCGACGTCCGCTTCAAGCTGGCGTTCGAGGCGCACAATCCCGCCACCCGCGTCGAGGCGGAAAAGCTGCTGCGCGACCTGCTGGCCGATTTCCAGCGACGCGGCGAGCGCGCCCTGATCGGCTTCGACTTCGCGCTGGGCTATCCGGCCGGCACCGCCTCGGCGCTCAAGCTGGCGCGGCCCGACTGGTCCGGCCTTTGGGATTTCCTGGCCGCCAACGTGGTCGACAAGGCCGGCAACGTGAACAACCGCTTCGCCGTCGCGGCCAAGATGAACCGGCTGATGACCGACGCGCCCTCGCCGTTCTGGGGGTGCCCCGCCAACGACGCCCAGCGTTGGCTGACCACCACCAAGCCGGCCGAGCACGGCGCGCATCTGCCGCCGCAGCAGCGGCGCGCCGAGGCGGCCGCCCAGGACCGCAACGGCAAGGCCGCCGCCAAGACGGTCTGGCAGGTGTTCGGCAACGGCACCGTCGGCAGCCAGGCCATCGTCGGCATGCCGGCCGTCAAGCGGCTGGTCGCCGACCTGGGCGACAAGGCGGCGGTCTGGCCGTTCACCACCGGATGGCGGGCCCTGACGCCGGCCGACCTCGCCGCGTCGTCGGCGGTGATCGCCGAGATCAGCCCCGCCCTGGCCAAGGCCGCGCCGGAGCCGGGCGAGATCGCCGATCGCGCCCAGGTGCGCGCCGTGGCCTACCACCTCGCCAAGCTGGACGAGGCCGGCAAGCTGGGGGCCTTGTTCGCCCCCTCGCCGGCCCAGGCCGCCGACGCCGAACTGGTCGGCGTGGTCGAGCGCGAGGAGGGCTGGATACTCGGCGTCTGACCGCCCGGCCTCAGAGGCTCCTCGCCAGCATGGCGAAGCGGCCGAGCAGCAGGCCGGCCGACATCAGGCTGGCGACGATCACGCCCCAGACGATGCCGTCCAGGCTCATGCCCATCGGATGGGCCAGCCACCAGCCAAGCGGCCCCATGACCACGGCGTAGCTCAGCACATGGGTCGCCGTCGGCACCCAGATGTCGCCGCGCGCGCGCAGGGCCTGGGCCACCACCACCTGCACCCCGTCGGCGACGAAGAACAGGCAGCACAGCACCAGGGCGGCGGCCGTCATGGCGATGACCGCCGGATCGGTGGTGTAGACCCGGGCGATCAGCGGCGCGGTCGGCCAGACAATCAAGGCCACCACCAGGCCGACCACGGCGGCCACGCCGAAGCCCAGCACCCCGCCCCTGACCACGCCGCCGCGGTCGCGCGCGCCATAGGCCCGCCCGACCAGGACCGCCGTGGCGGTGGCGAGGCCGAGCGGCGCCATGAAGATCACGGCCGCGACGTTGAGCACGATGGCCCAGCCGGCCACGGCCAGTTCGCCCAGCCAGCCGGCGACGATGTTCATGCCGGCGAAGGCGCCCGCCTCGACGAAATAGGACGCGCCCGCGCCGTAACCGACCTTGCGCTGGGCCACCGCGTCGGCCTTGTCATTGACCGGCTTGCGGAACACCCCGAGGGCCCGCGCCTCCGGCATGCGGGCGATGTAGGCCAGGATCCAGATCATCAGCACCAGCCGCGCGCCGAAGGTGGCCCAGGCCGCGCCGACCGCGCCCATGGCAGGCAGGCCGAACACGCCGGGCACCAGCAGCAGATTGAGGACGAGGTTGGCGGCGTTGGCGCCCCACATGGCCCACATGCCCGGCTGCGGCTTGGACAGCGCCTCGAGGTAGAAGGTCGCGGCCACCGAGACGAGATAGGTCGGCAGCGACCAGGCGAAGACGCGCAGGGCGTGGGTGGCGCCGTCGGCAAGGTCCTTCTCCAGGCCCAGGGCGTGCAGGAACAGCGGTCCGAGGAAGAAGATGGCCAGGGCCGAGACCATGCCGATCCAGAAGGCGTAGACCAGCCCGCGCCGCAGCACGGCGCCGGTGTCGGCGCGCCGCCCCTCGCCGATATAGCGCGCCGTCATCACCTGCACGCCGATCAGCAGGCCGACGGCCATGGTCAGCACCACCGAGGTCGGCGCCCAGCCAAGGGCGTGGTAGCTGAGCTGCACCGCCGAGAACCGGCCGACGACGATGGCGTCGGTCAGGCCCATGGTCATGATGCCCAGGCGGGCGAGGACCACCGGCCCGGCCAGCCGGAGAAGTTCGCCGAGGTCGTTACGGATCGGATCGTTCTGAGGGTTACGCCGGAAAGCAAACAGGCCCCGCCCCGTGCGGGGGGTCGCTGCGGCGGCATCGCGCGCCATGGTCAAGCCTTTCAAAGAGGCGCGGAGCCTGACGGAGCGCCATCGAGGATGCAACCCCTCCGACCATAGCGACGACGCTTCGCCCGCCGGGGTGTTCCCAGGGTCACAGCCCGAAGGCGACGAAAGGACTTGCCTTAGAATCTAAACATCGATTAGATACAGCGTAAATGAAAGGCCCCGCCATGCCCGCCATCATCGCCGACCGTGTCTGCGCCGAAATCGACGGCGACTTCGTCGTCTTCCTGATCGGCATGAGGGTGAACCGCTGGTGGAAGATCGGCAAATGGCTACCGGTGGCGACGGCCATGCCGGGCATGCTGATCGAACTGGCGAAGAAGCCGGAGCTGGGCCTCCTGCACGCCCGCACCCATTTCGGCTTTCCGAACGTGCTGGTGGTGCAGTACTGGCGCAGCTTCGAGGCGCTGGAGGCCTACGCCCGCAGCCCGGACGCGGCGCACCTGCCGGCCTGGCAGGCGTTCAACAAGGCGGTGGCCTCCAACGGCGACGTCGGCATCTGGCACGAGACCTATCTGGTCAGGCCGGGGGCCTATGAGGCCTTCTACAACAACATGCCGCCTTATGAGCTGGGCGCGGCGGGCCGCCTGGTCGAGGCCAAGGGCGCTCGCAGATCCGCCCACGAGCGTTTGAAGGCCGCCGCTGGCTGACACTGGCCGAGTCGAAGGATACGAGGAGGCATGAGCCAAGCCCCCTCGCCCGCCCGTCTCGCCTGCGCCGGCCTGATCAGTCTGGCCGTGGGCATGGGCTTCGGACGGTTCGTCTACACGCCGATCCTGCCGGTGATGGCCGCCGCGCTGCACCTGACCAAGGCCGAGACGGGATGGATCGCCTCGGCCAACTTCGCCGGCTATCTGGCTGGGGCGCTGCTGGCCGCCGCGCCGGGGTTCAAGGGATCGGCCCGGCGATGGATGCTTCTGGCCCTGTTCGCCAGCGGCCTGACCACCCTGGCCATGGCCGCCGCCTCGACCAGCATAGCCTTCGCGGCCATCCGCTTCCTTGGCGGCGTCGCCAGCGCCTTCGTCCTCGTCTTCGCCTCCACGGCCGTGCTCGAACGCCTGGCCCGCCTGGGACAGCCGCAATGGTCGGCCCTGCATTTCGCCGGCGTCGGCCTGGGGATCGCCGCCTCGGCCGTGCTGGTGGCCGGCCTGGGCGCGGCCGGTCTCGACTGGCGCATGCTGTGGGCCGCCAGCGGCGCGCTCTCCCTGCTGGGCGCCCTGGCGGCGCTGCAGCTGCTGCCGCCCGACGCCGCCGCCGTTCCCGCGGCCAGCAGGGCCGCCGCCCCGCCCCCCGCCGGGCGTTTGCCGGCGGCCCTGCTGGCGGCCTACGGCCTGTTCGGCTTCGGCTATGTGATCACAGCCACCTTCCTGATGGCCATCGTGCGCGCCTCTCCGGCCGCGCGAAACGTCGAACCCGTCGTCTGGCTGCTCGTCGGCCTCGCCGCCGTGCCGTCGGTGTGGCTATGGACCAAGGTGAGCCGGCGCATCGGCCTGCTGCCGGCCTACGCCCTCGCCGCCTTGCTGGAGGCGGGCGGCGTGGCGGTCAGCGTGCTGCAGCCGACGGCGGCGGGCGTGGTGCTGGCCAGCGTGATCCTGGGCGGAACCTTCATAGGCATGACCGCCCTGGGCCTGGTCGCCGCCCGCGAGAGCGGCGGGGAGCCACACCGCGCCCTGGCGGCGATGACGGCGGTGTTCGGCGTCGGCCAGATCGCCGGGCCCAGCTTCGCCGGCCTGGTCTCACAGAAGACCGGCGACTTCACCCTTCCCAGCCTGGTCGCGGCGGCGGCCCTGGTGGCCGCCGCCGTCGCCAGCCTGGCCGCCCGGCGTCAGCTGGCGGCGGCCTGACGCTCGGCCTCGCGGGTCGATTTCAGCTTTTCCGCCACCAGGAACGCTAGCTCCAGCGCCTGGTCGGCGTTGAGACGCGGATCGCAATGGGTGTGGTAGCGGTCGGCGAGGTCGCCCTCGCTCAACGCCCGCGCCCCGCCCAGGCATTCGGTGACGTTCTGGCCGGTCATCTCCAGGTGGACGCCGCCGGGATGCACGCCCTCGGCCTGGGCCACCTCCACGAAGGTCTTCACCTCCGACAGGATGCGGTCGAACGGCCGGGTCTTGTAGCCGTTGGCGGCCTTGAGCGTATTGCCGTGCATCGGGTCGGTGGCCCACACCACGGCGCGGCCGGCGCGCTTGGTGGCGGCCATCAGGCGCGGCAGGCGGTCGGCGATCTTGTCGGCGCCGAAGCGGCCGTACAGCGTCAGGCGGCCCGGCTCGTTCTTCGGGTTGAGGATGTCGATCAGGCGCAGCAGCTCGTCACCTTCCAGCATCGGGCCGACCTTCATGCCGATGGGGTTCTTGACCCCCTTCATGAACTCGATGTGGGCGCCGTCCGGCTGGCGGGTGCGCTCGCCGATCCACAGCATGTGCGCCGAGGTGTCGTACCAGTCGCCCGAAGTGGAATCGACGCGGGTCATCGCTTCCTCGAAGCCCAGCAGCAGGGCTTCGTGGCTGGTGAACACCTCGACCCGGCGCAGGTCGGGATGGCTGTCGGGCGTGACGCCGACGGCGGCCATGAAGTCGAGCGCCTCGGAGATCTTGGACGACAGTTCGCGGTAGCGCGCGCCCTGCGGGCTGTCGGCGACGAAGCCCAGCGTCCAGCGGTGGATGTTGTAGAGATCGGCGTAACCGCCGCCGGCGAAGGCGCGCAGCAGGTTCAGCGTCGAGGACGACTGGCCATAGGCCTTGAGCAGGCGCTCGGGATCGGGCGCGCGCTCGGCCGCCTCGAAGGCCATGCCGTTGATGATGTCGCCGCGATAGGACGGCAGGGTGACGCCGTCGATGGTCTCGGTCGGCTCGGAGCGCGGCTTGGCGAACTGGCCGGCGATACGGCCGACCTTCACCACCGGCTTGCCGCCGGCGAAGGTCAGCACCACCGCCATCTGCAACAGCAGGCGGAAGGTGTCGCGGATGTTGTCGGCGTGGAATTCCTTGAAGCTCTCGGCGCAGTCGCCGCCTTGAAGCAGGAAGGCCTTGCCGTCGGCGACCTCGCCCAGCAGCGACTTCAGCCGACGCGCCTCGCCCGCAAAGACCAGGGGCGGCATCGAGCGAAGGGTGTTTTCGACACGCTCCAGCGCCGCCATGTCCGAATAATCGGTCGGCAGGTGCTTGGCGGGTTTCTGTCTCCAGGACGACGGCGTCCAACGCTCGGTCATGATCTTACTCGCGGAAGGAAGGCGCGGCTTTTATCGCAAGCCGCGCGTTTAGGCAAAATATGCCTGAATTGGCGCCGACTAAAGCGGTTCCAGGAAAGTGATTTCCGGAGGCGACCGTTCGGCGCGCGCGCGCGCCAGGACGGCGCAGGCGGCGAAGGCCAGCGCCCCCAGGGCCAGCCACCACTCCTGCCAGACGCCGAAGCTCAGCGCGCCGACGGTTAGGTAGCTGGCCGCCGTGGCGGCGCACACCGCCGCCAGCACCCGGTCGGTGCGGGCGAAGACCGCCACCGGCGCCAATATGCAGGCCCAGATCGCCGACACGATCAGCGCGCCGACGAGGCCGAGCTCCAGCCAGATCTGCAAGGCTCCGTCGTGGGTGTGGAGCGGGATGGCCAGGCCGAACATCCGGCTGGAATCGAGGCCCCAGCCCGTCCAGGGCTTCTCGACGATCTTGGCGGCGGTGAAGCTCCAGATGTTCAGGCGCGCCCCCCAGGACGGGCCGACATGGGGATGCAGATAGGCGAACAGGCCATGCTGCACGCCCGCCAGCACGACATAGGGCGCGGCGACGAAATAGACCGCCGAGCCGGCCGCCAGCAGCCAGACGCCGATCGGGCCCAGCATGCGCACGCACAGGAACACCGCCAGACCGACGCCCATCGCCGCCAGCACCGCGTCGGTGTTGAAGACGGCGACGCCGACGAACAGCAGGCCCACCAGGAAGACCACGGCCGCCTTCCAGCCGCGCTCCATCAGGAAGGCGCAGGCGACCCACATCAGCATCACGCCGACATAGCCGCCGCGCGCGACGTTGCGCGCGGCCAGGTCCGGCCGCGTCGGCTGTCCCAGCGCCTGCTTGATCCACAGATAGAGCTCGGCGCCCCGCAGCGCCTCGAAGGCGATCATGGCCGCCAGGGCCAGCACCCCCACCCCCAGCACCAGCCCGGCCCGCTCGGCCCATCGCCGCGACAGGCTCGCGGCCGCGGCGACGAAGGCGCAATAGAACCCAAGCTGCAGCACCAGCTTGGCCGGCGTCAGCCGCTCAAGGTCCTTGTATTTGCGCAGGCTGGCCGGATCGACGGCCGCCAGGCTCCATTTCATGCTGACCAGGGCCCAGACCACCAGCACGATCAGCGCGAACACCACCGGCCGCCAGGGCCGCGAGAAGCGCAGGGTGGGAACGGCCAGGATGCCGGCCAGCGCCACCATCGGCGCGTAGCCCAGGTTGGCGACATAGCCCATCACCGCCGCGATGGCGAAGACCGCCGTGGTCAGGCCGCCCGACCACGGGGTCTGGCTTTCCTCAAACGCGTCGTACGTCTGCGCCGGAACTTCGGCGCGATCCCAGGTCAAGGTCATTCAGCGGCGGCCAGTTCGTGCGGCACGTATTTCTCGCGCAGGGTGACGATCTCCTCGGCCGCCGTCGGGTGCAGCGCGCAGGTCTGATCCCACTGGGCCTTGGTCGCGCCCATCTTCACGGCGATGGCCGCCATCTGGATCATTTCCGGCGCATCGGGGCCGACGATGTGCACGCCGACCACCCGGTCCGTGGCGCATTCGACGATCAGTTTCATCAGCATGCGCTCCTGGCCGCCGATGAAGGCCTGCTTCATCGGTCGGAACCGGGTGACATAGATGTCGACCTTGCCGCACTTCTTGCGGGCCTCGGCCTCGGTCAGGCCGACCGTGCCGATCGGCGGCTGCGAGAAGACCGCCGTCGGCACGTTGTCGTGGTCGAACGCGGTGGGCGTGTCGTGGAACACCGTCTGGTTGAAGGCCACGGCTTCGCGGATGGCGACCGGCGTCAGGTTCATGCGGCCGGTGACGTCGCCCACGGCCCAGATGTTGGCGGCGGTGGTCTGCGAGAACCGGTCGACCTTGACCGTACCGTCGGCCTCGACCTCGACCCCCGCCGTCTCCAGGCCCAGGCCCTCGGTGGCCGCGCGGCGGCCCACGGCGAACATCACCTGTTCCGTCGTGCAGACCAGGCCGTTGGTCAGGTGGTTGACCAGGCCCTTGTCGGTCTTTTCGATGCGTTGATGCTGGGCGCCCAGGACGATCTTGATCCCATGCTTCTCCATCTCGTCGGCCAGATGGGTGCGCACGTCCTCGTCGAAACCCCGCAAGATGTTGGGCCCGCGATAGACGAGGGTGGTGTCGACCCCCAGGCCGGCGAAGATGCCGGCGAATTCGACGGCGATGTATCCGCCGCCGGCGATGAGGATGCTCTTGGGCAAATGCGGCAGATGGAAGGCGTCGTCCGAGGTGATGACGTGCTCTATGCCCGGCACGGCGTCCGGGGACGGCAGCCACACCTTGCCGCCGACCGCGATCAGGATCTTGTCGGCGGTGACCGTCCTGTCCTTGCCGACCAGCTCGACGGTGTGGGCGTCCTTGAGCACGGCGCGGGCGTGGAACAGCTCCGCCCCGGCCTTCTCCAAGTTGGTGGTGTAGATGCCCGACAGGCGGGCGATCTCGACGTCCTTGCGTTCGACGAACTTGGCCCAGTCGAACGACCGCTCGCCCACAGTCCAGCCGAAGCCTTCGGCGACGTCGAAACCGTGCGAGAACTCGGAGGCGTAGACCATGAACTTCTTGGGCACGCAGCCGCGGATCACGCAGGTGCCGCCGACCCGGTAGGATTCGGCGACCGCCACCCGGGCGCCGCCCATCGCCGCCAGCCGCGCGGCGCGCACGCCGCCGGAGCCGGCGCCGATGACGAACAGGTCGTAGTCGTAGGTCTTGGCCATCAACAGGCTCCCAACTGGATCACGGCGTCAGGGAGACGACGCCGGCGTCCGTGCCGATCAACGCCTCGTCGGCGAGATCGAGAAACAGGCCGTGATCGACCACGCCGGTGACGCTCTTCAACGCGTCGGCCAGCATCGCCGGGTCCTCGATCGTCCCGCAGGGCGCATCGTAGATAAGGTTGCCGCCGTCGGTCCGCACCGGCGCCCCGTCCTTGACCCGCAGGCGGGCCCCGACGCCGATGTCGCATTCCGAAAGGGCGTCGCTGATGCGCAGGGCCGTCGACCGATGGCCGAAGGCGACCACCTCGATCGGCAGGGCGAACCGGCCCAGCGTCCGCACCTGCTTGGCCGCGTCGGCGATCACCACGCAGCGGCGCGACGCCTCCCAGACCAGCTTCTCGCGCAGCAGGGCCGCGCCGCCGCCCTTGATCAGGGCGAGACCCGGACCGATCTCGTCGGCGCCGTCGACGGTGAGGTCGATCTGGCGGACCTCGTCGAGGTCGGCCAGCCGCAGGCCCAGCGACAGGGCGAGATCGGCGGTGGCCTGAGACGTCGGCACGCCGACGACGTCGAGGCTTCGCGCCGCCAGCGCCTTGACGAACCAGGCCGCCGTCGAGCCGGTGCCCAGCCCGACGACCATGCCCGGCTGCACGAAGGCGGCGGCGGCCTCGCCGGCCATCTGCTTGTGGTTCTCTGCGCTCATTTCCTGCGTCCCGACAGTTTCAAGGCCCGGAAGCGCGCGGCCCAGCCCGGCTTCTCTGTCTGTTGCGTCCGCTCGATCGCCAGGGCGTCGTCGGCCACGTCGCGGGTGATGACCGAGCCCGACCCGGTCATGGCGCCCTTGCCGACCCGCACCGGAGCCACCAGGGCGGTGTTCGAGCCGATGAAGGCCCCCTCGCCGACATGGGTCTCGAACTTGTCGAAGCCGTCGTAGTTGCAGAAGATCGTCCCCGCGCCGATGTTGGCCCCCGCGCCGACGGTCCCGTCGCCGAGATAGGCCAGGTGGTTGGCCTTGGCCCCCGCGCCCACCTTCACCTTCTTGACCTCGACGAAGTTGCCGATGTGGGCCTCCGGTCCGATGTCCGCGCCAGGACGCAGGCGGGCGTAGGGCCCCACCAGCGCGCCGGGGCCGACCGTGCAGCCCTCGAGGTGGCTGAAGGCGCGGATCACCGCCCCGCTCTCGACCGTGACGCCGGCGCCGAACACCACATAGGGCTCGACCACGACGCCGCCGGCGATCTCGGTGTCCCAGGACAGGTGCACCGTGTCCGGCGCGGCCATGTTGACGCCGGCGGCCATCAGGGCGGCGCGGCGCCCGCGCTGGAAGACCGCCTCGGCCGTCGCCAGCTGGGCCTGGGAATCGGCGCCCATCACCGCCGTCTCGGGCGCGACGGCGGCCTGCACCGCGCGGCCGTCGCCGACCGCCAGCCCGACGATGTCGGTCAGGTAGAACTCGCGCTTGGCGTTGTCGTCGCGCACCCGGCCCAGCCAGTCGAACAGCAGCCCGGCCGGAGCGGCCAGCATGCCGGCGTAGCAGGTCGTCACCTTCAGTTGCTCGGGACTGGCCTCGCGCGCCTCGACGATGCGCTCGACGCGGCCGTCGGCGGCCCGCAGCACCCGGCCGTACAGCGCCGGATCGGCGGCTTCGAAAGCCAGCAGCGCCAGGTCCGCCCCGGCGGCGCGCAGATCGAACAGCGGCGAAAGGTCGTCCGGCGAAAGCAGGGGGCAGTCGGCGTTGGTCACGACCACGTCGCCCTCGAACCCGGCCAGGGCCTCGCGCGCCGCCAGCACGGCGTGGGCGGTGCCCAGCGGCGGGTCCTGGATGGCCACGGCGCCGCGGCCCAGGCGCGCCGCCGCATGCTCGGCCACGGCCGGACTATGCACGCCGGCGACCACCACCACGCGCTCGCAGCCGAGGGCCTCGGCCACGTCTATGGCCCGGTCCAGCATGGCGCGCCCGCCCACCCGGTGCAGCACCTTGGGAAGCGGCGACTTCATCCGCGTGCCCTGGCCGGCGGCCAGGATGACGGCGGCGCGTGAGCTCATGGAGATCAGGTCCTTCGACTCGAAAGATTGCGCTTGCGCGGGATTTAGCGGAAACGGCAGCGGGATTCGACCGGAGATCGCCGTGACCTCAAACACCGACCGCCCCGCTCCCCGCCGATTCGACGGCCTCACCGTCGCCTTCGACCTCGACGGCACCCTGGTCGACACCGCCCCCGACCTGGTCGATGTGCTCAACATCGTCCTGACCGGCGAAGGTCTCGCCCCCCTGCCCTACGAAGCCGCCCGGCTGATGATCGGACGCGGCGCGCGCGGGCTGCTGGAACGGGGCTTCGCGGCCGAGGACGCGCCGCTCGACGAGGCGCGCGCCGGACGCCTGACCGAGACCTTCATCGCGCTCTATCGCGAACGCATCGCCCGCGACAGCCGGCCCTTTCCCGGCGTCGAGGCCGCCCTCGACGCCCTGGCGGCGGAGGGCGCCAGGCTCTGCGTCTGCACCAACAAGCGCACGGACCTGTCGGCGGCGCTGCTGGACGCCCTGGGTCTCAAGAAGCGATTCGCCGTCGTCGTCGGGGCCGACGCCGCCCCCGCGCCCAAGCCGGACCGGCGGCATGTCATCGCCGCGGTCGAGGCCGCGGGCGGATCGGCCGAGCGGGCGATCATGGTCGGCGACAGCGCCGCCGACGTCGACGCCGCCAGGGCGGCCGGCGTGCCGTCGGTGCTGGTCAGTTTCGGCTACACCGAGATTCCGCCGATCGACCTGGGGGCCGACGTCCTGATCGACGACTACGCCGAACTGGTCGATGCGATCGAGGCGCTCATCGCCCCTTGCTCCGCGCAGGCGGTCGGGCTATAGGCGTCGCCTCCCGAGGCCCACCGGCCTTCCCCGGCGGACGCGTAGCTCAGCGGGAGAGCATTCGCTTCACACGCGAAGGGTCGCAGGTTCAATCCCTGCCGCGTCCACCATCCTTCTTCCCACGATCGATCTGATTACGCCGGCGAAGGCGCGCGGCGCAGCCGCGTGGCGTGCAGGCCGACGATGATCGCCACCCCGACCACGATCCAGGTCGCGGCCATGCCCAGGGCGCCGTGGGCGTCGCGGTCGTTGACCACGAACGAAGCCGCCAGCGGGCCAAGCGACGAGCCGAGCAGTTGGGCCCCGCCGCTGAGCATGGCCGCGCGCCGGCTGGGGTCGGCCTCGATGGCCAGCGGCACCAGATAGGGCGAGACGAACATGCCGACGAAGCCGGTCGCGGCGACGCAGGCGACGAACACCGCCGCCGACGGCTCCATGGCCAGGACGGCGTAGGCCCCCAGGCACACGAGGCCCGAGACCACGAAGGCCGCGACATAGGTGATGCGTTCGGCGACCAGGGTGGCGGCGGCCGCCCCCAGGATCTGCACGCCCAGCGAGGCCGGCGCGGCGATGGCGATCACCTCTGGCCCCAGGCCCGACTGGTGCGCGAGCGAGGCCATGTACACCCACACCGCAACCCCCGCTCCGGTGTAGATCAGCGTGGCCAGCAGCGCGATCCAGCCGCGCGGCGGCGGCAGGCCCTCGACGCCGCCTTCGTGGGCCAGCGGCGGATAGCGGTGCGGAACCAAGAGCGCGATCAGGGCGGCCAGGCCCGCGCCCGCCGCCAGGAAGCCGAAGCCGCCCTCGACGCCCAGGCGCGGCGCGATCAGCTTGGCCATGATCACCGCCACGGTCAGCTGCAGCACCGTCAGGACCGTGAAGAACACGCCGGCCCAGCGTTCCGGCGAGGCCTGCCGGCCGATCAGGCTGATGGTGATCCACAGAAGGACGCCCGACGGCAGGCCGGCCAGCCCCCGGATCAGCAGGATGGCCGCGCCGGCGGCGTGCATGGTGGCCAGGTTCGCCGCCGCCAGCGCCAGGGCGGCCGCGACGCCGAACAGGCGCATGTGGTGCGGCTTGAACAGGGCCCCGGCCCCGGCCGCCGCCACGCCCATGACGAACAGCTCGAGCATCGCCGCCTCGCCGATCTGGGCGGCGCTGATGCGATGGGCGTCCGACATCGCCCCGAACAGGATCGGCTGCACCCCCGCCCCGAGCAGGGCGGCCACCCCCATGAACAGGGCCGCGGCGCTGGCCAGCCTGGGCGGCCGCCAGGCCTCCAGCTCGGCGTCGGCGATATTCGACATCGGGTTTCCTCGCCTGCGGACTTACTGGCCGCTTTGAGGAAAGGCTGATCGGCCTCGCCGCCGAAGGCAAGCCCCTCGCGAGGCGGACGCGCCCCTATCGCGCCGCGGCGATCAGCTTGCGGGCTTCGGCGACTGAGGCGGCGACCTCGGCCTTGCCGGCGGCGATGTCGTCGGCCATCCCCATCAGCTTGGGCGCCAGCACCGATCCGCTTTCGGCCTCCTCGGTCACCGAAACCCCGCCGCCGCGCCGGATCGCCTCGTCCCAGGCCGCGCGGACCTCGGCCCAATAGTCCTTGGTCCTGGCCCAGTAGGCGTCGGCGGCGGCGACCGGGAAATCGTCTGCGCGCTGGTAGGTGTTGAGCACCGCCTCGTGCACGAAGGTGACGCTGGCCCCGTCCTTGGTCCCGATCTTGGCGTTGTCCTGTTCGTGCACCCACCCCGTCGGGGTCAGGGCGTGCCGGTTGGTCCCGACATAGCGGTCATAGACCGGATGGCGGACCGCGTCGCGCCGGGCCAGGGGGCGCCAGGTCTCGTTGCTGGTCCAGCGCGCCACGCCGTCGTCATAGACCCAGCGCCCGACCCCGCCGTAGCGCGGCGAATCGTCGGTCTGCCAGACGGTCTGGGACCATGCGCCGGACCGCTCGGCGGCCGCCACGGCGGTCAGCCCCCAGCGCCCCTTGCCGCCATAGGTCAGCACCGACTGCGGCTCGTAGACCCAGTCCTGACGCCAGTGCTTGACCACGGCGGGCTTGCCGTCGTGGTCCTCGACCACCAGCAGGTGCTGCAGGCGGATGAGGCCCGGGCGGTCCTCGATGACGCGGACCACCTCGTGGCCGCCGCTGATCTTGGCGGGGATGGGCTGGTAGCCGGGGGTGAAGGCGGCGGTCTCGCGGAAATCGAACCGCACCTTGTATGTCCCGGCCATGGCCAGGATCGCCTGGCGGTCGCGCTCGTAGCGGGCGCTGGGCGCCGTCGCGGCGGCGGGCGCCGCCTGGCCGGGCCCGCCCTGGGCCGGCGCGGCCTGGGCGGCGGTCGCGGCGGCGAGGAGCAGGCCGCCGGCGAGCGCGGCCTGGGCGAGAACTTGGATCATGGTCTTGTCGTCCTTGTCGGCGTGCATGGCGGCGGATCAGAAGCGCACGGTGAGCGAGGCGCCGGCGTTGCGGCCGGGCTGGGTGTAGGCGTCGGTCACGGTCGAGGCGGTCGAGAGCCCGCGCACGTCGCTCCACCACCAGTATTTCTGGTCGAACAGGTTGAAGACGCCGGCGCGCAGCACGGCGCGGTCGCCGAGGCTCCACCAGCCGGTCAGGTCGACCACCGTGAAGCTGGGCGGGGTGAAACAGTTCGGCGCGCAGGTTCCGCCGGTCCGCGACCGGCTCTTGCCGTCCGAATAGGTGGCGCTGAGCTGGCCGCCGAAACGTCCCGCCGGCTCGCGCCAGCCCAGGCCGGCGACCAGCTTGAACGGCTCGATGCTGGCCAGGGGCGTCGAGACGCCGTCCGACTTCTGGGTTCCCCGGGCGTAGGAGGCGGCCAGGCGCCCGGTCAGCCCGTGGCCGAGCTCCGCCTCGGCCTTGGCCTCGACGCCGGTGATCCGCACCTCGCCCAGATTGACGTATTTGAACAGCGCCGGGTCGGTCGGGGTGAACGAGCCCGACACCTGCACCTGCTCGATGAAGTCGTCGTACCAGCCGGCGAAACCGGTCACGCTCGCCGACCACCGCCGCCCCTTGAAGCGGGCGCCCGCCTCCAACGTCTGGCTGGTCTCAGGCTTGAGGTCGGGATTGGGAACCGAGCGGTAGTTGATGATCGGGTTGGAGAAGCCGTTGTTGACCTGGGACGGCTCGGGCGACTTGAAGCCCTGGGCGTAGTTGGCGAACAGGCCGATGTTCGGCGTCGCCTGGAACACCGCCGCCAGCCTCGGCGTCAGCCGCCCGTCGCTCTGGGCGCGCGGCGTGAAGGTGGTGAACAGCGGGTCGGCCTTGGGGTCGAGGTCGTAATAGTCGTAGCGCAGCGCCGGATAGAGGTTCAGCCGCCCGCCCATCAGGCCGATCTCGTCCTGCACGAACAGGCCTGCCAGCACGTAGTCGGTGACCGGGAAGGCCCGCGTCGGGAAGCTGTCGCCCATCGACGGGACCGTGCCGTCGCGCACGCCGGTCTGGCGGGTCAGCGAGACGTCGCCGCCATAGACGAAGTGATGCTCGACGGCGCCGGTGGTCAGACGGCTCTCCAGCTGTCCCGACAGGCCGTAGACACGGTTGTCGAAGGTGTTCAGCCGCGTGCGGGCCAGGGCCGTGTTGCGGGTCTCGAAGGAGAACTGCTCGGTGCGGCTGGTCTGGAAATAGCCGACCAGGTAGCCGGCCGAGATCGGGCCGCCGTCGCCCTTGTAGCGGTAGTCGAGGCTGAGGCGGTCGCGTTTGATGTCGTCCTGCGCCCGCAGGCCGACGGCGCTGGTCGCCGTCAGCGGCGGCTTGGCGATGGCGCTGAGCACGTTGGTGTCGAGCTGGCTGTCCAGGTGGTCCCATGTCAGGCGGACGCGATGCGTGTCCGACGGCGCGTAGACCAGCTTGGCCAGGGCCGCGTTCGAGCCGGAATCCTGAGGATTGGGCGTGGTGCGGTCGACATTGGCGACGCCGTTCGAGCCCTTGTTGTCGAGCTCGTGGCCGTCGCGGCGGGTATAGGCCAGCATCACGCCCCAGGGGCCGTCGCGGCCGGCGACGGTCGCCCCTTCGCTCCAGCTGTCGTTCTGCGAGGCGTAGCCGACGCGGGCCTGGCCGCCCCAGACCTGCCCTGGCTTGAGGAAGTCCTCCGGGTCCTTGGTGACGTAGCTGACCGCCCCGGCCAGGCCGTCGCCGCCGTACAGGGCCGAGGCCGGGCCGCGCAGGATCTCCACCGACTTCAGCAGGCCCAGGTCGGCGTAGTCGCCCCGGCCGACCGATTGCGGACCGAAGCTGTAGGCGTCGGGGATGCGCACGCCGTCGATCTGGATCAGCACCCGGTCGCCTTCCAGGCCGCGGATGTTGAAACCGCTGTCGCCGTCGCGGCCGGTGGACGAGCCGGCGGCGGTGAAGCGGGCCGGGCTGCGGCGGACGGCCACCCCCGGCTCGTAGCGGACCAGATCCTTGATGTCGTTGACCAGCTGGTCGTCGATCTGCTGGCTGGAGATGACGCTCACCGTGGCCGGCGCCTGATCGACCGGCTTGGCGGTCCGGGTCGCGGTCACCGTCACCGGCTCGACCGGCGTCGCCTCGTCGGCGTGGGCCGCCGCGAACCCCAGAACCCAGACCGGAACCGTCAACATCAGCACGCGACGCATCGCCACCCCCAAATGAGAATCCAAGATGGCGAGGAGTTATTGCAATTCATTCTCAGAATCAATTTCAATTATGAAGGCGGCGCGACGGCCTGCCCGAACGGCCGGTCTGGAAAGGCAAACCGATCGGCGGGCTTGCGCTGGCGCGCCGGAACCGCTTAGGGAGCGCCGACATCCCGCAGCATCCGGAGCCCCGCCATGGCCGAAGCACGCATCATCGACGGCAAGGCCTTCGCCGACGGCCTGCGCGCGCGCATCGCCGAAGAGGTGGCGAGCCTCCAGGCCGAGCACGGCCTGACCCCCGGCCTGGCGGTGGTGCTGGTCGGCGACGACCCGGCCAGCCAGGTCTATGTGCGCAACAAAGGCGAGCAGACCCTGGCCGTCGGCATGCATTCGGTCACCCACCGCCTGGCCGCCGACACCCGGCAGGAGGACCTGATCGCCCTGGTCGAACAGCTCAACGCCGACCCGGCGATCCACGGCGTGCTGGTGCAGCTGCCCCTGCCCGCCCACCTCGACCCGGCGGTGGTGATCGCCGCCCTCGACCCGGACAAGGACGTCGACGGCCTGAGCGTGATCAGCGCCGGCCGCCTCGCCTCGGGCCTGCCCGGACTGACCTCCTGCACGCCGCTGGGCTGCATGATGCTGCTGCGCGACGCCCTGGGCGACCTGACGGGCAAGAACGCCGTGGTCATCGGCCGCTCGAACCTGATGGGCAAGCCGATGGCGCAACTGCTGCTGCAGGCCGACTGCACGGTCACCATCGCCCATTCGCGCAGCCGCGACCTGCCGGCCATCTGCCGCCAGGCGGACATCGTCGTCGCCGCCGTCGGACGCGCCGAGATGGTCAAGGGCGACTGGATCAAGCCGGGCGCGGCGGTGATCGATGTCGGCATCACCCGCTTCCCCGCCCGCGACCCGCAGGCCGCCGCCGCCGGCAAGACGCGGCTGGTCGGCGACGTGGCCTTCGACGAGGCCAAGGCGGTCGCCGGGTGGATCACCCCCGTCCCCGGCGGCGTCGGGCCGATGACCATCGCCTGCCTGTTGCAGAACACCCTGACCGCCGCCAAGCGGCGGAGCGGCCTGGCCTGACCGGTCGGACGCCGTAAGGTAGTCCTAGCTATCTCTTTCCTGCCTGGACGTTTTCGCTACAGTGCCGAAAACGCGAAAGACCGGGGAGGAACGGCGTGAGTCGTCTGCTGATCATCGCCGCGGCGGGCCTGGGCCTGGCCGCCTGTGGTCCCAAGAAGCCGCCGACGCCGGCCGAGGCCGCCGCCCTGCGCCCCGCCGACGCGCGGCTGGCCCAGCTCTACGACGCCTCTTGCAAGGCCTGCCACGCCCAGGCCGACACCGGCGCGCCGCTGGTCCACGACCACGCCGCCTGGGACCCGCGCTGGAGACAGGGCGAACCGGTGCTGCTCGACCACGTCGTCCAGGGCTATCAGGCCATGCCGGCCCTGGGCCAATGCGCCAGCTGCGCGCCCGACGACCTCAAGCGGCTGATCCGCTTCCTGGCCGACCGCGAAGGAGACGGCCGATGATCTCGCGTCGCGGAGCCCTGATCGCCGGCGGAGCGACCGTCGCCGTAGTTGGCGCCGGCGCCGGCGCGGTCGCCGTGGCCAAGCACGACAAACCCGAGCCGGCCGCCCCGCCCTCGACCGACAATCAGGGCCGGCTTCTTTGGCGCAACTGGTCGGGCATCCAGCACAGCTATCCGCAGGCGCGGCTGGCGCCGAAGTCCGAAGACGAGGTCGCCCAGGCGCTGAAGACCGCCCCCGGCCCGATCCGGGCGGTGGGAGCCGGCCACTCCTTCACCGCCCTGGTGCCGACCGCCGGCAGCCTGATGTCGCTGGACGGCCTCGCAGGGATCGCCGGCTGGGAGGGCGAGGACCAGGCCGTGGTCTGGTGCGGCACCCGCCTGGGCCAGCTCGGCCCGGCCCTGGCGGCCAAGGGCCGGGCGATGGCCAACCTGCCCGACATCAACAAGCAGTCGCTGGGCGGCGCGCTCAGCACCGCCACCCACGGCACGGGCAAGACCCTGGTCGCGATCCACGCCGACGTCACCGCGCTGAGGCTGGCGACGACCAGCGGCGAAATCCTCGAATGCGACGCCGACAAGAACCGCGACATCTTCGACGCGGCCCGCGTTTCGCTGGGCGCTCTCGGCGTCATCACCCAGGCCCGCCTGCGCACCACGGCCAATCGCCGCCTGCATCGCCGCGTGTTCGCCGAGCCCTTCGAGGAGACCCTGGCCAAGGCCGAGGAACGCTGGGCCCGGCACCGCAACTACGAATTCTACGCCGTGCCGTTCACGGGCCTGGCCGCCAACATCACCCATGACGAGACCGACGCGCCGGCGATCCCGCGCGGCCCGGACACCGACACCGATTTCCTCAACATGCTCCGGGCCATGCGCAACCTGCTCGGCTTTTCGACGCCGTTGCGCAAGGCGGCGGCCAAGACCCTGCTGTCGGCCGCCGCCCAGCCGGAGGAAGCCGTCGACGAGGGCTGGAAGCTGCTGTCGACCGAGCGGCCCATGCGGTTCAACGAGATGGAGTTCCACCTGCCGGTCGACGCCCAGCTCGCCGCGCTCAAGGAGGTGGTGGCGGCCATCGAGGCCAAGCGGCCGGACGTGTTCTTCCCCATCGAGGTGCGGCGCATCGCGCCCGACGACGCGTGGCTGTCGCCGTTCAACGCCGGGCCGCGCGGCTCGGTGGCGGTGCACGCCTATTATCGCGACGACTACGCCTTCCTGTTCGAGCTGATCGAGCCGATCTTCCGCCGCCATGACGGCCGCCCCCACTGGGGCAAGCTGCACAGCCTGCACGGCCAGCAGCTCCAGGCGCTCTATCCGCGCTGGGACGATTTCCTCGACCTGCGGCGACGCCTGGACCCGGACGGACGGCTGCTCAATCCCTATCTGAAAGGCCTGTTCGGGCTCCAGAACGCCTGACGCCTCTCCTCGTCACTGGCCGCCGCCGGCGCTCCCTCGGGGAGCCAGGCTGGCGGCGCCGGTCTGGTCGGTCCAGGCGACGATCTGGCCCAGCACATCGCCCACGGCCGCGTCATAGGCCGGCACGATGGCCCCGACGCGGTTGTCGGCCGCCCTGCTGCGCCCCTCGAACACCTTGTCGCCCAGCAGCGCCCGGTCGCTCGGCCGCGCCATCACCGCGCGCACCTGCACCACCACCGTCGGCGCGCCCTTGCCGGCCTCGTCGTAACGCGCCTCGAAGGTCCGCACGTCGAGGCGGATCACATAGTCGGCGCGGGTGACGTCGGTGCGCTGCACCAGCCGCGCGGGGCCGTCGGAGGCGTCGAACGCCCGTTGCAGGGCCTCGTCGAACAGGGTGGCGGCCGGCGCGAGCCAGCGGGCCTCGGCGATATAGGCGGCCTGCTGCCGGTTGACGGTCAGGATGCGGTCGGTGGCCGCCGCGCGGGTGAAGCCGGTCGGCCCGCGCAGCACGGTGAACCGGGTCGACGCCGCCGCCGGCCTGGCCGCCGCGGAAGGCTCGCCGCCGAACCGGTAGAGCTGGGCCGGCTTGGTCTTGGGGAAGACCGTGATGCAACCGGCCAGGCCCAGGGCCAGGATCGACGCGGCGACGGGCAGGATCTTGCGGATGCTCACGGCTTCACCTCGATTTCCTTGGCCGGCGCCTTGGAGGCCAGGCCGCGCGGGTTCTGCTCCACCTCGCCGACCAGCCGGTCGAGGGACTCGGCGGCCCCCTGCAAGGTCACGATGGCCGACTGCAGCTGCGGGATGCCGGTGGAGGCGAAGTCCGAGGTCGGCCCCTGCAGCTTGTCGATCATGCCGCGCGTCTCCTGGGCGGCGGTCTTCAGTTCGGCGGCGGCGTCGGCGATCTGGGCCATGGCGCGCTTGCCGTCGCCATTGACCAGCTGCTGGCTGGATTCACTCAGCTTGCCGATATTGGTCGCCGCCTGGTCGATCGACTTCAGGGCCTGGTCCGCGTCGGCGATGATGGCCTTCTGGCGGCGCGCTTCCGCGGTGACGGCGCTGATGTCCTGCAAGGTGGCGTTGAGCGTCTTGATGTTGCCGTCCGAAAGGATGCGGTTCACCCGGTCCAGGGCCTCGACGGTGCGGGTCAACACGGTGCCGCCGCCTTCCAGCAGGTCCTGCAAGGTGCTGCGCTGGCTCTGGATCACCGGGATCTTGCCCTCGGGCGTCACGTCGTTGAGCAGCTTCGTCGTCGCCTTGCCGGCGGTGATCTGGATGTAGTTGACGCCGGTGATGCCCTGGGGCTCCAGGGTGGCGAAGCTGTCGGTCTTGACCGGCACGTCCGAGGTCATGCGCACGCGGGTGATGACCCGCGTCGGGTCGGCGTGGTCCAGGGCGATCTTGGTCACCTCGCCGACCTTGATGCCGTTGAAGTGCACCTCGCCGCCCTCGGACAGACCCCGCACCGGACCGACGAAGACGATGTCGTAGATGTCGTAGTCGCGCGTGAACTGCACCCGGGCCAGCCAGACGACGAAGGCGACCATGCCCGCGAACAGGATCAGGGACGCCAGCCCGACCAGCGCGTAGTTGGCGTTTCTTTCCATCAGGCCGCTCCTTGCGGATTTTTCCGCTGCGCTTGCGTCGTGGGGCTTTCCGCCGCCGCGGCGGCGCGGCCGCGAGGGCCGCCGAAATATTCTTTGATCCACGGGTGGTCCGAGCGTTCCAGCTCGCGGACCGGCTCGACCGCCACCACCTGCTTGTCGGCCAGCACGGCGACGCGGTCGGTGATCGCATAGAGGCTGTCGAGGTCGTGGGTGATCATGAACACCGTCAGGCCCAGGCTCTCGGACAGGTCGGCGATCAGTTGGTCGAAGGCCCCGGCGCCGATGGGGTCGAGGCCCGAGGTCGGCTCGTCCAGGAACAGCAGCTCCGGGTCCAGCGCCAGGGCGCGCGCCAGGCTCGCCCGCTTGATCATCCCGCCCGACAGCTCGGACGGCTGCAAGGCGCCGGCGAACTTGGGCAGGCCGGCCAGGGCGATCTTGAGCTCGGCCAGTTCGTCGATCATCGCCCGGGGCATGTCGGTGTGCTCGCGCATCGGCGCGGCGACGTTCTGCTTGACCGTCAGGTTCGAGAACAGGGCGCCGCGCTGGAACAGCACGCCCCAGCGGCGCTCGATGGCGCTCCATTGGGCGTTGGAGGCCGATCGCAGGTCGCGCCCGAAGATCTTGACGCTGCCGGCCTCGGGCCGCTTCAGGCCGATGATGGTGTTGAGCAGCACAGACTTGCCGGTGCCCGATCCGCCGACCACGCCCAGAACCTCGCCGCGGCGGACGGTCAGGTCGAGGTCCTTGTGCACGACATGGTCGCCGAACTGCGACAGCAGGCCCTTGACCTCGATGGGCGGAGCCTCCTCGTCGATCAGGCGCTCGTCGCCCCTATCGCCCTGTTCGCCGCTCATATCTTGAGCTCCATGTAGATCAGGGCGAACACCGCATCGATCATGATGATCGAGAAGATCGCGTGGACCACGGCGGCCGTCACCCGCCGGCCCAGGGATTCGACGTCGCCGCCGACCTCCATGCCCTGGCGGCAGCCGATGGCGGCGATGACCACGGCCATGACCGGGGCCTTGGACAGGCCGATCCAGAAATGGACGGCGCCGACGTTGTCGAGGATGCGCTGGAGGAAGAACGCCGGCCCGAGATCGAGGACGCCCCAGGTGACGATCAGGCCGCCGACCAGGCCGGCGAGGGTCGCCACGAAGGTCAGCAGCGGAATGGTGAACAGCAGGGCCAGGAAGCGCGGCAGCACCAGGGCCTCGAACGGATCGACGCCCATGACCACCATGGCGTCGACCTCCTGGCTCATCTTCATCGAGCCGATCTCGGCGGCGAAGCTGGAGGCCGAGCGGCCGGCCAGCAGGATGGCGGTGATGATGATGTTGAACTCGCGCAGGACGGCGATGCCGATCAGCTCGACCACGAACACCTGGGCGCCGAACTGCGAGAGCATGTTGGCGCCCAGCAGGGCGACCACCGCGCCGATGAAGAAGGCCGTCACCGACACGATCGGTATGGCGTCGAAGCCGGCGCGCTCGGCCAGGCTGAAGCAGGCCGCCCAACGGATGCGCCGGGGATTGGCCAGCATCTTGCCGATGACCACTAGCAGCCGGCCGTAGAAGGCCAGCGTGCCGACGAAGTCCCGGCCGACCCCGAACAGGCCGCGGCCGATGCGTTCGAGCATGTCGACCACGCCCCGCCGGCGCGGCTCCGGGGTCGGCTCGGACTGCATCGCCTCGTGGACCAGCAGCAACAGCCGGACGGTCTCGGGCCGGGCCCTGACATTGGCCCGGGACAACGGCCGCCCCTCGGCGGCGCTGATCGCGCCATAGGCGCCGGAGGTGTCGCAACGGCCGATGCCGTTGAGGTCGAGCGCGACCGACGGCGCGCCGGCCAGCGCGGCGCGCAGCCGCACGGCGGCGTCGCCCAGGCAATGGGCGGTCCAGTCCCCGGTGAACACCGCTGTCCGGGTTCCGTCGGCGTCGTCGATGGCGAAATCGGCGGGGATGTCCATGCCGGAGAGAGGTCCACAAGACTCGAACAAGTCAACCGACAACGCCGCAGCTTGCCGGAGGTTGCCCTCGGCTTCGGCCGGACAGCCGTCAGGAACTGACATAGAGATGTTCACGGCGATCTCCTAGCCGGACAAATATCGGCGGAGCGTTTACCTTGTCTCGCAATCCAGGCTTAAGGCGGGCTCCGGCATGGTGAACGCATGACGGATCCGATGTCTCGCGCCGCCGGGGCGGCCCCGCCCCCTTCGACGCCGACGCGCCTGCGGCTGCTCGGCGGCGAGGTCGACGTGGTCACGCCGGGCGAGGTGATGGCCTTCGCCGCCGACCGGATCGCCGCCGGCCGCAAGGCGGTGGTCGCCAACCACAACCTGCACAGCCTGCACCTGATCCGCCGCGACGCAGCGATGCGCGCCTTCTACGCCTCGGCCGACCTCGTCGAGATCGATTCGACGCCGCTGATCCTGTGGGGCCGCCTGCTGGGCCGGCCGGTGGGACGGGCGCACCGCTGCACCTATCTCGACTGGCGCGAGGACTTCTGGCGGCTGGCGGCCGAACGGGGCTGGCGGGTGTTCTATCTGGGCGGCGCGCCCGGCGTGGCGGCCAAGGGGGCCGAGGCCCTGGCCGACCGCTGGCCAGGCGTCCGGCTGGCGGTCCGCGACGGCTTCTTCGACATGGACGATCTGGCGGTCTGCGCCGAGGTGGTCGAGACCGTCAACGCCTTCCGTCCAGACGTGGTGTTCGTCGGCATGGGCATGCCCCGCCAGGAACGCTGGATCGCCGCATCCTACGATCGGCTGGACTCCGGCGTGGTCTTTCCTATCGGCGCGGCGTTCGACTACGAGGCCGGCGCCGTGCCGACCCCGCCGCGCTGGAGCGGGCGCGTCGGCCTGGAGTGGCTGTTCCGCTTCGCCGCCGAGCCGCGCCGCCTGTTCGCCCGCTATTTCGTCGAGCCCTGGAGCCTGATCGGCCCGGCCATCGCCGATCTGGCCGCCCGCGGCCGCGCCGCGTCCTAGCCGCCATCAGGCTCCGCCGCCGCGCAGCCGGCGGGCCACCGCCCAGGCGTGGCTGTCGTGGCGCAGGAGGCGAAGGGCGGCGTCGGGCTCCATCCAGACCAGTTCGTGGTCGTCCTCGATCTTCAGGCCCGGCCGTTCCCCGACGACGCGGGCGAGGAACAGGCCCGAGCGGTTGTTCACCGCCTGGCCGTCGGTCTTGACCATGTACTGGTCGGCCCGGCTGAGCAAGTCGCCGGCCTCGACCACAAGGCCGGTCTCCTCGCCGAACTCGCGGATCAGGGCCTCGATCTCGGTCTCGCCGGGATCGATCGCGCCGCCGGGCAGGTCGTAATAGCTGGCCTCACCCGCCCGGCTGACGCGGACCAGGGCGATGCGGCCGTCCCGCTCGGCGACGCCGAAGGCGGCGGGACGGTCCGCGTAGGCGCGCCCCGCCTCCGCGACCCCGAACTGCAGGGGCGCCGCGCCGGCCATCGTCAGTTGACGCCGTAGAGGGCGTCCCAGGGATCGACCTTGCCGGCCACCATGTCCTCGACGCTGACGGGCGGGTAGCCGAGCGTTCCCTTGGCGCTGGCGTTCCAGGCGTCGACCACGAAGTCGCGCAGCGCCGAGGCGCCGGCCGCCAGGCGCTCGGCCGCGAAGGCCTGGCCACGCGGATCGCCGTCCTTGAACCCGCCGGCCTTCTCCAACTGGTAGAAGGGAACCACGGTCTTCCAGGTGGTCTGCAGGTAGCGGGCCGTGCAGGCGTCGACCGGCTGGGAGCAGGCCTGATAGGGCGTCATCTTGGCCCGGACCATGTCGGCGGTGACGAAGCGGCCGACGAAGGCGTCCTCGAAACGCGAATGGGTGCGGCGGTCGGTGGTGAAGCCCTCGGGATTGGGCCCCTCGCCCCAGCCGTTGTAGTGGATGGTCAGGTGCAGCGGCTGGCTGGCGTCGCCGATGAAATGCGCCCAGACGCCGAGATTGACCCGGATAAGCTCCTCGCGGCGGCGCAGGTCGGCGACGTACCAGGCCTTCTTCTTCGGGTCCTTCTCGGCCTTGGCGGCGACGGAATCGACCCGCCAGTAAGCGAAGTCCTTGGCCAGCTGCTGCCAGCCGTCGACGATCGAATACGGCAGATACCCGGCCTTGTAGGTGTCGGCCTGGGCGGCGCGCAGAGCCGTCTCGTAGTCCGCTCGCGTCGTCGGCAGGGCCATGAGGTCGGGGCCGCCCATCACCTTGCCGGCGTCGTCGACATCGACGAAGTGGCCGGCGTCGCGGCCGGTGTCGTGGGTCTTGCCCGCCCCCTTGGAGCGGTCGGGCTCGCGCGCGTATTCGCCGATGTCGGCCGCCGCCTGGGGCGTGCGCAGGAAGGCCGGGACATCGGCCGGCAACGCCGCCGCGCCGAGCGCGCCGACGAGGCGGTGGCCCTCCGGCCCCCAGGCCAGGGCCGGCCCGGCCGAAAGAAGGGCGACGACGCCGGCGGCGGCGAAAACCTTGCAGATCATGCTCAAAGCTCCGGAACGCCGGTCAGGCGATGTTCAGTTCGGCCTCGACCCGGCCGACCCAGACCTTGACGGCCGGATAGTCGTCGAGATCGAAACCGCCCTCATGGGCGACGCGGGTGTAGGCGACCAGGGCGACGTCGGCGAGGCTGAGCCGCCCGCCCGCCAGATAGTCGGTCTCCTTAAGCGCGTCCTCCAGCCGTTGCAACGCGGCCCGGCCGCGCTCGACCACCCTCGGCTCCAGCTCGGAGACGGCCTTGCCGAGATAGCGCACCTGGAAGCGGGCCACGGCCACATAGGGCTCGTGACTGTACTGCTCCCAGAACAGCCATTCGAACATCTTGGCGCGCTCGAACGAGTCGCCTGGAATCAGGTCCGAGCCCTCGGCGAGGTGCAGGATGATGGCGTTGGACTGGGCCAGGGGCCGGCCGTCCGGCAGTACGACGAGGGGCACCTGACCGGCCGGGTTCAGCGCCAGGAAATCGGGCGTCCGGGTGGCCTTGGCCAGCACGTCGGTCTCGACCCAATCGTAAGGCGCGCCAAGCTTTTCGGCGACCCATTTGACCTTGAGACAGTTACCCGAAATCGAGTCGCCGTAGACCTTGAGCACAGTTCGATCCTCCGCGGGGAACGCCGCCATCTTACTACCGGATTCGACCTCCGGGCGCCTCGGGGGTTGGATTCTCGATCCATCTCCGCTAGGAGTCCTGCCCACATCGAGACGAGAACAACAGGGGGGCGCTGTGAAGCGTATCCTGGCATGCCTCGCCACGCTGGCGATCGCTACCGCCGGTTTTTCAGGCGGCGCTCAAGCAGAACAACCGGCTTCCACTGATCCGCTCGGCGAGCTGATCGGCAAGGTCATCGGTTTCCCATCCACCGACCTCGTGCTCAAGGCGACGCTGTACCACGCCGGCGCCAAGGGCATTCGCAGCCTGGACTCCCTGGGCTGTTCGGTGACGCCGATGCGCACCCTGGCCGTCGATCCGACCGTCATCCCCCGCCGCACCATCGTCTTCATCAAGGAGACGGTCGGCATGGCCCTGCCCGACGGCAGCAAGCACGACGGGCTGTGGTACGCCACCGACATCGGCGGCGCGATCAAGGGCAACCGCATCGACCTGTTCACCGGCAAGGGCTCCGGCTCGATGCAGCAGTTCTTCCAGCGCGGCCTCACCAGCGGCGCGCTGAACGCCGCCAAGATCGGCACCTTCCAGGGCTGCCCCCCGAAATAGGCGCCTCTCCCCGCCCCCGCCCAGCTTGGCGCAGGGCGAAAGCGGACGCACAAAAAAGTCCTCCCGACGCTCTCGGGAGGGCTTTTTCGATTGAGCAGGTTTCGTTTCGGCCGGCCGGCTGAGGCTCAGGCCTCGACGAAGGCCTTTTCCAGCACGAAATCGCCGGGGTTGGCGATCGAGCCCTCCTCGAAGCCGCGCGCAAGCAGGATGGTCTTCAGGTCGGCCAGCACCGACGGGCCGCCGCACAGCATCAGCCGGTCCGCGGCCGGGTCGAGATCGGGCAGGCCCAGATCGGCGAACACCTTGCCCGACTGGATCAGGTCGGTGATGCGGCCGTTGGTGACGAACGGCTCGCGCGTCACGGTGGGATAGTAGAGCAGCCGCCCGGCCACCAGCTCGCCCAGATCGGGGTCGTTCGGCAATTCCTCGGACAGGAACTCGCGATAGTTCAGGTCGGCGACCTCGCGCACGGTGTGGGTGACCACCACCTGTTCGAAACGCTCATAGACCTCAGGGTCGCGCACCAGGCTGAGCCAGGGCGCCAGGCCGGTGCCCGTGCCGATCAGATAGAGGGTCCGCCCCGGCTTCAGGCCGTCCAGCACCAGGGTGCCGGTCGGCTTCCTGCCGACCAGGACCTCGTCGCCGACCTGGATCGCCTTGAGGCGCGAGGTCAGCGGGCCGTTCTCGACCTTGATGCTGTAGAATTCCAACTCGTCGTGCCAGGCCGGGCTGGCGATGGAATAGGCCCGCAGCAGCGGCTTGCCCTCGACCTCCAGGCCGAGCATCACGAACTGTCCGCTCTGGAAACGGAAACCGGGATCGCGGGTGGTGCGCAGGCTGAACAGGCTGTCGGTCCAGTGGCGCAGCCACGTCACGCGTTCGACATTGAAGGCGCCGCGGGCCTTGGCGGGCGCGGGGGCAAGGGCGGCGGAGGCGTCGGTCATGGCGAGGATCTAGGTGCGGGGTCTGTGGATTGTTAGGGCTATATGCGAATGAAAATCAGCAGCGATCAAATATCGCCGCCAACATCGCCGGATTTCAGCTTGGCCCGGCTCACATGTATCCCGCATTCGGTCTTTTCGGAACCCGCCCAGCGGCCGGAGCGCACGTCGCCCCCCTCGTCCACGGCCTGGGTGCAGGGCCAGCAGCCGACCGAAGGATAGCCGAATTCGACCAGGGGGTGGGCCGGCAGGCCGTGCTCGGCCGCATAGGCGTCCAGCAACGGCTTGTCCCAGTTGGCCAGGGGATTGAACTTCACGTGCGCCTCGCCCTGCTCCACCACCGCCAGGCGCAGGCGGTCGCCGCCATGGAAGCGCTTGCGCCCGGTGATCCAGGCGTCGAAGCCCTCCAGCGCCCGGTCCAGCGGCAACACCTTGCGGATGTGGCAGCAGGCGTCGGTGTTCGACTTCCACAGGTCGGCGTCGGGATCGTGGATGGCCAGGTCCTGATATTGCGGCCGCAGGTCACGCACGTCGGTCAGGCCCAAGCTGGCCGCCAGCTGCTTGCGATAGTCGAGCGTCTGGCCGAACAGCATGCCGGTGTCGAGAAACAGCACGGGAATGTCCGGCTTCACCCGCGCCGCCAGGTGCAG
This sequence comes from Caulobacter sp. CCUG 60055, assembly GCF_022750545.1. Lineage (GTDB taxonomy): Bacteria > Pseudomonadota > Alphaproteobacteria > Caulobacterales > Caulobacteraceae > PUIC01. The sequence continues at coordinate 629,167 of NZ_PUIC01000001.1, forward strand.
CAGCACCGCCGACTCGGCCCCGAACGACGACACCAGCGCCAGCCGGTCGCCGAAGCTCTCGACCGCCACCTTCAGGATGGTCGCCGGGTCGGCCTCGCGCAGTCGCGCGTCGAGCGCCGCCGCCGAGTTCAGTCTCTCGACGCCCTCAAACGCCATGGGCCCGCTCCTCGAAGGCGGGCCGGCGGCCGTCCGCCGAGCGCTGATAGACGTGGCGGAAGCGGAACGCCGCCCTGACCCAGGCCTCCGGCGTCGATCCGTCGGCGGGCTCGAAAGCGTCGAAGCCGCAGCGGACCATGAACTGGGCCTGCTCCTGCAATACGTCGCCGACGGCGCGGATCTCGCCGCCGTAGCCGAGGCGCTCGCGCAGCAGGCGGGCCGAGGTGAAGGCGCGACCGTCGCGGAACTTGGGGAAGGCCAGCGCCACCACCGCCAGGCGCGGCAGGTCATAGGCCAGGGCCTCGACCGCCTCGTCCGATTGCAGCACGACGCCGACCTCGCGGCCCTCCGACAGCAGGGCGTCGCCCTCGGCCTGGAAGCGCGCCAGCGACAGGATCACCCCGCCGGCGGGAAGGGCCTGGTCGTCGGCGACCACGGTGAAGCGGTCGTTGGCCCAGGCGGCCGCACGCGGCCCGGTCAGCTTAATCAGCTTCGGCATAGACGGCCTCCTTGAACGGGGCGACGCCGGCGCGGCGGAAGGTGTCGAGGAAACGCTCCCCTTCCTGGCGTTCGCGCAGATAGACCTCCACCAATTGGTCCACCGCCTCGGCGACGCGGCCGGCCGGCAGGGCCGGCCCGAGCATCTTGCCGACCTCGGCGTCCTCGGCGCCCGAGCCGCCGAGCGTGAGCTGGTAGAACTCCTCGCCCTTCTTATCGACGCCCAGGATGCCGATGTGGCCGACATGGTGGTGGCCGCAGGCGTTGATGCAGCCGCTGATCTTGATCTTCAGCTCGCCCACCGCCTCGGCGCGGTCCGGCTCGGCGAAGCGCTCGGCGATCGACTGGGCGATCGGGATGGCGCGGGCGTTGGCCAGGGCGCAGTAGTCCAACCCCGGGCAGGCGATGATGTCGCTGACCAGATTGATGTTGGCCGTGGCCAGCCCCGCCGCCTGCAGGGCGGCGTGCACCACCGGCAGGTCGTCGAGCCTGATGTGCGGCAGCACCAGGTTCTGCTCGTGGGTGATGCGGATGTCGCCGAAGCCGTAGCGCTCGGCCAGGTCGGCGACGACCTCCATCTGCTCGGCGGTGGCGTCGCCGGGCGTGTCGCCGGGGCGCTTCAACGAAACATCGACGATGGCGTAGCCGGCCTGCTTGTGCGGCTGGACGTTGTTGCGCGCGAAGCGGGCGAAATCGGCGTCCTTGGACTTGGCCTCCTCGAAGGCGGCCGAGACCCGCGGCAGCACGTCGAAGGCCGGCGGCGCGAAGAAGCCGCGGATGCGCGCCAGCTCGACGTCGGGCAGGTCGACCTGGGCCGCGTCGATCTTGGCCCATTCCTCCTCGACCTGACGGCCGAACTCCTCGGCGCCGAGGGCGGCGACCAGGATCTTGATACGGGCCTTGTAGATGTTGTCGCGGCGGCCGTGGCGGTTATAGACCCGCAGCACCGCCTCCAGATAGGACAGCAGCCGCCCGACCGGCAGGTGCTCCTTGATGGTCGGGCCGACGTGGGGCGTGCGGCCCATGCCGCCGCCGACGATCACCTCGAAGCCCAGCGCGCCGTCGCGCGAACGACGCAGCATCAGGCCGATGTCGTGCAGCTTGGCCGCGGTGCGGTCCTTGGCCGCCGCCGTGATGGCGATCTTGAACTTGCGCGGCAGGAACGAGAATTCCGGATGCAGGGTCGACCACTGGCGGATCGCCTCGGCCCACACGCGCGGGTCGTCGATCTCCTCGGCCGTGGCCCCGGCGCGTGGGTCGGCCGTGGTATTGCGGATGCAGTTGCCGCTGGTCTGGATGGCGTGCAGGTCGACCTCGGCCAGGGCGTCGAGGATGTCCGGCGCGTCCTTCAGCTTGATCCAGTGGAACTGCAGGTTGGTGCGGGTGGTGAAGTGGCCGTAGCCCTTGTCGTAGGTGCGCGCGATCCAGGCCAGCCGGCGTAGCTGGCGCGGGTTGAGCGTGCCGTAGGGAATGGCCACCCGCAGCATGTAGGCGTGCAGTTGCAGATAGAGGCCGTTCATCAGCCGCAGCGGCTTGAACTGGTCCTCGGTCAGCTCGCCCGACAGGCGGCGGGCGACCTGGTGGCGGAACTCGTTGGCCCGGTCGGTCAGGAATTCGCGGTCTATGGCGTCGTACTGGTACATGGCGCCGGCCTCACTTGCGCTTGATCAGGTTGACGCGGCCGCTGGAGCGCGCCGCGCCGTGGGCGGCCAGGATGGCGGCCACCTCGGCCCCGCCCTCGGCCTGCTTGCCGTGCTGGGGCGTGTTGGACGGTCCGAGCGCGCGCAGGCGCTCGCGATAGCTGATCGGCGCCGGCCCGGCCTCGCCCTGCTCGATGTCGATCAGATAGGGGTCGATCACCACGTTCGGCTGAGCCTTGGCGCCGGTCGCGGCCGCCTCGGCCGGGGCCTCGGCGTCGAACAGCTCGGCGTCGCCGAAATGCTCGACCCAGCGGCCCTGGGACCAGAACACGACTTCGCCGTCGATCAGGCGGTTGGCGGTCAGGGCCTTCATCACCGCACGCCTCCGACCAGCGCCGCCGGAACGGCCGCGGGTTCGCGGACAGGCGGCGCGACGTCGGCCAACGCCGCCGTCTCGCCGATGATCAGTATGGCCGGACCGTCCAGGCCCTCCACGGCCTGGGCCAGCCCCAGCAGGGTGCTGGCCACGCGGCGCTCGCCGGGCAGGCTGGCGTTCTCGACGATCAGCACCGGGGTCGACCCCGCCCGCCCCGCCGCCATCAGGTTGCCGGCGACGGCCGGCGCGGTGGAAAGGCCCATATAGACCACGACGGTCTGGTTGGTCCGGGCCAGGCTGGTCCAGTCGAGCTCGGGCGTCTCGCCCGAGGCGGCGTGGCCGGTGACGAAGGTGACGGCCTGGGCCAGGCCCCGGTGGGTGAGCGGCGCTCCGGCGGCGGCTGCGGCGGCCAGGCTGGCGGTGACGCCAGGCACCACATGGGCGACCGCTCCGGCGGCGCGGCAGGCTTCCAGCTCCTCGCCGCCGCGACCGAACATGAAGGGGTCGCCCCCCTTGAGGCGGACGACGGTGAGGCCGTCCAGCGCCAGGGCGGTCAGCAGGCGGTTGATGTCCTCCTGCGGCAGGGTGTGGCGCGACTTGCGCTTGCCGACGTCGATCAGGCGCGCGTCGGGCCGGGCGAGGTCGAGGATGGCCGGCGGCGTCAGACGGTCGTGCACCACGACGTCGGCGGACTGGAGGATGCGAAGGGCCTTGACGGTCAGCAGCTCGGGATCGCCGGGCCCGGCGCCGACCAGCCACACCTCGCCGGCTCGCGGCGGCGCGGCGGGGCGAGAGGACGACCGACCCAGGACGACCAGGCGGTTCACGGGGGCGCGACGGCCGGACAGACCACTCATCCGGTTTAGGTCCTCTAAACGCTGGCCCGCCAAATGGGTGAACGGGACGGACCTCGCGGTCCGCCCCGTCCTTGTCCGCCGTCGAAAAGGGCCGATGCGGCGGCGGTGGTTGCAAAATCGGGAGAACGCCGCCATTTCGCAAACGAGGACTTCTGCCGGGGGCTTTAGCAAAACTCATGGAACGTAGACGCCTGCCCCCCCTGAACGCCCTGAGGGCCTTCGAGGCCGCCGCGCGGCATCTGAACTTCAGCCGCGCCGCCGACGAACTGGCCGTCACCCCGGGCGCCGTCAGCCAGCAGATCCAGAACCTGGAGGACTATGTCGGCGCGGCCCTGTTCAAGCGCACGCCAAAGGGCCTTTTGCTGACCGACGCGGCCCAGACCGCCCTGCCCGCCCTGCGCGAGGCCTTCGACCGCCTGGCCGAGGCCGCCTCGATGCTGACCGCCGCCGTCGACGGCCGGCGGCTGACGGTGTCGGTGGCGCCGTCCTTCGCCGCCAAGTGGCTGGTGCCGCGCCTGGGCAAGTTCGAGGAGGCCCATCCGCATGTCGACGTCTGGGTCTCGGCCGGCATGGAGCTGGTCGACTTCGCCTCGGGCGAGATCGACATCGCCATCCGCTACGGCGCCGGCCGCTATCCGGGGCTCGAGGTCGCCCGGCTTATGCAGGAGACGGTGATCCCTGTCGCCGCGCCTGAGCTTCTGGCCGCCAACCCCTTGAACGACATAGACGAACTGGCGGGCCACATCCTGCTGCACGACGGCTCTCCCGACGCCGACGACAGCTGCCCCGACTGGACCATGTGGCTGGCCGCGCGCGGCATCCGCGGCGTCGACGGCGCGCGCGGACCGCGCTTCAACCAGTCGAGCCTGGTGATCGAGGCGGCGGTCAACGGCCGGGGCGTCGCCCTGGCCAAGCGCGCGCTCGCCCAGGCGGACCTCGACGCCGGCCGGCTGGTCGCGCCGTTTCAGATCGCCACGGCGGTCGACTTCGCCTATTACGTCGTCCATCCCAAGGCCAAGGGACGTCTGCCGCAGGTCAAGGCGTTCGTCTCCTGGCTGACCGCGGAGGCCCAGGCTCACGAAGCCGCGCTTCTCACCATCGACAACGGCGCCGGAATCTAGTCCCGCATGTCCTCTTCCGCTCTCGCCGCGACCCGGGTCGCGGCCGCCTCAGACGCCACCCTCATCCATGTCGACCCGCACAAGGCGCCGGCGGACTGCACGACCATGGCCGAGGTCCGCCAGGGCGTCGACGCCCTCGACCGCGCCCTGGTCCGCCTGCTGGTCGAACGCCAGGGCTTCATGGACGCCGCCGCCCGCATCAAGCAGGACCGCAACGTCGTCCACGACCGGGCCCGCATCGAGGACGTGGTCGCCAAGGTCAAGGCCGCCGCCCGCGAGGCCGGCCTGTCGGAAGCCATAGCCGAGCCGGTGTGGCGCACCCTGATCGACCGCTGCATCGCCTATGAGTTCAACGCCTGGGACCAGCTGAAGCGCTGATCCCGCGCAGGAGCGCACGCCCCCGCGCCTCATCCCTTGGCCTCACCCCTTGAGCGAGCGCAGCGCCAGTTCGTGCTGATAGGCGGCGATGTCGAACAGCACCGCGTTCAAGGCGTCGTGGACGGCGGCGAGGCCGGACGCGCCAAGCCGCTCCGCCGTCTCGCAGGCGTCGCCGAGGGCGAAGGCGCCGACCCCCCGCGAAGCCCCCTTCAGGGTGTGAAGAGCGTCCCGCCACCCCTCGGAGCCGGGGTCGAGCATCGCCGACCATAGCCGCGCCTGCTCGCGGAACAGGCCCAGCACTTCCTGGACGACGGCCTCGTCGCCTGCGGCGAAACGCTCCAGGTAGTCGAAATCCACCGCCCCGGTGATGTCTCGCCGCGCCATGACGCCTCCCAGCTCGCCGCGATCAGCCGCGGGTCGCGGCGAAGTGATCGACCAGGATGCTGGCGATCGAGATCGACACCCGCTTGCCTGTGGGAATATGCAGGAATTCGTTGGGGCCGTGGGCGTTGGAGTGCGGGCCCAGCACGCCGGTGATGACGAATTGCGCCGCCGGGAACTTCTCGCCGAGCATGCCCATGAACGGGATCGAGCCGCCCTCGCCCATCATCGCCGCCGGGCGGCCGAAGGCGGTCTGCGAGGCCTTCTCGACCGCCTGCTCCAGCCACGACGCCAGGGCCGGGGCGTTCCAGCCGGTCGAAGCCTTCTCCAGCTTGAACTCGACCTTGGCCCCGTAGGGCGGGTCGCGCTCCAGCAGAGTCTTGACCAGTTCGCCTGCCGTGGCCCCGTCGGTGGTCGGGGCCAGACGCAGGCTCAGCTTGGCCGCCGTCATCGGCCGCAGCACGTTGCCGGCGTTCTCCAGGTTCGGCGCGCCCTCGAGGCCCGTGATCGCCAGCTGCGGCCGCCAGGTGCGGTTGAGCACCAGCTGGGTCACGTCGTCCGTCACCGGCTGCATGCCCTCGACGAACGGGAACTTGGCGAAGACCTCCTGGCCCAGGGCGTCCGCCGCCCGCCGCGCCTGCGCCGCCCGCTCCTCGGGAATCTCGGCGTGCAGGGCCGCGGGCAGGATCTGGCCGGTGGCCGGGTCCTCCAGCCGCGACAGCAGTTCGCGCAGGATGCGGAAGCTCGACGGCACCACGCCGGACGCGTCGCCCGAATGCACGCCCTCCTCCAGCACCTGCACGCTGAGCGCGCCGCCGGTCATGCCGCGCAGCGAGGTGGTCAGCCAAAGCTGGTCGTAGTTGCCGCAACCGGAATCCAGGCAGACCACCAGGGACGGCGCGCCGATGCGCTCGGCGAGGTGGTCGACATAGTAAGGCAGGTCGTAGCTGCCCGATTCCTCGCAGGCCTCGATCACCACCACGCAACGGGCGTGGTCGAGGCCCTGATCGCGCAGCGCCAGGATGGCGCTCAGCGCGCCGAACATGGCGTAGCCGTCGTCGGCGCCGCCGCGGCCATAGAGCTTGTCGCCCTTGATCACCGGCGTCCACGGCCCGAGATCGTCGGCCCAGCCGGTCATTTCCGGCTGCTTGTCGAGGTGTCCGTACAGGAGGACCGTCTCGGCGCCGGCGCCAGGAATGTCGATGAAGATCAGGGGGGTGCGGCCCTCCAGGCGCACGACCTCGACCGAGGCGCCCGCAAGCCCGGCGAGCTTGGCCTTAGCCCAGGCCTCGAAGCGGCCGACCACCTGCTCCATGTAGCCGTGCTCGACCCATTTGGGATCGAACATCGGCGACTTGTTGGGGATGCGGATGTACTCGACCAGTTCGGGGACGATCTCGGCGTCCCACAGGCCTTCGACGAACGACTTGATCTTGGCGGTGTCCATGCCGCGAGCTCCTGAAAGCGATGTCCTGCCGCCGCGCCGTCGGCGCGGCCGTATCCGTTTTTGAGTTGGTTAGCCCATCCGCCCGGCCGCGTCTGCGGCGTCGGGTGAAACCCGATCGCCTCCCGGCGAGTTTCGTCTTTCCCAACCGGAAAGGCGATGATGATGTTTTTCAACAAGAAGCATGATCAGAAAGACAAATCTGGCCGACACTTCACCCATGGTTCCAGCGCCTCCACCGCCGACATGGCCGTCGACGGCAAGGTCAGGCACGAAGACAAGCACTTCGCCGCGCCCCACGCTCGCAAGGCGCGACGGCTGCCGGAAGGCCGTAAACACGACCATCTGGCCGAAAAGGTCGCCGCCGCCGAAAGTCGCCAGGAGGCCCTGCTTGACGAGGCCATCGAGGAGAGCTTTCCGGGCAGCGACCCTATCAGCCCAAAGCGCATCACCTGAAACCCCGCATCAATCGGCGACGCTGAACTGGTGATAGGCGCGGGTCTCGTAGTCGTAGAGGTCGACCCGGTCCCCCGTCACCGTGGCGCTGTAATGGGCGTTGCTCTTGTAGTCGAACCCCTCGACCCGGCCCTCGACGAGACCGAAGGTCAGATAGGCCTGCTCGCCGTGATTGAACACGCGATCCGGCAGCGGGCCGCCGATGGCGAAGGCGCCCTGATGGTCATAGGCCTCGACCCGCCCCTGGACGACGCGCGCCGTGATCCGGACATACCCCCCCGCCGCGTGGTCATAGACGGCGCCATAGGCCTTGCCGTTGGCCAGGGCCGCGGCGATGGCGGCGACGGCGGGACGCGACTGTGCTTTCATGGCGGCGATCTCCTCGACCCGCCCATCCCTACAGGCGAAGACGCGCCAAGACGAGACCGGCGGATCGTGCGAAATCAACGCTTGCGATCCGATCGAAACGCGGCTAACAGAACGCCTCCCTGACGGGGCCCGGCCGTTCCCGACCATCGGAAAGGCCAGCCGACGCCGCTTCAGGGAACGCCGAAACGCCTTATGGCGCAACGGTTCGGGTGTATAGCTCAGTTGGTAGAGCAGCTGACTCTTAATCAGCGGGTCCAAGGTTCGAATCCTTGTACACCCACCATTTTCCGCTTCATTTTCAATGAGTTAGAAGCCCCCTCCGGGGCCTCGAAGTTCGCCGCGCTGTTAAAACGGCGCTAAAACGGCATTCTTCTGTTTCAGAAAAAATCCGAGGTCCAAGGTTCAAATGGGCCGTTGAACATACCTGCAAACCGCGGTCGAAGCCGGCTTGATCGCATCAAACAACCGGAATGTTGGGTTCGCTTCCGCTGTAGCCCCGACGCCATCGCCTTCTCGGACGCCAGCTGTGAAACGGCATGGAATTTTGCTCCGTACCCGGGATGATCGGCATGCAAAATTGCCCCCCCAATACCCGCCGAGATCGCCCAGCAGATCGCCACCGAACAAGCGATCGCGCCGCTGATCGTCGACTTGGCCGCAGCTAAAGCGAGGGTGGAGGAAACCGAGGTCGAGGTCCGCGATCAGTTCGGGTTCGACCGGGGATCGATCCGCGTAGCCGGTTTGGCGGCGACCAAAAATGATCCCCTTCACCGGCGCCCCTGAACTCTGGCGCCTGCACCCCGGTTCGTGGAGCAGCAATCCGCCGCGTGGCGAGGTCCACCGTGACCGGCTGGTGATTGGCGTCACGGTCCCGGCTCAACGTGCCGACGACGCGGCGCGATACCGTCGTCATCGGCTTCTCCGCCCATGGGGCAGAGACCCACGAACTCGTCGCCTTCGACACCGACATAAATAACTAGAGCGCAACGGCCATCTCGCTCCACGTCGTGCAGGAATGGTTGTCCCGCAACCGCTCTGCCGCGTGGGCGCGAGACGCCGCGCCGATTCAGGCCCTGACCCCAGCAGAACCGTACTGCTCAACATGATGCTTCGCCGCTTCTTCGGCATGCTCCTGCGCATGGACGTGATGACCGTGCGCGATAAGTGCATGATGGGCGCCTATCTCATGACGCCCAGCTTCGAGGTGGGTCGCGGCTTCGCGATGGTGCTTGGCCGCGGCCTCATGGTGTTGCGCAGCAGACTTATGGCGCTCTGCGCCCTTATGCGTAGGCATGTCATCCTCCTTGGAAGCCCCATTTCAAGTTTGGACGGCGTTTAGAGATCGAGCCTTGATCTGGCTCAACCCCCCGCCGACAGGCGGCCGAACTGGATGAGGGCAAGTCGCTCCGGATACTCTGCAGCAACGCAGACGGCGATCCGCGCCGTTCGAAAATCACCAGCGACGCGCCGTTGAGGGCGGCCCGATCTCGGCCCCGGCGAGACCGCTGGGGGCCGTCTATCGAAGCTCCGAGATAGGCGCCGAAGGTGAACAGAGGCCCGGGCATGGCCTGCGCGGCGCAGTAGCCGGTGAGGAACCTTTCCTGGCTGACCCAGCGGTATCCACCACCGCCTCATTGCCGCCGAGGGCAGGCGAGGCAGGCGGAGCGGGGAGCTCTGCGCGCCGTCTCGACAGGCTATGAGCCCCGCGAGCGCGCCCATCACGAGGCGGCGACCTGACCGACGCTCGCCGCGACCAACGCCACGATGCCGGCGGCGGCCACGGCGATGCCGACGCGGCGAAGGTCCGGCGGGAGGGTGCGGGCCGTCCCAAGGACGGCCTGGGCGACGACGGCGACCGCCACGAGCTTCAACCCGTGGATCCCCCTGCGCGAGCGGGCCTGACATCTTCGCCGCTCCGAAGGCGAAGGCGGTCATCAAGATGGCGGACGGCAAGGTGAATCCGGCCCATGCGGCGGCGGCGGCGAGTGGCCCCGCACGCATCAGACCGAGGCCGAAGCCCACCTGGCTGGAAGCGGGGCCGGGCAGAAACTGGCAAAGCGCCGCCAGATCGGCGTAGGCCTCTCTAGAAGCGGCGCTCGACCGCCCCGGCGACCTGCCTCAGACAGGCTTCGACCGCCTCATCAGTGATGTCCGACGTTATGTCGCCAAAATGGACATGATCCACGATCGACAACCCGCAGACCTGCGCCAGATGCGTGTCGAAAAGGGCCCGGATCGCGCCCCAGGCTCCTTCCTGTTCGACCCAATGGGACGGAGCGCCCGACGAAGTGAAGGTGATCATTCGCCTGTCCGAAAGCAGCCCCCGATTGCCGCCGCCTTCAAGCGGCCCATAGCCGAACCCCATGCCGAAGACCCGGTCGATATAGCCCTTCACGATCGCCGGAGGGCTATAGAACCAAAGTGGATAGACGAACGCGAACACCTTGCAGTCGCCGATCAGCGCCCGTTCGGCCTTGACGTCGTCGGCGGGACCGAACTCGGTTCCCGGCAGCTCCCCCGCCTGGAGCCGGGGTTCGAAGTTCAGCCGATAGAGATCGCGCAGCAGAGCCTCATCGCCCCGGGCCCGCACGGCTTCGCAATAGGCCTGGGCCACGGAGAGATTGAAACTATCGACCTTGGGGTGACCAACGATGACCGCGTGCTTCATGACCCTCTCGACTGATAGAATTCGATGATCATGGCCTCGACCGAGTAGAACCGCGCCGACGACCAAGCGGCCGCGCCAGAGGGCCGGCCGCACCGTTCAGCGTCCGACGCCCCTACGCGCCCGGCCGGACCTGGACGGCGGTCGCCCCGCCGGACGCGATCTTGGGGACGCTGATCTTGAGCACGCCGTCGCTCATCACGGCCGAGACCTGTTGCAGGTCGGCGCTGCGCGGCAGGCTGATCGTGCGGGAGAAGGCGCCGTAACAGCGCTCGCAGACGCGGTAGTCCTCGTCCTTGGCGGTCTTGTCGGTCTTCTTCTCGCCGCTGATCCTCAGCAGGTCGTCCTCGATGGAGACCTTGACCTCGTCGCGGCTCATGCCGGGAAGCTCCAGGTCGATCTCGACCTTATCCTTGGTTTCCCGAACGTCCATCCGCGGCGACAGCTCGAAACCGCTGAAGGCGCTCCAGCCGGCGCCGAGCTGGTCGAACAGTCGATCGAACTCGCGCTGGATCGGCGCAAAGGCGCCCGATTGAGGCAGGAAATGGCGCCGGGCGAGCTGAGTTGAGGGTTGGGCGGTCATAGCTTGGGCTCCTCCGATTGGGCTTACGCCGCATTCTGGCGGGCGCCGCCAGGGACGTCCTTGATCCGGCTCAAAGCGGCGGCCGGCGCTGAGGCGTCTGCTTCCAAAGAGCCTGAGGAAGACGCCATGTCCGACACGTGGTTTGCGGACCGCCACGCCGCCGGGCGCCGCCTTGGCGAGCGCCTGATGCGCCTGAAACTGGAAGCGCCGGTCATTTTCGCCTTGCTGCGCGGCGGCGCGCCGGTCGCCGTCGAAATCGCCCGGATGCTCGCCGCGCCGTTGGAGGTGTTGCTCGTGCGCAAGATCGGCGCTCCCGACGAGCCGGAACTCGCGCTGGGCGCAGTGGTCGACGGCGCCGAGCCGCATCTGGTGGTCAATGAGACCGTCCGCAGCCTGACCGGCGCCGGCCAGGCCTATCTCAAGGCCGCCATGCGCCGTGAACTGGCCGAGATCGAGCGGCGGCGCTCGCTCTATCCCGGCGCGGCGACGATTACGGATATCCGAGGCCGAACCGCCGTGGTCGTCGATGACGGGCTGGCGACGGGCTCTACGGCCCGCGCCGCCGTCGAGGCGCTCCGGGCGCGGGGAACCGGCCGCATCGTGGTCGCCGCCCCGGTCGCATCGCAAGAGGCCGAAGCGCTCTTGCGCCCCTATGTTGACGACCTGGTCGTTCTGGCGGCCCCGCCCCGGTTCAGCGGCGTCGGCCAGTTCTATGGCGACTTCCATCAGCTGGACGACGACGAGGTGATCGGCCTGCTCAACGCAGCCCGCGCTCCGGCTCGAGCGGCCGGCTCGACAGGCCTTGATCCGCCACAATCACCAACGCCGCGCCCTTGATCCCGATCAAGGCCCCTGCTCCCAGCGGCCGGATGCTGGGGCCCTCGGCCCCTCGCAGGTCCGCGCGATCAGGAGGATTTCGATGCGCATGAACCTCAACACCGCCGGGTGGACGCTTGGCGGCTTCTTCGGCCTGATCCACTTGGCTTGGGCGCTGATGGTCGCGGCCGGATGGGGACAGCCCGTCGCGGACCTGGTGCTGCGCCTGCATTTCATCGATCTGCAGGTGACGATCGCGCCCTTCAACGCCGGCGCCGCCCTCCTGCTGGTGGTGCTGACCACGATCAGCGGCTTCCTCGGCGGCGTGGTTCTGGCCGCCCTTTGGAACCTGAGCATCGCCGCGCCGGCGCCTCGCACACGCCGCCGGCGCGCACGCCCCGGCGTCGGCGACGCCCACGGCCTTTAGCGCCTTTCACGAACGGAGACCCATCATGCACCCCGAACTCAAGATCGAGCGGAAAACCGATTTGAAGACGCGGGACGACATCCTGGCCGAGCTCGCTCAGGAGCCGCGCGTCGACGCCGCCGCCGTGGCGGTGTCGGTCAAGGACGGGGTGGTCAGTCTGACCGGACATGTCTCCAGCTTCGATCAGAAAATCGCCGCCGAGGCCGCCGTGAAACGCGTGATGGGCGTGCGCGCCATAGCTGAGGAGATCGAGGTACGTCTGCCCCTGGCCGATGTGCGCGATGACGGCGAGATCGCCGAGCGGGCCGCCAGCCTGCTGGCCTGGACGATCACGGCGCCGCCTGGTGGGATCAAGGTCAAGGTCGAACACGGCCATGTCACCCTCAGCGGCCAGGCCGACTGGGGCTACCAGCGCCAGGACGCCGAAAGGGCTGTCCGCAGGCTGGCCGGGGTGCGCGGCGTCGACAACCTGATCACCCTGCGCAGCGGCGTCAAACAGAGCGACCTCGAAGAACGAATCCGCAAGGCCTTGATGCGCAACGCTCTGGTCGACGCCGCCTCGATCCACGTCGCCATTGACGGCGACAAGGTCACCCTGACCGGCCAGGTGCGAATGTGGTGCGAACGCGACGCCGCCGAGGAGGCGGTGTGGACATCGCCTGGGGTTCGCGAGGTCGTCGACAGACTGGTCATCATCTAACCCGACGCCCACGGGGGCTGGCGGTTTGGCAGTCTGGTCCCCTCAGCGGGCGGTATAGCCGCCGTCGATGACCAATTCGGAGCCGGTGACGAACTTGGCTTCGTCCGAGGCCAGATAGACCGCGCCCCAGGCGATGTCGTCGGGTTCGCCGACATGGCCTAGCGGATGCAGGGCGTCGACCAATCGCCGCCCCTCGCCGACATCGCCATGGCCCTCCAGATAGCCTTCGACCATGGGAGTCCAGATGAACCCAGGATGGATCGAGTTCACCCGAATGCGGTCGGGCGCGTAGATCAGGGCGTCGGTCTTGGTCATCAGCCGAACTGCTCCCTTGGAAGCGTGATAGGGCGGCACGTCGGGCGCCCCGACCAGGCCGTAGATCGACGACAGGTTGATGATCGATCCGCCCCCGGCGCGGCGCAGGTGCGGGACGGCGTGCTTCACGCCCAGAAACACGCCCTTGACGTTGATCGCCTGGACGCGATCCCACTCGGCCTCGGTCAGCTCGTGGGTCGGCTTGTCAGGGCCGGCGACGCCGGCGTTGTTGACCAGGATGTCCAGCCGGCCGAACACCTCGACGACGTGGGCGATGGCGGCGGCGATCTCGGCCTCGCGACTGACGTCGCAGGCCACGAACAAGGCCCGGTCGCCGCCCTGGGCGATTTGGTCCGCCACGGCGCACCCTGGTTCGACCATGGTGTCCAGCAGCGCGACGGCCGCCCCCTCCGCGCTCATGCGCAGAGCGATGGCGCGACCGATGCCCATCGCCGCGCCCGTGACGACGGCGACCTTTCCCTTTAAGCGACCCATGACAGCTCTCCGTTATTGGACTGGCGCAAACGCCGCGCTCCGGACGCGGCCTTTCTGGCGCAGACGCAAGATCCGGGATCAGGCCCCGCCACGAGGGGCGTAGCTCATCAGGGTCACGGTCTCGCCCCGCTCATCGACGCGCCGGATATCGGTGGCCCCGCCCAGGCCGGCGCGGGCGATCGCCAGCCGGCAGGCGTAGGCTTCGGCGTCGGCGCCGCTCAGGAACATCAGGGACGCGCCCCGCGTGGCGGAATCGACGCGCCAGCCGCCGTGCGTCGGCGACAGCAGAATGTGGCGAAAGTTGTTCATGGCCGGTCTCCGCCCCCGAGGCGCGACTGCGTTCAGGCCTGGGCGTCGGCCAAGGCCTGGCGGTCGCGAACCACGACATGCCGGGAAGTCGGCAGACCGATGATCCGCGCCCGCTCGAACTGGGTGAAGGTGCGCGACACCGTCTCGATGGTCAGACCCAGATAGTCGGCGATGTCCAGGCGGGACATCGGCAGATCGATCTCGGGCATGCGCACACGCCCCGACGCGGCGTCCAGTTCTGTCGGGATCTGAACGGCCCGCTCGGCCATCTCCAGCAGGAAGCCCCCCACCCGCTCGGCGGCGCTGCGCCGCCCCAGCAGCACCATATGCTCTTGCAGGCGCTCGAGGTCGCGGCGCGAAGCCGCCCAAAGCGCATGGGCCGCGGCGGGACGGCGCTCGACCGCCTCGACCAGGACCGCCTGGCGGACAAGAGCGATCTGACACTCGCCCACCGCCTCAGCCGAGAAGCGATGAAGGCCGCCGCTTTCGACGCCGAACAGCTCGCCGGGCAGATGAAAGCCGCATACGCGCCGACGGCCGTCGGCTAGAAATCGCGTGGTGCGCACGACGCCGGCGACCACCCGATAGACGAAATCGGCTTCCTCGCCCTCGCCGAAGATTTCCTCATTGCGGCCGAAACGCATGACGAAGCCCGGCAGGATCAAGCGCTCGGCCAGTTCGACCTGTCCGGCGGCCTGCGGGCCGCCCGAGGCGGGCGCGTCGAAATCCTGGGTGCGCATGGCGTCCTCCGTGGACTGTGGCGCACCATCGCTACGCCCCTTTGCGGAACGCGGAAATTTGTGTCTCCTACCTACGTGAAAATACGGAATTGGGCGGCGCGGCCGACGGACTAGGCTTGCCGGCCGACACGTCCAGGCGCGCGACAGCCCATGGCCAATCACCACCGGAACCCACCGCCGACAGCCAATTCGCCCGAGACCAGACCATTCGGCGCGGGCGAGCCCTCGCTGCGCCTGTGGCGCGGCTACGCCACCGCCGCCATAGTCGCCATGGTCGGGCTGCTTGCGCGCCTGGCGCTGGCGCCGCTCCTGGGTGACCGTCCGCCATTCATCTTTCTGCTGCCGGCGGTGATCGTCGGCGCCGCTCTCGGCGGCTGGGGGCCGGCGTTGCTGGCCACCGCCCTGGTGATACCGGCCAGCGCGTGGATCATGGCTCCGCGCCTTTCCGACCGGGCCGACCTGATCTCGTTGCTGCTGGTGCTCGGCATCTGTCTGGGCGTCGCCGCCGGCGGCGGCTGGCTGCAACGGGTGCGCCGCCGGGCCCTGCGAAACACCCGTGACCTGGCCGAACGCGAAGCGCATCTGCGCTCGATCCTCGACACGGTGCCGGACGCCATGGTGGTGATTGACGAGCATGGCCTGGTGCGCTCGTTCAGCCGCGCCGCCGAGCGCCTGTTCGGCTGGCCGGCCGCCGAGATCGTCGGCCGTAATGTGGCGATGCTGATGCCCGAGCCATACCGCTCCGGTCATGACGGCTTCCTCGCCCACTACCGCGCCACCGGCGAGCGACGCATCATCGGCCTTGGCAGAGTGGTGGTCGGCGAGCGCAAGGACGGCTCGACCTTTCCCATGGAGCTGTCGGTGGGCGAGACCGCCGGGCCGGCCCGCTTCTTCACCGGCTTCGTACGCGATCTCAGCGAGCGCCAGCGGACCGAGGCTCGACTGCAGGAGCTGCAGTCCGAGCTGGTCCTTATCGCTCGCATGACCGCCATGGGTGAAATGGCCAGCGCCTTGGCGCACGAGCTGAACCAGCCGCTGTCGGCCATCGCCAGCTACCTGCGCGGCTCGCGCCGCTTGCTGGAGAGCGAGCCGCTGAACCGCACTCGCCTCGAGCAGGCCCTGGGCCAGGCCGTCGACCAGACTCTGCGCGCCGGCCAGATCATCCGCCGCCTGCGCGACTTCCTGGCGCGCGGCGAGACCGAGCGCCGCATCGAGAGCCTGCCCAAGCTGGTCGAGGAGGCCTGCGCCCTAGCCCTGGTCGGGGCCAAGGACGAGGGTGTGCGGGTGCGCTTCGCCTTCGACCCAGCCGTCGATCTGGTCATGGCCGACAAGGTGCAGATTCAGCAGGTGGTGCTGAACCTGATCCGTAACGCCGTCGACGCCATGTGCGACAGCGAGCGCCGCGAACTCCTGATCGCCCTGAAGCCGGCGCCGGGCGAGATGGCCCTGGTCGAGGTCGCCGATTCCGGCCCCGGTCTCAGCCCGGCGGTGGCCGATCAGTTGTTCCAGCCCTTCGTCACCACCAAGCAGACCGGCATGGGGGTCGGCCTGTCGATCAGCCGCACCATCATCGAGGCCCATGGCGGCCGCATCTGGGCCGAAACTCGGCCCGAAGGCGGAGCCGTGTTTCGCTTCACCCTGCGCGCGGTCGCCCGCAAGGAGGACGTCCATGCCGCATGAGCCCTTGATCCATCTGATCGACGACGACGACGCCGTTCGCGGCGCCCTGCAGTTCCTGCTCGAGACCGAAGGCCTGAAGGTGCGGACCTATCCCGACGCGGAAGCCTTCCTCGACCAGATCCGCATGAACGGCGCCGGCTGCGTCGTCACCGACATCCGCATGCCTGGCATGAGCGGGTTGGAGCTGATCGAGCGACTCAGGGCGCTGCATATCCACCTGCCAGTCGTCGTCATCACCGGCCACGGCGACGTCCCCTTGGCCATCCAGGCCATGCAGGCCGGCGTCATGGATTTCCTGGAAAAGCCGTTCGACGACGAACGGCTGCTGACGGCCGTGCGCGGGGCGTTGAACGAAGGTCAGGCCCGCATGCGTCAAACGCAGCTACGCGAAGAGGTCGAGGCGCGGCTGGCCGCCCTGTCGGCCCGCGAGCGTCAAGTGCTGGAGGGCGTGGTCGCTGGTCAGGTCAACAAGGTCATAGCCCACGCCCTTGGCATCAGCATGCGCACCGTCGAGGTCTATCGGGCCAACCTGATGAGCAAGATGCGCGCCGAGAGCCTGTCGGACCTCGTGCGGATGACCTTGATGGCCAACGGCCTGGCGGCGGGGGAAGCCGGAACGACCCAGACGCCTGCGAAGATTGAGCCGCATCAAGGCCCTCGCCTGCCGCAGGCCTAGTTTGAACATCGGGTTTTCGGCGAAGAGACTTATCCATTCATGTCAGCGCCGTCGCGGGCCGCCCCGCCCTCCCCCGCCTCTTCCGACCTTCCTGCGAAGCCTGCACGCCCCGTGGTGATCGTCGTCGATGACGATCCCGCCTTGCTGAGAGCGCTGGAATTCTCGCTCGGCCTGGAAGGTTTTCGCGTCCGCGCCTACGGCTCTGGAATAGACCTGTTGGCCGACGCCGTGGCGATCGAAGACGCCTGCCTGGTGCTGGACTATCGCCTGCCCGGCCTGGACGGCCTGGCCCTGCTCTATCGGCTGCGCCAGCGCGGCTGGCGGGGCCCCGCCGTCCTGATGACCAGTCATCCGACCGCGAGGCTGCGCGCCGCCGCCGCCGCCGCCGCCGGCATCATCGAAAAGCCGCTGGTCTCGGATGACCTGCTCGACTGGATCCGGGCGGCCAGCCGGCCGTCCGGATCCAGTCCCCCAGCCTCGATCAGCGGCTGAACAGCACGAACTTGGTCGAAGCCGCGATCAGGTCTTCTGTGACGCCGCCCAGCGCCCATTCGCGCACGCGCGAGTGCCCATAGGCGCCGATGACCAGCAGGTCGGCTCCGTGGCGGCTGCAGGCGCTCTCCAGGTTCTCGGCGATGCTCGTTTCGCTGCGGGCGACAACCTCGGCCTCGACGGCGACCCCATGACGGGCGAGGCGCTTGACGACGGCCTGCATCAGCCCCGCATCGGCGGCGACGCCGCTTTCGTTGATTTCGACCAGATGCACGCTGTGAGCGCGCATCAAGAACGGCAGGGCGTCGGCGATCGCCCGCCGGGCCTCACGGGCGTCCTTCCAGCCGATCACCACATGGCTGGCCTTGAGCGAACCGCCGCCGGTCGGCGGCAGCAGCACCGGACAGCCGCATTCCATGACCACGTCGCCGGGCTTGGCGCTGAAGGCCGGATCGCTTCGCCCGACCGGGCGGTCGGCGACCACCAGGTCGGCGCCGGCGGCCTGGCTGGCGATCACCTGATCGGGGAAGTCCAGCCGTGAAATCCAGAACGCGCCGCCAGGAACATCGGCGGCCAGATCGCGGAAACGGGCATGAGCGGCCGTGATGTCCTGATCGATGGCCTCGCGCAACCCCTGGATCAAGGAGCCGTCGACATAGGCGAACTCGGCGCCGACCACCGGGCGGAAGGCTTCGGCTCCGACGCCCAGCACGGCGGCGTCGAACATGCCCGCCACCTCGACGGCGAGACGGATACGGCGATCGGTCTGTTCGCCAGGCTCGGCGTGGACGAGAATGGTCTTATAGGACATGGCGGCGGCCCCGTTTGCGGTGGATCGAACCTCGCCAGCGTGACGCCCCGGGCCAGGGGCGATATGATCTGGATCAACCCGGCGCCCGGTCCCTATGGAACAAGCACGGCCGCCCCCTGGAAGCGGCCGCGCCGAAGGTCATCCAGGGCCTGGTTCGCGGCCGCCAAAGGGTAGACGACCGGCGCGGTGACCACGCCGGCCCGACGCGCGACGGGCAGAAAATCATCTCCGTCCCGACGGGTCAGGTTGGCGACCGAAACCACCTCGCGCTCCTCCCACAACAGCGAATAGGGGAAGGACGGGATGTCGCTCATATGAACGCCGGCGCAGACGACCCGGCCGCCCTTGCGCACCTGGGCGAGCGCGAGCGGAACCAGGTCTCCGGCCGGGGCGAACAGGATCGCCGCGTCCAGCGGCGCAGGCGGAGCCTGGTCCGAGCCGCCGGCCCAGACCGCCCCCAGCGTCCGGGCGAAACCCTGGGCGGCCTCGTCGCCGGGACGCGTGAAGGCGTAGACCGTGCGCCCCTGCCAGCGGGCGACCTGAGCGACGATGTGGGCGGCCGCCCCGAAACCGTAGAGTCCCAGACGCCAGGCGTTCCCCGCCCTGACCAGCGATCGCCAGCCGATCAGTCCGGCGCACAGGAGCGGCGCCAGGGCCGTGTCCTCTCCCTCTTCGCCCAAGGGAAACACGAAGCGCGCGTCCGCGACGGTCGCGGTGGCGAAGCCGCCGGGGCGGGTGTAGCCGGTGAACAGGGGCGCATCGCACAGGTTTTCGCGACCGGCGCGACAATAGGCGCAACACCCGCAGACATGGCCGAGCCAGGGCACGCCGACCCGCTGCCCCAGCTCCAGTTCCTCTACGCCCTCTCCCAAGGCGTCGATGCGGCCGACGATCTCGTGCCCTGGGATCACCGGCGGCCGCACGGCCGGCAACTCGCCGTCGACCACGTGCAGGTCGGTGCGGCACACCCCGCAGGCCAGCACGCGTAAGCGCACTTCGTACGGCCCGGGCTCGGGATCGGGCGACCGGGTCTCCACCAGCGGTCGGCCGATCGCCGTCAGCGTCATGGCGCGCATTTCGCCGCTCCATATCGGACCTAGGCGCGGAGCGCGATCAGTCGCTCGTGCTCGCCGACCTGCAGCAGATCGGTTCTGCCGAAGCCCTTTCGATAATCGAGCACCGAGATCACGGTGGGAACGATCTCGAAGAAGGCCAGGGGCGTCTCGCCGAGACTGACGTACTGAGCGGTCTCGCTGAACTTGTCGAAGAATAGCGACACCACGTGATCGGTCTCGTCGCCGTCGATCAGCCGCCGGGCGGTCCCCGTCATCGACAGGCCCCGTATCTCGCCCCAGTCGGCGTAGGGCAGGTTGATGGTCAGCGCCACCCGCGGATCGCGCGCCAGATTGGCCGCCTTCTGGGACGAGGCCGCGCACCCGAAATAGAGGCGCAGGCCGTCGCTGGCGTAACTGACCGTGGTCGCCTGGGGACCGCCGTCGGGCCGCAGGGTGGCGAGGGTCAGGTCCGTCCCCTCGTGCAGGATGGCCAGGACCTCTTCCTTCAGGCTCATGCCCATCGGCGTTCTCCCTGAATTTCACATGGGGCAGGCTCTATCTGGCCGCTGCGGGAGCCTTCCGCCTTGACCTGCATCAAGTCCGCCGCCGGGCGGCAAGATCACCAAGCTCGACGGAAGGAACCGCGTTGGCGGTCAGCGCCGCCGTTCCCCATCGCGCGCCGACGGCTCCCGCGCCCCGGCGCGCGACGCAGCCGCCAGCCGATCCAGGCCAGCCAACTCGTCGCTCGCCTCGGCGAGCAGCCGCTCGACCAGAGCGCGTTCGGCTGGATCGTTGAGCGAGCACAACAATTCGCGATAGCGACGAATGTTCTGCGTCAGCACGAAGCGCTGCATGGAAACGTCGTCCAGGCATGGATGCGGCACCTTATCACTTGCCTTGGGTCGGCGCATGCCCGACGACGCGCCAGATCGTCACATGCTGGTCATCTGGCGTCGCACAACGACCGGCCGGGGGCGAACCTGGCCGGCGCCGGCCTCGCCTGCCCGGGCGGCGGCGAACGACTGTCCGAACCAGTCGGCGGCCAGCGCGATCACCTGGTCCATGGCGCCGCGCTCGGCGAACAGGTGGGTCGCGCCCTCGATCACCGCCAGACGCGTCGAGGGGCCAAGCGCGCCCTGGGCCTGACGGTTCAGGTCCAGCACCTGCGGATCACGGGAGCCGACGATCAGCAGGGTCGGGGTCGCCAGCCGCGGCGGTCCTGCGAGGTCGGGACGCCCCCCGCGCGAGACCACCGCGGCCACGGGGCGTTGCGCCGCCGCGCGCAGGGCGGCCGCAGCGCCGACGCTCGCGCCGAACAGGCCGATGCTCAGCCGCTCCAGACCCGGCGTCTCGCGCGCCCAGTCGATGGCGCCGACCAGCCGGTTGGTCGGCAAGCCGACGTCGAAGGCGGCGCCGCGGACTGCGGCCTCGTTCGGGCGCAGCAGGTCGAACAATAGAACGGCCATGCCGCGTCCAGCCAAGGCGAAGGCGATCTTGCGGTTGCGGGGATTGAACCGGCTCGATCCGCCGCTATGGGCGAAAATCACCAGCCCCATGGGGTCCTTGGGGGCGATCAGGTCGCCGCGCAGATCGGCGGGGCCGATCCATACGCCGCTCTGGCTCGGCGGCATGGCCTTGCGCTCCATCCAGCTTCATCGCACGCATTTCGACGGCTGGGCGGGGCTCGCGCCTTGATCCGCCTCAAGGCGACTTCGATCCGCGCGCTCGAGGCGATGTTCGCAGCATCGCCGCGCAAGATCAGCCCCGCAGCCAGCGGATATCGGGATCGCGCCTTCCCCGGGCCGGCGGCCAGACGGTCGGACGCCCCAGAATGATCGGCGCCACGGCCTTGGCGCGCCGGGGCGCGCCCAGTTCCCGCTTGGCTTGCGGCTGGTTCAGCCAGGCCGTGGCGAAACCGATCCAGCATGTGCCGATCCCCAAGGCCCGCGCCGCCAACATCAGGTTCTGCGCCGCCAGGCAGACGTCTTGCTCCGCCATCGGATCGGGGTTGTCGGCATAGATCGCCGCCAGAACCGGCGCTCCGTAGAAGATGTCGAAATCCGGGGCGGCGAGCATGCTGCGGGCCTCCTCGGGTCCGTCATCGGCTTCCAGCCGCGCCAGCATGAAGGCTTTGGCCCGCGCCGCGATCGAGGCGAGGCGCTCGCGATCGCTGACGATCACGAACAGCCAATCCTGACGGTTCATGGCGCTGGGAGCCTGAATCGCCGCATCGATCAGCACCCGGATCGTCGCCTCCTCGATGGCTTCAGGCAGGTATTCACGCACCGCGCGCCGCAGACGCATCGCCTCCAAAAGCTCCACGTCGCACCTCGTTTCGAACTGATCTGAAAAGGGAAGCCCGCGCCGCCGGCCCCGGGGGCAGAACCAGTCGACGCGAGCCCCGTCGGCTGCGACCCTGGCGAAGGGCTCTTCGTTCAAACGAGGTCACGCAGGAAGCGGTCTCGCCTGGCCTTCCCTTCCGCGTCCGCAGCGACGATTCATCATCCCAGATCGACGGCGGCGCTCCTTGATCGGGATCAAGATCCCAGCCTCGCCGCGCCTTGAGCCGGGTCAAATCGCGCCGGATCGGGTTGAGTGGGGTCAAGGCGGCGAGCCTACCTGCCCGGCAGACTGGTCCAACCGTTCCGGAGGCTCCGCGCCATGGATATCCGCGACATCCTGCTGTTTCTGCACGCCGGCGCCCCCAGCGATCGGGCGATCGCCCTGGCCGCCGGCTGGGCCAAGGGTCACGGCGCGACCGTGACGGCCTGCTGCCTTTGCGCCGACCCGGCCCCGTCGAACGCCGATTGCTTCGCCATCGGCTTCGCCGGGGCCGCCGACGTCCTCGATCGCCGCATGGCTCGGATCGAAGCCGCCGGGCGTCCTGTCCAGGTTGCCCTGTGCGCCGCCGCCGCGGCGGCGGGGATCGTCGTCGATTGGGTCCTCCCGGACCCGAACGAGCCGCCCGAGGCGCTGGCCCTGCGAGCGCTGTTCTTCGACCTCGCCATCGTCCCGCGGGCGCCGGTCGACGACCATCCCGCGCGCGAGCTGGCCGAAGCCTTGGTCCTGCGCAGCGGCGCGCCCTGCGTGATCACGCCGCAAACCCCCGCCGCCAAGGCCGTTTCAAACCCCTCCGGCCGGCGGATCGTGCTGGCCTGGAACGGCTCGCCCCCCGCCCGGCGCGCCATCGATGACGCCTGGCCGCTGCTACGGCGCGCCGAGGCGGTGGAATTGCTGGTGCTGGGCGAGGACCCGCGCTGGCTGGACCATTGCCGCCCCGAGCAGATGCTGCGACGACTGGAGCGGCATGGGGTTAGGGCCGAACTGCGCGTCTCGCCCCGCGACGGAGGGACCGCCGGTACGCTGGCGCAGGCCTGCGCCGAGTTCGGGGCCGACCTGCTGGTCATGGGTGCCTACAGCCATCCTCGAGCGCGGGAAACGGTGCTGGGCGGGGCGACCCGCACCGTGCTGGCCGATTTCCCGATCCCGGTCCTGATGTCTCGCTAGGCCTGGAGCGCGGACAGATGTTCAAGGAAATCCTGGCGCACGTCGACGGCAGCGAGGCGGGCGCCGAGCGCCTGCGGTTCTGCAAAAGCCTCGCGGCCGCCTCCGCCGCGCGTCTCATGGGGTTGCATGTCCGTCCGCCCGTCGCCGTCAGGCCGATGGGACGGGCGACCGATCTGAACGCGCTGATCGCCGCGTCGGAACATGAAATCGAGCGCGAAGCCGCCGCGTCCGCCGCACTGTTCCACTCGCTTCTGGAGGGCTCCGACCTGGAACACGAATGGCGCGAAAGGAGCGGCGATGTCGCCGCCGTGCTTTGCGCCGAAGCGGCCTACGCCGATCTTGTGGTCGTCGGTCAGTACGAATCCCAGTCGCCGCCCCATCAGCACCCCCTGCCCATATCCTTGTCCCTGGCGCTGCACAGCGGCCGCCCGACCCTGGTCATTCCGGCGGCCGCCAGGCCGCGCACGCCCTTCCGGACCGTCTTGATCGCCTGGGAGCCGAGCGCCCAAAGCGCCAGGGCGGTGCACGACGCCCTGCCGCTTCTGGGCGAGGCCTCGATGGTGCGCATTCTGACGGTTTCCCAGACCACGCACGCCGCCATGGCGGCCGACGCCGGCGTCAAGCTGAAGGCCCATCTCGAAAGACATGGCGTGCCAAACCTCTCGGTCATGGACCTCCGGTTCGACCTTCGCGACGAAAGGACCCTCGCCGAGCAGATTGGCGGCGGCGGGTTCGACCTTCTGGTCATGGGAGCCTATTCCCACCCCATGTGGCTGGAGTTCCTGTTCGGCGGCGCCACGCAGTCCCTTGCGCTCGGCTCCAGAACGCCTCTTCTGCTGTCCCATTGAATTCGAGGATCGCCGGTGTCTTCAAAGGGCTCGGGCCGAACTGGCCGCTGGTTCAGACAGGCGCTGACGCGCCTGAAGGAACATCCTCTCGCGCGCATCGGTCCTGGCCTGATCACCGGGGTCGCCGACGACGACCCCAGCGGCATCGCCACCTATTCCCAGGCCGGCGCCCAGTTCGGCCTGAACATGCTCTGGACGATGCCGCTGGCCTTTCCGCTCATGGCCGCCATCCAGTCGATGTGCGCACGCATCGGCAGGGTCACCGGCAAGGGCCTCGCCGCCAACATCAAGGCCGCCTTCCCGCCGATCGTGCTGCGCGGCGTGGTCTTGCTGTTGCTGGTGGCCAACACGCTCAACATCGCCGCCGACGTGGCCGCCATGGGCGAGGTTTCCGAACTGGTCACGGGGATCGGCCGCCATGTCATGACGGTGGTCTTCGTCCTGGCGACGCTGCTGCTGCAGATCTTCGTTCCCTATCACCGCTATGTCTACGTCCTGAAGTGGCTCACTCTGTCGCTGCTGGCCTACGCCGCGGTGCTGTTCACGGTCCATGTGCCGTGGGCGGAGGTCTTGCGCCGCACCCTGTGGCCCAGGCTCGCCCTGAACGCCGACACCGCCACCGTGGTGGTCGGCGTCTTCGGCACGACCATCAGCCCCTATCTGTTTTTCTGGCAGGCCTCCGAGGAGGTCGAGGACATGCAGGCCAAGCGCCGCTCGGCGCTGGTGAACGACGCGCCGATGGCCGCCTCCGAACTGCGTCGCATCCGTTGGGACACCTGGAGCGGCATGTTCTATTCCGATGTCTCGGCCTTCTTCATCATCCTCGCGACGGCGGTGACGCTGCACGTGGCCGGGATCAGCGACATACAGACAGCCGCCCAGGCCGCGAGCGCGCTGCGACCGCTCGCCGGCGACTTCGCCTACGCCCTCTTTGCGATGGGCATCCTCGGCGTGGGCTTCATCGGCGTTCCAGTGCTCGCCGGGTCCGGCGCCTACGCCCTGTCCGAGGCCATGGGCTGGAAATGGGGCCTGGAGCGCAAGACCGCCGACGCGCGGGGCTTCTACGGCGTCATCGCCGTCAGCGTCCTGCTCGGCATGGTCATCCAGTATTCTCCCATCAGCCCGATGAAGGCTCTGTTCTGGAGCGCGGTCATCAACGGGATCGTCGCGGTGCCGCTGATGGTGGTCATCATCCTGCTGGTGTCCAAGACCTCGGTCATGGGCCGCTACACGGCCAGCCGCACGCTGATCGTGCTCGGTTGGGCGGCCACTGCGGTCATGGCGGCGGCGGCGGCGATGATGCTGATCCCGCGGGGCCATTGAGACCGAGCGCGAGGACGCCAGGATCTAGACCTCGATAATCACCTTCAAGGCCGAGGTGGCGGCCGCCCGGCTGAAGGCGTCGTAGGCCTCCTCGATCCGGTCCAGGCTGAAGCGATGGGTGATCAGGCGGGCTGGATCGAGCCGGTGAGCGCAGACCGTCTTCAGCAGCATGGGCGTGGTCACGGTGTCGACCAGCCGGGTGGTGATGGAGATGTTCTGCGACCACAGCCGCTCCAGGTGCAGGTCGGCCTTGACGCCATGCACGCCGATATTGGCGATCACGCCGCCGGGGGCGACGATGTCCTCGCACATGACGAAGGTGGCCGGCGCGCCCACGGCCTCCATCGCCGTGTCGACGCCCACGCCGTCGGTCAGGGCCAAGACCTGCTCCACCGCGTTTCCGGTCGCGGCGTCGACGACGTGGGTGGCGCCGAGCCGCTGGGCGACATCGAGCCGGTTGGCGTCGAGATCGATCATGATGACCTGCGCGGGCGAGTAGAACTGAGCGGTCAGAAGGGCGGCCAGGCCGATCGGTCCGGAGCCGACGATGGCCACGCTCGAGCCCGGCGCGACCTTGCCGTTGAGCACCCCGCACTCGAAGCCGGTGGGCAGGATGTCGCTCAGCATGACCAGCGCCTCATCCTGGACGCCCTCCGGCGCGGGATAAAGACTGGTGTCGGCGTGAGGAATGCGCACGTACTCGGCCTGGGTCCCGTCAATCCGGTTGCCCAGGATCCAGCCGCCGGTCTCGCAGTGAGAATACATTCCCCGCCGGCAGTATCGGCATTTGCCGCAGGCCGAGATGCACGAGATCAACACGCGGTCCCCCGGCTTGAACCCGCTCACCCCGGCCCCGACGCTGTCGACGACGCCCATCCCTTCGTGTCCCAGGACGCGGCCAGGCTCGCAGCTGGGCACGTCGCCCTTCAGGATGTGAAGGTCGGTGCCGCAGATAGTGGTCTTGAGAACACGCACCACCGCGTCTCCCAGCCCCTCGACCTCGGGCTTGGGCCGGTTCTCGAAAGCCTTTCCGCCAGGCCCATGATAGACGAGCGCTTTCATCGCATCCTCCCATGACGCGCGGGATCGCTTTCCTCCCTGCTCGCACCCCGTCGCGACGCCCGCGTTGACCCTGATCAAGGCGCAATGAACCGGTGCGCCGAATGCTGGACTTCAGCAAACTGGGAGTTTCTCATGCGCATCAGCCTCCTTTCCGCTGGCGGGACGCTGGCCCTCTTCGTCGGGCTCGGCCATCTGGCATGGGCGTTGATGGTGGCGATCGGTTGGGCCGAGCCGCTGCTCGACCTGATCTTCCGCCTCCATTTCCTGACCGTTCAGCTCTCGGTCGCGCCGTTCGATCTGGGCCGCGCCCTGGCCTTGGTGGGACTGACCGCCTTCGGCGGCTTCGTGAGCGGATGCCTCCTCGCCGCCATCTGGAACCTCATCGCCTACATTCCCGAACAGCGCTGGCGGGCGCGGCCGCTCTGACCTCGGTCGCGCCGAGGCGATGGCCGTGACGCCGGCCTGCACATAGTCGGCCAGGGTGAAGACCCGGCCGGCGAGCTTGCGCAGGGAGAAGGTCGGGGCGGCGACCGTGGGCGGCAGGAGCCCTTCGAACCGCTCGCCGGTCCCCGGCAGTTCGGCCGCCAGGCGCGGCCGGTCGGCATGGACCTCGCCGCCGACATGATGGGCGACCAGGCGCGGAATCCGCTCGCCGTCGGCCGCCGACCGGGTCAGCCCCGCATCGACCAGCCCGGAGTCGAAGCGGTCGATCCAGACCCGGTCGTCGCGGTTGAGCATGACCTCGGCAAGGAACACGGCCGCTTGCAACGTAAGGCGCCGTCGACGCATCCCGCGACACAAGGCCGGATGTTGGGTCTGCGCGGAGAAGGAGAAGCGAAGCTTGAGACGGTGATCGCTCGCTAGTCGTCCACCTGTCGCGCAACTATGGCGTTCGCCTCGCGGATCGCGCGCACCTCGTCGCCCGTCCGCTCCAGGGCTTCATTGGCGACTTTCGCCCAAAGCGCCTGCAGCGCCGGCGTCTTCGCCTTGCGTGTGTGCCTCTCGGCGTCATCTGAAGTCCACGGCACCGGCTGGGCTTTCCCTGACTTGCGACCGCCCACCTTGGTGGCGCCAACCGACGAGAAGTCGTTGACGGATGTCAATCGGCGTCAAGCTCGCGTCTCAGCCTCAGGCGGCGCATCGTCCTGCGGCTGGTCCGGCGGCGTCCTCGCCGCCTGCGCGCACGGTCGGGGTGGGCTTCCTCCATCCTTCGCCGGGCCTTGAGCGGGCTCAATTCCGCCCCTTCGCCACCACCGATTGATCCGCCTCAGAGCGCCGACCGTCCGAACCGCCGATCCTGACAGCGCCTGTAGTCGGCGTCGCCTCCGCGAGCCGAGCCAAAAGGCGGATGGCCATGACTGTTCACAACACCGAAATCGCGGACATCTTCAACCGCATGGCCGAGTTGCTGGAGATCGAAGACGCCAGCCCGTTCCGCGTGCGCGCCTATCGCCGTGCGGCCGCGACGCTGCAGGACCTTGGCGAGTCCGCCGCCAGCCTGCTGGCTCGGGGCGGGACCTCGACGACCTGCCGGGCATCGGCGAGGACTTGGCCTGCAAGATCGCCGAAATCTGCCGAACCGGACGGCTCAAGGCGCTCGAGGAGCTCGAAACCCGGACCCCAGCAAGCCTGGCGGTGTTGATGACGGTTCACGGCCTCGGCCCCAGGCGGGCGAAGGTTCTACATGACCGCCTGGGCGTGGAGACCGTGGAGGATCTGGCGCGGGCGGCGGCGGCCGGCAATGTGCGCTCCCTGCCCCGGTTCGGCGAAGCCCTGGAGAAGCGCTTGCTGGATAGCCTGCAAGCGACGCTCCCAGCCGGCCAGGGCCGTCGGCGCCTCGACTCGGTCGAGGAGACGGTCGACGAGCTCCTCGTCTTTCTGAGCCGCCTTCCAGGCGTGACCCGGGCGGAGGCGGCCGGCAGCTATCGACGCCGGTGCGAGACCGTGGGCGACATCGACCTTCTGGCGGTCGCGCCGAACGGTCAAGCCGTGGCCGACGCCTTCGCGGCCCATGAAGACACGGCGCGAGTGCTGGAGAAGGGATCGACCCGGGTGACGATCATATTGAGGAGCGGCCTGCAGGTAGACCTCAGGATCGTGCCCGAGGAGAGCTACGGCGCGGCTCTGGTCTATTTCACGGGATCGAAGGAACACAATATCACCCTGCGCAAGCTCGGTCAGGCCAAGGGGCTAAAGGTCAACGAATACGGCGTATACAATGAGGGCCGGCGGATCGCCGGGCGCACGGAGGCGGAGGTCTACGCCAGCGTGGATCTCCCCTTCATCCCCCCAGAACTGCGCGAAGCGCGAGGCGAGATCGAGGCGGCCAAAGCCAACGCCCTGCCTCAACTCGTGACCCTGAGCGACCTGAAGGGAGACCTGCATCTGCACACTCGCGCCTCGGACGGGCGGAGCCGCCTTGAGGACATGGTCGAGGCCGCCCGCGCGCGTGGCTACGCCCATGCGGCCGTCAGCGACCATTCCCGCCACGCGACGGCGGCCCACGGCCTGACCCCCGAACGCCTCTCAGCCCAACTCGAGGCCATCGATCGCCTGAATGACGACCTGAAGGATTTCCGAGCGCTCAAGGCCGCCGAAGTCGACATCCTCGCGGACGGCTCGCTCGATTTCCCGGACGACCTGCTGGCGCGGCTGGACGTGGTGATCGGCGCCATCCATTCCGACTTCGACCTGCCGGCCACGGTCCAGACCCAGCGGGTGCTCCGCGCCATGGATGACCCATTGTTCCACATTTTCGCCCATCCGACCGGCCGCTTGATCGGCGAGCGGCCAGGCTACCAGATCGATCTGGACAAGGTGATGAAGGGCGCGCTCGATCGCGGCTGCTTCTTGGAGCTCAACGCCCTTCCGAGCCGCCTAGACCTCGATGACGTCCACTGCCGGACGGCCAAGGCCATGGGCCTGAAGGTGGCGATCTCCTCGGATGCGCATTCGACGCTCGGCCTGGCCAATATCCGTTACGGCGTCGACCAGGCCCGTCGCGGCTGGCTGGGTTCGGAGGATGTGCTCAACAGCCGAAGCTGGTCCGAGTTGAAGGCCTTGCTGGCCCGCTAGGAGGACCGCACCATGCCGGGGTGCCGTTGATGAGCAGGTCTGTTCCCGCACGCGCTTCCGGAACGGCGGCGCTGGTCCGGACGCTTTGGGAGACCAGATACCGCTGCGTGGGGGGTGCGTTTCCCGAGCGCACGATCGAGGATAGCCAGAGAAGGGTGAGCCGGGCGGTCGCCGCCGCCGAGACGGCTGAAACGCCGTTCTGGGCCGAGGCGTTCGCCAACCTGCTGCGCGACTTCCGGTTTCTGCCGGGCGGCCGCATCCAGGCCGCCGCCGGGACCGCCCATCAAGCCACCCTGTTCAACTGTTTCGTCATGGGGCCGATCACCGACGCCAATGCGCCGGCCGCCTTGCGCGAGGCGGAAATGACCTTGGCCTTTGGCGGCGGAATCGGCTGCGATTTCTCCGCCCTCGCCCCGCACGGCGTCCGGACCTCCACGACCGCGGCCCCCGGGCCGCTAGGTTGGCTGAAGGCGTGGGAGGCCATGTGCGCCCGCAGTCAATCGATCGGCTTTCGACGCGGAGCGATGATCGCCACCCTCCGATGCGACCATCCGGACATAGAGGCCTTCATAAGGGCCAAGCAAGACAGCGCAGGCTTTCAGCACGTCAATCTGTCCGTCCTCGTCACCGACGCCTTCGTGAAGGCGGCGCGGGCGGACGCCAGCTGGGCGCTACGGCTCCTCCCTACCGGGACCGAACCAGGATCCTCCCGCGTAGTTCGGCGGCTTGCGGCAAGAGACCTGTGGCGCTCGATCATGCAGTGCGCTTATCACAGCGCCGAGCCGGGCGTGCTGTTCATCGATCGGATCACCGCCGAAAACAATCTCGCCTACTGCGAACGGATCGCCGCCACCAATCCCTGCGGCGAGATTCCCCTGCCCGCCTATGGTGCCTGCGACCTGGGCTCACTTAACCTGACACGGTTCGTATCGCGGCCGTTCGCCCCTGGGGCGGCCATCGACTTCGACGGCCTCTCCCGCGCCGCACGCCTGGCCGTCCGCTTCCTCGACGATGTGATCGATATCTCCCGCTTCCCGCTGCCGCAGCAGGAAGCGGCCGCCAAGGCCAGCCGGCGGGTGGGCCTGGGCATCACAAGGCTGGCCGACGCCCTGGTCATGTTGGGGCTGCGCTACGGCCAGCCGCGATCGCTCGCCCTCGCCGGACATCTGATGGAGGTCATTCGCGATGCGGCCTACGGCGCATCGATCGCCCTGGCCCGCGAGAAAGGATGCTTTCCCGCGTTCCGGCGCGAGCCCTATCTGGCGGCTCCCTTCATCCAGCGCCTGCCCGGCGCGCTACGCGACGAAATCGCCCGGCATGGCGTTCGCAACAGCCATCTGCTCGCCATCGCCCCCGCCGGCAGCATCAGTCTTCTGGCCGGCAACGTGTCGAGCGGTCTCGAGCCCATCTACGCCCCAACTTGGCGCCGGACGATGACCACGCCTCGCGGTCCTGAGGTTTTCGATCTGACCGATGCGGCCGTCGCCGCCTGGCGCGAGCGGAGCGGCGGCGACGGCCTGCCGCCGGCTTTCGTATCGGCGCAGGACCTGAGCATCGAGGAGCATCTCGGCATGCAGGCGGTTTTGCAGCCCTTCATCGACAACGCCATCTCAAAGACGGTGACGGTCGCCGAAGATTGCCCCTTCGAGATCTTCGCCCGCACCTATCAGCAGGCCTACGATCTCGGCCTCAAGGGATGCACGCTCTACCGCCCGAACGCCGCGATGGGCGCGGTGCTCCAGGCGGGGCCGAGGGCGCGCTGCGACGCCCCCTCGTCGGTGTTGACAGCTCAAGTCTCGACGGACGCAGAGCGCCCCTCCCCGCCCCGACCGTCAGGCGGCGATCGTCGCCTCCGCCCCCACCTGGGTGAGCCGCGGCCCGGAATTAGCGAAGCGTCGACCGGCGGATCAGATGGGGCTGCAGGTTGAAGGTGTTGTAGACGGTGGCGTGAATGGCGAGAAAGCGCTGGGCTGAGCCCTGGCTTTTGAACTTCTGCATCTTCCGCTCCCGTCGTCGGATCGGCAGGTGCGAGTTTTCCGCTCGGTTGTTTTCGCGCATACTGCTTGGCCGGTGACGCTCCTGCAGGTTCAGCGCCTCCTCGACATCGCGAAAGCTCAGGGTGAAGCGGAAATAAAGCCACACCGCGTAGTGAATCACCGGCGCCGGAAATCGATGACGCTTAAACGACAACCGCTTCATCCGCCCCCTGCCCCCGATCTCCGCCCCGCAGGACCCAGACTAGCGACAAGTTAGGGTTAGCCTGAAGCACCCTTCACCCGGCCGCGGACAAGCGCACGTCGGCGCGCGCCAGGCGCCGATAGAGACTGCGGCGGCGAATAAGCGGCTGCCAGTCATAGAGGAATATCTGGATTGGCCGCCAATTGGCGACCCAACCCAGGATGATCAGCCCCTCATTGAAAAAGCGAGCGACATAGCCTTCGCCGAGCAAACCGTTCAAACCGCTGCCCAACACGATGGAGATCGCCAACATGGCCAGGCTGACGGCGAGCGACGTTCGGCCGACCCGAAACAGATCACGCAGTTCCCAGCCTATGATATCGGCGCGGTAGGCGAAGTAGTTGCGGACGGCTTCGCCAACATGGGCGGCCTCCTCTCGCGCCGCCTGCTGCGCCGGCAGGTGCACCACGATCTGCAGCGCGCCTCTCGGCATCTCGCCCGCCCAGCCAACCACGTATTCCTCCACCCGCTCATCAAGATCGCGTTCGCGATAGGGCAACGGATCAAGAGTGTGGAAGAGCTGACCAATATCGTGCACACGCAGTTCGATCGGCCGCAATCTCGCAACTCGCGCCGTTAGACCGCCTTTCCCATCGCCATGGTGGAAAGCGCGCAAATCGAGCCCATCCTTAGAACGGGTCGACTTGTGAAAGGGTGGTGATCCCCTGGCCGCTCAGAACGAATATGCGATCTTTGGTTCGCCCCGCCGAAAGGGACCTCAGCAACCCTTGCTCTTCAAGCCGCTCCGCCTCTTGAAAGAGAGATTTTCCCGGGGAAAGCCTCACGCCTCCCTGAACATTGAAGCTTCGAAGGAACATGCGATCAGGCGCATTTCCAGGAAACATGGCGCACCTTTCCATATATCGACCATGCTAAGACATATTCATACACGCGATCACTGAACAATTGTCGCAAAGAACTGTTCTTAACGACAACCGCCCTGGTCGCGATCGAAACCTGCCATATCGTCACACGCTTCGCCCCTTCAGCTGATTAGACGCTGGCGCAGCGAAATGATGACTGAACCACGCCTGCGACAGGCCGATCACCTCGTCGAGCGCGCCCGGCTCTTCGAACAAATGCGACGCGCCATCGACGATCGCCAGATGCGCCGCCGGGCCAAGCTGCCGCAAGGCCGCGCGATTGAGCGCCAAGACCTCGACATCGCGCGAACCGACGATCAGCAGGGTCGGCGCCGCCGCCGGCCCAAGCGCGCCGGCCAGGTCGGGCCGTCCCCCGCGTGAGACCACGGCCGCGACCGGCCTGCGCGCCGCGGCGCACAACGCGGCGGCCGCACCGGTGCTCGAACCGAATAGGCCGATGTCCAGCCCGCCCAAGCGCTGAGTCTCGCGAGCCCAGTCGATCGCCTCGACCAGACGGCTCGTCAGCAACGCGACATCGAAGACATTGGCACGAAAGGCGGCTTCGTCTGCATTCAGCAGGTCGAACAGCAACGTCGCCACCCCCTTCGCCGCAAGGGCGAAGGCGACTTTCCGATTGCGGGGACTGAACCGGCTCGATCCGCTGCCATGGGCGAAAATCACCAGCCCGCGCGGTCTATTCGGCGTAATCACGTCTCCCAGCAAACTCAGCGGGCCGACCTCTACGCCGCTTTGGCTGGGCAACATCGCACAGCTCCAATTTCAACCTCTCCATCCAGCCATGTTGAACAGGGAAAGGCGAAGCGCCTTGAGCCCGCTCAAGTCGAGCCGGCGCGTCATGCTGATGCGGATCAAACCGTTGGCGGGGTGTTGTCACGTTAACCGTCATCAGCCCGCGAACGCCCCTCCCCGCCCCGACCGTCAGGCGGCGATCGTCGCCTCCGCCTACGCTTGATGCGCCGCGGCCCGGAATTGGCGGAGCGTCGATCGGCGGATCAGATGGGGTTGCAGGTTGAAGGTGTTGTAGACGGCGACGTGAGTGGCGAGGAAGCGCTGGGCTGAGCCCTGGCTCTTGAACTTCTCCATCTTTCGCTCCCGTTGTCGGATCGGCAGGTGCGAATTTTCCGCCCGATGGTTTTCGCGCATGCCGCCCGGCCGGTGACGCTCCTGCAGGTTCAGTGTCTTGGCCGCCGCCCGATACGAGGCCAGCTTGTTCGTCGTGATCGTTTCGGGATGAACGCCCTGGCTTTTCAGCAATTTTCTCAGCAGCTTCAAAGCCGCCGCCTTATTGCGGCGCTTCTGGGCCAGCATGTTGAGGACCTCGCCCTCATCGTCGACGGCTCGCCACAGAAACATCCATCAGCCGCCGATCTTCACCACCATCTCGTCCAGACGCCAGCGGCCCGTCGGCGGCGCAGCGGCCTATGGCCGGCTGGGCGCAACATCAATCTGGTTCGTCGCCGCGATGGTCCTGTTGACCGCCAGCTCCAAGCGTCTGTTTCCCGCTCCCGAAGCGCCGTGAAGGTCCGCCCCGTGAAGGGTATTGATGCGGATCAAGGAGGCTCCGGGGCCAATCCGACAGGATTCGAAAGGCTGTTCACAGGAGAAGCCTCATGAAGCGCATCTTGATCGCCGTCGCCAGCATCGCCATTGCGTCCCCCCTCACGGGTCACACGGTCGCCGCGGAACACTTCAAGGGCGAGTCCCTGGCGAAGTCGGCCAAGCTCGACATCGCCAAGGCCCGATCCATAGCCCTGAAGGCTCGCCCTGGACGTATCACCGAAGAGGAGCTCGAAAAGGAAAAGGGAGGCAGCGGTCTACGCTACTCCTTCGATATACTGAGCAACGGAACGACGTACGAGGTGGGCGTAGACGCCAACTCCGGCGATATCCTCGAAAACGGGCACGAAGGCATGGTGAGCGAGGCCGGAGAAGCCGTGAAGGAAGGCGCCGGGCGGGTGACCGACGCGTTGAAGAAGAAAAAGCCCGATTAAGGCCCGTCGCCCCCCGATCCACGCATGGCCCAGACTGGAGATGGTGTGGACGGCGCTCACGCGGCAACTGCGTGTCATGATGGCTGCCGTCGAACATGTCATCAGAGGAGCGCCGCCCACCGAGGAGATGACCACTGTTGGAGTTGATCTGGCGAGGAGCGTCTTCCGGGTTCACGCGCTCGACGCCACCGGACGCGTCGGCCTCGAGGCCGGCAGCAGCGCGCATCACTGGGGTCGTGTCCTAAGACAGCTCGGCCATGACGTGCGTCTGCTCCCGCCAGTCTATGTGAAGCCCTGTGTTCGCCGGCAAAAGAACGACGTCGCCGACGCGACGGCGACCTGCGAGGCGGTGACCCGGCCGTCGATGCGTTTCGTATCGATCAAGTCCGAGGAACAACAGGCCGCACTGATGCTGCACAGGGCGCGCTCGTTACTACCGTCGCAGCGCACCGCGCTGATCTGCGTGATACGCGGCCATATGGCCGAGTTGGACCTCACGGCTCCCCGCGCCGTGCGCAACCTACGCCCTCTGCTCAGTGTCCCTGGCCGATGAGGCGGACGATAGTCTGCCGCCGATCCCAGGCTGCGCTCAGCCCCCTGTCCGATCAACTCGGCTACATCGAGATCCAGATCGCCAGCCTCGACCGCCAGCTTCTGGAATGGCGTCGCTCGAGCTCTGTCAGCCAGCGCCTAGCGAGCATCCCAGGCGTAGGGCCAGTCGCCGCAACGGCGCTCGCCGCCAGCGTCACGGAACCCGCGATGTTCGCATCCGGGCGAGAGTTCTCGGCTTCCTGG
Source organism: Caulobacter sp. CCUG 60055 (assembly GCF_022750545.1). GTDB lineage: Bacteria > Pseudomonadota > Alphaproteobacteria > Caulobacterales > Caulobacteraceae > PUIC01. The sequence goes on from NZ_PUIC01000001.1 coordinate 664,330, forward strand.
GTCTGATACCCCGCCAAAACTCTAGCGGCGGCAAGGTCCGGGAGCATCGTTCAGTTCGGGGCGACCGGGCCGTTGACGCCCCTCAGGCGCTAACAAAAGCTATCAGCGCCCCGCCAGGAGGGGCGATCCAGGCGATCCGAACCGGGACAGACGTAGATCACGTCATCTGCCGGGCGTGAGCTGCACGCCAATCCTATTCATCCCGCAGCCACCCGCCCGTTTCCGGCACTGCGAAGGTCAGGTCATCAAGCCAGGCTCCAAGCGCGTGATCCGGGGTTTTGGTCAGATCCTTCGCGAGCGCGCCAGCGATTGGCGTCGAGGGCTCAAGACACCGGCGCAGAGCGCCGATCAGTCGTGGGGGCGCAGCGAGGACGACGCCGGTCAGGCCCGTGCTGGAGACGATGCCCGCCGCCTGCGCCGCAACCTGCGCCACGAAAGCTGTCTTCGCCCGCCGCACATGCCCCTCGCGACCGACACGATGGCGGACCGGCTCGTGACTGCCAAACACCCTGGCCTGCGGACTCGCGTGCAGCCTGTCGCGCAAGGTCTTGAGCCGGCTCATTTGGTTTAGCTCGGCGACCGTGACGAAGTCGCCGTTGGACGATGATCGTTCGACCATGCGCGCTCGGCCGCCATCGGTCAAAACAAAGAGGAACTTCCGGCGCTTAGCCACGGGGCGCCTTCCTTTCGGATTTCGGAACGGCGATATCGCGCGACTTCTGCGCCGCTCCAGGAAGATGCGCCTTGATCCACGTCAACGCAGTTTTGCGGCATGGCGCAAGACTGCCCTGCCGGGCTGGAGGATGGAGCAAAGACTATGGGTAACGACAGCAATATTCGAAACGATGTCCTTGCGGAGCTCAAGTTTGAGCCGCAAGTCGCCGACGCCGCCGTCGGGGTGACGGTGGCCGACGGCGTCGTGACCTTGAGCGGTCACGTGTCGAGCTATGCTGAAAAGCTGGCGGCGGAAGCGGCGGCCAAGCGCGTCAAAGGGGTTCGGGCCATCGCCGAAGACATCGAGGTCCGCCTTCCGTACGAGGTGGTCCACGACGATGCGGAGATCGCCAAACGCGCAGCCAACATCATGACGTGGAACATCGTGGCGCCGAAGACGGGGGTGAAAGTCAAGGTTGAGAACGGCTGGGTCACCCTTAGCGGCGAGGTCGACTGGACTTACAAGAGAGAAGAAGTCGAACGCATCGTCCGCCATCTGACGGGCGTAAGGGGGGTGACGAACCTGATCACCTTGCGAAGCGGCATCAAGCAAGGCGACGTCAAGAGCCAGATCAAGAAGGCGTTTCATCGCAACGCCGAGATCGACGCCTCAGGCATCGAAATCGGCATAGACGGCGGCAAGGTGACGCTTTCTGGCGACGTCAAGCTCTGGCGAGAACGCGAGATGGCGGAGAACGCCGTTTGGGCCGTCCCAGGCGTCTATCAGGTGATCGACAAACTCGTGGTGATCTAGGCCGAAGGCAGGATCGCGGCGGGGACGCCCCGTCCTCGCCAGCTCCTCTGCTTCAAGCAAAGCTTCATGCCGCCCCAGACAAGCGCAGGACTGCTCGTTTTCCGCAACGCCCCGACCGGAGCGGAATTTTTGCTGGTTCATCCTGGCGGACCGTTCTGGAAGAACAGGGACGATGGAGTTTGGTCCATTCCCAAGGGCTTGATCGAACAAGGCGAGGACGGGCTTTGCGCCGCCGCTCGCGAGTTCACGGAAGAAACCGGCGCATCGGTTTCCGGTCCGTTCGCCCCCTGACGCCCTTGCGCCAGAAAAGCGGCAAGATGGTCCTGTGCTGGCTCGTTGAAGCGGACATCGATCTGGGCCGCTTTAGCAACAACCTGATGACCCTCGAGACGCCGACGGTTTCGGGACGGATGGGCCGCTTCGCAGAATGCGACCGCGCCACCTATATGCCCGCAGATCTTGCGATGCGAAAAATCCTCCCCGGCCAACGTGGCTTCGTCGCCCAGGCGCTCAACCAGCTAGGCGCGGGATAAACGCCTCCAACCGCCACGGTTACGGCATGGCGAAAGGACTGAGTTTGACGACCTCGGCGCCGCGTTACGCGCCACCGGGCGCGGCGTCGATCCGCACGAGATCCGAGTACAGCTTGCCGTCCCTCATCTCGATTAGGGACACGATCGCGGGCGTCGCGCGCATCACCGCCACGGAGGACGCCGGCGGCGCGAACAGGCTGGCCTCCGGATACCGGCTGTGGATCAGATCGTTAAGATGCCGGATTTCTGCGAGATCGACGATCTCCGCCGCGTGGGCGGCCATCGACAGCCCCCGTCGAGGCGATTGATCGCCTCCGGTTCCGATCGCGATCGAAACCCGCGGATCGTGCTGGATATTGGCGAGCTTCTGGCTGGTGCGTGAGACGACGAAATAGAGCGTCGTCGCCTGGTTCACGTACCCGACCATGGTGTTCTGCGGCCAACCATCCGGCCGCAGGGTCGCCAGACACATCAGCCTATGGGCGTCCAGCATGGCTTGAATCCGCCCTAAGGCGCCCGGATCAGCGGCTTTTGGCTCTTCCACGGTTCGCTCTCCATAGCATCGACACTTGATTGAATGCTGATCCCCGACAACGCGCTTCTCATTGCGACGTCTCAAAGTCCGTCGACGCCGATGCGCCCATTATCGAAACCGTTGTCGCGCTTCGCGGGACAAGGCCATGATCGAAAGCCTGTCGCATCGCCCCGAATGGTCCCTGCTGGTCGCACTGGCCACGGGCCTCCTGATCGGCGCGGAGCGCGAACGCCGTAAGGAGGAAGGCGAAGGCCACGCGCCAGCCGGGGTGAGAACCTTCGCCCTCGTCGCCCTGCTCGGGGCGGTCACCGCCCAACTCGGCGAGGGCATGGCGCTGCTGACCGGCGCCTTGGTCGGCGTCGGCGCGATCGTCGGCTACAGCCTCGAGGACCGGCGCGACCCTGGGCTGACCGGCGAAATCGCGCTCGTCCTCACCTTCGCGCTAGGGGTGCTCAGCCATGTCAACGCGATCCTGACCTTCGCGATTGGCGTGGTCGTCACCGCTTTGCTGGCCTATCGCACGCAGATTCACCAACTGGTCCGCAAAACCCTGACACAGCAGGAATTGCTCGACGGCGTCACCTTCGCCATCGCCGCCGCCGTCATATTGCCGCTGCTGCCAAACCGGGCGCTCGATCCGATGGGCCTCTTCAATCCGTTCACGCTCTGGCGCCTGGTCGTGCTGGTCATGGCGCTGAGCTCGCTTGGCCACATCGCCCAGCGCATGATCGGCGCCCGCTACGGCTTGATGATCGCTGGCCTCTTCGCCGGCTTCATTTCGGCGACGGCGGCCATCGCGGCCATGGCTCATCGTTCGAGAGCGGACCCAGACCTGACCGCCGCAAGCGCGGCCGGCGCGGCCGCGTCGCTGCTGAGCAGCATGATCTACATGATGATCCTGATCTTTGTGGTCAGTCCTCGTCTTCTGTCTGCGTTGACCGCGCCGCTCGGCGCCGCTGCACTGACCTTGCTGGGCTACTCGGTGGTTCTGGGAGCCCGGTCCAGCATCCAGGGCGATCATGCGAACGCCCCCGGCCGGGCGTTCAACTTCGGCGCCGCCTTGCTGTTCGTTGGGCTGGTCGCCACGGTCACCGTGCTCTGTCGATTGCTGGCGGCGCGCCTGGGATCGGCGGGAGCATTGATCGGCGCGGCGGCGACCGGCCTGACCGACGCCCACGCCGCCGCCCTATCCATGGCCACCCTCGATCAATCCGGACAAATCGATACGCCGACGGCCGTGATCGGCGTGCTGGTCGGCCTGACGACGAACATGGCGATCAAGATTCCAGTGGCCTTCGCGCTCGGCTCCCGGCGCTTCGCCGTCCGCATAGCCGTCGGCGGCGTTCTGGCGGTCGCCAGCTTATGGGCGGCCCACGGACTGTCATCCTGACTTCCTCATCTCGGGTCGATGGATGGCCGGACGACCAGCCCCAGGGCGCAAACCCGCCTTTGGCCGCCCGTCCGCCCGAGATCCGAAACGCCTATCGCGGTCGAACGGCGATACGGCCCGCGGGGCGCTCTCGAAGAGACCATGCCCATCCGCCGGTTCGACGGCCCAGTTCTGGGCGCGCCCTTACGCCTTGAGTTGCATCAAGGCCCGGCTGGGACGGCCGGGCCACAAACGGCGGAGACCTTGGAGGCCATCATGTCGATGACGCTCACCTGCCTCGGCGGCGCCGGCGCCGTCACCGGATCGCGGCACCTGCTGGAGTCCGATAACGACAAGCTGCTGATCGACTGCGGCCTGTTTCAGGGGCTGAAGACCCTGCGCCTGCGCAACTGGGCCCCCTTCCCGATACAGCCGGCCTCCATCGACGCCGTGATCCTGACCCATGCTCATCTCGATCATTGCGGCTATCTGCCCAAGCTGGTCCGCGAAGGCTTCAGACGCCGGGTGATCGCGACCTCTTCGACCATCGACCTTTGCGAGATCATTCTGAGAGATGCGGCTCATCTGCAGGAGAAGGATGCGGAGTACGCCAACCGCAGCGGCTTCTCGCGCCACCATCCAGCCCTGCCGCTTTATACGGCGAACGACGCCGAGCGCGCTCTGAAACGGCTGACGCGGGTCGCATTCCACAACGACCTGCCTCTACCGGCCGGCGCGCAGCTCACCTTCCGCCGCGCCGGCCATATCCTGGGTGCGGCGACCGCTGAAATCCGGTGGCGAGGCCGCACCATCGCCTTTTCCGGCGACCTTGGCCGCTATGGCGATCCCATGATGGTCGATCCCGAGCCGATCCCTCAGGCCGACTATCTCGTCGTGGAATCGACCTATGGCGACCGACTGCACGATCCCGTCGATCCAACGGCCGCGCTCGGCGACATCATCGAACGGACGACGCGGCGCGGGGGAACCGTGATCATCCCCGCCTTCGCGGTCGGCCGGGCGCAGCTGCTGCTGTACCATCTGTGGCGCCTACGCCAGTCGGGCCGCCTTGGTCTGACCCCTATCTATCTGGACAGCCCGATGGCGATCGACGCGAGCGACATCCTGCGCCGCCATCCGGACGACTATCGCCTTTCTCCGTCCGATTGCCGCCAGGCCTGCGCGGTCGCGACCTATGTGCGCGACGTCGAAGAATCCAAGGCCATAAGCGCCAGTCCCGTGCCCAAGGTCATTTTGTCGGCCAGCGGCATGGCGACCGGCGGACGCGTGCTTCATCACATCAAGGCGTTCGGTCGCGACCCACGCAACACCATCCTGTTCTCGGGGTTCCAGGCCGCCGGCACCCGCGGCGCGGCCCTGATCGCCGGCGCCGGCGAAACCAAGATTCACGGCCAATGGATTCCGATCCGCGCCGAGATCGCCGCCCTCACCATGTTGTCAGCCCATGCCGACGCCGCCGAAATCGTGCGCTGGCTCAAGGGTTTTCGGCAGCCGCCTCGCCACACTTTCATCGTGCATGGCGAGCCCTCCGCCTCCGAGGCCCTGCGTGTAAGGATCGGCCGGGAACTGGGATGGGACTGCACGGTGGCCGAGCCCATGGCCCCCTACGACCTTTCCGAGGCCGCGCGGGCGTGACCAGAAGCCTGGGCTGATCCCGGACCCACTGCTTCGAGCCGGCAGGCGATCACCGCATTGGCGGCGCTTCCTTTGGCTCCGCCAATTCGTCCGCCAAGGCCTCCGCCAGCAGGGGCGCCAGCGGCGCGACGGCGGTGGGGTGGAGGACGGAATCGCTGGAGATGAAACGTCGGACCCCGGCGGCGCGCAGCCGATCGACGGCATCCATGGCCAACAGCGCGTGAGTGACCGCGACCTCGACGCTCGCGGCTCCGGCATTGATCAGCAGGCGCGCGGCGGTCAGAAGGGTCGCCCCGCTGGAACAGACGTCGTCGGCGAGAAGGACCCTTTGGCCGGCCACCGAGCCCATATCCGCCGATGGTCGCAACATCACGACGTCGTCGCCGCGGCGGATCTTGTCGAAGGCCAGCAGCTTGGTCCCGAGCCGCTCGGCGAGCGGCCGCGCCCAGTTCACCGATTCCGCGTCGGGACCGACCACTAGATCGACCCTGTCCGCTCCGACCGCCGCAGCCAGGACGCCGGTGGCGGACAAGGTCGTAGTCTCGGCCGTCCCAAAGACCTCGCCCAGGCCGTGGGTGCGATGGAGATGCGGATCGACGGCGACGATGCGGTCGAAACGTTGGCCGAGCAGGGCGCCGACGACATCGCGGCTCAGCGGCTCACCGGGTGCGAACACCGCGTCCTGACGCATATAGCAGAGATAGGGAGACACCAGCACGAGCCGACCCGCGCCGCTGCGTCGCCATGCGTCCGCCGACAGCATCAAGGCCAGCAGTTTCTCGGTCGGGCGGTCGAGGCTGCAATAGATGATCACCGTCCTGGCCGGTGAGACCCGCGGCAGCAATTCCCCGTCGGGAAAGCGGTGAAGGTCGATGATTTCGAACGGGACGCCCAATCGCGTGGCCAGAGCCTGGGCGACGCCGGCCTGGTCAGCGAAAGCCTGAACGCTGACGGGCCTCATGTCCGCGCCAGGCGAAAGCCGCTGTCCTCTTCGGCCGCCTCGCGGGCGAAACCGAAGTCCGCCGGATCGACGCCATAGATGCGGAACAGCGGATCGCCCGCCCGGACAGGATCGCCGGCGCCCCTCAACAGCTCGACGCCCGCGCCAGGATCGGTCGGCGCGCCGCTGAGGCGGGCTATCGTGGCGATGCGCCGACAGTCGACGGCTTCGATCCAGCCGGAGGTGCGGGCGACGACCTCGTAACACAAGGAACCCAGTTCCCGCCGGATCGGCGAGGGCCCCTGCATCTCGATGATCTCGTCCATCTTCCGACGAGCAGCGCCGCTCTCCAGCAGTTCACGCGCCCGGGCTTCGCCTCGGCCGCCATCCAGGGCCGGGTCGAATTCCAGAACCCTCCCGGCCAAGCGGATCGCCTTTTCCCGTAACGCCGCCGGCGCCCCGCTGCGTCCTTCCAGGATCGCGGCGACGTCGCGGGCCTCGAGCACAGGCCCCACGCCGCGCCCGATCGGCTGAGAGCCGTCGGTGACCAAGATTTCAAGCGTGAGGCCAAGCCTGCCGCCGACATACTCGAAAAGCTTGCGCAGGCGCAGCGCCTGGCCGGCGTCCCGCACCTTGGCTGATGGCCCGACGGGAATGTCCAGCACGAGGTGGCTGGAGCCTGCGGCGGCTTTTTTCGACAGGATGGAAGCCGTCATTTGTTCCAGCGTGTCGATGGATAACGGACGTTCGACCGAGATCAGGACGTCATCGGCCGGCGACAGATCGACCCTGCCGCCCCAGACGATGCAGGCCCCGCAATGGTCGACCGTCCGGCGCATCTCGTCCTCGCTCAGATCAACCCGCGCGAACACCTCCATGGTATCGGCCGTGCCGGCCGGCGAAGTGATCGCGCGGGAGGAGGTCTTGGGGATCAGCAGGCCGTGCGCGGCGACGATCGGCGCCAAGATCAGGGATGTCCGATTGCCAGGAACGCCGCCGATACAGTGCTTGTCGACTACGAGGCTGCGCCCCCAGGAGAGCTGGCGGCCGGCGGCGATCATCGCGCGGGTGAGATCGAGGGTTTCATCGGGCGTCATGAAGCTGGCGCAGGCGACCAGGAACGCCGCCGTCTCCATGTCCGAATAGCGATGCGCGACCAGATCGGCGACGATCTGGTCGAGGCGTGCGCCATCGAGCGTCTCGCCCCGCACCTTGTCGCGGATGGCGTCAAGGCTGAGCGGCGCCCGCGCCGGCGCCACGTGAACCGCCGCGCCGGCTTCGACGCCCAGGCGGCGAAAGGCTGGCTGGGTCAGGCCCGCCTCGTCATGATCGAGCAAGGCCGTGTCGTCGCAGATGATCAGCTTGGCCAGGATGAGGCGATCGCCGGAAGAAACCTCGACCTTGCGGGCCGCGGCCATCCGCTCGGGGCGCAAGGCCACACAGCGCCGCGACAGCAGTAGGACGTTCTCGTGCACCGTGTCGATCGCCAGGGCTTTCGCCCGCAGGGCGATCGCCGGCGCTGTCCCGCCAAGCTTCATCTCCAGCATTGCGCAAGCGCCCGACGATCAAGCCCCGCGACATGTCCCGAGGGCGGCGGCGCAACGGCTCTTTCCCGTTCCGGCCAGTGGGTCGGACCAAGATGACCGTCGAACACCCGCAGCCCCCGCGGACCACCGCTGGACAGCCAGCGCATTCGCCCCAGGCCGCTGAAGACGCCGCAGGCGACATCCCTTCCGGCGACCGGTTCCAGATATCCGGATGGTCTTTCGACACCCGAAGCCGCGGCCTCGCAGGTTGGGATGCGCATGTCATCCTCCGCTTCGCCCTTGGCTTTAAGCCTGCTCTCCTCACGCCGAAATTCGTGGAAGGTACTTACGTGTTGCTACGGAGGCGGCGATACCAGCCTTGATCGGCAGGCCGGCGCAGTCGCCCCCCAGAGCCGGACGAAGAGCGCGATCGTCTCGTTGGCGATGGTGAAGTCCCGCTCGAGCCGCTCGATCTGACGGGACATCCGGTCCAGCCGCCGTGTCACCGCCGCATCGCCGGTCTCGGCGCCGTCAGGCGACAGGTACGCCGCGACGGCCGCGCGGACGATCTCCGACTTGGGCTAGCGCAGTCGTCGGGACGACTGGTCCAAGCCTCGCACGAGATCGCCAGGCAGAAAGACCTTGGTCTGGATTTTCATCAGCCGATCTACAGCTGGACGCCGTCATCTGGATCTATAACGGCCTGGCGCGCCCTGATCGGCCTTCGAGCCTCGCGAAAGGCCTCGGCGACAAGCCCCCACACGGTCCGGCGGGCGCGTCGCGCCAGCAGGCCAAGAGCGCGCGTCAGGCTCTGATCACGACCGGCCCCGCGCCAAAAATCCGCGGCCAGCGCCGCCGGCGCCATCTGATAGAAGACCGCATCCCCCTGCCCGTGAACAGGGCGTCGGCGCCAGTCTTTTCGAGCCAGCGCTCATCGTCCCGCCATAGCCGGGATCGACGGCCAAGGGCGCGAGGCGGTCACTCCGCCGCGCCTTCCGTCACCACCAGCAAGACGACGCTGTCTTCGGTCAGCCCGTGCTCGACGCGCAAGGCCGGCTGTTCGGCGACCTCCAGCAGGCCGGCCAGGCCCGCGGCGCCGGACGCGGTGGAGGCCACGCCCGTCGCGTCGCCCAAGGCGCGCACCGCCGCCGCCAAGCGATCCTCGTCCACCAGCACCGAACCGACCCCCCGACGCCGCAGCACCTCCAGCGCCGGAGCCGAGGCGAGCCCGCAGGACAGCATCTCGGCCGAGGTGTGCAGGTCGCCGTCGATCTGCACCGGCCGCCCGGCCCGCAGGGCGGCGGCGACGCAGGCGGCGGCCCGGGGCTCGACGGCAAAGGTCCGTCGCGGCCCGCTCATGGTCTCGGCCAGGCTGTCGACCAGGGCGGCGGCCAGCCCGCCGACGCCGGCCTGCACATACAGGTGCGTCGGCGACGCGCCCGCTTCGCGAAGCTGGTCATAGAGCTCCCGCGCCAGGGCGGCGTAGCCGGCCATGACGTCATGTACCACCGGATCGGCCGGATCGGGGGCGGTGTCGGCGATCAGCACGCCCTCGCCGCGCGCGGCGAAGGCGGCGGCGGCCTCGACCGCGTCGTCATAGGTGCCCGCCACCCAGATGACCTCGCCGCCGAGCCCGCGGATGCGCTCGGCCCGCACCGCCGTGACCGTGTCCGGCAGGAAGACCGACGCCTTGGCCCCCGCCGACTGCGCCGCCGCCGTCACCGCGAGGCCATGGTTGCCGTCGCTGGCGCAGATCAGGTGGGCGGGCGCGCCGGCGGGGCGGCGCGCCAGGGCGAGCAGGCCGGCGAACATGCCGCCGAGTTGCTTGAAGTTGCCGAGCGGCCGGTCGGCCTCGATCTTCAGCAGGACGCGTCCGACACCCGTCCGCCGCGCCAGTTCGGGCGAGGCGATCAATCGCGTCGGTTGCAGGGTCTCCAGGAAATGGAAGGCGGTTTCGGCCAGGCCGGCGTCGGTCATGATGGTCATGCCGCGAGGATGACGATCTTCGTGGACGCCGCGCCGCGAAGATCGGACGCCTACGCCTAAAACGTGCATCAGGCCGTATCAGAACGCCGAAAAAAGCCGACGCTCAATCGTCCTCGCTCAAGGGCACCGGAATCGTCAGCCCACGCTTGACGACGTTGAGCGCGACATTGGTCGTGAACCGGCGGACATTGGGGTTCTCGCTGACCAGCCGCGCCATCAAGGCGTCGTAGCTCTCGGTGTCTGGAACCGAGACCACCAGGATGAAATCGGCTTCGCCCGTCACGTAGAAGGCCTGCTGGACGTGCTCCTGCTCGGAAAGCCATTTGCGCAGTTGGGCCAATAATTCAGGGCGTTCGCGCTCGATCTGCAATGATACGATGAAGAAGGTCGGCCGCCCCACCTTGCGGGGATCGACCACCGCGATCTCGCGGGCGATCACCCCCTCCTCGCGCATTCGCCGCAGGCGGCGCTGGACCGCCGAGGCCGACAGCCCGATCTCGGCCGACAGGACCTCGGCCGTCCGCCCGGCGTCCTCCTGCATCAGGTTCAGGAGCCGCCGGTCAAGCTTGTCGAGCTGCATTCTCTCACCCCGTATCGGCGCGCTTGCGCGGAAATCAAGCGCCATTCACCGCCACAACGCCGCCAAGCCTCGCATGCGGACGGATAATGTCCAACCGCCCGCCACGCCGCCTTCAGCCGAAACGCACGACCGCCTTCCACCACGGCTCGAAAGGCGCGCTTCCGGCCGGATCGCGTGACATTGGCGGCGATCGAGGCTATCAGCGGCGGCGCGGGGCTCGCCTCCACGACGCGGCTGCGCCAAACGGCGCGGCGCGGAGAGCGACGGCGCCCACGCCGCCCGACCACATCAAAGCCTCCCCACAGGACGCGCACGCCGATCTGACCCTCGCCGCCCACGCGGCGCGCACGCCCATTACGCCCTCCCCTCGCCAACCTCCCGCACGTCCGCGCCCGAATGGCCGCCGGAACGTGTATTCTAGTTCCGTCGGCGTCCCCGCCGGGCCGCCGCAAAGGATTTCGATGCCCTTCCCCCTCACCCACCCCGCCCTGGCCGAGGCCCTCGCCGCCCAGGGCTACGAAGAGCCGACGCCGGTCCAGGCCGCCGTGCTCGAGGAAGGCGCCGGCGACGTCGACCTCCTGGTCTCGGCCCAGACCGGCTCCGGCAAGACGGTCGCCTTCGGACTGGCCATGGCCTCCAGCCTGTTCGCCGGCGACGGACCGCTGACCCCGGCCGGCGCGCCCTCGGCGCTGATCATCGCCCCGACCCGCGAGCTGGCCCTGCAGGTCAACCGCGAACTGAGCTGGCTCTACGCCAAGGCCGAGGCGCGGGTCGTCTCGTGCGTCGGCGGCATGGACGCGCGTCGCGAACAGCGGCTGCTGGCCGCCGGCTGCCATATCGTCGTCGGCACGCCGGGCCGCCTGCGCGACCACCTGGAGCGCGGCCACCTCGACCTGTCGGACCTGTCGGTCATCGTGCTGGACGAAGCCGACGAGATGCTCGACCTCGGGTTCCGCGAGGACCTGGAGTTCATTCTCGACGCCGCGCCTGAGGAACGGCGCACCCTGCTGTTCTCGGCGACCATCGACAAGGAGATCGCCGCCCTCGCCCGGCGGTTCCAGCGCGCCGCCCACCGCATCGACACCACCCGGCGCAACGAGCCGCACGGCGACATCGACTATCAGGTCATCCGCGTGGCCCCGAACGAGATCGAGCACGCCGTCGTCAACGTGCTTCGCTATTTCGAGGCGCCCGGCGCCCTGGTGTTCTGCTCCACCCGCGAGGCGGTGCGCCACCTGCACAGCAACCTGCGCGAACGCGGCTTCGCCGTGGTCGGCCTGTCGGGCGAACTCAGCCAGCGCGAGCGCGCCGACGCGCTGCAGTCGCTTCGCGACGGCCGGGCGCGGGTCTGCGTCGCCACCGACGTGGCCGCGCGCGGGCTCGACCTGCCCGACCTCGGCCTGGTGATCCACGCCGACCTGCCGCAGAACAAGGCCACGCTGCTGCACCGCAGCGGCCGGACCGGCCGCGCCGGCCGCAAGGGCTCGTCGGTGCTGATCGCGCCCTACACCCGCCGCCGCAAAGCCGAACAGCTGCTGGCCGCCGCCCACATCCAGGCGGCGTGGAACGATCCGCCCAGCGCCGAATCCATCCGCGCCAAGGATCACGACCGCATGCTGCAGGACGCGACCTTGACCGACCCGCTGGGCGAGGACGAACTGGCCCAGGGCCGCCGCCTGCTGGAAAGCCGCTCCGCCGAGGAGATCGCCGGCGTGCTGGTGCGGCTCTACCGCGCCAAGCTGCCCGCGCCCGAAGAGCTGTTCCGCGAGGATCGCCCCCGCGACGGCGGCGCACGCGCGGCCGATCCCGACGCGCCTCGTCCGGCGCGGATGGGGGCCGACGAGGTGGTCTGGTTCCGTCTGAACGTCGGCCGTCGCAACAACGCCGACCCCAAATGGCTGCTGCCGATGATCTGCCGCCTCGGCCACGTCACCAAGAAGGAGATCGGCCAGATCCGCATCTTCGACCGCGAGACCAAGTTCGGCGTCGCCCGCGAGGTCGAGGCCAAGTTCACCGCGGCGGCCAAGGCCTCCGCCGAGGACGACATCCGGCTGGAGCCGACCGCGCCGCCCGACGCCGACGGCATGTTCGAGCGTCCCGCCAAACCGTTCAAGGCCGCGCCGCGCAAGCCGGCCGGCCGGCCGAACGACCGGCCCGACGCGCGCCCGTCGTTCCGCGGCAAGCCGCGCAAGGCCAACCGCGAGCGCCGCTGAGCCCCGCCGCGTGGACGCCTTCGACGTCGTAGTGATCGGCGCCGGCGCCGCCGGCATGATGTGCGCCATCGAGGCGGGCAAGCGCGGCCGCTCGGTTCTGGTCCTCGACCATGCCGCCGCCGCCGGCGAGAAGATCCGCATCTCCGGCGGCGGACGCTGCAACTTCACCAACCTGCGCGCCACGCCCGCGAACTACATCTCGGGCAACCCCAGGTTCTGCATCTCGGCGCTGCGGCGCTACACCCAGCACGACTTCGTCGCCTGGGTCGAGCGCAGCGGCGTGGCCTATCACGAGAAGACGCTGGGGCAGCTGTTCTGCGACGGCTCGTCCCGCCAGATCGTCGACATGCTGCTGGGCGAGATGACCCGGCGCGGGGTGAAGCTGCAACTGCGCGCCACGGCGACCGACGTGTCCAGGACCGACACCGGCTTCGAGCTGGCCGCCGGCGGCCGGCGGATCGCCTGCGCCTCGCTGGTGGTCGCCACCGGCGGCAAGTCGATCCCCAAGATGGGGGCCACCGGCTTCGGCTACGACCTCGCCGCGCGCTTCGGGCTCAAGGTGACGGAGACCCGTCCAGCCCTGGTCCCGCTGACGCTGGAGACCGGCGCCCTGGAGCGGCTGAAGCCCCTGGCGGGCGTCGCGGTCGACGCCCGGGCGGCCAGCGCCAGGACCGCCTTCGACGAGGCCATGCTGTTCACCCATCGCGGCCTCAGCGGCCCGGCCATCCTGCAGATCTCGTCCTACTGGCGCGAGGGCGAGGAGATCATCGTGTCGATGGCGCCGGGCGTCGACGTGTTCGAGCGCCTGCGCGAGGCGCGGCGGGCCAACGGCAGACAGGCCGCCCAGACCGCGCTGGCGACCCTGCTGCCCAGGCGCCTGGCCCAGCTTCTGGCCGAGGAACACGGCGCGGCCGGCAATCTCGCCGACCTTCCCGACCGGACGCTGCGCGCCCTGGACCAGGCGGTGAACGCCTGGCGCTTCAAGCCGGTCGGCTCGGAGGGCTATCGCACGGCCGAGGTGACGCTGGGCGGCGTGGACACCGACGAGCTCGACTCGCGCACCATGCAGGCGCGGCGCGCGCGCGGCCTCTATTTCATCGGCGAGGTGGTCGACGTCACGGGCTGGCTGGGCGGCTATAACTTCCAGTGGGCCTGGTCGTCGGGCTGGGCCGCCGGACAGGCGGTCTAGACAAGCGGTCCCAGCCCCCCAGGGCGGTCAGGAGCCGGCGCGCGCCAGCACCACCCCGATCAGCACGGCCGCGTAGTGCAGTCCCGCGCCGCCGAGCACGTGGCCGTGCCAGATGGCCCGGCGGAAGCGCAGCCGCTTCATCAGGTAGAAGGCCGCGCCGGTCGAATAGACCAGGCCGCCGATGGCGAGCAGCAACAGCGCGACCCAGGACAGGCCGGCGATCATCGGCTTGATCGCCACCAGCACCAGCCAGCCGAGCGCCAGATAGACCCCGACCCAGAACCGGCGCCCAAGGCCCGGCAGGAACAGTTTTCCCGCCACCCCGGCCAAGGCCACGGTCCACACGGCGGCGGTCATGCCGACGCTCCAGGCCCCGGTCAGGCGCTGGGTGGTGAACGGCGTGTAGGAGGCGGCGATCATCAGGAAGATGCCGGCGTGGTCGAACCGGCGCAGGATCGGCCGCCAGGACGCCTTGGCGAAGTTGTAGGCGGTGGACACCCCGAGCATCAGCACCAGGCCGACGGCGTAGATCGACACCGACACCACCTGACCGATCGATCCGCCCAGGGCCAGGCCCAGCAGCACCCCGCCGCCGAACAGGGCGAGCGCCAGCCCGGCCAGATGCACGCACAGGTCGGCGCACTTGGCGGCTGGGGTCGGATAGTGAAGACCGGACGTGGGCATGGCGCGACAAGCCTAAACATCTTGGAGCGACGGATAAATGACGATCATTCGTGTCATTTCGTGGACAGGCGCGAACCTTCCGAACCTGTCCTTTCCGGCCTCGTCGCGATAGTAGACGCCGCAAATCAACACAGGCGACACCGTGGCGGATGACGATCGAGTGATGGAAGGCGTTTATGGCGAGCCGCCCCGGGCGCTGGCGCAGGCCGGCGCGCGGGCGGCGCAGTTCTCTCCGCTGATTCCCGGCGCCTCTGCGCTGGAGGAGGTCGCGCCGGAAAGCCTCGCGGCCATGACCATGTTGGCTCCGCCGGGCGCGGTCGAGCGCCGACGCGTCCTGGCCCTGGCCCTGCGCGCCCTTACGCCGGACGCCCCGCTGACGGCGATGGCGCCCAAGGACAAGGGCGGCTCGCGCCTCGGCAAGGAGCTGGCCGCGTTCGGCTGCGAGGTGATCGAGACCGCCAAGCGGCACCACCGCATCTGCGTCGTCCGCCGGCCCGCCGCGCCCCAGGGGCTCGATGCGGCGATCGCCGCCGGGGCGATGCAGCGCCCGCCGGGCCTCGACCTTTGGTCGCAGCCCGGCGTGTTCAGCTGGGACAGGGTCGACCCCGGCAGCGCCCTGCTGGCGGCGCAACTGCCGGCGATGACCGGCGCGGGCGCCGACCTCGGGGCCGGCGTCGGCGTGCTGGCCCGCCGTGTCCTGGCGTCCGCCGCGGTGACCCGCCTGCATCTGGTCGACATCGACCGCCGCGCGGTCGAGGCGGCGCGGCGCAATGTCGACGATCCGCGCGCGACCTTTCAATGGGCCGACGTCCGCGCCGGCGGACCGGCGGCGCAGACGCTGGACTTCGTAGTCATGAACCCGCCGTTCCACGACGGCGGCGCCGAGGACCGCACCCTGGGCCAGGCGTTCATCCGTCACGCCGCCGCCCTGCTCCGCAAGGGCGGCTGCTGCTGGCTGGTGGCCAACCGGCACCTGCCCTACGAGGCCGAGCTGTCGTCGGCCTTCGCCAAGGCGACGCTCAAGGCCGAGGCCGGCGGCTATAAGGTCTACGAGGCCCGGCGATGAGCAAGGCGCCCGCCGCCATGCGGCTGGACCGCCTGCTCGCCAACATGGGCTACGGCTCGCGGCGGGAGATCCAGCAACTGGCCCGCGCCGGCCAGGTGACGCTGGACGGGGTCGCAGTCGCCGACGCCGATCTTCGCGTCCCGGTCGCCCCGGAGCTGTCGCAGCGCCTGCGCGTGCAGGGCCGTCCCCTCGATCCGCCGCCGGGGCTGGCGCTGATGCTGCACAAGCCCCTCGGCGTCACCTGTTCGCACAAGGAGGCGGGCGCGCTGGTCTACGACCTGCTGCCGTCGCGCTGGCGGCGACGCGAGCCGGCCGTCTCGACCATCGGCCGTCTCGACAAGGACACCTCGGGCCTCTTGCTGATGACCGACGACGGCGGCCTGCTGCACCGGGTGATCTCGCCCAGGGCGCATGTGGCCAAGCGCTATCGCGTCGACCTCGACCGCCCCCTGCGCGGCGACGAGGCGGCGGTATTCGCGGCCGGAGACCTGATGCTGGACGGCGAGGACAAGCCCCTGTCCCCGGCGGTCATGACCACGCTGTCGCCGACCTCGGCCCTGCTGACCATCACCGAGGGCCGCTATCATCAGGTCCGCCGCATGTTCGCGGCGATGGGCAACCACGTCACGGCCCTGCACCGCGACAGAATCGGCGGCCTCGACCTGCCTGGCGACCTTGAGCCCGGCGCCTGGCGGCTGCTGTCCGAGGCCGACGTCGCGGCGATCTTCCGGGCCGATTGACCACAAAGTGCGGCCTTGACGCCACGTTCGACGCTGTTTTCGCGCGAACCATCTTTTCCTGGCGGCCATCTGGCCTTAAGTACGCGCCGTCCAGGCTGCGTAACGCTTTCACGCGCGCGGCCGGACCCCATCAAAACCTAGGACAAGCATGAAACACCTGAAGACGACCGGTTTTGCCGAACGCCGCGAAGCATCCGCCGAGGCCAAGAAGGCCCTGCTCGCCAAGTTCAAGCCCAAGCCGGCCGTGACCGCCAACGACTTCGTCGACCGCGCCACTGAGCGCGAGCGCGAACTGGACGCCGTGCGCGCCGCCCGTCAGGCCGAACGCGAAGCCGCCCGCGCCGCCCGCGCCGCCGCCGTCGCCGCCGAGCAAGAGGCCCAGGCCGCGCTGGAACAGGCCGCTCTCGAGGTCAAGCGTAGCGAACGCAAGGAGCGCAAGGCGCTCGAAAAGTCCGAGGCCCAGGCCCGTCGCGCCTCTCGCCTGGCCGCCTACGGCCGCATGTGAGCCTGATCCGGGCGCCCCGGCGCCCGGACGCGCGCCATGACCACGGCCGAGAACGCGATCCGCGCCCGCCGGCGGCTGACGAACAAGTTCATCGCCGCCCATGACGCCGAACGCCTGCGGCCGTTCTTCGCCCCCGAGGTCAATGTCGTCGTCGGCGACGGCGCGCTGATCTGCGGGGCCGATGCGGTGATCGCGGCCTTCGCGGCCCAGTTCCGCGAATCCGGCTTCGTCCGATACGAACGGTCGCCGGATACGGTCACGCCCGACCAGGACGGCGGCCGCGCCGCCGAGAACGGCCGGTGGACCGGCGTCTGGCGCGACGCGGCGATGGCCGGGGCCTACATGGCCGTCTGGCGCAAATCCGTCGGCCAATGGGTCATAGAATCCGAACTCTACGTCACCCTGACCCGCACGGAGCCGTCGTCATGAACATCGGCATCCTCGAAACCGGCTCGCCGCCGACGCCCCTCGACGAGGGCTTCGGCTCCTATGGCGACATGTTCCGCCGCCTGCTCGGGCCGGCCTTCCGCTTCACCATGTTCGACGTCCGCAACGGCGACCTGCCCCCCTCGCCCCGCACCTGCGAGGCATACCTGATCACCGGCTCGGCCTCGGGCGTCTATGACGGCGACCCATGGATCGCCGCGCTGGAGGCGTTCGTCCGCGGCCTGGACGGCGACGTGAAGATCCTGGGCGTCTGTTTCGGGCACCAGCTGCTGGCCCAGGCCTTCGGCGGCCGGGTCGAGAAGTCGGCCAAGGGCTGGGGCCTCGGCCTCCAGACCTATGCGGTGACCAACCGGCCCTACTGGATGGACGAGGTCGAGACCTTCTCCCTGCCCGCCTCGCACCGGGATCAGGTGGTCGAACCGCCGCCGCAGAGCGTGGTGCTCGCCGCCAGCGACTTCACCCCCTACGCCGCCCTCGCCTATCCGGGCCGCCTGGCGGCGTCGTTCCAGGCCCATCCGGAATTCAGTCCGGACTACGCCGCGGCGCTGATCGAGTCCCGCCGGGGCCGCAGCATCGACGAGGCGCAGGCCGCCGCCGCGACCGCCAGCCTGGCCCAGCCCAACGACTCCCAGCGCGTGGCGATCTGGCTCAGGCGCTTCCTGGGCGGCTGAACCCGGCCCTCCGCCGCAATCCAGCGTCGAACCTCCATCGGTTGAGCATCCGCGCCGGCCGCCTCCGCGGCCGAAGACGCCGCCGTGCGGCCGCCAAACCCCTTGCGGTCCAGGCCGCGCTCGTCAGGCGACAAAATCCCTGGTTTCGGCGAGACTTCGCGGACGGCTTCATTTCAGCGCCGACATAGAGGCCGAAGGGATGTGTGGGAGTTGTATCACCGCCGCCTCTTTTGAGTCGGGCCGCTGAGGCATAAGCGCCCACTCGCCCTGCGGTAATGCGTCAAGAGGAGACCTCATGGACCGGCAGCCAGCGCCGATGGAAGGCGGATCGCAGCAGGGGCGGTCAACCCAGGCACGGCGAGCGGGCCAGTCTCGCGGCCGGGTGATCGGGGCGGCCCTGGCGGTCGGCGGGCTCGCCGCGCTCGGCGCCCTGGCCTGGCATCTGACGCACCGCGCGCCGGCCGGTCCCGGCGGTCCGGGAGGCCCCGGCGGCGGGCGGCGGCCGACCACCACCGTCGGCGTCGCCATGGCCAAGAACATCGACATCCCCATCACCATCGAGGCCCTGGGCGCGGTGACGCCGCCGGCCACCGCCACGGTCCGCCCGCAGGTCGCGGGCGTCATCACCCAGATCCTGTTCCGCGAGGGCCAGATGGTCGAAAAGGGCCAGACGCTGGCGGTGATCGATCCCCGTCCCTTCCAGCTGGCCCTCGGCCAGGCCCAGGGCAATCTCGCCCGCGACGAGGCCCAGCTCCAGGTCGCCCAGCTGACCCTGACCCGCTATCGCACCCTGCTGACCCAGGACAGCATCGCCCGCCAGGACGTCGACACCCAGGCCGCCACCGTCAAGCAGCTGCAAGGGGTGGTGGCCACCGACCGCGCGGCCGTGGGCTCGGCCCAGCTCAATCTCGGCTACAGCCGCATCGCCGCCCCGGTTTCGGGGCGGATCGGCCTGCGCGTCGTCGACATGGGCAACTACATCGCCGCCGGCGACGCCGCCGGCGTGGCGGTGATCACCCAGGTCAATCCCATCGACGTCGAATTCTCGGTGCCGCAGGACGACCTGCCCCGCATCCAGGCCCGGGTGAAGGCCGGCGCGGCCATCGCCGTCACCGCGCTCGACCGCACGCGGACCACGACCCTCGGCCAGGGCCAGTTCCTGACACTGGACAACCAGGTCGACGCCGCCACCGGCACGGTCAAGGCCAAGGCCCGGTTCGCCAACGGCGACGGCGCGCTGTTCCCCAATCAGTTCGTCAACGTCCGCATGCTGCTCGACACGCTGAGCGGCGCCGTGGTCGTGCCGGCGGCGGCGCTGCGGCACGGGCCGCAAGGCGATTTCGTCTACGTCCTCAACCAGGATCGCACGGTCAGCCTGCGCGCGGTGACGCGCGGCCCCGGCAGCGGCGACAACGTCTCGATCACCCAGGGCCTCAAGCTCGGCGAGCGGGTGGTCACCGAGGGCGGCGACCGCTTGACCGACGGCGCGCGGGTGCAGTTGCCTGGCGACAAGCCGCACCAGGGCGGCCCGGGCGGTCCGGGCGGCGGCGGCCGTCGTCATGGCGGCGGCGCGGCCCAGGCGGGCGCCCCGCCGGCCGGCCAGCCGGCCTCGGCCCAGCAGGCCGCGCCCGGCGGCGACGGTCAGGGACGGCCGCCCGGCGGCTGGCGTCACCGCCAGAACGGTCAAGGCGGGGGCGGCCAGAACGGCGGCGGTCAGAACGGGGCGGGCCAAGGCCAGCCCCCGGCCGGCGGGCCGGCCAATTGACCGCTCGGCGTCAGCGTAGCGTCGGAGCTGAGCGCCGATGAATCCGTCTCGCCCGTTCATCATGCGGCCGGTGGCGACGTCGCTGTTCATGGCGGCGATCCTGCTGGCCGGCCTGGTCGGCTTCAAGTTCCTGCCGCTGTCGGCCCTGCCCGAGGTCGATTATCCGACCATCCAGGTGCAGACGCTCTATCCCGGGGCCAGCCCCGAGGTGATGAGCAACACCGTCACCGCGCCCCTGGAGCGGCAGTTCGGCCAGATGGCCGGCCTGCAGCGCATGAGCTCGACCAGTTCTGCCGGCGCCTCGGTCATCACCTTGCAGTTCGACCTGAGCCAGACCCTGGACGTAGCCGAACAGGAGGTGCAGGCGGCGATCAACGCCGGCGGCAACCTGCTGCCGGCCGACCTGCCGGCCCCGCCGGTCTACGCCAAGGTCAACCCCGCCGACGCGCCGGTGATGACGCTGGCGGTCACCTCCGACACCCTGCCGCTGACCCAGGTCCAGAACCTGGTCGACACCCGGCTGGCCCAGAAGATCTCGCAGGTCGGCGGCGTCGGCCTGGTCAGCCTCAGCGGCGGCCAGCGGCCGGCGGTGCGCATCCAGGTCGACACCCAGGCGCTGGCCTCCTACGGCCTGGGCGTCGACACCCTGCGCACGGCGATCGGCAACGCCAACGCCAACGGCGCCAAGGGCAGCTTCGACGGCCCGACCCGCGCCTACACCATCAACGCCAACGACCAGCTGACCACCGCCGACGACTACCGGAACCTTGTCGTCGCCTACAAGAACGGCGCGCCCATCCGCATCAGCAACGTCGCCGACGTGGTCGACAGCGCCGAGAACGTCCGGCTGGGCGCCTGGGCCGACATGCGGCCGGCGATCATCGTCAACGTGCAGCGCCAGCCCGGGGCCAACGTCATCGGCACGGTGGACGCCATCAAGAAGCAGCTGCCCGAACTTCAGGCGGCGCTGCCGTCCGGCCTGAAGGTCACGGTGCTCAGCGACCGCACGACCGGCATCCGCGCCTCGGTCCACGACGTCGAGTTCGAACTGGTGCTGGCCGTGTTGCTGGTGGTGCTGGTGATCTTCCTGTTCCTGCACAGCATCCAGGCGACGATCATCGCCAGCCTGGCGGTGCCGATCTCGCTGATCGGCACGTTCGGGGTGATGTATCTGCTCGGCTACAGCCTGAACAATCTCAGCCTGATGGCCCTGACCATCGCCACCGGCTTCGTGGTCGACGACGCCATCGTCATGATCGAGAACATCTCGCGCTACCTCGAGGAAGGCGACACCCCGTTCGACGCCGCGCTCAAGGGCGCCAAGCAGATCGGCTTCACCATCATCTCTCTGACGGTGTCGCTGATCGCCGTGCTGATCCCGCTGCTGTTCATGGGCGACGTGGTCGGCCGGCTGTTCCGCGAGTTCGCCGTCACCCTGGCCATCACCATCATCATCTCGGCCGTGGTGTCGCTGACCCTGACGCCGACCCTGGCCGCGCGCTGGCTCAAGCAGCACGCCACCCACCCGGAAAAGGGGATCGGCAAGCGGGTCCAGGACCTGTTCGACCGGGTGATCGACCGCTACGACGCCGCCCTGCGCTGGGTGCTGGGCCGGCAGACCGCCACCCTGGTGGTGGCCGTCGCCACCCTGATCGTCACCGCCCTGCTCTACATCGTCATCCCCAAGGGCCTCTTCCCGACCCAGGACACCGGCCAGCTCCAGGCCGAGGTCCACGCCCCGCGCACCGTGTCCTACGAGAAGATGGGCGAGATCCAGCAGGCGGTCGCCAAGGCGGTCCTGGCCGATCCGGACGTCCAGTCGCTCAGCTCGTTCATCGGCGTCGACGGCGCCAACACCACCATGCTGTCGGCCGGCCGCATGCTGATCAACCTCAAGGCCCGTCGCACCAGCTCGCAGGCGGCGACCATGGACCGCCTGCGCCAGCGGGCCGCCGCCGCCGCGGCCGGCGTCACCCTCTATGTCCAGCCGGTGCAGGACCTGACCATCGACGCCGAGACCGGGCCCACCCAGTACCGCCTGTCGCTGGAGGGCGCCGACCAGAAGATCGTCGACCAGTGGGCCAATACGCTCGCCGCCCGCCTGCAGTCCGACGCGACCAAGGTCCGCAACGTCGTCACCACCGCCGGCGAACAGGGCCTGGCCGCCTATGTCGACATCGACCGCGACAGCGCAGCGCGGATGAACATCACCGCCTCGACGGTGGACGAGGCCCTCTACAGCGCCTTCGGCCAGCGGATCATCTCGACCATCTTCACCGAGACCAACCAGTACCGGGTGATCCTGGAGGCCAAGCCCAGCCTGGTGCGCACGCCCCAGGACCTCAACAACCTGCACCTGCCGACCAGCGGCGCGCCCACGCCCCTGTCGGCCTTCTCCACGGTGCGCGAGCAGACCGCGCCCCTGCAGGTCACCCATGTCGGCCAGTTCCCCGCCGCGTCGGTGAACTTCGACACCGCCCCCGGCGTCAGCCTCGGCGCGGCGGTCGACGAGATCCGCAAGGTCGAGAAGAGCGTCGGCATGCCGACCAGCGTGACCACCACCTTCCTGGGCGCGGCCAGCGCCTACCAGGCCTCGCTGAAGAACGAGCTGTGGCTGATCCTGGCGGCGGTGGTCTGCGTCTACATCGTGCTGGGCGTGCTCTACGAGAGCTACATCCACCCCCTGACCATCCTGTCGACCCTGCCGTCGGCCGGGGTCGGCGCCCTGTTGGCGCTGATGGTCACCGGCAGCGACCTTGGGGTGATCGGCATCATCGGCATCATCCTGCTGATCGGCATCGTCAAGAAGAACGCGATCATGATGATCGACTTCGCCATCGACGCCGAGCGCAACGAGGGCAAGTCGCCGCAGGAGGCCATCCACCAGGCGGCGCTGCTGCGCTTCCGGCCGATCATCATGACCACCCTGGCGGCGCTGTTCGCGGCCGTGCCGCTGATGCTGGGCTGGGGCGAGGGGTCGGAGCTGCGCCGCCCCCTCGGCGTGGCCATCTTCGGCGGCCTGATCGTCAGCCAGATCCTGACCCTGTTCACCACGCCGGTGGTCTATCTCGCCTTCGACCGCCTCGCCCGTCGCGGCCGCAGGGACGCCGACGCGGCTGAACCCAAGCCGGTGACGCCGTGAACCTGTCGGAGCCCTTCGTCCGGCGGCCGATCGGGACCGTCCTCCTGACCATCGGCCTGGCCCTGGCGGGGGCGGCGGCCTTCTTCGCCCTGCCCGTCTCCCCCCTGCCCCAGGTCGATTTCCCGACGGTGTCGGTCTCGGCCAGCCTGCCGGGGGCCAGCCCCGAGACCATGGCCTCCAGCGTGGCGACGCCGCTGGAGCGGCGGCTGGGCTCCATCGCCAATGTCAACGAGATGACCTCGTCCAGCTCGACGGGCTCGGCGCGGATCACCCTGCAGTTCGACCTCGGCCGCAATATCGACGGGGCCGCCCGCGACGTGATGGCGGCGATCAACGCCGCCCGCGCCGACCTGCCGGCCTCGCTGAAGAGCAACCCGACCTATCGCAAGGTCAATCCGGCCGACGCGCCGATCATGATCATCGCCATGACGTCGAAGAGCAAGACGCCGGGCCAGATCTACGACGCGGTCTCCAACATCGTCTCGCAGAAGCTCCTGCAGGTGAAGGGCGTCGGCGACGTCGAACTGGGCGGCGCCTCGCTGCCCGCCGTGCGGGTCGAGATCATCCCCTACGCCCTGGCCAAGTACGGCGTCGGGCTCGAGGACGTGCGGGCCGCCATCTCGGCGGCCAACGCCAACCGGCCCAAGGGGGTGGTCGAGGACGGCCGGCGCGGCTTCCAGATCTACACCAACGACGTCGGCAAGGCGGCGGCCGACTTCCGCAACCTGGTGGTGGCCTGGCGCAACGGCGCCCCGGTGCGCCTGAGCGACGTCGCCCAGGTGATCGACAGCGTCGAGGACGTCCACACGCTGGGCCTGTTCAACGGCGAGCCGGCCGTGGTCGCCGTCATCAGCCGCCAGCCCGGCGCCAACATCATCCAGACCGTCGACTCGGTGAAGGCGCTGCTGCCCGAGCTGCGCCAGGAGATGCCGGCCGACGTGCAGATGGAGGTCGCGTCCGACCGCACCACCACCATCCGCGCCTCGCTGAAGGAGGTCGAAACCACCCTGCTGATCGCCCTCGTCCTGGTGGTGCTGGTGGTCAGCGTGTTCCTGCGCAGCGCCCGCGCCACCCTGGTGCCCGCCGTGGCGGTGACCGCCTCGCTGCTGGGCACGCTGGGGGTGATGTACCTTTTGGGCTTCAGCCTGAACAACCTCAGCCTGATGGCCCTGACCGTGGCCACCGGCTTCGTGGTCGACGACGCCATCGTGGTGCTGGAGAACACCAGCCGCCACCTCGAACAGGGCATGGACCGCATGAAGGCGGCGCTGCTGGGCGCGCGCGAGGTCGGGTTCACCGTGCTGTCGATCAGCATCTCGCTGGTGGCGGTGTTCATTCCCCTGCTGTTCATGGGCGGGCTGGTCGGGCGCCTGTTCCGCGAGTTCGCGGTCACCCTGTCGGCCGCGGTGCTGATCTCGCTGGTCATCTCGCTGACCACCACGCCGATGATGTGCGCCTTCCTGCTCAAGCGGCACGAACCCGGCCGCGAGCCGGGCCGCCTCGGCCGCTGGTCCAAGGACGGGCTGGACTGGGTGATGCGCACCTACGGCAAGAGCCTGAACTGGGCGCTCGACAACGGCGCCCTGATGATGGTGGTCCTGGCCGTGGTGGTGGCGCTGAACGTCTATCTGTTCATCGCCTCGCCCAAGGGGTTCTTCCCCGAACAGGACACCGGCCAGCTCAACGGCGGCCTGCGCGCCGACCAGAGCATCTCGTTCCAGGCCATGCAGGGCAAGCTGAAGAAGTTCGTCGACGTGATCCGCAAGGACCCGGCGGTCGACGCCGTGGTCGGCTTCACCGGCGGCTCCCGCGCCGGCGGCGGCTTCCTGTTCGTCAATCTCAAGCCGCGGTCGGTCCGCAAGGAAAGCAGCCAGGACGTCATCACCCGCCTGCGCCCGCAGCTGGCCCGCATCTCGGGCGCCAGCCTGTTTCTCAACCCGGTGCAGGACGTGCGCATGGGCGGACGCCAGAGCAACGCCGCCTATCAGTACACGCTCAAGAGCGACAACATCGCCGATCTGCGGCTGTGGGCCAGCCGGCTGGCCGACGCCATGAAGACCCAGCCGGCCCTGACCGACATCGACACCGACCAGCAGGACCACGGCGTCGAAACCTTCCTGACCGTCGACCGCGACAGCGCCGCGCGGCTGGGGATCGCCGCCAAGGACGTCGACAACGTCCTCTATGACGGCTTCGGCCAGAGGCAGGTTTCGACCATCTACAAGGACCTGAACCAGTACCACGTCATCATGGAGGTGGCGCCGCAGTACGCCCAGGAGCCGGCGGCTCTGAACGACGTCTATCTTCCGACCGGCGGATCGACGCCCTCGGCGACGCAGTCGGCCGCCGCCAGCGCGGCCCAGACCGCCGCCGCGGCCGCGCCACGCTCGGGACCGACGGCCTCGCCGATCCGCGACGCCTCGACCGGCTCCGCCCTGGCCCAGACCGCCCACGCCATGACGCCGCTGTCGGCCATCGCCCGCTTCGCCGACAGCTCGACGCCCACGGCGATCAACCACCAGGACGCCCAGCTGGCCACCACCATCGCCTTCAACCTGGCGGAGGGCAAATCGCTGAGCGACGCCCAGGCGGCCATCGCCCAGGCCGAGGCCGACATCGGCATGCCCGCCACCGTGCACGGCAGTTTCCAGGGCACGGCCAAGGTGTTCCAGAGCTCGCTCAAGGATCAGCCGGTGCTGATCCTGGCGGCGATCCTGGCCATCTACATCGTGCTGGGCGTGCTCTACGAGAGCTATGTGCACCCGGTCACGGTGCTGTCGACCCTGCCCTCGGCCGGCATCGGCGCGGTCATCGCCCTGATGCTGTTCCGGATGGAGTTCTCGATCATCGCCCTGATCGGCGTCATCCTGCTGATCGGCATCGTCAAGAAGAACGCCATCCTGATCATCGACTTCGCGCTGGAGGCCCAGCGGTCGCGGGGCCTGACCGCCCGCGAGGCCATCTACGAGGCCTCGCTGCTGCGCTTCCGCCCGATCCTGATGACCACCCTCGCCGCCGCCCTGGGCGCCCTGCCCCTGGCCATCGGCTTCGGCGAGGGCGCCGAGCTGCGCCGCCCGCTCGGCGTGGCCATCATCGGCGGCCTGATCGCCAGCCAGATCCTGACCCTGCTCACCACCCCCGTCGTCTACATGTACATGGACCGGCTGCGTCGCCCGCGCGCCGACGAGGCCAAGCTGGCCCGTCTCGGCGATCCCGCCGCCGATCCCGCCTGAGGAACCCTCGATGCCCGCCCTGTCCGCCTCCCGCGCCCGCCTCGTCCTGCCGCTGCTGTGCGGCGCCGCACTCGGCGCCTGCGCCGTCGGGCCCAACTACGTACGGCCGACCACCCCGGCCCCGGCCGGGTTCAAGGAAGCTCAGGGCTGGAGCGTGGCCGCGCCCGCCGACACCCTCGACCGCGGCGAATGGTGGACGCTGTTCAACGATCCAGTCCTCAACGACCTGGAGCGCAAGGTCCTGGTCTCCAACCAGACCCTCGCCGCCTCCGAGGCGGCCTACCGCGAGGCGCGGGCCGTGGTGCGCGGCCAGCGCGCAGCCCTGTTCCCCACGGTGTCGCTGGACGGCTCCGGCTCGCGCGCCAAGTCGCAGGGCGCCGGCGGCGCCTCGGGCGGAACCAGCAACAGCTACAAGGTCGACATCGGGGCCACCTGGGAGATCGACGTCTGGGGCCGCATCCGCCGCACCGTCGAATCGGCCAAGGCCAGCGCCCAGGCCAGCGAGGCCGACCTCGCCGGCGCGCGGCTGTCGGCCCAGGGCGAACTGGCGGCCGACTACCTGCAGCTCCGCGAGACCGACGCCGAGATCGCCCTGCTCGACGCCACCGTCCAGGCCTACGCCCGCGCCCTGGAGATCACCCAGAACCGCTTCCAGGCCGGCGTCGCCGCCAAGACCGACGTGCTCCAGGCCCAGACCCAATTGGCCAACGCCCAGGCCCAGCGCGTCGGCCTCGACCAGCAGCGCGCCCAGCTGGAGCACGCCATCGCCGTGCTGGTCGGCCAGGCGCCGGCCGATTTCTCGATCGCCGCCCAGCCGCAATGGTCGCAGGTCGTTCCCGACGTCCCGGCCGTGGTGCCGTCGCAACTGTTGCAGCGCCGACCCGACATCGCAGGGGCCGAGCGCCGCGTCGCCGCCGCCAACGCTCAGATCGGCGTGGCCGAGGCCGCCTATTTCCCCGACCTCAGCCTGACGGGAACCTATGGCTATGGCGGCTCCAGCCTGAGCCGGCTGTTCGAGTCCTCGGCCAGCTTCTGGTCGCTGGGCGGCGCCCTGGCCGAGACCCTGTTCGACGGCGGCGCGCGCGGGGCCAAGACCGCCCAGGCCAAGGCGACCTACGATCAGACGGTCGCCCAGTATCGCCAGACCACCCTGGCCGCCTTCCAGTCGGTCGAGGACCAACTGGCGGCGTCGCGCGTCCTCGCCCAGCAATTCGACCTGCGCAAGCAGGCGTCGGCGGCGGCCGACGAGGCCGAGCGGCTGAGCCTCAACCAGTACCGCGCCGGCCAGATCGCCTATTCGGCCGTCATCACCACCCAGACGGCGGCCCTCACCGCCCGGGTGGCGCTGGCCCAGGCCGCCCGCAACCGGCAGACCACCGCGGTGGCCCTGATCCAGGCGCTGGGCGGCGGCTGGCAGGCCGCGCCCCCCGACGGGGCGGTCCCCCGCAGGTCCTGACGGCGACGAGGATGGCCGGCGGCGACCCCGATTGGCTGGCGGCGTTCCTGGCGCAGGAGCGCCTGCCGCCTGAGTTCGCCGAGACGGTCGAGCGATTGTGCGTTCCCCTGGCCGCCTGGATCGCCGGGCGGCGCGAGGCCCTCGGCCGCGGCGTGACCGTCGGCCTGAGCGGGGCCCAGGGCGGCGGCAAGTCCACGGTCGCCGCCGCCGCCGCCCGCCTGCTGCGCGACAGGGGGCTGGCGGTGGCGGTGCTCTCGCTCGACGACCTCTATCTGGACCGGAGCGACCGTCTGGCCCTGGCCGAGCGGGTCCACCCGCTGTTCCGCACGCGCGGACCGCCCGGCACCCACGATCCCGCCCTGGGCGAGCGGGTGCTGGACGCCCTGGCGACCTCGGTGACGACGGCCATCCCGCGCTTCGACAAGGCCGAGGACGGCCGCCTGCCGCCGTCCGAATGGACGCCGTTTCAGGGGCCGGCCGACGTGGTGCTGTTCGAAGGCTGGTGCGTGGGCGCCGCGCCGCAGACCCCGGCGGCGCTGTCGATCCCGATCAACGCCCTGGAGCGCCGCGCCGACGAGGACGGCGTCTGGCGAGGCTACGCCAACGCGGCCCTGGCCGGGCCCTACCATGCGCTGTTCGCGCGCCTCGACGGCCTGGTCTATCTGCGCCCGCCCGACTTCGAGACAGTGCTGGGCTGGCGCACCGAACAGGAGCGCAAGCTGCGCGCCCGCCTGGCCGAGCAGGGCCGGCCCGCCGCGCACGCCATGTCCGACGCCGAGGTCGCGGGCTTCGTCCAGGTCTATGAGCGCCTGACCCGGCACATGATGGCCACCACCCCGCGCCGCGCCGACGTCGTGGTCCGCCAGGACCGGCGGCGGCGGCCGATCACGTGGCGCGAACGCCAAACAGCGGGCCCTGGCGACACAAACTGAAACCCACGATACGGCGCCGCAACATCCGCCCTGAAATGACCTTGCCTCAGCCATCTTGCCGATGCGGCCAGGAACCATTCTGTCCTCATCGGACAACTGACATCCCTTCGGGCTCATCCCCCCGGCCCGAAACCCCGTCCGATCAGCGTAGGCGCCCGCGGCATCCCCCTCCCCGCGGGCGCCTTTTCTTTTGCGCCTCAGTGGGAATCCGAGGGCGGCGGCGCGGCCGCCGCCTTAGGCGGCGTGGCGAACAGCGAGGCGGCGGCGGCGATCAGGCAACCCAGCGCCAGCAGGGTGAAGGCGTCGCCGAAGGCCAGCACGGTCGCGTTCTTGACCAGCAGGCCGTTGAACGCCTTGTGCGCCGCGCCGGCCGGGTCGGCCACGCCCAGCTGGGCCATGCGCTGGGTCAGGCCGCCGACCATGGCCTGCGACTGGGCGCTGGCGATGCTGACCCCGCTCGACAGGTCGTTCAGGTGCAGGGCGGTCTGGTTGGTCAGGGTGGTCGACAGCAGGGCCAGCCCCACCGCGCCGCCGGTGTTGCGCGCCAGGTTGATCAGCCCCGAGGCGTTCTTGACCATCTGCGGCGGCAGGGTGGCCATGGTCACCGTCTGCGTCATGGTCATGGCGATCATCACCCCGACGCCGCGCCAGGCCTGCAAGGCGGCGAACTCCCAGAACCCCCAGTTCTCGGTGAGGTCGTGGCCGAGCCAGAAACCCCAGGCCGCCATCGAAAAGCCGACGAACATCGGGATGCGCGCGTCGAGCTTGCGCACCAGGCCGCCCAGGGTCGGGCCGGTGAGGAACATCGAAAGGCCCGAGACCAGCATGGTGGTGCCGACCTCGGCCGACGAGTAGCCGCGCACGCGCCCGAGGAACAACGGCAGCAGGAAGGTGCCGCCGAACAGGGACGCGCCGGTGACGAAGGTCATCGTCACCCCGATCAGGAAGTTCTTGTTGGCGAAGGCCCGCAACTCGACGATCGGCTGGCGGTAGGTCAAGGATCGCCAGATGAACACCGCCCCGCCCGCGAACGCCGTGATGGTCAGGAGCAGGATGACGTCGTCGTCGAACCAGCTGTTCTTGGCCCCCTCCTCCAGCACGTACTGCAGGCTGAGCAGGAAGATCGCCATCACCGCCAGGCCGAACCAGTCGAACCCCTTGGCCAGGCGCGGGTCGCCCTCGTCGAACTTGCCGTAGCGCCCCACCAGGAACAGGGCCAGCATGCCGGGGAAGACGTTGATGAAGAACAGCCAGCGCCAGTTCAGCATCTCGGTCAGGTGGCCGCCGAGGGTCGGGCCGACGGTCGGCGCCAAGGTGACGATGAGGCCCATGACGATGCTGGCGGTCATCCGACGCTCGGGCGGGAACGCCGTGAAGGCCACCGCGAACACCGTTGGGATCATCGCCCCGCCGATGAACCCTTGCAGGGCCCGGGTCAGGATCATCATGTCGACGCTGGTCGACAAGCCGGTCAGCACGCTCATGACGATGAAGCCGATGCAGGAGGCCAGATAGACCCTCTGCGTGCCCCACAGCCGCGACAGGTAGCCCGAGAGCGGGATCATCACCACCTCGGCCACCAGATAGGCGGTCTGGACCCAGCTGACCTCGTCGGCGCTGGCGCCGATGCCGGCCTGGATCTGGGGCAGCGAGGCCGAGACAATCTGGATGTCGAGGATGGCCATGAACTGGCCGATGACCATGCCGCCGAAGCCGAGCATGAGCTTGCCCCAGTCGACCTTCGCCGCCGCGGACGCGGGGGCGGCCTGAGCCGGTCTGACGGCGGCGCTGGCGGCATCACTCATTGACGAATCCCGAAACTGCCCTTGATCTGGATGGTAGCCAAAGCCCGCCCGCAGATGCGAGCGCGTTCATCGGACGCTCATGCGTGCGGCATGACCAAAATTTCATGTTACGGCCGTTGCCCTGCCGCGCGCGCGGATGGATAACCGCGTCGTTCGAGCTCGCCCAGGGGATTCGGCCGTGCACGCCGTCGTGGAGTTCTTCGCAACCTTGATCGTGGCCCTGGCCACCATGGCCCTCGGCCATTTCGGCGTGGTCATGAAACCGGTCGCCGAATGCTCCGCCATCCAGCTTTCTCCCAAGGACCGGGCCGAGGTGGTCAAGACCTCCGCGCCGCTCGCCGCCCCGCGTCCTGCGCCGTTCGCCGAGGCGGACAGGCCGCACATCGCCGTCACGGTGCGGCTGGCTCGGACCTGAGCGTCGAAGCCCGCACCGCCTCCGCTCCCGCCGCCGTCAGGCGACACACCAGCCAGTCCGGCGCCAGGGGGTTCTTGAACCAGGGCTCGGCCCATCCTCGCCTGAGGCAGGCGCGTATGGTCTGTTCGCTGATCCTTTGTCCACGGCTGTCGAACAGCGGCAGCTTGCCGCCCGGCTGGTCGAGGCCGAGACGCAGATAAGCCCGCTCGGCCCGCGTCGGGCGCGCCGCCGTCTCCGCTCCAGAACCCCCAGCCATCGCCTGTTCTCCGCGCTCGCGGCCGGCCTGCACCATAGTCGCGGACGGGGCGGTCCGCAGCGAATATCAACGCCCACGCTAAAGCGGCTTTGCGACGGCGGCTTTCGCCCGTAAATTTCATCCGATGCGCGAAGTTTTTGGGCGGGCGCGCAGTCGCGGGACAACCCTGCCCACAGGACGGTCGCTGATGAAGGTTAAGAGGCCTAAGCCGTTGGATTTCGGCGCAGTCCCGAAAACGTCGGAGGACGCCGCCGCGCGGCTGGGGCCAGCCTTCGTTTTCGACGACGCCGCCGCGCCCGCGCCGCCGCCGACCGCCGATCCCGAGATCGAACTGGCCGTCCCCGCGATGGCGCCGGCCGAACCCGAGGCCGCCCTGCCCGCCTCCGGTCCGGCCCCGCGCCCGCCAAAACGCGCCGCGCCGCCGACGCGGGCTCCGGTCGACCACCTTCAGCCTTCGGTCAAGGAGCCGGCCGCCGGCCGCTTCGTCTATCTGGCCGCCCTGGTGGTTTCGGTGATGTGGGGCCTTGGCCCGATCGCCTACGCCCTGGGCTATCTCGGGCGGGTGTCGCCGCTGGACCAGCCGGTCTTCGCGCTGATCGTCCTCGGCCTGCTGGCCATCGGACCGATCGGCCTGGTCTGGGTCGCCGCCTTCGTTCTCAAACAGGGCCTGCGGCTGGCCGCCGAGGCGAGGCGCAACAAGGCTCTGGCCCGCGACATGCTGGAGCCGGCCGTCCTCGCGGCGGCCAAGACCGGATCGATTGTCGAGACAGTCCGTCGCGAGATCGACAGCGCCACCGCCGCCGCCGCTCAGGCCCGCAACGAACTGGCCGCCCTGCGCGAGGTGTTGGCTCTGGAGACCGAACGGTTGGTCGAGGCGGCCGGCGCCTCGGCGCGCACGGCCGAGGCCGTCACGCAGGGGCTGGGCAAGGAACGCGAAGCCCTCGGCGCGCTGTCGACGACGCTCGACGCCCAGGTGGTCGGGGTGGCCGACGCCATCACCCGCCAGGCCCGCATGGTCGCCGAAGCGTCCGACTTGGCCGAGACCCAGCTGCGCGAGGCCGAGGCCGCCCTGGCGGCCCGCGCCGCCGACCTCGCCGCCGCGGCCGGCGAGACCGGCGACGTGGCCCGGATCGCGTCCGAGGACCTGACCCGCCAGAGCGCCCGCCTGGAGGCGGCCGGCGCCACGGTCGGCGAACAGGCCCGCCTGGTCGAGGAAGGCCTGGCCGAACAGCGCGGCGCTCTGGTGGCGATCGTGCACGGTCTGCGCACCGAGCAAGAAGACTTCGCCGCCCAGATCGAGAGCCAGCAGGCCCAGCTCGCCGAACTGGTGGCCAAGGCTTATGGCGGTGCCTCCGAACTGGGCGAGGCCGCTTCGCGCAACGCCGAGAACCTGCAGCGCCTGATCGGGGCCGCCGCCGACCAGTTCCGCGAACTGGCCGAGGCCGCCAAGGAAGAGCGCGACCTGTTCGGCGCCTCGGCCATGCACTCGCTGAACGCCATCGCCGACGCCGCCTCACAGCAGCGCCTGTCGATGGAGAGCGAGGCGCGACGCGTGATCGACGACCTGGCTTCGGCTGCGGAACAGGCCCGCGAGGCGGCGGCGGCCCAAGCCGAGGTCGCGCGCCTGAAGATCGACCAATTGGGCGAGGCCGCCTTCGGCGTCGGACAGAAGGCGGACGCCCTGTTCGAATCCCGCCTGAACGAGGCGCGCACGCTGATCGAGCGGTCCGCCAACCTGGTCGACGAAGCCGGCGCCCGCTCGGCCAAGCGGCTGGAGGAAAGCGTCGGCTCGACCCGCCAGACCCTGGCCGAACTGGAAAATCTGCTGGCCGAGTTGGAGGCGCGCACCGCCCGGCTCCCGGCCGACGCCCAGAGCCGCAGCCAGGAGGTCCAGGCCGCCGTCGAGCGCGGCGTCGACCACCTGCTGGCCTCGGCGCGCAAGGCGGCCGAGGAGACCCAGGCCATCGACGCCGCCTTCCAGGAGCGCGTGCGCCGCAACTACGAGATGCTCAGCGAGGCCGTGCGCCTGATGGGCGTCGTCGGCGGAGCCGCCTCGGGCGCCGCCTCGGCCTCGCGGCCGGCGCGCTCGCCGCTGTCGTCGGTCTCGGCCCAGTTCTCCCTGCGTCCCGACCCAGCTCCGACCGCCGCGCCCCGCGCCGCGCCGCCCGCGCCCCCGCCGGCCCCGGACGCCGCCGCGACCTCCGGACTGCGCCCTCGCCTCAAGCTGACGCCGACCGCCAGCGACGCCGAGTTCGCCGACGTCTTCGACGCCGCCGGCGGCCGCGCCCCGGCCGAGCCCCAGGCCGCCGAGACCGACGGCTGGACCTGGAAAGAGCTGCTGTCCTCGATGGACGACGACGTCGAGGGCGGCGAGCAGACCGCCGTCAAGCTGATCGCCGAGATCGAGGCCCTGGGCATCGACGCGGCGGCGCTGCTGCCGCGGGCGCGGATCGAGGAAGTCGCCGCCGAGCTGCAGGACGGCGACATCGCCGCCGCCCGCGAGATGGTCAAGCGCCTGGCCCCGGCGGCCGTCCGGCGCCTGTCCCGCCGCCTGCTGGCCGATCGCGGCCTGCGCACCCAGGCCGAGCGTTTCGTCCGCCGCTACGAAGGCCTGCTGGCCGACGGCGCGCGGCGCGATCCGCAAGGCGAGCTGGCCCTGTCCCTGCTGACCACCGACCAGGGCCGCGCCTTCCTGCTGCTGGAAGCGGCGACCGGCGACGTCGGCTGATGCGCCGCCTCGAGGCGCGCGACGAGCGCTGGCCCATAGCCGGGGCCTTCACCATCGCCCGCGGCTCCAAGACCGAGGCGCATGTGGTGGTGGCCGAGCTGCGCTGCGGCGACGCGGTCGGACGCGGCGAATGCACGCCCTACCCCCGCTATGGCGAGACGGTCGAGGGCGTGCTGGGCGAGATCGAGGCCGCCCGCGGGCCGCTGGAGGCCGGCTGCGACCGCGCCGCTTTGCAGGACCTGTTGCGTCCCGGCGCCGCCCGCAACGCCCTCGACTGCGCCTTGTGGGACCTGGAGGCCAAGCAGAGCGGCGTTCCAGCGCACGTCCGCGCCGGCCGACAGCGCCTCGATCCGGTCAAGACCTGCTACACCATCAGTCTCGCCGCCCCCGAGGTCATGGCCGAACAGGCCCGCGCCGCCGCCCGCCGCCCGATGCTCAAGCTCAAGATCGGCGGCCCAGGCGACCTGGAGCGGGTCGAGGCGGTGCGTCGGGCCGCGCCCAGGACGCGGCTGGTGGTCGACGCCAACGAAGCCCTGTCCTTCGACGACCTCGTCCGGCTGGCCCCCGAGTTCGCGCGCCTCGACGTGCTGCTGATCGAACAGCCGCTGAAGGCCGGCGCGGACGAGGCGCTGGAGGGTTTCGCCAGCCCGGTGCCGCTGTGCGCCGACGAAAGCCTGCACACCCGCGCCGATCTCGCCGCCATCGCCCGGCGGTACGGCTGCGTCAACGTCAAGCTGGACAAGACCGGCGGCCTGACCGAGGCCCTGGCCCTGGTCGCCGACGCCAGGGCGCTCGGCCTGGAGATCATGGCCGGCTGCATGGTCGCCACCTCCCTGGCCATGGCGCCGGCGATGATCCTCGCCCAGGGCGCGCGGGTGGTCGATCTCGACGGCCCGCTCCTTCTCGCGCGAGACCGCGAGCCTGGATTGATTTTTCATGGTTCCATGATTGAACCCCCGTCGCCGGCCCTGTGGGGTTAGGGCGACGCCGGCCCGGCGCGAAGGGCGCCCCTATCGGAGGCTGAACGCCTTGGAGCAGCACTATATCGAGATCATCCTGCGTCTCGGCGCGGCTTGGGCGGCGGGCGCGGCCATCGGGCTGGAGCGGACCTTCCATGGCCGCCCGGCCGGCTTTCGGACCCACGCCCTGGTCTCGCTCGGCTGTTCGCTGGTGATGATCCTGGCCCTCTTCGAGTTCTTCCTCTACCCGCCCGGAATTCCGCATCAGATCGTCAGCTTCGCCCCCGGCCGCATCGTCCAGGGGATCATGACCGGGATCGGCTTCCTGGGCGCGGGGGTGATCTTCAAGGAGGGGCTGACCGTCCACGGCCTGACCACCGCCGCCTCGATCTGGGTCACTGCGGCGATCGGGGTGCTGATCGGCGCGGGCTTCTGGTTCCCGGGCCTGGCCGCCACGGCGATCCTGCTGATCACCCTGTCGCTCATGCGCAAGGTCGAGGACCGCATGCCGCAGCAGATCTACAGCCATGTCGAGCTGCGCTTCGCCCGTGAGACGGCGCCCGGCCCGGACGAGATCCGCTCGCTGCTGCGCGACTACGGCTTCGTCGCCGCCCGGCTGGCCTACTGCACCGACGAGCAGGACGACGCCTTCATCTACAAGATCATGGCGGCCACCGAGGATCGCGGCGCGGTCGAAGCGCTGGCGCTGCGGCTGCGCACCATGTCCGAGGTCCGGGCGTTCGAGGTCAGCCCGACCGACTGGTGACCCCGGTCACGCCAGTTCGGAAGCCGGCCGCCGCACCAGGATCAGGGCGCCGGCCAGGCCGCAGCCGGCCGTCGCCGCCATCGCGAAATAGCCGGCCGCGCCGACGGCGTCGAACAGCGGTCCCGAGGCCAGGGTGGCGATCCCGATCAGCAGCCCGGTCGACAGGGCCGAGCTGAAGGTCTGCGCCGCCGAGGCGCTCTGCGGCGGCGCCAGCCGCTCCATCATCTGCAACGACGCCATGTAGGTGCTGGTGAAGCTGAACATGTGCAGGCCCTGCAACGGAACCAGCAGGGCCACCGGCGGCGACAGGCCCAGCGCCGTCCAGCGCACGACGGCGCCGAGGCCGCCCAGGGCCAGGAGGCGCGCCGGCCCGAGCCGCCGACGCCACGGCTCCATGAACCACATGAAGGCCACCTCGGCCGCGACCCCGACCGCCCAGAGCATGCCGATCAGGGCGGCGGAGAGCCCCTGCGCCTTCCAGATCAGCGTCGAGAAGCCGTAGTAGAAGGCGTGCCCGGCCTGGATCAGCCCGGCCGAGACCGCCGCCAGCAGGAACGTCCGGTCGCGCAGGAGGCCGCCCAGCCCACGCAGGCGGTCGCGTCCGCCCACGCGCGCGCCGTCATGCACCGGGTCCGGCGGCAACAGCACGCGCGCCGCCGCGATCGTCAGCACGGCCAGGACCACGATCCACCACAGCACGATCTGCGGCGGCCAGCGGGTCAGCAGCAGCCCCATGGTCAGGTTGGCCAGCACATAGGCCGTCGAGCCGACGCCGCGCGGCAGGCCATAGACGAAACCGTCCAGCCGCGCCCGCCGGATGGCGACGACGTCGGCCAGCGGGGTCAGGGCGGCGATGGCGGTGGCCCCGACGAACCAGGCGACGAACCAGGCCCAGAACCCGTGCATGAACCCCAAGGCGGCGTAGCCCGCCGCCGCCGCCGCGCCCAGCAGCGCCATCGGGGTGCGCCGCAGCCGGAAGCCGTCGGCCCAAAGGCCGAGGGCCGGGCCGGTCAGCACGCGGGCCAGCATCGGCGCGGACAGGATGGCTCCGATCTGCGCCCCGTTCAGCCCCTGGGCCCGGAACCAGACGGCGATATAGGGCAGGCTCACGCCCGTCCCCGCGAAGATCGTGGCGTAGTAGAGGCCCAGGCGCAGGGTGATCGGCATGGCCCCGCCCTATCAGAGTCGCGCGGACCGAGTCGCGGCGATCGGGCGGCCGGTCAGCGGACCACGGCGCGGTAGACCGTCGGCCAGTCGTCCGGCCCGACGCCCTTGCAAGCCGACATGGCGACGTCCTCGACCAGGCGGAAGGCGGCGCCGTCCCACACCCAGGTCAGGCTCTCGCCGCAGTCGCCCGGGCCTCGCCCCTTGCCGAAGCTGGTCAGGGTCTGGGTCTTGGGGTCGAACCCGATGTTCATCAGCGAACTGGTGACGGCCGGGTTGGAGCCGGGCGACAGGGGCAGGTCGGCCAGGCGCGCGCGCCTCCCCCGTTCGTCCGCCAGCATCAGGCCGTAGACCAGATTGTAGGCGCCGCGCATGCAGGGCGCGGCGAACAGCACGACGCCGGGCGAGAGGCGATGGATCTCGATCTCGTCCGAGGCCGGCGCGCCTTCGCTGTCGCAGTCGCTGAAGGCGCCGGTCCGGGCGAGCGATTTGGGCAGGGCGGCCGGCAGCCCCGACTGCGCCACCGGCGGCGCGCGGCGCACGACCGGCAGGGCCGGCGGCGGCGGGACGGCGGCGGCCGGCTTGGCGCCGCGCGCCACCAGGGCGGTGGCCCCGCCGGCGCGCCCCTGGCGATCGTCGATCCACAACAGCGAAGCCGTGCTGCCGGCGAGGCTGATCGACAGGATGGGCGTCGCGCCCTCCTCCACCGTCAGGACGCCGCCGTTGCGCAAGGCCGCGATCAAGGCGCTCGCCTGCGTCGGCGAAAGATCGATACGGCGGTCGTCGTCGCGCCCGGCTGGGCGCACGCCGCCCAGGCCCGGCAGGGTCCGGCCGTCGATCTTGACCGTCCAGGGCTTGGGCGGGCCCGCGCCGGCGTCGGCGCTGGCCACGGAGACGGCCGGCGCGGCGGCCGGGCCGGCCTGGCGCTGGATGCGCAGGAAGCCCCGCTGATCCGACCCGTCCTCGGTGAACCCGAAAGCGGTGCAGGCGCGGGCGTTGTCGCACGCCGCGCTCCAGCTCTTGAACGTCTTGGTCTCCTGGGCGCGAGCCGCGCCGAAGACCAACCCCGCGACCGACAACGCCGCAATCGCGGCCGTGCGCTTGCGCATGGCGACCCTCCCAGCCCCCGCCCTGGAATAGGCCTCGCCGCCGCCGGCCGCAAGCGGCGGGCTTCAGCGGGCCGGCATCGGCGGCAGGGTCAGCAGGCGACGGTCGGCCATCTGCTGGTAGAGGCCGAGGATACGACGGTCCAGCGCCCGGTCGCCCGCCGTCTCGGCGGCGACATGCAGCTCGATCAGCAACCGGCGCAGCCCGGCGTTGCCCCGGTCCAGCGCCCCCAGCGAGAGGTCGCGGTCCTCGCCGGCCGCGGCCGCGGCCAACCGATCACCGAGGTCCGATGGAACGGCGGCCGCGGCCTCGGCGAACAGCGCGCGCAGGGCAGCGTTCTCCCAGACGCGGGTTTCGACCCCGCTCTGCGCCTCCTGCGCCGCCAGCAGGCCGATCAGGCCGGTCACGGCCACCTTGCCGGCCATGAACTCGCCCATCGCCTCGGGCTGCGGCGGCTCGATCAGGCAGAGGAAGTTGCCGACCAGCAGCTCGGGAACGGAGGGCGTCATGTCCAGGCCTCCAGAGCGACCAGGCGGTCGGCGATGATCTTGTCGTGACGCCGGGCCGTGTACCAGCCGGAGAAGCCCAGCACCGGGTCGCGATAACCGCCGTCGGCGTATTCCTTGGCCGCCGAGGTCCAGATGCCCTGCCCCTTGACGGCGTTGAACAACTCCCACCAGGCCAGGGCGGCGGGGTCGGCGGCCAGGCCGCTCTCGCGCTCCCAGATGGCGATCGCCTCGGCGCGGGGAAGCATCCCGCCGACGCGCTCGGTCTCGAAGTGCGCCCATAGCGGATCGATGGCCCAGCCCAGGTCCTCCAGCGGATCGCCAAGATGCGCCATCTCCCAGTCGAGCACCGCCACGATGCGACCGCCGCCGTCGTGCATGAAGTTGCCGCTGCGATAGTCGCCATGGACCACGCTGATCTTCTGGGCCGACGGCGGCGGGTTGCGGCGCAGGCGGCGGATGGCGGCGCGCACGATGGGCTGGGGGTGCTGCTCGTCGGAGTCGATGACGCCCTCCCAATGGTCGAGCTCGCGCAGCCAGCAGGCGTCGGCCGCCGGGGTCTGACTGAGCCGGGCGATAGGCAGGCCGGCCGGATCGGCGCGGGCGATACGGCCGAGGATGGCGAAGAACTGCTCGCCCAGGGCCCGCGCGTGGGCGCCGTAGGGGTCGGCGGTGAACGGCCCGGCGGCCCGGCCGCCGTCGATCCGCTCCATCAGGAAGAACGGTCGTTCGAGCTCGCTTTCGCCGGCCTCCAGCGCGACCGGCCGCGGCGTCGGCGCCTCGCGGCCGTGGAAGCTCTCATAGGCCGCGTATTCCAGCCGGCGGTCGGTGTCGATCAGGCTGCCCGGCGGGTCGCGCCGCAGGATCAGCCCCCGCGTCTCCCCGCCGACCACGGCGTCGAAACGATAGGTCTCGCGGCTGGCGCCGCCGGGAATGCGCGACAGGTCGCGGATCTCGACCGGCCCGTCCCAGAGCCGGGACAGATAGGCCGCCAGGCGCTCGGCGAGACCGCCGGCGAAGATCGGCGCGGTCACGGCGCGAAGTCCAGCAGGTCCTTGAATCCAGAGGGCGCGTGCGGCCCGAGCGCCAGTTGCTCCAGCACCCCGCGCCCGACCTGGACGCGGCCGGCGGCGTCGCTGTATGTGACCTTGGACAGGGCCTGGACGTGCAGGTGGTGCGGCAGGCGCGGATCGACGGCGGCGAGGTCGAGGTCCTCGCGCTCGACGGCCAGCGGCCCGTGCGCCAGGCCGTGTCCCCACTTCGGATGGCCGTAGCCCAGGCCGAGCATGTAGAATTCGTAGGTGGGCTCGAAGACGATCCGCCGCTCGCCCTGTGCATCGGTCAGCCGCACCACCGCCCGCCGGGCGTGGCGCGTGCCGGACTTCCAGTCGATCTCGACGCTCGCCTGGTCGATATGGCGCAGCCCGGCTTCGTCGGCGCCGTCCGGCGCCCAGACCGCGCGACGGTTCCAGGGCCGCCCCTCCCCGTCGTCGTTGGTGTGGAAGAAGAAGCCGCCGGACGGAAAGTTGCAGGGCGACCACAGCCAGAAGAACTGCGGCGGCTGGGGCGGCGGGGTCTCCTGCGGATCGCGGGCGCCGACCGGCCGCACGCCCCAGGACCGGTCGCGCGTGCCGACGAACCCGTCGACGGAGCGCCGCTCGCCGTCCCGCTCGACCCAGCCGGAATAGCGGCCGTTCTGGGTCATGCGGGTGTAGTCCATGAAGGTGCGTGGCCCGATCCGGCGGGTGAAGCGCGGCTCCTCGACGGGAAAGGCGCGGCCCTCGAAGACCAGCTCGGCCCGCAGGCCATGCTCGGGCGCCTCGACCGTGACCTTGAGACGGCGCAGCGGCTCCAGCACCTCGACGGCGATCGGCCCGACGCGCAGGTCCATCCGCTCCATGCCCAGCCAGCGGCTGGCGTGCAGGGCGGTCTCGACCCCGCCCCGCACCATCGTGAACGCGGCGTCGGCGATGTTCAGGTGCGGATAGACCCCGAACGCCACGGCGAAGAAGTCCTCGCCCCCGTCGTCCGGATCGGGGCCGTAGCCGTTGAAAAAGTAGCGGTCGTAGAAATTCCGGTCCGTGCCGGAATAGGCGACCGGCTCGGGCGTCTGGTGGATGGGATAGTCGTCGCCCCGGGTCAGCGGCATCCGGCAGTCTCCTCCTGCATCGGCGCCCGCCCCCTGTTTCCGGGGCTTTCGGCGTCCGACCGGTTCAGCCTAAGGTCGGCGCGCTCGAATGCAATTGTGACCTAAGGGAAGGCTTTCGCGTGACCAGACAGGATCGGATGTGGACGGCCCTGGCCGCCGCCAGCGGCTTTCTGGCCGTGGCGCTGGGCGCCTTCGCCGCCCACGGCGTCGCCGACCCGCAGGCCAAGGAGTGGCTGCGCCTGGGCTCGCAGTACCAGATCGTCCACGCCCTCGCCGTGCTGGCGGCGGTGGCGATCGGCCGCCTCGCCGGCCGGGGCGCCGGCGTGACGGCGACGCTGTTCCTGGCCGGCGCCGTGCTGTTCTCGGGATCGCTCTACGCCATGGCCCTGGGCGGCCCGCGCTGGCTGGGCGCGGTCACGCCCCTGGGCGGCGCCGCCTTCCTGGCCGGCTGGGTCTGCCTGGGCTGGTCGGCGCTGCGGAGCCGTCAGGCCGAGGCCTGAGGCCGGCGCAGGGCGAGCAGGAACAGGGCCGCGCACGAACCGGTCAGGCAGACCAGCATCACCGTCGCCATCGGCCGGGCCGTGCCGTCGTGGAAGGCGCCGCCGAGCCACGAGGCGATCGCCCCGGCGGCGAACGAGGCCCCACCCATCAGCGCCGATATCGAGCCGGCCCGGCGGGGATCGACGCTGAGCGCGCCGGCCATGGTGTTGCCCTGCATCAGGCCGAACGAGGCCAGCACCACGAACAGCAGCCCCAGCACCGACCAGCGGCCGCCGAGGCCGGTGAAGGCCGCCCCCGCCAGCAGGACCGCGGCGGCGACCGAGACGATCGAGGCCTTGGCCAGGATGGCGTCGGCCGTGCGCCGCCGCAGCAGGCGCCGGTTGACCTGGCTGGCGCCGATGACGCCCAGGGCGTTGATCCCGAACACCCAGCCGAACGCCTGGGGCGACACGCCATAGGCGCCGATCACCAGGTCGGGCGAGGCCGAAATGTAGGTGAACAGCGTGGCCCCGTTCAGCGCCCCGGCGATGGCGTAGCCCAACAGGCGCGGCTCGCTCAGCAGGGCGGCGTAGGCCCGCAGCGGATGCTCGGCCCTGGCCTGGGCGGCCGTCTCGGCCGAGCGCGACTCGGCCAGCCGCGTCGCCACCCAGACGCCGATCAGCACGCCGAACCCGGCCAGGGTCCAGAAGATCGCCCGCCAGCCGGCCGCCGCCAGGATCGCGCCGCCGGCCAGGGGCGCCAGGATCGGCGCCAGCCCCATGATCAGCATCAGCAGCGACAGGATGCGCGCCGTGTCCTGGTGGTTGAAGCGGTCGCGGACGATGGCCCGCGCCACCACCGCCCCGGCGCAGCCGCCCAGGGCCTGGACGAACCGCGCGCCCTGCAGGGCCTCGATCGTCGGGGCGAGCGCGCAGGCGGCCGAGGCGAGCGCGTAGACCAGGGCGCCGATCAGGATCGGCGCGCGGCGGCCGAAACGGTCGGACGCCGGCCCATAGAGGAACTGGCCCAAGGCCATGCCCAGAAAGAAGGTCGACAACGTCGCCTGGGTCGCCTCGGGGCTGGCGCGCAGCGTCGCGCCGATCGCCGGCAGGCTCGGCAGGTACATGTCGATCGACATGGGGGCGAAGGCGGTCAGGGCGCCGAGCAGGACGACGAGGCCCCAGGGCGTGCGGGCGGGGCCTTCGATCTGTTGGGTCGGAATGGACAAGCGGGCTCCCGGTCGGCGGAAGGCCCGCTTTTATCCGCTTTCGACGGCGAGAAAACCCTGCACCGCCCTTGCCAGACCGGCGAACGCCGTTCAGCCTAAACAATTGTTTGAGACAACGCCTCGGGGAACGCCATGTCGGACGCGCTCGCTCGCCAGATGCCGCCGGTCCAGTACGCCCAGCTCGGCGAGGTGCGGCTGGCCTATTACGAGGCGGGGCCGCGCCGCGGAACG
This sequence comes from Caulobacter sp. CCUG 60055, assembly GCF_022750545.1. Taxonomy (GTDB): domain Bacteria; phylum Pseudomonadota; class Alphaproteobacteria; order Caulobacterales; family Caulobacteraceae; genus PUIC01. The sequence goes on from NZ_PUIC01000001.1 coordinate 706,760, forward strand.
CCGGTGATCCTCTGCCACGGCTGGCCGGAACTGGCCTTCTCGTGGCGCCACCAGATCAAGGCGCTGGCCGACGCCGGCCGCTGGGTGATCGCGCCCGACCAGCGCGGCTACGGCCTCAGCGACCGACCGGCGGCGGTCGAGGACTACGACATCGAACGCCTGACCGGCGACCTGGCCGCCCTGCTCGATCACCTGGGCGTCGACAAGGCGGTGTTCTGCGGCCACGACTGGGGCGGCATCGTCGTCTGGCAGATGGCCCTGCTGCATCCCGACCGCGTCGCCGGCGTCATCGGGATCAACACCCCGTTCATGCCCCGGCCGCCGGCCGACCCCATCGCCATCATGCGCGCCCGCTTCGGCGACGACATGTACATCGTGCATTTCCAGACCTATGGCGACGCCGACGCCATCCTGGCCGCCGACGTCGGCAAGACCATGGACTTCTTCATGCGAAAGCCGCCGCCCGACCAGCCGCCCTCCGCCGGCCTGGCCGGGGCCCGGTCCGGATCGGGTTCGGGGTCGGGTTCTAGCTTCGCGCTGATCCGCATGCTGGAGGCCTACGACCCGGCCGCCGACCGCCGCGACCGCTTCCTGACCGACGAAGAAACCGCCGCCTTCGTCGAAACCTACCAGGCGACCGGCTTCACCGGCGGGATCAACTGGTACCGCAACTTCACCCGCAACTGGGAGCGCACCGCCGGGGTGGAGCAGAAGGTCGCGGCCCCCGCCCTGATGATCATGGCCGAGAAGGACGCGGTGCTGCCGCCCTCGGCCGCCGACGGCATGGAGGCCTATGTCCCGGACCTGGAGAAGGTGCTGGTGCGCGATTCAGGCCACTGGACCCAGCAGGAGCGGCCCGAGGCGGTCAACCTGGCCATTCTCGACTGGCTGGATCGTCGCTTTCACCAATAGCTGTATGGCGGGCGGCGACGGCCCGCAGTAGGCTGGGGACATGGAACGCCACGCTCCCTCGCCAGACGCCGCCGTCGCCCAGGCGCCCCGTCGCGGACTTTACTCCGACAACGAGCCGTTCGCGGCCGGATGGCTGCCCACCGGCGACGGCCACGAGATCTATTACGAGGAGTGCGGCAAGCCGAACGGCAAGCCCTGCGTCATCCTGCACGGCGGCCCGGGCGGGGCCATCAACCCCACCATGCGCCGCTTCTTCGACCCCAAGCGCTGGCGGATGGCGCTGTTCGACCAGCGCGGCTGCGGCAAGTCGCGGCCGAACGCCAGCCTCGACAACAACACCACCTGGAGCCTGATCGAGGACATCGAGCGACTGCGCGTCCACCTGGGCGTCGAGCGCTGGACGGTGTTCGGCGGCTCGTGGGGATCGACGCTCGCCCTCGCCTACGCCGTCACCCATCCCGAACGGGTCGAGGCGCTGGTCCTGCGCGGCGTGTTCCTGCTGACCGACCGCGAGCTGGGCTGGTTCTACCAGGACGGGGCCTCGTACCTCTTCCCCGACGCCTGGGAGCGGTTCCTGGCCCCGATCCCCGAGGCCGAGCGCGGCGACCTGATGGCCGCCTATCACCGCCGGCTGACCCATGCCGACCGCGCCGTCCAGGCTGAGGCCGCCGAGGCCTGGAGCCAGTGGGAGGGCGACACCATCTCGATCCGCGGCCCCGAGGCGCGGCCGGCCAAGTTCAACGAGGCCGACTTCGCCATCGCCTTCGCCCGCATCGAATGCCACTTCTTCGCCAACAAGGGCTTCTTCGAGGAGGACGGCTGGCTGCTCAAGAACATCGGCCGCATCCGCCACATCCCCGGCTGGATCGTCCAGGGCCGCTTCGACGTGGTCACGCCGATGGAAAGCGCCTGGAGGCTGCACAAGGCCTGGCCCGAGGCGCGGTTCGACCTGATCTGGGACGCCGGCCACGCCTCGACCGAACCCGGGGTGGTCGACGGCCTGGTGCGCGCCACGGACCAGGCCTTCACGGTCTAGCGCCGCCCGGGCGGCGGCGAGCCTGCCGAAGCGCCGGTCAGACCAGCGTGCCCTTGCCGCTGGTCACTTCCGAATAGCGGTGCACCCGCACGGCCTGGACCAGGCCGAAGCCGACCATCACCGTCAGCATCACCGTGCCGCCGTAGGACAAGAGCGGCATCGGCACGCCCACCACCGGGGCCAGGCCCATGACCATCGCCCCGTTGATCAGCACGTAGAGGGTGAAGGTCGCCGTGATCCCGGCCGCGCACAGGCGGCCGAAATGGCTGTGGGCGGTGGCGGCGATGCGCAGGGCGATGAAGATCACCGCGGCGTAGAGGATCAGGATCGACACGCAGCCGACGAAACCGAACTCCTCGGCCAGGGTGGCGAAGATGAAATCGGTCTGCTTTTCGGGCAGGAAGTTGAGCTGGCTCTGCGAGCCGAGGCCGTAGCCCTTGCCGAGCAGGCCGCCCGAGCCCAGGGCGATCTTGGCCTGCAAGGTGTGGTAGCCGGCGCCCGAGGGGTCGTTCTCGGGATTGAGGAAGGTCAGGATGCGGTCGCGCTGATAGTCCTTCATCACGAACATGATGAAGGGCGGCACCGCCACCGCCGCGCCGACCACCCCGGTCAGGATCACCCGCCAGTCGAGCCCGGCCAGCACCACGATGGCCGCGCCCGTGGCCGACAACAGGATCGCCGTGCCGAGGTCGGGCTGGTGCGCCACCAGCAGGGCGGGCATGCCGATCAGCCCCGCCGGGATCAGCAGCTTCCACGAGAAGCGCGCATCCTTGGCCGAGACGCCGTGATAGAAACGCGCCAGGGCGAGGACGAGGCCGACCTTCATGATCTCGGACGGCTGGATGCGCACGAAGCCGAGGTGCAGCCAGCGCTGGGCGCCCAGCGAGACCTCGCCCACAAGGGCCACGGCGATGAGCATCAGCAGCCCCATGCCGTAGACCGGATAGGCCAGGGCGAACCAGACGCGGATGTCGATCAGGGCCAGGACGATCATCAGGCCGAAGAAGATCGAGAAGCGGATCAGGTGGTCCGCCGCCCACGGCGTCCACGAACTGCCGGCGATCGAATAGAGCATCACCCCGCCCGCCCCCGCGATCAGCGACAGCAGGACGCAGAGCGCCCAGTCGATCTGGCCGAACTTGACGATCAGGCGATCGCGCTCGCCGGGGCGGGTCAGGGCGCTGGCGGTCATTGCGGGTCCGGCGGTGGGCTGGAGGGGAACGGCGACGGCTGGCCCGACGCGTCGGTGGGCGGCGGCGGCGCGGCGCCCTCGACCTCGCCGGCGGCGGCCGGCGGGGCCTCGGGCATGGGCATCGGCTTCTCGATCCGCGCCCGCACCTCCGGGTCCTTGAGCAGGGCCACCCGCATCACCTCGCGCGCGCGGGGCGCGGCGGCCGTCGCGCCGCCCAGGCCGCCGTGCTGGATGATCACCGACATGGCGTAGCGCGGATCGTCATAGGGCGCGAAGGCGACGAACAGGTTGTGGTCCTTGAACCGCCACTCCGACGCCTTGCGGGTGGTCGCCTTGTCGTAGTTGCGCACCTGGGCGGTGCCGGTCTTGCCGGCCATCTTGACGTCGCCGAGACCGAGCTGGCTCTGCTTGTAGGCCGTGCCGGTGACGTCGTTGGCCACCGCCGCCATGCCGCCGCGGACGATGTCGAGGTGCTCCTTGCTGAACGGGAGGTCGGGCACGTCGGCGCCGGACGGGGTGGCCACGCCGCCGATCGACTTGATCAGGCGGGGATTGAGCGCCTTGCGGCCGTTGGCCAGCCGCGAGGTCATCACCGCCAGCTGCAGGGCGTTCACCGCCAGAGCCCCCTGCCCGATGCCGAAGCTCGGCGACTCGCCGGGATGCCAGACCGGGTCCTTGGGGAAACGCTTGCGCTTCCAGTCGCGGTCGGGAAGCGTCCCGCTCTTCTGGCCCGGAATGCCGATGTCGAAGATCTGGTTGATGCCGAACGCCCGCGCGGTCCTGGCGATGACGTCCGGGCCGATCCGCAGCGCCATCTGGTAGAAGTAGACGTCGCACGAATTCTTGATGGCGTCGTGCATGCTCTGCGCGCCATGGCCGCGCTTCTGCCAGCAGTGGAAGGTGCGGCCGCCGAAGAACCAGCCGCCCGAGCAGACGATGCGCTCCTCGGGATTGATCCCCGACTCCAGAGCCGAGAGGGCGGTCATGGTCTTGAAGGTCGAGCCCGGCGGGTAGGTGCCGCTCAGCGCCTTGTCCAGCAGCGGCTTGCGCTCGTACTCGGCCAGGGCCTTGTACTCGGGGCCCGACAGGCCCTTGACGAAGCGGTTGGCGTCGAAGCTGGGCGTGGAGACCATGCACAGAAGATCGCCCGACCGGCAGTCCATCAGCACGATGGCCCCGCTCTCCTCGCCCATCACCTCCAGAGCCCGGTTCTGGACGTCGGCGTCGAGGGACAGCGCCACCTCCTTGCCGGGCACGGCCTTGATGTCGCCGCGCGGGTCCTCGCGGATCACCCGCCCGCGGGCGTCGACCTCGACCTTCTTGCCGCCGGCCTTGCCGCGCAGTTCGCGGTCCAGGGCCTTCTCGACGCCCTGCTTGCCGATGCGGAAGCCCGGATTGTGCATCAGCGGGTCGTTCATCGCCCCCGGCGCCTTGAGGTCGACGTCCGAGACCTTGGAGACATAGCCGATCACATGGGCGAAGGCCCCGCCGAACGGATAGACGCGCACCTCGCCCATGTCGGCGGTGACGCCGGGCAGTTGCGGCAGGCGGACGTTGACCGCGGAGAACTGCTCCCAGGTCAGGTCGTCCATCACCGAGACCGGCGCGAACCGTGGGCTCTGCTCGATGTCGCGCATCACCGCCTTGCGCCGGTCGGGCGACAGCGGCGAGATCAGCGACAGCGTGTCGAGCGTGGCGTCGACGTCGTCGACCTGGTCCTTGGTCAGCATCACCCGGAAGTTCGGGCGGTTGGAGGCCAGGGCCACGCCGTTGCGGTCGACGATCAGGCCGCGCGGCGGCGGCACCAGGCGGAAGTTGAACTGGTTGTCGGCCGCCATCAGCTTGTAGCGGTCGGCGTCGACGATCTGCAGCTGCGCCAGCCGTCCGGCCAGGGCCAGCACCCCGACGCCGGCCAGGCCGCCCATCAGGAAGGTCCGGCGGGAGAACACCCCCTGCCGCTCATTGACCTCGCTGAAATAGATTGAGGGTTCGCTCAAGCTGGACGCCCATCACCGGAAGCGGACATCGGCGTCCTCGAAGCGCTGGATCAGCCGGTTCGCGAACGGATAGAGCGCGGCGTTGACCAGCACCTGCCACCCCGCCCCGATCAGGCTGGGCACGGCGATGGAATCCAGCATGGTCAGCATGTAGGCCGTGCCCGTGGCCAAAAGACAGGCCGCCCCGTACCAGGCCCAGATCACCAGGGGGCCCTGGTTGTTCATCACGCTGCGGGTGGCCAGCACCCCGGCGTAGGCGGCCAGGAGCGAGATCGCCCAAAGCCCCAGCGGACCACCCCAGAACAGGTCGAGGAACAGGCCCATCCCGAGCAGGAAGAACGGCGGCAGGATCGACGGCCGGATCACCGCCCAGGCGAAGGCCGGCGCCAGCGGAAAGACGAACTCGGGAAGCTGCAGGCCGAACACCCGCAACGGAATGGCCAGGAAGATGGTCGCCACGACGCAGATCAGGGTCGGAGCGACCAGCCACCGCCAGGGGTCGAGCGGCCGGGTGGCCTGGAAGCCGCTCATACCTGGCCTCCGCCCGGCTGGGCGGCGTCCGCGCCGGCGGCGGGCGCGGCGGTTTCGGGCTGCCTGGCCGGCGCGGGCTTCGGCTTCGGAGCGGCGGCGGGTTTGACGGCCGCGGGCTTGGCGACGGCCGGCGCCTGGGCGGCCGGCGCGGCGGCCTGAGCGGCCTGCGTCGTCGGGGGCGACGCCGTCGAGGCTTCGAGCTGGGCCTCGCTGACGGCCTGGGTGAAATCCTTGAACTTCAGGATGCGGACATAGTCGATCGGCGCGTAGTCGGAATCCAGACGAACCCGCCAGCCGCCGTCGACGCCCTTGACCGCCGTGCCCACCGGCAGGCCGCGGGGCATGACGCCGCCGTCGCCCGAGGTCAGCAACCGGTCGCCCGCCTTCACCGGATCGCGGCCGCGCAGATAATCGAGCCGCGGGTCGGAGCCGCCGTCGCCGGTCAGGATGGCCCGGGCGTTGGTGCGCTCGATCATCACCGGCGTGCGTGAGGCGATGTCGGTCAGCAACAGCACGCGGCTGGCCCCGTCGGCCACGCCGATCACCCGGCCGACCAGGCCGCGCTCGCTCATCACCGGATTGCCGACCACGACGCCGGCCTCCTTGCCCGCATTGGCGAGCCGGGTGTTGGCGAAGGGGCCGCGGGCGTCCATCACCACGCGGGCGGCCACCATCGGGATCGGCGGATCGGTCTTCAGGCCGAGGATGGCCTCGTATCGCCGGGTCTTGTCCTCCAGCGCCATGGCCTTGTCGCGCCACTGCCGCGCCTCGATCAGCTCGGCGCGCAGGCGACGGTTCTCAGAGATCGCGAAGAAATAGCCTCGCACGCCGTCGATCCCGGCCCCGGCCCAGCGCACGGGCGCGGAGATCACGCCGCCGACCGGCGCCTCGACCGTGTCGACCACGTTCTTGCTGGCCCCGTAGGCGGAAGCCTGCAGGGTCTCGCGACGGTCGCTCATCAGGAACGCCACGGCCGCGACGGCGGCCACTATGAGCGCCACCGCCGCCGTCCAGGTCAGCGGAACCTTGAGATCGCCGAAAGGTCCGTCCCGTAAGGACACGTCCGCGCCTCCGCGCCCCCGCGCTTGCTAGAGAGCTATCAGACGAGGGTCGATTCCAGAACGCCCTTCATCCACTTGGGATGCTCGAGGACCTTGCCGCAGCCCAGGGCCACGCAGGACAGCGGATCGTCGGCGACGGTGACCGGCAGGCCGGTGTGGTCGCGGATTTCGGCGTCCAGGCCGCGCAGCAGCGCGCCGCCGCCGGTCAGCATGATGCCCTTGTCGGCGATGTCGGAGGCCAGCTCCGGCGGGGTGGCTTCCAGGGCGACCTTGACCGCCTCGACGATCTGGCTGACCGGCTCGGCCAGGGCGTCGGCGGCCTGTTTTTCGGAGATGCGCACTTCGCGCGGCACGCCCTGCATCAGGTCGCGGCCCTTGACCTCGATGGCCAGGCCCTCGCCGTCGGCCGGCGCGCGGGCGGTGCCGATTTCCTTCTTGATGCGCTCGGCGGTGGTCTCGCCGATCAGCAGGTTATGGTGCCGGCGCATGTAGCTGATGATGGCTTCGTCCATCTTGTCGCCGCCGACGCGGACGCTGCGCGAATAGACGATGCCCGACAGCGACAGGACCGCCACCTCGGTGGTGCCGCCGCCGATGTCGACGACCATCGAGCCGGTCGGCTCGTGGATCGGCAGGCCGGCGCCGATAGCGGCGGCCATCGGCTCGTCGATCAGGCCGACGCGGCGGGCCGAGGCGTTCAGGCAGCTGTCGTTGATGGCGCGGCGCTCGACCGCCGTGGCGCCGGACGGCACGCACACGATCACCTTGGGGTTCACGAAGCCCTTGCGGTTGTGAACCTTGCGGATGAAGTGCTTGATCATCTCCTCGGCGACTTCGAAGTCGGCGATGACCCCGTCGCGCATGGGGCGGATGGCCTCCATGTGCCCAGGCGTGCGGCCCAGCATCTGTTTGGCCTCGATGCCGACGGCGTGCACGACCTTGCGCCCCCCGACGTTGCGCAGGGCGACCACCGATGGCTCGTTCAGGACGATGCCCTTGCCCTTCATATAGATGAGCGTGTTGGCGGTGCCGAGGTCGATGGCGATGTCGTTCGAGATGACGCCGAAGATAGAGCCGAACATGAAAGGCCTTGGGGTGATGATGCGGACGAGCATGATCCAACGCCGGCCGAAAACCGCGTCAGTCACGCGTCTCCCCAAGACGCGGCCGCGCTCTTCGCCTTCTGCTCAGCGGTCGGATGAGCCGATGTGCCCTGCTAAAAAAGACATTTCAAGGACTTTTAAGAATCCCCCACAGTTTCAAGGCCGTGATCGAGTCGCGGCGGCTCACCACAACGACGTCATCACCACCCCGGCGAGGACGGCCAGGCCGGCCAGAATCTGGGCGGGACGCAGGGTCTCCTTGAAGAACCGCCGCCCGGCCAGCGCCGCGATCGGCGCCTCGATCACCCCGACCGCCCTCACCGGCCCGGCGGGGGACAACGCCACGGCGATGAACCAGCAGGCGGACGCCGCCGCGCCGAAGAAGCCCGCCCCGACCGAAGCGCGCCAGCCGGCCGCCACCGCGCGCAGGGCCGCCCGGTCGCGCGCCGCCAGGTAAAGGCCCAGGCCGGCCGCCTGCATGGCCTGGACGACGCAGAGGCTGACGATCGCCGCATAGACCCTGTGCGCCGGCTCCAGCTCCAGGCCGGCGCGGCGGAACGCGTTGAGCGAGAACCCGAAGGCCAGGCCGGACGCCAGGCCGAACACCGCGCCCGTCGCCGGCCGTTCGCCCGCCGCGCCGCGCCGGGGCCAGCTCAACGCCGCCAGCCCGGCGCTGGTCGCGGCCACGCCGATCCAGGCCGTGGCGCTCAGCCGGTCGCCGAACACGAACAGGCCGGGGATGGCGGCCAGGGGCAGCGAGCTCTGTTGCAAGGCCGTGGCCACGGCGAAGCCGCCGCGCCGCATCGCCACGAGAAGCGCGGCGGTGGCCAGCACCTGGGCCAGGGCCCCGGCCGCCGCCACGCCCCAGAACCCGATCGAGAAGCTCGGGCGGGCGCCCGGCGTCAGCAGGCAGGCGACGACCGCCAGGATCAGCGAGAACGGCAATCCGAACAGGAAGCGCACCAAGGTCGCGCCCCAGGGCCCCGCCCCGGCCATCAGGCTGCGCTGGAGGCCGTTGCGCGCCACCTGCAGGGCGGCGGCGGCGACCGTCGCGGCGATCCAGATCATCGCCGCCGCCGCATCAGGGAATCTTTATGCGCCGGGCCGCCGATCGCCATCGAAGCCTTACGCCGGCGGGACCAGATTCCGGATCGTCGCGAAACCGGCGCTTCGGCGTCCCCGGCGACATCTGAAAGGCTTTGCATCATGAAACCCTCTCCCTGGAACCGCGCGGCCCTGTTCTTCCTGGGCCTGCCCGAGGCGGCCGACGACGAGCCCCTGGACCGCATGCTGGGCCTGGCCGAAGCCACGCCCCTGTGCGCCATCAGCGTCGCCGGTCCCGAGGCAGGAGACGCGATCAGCGGCCTGTGGCGGCGCGGCTACCAGCGGGTCGAGGCGGCGCGCCGCGCCACCTGCCCGTCGGCCGACGAGCGGTGCGACGTCCTTCTGGTGGTGGGCTGCGAGCACGCTGAATCGGCGGCGGCCCTGGCCGCGAACACCGCCGCCATGCTGCGCCCCGGCGGCGCGCTGGTGGTGGACGCCAGCCGCATGGTGTCGGCCGACGCCCGCCGCACCCTGTGCCGCCTGCTCGACGGCTACGGCTTCGCCTGCGCCGAGGGCGCGCACCTCGGCGCCGAGATCAAGGCCGAGCGCCGCCCCACGGCGCCCCGCCTGCGCGTCGTCGACTGAGCCGGCTCAGAACCCGCTGGCGATCGCCGGGTCGGGCCGCGTCTTTTCCTTACGCGCGAAGAGGTTGTTGAGCGCGTTGACATAGGCCTTGGCGCTGGCGGTCAGGGTGTCGGTGTCGGCGGCCTGGCCGGTGGCGATGCGACCGTCCTCTTCCAGCCGCACCGAGACCTGGGCCTGGGCGTCAGTGCCCTCGGTGACCGCGTGCACCTGGAACAGGCGCAGCGTCGCCCCGTGCGGAGCGACCACGTGGATGGCGTTGAACACGGCGTCGACGGGGCCGTCGCCGGTGGCGCTGGCCGAACGCTCCTCGCCGTCGATCTCGACGGTCAGCTGCGCCTCCTGCGGCCCCTCGGTGCCGGCGACCACGCGCAGGTTCTTGACACGGATGCGCTCGGCGCCCCGCGCCAGGGCGTCGTCGACCAGGGCGACGATATCGTCGTCATAGACGTGCTTCTTGCGGTCGGCCAAATCCTTGAACCGGCCGAACGCCTCGTTCAGCGCGTTCTGGCCCAGCTCGTAGCCCAGGTCCTTGAGCTTGGCGCGGAAGGCGTGGCGGCCGGAGTGCTTGCCCATCACCAGGCTCGACGGCGCCTGGCCGACGTCCTCGGGCCGCATGATCTCGTAGGTCTCGCGGTTCTTCAGCATCCCGTCCTGGTGGATGCCGCTCTCGTGGCTGAACGCGTTCTTGCCGACGATGGCCTTGTTGTACTGCACCGGGAAGCCGGTGATCGCCGAGACGTAGCGCGACGCCCGGGTGATGTGGGTGGTGTCGATGCGGGTGTCGTAGGGCAGCCGGTCGCCGCGCACGCGCAGGGCCATGACGATTTCCTCGAGCGCGGCGTTGCCGGCCCGCTCGCCCAGGCCGTTGATGGCGCACTCGACCTGACGCGCCCCGCCCTGCACCCCGGCCAGGCTGTTGGCGACCGCCAGGCCCAGGTCGTTGTGGCAATGGGTGGAGAAGATCACCCGGTCGGCCCCGTCGACGTTCTCGACCATGTATCGGAACAGGTCGGCGTATTCGGTCGGATAGGTGTAGCCGACCGTGTCGGGCAGGTTGATGGTGGTGGCGCCGGCCTTGATCGCCGTCTCGACCGCGCGGCGCAAGAACTCGCGCTCGCTGCGGGTGGCGTCCTCGGCCGACCACTCGATGTCGTCGCACAGGTTGCGGGCGTGGCCGACGGTGCGGGCGATGACGTCCAGCACGTCGCCCGGCTCCATCTGCAGCTTGTGCTTCATGTGCAGCGGGCTGGTGGCGATGACGATATGGATGCGGCCGCGCCTGGCCGGCTTGATCGCCTCGGCGCAGCGGTCGATGTCCATGGTGTGCGCCCGGCACAGGCCGGCGATGGTGCTTTCCTTGACGATCTTCGAGACCTCGCGCACGGCCTCGAAATCGCCGTTGGAGGCGATAGGGAAGCCGGCCTCGATCACGTCGACCCCCATCTCCTCCATGATCTTGGCGAGTTCCAGCTTCTCGTCCAGCGACATGGAGGCGCCCGGCGACTGCTCGCCGTCACGCATGGTGGTGTCGAAGATGATGACGTTCTCGCGCTTGGCGGCGGCGTCGGATACGGAGGTCATGGGAAGGGCTCGTCGGTCTGGTGCGTTTGTCGGGCGGCGGGCTTTCGAGATCCCCTGCACGCCCGGCCGCGACGAAGCGCGGCCCCTAGAGCGCCCAGGGGCTGATAAGCAGGAGCGAAAGCAGGTCGCGGCGGCCGTTCATAACGCTCCTCCTACACATCCAGGCGGAATCGAGCAAGCTTTTTGCGCGAGAGCAGCCCTTTTCGATCCATGACGCAAGAATTTCGCGAGAGCGGCCGGTTGCTCAGCGCGTAACGATCGGAAAATCGGCGGGCGCGGCATCGAACCACCCCGCCAGCCGGGCGAAGGCGGAAGCATCGCCCTCCAGCTTGACGTCGCCGCTGGCGATCTTGGCCTGCAACGGGACGTGATTGAACAGCGCGTCGAGCAGCACGGCGCGCGGCGCGGTGAGGACGGCGTCGGTCCGCTCGCTCCCGGTCGCGGCCTGCGGGACGAGGACGCCGTTGCGGACCTGCACGACGAAGCGCTCGCCGCGCTCGGGGAACACGAACCCCAGGCTCAGCCGGGCGTCCCCCGCCCTGCCGGCGTCGAGCCGCACCGACAGCAGGTCGAAGATCATCTCCGACGGCAGGTTGCGCACGAGGTCCGCCGAGACCTGGCCCGCCGGCCCGCGCCTGACGCCGTCGCGCAGCTCGGCCGCCCCGGTCAGGTACATGTTCCGCGCCAGCGAGTTCTCGCTCTGATAGCCCAGTTGGTCATAGGTCCGGGCCAGCAGGGCCTTGGCCGCCGGATCGCCCCCCGCCATGACCAGATGGTCGAGCAGCACGGCCGCCCAGGCGTAGTCGGCCCGGTCGTAGGCCGCCTGGGCCATGGCCAGCACCTTGGCCGCCCCGCCCATGGCCTCGACATAGCGCTTGCCGACGTCCGCCGGGGGCCGCGGCTCAAGGTGCGCGGGATTGGCGTCGTACCAGCCCATGTAGCGTTGATAGACCGCGCGGCTGTTGAAGCTGAGGCTGCCGTAGTAGCCGCGGTCGAACCACTCCCGCGCCAGGGTCTTGGGCAGGGCGATGCGGGCGGCGATCTCATCGCCGGTCATGCCCTGGTTCATCATCCGCACGCTCTGGTCGTGCAGGTATTTGTAGGCGTCGCGATGGTCGGCCAGGAAGTCGGCGATCGCCGCGCCGCCGAAGCGCGGCCAGCCGTGGCTGGTCATCATCACGTCGCTCTTGTCGCCGAACAGGCGGATCGACTCGGTCAGATAGTCAGCCCAGGCCTTGGAATCGCGGACCAGCGCCCCGCGCGGGGTCAGCACGTTGTGCATGGTGACGTTGGCGTTCTCGGCCATGTCGAGCACATGCAGGTCCGGGAGGTAGAAGTTCATCTCGGCCGGCGCCTCCGTGCCCGGCGTCACCTGGAACCGGAAACGCACCCCGTCGAGCGTCAGCTCCTGCCCGGTGCGCTCGATGCTGACCGTCGGCGGAATCAGGGTGATCGTCCCCTTGGAGATTCCCAGACCGATGCCCGACCCGAGCTGGCCGGTCGGCGAAGGGGCGAGCAGGTGGCCGAACTGGTACTGGGCCCGGCGGGTCATGGCCGGGCCGGCGATGACGTTCTCGCTGACCACTTCCTTGAGGAAGCCCTGCGGCGAGACGACGGCCACCTTGCCGGCGTCGACGTCCTTCTGGTCGACCACGCCCCGGACGCCGCCGAAATGGTCGACATGGCTGTGGGTGTAGATCACCGCCGTCACCGGGCGGGGCCCGAGCTTGTCGGAGACCAGGGCGTAGGCCGCTCTGGCGGTCTCCAGCGAGGTCAGCGGATCGACGACGATCCACCCCGCGGCTCCCCGGATGAAGGTGATGTTGGCCACGTCGAAGCCGCGCACCTGATAGACGCCGGGCGCGACCTCGAACAGGCCGCTCATGGCCAGCAGCTGCGCCTGCCGCCACAGGCTCGGATTGACGGTCGGCGGCGCCTCGCCCTTGAGGAAATCGTAGGCCGAGAGGTCCCAGGCCGCGCCGCCGTCGGCGCGGCGGATCACCGGGTCCTTGAGCGTTCCGAGGTAACCGCGCGAGGCGAAGTCGAAATCACGGCGGTCCTCGAACGGCAGCTCGCGGGCGACCTCGGCCTGGCGGCGCACGGTGGCGGCCGACGGCGCCTCGCCCGCCGTGGCGGCGCCCGCCCACAGGACGGCGGCGGCCAGGGCCGCCCCGCAGACCATGCCGCCCACGCCCATCGCCGCCTCCTGGATTTAGATTTTGAAACCAGATGGTTTCATTTTAGGTATCATCGAACATGGCCGATGCAAATCCCTCCCCTCGCCCCGCGCCCGGACGCGGCCGCCAGGGCCTCCCCAAGCCCCGCGTCGACCGCGCCGCACGGCGGGAGCTGATCTTGCGCTCGGCGGCCGAGACCTTCGCCGAGTTCGGCCTGCAGCGGGCGACCATGCAGGACATCGCCGACCGCGCGGGCATGGCCAAGATATTGATATACCGCCTGTTTCCGTCAAAGGAAGCCCTGGCCGCCGCGCTGTTCGAACGGGTGCTGGACCGCCTGAAGGCCGCCGCCGCCGAACCTTGGACCGGCTACGGCTCGGGCCAGATGCGGCTGCTGAACGAGGCGCGCCAGGACCGCGCCGCCTTCCTGCTGCTGCTGCGCGACGGGCGCGCCGATCCCGAGGCGCGCCGATGGTGCGACGCCTATCAGGACCTGCTGGCCGGCTTCGTCTATCCGCTGCTCGCGCCCGCCGCCGGGAGCGACGCCCAGGCCGAGGACCGCGCCCGCTTCGCCGCGCGGCAGTTCACCGGCTTCATCACCGAAACCCTGATCGTCTGGCTGGAGGACGGCGACGGCCTGAGCGACGCGGCGCGCGTCAAATGGTTCGGCGACATCATCCGCAACTGGCGGCGGGCGACCCGCGAGGCCTATCGCCTGGACGGCGGGAGCTGAGGCCTCAGCTCTCGGCCTGCTCGCGGGCCTTGAGCCAGCGGCGGGCGATCAGGCCGCCCCCGATCCAGATCGCCGCGGCCAGCACCAGCATGACGATGGGCTGGCGCCCGCCCCCCTTCATCGCCTGGACGATGGAATTGCCGGCGAAGGCGGTCAGGGCGATCTTCGGCACGATGCCGATCCCCGTCCCGATCAGGAAATCGGCGAAGCGCATCGGCGTGACGCCGGCGGCCATGTTGACCACGATGAACGGCGCCGAGGGCACCAGCCGCACGATCAGGCTGGCGGTCAGGCCGTTGCGCCCGATCAGCCGCATGAAGCGGTTGACGCCTTCGCCGGCGAAGTCGCGCAGCACGCCGGCGCCGAACTGGCGCCCGAGCCAGAAGCCGACCACCGACGAGACCAGGGTGCCGATCCAGCTGTAGAGGAACCCTGTCCACGGGCCGAAGGCGACCACGGCGGCGGCGATCAGCACGAACTGCGGCACGCCCAGGAAGGCCAGCACCGCGAAGGCCCCGACCGCCACCGGCAGCGCCCAGGGGCCGTGCGAGGCGAGGCCGAGCCAGCGCTCCACGGTCGCCTCGCCGTTGAAGCCCAGCATCTGCGCGCCGAACAGGAAGACGACGCCGACGCCGCCGAACAGCAGGAACGAGACGGCCAGGGTCCGCCAGGCGCGGGCGTCCATGTTGAGGACGAACTGGAAGAGTCGACGCATCGACCGCTTATAGCGGCCCGCCCGGACGCCGACGAGGCCGCAGAGAGGAATTTTGCGTCCGGCGCGCTTATTCCTCGACGGAGCTTCCGCTGTTTGTCACATTAATCATGTATAGACGACATTTACGCTTGCCGACCCTCTCCAAGGTTCGCCCACCTGAACCGCAGAGTCTTCCTGGGGAATGGCGACGGGGGAACGCTTCGGATACTTGGCGGACGGCATGCGCACCATCGCCATCATTTCGAGCAAGGGCGGATCGGGCAAGACCACCCTTACTCTGCACCTCGCCCTGGCGGCCTTCGCCGAGGGCGCGCGCGTCGTCATCGCCGACGTGGACGGACAAAGATCGGTCGGCCAGAGCCTTCGCGCCCGCCAGAGCCCCGGCCCGGGCCTGGTCGAGACCACCGTCGGCAAGTTGTTCACCCTGCGCGTCACCGCCGAGCGCGAGGGCTGCGACTATGTGTTCATCGATACGCCCAACGCCCCCGACCGCGACCTCGTCACCGCCATCGGCGTCGCCGACCTGTGCGTGCTGGTGGGGCGCCCGACCTTTTTCGACATCACCGCCGCCGCGCGCGCGGCCGCGGCGGTGCGCCGCCTGGGCAAGCCGGGCCTGATCGTCCTCAACCAGGCCCCGCCGAAGCGCATGGGCGTCGAGTCCTCGGCGGTCTCGCGGGCGGCCGAAGCCCTGCGCCTGACCGGCCTGCCGCTGGCCCCCTACGGCCTGCGGTCGCGGACCGTCTATCAGCTGTGCGTCGCCCACGGCCTGTCGGCGGCCGAATATCAGGCCGCCGGGGCCGGCGCCGCGGAGGTCGGCCTGCTCTGGCGGCACGTGCGCGATCTCGCCGCCGCCCTTCCCGTCGCCGGCCCGGCCAGGGCCGCCCGCGCCGCCGACGCTTCCTGAGGCCGGATTCAAGAACCGTCCGCCTCCGCATTGCACCGCCCGGCGAGCCCGCGTAAACAGCGCCCAATCCTTTCAGCAAAAGGGGGAGTCCCCGGTTATGTCGCTTGAATCCGCCACCCTTCGCCGGGTGAAGCCGTCCGCCACCATCGCGGTCAGCGCCAAGGCGCGCGCGCTGCAGGCGGCGGGGCGCAAAGTCATTGCGCTCTCGGCCGGCGAGCCGGATTTCGACACGCCCGACAACATCAAGGACGCCGCCATCAAGGCGATCCGCGAGGGCAAGACCAAGTATACCGACCCCGACGGCATGCCCGAGCTGAAGGCGGCGATCTGCGCCAAGTTCGCCCGCGAGAACGGCCTGACCTACAAGCCGTCGCAGATTCACATCGCGCCGGGCGGCAAGCCGGTGATCTACAACGCCCTGGTCGCCACCGTCTCGCCGGGCGACGAGGTGATCATCCCCGCCCCCTACTGGGTGTCCTATCCCGACATGGTGCTGCTGGCCGGCGGCGAGCCGAGGCCGGTCGAGACCCGCGCCGCCGACGGCTTCAAGCTGCAGGCCGCCGACCTGGAGGCGGCGATCACGCCCAAGACCAAGTGGCTGATCCTCAACTCGCCGTCCAACCCCTCGGGCGGCGCCTACACCCGCGCCGAGCTGAAGGCCCTGGCCGACGTGCTGATGCGCCATCCGCACGTGTGGGTGCTGACCGACGACATGTACGAGCACCTGGTGTTCGACGACTTCGAGTTCACCACCATCGCCCAGGTCGAGCCCGGCCTCTACGACCGCACCCTGACCATGAACGGCGTATCCAAGGCCTACGCCATGACCGGCTGGCGCATCGGCTACGCCGGCGGTCCCGAGCCGCTGATCAAGGCCATGGGCAAGATGATCAGCCAGACGACCTCGAACGCCTCGTCGATCTCGCAGTGGGCGGCGGTCGAGGCGCTGAACGGTCCGCAGGACTTCATCAAGACCAACCAGAAGCTGTTCCAGCAGCGGCGCGACCTGGTGGTGTCGATGCTGAACCAGGCCAACGGCCTGCGCTGCCCGACGCCGGAAGGCGCGTTCTACGTCTACCCGTCCTGCGAGGCGCTGCTGGGCAAGACCGCGCCGACCGGCAAGGTGATCAACAGCGACGAGGATTTCGCCTCCGAGCTGCTCGAAGCCGAGGGCGTCGCCGTGGTCCATGGCGCGGCCTTCGGGCTGTCGCCGTTCTTCCGCATCTCCTACGCCACCTCGAACGATATCCTGGAAGACGCCTGCCAGCGCATCCAGCGGTTCTGCGCCAGTCTGAAATAGGACGCCATGACGGGGGAATGGGCGGCCATCGTCGCCGGCGCCGCGGCGCTGGCGACCTCGGGAGCGGTCGCGGGCCTCGTGGCCCGGATCGGGCCCGTCGACGCTCCCCGCGCCCGGGGCCTGCATCGCCGGCCCACCCCCACCAGCGGCGGCGTCGGGATCATGGCCGGCGTCGCGGTCGGGCTGCTGCTGTTCGCCTGGCTGTCGGGGCCCGGCGCCTCGCCGATGCTCGGCCGGATCGGCGGGCTGCTGCTGCTGGCGGCGGGCGTCGGCGTGTTCGGCGCCCTGGACGACATGGCCGACTTCGGCGCCAGGGCCAAGCTGGCGGTCGACGTCCTGCTGGCGGCCGTCTTCGCCGTTTTCGTCGGCCGCATCGAAGCCCTGCCGCTGGCCCCCGGCGTGATCCTGCCGCTCGGCCCCATCGTCGGCGGGCTCGGCACGGTGCTGTGGATCGTCACCTTCAGCAACGCGGTCAACTTCATGGACGGCGCCAACGGGCTGGCGCCAGGGGCGCTGATCGTGGTGTTCGCGGGGCTGGCGGTCGCGGCCGGCCTCCATGGCGCGCCGCTGATCGCGGTCGCGGCCATGATCGCGGCGGCGGCCGGCCTCGGCTTCCTGCCCTGGAACCACCCCGGCGGGCGGCTGTTCCAAGGCGACGTCGGGGCGCTGTTCTCAGGCTTCTTCGCCGCCGGGCTGGCGGTGCTGGCGGCGGGCCGAAACGACGACGGACCGCTGTCGCTCTATTTCGTGGTCCTGGCCGGGCTGCCGCTGCTGACCGACGTGCTGCTGACCCTCCTGGACCGGGCGCGGGCGCGGCTGTCGCTGTTTCAGGCCCACCGCGGCCACGTCTATCAACGCTGGCTGGACCGTGGCGGCCGCACTCACGGGGCGCTGGCCTGGCGCGCATGGCTAGTCATGGCGGCGTTCACGCTGGCGGCCCTGGCGATGGAGGCCGCGCCGCGCGGCTGGCGGCCCGTCATCTTCGCCGCCGGGGTGGCGACGGCCGCCGCCGGCTGGGCGGCGCTGCGCCGCCGCCTGCGCTGAGACCGGACGGGAAAGCCCCTCAGGCCGAGCGGCTGACCGCGAAGTCGGCGAGATCCTCCAGCGCCGTCCGCCAGGGATTGGCGGGGAACGCGGCCAGGGCCGCCTTGGCCCCGGCGGCGTAGTCGGCGGCCAGGTCCAGCGTCGCCTCCAGCGCGCCGACCCCGACGATCAGCTCGCGCGCCCGGCGGAAATCGGCGTCGGTCTGCTCCAGCCGGCCGATGACCCGCTCCCAGAACGCCGTCTCGCGCGGGCCGGAACGGGCGATGCCCAGCAGCAGCGGCAAGGTGGCCTTGCCTTCGCGGAAATCGTCGCCGGCGTTCTTGCCCAGGGTCTCGGTGGCGCCGCCATAGTCGAGGGCGTCGTCGGCGAGCTGGAAGGCGAGGCCGAGCTTGAGACCATAGGCGCGCAGGGCGGCGATCCGGGTCTCGTCGACGCCGGCCGACACCGCGCCGGACTCGGCGGCGGCGGCGAACAGCTCCGCCGTCTTGGCCTGGATGATCTCCAGATAGGTGGCCTGGTCGAGATTGAGGTCGTGGGCGCGGGTGAGCTGCAGCACCTCGCCCTCGGCGATGACGCTGGAAGCCTTGGCCAGGATCTGCAGGGCCCGCAGCGAGCCGGTCTCGACCATCAGCTCGAACGCCCGGGCGAACAGGAAGTCGCCGACCAGCACGCTGGAGGGGGCGCCCCAGATCAGGTGGGCGGCCACCTTGCCTCGGCGCAGCTTGGAGCTGTCGACGACGTCGTCGTGCAGCAGGGTGGCGGTGTGGATGAACTCGACGGCGGCCGCCAGCTTCAGGCAGGCCTCGTCGGTCGATCCGGCCAGGCGGGCGGCGGCCACGGTGAGCAGCGGACGCAGCCGCTTGCCCCCGGCGGCGATCAGATGGTCGGCCAGCGCCGGGATCACCGGCACCTGGCTGGCCATGCGCGCGGCGATCAACGCGTTGACCCCCTGCATGTCGGCGGCCGACAGACGCACGAGTTCGTCGACGCCGCCGGCGGGCGCGCCCTTCGAATGGACCGGGATCGCGTTGACTGCGTCCAAAACTGCCGGCTCCTGAACAAGACCGATGCGAGGCGCGCCGGTTGCGGCGGACAATGGTTGCGGGATAGGTCAGGGTCAAGACAAGCACAAGGCTTGAAACGAGCACAGTGACCGCCCAGGACGACCCGCCGCCGCCGAATCGATCACCGGAGCCGAACACCGAGGACAAGGTGCTGGGCGGCCGGGTGACGCTGGCCCAGCCGCGCCGGGGCTATCGCGCCGGACTGGACGCCGCCCTCCTCGCCGCCGCCTGCGACGCCGGCCCCGGCCAGCGCGTGCTGGAGGCCGGCTGCGGTCCGGGCGCGGCCCTGCTTTCCGCCGCCGTCCGCCGTCCGGGCGCGCGCTTCGTCGGCGTCGAGCGCGACCCCGAGGCCCTGGCCCTGTGCGTCGACAACATCGCCCGCAACGGCCTGGGCGGCCGGGTCGAGGCGATGGCCGGCGACGTGACGGAAGGCTTTCGCAGCCTGGGCTTGGCCCCGTTCGACGCGGTCCTGGCCAACCCGCCGTTCTTCGACGACCCCGCCGCCCTCCGCCCGCCCTCGCCCGCCCGGCGCGGCGCCTGGATCGCCGACGGCGGCCTGAAGGCCTGGACCGATTTCCTGCTCAAGGCCGTGCGCGAGGGCGGCTCGATCACCGTCATCCACCGCGCCGACCGCCTGGCCGACCTCCTGGCCTTGCTCGCGCCCAAGGCCGGATCGTTCCGCGTCCTAGGCATTCATCCGTTTACGGATGAACCGGCAAAGCGGGTGCTGGTGCGGGCGGTCAAGACCGGCAAGGCGCCGCTGGCCCTGCTGCCGCCCCTGGTCCTGCACGACCGGGGCGGGGCCAAGCACCGGCCCGACGTCGAGGCGATCCTGCGTGGGACCGCAGATTTGAAATGCGCCCAGTAGATCATCAATGCGCGACTTAAACCTTCCAGCACATCAACTTTCGCTGACGCCTGAAGAGCACGCCAAGATCGGCGAGATGGCGGAGCTTACTGAGCAATTTCGGATTTTGCTCGCAAGCGCCGGGAAGAGCTTGACGGGGAAGAGCTATGAAGAATGGCTAGAGCTCTCGAACGACAATTTTCCAAAACAACTTAACGCACTCTCGTTACACGCTATCGAAGACCCAGAATTGAAGGAGCTCTTAGATGAACTATCCGAGAAGGGGTCAGTAGCATTGACGCGCAGGAATCAGTTTGTTCATGCAGCTTGGGGCTTCAATACCGAACTCGGCCGGGTAGCGGGTTTTGATGCCAAACGCCGAGCCGTTATAAATTTTGACGACGCAGAGGCGGCAATCCGAGGTCTGAGAGAGCTCACTTGGATTGCAAAAGAGATTCTAATGCGCGCAGCTAGCCTTGTTCAGATAGACAAGCGGGCAGCAGGTTCCTTAGATGAGCCGGGACCATGGGTCGGCACGTCAACGGGCAATCTCAAACTATAGCTCAATCTGAGTACATCTTTATTGCCTCGAGGCAGAGCTGCAGCCCGGTCAGGTCGCCCTGCACGTCCGGCGTTATGATGACGTAGAGCCGGCGCGCCTCGGCCCATAGCATCAGGTTCTCGGGCAAGCCGAAATCCTCGATCTCGCAGTCGTCGCCGTCGCGCCAGACGCCGTCTTCGCCGAGATGGGCGCCGATGAGCGCCTCGATGCGCTCGCGCGGGTCGGCCTCGACCTCGGTGGCGACGTTCATGTAGGCGAACACCGGCTTGCCCAGCGCCGCCAGGAAGCCGGCCTCGAACGCCGCGCCGGCGTCGCAGCTCGGCCCGCGGAACGGCGTCAGGTTGACGATGCCCGCATCCGTCAGGCGCATGCGCGACACCCGGTCGGCGTAGATCTCGCGGGCCATCGCCTCGGACGGCTCGGTCTCGACCAGGAAGCCGTCGCCCGACAGCACGGGAACGAAGCCGGCGGTCTCGCAGAGGGCGCGCTTCTCCGCCGCCAGCGCCGCGGCGTCAGGAAAGCTCGCGTCCGGGCCGGCGAGATAGATCGAGGTGATGCGGCGCATGGCCGCTTCTTAGCGGCATAGGCGGTGGCCGCCTAGAGCACGAAAAAGCCCGCCCGGCGCGGAGCCGGGCGGGCGGATTCGCAAGGACGACGCCGAGGCGTCGACCGAGAACTTAGTTGCGGGCCTTGTCGACCAGCTTGCCCTTGGTGATCCAGGGCATCATCGCGCGCAGGCGGCCGCCGACCTGTTCGATCTGGTGCTCGCCCAGCAGCGCGCGGCGAGCCTTCAGCGAAGGCTGGCCGGCGATGTTCTCCAGCATGAAGTCGCGCACGAAGCGGCCTTGCTGGATGTCTTCCAGCACGCGCTTCATCTCGGCCTTGGTCTCCGGCGTCACGATCCGCGGACCGGTGACGTACTCGCCGTACTCGGCGGTGTTGGAGATCGAGTAGTTCATGTTGGCGATGCCGCCCTCATAGATGAGGTCGACGATCAGCTTCACCTCGTGCAGGCACTCGAAATAGGCCATCTCCGGCGCGTAGCCGGCCTCGACCAGGGTTTCGAAACCGGCACGGATCAGCTCGACCAGACCGCCGCACAGCACGGCCTGCTCGCCGAACAGGTCGGTCTCGCATTCCTCGCGGAAGGTGGTCTCGATGACGCCCGAGCGGCCGCCGCCGATGGCCGAGGCGTAGGCCAGGCCCAGGTCCTGGGCGTTGCCGGTGGCGTCCTGGTGGACGGCGATCAGGCACGGCACGCCGCCGCCCTTCTGGTATTCGCCGCGCACGGTGTGGCCGGGGCCCTTGGGCGCGACCATCAGCACGTCGATGGTGGCCTTGGGCTCGATCAGCTTGAAGTGCACGTTCAGGCCGTGGGCGAACAGCAGGGCCGCGCCGTCGCGGATGTGCGGAGCGATCTCGTCGCGATAGATGTCGCGCTGATGCTCGTCGGGGGCCAGCACCATCAGCACGTCCGCCCAGGCGGCCGCTTCGGCGACGGTCATGACCTTGAGCCCCTCGCCTTCGGCCTTCTTGGCCGAGGCCGAACCGGGGCGAAGCGCGACGGCTACGTCCTTTACGCCGCTGTCCCGAAGGTTCAGGGCGTGGGCGTGCCCTTGCGAACCATAGCCTACGATCGCCACCTTGCGGTCGAGGATGCGGGCGAGATCGGCGTCGCGGTCGTAGTAGACGCGCATGATTTTGTCTCCAGCAAGCATGAATTCACCGCCGTCGCGCAACGCGACGAGCGAGCGAAGGCCGCTTTCGACCGTTTTTTTGCGCCTGCGTCAAGGGTGCGGCGGATGCGAAAAGCCCCGGAGGGTCGCTCCGGGGCTCGCAAGGGCGGCGCGGGCCGCCCGTCACCAGTAGAAGACGCCGTAGACCACCTGCACGACCTGGCCGGTGTCGGCCTCGACCAGCAGGGCGTCCGGGCCGACGCGCACCCATTCATAGCCCCAGGGGGCGACCGGCAGGCCGTAGCTCCACCAGTCCTGAACGAACCAGCGCGGACCGATGAACGCCCACGGCAGATAGTCGCCATAGGCCCAGCGGCGATAGCCGTAACCGCGCGGATAGTAGTAGGGCGCGACGCGGTAGCTGCGGCCCGGCCGGACGGACGGCGGGTAGTAGCGGCGGTCGTAGCGCGGCCGGTCGCGGTCTGACCAGCCCGGCCGCCCCGAGCCGTTGTTCCAGCCGGGACGGCCGGGATCGCCGGGACGGTTCCAGTCGCCGGGGCGGCGATCCCCCGGCCGGTCGCCCGGACGCCAATCGCCCGGACGCCAATCTCCGGGACGTCCATCGCCGGGCCGTCCGCCATGGCCCCAGTCCGGCCGGTCGGGCGTCGTGGACGGTTGGCCGGGCCCGCCGGGAGGCGGCGTCGGCGTTCCTGGGCGTCCTGGCGGGTTCGACGGCGTGGACGGGTCCCCGGGCCTGCGGTCGCGCCAGTCCGGCCCGCGCCCGCCGCCCCAGCCGGGGGGATTGCGCGCGCCGTCCGGTCCGTTGCGGGACGGCCCGTCCGAACGGTCCTGACGCCAGGAGGGCTGCGGGCCGCCTCCAGGCGCATTCTGAGGCGAGCCTTGGGGCGAGCCTTGGGGCGAACCTTGCGGCGCGCCCTGGGGCTGCTGTTGCGGCGGGTTCTGCGCGGCGGGGCGGCCGCCGCCTTCGCGCCAGCGGCCGCGGTCGCCGTCGGGCGGGTCCGCCAGGGCGGCCGTCCCGCCGAGCAGCGAGAGCAACAGGGCCGCCGTCATCAGGCGTTTCATCGACTTAGACTTTCCTTTTCCGGCGCGCACACGCGCCGATTGTCCCTTCAAGGACTATATTCCGCCCCGGCGAATGAACCGCCCTTGAACGGGAAACGGGGTTCGGGTTCCCTTCGTCCAACCAGGAGATCGCGTCAGTGCCCGCTCATCCCGCAGACGTCGTCGGCTTCTGGCGCCAGGCCGGCGCCGACAAGTGGTTCGCCAAGAACGCGGCGTTCGACGAGGCGATCCGGCTGAAATTCGAGCCGGTGCACCACGCCGCCGCGCGCGGCGAGCACGACGACTGGCGCGAAACGGCCGAGGGCGCCCTTGCGCTGCTGATCCTGCTCGACCAGTTCCCGCGCAATCTCTATCGCGGCTCGGGCCACGCCTTCGCCACTGATCCCCTGGCCCGCGCCGTGGCGCGCCACGCGATCGCCGCCGGCCACGACCAGACGATGGAGCCGGAGCTTAGGCCGTTCTTCTACCTGCCGTTCGAACATTCCGAGGACCCGGCCGACCAGGCGCGCTCCATGCAGCTGTTCGAGGCGCACGACGCCGCCACCGGCGACCTGAGCAGCCTGAAATGGGCGGCGGAGCATCGCGACATCATCGCCCGCTTCGGCCGCTTCCCGCACCGCAACCAGGCGCTCGGCCGCGAGAGCACCGCCGAGGAGCAAGCGTTCCTCGACACCGGCGGCTTCGCCGGCTGACGGCCGCAGGCGGTTGTGGAAAAGCCGAATCAGCGATCCCCCGGCCCGGCCGAATCGCGCGACCCTGCCGACTCTGTTAGGAGGCGCGCCATGAACGCCATCGCCCCCATCCTGGCGCCCCGACCCGCGCCGGACGACCACCCCGAGCGGCAGTATCTCGGCCTGCTGGCCGACGTGCTGGTCAACGGCGTCCAGCGCGGCGACCGCACCGGCACCGGCACCCTGGGCGTCTTCGGCCGCCAGATGCGCTTCGACCTGGCGCGGGGCTTTCCGCTGCTGACCACCAAGAAGCTGCACCTGCGCTCGATCATCGTCGAGCTTCTGTGGTTCCTGCGCGGCGAGACCAACATCGCCTGGCTGAAGGACAACGGGGTCAGCATCTGGGACGAATGGGCCGACGCCGAGGGCGAGCTCGGTCCGGTCTACGGCAAGCAGTGGCGCTCGTGGGCGGCGCCCGACGGCCGCGTGATCGACCAGATCGCCAATGTGGTCGAGGCGATCCGCGCCAACCCCAACAGCCGCCGCCACATCGTCTCGGCCTGGAACCCGGCCGACGTCGACGACATGGCCCTGCCGCCGTGCCACTGCCTGTTCCAGTTCTTCGTGGCCGACGGAAAACTGTCCTGCCAGCTTTACCAGCGCTCGGCCGACCTGTTCCTCGGCGTGCCGTTCAACATCGCCTCCTACGCCCTGCTGACCCTGATGACGGCCCAGGCCAACGGCCTGCAGCCCGGCGAGTTCGTGCACACCCTGGGCGACGCCCACCTCTATCTGAACCATGTCGAGCAGGCGAAACTGCAGCTCTCCCGCGAGCCCCTGCCCTTCCCGACCATGACCCTGGCGCCGAAGACCGACCTGTTCGGCTTCACGCTGGAAGACTTCGCCCTGGAGGACTACCAGGCTCATCCGCACATCAAGGCGCAGGTGGCGGTGTGACCTCGCTGAACACGCTTTCGGACATGGTCGCCCGCGTCTCGGACATCTACGCCGAGCGTTACGGCGTCCGCCGCGACGACGACTGGGCCCTGCTCAAGCTGCAGGAGGAACTGGGCGAGCTGACCCAGGCCCATCTGCGCCTCACCGGCCGCGGCCGGGGCGAGGCCGACGAGACCGGCCGGGCCGACGAGGCCGCCGACGTGCTGTGCATGCTGCTGCTCTATTGCCGCCGTTTCGGGATCGACCTGGAAAGCGCGGTGGCGCGAAAGTGGCTGTCGCACCTCGACCGCGCGGCCTAGAACCCCAGCATGTCCGTGATCCTCACCGTCGGCCCGGTCGCCCGCGCCCGCAACGGCGTCATCGGCCGCGACGGCGGCCTGCCCTGGCGGCTGAAGTCCGACCTGGCGATCTTCAAGGCCTGCACCCTGGGCAAGCCGGTGATCATGGGCCGCAAGACCTGGCAGTCGTTGCCACGCCGCCCCCTGCCCGGCCGCATGAACATCGTCCTGACCAAGGACGGCTCGTTCGCGGAATCCAAGGAGGCGGCCGGCGCGCTGATCTGCGAACGGCTGGACGAAGCCTTGCAGATCGCCCGCGAGCAGGCGGCCGAGGACGGCGTCGACGAAGTCTGCGTCATTGGCGGCGCGGCGGTGTTCGCCGCCGCCCTGCCCAAGGCCCGGCGCGTCTATCTGACCGAGGTCGCGGCCGAGGTTCCCGGCGACGTCGTCTTTCCCGACTTCGACGAGTCCGGCTGGCGCGAGGTGCGGCGCGAGGAACACCCCGCCGGCGAACACGACGACTTCCCCTTCACCTTCCGGGTGCTGGAACGGATCTGAAGGCTAGCGCCGCTTTCAAACGCTTGTTTATAGTCCTCCCCTGAACGCCGCTCGCCAACGAAGCGGCCTGGAGGACGTCCATGGACAGCCAACTCGTCGCCGAAGGTCTGCAGTTTCCCGAAGGCCCCATCGCCATGGCCGACGGCTCGATCATCCTGGTCGAGATCCAGCGCCGGACGCTGAGCCGCATCACGCCGGACGGCGAGCGCGAGACCATCGCCGATGTCGGCGGCGGCCCCAACGGCGCGGCCATCGGCCCGGACGGCGCGGTGTACATCACCAACAACGGCGGCAGCTTCACCTATCACGACGTGGGCGGCGTCAACGTGCCGGGCGCCACCCCGCCCGAGCACGAGGGCGGCCTGATCCAGCGGGTCGACCTGAAGACCGGCGAGGTCCGCACCCTCTACACCGAATGCGACGGCAAGCGCCTGGTCGGCCCTAACGACCTGGTGTTCGACCGCCAGGGCGGCATGTGGTTCACCGACCACGGCTGCTCGACGCCGGACGGCCGCAAGTTCGGCGGCCTCTACTACGCCCTGCCGGACGGCTCGAAGATCGTGCGCTGTCGCGACGGCCTGATCGCGCCCAACGGCGTCGGCCTGTCCCCGGACGAGACCGTGGTCTATGTCGCCGACACCTATCTGGGCCGGTTGTGGGCGTTCGAAGTGGTCGAGCCCGGCGTGCTGGCCGAGGGCCCGCCGTTCCAGCCCGGCCGCGTGGTGTGCAACCTGCCCGGCTATCAACTGCTCGACAGCCTGGCGGTCGAGGCCGGCGGCAAGGTGTGCGTGGCGACCATCATCAACGGCGGCGTCACCGCCTTCGATCCGGACGGCTCGACCGAGCACTTCGCCTTCCCCGACCTTCTGTGCACCAACATCTGCTTCGGCGGGTCGGACATGCGCGACGCCTGGGTCACCGCCTCGGGCAGCGGCAAGCTCTACAAGGCCCGCTGGCCGCGGCCGGGCCTGAAGCTGAACTACAATGCCTGAGACGCGGCGAAGTAGCGGCTGGGCGGCTCGCCGAGCACGCGCTTGAACATGGTGGTGAAGGCCGCCGGGCTCTCATAGCCAAGGTCGAGCGCGACGCCGGTGACGGGCTCGCCCGCCGACAGCCGGGGCAACGCCGCCAGGGCGCAGGCCTGCTGACGCCAGGCGGCGAAGCTCAGCCCCGTCTCGCGACGGAACAGGCGGGTGAAGGCGCTGCGGCTCATGCCCATGGCCTGGCTCCAGTCGTCGATCTCGACCCGCGCGGTCGGGGCGGCCAGGAAGGCGCGGCATCGGGCCGCCAGCGGCGCCTGGCGCGGGAACGGCAGGGACAGCGGCAGGGCGGGCAGCCGGCGCAGCTCGGCCAGCAGCAGCGCCATGATCAGGGCGTCGCGGCCATCGGGGTCGTACTCCAGCGGCAGATCCACCGCCTCCTGCAGCAGCGCCTGCATCAACGGCGTCGCGCCCAGCACCTGACAGTGCCCGGGCATGTCGGCCACGGCGGACGGCTCGATGAACAGGCTGTGCGTCGAATAGCGGCCGACGCCGCGGATCTCGTGCTCGACGCCGAGCGGGATCCACAGGCTGCGCTCGCGCGGCACGACCCAGGCCCCGTCGCCGGTCGTCACCGCCGCGAGGCCGCTGGCGACATACAGCACCTGGCTGCGCAGCGGATGCCGGTGCGCCCGGACCAGATGGTTGGGCGCATAGTCGTTGCCGATCGCCACCACCGGGCGGAGCGCAGTCTCATAGTCGACGCCGCGGGCGTTACGGACCATCTGACCCACTCGCGAAATTCTAAGACCCGCCAACGATTGCGGGTCCACCTTCCTTCCCTATCTTGACCGGCCGTCGAAGTCGAGTTGGGACACGCCGCATGACCGCCATAACCCTGGACCGCCAACGCAACGCCGATACCGGCGGCACGGTGTTCACCGTGCTGTTCGCCATCAGCTTCTGCCACCTGCTCAACGACATGATGCAGTCGCTGCTGCCGGCCATCTACCCGACCCTCAAGACGCAGTTCCACCTTAGCTTCGCCCAGATCGGGCTGGTGACGCTGACCTATCAGCTCACCGCCTCGCTGCTGCAGCCCCTGATCGGCTTCTACGCCGACAAGCGGCCGACGCCCTGGTCGCTGCCGGCCGGCGCCCTCTTCACCCTGGCCGGCCTTTTGGTGCTGTCGATAGCCCGCAACTATCCGGTGCTGCTGGCCGGGGCGGCCCTGCTCGGCATGGGCTCGTCGGTGTTCCATCCGGAATCCTCGCGCGTGGCGCGGATGGCCGCCGGGCCCCGCCACGGCCTGGCGCAGTCGCTGTTCCAGGTGGGCGGCAACCTCGGCTCGGCCATCGGGCCGATCGCCGCCGCCTTCGTGGTGCTGCGCTGGGGCCAGACCAGCCTGGCCGGGTTCTCGCTGATGGCGCTGCTGGCCTGCGCCGTGCTGTGGAACGTCGGGACCTGGTACAAGCACCACGGCCTGGCGCGGCTGAACGCCGGCGGCGGACGGGCCCGCGTCGGCCACGGCCTGCCGCCGCGCAAGGTGATGGGCGGCCTCGCCCTGCTGCTGGTGCTGATCTTCTCGAAATATTTCTATCTGGCCAGCCTGACCAGCTACTACACCTTCTACCTCATCCACCGCTTCCACCTGTCGGTGCGCGACGCCCAGCTGTACCTGTTCATGTTCCTGGCGGCGGTCGCGGTCGGCACCATCGTCGGCGGCCCGGTCGGCGACCGCTTCGGCCGCAAGTACGTGATCTGGTTCTCGATCCTGGGCGTGCTGCCCTTCACCCTGGCCCTGCCCTATGTCGACCTGTTCTGGACCGGCGTGCTCAGCGTGGTCATCGGCCTGATCCTGGCCTCGGCCTTCTCGGCGATCGTGGTGTTCGGCCAGGAGCTGGCGCCGGGCAAGGTCGGCACCATCGCCGGCCTGTTCTTCGGCTTCTCGTTCGGCATGGGCGGCGTCGGCGCGGCGGTGCTCGGCCAGCTGGCCGACGTCACCAGCATCGAGTTCGTCTACAAGGTCTGCGCCTTCCTGCCGCTGCTGGGCGTGCTGGCGGCGTTCCTGCCTGACATCAAGGAAAAGGCGGCGGACTAGGCCCTCCGGCGTCATCCCGGACAGCCTGCAGGGCCGTCCGGGATGACGCAGAACGGGATCAGACCAGCGTGCCCAGCGCCTCGCGATGGAAAGGCTTCAGATCGGCGAAGCGGCCTTCGTGAACTTTCCTGGCCCATTCGGGGTCGACGATCAGGGCGCGGCCGACGCCGACCAGATCGAACTCATCCCGCTCCAGCCGCTCCAGCAGGCCGTCGATCGAGGCCGGCTCGGAGCTTTCGCCGCCGAACGCGGCGATGAACTCG
The DNA here is from genome assembly GCF_022750545.1 of Caulobacter sp. CCUG 60055. Taxonomy (GTDB): domain Bacteria; phylum Pseudomonadota; class Alphaproteobacteria; order Caulobacterales; family Caulobacteraceae; genus PUIC01. The sequence continues at coordinate 735,775 of NZ_PUIC01000001.1, forward strand.
CCGCTCAGCCCCACCGAGCCGACGGTGACGGTCGGCTTGCCGGTCAGCTTCTTGGCCCAGCCGGCGAAGTTGAGGTCAGAGCCCTCAAACTCCGGCTCCCAGAACCGGCGCTGCGAGCAGTGGAAGATGTCGGCCCCGGCGTCGGCCAGCGGCGACAGCCAGGCCTCCATCTCCTTGGGCGTGTGGGCCAGCTTGACCGCGTAGTCCTGCTGCTTCCACTGCGACAGGCGGATGATGACCGGATAGTCCTCGCCGACCGCCTTGCGCACCGCCTTGAGGATCTCGGCGGCGAAATTGGCGCGCTCGGGCAGGCTCGGCCCGCCGAAGGCGTCGGTGCGTTCGTTGGTGCCGTCCCAGAAGAACTGATCGATCAGATAGCCGTGGGCGCCGTGCAGCTCGACCGCGTCGAAACCCAGCCGCTTGGCGTCGGCGGCGGCCTGGGCGAAGGCGGCGATGGTGTCGGCCACGTCCTCGTCGCTCATCGGCTCGGTGAACTTCTTGCCGGGCTTGGACAGGCCAGACGGGCTGTCGACCGGCCCAGGCGCGACCCAGCCCGACTGGCTGCGGGCGGCGCCGACGTGCCAGAGCTGCGGGGCCATCACCCCGCCCTTGGCGTGGACGGCGTCGATCACCTGCTTCCAGGCCGCCAGCTCGGCGTCGCCATGGAAGCGCGGCACGTTGGGGTCGTTCAGCGAGGCGCCGCGCGCCACCCCCGTGCCTTCCGACACGATCAGGCCGACCTCGGCCTCGGCGCGGCGGGCGTAATAGTCGGCGACTTCCTTGGTCGCGACGCCGCCGGGCGAGAACGACCGCGTCATGGGGGCCATGACGATGCGGTTCTTGAGCTTGAGCGACTTCAGCTCGAAGGGACGAAACAGGGCGTCGACGGACATGCGTCGGTCTCCAGAGGATGACGTTCGGATGAAGATAGGTGCTCGAACGGGCGTTTGAAGTGCAGAAAATCTTCAGGATGTTGCAGCGCAACAGAAAACCGCGACGCCTTCCCCCACGCCAGCGCCCGCGCGGCCGAAGGGGAAGGCCCGAGGATTCAGAGCCCCAGCACCAGCTTGGCCATGATGTTCTTCTGGATCTCGTTGGAGCCGGCGTAGATCGAGGCCTTGCGATAGTTGAAATAGGCCGGCGCCACGGGGGCGGCGTAGTCGGGGCCGGGACGCGGCTCGTTGGTCTCGCCGCGCAGTTCGGCCCAGGTGTCCTGGACGAAGGGCGCGGCGTAGGTCCCCACCGCCTCCAGCGCCAGTTGGGTGATGGCCTGCTGGGTCTCCGACCCTTCCAGCTTGAGCATCGACGAGGCCGAGCCCACCGACGCGCCCGAAGAGCGCGAGGCGAAGATGCGCAACTCGGTGGCGTTCAGCGTCTCGACCTTGATCTGCATGTCGGCCAGCTTGCACCGGAACTCCGGATCGTCGATCAGCCGGCCGCCGCCGTCGGCCGCCTCGACCGAGGCGATGCGCCGCACCTTCTTCAGAGCGTTCATCAGGCCCGGCGCGTAGGCGTTGCCGCGTTCGAACTCCAGCAGGTACTTGGCGTAGGTCCAGCCCTTGCCCTCCTCGCCGATGCGCTGGGCGACCGGCACGCGGACGTTCTCGAAGAAGACCTGATTGACCTCCTGCTGGCCGTCGGGCGGCCCGTCGAGGGTCGGCAACGGCCGCACCACGACGCCGGGCGTGTCCATGCGCAGCAGCAGGAACGAGATGCCGTTCTGCGGTTTGGCCTCCTGGCTGGTCCGCACCAGGCAGAACATCCAGTCCGCCCACTGGGCGTGGGTGGTCCAGATCTTGGAGCCGTTCAGCACATAGTCGTCGCCGTCGCGGTCGGCCTTCATCTGCAGGCTGGCCAGGTCCGAGCCCGACCCCGGCTCGGAATAGCCCTGGCACCACCAGACGTCGGAACGCAGAATGGCCGGCAGGTGTTGGGCCTTCTGCTCGGGCGAGCCGAAAGCCATGATCACCGGCGCCACCATCTTCAGCCCCATCGGCGAGGAGGTCGGCACGCCGGCCAAGCTCATCTCCATGTTGAAGATGTAGCGCTGCGAGGGGGTGAAGCCGGGTCCGCCGTATTCGACCGGCCAGTCGGGCGCGACCCAGCCGCGCTCGTACAGCTTCTTCTGCCATTTCACCTGGCCGGCCTTGTCGAGATAGCCGTTCTTGGACTGGGCCATCTGCTGGCGCAGGTCCTGGTCGTAGGCCTCGGCGATCCAGGCGCGGACCTCGTCGCGGAACTTCAGGTCCTCGGGCGAAAAGGCGAGATCCATGGCCGCCTACTCCACCGCGTCGAGGTATTCGATCTCCGGACGACCGGCCAGGGTCGGGCCCATGGCCGCGCCGGCGGCGCGGAAATAGTCGCTGCCGCCGTGGGCCTTGAGCGCGTCCTCATTGGCGTAGAGCTCCAGCACCTTGTAGGTGTTCGGCTCCGCGCGGCTCTTGGTCAGTTGATAGACCAGCGCCCCCGGCTCGTTGGCCTTCACCTTGGCGGCGAGGTCCAGGAACACCTTCTCGAACTCCGCGGCCTTGCCGTCCTGAACCGTGATTGTCGCAACGACGCCGATCATGGCCGTCTCCTCCGAATGCGAATTCAAACGGATGTTAGACGGCTGGCGGCGATGGGCAAGCGTGTCGTGGCGGAAACCTGCCCGGCGCCGCGCGGTCAGGCGCCCTTGAACACCGCCGCCCGCTTTTCGAGGATGGCGTCGACGCCCTCCATGTGGTCGTCGGTCAGGTGCGAGATGGCCTGGGCCGCCGCGCTCATCTCCATCAGGGTGTCGTAGGACGCCGTCTGGCCGTGCTTGAGCAGGCTCTTGGCCAGGCGCAGGGCGTGCGGCGGCTGGGCGGCGATCCTCTCGGCCAGCGCCAGGGCCTCGTCCATCAGGGCTTCGGCCGGGACGGCGCGGCTGACCAGCCCCCACTCGACGGCCTTGGCCGCGTCGATGACGTCGCCGGTGAACAGAAGTTCGGCCGCGCGGCTCATGCCGACCGTGCGCGGCAGCAGCCAGGCGCCGCCGTCGCCGGGGATCAGGCCGAGCTTGAGGAAAGTGACGCCGAACCTCGCGGTGTCGGCGGCGATGCGGATGTCGGTCATGCAGGCGACGTCGCAGCCGAGGCCGATGGCCGGGCCGTTCACCGCCGCGATCGAGGGAACCTCCAGGCCGTAGATCGAACGCACCACCTTGTGGATGTTGCCGCGATAGCCGTCGCGGATGGCGACGCCCGATCCGGCGAAGGCCCCTTCCCGCGCCTTCATCGCCTTGACGTCGCCGCCGGCCGAGAAGGCCCGCCCGGCGCCGGTCAGCACCACGCAGCGGATGTCGCGGTCGGCGTTGACCTGCTCGCAGACCGCCTGGACCTGGTCGCCGTCGCCCGGCGCGCCCAGGGCGTTCATCGCCTCGGGGCGGTTCAAGGTCAGGATGGCGACATGACCGCGCTTTTCCAGCGTCAGCAGGCTCATCGAACGTCTCCCTATGTGTCGGCCACCGGCCTAGCCGGCGGCCGTCGCCGTTTCAACGCAAAAGGCGCGGCGCGGGCGCGGCTATATAGTTGACTCTTGCAACTAATTGTCCGAGTCTCGCCCGCACGCCATAGCGAGACCCGACATGACCGCCGCCGCTCCCGAACAGATCGCCCGCCTGCGCGCCTTCAACCGGCGCTACACGCGGGCCATCGGCCTGCTCGGCGACGGCTATCACGACAGTCCGTTCACGGTGACCGAAAGCCGGGTGCTGTACGAGATCGCCCGCGAAGACGCGGGCTCGGCCGCCGACCTGCAACGCTCGCTCGGCCTCGACCGCGGTCATGTCAGCCGCCTGCTGGCGCGGCTGGAGCGGCGCGGCCTGCTGACCCGCGCCGCCTCGCCCCAGGACGGCCGGCGGCGCGTGCTGGCCCTGACCCAGGCCGGCGAAGCCGCCCTCGCCGAACTGGATCGCGGCTCCCAGCGGCAGGCCGCCGCCCTGCTTGACCCGTTCGCGCCGGCCGTGCGCGAGGCGGCCCTGAACGCCCTCGACGACGTCGAGCGCCTGTTCGGCGAGCCGGCGCCGGCCGAGATCGTCCTACGCGATCCGCGCCCCGGCGACATGGGCTGGATCGTCGAGCGCAACGCGGTGCTCTATGCGCGGGAATACGGCTGGAACAGCGAGATCGAGGCCGTCTGCGCCGAGTTGGTGGCGGCGTTCATCCGCAATTTCGACCCCGCCGGCGAGCGGTGCTGGATCGCCGAACGCTATGGCCGGCGGGTGGGCTGCGTCTATGTCAGCCGCGACAGCGCCGAGACCGCGCGCTTGCGCCTGCTGCTGGTCGAGCCCGAGGCGCGGGGAACGGGCCTGGGCGGGCGGCTGATCGCCGAATGCCTGAGCTTCGCCCGGCAGGCTGGCTATCGCGAAATGGTGCTGTGGACCCACTCGGTCCTGGTCGAGGCGCGCCGCCTCTACGCCCGCGCCGGGTTCGAACTGGTCGAGAGCCATGCCTACATAGCCTTCGGCCATCCCCTGGTCAGCGAGACCTGGCGGATGGACCTCTAGCTCGGCTCCGGGGCCGCCCTCTTCCGCCGCCGGAACTCGGCGACCTTGGCGTTGTTGCCGCAGCCGGACATCGAGCACCAGCGCCGGTCGCCCGAGCGCGAGGTGTCGACGAAGAACAGGGTGCAGGTCTGCGACGCGCACTGACGGATGCGCCCGGCCTGCGGCCCGCCGAACAGCTCTACGGCATGGCGGGCCAGAGTGGCCAGGAAGGCGCCGGCGTCGCCGAACAGCCGCACCCGGCCGTCCGCCTCCAGCTTCGGCGTGGCCGGAACGCCGGCGGCGGCGGCGTTGAGCGTCGCCAGCGCCTCGCCGGGCGGCGAACGCCCGTCCGCGACGGCCCCGGCCAGGACGAAGATCGCCTCGCGCAGTCCGATCGCGACCTTCAGGTCGGCCTCGCCGGCGTCGGGCCTGAAATCCGCCAGGCCGGCCGCCACCAGCCAGCGGGCGAGGTCGTCCGGCGTGTTCAGCCGTTCGCGCGGCTGGGGCTTCAGGCGTCCGGCCAGGGTCGCCGGCAGGTCGATCGCATAGTCCCCGCCCCGGAAGCGGAAGCCGTCCCGCTCCTCGAGGCGAACATCTGAGCCGCTGGTCGTCGCCATCCGTTCCCATTGACAGGGTAGCCGGCCTGTCGCAAGCACAATGTAACCTTCCAAATAGGTTACAACGCCGGAGCAACATAGTGCGCAAGCTGAAGATGGGCGTCGCCGCCCTGGCCGTCGCCTTGGCCGCCGTCCACGCCGCGGCCGCGGCCGAGCTGCGATCCCTCGAAGGGGTCTGGGTGATGGAGTCCGCCTACGAGATTCGGGCCGACGGGACCCGCACCACCAATTACGGCGCCCACCCCAAGGGCCTGCTCACCGTCGACGCCGCCGGGCGCTACAACATGCAGATCTTCCGGCCCGACCGGCCGGCCTTCGCCAGCGGCGACAAGACCCGCGGCACGGCGGAGGAGTACCGCCAGGCCGTGCTCGGTTCGAGCACCCACTTCGGCCGGGTGTCGATCGATCCCGGCAAGCATCAGCTGGCCTTCGACGTCGAGGCGGCCTCGTTCCCCAACTGGGAGGGCAAGCGGCAGGTGCGCGACTACACCTTCGAAAACGGCGTGCTGAGCTACGCCGTGCCGGCCAGCGCCTCCGGGAACGGGACGGTCGCCTATTCCGTCTGGCGGCGAGCGCCGAAGGCCGCCGCCCGCTGAAACGAAAGGGCCCGCCGGATCGCTCCGGCGGGCCGCTCGCGTCTTGCTGTCGCCCGCTCTCAGGCGGCCTTGTCGATCGACAGGGCCTCGTAGCGGCGCAGGTGATGGTCGACCGAGCCGAACAGGCCCTCGATCATCGTCGCGCGCTTGAAGTAGTGGCCGATGGCCAGTTCGTCGGTCATGCCCATGCCGCCGTGGATCTGGATGGCGTTCTGGCCGACGAACTTGCAGGCGCGGCCGATCTGCACCTTGGCGGCGGAGACGGCCTTGGCGCGCTCGTCGTCGCTCTCGTCCAGCTTGATGTTGGCCATGTAGGTCATCGACACCGACTGCTCGACATTGATGAACATGTCGACCATGCGGTGCTGCAGCACCTGGAAGCTGGCGATGGCCGCGCCGAACTGCTTGCGCTGCTTGGCGTAGTCCAGGGTGCCTTCATGCAGCTTGCGCAGCACGCCGACCGCCTCGGCGCCGATGGCGGCGGTGGCCTCGTCGATCACCTTCTGGACCAGCGGCAGGCCCGCGCCTTCCTGGCCGATCAGGGCGTCGGCCGGCAAGGAGACGTTCTCGAAGAACACTTCCGAGGCGCGCAGGCCGTCGACGGTCGGATAGTCGCGGGTGACGACGCCCTTGGCGTTCTTGTCGACCAGGAACACCGACACGCCCTGCGTGTCGCGCTGGCCGCCGCCGGTGCGGGCGGTGACCACCAGGTGCGTGGCCCACGGCGCGCCGACCACCACCGCCTTGTGGCCGTTCAGGGTCCAGCCGGAGCCGTCCTTCTTGGCCGTGGTCTTCAGGTCCTGCCAGGTATAGCGGGCCTGTGGTTCGGCGTAGGCGAAGGCGAGGATGGCTTCGCCGCCGATGATCTTGCCGATCAGGTCGGCCGCGCCGGCGTAACCGGAATGCTTCAGGAAGCCGCCGCCGATCACCACCGTGCCGAGATAGGGCTCGACCACCAGGGCTTTGCCGAACTCCTCCATGACGATCATGTTCTCGACGGCGCCGCCGCCCAGGCCGCCCAGTTCTTCCGAGAACGGCGCGCCCAGGATGCCCAGCTCCTCGGCGAAGGCCTTCCAGTAGTCCGGCCGCCAGCCGGCCTCGGAGGCGACGATCTTGCGGCGGGTTTCGAAGTCGTACTTGTCCTGCAGGAAGCTCGCGACCGTGTCGCGCAGCATCGACTGTTCTTCGGTGAAGTTGAAATCCATGGCTCTTCCCTAGAATTCGGCTGTTTTCGTTGCGGCGGTCAGAGGCCCAGCACCATCTTGGCGATGATGTTGCGCTGGATCTCGTTCGAGCCGCCGTAGATCGACGTCTTGCGGACGTTGAAATAGGTCGGCGCCGTGCGGTGGGCGTAGTCGGGTCCGATCGGATGGGCGTTGTCGCCGTCGGTCGGGAAGCCGCGGAAATACGGCGCGCCGTAGTGACCGGCCGCCTCCAGCGCCAGTTCGGTGATGCGCTGCTGAATCTCGGTGCCCTTGATCTTGAGCACGCTCGATTCCGGTCCCGGCCCCTTGCCGGCGCTTTCCGAGGCCAGGGTGCGCAGTTCGGTGAACTCCAGCGCCGTCAGGTCGATCTCCAGCTCGGCGACCTTGCGCTTGAAGAACGGGTCCTTGAGCAGGGCCTCGCCGCCGTCGGCCAGTTCGGTCGAGGCCATGGCGCGGATGCGCTCGATGCCGCGCTTGGAGCGGGCGACGCCGGCGATGCCGGAGCGCTCGTGCGCCAGCAGGAACTTGGCGCAGGTCCAGCCCTTGTTTTCCTCATAGATGCGGTTCTCGACCGGCACCTTGACGTTCTCGAGCCAGACCTCGTTGACCTCGTGCTCGCCGCCCAGGGTGATGATCGGACGCACGGTGATGCCGGGGGTCTTCATGTCGATCAGCAGGAACGAGATGCCTTCCTGCTTCTTGGCGGCGGGGTCGGTGCGGACCAGGCAGAAGATCCAGTCGGCGTGCTGGGCCAGGGTGGTCCAGGTCTTCTGGCCGTTGACCAGATAGTATTCCTTGCCGTCGTCGCCGGTGATGCGCTCGGCCTTGGTCGACAGGCCGGCGAGGTCGGAGCCCGCGCCCGGCTCGGAATAGCCTTGGCACCACCAGATGTCGCCCGACAGGGTCGGCGGCAGGAACTTGGCCTTCTGCTCGGGCGTGCCGAAGGTGTAGATCACCGGGCCGACCATGTTGATGCCGAAGGGCAGGATCGGAACCGTGTCGGCGCGGGCGCACTCTTCCGACCAGATGTAGCGCTGGGTCGCGCTCCAGCCGGGGCCGCCGTACTGGCTCGGCCACGCCGGGTTGACCCAGCCCTTCTTAGCCAGGACGCGGTGCCAGGAGAGGAAGTCCTCCTTGGCCATCTCCTCGCCCTCTTCCTGACGCTCGCGCAGCCCGGCAGGGTAGTTCTCGGCGATGAAGGCGCGGACCTCGTCGCGGAAGGCTATGTCTTCGGGGGAAAAGTCGAGGTTCATGGCGGCGTCTCCGAACTGGCCTTGGCGGCGCTATCTCTGTCGCGGCGATCTTATGGCTCGAACAGACGTTTGCAATGGTGACGCAAACGTCAACGTCAAGTTTTTCCAGGCTTTGCGACCAATCGCCGGCTGGGGCATTGATGGAGCATGACCCGGATCCTGACCTACAACGTCCACCGCTGCGTGGGCGTGGACCGACGGCTCGACGTCGGCCGGATCGCCGATGTCGTCGCCGCCCTGGAGCCCGACATCGTCGCCCTGCAGGAGCTGGACGTCGGCCGGGCCCGCACCGGCGGCGTCGACCAGGCGCACGAGATCGCCCGGCGGCTGGAGATGGCCTTCCACTTCCATCCGGCCATGTCGGTCGAGGAGGAGCTGTACGGCGACGCCATCCTGACCCGCCTGCCCGAACGCCTGGTGCGCGCCGACGCCCTGCCGCCCTACCCCATCCGCGGGCTGGAGCCGCGCGGTGCGCTGTGGATCGAGGTCGATCTGGGCGAGGACCGGCTGCAGGTGATCAACACCCATCTGGGGCTGGTTCCGCAGGAGCAGAGGCGGCAGGCCCGCGCCCTGGCCGGCCGCGACTGGGTCGGAGACCACCGCCGCGTCGGTCCCACCGTGCTGCTGGGCGACTTCAACGCCGTCGCCGGCTCGGCCGTGCACCGGATCCTGACCGCCGACCTCGCCGACGCGCGCCGCGTCGCGCCCGCCCGCGCGCCGACGCCCACCTTCCCGTCGACATTTCCGCTGGTGCAGATCGACCATGTGTTCGTCAGCCCCGAGGTCGAGGTGAGAGCGCTGTTCGCACCCTACACCCAAGCCACGCGGAAGGCCTCCGACCACTTGCCCCTGGTCATGGATTTCGAGGTGCGCCGCCAGGGTCCGGCGGACGCCGCCGCCGCGGCGTCGTGAACGCCCGGTCTCAGCCGGCGGCGCGCCAGCGGCCGGCGAACTCGACCACCTGTCGCGCCAGAAGGTCGAGCTGCTGCGACACCCGGCCGTCCTGGCACGATCCCGCCTCGTCGAACACCGGCTCGGCGGTGTTGATGGTGACGCCCAGCGGCGTCGGCCAGCCGCGCAGGGCGTGGACCACCCCGCGCAGGCCGACCAGGGTGGTGGCGGTGGCCTGCCATCCGGCGGCGGTGACGATGCAGCCCACCGCGCGGCCTTCGAGATAGGGACGCAGATCGCCGCTCATGTCCTCGACATAGTCGATGGCGTTCTTCATCAGGCCGGACATCGCGCCGTGATAGCCGGGCGTGGCCAGGATCACCCCGTCGGCCCGGCGCAGCTCGGCCACCAGCCGGGCGGCGGCGGCGGTGCGGCCGGCGGAATGCGGCGCATAGAGCGGCAGGTCGAGATCGGCGCCGCCGAGCAGCAGGGTCTCGGCCCCGGCCTCGGCCGCGGCGCGCAGGGCGACGGCGACGGCTTTCTCGGTCGAGGAGTCGGGCCGGAGCGTGCCCCCCAGGCCGACGATGTAAGGCTTGGCGGACATAAGCGCTCCCCGTCACGGACGTAACGCTATGCACCGCCGCGCCTGGGCGCGGCAAGCCTGACGCCGCGTCGCCGCCCCGCCTAGCGGCCCTTGAACTCGGGTTTGCGCTTGTCGACGAAGGCGCTCATGCCTTCCTTCTGGTCGTCGAAGGCGAACAGCGAGTGGAACAGCCGCCGCTCCAGCGCCACGCCGGTGGCGAGCGTCGTCTCATAGGCGGCGTTGACCAGCTCCTTGTTCATCGCCACGGCCAGCGGCGACTGCGCGGCGATCTTCTTCGCGGCGGCCATGGCCTCGTCGAGCAGCTTGTCGACCGGCACGACGCGGGAGACGAGGCCCGAACGCTCGGCCTCGGCGGCGTCCATCATCCGGGCGGTGAGGATCATGTCCATGGCCTTGGACTTGCCGACGAACCGGGTCAGGCGCTGGCTGCCGCCGATGCCGGGGGCGACGCCCAGATTGATCTCCGGCTGGCCGAACTTGGCGTTCTCGGCGGCGATGATGAAGTCGCACATCATCGCCAGCTCGCAGCCGCCGCCCAGGGCGTAGCCGGAGACGGCGGCGATGATCGGCTTGCGGCAGGCGACGATGCGCTGCGAGCTCTTGGTGAAGAAGTCGGCCTTGAACATGTCCGCATAGGACTGGGTCGACATCTCCTTGATGTCGGCGCCGGCGGCGAAGGCCTTCTCCGACCCGGTGACGACGATGCAGCCCACCGCCGGGTCGGCCTCGGCCGCGTCGAGCGCCAGGCCGATCTCCTCCAGCAGCTGGCTGTTGAGGGCGTTGAGGGCCTCGGGCCGGTTCAGCCGGATCAGGGTGACGCCGTCGGCGGTTTCGACGATCAGGGTCTCGTAGGCCATGGCGGGGTTCCTCAAGCGAGCTCGGCGATCTTGCCGCGCAGCATCTGGATGAAGGCGGAGAAGTCCTTGCCCCCATAGCCCAGGCCGTCGAACATCGCATAGAGGGCTTCGGCCTGGGCGCCCATCGGCGTCGAGGCGCCGGCCTTGGCGGCGGCGTCCTGGGCCAGCTTGAGGTCCTTGAGCATCATCGCCGTGGCGAAGCCGCCGGCGTAGCCCTTGTCGGCGGGGGTCTGCGGCCCGACGCCAGGGACCGGGCAATAGGTGGTCACCGACCAGCACTGCCCCGACGACTTGGAGGCGATCTCGAAAAAGCGGTCGGCGGCCAGGCCCAGCTTCTCGGCCAGGGCGAAGGCCTCGCAGGTCCCCAGCATCGACACGCCCAGCAGCATGTTGTTGCAGATCTTGGCCGCCTGCCCCGCCCCGGCCGCGCCGGCATGGATCACCGCCCGCGCCATCGGCGTCAGCACCGCCTCGACGGCGGCGAAATCGGCGTCCTCGCAGCCGACCATGAAGGCCAGGGTGCCGGCGTCGGCCGCCATCACCCCGCCCGAGACCGGCGCGTCGGCGACGCGGAAGCCCGCCGCCTTGGCCTCGGCCGCCACGGCGCGGGCGCTGTCGACGTCGATGGTCGAGCAGTCGATCAGCAGCGCCGTCTTCGGCGCGTTCGGGAGGATGTGCTCGGCGTAGACCTGGCGCACATGCGGCCCGGCCGGCAGCATGGTGACCACCGCCTCGGCGTCCTTGACCGCCTCGGCCACCGAGGCGGCGGCGCGGCAGCCGCTGGCCGCGGCGCGGTCGAGCGCGGCCTTGGACAGGTCGAAGGCGACGACCTCGTGGCCGGCCTTGGCCTGGTTGGCGGCCATGCCGCCGCCCATGTTTCCGAGCCCGATGAAGGCGATCCGGGTCATGCGTTCCTCTCCAGTCTTTTCGTTCTCGCGCCGTCCCTCTCAGGGCAGCGGCGACCATTCCTGATCGGCCGGCAGGGGCGCGAAGATTTCGTCCAGCATGGCGTCGGTGACGCCTTCCAGCGTCGCCGGAGACCATTTCGGCGCGTTGTCCTTGTCGACGATCACCGCCCGCACGCCCTCGATGAAGTCATGCCGCTGAACGACGCGGGCGCCGATGCGGTATTCCATGCGCATGTTGTCGGCGAAGTCGGTCATCGCCCCGCCGGCGGCCAGTTGGCGCAGGGCGACCTTCATGGTCTGCGGCGACTTGGTCTTGAGAAGCGCGAGCTGGGCCTTGGCCCAGTCCGAGCCGTCAGCCTCCAGCGCCGCGAAGATCGCCTCGACGCCGCCGGCGCCGAACAGGCGGCCGATGTCGTCCTGATGCGCGGCCAGGGGCGGCCGGCCGGCGTCGGCCTCGTATTCGGTGAGCAGTTCCTCGATCCGGTCCGGCTCGGCCAGGATCGCCGCCTTCAGCGCCTCGACGCGCCCGCTTTCCACATAGTCGGTGGCGATGCCCAGCAGCAGGCAGTCGGCGGCCTTGATGCGCGCGCCCGTCAGGGCCAGCCACAGGCCGGTCTTGCCCGGCAGCCGGGGCAGGAACCAGCCGCCGCCGACGTCCGGGAACAGGCCGATGCCGGTCTCGGGCATGGCGAAGGTGGTCCGCTCGGTGGCGACGCGATAGCGCGCCGGCATCGAGACGCCGACCCCGCCGCCCATGGTCACCCCGTCGGCGATGGCGCAGATCGGCTTCTCGTAGCGATACAGCAGCGCGTTCAGGCGATATTCGACGAAGAAGAACTCCCGCGCCGCCGCGCCGTCCCCCGCTCCGCTCTCGGCCAGCATGCGGATGTCGCCGCCGGCGCAGAAACCGCGCTCGCCGGCGTGGTCGATCAGCACCAGCCGCACCGCCGCATCGTCCCGCCAGGCCAGCAGCGCCTCGGTCATCAGGCGGCACATGTTGGTGGTCAGGGCGTGCAGCGCCTTGGGGCGGTTCAAGGTGATGCGGCCGACCGCGCCCTCGACGCGGGTGAGGACTTCCGGCTCCTGGCTCATTGGCGGAACATCTCCCGGGCGGTGATGACGCGCATGATCTCGTTGGTGCCTTCCAGAATCTGGTGCACCCGCAGGTCGCGCACGATCCGCTCCAGCGGATAGTCCTTCAAATACCCATAGCCGCCGTGCAGTTGCAGCGCCTGGTTGGCGACCTCGAAGCCGGCGTCGGTGGCGAAACGCTTGGCCATGGCGCAGTACTTGGTGGCGTTGGGGTCGCGCCGATCCAGGGCGTCGGCGCCGCGATAGACCATCAGCCGCGCCGCCTCCAGCTCGGTGGCCATATCGGCCAGCTTGAACTGCAGGGCCTGGAACTCCTTCAGCGCCCGGCCGAACTGGTTGCGGGTCTCCATGTAGGCCTTGGCGGTGTCGAGGGCGAGCCTGGAGCCGCCCAGCGAGCACGAGGCGATGTTCAGCCGCCCGCCGTCCAGGCCCATCATGGCGAAGCGGAAGCCGTCGCCCTCGGCGCCGATGCGGTTCTCGACCGGCACCCGCACGTTGTCGAAATTGACCTGGGCGGTCGGCTGGCTGGTCCAGCCCATCTTGCGCTCGTTGGCGCCGAAAGACAGGCCCTCGGTCCCCTTCTCCACCACCACGGCCGAGACGCCCTTGGGACCGTCGCCGCCGGTGCGGACCATGACCACATAGATGTCCGACACCCCGGCGCCGGAGATGAACGCCTTGGAGCCGTTCAGCACGTAGTGGTCGCCGTCCAGGACGGCCTTGGTCTTCAGCGCCGCCGCGTCCGAGCCCGAGCCCGGCTCGGTCAGGCAATAGGAGGCGATCAGCTCCATCGAGGTCAGGCGCGGCAGGTACTTGCGGCGCAGCTCCTCCGAGCCGAAGCGGTCGATCATCCACGAGGCCATGTTGTGGATCGAGATGAACGCCGCCGTCGAGACGTCGCCATAGGACAGCGCCTCGAAGATCAGCGCCGCGTCCAGACGCCCGAGGGCCGAGCCGCCGACATCTTCCTTCACATAGATGCCGGCGAAGCCGAGGCTGGCCGCCTTGCGGATCACGTCGACGGGGAAGTGCTTCTCCTCGTCCCAGCGGGCCGAATGCGGCGCCAGCTCCGCCGCGGCGAAAGCCTGGGCCGCTTCCTGGATGGCGCGTTGGTCTTCAGTCAGTTCGAAATTCATCTAGGGCGTCACTTCATGGTCGGGATGACGAAGGCGGAGTCCTCGCTGACGCCTTCGGGCCAGCGGGCGGTCACGGTCTTCACCTTAGTGAAGAACTTCACGCCTTCCATGCCATGCTGGTTGGTGTCGCCGAAGGCCGAACGCTTCCAGCCGCCGAAGGTGTGGTAGGCGACCGGCACCGGGATCGGCACGTTGATCCCGACCATGCCGACATTGACGCGGGCGGCGAACTCGCGGGCGGCGCGGCCGTTGCGGGTGAAGATGGCGACGCCGTTGCCGTACTGGTGCTGCGACGGCAGGGCCACGGCTTCCTCGAAGGTTTCGGCGCGGACCAGCTGCAGCACCGGGCCGAAGATCTCTTCCTGGTAGGTCTTCATGCCCGGCTTGACGTGGTCGAACAGCGTCGGGCCGATGAAGAAGCCCTTCTCGTAGCCCTGCAGGGCGAAGTCGCGGCCGTCGACCACCAACTCGGCGCCCTCTTCCTGACCGATGCGGATGTAGTCGGCGATCTTGGCGCGGTGCTGGGCGCTGACCACCGGGCCGTATTGGGCGGCCGCGTCGGTGGAGACGCCGACCTTCAGGGTCTCGATCTCGACCAGCAGGCGCTCGCGCAGCTCGTCGGCGGTCTTCTTGCCGACCGGCACCGCCACCGGCAGGGCCATGCAGCGCTCGCCGGCCGAGCCGAAGGCGGCCCCGACCAGATCCTTGACCGTCTGATCCATGTCGGCGTCGGGCAGGATGACGCCATGGTTCTTGGCCCCGCCCATGGCCTGGATGCGCTTGCCGTGCGCCGTGCCGGTCGCATAGACGTACTGGGCGATGTCGGACGAGCCGACGAAGCTGACCGCCTTGATGTCGGGATGGGTCAGGATGGCGTCCACCGCCGCCTTGTCGCCGTGGACGACGTTGAGCACGCCAGTCACGTCCAGGCCCGCGGCGGCGCCCGCCTCCATGAACAGCTCGGCCAGGCGAACCGGCACCGACGGGTCCTTTTCCGACGGCTTGAGGATGAAGGTGTTGCCCACCGCGATGGCCACGCCGAACATCCACATCGGGATCATGGCCGGGAAGTTGAACGGGGTGATCCCTGCGACCACGCCAAGCGGCTGGCGCATCGAATAGACGTCGATCCCCGGCCCGGCGCCTTCGGTGTATTCGCCCTTGAGCACGTGGGGCACGCCGCAGGCGAACTCGATCACCTCCAGGCCGCGCTGGATGTCGCCCTTGGAGTCGGCGATCACCTTGCCGTGCTCGGACGACAGCAGTTCGGCGAGCGTGTTCATGTTCGCCTCGACCAGGCGCTTGAACTCGAACATCACCCGGGCGCGACGCTGGGGATTGACGGCCGACCAGCGGTGCTGGGCCTTCACCGCCGCCTGGACGGCGGCGTCGAGTTCGCCCGCCGCAGCCAGGGCGACACGGGCCTGAACCTCGCCGCTGTTGGGGTTGAACACGTCGCCGAAGCGGCCGGACGTCCCGGCGACGGCCTCGCCGTTCACGAAGTGGCGAATGTCACGCATGGCGGTCTCCCAAAAAGTCGTTGGGCGGAGGGCTATCATTTGACGGCCGCCGCCTGTCGAGCGATTTTTCAGTGCTGGAATTGCATTTTCGCAGGATGGGGCCGTGCTCGACTGGGACGACTTGCGCATCTTCCTGGCCGCCGCGCGCGGCCGGTCGTTCGCCACCGCGGGGCTGAAGCTCGGCATGGACGCCACCACGGTCGGGCGGCGGGTCCAACGCCTCGAGGCGGCCCTGGGGGCCACCCTGTTCGGCCGCTCGCCCCAGGGCCTGCACCTGACCTCGGCCGGAGCCCGTCTGCTCGAATCCAGCCTCGACGTCGAGACGGCGGTGGAATCGATGCAGACCGTGCACACTGGCGTGTTCGGCACGGTGCGGATGAGCGCGTCAGAGGGGTTCGGCGCCCACGTGCTCGCCCCCGCCCTGCCCGATCTGCTGCAGCGACGCCCCGACCTGACGGTCGAGCTGGTGGCCAATTCCGGCTTCCTGTCGCCGTCGATCCGCGAGGTCGACGTGGCGGTGACCCTGAACCCGCCGGTCTCCGAGCGGCTGAGCGTCGAGCGCCTGACCGACTATGAGCTCGGCCTCTACGCCGCCGCCGCCTATCTCGACCGGGCCGGGCGGCCGACGACGCGCGCCGACCTCTTCGACCACCCGCTGATCGGCTATATCGACGACCTGATCTACGCGCCGGAACTGCGCTACCTGGCCGAGGTCGAGCCGGGTCTGCGCCCGCGCGCGTCCAGTTCCTCGATCCGGGCCCAGCTGGCCATGATCGCCGCCGGCGCCGGCGTCGGCATCCTGCCCCGGTTCATGGCCGAGCCCGGCGCCGGACTGGAGCGCGTGCTGCCGGACGAGGTCCGCCTGAGACGGACCTTCTGGGTCGCGGTGCACCAGGATCTTCGCGCCACCCCGCGCGTGCGGGCCGTGCTCGAATGGATGTCGGAGACCGCGAGCCGCAACCGGGACCGACTGCTGGGCTGAGGGCCTCGCGAAACACAGCTCATGGACGTCCGCGCCCCGACGCTTGCGCTTAGGTTGCGGCCGCCATAGTCTCGCGCGATGCCCATCGCGGGCAGACTTACTTTCGGGGGTAAAATCATGGGCTCTTATGTCCAACAGTCCTTGGTCGGCAACGAGCGGGTCGTAGCGTCCGCCAAACTGCATTGGATCGCGTTTCTCTGGCCGTTCTCGATCTTGAGCGCCCTGAGCACGGAACTGGCCGTGACCGACAAGCGCGTCATCGCCAAGACCGGTCTGATCTCGCGCAAGACCATCGAGCAACGCCTGGCCAAGGTCGACGCCATTCGCGTCAACCAGGGCATCCTGGGCCGCATCCTCGGCTACGGCACAATCATCGTGTCGGGCTCGGGCATGTCGGCCGAGGGCATCAAGAACATATCCAACCCCCTCGCCTTCAAGCGGGCGGTGGAAGAGCAGATCCAGCGTCACGAGGATGAGGCGCGCGCGCCGGTCCCCGCCTAGGCCCTATCCAGCCTGGCGAAGCCTCCGGCCGGACGCCGCGCCCCGGCTCGGAGCGGTCGGCCCAGTCAAACGACCGGTCAAACGGGAAACGCCGGCGGTTCGATGAACCGCCGGCGTCTTTCTTCGAGCGTCTTTCCTTCAGCCTGCGTCCCGCCTCAGGCCGCCTGGCGCGCCTCCGCCGCCGCCAGCCGCGCCGCCAGGGCGACATGCTCCTCGCGCAGGGCCTGCGGCAGCCGCTCGCCGAAGCGGTCGTAGAAGGCCGGGATCAGCGCCGCCTCTTCCTTCCAGACATCGACGTCGACCGAGAGCAGCAGGTCGAGCTGCGCGTCGCTGAGGCCGAGGCCGGCGACGTCCAGCGCCTCCCTGGCCGGCACGCGGCCGATCGGGGTGTCCTCGGCGCCGGCGGCGCCGTCGAGCCGCTCGACGATCCATTTCAGCACGCGGCTGTTCTCGCCATAGCCCGGCCAGACGAACTTGCCGTCGTCGCCCTTGCGGAACCAGTTGACGAAGTAGATGCGGGGCAGCTTGGCCGCGTCGGCGCCCTCGCCCAGCTTCAGCCAGTGGCTGAAATAGTCGCCCATGTTGTAGCCGCAGAACGGCAGCATGGCGAAGGGATCGCGCCGCAGCTCGCCCACCTTGTTCTCGGCGGCGGCGGTTCCTTCCGAGGCGACGTTCGAGGCCAGGAACACGCCATGACGCCAGTCGAAGGCCTCCGTCACCAACGGCACAGCGCTGGCGCGGCGGCCGCCGAACAGGAAGGCCGAGATCGGCACGCCCCGGGGGTCTTCCCACTCGGGGGCGATGATCGGGCATTGGGCCGCGGGGACCGCGAACCGCGCGTTGGGGTGCGCCGCCGGCTCGCCCAGCTCGGGCGACCAGGCCCGGCCGCGCCAGTCGGTGAGACCGGCGGGAGCTTCGGGGGTCAGGCCTTCCCACCATACGTCGCCGTCTTCGGTCAGGGCGACGTTGGTGTAGACGCAGTTCGAATGCAGCGTGTCCACGGCGTTGCGGTTGGTGTGCTTGCCGGTGCCGGGCGCCACGCCGAAGAACCCGGCCTCGGGGTTGATGGCGTAGAGCCGGCCGTCGTCGCCGAACCGCATCCAGCAGATGTCGTCGCCGATGGTCTCGGCCTTCCAGCCGGGGATGGTCGGCTGCAGCATGGCCATGTTGGTCTTGCCGCAGGCGCTGGGGAACGCCGCCGCCACATAGCGCACCGCGCCCTCGGGCGAGGTCAGCTTGAGGATCAGCATGTGCTCGGCCAGCCAGCCCTCGTCGCGGGCCATCACCGAGGCGATGCGCAGGGCGTAGCACTTCTTGCCCAGGAGAGCGTTGCCGCCGTAGCCCGAACCGTAGGACCAGATCTCGCGGGTCTCGGGGAAATGGACGATGTACTTGGTTTCGTTGCAGGGCCAGGCGACGTCCGGCTGGCCGTCCGCCAGCGGCATGCCCACCGTATGCACCGCCGGGACGAAGAAGCCGTCGTCGCCGATCTGGTCGAGGGCGGCCTTGCCCATGCGGGTCATCACCCGCATCGAGATGGCCACATAGGCGCTGTCGGTGATCTCGACGCCGAGGGCGCTGATCTTGGAGCCCAGCGGCCCCATGCAGAACGGCACCACATACATGGTGCGGCCGCGCATGCAGCCCTCGAACAGGCCGCGCAGCTCGGCGCGCATGCCCTCGGGCTCGCGCCAGTTGTTGGTCGGGCCGGCGTCGGCCTGATCCTGCGAGCAGATGAAGGTCCGGCTTTCCACCCGCGCCACGTCGCGGGGGTCGGAGGCCGCGTAGAACGAATTGGGCCGCTTGTCGGGGTTCAGGCGCCGCAGCGTGCCGCCGGCCACCAGGGCGTCGGTCAGCTGGGCCCATTCCTCGTCGGAGCCGTCGCACCAGTGAACCCGGTCGGGCTGGGCGAGCTCGGCGATCTCACGCACCCAGGCGAGGAGGCGCGCATGCTTGGTCGGGGCCCCGTCGAGGCCCGCGATGGTCGTATCGTGCATTTTTCCCTCGGAGCAGTTTGCGCGACCGAGCGCTCTTTTCGGCGCTTCGGCGCTAGGGTCTCTCGACCGATGTTTCGCTCGCTCTCCCTGTTGCGACTAGCCCTAGCCGGCTACCGCAAACTTTGCGATTTGGCGACAGTTTCTTGATCAAACGAATTCGACGAGCACCTCGTCGGCGGCGACCGGATCGCCGGACTTGGCCCCCACGGTCTTGACCACGCCCTCGCGCTCGGCGCGGATGATGTTCTGCATCTTCATCGCCTCGATGATGCAGACCACCTCGCCCTCGCGCACCGTCTGGCCGACGGCGACGTCCATCGACACCACCAGGCCCGGCATCGGCGAGATCACCATCTTGGAGGTGTCGGGCGCCTGCTTTTCGGGAAGCCGCTGGTGCAGGTCGGCCGAAAGCGGCGTCAGCACCAGCACGGCCCGCCGGGCGGCGCGATGGCGGATGACGAAGCCTTCGCCGGCCGGCTGCACCGTCGCCGTGAAGGGCTCGCCGTTCAGTCGCCCGCGGTAGAGCGCCTTGCCGGGCCGCCAGTCGACGGTCTCCAGGGTGAGCGCGCGATCCTCGTCGAGGATGCGCACCTTCAGCGCCCCGCCCTCCTCCGACAGCGCGACCGCCCGACGGGTCTTGCCGACGAACACCGCCCACTCGGTGCGCGACAGCGGCGCGGCCAGACCGTTCCCGGCCTCCCTGGCGCGCGCGGCCAAGGTGCGGTGCATATGGGCGGCGACGGCGGTCATGACGTCGGTCTGAAACGGGGTCGGCTCGACGCCGGTGAAGCCTTCCGGGAACTCGTCGGCGATGTAGCTGGTCGCCAGCTCGCCGCTCTTGAACCGCTCCTGGTCCATCACCGCGGCCAGGAACGGCACGTTCTGGCCCAGGCCCTCGATATGGAAGTCCTCGAGCGCGCGGGCCATGCCGGCGACGGCCTGGGCGCGGGTCGGCGCCCAGGTGCACAGCTTGGAGATCATCGGGTCGTAGAACATCGAGATCTCGTCGCCTTCGCGCACGCCGGCGTCGTTGCGGACCTTGCAGCCCTCGGCGGTGTCGCCCTCGACCGGCGGCTCGTAGCGGACCAGCCGGCCGATCGACGGCAGGAACTTGCGGTACGGGTCCTCGGCGTAGATGCGGCTCTCGACCGCCCAGCCTTTGATCTTCAGGTCGCCCTGCCCGAAGGCCAGCTTCTCGCCATAGGCGACGCGGATCATCTGCTCGACCAGGTCAAGGCCGGTGATCAGCTCGGTGACCGGGTGCTCGACCTGCAGACGGGTATTCATCTCCAGGAAATAGAAGCTCTTGTCCTGGCCGGCGACAAACTCGACCGTGCCGGCGCTGTCGTAGCCGACCGCCTGGGCCAGGGCGACG
This sequence comes from Caulobacter sp. CCUG 60055, assembly GCF_022750545.1. Classification (GTDB taxonomy): domain Bacteria; phylum Pseudomonadota; class Alphaproteobacteria; order Caulobacterales; family Caulobacteraceae; genus PUIC01. The sequence goes on from NZ_PUIC01000001.1 coordinate 755,816, forward strand.
GCCTGGGCCCCCATGGCGGCGCGGGTCGCCTCGTCGAGCAGCGGGCTCGGCGCTTCCTCGATGACCTTCTGGTTACGGCGCTGGATCGAGCATTCGCGCTCGAACAGGTGCACGACATTGCCGTGCTTGTCGCCCAGCACCTGGATCTCGATATGGCGCGGGCTGGTGATGAACTTCTCGATGAAGATGCGGTCGTCGCCGAACGCGCCCTTGGCCTCGGCGCGCACGGCCGGGAAGCCTTCCTCGACGTCCTTGCGGTCATGGGCGACGCGGATGCCCTTGCCGCCGCCGCCGGCCGACGCCTTGATCATCACCGGATAGCCGATCTCCTCGGCGATGCGCACCGCGTGGGCGGTGTCGTCGATCTCGCCGATATGGCCGGGGACGGTGTTGACCTTGGCGGCGCTGGCGAACTTCTTCGACTCGATCTTGTCGCCCATGGCCTCGATGGCCTTGGGATTGGGGCCGATGAACACGACGCCCTCGTCGGCGCAGCGCTGGGCGAACTCGGCCTTTTCCGACAGGAAGCCGAAACCGGGGTGCACGGCTTGCGCGCCGGTCTGCTTGCAGGCGGCGATGATCTTGTCGGCGACGAGGTAGGATTGCGCCGCCGGGGCCGGGCCGATGAACACCGCCTCGTCGGCCATCTCGACCGCCAAGCTGTCGGCGTCGGCTTCCGAATAGACCACCACCGTCTTGATGCCCATGCGGCGGCAGGTCTTGATGACCCGCACGGCGATCTCACCCCGGTTGGCGATCAAAATCTTCGAGAACATCGGCCGAACGCCCCTCGCACGCTTTATGTCGTTCGGCGTTCGAGTAAACGCCGGCCCGGGGCTTGGCAATGCGCGACGTCGCGGCAGTCCGGCGCGCGCCCTCCCCGCGCCGGCGCGCGAAACCATGGCGCCGAACGAAGACGCCCCCTAAGTTCTAGGCTGCACGCCGTTCACGACGAAAGAGCCCGCCATGTCCACCGGGACCCCGCATGTTTCCGCCTCGGGCTTCGACCTCTCCGCGCCCTCGGCCGCCGAGCGCCAGCGGCTGGAGGCGTCCCTGACCCAGGAGGAACGCGAGGTGCTGCTGCTTCACGGCACCGAGGCGCCGTTCTGCGGCGGGCTCCTGAACCAGAAGTCGGCCGGGGTCTATGGCTGCCGGCTGTGCGGCCTGCCGCTGTTCCGCAGCCTGGCCAAGTTCGAGAGCGGCACGGGCTGGCCGAGTTTCTTCGAGCCGTTCGATCCGGCGCACGTCAAGCTGGTCGAGGACCTCAGCTACGGCATGCGCCGGGTCGAGACGCGCTGCGCCCGTTGCGACAGCCACCAGGGCCACGTGTTCCCCGACGGGCCGCCCCCGACGCGCCTGCGCTACTGCATCAACTCGGTGTCGCTGACCTTCACCGCCGACGGCGAGCCCCTGCCGGACCTGCTGGGGCGCGGGCCGCCCGAGGGCGTCAGCATCTGACGGATCGGCTCGGACTCAGCAGCCGCCGCCACCGGTGGCCCCGGCCACGCAGTTGCGGGTGAGCGCCTTCTGGCCGCTATCCTCGACCATCTCCCGCGCCTGACGCGCGGTTTCGTCCCACTCCGCCTTGGTCCGGCAAATCTTATGGCCGCCAAGGCGAGAACCAGTGACCGTGATCGTCTTGCAGATCTTATCCGGCTCGGCCGGTTTGGCCGAAGACTGAGCGGCTGCCGGCGGATGGGTGCCGTCACCCTGAGCAGGAGCTTGAGCAAAAGCGACGGCCGCTGACAGCCCGCACGCAATCACCGCCACGACACCCAACGACTGAGAAAAGCGCTTCGACACTGAAAATCCCCTAAACAGATGGCGGGACCATAAACCTTCCGTTGCAATCGTCAAACGCGCCACACATCCGGGAGGCGCACACGCGCCCGCCCTTAGAGCGGGATGTTGTCGTGCTTCTTCCAGGGGTTGGAGAGCTGCTTGTTCTTCAGGCTCTTCAACGCGCGCACGATCCGCCGGCGCGTGCCGTGCGGCATGATGACGTCGTCGATATAGCCGCGCTGGGCCGCCACGAACGGGTTGGCGAACCGCTCCTTGTACTCGGCCTCGCGGGCGGCGATGGCCTCGGCGTCGCCGATGTCCTGGCGGAAGATGATCTCCACCGCCCCCTTGGCGCCCATCACCGCGATCTCGGCGGTCGGCCAGGCGTAGTTGACGTCGCCGCGCAGGTGCTTGGAGCTCATGACGTCATAGGCGCCGCCATAGGCCTTGCGGGTGATCAGGGTGATCTTCGGAACCGTGGCCTCGGCGTAGGCGAACAAGAGCTTGGCGCCGTGCTTGATCAGCGCGCCGTACTCCTGCTTGGTCCCAGGCATGAAGCCCGGCACGTCGACCAGGGTCAAAAGCGGGATGTTGAAAGCGTCGCAGAAGCGCACGAAACGCGCGGCCTTGCGGCTGGCGTCGATGTCCAGCACCCCGGCCAGCACCTGCGGCTGGTTGGCGACCACGCCCACCGTCTCGCCGTCCATCCGGGCGAAGCCGCAGATGATGTTCTTGGCCCATTCCGACGAGATCTCGAAGAAGTCCGCCTCGTCGACGACCTTCAGGATCAGCTCCTTCATGTCGTAGGGCTTGTTCGGATTGGCCGGGACCAGCGTGTCGAGGCTGCGCTCCTCCCGGTCGGGGTCGTCGAAGCTGCGCCGGGCCGGCGGCTTCTCGCGATTCGACAGCGGCAGGAAATCGACCAGGCGGCGGATCTGGGTCATCGCCTCGAGATCGTTCTCGAACGCCCCCTCGGCCACGCCGGACTTCATGGCGTGGACCCGCGCCCCGCCCAGCTCCTCGTGGGTGACGACCTCGTTGGTGACGGTCTTCACCACGTCCGGGCCGGTCACGTACATGTAGGAGGTGTCCTTCACCATGAAGATGAAGTCGGTCATGGCCGGCGAATAGACGTCGCCGCCGGCGCAGGGGCCCATGATCACCGAGATCTGCGGGATGACGCCCGAGGACAGCACGTTCTCGAGGAAGATGTCGGCGTAGCCGGCCAGGCTGTCGACGCCCTCCTGGATGCGGGCGCCGCCGGCGTCGAACAGGCCTATCAGCGGCGCGCCGACCTTGGCGGCCTGGCGCTGGACCTTGACGATCTTGCTGGCGTGCGCGGCCGACAGCGAGCCGCCGAACACGGTGAAGTCCTTGGAGAACACGTAGACGACGCGGCCGTTGATCGTGCCCCAGCCGGTGACGACGCCGTCGCCGGGCACCTTCTGGTTCTCCATGCCGAAGTCGTTGCAGCGGTGCTCGACGAACATGTCGAACTCCTCGAACGAATTCTCGTCGAGCAGGAGGTCGATGCGCTCCCGCGCGGTCAGCTTGCCCTTGGCGTGCTGGGAGGCGATGCGCTTTTCCCCGCCGCCCGCGCGAGCCTGGGCGCGGCGACGATCGAGTTCCTCAAGAATATGCTGCACGACCCTGGCGTTCCCTCGTCATCCGGTACGGGCGAAGGCGTAGAGAAACGTCAGGGTGATGACAAGCGGCGCCGTCGCGGCAGCGGTCAGACGCGCAGGGCCGCGAACCAGCGCTCCAGCAGGACCGCCTCGCCCTTCAGGCGCTCCGCCCGCTCGGCGGCCTCCTCGTCGACGCCCCATTGTTCCTGCTGGAAAACCTCGTCCAGCCGCGAGAGGTCGAAAGCCGCCTCCCCGTCCAGCTTGTCGTGCAACATGGCCAGGGCCAGCACCGTCGAGCCCAGCAGCCCCGCCGCCATGGCCAGGCCGGCCAGGGCGAAATCGTCGAGGGCGGCGGCGGCGGCCTCGATCCGGGCCAGGGTCTCGGCCGGCTGGGCCTGGTGGACGACGCCGGTGACGCGGACGAATCGCAGGCCGAGGTCGCTTTCCGCCCAATCGAGCACGGCGCCCCAGCGGCGGGCCTGCCGTTCGACCAGGGCCTCCGGCCCGTCGGCGAAATAGCAGACCAGATCGGAGCCGGCGTAGCGGGCGACCTCGGCCGCCGTCTCGGCATGGGCGCCGGCCACGCGGTCGAGCGCGGTGTAGGCCAGCCGGGTCGCCGGCATGTCGGGCAATACGACGGTCTCGCCCTGCGCCGACCATTCGCCGGCGATCAACGCGGCCAGACCGGCGGTCGGGACCACCAGCGGCCGACCGGCGGGAGTCTTGGGCGCGCGCCCGTCGAGGAAGACGCCATGGCCGGCCTCCGAGGGCCGGGCCTCGACCGACGCATAGAAGCGCCGGGGGCGCTCGGGACCGTCGCCGAACTTCTTGGGCGGCTGCATGATGGGGGACCTCGCTGTTCGGTCGCGACGGATCGCGACCGCGCTCCCGTGCAAGACAGGAGCCGACTTTGCAAGATGCGGAGAGCATGAGGTGACCACCAGCGACCGCGACATGACGGCGGCTGTCGCCGCCACCCGGTTCGGTCTCGGCGCCCGGCCCGGCGAGATCGCCGCCGCCCGGAGCGACCCGAGGGGCTGGCTGAAGGCCCAGATCCGCCCGGAGGGCGCCGAGCAGCCCGACCCCGCCCTGCCCTCGACCGCCGACCGCATCGCCGACTTCCAGGACTATCAGCAGGCCAAGAAGGACCCGAACGCCCTCAAGTCGATGCTGCGCAAGGAATATCTGGGCACGGCCGACGAGTTCATGGCCCGCGCCCGTCTGGCCGCCCAGACCGACGGCGGCTTTCGCGAGCGCTGGACGCTGTTCTGGATCAACCACTTCGCGGTGGCGGCCAACAAGGGCCTGATGCCCGCCGTCGTCGGCCCGTTCGAGCGCGAGGCCCTGCGCCCCCACGTGTTCGGCCGCTTCGAGGACCTGCTGACGGCCTCGACCCGCCATCCGGCCATGCTGGTCTATCTCGACCAGGCGCAGTCGGCGGGACCGGACAGCCCGGCGGCCCGGCGCAACCGCAAGCTCGGCCTCAACGAGAATCTCGGCCGCGAGATCATGGAGCTGCATACGGTCGGCGTCGACGCCGGCTACCAGCAGGCCGACGTCACCGAATTCGCCCGCGCCCTGACCGGATGGAGCTTCGGCGGGCCACGCGATCCCGATCCGTCGACGCGCGGGCGGTTCATCTTCCGGGCCAACCTGCACGAGCCTGGCGCGCGCCGGGTGATGGGCCGCGCCTACGGCGACGGCGGCGAGGCCCAGGCCCGCGCCGTCCTGCGCGACCTGGCCGCCCACCCGGCCACCGCCCGCCATGTGGCGGTCAAGCTCGCCCGCCATTTCGTCGCCGACGATCCGCCACCCGCCCTGACCGCCCGCCTCGAACACAGCTTCCGCGACAGCGACGGCCGCCTGGATCAGGTCGCCGCCGCCCTGGTCGACGCGCCCGAGGCCTGGAGCCCGGCCGCGGCCAAGTTCAAGACCCCCTATGAATTCCTGATCTCCAGCTGGCGCGCGCTGGGCGCCGCCCCCGCCGCCCCGCGCGACATCATCGCCCCGCTCAACACCTTCGGCCAGCGCGCCTTCACGCCGCCCTCGCCCAAGGGCTGGGCCGACGTCGCCGGCGACTGGGCCGCCCCGGACGCCATCGTCAAGCGCATGACGTGGTCGGAGGCCTTCGCCGCGGCCAACATGGGCGACGCCGACCCCGCCCAGATCGCCCAGAACGCGCTGGGCGCCCGCCTGTCCCCGGTCGTCGCCAAGGCGGTCGACCGGGCCGAGAGCCGCAAGGAGGCCCTGGCCGTCCTGCTGATGTCCCCGGAGTTCCAACGCCGATGACCCGCCTCCTGACCGCGCCCAGCCGCCGCGCCGCCCTGTTCGCCGCGGCCGGCCTCGGCCTCTCCGTCACCTTCCTCGGCCGTCAGGCCTTCGCCGCCTCGGAAGGCGCGGCCGCCCGGCGCAAGCTGGTGGTCGTCATCTGCCGCGGGGCCATGGACGGCCTGTCGGTGTCGCCGCCGGTGGGCGATCCGGACTATCGCGGCCTGCGCGGCGAGATCGCCATCGCCGGCTTCGGCCAGCCCGGCGGCGCGCTGCCGCTGGACGACACCTTCGGCCTGCACCCCAAGCTGACCGCCATCCACGACCTGGCCATGAAGGGGCAGGCCCGCATCGCTCCAGCCATCGCCACGCCCGACCGGGCGCGCTCGCACTTCGAGGCCCAGGACGTGCTGGAGACCGGCATGAGCGGCGTCTATGCGGCCGACTCCGGCTGGCTCAACCGCGCGCTCCAGGCGCTGTCGGCCCAGCGCAAGGTCGAGGCCCTGTCGGTCGGCGCCCAGGCCCCGTTGATCCTGCGCGGCAAGGTCCAGGCCGCGTCCTGGTCGCCTGGCGGCTATCGCGACGCCGATCCGCGCCTGCCCGGCATCCTGGCCGACCTCTACGCCGGCGACCCATTGCTCGGCCCGGCCCTCGCGGCCGGCCTGCGCACCGAGGCCATGGCCAAGGCCGCCGTCGATCCGGCTCCGCCCGCGCCCGGCCCTATGGCCGCCGACGTCGCCATGAATCAGGCGGGCGGAGCGCAACAGCTCCAGGCCCGGGCCCAGCAGGCCGCCGCCGGCCAGGCGCGCAACCTGGGCGCCACGCTGGCCAAGTTCATGATCGAGCCCAACGGCCCGCAGATCGCCGCCGTCTCGCTCGACGGCTTCGACACCCACGCCAACCAGGGCGCGGCCGAGGGCCAGCTGGCCAATCGCCTGCTCTATCTGGACTCGATGATCGACGGCCTGACCTCCGGGCTCGGGCCGGCGTGGAGCGACACCCTGATCCTGGTCTGCACCGAGTTCGGCCGCACCGCCCGCGTCAACGGCACGCGCGGCACCGACCACGGCACCGCCTCCACCGCGTTGATCCTGGGCGGCGGGCTGAAGGGACGCGGCGTCGTCGGCGACTGGCCGACCCTGCGCCAGGCCCGCCTGTTCGAGAACCGCGACACCGCGCCGACGCTGGACATGCGCAGCCTGTTCAAGGGCGCCCTGGCCGACCAGCTGGGCCTTGACCGACGAACGCTCGACACCGTGGTCTTTCCGGGCGCCGCCGACGCCCCGCCGGTGCGCGATCTGGTCTAGCGGCCGTCAGGCCGGCGCGACGTCGAAGGCCATGGTCAGCCGGCTTTCCTCAGTCGTGAACGGCTCGGTCCCGTGCCACATGTAGGACGGGAACAGCACCAGCCGCCCCGGCTTGGGCTTGACGTAGTGCTCGGGGCCCTGACGCGGCGTGATCTTGGACGGCGGCTGGCCGAAACGGATCCATCCCTCGCGCGCGCCGCCGTCGAGCGCCGCCTGCGGCACCTCGACATAGAAGGCCGACGACAGCCAGCCCTTGGGATGGAAGTGGTCGACATGGAAACCGTTGGGCCGCAGCAGCACCGACCACGAGCCGGCGATCCGGTAGCGGCCGGTGTTCTTCTGGGTCAGCGGATGCTCGCGCCCAGTCCCGACCGCCGCCATATAGGCTCGGATCGGCGCGTCAATGGCCTTGAAGAAGGCCTGTACGGCCGGATCGTCCAGGGTCCGCAGGTCGACCATGGTCTGGCCGCCTCCGCGCAGGGTCTGCTCGGGCGGATGGAACGAGAAGCCGTGGATGCGCCGCAGGCTGGTCGCCAGGTCGGCCAGATAGGCGTCGAGGTCGGGCCAGCCCTCGGGCGTCTCAATGTCGTAGGGGCGCACGAAACGGTCGTAGTCGTAGAGCCACCGGGCCGCCGGATCGCCGACGGCGCGGGCGGCGGTGGCCAGCCAGCCGCAGGCGGCCTGGTTGGCGGGCTCCAGCCGCACGGCCTGGACGATGGTGTCGAACGCCTCGCGCGCGCGGCCCTGGGCCAGCAGCAACGAGGTGAGCAGCACCTTCACCGACACGTCGGACGGCGCTCGCGCCTCGGCCTGACGCGCCAGCACGACGCCTTCGTCCTCGCGCCCTTCGTCGAGGGCCAGTTGGGCCAGGCCGATCAGCAGCAGCAGATCGCCGGGCGTGCGGCGGAGCGCGTCCTCCAGCACCACCCGACGGCGGTCGGCCCGGTCGCCGGCCTGAAGCAGCCTCGCCTTGGCCAGGGCGATCAGGGCTGTCGGCCCCCCGGCCCGCGCCGCCGCGTCGAGCGGGCGCAGCGCCGCCTCGACGTCGCCCGTGCGCATCCAGCGCAGCCGGCCGTGCTCTTCGGCCGCTTCGAAATAGGCCGGCCGGCGCTTCAGCACCTGGGCGTAGGCCTTGTCGGCGCCGTCGAGGTCGTTGAGGTAGTGCAGCGCCCGGGCGTAGACCAGCCAAGTCTCCGGGGCGTCGAGCTTGAGCGCGAACGCCTTCTCGACCGCCGCCTTGGCCTCGGCGGCCTGCAGCATGTCGCCGAGGGTGGCGGCGAGGTTGTGCCAGGCCACGCCGCTGTTGGGATAGAGGGCGATGGCCCGGCGGTTGGTCGCCAGCGCCGCCTCCGGCCTGCCGACGCCCTTGAGCGCCGAGGCGTGGGCGACCAGCGTCGCATGGCTGGGCGTCAGGCCGGCGGCCAGCGGCGCCAGCAGGTTCACCGCCTCGGCCGGACGTCCCTGGGCGATCAGCCCCTCGGCCAGGGACACCGGATCCTGAGATCCGGGGATCAACGGCGCTTGCCCTTGCCGGCGAACGGCTCGGGGTCGGCCTCGTGTTCGTCGAAGCCGAAGTGGGCGAAGCCGGCCTTCAGCTCCTTGCTGATCGGCGCCTCGACGATGAGCATGCCGCCGGACGGGTGCGGCAGCACCACGCGGCGAGCGTGCAGTTGCAGCTTGAGCGGCCCCGACAGGGCGTTCGAGGCCTCGTCGCCGTATTTCGGGTCGCCCAGGATCGGATGGCCTATGGCCTTCATGTGCGCCCGCAGCTGGTGGGTGCGGCCGGTATGGGGCCGCAGCGCCATCCAGGCGGCGCGACCGGCGGCCCGCGACACGGTGACATATTCCGTCTCGGCGGGATCGGCCTTGGGGTCCTTGGGATCGGCGGGGACCACCAGCTCGCGGTCGTTGAGGCCCTTCTTGGCCAGATGCAGCTCGATCACCCCCTCGGCCGGCTTGGGATTGCCGGCGACGATGGCCCAATAGGTCTTCTGGGCCCGGCGCTTGGCGAAGGCGCCCGACAGCTTGGCCGCCGCGGCCGGGGTCTTGCCCAGCAGCAGCACGCCCGAGGTGTCGCGGTCGAGACGATGGACGAGGCGCGGCCGCTCCAGGCCCTCGCCCCAGGCGCCGAGCAGGCGGTCGATGTGCTTGGTGGTCTTGGTGCCGCCCTGCACGGCCAGGCCCGACGGCTTGTTCAGGGCCAGGACCTCTTCGTCCTCGTAGATCACCAGCGAACGGGCGAAGGCGGCGTCGCGGGCCGAGATCGTCGCCTTCTCGGCCGGATCGGGCGCGTCGGGCAAAGGCGGTACGCGCACCTGCGAGCCGGCCGCCAGCCGCATGTCAGCCTTGGCGCGCGCGCCGTCGACGCGGATCTGGCCCGAGCGGACGAGCTTCTGGATCTGGATATGGTTCAGGTGGGGCCAGCGGCGCTTGAACCAGCGGTCGAGCCGCACGCCGTCCTCGCCGGCGTCCACATAAAGGGTGCGGACCTCCTTCATGCGAAGATCCGCCGCGCCACGGTGAGGCCGAGGAACAGCGCGCCGACCGCCAGCAGGACCGACGCGGTCACATAGCTGAACGCCTGGCCGTAGGACCGCTTCTCGATCATCAGCGCCACCTCCAGCGAGAAGGCCGAGAAGGTGGTGAAGCCGCCCAGCACCCCGACGCCGAGCAGGACGCGCCACTTGTCCTGGCCGATCCCGCCGCGATGGGCGAGCCAGCCGGCCAGCAGGCCCATGAACAGGCCGCCGATGACGTTGACGATGAAGGTGCCGAACGGCCAGCCGGAGCCGAAGACCTGCAGCGCGCGGGCGCCGACGACGTAGCGGGCCACGGCGCCCGCCGCCCCGCCGACCGCGACAAGAAGAACTCTGTTCATGTGCTGCTTATAACCGAACCGCCGCCCGGCGCGAGCCGCCGTTTAGGTCAGGGTCCCGCCCCGCCCGCCGATGGTCCGCCTCACGTCGCGGGCGTCGTAGACGTCGGGCTCGCGCGGGGTCGGGCCGCGCCCGAGCTTGATCTCCAGCGTGGTCGACAGGCGCGGGCCGCCGCCGAGGTCGAACGCCGCGCCTACGCCGACGCCGACCGAACTGCGCCCGCCGTATCCCGAGCCGCCGCCCACCGACATGGTCGAGCCGCTTCCCGCCGCCTGCTCGCGGCGGCCGACCACCCGGAACCAGTCGTAGCCGGCGTCGAGGGTGATGATCGCCGACCGCAGCAGGGCGTAGTCCTCGACCTGGGCCGCGGGCGCGCCGCCGCCGCCCTGGAAGGTGACGCGGTAGCGGTCCTGTTCGATGCGCATGTCCGAAAAGCCGACGCCGTTCGGCCCGGCGGCGGGGGCGAAGGCCGTCGGCGTCGCGCACGCCGCCAGCGAAAGTCCGAGAAGACCGATCAGTGCGAGACGTTTCATCGCTGGCTCCTCCGTCGTGCGCCCGAGCATTCAATCCCTAAGACGGCGAGGCGTTCCTCAACCCTCGACCAGGCCGGCGGCCGCCGCCACGGCCAGGAAATCGGCCGGAAGCGGCGCCTCGATCCGCCGGGTTCCGCCGCCCGGATGGGGAAACTCCAGCGCCGCCGCGTGCAGCATCAGGCGCGGCGCGGCGCGGCCGGCCAGGGTCAGGGCGCCGCCGTAGCGGACGTCGCCGACGATGGGCCGGCCGATCGAGGCCATGTGCACCCGAAGCTGATGCATTCGTCCCGTCTCCGGCGACAGCTCGACCAGCGCCGCGCCGCCCGCCGCCGCCAGGGTGCGATAGCGGCTGCGCGCGGCCTCGGCGTCGGGATGGTCGGGGGCGCAGACCCGCATATAGGCCTCGCGGCCGATTTCCTCGCGCCGCAGCGGCGTGTCGATCAGCCCCTGGGCGGGATCGGGCGCGCCCGGCGAGACGATGGCCTGGTAGGTCTTGCGAAACTTGCGCGCCATCAACGCCTTGCCCAGGAAACCTGCGGCCGGCTTGGTGCGGCCGGTGAGGATGACGCCGGAGGTGTCGCGGTCCAGCCGGTGGATCAGGCGAGGCCGGTTGCCGTTCGAGCGGGCGAAGGCGTGCAGCAGTTCGTCCAGGGTGTTCACCGGCGCGCGCCCGGCCTGGCTGGAAAGGCCGGCGGGCTTGTTCAGCGCGATGACATGGTCGTCCTCGTAGAGCACGAGCCCCCGGACGAAAGCGACCTCCTCGGGGCTCAGCAAGATCCCGCCGTCCGCCGCCCTGGGTTGGGACGGGGTGCGCGGGCGGCCGGCGGCGGGCCGGTTCACGCCCCCGCCTTCCGCGCCCGCAGGTCGGCCCAGTGTTGCAGCCGCTCCTTGACGCGCGCCTCGGCGCCGTCGCCCTTGGGCGCGTAAAACACCGGTCTTTCCATGCCTTCGGGGAAATAGTTCTGACCGGAGAAACCATCCGGGGCGTCGGGGTCGTAGGCGTAGCCCTTGCCGTAGCCCAGTTCCTTCATCAGCCGCGTCGGCGCGTTGCGGCTGAGGGCCGGCGGCGGCAGCGAGCCGGTCTCGCGGGCGGCCTTCTGCGCGGCCTTGAAGGCGACGTAGACGGCGTTGGACTTGGGGGCCGAGGCCATGTGGACCACCGCCTGGGCCAGGGCCAGCTCGCCCTCCGGGCTGCCGAGGAAGTCGTAGGCGTCCTTGGCGGCCGTGGTCAGCAGCAGCGACAGCGGGTCGGCCGCCCCGATGTCCTCGCTGGCCATGCGCACCAGCCGGCGGGCGATGAACAGCGGGTCCTCGCCCCCCGCCAGCATCCGCGCCAGCCAGTAGAGCGCCGCATCGGGGTCTGAGCCCCGTACCGATTTATGCAGCGCCGATATGAGGTTGTAGTGTTCTTCTCGATCCTTGTCGTAGGCCGGGCTGCGCTTTTGCAGGATGCGGCCGAGGCCGGCGGGATCGAGCGGCTTGGCCGCGCCGATGTTGAACAGCGTCTCGGCCAGGGTCAGCAGATAGCGGCCGTCGCCGTCGGCCATGGCGACCAGCGTCGCGCGCGCCTCGTCGTCCAGCGGCAGCGGCCGGTCCTCGAAGGTCTCGGCCTTGGCGAGCAGCCCCTCCAGCGCCGCCTCGTCCAGGCGCTTGAGCACATAGACCTGGGCCCGCGAGAGCAAGGCGCCGTTCAGCTCGAACGACGGGTTCTCGGTGGTGGCCCCGACGAGCGTGACGACGCCCTCCTCGACGAAGGGCAGGAAGCCGTCCTGCTGGGCGCGGTTGAAACGGTGGATCTCGTCGACGAACAGCAGGGTCGCCTGCCCCGCCGCCCGGCGGACACGGGCCTGGTCGAAGGCCTTCTTGAGGTCGGCGACGCCCGAGAACACCGCCGAGATCTGCTGGAACTCGTACCCCCCCGCCTTGGCCAGCAGCCGGGCGATGGTGGTCTTGCCGGTGCCCGGCGGCCCCCACAGGATCATCGACGACAGGCGGCGCGCCTCGGCCATCCGGCGGATCGGCCCGTCGGGGCCGAGCAGGTGGTCCTGGCCCGCCACCTCGTCCAGGGACTGGGGCCGCAGGCGGTCGGCCAGCGGCCGCGGCGCCTCGGGCGCGAGGCCCGCCGCTTGGAACAAATCGGTCATGCGCCGCAACCTAGCAGAAGCGGCGCCGACGCGCCCCTTCCCGCCCCCGCCTCAGAGCGAGAAGTTGCCGGTGATCACCTGCTCGCCGCGCTGGACCGTGATCTGCCAGCGGCGGGAGGTGGCCTGGACCGCCTGCTCGACGTCGCGGGTGGAGCGCACCGCCTTGCCGTTGACGGCGCGCAGGATGTCGCCCGGCTGCAGCCCCGCCCGCACGGCGTAGCCCTGGCCGACCTTGGTCACCACCACCACGCCCTCGGTCCCGCCGGCGAAGGGGTCGGCGCCCAGTTCGTCGGCCACAGCCGGCGACAGATTGACCACGGTCGCCCCTTCGAGCGGGTTGCGGCCGGCGATGACGCGCTCGTCCCGCGCCGGGGTGGCCGGCGGCGGCTGCACCTTGGCGGTCAGGCTGCGGGGCGTCTTGTCGCGACGAATCTGCAAGGTGACGTCGTCGCCGGGGCGATGGGTGCTGACGCGGTAGTTGATCCCGGCCGGATCGTCGACCGGCTGGTTGTCGATCGACAGGATCAGGTCGCCGGGTTTCAGCCCGGCGCGGTCGGCCGGGCCGCCCGGATAGATCTCGCCGACCAGCACGCCCTGCGGGCGGTCCAGATTGAGGCTGCGGGCGATCTCGCTGGTCACCGGCTGGCCGCGCACGCCCAGCCACGGGCGCACGAAGGCGCTGCCGCCGCCGACGGCGGTCTCGACCACCCGGCGGACCATGGCGGCGGGAATGGCGAAGCCGACGCCGCTGGAGGTGCCCGAACGCGACAGGATGAAGCTGTTGACCCCGATCAGGTCGCCGTCCATGTCGACCAGGGCCCCGCCGGAATTGCCCGGATTGATGGCCGCGTCGGTCTGGATGTACGACGACGGGTCACCGCCGGCCTCGGCCGTGCGGTTGACCGCCGAGATGATGCCGTTGGTCACGGTCTGGCCGACGCCGAACGGGTCGCCGATGGCCAGGACCAGATCGCCGACCTGGAGCTGCTCGCGGTCGTCGATGGCCAGGACCGGCAGGCGCTCGCCCTTGGCGTCGATCTTCAGCACGGCCAGGTCGGTGCGCGGATCGGCCAGCAGCACCTTGGCCGGAAACTCGCGGCGGTCGGACAGGACGACCATGATCTCCTGCATGCCGTCGACCACGTGGTTGTTGGTCACCACCACGCCGTCGGCCCGCACCAGGACGCCCGAGCCGAGCGACTTCTCGACCCGGTTGCGGGGCACGCCGCCGCCGCCCATGAAGAAATCCCAGAACGGATCGACGCGCTGGCGCACGACCCTCTGGCTGTAGACGTTGACCACGGCGGGCGCGGCCTTCTTCACCACCGGCGCGAACGACATCTTCATCGCCGCGACGTCGCCGGGAACGTGGCGCGCCGGCTCGGCCAGGGGCGGCCCCGGCAGGTTCTGCGCGGACGACTTGGCGGCGGGATCGGAACAGGCGGCCAGCACGGCCAGGGCGGGGATCAGGACGCGGGCTGCGCGCATGGAGTCTGAAGCCTTTGGTGGACCTTCTGGGTGAAAGTACAAAGCCGAGGTTTCGGGCGCAATCAAGGCGGGTGATCGCGCCCGGCGATCAGGCGGGTTGCGCCTGATCGGCCGCCTCGGCCGGCGGTCTCGCCACCCTCAGCGCCAACAGGAAGCCCAGCATCATCAGGGCGGCGGCGATCACCACGGCGAGGCCCGGCGCGTGCAGGACGGCGTCGTGTCGCACCGACCACGCGAAGGTCAGGCCGAACAAGGCCGGGCCGATGATGGCCGAAACCCCCATCAACGCCGAATTGGCGCCCTGGAGCTGGCCCTGCTCGTCGGGGCCGACACGGCGGGTCATCAATCCCTGCAGGCCCGGCTGGATGAAGCCGGTCAGGGCGAAGATGGGCAGGCCCAGCAGATAGATGGTTCCCGTCGGCGCCAGGGCGTAGATCAGAAACCCGATCGCGCCCGAAACCAGGCCGATCAGCAGCACGCCCCGCTCGCCGAAGCGCTTGACCGCCGGCCCGACCAGGCTGGCCTGGACGATGATGCCGGCGACGCCGGTGGCCATCAGCGTGTAGCCGACCAGGGCCGGGCTCCAGCCGTAGCGATAGCCCATATAGAGCACGAAGATGCTGGGCAGCACGTTGTGCGACAGCTGGAACAGGAAGCCGACGCCGGCCAGGCCCAAGAGGTTGGCGCGGCTGGCCAGCAGGCGCAGCGAGCCGACGGGATTGGCCTTGCGCCAGTTCAGCGCCTTGACCCGGCGCTCCGGCGGCAGCGATTCCGGCAGGATCAGGAAGCCGTAGAGCCAGTTGCACAGCGCCAGCCCCGCGCAGACGATGAACGGCAGGCGCAGGTCGATCTGGGCCAGCGTGCCGCCGATGGCCGGGCCGATCACGAAGCCGGCCCCGAAGGCCGCGCCCATCAGGCCGTAGGCCTTGGCGCGCTGGTCGGGCGGGGTGATGTCGGCGACATAGGCGCTGGCGGTCGAGAAGCTGGCGGCGGTGATCCCGTTGATCACGCGCCCGACGAACAGCCAGGCCAGCGTCGGGGCGAAGGCCATGAACAGGAAGTCGATCCCCAGGCCGAAGATCGAGATCAGGATCACCGGCCGGCGGCCGAACCGGTCGGACAGCAGCCCCATGACCGGGGCGCAGAAGAACTGCATCACGCCCCAGGTGGTGGCGAACAGCACGTTCCACTGCGCGGCGGCGGCGGTGTCGCCGCCGGCGAACTGCTTCACCAGGTTGGGCAGCACCGGGATCATCACCCCCAGCGACAGCACGTCCATCAGGGCGGTGGCGAAGATGAAGCCGAGGGCGGCCTGTCTCTTGCCGTGCTTGAGCGGCGAAGCCATGTCCTTCATAGGGTCCGCCCTCCCCCGGCGGCGCTCAGAGCGGCCGGCGCGACAGCGCGCCAGGCCAGGCGGATCAGGTCGGCGAGCACGTCGTCAGGCGTCGCCGCCGCCGTCAACAGGGTCGAGCCGCCGCGTCCCCACGCTCCAGGCAGCGGCAGGAAGGCGTTCGGATGGGCCTCGCGCACCGCCGCCTTGATCTCCAGCGGCAGCTTGACCATCACCCGTTCCCCGTCCGGGGTCAGGGTGCAGAAAATCTTGCCGCGGACGCGGAACGAAGTCCGGTCGAAATGCGGCGCCTCGACCGCCTCGGGCAGGCTCAAGGCGACCGCGCGGATGTCGTCGGCGGTCACGCCAGCCTCCCGCGATAGGCGTCCATCAGGGCCTGCCACCAGTCGCCGTGCCGACGCAGGAATACTCCGTCCGGGAAATGATGGCGAGCGACGTGTTCGGCCGGCACGCTGTCCCAGCCGCGATGCTCGACCGTCACCCGCGTCTCGGCCGGGCCGAGGGCCTCGAAGACGACCTCGACCTCGGTGTCCTGGCCAGGCGCGAAGGTCGCCTGCCGCCAGCCGAACACCAGCCGCCGTCCCGGCTCCCAGGCCCGCACCCGGCCGATCTCGAACACCTTGCCGTTCGGCAGGGTCTCGACGAACCGGCCGCCCTCCCCGCCGTCGAAGGACAGCACGCCCGGGTCGCGCGGGGTGAACTGGAACAGGGCGTTGGGCCGCCACCACAGCCCGATCTCCTGGGTGAACACCGTGAAGGCGGTCATCGCGTCGGCCGGCACGCGGATGGACACCAGCACGCGCGAGGTCATGGAGCCCGGGCCGCCAGATGGTCGCGGAAGGCCGTGAGCTGATCGCTCCACAGCGCCTCCATCTGGTCGAGCCATTGCTTGAGATAGGCCATCGGTTCGGGCCTCAGGCTGTAGATGCGCACGCGGGCGTCGGGACCGTCATGCCGCTCCTCGACGAGGCCGCAATCGCGCAAGTGCTTCAGATGGCGGCTCATGGCCGGGGGCGCCAGCCCGATCTGGCGCGCCAGATCGCCGGACCGCCGGGGCCGTTCGCTCAACAGGTCGACCACCCGGCGGCGATGCGGGTCGGCCAGCGCCGCCAGGGTATCGTCGAGCCGAGCCGCGTCGAAGGCGGCGTCGAGGACGGCGGCCGGGGTCACGGCCACAGTTGGGTCTTGAAGCCGCTCGCCTGGTCCCAGGTCTCCGGCCCCAGGTCCGTGACGGTCTGGCCGAAGGTCCAGATATGGCCCTCGGGATCGCGGGCCCGATAGGTGCGGTCGCCGTAGAACTGGGTCTCGGGCTCTATCAGGATCTCGGCCCCCGCCTTGCGGGCGCGCTCGCAATGAGCGTCGATGTCCTCGTCCATCTGCACATGGACCGTCTGGGTGTTGAGGCCGCCAAGGTTGGCCGGGCTCCGGTGCTGGGCGGACCATTCGTTGCCGATCATCACGACGCCGTTGCGGAAACGCATTTCGGAATGCGCCAGATTGCCGTCCTGATCGGTGATCAGCATGGCCATCTCGAAGCCGAACGCGTCCTGCAGCCATTGCAGGGCGGCCTTGGGGTCCTTGTAGACGACCGCCGAGATCAGGGCGGGACGGCGAGCAGGCTGGGACATGGCGCGACCTCCTATATGCTTCTGGAGGAAATATTTAACAGAAATCGAAAATATATCAAGCCGGGCCCGCGCGGGAAGCCGCGCCTGAGATCGAACCGGCGGGCCGGCAGATTCCGTCGCGCCGGGCCTCGGTCTTGCATCCTTGGGGCGCCCTCAGGGCTTGAGCAGCGCCGGGGCGACGTCTTCCAGCCGGCCGTCGCCGGGCTCGGGCTTCACGCCGAGCAGCCTGGCCAGCAGCGGATAGACATCGACGTTGTCGAACGGCGGCAGAACCGCGCCCGGCCGGATGTCCGGGCCCCGGGCGATGAACAGCGCCGCCATGGTCGGGTCGGCGGGGTCGTAGCCGTGGTCGCCGCCGACCTTGCCGGGCTGATGGCTCGGATCGGCGTCATACCTGGCCGCCTGCTGGCGGGTGGCGACCTTCCAGCCGGTTTCGGCCAGGCACACGATCGGCGGCGCGCGCGGGTTATGGCCGTAGGCGAAGCGCGCCGGAAGCTGAGCCTTGCGCCAGCACTGGATGTGATCGTGAGGCGCGAGCAGATGGCGCTCGACCTCGGCCTCGCGCCCTGGAAGGGGCGCCAGCCCGGTGACCGGACCGGTCACGATCGTCCGGACATCGGCCAGCGGGACGAGGTCGTCCAGCAGGATGCGCCGCTGGGCCGAGGTGGCCGCCATGCCGTGATCGGCGACGACGACCAGATCGGTCGCGTCATAGAGCCCCCTCGCCTTCAAGCCGTCGATCAGCCGGCCGATCGCCGTGTCGACCGTGGCCGCGGCCTGGTTCACCTCGGGCGAATCCGGGCCGAACTCGTGGCCGGCGCCGTCGACGATGTTGAAATAGAGCGTGAGGAAACGCGGACGCTCGGCCGCCGGCCGGTCGAGCCATTCGAGCAACCGGTCCGTCCGCTGGTTCGAGGTCGTCGCCTTGTCGAAGGCGGCCCAATAGGACGGCCGCACGCCGAATATCGCCGCTTCCGAGCCGGGCCAGAACATCGTCGCGGTCCGCACGCCCTGGCGCTCGGCGCTCACCCAGAGCGGCGCGGCCCCTTCCCACCAGCGGGGCTCGTTGGCGGTCGCCTTGTCGTTCTTGTCGAACCGCGGCGGCGTCATGGCCGGGTCTTCGAAGACGTTGTCGACGACGCCGTGGCCGTCGGGCCGGCGGCCGGTGACCAGCGTGTAGTGATTGGGGAAGGTCACCGACGGAAAGGACGGGCGCATGCCCGGCGTCGTCGCCCCTTCCGCCGCCAGCCGCGCCAGCGTCGGCGTGTGTCCGCGTCCGATATAGTCGGCCCGGAAGCCGTCGATGGAGATCAGGATCACCGTGCGGGCGGCCGCCGCGCCGGCGGCGGAGGATGCGACCCGGCTGGCGGGCGGCGCGGGCGCGGGCGCCGGCGAATGGGCGCAGGCGGCGATATGGGCGACAAGGCCGAGGGCGGCCAGGAACCTGAGAACGCGCAAGGGACGATCCGTGTGTCTGATGTCGGACCGGCATAGCGCCTTGATGTGACCGGCGCGTTGCACGCCGCCCTGCGCAAAGAAGAACCCCCGCCGCGCGAGCGACGGGGGTTCCAAAATCTGACGACTGGCGCGAGCCTCAGTCTTCGGCGTCGACCACGTGCACCGGGCCGGAATCCTTGCCCTTTTCCGACGGGTCGCGATCGACGAACTCGATCACGGCCATCGGGGCGTTGTCGCCGTAGCGGAAGCCGGCCTTCAGGACGCGGATATAGCCGCCTTCGCGGGTCTTGTAGCGCGGGCCCAGCGTGCCGAACAGCTTGCCGACCTGCTCGACGTCACGGACGCGGCTGATGGCGATGCGGCGGGCGTGCAGGTCGCCGCGCTTGGCCAGGGTGACCAGCTTCTCGACGAAGGGACGCAGTTCCTTGGCCTTCGGCAGGGTGGTGACGATCTGCTCGTGCTTGATCAGGCTGGCGGCCATGTTGGCGAACATGGCGGTGCGGTGAGCCGTGGTGCGGCCGAGTTTCCGGTGAGCGTAACCGTGACGCATAGTACTGTCTCCTGGGCCTTGGCCCGCACGGCGCGATATCCTGCGCCCGATTGCACGAAATCCAGCCCATTTCCCGGCTGGAACCTATCGAAGCGCCGGGGCCCTCCACCGCCTTGGCGGCATCTGCGGGCCCCTGACCGGCCCTTGCGGAACGGTCAGGGAGAACAGCGCGAAACGATCTTAGATCTGGTCTTCGAACTTCTTGGCCAGGTCTTCGATGTTTTCCGGCGGCCAGTTGGCCACGTCCATGCCGAGATGCAGGCCCATGCCGGCCAGCACTTCCTTGATCTCGTTCAGCGACTTGCGGCCGAAGTTCGGGGTGCGGAGCATCTCCGCCTCGGTCTTCTGGATCAGGTCGCCGATATAGACGATGTTGTCGTTCTTCAGGCAGTTGGCCGAGCGGACCGACAGCTCCAGTTCGTCGACCTTCTTGAGCAGGGCCGGATTGAACGGCAGCTCGGGCTTGGCCTCGCCTTCCGTCTTCTTCTTCGGCTCTTCGAAGGTGATGAAGATCTGCAGCTGGTCTTGCAGGATGCGGGCGGCGTAGGCCACCGCGTCAACCGGGCTGACCGCGCCGTTGGTTTCGACTTCCATGACCAGCTTGTCGTAGTCGAGCGACTGGCCCTGGCGGGTCGGCTCGACGCGATAGGCCACGCGCTTGACCGGCGAATAGAGCGCGTCGACGGCGATCAGGCCGATGGGCGCGTCTTCCGGACGGTTGCGGTCGGCCGGGACGTAGCCCTTGCCGTTCTGGACGGTGAACTCCATGCGCACCGAGGCGCCGTCGTCCAGCGTGCAGAGCACGTGGTCGGGGTTGAGGATCTCGATGTCGGCCGGGGTCTCGATCTGGCCGGCGGTGACCGGGCCAGGACCTTCGGCGCGCAGGGTCATGCGCTTGGGCCCCTCGGCGTGCATGCGCACGGCGAGTTGCTTGATGTTGAGGACGATGTCGACCACGTCCTCGCGCACGCCTTCCATGGAGGAGAACTCGTGCACGACGCCGTCGATCTGAACGGCGGTGACGGCGGCGCCTTGCAGCGACGACAGCAGCACCCGCCGGAGCGAGTTGCCGAGCGTCACGCCGAAGCCGCGCTCGAGCGGCTCGGCGACGATGCGCGCCTTGCGCAGCGCGTCGGCGCCGGTCTCGATTTGCGGCTTCTCAGGACGGATCAGCTCGTTCCAGTTTCTTTCGATCACGATGCAGTCCTTGAACGCGGCTCGCCGGCCTCGAAAATCGGGCCGGCGACGGGAGTTTTGAAATTAAGCCGAACTAGACCCGGCGACGCTTGGGCGGCCGGCAACCGTTATGCGGGATCGGGGTCACGTCACGGATGGTGGTGATCGTCATGCCGGCGGCCTGAAGGGCGCGCAGGGCCGATTCACGGCCGGAGCCGGGACCGGAGACGTTCACTTCCAGCGTACGGACGCCGTGTTCCATCGCCTTCTTGCCGGCGTCTTCGGCGGCCATCTGGGCGGCGTACGGGGTCGACTTGCGCGAACCCTTGAAGCCCATCATGCCGGCGCTCGACCAGGAGATGGTGTTCCCCTGCGCGTCGGTGATGGTGATCATGGTGTTGTTGAACGAGGCGTTCACGTGCGCGACGCCCGAAGTGATGTTCTTGCGTTCGCGCTTTTTAACGCGCGTCGGTTCTTTGGCCATCGGACTTCGCTCTTACTTCTTCTTGCCGGCGATGGGCTTCGCCGGGCCCTTGCGCGTGCGCGCATTGGTGTGGGTGCGCTGGCCGCGGACCGGCAGGCCCTTGCGGTGACGCAGGCCGCGATAGCAGGCCAGGTCCATCAGGCGCTTGATGTTGACGGCCGTCTCACGACGCAGGTCGCCCTCGACGGTGTAGTCGCGGTCGATCGTTTCGCGGATCTGCAGCACTTCCTGGTCGGTGAGGGAATTCACCCGGCGCGCGTCCTCGATGCCGACCTTGTGCACGATTTCCTTGGCCTTGGCCTGACCGATGCCATGGATGTACTGCAGCGCGATGACGACGCGCTTGTTGGTCGGAATGTTGACGCCTGCGATACGAGCCACGTCTCTAGATCTCCTGGTCACGCCCACAAAAGGCGCTAAGCGTAATTTCAACGCAAAAGCCGCCCCGGCTCTTCACAGACGTGAGAGAACCGGCGCGATCCTCGCGCCCTTTCGCGGAAGCGCACCGTTATAGGGACGATTGCGATTCCGTCAATGGCGAAGGCTTCGAAAAACCTTCATTTTCTGCGGCCTGGGGCGGATCGCCCCCGACCGCCGTCAGACCGTGACGCCGCCCAGGGCGCCGTCCATCTCTCCGGCCACCTGTTCGACCGAACCCATGCCGTCGATCTCGACCAGCTTGCCCTGCCCCTTGTAGTAGGGCAGCAGCGGCGCGGTCTGGGCGTTGTAGGCCGCCAGGCGGGTGACGAAGACGTCCGGATTGTCGTCCGGGCGGCCCTCGTCGGCGAAACGCTTGCTGATGCGGGCCAGCAGGGCCTGCTCGTCGACGCGCAGGCGGACCACGACGTCGATCTTGCGGCCGCGCTTGGCCAGCATGACGTCGAGCGCCTCGGCCTGGGCCAAGGTGCGCGGAAAGCCGTCGAAGATCGCGCCGCCGGCGCGCTCGGCCTCGGGCAGGCGCTCCTCAATCAGGCCGATCACCACCTCGTCGGGAACCAGTTCGCCGCGATCCATGATCCCCTTCGCCCTCTGGCCGAGCTCCGAGCCCGAGGCGATGGCGGCCCGCAGCATGTCCCCCGTGGACAGCTGCACCATGCCGCGCGCCTGGACCAGGCGCTTGGCCTGGGTGCCCTTGCCCGCCGCCGGCGGACCGAAAAGGATCAGGTTCATCTTTGCTCCCCCTTAACGACCACGGCCCCCGCCGCGAAGCTTGGACTTCTTGATGAGCCCTTCGTACTGGTGCGCCAGAAGATGCGACTGGATCTGGGCCACGGTGTCCATGGTCACCGACACCACGATCAGGATCGACGTGCCGCCGAGATAGAACTGGGTGCTGTTGAGATAGCCCATCAGCGCCTCGGGCAAGATGCAGACGGCGGTGATGTAGGCCGCGCCGATCACCGTCAGCCGGGTCAGCACGAAGTCCAGATATTCCGCCGTGCGCTTGCCCGGCCGGATGCCCGGCATGAAGCCGCCGTACTTGCGCAGGTTCTCCGCCGTCTCGTCGGGATTGAACACGATCGAGGTGTAGAAGAACGAGAAGAAGATGATCAGGAAGGCGTAGAAGAACATGAACGCCGGGCGGCCGTGCTGAAGCTGGCCGACCGCGCCGGGCAGCCACTGCGCCCACTGCGGCAGGTTGGCCTGGGACAGGAAGCCCATGGCGGTGGCCGGCAGCAGCAGCAGCGACGAGGCGAAGATCGGCGGGATGACGCCGGCGGTGTTGATCTTGAGCGGCAGGAACGAGGTCTCGCCGCCGATCATGCGGTTGCCCATCTGGCGCTTGGGGTACTGCACCAGCAGACGGCGCTGCGAGCGCTCCATGAACACGATGGCGAACACCACCACGATGGCGATCACGGCGATGGCGAACAGCGAGAAGCCGGACATCGAGCCGTTCTGGGTCAGGGTCAGCGCCTGCCAGATGGCGGTCGGCAGACGCGCCACGATGCCGGCGAAGATGATCAGGCTGACGCCGTTGCCGACGCCGCGGCTGGTGATCTGCTCGCCCAGCCACATCAGGAACATGGTGCCGCCCGTCAGGGTGACGATGGTCGAGGCCACGAAGAACACGCCGGGGTTCAGCACCAGGCCGGGGCTGTTCTGCAGGCCGATGGCGATGGCCGCCGACTGCACGACCGCCAGCACGACGGTCAGGTAGCGGGTGTACTGGTTGAGCGTCTTGCGCCCCGCCTCGCCGCCTTCCTTGCGCAGCTTCTCCCACGGCGGATAGACCGTGCCCAGCAGCTGGACGATGATCGAGGCCGAGATGTAGGGCATGACGTTCAGCGAGAACACCGCCATGCGCTGCACGGCGCCGCCCGAGAACATGTTGAACATGCCCAGGATGCCCTTCGACTGGCCTTCGAAGGCCTGGGCGAAGGCGATCGCGTCGATGCCGGGAATCGGGATGTAGGCGCCCAGCCGGTAGACGATCAGCGCGATCAGGGTGAACCAGATTCGCTTGTGAAGCTCCTTCGCCTTCGAGAAGGCGTCGAAGTTCATGTTCGCTGCGAGTTGTTCGGCGGCCGAGGCCATTCAATACCCCACGACAGATCGCGGTTTAGCGACGCGGACACACATAGGGGAGGCGGGCCCGATTGGCGAGCCCCCTCCCCTGTCCGTTCCCGGAGGAACGATGATTACTCGGCGGCTTCCTTGGCCTTGGCCGTGGTCGTCACCTTGCCGCCGGCGGCTTCGATCGCCTTGATCGCCGAAGGCGTGCCCGAATGCACGGTCAGTTCCAGCTTGGCCTTGATCTCGCCGTGGCCCAGCAGGCGCACGCCGTCCTTCTCGCGGCGGATGACGCCGGCGGCGATCAGGGCGGCCGCGTCGACCGGCTTCTTGGGATCGAGCTTGCCCGCGTCGACCGCCTTGGCCAGGCGCCACAGGTTCACCTCGACCAGCTTCAGGGCGAAGGGATTGTTGAAACCGCGCTTGGGCATGCGCATGTGCAGCGGCATCTGGCCGCCTTCGAAGCCCGCCAGGGCCACGCCGGTGCGGGACTTCTGGCCCTTGACGCCGCGGCCGCCGGTCTTGCCCTTGCCCGAACCCGGGCCGCGGCCGACGCGCATGCGGCCCTTGTGGGCGCCTTCGTTGTCGCGGATTTCATTCAGCTTGGTCATGTCGCCTCTCCTTGGAGATCTGTCGCCGGGCGAGCGCCCGACTCGGCTTGGATATGAAAGTCAGAAATCCCCCCGCCGGCTGGCGGGAGGATCTCGAAAGCGCTGTTTAGGCTTCCTCGACGATCGACACAAGGTGGTGAACCTTGGCGATCATGCCCCGCACGGACGGCGTGTCCTGCAGGGTCGAGACGCGGCCCAGGCGGTTGAGGCCCAGGCCCACCAGCGTGGCCCGCTGGTCCTTGCTGCGACGGATCGGGCTGCCGATCTGGCGGACGGTGACGGTCTTGGCCATGTCTATCTACCTCAGCCTTCCACGGCGCCTTCGGCCGAGGCGCCGTCGGCGCGACGGCCGATGATATCGCCGACCTTCTTGCCGCGCTTGTTGGCCACCTGGCGGGGCGAGCTCTGGGCCTTCAGGGCCTCGAACGTCGCACGAACCATGTTGTAGGGGTTGGACGAGCCGGTCGACTTCGCGACCACGTCCTGGACGCCCAGGGTTTCGAGAACCGCGCGCATCGGGCCGCCGGCGATGACGCCCGTGCCCGGAGGGGCCGCGCGCATCATCACCTTGCCAGCGCCCCAACGGCCATTGCCGTCGTGGTGCAGGGTGCGGCTTTCACGCAGCGGAACGCGGACCATCGACTTCTTGGCTTCCTCGGTCGCCTTGCGGATGGCTTCCGGCACTTCGCGCGCCTTGCCATGACCGAAGCCGACGCGGCCTTTCTGGTCGCCGACGACCATCAGAGCGGCGAAGGAGAAACGACGGCCGCCCTTCACGGTGGCGGCGACGCGGTTGATGTGTACGAGCTTTTCGACGATGTCGCTGTCGACCCGCTCTTCGGGGGCGTTGCGGTCGCGGCGGTCCCGGCGTTGGCCGTCACCGCGCTGTTGTTCACCACGAGCCATGCTCTATTCCCTTAGAAGTTCAGGCCGGCTTCGCGCGCGGCGTCGGCCAGGGCTTTCACCCGGCCGTGATAGATGAAACCGCCGCGGTCGAAGACGACGTCCTTGACGCCCTTCTCCAGGGCGCGTTCGGCGACGAGCTTGCCGACGCGGGCGGCGGCTTCCTTGTCCGAACCCTTCTGGTCGCCTTCCAGCGACGAGGCGTGGGCCAACGTCACACCCTGAGCATCGTCGATGATCTGGGCGTAGATGTTCTTCGACGAGCGGAAGACCGACAGACGCGGACGGCCGTTCGACAGCGCCTTGAGCCGGGTGCGGGTGCGCTGGGCGCGGCGCTTGGTGGTATCGCGAGGAGAGAGCGCCATGGCTTACTTCTTCTTGCCTTCCTTGCGGCGAACGGTCTCGCCCGCGTAACGCACGCCCTTGCCCTTGTAGGGCTCCGGCGGACGGATGCGGCGGATCTTCGCGGCGATTTCGCCAACGGCTTGCTTGTCGATGCCGGCGATCTTGATTTCGGTCTGCTTCGGAACCGCGAAGGTGATCCCTTGCGGCGCCGGAACGTCGACTTCGTGCGAGAAGCCGAGCTGCATCGAAAGCGCCTGGCCCTTCATCGCCGCGCGGTAACCGACGCCGACCAGTTCGAGGGTTTCCTCGTAGCCCTGGGTGACGCCGTGCACCATGTTGGCGACCAGCGTGCGGGACAGACCCCACATCGACTTGGCGCGCTTGCTTTCGTCGCGCGGGGCCAGGGTCAGCTCAGCGCCTTCCCGCTTGACCTCGATTTCATCGGCGACCGTCCAGGTGAGTTGCCCCTTGGGGCCCTTCACCGTCACCGTCTGACCCGCGAGCGTGATGTTCACGCCCGAGGGGATCGCAACGGCCTTCTTACCAATCCGAGACATGTCTTTTCTCCGGGCCCCGCCTTAATAGACGCGGCAGAGGACTTCGCCGCCGACATTGGCGTCGCGGGCGGCGTTGTCGGACATGACGCCCTTCGGCGTCGACAGGATCGAGATCCCGAGACCGTTCTTCACGGGCTTCAGGTCCTTGATCGACGAATAGACGCGGCGGCCGGGCTTCGACACGCGCGAGATCTCAACGATCACGGGCGCACCGTCGAAGTACTTCAGCTCGATCTCGAATTCCGGGAATTCACCCGGCTTCTCGACCAGAGCGTAGCCGCGGATGTAGCCTTCGTCCTGCAGCACGTCGAGGACGCGCTGGCGCAGCTTCGACGCGGGGGTCGAAACCTTGGAACGCTTGCGTTGGGCCGCGTTCTTGATGCGGGCGATCATGTCGCCGATGGGGTCGTTCACCATCAGAACCTCCTCACCAGCTCGACTTGACCAGGCCAGGGATCTGGCCGTTGGAACCCAGTTCGCGCAGCGCGATCCGGCTCATCTTCAGTTTCCGATAGAAGGCGCGCGGACGGCCCGTGACCTCGCAACGGTTGCGGATACGGGTCGCCGACGAGTTGCGGGGCAGCTTCGCCAGCTTGAGGCGCGCCTCGAAGCGTTCTTCCAGCGGAAGAGACTCATCGTTGGCGATCGCCTTCAGGGCGTCGCGCTTGGCGGCGTTTTGCTTGACGAGACGCTTGACCATCTCGTTGCGGTTGACGGCGCTTTTCTTGGCCATGTGCTGTCTTTCCCTCCCGCTCAGTTCTTGTTGAACGGGAATTGGAACTGACGCAGGAGCTCGCGGGCTTCTTCGTCGTTCCGGGCCGTGGTGCAGACGATGATGTCCATGCCCCACATCTGATCGATCTGGTCGTAATTGATCTCCGGGAACACGATGTGCTCCTTCAGACCCATGGCGTAGTTGCCGCGACCATCGAACGAGGTGTCCTTCAGACCGCGGAAGTCCTTCACGCGCGGCAGCGCGATCGTGATCAGGCGGTCGAGGAACTCGTACATGCGATCCTGGCGCAGGGTGACCTTGGCGCCGACGACCATGCCTTCGCGCAGCTTGAAGCCGGCGATGGAGTTGCGGGCCTTGGTCGGCAGCGGCTTCTGGCCGGTGATCGCCGCCAGGTCCTTCATCGCGGCCTGGGCCTTCTTGGAGTCCGCGACGGCTTCACCGATGCCCATGTTCACGACGATCTTGTCGATCTTCGGGATCTGCATCTCGTTGGTGTAGCCGAACTTCTCCTTCATCGCGGCGCGGATGCGCGAGCGATAATCGGACTTCAGCCGCGGTTCGTAAGCTTGATCAGCCATCGATGACCTCGCCGGACTTCTTGGCCACACGCACCTTCTTGTCGCCTTCGATCTTGAAGCCGACACGGGTCGGCTCGCCGGTCTTGGGGTCCACGAAGGCCACGTTCGACACGTGGACCGGGGCTTCCTTGTTCTTGATGCCGCCCTGGGGATCGCCCTGGGTGGGACGGGTGTGGCGCTGGACGATGTTCAGGCCTTCGACCAGAACCCGTTGCTCCTTCGGGAAGACCTTGAGGACGGCGCCTTGACGGCCCTTGTCCTTGCCGGTCAGCAGGACGACGCGGTCGCCCTTCTTGATCTTGGCGGCCATTACAGGACCTCCGGCGCGAGCGAGATGATCTTCATGTGGTTCTTGGCGCGCAGTTCGCGGGGAACCGGGCCGAAGATCCGCGTGCCGATCGGCTCGCTCTGCTTGTTGACGATCACCGCCGCATTCTTGTCGAACCGGATCAGCGAGCCGTCCTTGCGCTTGATGCTCTGCGAGGTGCGGACGACGATGGCGCGCAGCACATCGCCCTTCTTCACGCGGCCGCGCGGAATCGCTTCCTTGACGGAGACGACGATGACGTCGCCCACGCCGGCGTAACGCCGACCTGCGCCGCCGAGCACCTTGATGCACATGACCCGGCGCGCGCCCGAGTTGTCGGCGACGTCCAGGTTAGTCTGCATCTGGATCATAGTTCAGATCCTTCCAAACTTAAGCGCTGACGCCCTGGCCGTCCTTAGGCAGGACTTCCCAGGTCTTCAGCTTCGACTTCGGCGCGCACTCGATGATCCGGGCGATTTCGCCGGTCTTGTACGCATTGGCTTCGTCGTGCGCGTGGTACTTCTTCGACCGGCGCACGGTCTTCTTCAGCACGGGGTGGAGGAAGGTCCGTTCGACCTTCACCACCACGGTCTTGTCGCCCTTGTCGGAGACGACCGTGCCTTCGAGGATACGCTTGGGCATATCTGGTCCTCTCCGTTAGGCCGCGCTCTTCGACCGCAGGACGGTCTGAATGCGCGCGATGTCCTTGCGAACTTCGTTGAAGCGATGGGTCTTTTCGACCTGGCCCGTCGCCGCTTGGAAGCGAAGGTTGAACTGCTCCTTCTTGAGGGTCAGGAGCTGTTCGGCGAGTTGGTCGGGCGTCAGAGCCCGGATGTCGGCGATCTTGGTCATCGGTCCTACTCCGCGGCCATCGCCAGGCCGGCGTCGAGACGGGTCACGACGCGGGTCTTGATGGGCAGCTTGGCGGCGCCCAGGCGCAGCGCTTCACGCGCCACGTCGTCGGCGACGCCGTCGATCTCGAACATGATCCGGCCGGGCGCCACGCGGGCGGCCCAGAACTCGACCGCGCCCTTGCCCTTGCCCATCCGGACTTCGGCCGGCTTGCCGGTGACCGGCACGTCCGGGAAGATGCGGATCCACACGCGACCTTGGCGCTTCATCTGGCGGGTGATCGCCCGACGAGCCGCTTCGATCTGGCGCGCGGTGATGCGTTCCGGTTCGACCGCCTTCAGGCCGTAGGAGCCGAAGTTCAGCGTGGCGCCGCCCTTGGTGTTCCCGTGGATGCGGCCCTTGAACTGCTTGCGGTACTTGGTCTTCTTGGGAGACAGCATTATCGCAAATCCTTACGCGCGCTCGCGGCGTTCACGGCGGTCGCCGCGATCCGGGCGGTCGCCGCGCTCACGTCCGCCGCCCTCGCCGGCAGGACCCGTCTCGCCCGACAGACGCTTGTCCTGGGCCATCGGGTCGTGCTCCAGCACCTCGCCTTTGAAGATCCAGGTCTTCACGCCGATGATGCCGTAGGTCGTGCGGGCTTCAGCGAAGCCGTAGTCGATGTCGGCGCGCAGGGTGTGCAGCGGCACGCGACCTTCGCGATACCACTCCATCCGCGCGATTTCCGCGCCGCCCAGGCGGCCCGAGACGTTGATCCGCACGCCCTTGGCGCCGAGGCGCATGGCCGACTGGATCGAACGCTTCATGGCGCGACGGAAGGCGACCCGGCGCTCCAGTTGCTGGGCGATGTTCTCGGCGACCAGCTGGGCGTCGGTTTCCGGCTTGCGGACCTCGACGATGTTCAGGTGGATCTCGCCTTCGGTCATCGTCGACAGGTCCTTGCGGAGCTTGTCGATGTCGGCGCCCTTCTTGCCGATGATCACGCCGGGACGAGCGGCGTAGATCGTGACGCGGCACTTCTTGTGCGGGCGCTCGATGATGATCCGCGACACGCCGGCCTGGCCGAGACGCTTCTTCAGCTCGCGGCGGACCTTGATGTCCTGGTGCAGCAGACGGCCGTAGTCGTCGCCCGCCGCGAACCAGCGGCTGTCCCAGGTGCGGTTGATGCCGAGACGCAGCCCGACCGGATTGACTTTCTGACCCATTAGGCGGCCTCACCCAGCTCGCGGACCACGATGGTGATCTCGGAGAACGGCTTTTCGATGCGCGACGCACGGCCGCGGGCGCGGGCCGAGAAACGCTTCATCACCAGGTTCTTGCCCACGAAGGCCTCGGACACGACCAGGTTGTCGATGTCGAGGTTGTGGTTGTTCTCGGCGTTGGAGATGGCCGAGTACAGCGCCTTGCGGACGTCCTTGGCGATGCGCTTGTGGCTGAATTCCAGCTCGTTCAGCGCGCGCTGGACCTTGAGGCCGCGGATCGACTGAGCGACGAGGTTCAGCTTGCGGGGGCTGGTGCGCAGGGTGCGCACCTTGGCCATCGCTTCGACGGCCTTCAGCCGACGTTCTTTGGCTTGCTTGCTCATCGTTACTTCCTCTTCGCCTTCTTATCGGCGGCGTGACCGGGGAAGTAGCGGGTCGGAGAGAACTCGCCGAACTTCATGCCGACCATGTCCTCGCTGACGTGGACCGGCACGTGCTTCTGGCCGTTGTAGACGCCGAAGGTCAGGCCCACGAACTGGGGCATGATCGTCGAGCGGCGCGACCAGGTCTTGATCACTTCCTTGCGGCCCGACGAATGGACGACTTCCGCTTTCTTCAGCAGATAGCCGTCGACGAACGGACCTTTCCAGACGGAACGGGTCATCGCTTAGCGGGCCTTCTTCACGTGGCGGCTACGGATGATGAACTTATCCGTGGCCTTGTTGGTGCGGGTCTTGCGGCCCTTGGTCGGCTTGCCCCACGGCGTGACCGGGTGGCGGCCGCCCGAGGTGCGGCCTTCACCGCCGCCGTGCGGGTGGTCGATCGGGTTCATGGCGACGCCGCGGACGTGCGGGCGACGGCCCATGTGACGCGAACGCCCGGCCTTGCCGAGGTTCTCGTTCATGTGGTCCTGGTTCGAAACCGCGCCGACCGTGGCCATGCAGCCGTCCGGAACCATGCGCAGTTCGCCCGAACCCAGGCGGATCTGGGCGTAGCCGGCGTCGCGGCCGACCAGCTGGGCGTAGGCGCCGGCCGAACGGGCGATCTGGCCGCCCTTTTCCGGCTTCATCTCCACATTGTGGATGATGGTGCCGATCGGCAGCGAGCGCAGCGGCGCGGCGTTGCCCGGCTTCACGTCGACCTTTTCGGCGGCGATGACTTCGTCGCCGGCCTTCAGGCGTTGCGGGGCCAGGATGTAGGCCAGCTCGCCGTCGGCGTACTTGATCAGGGCGATGAACGCGGTGCGGTTCGGGTCGTACTCAAGGCGCTCGACGGTCGCGGGAACGTCCCACTTGCGGCGCTTGAAGTCGACGACGCGATAGAGGCGCTTGGCGCCGCCGCCGCGGAAGCGGACCGCGACGCGGCCGTTGCCGCCCCGGCCGCCCGACTTGGTCAGGCCCTC
The DNA here is from genome assembly GCF_022750545.1 of Caulobacter sp. CCUG 60055. Lineage (GTDB taxonomy): Bacteria > Pseudomonadota > Alphaproteobacteria > Caulobacterales > Caulobacteraceae > PUIC01. The sequence goes on from NZ_PUIC01000001.1 coordinate 786,493, forward strand.
GACGAGCGCCTTGACCGGACGGCCCTTGTGCAGCTCGGACTTGTCGACCAGCACGAGGCCGCGGCGGCCCGGCGAGGTCGGATTGAATTGCTTCAAAGCCATCGCTTAGAGCCCCGTGGTGATGTCGATCGACTGGCCGTCGGCCAGCGTCACGATCGCTTTCTTGACGTCCGACCGACGGCCGGCGATGCCGCGGAAGCGCTTGGTCTTGCCCTTGGTGACCAGGGTGTTGACCTTGGTGACCTTGACCTTGAACAGCTCTTCGACCGCGGCGGCGATCTCGTCCTTGGACGCATCGGCGGCCACGCGGAAGACGACCTTGTTCTGCTCGGAGAGCAAGGTGGCCTTCTCGGTGATCACCGGCGACAGGATGGTGTCGTAGTGACGGGCGGTGGCGGCCATTACGCGGCTTCCTTCTCAGCAAAGCGCGCCTGGATCGCCGCAATCGACTCACGCGTCAGCACCAGGGTGTGGCGACGCAGGATGTCGTAGACGTTCAGACCGGCGTTCGGCAGCACATCCACGTTCGGGATGTTGCGGGCCGCCAGCGCGAAGTTGGCGTCGACCGCGGGACCGGCGATGACCAGCGCGTTCTTCAGGCCGAGGCCTTCGAGCTGGGTGCGCAGGGCGGCGGTCTTCGGCGCGTCGATGGCGGCCTGATCGAGGACGATCAGCGAGCCCGACTTGGCCTTGGACGACAGCGCATGCTTCAGGGCCAGGGCGCGGACCTTCTTGGGCAGGTCGAACGCATGGCTGCGGACGACCGGGCCGAAGGCGCGCGAGCCGCCGACGAACTGCGGCGCACGGCGCGAACCGTGACGGGCGCCGCCGGTGCCCTTCTGCTTGTACATCTTCTTGCCCGTACGAGAGTTCTCGTTGCGGGTCTGGACCTTGTGCGTGCCGGCGCGGCGCTTGGCCAGCTGCCAGTTGACGCAACGGGCCAGGATGTCGGCGCGGACCTCTTCGATGCCGAAGATGGCGTCGTCGAGGTCGACCGAGCCGGCCTTGCCGCCGGCGAGGGTGATGACGTCGAGTTTCATTACGCTTCGCCGCCTTCGTTGGTGGTTTCAGCCGGGGCTTCCTCGGCCGGCGTTTCCGCTGGAGCCGCGGCCTGCTCGCCAGCCTTGCGGAACGCGCCAGGCTTCGGCAGGTCGGCCGGAGCCGCCCGCTTCACCGCGTCGCGGATCTTGACGTAGGTGCCTTCCGTGCCGGGCACGGCGCCCTTGATCAGGATCAGGCCGCGCTCGACGTCGACGCGCCAGACCGTCAAGTTCAGCGTGGTGACGTTTTCCTGGCCCATGTGGCCGGCCATCTTCTTGCCCGGGAAGGTGCGGCCCGGATCCTGGCGGTTGCCGGTCGAACCGTGAGCCCGGTGAGACACCGACACCCCGTGGGTGGCGCGCATGCCGCCGAAGTTCCAGCGCTTCATGGCGCCGGCGAAGCCCTTGCCGACCGTCAGGCCGGCGACGTCGACCCGTTGCCCCGGAACGAAGTGGTCGGCGGTGAATTCCGCGCCCACGTCGATCAGGTTGTCTTCGGTCACGCGGAATTCGACCAGATGCCGCTTCGGCTCGACGAGAGCCTTGGCGAACTGGCCGCGCTCGGCCTTGCTGGTGTTCTTGGCTTTCTTCGCGCCAGCTCCGAGCTGGAGCGCGACGTAGCCGTCCTTGTCCTTGGTGCGCTGGGCCGTAACCTGGCAGCCGTCGAGCGACAGCACCGTCACAGGCACGTGTTGACCCGCTTCATCGAAGAAGCGCGTCATGCCCAGCTTCTTGGCGATCACGCCGGTACGCATCGGCCTGCCCCCTTAAAGCTTGATCTCGACGTCCACGCCGGCGGACAGGTCGAGCTTCATCAGCGCGTCCACGGTCTGCGGGGTGGGGTCGACGATGTCGAGAACACGCTTGTGCGTGCGGATTTCAAACTGTTCGCGCGACTTCTTGTCGACGTGCGGCGAACGGTTGACGGTGAAACGCTCGATGAGCGTGGGCAGCGGGATCGGGCCACGGACGGTCGCGCCAGTGCGCTTGGCCGTGTTCACGATCTCCCGGGTGGAGTGGTCCAACACCCTGTGGTCGAAGGCTTTGAGCCTGATGCGGATATTTTGTCGATCCATATCGCTCGATGTTCCCTAAGCGCTCGCCACGCCCAAATACCGTTTCAAAGACCAGTCTGGGGAAAACCCCAGGACGCACGAGACTCGCAAAACGAATATGGCCCGCGCGGAAAGCCGCGAGGGCCGCTGGCCAAATTCACGACGCGTTCCGGCTGGCCGGTCTGCAGTCGCTATGTCTGGTCGTCTCGCGAACCGCGTCTACGCTTGAAGGCGTACGGCCGGTCCAACAGAGGCGCGGTAGATACTCTGCGATTCCAAAACCGTCAAGGGGCGCGATGGAGCCCCCTTCCCGCCCCTCTCAGGGGAACGGCCGCGCCACGCCGTAGGGCGATACGCCATACGGCGAATAATAGACCGGCGCCTTGGTCTTCATCTGGCCGTAGCCCACCGTGACGACGCCGCACTGGCCGACGGGCATGCTCACCTCGCCATAGGCCGACCGATAGCCTTGGGTGCCGGCGGCGACCGACACCGAGCCGTGCATCCTGCGGTCGTCGATGGTCTGGGCGGCCGGGCCGCCCATCATCGACTGCGGCCGGCATCCCGAAGGCGAGGCGCGCGGCGCGTCGAGGTCTTCCGGCCCGTCGTCCGGGGTGGAGACGATGGCGGAGGCCGCGCCCCTCACGACCGGCGGGGCGTCGGGACGGCCCTGGGCGGTGGCGACCACCTCCCCCGCCCCGTCAGCCGCTACGGCCGCCGCCGATGCGGAACCCGCGGGCGCGAGGAGAAGAGCGGCTAAGGACAGAACAACGACACGCACGGCGGCTGGCTCCCGGATGGCCGGAGCCATCATGCACGACATTGCGGCTGAAAGATTGCAGCGATGACAACGCCCTTCGGCCGCCCGACACGGGCTCGGCCACTCCATCTTAAGAAACGTCGTTCGTTGAACGCCGCTTGTGTCCAAGGGGCCACGGGGCGTGCAGAAGCGCCGCACTGCTGGTTGCGCTTCGAGGCCGGCTGCCGATATCAGGCCGGCGTTCCGGAAAATGTCTGTGTCCGGAGATTAGTAAGGAAAGAAAATGAAAAAGCTTCTCTGCGCGTCGGGCGCCATCGTCTCCCTCATGATCGCCGCCCCCGCCTTCGCCCAAGTCACCGGCTATGCGGGCGCCAACTACAACCACAGCGAAATCGATCCGGGCAAGGGCCTGAGCAGCGTCAACGACAACGGCTACGCCGTCTCGGGCGCCGTCCTGTTCCCGACCGCCAAGCCGGGCCTGGGCGTCCAGCTCGACGGCCAGATCCGCGACTCGGACAAGACCGACACCGCCGTCACCGGCACCGCCCACCTGTTCAACCGCAATGACAGCTACCTCCTGGGCGGCTTCGTCGGCGGTTCGAACTCGAACGGCGGCAACACCTGGGGCCTGGGCGTCGAAGGTCAGAAGTACCTGAACGACTGGACCGTCGCCGGCGCCGCCGGCTACGGCCGCGTCGACCGCGCCCACGCTGACGTCTGGGCCGTGCGCGCCGACGCCCGGTACTTCGTCAACGAGAACTTCCGCCTGGAAGGCAACGTCGGCTACAACAACCTCGACCTCAAGGTCGGCAGCAGCGCTGACGCCTGGGGCGTCGGCGTCGGCGGCGAGTACCAGTTCGCTCAAGCCCCGGTGAGCGTGTTCGCCAAGTACGACTACGCCAAGGTCGACAACTACGACATCGAAGCGAACGTCTTCAGGATCGGCGCCCGCTGGAACTTCGGCGGCACCCTGAAGAGCCGCGACCGTTCGGGCGCGAGCCTGGGCGGCTTCTCCGACATGATCGTCGGCAACCTGTTCTAAGAACCGGTCAGAGTCCGCGAACGCAAACGCCCCGGAGCCTGTCTCCGGGGCGTTTTTCGTTTGGGCGGCGGCGGTCGGGACTAGCGACCGATGCGCACCTCGCCCGAGCCGACGACCGATTGCTTCAGCGCGCCCCGGAGCTGGGCCACGCGAACGTCGCCCGAGCCGGCGATGCTGACGTCCAGATTGTCCACCTGCCCGTTGAACCAGGTTCCCCCGGAGCCGGCGACCCGCACGCGCGCGTCGGTGACGTGACCGCCGATCTTGGCGTCGCCCGACCCGGCGATCGACACCGTCGCGGCGCTCGAGGCGCTGGCCACGGCGACATCGCCCGACCCAGCGATATTGACGTTCACCGGCCCGGAGACCTCACGGACCGAGATGTCGCCCGAGCCGGCGACGCGCAGATCGACCTCGCCGGCCGAGCCGGCCTGGGTGTCGCCCGAGCCGGCCTGGCTGACCCGCAGGCGGCCGCGGACATTGCCCAACGTCCAGTCGCCGCACCCGGCGGAGTGAAGCTCCAGGGCGTCGGAGCGGCCCACCGACCCGAACACCGCCCCGCCCGCGCCGACGTCGGCGGTCATCGGCGTGCGGACCACCACCTGGGGCAGGTCCTCATAAGGCACGTCGCCGACGCCGCGGATCGAGACGCTCAGTCGGCCGCCGGACCCGCGACAGCCCCGCACGCGCTCCCAGCCCAGGCCGCCGTCGACCACGGTGCGGTCGCCCTCGACGCGGACCTGTATCGGCAAGCGCGGATTGGTCTTGATCACCTCGACCTTCACGTCGGAGCGCGCCTCCGGGATCACCACCACCCGCACCGCCGCGTCCTTGAACTCCACCGAGGGATCGGCCTGGGCCGCGCCCGCCGCCAGCATCGCCGCCCCGATTCCCGCCGCCGCGGCGCCCCATCGCACTTTGCGCATCGCATCTCTCCCCAGCGCTGATTGCTTCATATGGACGGTAGGCGCGTGACGGCGCGGGCACAGCTTAATTCGAGGTCATGACCTTTTGGACATCCGCGCTCAGGCGGCGACGGCCGTCGCCGCGGCCCGGGAAGCGCGCAGGCGCGCCCCGACCGTCAGGCGCGTGACCGCGTACTGCGCCAGGAACAGGGCGATCTTCGACCCCAGCGGGATCACCGCCACGAACCAGGCCCAGGCCTTGGCGTCCAGGGCGAACGCCACGACCAGATTGGCCGCCGCCGTCGCGAACATCAGCCCGGCCCAGACCCGGCCGAACAGCCGCCCGAGGTCGGGAGCGTTCTCCTGGACGATCGCCGGCAGATAGCGGTTCATCCAGCCCGGCTTCAGCATCACCGCCCCGACGGCCAGATAGATGATGGTCGGCTTGACCATGATGAAATGGCGGTCGTGGGTCAGCAGGGTGGCCCCGCCCATCACCACCACCAGGCCGAGGCTCAGCCACTGCATGGCGTCAACAGGACGCCCGCGCAGCTTGAGCAGCACGACCTGGCCGACGCCGATGGCGATGGCCAGGCCGGTGGCCAGATAGAGGCTCTTGGTCAGCGAGAACAGCACCACGAAGACGATGGTCGACAGCAGGTCCTCCAGCAGGAACCGGCCGGCGTTGAACAGATTTTTCATGGCGGTGGCGCTCCGGATCGAATTGACGCCGATGAGATGCGTCGCCGCCGCCGCCGGGTCGAGCGCGGCTTCGCCAACCGACGCGGCGCGTGCGTCAAGCGGGCCGCACGCCCGTTCGCGATACGTGAAATGACGCTATAGAAAAGCCATGGAACAAGGCGCGGCCCGCACCTACCTGATGACGCCGGCGATGTGGATCCGGCGCATGGCGTTCTCGGTGGCCGTCGGCGCCTTCCTTGGCGTGGTCGGCGCCTTCGGCAGCTACGGCGCCGTGCCCCTGCCGCAACGGCTGGCCGCGTGGATCGCCATGGTCTGTTTCGGCGCGCTGATCTATCCGCCGTTCACCGTGCTGGCGATCGTGCAGGGCCGCCGATGGGGCGTGTCGACCTGGTTCAGCCTGCCGTTCGCGGTCGCCCTGGCCAGCGTCCCCGTCACCCTGTTCGCCGGCTGGGCGACCGCGCACCTCATGGGCGCCCCGACCGAAGGCTGGCTCACGCGGTATGGCGAGGTGCTGATCGTCGCTCTCCCCGCCGTCGCCGGCTATGTCGGGTTCTACGGCCTTTTGAACCGCTCCGCCGCCGCTGCGACGACGACGCCCGCCGCCGCCTCCCCGCGCGAGGCCGCCTTCATGGCCCGCCTGCCCGCCCGGCTGGGCCGCGACCTCCTCTGCCTGCAGATGGAGGACCACTATGTTCGCGTCCACACCGCGACGGGGTCGGATCTGATCCTGATGCGCCTGCGCGACGCCGTCGCCGAACTGGAGGGCGTCCCCGGCCTGCAGGTCCACCGGTCATGGTGGGTGGCGGCGTCAGCCGTGGCCGGCCACCTCGCCGACGGTCGGCGGGTGGCCCTCAGGCTGCGCAACGGGCTCGAAGTCCCCGTCGCCCGCGCCGCCGTCCCCACGGTCAGGAAGGCCGGCTGGCTGGACTGAGGCCCGCGCCGCCGCTGGACGGGAGCGT
>NZ_PUIC01000002.1 GCF_022750545.1 Caulobacter sp. CCUG 60055
GGGGGCCGTCCACATCTGGAACCTCTATGGCGACGTGGCGCGCATCGTCGACTACGGCCAGACGCTGGGCGTGGTCGACGCGCGGGCGGGCTGGGCCGTGCGGGCCGGCGACAGCGAAGGCTGGATCGTGGCCCCGTTCGTCGGGATCAACTACGCCTATGACAGCAGCTTCGCGCGGGAATCGGCGCTGGGCGCCGGCCCGGGGGTCGTCGTGCGCCGCTGGTTCCGCGGCGACAGCCACGCCGCCCCCCGCTCCTATGTCGAAGCCTCGGTCCAGTACCGGGCCCGCCTGGACGGCGACCGCCGGGCCGAAGGGGTGTTCGCCACCTTCAGCATAGCGTACTGATGGAGCCGTTCCGCGAGCCAGGGACGAGGCCTTGCGATCCATCGGCCGTAGACATCCGCCCGCAGTCCTCGCGGCCGCCTGCGTCGCGGCCGGACTGTTGAGCGCCTGCGCCGCGACCGGCCCCGTCAAGGTGGACGGGGTGTTCTGGCAGCCGGACGCCGCCACCGCCCGACCGGCCGGAACCTGGGACCGCGTCGGCGCGCGCGAGCTGATCGTGCAATGGCTGGCCGTCGACGGCGCGGCTTTCGCCGAGGGCGCGGGCCCGCCCCTGATCCAGCCCGCGCCGGACTGGGACCGCATCGGCCGCGAGCCCTGGGCCGCGTCGGTCATCCTCGGCCTCGCCGGCCGCTATGACGAGCCGCAGGCCCGCCGCGAGCTCGACCTGCTGATCGAACAGTCGCGCCGCGTCGCCGCCCTGCGCCCGCCGGTCAACGTCGCCGGCTGGTATTTCCCCGTCGAGGCCGATCCCACCTGGCCGGACGCGGCGCGGATGGGCGGCCTGCTGGCCGGGCTGCCGCGTCCGTTGTGGGTCAGCGTCTACGACAAGGGCAACATCGGGCCCGAGGCCTTCGCCGCCTGGGTGCGTTCCTGGGCGCCCGAGGACGTCGGCGTGCTGTTCCAGGACGGGGTGGGCGAGCACGTGCGCGACGCGCCGACGGCCGCCGCCTACGCCGACGCCCTGACCCGCACCCGCGGGGCGGTGCGCACGGCGATCGTCGCCGAAGCCTTCCGTCCGCGCCCCGGCGGCGGCTTCCGCGCCGCCACCGCCGACGAACTGCGCCGCCAGCTCCGCGCCTATGGCGGGCGGCGGGTCTATCTGTTCGACGGCCCGCACTATGTCCCGGACGCGGTGGTCGAGGCGCTGGCGCGGCCGGGCGGTTGAAGGCCTCCCTCGGCGCGGCGGCGCCGGGCGGCATCGAATCGTGGAAGGATGGCGGCATCGCCATGGCCTCCGACGACGACACGCTCTCCGACGCGCAGCTCCTGGCCTGGGCCCAGGCCCTGGAGGCCTATGCGCGCGACTGGGACGAGACCTTCGAGGGGCGGCCGAACTACTTCACCCAGGAGTTCTGGTACCTGCTGGTCGGCTGCCTGATCGCCGACTGGCGGGGACGGCCGATCACCGTCGGGGCGGCCTGCCAGATCATGAAGAGCGGCTCCAACCGCACGCGCGAGGAGCGCATCAAGCGGGCGGTGGACGACGGCTATCTGGTCAAGACCCGGGCGGGAGAAGACGGCCGCGCGGCGGTGGTGCGCCCGACGCCCAAGCTGGAGGCGCTGATCCGCGGCCACCTGGAGCGGACGCTGCGGCTGGTCAAGGCCGCCCTCGACCGCTGAACCCGTCGCGATCTGCGCAGATTTTGCGGATATTTTCGCCCCTATCTCTTCGCTAGTCCGGCGGCCTGGTCCGTGGTCCTGATCAGCCTACGGAAGACCGCCCGAAGGCGGCTCCGCGGGGAGGACGAAGAACCATGCGCACCACTGGATGGCCGCGCCGCGCTGGGACGCGCGCGCGCTCGACGATGGCCGCGGCGGCCCTGGCGGGCGTCGCCGCCTCGGCGTTGGGGGCCGCGCCGGCCGCCGCGCAGGAACAGGCTCCGGCGGCGCGGCCGGCCGAGCCCGCCGGCGTCGAGGAGATCGTGGTCAGCGCGCGCCGGCGCGACGAGCGGCTGCAGGACGTGCCCGCCGCCGTCACCGCCTTTTCCAGCGACACCCTGCGCAACCTGCAGGCTGGCTCGATCGGCGACATCGAAAGCGCCACGCCCAACCTGACCATCCATGTCGGCGACGCCTCGAACGCGGTGATCTACATGCGCGGGGTCGGCCAGATCGATTCCCTGGCCTTCGCCGACCCCGGGGTGGGGGTCTATGTCGACGACGTCTATCTGGGCCGGGCGCAGGGGGCGTTCCTCGACGTCTACGACGTCGACCGCATCGAGGTGCTGCGCGGGCCGCAGGGCACGCTTTACGGCCGCAACACCATCGGCGGCGCGGTCAAGTTCGTCTCCAAGCCGCTGACCGACGCCTTCGGCGGCGAGGCCGAGGCCACGGTGGGCGACTACGGCCTGTTCCAGGCCAAGGCCTCGGTGAACGCTCCCCTGGTCGGCGACCGGCTGATCGCCAAGGCGGCGGTGGCGCGCATCGGGCTGGTGACCGGCTCGCTCAACGACCAGACCAATGTCAGCTACGCGGTCTACGGCCAGGGCGCCTATAAGCTGACCGACCGGCTGAGCCTGACCGCCGGCCTGCGCTACACCTACGAGAACAAGGACTTCTCGCGCTCGCAGAAGTACTTCGCCGCGACCACGCCGTTCCCCGTGCCCTACGGCGCCCCGGGCTTGCTGGCCACCGACATCTCGACCTCGCACGACTGGGCGTCGTGGTCGCCCAAGCTGGGCCTGGATTTCCACTGGACGCCCGACGTGCTGGCCTACGCCAGCGTCAGCCGCGGCTTCAAGAGCGGCGGGTTCGACGGCCGGGCCAACGACGCGGCCGGGGCCAAGCCCTATAATCCCGAGACGCTGTGGGCCTACGAGGTGGGGATCAAGTCGACCCTGTTCGAGCGCCGGCTGACGGCCAACGCCGCCCTGTTCTGGAACGATTACCGCGATCTGCAGCTGTCGAGCTTCGTCGCCGACGCCCATGGCGGCTTCGCGGCCCTGTTCACCAACGCCGGCCAGGCGACCATGCGCGGCGCCGAGCTGGAGCTGGTCGCCCGGCCGGTCCGGGGCCTGACGCTGAACCTGGTGACCGGCTATCTCGACGGCCGCTACGACCGCTATATCGGCCCCGGCGGCGTCGACATCAGCCGCCAGCGCAAGCTGGTCAACGCGCCGCGCTGGGACGTCAAGCTGGGCGGGACCTACCGCTTCGACCTGGGCGAGCGCGGCGCGATCACCGTCGGCGCCGACGCCGGCTACCGCTCCAAGACCTATCCGACCGTGTCCAGCAGCGAGGTGCTGGCCCAGAAGGGCTACACCCTGGTCAACGCCTTCGCCCGCTATGACTCGCCGGGGGCGAAATGGTGGCTGCAGGTCGGCGGCAAGAACCTGACCGACCGCCGCTACATCAACCAGGGCTTCGACCTGTCGGACTCGCTCGGCTACCAGCTGGCCTATTACGGCGATCCGCGCACGGTCAGCGCCACGCTGGGGGTGCGGTTCTGACCATGGCCGCCGAGGATTTCGTCGCCGAGCCGCAGACGGCGGCCCTGCTGGCGCGCATGGCGGCCGACTTCGCCGACGCGCCGGCCGACCCGACCATCGCCGAGCGGCGCGAGGCCCTGCGGGTGATGAGCGCGCTCTACGGGCCGCCGCCCGCGCCGGTGGCGAAGATCGAGGACCTGAGCGTTCCCGGCCCGGAAGGCGCGATCCCGCTGCGGATCTATCGTCCCCTGGACCAGGAGGCCGGCGCGCCGCTGATCCTGCACCTGCACGGCGGCGGCTGGACGGTGGGCGATCCCGACGCCTATGCGCCGGTGTGCCGGGCCTACTGCGCCGCCGCCGGGGCGGTGGTGGTCGACGTCCACTACCGGCGCGCGCCCGAGCATCGCTATCCCGCCGCCCTGGAGGACGCCGAGGCGGCGCTGGCCTGGGCGGCGGCCAACGCCGGCGCCCTCGGCGCCGACCCGCGCCGGCTCGTGGTGGCCGGCGACAGCGCCGGCGGCAACCTCGCGGCGGCGCTGTGCCAGCGGTCTCCCGTCCCGCTGGCTTTGCAGGTGCTGGTCTATCCCGTCCTCAGCGCCCAGGCCGACGCGGCCTTTCCCTCGCGCGCGGCGCTGGGCGACGGCCGCTTCTTCCTGCGCGAGTTCGACATCAAGCGGGCCGAGCGGGAATACCTCGCCGATCCGGCCCAGGGGGACGAGCCGGGCGCCTCGCCGCTGCTGGCCGACGCGGCGGCGTTGCGGGGGCTGCCGCCGACGCTGATCGTCGTCGCGGGGCTCGACCCTCTGCGCGACGAGGCGCGGGCCTACGCCGACCGGCTGGCGGCCGAGGGCGCGCCGGTGACGTTCGACTGCGTGGACGGGGTGATCCACGGCTTCGTGCTGTTCGCGGGCGCGATCGCGCTGGGGCGAACGGCCATCGCGCGGATCGGCGAGGCGGTGCGGACGGCGACGGCGACGCCTTGAACGGCTGACTTTATCGGGATAGGCGAGGGCGGGGCGCTCTCAACTTTCGGATGATGTCATGGCCGAACTTTCCGCCAGCGCCGAAATCACCTTTCGTCGCATCAACGCCCGCACGGTCGACGAGGTCTGCGAGCTCAGCGAAACCCTGTCGGACGCCCAGCGGGACATGGTCGCCGACAACGCCTTGTCGATCGCCGAGGCGCATTTCTCGGAGAACGCCTGGTTCCGGGCGATCTACGCCGACGACGTCCTCGTCGGCTTCGTCATGCTGCACATCGGCGCCGATCACGACGACGGCATCGACTATCCCGGCGCCTTCCTCTGGCGGTTCATGATCGCCGGGCCGCACCAGGGGCTTGGCTTCGGTCGCCGGACGATCGAGCGCCTGGTCGCGGACCTGCGCGCGCGGGGCTTCAAGGAGCTGCGGCTGAGCTGCCACGAGGTGGAGGGCGGTCCCGAGCCCTTCTATCGCGGCCTGGGCTTCGTTCCGACCGGCGGCCGCTACGACGAGGAAGTGGAGATGACGCTCGTCTTCGACTGACGCGGCCGGCGTTTACGCAATGCTCACGCTCGGTCGGCTATTCGGCCCGCGGCTCCGGTTGCGGGCCAGCTTGGCGTGGCGTGGCGGAGTTGCGTGCATGAAGGGCGTGGTCTTCAATCTGCTCGAAGAAGCGGTGGTCCGTGAGTTCGGTCCTGACGTCTGGGACGACCTGCTGCTCCGGGCCGATCTCTCCGGCGCCTACACCTCGCTCGGAAACTACGACGACGAGGAGATCCTCGCCCTGGTCGAGGCCGCTTCGGCGGCGCTGAACCTGCCGCGCGCCGAGGTGCTGCGCTGGTTCGGGCGGCGGGCCATGCCGATCCTGAAGGAGCGCTACGGCGCCTTCTTCGAGCGGCACGCCTCGTCGAAGAGCTTCGTGCTCAGCGTCAACAGCATCATCCATCCCGAAGTGCGCAAGCTGTACGCCGGCGCCAGCTGCCCGTTCTTCCATTTCCGCGAGGACGCGGCGGGCGCGGTCAGCATGGACTACGACTCGTCGCGCCGGATGTGCGACCTGGCCCACGGCTTCGTCGAGGGCGCCGCCGACCTGTTCGAGGAGACGGTCGACGTCAGCCACGCCGCCTGCATGAACCATGGCGACGCCAAGTGCGTCATGGAGATTCGATGGGCGCGCTGAACGAGCGCAAGGCCCCCGCCCCACCGGAAGACACCGTCGCCGAACTCAACCTGCGCTTGCTCAAGCTGGAACACAGGTTCCAGCGCGAGCGCGCCGCGCGGCTGCACGCCGAGGCCATCGCCGAGAAGGGCCTGCGCGACCTCTATGAGCGCCAGCAGCAGCTGGTGCTGCTGGAGACCATCGCCACGGTCGCCAACCAGAGCCGCTCGGTCGAGGAGACCCTGCGCGTCGCCGTGCGGGCGGTGTGCGACCACACCGGCTGGAGCTACGGCAACGCCTATCGGCTGGCGACGGCCGGGCCGCCGCGCCTGACGCCGGCCGACGTCTGGTACGCCGCCGACCCCGACCGGCTCGCGCCGTTCATCGCGCTGAACCAGCAGGCCGAGTTCGTCGCCGGCCAGGGACTGCCGGGCCGGGTGCTGGGCTCGGGCCGCGCGGCCTGGATCGCCGATGTCGCCGAGGACGACAACTTCCCCCGCGCCGACGCCGCGCGGGCGTGCGGGCTGCACGCCGCCTTCGCCTTCCCCGTCCTGGTCGGCCACGACGTGCTGGGCGTGCTGGAGTTCTTCCATCGCGAACCGGTCAGTCCGGACGAGCAGCTGCTGGGCGTGGTCGGGCAGATCGGCACCCAGCTCGGCCGCGTGGTCGAACGGCGGCGCGCCGAGGACAAGCTGATGCACGACGCGTCGCACGATCCGCTGACCGGCCTGCCGAACCGCCTGCTGTTCGTCGACCGGCTGGAGCGGGCCGTGGCCGCCCATCGGCGACGGTCCGAACTGGGCTTCGCGGTGCTGTTCATCGACCTCGACCGCTTCAAGCTGGTCAACGACAGCATGGGCCACGCGGCCGGCGACGACCTGCTGGTCCAGATCGCCGGGCGGTTCGGGCGGGTGGTGTCCGAGGCGCGGGGCGCGGACGCCGCGCCGTTGGTCGCCACCCTGGCGCGCCTGGGCGGCGACGAGTTCACCGTCCTGCTCGAAGACGTCGGCGGCGAGGCGGCGGCGATCGAGCTGGCCGAGGCGCTGCAGGAAACCCTGCGGCGGCCGTTCCAGATCGAGGGGCAGGACATCTTCACCTCGGCCAGTTTCGGCGTGGCCTCCTGCGCGGCCGGCTACGCCGGCGCCGACGAGATCATGCGCGACGCGGACCTGGCCATGTACCGCGCCAAGGCCGAGGGGCGCGCCCGCATCGAGGTCTTCGACCAGAGCCTGCTGGCCGACGCCAAGCGGCGGCTGGCCACCGAGACCGACCTGCGCAACGCCGTGCGCAACAAGGAGTTCATCCTCCACTACCAGCCGATCTTCGCCCTGGACGGCGAGCGGCTGGTCGGGTTCGAGGCCCTGATCCGCTGGCGGCGGGCGGATGGCGAGATCGCTCCGCCGTCCGACTTCATCGGCATCGCCGAGGAGACCGGCCTGATCGTGTTCATCGGCCAGTGGGTGATGCAGGAGGCCTTCGCCACGCTGGCGGCCTGGCGGTCTGCCTATCCCGAGGCCGGGCCGGTGACGATGAGCGTCAACGTCTCGCCCCGGCAGTTCCACCAGCCCGACTTCGTCGGGCAGGTGATGGCCGCCGTCCGCTCCAGCGGCGTCGATCCGTCGGCCGTCCGCCTGGAGATCACCGAGAGCGTCACCATCCAGGACGCCCGCCGCACCAAGTCCATCCTGGACGAATTGAGGGCCCAGGGCGTCCGCGTCAGCATCGACGATTTCGGCACGGGTTATTCCAGCCTCAGCTACCTGCAGCAGCTTTCATTCGACACTCTGAAGATCGACCGCTCGTTCGTCACCGCGCTCAAGGGGGCGGGCGGCGAGGAGATCGTCCGCACCATCCTCGACCTGGCCCGCAGCCTGGAGATGGACGTGGTGGCCGAGGGGGCCGAGACCGCCGCCCATGTCGAGCAGCTGCGCGAGATGGGCTGCGGCTTCGCCCAGGGCTATTTCTTCGCCCGCCCCCTCGAGCGCGAGGCCGCCGCAGCCCTGCTGGCCGCGGCGTCGACGCCGGACCCGGGCGCGGACTAGGGGCCGCGTTTCCCTTTGCGTCTTAACGATGCCGCTTTTGTGCGGCCTTGAAATGCCTGTGCAACGCCGCGCCGGCATTAGGCGACGGGGCGTCGGCCATGCGGCGCGTAGCGGGGGATCGGCTTTAGTGATGGCGAGTTCGAGCGCGGACCTGGGCGCGGCCGTGAGGCCTCGCCGGACGATGGGGCGCCTGCGGCGCGGGGTCTGCGCGGCTCCGCTTATCTGGGCCCTGGCCGGGGCGGCGGTCGCCGCGCCGCCGGAAGCCTCGCCGCCGCCCGCCAAGGCCGCGCCTGCGCCCAAGGCCGATCCCGAAGCCGACGTCGACGCCACCGTGTCCGAGGTGGTGATCAGCGGACAGCGCCGCCAGCCGGGGGCGGTGGTCGGCGACATCAAGCCCGAGATCCAGCTCAGCCCCGCCGACGTCCAGTCCTACGGCGTCAGCTCGGTCGCCGACCTGCTCAACGAACTGTCGCCCGAGACCCGCAGCGATCGCGGGCGCGGGGCGACCACGCCGGTGGTGCTGCTCAACGGCCGGCGCATCTCCAGCTTCTCCGAAATCCGCGACATCCCCACCGAGGCCATCCTGCGCGTCGACATCCTGCCCGAGGAGGTCTCGCTCAAATACGGCTACAGCGCCGACCAGAGGGTGGTGAACATCGTCCTGCGCCGCCGGTTCCGCGCGATCACCGGCGAGGTCGGCGGCGGCGGTCCGACCGAGGGCGGCCAGGCCACGGGCTCGGGCGCGGTCGACCTGCTGCACATCCGCGGCGACGACCGGCTGAACCTCGACCTCAAGTACCAGCAGAGCACGGCCATGACCGAGGCGGACCGCGACCTGGCCGCGCCGGCTTCCGGGCCGCCCTACGCCATTCCCGGCAACGTCACCGCCGCCGTTCCCGGCGCCAGCATCGACCCCGCCCTCGACGCCCTGGCCGGCCGGCCGGTCGCCATAGCCGGGGTTCCGGCCGGGGCGGCGGGCCGCCCGCTGACCCTGTCCGACTTCGCCGCCGGCGCGGCCAACGTCACCGACGTCTCGCGCGACCGCACCCTCTTGCCGGCCACCCGGCAGGTCACCCTCAACGCCGTGCTCAGCCGCGCGGTGTTCGGCGACGTCTCCGCCACCGTGAACGGCTCGCTCAGCGCCAACAGCAGCCAGGCGCGGCTGGGCCTGCCGGGGATGGACCTGCTGGTTCCCGCCGGCGACCCGTTCTCGCCGTTCGGCTCGGACGTCCTGCTGCACCGCTACGTCGACTCGCTGGGGCCGCTGCGTCAGGACGTCGACGGCTGGACCGGACATCTGGGCGCCAGCCTGAACCGCGAGACCCACGACTGGCGCCTGTCCCTGACCAGCGCCTACGACCACGCCGACACCCTGACCCAGAGCGACACCGGCCTCGACCCCACGGCCATGCAGGCGCTGCTCGCCGCCCGCTCGCCGGGTTTCGACCCGTTCGGGCCGCCGCCGGCCGACCTGCTCAGCCTGCGGGCCGCCAACAAGGCCCGCTCGCTGTCCGACACTCTGAACGCCCAGTTCGTCGCCAGCGGCCCGCTGTTCAAGCTGCCGTCCGGCGACGTCTACACCAGCTTCAAGATCGGCGACACGCAGAGCTGGTTCTCCTCGCGCTCGCTGCGTTTCGGGATCGACCAGAGCTCGAGCCTGGCGCGCAACGACTTCAACGCCCAGCTCAACGTCGACGTGCCGGTGACCAGCCGGCGCAAGGATTTCCTGGCCTTCTTCGGCGACGTGACGCTGAACGGCAACGCGGCCATCGACCAGGTCTCGGACTTCGGCGCCTTGACCACCCTGGGCTACGGCGTCAACTGGACGCCGGTCACCGGCGTCACCCTGATCGTCTCGCACACCCGCGACCAGGCCGCCCCGACGGTGCAGCAGCTCGGCAATCCGACCATCGCCACGCCGGGCTCGCGGATCTTCGACTACGCCGCCGGCCAGACCGTCGACATCACCCGCATCGACGGCGGCGATCCGAACCTGGTGGCCGACACGCGCAACATCACCAAGATCGGCCTGACCCTGAAGCCGTTCTCCAGCCAGAACCTGACGGTGACGGCCAACTATATCGACAGCCGCGTCGACAACCCGATCAAGAGCTTCCCGGCCGTCACCGCCGACATCGAGAACGCCTTCCCCGACCGTTTCGTGCGCGACGCCACGGGCCGTCTGGTCCAGGTCGACTACCGTCCGCTCAACTTCGCCCAGGAGACCCGCCGCGAGCTGCGCTGGGGCTTCAACTATTCGATCCCGCTGAAGTCCTCGACGGCCAACGCGCCGAGGCCGGAGTTCCGTCCGCCGCCGCCGCCCGAACGGTCGGGCGCGGCCGCCGACAACGGCGGCGGGCGTTCAGGCGGCGGTCCTGACCGCGACGCCCGCCGGTCGGACGGCGGACCGGGCGGGCCCGGCGGCCCTGGCGGCGGTTTCGGCCGGGGCGGCGGAGGCGGCGGCTTCGGCGGACGCGGCCAGAGCGGCCGGCTGCAGGTCGCCGTCTACCACACGGTCTTCTTCACCGACGAGCTGCTGGTCCGTCCCGGCGGCCCGGTGCTGGACCTGCTGAACGGTTCGGCGGCGGGATCGACCGGCGGCCAGCCGCGCCACCAGGTCGAGGCTCAGTTCGGCTATACCAACAACGGCCTGGGTGCGCGCGTCAGCGCCAACTGGGTCAGCGCCACCACTGTCCATAACGGCATGGGTCCGTCCAGCGGCGACCTGAACTTCTCGGACCTGGCGACCATCAACCTGCGGCTGTTCGCCAATCTGGGCCAGCGCCGGCCGCTGGTCGAGAAGCATCCCTGGCTGCGGGGCTCGCGGGTGACGCTGTCGGTGACCAACCTGTTCGACCAGCGCATGCAGGTGCGCGACGCCGCGGGAGCCACCCCTGCCAGCTACCAGCCGGCCTATCTCGATCCTGTCGGCCGGGTGGCCACCGTCAGCTTCCGCAAGCTGTTCTTCTGATCGCCGGCGCGATTTTCGCGTCGGCGAATGACGTTCTACAATGTCGCAGCGACAAGATCGGCGCAGTCTGTCACGCAGGTCTTGGAGATCGTGAGCGGGAGCGGACATTGTACGGACGAATCCTGTTGGCCTATGACGGCACCGTCGAGGGGCGCGCCGCCCTGCGCGAGGGGGCCCTGCTGGCCAAGCTTTGTCGGGCGCGGGTGTTCCTGTTGTCGATCATCGCCGAGACGCCGGGCTCGCGCATGGCCGAGACCGCCCATGTCGGCGTCGCCGCCCATCTGCGCGAACGCTACGAGGCGGTCCTGGAGGAGGGCGCGGCCAAGCTGAAGAGCATCGGCCTGGTCCCCGAGGCGCGGCTGGTGATCGGCGAGCCGGCCCAGGAGATCAGCGCCTTCGCCCGCGAGATCGGCGCCGACCTGGTGGTCGTCGGCCATCGCCGGCAGAGCCTGCTGGAGCGGTGGTGGTCGGGCTCGAGCGGGGCCTATCTGGTGGACAATATCGACTGCAGCCTGCTGATCGGCCGCAACGTCATCTCCGACGAGCAGTTCCAGGCCGTCCTGAGCCGGTCGAACGAGCCGGCCTGACCTCTCAGCCGACGGCGTCCAGCGTCGCCTCGCCCGCCAGCACGGGTCTGCAGCGGCCGGCGATGGTGGCGCGCAGGCCGTCCTCGGCGCGGCGGGCGGTCAGGCGCAGCAGGCTGGGCCGGCCCATGCGTTCGCCCTGGCGCACGGTGAAGCGCGCCGTGGCCGCCTCGCCCAGGGACAGCAGCAGCGCGGCCAGGGGCGCGTTGGCGCTGCCGGTGGCGGGGTCTTCGTAGTTGTTGGCCAGCGGCGCGAACATGCGGGCGTGCAGCAGCTCCGGATCGTCGTCGCGGGCGTAGACGTGCAGCGAGAACCGGCCCTCGACCGAGGGCGTCAGCGCGACCGCGCGCCGGAAGGCCGAGACGTCGGGGACGCAGCGGTCGAGGGCCTCGCGGGTCAGCTCGGCCAGGACGAACTTGACCCCGACCGAGACGATGCTCGGCGGGTGGGCGGCGGTCAGCACCTCGGCCGGATCGAGGCCCAGGCAGGCGGCGATCAGTTCGGGCGCGACCTCGCCGCCGACGGACAGGGGCTGCGGGGCCTCGACCTCGCCGCCGACGAAGCGGCCCGCCTCGTCGGTCTCCATGGCCACGCGGATCAGCCCGGCCGGGGCCTCCAGGCGCAGGACGCCGCCGTCGTGGCGGCCGCGCCGGGCCAGGACGTAGGCGGTTCCGACGCTGGGGTGGCCCGCGAACGGCATCTCGGCGGTGCGGTTGAAGATGCGGATGCGCGCGGTGTTGGCCGGGTCCTCCGGCGGCAGGACGAAGGTGGTTTCGGCCAGGTTGAACTCGGCCGCCAGGGCCTGCATCTCGCCGTCGCCGAGGCCGCGCGCGTCGGTGAACACCGCCAGCGGGTTGCCGCCGAACTGGCGCTCGGTGAACACGTCGACGGTCTCGAAGGCGAAGCGGCGCATGGCGGTCTGCTCCCGGCGCGGGCGATCGGTTGTTGACTATGATTTCGTTAGTTGGCGAAATAGCGAAATGCAAGCCGATATCTTCCGCGCCCTCGGCAACGAGAAACGTCTCCAGATCCTGGAATGGCTGAAGGACCCGCGCGCGCATTTCCCGCCGCAGGTCGACGGCGACCTGGTCGAGGACGGCGTGTGCGGCCTGTTCATCGCTGACAAGCTGGGGGTCAGCCCGTCGACCCTCAGCGAGCACATGCGCATCCTGACGGCGACGGGGCTGGTGCGCGCCGCCAGGATCAAGCAGTGGACCTTCTATCGCCGCGACGAGGCGCGCCTGGCCGAGGTCGCCGAGGCCCTGCGGCGGGCGCTCTAGCGGCGGGTCAGGCGGCGGCCTGGGTCATCTTGAAGATGCCCTGGGCGTTGGAGCTGTCGAACCGCAGGTCGAGGCGGGCGATCCCGTCCTCGCCGACCACGGCGTCGCGGCTGATGAACTCGTAGAAGGAGCCGGGGACGCTCATCTCGACGGCGCCGCCGTCCTCGCCCACGAAGGCGCGCAGGGTCGGGTCGGCCTTGAACGCGGTCTGGCGCACGCGGCCGGAGGCCGACACCTCGACGGCGTCCTTGATCGGCCGGCCCAGGGCGCGCTGGGCCTCGGCCGTCTCCTCGACCCGGGCGACGCGGTCGGTGGCGTGGTTGAAGGCCTGGCCCTCGGTGGCGATCCAGGCCGCCTCGGGCGAATCCGCCAGCAGCAGCCGGTAGTCGGCCAGGGCCGGCGCGTTGTGCCAGCGCCCGAACGCGGCCGCCACGTGCGGCAGGGCCTCGACGGCCAGGGCCGCCGGGCAGGAGCCGGTGTCGGCGAAGGCGGCCAGGGCGGCGTTCGCGGTCATGTCCAGCGGATCGCGGGTCGCGCCGAACACGCGGGCGGCGGCATCCTGGAAGACTGGCGAGAACCGCTCCACGTGCAGTTCGCTGACGAAGAACTGCGGGATGGCCTCGGGCAAGTCGCGATGGGCGTAGGCCCGGCCGGTCATGCCCAGGCGGTCGAGCGGATAGAGGCCGGCCATCTCGTAGCCCAGCGGCTCGAGGATGCGCACGAAAGCCTCCTGGCCCGGCGGAAGCGCGCCGGTCGGCCCCTGGCCGAAGCGGATGGTGCGCAGGGCGCCGTGGTCGAAGATCACCCGCCCGCCGGCTTGGCGAACGTCCTCGACATAGGCCGCCCCCGTCGGCGCGCGGACCAGCAGGTCGTGGAACAGCACCGCGTTCATGGCCATGGCGAACACGGCCCGCGACACGGTCTCGCCTTGCGGCGCGGCCAGGGCGGGATCGATGTCGAGCACGCCGAACAGCGCGGCGGCTTCGCGGGCGCCGACCGCCGTGGCGGTGAGGGCGAACAGCTGACGGTCTTGGGCGAGGGACATGGGCGCGCTCCGCGAGAGGCGGTTGAGGAGAAGCGGGACGAAGCCGCGCCGGGGAGGCGGCGCGGCCGGGGATCAGACGTCGAACGACACGCCCTGGGCCAGCGGCAGGGCGGCGCCGTAGTTGATGGTGTTGGTGGCGCGGCGCATGTAGGCCTTCCAGCTGTCGGAGCCGGCCTCGCGGCCGCCGCCGGTCTCCTTTTCGCCGCCGAAGGCCCCGCCGATCTCGGCGCCGGACGGGCCGATATTGACGTTGGCGATGCCGCAGTCCGACCCCTCGGACGACACGAACCGCTCGGCCTCGCGGACGTTCAGGGTGAAAATCGACGACGACAGGCCCTGGGGCACGTCGTTCTGGAGGGCGATGGCCTGGTCCAGGTCGGCGTACTTCATCACATAGAGGATGGGGGCGAAGGTCTCGCGGCGGACGACCTCGGCCTGTTCGCCGATCTCGACCAGGGCCGGGCGCACGTAGAACGCGTCCGCCGCGCCGGGAACCTCGACCCGCTCGCCGCCGCTCACCGCGCCGCCGGCGGCGCGGGCGTCGGCCAGGGCCCGCTGCATGGCCTCGAAGGCGGCCGCGTCGATCAGCGGCCCGACCAGGGTTCCGGCGGCGCGCGGGTCGCCCACCGGCACCGAGGCGTAGGCCGCCTTCAGCTTGGCGAGGAAGGCGTCATAGACGCTCTCGTGCACGAACAGGCGGCGCAGGGTGGTGCAGCGCTGGCCGGCCGTGCCCATGGCCGCGAAGGCCGCGCCGCGCAGGGTCAGGTCGAGGTCCGCCGACGGGGCGACGATGGCGGCGTTGTTGCCGCCCAGCTCCAGCACGGCGCGGGCGAAGCGCGCCGCCAGCCGCGGGCCGACCGCCCGGCCCATGGCCGTCGAGCCGGTGGCCGAGACCAGCGGGACCTTGGGGTGGTCGACCAGGACTTCGCCGATCTCGCGCCCGCCCATCAGCAGGGTGGACAGGCCGGCCGGGGCGTCGGGGCCGAAGCGCGCCGCCGCCCGCTCGAACAGGGCCTGCACCGCCAGGGCGGTCAGCGGCGTCTTCTCGGACGGCTTCCAGACCACGCTGTCGCCGCAGACCAGGGCCAGGGCGGCGTTCCACGACCACACCGCCACGGGGAAGTTGAAGGCCGAGATCACCCCGACCACGCCCAGGGGGTGCCAGGTCTCCATCATGCGGTGCTCGGCCCGCTCGGTGGCGATGGTCAGGCCGAACAGCTGGCGCGACAGGCCGACGGCGTAGTCGCAGATGTCGATCATCTCCTGGACCTCGCCCAGGCCCTCGGAGACCACCTTGCCGGCCTCCAGCGTGACCAGCCGGCCCAGGTCGTCCTTGGCCGCCCGCAGCTCCTCGCCCAGCAGGCGGACCAGCTCGCCCCGGCGCGGCGCGGGGACCTTGCGCCAGGCGAGATAGGCGTCGTGGGCGGCGTCGATGGCGGCGGCGGCGGCCGTGGGCGTGTGCTCGACGACCCGCGCCGTCTCCGCGCCGTCAACTGCGGAGCGCGCGGCCAGCGAGCCGCCGCGCCAGGCGGCCTCGGCCACGCCGAGCCGCCCGAGGATGGCGTGGGTTTCGGCGGCGGCCGAGGGCAGGGCTTGCGGAGCGGACATCGGGCGATCCTTGTCGAGGGCGATGGTCATTGCGGCGGGCCCAGGCGCAGGGCCGCCGGGGACGCGTCGGCGAACACGCCGACGACGGCGGCGCTATAGGCCTGGATGAGCGGGGAGACAAATCGATCGTAGGAGGCCTGCACGGCCCGGCCCAGCCCGTGCTCGCCGCTGAAGCTGGCGCCGTAGCCTTCGACGGCCAGGGCCAGCACGGCTTCGCGCACCTGTTCGGCGCGCGCGGGCTCGGCCGCGCCGCCCTCGCGGCGG
This sequence comes from Caulobacter sp. CCUG 60055, assembly GCF_022750545.1. Classification (GTDB taxonomy): domain Bacteria; phylum Pseudomonadota; class Alphaproteobacteria; order Caulobacterales; family Caulobacteraceae; genus PUIC01. Next base: position 15,427 of record NZ_PUIC01000002.1, read on the forward strand.
ACCAGGTTGAAATGCACGCCGCCGTCGGCCACGTGGCCGAAATCGCAGGCCTCGAACTCGGGGAAGTCGCGGGCGAGCATGGCCGCCGCCTCGGCGCGGAACCGGGGGATGTCGGCCCGGCGCAGGGAAAGATCGAGGCCGATCACCGGCCCGCACGCCCGCAGGCCTTCCGAAAGGGCGTGGCGCAGCGCCCACATGCGCTCGGGCGGTCCCAGCAGGGCGTCGGCCAGCGGCCCGCCCGGCGCCTCGGCCAGATCGGCCAGCACGTCTTCCAGAAGGTCGGCGAGGCCCGGCCGGCCCTCGCGGGGCGAGAGGCTGCTGGTCAGCTCGACCAGGACGCAATAGGGCGGGACCTCGCCGCCCTGGAAGGGATCGCGCAGGCCGGGGACGTGGGCCAGCGCCCGGACGACCGCCGCCCGCGACATGCCCTCGAACGCGGTCAGGAACGGGCCGGCCTCGCGCTCGAAGGCCAGCAGCAGGTCGAGCACGGCGGCTTCGTCGCGGGGAACCAGGATCGCCGCGGCGGTCTGGCGGGGGCGGGGATGGACCTCCAGCACGGCGCGGGTGACGACGCCGGGCGCGCCGAAGCCGCCGACGAACAGGTGCCGCAGGGCCAGCTGGGCGTTATCCTTGCGCAGGCCCGCCGACAGGGTCAGCCGCGTGCCTTCGGCGTCAGGCAGCACCACCTCCAGCCCGAGGACGTGGCGGCGCATGTCGCCATAGCGCAGGAAACGCGCCCCGCCGGTGTTGGTGGCGACCATGCCGCCGATCATCGGGTCGGCGCCCAGGTCTATCGGCAGGCAAAGGTCGTGCTCGGCCAGGGCCGCGTTCAGGGCCGACAGGCGCACGCCGGCCCCGACCTCGACCGTGCGGTCGGCGGCGTCGACGGCCAGGGGCGCGCGCAGGCGGTCGAGGGACAGCACGACCTGGGTCCCGGAGGCGTCCGGGGTCGAGCCGAGCGCCAGGCCGGTGTTGCCCGACTGCGGCACGAAGGCCAGCCCGTTGCGCACGCAATGGCCGACCACGGCCGAGACCTCCTCGGCGGTGCGCGGGCGGACCACGGCGGCGGCCCGGCCCCCGCCGTAGCGGGCGGCCGTCTCGTAGGCCGCGCGGCCGCCCTCGTCGAGGACCAGGCCGTCCTCGCCCACGGCCGCCAGCAAGGCGGCCCGGTCAGACGCCGACAGCATCGCGCGGTCAGGCCGCGGCGGGGCGGAGCGCCGGCGCGGGGGCGGCGGCCTCGGCCGCGTAACGGCGGCCGTAGCGGTTGGCCAGGAAGCGGTCGAGGGCGATGTCCTCCTGGCGCACGAAACCGCATTGCGGCAGGTCGCCGGCGGCCAGCATGTCCAGCACCGCGCAGATGCCGGCCGCCGTGGTGATCTGGATGGCGCTGCGCATGCGCCCGCCGATCGGCGCGGCGTAGATCTTGTTGGCGTAGGTCTCCTGGACCAGCCGACCGTCCTTGCGGCCGCTGACGGTCACGAACACGATGACCACGTCCTGCAAGGTGGCGGGCAGGGCGTGCTCCAGGATGTCCTTGAGGACGTCGCGGCGCTCGCGCAGGCCGAGGTCGTGCAGCAGCGCCTTCATGATCGCCGCGTGGCCGGGATAGCGGATGGTGCGGTAGTTGAGGTTGCGCACCCTGCCGCGCAGCGTCTCGCACAGGGTGCCGAGGCCGCCGGAAGTGTTGAACGCCTCGTAGGCGACGCCGTCGAGGGCGAAGGCCTCCAGCTCCTCCAGCGGCGGGGTCTCGCGCAGCTCGCCGTCGACGATGGCCTCGCACGGTTCGCAATACTCGTTGATGACCCCGTCTGTGCTCCAGGTCAGGTTGTAGTTGAGCGCGTTGGACGGATATTTCGGCAGGGCCCCGACGCGCATGCGCACGTCCAGCAGGTCGTCGAAGCGGGCGGCCAGGTCGTTGGCGACGATGGTGATGAAGCCGGGGGCCAGGCCGCATTGCGGGATGAAGGTCGTGCCGGCGTCCTGGGCGAGCTGCTTGACCACGCGGGTGCTGGCGACGTCCTCGGTGAGGTCGAGATAGTGCGCGCCGGCGGTCTTGGCCGCCTGGGCGATGCGGGTGGTCAGCTGGAAGGGCGCGGCGCTGAGCACGGCGAACTTGCCGGCCAGTTCGGCCTCCAGGCCGCCCGGCTCGGCGATGTCGAGCGCGCGCCGCTCGACATGGGCGCCGGTCTCCAGGCGGTTGAGCTGCGCCTGCGAGCGGTCGATGACCGTCACGCGGTAGGCGTCGCTCAGCATGTCGGCGATCATGGAGCCGATCTTCCCACCGCCGACGACCGCGACGTCCTTCATGGCATCCCCCCAGGGCTTCGAGTTTCGGCCATTTCAGACGGCCGCCTAAACGAATCATAGTGGCCGGACTGTCGGATCGACGGCTGTTTTTCGGCGATTCGACGGGCTATACCGGCGTAATGACATTGGACGAGATCGACCATCGGCTGCTGGCCGCCCTGCGCGACAACGGCCGCGCCTCCACGGCGGAGCTGGCCCGGCGCGTCGCGCGCTCGCGCACCACGGTGCAGAGCCGCATCGAGCGGTTGGAGCGGGTCGGGGTGATCATCGGCTATTCGGTGCGGCTGGCGGCCGAGCACGACCTGGGCGCGGTCAGGGCGCACGTGATGATCAAGGTCGCGCCCAAGGAGAGCCGCGCGGTCGAGGCGGCGGTGCGGGCCATCGCCCAGGTGCGGGCGCTGCATTCGGTCAGCGGCGACTTCGACATGATCGCCGGCTGCGCCGCCCCCTCGGTGGCCGAGATGGACGCGGTGATCGACCGTATCGGCGAACTGGACGGGGTGGAACGGACCACCTCCTCGATCATCCTGTCGACCAAGTTCGACCGCTAGGCCGTCGGGCCCGGCGCTTGCCGCCGGCCGCGCCATGCGGTTGAACGGAGCTTGCGCTGAATCCGAGGGAGGACCGTCCATGCCGCTGGATCGCCGCGCCGTCGTCGGATTGCTGGGCGGCGCCCTGGGCGCGGGGGCGACGGCGGGCGGGGCCCTGGCGGCCGGCGCGTCGGCCGCGAGCCGCGCGACGGGAACCCGCGTCGTGCTGCTGGGCACCAAGGGCGGGCCGACGCCGTCGGCCTATCGCGCCGCCCCCGCGACCCTGGTGGTCGCCGGCGGCCGGCCCTACCTGGTCGATTGCGGCGAGGGGACGGCCGGCCAACTGGCCAAGGCCGGCGTCGACCTGCGCTCGCTCGGCCGCGTCCTCGTCACCCACAACCACTCGGACCACGTGATCGGCCTGGGCCCGCTGCTCGTCCTGGCCTGGGCTTCGGGCCTGACCACGCCGGTCGCCGTGCACGGCCCGCCGCCGGTGGCCGAGATCGTGCGGCGGTCCGTCTCGGCCATGGCCTACGACATCGAGGCCAGGATTCGGGAGGAGGGCGCGCCGCCGCTCGATCCGCTGATCCATGTGGACGAGATCGACCGGCCCGGCCCGGTGTTCCGCGACGGCGACGTCGTCGTCACCTGCGCCGTGGTCGACCACTACACGGTCAAGCCGGCGCTGGCCTACCGCTTCGACACGCCCGGCCGGTCGGTGGTGATCTCAGGCGACACCACCTACAGCGAGAACCTGATCGCCCTGGCCCGCGGCGCCGACCTGCTGATCCATGAGGCGATGTACGTCGAGGCCATCGACGGCCTGGCCGCCTCGGGCGGGCCGACGCTGCGCGACCACCTGCTGAAGAGCCACACCACGACGGAGCAACTCGGCCGCATCGCGGCGGCGGCCGGGGTGAAGAAGCTGGTGCTCTCCCACCTCGTGCCGGCCTTTCCGTCGATCACCGACGAGATGTGGCTGCGCGGCGTTCGCCGGCATTTCGCCGGCGAGGCCGTGGTCGGCCGCGACCTGATGGAGGTCTAGCCGCGCTCGCCGACGCTCAGCGCATCAGCCGGCCGATGAGGAACTGCATGCGCATGGCCATGATGTCGGGACGGCTCAGCGGGTCGCTGACCCCATGGCCGCCTTCCTCGTCCTCCAGGAAGAACGGCTGGACGCCGACCTCCTCCAGCCGCGCGGCGAGCTTGCGCGCGTGGCCGGGACCGACGCGGTTGTCCGTCGTCGAGATGGTGATGAGGAACGGCGGGTAGGCGACCCCTGGCCGGATGTTGTGGAACGGCGAATAGGCCGCCAGCGCCTTGCGCATGTCCGGCTTGTCCGGGTCGCCGTACTCGTCCATCCAGGCCGCGCCCATGGCGATCTTGGGATAGCGCAGCATGTCGGCCAGGGGCACGTCGCTGATCGCCGCGCCGAATAGGTCCGGCCGCTGGGTGGCGACCACCGCCGACAGCAACCCGCCGTTGGAGGTGCCGAACACGCCGACATGGCCGGGCGTGGTCAGGCCGGAGCGCACGAGGTCCTCGGCGACCGCGATGAAGTCGTCATAGGACGCCTGCCGCTTGTCGCGGATCGCCGCCATGTGCCAGGCCACGCCCCGCTCGCCGCCGCCGCGGATGGCCGGCAGGACCAGCGCCCCGCCGCGGTCGAACCACAGCTTCAGGGCCTGGCCGCCGAACGAGCGGCCGAGATAGGCCGGCGTCAGGGTGATGCCGAAGGCGCCGTAGCCGGTGATCAGGGTCGGCGTCGCTCCCGGATGGGCCGGCGCCTTGGGCCGCACCACATAGTAGTCGACCGGGGTTCCGTCCTTGGAGACGGCCGACTTGACCTCGACCATGTAGCGCGAGGCGTCGAAGGCCGGCTCGGCCTTGGCCAGGACGCGGGTTCCGGCGCCGTGCAGCAGCTCCAGCGTCGGCGGCGTCAGGAAGCTGGTCCGGTGCAGGATGACGTCCTCGCCCGTCGGGTCGGCGCTGGCCACGCCCAGGTCCTCGCCCGCCTCGCCGGCGACGACCGGCTTGACGGTCCAGCCGGACGGGCCGTGGCTGGCGGCCACGATGGTGGTCTTCAAGGCCTTCTGCACCGGCAGGAACAGGCGGCTCCGCGTCGAGGCGAAGCCGGAGAACGACGAGATCACCTCGCCGTCGGCCGGGGCGTAGATCACCTCCAGCCGGCGCTCGGCCGGGGTCTTCGGCGACAGGTCGTAGGACAGCACGGTGTCGGCCGGCGCGTCGCGGCCGGCGATCCTGGCCGGGGCGGCCAGCTGGACCACGACCCGGTCGTCGCCGCCGCCCTGCGGGCCGAACGGCTTGATCTGGGCCGGCAGGGCCAGTTTCTCGATCCGCCCCTCGGCGTCGATAGCCATGACCTCGAAGGTCGAATAGTCGATCACCCGCGTCATCAGCACCCGGCCGGGCGCGCCGCCGACGGTCGAGAACTGCAAGGTGGCGTCGGTCTTGGGGGCGGTGAACGCCGCCGGGGCGTCGGCGGCCGCCTGGCCGCGGCGCCACAGCCGGGCGACTGCACCCCAGCCGGCGGCGGTCTTCGGACTGTCGCCCAGGGTGTGGGCGATCAGCACCGTGTCCTTGTCGATCCAGGCCGACTGCACCCGGCTGGCCGGCGCCGAGAAGCCGCCCTCGACGAAGCGGCCGGCGGCGAGGTCGAACTCGCGCAGGGCCACCTCGTCCGAGCCGCCGTCCGACAGGGCCAGCAGGCAGCGCTGATAGGCCGGGGCCAGGCACGACGAGCCGTAGGCCCAGTTCAGGGTGTAGGCCTTGCCCTCCGCCGCGCCCAGGGCGGCGACGTCGAGCGCCGTGCGCCACGGGCCGGGCGCGCCGTCGGCGCCGCGGTCGGCGACCTGCAGCAGGCCGCGCGGGTGCTCGGCGTCGCGTTGCAGCCGCGCGGCGCGCGGCCCCATCAGGGCGATGTCGGCGATCGGGGCGTTGGCCTTGAGCACGCCCTCCAGCTCGCCGAGCAGGGCGGCGTAGCCGGGCTCGGCGCTCAGGCGGGCCTTGGTCTTGGCGGTATGGTCCCGCGCCCAGGCCAGGGCGGCCGGGGCCTTGGGAGCCTCCAGCCACTGGAAGTCGTCGGCGAGGGCGGGCGCGGCGGCGAGACTGGCGGCGGCGGCCGCGACGAGCGCGCGCCCCCGGATGGTGCGACGGGTCATGACAGGCCTTCGAATGCGGTGGTCGGGCGAAGGGACGCGCCGGTCAGCCGGCGGGGGCGTCCTTGGCGTGCGGCTGGGCGCTGATCAGCTGGATGCGGAAGATCAGCACGCTGTTGGCGGGGATTGGTCCCTTGTCCTCGGCGCCGTAGGCCATCTCGGGCGGGACGTAGATGATCCACTCGTCGCCGGGGCGCATCTGCTGCAGGGCGATGGTCCAGCCCGGGATCAGCGGCCGCAGGGGGAAGGTGTTGGGCTCGCCGCGCTTGAACGAGGAATCGAACACCTCGCCCGTGGTCAGCTTGCCCTCATAGTGGACGGTGACGTCGTCGGACAGCTTGGGATGGGCGCCGTCGGCGGGGCCGGAGCGGACCACCTGATATTGCAGGGCGGGCATGACCGTCACGCCCTTGGCCTTGGCGTTGCGTGCCAGGAACTCGGCGGCGGGAACGGCGCGGGCGGGCGCGGGCGTCGCGGCGGGCTCGGCGGCGAAGGCCGCGCCGGCCATGAGGCCGAAGCAGGCCGAGGCGGCGAGGGCGAGGCGCGCGGGTTTGGCGGAGGTCATCGGGCTTTCCTTGCAGGAAGAGACGGGAAGGGCGGGCGGGGGCGGCGCGCCGCCCCCGCCGCGCGGTCAGAAGTCGTAGGTGACGCGCAGGCCGATGGTGCGCGGCCGGACGTAGTACTGGCGCACGCCGGTGCGGCTGGTCTCGGCGACGGTGACGCCCCGGCGGTCGCCGACGTTCTCGACGAAGCCCTCGATGCGGGCCCCGCCGAACTGGCCGGAGGCGCGCAGGTCGAGCACGCCGTAGCCGCCCTGGCGGATGGCCCCGCCCAGGTCGCTCGGCGCCGAGGAGACGTAGCGGTACGACGCCGACGTCGTCGGCTTGAACGGACCGTCCCAGCGATAGATGGCGGTCGAGGCCGCCCGCCAGCGCGAGGCGCCGGGCAGGATGGTTCCCGCCGGCGTGACGGAGGAGCCGTCGTCGACGGCGTCCTTCAGCTTGGCGTCGAGATAGCCGACCGACGAGATCAGGTCGAAATGCGAGGTCGGCCGCCAGGTGGCGGCGAGGTCGACGCCGATGTTGCGGGCGCCCCCGACATTGTCGGCGTAGGCCAGGTTGTCGCCCCGCACCCGCAGCAGCTGAATGTCCTGCCAGTCGATGTAGTAGACCGTGGCGTCGAGCAGCAGGGTGCGGTCCAGCCAGGCGGTGCGCGCGCCGATCTCGTAGTTGATCAGCGAGTCCGAGCCGAAGCTGGCCGGCGACGGATAGAGCGACGACTGCGGGATGGCGTTCGGCCCGCCGAACCGGTAACCGCGCGACACCAGGGCGTAGTACATGTGCTCGGCGTCAGGTTCGTAGGTCAGCGAGACCTTCGGCGTGAAGCCGTCCTCGTGCGACTTGGCGTGCGAGCGCGAGACGAGCTGGCCGGTGGAGAACAGCGTGAACAGGCCGCTCTGAACCGTGTCGTTCTCCAGCTCGGTGTCGAAATAGCGCGTGCCGGCGGTCAGCCGCCAGGACGGGGCGAAGCGCCAGGTGGCCTCGCCGAACAAGGCCTTCTCGACGCCGTCGACGTGCAGCTTGTAGTCGGTGAAGCGGTCGTTCGGCGCGGCCAGCGCCCCGACGCCGGCGCCGAAGGCCCCGGCGAACAGCCGCTCGGTCAGGGCCCCGGCCCCGGTGAAGCCGGCGCCGCTGGGCAGGTCGGTCTCGATGTGGTTGTGGCTCGCCCCGACCAGCCATTCGATCGGGCCGCCGCCCTTGGAGGTCAGCCGCGCCTCGAACATGTCGCCGTCGGCGTGGCGGGCGGTGGTCAGCGGGATCGGCGGGGCCAGGCCCCGGAACACCGGGCCGAACACGGCGCTGAAGTCTGTGAGGTTGAGCGTGGTCTTGCGCGTGTGGGCGCCGCTCACCGTCAGGGTCGCGAAGTCGAGGTCGACGTCGGCGCGCAGCGAATTGATCCGCGCGTCCGAGCGGAACGGCTCCAGCAACTTGGTGGACCGCTTGAGCTCGCCCAGGGCCGGCTGGCCCCAGAAGGCGTCGTCGTTGTGGGTCTTGGAATAGAGGCTGAGGCCCGAGACCGAGATGCGGTCGGTCGGGCGCCATTCGACCATCAGCCGCCCGCCGGTGACGTCGATGGCGTTGGAATCCTTGCGGCCGACGCCGACGTTGTCGAGATAGCCCGGCGTCTCGCGATAGGTCCCGACCACGCGGACGGCCAGCTTGTCGGTGATCACCGGCAGGTTGACCATGGCCTTGGCGGTGTAGCCCAGGCGGCCGGACGAGGCGGTGGCGAAGGTCGAGGCCTCGACCCGGGCGGCGAAGGCGTCGGGGCGGGCCTTGGCGGCGATGTAGTTGACGGCCCCGCCCAGGGTGGCCGAGCCGAACAGCGTGCCCTGCGGCCCGCGCAGCACTTCGACCCGCTCGACGTCGAAGGTGTCGATGTCGGGAATGCCGGCGCTGTTGAACGGCTCGGTCAGCGGGATGTCGTTGAGGTAGACGCCGGTCGCGGCCTGGCCGACGTCGATCGAGGTGGTGGTCGACACCCCCCGGATGGTCACGGTCGACAGGCCGGGCATGGCGGCGTTGAACTGCACGCCCGGCGTGCGGGTCAGGTAGTCGGCGAAGCTCTGGGCGCCCAGCTGGTCGAGCTGCTTGCCGGTCATGGCGGTCACCGAACCGGCCACCTTGCGCACGTTCTCCTCGCGCTTGTTGGCGGTGACCACGACCTCATCGAGCTGGCCGACGGCTTCGTTTCCCGCCGAGGCCGCCGACGCGGCGGCGGGGGCCAGGGTGACCGTCTTGCCGCCGTCCTTGGACGAGGCGGCCAGGCCCGAGCCTTCGAGCATCAGGGCCAGCGCCTTCTCGGCGGTGTATTCGCCCTGGACGCGCCGGGTGACGACGCCGCGCAGCACCTCGGCCGGGGCGAAGATCTGCACGCCGGTCTGGCGGGCGTAGCTCTGAAGCGCCGAGGCGGCGTCGGCCTGCGGGATGTCCACCCGCACCGGGCCCTGCGGCTGGGCCCAGCCCGGCGAGGCCAAGGCGAGACTGACGACGGCGACGCCGGCCAGCAGCCCGCCTCGACGTCCAAGAACGCTGTTCAAGATCATTAATTCCCCCTCAGGGCTGTCCGTGGATGCAGGCCCTCGTGTTGGGGGAGATTCCGGCGGCCGGAATCCGCCATGTGCGTCGCAAAAAATTTAAGGCGCTGTCGTCTGGACGAGATGGACGGCGCCGTCCCTGTGCTCCACCCGCGCGCCCAGGGTGGCGGCGGCCTCGGCGAATCCGTCGAGATTGTTGGTGCGGAAAACCCCGAACACCGGCCGCTTGGCCAGGGCGTCGCCGACCACCACCACCTTGCGGCCGTCATAGCGCTGGAACTCGGCGGCGGCCGCCGCCAGGCTCTCGCCCTGGAAGATCAGCAGGCCGTCCCGCCAGGCGAGCCGCTGCTCGGCGACCTGGCGCGGCATCGGGCTGACCGCCACCACGCCGTCGCGGGCCTCGGCGGCCGCGCCGTGGGCCAGGCGCCTGGGCGGGCCGGCGCGTCCGCCGGCGTTGGAAAGCTCGACGACGCCCTCGGTCACGGCGACGTCGACCCGGCCGCCGCGCAGGCGCACGTCGAAGGCGGTGCCCACCGCCCTGACGGTGAGGTCGCCGGCCGTGACCAGGAAGGGGCGCGAGGCGTCGTGCGCGACCTCGAAACTGGCTTCGCCGCGTTTCAGCGCGATGCGGCGGCGGTCCTTGGCCATCCGCACCACCACGGCCGAGTCGGTGTTCAGGGTGAGGACCGAGCCGTCGGCGAGCACCAGGCGGCGCATCTCCCCGACCTGGCTTTCATAGGTCGGCGGGCGGTCGGCGAGGAACCAGGCGCCGCCGCCGGCCAGCACGGCGGCGGCGGTCAGGCCGGCGGCGAGGCGGCCGGCGGGGAGCCTTGCCCGCCGCGCGCGGGGCGGGGTCGGAGCGGCGACCGGCGGCGCGGCGGCTTCGGGCTCGCGCCCGGCCGCCAGCGCTGCGCGCTCGGCGGCGACGTGCTCGGAGGCCAGCCGGTCGAGGTCTAGCCACGCCGCCTGGGCCCGGTAGAGGGCGCCCTGGTGGCGGGGGTCGGCCCGCACCCAGGCGTCCAGCCGCGCGGAAGCGTCGGCGTCGAGGGGGCCGGCGTCCAGCCGGGCGGCCCATTCGGCGGCGGTGCTGGCGATGCGCCCGCTCATCGGCCGGCCGCCCGCAGCTTGGCGGCGGCGTCGGGCGACGCCGCCCGGCCGTCGGCCGTCTCGTAGCGTTCGAGCACGAGCTTGAGCGCCCGGGCGAGGTGCTTTTCGACCGTGCTTTCCGAAAGGCCCATATGGGCGGCGATCTGGCGCTGCGACAGGCCGTTCAGCTTGCGCAGGACGAAGGCCTCGCGGCATTGCGGCGGCAGGCTGTCGACGACGTCCTGGAAGCGGCGCAGGTCCTGGCGCGCGCTGAGCGCGGTCTCGGGGTCGGGGCCGCTGTCCATGACGTTGCGCAGGTCGCCGTCGGTCAGCCCGTCGATCATCACCACCCGCTCGCGCTTGACGTGCTCGAAGATCAGGTTGCGGGCGGTCTCGAAGAAATAGGCGCGGGGGTTGCGGATGGCGGCGAAATCCATGTTGCCGATGCGGGCGTAGGCTTCCTGGACGATGTCGTCGGCGTCATAGCCGCCGCCGAACCGCCGACGGCGCCCGCCGACCCAGCGCCGGACCTCGGCCTCGTGCGGCAGCAGATGCATCGCGATCCACCTGGCGCGCTCCGCCATCCCTTCGAAATCCCGGCTCAGTGGAGGGGAGACGCGCCGCGGGCCAGGCCCGGGGCGTCATGGAGCCGTGATGATCATATCATCTGAAACTAGCTGGCAAGCCCCGTCGGCGCCGCCTCAGCGGATCTGCCGCTTCTCCAGCTTGCGGGCCAGGGTGCGCCGGTGCATCCCGAGGCGCCGCGCCGTCTCGGAAATGTTGAAGCCGGTCTCGACCAGGGTTTCGTGGATGCGCTCCCATTCCAGGGTCTTGATCGAGGTGGGGCGCTCGGTGATCGGCGCCGTGGCGTCGCCCGCCGCCCGGCCGAACGCCGCCTCGATGTCGTCGGTGTTGGACGGCTTGGCCAGGTAGTGGCAGGCGCCCAGCTTGATGGCCTCGACCGCCGTGGCGATGCTGGCGAAGCCGGTCAAGACGACGATCAGCATGGCCGGGTCGTGGGCGTGCAGCGCCTGCACGCAGGAAAGGCCCGAGGCGCCGCCCAGCTTGAGGTCGACCACGGCGTAGCCCGGCGAGCGGCTCTCCAGCAGGCCGGCGGTCTCCTCCAGGCTGGCCGCCTGGATCACCTCGTAGCCCCGGCGCTCGAACGAGCGGCGCAGGGCCTTGGCGAAGTTGTCGTCGTCCTCGACGATGATCAGCAGGCGGTCAGCGGACATCGGCGCGCTCGATCTTGAGGGCGGAGAGGGGCAGGGCCAGCACGACCTCGGCGCCGCCGGCGCGGTTCTCGGCCGTCACCCGTCCGCCCAGCTTGCGCGCGACGTTGACCACCAGGAACAGGCCGAGCCCGCCGCCGAGGCGGCCCTTGCTGGAGTTGTAGGGCTTGCCGAAATTGGACAGCATCTCCGGCGTGAAGCCGGGGCCGCCGTCGCGGACGGTCAGCACGATCTCGTCCTCGCGCCGTTCGACCTTGACGCCGACCCAGTGCGGCGAGGCCTCCAGGGCGTTGTCGAGCAGGTTGAGGATCACCTGCTTGAGCGCCGAGTCCGAGACGATGGGCGGGGCCTCGCCGATCTCGACGACATAGTCGGCGTGGGTCACCGGGCGGCTCGATCGCCAGTCCTGCATGATGTCGTCGAAGAAGCCCTTGACGGTGGTCACCACCGGGCGCTCGCCCCGAGCCTCGCCGGCCGACAGCAGCACGCCGGTGACGATGGCCTTGCAGCGACGCACCTCGGCCTGCATGTCCTCGATCTCCTGGGCCAGCTCGGGGTCGGAGGCCAGCTTGGGCATCCGCCGCCAGTCGCCCAGTATGACGTCGAGGGTGGCCAGGGGCGTGCCCAGCTCGTGCGCGGCCCCGGAGGCCAGCAGGCCCATGCGGACGATGTGGTCCTCCTCGGCGGCGCGCTGGCGCAGGTCGGCCAGGCGGGCGTCCCGCGCCCGCAGGTTGGCGCTGATGCGGGTCATGAAGATCACCAGCAGCGCCGCGTTCAGCACGAAGCCGGCCAGCATCCCCTGGATGTGCAGGGCGAACAGGTCGCCGCCGTGGTGGCCGCCCAGGGCCAGGGGGCGATAGAACACCGTCAGGCCGCAGAAACAGGCGACGGTGATGGCCACCATCGCCCAGGTCGACCACACCTCCAGCAGCACCGCGCCCAGGATCACCTGCAACAGGTAGAGCGAGGTGAACGGGTTGGCCGCGCCGCCGCTGAGATAGAGCTGGGCGGTCAGGGCCAGCGAGTCGAGCGCCAGGACCAGGAACAGCTCGCCGTTGACCACGTCGGCCGGGCGCTTGAGCCGCATCAGGCTGGCGACGTTCAGGGCCACCAGCCCGGCCAGGACCAGCGACATGGCCGCCAGCGGCAGCGGGATGCGGAAGCCGAAATGCACGATGACGATGGTCGCCACCTGGCCGACCACCGCGATCCAGCGCAGGTGGATCAGCTGCAGCATGTTCTTGCGCTCGGCGGCGTCGCCGGGGGCCGAGGACGAGACGGTGATCCCCGAGGCCAGGCGCAGGGAGGCGAGCACCTTGTCAGCGGCCGAGCGCATGACCGTCCTTTCCGGCGCGGCCGCCCGGCGGCGGCGCATCGGCGGCATCTGAGCACGCCGGCCGGCGGTCGGCGACCGCTTTGCGCAGGCGGGCCTCGGCCAGGAACACTGCGCCGGCGCCGGCCGCCGTCATCGCGGCCAGGGCGAACCAGGTGAGCGCATAGACGAGATGGCTGTTGGGGAAGGCGGTCACGGTCAGGCCGCCGAGCGGCCAGCCGCCGGGATTGGGCGCGGCGTCGGCGTCGACGAAATAGGGGGCGGTCTCGCCCAGGCCGCGCGCGGCGGCGATGGCGGCCACGTCGCGCGAGTACCAGCGCCCCTCGGCGGGCGCGTTGCGGCGCAGGAAGCCGCCCTTGGGTTCGCTGATCCGCAACAGGCCCTCGACCGTCGCCGGCCCGGCCGGTCGGCCGGCGGCGCGGGCGGCGGGATCGCGCCGCTCGGGCGGGACGAAACCGCGGTTGACCAGGACGGTGAAGCCCCGGTCGGTCTTCAGCGGCGTCATCACCCAGAAGCCGGCCCCCTTGGCGGTGACGGCCTGGACCAGGGTTTCGCGGTCGTCGGCGAAGACGCCGCGCAGGCGGACCCGACGGTACTCGTCGGCGTCGCGCGAGACCTGCGGCCACGCCGCCGGGGGCGGCGGTTCGACGGGGGCCGCATGGAGCCGCCGCTCGACCCGGGCGATCAGGTCGAGCTTCCAGACCCGCCGCTGCAGCTGCCAGGTCCCGAGGGCGACGAAGCCGGCGAAGACGGCCAGCGCCAGCAGCCCGAGGACGGCCAGCGTCGCCGCCGAGCGCGGCCGGCGCGCGGCCGGGGCGTCCGCCGTCACGGCATGTTGCGCATGTCGTGGACGCTCATCGGCATCATGTTGTGGTTCAGATGGTACATCACCCATAGCGAACCGCTCAGCGTGATCACGACCAGCACCAGCGTGAAGATCAGCGCCAGCATGGTCCAGCCGCCTTCCGAGCGCGAGTTCATGTGCAGGAAGAACACCATGTGGACGACGATCTGCACCGCCGCCAGGGCCATCACCGCCAGGGCGGTGAGGCGCGGGTCGGGGATGACGTGGCCCATCACCAGCCAGAACGGGATGGCGGTCAGGATCACCGACAGCACGAAGCCGATGGTGTAGCCCTTCAGCGTGCCGTGGCCGGCCTCGTGGCCGTGCCCTTCGTGGGCGCCGGGGGCGCTGTGGTCGTGCGCGCCGTGGTCGTGCGCGTGGCTCGCCTGGCTCATCGCAGGGCCCCCATCAGATAGACGAACGAGAAGACGCCGATCCAGACGACGTCGAGGAAGTGCCAGAACATGCTCAGGCACATCAGCCGGCGCCTGTTCTCGGGGATAAGGCCGCGCTGGCCCACCTGGACCATCAGCGTGACCAGCCAGACGATCCCGAAGGTCACGTGCAGCCCGTGCGTGCCGACCAGGGCGAAGAAGGACGACAGGAAGGCGCTGCGCTGGGGCGTGGCGCCCTCGTGGATGAAGTGGGCGAACTCGGTCAGCTCCAGCCCCAGGAAAGCGGCGCCGAACAGGCCTGTGACCGCCAGCCAGGCCAGGGTGGTCTTCACCCGGTTCTGCTCCATGGCCAGCATGGCGAAGCCGTAGGTGATCGACGAGAACAGCAGCATCGAAGTGTTCAACGCCACCATCGGCAGGTCGAACAGGTCCGCGCCCGACGGCCCGGCCGCGTAGCTGCGGCCGAGGACGCCGTAGACGGCGAACAGCACCGCGAAGATGAGGCAGTCGCTCATCAGGTACAGCCAGAAGCCCAGCAGCGAGCCGTTCTCCGGGTGGTGCTCGACGACGTGGAACCGGGGGGCGGCCGCCGCGTCCTTGACGGGGATGTCCAATGTGGTGGCCATGGTCTTAGGCGAGGCTCGCTAGGGTCTTGGTGCGTTCGTCCTCGGCGCGGGTCACGTCCTCGACCGGGACGTAGTAGTCGCGCTTGTAGTTGAACGTGTGGGCGATGGCCGTGGCGACCAGGGCGACGAAGCCGCCCGCCGCCAGCCACCACATCTGCCAGATCAGCCCGAAGGCGACCGCCGTGGCGATCCCCGACAGGATGATCCCGGCGCCGGTGTTCTTGGGCATGTGGATCGGCACGAAGCCCTTGGTCGGCCGCTCATAGCCGCGCTGCTTCATGTCCCACCAGGCGTCGTGAGCGTGGACCAGGGGCGTGAAGGCGAAGTTGTAGGCCGGCGGCGGCGACGAGGTCGCCCATTCCAGGGTGCGGCCGTCCCACGGGTCGCCGGTCAGGTCGCGCAGCTGCTCGCGCTTCATGAAGCTGACGACGAGCTGGATCAGGAACGAGACGATGCCGAACAGGATCAGCACGGCGCCGAAGGCGGCGATGACGAACCAGATCTGCAGCGACGGGTCCTCGAAGTGGCTGACGCGGCGGGTCACGCCCATCAGGCCGAGCACGTAGAGCGGCATGAAGGCGAAGTAGAAGCCGACCAGCCAGAACCAGAACGACATCTTCCCCCAGAACGGGTCGAGCTTGTAGCCGAAGGCCTTGGGGAACCAGTAGGTGATGCCGGCGAACAGGCCGAACAGCACGCCGCCGATGATGACGTTGTGGAAGTGCGCCACCAGGAACAGGCTGTTGTGCAGCACGAAGTCGGCCGGGGGCACGGCCAGCAGCACGCCGGTCATGCCGCCGATGACGAAGGTGACCATGAAGCCGATGGTCCACAGCATCGGCACCTCGAAGCGGATGCGCCCCCGGTACATTGTGAACAGCCAGTTGAAGATCTTCGCCCCTGTCGGGATCGAGATGATCATCGTGGTGATGCCGAAGAACGAATTGACGCTGGCGCCCGACCCCATGGTGAAGAAGTGGTGCAGCCAGACCAGGTACGACAGGATGGTGATGACCACGGTCGCGTAGACCATCGAGGCGTAGCCGAACAGGCGCTTGCCGCAGAAGGTGGCGACCACCTCGGAGAAGATGCCGAAGGCCGGCAGCACCAGGATGTAGACCTCGGGGTGGCCCCAGATCCAGATCAGGTTCACGTACATCATCGGGCTGCCGCCGAAGTCGTTCGTGAAGAAGTTGGTGCCGGCGTAGCGGTCCAGCGACAGCAGGGCCAGGACGGCGGTCAGGATCGGGAAGGCGGCGACGATCAGGACGTTGGTGCACAGCGACGTCCAGGTGAACACCGGCATCTTCATCAGGCTCATGCCCGGCGCGCGCATCTTGACGATGGTGGCGATCAGGTTGATGCCCGATAGCAGCGTGCCGACCCCGGCTATCTGCAAGGCCCATATGTAGTAGTCGACCCCGACCCCTGGACTGTAGGCGATGTTCGACAGGGGCGGATAGGCCAGCCAGCCGGTGCGGGCGAACTCGCCGACGAACAGCGACATCATCACCGTCACCGCGCCGCCGACCGTCATCCAGAAGCTGAAGTTGTTCAGGAACGGGAAGGCCACGTCGCGGGCGCCGATCTGCAGCGGCACCACCAGGTTCATCAGGCCGGTGACCAGCGGCATGGCCACGAAGAAGATCATGATCACGCCGTGGGCGGTGAAGATCTGGTCGTAGTGGTGCGGCGGCAGGTAGCCGTGGTCGGCGCCGAAGGCCATGGCCTGCTGGGCGCGCATCATTAGGGCGTCGGCGAAGCCGCGCAGCAGCATGACCAGGCCGAGGATGATGTACATCACCCCGATCTTCTTGTGGTCGACGCTGGTCAGCCACTCGCGCCACAGATAGCCCCACAGGCGATAGTAGGTCAGCGCGCCCAGCACCGCGACGCCGCCGAGCGCGACCACCGCGAAGGTGGCGAGCAGGATCGGCTCGTGCAGGGGGACGGCGTCCCAGGTGAGGCGGCCGAATATCAGCTTGGCCAGGTCCGGTGAGGTGGACATCGTCTTACTCTGTTCTTCTCATCTCGGCGCGGCCGGAGACCGCGCCGTGTCGGTTACAGCGCCGGGGACGGGCGGTCGGAGCGGGCGGCGGTCTTGCGGGGCGGGATGGCGCCGTCGGTCGGGGTGCAGACGGCGGCGACGAACCGGCGCGCCGGCTCGGCCTCGGACCCGCGGCGGGCCCGCTTGTCGTATTCCAGCGCCAGCACGTTGTGGATCCCGGCCATGCCCAGGCCGCCGTCGGCGTCGATGCGCATCATGTCGTTCATGCACATCTTGCTGCGGTCGACGCACATGTTGAGGATGGCCGGATAGAGGTCGGCCTCGACGGCGGCGAAGCGGCGAACCGGCTCGTTCTCGCTGGGCCGTTCGAGCTGGAGATAGGTCTCGCGGTCCAGCCGGCCGCCGGCTGTCTTGACCCCGGCCGCCCAGGCGTCGAAGCCGGCCTTGTCGAGGCCGTGGAACTTGAAGCGCATGCCCGAGAAGCCGGCGCCGCTGTAGTTGGCCGAGAAGCCGTCGTATTCGCCGGGCTTGTTGATCACCGCGTGCAGCTTGGTCTGCATGCCAGGCATGGCGTAGATCTGGCCGGCCAGGGCCGGCACGAAGAACGAGTTCATCACCGACGAGGCGGTGATCTTGAATTCGATGGGCGTGTCGACGGGGGCGGCCAGCTCGTTGACGGTGGCCACGCCCAGGTCGGGATAGATGAACAGCCACTTCCAATCCAGGGCGACCACCTCGACGCGCAGCGGCTTGGCGTCGGCGGCCACCGGCCGGGCGGGGGCGATGCGGTCCAGGGGGCGGTAGGGGTCGAGCAGGTGGGTGCTCATCCAGGTGATCGCGCCGAGGATGACGATGATCACCAGGGGCGCGGCCCAGATCACCACCTCCAGCCGGGTGGAGTGGTGCCATTCCGGATCGTAGGCGGCCTTGGTGTTCGAGCGCCGGTATTTCCAGGCGAAGAACAGGGTCAGGGCGATCACCGGCACGATGATCAGCAGCATCAGGACGGTGGCGACGAGGATCAGGTCGCGCTGCTGCACGGCCACGTCGCCCGAGGGATTCATCACCACCATGTCGCAGCCGGCCAGCAGGACCGGCAGGGACAGGAGGGCGAGTCGACGCAAGAGGTTCACGAGAGGACCTGGACTGAAAAAAGGCGCATGAGCCCGGCCGTAGTCCAATCGCGCCGCCTTCGACATTGGACGCTTTGTCCTACCGCACCGCAACATGGCGAGAAGGCCGGCCGACGCCCGGCCAGGGAACATCCCGTGCTGCGGCGCGCTATCTCTGGCGTGCGCGCATTTGTGAATTTGCGCCGCCTCGTCGGGCGGGCCATGCTGCCCCGTAGAGACCGCCGACAAGGCGGCGGCGGCCCTATCGGCCGCGCAGGCAGGAAACCGAGGAGCGTTCAGCAGTCCCATGAGTCAGGAGTTCGCCGTCCCGTCATCGTCCCGCCTCGAACGGGACGCACGCAGGATCAACGCGGAACACGCCAAGGTCGCTCCCGGCGAAATCGCCATCGGCGTGATCATCGGCAGGATGTCGGAGTTCTTCGACTTCTTCGTCTACGCCATCGCCTCGGTGCTGGTGTTCCCGCAGCTGTTCTTTCCGAACGTCGATCGGCTGACCGGCACGCTGTACGCCTTCGCCATCTTCGCCCTGGCCTTCCTGGCCCGGCCGATCGGCTCGGTGATCTTCACGGTCATCGACCGCCGCCACGGGCGCGGGGTCAAGCTGACCATCGCGCTGTTCCTGCTCGGCGGTTCGACGGCGGCGATCAGCTTCCTGCCCGGCTACGCCCAGGCCGGAGTCCTGGCGGTGTGGCTGCTGGCGGTCTGCCGGATCGGCCAAGGGCTGGCCCTGGCCGGCGCCTGGGACGGCCTGGCCTCCTTGCTGGCCCTCAACGCGCCCGAGAACCGGCGCGGCTGGTATGCGATGATGCCCCAGCTCGGCGCGCCGCTGGGCTTCCTGCTGGCCGCCGGCCTGTTCGCCTTCTTCGTCGGCTCGCTGTCGACGGCCGACTTCCTCGACTGGGGCTGGCGCTATCCGTTCTTCGTCGCCTTCGCCGTCAATGTCGTGGCGCTGTTCGCTCGCCTGCGGCTGGTGGCCACCGAGGAGTTCGGCCGCCTGTTCGAACGCCGCGAACTGAAGCCCGTCTCGGTGCGGCAACTGATCCGGGGCCAGGGCGGCTACATCCTGATCGGCGCCTTCGCGCCCCTGGCCAGCTTCGCCATGTTCCATCTGGTCACGGTGTTTCCGCTGTCCTGGGTGACGCTGTTCGAGGGCGAGAAGGCGGTCAGCTTCCTGCGCCTGGAGATGCTGGGGGCCTGCGTCGGCCTGCTCGGCATCGTCGCCTCGGGCCTGATCGCCGACCGCATCAACCGCCGCAACCAGCTGGCGCTGGCCGCCCTGCTGATCGCGGCCTTCAGCTTCGTGGCCCCGTCGCTGCTGGCGGGCGGTCCGGCCGGCGAGACGGCCTTCATGCTGATCGGCTTCGGCGTGCTGGGCCTGTCGTTCGGCCAGGCCGCCGGCGCGGTCAGCGCCAATTTCGCCCGACGCTACCGCTACACCGGCGCGGCCCTGACCTCGGACCTGTCGTGGCTGCTGGGCGCCGGCTTCGCGCCGCTGGTCGCGCTGAGCCTGTCGAGCCGCTTCGGGTTGTTCGCGGTGGGCGGCTATCTGCTGTCGGGCGCGCTCTGCACCCTGGTCGCTCTGACGGTCAACCGGCGGCTCGAACTGCGCGAATAGGCGTCGTGACGAGGTCCGGAGCGGCGGCCCGCTCCGGATCGCCCTGGAGCCCTAGTCCCGCGCCGGGCCGAGATGGAGCGCGATCAAGCCGCGCCCGGTCCTGGCCAAGGCCCGGACAGGGCCGTCGCCGCCCAGGGTGACGCGGGCGCTGCACGAGCCCTCCATCAACAGCATCAGCCCGTCGGCGAGGTCGTCGTTCGGCGCGCCGGCCCGCCGGGCGAGTTCGGTCAGCCGCCGGTGCAGCTCGCGCTTGTGCTCCATCGACACCTTCTGGGCGGGATGGTCGGTCTCGTGCAGTTCGATGGCGGCGTTGGCCAGGGGGCAGCCGTGGACGTCGCTCTCGGCGGCCTTGACCTCGGAGGCGTCGAACAGCGCCTCCAGCTGCTGGCGCGGGTCGCAGGTGCACGACAGCACCTCGTCCCACCAGCGCCAATAGTCCCGCGCCTGCTCGCGCATGACCTCGGCGATCAGCTCGTCCTTGGAGGGGAAGTTGCGATACAGCGTCATCTTGGTGGCTTCGGCCTCGCTGGCGATGGTCTCGACGCCGACCGCGCGGATGCCGCGTTCGTAGAAGGTTCGGCGGGCGGTCTCGAAGATGCGCTCGCGGGCAGGGCGGCGCAGGGTCTGCGCGCCGGTCCCATCGACCTCCGAATCGTCCACGGCCGTCTCCTCCTCAGAATTTCTGATGGCCATATTTCGGCCACGCTGGTTGACGCGCGAGTGACCGGTCAGTATCTCTCTGCTTCGCAAAGAGACCGAACGGTATCGTCACTTCCCTAACAATCGTTTCAGGTCGCCGCCTCGTCAAGTGCGGCGCCGGGACGCTCCCCAAGACCGCGCTGTCACGAGGATCGGAATTCCCATGCGTTTCCGGCAGATCATCACGACCTTCACCGTCCTCGCTGCCGTCGTCGGGGTGGCCGGCTGCCACGCCGCCGCCCAGGAGGAAGCCAAGCCCCCGGTCCAGCAGGTGTCGGTCGCCGAGGTGCAGACCCGCTCGCTGCGGCAGTGGGACGAGTTCACCGGCCGGCTCGAGGCGGTCGACAGCGTCGAGGTGCGGCCGCGCGTCGGCGGCTATGTCGACGCCGTGCGGCTCCAGGAGGGCGCGCGGGTGCGCAAGGGGCAGGTGCTGTTCCAGATCGACGCCCGGCCGTTCCAGGCCGAGGTCGACCGCCTGACCGCCGAGGTCGCCCGCGCCCGCGCCAAGCTCGACCTGGCCGTGTCCGACCGCGAGCGCGGCCAGCGGCTGCTCGACCAGAACGCGGTAGCCAAGAGCGAGTACGACCGCCTGCAGTCCGAGGAGCGTTCGGCGCGGGCCGACGTGGCGGCGGCGACGGCGGCGTTGCAGGTCGCCCGGCTGAACCTCGAGTTCACCCGGGTGGTCTCGCCCATCGACGGACGGGTGTCGCGCGCCCTGATCACCCAGGGCAACCTCGTCACCAACGCCAGCCTGCTGACGACGGTGGTCTCGGACACGCCGATCTACGCCGCCTTCAACGCCGACGAGCAGACCTTCCTGAAGTACGCCGGCGCCGAGCGGGGCAAGGACAGCCCCGTCTATATGGGCCTGATGACCGAGACCGGCTATCCGCACCAGGGCCGGCTGCACTTCATCGACAACGCCGTCGACGCCAAGAGCGGCACGATCATGGGGCGGGCGGTGTTCGACAACGCCGACGGCCGCTTCACGCCGGGCCTGTTCGCCCGCATCCGGCTGGTCAGCCAGCAGGCCGAGACGGTCGCCCTGGTTCCCGACCGCGCCATCGCCGCCGACCTGGGCAAGCGCTACGTGCTGGTGGTCGGGCGCGGCGAGCGGGTCGAGTACCGGCCCGTGACCCTGGGCGCCCTGGCCGGCGACCTGCGCATCGTGCGCGCCGGCCTCAACGCCGGCGACCGCGTGGTGGTCGGCGGCCTGCAGAAGGTCAAGCCGGGCGACGCGGTCAAGCCGACGCTGCTCAAGGCCCAGGCGGTCAGCGCCGACGCGCTCAAGGACCTCGGACAGGTCGAGGCCGGGCCGGCCCAGGTCGCCCAGGCGTCGCCGCCGTCCGCGACCCGCCTGAACTGACCGCCCGGCTCCGGCCGGAAACCGACGCTCCCAGCCCTTTCAACCGGCCGCCCTCCGGCGGCCGATCCCTGGACCCTGCGCCATGAACTTCTCGAACTTCTTCATCGGCCGCCCACGGTTCGCCGCGGTGCTGTCGATCGTCATCTTCATCGCCGGGATGGTGGCGCTGCCGCTGCTGCCGATCAGCGAGTACCCCGAGGTGGTGCCCCCGACCGTGGTGGTGCGCGCCTCCTATCCGGGCGCCAACCCGGCCACCATCGGCCAGACGGTGGCCTCGCCCCTGGAGCAGGCGATCAACGGCGTCGAGGGGATGATCTACCAGTCCTCGCAGGCGGCGTCGGACGGCACGATGATGCTGACCATCACCTTCGCCCTAGGCACCGACCTCGACAAGGCCCAGGTGCAGGTCCAGAACCGCGTCGCCCAGGCCCTGCCCAAGCTGCCGCAGGAGGTGCAGCGCATCGGCGTGACCACCGACAAGTCGTCGCCGAACCTGTCCCTGGTCGTCCACCTGGTCTCGCCGGACGACCGCTACGACATGCTCTACCTGTCGAACTACGCGCAGCTGCACGTGCTCGATCGGCTGAAGCGCATCAACGGCGTCGGCGACGTGCAGATCTTCGGGGCCGGCGCCTATTCCATGCGCGTCTGGCTCGATCCCGAGAAGGTCGCCTCGCACGGCATGACCGCCGGCGACGTGGTCGCCGCCCTGCGCGAGCAGAACGTCCAGGTCGCCGCCGGCCAGCTCGGCGCGCCGCCGGCGCCCGGCCAGGCGGCGTTCCAGCTTTCCGTCGACGCGCCCGGCCGCCTGGTCAGCGAGCAGCAGTTCGGCGAGGTCGTCATCCGCTCGGGCCAGAACGGCGAGATCACCCGCCTGCGCGACGTCGCCCGCATCGAGCTGGGCTCGAACACCTACGCCCTGCGCTCGCTGCTCGACAACCAGCCGGCCGTGGCCATGCCGATCTTCCAGCGCCCGGGCTCCAACGCCCTCGACATGGCCAAGCAGGTCAAGTCGACCATGGAGGAGCTGAAGAAGGAGTTCCCGCAGGGCGTCGAGTACCGGATCGTCTACGACACCACCGCCTTCACCAAGGAATCCATCAAGTCGGTGATCCACACCCTGGTCGAGGCCATCGTCCTGGTGGTGCTGGTGGTCATCGTCTTCCTGCAGGGCTGGCGCGCCTCGGTGATCCCGCTGATCGCCGTGCCGGTGTCGCTGATCGGCGCCCTGGCGGTGATGCTGATGATGGGCTTCGGCCTCAACGCCCTGACCTTGTTCGGGCTGGTGCTGGCCATCGGCATCGTCGTCGACGACGCCATCGTCGTGGTCGAGAACGTCGAGCGCAACATCTCGCTCGGGCTCGCGCCCGCCGACGCCGCCCGCCGGGCGATGGGCGAGGTCACCGGCCCGATCATCTCCACGGCCCTGGTGCTGTGCGCGGTGTTCGTCCCGACCGCGTTCATCACCGGCCTGACCGGCCAGTTCTACCGCCAGTTCGCCCTGACCATCGCCATCTCGACGGTGATCTCGGCCTTCAACTCCCTGACCCTGTCGCCGGCCCTGGCCGCTGTGCTGCTCAGGTCGCACGACGCGCCCAAGGACCGCTTCCAGAAGCTGATCGACGCGGCGCTCGGCTGGCTGTTCACGCCGTTCAACCGGGTGTTCGCCGCCGGTTCGGCCGGCTATGTCCGCGGCGTCGGCAAGTTGCTCGGCCGTTCCGGCGCGGCCCTGGCGCTCTATGCCGGCCTGCTGGCCCTCACCGTCCTCGGGTTCGCCAAGACCCCGACCGGCTTCGTGCCCCAGCAGGACAAGCAGTACGTCGTGGCGGTGATCCAGCTGCCCGACGCCGCCTCGCTGGACCGCACCGAGGCGGTGGTGCGCCAAGTCACCGACCTTGGCCTCAAGACCCCCGGCGTCGCCCACGCCGTCGCCTTCCCGGGCCTGTCGGTCAACGGCCTGATGAACAGTCCGAACTCGGCGGCGGTGTTCTTCCCCCTGACCGACTTCAAGGAGCGTCGCAGCGAGGCGCTGTCCGTCACCGGCCTGGCCCAGACCCTGAACCAGAAGTTCGGGGCCATCCCCGACGCCCAGGTCGCCGTCTTCCCGCCGCCCTCGGTGCAGGGGCTGGGCACCATCGGCGGCTTCCGCATGCAGATCGAGGACCGGGCCGGCCTGGGCCCCGACGCCCTCTACGCCGCCACCCAGAACCTGATCGCCAAGGCGTCCAAGGACCCGGCCCTGGCCAACCTGTTCTCCAGCTATCAGGTGGGCGTGCCCAAGATCGCCGCCGACATCGACCGCGAGAAGGCGCGGGCGCAGGGGGTGTCGCTGACCAACCTGTTCGAGACCATGCAGGTCTATCTCGGCTCGCTCTACGTGAACGACTTCAACCGCTTCGGGCGCACCTACCAGGTCAACGTCCAGGCCGACCAGCGCTTCCGCCTGCAGCCCGAGCAGATGCTTCGCCTGCAGACCCGCAACGGCGCCGGCCAGATGATCCCCCTGGGCTCGTTCGTCACCTTCCGCGACGCGGTCGGCCCGGACCGGGAGTCGCACTACAACGGCGACCTGACCGCCGAGATCAACGGCGGGCCGGCTCCCGGCTATTCCAGCGGCCAGGCCCAGAAGGCGCTGGAGACCCTGGCCAAGCAGGAGCTGCCCAACGGCATGGGCTTCGAGTGGACCGAGCTGACCTACCAGCAGATCCTGGCCGGGGACACGGCGGCCTACATCTTCCCGCTCTGCGTGCTGCTGGTCTTCCTGGTGCTGGTCGCCCAGTACGAGAGCTGGAGCCTGCCGCTGGTGGTGATCCTGATCGTGCCGATGTGTCTGCTGTCGGCCCTGGTCGGCGTGCAGATCAGCCGCGGCGACAACAACATCTTCACCCAGATCGGGCTGATCGTGCTGGTGGGGCTGGCGTGCAAGAACGCCATCCTGATCGTCGAGTTCGCCAGGGAGCGCGAGCAGCACGGGGCCTCGGTGCTGGAGGCGGTGCTCGACGCCTGCCGCCTGCGCCTGCGGCCGATCCTGATGACCTCGGTGGCCTTCATCATGGGGGTCGCCCCCCTGGTGACCTCGCACGGCGCCGGCGCCGAGATGCGGCGGGCCATGGGCGTGGCGGTGTTCGCCGGCATGCTCGGCGTCACCCTGTTCGGCCTGGCCCTGACCCCGGTCTTCTACTTCGTCATCCGCCGCTTCACCGGCCGCAAGGCCGCCGCCGCCCTGCCGGCGGCCGACGCCCCCAACCCGTGAGCGCAAGGACCCGGAACCCGACCATGATCCCGATCCGTCCCGCCGCCGCGCTCGCCGCCGCGCTTCTCGTCTCGGCCTGCGCCGTCGGTCCCCGCTATCAGGCGCCGACGGTCGCGCCGCCGACCTTCCAGAACGCCGATCCCCAGGCCTTCGCGGTCGGCGCCGCCCCCGAGGCGTCGTGGTGGCGGGCTTTCCAGGACCCGACGCTCGACGACCTGGTCGCCCGCGCCCTGGCCGGCAACCTCGACCTGCGCATCGCCGGCGACCGGGTGCGCCAGGCCCGGGCCCTGTTCCGCGACGCCGAGCTGGACTTCGCGCCGCGGGTGACCAGCCGGGCCGGCTACGCCGCCAGCAAGCAGCAGCAGCCGGGCTTCTCCGATCAGCCGACGCACGTCGAGAGCTATCAGGCCGGCTTCGACGCCGCCTGGGAGATCGACCTCTTCGGCCGGGTGCGGCATTCCGTCGAGGCGGCCAAGGCCGACGCCCAGGCCGCCCGCTCGGACCTGCGCGACGCCCAGGTGGCGGTCGCCGCCGAGGTGGCGCGCAACTATTTCGAGCTGCGCGGCGCGCAAGCCCGCCTCGCGGTGGCGCGCCGCAACCTCGACACCCAGCGCGAGACGCTGCGCCTGACGCAGGTGCGCTTCGACGTCGGCCGGGGCGACGCCGTCGACGTGGCCAGCGCCCAGGCCCGCCTCAACGCCACCGAGGCGCAGATCCCGACGCTGATCGCCGCCGAGAAGCGCGCCAACTACCGGCTGGCGGTCCTGCTCGGCCAGCGCCCCGGCGCGCTCGACGAGGCGCTCAAGGCGCGCGACGCCGCCACGCCGCCGCTGTTGCGGGCCTTGCCGATCGGAGACGCGGCCGAGCTGCTGCGCCGCCGGCCGGACGTCCAGGCCGCCGAACGGCGCCTGGCCGGCGAGACGGCGCGGGCGGGGGTGGCGACCGCCGACCTGTTTCCCCGGGTGCGGGTGTCGGGCTTCATCGGCTTCCTTTCGGGAGACTTCTCGTCCCTGACCGACGCCCGGGGCCGGGCGTGGTCGGTGGCGCCGACCGTCAGCTGGCCGGCCCTCGATCTCGGCGGCGCCCGCGCCCGGCTGCGCGCGCAGCAGGCCAGCGCCGACGCCGCCCTGGCCGCCTACGACCAGACCGTGCTGCGGGCGCTGGAGGACCTGGAGACGGCGCTGGTCGCCTACCGTCAGCAACAGGCCGAGGTCGCCAGCCTGACGGACCAGGCCGCCGCCTCCCGCCGCGCCGCCGAACTGGCGCGCATCCAGTACAAGGAAGGCCGCATCGACTTCCTGGTCCTGCTCGACGCCGAGCGCACCCTGCTCGCCGCCGAGGATGGGCTGAGCGTGGCCGAGACCGGCGTCAACACCGCCGTGGTGGCGGTTTACAAGGCGCTCGGCGGCGGCTGGACCGCCTGAGGCGGCGCCCGCGACCCGGCGGCGTGAACTGAAAGCGCCGCCGGGCGTTCCTGGCCTGTCAGCTTACCGACACACGGCTGCGCTATCTGAATCCAATCCGGCTGGTTCGGGCGCGCCGCGCCTGGGCCGTCGGCGGTGCGCGTCCCCGTCATACATCGCGAACGGAGTCCGTCATGGGCATCTTCTCAAGCATCATGGACAAGATCTTCCACCACGGCGGGCAGGACGCGCCCGCCCCGGCGCCCGATTCCGCGCCGGCCGACGCCGCCCCGGCCGCCGAGGCCGCTCCCCCGCCGCCGCCCGCGCCGGTCGACGTCGCCGCCGTCCTCGACGGCATCGAGGATCAGAAGGGCGAGGACCTCAACTGGCGGACCTCGATCGTCGACCTGATGAAGCTGCTCGATCTCGACAGCAGCCTGCAACACCGCAAGGACCTTGCCGGCGAGTTGCAGTATGATGGCGACACGGACGACAGCGCGAGCATGAACATCTGGCTGCATGCGCAGGTGATGAAGAAGCTGGCCGAGAACGGCGGCGTCGTGCCGGCCGACCTGCAAGGCTGACCGCCGAGGCGCAGGCCGAACTTGATGGAGGAATGACATGGGTTTGCTTGACGGCGTTCTGGGCGGCCTGCTGAACCAGCAGGGCGGCGAAAATCAGAGCGGAAACATCATCGGCGCGCTGCTGGGCGGCGCGAACCAGCAGGGCGGCGCGGCCGGCGGCATCGGCGGGGTTCTCGAAACCCTGGCGGCCAACGGCATGGCCGACCACGTCGCCTCCTGGCTGGGCGACGGCCACAACCTGCCGATCAGCACCGACCAACTGCGCAGCGCCCTGGGCAATGAACAGGTGCAGCAGATGGCCTCGTCGCTGGGCCTGCCGGTCGACGACTTCCTGAAGCATGTCGCCGACCACCTGCCGGCCGCCGCGGCCGCCGGCGCCGCGACGCCGGACGACGGCGCCTCGGCCTGATTCGGAACTGTCCGGCGGCCCAGGGCGGCCGCCGGACAGTCTCTTCGTGGATTTTCCTCGGCGAGGGGCGCTCTAGCCCTTGTCGCCCGCCGCCGTGACGCCGGACGGCCAGTTGGCGATCGCCCGCGCCGCCGGCGGCAATTCCTTGTCGATGACCACGCCGGGATAGAGCACGCGCATCCACAGCGCGCTGGCGGCGTCGGCGGCGGCCATGTCGTCGGCTCCCAGCTCGGCCAGCAGGCTCAGCAGACCCTCGTCGGGATAGATGATCAGCTTGCGGGCCAGATCGTCCATCATCGATCCCAGCAGATAGGCGACCAGCATGACGGCGCCTTCCGACAGCGCGCCCTGGGGATAGCGGCGCAGGACGCTGGCCGCTATGCGTTCGTACCAGCTCTGATTGGTGTTCTGCGTCATCTTGGCGAAGGTCGGGTCCTCGTCGCCGACCTGCAGGATGCAACGGAGCAGGCCGGAATTGCTCCGGCAGATGGCCAGCCACCGGCGGTTGGTGCGGCGGATGGTGTCGAACGGTCCCGCATCGGCGTCGCTGGTCAGATTGACGCTGAAGAAATCTTCCAAGAGGCTGGTCAGCACAGCCATGGTCGCGTCGGTCTTGTCGCGGAAATAGACGTAGAACGAGCCTTCCGCGACCCCCGCCGCCTCGGTGACGTCGGTGACCCGCAGGGCGTGATAACCCTTTTGCTCCAAGACCTTGGCGGCGGCGATCTTCAGCCGCTCCCGCGTGCGCTGGCCCTTGGTCGGCGGCGGCGACGAGGCCAGGCGCGCTTCCAGGAAATCTATGAACGAAAGGCCGGCCTCGGGCGCGGCGAGCGTCGCCGATGGCGATGACGAGTGAGAGGCGGTTGACGAGGTCATAAAATTGAGGTCATTCTCATATTTAGTGATTTCAACCTGTACCCGCCTGGAGACGCCGTGTCCAATCCCAGCGCTGCTCGAATGCTGTCAGACTTCGCGCCCGGAAGCGAGATAGGCGTCTCGAACTGGATCGACGTGACGCAGGAGATGATCGACGCCTTCGGCGCGGCCACGCTCGACCCCGATCCCCTGCATATCGATCCCGAGTGGGCGGCCGCCAACGGCCCCTTCGGCGGCTCCATCGCCTTCGGCTTCCTGACCATCGGCCTGCTGACGCCGATGTTCCACGACGCGGTCGGCCAGGGATGGGGCGACGATCCTGCGGTGGCGGGCTACAGTCTCAACTACGGTTTCGACCGCGTGCGGCTGGTTTCGCCGGTGCCGGTCGGCAGCCGGGTCCGCGGCCGGTTCGTGGTCGCCGAGCAGCGATGGGACGAGAAGGGGCGGCGTATCTTGAGCGTGGATTGCGAGATCGAGATCGAGAACGAGCCGCGGCCGGCCCTGGTCGCGCGTTGGCTGACCGCCTGGGTGCCTCCGTCCGCATGAGCCGCGCCCACCCGCCCGCGCCGGCCCTGTCGCGCGGCGAGACGGCGGCCTACGCCGTCGGTTCGTTCGCCAACGGCGTGTTCTCGACCGTGCCGACGGTGCTGTTGCTCTACTTCTGCACCGAGACGCTGGGCGTGCCGGCGGCCTGGGCCGCCGCCGCCGTGTTCGCGCCCAAGGCCTGGGCCATCTTCTGGGACCCGTTCGTCGGCGCCTGGTCGGACCGGACCCGCTCGCGGTTCGGCCGCCGGCGGCCTTTCCTGGCCGCCGGCTGCGTCGGGTTGCCCCTGGCCTTCGCCGCCCTGTTCTGGGCCCCGGTCCACGGACCCGTGGCGGGCTTCCTCTGGGCGGCCGGCGGCTACTTCCTGCTGGCCACGCTCTATTCGCTGTTCGCCGTGCCCCATAGCGCCGTTCCGGCCGAGATCGGCGCCGAACCCGCCCAGCGGGCCCGGCTGGTCGGCTGGCGGATGACCGCCGCGATGGTCGGCGTCCTGGCCGGGGCCGGCGGCGCGCCGGTCCTGATCCAGGCGTTCGGCGGCGGCCGGGCCGGCTATGCGGCCATGGGGGTCTGCGTCGCCGTCCTGTGCATGGCCGCGATGGTCAGCCCCCTGGTCATGCTGCGCCGTCACGACCGCCCCGCCGCCGCGAACGCGGGGCGGCCGGCCCCGGCGCCGCTGATCGGCCAGTTGCGCCTGGCCTTCTCCGACGCCGATTTCCGCCGCCTGGGCTGCGCGTTCCTGTTGCAGCTCACCGCCGTCGGCGCGGTTTCGGCCGCCGCCCCCTACATCGTCGTCGGCGCCTTCGGCCGGCCGGAGGGCGACGTCGGGACGGCGATGGGAGCCCTGCTGGTCGCCACCATCCTCAGCGTGCCCGTCTGGTCCTGGCTCGGCCGCCGCTATGGCGAAAGCCGGATGCTGGGCGTGGCCGCCGCCGGCTACGCCGCCGCCGCGCTGGCCGTCGGGGCCGCGACCATGCTGCACGTGGCCTGGCCCGTGGCCGTGGCCTGCTTCACCCTGGCCGGCGCGCCCTTCGCGGGCTTGCAGGTGCTGCCGTTCACCCTGGCCGCCCACGTCGCCCACGCCGCCAGCCGCGAGCGAGGCGCGGCGAACGGCGAGGCCGACGGCATCGAGGGCGTGTTCACCGGCGTCTGGACCTCGATCGAAAAGCTCGGCCTCGCCTTGGGGCCCGCCCTGACGGCCGTGGTGCTGTCGTTCACCGGCAAGACCGGGCCGGCGATCGCCGGCTTCGTGGCGCTGGCTCCGGCGGCCCTGGCCCTGGCCTCGATGATCTTCCTCAACCCGTCGCGGGCCGCCGACGAAAGCCTGGAGCCGTCCGCATGACCGCCGTGTCCTCGTCGCCCGCGCCCGCGTCCTTCGAGGCGCCGCCGCTGCTGCCGCGCATCAGCGACTACTGCGCCTGGATGGCCGCCCGCACGCCCCAGGCCGAGGCCATGGTCCTCGACGGCCGCCGCTGGACCTACGCCGAGCTCGACGCGGCGGTGGACCGGCTGGCGCGGGCCCTGATCGCCGCCGGCGTCGTCAAGGGCGACCGCGTCGCCACCTTGCAGACGCCGCATCCGGACTATCTGATCGCCTTCCTGGCCGCCGCCTCGATCGGCGCCATCTGGATCGGGCTGAACCCCCGCTACCAGCTGGAGGAGCTGGCCTATGTGCTGGAGGACTCCGCGCCCAAGGTGCTGCTGGCCCGCACGCGGATAGGCCCGCGCGACTACGCCGAGACCCTGGCGGCCCTGCGGGCGCGCCAGCCGGCCCTCGAGCTGGTGGCCGCCTTCGCCGGCGAGCCGTCCGCCCCCGGCGTGACGGCATGGGAGGCGTTCATCGCCCTGGCCGACGATCGCCCGCCGGAGGCCCTGGCCGAGGCGCGGCGTGGCTGCGGCGGGCGCGACCCCTGCCTGATAGTCTACACCTCAGGCTCGACCGGCCGGCCGAAGGGGGCGCTGCTGCACCATCACGGCCTGGCGGCGTTCAGCCTGGCGCAGAACCAGGTCTGGCCGGTGCGGCCCCTGCGGGCGGTCAACTACTTCCCGATCAACCATGTCGGCTGCGTGGTGGATCTCAGCCTGCCGGCGTTGCTGGCCGGCGGGACGATCCTGTTCCTGGAGCAGTTCGAGCCGCGCGAGTGCCTGGCCCTGATGGCCGAGGAGCGCGCCACGATGTGGGGCTCGGTGCCGAGCTGCTTCCTCATGCAGCTCGACCTGCCGGATTTCGACAGGTTCGACCTCTCGTCCGTTCAGCTCATCCTGTGGGAGGGCGCGGCCATGCCGCGCGAGACCATCGAGCGGCTGGTCGCCGTGCATCCGCGCCTGGCGACCAATTACGGCATGACCGAGACCACCAGCGGCATCACCGTGTTGGAGCCCACGGCCGAGGTCGAGCTGCTGTCCGCCTCGGTCGGCGCCCCGTTTCCCGGGGTCGAGGTCCGGCTGGTCGACGGCGAGGGGCGGGACGTGGCCGACGGCGAGACCGGGGAGGTCTGGGCGCGCTCGGCCTACAACATGCTGGGCTATTGGAACCGGCCGGAAGCCACGGCCGAGGCCCTGGACGCCGACGGCTGGTTCAGGACCGGCGACCTGGCCGTGCGCCGCCCGGACGGCCGCTACCGCATCGTCGGGCGGTTGAAGGAGATGTTCAAGTCGGGCGGCTACAACGTCTATCCGCGCGAGATCGAAGCGGTGCTGGAGGCCCACCCCTCGGTGGTCGAGGTCGCCGTGGTCTCGGCGGAAGATCCCGTCTGGCAAGAGGTGGGCGTGGCCTTCGTGGTCGCCGATCCGCCGGTTGCTGCGGGGGAGCTGGAGGCCTGGTGCCGCGAGCGGCTGGCCAACTACAAGCTGCCCAAGCGGTTCGTGTTCGAGGCCGCGCTGCCGCTGCTGCCCATCGGCAAGATCGACAAGACCGCCCTGAAGCGCCGCGCTGCGGCGGGAGCCGAAGCCCTGGCCTGACGGCCGGCGGTGCGAAAGGCATGGGGCGATCCGTCGGATCGCCCCATGCGCCATCTTCATTCATGAGGTCGTCGTGGCGCGCGCCGGGCTATCGCGTTCGGCCCTTGGGCGCCCGCCCGCCGGTCAGGGAGACCAGGGGCGGGTGGTGATCTCGATATGGCTGGCCTGCGCGCCGCCGTAGGCCACGGTGAAGGTCTCGGCCTTGCCTTGCGAATAGCGATGGAAGGTGTCGGCGTCGCCGCCGGCGATGGCCACCCGCAGGCGGTGTCCCTGCTTGATCAGGGCCGCCGTCGGCAGCAGCGCGAAGCGCAGGGTCATCATCTGGCCGGGCTTGACCGGCAGGGCGTCGGCGCGGCGGAAGCTGTGCGGCGCCGGGCCCTGGTCGTAGGGCAGACTGGCCGGATCGGCCGGCTTGCGGTGGATGGCGCGCAGCTGGCCCTCGCCCAGATAGGTCGAGCGGCCGTCGGGCGCGACGTCTTCGATATAGACGAACACCGCCGGGTCCGTGGTGCGCGCCGCCATGTGCAGGGTGACCACCGGCGTGCCCACCAGCTCGGTGTCGGCGTCCATCGGCGCGCTGTCGTAGGTGAGCAGCTTGGCGTCCTGCGGCCGGCGGTCG
This sequence comes from Caulobacter sp. CCUG 60055, assembly GCF_022750545.1. Lineage (GTDB taxonomy): Bacteria > Pseudomonadota > Alphaproteobacteria > Caulobacterales > Caulobacteraceae > PUIC01. Next base: position 47,523 of record NZ_PUIC01000002.1, read on the forward strand.
GCATAGGCCGGCGGCGTGCCGAATTGCGTCGACCAGCGGGTGGCCTTGCCGGTGGTGGCGGTGAAGTCGACGGCGTAGCGGTCCTGGCCGCCCTTCGCCGGGGCGGCGAAGTCCAGCGTCCGTCCCGGCGCCAGGAACAGCCGCTTGGGCTTGGCGTCGGCGGGAGGCCAGGCGGCGGTGTCGCGGAACGCCTTGGCGCCCATCACATAGTAGTGGATGCGCCGGCCGATGGCTTCGCCGGCCCGCACCCGGTCGGCGAAGGCGATGTTGGAGGCGTTCACCGCGTCCGCCGCCGGCCTGGGCGCGCGGTCGTCGGGGAAGAACGGGTCGGCCCCCACGCTCTGGCCGTGGTTGTTGGCGGTGATCCAGACCTCGGCCGGAACCTCGGGCGCGGAGCGATAGCGGGCCAGGGCGGCCTCGGCCATGCCGGCGTCCAGCCACGATCCCCAATATTGCACCGGCTTGCGTTCGCGGCGGATGGCGGCGAGGTGGGCGGCGGGCGAGGAGGAGAACAGGCTGTAGCCGTTGCGGCCGGGCTGGTCGCGGAAGGCGATCCCCTGATAGTCCTCGGGGCCCCAGTGCCGGCCCCGGCCGTTCAGGGCGGCGCGCAGGCTGGCGTAGGCCTCGTCGCCGTCGACCGGCTGAAGGGTCGGGAACAGCTTGGCGCAGTCCGCGGCCTGCTTGCGGCAATCGGCGGGGCCTTCCTCGGGGTCTCGCCCGAGGTCCATGTCTCGCACCGCCGTACCCCAGGCCTTCAGCATCCAGTCGTTGGACACGCCCCCGGGATTGAACAGGTGGGCGTAGACGTCGAAGTCGCTCTGGCGCGGAATGGCGGCCAGCAGGGCTGGGGCAGGGCGGCTGGTGACCATGTCGGCGGTGTCGGCCATGTACGACGTGCCGGTGGCGATCACCTGGCCGTTGGACCAGGGCTGGCGCGCCAGATGGGCGATGATCTCGTCCATGTCCTTGCGCTCCTCCGGCCCGATGTCGATCAGCCGGCCGCCGAACGAGCTGGTCGAGCCGCGGGTGTCGACGACGGCCACCACATAGCCGGCGCGCCGCCAGGGCTCGCCCGCACGGGCCTGGCTGGCTCGGCCGTAGCGGGTCTGGATCAGGGCGACGGGGGCGGGCTTGGCCGGCTGCACGCCGCCGGGGAAGTAGAGGCTGACCGCCAGCCGCACGCCGTCGCGCATCGGCAGGTAGTAGGACTTGTCGCTCCAGCCGGCCGGCCGGGCGGCGGCCGACGGCGCCTTCGCCGCGTCGGCGGCTTGGGCCGTCAGGGCGGGCGCGGCGACGGTGAGGGCGGCGGCGAGGATCGGTGCGCTCTTGCGGATCATGGCGGCCCCCTCAGTACTTGAGCTTGAGTTCGACGCCGAACGTGCGCGGCTCGCCCAGGATGATGAACTTCTGGCCGACCAGCGGCTGCCCCGACAGGTCGAACAGGCGCTGCGTATAGATTTCGTCGCCGAGGTTCTTGCCCCACAGGGAGATGCGCCAGCGATCGTCCGACGAGGTCAGCGTCAGCCGGGCGTTCAACAGGCCGTAGGCGTGGACGACGCCGTCCGGATCGGCGTCGTTGGAAATGTAGGTGCGGCCGCGCATCTGGTACTCGCCGAACAGCGACACCGTGCCCAGGCCCTGGAGCGGGAAGCGGTACTCGGCGTTGAGGTCGGCGGTGTAGTTCGGCGCGTAGGCGATGTGGTGCAACGGCTCGCCGGTCGGCAGAAGGCCGCCGTCGTACAACGCCTCCTGGATCGACAGGTTGCCGCCCAGGGTCAGGCGTTCGGTCGGCCGGCCGGTGACCTCGATCTCGACGCCCTGGCTGTGGGCCTTGCCGGCGTTGAGGATGATCGGGTCATAGACCGGCGTGGCGGGATTGTCCTCGGAGAGCTGGATCTTGCTCCAGGCCATGTAATAGAGCGCGGTGTTGACCACGAGCCGGCGGTCGAAGAACTGGGTCTTCAGGCCGACCTCGTAGTTCCACAGGGATTCCGGACCGAAGGCGATGCCGTCGGCGCTGCCCAGGGCGTCGTTGAAGCCGCCGCTCTTGAAGCCCTTGCTGGCCGTCGCATAGGCCATGATGTCGGGCGAGAAGCGGTAGCGGATGTTGGCGTTGGGGGTGAACTGGCTCCATGAGCCGTTGGCGCGGACGTCGGTGTTGCCGCCGAGCAGGTTGATGACGTCGCGCTGCACGTAGTGGATGGTCTTTTCGTCCACCGTGTAGCGGCCGCCGACTGTGACGTCCAAGCGGGGGGTCACCTTCCAGGTGGCGCTGACGAAGGCCGCCTTGCTGGTGGTCTCGAGCTGGCCGTTCGATCCCGTGCGGACCCCGGTCAACGAGGGGTCGCCCAGGCTCTTGGCGAGATCTGAGCCGATCTCGACGAAGCTCTGGTTGTCGCTGTTCTGGTGGTAGTAGTAGAGCCCGGCCAGCCAGTCGACCGGACCGGTGGAGAAGTCGAAGCGCAGCTCCTCGGACCAGCGCGACACCCGCTCCGGGTCGCCGTCATAGAGCATCTTGAGCGGCGAGCGGTCGGTGTCGTTGCGGCTGAAGTAGTCGTGCCAGTGATACGAGGCGATGTTGGTGACGCCCACCTCGCCGATCCGCGTCTTGAAGGTGGCCGCCAGGTCCCAGGCCCGCAGGCGTTCCTGGTTGGGGCTGTCGGAATAGACCTTGCGGTCGTAGGGGTTGGTGTTGAGCGGCAGGCCGGCGGCGATCAGAGCCTGCGGCAGGTCGGCGTTCAGATTGTAGCGCAGGGTCTCGAAGACCAGCTGTTCCTGGTCGACCTCGCGGTAGCTGCCGGTCAGCAGCAGGCTGGTGGCCGGGGCGAAGTCGAACAGCAGCTGGCCGCGGGTGGACCAGGCGTCGTGGTTGTTGACGTCGCGGTTCAGATAGACGTTGCGGTCGTAGCCGCCGTGCTCGTCCTTGATGAAGGCCAGCTTGCCCGACACCAGGCCGGCGACGATGGGGCCGCTGACCGAGGCGCCGATGCGGTAGGCGCTGTAGTTGCCGACGTCGGCGGTGACCGAAGCCGTCAGGGTGTCGGACGGCCGTTCGGTGGTGATGCTGATCACCCCGCCGATGGTGTTGCGGCCGAACAGGGTGCCCTGCGGCCCGCGCAGCACCTCGACCCGGGCGACGTCATAGAGGTCGAGGTCGGCGCCGGCGCCCTGGGACTGGTAGATTTCATCGACATAGAAGCCGACGGCGGGGTCGGCCCCGGCCGAGCCGGCGCCCCCGACGACGCCGCGCAGGGAGGTCGGCGACAGCTTGAGGTCGCCATAGTCGGCGTATTGCAGGCCGGGCGTCTGCCGGGCGATGTCGGCGACGTCCTTGATCCCCTTGCGCTCCATCGCCTCGGCGGTGACGGCGGTGATCGAGATCGGCGTCTCCTGCAGGCGTTCGGAACGCTTGCGCGCGGTGACGACCACTTCCTCGATGGTGCTGGTCGCGCTGGGCGCGGCGTCGACGGTTTCGGCCCAGACAGGGCCGACGAGGCCGAGAGCGAAGGCGCTGCTCAGGCAGGCCTTCGAATTGAAGCGTGACATGGTTCCTCCCCTTAATTATTAAATATGAGATCATTCTCAATTATAACTGTCAATCACGCGGTGGTTGTCTGGCGAAAACATTATGGGGCGGCGGCGAGCCGGCCCCCCGGACGAGGAGGGGGAATGGGTCTGGAAACGTGGACGAGCCCAGGACGGGCCGGGGCGCGCCGGCGGCTGAAGCCGGGGCCGGCCGGCTCGCCGATCCTGCGGGCTCCGGGGGTGTTCGACGCCCTGTCGGCCGTGCTGGTCGAGCAGGCCGGCTTCGAGACGGCCTTCCTGTCCGGCTCGGCCCTGGCCTGGTCGCAGCTGGCGCGCCCGGATGTCGGCCTGCTGTCGCCGGTCGAGATCGCCGACAGCCTGGCGCGCATCCGCGACCGGGTCGAAATCCCCATCCTGGTCGACGCCGACGGCGGCTTCGGCAATGCGGCCCAGACGGCGCGGACGGTGCGGATGTTCGAGGCGGCCGGCGCCGACGGGGTGCAGATCGAGGACCAGGCCGAGGTCAAGCCGGCCGACGCCATGGCCACGCGGCCGCTGGTTCCCCTGGAGGTCATGGCCGGCAAGCTGAAAGCCGCCCAGGACGCTCGACGTTCCGACCAGACGGCGATCAGCGCCCGCACCGACGCGGTCTCGACCGCCGGGTTCGACGAGGCGCTTCGCCGCGCGGCGGCCTTCGTCGAGATCGGCGTCGACCTGCTGTTCGTGGAATCGCTATCGGAGCCGGGTCAGGTCGAGACCCTGGCGCGCGAGTTCGGCGGGGCCGTCCCGCTGGTCCACAACCTGCTGGACGGCGGCCCATCGCCCCTGCGCACGGCGCGGGACGCCGAGGCGGCCGGCTTCTCCCTGGCGCTGTTCCCGGGCGCGGCGATCCAGGCCGCCGCCCCGGCGATGCAGGGGGCTCTCGCCGCCCTGGCGGCGTCGGGCGCGCCGGACGCCACGATGAGCCGCGCCGCGCTCAACGCCGCCGTCGACGGCCCCGACTTCCTGGAGGCCTTCGCTCGCTACGCCGGGACGGCCCAGGCGGCGCCCAGGACCTGACCATGACCCTTCCGTTTCCTCCAGCCGATGAAAGACGATCCATGTCCAGACGCTTCCGCGCTGCTTTGCTGACCCTCGCCGCCGGCCTGTCGGCCGCGTCCGCCGCCGCCGCCCAGAGCACGGCGGCCGACCTCGACCGGACCCTGGGCGAGGTGCAGGCCAAGTCGCACATTCCCGGCTTCTGCGTGGCGGCGTTCGACGCCGACCATGTCATCTACGAGAAAGGCTTCGGCTACGCCGACGTCGCCTCCAAGCGGCCCTACACGCCCCAGACCGTCCAGCCGATCGGCTCGATCAGCAAGACCCTGATCGGCGTCGCCCTGATGAAGGGCGTCGAGCGCGGCTGGTTCACGCTGGACGACGACATCGACACGCTGCTGCCGTTCCCGGTGCGCAACCCCGACTTCCCCGACAAGCCGATCACCTTGCGCCAGCTCGCCACCCACACCTCGGGCATAGTCGACCGCGAGGCGGTCTATGAGGCGGGCTATGTCGCGGGCGACCGCAACGACCTGCAGATCGCCGGCTTCCTAAAGGACTACTTCACCGTCGGCGGCAAGACCTACAGCAAGCGCAACTTCGCCAGGACCGCGCCCGGCGCGGCCTACGCCTACAGCAATATCGGCGCGACCCTGGCGGCCTACATCGTCGAGCTGAAGGCCGGCGAATCCTATGCCGACTTCACCCGCAAGACCATTCTGGAGCCCCTGGGCATGAGCCGCTCGGGCTGGACCGACCAGACCTCCGGGCCGGAGCGGGCGACCCTGTACGACGAAAAGCTCAAGCCCTATCCGGTGTACACCCTGGCCACCTATCCGGACGGCGGGCTGCGCACCTCGTGCGAGGACCTCGCCAAGTTCGTCGCTTCGGTGCTGAAGGGGCGGGCGGGCCAGGACGGCGTGCTCAAGGCGGGCTCGGTCGAAGCGATGCTGAAGCCGCAGTTCGCCGCCGGGGCCATGCCGGCGAGCCTGTCGCCCAAGGAGCCGAACCAGGGCGTGTTCTGGCAGCACCGGCGCGAGGGGACGGTCGGCCATTTCGGCGGCGATCCGGGGGTCTCCACCTTCATGGCCATCGACCCGAAGACGAACGTCGGCAAGGTCATGCTGGCCAATGTCGGCGGCGAGGCCGCCCTGCGCGCCTACGGCGCCGAACTGGGCGCCGCCTGGCGGGCGGTGCTGGCCTACGAGCCCAAGCCGCCGGCCAAGTGACGCCCGCCGCGAAGGCGCCGGTCAGGTCGGCGCCTTCCACACCTGGCCGAGCAGGCGGCGGAAGTTGCCGCCCAGCACGGCCTGGATGTTGGCGTCGGAATAGCCCCGCCGGATCATGGCCTCGGTGAGGTCGTAGATGCGGCGCGGATGGTCGTAGCCGTCGGTGTCGAGCTTGTCGCGGAAGGCGTAGCTGGCCTTGTAGTGCGAGCGCATCTCCTTGACGACCGCGTCCGGCAGCTTGTCGTAGCCGTAGAGATCGCTGTCGGAGCCGACCCCGACATGCTCGAAGCCGACCAGCTTGGCGACGTGGTCGATGTGGTCGACGATGTGCTCCACCGTGGTCGGCTCCTTGGCCGAGACGAAGTTGCGCACCGCCGTGATCCCCATGACGCCGCCCTTGGCCGCCAGCTTGCGGATGGCCTCGTCGGTCTTGAGCCGGGGGTGGTCGTTGAGCGCGCGGCAGTTGGAATGGGTGACGGCGATCGGGCCCTTGGACAGCTCGATGGCGTCCAGGGTGGTGCGGTCGCCCGAGTGGGAGACATCGATCAGCATGCCCACCTCGTTCATCTTCTGGATGATCTGGGCGCCGTAGTCGGTGACGCCGCCGTCGATGCGCTCGGTGCTGCCCGAGCCCAGCAGGTTCTGGCGGTTGTAGGTGAGCTGCGAGGCCCGCTGGCCCAGGTCGTAGAAGGCCTTGACGTCGTCGACCGTGCGGAAGTGGTCGGCGTTCTGGACGCCGTGGATCACCGCGATCTTGCCCTGGGCCTTGGCCCGGTCGATGTCGGCGGCCTGGTCGACCAGCAGGAAGCTGTCGCTGTTGCGGCCGATGAAGCCGCTCCAGGCCGAGAGGAAGGTCAGGACATCGGCGTAGGAGTCCGGGCCGTTGAAGCCGACCGAGTTGTGGAAGGCGGTGACGCCGCTGGCCTTGAACGCCTCCAGCTTGGCGGGCGTCAGGGCCTTGTCGTAGAGGTCGGGCGTATCGCCCATGAAGATCGGGGCCAGCATGTCGATGACCAGGCTGCGTCCCACCAGATCGATCGTCCGGCGGGAGTATTGTCGCGTCGCCGCCGCCTCAGCCGGGGAGAGCGAGGCGGCGGCGATCGCGCCCGCGCCGCCGATGAAGGCGCGGCGGGTGGCCAGGGACAGGGGCGGCATGGACGTCTCCAATTATAATTATGATCTCAATTTCATAGTATGGCGCGGGCGAGACTGGCAAGCGGGCCGTTGGGAGCCGGGGAGCAACGAAAAAGGCCGCCGCGGCGACCCCCGACCCGTTCGGATCGGAGGCCGCCGCGACGGCCTTGGCGCAGGGCTGAAGCCTTAGGCTTAAGGCAGCTTGGCGCTGAGCGAGACGCCGATGATGCGCGGCTCGTTGAGCACGGCGGCCATGTAGTTCTCGATCACGCCCTTGAGGTTCTTCTCGTTGGTGATGTTGCGGGCGAACAGGGCCAGTTCGTACTGACGGTCGGCGGGGGTGTAGCCGATCTTCAGGCCGCCCTCGAAGTTGCCGTCGGCGTAGAACTCCTTGGTCTTGTAGAGCACGAAGTTCGTATAGCCCTGGACGTTCCAGTCGGTGGCCACGAACACCTCGCCGTTGTTGCGGAGCGGGAAGGTGTAGCGGGCGGTGAAGTCCAGGTTGTACTCCGGCGCGTTCGGCAGCGGGTTGCCGTCGATCTGGGCGTAGACGTTCGAGCCGATCTTGATGGTCGGGTTCTGGACGGTGCAGACCACCACGCCGCTCAGCGCGCAGACCTGGGCGTAGACCCGCTTGTCCTGGATCTCGCTGTGCAGCAGGCTGAGGCCGCCGGTCAGCACCAAGTTGGGGATCGGCCGCCATTCGGCGTCGGCTTCCAGGCCGTAGGCCTGGGCCTTGTCGGCGTTGAACAGCACGCCGTTGCCGTTGGAGTCGTTGCCGTTCAGCTGGATGTCGTCGACCGTGTAGGTGAACACGGTGGCGTTCAGCCGCAGGCGGTTGTCGAACAGGCGGCTCTTGACGCCCGCTTCGTACGACAGGATCGTCTCGGAGTTGGCGGTGGTGAAGTCCGAGTTGAACACCGCCGAACGGCCCTGGATGGTCGGGCCGCGGAAGCCGCGGGCGATGCGGGCGTAGACGCTCAGATCGGGATTGACCTGATAGAGCGCGCTCAGGTCCCAGCTCGGCTGGGTGTCCGACAGGCTGACGAACTTGCGGCCGGTGTAGGTGACGACGCCGGCGGCGCTGTCGGCGGTCTTGAGCAGCCGGGTCTCCTTGGAGTCCTCGGTGGTGCGGGCGCCGGCGGTGATGGTCAGGTTCGGCAGAACCTCATAGCTGACCTGGCCGAACAGCGCCCACGAGGTGTTGACGTTGCGCAGGCGCACCCAGTTGTTCGGGTTGGTCCCGGTGAAGTAGGCGCGCTGGTAGAAGTCGGTGGTGTCGCGCGAGTCGAAGTAGAGGCCGCCGACCTGCCACTTCAGGCGGCTGTCGCCGGCGCTCGCGAGGCGCAGTTCCTGGGTGTACTGGCCGAGGTTGCGCACCTTGCCCATCGACTCGCCGAAGCCGACGCCGCCGAAGTTGGCCGCCGCGCCGCCGTCGGTGTCGCCGCGGCTGTAGCCCGAGGTGGTCTCGTAGGCAGTGATCGAGGTCAGCGTCATCGGGCCGAACTCGTAGGCCGCTTTGACCGAGCCGCCGTAGGTCTTGTAGGCCTGCGGGTTGTCGCCGCCCTCGTCATAGGCGACCTGCGAGCGCGACACGCCGCTGACGCTGTTGGAGCCCTGCGCCAGGCCTGCGCGGTGGAACAGGGTCGAGGTGCCGCTGTACTCGCGGGCGTGGGCCGAGCCCAGGATCGACAGGCGGTCGGTCGGCTTCCACAGCAGCTGGCCGCGGACGTCGCGCTCGTCGAAGCCGCCCATGGCGTCGTTCTTGGGCGTGATGGTGCCGTCGGCGCTCGGGCCGTTGTAGGTGTTGTCCACCCAGTCGTCGCGGTGCTGGTACAGGGCCGACAGGCGGAAGGTCAGCTCTTCGCCCTTGATCGGGCCGCCGACGCCGGCGTCCAGGGTGAAGGTGTTGTAGCTGCCGTAGGACGCCTGGGCGCGGCCGTTGAAGTCGGCGCTCGGCTTGATGGTGTCGAACTTGATGATGCCGGCGGTGGTGTTGCGGCCGAACAGCGAGCCCTGCGGGCCGCGCAGCACTTCGACCTGCTGGACGTCGAACACCGGGTTCGACTTCAGCACCACGTGCTCGAGGACGACGTCGTCCTGGATGATCGACACCGGCTGCGAGGCGCCGAGATAGAAGTCGATGTTGCCCAGGCCGCGGATGTAGAAGCGCGGGAAGATGCGGCCGGTGGTGGTCTCGGCGTAGAGGCCGGGCACGCGGCCCGACAGCGACAGGATGTCGTCGCCGCCGGTCTGGAAGGCGCGCAGCTGTTCGCCTCCGACGGCGGCCACCGACAGCGGAACCTTCTGCAGGTTTTCGGAGCGCCGCTCGGCGGTGACGATGATCTCGCTCAGTTCGGTGGTCGGCTTCGCCTCTTCGGCCCAGGCCGAGGCCGCGCACGAAAGGGCGGCGAAAGCGCTGGTCAGCAGCAGCGCAGGCCGCCGGGCGATGAACTTGGACAAGATAGAAACCCCCTCAGGTCAAAAAAGTCACAGCGGTCTGGCCTCGGCCGCACGCCGCCCGGGCGATCATCGAGGATGTTCGCCAAACGGACGGCTGTTTGGGATTGGGCGGGCCAGCCTGCCGGGCGGACCCAGTAGGCGGCGTTTGTGTAGGTATGATGACTGCGCCTGTGGGTAATATTGATTTCCCAAATGAAAACGCGGCCGCGCGGCGTCGCGGCGGTCGCCGGCGTTCAGCTAGACTGTGGAAAATCCAGGCGTTCGCGGGGGCGCCAAAATGCTGTGTGGTTTCGGGGCCACAGCATCTCTGATTTTTCCTTTCTTTCGCACGTGCAGCAAAGGGCGCGATCGGCCGGCGCGGGCTCGCCATGGCCGGCGATATGGTGAAGCATCCCGCCGCCAGCGACAGAACCAGGATCGCCCGATGCCGCTTCGTCTTCCGCCCTTGTCGCCGCTGCGCTTCTTCGAGGCGGCCGGGCGGCTGCAGAGCTTCCGGCTCGCCGCGGCCGAGCTGAACGTGACGCCGAGCGCGGTGAGCCACGCCGTCGTCGGCCTGGAGCGGGCCCTGGGCGTCGAACTGTTCGTTCGCGAGCCGCGGCGGCTGACCCTGACCCCCGAGGGCGCGGACTTCCTGCCCTTCGTCTCCGAGGGACTGTCGCTCATCGCGGTCGGGGCCGAGCGTCTGCCCGACCGACGCGCCGACCGCGCGATCAGGATCAGCTGCGCGCCGACCCTGGCCTCGCGCTGGCTGCTGCCCCGGCTGGGCGGCTTCAGCGCGCTGCGGCCCAAGGCGCAGGTGCATGTGGACACCACCCAGCGCCAGGTCGGCTTCCCCGCCGACGGGTTCGATTTCGCCGTGAGGATGAGCCGCGCCTCGGTCGCCGGCCCGACCTGGACCCGGCTGTTCGGCGAGCGGCTGGTCCCGGTGTGCAGTCCCGCCTGCCGCCAGGCCCTGCTGGACGCCGACGGCCGGGCCGACCTCGGCCGGGCGCGGCTCATCCATGTGGCTCCGGCCGGCGAGGACTGGCGGGTCTGGCTGGAGAAGGCCGGGCTGAAGCACGAGGCCGCCGAGGGCGGCCTCAGCGTCGACACCATCCAGCTGGCGTTCGAGGCCGCCGCGAGGGGGCTGGGCGTGGCGCTCGGCCGGCGGCCGCTGGTCGATGGCGACCTGGCCTCCGGCGCACTGGTCGATCTGGGCCTGCCCGAGGTCGAGGCCGAAACCGCCTATTGGCTGGTGGGCTCCGACGGCGCCGATCGCCGGTCGGACCTCGTCGCTTTCCGGCGTTGGCTGCTGGCCGAGGCGGCGGCGCTCTGAAGGGCGCGGATGGGTGAGCATCCCTCATCCGCCGTTGAAGCCTTCTCGTTTGTGAGGCCGACGCTCGAACGGCATTGTCGAGGCCAGGAGCGTCGAAAATGTCCATTGCGAGTTCAATCCGTCACGCGTTTTCCGGTCGCCGGACCATGGTGATCGTCGTCGCCGGCGCGCTCGTGCTCAGCGCGGCGATGGGCGTGCGGCAGACCTTCGGCCTGTTCATCGGACCGTTCTCCTTCGATCGGGGCCTGCCTGTCACCCTGGTCGCCTTCGCCATCGCCCTGCACAATCTGGTGTGGGGCGCCGCGCAGCCCTTCGCGGGCGCCGCCGCCGACCGTTTCGGCGCGACGCCGGTGGTGGCGTTCGGCGCGGCGGTCTTCGCGGCGGGGCTGGCCCTGGCCGGGGCCGCGCCCAACGGCGCCATGCTGGTGATCGGCATGGGCGTGCTGGTCGGCGTCGGCATCAGCTGCACCAGTTTCGGCGTGGTGCTGACGGCGGTGGGCCGCTCGGCCTCGCCCGAACAGCGCAGCATGGCGATGGGCCTCGCCAGCGCCGGTGGTTCGCTGGGCCAGGTGCTGATGGCGCCGCTGGCCCAGGCGATCAACCAGGCGGCGGGCGTCTCGACCTCGCTGTTCGCGCTGGCCCTGTTGATGCTGGCCGCCATGCCCCTGGGGATCGTCCTCGACCGTGGCCGATCCGCGCCCGCCAAGCCCTCAGGCGCGGCCGGGGAATCGCTTGGGAAAGCGCTGTCATTGGCGTGGCGCCATCGCGGCTACCGGCTGTTGACGCTGGGCTTCTTCACCTGCGGCTTCCAGCTCGCCTTCATCGCCACCCACCTCCCGGGATACTTGTCGCTCTGCCACATGCCCGCCGGCCTGGGCGTGACCGCCCTGGCCCTGATCGGCCTGTTCAACATGGGCGGCAGTTGGGCGTGCGGCTGGCTGGGCGGCCGGCGCCCCCAGCAGAAGGTGCTGGGCTGGCTCTATCTCGTGCGGGGCGCGGCCATCGCCGCCTTCTTCCTGTCGCCCAAGAGCCCGCTGTCGGTGACGGTTTTCGCGGCGGTCATGGGCCTGACCTGGCTGGGCACGGTGCCGCTGACCAGCGGGCTGGTGGCCAAGATCTTCGGCGTGCGCCACCTGGGAACCCTGTTCGGCGTCTGTTTCCTCAGCCACCAGATCGGCTCGTTCCTCGGCGCGTGGCTGGGCGGCTTCGTCTTCGACCAGACCGGGTCCTATACACTGGTCTGGTGGATCACGGCGGCGGCTGGCTTTCTGGCCGCGGGCCTGCACTTCATGATCGACGATCGGCCCGAGGCCGTTCCGCCGGCGCCCGAGCCGCTGGCCGTCTGACGCGCCGCCTCGTCAGCCCGCTTCTCCGGGGCGGCGGCCTTGACGCGGCCGCCAAGTCGGCGGCGGATGTCCGGGGAGGGGGCGGCGACGTCGAGAGAGCGTCATGCGCAAGTTCGGATGGAGATGCGGCGCGGCCCTGGGGCTAGCCGTCGCCGGCGCCGGCGACGCCTCGGCCAGGCCGCCGCCAGCCCCGCCGACGCCGGTGGAGGGGCTGACCGTCATGGGCTCGGCGCCGCCCCAGGTGGTCGCCACCTATCCGGCGCCGTCCGCCGAGGTCGCGCCGGGCGAACTGGTCCTGAAGGTGGTGTTCGACCAGCCGATGACCGAGGCGGGATGGGCCTACAGCCAGGGCGCGGGCGGCGAGCTGCCGCCGTGCCTGGCCCAACCGCGCCTGCTGGCCGACCGCAAGACCTTCGTGCTGCTCTGCATGCTGCGGCCCGACACCCGCTACGCCGTGCGCCTCAACGGCGTGGTCGCGCGCGGCTTCCTCAACGCCGGCGACCGCTCGGCCAGGGCCTACGAGTTCCAGTTCGCCGCCGGCGACGGCGAGCCGGTCCGCACGCTCGACGCGGCCATGCGCGCCGCCGGTCTCAAGGACGACGAGAGCCCGATCATGGGCCGGGGGCCGGCCGCCGGCGCCATCGAATCCCGGCCGCCGGCCGCCGCGCCCTGACCCGGTCAGGCCGCCTTGCGGCGCACCCGATAGGCGCAGCGCCGGGCGCCGAGGAGGATGTGCTCGTCGCGCTCCACCGTGCAGTCCGGTCCCAGGGCTTCCTGGAAGATGGTCAGCTCCGCCCGGCAAAAACCCTGGCAGAACGCCGCCGCCGCGCAGATCGGGCAATGGTTCTCGACCAGCAGCCAGCCGTCGCCGTCCTCTGCGGGCCGCCATTCGGCCATGTAGCCTTCGCCGGTCCTGATCTCGGCGAGCGCCGTCAGCCGCGCCTCGACGTCCTGCGCCGCGGCCAGGGCTGCGCCGTAGGCGACGCGCATCTGGTCCTCGCGCGCGGCGATCAGCTGGTCCAGGGCCTCGGCGCCCAGCACCTCGCGCACGCCGCGGAGCAGGCTGACGGTCAGCTCGGCGTGCCCGTCCGGAAAACGGGCGTGGCCGCGCTCGGTCAGCCGCCAGACCTGGGTCGGACGGCCGACGCCCTGGGCGGTCGTCTGCGCCGTCGCCAGCCCGTCGGCGGCCAACTTGACCAGCTGCTGCCGGGCGTTCTCGCCGGTGGTGCCCAGCGCGGCGCCCAGTTCGGCCGCCGTCTGCGGGCCGCGGCTCTTGAGCAGGGCCAGCAGCCGCTCGGCGGTCGAACGCGGTTGCGGCGAATATTCCAAGTGAGTGGTTGACATAGCCGCTCGGGATTAATATTCCAAATTGTCACTTGTTTTATTAACCGGCCTGTCGGTCGAGCGCAACGCGAAAGCTGCGCGCCTTCGGGTTCCGGGCGTGAAAAAGGAGTTCCGTGATGGCGCAATCGCAAGTGGGCTGGGGCGCGCTGCTGTCGGGAGGGAACGGCGTGCGGTCCATCGCCCTGGCCGGCGGCGTCGCCCTGCACGCCGTCAACGTCTATGTGGCGACCACCATCCTGCCGTCGGTGGTCAAGGACATTGGCGGGCTCGACCTCTACGCCTGGAACACCACGCTGTTCGTGGTGGCCTCGATCATCGGCTCGGCCCTGTCGGCCAGGCTGCTTCAAGGGGCGGGGCCGCGCGGCGCCTACGCGGTCGGCTCGCTGCTGTTCGGCCTGGGCACGTTGATCTGCGCGATCGCGCCTGGAATGCCGGTGCTTCTGCTCGGCCGTCTGGTCCAGGGGCTGGGCGGCGGCTTCCTCTTCGCCCTGTCCTACGCGATGATCCGGATCGTGTTCGCCGAGGCGCTGTGGCCGCGGGCCATGGCCCTGGTCTCGGGCATGTGGGGCGTGGCCACCCTGACCGGGCCGGCGATCGGCGGGATCTTCGCCGAGATCGGCGCCTGGCGGGCGGCCTTCTGGTCGATGGTCCCGGCCACGGCGCTGTTCGCCGCCCTGGCCTTCACCGTCCTGCCGGGGCGCGGCCGCGACGCCGCCGAGCGGTCGAGCCCGCCTCTGACGCAGCTGGCGCTGCTGGGTCTGGCGGTGATGGCCGTGTCGGTCGGCGGCGTGCGCGCCGACCTCGCCTGGAACGTCGGCGGGATCGTCGCGGCCATGGTCCTGCTGACGGCGCTCGTCCTGGTCGAGCGCGGCGCGGCCAAGCGGCTGCTGCCGCGCGGCTCCCTGCGCCTGGCCGCGCCGCTGGGCGTCCTGTTCCTGACCATGTCGCTGCTCTCGATCACCGTGACCTCCAGCGAGATCTTCGTGCCTTTGTTCCTCCAGGTGCTGCACGGACAGTCGCCGCTGGCGGCCGGCTACCTCGCCGCCGCCATGGCCGCCGGGTGGACGACGGGCTCGATCGGCAGCTCGGGCGCCCAGGGGCGGCGGGCCGGGCGAGCCATAGTCCTTGCGCCGCTGTTGGCGTTGATCGGCATGGTGCTGCTGGCCCTGCTGGTTCCGGCGGGCAGCCACGGCGGCTGGCTGTCGCTCGGCCCGATCTGCGCGGCCCTGGCGGCGGTGGGCCTGGGCGTCGGCGTCGGCTGGCCGCACCTGCTGACCCGTATTCTGCAGGTGGCGCCGGCGGACGAGCAGGACCTGGCCTCGGCCTCGATCACCACGGTGCAGCTTTTCGGCACGGCCCTGGGCGCGGCGCTGGCGGGCATGGTGGTCAACCTGGCGGGGCTCACCCATCCGGGCGGCCAGGCCGGGACCTCGAACGCCGCGCTCTGGCTGTTCGTCGTCTTCGCCCTGGCGCCGGTCCTCAGCTTCCTGCCGGCCATGCGCAGCGCCCGGCTGCGGCCGCTCGCCCAAGCCGAGGCCGGATGAGGAAATCTAAATTCCTATCGAAATGATCTGAATTGAGTCCGGCCGCGCGATCCGACCTAGTCGAAGGGTCGAGCGGCTCTGGGCCGAGGCGCGCCGACGCTGAAGCGAAAGGCGCGCCGACATGGCCCAACGACCCCGTTCCCGTCTCCTGACGGTCGCCCTCGGCGTCCTGACGGCCCTCTGGTCCGCAGCCGCCTGGGGGGCGGACGCGCCGGCCCGGCCCGATCCCGACGCGGCCCATGCGCGGGCCCTGGTGCTCGACAGCCACGCCGACATTCCGCTCGACTTCGGCAAGGGCGCCCACGACGCCGGCGTCGACGGCGACCCCCAGGTCGACCTGCCCAAGTTGAAGCGGGGCGGGGTGGGGGCCGTGGTGCTGGCGGTTTTCGCGCCGCAGGGACCGCGCACCCCCGAGGGGATCGCCAAGGCCCGCGCCGTGGCCGACGCCAAGCTGGCCGCCATCCGCGGCGTGGCCGCGTCGCACCCCGACCAGGCGGAACTGGCCCTGAGCGTCGCCGACGTCGTCCGCATCCACGCGGCGGGCAAGGTGGCGGTCATCGCCGGATTCCTCAACGCCTATCCGTTCGGCGCCAGCCTCGCGCCGATCGACGACTACTACGCCGCCGGGGTGCGGACCTTCGGCTTCGTCCACGCCGGCGGCAACGACTACGCCGACTCCTCGCGCCCCGCCGCCGGGCGCGGAGCCGAGTGGGGCGGCTTGTCGCCCCTCGGCCGGCAGGCGGTGGGCAAGCTGAACCGGCTGGGCGTGGTCATCGACGTCTCGCAACTGACGCCCGAGGGGGTGTTGCAGACCGTCGCCCTCAGCAAGGCCCCGGTGATCGCCAGCCATTCGGCGGTGCGCGGCCGGGTGGATTCGCCCCGCAACCTCGGCGACGCCGAGCTGGACGCCATCGCCCGGAGCGGCGGCGTGGTGCAGATCGTCGCCTTCGGTCCCTATCTGGTCAATCCCGGCCCGGGCTACGCCGACAAGGTGCGCGTGGTGCGGGCGCGGTTCGGCCTGTCCGCCGATTTCGCCAAGCCGGCCGACGGAGCCGACGCGCTGGGCGACGAGCGCCGGACGGCCTATGCGCACGAGATCGCCGCCCTCCTGCCCAAGGCGTCGGTCAAGGACCTGGTCGACGCGGTCGACTATGCGGTGCGGCGCATCGGCGTCGACCATGTCGGCCTGGCTTCGGACTTCAATCACGGCGGCGGCGTCGTCGGCTGGAGCAACGAGGGCGAGGCGGCCAACGTCACCCGCGAACTGGTCCGGCGGGGCTATTCCGAGGCCGATGTCGGCAAGATCTGGGGCGGCAACTTCCTGCGGGTGTTCGCCGAGGTCGAAGCCGTCGCCAAGCGCCAGGGCGGCGCGTGACGGAGATCAGGAAAGAAGAGCAGGCGACGCTCTGGCTGGCCGCGGCGATCTATGGCGGCTGGGCGGCGGCGACCCTGCTGCACCGCTGGCTGCCCGGCCCGGTCCTGTTCGCCGTCGGCGGCTGGCTGATCGCCTGGCACGGGTCGTTGCAGCACGAGACCATCCACGGCCACCCCACGCCCTGGCGGCGGGTCAACGCCGCCATCGGCTGGCCGCCGCTGTCCCTGTGGCTGCCCTACGAGCTCTATCGCCGCTCGCATCTGGCCCATCACGCGGCCGAGCACCTGACCCTGCCGGGCGTCGATCCGGAGACGCGCTACCTGCCCGCCGCCAGCGACGAGGGCGCGGGCCGGCGGCTGGCCCTGGCGGCGGCCTGGCTGCAATCGACCCTGGCTGGGCGCATGGTCCTGGGGCCGGTGTTCGAGACCGCCGGCTTCCTGGCGCGCGAAGCCGCGGCCGTGCTGCGGGGGGAGGGCGACCGCCGGCGCCTTTGGGCGGCGCACCTGGTCGGCGTCGCCGCCGTCCTGGCCTGGCTGCACGGCGTCTGCGGCATGGACGTCGGAGACTACCTGCTGTGCTTCGTCTATCCGGGAGCGGCCCTGTCGCTGCTGCGCTCCTTCGCCGAGCACAGGGCGGCTTCCGATCCGCGCGGCCGGGTGGCCGTCGTCGAGCGCGCGCCGGTGCTGGGCCTGCTGTTCCTCAACAACAACCTGCACGCCGTCCATCACGCCCGGCCGGCCGCGCCCTGGCGAACGCTGCCGGCCCTGTACAGCGCCCAGCGCGAAGCCCTGCGGGCGGGCGGCGGCCCGATCTACGACGGCTACCGCGACGTCGCCGCCCGCTACCTGTTCCGGCCGCACGACGCCGCCGTCCATCCGGAGGCGCGAATCGGCTGAGCGCTCGCCGATTCAATCTGCTGTTGCATTGCAGCCACATTTCCTGAATGTGACGCCAAATTATCAAAAATCTGACGATATTGCGGCCGCAACCTATGGTCTTAACCATCAAGGTTGAGTTAGTCGCCGTTGCTCTGGGTTGGGGGGCGTGGGGCCGCCCGCAGTTCAATGGTGGCGATATCGATGATTGCGCGTCGTATCTTGCTTAGTACGTCGATTCTGGCCGGCGCCGTTTTCGCGCTGACGACACAGGCGCAGGCGCAATCGGCGCCCGCCAGTTCCGCGCCCGCCGCCATCGACGAGTTGGTGGTCACCGGCTCGCGCATTGCGCGTCCCAATCTGGATCAGCCGACCCCGATCTCCACCATCTCGCAGAAGTTGATCCGGGACGCCGGCCCGCAGAGCCTTGGCGACATCATCAGCCAACTGCCGGCGGTCAGCTTCAGCGGTACGTTGCGGGCGAACTCCAACAACTTCGGCAACGGCGCCGGCATCAGCTCGATCAACCTGCGCGACCTCGGCCTGAGCCGCACCCTGGTGCTGGTCGACGGCGAGCGCCATGTCGCCGGGGACATCACCACCAACGCCGTCGACGTCAACTCCATCCCCAGCGCCCTGGTCGACCGGGTCGAGGTGATGACGGGCGGCGCGTCGGCGATCTACGGCTCGGACGCGGTGACCGGGGTGGTCAACATCCTGCTCAAGAAGAAGTTCGAAGGCGTCGAGGCCGAGGCCGAACTCGGGGGCGACGACGGCGGCTACGGCCAGAAGTACAGCGCCTCGGTCACCGCTGGCCGCAGCTTCATGGACGACCGGCTGAACGTCGTGGTCACCGGGGCATGGAGCAAGGAAGCCGGGGTCGACGCCCGCAACCTGCCCGCCGCACATAACTACGGGCGGATCGTCAATCCGAACGACATCGCCCCAGGGACATTCGATCCGAACTTCTACAAGAGCGGCTCGCCCATCCGGAACGACGGCATTCCCGACCGCCTGTACGTGCCCAATGTCGGCTCCGACACCGCATCCGTGAACGGGGTGTTGATCAACCCCAACAACGGGCGGCCGATGTTCTCGTTCAATGACGCCGGACAGCTGATCCCGGTTCCGAAGCGCACGGGCTTCAACAGCGCCGGCTTCGGCCAGCTCCCGGCGAATTGCGGCGCGAGCTGCTATTTCAGCGAGGACTACCTGCAACTGGCCTCGCCGTTCGAGAGCAAGGGCGTCAATTTCCGGGTGAACTACGAGGTGACGCCGCACATGCGCGCCTTCCTCGACGCCAAGTTCGTGCAGACCAACACCACCAACACCATTCAGCCGTCGTATTCGATCAACCAGTATCAGCTGGCTCCCGACAACGCCTTCATCGCCCCCGACCTGAGGGCGGCCCTGGCCGGCATGGCGCCGGAGGACTATCCGCTGATCGCCAAGTTCCTCAATCCCGGTCGGACGACGGAGGGGCGCCGCAACACCTATCGTTTCGTCGCGGGCCTCAAGGGCGACATCGACGCCGGGATCGCCGCGATCAACTGGGATGCGACGATCAACTACGGCCAGACCGATTCCCGCTTCACCAACCGCGGGATGCAGATCAACGAGAACTTCGCCGCCGCGCTTGATTCTGTCATCGATCCGGCGACCGGCAAGGCGGCCTGCCGCATCAATGTCGCGTCCGCCCCCCAGACGGGGCAGGGCGCCGGCGCCTTCAACAAAGCGGCCTGCGTTCCGTTCAACCCGTTCGGCCAATTGAACAGCGCAGCGGTGTACGGCTATTCGTTCGGCAGCTACGACACCAACAACAAGCTCAGCCAGCAGGTCGCCAGCCTGAACTTCAACACTGACAGCCGTCGGTTCTTCGAGTTCCAGGGCGGGGCCTTGGGCCTGGCCGCCGGCGCCGAATACCGGATGGAGCGGACGCACGAGACCAACGATCCGTTCGTCCTCGCTGGGAACACCGAGAACCTCGCCGCGAATTCGTCGGGCGGATACAACGTCTACGAAGGCTATGTCGAAGTCAGCGCCCCGATCTTCAAGAACTACCGGCCGGGCCTGAGCGAACTGACCCTGGACGCCGCTTATCGCGGCGCCCACTACAGCACCGTCGGCGACGTCAGCGCCTACAAGTTCAGCGGCGTCTACGGGCCGGTGAGCTGGATCAAGCTGCGGACGACCTATTCGCGCGCGATCCGGGCTCCGAACATCACCGAAGCCTTCCTGCCCTTGACCAGCACCTACTTCAACATCGTAGATCCGTGCAGCGCCGAGAACATCCAGGCCAATGTCAACTACGCGAAGAACTGCCAAGCCGCCGGCCTGCCGCAGAACTTCGTGGCCAATACGAACGCCTCGATCCAGGGGGCCAACAGCGGCAACCCGGGACTGGAGCCCGAAAAGTCGATCAGCTACACGGGCGGGATCGTCATCCAGCCGCCGATCGTGCCGAACCTGGCGATCACGATCGACTACTATGCGATCAAGATAAAGAACGCGATCACGCTGATCAACGAGCAGGACGTGCTCAACAATTGCTACGGAAGCAGCTCTGGTCTCGATGCTCACTATTGTTCGCTGCTGACGCGCGGCGCTGACCACAATATCAACTTCCTCAGCACCACCTATGTGAACGCGTCGAAACTGGAGACCGACGGTCTGGACATCCAGGTCAGCTACGCAGCCAACGTCTCCGGCCTGACCAGCCGCTGGGAGCGCACCCAGTGGATGACCGGCAAGCTGTCGTTCGACATGAACGTCAACTACCTGTTCCACCTGCGGGAGTTCCCATTCCAGAGCAATCCCAGCCAGGTCCACATCGACGAGGGGCGGATCAACAGCGTGACCGGCAGGATCAACCCGCACTGGAAGGGGTTGGCCAGCCTGAGCTACCAGCAAAGCGGCCTGACGCTCACCTGGCAGACCCGCTACATGGGAAGGGCGGCCCTATTCGACCGCGACGCGACGGCGCAGGACCATTCGGAGTCCCTGAACATCCCCTTCGCGGAAGGCGTCTTCTATCACAACCTGATCGCCCGCTACGACTTCGGCGACCAGGCGTTCGGCGGCCATCTCAAGGGCGCGCAGGTCTATGGCGGGGTCAACAACCTGTTCGGCGAGGAGCCGCCGTTCACCCTGATCGGAACCGGCGGCGACATGGGCTACGACCTCGGCCGGTTCCTGTTCGTCGGGCTGAAGGTTCGGCGCTAGGCCTCTTCTCGGCCAGATCGCAATCGTCCTGGGGCGGCCCTCGCGGCCGCCCCTTTTTCTTGTCCCTGTCGGCGTGGTCAGCGGCCGCGGAAGCCTTCCCCGTGCGGATGGTCGCGTTGTTCGTGCGGCTGCGGTTGCGGCCGGGGCGGGGGGCGTTCCGGGCGCGGGGGCGGCGGACGGTCGGGATGGAACGCCGGCCGCTGTTGCGGCGGCGGAAGGCCGGGCGGGCGGGGCCGTTCGGGCGCGGCGGCCATGGCCCGCTGCTCGGCCGGGGGCGGGCCGCGCCAGCCTTGCTGATAGGGCGAAGCCGGGGGCGGGCCGTGGGGTTGCGGGCTGCGCGGCGGCGGTGCGGCGGGGGGACGGCCGTTCCAGGCCGCCGCCGCGCCTTGGGCGGCGGGCGGACGATAGGGCGTCGGCGCGTGGGCGGCGGTCATGCCGGCGCCGTTGAACACCGCCGGCCGCGCCACGGCGCCGATCCGGGGCTGGCCGTGGTTGGCGCGGGCGAAGAAGGCCGGCGTGGCGTGTGCGGCCTCGACGTGCTGCTGCTGCTGCGGCGTCGGCGCGACGTGGGCTTCCTGCGAGAAGGCGCGCTGTTCGGCGGTGGCCCGCGCGGCCGCGCCGCCGGGGCCGCCGTTGTAGCTGACGTTGTTGACCGTGGTCCGGTTCACCACGACGGTCTTGTTGTAGACGTTGGTGACGTTGACGTTGGTGATGTTGGTGACCGAGCGGTTGTAGAAGAACGCGCCCCGGTTCCAATAACCGCCCTGGAAGCCGAAACCGTCGTAGCCGAAGCCGTAGACGACGCCGCCGTAGAAGCCGACGTGCGGGCCCCAGTAGCCGCTGTGGAAGACGTAGTAGCCGTCCGACCAGCCCCACCATCCCGGCGTCCACAGCAGGCCCGGCCGCGGCGCGCGGACCCAGACGCCGGGCACCCAGTAGTAGTCGCCGTCGTCGGGGCTCCAGGCCCAGTAGCCGGGCGTCCAGATGTAGTCCGGTCCCGGAATGGCCGGCTGGACATAGACCGGCAGCGGCGGCGGGGCGAAGCCGATCCGCAGGCTGACGAAGGTCTGCGCCGCGGCCGGCGGCGGCGAGGCGGCGA
Source organism: Caulobacter sp. CCUG 60055 (assembly GCF_022750545.1). GTDB lineage: Bacteria > Pseudomonadota > Alphaproteobacteria > Caulobacterales > Caulobacteraceae > PUIC01. Next base: position 69,032 of record NZ_PUIC01000002.1, read on the forward strand.
GGCCGGCGGTCGCGGCGACGACGGCTGCGGCGATTGCGGCGTGAAGGCGGGCCATGACGGCGCTCCCAAGGCTGATGCGCTGTCTGGACCTTGGAACGTCAGGCTTACGCCCGCCGGACGCCAGTCTTACAGTTTGTTGAAGGCCCCGCCCGGCGGCGATCCGCGCGACGCGATCAAGGTCGCCCGCAGGCCCGGGCCGTTGTCCTCCAGCGTCAGGCGGCCGTCGTGGAGCTTGGCGCAGGCGGCGGCGATCGCCAGCCCCAGGCCCGAGCCCGGGCTGGAGCGGCTGGCGTCCAGGCGCACGAAACGCTCCTGCACGCGGTCGCGCGCCTCGGCCGGGACGCCGGGGCCGTCGTCGGCGACGATGAACCGGACGGCCTCGGCGTCTTCCTCCAGCGCCAGCTCGATCCGCGCCCCCGCGCCGGCGTAGCGCACGGCGTTGTGCAGCAGGTTGCCCAGGGCCTGCCGCAACAAGAGGTCGTGGCCGGACATCGCAACCGGCTCCGGCGGGGTTCTGACCGTCAGGGTCTGGCCGGCGTCCTCGACCACCGGCGCGAACAGCTCGGCGACCTCGGCCACGGTCGCGGCCGCGTCCAGCGGCGCCAGCATCTCGCGCGACACGCCGGACTCGGCCCGGGCGATGTCGAGCAGGGCGCCGAAGGTGGCCAGCACCCGTTCGCATTCGCCGTGGGCGGTCTCGATCAGGTCCAGCCGGCGGGTCTCGCCGGCCTCCGGCGCCAGGGCCTCGGACAGGGCGGCCCGCAGCCGGGTCAGGGGCGAGCGCAGGTCGTGGGCCAGGCTGTCGGTGACGCTCTGCATGCCGGTCATCAGCGCCTCGATGCGGGCGAGCATGGCGTTGAGCGCGACGGCGATGTGGTCGAAGGCGTCGTCCGCCGCCCCGACCGGCGCGCGGGCCGACAGGTCGCCGCCGGCGATGCGGTCGGCGGCGTCGGCGATGCCCCGGGCCCGCCGCACCATCAGCCCGCCCAGCCAGATGCTGGCGGCGGCGACGATGGCCAGGCTGCACAGCATGGCGGCGGCGACCGCGCCCATGATCGCCCAGCGGAAGGCGGTGCGGTCGGCCAGGTTCTCGTAGATGGCCAGGGTCCCGCCCACCGACATCGGCTGCACCAGCACGTCGTAGTCCGCCTCCTCGTCGCCGGCGCCGGCGTGGACGGTCGAAAAGCCGGGCGGCGGCATCTGCTCCATGGTCAGGAGGTCGTCGCCGCCGAGGCGGCGGCCGGCGTTGTCGAAGACGGCGTAGCGGAAGGCGCCCACCTGGTGCTGGGCGCGCTGGTCGAGGGCCTGGGCGAGGGGCTTTAGCCCCTCGGCGTGGGCGAAGGCGACGAAATAGTCGCGGGCGGTGGCCGCCACCGCCCGCTGCCGGGCCTCGATCAGGCTCTCGCCGGCCAGGTCGGCGACGGCGAGGCCGACGAGCAGGGCCAGCGTCACGGCGGCCAAGGCCACCAGGGCGAGGCTGGCGGGCTTGGCGCCCAGGGGCTTGAAGGCGATCAAGGCGTCTCCGCCAGGCGATAGCCCGACCCGCGCACGGTGTGGAGCAGCGGGGTCTCGAAACCGTCGTCGATCTTCTTGCGCAGGCGGCTGACGTGGGTGTCGATCAGGCTGGTGTGCGGATCGAAGCGGTAGTCCCACACCTCCTCGAGCAGCATGGTGCGGGTGACCACGCGGCCGGCGTGGCGCAACAGGTATTCCAGCAGCTTCATCTCGCGCGGCAACAGGTCGAGGCCGCGCCCGGCCCGCGTCACCCGCCGGGTGAGCAGGTCGAGGCTGAGGTCGCCGCAGGTCAGCCGGGTCTGGGCCTGGGAGGGCGCGCCCCGGCGCAGGAGGCCGTCCAGCCGGGCGGACAGCTCGGCGAAACCGAACGGCTTGGTCAAATAGTCGTCGCCGCCGGCCCGCAGCCCCTTGACCCGCTCGTCCAGGTGGGCGAGCGCGCTGAGGATGATGATCGGCGTCTGCACGCCGGCCGCGCGCAGGGCCTTGATCACCGACAGGCCGTCCATGCCGGGCAGCATGCGGTCCATGACCACCGCGTCGAAGGTCGAAGAGCTGGCCAGATAGAGCCCGTCGCGGCCGTCCGCTGACAGTTCGACGGTGAAGCCCTCCTCGCGCAGGCCCTTGAGGATGTAGTCGGCGGTTTCGGCGTCGTCTTCGACGACGAGGATGCGTCGGCTCATGGGCGCCTTTCAGCAGGCGCCGCCGGCCCGGCGGCGCGATCGGAGGGTCAACCTTTCGAGACGCAGGCGCGCATGAAGGCGTCGTACGTGCCGTTACGCACTTTTTGCGCCTGCCACACCCTTTCGCAAGCCGCCGTCTTGTCGGGCGGGGGCGGGGCGGGCCTGACGACCGGCGGCGGTCTCGGCGCGGGCGGTCTCGGCGCGGGCGGTCTTGGCGGAGGCGGCCTGGGCGGCGGTCGCGGGGCCGGTCTCGGCGGCGGCCTGGGCGGCGGGGCGTGCGGCGGCCCGGCTCCGGCCGCGCCCGCCGAGGCCAGGATCATGGCGGCCAGGACCGCGATGGGCAGACAGCGCATGGAGCGTTCCTCGCGCGAGCGGACGCCGTGGGCGGCTATCGCGCGACTTGACCATGGCCGTCCCACAGGCGTCCAACCCCGGCCTGTCAAATTTGTAAGGTCGCCCTGTAGCAATCTCGCAACTTTGTAAGGCGGGCGACCGGCGGCTGTCAGCCGGCGCGGCGATGGTCATCAAGGCATGGCCGACCGCCTGTAGGATCAGCCGGCGGCCGGGTCGCCGGTCTCTCTGGAGCGAGGAAACGATGCGCCGTTTCGACCTGCGTCGCGGAGCCGTCAGCGCGATCGCCCTCTTGGCCTGCCTCGCCGTCGAGGCGCCGGCCGTCGCCGCGCCGACCGTCAATCTGGCCCTGCTCGACCGCGTGACCTGGGGCGTCAACGCCTCCAGCGCCGCGGCCATGGCCGCCCTGGGGCCGGACCGCTATGTCGAGCGCCAGCTCCAGGCCTCGCCCAGGGACCGCCTGCCGCCGCAGGCCCAGGCCCAGGTCGACGCCCTGAGGATCACGCAGGAGCCGATGGTCAATCTGGTCGTCGACATCGACCAGCAGGGGAAGGCGGCCAACGCCCTGACCGACCCCGACCAGAAGAAGGCCGCGCAGCAGGCCTATCAGCAGACGATGAGCGACCTGGCCAAGCAGGCGATGACCCGTTCGCTGCTGCGCGCGCTCTATTCGCCCGACCAGCTTCTGGAGCAGACGACCTGGTTCTGGATGAACCATTTCAGCGTCCACCAGTACAAGTCGAACATCCGGGTGATGATCGGCGACTATGAGGAGAACGCCATCCGCGCCCACGCCCTGGGCAGGTTCCGCGACCTGCTGTCGGCGACGCTGCATCACCCGGTGATGCTGCGCTACCTCGACAACGACCAGAACGCCGTCGGCCACATCAACGAGAACTACGCCCGCGAGATCATGGAGCTGCACACCATGGGCGTGGGCTCGGGCTATACCCAGAAGGACGTCGAGGAGCTGGCGCGCATCCTCACCGGGGTCGGCGTCAACCAGACGTCCACCCCCCCGAAGGTCAAGCCCCAGCTCCAGGACCAGTACGTCCACGCCGGCCTGTTCGAGTTCAATCCCAACCGCCACGACTATGGCGACAAGGTCTTTCTGGGCCATGTCATCAAGGGCCGGGGCCTGGCCGAGGTCGACGAGGCGCTGGACATTCTGGCCCGCGAGCCGGCGACGGCGCGGCACGTCTCGCGCCAGCTTGCGACCTATTTCGTCGCCGACGATCCGGCGCCGGCCCTGGTGGAGCGCATGGCCTCGACCTTCCGGCGCACCGACGGCGACATCGCCGCCGTGCTGCGGACCATGTTCGCCTCGCCCGAGTTCAAGGCCTCCCTGCACGGCAAGTTCAAGGACCCCGCGCACTATGTCGTTTCGGCGGTGCGGCTGGCCTATGACGACAAGGTCGTCCTCAACGTCGCGCCGATGCAGGGCTGGCTGGGCCGGATGGCCGAGCCGCTCTACGGCCGCGAGACGCCGGACGGCTATCCGCTGGGCGAGGCGGCGTGGTCGGGACCGGGCGGCATGGCCACGCGGTTCGAGATCGCGCGCCAGATCGGTTCGGGTTCGGCCGGCCTGTTCAAGGCCGACGGCCCGCAGCCGCAGGAGCGGCCCGCCTTCCCGCTGATCGCCAACGCCCTCTACTTCAACGGCCTGTCCCAGACCCTGACCGAGCGGACGCGCGGCGTGCTGGACCAGGCGACCTCGCCCCAGGACTGGAACACCCTGTTCCTGTCCTCACCGGAATTCATGCGCCGCTGAGGAGGCTTCCATGGATCGTCGAACCCTGCTGCTGAGCGCCGGCGCCCTGGCCCCGGCTGTGCTGGCCGGACGGGTCTGGGCCGCGCCCGCCGCCTCGACCCGCCTGCTGGTGGTGTTCCTGCGCGGCGCCTACGACGCCGCCAACGTCGTCGTGCCGGTGTCGAGCGACTTCTACTATCAGGCGCGGCCGACCCTCGCGATCGCCCGGCCGGGGCCGGACCCCAACGCCGCCCTGCGGCTGGACGCCGACTGGGGCCTGCACCCGGCGCTGCGCGACACTATCTGGCCGCTGTACCAGAAGGGGCAGGCGGCGTTCGTTCCCTTCGCGGGCACCGACGACACTTCGCGCAGCCATTTCGAGACCCAGGACACCATCGAGCTGGGCCAGCCCTGGGGCGGCGGCCGCAACTACCGCTCGGGCTTCATGGGTCGCCTGGCCGGGCAGATCGCCGGCGTCGATCCCATCGCCTTCACCGACCAGCTGCCGCTGACCTTCCAGGGGTCGCGCACCGTGCCCAACATGCAGCTGGCCAATGTCGGCAAGCCGGGGGTCGACGACCGCGAGAGCCGGCTGATCGAAGCCATGTACCAGGGCGACGCTTTGGCCCCGGCCGTGGCCTCGGGCTTCAAGGTCCGCAACGAGGTCTATCAGTCGATCTCGAAGGAGATGCAGGCGGCCAACCGCAACGCCGTCTCGCCCAAGGGCTTCGAGCTGGCGGCCCGGCGCATCGGCGGCCTGATGCGCGACCGCTTCAACCTGGGCTTCGTCGACGTCGGCGGCTGGGACACCCACGTCAACCAGGGCGCGGCGAGCGGCTATCTGGCCGGGCGGCTCGGCGAACTGGGGCGCGGCCTCAGCGGCTTCGCCGACGAGATCGGGCCCAAGGCCTGGAACGACACCGTGGTGGTGGTGGTCAGCGAGTTCGGCCGCACCTTCCGCGAGAACGGCGACCGCGGCACCGACCACGGCCACGGCAGCGCTTACTGGGTGCTCGGCGGCGGGATCAAGGGCGGCCGCGTCCTCGGCGAACAGGTCAAGGTCGAGCAGGCCAGCCTGTTCCAGAACCGCGACTACCCTGTCCTCACCGACTATCGCGCCCTGATGGGCGGCCTGTTCCGGCGCGTCTACGGGTTCGACCAGGCTCGCCTGCAGGCGGTCTTCCCGCAGGCCCAGTCCAAGGACATCGGCCTGGTCTGATCCGCCAGGCCTTCATTCTCGCAACGGAGTTCAGCCTCGTGATCGCAAACCGTTCCGCGCGCCGCGCCGCCCTCGGCCTCGGCCTGATCCTCGCCGCTGGGGCCGCCGGCCTGGCGGGCTGTGTCGACGAGCCCCCGCGCGAGCGGGTCGTGGTCCAGGAGCGCATCGTCGTCCGTGGACCGCCCCCGCCGCCGCGCGAAGAGGTGATCATCGCCGCCCCCGGCCCCGTCGAGCGCTTCGTCTGGGATCCTGGCCACTGGGCCTGGGACGGCCGCGGCTACCGCTGGTCGCCGGGACACTGGATCGAGCGCCGGACGCCGGGCGCGGTCTGGGAGCCGGCCCATTGGGCGCAGCGGGGCGAGGGCTGGGTCTTCGTGCCGGGGCGCTGGCGCTACTGACGCCCGGGGGGCGGCGCGGGCCGGGTTCTAGAACCAGGCCCGCACGCCGATCACCAGGCCGGCGCCCTCGATCTTGTCGCCGTCATGCCGGGCGAAGTCGGCGGTGTGTCCGAACTTGCGCTCGTAGGAGAGGCCGACATAGGGCGCGAAGCGGCGCGTGACCTCGTAGCGGAGGCGCAGGCCGATCTCGGCGTCCGAGATCCCCGATCCGATCTTGGCGTCCGGTTCGTCGCCAGCGGCCAGATTGACCTCGGCGCGCGGCTGCAGGATCAGCCGCTGGGTGATGCGGTGGTCGTAATAGCCCTCCAGCCGGCCGCGGACGTCGCCCCTGTCCGAGACGAACACCGCCCCCTCGACCTCGAACCAGTAGGGCGCGAGGCCCTCGAAGCCGAGCACGGCGAAGGTGCGGTTCGGCCGGGGCCTGAGGTCGTAGCGCAGGCCGGCCTGCAGGTTGAAATAGGGGCCGACCGCCCGAGAATAGAGGGCCTGGATCTCGGCTGCGTCCACGCCGCGCCGGCCTGAGCCCTCGCCCTCCGACTTGAGCGCCAGGCGGTTCACGTCGCCGCCGAACCAGCCTTCGCCCGACCAGCGATAGCCGCCCCCGCCCAACCCTGACCGCCATTCGCCGACGTTCAGCAGCACCATGGCGGCGGGCGCGCCGCCATGCTCCCTGGCCAGTTGCGCGCGGGCCGCCGCCATCGCCGCCGAGTCGAAATAGCGGTCGGCCGCATGGTCGCCGGGCGCGGCCGCCGGCGCCGGCGTCGCGGGAGGAGCCGGCGCTTGCGGCGCGGCTTGCATCGTCGACATGTCGTGCCCGGCGTGGGGATCGGCTGCGGCCGGGCCCATGTCCATGCCCGGCATGGCGTCGTGGCCGCCGGCCGCCGGCTGCGCCGTCGGGGGCGGGGGCGTCGCCTCGCCCATCCCTTGCATCTGCGACATGTCGTGTCCGGCGTGGGCGCCGTGATCGACGGCCTGGGCCTGGGCCTGGGCCTGGGCCTGGGCGGGGGCGGCCAGGATCAGCGGCAGCGCCGCCGAGAGCGCGGCTAGGGCCGGCCGGTTCACGCGGCGGCTCCTTCCAGCGGGCGCACGCTGAACACCTGAAACATGCCGGCGTGCATGTGGTAGATCATGTGGCAGTGGAACGCCCAGTCGCCGGCCTCGGCGGTGAAGTCCCACGCGACCTTTCCCCCTGGCGCGACGATCACCGTGTGCTTGCGCGGCGCGTGACCCGCTGGGCCGTGCGCCAGCTCGAAGAAGTGTCCGTGCAGGTGGATGGGGTGGGCCATCATGGTGTCGTTGATCAGGGTGACGCGCACGCGCTCGCCGCGTTCGAAGGCGTAGGGGGCGACAGCCTCGCTGAACTTGCGGCCGTCGAACCCCCACATGAAGCGCTCCATGTTGCCGGTCAGGCGGATGTCGAGCGCCCGGCTGGGCGGGCGCGGGTCGGCGTTCGGCGCCAGCGCCACGAGGTCGCGATAGACCAGGACGCGATGGCCGACGCTCTCAAGGCCCTGGCCCGCCTCGCCCGTCCGGTCGGCCGGCATGGGCGAGATGGCCTGCACCCCCGGTCCCAGCCTGAGCCCCAGCGCGTTGGCCGGGTCGCGCATGGCCATGCTCATGCCGGGCATGTCGTTCATCTCGCCCATGACGTCCGACCCCCGCGCGCGCGGCGGCGCCATGCCGGGCGCCGGCGCGGCGGCCATGCCGGCCATGTCGTGGCCCATGGCGGCGTGGTCCATCCCGGCATGGTCCATCCCGCCGCCGGACGCGTGGGCCCCCATGTCCATGCCCATGTCCTTCATGGTCGCCAGCGGCCGCTCGCGCAGCGGCGGGAAAGCCGGGCTCATGCCGGGACGGGGGGCTAGGGCGCCCCTGCCCATGCCGGAGCGGTCGACGGCCTCGGCGACCAGGGCGTAGGCGCGGTCCTCGGCCGGGCGGACGATGACGTCGTAAGTCTCGGCGTTGCCGATCTGGAGCTCGTCGACCTCGACCGGCCGCACGTCCTGGCCGTCGGCGCTGACCACGGTCATCTTCAGGCCGGGCAGGCGGACATTGAAGATCATCTGGGCGGCGGCGTTGACGAGCCGCAGGCGCACCCGCTCGCCGGGGGTGAACAGGCCGGTCCAGCCGTCGGCCGGGCCCCGGCCGTTGACCAGGAACTTCATCTCCGCCCCGGTGACGTCGGCGATGTCGGTCGGGTCCATCCGCATCCTGGCCCAGGACAGCCGCTCGCGCGCCGTCTGGTCCCGGCCCGCCAGCAGGCCGCCCAGGGTCTGCTTGCGGAAGTTGAACACGCCGGGCTGCTGTTTCAGGCGTTTGAAGATCTGGTGGGGGTGGGTGAAGCTGAAGTCGGCCAGCACGACCACGTGCTCGCGGTCGAACGGCGCCGGCTCGGCCTCCTTCGGATCGATGACGATGGGGCCGTAGAGGCCCTCGGCCTCCTGCAGGCCGGAATGGCTGTGGTACCAGTAGGTGCCCGACTGCCTGACGGTGAACTCGTAGACGAAGGTCTCGCCGGGCTTGATCCCCGGAAAGCTGACCCCCGGCACCCCGTCCATCTGGAACGGCACCAGCAGGCCGTGCCAGTGGATCGAGGTCTCCTCGGCCAGGCGGTTGGTCACCGACAGCCGGACCTTCTGGCCTTCCTTGAGACGGATCAACGGTCCCGGCGACAGGCCGTTGACCGTGGCGGCGTGGGCCATGCGGCCGTCGACGGAGACCATGGCGCGGTCGATGGTCAAGGCGATGTCCGGCCCGGTCAGGACGCCGGCTCCAGGCGCGGGCTGCGCGGCCGGGGCATGCCCCGAGGTCGCGGCGCGGGCCCAGGCCGGCGCCAGGCCGGCGAGCGCCGCGCCGCCGCCCATGGCCGCGCCGACGCGCAGCAGCCGTCTGCGGTGGATGTCCGTCATCGCCATACCCTACGCCAAGCCGAAGGAAGCCGCGCGACGGGCGCGGCCTCGAACCTTCAATACGCGCGAGGCGGCCCGGCCCCTCGGCCGGCGGCGTCAGAAGGCCAGGAGCAGGTCCTCCGACAGGGCGGCGGCCAGCAGGGCGCAGCCCAGCAGCACGGCGGCGGCGATCTTGGTCCGCAGCGATCCAGAGCGTCTGATCATTGGTTTTTCCTCCCCCTCGCCGACATTACGCCCGTGGGGCGGTCAGCCCTCTCACCATATGCGCGCCCGCGCCCCGGGCGCCAGATAAAGCCGGTCGCCGGGCCGGACGTCGAAGGCCCGGTACCAGGCGTCGATGTTGCGGACGACGCCGTTGACGCGGAACACCGACGGGCTGTGCGGGTCGGAGACAAGGTCCTGGCGCAACTGCGCGTCGCGGATGACCTCGCGATAGGTCTGGGCCCAGGACAGGAAGAAGCGTTGCTCGCCGGTGAAGCCGCCGACCCTGGGCGCGCGTCCGCCGCGCAGGGACAGCCGGTAGGCCTCCAGCGCCACGCGCAGGCCGCCGTTGTCGCCGATGTTCTCGCCCAGCGTCGACCGTCCGTCGATCCGCCGGCCGGGGATCGGCTCGTAGGCCGCGTACTGCTCGACCAGCCGGCCGGTCAGGGCCTTGAAACGGGCGGCGTCGGCCGGGCTCCACCAGTCGCGCTGGGCGCCGCGCCCGTCGGTCTTGGCGCCCTGGTCGTCGAAGGCGTGGCCCATCTCGTGACCGATGACCCCGCCTATGCCGCCGAAATTGACCGCCGGATCGGCGGCGGGGTCGAAATAGGGCGGTTGCAGGATCGCCGCCGGGAAGACGATCTCGTTGAAGAAGGCGTTGTAGTAGGCGTTCACCGTCTGGGGCGTCATGCCCCACTCGTCGCGGTCGGTCGGCTGGCCGAGGCGGCCGACGCGCCGCCGCCAGTCCCAGCCCAGGGCCCGCTTGCGGTTGCCGACCGGATCGTCGGCGCGGGTCTCCAGGCCCGAATAGTCGCGCCAGCGGTCGGGATAGCCGACCTTGACCCGCAGCCTGGAAAGCTTGTCGAGGGCCGCCGCCTTGGTGGCGTCCGACATCCAGTCCAACGCCCGGATGCGGATGGCGTAGGCCGAGCGGAGATCCTCGACCAGGGCGGTGATCCGCGCCTTGGCCGCCGGCGGGAAGCGACGGGCGACATAGAGCCGGCCGACCGCCTCGCCCACGGCCGCGTTCACCGCCGAGACGGCGCGGCGCCAGCGCTCACGCGGCCTGGGCTGGCCGGCGAGGACGCGGCCGTTGAAGCCGAAGGCGAGGTCGTCGAACGCGGGCGGCAGGATGTCGGCCATGCCGTTGAGGCAGCGGAAGGTCATGTAGGCGCGCCAGGTCTCGACCGGCGTGGCGCGGAAGAGCGCCGTCAGCGCCTGGACCGCGCTGTCCTCTTTGACCACGAACAGGTCGTGGGCCGGCAGGTCCATAGCCGCCAGCGCGGCGTCCCAGGGATAGGCCGGCGCGAAGGCCTTCAGTCCGGCCCGCGACATCGGGTGATAGGTGAGGTCGCGGTCGTTGCGCTTGTCGCGCGGCCACTGCCGGCGCGCGATCTCGGTCTCCAGGGCCGCCACCGCCTGGGCCGCCGCCTCGGGCGACGGAACGCCGGCCAGGGCGAGCATGGCGGCGACATAGGCGCCGAACGCCTCGCGGACCTCGGCGAAGCGCCGGTCGTCGGTCAGGTAATAGTCGCGGTCGGGCAGGCTGAGGCCTGACTGGACGATGTTCATCGCATAGCGGTCAGGATCGCGGGCGTCCGGCCAGGGGCTGATCGACAAGGGACCGCCGAGCGGCAGGTCGGGGCGCGCCATCAGGGCCGCGACTTCCTCGTGCGTGCGGGCGGCGCCGATCTGCGCCAAGTCGGCGAAGAGCGGCGACAGCCCGGCCCTGGCGATCGCCGCGACGTCGAGATAGGCCCTATAGGTGTCGGCGATCCTGCGGCCGTCCGAACCGGGCGGGCCGGGCGCGGCCGAGGCGGCCTCGATGATCTCGCGGACGTCGCGCTCGGCGTCGGCGCGCAGGCTGAAGAACGGCCCCCAGGAGGTGCGGTCCGGCGGTATCGCCGTGGTGCGCATCCAGGTTCCGCCGGCGTAGCGGGCGAAGTCGTCGCCGGGGCGCACCGACCGGTCCATGCCGGCGAGATCGAAACCCCACGGCGTGATCCTGGCGCGGCTCGCCGCCCAGCCCGGCCTCGCGGCGAGCGATCCCAGGGCGGCGGCGAGGAGGGCGCGGCGGTTCATCGCCGCCAATCATGTAGGCGCCTACGAGATCGTCAAGGCCTGACGTGAGGCCCTGCCGCGAGGCTTGCGGGCGCGAGGCGGCTCAGCGCGAGCGGCCGCGCGCCGCCACCGGCCAAAGCGCGCGCAGGGTGTCGGCCTGGACCACGTGGTAGGTGTCGTAGAGGTTGACGGTGGGGTCGCAGTGCGGCGCGGCCAGGGTGACCACGTCGGCCAGGCCCGGCGCCTGCTCGGGCGGAACCAGCAGGGCGCCGTGCTCGTCGCCCATGAAGAAGTACTTGGCGTCGGTCGGCGCGCCGGCCAGCACCACGGGCGGGTCGGCGTCGGTCGAGAACGCCTTGAACCCGGCGTCGAGCGTCACCAGGCCGGGTGAATTGGCGCTGACCACCCGCGCGTCGACCATCAGGGCGGTCTCGAACGGCGCCTCGCCGCCCTCGCCGGTCAGGTCGCAGGCCAGGTACTGGCTGTCCATGAACACGTAGGAGCCGACCTGGAGTTCGGTGAATAGGTCGAGTTCGGCGTCGATGCGGTGGGTGCCGGTGCCGCCGCCGGTGACGATCTCCGGCGCGCCGCCCCCGGCGGACAGGGCCGCCACGATGGCGCGGATGTGTTCGGCGCGGTCCTCCATCGCCGCCTTGCGGTCGGCGAAGCCCTCGATGTGCTGCTGCATGCCGCAATAGCACTGGACGCCGGCGTAGGTCAGGGCCGGCTGGGCCCGGATGGCCCGCAGCAGGGCGACGGCGGCCTCGGGCGTGGCGACGCCGGTGCGGCGGATGCCGGGATCGATGTCGATGACCACCTTCAGCGCCTTGCCGCCCGCCGCCGCCGCGCCCAGGGCGCGGACGTTGTCGGGGTGGTCGACCACGCACATCAGGTCCTCGGTGCGGGCGTTCAGCGCGACGAGGCGGGCGATGGCCGGGGCGGAGACCACCGGCGAGGTGACGTGCAGGCCGGCGGTCACGCCGCCGTCGGCCAGGGCCTCGGCCTCGCCCAGCTTGGCGCAGCAGGCGCCGATCGCGCCGGCGGCGATCTGGCGGCGGGCGATCTCGGGGCTCTTGTGGGTCTTGGCGTGGGGGCGGAGCTTCAGCCCCTTGGCGGCGGCGAAGGCCGCCATCCGCTCGATGTTGCGCGTCAGCGCGTCCAGGTCGACGACCAGGGCGGGCGTGTTGAGGTCCCGGCGGGAGCCCTGGCGGTCGATCAGATGGCCGTGCAGTTCCTGGTCGTTCATGGCGCGGGTCCCGGTCAGGCGGTGATGCCGAAGAGTTCGGACAGGTGGGCGTTGGCGAACTTGGCCTGCGGATCGACCGTCTTGCGGACGGCCAGGAAATCCTCGGCCTTGGGATAGAGCCGGTGGACGTCGGCCGTGGTCAAGGTGTGGCGCTTGGCCCAGTGCGGGCGCCCGCCGCCGGCCCGCAACACCGCCTCGACCTCGGCGAAGGAGTCGCGCCAGGGCATCTTGGCGTACTGGTGGAACGAGATCGACGCGCCCGGCCCGTTGTTGAACGGGCTCATCCAGATGTCGTCGCCGGCGGTCAGGCGGAACTCGAACGGAAAGGCGATGGGCATCCGCCGCTTGCGGATGTGGGCGATGGCCTCGCGCAGCGTCGCCATGCCGTCGGCGCGGGGCAGCTCGTACTCCATCTCCTCGAAGCGGATGGTGCGGTCGGACGGGAAGACCTTGTAGGCCGGCCCGACCCGGCGGCTCGATCCGCCCGACAGCCGCATCATCAGCCGTTGCAGGGTGGGGATCATCGGCGTCGCCGCCGCGCCCAGCTCGCAGACCAGCCGGAACACGGTCTCGTCGATGTCGTCGCCGTCCTTGAACTCGCCCTCGGGCTCGGCCGGGTGCAGCGTCTTGAAGATGACGTGGTCCGAATAGGGGAAGACGAAGAACTCCATGTGCCGCGTGGCCGCGCCCAGCTCGTCCAGGCGCTCGGCGACCTCGGCCAGGGGACGGCGCTCGATGCGCTCCTCCAGGTGGTAGGCGGGCAGGACGTGGATGCGGATCTCGGTCGCCACCCCGAACAGGCCGAGCGACAGGCGCTGGGCCTCATAGAGGTCGGGCCGCTGGTCCGGCCCGCACTCGACCTGGGTCCCGTCGGCCAGCATCAGGCGAAAGCCGCAGGCCTGGGTGGCCAGGCTGCCCAGGTCCGCCCCGGTGCCGTGGGTGCCGGTGGCGGTGGCGCCGGCCAGGGACTGGGGATTGATGTCGCCCTGATTGATCAGCGACAGCCCTTCGGCCCACAGGGCGGCGGTCAGGCGGTCGAGGCCCCAGCCGGCCGGGGCCCAAACCGTCTTGCGGTCGGGGGCGATCTCCACCCGGCCTTCGTAGTCGGCCATGCTGATCAGCACGTCGTCGGTGTGGCACAGCGGCATGAACGAATGGCCGGCGCCGACCACGCGCACCTTGCGGGCCCCGGCGACCAGGGCGGCCAGCTCGGCCGCCGTCCTTGGCCGGGCGTGTCGCGCGGGCTGAGCCGCCACGCTTCCGGACCAGTTCCGCCATTCCGTCATGTGCGTTCCCCAGATGATTTTGGATAAGAATAGCTATTGCTATCTTTTCCGCAAGCGCGATCCGGGACGCGGGGGAGGCGGGATCAGTCGAAGCTGTCGAGATAGAGCGCGAACATCAGGCAGACCTCGTGATTGAGGATGTCGGCGTCGCGGTCCGGCTCCTCGACCACCATCTCGGTGGCGGCGTAGCTGAGCTCGACCATCATCCGCATCGCCACCCGCAGGCGCTGTTCGGCGGTGTTCGGATAGTGCGGACGGATGGCCTGATAGAAGCGGTCGGCGACCATGTCGCGCGACTCGAAACGCAGCCGCTGGAGGATGGGCACCGCGCGCAGGGCCCGGCCGATGGCGGCCCCGCCGGGGAAGGCGTGGGTGATCTCGATCACCTTGCGCTGGATGGCGATGGCCTGGGCCAGGCGCGCCTCCACCGTCTCGCCGAGCAGGCCGCCCCCGTCGATCCAGTCGAGGACGATGCGGTCCTGGGCCGACATCAGCCGGTCGCCCAGCTCCTTGAGGATGGCGTACTTGTTGGGGAAGTAGCGATAGAGGGCTGGCGGGGTCAGGCCGGCGCGCTGGCAGATGGCGTTGGTGGTCAGCTGCTCGAAGCCCATGTCGCGCAGCATCTCGCCGGCGGTGGCCAAGACGATCTCGTAGGTGTCCTGCGCCCTGGCCTGGGTGGGCTGGAGCTTGGTCTCCAGCTGTATGCCGGCGGGGGACGGGGTCTTCGAGGCCGCCTTCGGCGGGCGCCCGCGCGGGGTCTTGGCCGTTTCTGAGGTCATCACCGGTGTTTAACGCGAAACCTTTCCGCGCGTCCGGGTCAAATGCAGCCCGGCCACGATGGCTAGGCACAGCCCCGCCAGCGCCGCGCCCAGGACGAGGCAGCCGCGCACGTCGGCGTCGCTGACCGCCAGCGAGGCCAGGAAGGGGCCGGCGCCGCAGCCCAGCAGGGCGGCGCCGGGGCCGAGCAGGGCCGCGCGGCGGCTGGGGTCGGCCTCGATGGCCATCGGGGTCAGGAAGGGCGAGGCGAACAGCCACAAGAAGCCGAACGCCGCCGAAGCGGCCAGGAACGCCGCGGCGCCGGGCAGCAGGGCGAACAGGCCGAGCAGCAGGATCAAGCCGCCGATGGCGGTGGTCAGCGCCCGGAACCAGGACAGCCGCCCGGCCAGGACCGTCGCCGCCGTCCCGCCGGCCACCTGGGCGCCCAGCGACAGCGAAATGGCCAGGCCGGCCGTCTCGCTGGGGTGGCCCGCCTGACGCGACAGCGGCTCGACATAGATCCACGCCGCCAGGATGAAGGCCTGGAAGCAGAACGCCGCGGCCAGGGCGAACCATCCCCGCGCCGGCGGCGGGCCTTTCGGCTGTTCGCCGCCCTCGGCCACGGCGGCGTAGGCCGTCGGCATGGCCAGGCCGACGATGGCGGCGACGAGGCCCAGGGCGGCCAGGCCCAGGAAGCCGCCATCGACGCCGAACGGCTTGATGACGAAGGCGGTGATCGCCGCCACGGCGGCGAGCTGCGCCAGGGTCTGCAGCGTCAGGTAAAGGCCCGACCAGCGTTCGGGCCTCGGCGAGCGGACGATCAGGCCGGTGACCAGCCAGATCATCACCCCGCCCGGCAGGCCGGCCAGGCCGCGCACCAGGGTCAGCGCGTCGCCCGAGACCTTGACGGTCGCGTAGTTGAGCGCCGCCAGCAGCAGCCCGCACGCCACGGCGATCAGCCGCAGGCGGCGGGCGCCGAACAACGGACCGGCGAGGCCGGCGGCGACCCCCATGCTGAGAAGCTCCACCGTCCCGGCCTGGCCGAGCTGGGCCGCGCTCAGCCGCCCCGCCGCCTCCAGCCCGCCGAGCAGCAGCGGGCCGACCCCGGCGAACATGATGCCGACCACGCCGACGAAGACGGCGGCGAACTGTTGCACGGCGGTGGGGGCCGGGCCGATCCAGCCTGCGGCGGAATCGGTCGGCCCGGTCTCCGCCCCGGCCTCGGCGGCGGTCAATACCTGGCCCGCAGATAGACGCTGTAGGTGCGGGGCTGGCCGACGCTGATCACGTCGAAGCCGAGGCTCGGCAGCGGGGTGATGTCCGAGATGTTGGTCTCGTCGAACAGGTTGCGGCCCCAGAGGCCGACCTCGTAGCGGCCCTGGTCGAGACGCCAGCCGAGTTGGGCGTTGACGAAGGTGCGGGCGGGGTCGCTGAGCCGCGCGGTGTTGGCCGTGTCGAAATAGATCTTGCTGCGATAGGTGAAGTCGACCTGGCCGACGAAGGCGCCGATCGGCAGGTCGTGCTCGTAATGCGCCGTGCCGTTGAGGCTGAGCTCGGGGGCGGAGGGCAGGGTGTTGCCGGAATAGTCCGCCGCCGCCGAATGGAAGTCCTTGTACTCGGCGCTCAGGGCCGAGGCGCCCAGCGACAGGTCGAGCCCCCGCATCGGCGTGGCCTGGATCTCGGCCTCGCCGCCGTAGATGCGCGCGGCCGAGGCGTTGGTGAACAGCTGCACCGGCAGGCCGTTGCGCACCACCGCCGTGTAGACCTGCAGGTCCTTGTAGTCATAGTAGAAGGCCGAGACGTTGGCCCTCAGGCGGCGGTTGAAGAACTCGGTCTTGGCCCCGGCCTCGAAGGCGTTGACCTTCTCGTCCTGATAGGGGCCGAGGTCGGCCGGGTTGACGGTCTGGCCGCTGAAGAAGCCGCCGCTCTTGTAGCCGCGATTGTAGGTCGCATAGAGGTTGATCCCGTCGGCCAGCTTGTATTGCACGCCGGCGCGGCCGGACAGCGAGCTGAAGGTCTTGGAATCCTGGAAGGCGAAGATCGGGATGGCGCCGTTCTCGGCCTCGCTGACGTAGTTGAAGCTCTTGTCGTCCACGGAATAGCGCAGGCCGCCGGTCAGGGTCAGCCGCTCGGTGAGGTCGTAGTCGACCTGGCCGAACACGGCGTAGCTCTTGGTGGTCTGGTGCAGCGGCCAGCCGAACAGGCCGATGCCGTTGGCCGGGTCCGCGCCGGTGGGGTTGGCCGGGGTCGGATTGCGCAGGGCGCGCAGGGCGTCGTACTGCGAGTTGTTGTTCAGGTAGTCGTTGGCCAGATAGAGACCGGCGACGTAGCGCAGCCGGGTCTTGCCGTTCGATTGCAGGCGCAGCTCCTGGCTGGCGGTCTCCTGGCGGGCGATGTAGCTGGCCGACAGGATGGGCAAGGGGTTGGCGTCCGTCTCCTCCTGGTCGTTGCGCGCCGCCCGCTGGTAGCTGGTCACCGAGATCAGGGTGGCCGGGCCGAGGTCGTAGCTGACCGTGGCCGAGGCGCTGAACAGGTTGACGATGTCGCGGCCCTCGAACCGGTAGTCGCCCTGATAGAGGTTGCCGCTGGTGTTGGCGTAGCCCAGCACGTTGGCGCACTGGCCGGAGGTATAGAAGCCGGGGGCGCACAGGCCGTCGGGGCCGGTCGCGGCCGCCGTCTGCGGGAGCAGCGAGCGGTTGTAGGTCAGGATCGAGCCGCCGCGAGATTGGTTGAGGCTGACCGACAGGTCGGCCGTCAGGCGGTCGTTCGGCTTGTAGCGCAGCGCGCCGCGCAGGCCCCAGCGGTCGGCGTCGTTGCCGTGGTTTCCGGTCAGGCGGTTCAGGGTGTAGCCGTCGTCGTTGACGTAAAGGCCCGACAGGCGGAACGACAGCACGTCGCCGCCCAGGATCGGGATCGGGCCGCCGACCCCGCCCTGCACGTTGACGGCGTTGAAGCGGCCGTACTCCGCCGCCACGTCGGCCGCGAAGGTGTCGGACGGCTTGCGGGTGGCGACGTTGATCGCGCCGCCGGTGGTGTTGCGGCCGTAGAGCGTGCCTTGCGGGCCGCGCAGCACCTCGATCTGCTGCAGGTCGTAGAAGGCGGCCATCTGGGCCAGCGGCGAGGCGACATAGACCCCGTCCACATAGATGCCGACGGCGCTGGCCGTCGAGGGATTGAAGTCGTTGACCCCGACCCCCCGGATGAAGATGCGCGGGTTGGCGGCGTTGTCGTCGGTCTTGATCTGCAGGGCCGGCGCCAGGCCGGACAGGCCGACCAGATTGCCGACCCGCTTGTTCTGCAGGGCCTCGGCGGTCAGGGCGGTGATGGCGATGGGGACGTCCTGGAGGTTCTCCGCCCGCTTCTGGGCGGTGACGACGATCTCCTCGACGGCGGGGGGCGCGCCCGCCGGCGCCGGCTTGGCGGCCTGTTGCTGAGCTTGGGCCGCGCCGGCCGCCAGCATCGCGGCCAGGCTGACGCCGGCCGCCGTTTGTAACTTGCGCATGCTTCATCCCCAATCGTTATTGAGGATACGGTAGCTCATGCTATTATTATCGCAAGCGCCAAATCTCGGCGATCAGCGACCGGTCGGGCGGTCGCCTAAACTGTGGGCGAAGAAGTCCGCCGCCTGCCTCGCCCTTCGGCGATGGACCTCGTTTCGGTCGACGCCGGGGCCGGCCGCCGGGGCGGCGGCGATGACGTCCACCACCCAGGCGACGCGCCGGCGATAGTCGGTCCTGGTGCTCGGCTTCATCAGGGCAAGCTGGCGAAAGCCCGTCCCTTCCGCAGCGCGGAACTTGCTGAGTTCGACCGCCAGGCGCGGCGTCCGGCCCTGGCGGAAACCTCGCCGAACGCCGATCCTCCCGGCTCGGTTGCAGGCGATTCGAGGAAGGATGTCGCGATGTCGCAGATCGGCGGTTCGACGGCGGCGGCGGAACTGGGCCAGTTGAAGCTCTGGCCCGATCGCGCGGCGCCCATTTCCCGCGAAGAACGGACGGGGCGCATCGCGCGGGCGCGGGCCCTGATGGCCGAGCACGGCCTGGACGCCCTGCTGATCGGCGCGGGCCACAGCCTGCGCTATTTCGCCGGCCCGGCCTGGGGCGCCAGCGAGCGCCTGGTGGCCATGCTCCTGACCCAGGACGGCGAGCCGACCTTCGTCGCGCCGGTGTTCGAGCGCGGCAGCCTGGAGGCCGAACTGGCCGTGCCGGGCGGGCTGGCGCTGTGGGAAGAGGACGAAAGTCCGCACCAGCTGGTCTCGCGCCTGCTGCCCGGCGGCGGCGGGGTGCTGGGGCTGGACCCGGCCATGGCCTTCCAGCAGGCCGAGCGGCTGCGGGCGGCCGCCCCCGCCTGGACCGTGGTCGACGCCGCGCCGGTGGTCGACGGCTGCCGGATGTACAAGTCGCCGGCCGAGATCGCCCTGATGCAGCAGGCCAAGTCGATCACCCTGGAGGTCCAGCGGCGTGCGGCGCGCATCCTTCACCCCGGCGTGACGGCCAGCGAGGTCCGCCGCTTCATCGACGAGGCGCACCGCGCCCTGACCGGGGGAACCGGCTCGACCTTCTGCATCGTGCAGTTCGGCCGCTCCACCGCCTTCCCGCACGGCCTGCCGGGCGAGAACGTGCTGGCCGAGGGCGACATGGTGCTGATCGACACCGGCACCTCGGTCGAGGGCTACAACTCCGACATCACCCGCAGCTACGTGTTCGGCCAGGCGACGGACGAGCAGCGTTCGATCTGGAGCCTGGAGCGCGAAGCCCAGGCGGCGGCGTTCGACGCGGCCCGCCTGGGCGAGCCCTGCGAGGCTGCGGACACGGCGGCCCGCCGGGTGCTGATCGCGGCGGGCCTGGGGCCGGACTACCGGCTGCCCGGCCTGCCGCATCGCACCGGCCACGGCATCGGCCTGTCGATCCACGAGCCGGCCTATCTGGTTCGCGGCGACGTCACGCCGCTGGCCGAGGGCATGTGCTTCTCCAACGAGCCGATGATCGTGGTGCCGGACCGCTTCGGCGTGCGGCTGGAGGACCATTTCCACATGACGGCCTCCGGGCCGCGCTGGTTCACCGAACCGTCGCCGGCCATCGACCGGCCGTTCGCCTGACGGGCCGGCCGTCGCGCGTCGGTCAGCGAGGATTGTCCGACAGCGCGAAGGCGCGCAGCCGGTGCCCGTCCGGGTCGACGACCACGAAGGTGAAGCCGAAATCCATCTCGGTCGGGGCCTGCACCACCTCCAGGCCGAGCCCGGTCCAGGCCTCGTAGGTCTTCAGCACCCCGGCCTTGTCGGCGTGCGAGAACGACACCTCGACGCCGCCGGGCCGCCGGGGCGTGGGCTGCATGTCGGCCTTGGCCCACAGGCCGACCTTGACGCCGTTGGCGGTGACGAACAGCGCGAAGGTTGGGGAAAGCTCGACCGGCGCGACGCCGAGCAGGCCGCGATAGAGTTCGGCGCTCCGTTCCGGAGCGTCGACGGCGAGCAGGATATAGTTGAGCGTGGGCATGGGAAGGTCCTCCAAGGGGCGGGAGCCCACGCCTAGCGCGGAGGACTGTCAGTTTCCGGCAGCATCGGCGAGGCCCTGGCTCGCCCGCCATTCGCGGAACAGGACCGCGCGCCGGCGCGGGAAGGGCGCGCCGGTCTCCTCCAGGCGGACGATCCGGTCGATCCGGAAGTGGCGATAGGCCGCCCGCGTCTCGCACCAGGCGACGATCACCCGGGCGTGCTCGAAGAACCCGATGGCGAACGGCCAGACGACGCGCTCGGTCTCGGCGCCGTCCGGGCCCCGATAGGCGATGACCAGCTTGCGCTCGGCCCGCACCGCCCGGCGGACGGCGGCGGTGTCGATCAGGTCGATGTGCGGCGTCTCGGGACCGACCATCAAGGTGGCGGCCTCGACCTGATCGCGCAGCTCGGCGGGCAGGACCGCGACGATCTTGGCCAGGGCGTCGACGGCGGCGGTCGCCAGGCTGCGGTCGTCGGAGCGGCGGGCCACCCAGCGCGAGCCCAGGGCCAGGGCTTCCAGCTCCTCGACCGAGAACATCAGGGGCGGCAGCACGAAGCCGGGCCGCAGCACGTAGCCCAGGCCGGGCTCGCCGCGGATGTCGGCGCCCTGGGCCTGCAGCGTGGCGATGTCCCGATAGAGCGTGCGCAGGCTGACGCCCAGTTCCGCGGCGAGATCGGGCCCGGACGCCGGGGTCCGGCGGCGGCGCAGCCGTTGCAGCAGGTCGAGCAGGCGGGCGGCGCGGGACATGGCCAAGAAATAGCCGATCCGGCCGGCGCGTCACCGGCCAGATCGCGGCGCGGGCGTCAGAAACTGGCCGTGAGCGACAGCTTGAAGGTGCGCGGGCGCAGGGGGGTGATCTGGCGGCTCTCGCCGAAATTGAACGGGTTGCCGAAGGCGAAGGTGTCGCCGCTGCTGTTCCACGGATTGTCGACCACGCCCGACAGCCGCCAGCGCTGCGTCCTGAACTGAAGCATCAGCCGGCTGGCGATGTAGCCGCCCATCTGCTTGGAATCGTCGGGGTCGAAGGTCGGCCGCGAGCGGCCGATATAGGCTTCGTCGGCGCCGAACAGCAGCGAGCGGTTGTGGCCGAGCGGGTGCTCGTAGACCACCGACACCGCGCCCGAGATGTCCGGGACGGCGGGCAGGGCGAAGCGTTTGCGCGTCTCGGCGTCGGCCCCGAAGTCGCCGCCGCCCAGGCTGGGGTGGTTGAACAAGGCGTTGGCCTGGATGGTCAGGCGCTCGGTGGGTCGATAGGTCAGCTCGGTCTCGAGGCCGAGGTTGCGCGCGTCGCCGACATTGGTCGTGTAGGCCAGGCCCAGATAGTCGAACTGGTCGCTCTGCAGCGAGGACCATCGCTCATAGAACAACGCGCCGCGCGCCTTGAGCCGGCCGTCCAGGAAGGTCGCCTTGGCGCCGATCTCGTAGTTCCACAGCTTGTCCGGCGAGAACATGGCGGAGTCGCGGTCGAGGTAGTAGAGGCCGCCGGTGTTGAAGCCGCCGGGACGGTAGCCCTGCGAGACCAGCCCGTAGAACAGCGCGCCGGAAGGCGCTGTGTAGCTGAGGATCAGCTTGGGCGACCAGCCTTGGAAGACGGCGCTCTGGTCGAAGACGTCGCCGCCCTCGCCGTCCCAGCCGGCGGTCACCTGCGAGCGTGTGCGGATATGGGTGTGGAAGCCGCGCAGGCCCAGCGCCACCGTCCAGCGCGAGGTGAGGGCGTAGGACGCTTCGCCATAGACGGCGACCTCGTTGCGATCGTCGGAGCGGGCTTCGGTATAGTACTGCTTCAGCGGACCGCCGCGCCGCGAGCCGATGTTCAGGGCCGGGTTGATCTTCTCGTGGCTGCTCATCGCGAACACGCCGACCAGCCATTGCAGGCGCTGGTCGTCCGGCGAGAACAGAGTCGCGTCCTCGACCGCCATCACCGAGCGGCTCGGCTGGTCGAAGACGGCCAGGAGCAGGGGGTCTTCGTCGGGGTCGGCCAGGGCCGCCGAGGCGTCGAAGCGGCTGGAGAAGTTGTGGCGGACTAGGGCCGTGGACGACTCGAACCGCCCCCAGCTCCCGGAGCCTTCCACCGTCGCGCGGACCTCGCCGAAGCGGTTGAGGTGGCTTTCCTGGATATAGTTGGCGCGCCGTCGCCGGGGCGCCATGTCGTCCTGGGTGATGTACTGGGCGTCGGACGAGCGGATCATCTGCCCCGCCGCGCCCAGGGTCAGGGTCCATTCGGGCGAGAGCGGCAGGGCCAGCGCGATGCGGGCGCCGTTGCGGCGGGTCTCGTTGACGTGCGAGCGGCGCAGGTTGACGTCGTCCAGATAGCCGCCGCGCACCTCGGAATAGGCCACCAGCCGCACCGCGCCGCCCAGCGGGGTCGGCCGGTTGGCCACCGCCTCGAACGCATAGCTGGGCGAGCCGGTGTGGGTCAGGGCGCCTTCGGCCGAGACGCTGTCATAGACCACGCCCGGTTCGGGGGCGCGGGTGACGATGCGATAGACCCCCGCCAGCGAGCCGCCGCCGTAGAGCGCGCCCTGCGGGCCGCGCAGGACCTCCACCTGCTTGACGTCGGCCAGATAGAGGTCGGGATCGGGCGCGTTGTAGTTCAGCGGCACCTTGTCGAGATAGGTGCCGACCGTCGACTGGGTGCGGCCGGTGAAGGCCCCGTCGGACAGCCCCCGCAGCATCAGCTTGTCCCGGCCCGGCCCGAGGTTGGTCATGCTCAGGCCGGCGACCAGCTGCGAGATGTCGTGGGTGTCGGCGGCGCCCCGCGCGGTCAGCTGGTCCTGGGTGATCACCGTCACCGCCGAGGGCGCGCGCCCCTCGGCGGTGGGGCGGCGCGTCGCCGTGACGATCACTTCGGAAAGGTCGGCGGGCGGCGCCTCGGGACGGGCCGGCGCCGACGGTTGCGGCGCCGGGGCGGGCGGGGGCGGCGGAGGCGCGGCGCGGACGATCCGCACGGTATGGGCGTCCAGCACCTGAAAGCCGCAGTCGGTCGGGGCCAGCAGCCGGGTCAGGCCCTCGGTCACCGTGTAGCGGCCCGAAAGGGCGGCGGCGCGGCCGTGGCAGGCCAGCCCGCCGCCCAGGGTGATCTTCGCCTGGCTGGCGAAGGCGATCAGGGCGTCGGGCGCGGGCTGGGGCTTTATCTCGAACGCGAGTCGCGGATGGGCCAGCGCGGGGCCGGCGGCCAGAACGTTCGCAGTCAGGAAGCCCGCCGCAAGGCGATGAATGGGCCGCATCGAATAAGGTGTTCCGCAACCGGGAATTGCACGTCGTCCCACGTGTCTTCACGCCGGCGACGCCCCCAGCCGGCCTTCTGCGCGGGAGAGCAGGGTTTTAGCAACTTGCGCGGGACGATCCAGTCGTCTTGGCGAAATCGTCCCGCGCGCGTCGACTATTGGGGACAGTC
The DNA here is from genome assembly GCF_022750545.1 of Caulobacter sp. CCUG 60055. Taxonomy (GTDB): domain Bacteria; phylum Pseudomonadota; class Alphaproteobacteria; order Caulobacterales; family Caulobacteraceae; genus PUIC01. The sequence continues at coordinate 92,293 of NZ_PUIC01000002.1, forward strand.
GGACTTGCCGACATTGGCCCATTTGCTGAAGCCCTTGCCGGTCTTGGCCTGCAGGCGGTCGCCGTAGCGCCGCAGCGCGACGTCGCCGGACTGGCCGGAGAGCACGTCGCAGCGCCCGTTGAACACCTTCTCGGTGCAGGCCGCGCGCGACGCGTAGCCCAGCTCCTCCCAGGCTCCGTTCACGAAGCGTCGGCAGGCCGAATAGTCGGCCGGCAGCTTCTGAGGCTCGGCGGCGGGGGCGGGGGTCTCGACCTGCGCCGGCGCGGCGGCGGCCTGTTCGGCCGCGGCCTTCTCGGCGGCCGCCTTTTCCGCGGCGGCGGCCAACTCGCGCTGGTGCCGCGCCGCGTCGTCCGGGCTGGCCTGCTCGGGCAGGTCCGGCTGTTCGTTGACCAGCTGGAACCAGGCCATCTGCATGGTCCAGCCGCGTTCGCGGCCCAGCTTGCGCAGGCGGTCGGTGAAGTCGGCCGGCGGGCGGACCATGGCGCCGGCGGGCAGGCCGATGTCGAACGGCGCCGCGCCCTCGATCATCAGCACGCCGGACAGGCCCAACTCGCTCTGGCACATCGAGACGCGATAGCGGCCGCCGCCCAGGTCCTTGTAGAGGTTGGGGTTGCGGGCGGCGAGCGAGGCGAACTGCTCGCGGGTGGCGGCGAACTGCTGCAGCTTGCCCGACGGCTGCACCGCGATCAGGGTGAAGGACTTGGACGGGTCGGGAGCGACCTGGATCATCGACTGCGCCCAGAGGCCCTTCGGGCAGCCCTGGATGCCGCGGTCGATCTCGAACCGCGTCTGCTGGGCGACGAGGCCCGGCACGGCGGCGGGGCGCTGGTCGCGGAAGGTGCGGACGGTGTCGAGCAGCGGGCAAAGGGCCGGCTTGGCGGGCAGCACCTCGGTGGTGTCCACCTGCAGGCCGGCCGCGCCGGCGGCCTGGGCGGCGCTGGCCACCGCCTTGTTGACGGCGGCGGGATCACCGGCCGTGCCGGCGATCTTGACGTTGGCGCTGCCGTCCGGGTTCTGGCTGCGGTTCATGGTCAGCCACGAACAGGGGACGCTCGGCAAGGCCGTGGCGATGGCCTCCTCCGCATGGCTCATGCTGGCGGGCGGCGCAGCGGCGGGCGCGGCGGCCCCGCCGGGCTGGGCCGGCTTCTTGTGCGGGGCCAGGAAGACGACGCCCGCGCCGATCACCGCGACGGCGGCGACGCCGGCGGCGATGAACACGCCCGTGGGCGTCTTGCGGGGCGGCGTGGGGCCGGCGGCGACCGCGGCCTTCTCGACCTTTTCGGCCTTCGGCTCAGGCTTGGGTTTGGGCGCGGAGGCGGGCGCGGCGACGGCGGCCGCAGGTTCCGAGGGCGGCGGCGGGGGCGGCGGCGGCTTGTCGGCCTTGGCCCGCTTCGGCGCGGCGGGCTTCTCGTCGGCCTTGGGGGTTTCCGGCGCGGGCGCGGCGGGGGCGGGGGCCTCGACTTTCGGCGCGAAGATCGTCCGGGCGGCGTCGGCTGGCGGCTCGACGGCGGGCGCCGGCTCGACGGGCGGCGAAGCCTCCGTCGGGACGAAGGCCTGCGGCGGCTCCGGCTCCGGCGCGGCGGGCGCGGCTTCGGGCGCGGCCTGCGGCGGGGTGGACGGCGCGAAGATGGTCCTGGGCGGGGCGGCCGCGCTCTCGGCGACCGGGGCGGGGGCTTCCGTGACGGGCGTCGGCTCGGCGGCGCCCCAGGAAGGCTGGCCCGAGGCGAGCTGGACGATGGTGCGGGCCTCGCCCTCGGGCGGGGCCTCGGCCGCCGGCTCGGCGCCCGACGACGGCCGCGAAAGGCCGGAGGGCGGCTCGACCGGGATGTCGATGGCGTCCAGCGCCGCGATCACCTCGCCCATGCTCTGCGGACGCTCGCGCGGATCGGGGCTGAGCATCTTGCTGAACAACGGCAGCAGCAGCGGCGGCACGGAGGTCAGGTCCGGGCCGGCCCGACGGCGGTCGATGGCCTCGACCAGGGTGGCGCCCATGTCGGGCGCGGCGCCGCCGGCGAGGGCCAGGGCCACCAGGCCCAGGCTGTAGATGTCGGTCCAAGGGCCGATGCGGCGGTTGAAGTCGCCGAACTGTTCGGGCGCCACATAGCCGAGCTTGCCCGCGAAGCCGTCGCCGACCACGGTCTGGGCGCCGATCTCCATGCTCTTGGCGATGCCGAAGTCGATGATCTTGGCCCGGCTGAGCACGCCGCTCGGCAGCAGGATGTTCTCGGGCGAGATGTCGCGGTGGATGGCCCCGTGGTCGTGGGCCGCGCCCAGGCCCTCGGCCAGCCGGCGGGTGAGCATGGCCAGCTCCGCCGTGGTCGGGCGGTCGCGGCCGATCAGGTTGGTCAGGGGCTCGCCGTCGATGAAATCGGTGACGATGTAGAGCAGGTCCTTGCGCGGCTCGCGGGCCAGCACGCGGTATTGCACCAGGGCCGGGTGGGCCAGGCTGGTGAGGGTCTTGGCCTCCTTGCGGAACAGCGCCTGGACCTTGGGGTCGGCGGCCAGGTGCGGGAGGATGACCTTGATGGCCACGCGCTCCTCGGCGTTGACGTTGACGCCTTCATAGACCTCGCCCATGCCGCCGCGCGCGAGGAAACGCTTCACCTCGTAGATGCCGTTCAGCACGAAGCCGATAGGCAGGATGCCGCGCTGCGCGCCCTTGCGCGGGCCGCGCTTGCCGGCGGCGGACGAGGTCAGGCTGGTGGCCAGGACGTCTTCGTCAGAGGGGTCGTCGGACATGCTCACTGGGGGCGTCTCTCTCCAACTCTCTTCCGTACCCTCGACTCGGCGAAGGCGCGGTTGCAAGCAGTAATTGCAGGACAAGCGCCGTGCGTCTCGAAATCCAGGCTCGAGGCGGCGCGGCTCACTGGATGAGCAGCCCCATGCGCGCGAGCCCCTTCAACTGATTGACCACCAGGCCGGCGACTTCGGCCGGGTCGCGGCCGTCCTTGGCCATCGCCGCCGTCAGGTCGTCACGGGTGCGGGTGCCGTCGAGCAGGGCCAGGAACCGCCGGCTCGGCTCGTCCTCGAACAGCACCATGGCGTGGTCCAGGCTGGTGAGCATGGTCTCGCCGTCGTCGAGCTGCAGCCGGGCCAGCGGGCTGGCGCGGGGGCGTTCGCTGGGCTCGGTCGCGAACGGCGGCGGCCCGACGGCGAGGTCGAGATGCCCGGCCGTGAACAGCTGCAGCAGGCCCTCGTCGACGTCGGGATGGTCGGGCAGGTCGGCCACGGCCACCGCGCCGGGCCAGGCCTGGCCGATGGCCGCCAGGGACTGTTTGAGCGCCGGCAGCTCCAGCGAGATGGCGGCCCCGCCCGCGAACTCGAACCGCACCGGGGCGTCGGTGACGAGGTCCGGCGCCGGATCGGGACAGCGAACCCCGCCGGCGGCCCACAGGCCGCGGACGCGCCGGTGCTCGACCTTCCGGCTGACCGAGCGCCCGGTCCGGCTGAGGATCGACTGGCGAAACAGGCGCGCCGTCAGGAAGTCCAGGTATTGATGCAGGGCGACGGGATCGTCCCCGACCACGGCGTTCACCGCCTTGCCGCGCGAGCTGGGGAACAGCTCCTCGCGCCACCAGACGCCCTCGCTCTCGGCCAGGAAGTCCAGGCCCCAGCGACGGGCCTCGTCGGCGAACTCGTGCAGATAGAAGGGTTGGAACACCGGGCCCAGCTCGTCGTGGAACAGCACGCGCGGGTCGCGGTCCAGCATCGCCCGGCAATAGGTCTTGATCGCGAAGGCGGTGGGGTCGTTGTCGGGGGCGTTGGCGATGAACAGGTTCAGGAACTCGCGCGCGCCGGCCAGCCGCGCCTCGAACCCCTCGCGGCCGCGCAGGTGGTGCATGACCATCTCGCGCAGCAGCAGCCGCAGGTGGCAGCCGGGCAGGGCGTTGTAGCTGACGAAGGCCAGCCCCTCGGGCGCCAGGCAGGCGCCGATGACCCGCATGACGCCCTCGCGCACCGGCTCGGGCACCCAGGAATAGACCCCGTGGACGATGATGTAGTCGAACTCGCCGAGGTCCGGGCCGGCGTCGAGGATGTCGAGCGTCCGCAGGCTGATGTTGGTCAGGCCCAGCGCCTCGACCGTCCGCCGGCCGGCGGCGATCGCCGTCTCGGCCAGGTCGAAGCCGACGATGGTCGCGCCCGGATAGCTGAGGGCGAGGGGGATGATGTTGCCGCCCTCGCCGCAGCCGATTTCCAGCACCCGCGCCCGGTCCATCGGGGCGTAGGCGAGGCCGAACAGGGCCGCCGGCAGGGCCAGCCGCAGGGGATGGGTCTGCTGGAACGGCCGGCTTGGATAGGCCACCTGGTCGTAGAGGGTCTCGGGCATCAGGCCACGGCTTCCTCGCGCGGCGCGTCGTCGGCGCTCTCGGCGGTTTCGAAGGCGTAGACGAACGACGAGTTGTCGACCCCGACGGCGATCTTCGTCACCTGTTCGCCGGCCATCTGCCGCTCGAGCAGGGCGATCGACAGCTCCGGCAGCATGGTGTTGGTGAGGATGGCGTCGATCATCCGGCCGCCCGAGGCGACCTCGGTGCAGCGCGAGACGATGAGGTCGACCACCGCCGGGTCGTAGTCGAAGACGATGCCGTGGTTCTCGGCGATCCGCTTGCTGATCCGGTTGAGCTGCAGGCGCACGATCCCCTGCAGCATGGCCGGCGACAACGGGTAGTAGGGCAGCACGATCAGGCGGCCGAGCAGGGCGGGCGGGAACACCTTGAGCAGTTCGGGGCGCAGGGTCTGGGCCAGCGCCTCGGCCTCGGGCTTCATCTCCTCGTCCTCGGACAGCGAGGTGATCAGGTCGGTGCCGACGTTGGAGGTCAGAAGGATCAGGGTGTTCTTGAAATCGATGTGACGTCCCTCGCTGTCGTCCATGTAGCCCTTGTCGAACACCTGGAAGAACATCTCGTGGACGTCGGGGTGGGCCTTCTCGACCTCGTCGAGCAGCACCACCGAATAGGGCCGCCTGCGCACCGCCTCGGTCAGCACCCCGCCCTGGCCGTAGCCGACATAGCCGGCCGGCGCGCCCTTGAGGGTCGAGACGGTGTGGGCCTCCTGGAACTCGCTCATATTGATGACGATCAGGCTGTCGTCGCCGGAATAGAGCAGTTCGGACAGGGCGTGCGCCGTCTCGGTCTTGCCGACGCCGGAGGGGCCGCAGAGCATGAACACGCCCACCGGCTTGTTGGGATTGTCCAGCTTGGCGCGGCTGGTCTGGATGCGCTTGGCGATGGCGTCCATCGCGTGGTCCTGGCCGACCACCCGCTTCTTCAGCTGGTCGGCGATGGTCAGCACCGAGGCGATCTCGTCCTTGACCATGCGGCCGACCGGGATGCCGGTCCAGTCGCCGACCACGGCGGCGACGGCGTCGGCGTCGACCTCGCCGAACACCATCGGGTCGTCGCCGTGGGCGGCGGCGACGCCCTTGAGCGCCAGGTCGAGCTCGGCCTTGCGCGAGGCGAGCACGGCCGGGTCGGTCTGCGGATCGGCCGCCGCCTCGCTCAGCGCCGTGCGCGCCTCGAAGGCGGCGGCGATGGCCCCCTTCTCGGCCTCCCACTTGGCCTCGACCTTCTCCAGGGCTTCCCTGGCCTCGGCCAGGGCCTCGTCCAGCTTGGCGATGCGTTCGTGACCGGCGTACTGGCCCTCGGCCTCGCGCTTGGCGATCTCCAGCTCGACGTCGAGCAGCTCGATCTTGCGGCGGCGATCCTCGACCGGCGCGGGGGTGGCGTGCTGCGACACCGCCACGCGGGCGCATGCGGTGTCGAGCAGGCTGACCGCCTTGTCCGGCAGCTGCCGCGCCGGGACATAGCGTTGCGACAGCTTCACCGCCGCCTCGACCGCCTCGTCCAGGACGATGATCTTGTGGTGCTTCTCCATCATCGGCGAGACCGAGCGGATCATGGCCACGGCGACAGCGGTCTCCGGCTCGCCGACATTGACGGTCTGGAAGCGCCGGGTCAGCGCCGGGTCCTTCTCGAAGTACTGGCGGTACTCGGCCCAGGTGGTGGCGGCGATGGTCCGCAGCCGGCCGCGCGCCAGGGCGGGCTTGAGCAGGTTGGCCGCGTCGCCCGTGCCCGCCGCGCCGCCGGCGCCGATCAGGGTGTGGGCCTCGTCGATGAACAGGATGATCGGCTTGGCCGAGGACTCCACCTCGTCGATCACCTGGCGCAGGCGCTTCTCGAACTCGCCCTTGACCCCGGCGCCGGCCTGCAGAAGGCCGATGTCGAGCGAGCGCAGGGTGACGTCCTTGAGCACCGGGGGCACGTCGCCGTCGGCGATGCGGCGGGCGAAGCCCTCGACCACGGCGGTCTTGCCGACGCCGGCCTCGCCGGTGAGGATCGGGTTGTTCTGCCGGCGGCGCAGCAGGATGTCGATCACCTGGCGGATCTCGGCGTCGCGGCCGACGATGCGGTCGATCTCGCCCTTGCGCGCCTTTTCGGTCAGGTCGACGGAATACTTGGCCAGAGCCTCGCCGGTCCCCGCCAAGCCCGTGGCTTCGCCGCCGTCGGCCGCGGCCGCCGGCGTGTCGGCGGCCTGGGTGGAGACCTCGGCCGAGCCGGCGACGATGGCGTCGAACTCGTCGCCCAGCAGCTCGACCTGGACCTTCCGCCACTCGGGCGAGATCGAGTAGAGCGCGTTCTTCAGGGTCTGGGTCTTGAGGACGCCGAAGATCAGCTGGCCGGTGCGCACGCGGCTGGCCCCGAACATCAGCGAGGCGTAGAGCCAGCCTTTCTCGACCGCCTCCTCGATCTGGGGCGAGAAGTCCGAGATCGCGGTCGCGCCGCGCGGCAGGGCGTCCAGGGCGGCCACCACGTCGCGGGCGAGCTTGGCGTCGTCGAGCTGGAAGCGGGCGCGGATGGCGGCGACGTCGTTGCGCGGGTCCTGCAGCAGGATGTGGATCCAGTGGACCAGCTCCACATACGGGTTGCCCCGCATCTTGCAAAAGCCGGTGGCGGTCTCGATGCTCTTGAGCCCGGCAGGGTTCAGGCGGCCGAACAAGGCCGAACGGCTGATCTCGGTCATGCGACACCTCTTCTGGCTGTGGTTCGCGCGACACGCCGCGCGCTGGGCCCAAGGCGGGTCTCGGTGCGAGGACCGCCGCCGGCGATGGGGTTCATCCAACTGGTCCAGCCCAGACGGGCCCTGCCGTCCAGGGCCGTGGGGCGCATGGCCGCCTCGCTGACCTTGATCTCGAGGTCCCATTCCAGGTGCGAGGGGGCGAAGGAATCCAGCGCCTCGGCCACCACCGCGAAGCGGGGGCCGCCGGGCATCAGGTTCTCGTAGTCGCGAAAGGTGTCGACGCTGACGGCGATGCGGAAGGCGTCGGAGACGGTGTTGGTGCGGCGGCCGGCGACGGCGTCGACGCCAAGCCCGCTATAGGCGCTGCCCAGCCGGGTCTGGTCGGCGGCCTCGATGTCGCGCCACAGCGGACGGTATTCGATCAGCCGCACGGGAGAGCCGACGAGGTCGGCGACGGCGTCCTGGATGCCGGCGGCGCTGCGCCGCGAGGCGTAGAGGCCGGCGTAGTAGAGCCGCGCCCGGGCGGGGAAGGCGGCGTTGGTCTTGACCCCGTCCAGGGCGCCCGTGACCGCCCCGACATAGCCGGCGAAGCGGTCGTCGGCCGGGCGGTCGGCGCTGGCGGCCGGATTGGCGTCGGCCCAGGCGCGGTAGAAGAACTGCAGCATCCGCCCGGCCAGGACGTCGAGGAAGCGGCCGAAGGGGTGCTTCTTGGAATAGCGCCGCTCGTAGTGGGCGAACTCGCTCATGTGCAGCGGCAGGGGCGCCATCGGCCCGGTCAGTCCCAGCCAGTAGCCCTCGACCCGGGCGCGGGCGTTCTTGACCGTGATCGATTCCAGGGTGGAGCCGGGAAAGGCCAGGGACGGCACCTGGGCGAGGTCGACGAGGTTCTGGGCCGGAAGACGGGAATCGCCGATGCGCGGCAGGCCGGGCGCGCGCGCCTCAGCCGCGCGCAGCAGGCCGAACAGGCCGTAGCGCCGCGCCTTCTTCGCCGCGTGGCGGAGAAACACTAGATGTTGCGGCGTTCGCCCATTCTCGGCGGCCATTGCGCGAAGATCCCCTCCTGCGGGCTCTCGAAGGTGCATTCCGTGAACGCGTTGACGGTGGCGAATTCTCCCAGGAAACGTTCGAGCACCGCCGAGAACAGGAACATCCGGCTGTTCTCGAACGGAGCGTCGTCGAGCTTGATCCGCAGCCGCTGGCCGCGGGCGAAGGCGCTGCGCCCGGGGCCGGCCACGCGGCGCGTCACCGGTTCGGAGCGGATGGCCAGCACGCCGTCGATCTGGCGGCGCAGCATCGGGTCGTCGATACGCCCGTAAAGCGCCAGGTGGTCGCGCAGGACCGACGGGTCGTCGTCGTTGTCGAGGGCGAACGAGGCGTAGTTCGGGGTCAGGTGCCCGATGATCCGCCAGGCGCCGTCGCTGATGCCCATGGGCGGCCGCGGCTTGGTCGGCGCGCGGACGACGGTGACGGCGCGGACGGGGATGCCGCTGACGCGGAAGTCGGTGGAGCCGGCCAGGCGCAGCGTCTCGGCCAGCTCGCGGTTGGTGACCAGGGCCCGCACCGCCAGCTCGTAGACGCCGTCCAGCCGCCGAGGCTCGCCCGGCGCGACCAGGCTGATCCAGGTCTCGGTGCCCAGGTAGTCGGCGCGGCGGCGCAGCCGCTGCTCCTTGGTCGACAGCCGCCGATGGCGCAGGCGGGTGACGTAGAACAGCGCCTCGGTCCAGTCGTAGAGCAGGCTGCCGAAGGCGTGCAGCGGCGCCACCGGACGGGCGTCGCCGTTGGACTGCGAATAGGCGGTCACCTCCAGCGCGCGGAAGATCTCGAAGTCCAGCGGCTTGGTGCGGTCGGCGATCAGCTGGTGCTCGTGGTCGAACTCGTTGACCGCCACCCGGTCGATCTGCTTCTCGAAAAGGTTGATGGCCGGGGTGGCGAACAGGCGGAAATTGGCCGGCGAGACCGCGCCGGCCAGGGTCGCCGCCGCCCGGTTGAACAGGAACACCACTTCGCAGTCGCCGTCGCAGCGGGCGAACGCCTTGCCGAGCTCGGCCAGGCGCACGAACAGGAAGCGTTCGGGACAGGCGAAGTATTCCGAGAGGATGCGGTAGCCCCTGAACGACCGGCGGCCGTTGGGCAGCAGCGCGCAGTCCTCCTCGAAGCCGTGCTGCTCGGCGAGCGGCAGCTTGACCCACGCCGCCTCGCCGGCGGCCGATGCGGCGGAGCGGGCGACGACGGCCACGCCGTCGCCGATGAGCTGCCGGTAGAGCTCGCCCGGCACCATCTCCGAGCCGTCGAGATAGATCGGCAGGGTCGGCGGCGCGACGGCGGACAGCGGCACGCCGCCCATGCCGCTGAACTTCAGCCGCAGGCCGGCCTCGGCCCGCACGCCGGCGGCTCCGGAGAAGGCGGCGACCGCGGCGCGGGTGGGCAGGTATTCGGCCTCGGTGATGCGGATCGGCCAGAGGGTCACGTCCTGGCCGGTGCGGAATATGACCGGCGTGGCGGCGTCGTCGGCCGAGGTGGCCGACATCTCGGTCAGGCGGGGGACCGGAAAGCCGGTGGCGATGGCCTGGTCGCCCTCCTGCGGCTCGAAGGCGGCGACGCACATCGACGGCGTGGGCGACAGATAGTGCGGCTGGATGGCGCTCAGCAGGTGCTGGGTGAAGTCGGGAAACTGGTCTTGCAGCTTCAGGCGGACCCGGGCGCCCAGGAAGGCCACGCCCTCCAGCAGGCGCTCGACATAGGGATCGGAATCCGTCGGGGTGTTGAGGCCCAGCCGCCCGGCGACCGTCTCATACTCCTCGCCGAACTCGCGCGCGGTTTCGCGGAGATAGAGCAGCTCCTCGTTGTAGGCCCGCAGAAGCCGTGGATCCATGGTGCTATTCCCGCAGGGTCGCGGCGCCGGTGTCGACCTCGACGTCGGTCTTGAATTCCACGGGCAGGGCCAGGACGGCGCTGGTGACGTCTCCGCGGATGACGAAGGTCACGGCGTTGGGCTTGGCGTCGGTGGTGCTGGCCGCCACGTCCAGGCGCTGGGGGTCGATACGCGGTTCGAAGCGCCGGATGGCCTCCTTGATCTCGCGCGAGCGGCTCTGGATGGCGCGGCGCTGCATCAGCTTGCCGGCCATGTCGGGCACGCCGTAGTTCAACACCGAGGTCGACACTTCGGGATAGGGCTTGAGGTCCTGAATGGCCCCCAGGTTGGTGGTGTTGAGAATCCAGTTCAGTTCGCGCAGGACCGTGGCGCGCAGCGCCGCCTCGTTGAAGCGTTCCAGCTTGTGGACCGGATAGAGCCGCATGTTCGAGCGGCTGGCCTCGGCGGGAGCGATCTTGGGGTCGTCGCGGGCGTCGTCGAGGTCGAGGTCGGCGACCAGCTTGTCGAACAGGGTGGGGTTGATCCGCGCGGCCATGCTTCAGGCGAAGGTCAGGCTGCGGAGCGACAGGACGCCGACCTCGTCTCCATCGCCGAGCGACCAGAGCTTCTGGCCGACGCCCTCCGAGCCGATCGGGCCGTCGCGCCAGTCGGTCGCGCGGGCCAGCACCAGGTCGGCCTGGCCCGATGCGGCGGTTCCCGGATAGCGCGCCGGCAGGATGGCGGCGACGGACTGGCCGGTCTTGAATTCGATCTCGACCGGCAGCCAGACGAGATCGCGCAGGTCCTGGGGGCCGTCGCTGGTGATCTTGCGCACGGCGTCGAAGGGGGTCAGGCCCCAGCGGCCATGAATGACGGCCTCGAAGGCGGGGCCGAAGCGCGGGTCGGCGTCGGCGATCCACTCGAAGGTCTGCTCGCCGAAGGCGCCGGGGGTGTCGGGGGCGGCGTCGAAGGCGCGCTCACGCGCGGCCTGGGCCTCTTGGGCGCGGCCCTGGGCCAGGGCGCCGAGCGCGGCGGCGAGGTCGCCCGCCCAGGCGCTGGTGTTGACCAGCAGGGCCGGCGGCGCCTGGCCGGCGAACGCGGCCTCGCGCTGAATTTCGGAATCGATGGCGAGGTTGTAGGCCACGGCCAGCATCTGCGCCTCGGGCGACAGCTGGGTCAGGGCCCGCAGCTGGGCCTTGGCCTTGTCCCATTCGCCGAGCAGGCAGAACAGCTGGAACAGGAACATCCGGCCGGACTGATCGTCCGGCGCGCGCTTGACCCTGTCGATCAGGGCCTGGCGCGCGCCGTCGAGATCGCCAGCGCGGAGAAGGTCGTCGGCGTCGGTCATTGTCTGCTTCTATTTCGCCGAAGACCCCCCGGTCGGTTGCGCGCCTGTTAGAACTTGACGTTGCCGGCGATGTCCCACTTGAAGTCGCCGGTGCCGGCGGCCTTGCCCGCCGCGCTCTGTTCCTTGTACTTGACCTCGACCTTGGCGAAGTTCAGCGAGACGTTCTCGGTCAGGCGATCCTCGCCGCCGCTGCCGCCGGTCGACACCGAGCTGACCAGCACCTCGGTCATGACGATCGTCAGATATTCCAGCGGCGTCTCGCCGGCCTTGCGCACCACCAGGGTGGCCTTGCTGATGTGCTTGCCGTTGGCGGCGGCCAGCATCAGGGGGGCGGTGGCGAGGTCGACCCACTTGGTGAACGACAGGTCCTGCACGTTGACCTTGCCGGCGCCCGAGCCGCCGCCCGCGTGGGCGGTGCCCGAATTGCTCATGCCCCAGCTCCAGGCCAGGACGTCGACTTCGCCCTTGTGGGTGCTGTCCTTGGACTCGCCAGAAATACCTTCAAGCTTCAGGAACATATCAACGGCCATAAGGCGCTCTCCTTACGAATGTGGTCTATCGGTTGGCAGCTAGTTCGCGCCCTTTGGCAGGCGGGAGACCATGCTGAGCGACACGTCCATCCCCTCAAGCTGGTAGTGCGGCACCATGCGGAAGACGCCGCGGTAATAACCTGGGTTCTCGGGATCGGGGATGACATCCACCGAGGCGGATTTCAGGGGCTTGCGGGCCTTGTCTTCTTCGGTCGAGAAGTCCGGCTGCATGTCCACGTACTGCATGATCCAGGACTGCAGGTCGCTGGTCAGGGCCGGGGCTTCGCGGTTGCTGCCGATCCAGTCGCGGACCATGCACTTCAGGTAGTGGGCGAAGCGGCAGCTGGCGAAGATGTAGGGCAGGCGAGCCGACAGGTTGGCGCTGGCCGTGGCGTCGGGGTCCTCGTAGGCCTTCGGCGCGTGCAGGGTCTGGGCGCCGATGAAGGTGGCCTGGTCGGTGTTCTTGCGGTGCACCAGCGCCATCAGGCCGGCCTTGGACAGTTCGGCCTCGCGGCGGTCCGAGATGGCGATTTCGGTCGGGCACTTGGCGTCCATCGCCCCGTCGTCGGTCGGGAACATGGCGGTGGGCAGGTCCTCGACCGTGCCGCCCGATTCCACGCCGCGGATGCGGGTGCACCAGCCGTAGGTCTTGAAGGCCTCGGTGATGCGCACGCCCAGGGCGTAGGAGGCGTTGAGCCACAGATAGTTGTCGTGCTTGCCGCCGTCGGTGTCCTCCTCGAAGGCGAACTCCTCGACCGGCTCGCTGTTGGCGCCGTAGAGCGGCCGGCCCAGGAAGCGCGGCAGGGTCAGGGCCATGTAGCGGCTGTCGTTCGACGCCCGGAACGAGCGCCAGGCCATGTAGTCGGTGGCCTCGAACTGCTTGGCCAGGTCGCGCGGATTGGCCAGCTCCTGCCAGCTCTGCATGCCGAGGAGCTGGGAGTCCGCCGCCGCGATGAACGGGGCGTGGGCCGCCGCGCCGATCTTGGACAAGCCCTTCATGATCTCGATGTCGGGCGCGGTGTGGTCGAAGGCGTAGTCGCAGATGAAGGCGCCGTAGGGCTGGCCGCCCAGCTGGCCGAACTCGCTCTCGTAGATCTTCTTGAACAGCGGGCTCTGATCCCAGGCCGCGTCGCGGAACTGCCGCAGCATCTTCCGCGTCTCGTCCTTGGAGATGTTCAGCACGCGGATCTTGAGATCCTTGCCGGTCGGGGTGTTGCCGACCAGGTACCAGAGGCCGCGCCAGGCGGATTCCAGCTTCTGGAATTCCTCGTTGTGGATGATCTTGTTGACCTGCTCGGTGAGCTTGCGGTCGATCGCCGCCTTGAGGGCGTCGACGGTCGAGAAGACGTCGGCCCCGATGGTGCGGGTGTCCTCCAGCGCCTGCTGCGCGAGGGTCTTGACCGCCTCTTCGATGCGCGCCTGCTTGGCGTCGGTGTTGGGCTTGAATTCCTTTTGCAGCAGCGAGGCGAAGTCGTCGAGGGTGACGCTCTCGGCCGCGGGGGCGCCCGTCTGCTGTAGCGTTTCTTGCGCCATCAAGATCTCCTGATCGGCAGTATGTGCGCGGTCTTGGCCGCTATAATCAGGCTTGGTCGTCCTTGGCCGGATCGGCCGCCGGCTTGGCGGCGGCGAGGGCCTTCATCAGCTCGGGGTCCTTGAGGACCTTGTCGAGCAGGTCCTGGGCGCCGTCCTTGCCGTCCATGTACAGCATCAGGTCGTTGAGCTGCTGGCGGGCTTCGAGGAGCTTGGCCAGGGCGGGGACGTTCTTGGCCACCTGCCCGGGGGAGAAGTCCTCCATCGACTTGAAGGTCAGGTCGACGCCGATCTTGCCGTCGCCGGTCAGGGTGTTGTCGACGGTGAAGGCGGCGCGCGGCGCGATCGCCTCCATTTTCTGCTCGAAGTTGTCCATGTCGAACTCGACGAAGTCGCGCTTGTCCAACGCCTTCTTTTCGACGGTCGATTTCCCGGACAGGTCGGACATCACTCCGACTACGAACGGAATTTCAATTTTCTGACGTGAACCGAAGGTTTCGACCTCGTATTCGATGTGAACGCGAGGTGCGCGGTTCTCTTTAATGAAACGCTGACCGCCCTTATTCGACGCCATTGTCGGCCCCCGGGATGATTTTAAATTTCAGAACTCAACCAGATGCTTTTCCACCATAGGCATGGCTGGTGGCGATATTCAATTGAGAAGTTACGCCTGTTCCCGTTGTTTGCGAGACTGGAGCACGGTGCGAACCTCGTCGAGGCTGCCCGGCGCGATGTCTTCCAAGATCGCCATGAAATCCAGCCCCACCCATTCCCGCGCACGTTGCAGCAAGGTCAGGATCGGATGGCCCGGTTCCTTGCGGCGATAGTACTCGCTGATCGCATCGAGGGCGCGAAGAACGTCTTCCCGCGTCTCGACGCGGCCCCCGGACGTCGAAGCCGGGGATGCGTCGCGCCGTTCAACGTCCGGCGAGGCGTTCGGTTCCGTCGCCTCGGCTTCGGCCTGAGGATTGAACGCCTGCACCGCCCGCCGGATCTGGCCGAGCGCGTCATAGGCGGTCTGGAAGTTGGTGCCGCCGCCGTCGTCGGCGTTGGCGGTCAGGATCAGGTCGGCCCGGCGCAGGCCGTCCTCGATGGCCGCCAGGCGGGCGACGACCTCGCCGAGGGCGTCCGCGCCGAGATCGTCGAGCGCGGCGCGGAACATTCCGTAGCCTTCCGCGTTCTCGCCGCCGGTGCGGAAGCGTTCGAAATCGTCGCTGGAATAGCTGCCGAGGCGCGGGTGATTGAGCAAGGTGAGGCGGCGGAGCGGGTTGATGAACTGAGCCGCGCCGGCCAGGGAGTCGCAGGGGCCCTTGCGGCCCTGGAAGCCGTATTCGTCGAGCTGGGGGTGCACGGCCGGCCAATAGGTCTCCAGCAGCCCGGCCAGATACTGCGCGCCGACCTCGACGGTCTCCAGCTGGCCCGACGCCGCCCCGGCGCGGCACAGATAGACGGCCAGCCAGATGTCCTTGGTTCGGCCGCTCTGCTCGACGATCTGGCCGACGACGCTCCGCCAATCGACGTCGGCGGTCTGGGTCTCGACGCCCGAGGCGTCGATGGAGACCTCGGTCTCGAAGGCCTGCTCGATCTCGTAGCGCGCCGGGTCGTAGGCGAGGTCCGGGCCGGTGGGATCGTCCTCGGAGACCGGGGCCAACAGGCGGCCAAGATCAAGCGCCATGTTCGGGTTCCCCTCATCGTCCGTCCAGACCCTCGCCCGGCCGATCCATGCCTGCGCGACGTCGGAGCCGGGCGGAGTTTGGCCCAAGAAATCGTTTTGGCAAGTCCGTCCGGTTGAGGTGTTAAATTTCCCCGCTACACCTATGCATGTGCGTTCGGTGGTCGTAGGTTTCGCCCATAGTCACAGGAGCGACTGATGGATCGGCAAGCGACGATATCTGTCGCTCTTGGTGCGGCTAAGCTTAACCTTGAGCGTTTCGAATCCATCGAGCGCTTGAGCGAACCGTTTGAAATCGTCGTCGAAGGCTTTTCTATCGACGAGATCGATTTCCTGCCCCATCTCGGCAAGCCGGTCTCGCTCGACGTCGGCGAGGAGATGGAGCACGTCCGTTACTTCCACGGCCGGCTGATCGAGGCTTCGCTCATCAGGCACGACATCAACGGCGCGCATTACCGCCTGCTGGTCAAGCCATGGCTATCGCTGCTGAAGCACAACCGAAACTATCGGATATTCCAGGATAAGACCGTCGTCGACATCGCCAAGCAGGTGTTTTCCGACGTCGGCATGAAGGATGTCGAGTTCGACAAGCTGACCGCCACCTACAAGCCGCGTGAGTATTGCGTCCAGTACAAGGAGAGCGACTTCAACTTCCTGTCGCGGCTGTTCGAGGACGAGGGCATCTATTATTATTTCCGTCACGAAGAAGCGGCGCACAAGCTGATCCTCTGCGACGGGAAGTCGGCCCATCAGGCCGAGCCGGGCTTTGAAAGCATCCGGCTGCTGCCGGTCGCGGGCGACGAGGACGCCATCCCCGACACCCTGTCGGAATGGTACGAGCGGGTCAGCTCGGTCAGCCAGGCCAACATCACCCTGCGCAGCTTCGACTTCACCAAGCCCCAGGACCCGGTCGAGGCCGCCAGTCAGGGCGCCGGCCAGCACCCCGGCGACGGGCTGGAGGTGTACGAGTATCTCGGCGACTTCACCGACCACGGGGTCGGGACGACCCGGGGCCAGTCGCGCCTGGCCGCCAGCCGCGCGCCGCGCCGGCTCTACAGCGGCGGCGGCGACGTGCTGGGCTTGGCCTGCGGCGGCCTGTTCACCCTGACCGAGGCCGCCGTCGACCGCTTCAATCAGGAATACCTGATCATCGGCGTGAACCACTTCATCGAGGCCGAGAGCCATCGCAGCGGCGACGACCGCCAGGCGCGACGCGTCAACGTGGTGGCCATCCCCAGCAGCACCTTGTTCCGGCCGCCGCTGGTCACGCCCAAGCCCATCTCCAACGGCGTTGAGACCGCCACCGTCACCGGCCCGGCCGGCGAGGTGGTCTATGTCGACCAGTGGGGCAGGGTGAAGGTCCGCTTCCACTGGGACCGCTCGCCCGACCAGCCGGGCAAGACCTCGTGTTGGATGCGCGTGTCGCACCATTCGGCCGGTGAGGGCTTCGGCAATGTCGACCTGCCGCGGGTGGGGCAGGAGGTCATCGTCGACTTCCTCAACGGCGACCCGGACCATCCGATCATCACCGGCCGCGTGTACAACGGCGGGCGCAAGCACACCTACGACCTGCCGGCCCAGAAGACCCGCTCGCTCTGGCGCACCCAGACCATCGGACAGTCGGGCGACTACAGCGGGGCCGAGAAGCCGCCGCCCAAGAACAGCAAGGGCTTCAACGAGATCCGGCTCGAGGACAAGGGCGGCTCCGAGGAGATCTACATCCACGCCCAGCGCGAGATGGTGCGCGACGTCATGCTCGACGACACCCTGACCGTGCAGCGCGATCGCAAGACCCGCGTCGGCCGCGACCGCGTCACCGCGATCAAGCAGCACGAGACCGTCACCGTCGAGACCGGCGACGAGACCCACGAGGTCAGCAAGGGCAAGCGCACCACCACCATCGAGAAGGACGACGCCGCCACCGTGCGGTCGGGCAACTACAGCCTCAAGGTCGACAAGGGCGCGGTGACGATCGAGGCCATGCAGAGCATCACGCTCAAGGTCGGGTCGAGCACCGTGGTGATCGATCCCTCCAGCATCACGCTCAAGGCGATGACGATCACCGGCGAGGCCCAGGTCCTGCACCAGGCCAAAGGCGCGATGGCCGAGGTCACGGGTTCGGCCATGACCACGGTCAAGGGCGGCATCGTCAAGATCAACTAGGACCGCCGATGAGACGCTGGAAGCAGGTGAAATGGACCGAGGCCGGCCAGGTCGCCGCGATTCTGGGCTGGCCGGCGTCGAAGCACGACGCCGAACCGCCGGAGGCGGCCTTCGACCGCCTGCGCGCCGAGGGGCGCGACGACGACGCGGCGCTGTTCCTGGGCCAGGCGCTGCCCCGGTTCGAGGCGGTGGCCTGGGCGGCCCAGTCGGTGCGCCGGCTGGCCCCGGTCGATGCGCCGGAGGGCGACGCCCAGGCGCTGAAGGCGGCCTTGCTGTGGTTGCAGGACCCTAGCGAGCTTCGCCGACGGGCGGCCTTCGACGCCGCGGCCGGGGCGGGCGACGCCAGCCCCCATCGCATGTGCGCCCTGGCGGTGTTCTTTTCCGGCGGATCGCTGGCGCCGGCCGACCTCGCGCCGTTGCCGGCGCCCAAGGACGCGGCGGGCAAGTTCGCGGCCGGGGCGGTGCTGACCGCGGCGACCCGCAGCGGCCGCCGCCAGGAGGGGCTGCGCGACGCTCTGGCGCTCGGCGACGAACTGGCCAAGGGGGGTGAGACCGCTCGTTCATGATGCTTGTCCTGACCATCAAGAGCCTCGACCAGTTGGAGAATGGCGAGGCCGCCCGCCTGACGCTGGACCGGCATGGCGCGCGCATCGGCCGCTCTCCGCACATGGACTGGTGCCTGCCCGACCGGCGCAGCTACATCTCCTCAGCCCACTGCGAGATCGAATACCGCGAAGGGGCCTACTGGCTGGTCGACCGCAGCACCAACGGCACCTTCGTCAACCGCTCGCCCTCGCGGCTGGCCGCGCCGCATCCCATCGCCGACGGCGACGTCATCCTGATCGGCCACTACGAGATCGAGGCCCGCCTTGACGGCGCGGTGCGGCAGGACGCCTCCGAAGCCGCGCCGCCGGCCTGGGGCGGATGGGACAGCCATGCCGGCCGCGAACCGGTCGGCGTCGATCCGTCGAAATGGGACCAGCCCGCCCCCCGCGCGGCGATCAGCGGCCTGGGGTCGGCGTCCAGCGCCTGGGCCGCGCCGCGTGTCGAGCCGCCCCCGCCGCCCCCGTCTTCGGCCTGGGTTTCGGCCCCGCCGCCGGGCGATCCGCCCTCGGCCTGGTCGAGCGAGCCGCCGGCCGCAGCCCCGCCGTCGGCGATCGACGTCTGGGGCCAACTCGCCGCCACCAACGAGGTCGACTGGGCGCGGGGCGGCTTCGGCTCGCCGGCGCCCGCCTTCCAGGACGCCGCGCCCGCCTCGCCGCCCGCCGCCGCCTGGGGCGCTCCGTCCCCATCGCCGCCGCCGCCCGCCCCGCCGCAACGGGCGGCCCGTCCCGCCTCGCCGCCCGCGCAGGCCTCGGACGGCGCCGAATGGAGCGCCTTCCTGCAGGGCGCCGGCCTCCGGCCCGACGACTTGCAAGGCTCGCGTCCGGAAGCGTTCGCCGCCGCCGGCGCGCTGCTCCGCCGCCTGGTCGGCGGCATGGTGGTGATGATGGAGGCGCGCGCCCGGGCCAAGGCCCAGATGGGGGCCCAGAACACCAGCCTGGAGTTCGACGGCAACAATCCGCTGAAGTTCGCCCGTTCGGCCGAGCGGGCCCTGGCCCAGATGCTCAACCAGCCCGACCGGGGATTCATGCCGGCGGATCGCGCTGTCGAGGACGCCTTCCGCGACCTGCAGGCCCACCAACTGGCCACCCTGACGGCGATGCAGGGCGCCCTGGCGGCCACCCTGGACCGTTTCTCGCCGGCGGCGATCCGGGCGCGGGCCGAGACCACGGGCCTGTTGTCCAAGATCGTGCCCGGCGCGCGCGCCGCCACCCTGTGGCAGGCCTATGAGCGCGAGTTCGAGGGGGTGAACAAGGGATCCGACGAAGCCTTCATGGAGGTCTTCGCCAAGGAGTTCCGCGAGGCCTACGAGCGCATAGCCGGCGAGATGAAGGCCAGGAGCGAGCGGTGAGGCCCGGCCGCCCGGCGGCCGGCTAGGCCAGGGCCAGCAAGGTGGTCTCGTCGCAATTGACCACCACGACGCTGACATTGTCGGGAGCGCCGCGGTCCAGGCAGGTGGCGACCAGCTGGTCGGCCGTCTCGGCCGGGTTGCCGCGCGCGAGCACGGTGGCCAGTTCGGCGTCGGGAATGGTGCGGGTGAGGCCGTCGCTGCACAGCAGGAACACGTCGCCGACCCTGGCCTCGTCCGACACCGCGTCCAGCTCCAGAGTGGGGCTCACTCCCACGGCCCGCGACAGCACGTGGGCCATCGGGTGGTTCTCGGCCTCCTCGGGGGTCAGCCGGCCGGCCGTCACCATGTCCTGGACCTGGGAGTGGTCGACGGTGAGCTGGTAGAGCGTGCCGGCCCGCAACAGATAGCAGCGGCTGTCGCCGGCCCAGAACACCGCGAAGCGATTGCCGCGCAGCAGGAGCGCCACCACGGTCGAGCCCATCGGATGGCTGGCCGACCGGGCCCAGATGCGTTCGTTGGCCTGATGCACGGCGGCGGCGGCGGCGGCGGCGGCTTCCTCGAACTCCCCCGGCAGCACCGCGGCCTCCAGCGCCGTGGTGATGGTCTTGGACGACCACTTGCCGTGCGCGTGCCCGCCCATGCCGTCGGCCACCGCCCACAGGCCCTGGTCCGGGCGCGCCAGCACGTGGTCTTCGTTGTCGCTGCGCACTTTCCCGGGATGGGTCAGGGTGGCGTCGTGGAACCGCAAACTCCCGTCGTCCATAAGCAGCTCCTATAGGGTCATGACCCGAGTTATCAGGTCGGCGGGCGGCTGGCAGGCAACTATATCGAGCGACGAATCCGGCAGCCAGAAACGTCCTTCACTTTCTGACTCGGCAATTGATTCCATTGTCTGAAAGTCATCTTGCGCGCTCAAGACGGCCGCGTCGATGTCGGCGGCGGTTTCGAAGGCGCGGTAGACGGCCTCCTCGGCCGTCTCGGCGACCGCGCCGCCGACCCCGTCGGGGGGCAGCGCGCCGGCCGCGCGGGCGCCGAGCACGATGACGAAACGCCGGCCGGCCGTGTCGATCGAGGCGGCGACGACCCCGGCGCGCCAACCGGTTCCGAACGGGCCGGGCCCGAAGGCGAAGCGCAGGGGGCGGGCGGCGTCGTGGCGGGCCTCGAACGCTTCGCCGAGCGTCTCCCGCGCCGCCTGGAGGCCGGCGCTCGACCAGGCGTCCCAGGCCTCGCGCTCGGCGGCCGGCAGCCCCCGGGCGACGAAGTCGCCGTGGGTCGGCAGCTTGCCGAAGGCGAAGGCCTGGAGGCTCAGAGCTTGGACGGGCATCGGAAGGACCACAGCCCCCCACGGCCGAACGGGTTCTTGTCCGAGGGCAGGGTTATCTTGAGGGCGAAGAACTGCGCGCCCTGGCCGAAGGTCGCCTTGACCGCGTTGGGACCCGCGTTCTCCTTCTGGGCGGCGTCCATCAGCCGGAACAGCGCCCAGACCCCCTGGCCGTCGAAGCGGCGCACCTCCGTGGTTCCGGAATAGAGGACCACATGGGCCTCGGGCAGGTTGGACGGCGCCCACATCACCGGCTTGGCCCCGACGGTGTTGGGCTCGAAGCGGTAGGTCGCGCCGCCGGCCGAGAATTCGGCGGCGGTCACGGCGCCGCCGAAGCCGGCCGCCTCGACCTTGATCGGCAGGCCGGAGGTCAGCAGGTCGCGGATCTGCCCGGCCTTCTGGAACTGCTCGGCGCTGGCCGGATCGAGCGCGGCGGCCACCGGGTCTTCCGTGCGCCAGCGCCAGACGGGACCCGAGGTGACCAGCAGCGCCTGCAGGCGGTCGTGCACGAAGCTGTCGAACTGGCCGTTGAGGCCGAAGATCCGCATCATGTCCGCCGCCGTCGCATCGTTCTGGGCCGCGCCGTAGAACGGATAGCGGTTGTCGCTGGCGCCCCGGCAGGCGCCCGACAGGTTGGCGGCGTATTCCTGGCCGATGGCGTTCTGGGCCGAAGACACCGCCGCGCCCTTGCCGCTCTGGGTGGCCGCCGCCACGAAGCCCTGAAGTTGGGCCGGCGCGGTGACGCCGGAGGTCGCCACCTGGCCCAGGGCGCTGGCCAGCTGTCCCTGGGCGGAGACGCCGCCGAGGCCGCCGCCGGCCACGCCCGCGGCCATGTTGGCCGAGGCGGCCTGTTTCACGGCGGCCAGGAAGTCGTCGACCGGCGCCGCGCCCTTGCCGTCGCCGACATAGTCGGTCAGCGGGCGGAAGTAGTCGGAGATGGTCTTGCCAGCGTCGACCCCGCCGGAATCCATGGCGGCGTCGGCGGCCTTGGCCAGTTTCTGGAACTTGCTCGGGACCTTGATCGCCGGCTTGCTGAACGTGGTGTTCTTGCGCACCTCCAGCAGCAGCACCTTCAGCGGCGAGGGCGCGCGGGTGAAGGCGCCCAGGGCGGCGGGATTGGTGAAGTAGTCGGCCGGCTTCAGGCTCTGAACCACGCTGTCCCAGGCGGCGATGTATTCCTTGGCGTACAGGGCCGCCACGCCCGGCTTGACCTGGGCGATCTGCCCGCGGATCGCGGCCTTGTCGGCGTCGCCGCCCATCACCCACAGGTCCTTCTCGAGGTCGGCGGCCACGGTCTGCAGGCCGGGCTGGTAGGCGCGCTCGAAGCCCTTGCTGGTGAAGAAGTAGGGCACGGTCAGCTGCATGACCGCGTCGCCGTTCAGGAAGGCCTGGCGGTCGCCGCTGGCCAGCACCGAGTCGGCGCGCCAGTCGGCCTCGTCGGTCGCCGCCGCCTTCTGGCGCAGGATGGCGTAGGCGCGGTCGGCCAGGGACAGGGTCTGCACCGAGGCGCGGGCGGATTCGATCAGCGCCCCGTCCAGCGGGGCCTCGCGGCCGGGCCAGACCCGGCCCAGCTGCGGATCGGCCAGCAGGGCGTCCAGGTGGCCGGCGAGCTCCTCGCGCACCTTGGCCCGGTCGGCGCCCGGCAGGGCGTTCTCGGCCCAGTCGTCGGTGACCCAGGCCTTGACCGCCTTGGGATCGAGCGGCCCCTGGCCGCCCAGCATCAGATAGACCTTGAGCGGCTCGTAGATCTTGAGCGGCTCCTGGGCGTGAGCCTGCATGTAGTGTTCGAGGCGCAGCAGGATGCGCGGCAACAGGATGCGTTGCAGGGATTCCAGATAGGCCTGCTTGGCCGCCTTGGCGTGGCCGCCCTGGAACAGGCCGAAGCCCATGGTCAGCGGCGTCCCGCCCTTGGCCTGGTCCCCATAGCCGCGCGGCAGGTCGTGCAGGGCGCGGAGCAGGGACAGGGACTGTTCCAGGTCGGGGTCGCTGTCGCGCACCTCCACCAGGTCGACGCCGGTTTCGCGCACCTCGGTTCCGACGTTCTGCGAGCCGGTCAGCAGCTGGTTCTGCAAAGCGTGGTTGCGCACGAAGCTGACCGTCCACAGGGCGATGATCGCCGCCGAGACCGCCGCCACGCCGGCCACGCCGGCGATCAGGGCCGTGCGCCGCCGGGCCCGCGCCTTGGGGTCGCTCTGCACCAGGCCCGCCTCGGCGAAGATCACTTCCTTGAGCAGGCGGTTGAGGAAGTAGGCGCGGCCGCCCTGGCCGCCCTGGCCGCCGCGCGCCGTCTGCGGGGCGTCGTAGACCGCCGCCACGCCGCCCAGGATGCGGTCGAGCGGCGCGCCTTCCTGGACGCCGCTGGTGAAGTAGAAGCCCCGCACCATCGGCGGGGTGTCCTGGTCGGCCGTCAGGGCTCCTTCGACGAAGCGGGCGAGGCGCGCGCGAAGCGAGGCCACCTGCGAGGGGAAGCCGAGGATCAGGCTGCGGCGGCGCGGGTCGCCTTCTTCCTGCAGGCGCTTGGCGACGCGGTCGGCCAGCGCCTGGACCACGCCGTCGAACTCGGCCAGCAGAGCGTCGAGCCCGACCGGCGCGCCCAGCGGCAGGGTGGCGCCGAGGATGGCCCGCCGGCCCTCGACGTCGAGGTCGTCGAAGAACTCGCTGAAGCCGGCCAGCAGGTCGGCCTTGGTGAACAGCAGATAGACCGGAGCGGAGACTTCCAGCGTGCGGCGCAGTTCGGCCAGGCGGCGGCGGACGGCGGCGGCGTGGTCGTCGAGCCGGGCGCGGTCGGAATTGAGGATCTCGTCGAGGCCGATGGCGACCAGCACGCCGTTGATCGGCTGCAGCGGCCGGGTGCGGCGCAACAGCTTCAGGAAGCTGTCCCAGCCCTGCTGGTCGACCGACGCGTCCGAGGTCTGGGTGGTGTAGCGGCCGGCGGTGTCGACCAGCACGGCCTCGTCGGCGAACCAGAAATCGAGATTGCGCGTGCCGCCGACGCCCTTGAGCGCGGCGTCGGAGAACGGGAACTGCACGCCCGACTTGAGCAGGGCCGTGGTCTTGCCGGCCCCCGGCGGGCCGATGATGACGTACCAGGGACGGGCGTAGAGATAGTCGCGCTTGTCGCCGGTCGCGGTCTTCAGGCCGGCCAGGGCCGAGCGCATCCGGCCGGACAGGGCCTCGGCCTCGGCGTCGCCGGGATTGGCGGCGGCCAGCTCCCTGGCGATCTCGGCGGCGGCCCGCCGGGCCTTGATCGCCCGCAGGATCGCGAAGACGCCCCAGGTCGCGGCGATCAGCGCCACGACCAGGACCCGCACCCACCACGGCCGCATGAAGGGCGCGACGAGCGGCAGGACGAAGACCAGCAGCACCGCGACGAGGATCGCCGCGAGGCCGGTAAGCAGCCACCAGTTCAGGAAGAAGCGCTTCATTGTTCGCCTATTCGCCGCGCGGAATGACGATTTCGACCCGGCGATTGAGCGCCTTGCCGGTCGCGTCGGTGTTGGGAGCGATCGGCTGGCTGTCGCCGAAGCCCTCGATGCTGACGCGGCTCTGGTCGGTCAGCTGGCTGCGCACGATGGCGGCGGCCGTCTCGGCCCGCGCCTTGGACAGCGCGAAATTGTCCGGGAAGGTGATGCTGGCCAGGCGGTCGGCGTCGGCGTGGCCCTCGACCCGCACCGCGCCGCGCTCGGCCTGGATGGCGGCGCCGATGCGCTGGAACAGCGTCTCGCGGCCGGGTTCGAGCTTGTCCGAGCCGGACTTGAACAACTGGCCGACGGTGGTGCGCACCCGGATCGACTTGCTGTCCTGCTCCACCGCGACCAGATGCTGGGCGATCTCGGGGGCCAGGAAGGTCTGGATGCGCTGGAGCTGGGTGCTGGTCGGCGCCGGCGGCGGCGCGGCGGCGCGGGACATGCGCAGCGGCTGGCCGGGATTGATCGCCCGCAAGGCGGCGATCGAGGGCTGGCCCGTCTGCATCAGCACCACCCGGAACAGGATGAACACCGCCAGCAGCACGGCCAGGGCGATCGCCCCGGCCAGGGCCAGGGTGGCCCAGAAGCTGACCCGCCAGGCCGGCGTCGGCTGGCCCCGCCAACGCGGCGACAGCTCGGTCTGCGACAGCGACCGGGTATGGTCCAGCGCCGCGTAGACGCTGGTCATGATCTCGTGCAGACGCCGCTTGCCGTCGGGCGCGACGCGGTAGCGGCCCTCGAAACCGGCGGCCAGGCAGGCGTGGTAGAGCTCGATGAGGTTGGCGTACTCGGCCGGCCGCGCCAGCATCTCCTCCAGCAGCCGCCAGAAGCGGTCGCCGCCAATGTTTTCGTTGAAGGCCTGGACCACCAGGCTGCGCCGGGCCCATTCGGCGCCGTCGGCGGCCTGGCCGGGCAGATTCTGGGCGATGTCGTCGATGGTGGCGCAGACGGCGTAGCGGGCCCGCTGCCGGCTTTCCTGGTCGTAGCCGGCGGCCGAGAGGGCCTGGTCGAAGGCGGCCGTCGCGGCCGAGGCCTTCTGGTGCAGTTCGGGCAGGGTGATCTGCACGCGGCCGGACCGGACGCCGACGATGAGCGACAGCACCGGGGCCGCGGCCATCATCATCGGGTTGCGCGAGCGCGGGGCGGTCGGCGGCAGGGGGATGTCGTCGTCGGTGGCGACGGCGCGGTGCGGGGGCGGCGGCGCGAAGGCCGGGGCGGGAGACGAGGAGGGCGACGGCGTGAAGTGCGTCGATTCGGCGGGAATGAAGGCCGGGCTGGCCGGCGGCGACTGCGGCGGGGGCGGGCTGCGGAGGCCTTGCAGCGGAGACGGTCGAAAAACCGTCTTGTTCGGGTTCTTCTCGTCCTCGCTGTCGGTCATCGGCCGTTCCCTTTGACGCACCAGAGCTCGAGTTTCAGTTCAGGCCACTCGCCCGCGACATGCAGGCCGAGGGCGGCGGCGTTGGCGAAGTCCCGCCAGTCGGGAGCCGAGCGGTCGAGCTCGAAATAGACGTAGCCCGGGATCACCCGCAGCTGCGGCGGCGGGGTCGGCGTGTGGCGCAGCGGCACGCCTGGCAGGGCGGAATCGACGATCTCGCGCATCTTCTGCACCGCGCCGATCTTGGCGACGGCGGGGAAGCGTCCGCGGATGTCGTCCAGCGAGGCGCGGGCGTTGACCGCCAGATAGAAGTAGCCGGTCTTGTAGAGATTGTGGTCGGTGATCCGCGAGGTGTAGGCGCCCGGCCCGGCCATCTGCAGCGGCATCTGCATGGCCGACCGGTCGAACACCGCCGACAGCGAGGCTTGCAGGACCTCGAACACCGGCTCGAAGGTCGGTTGCAGGCGCTCGTGCACATAGTCCGGGAACGGCGGCGGCCGGCGGTCGGGCCGGGTGAGGGTGCAGAGCTCGCCGGCCATGCCGACGAAGGTCTCGTACAGGCGCTCGGGATGCACCGCCGGCAGCGCCGCCAGGTGGCGCAGCTGGCTGACCCAGCGGTTCAGCGCCTGGAGAAGCAGGAAGCTGGCGAAGGTCTCAGCCCCGCCGTCGGTGGCCTCGACCGCCCGCAACGCCAGTTCGTCCACCCGCTGGGCGGCGCGGCCGATGATGTCGGTGAGAAAGCCGGTCAGGCGGCGGCTGGCCCGGATGTCCAGGCACGGCGGGATGTAGCGTTCGTCGAAGACCAGGGCGCCGTTGTGGACCTCGCGGATGCGCGCGAGGCCCAGCAGCACCCGGCCGTAGGTCTGGTCCTGGGTGACGCCGAAGCTGAGGTTGGGGCGGGCGACCTCGATGGGCTCCTGGCCGCGCTCGTCGGAGAAGGCGTCGGCGACGTCCTCCTCGTCGACGAGATAGCGCACGGTCCCCGCGCCGCGCTCGGCGCGGCTCTTGAACTCCACCGCCCCCGCCTGCCGGGCGGGCAGGGTCAGATAGATGACCACGTCGCGGGCGTCGGCCGGCACGTCGAGCGGCGGCGGCGGCGGCAGGTCGCCGGGGATCGAGAACGGCAGGCCGTCAGGCAGGACCCCGACCATCTGCTCGACGCCGAACTTGCCCAGGGCCGCGAGGTCGGCGTTTAGCTTGAGCTCGGAGACGCCCCAGGGATAGGGCCGCAAGGTGTTGGCGCGCGCCGACACCAACGCTTCGAGATAGCGATCTTGCTGTTGAAAATGCTGCTGCCGAAGGAAGAGGCCTTCGCGCCAGGCGACTCTGCTGTCGCTTTGCATACGCTTCCCTCAACGAGCCCTAGAGTTTTCAGTTAAACACTACTCGCCTGAGAGACGGAAGGCGCCTTGCCGTCGTCGCGGGCTGATCATCGCGCGTCTTGCCGCTATGCTCGGCCGGACGCGGAAAGCGGGGGGCGGAATGCACGGCATCGGAGACGACGAGCCATCGTTCGATCCTCGCAGCTGGAAGCGAAAGCCCGTCGTATCCGAGGGGGCGGCGCCGACGGCTCGTGCGGGCGGGCGGGGGGCGCTCCTCGCCGCCGGCGGGGTCGGCGCGCTGGCCGTCCTGGCGGCGGTCGGGGGCTGGTTCTACCTGCGGGCGTCGCCTGGTCCGGCGCGGCCCGCCGTCCCGGCGCCCGCCCCGGCGAACGGACAGGCCGGGGTCTTTCGGCGGGCCCTGACCATCGCCCGCGTCCAGGATGTCGCCGCGGCGTTGACGGCCGAGGGCGTGGCCGCCGACCGCGCCATCCGCATCGGCCTCCTGGCCAACGAGAAGATGGCCGGGGCCCCGGGCGAGCTGCGGGCGTCGTTCAGCTTCCTGCCGGGCCAGGCCGGCGTCGTCGACAAGGTCGAACTGCGGCGCGCCGACGGGTCGGGCCTGCTCATCCGCCCGAACGGCGCCGCCGGCTACGTGGCCGAGGCGCTGGCCACCGACCTGCAGGTCCGGGTCAAGGTGGTGCGCGGCGAGATGGACGCCAACAGTTTCTACTCCTCGGCGGTGGCGGCCGGGGTGGTGGACTCGCTGGTCTCGGAGTTCGCGGCCGCCTTCACCTTCGACTTCGACTTCCAGCGCGAAATCCGCCCTGGCGACATCTTCGAGGCGGCCTTCGAGCAACAGGTCGACAGCCACGGCGACGTAGTCGGGGCCGAGCGGCTGGTCTACGCCTCGCTGCAGACCCAGACCAAGTCGCGGGCGCTCTATCTCTACCAGCCGCCGGGCGACGCCAAGCCGAGCTGGTTCGACGGCAACGGCGCCAGCGTGGTCCGCGGGCTGATGCGCACGCCGGTCGAGGGCGCGCGCATCACCTCCAGCTTCGGCCCGCGCATGCATCCGGTGCTCGGCTACACCCGCATGCACAAGGGCACCGACTTCGCCGTCCCGGTCGGCACGGCGGTCTACGCCTCGGGCGACGGCGTGGTCGATTTCGTCGGCCTGCATGGCGGCCATGGCAATTTCATCCGTATACGCCATAAGGCCGACCTGGAGACGGCCTACGCCCACCTGTCGTCCTACCTGCCGGGGATCGTGGTCGGGGCGGCGGTGCGCCAGGGGCAGGAGATCGGCCTTTCGGGCAACACCGGCCTCTCGTCCGGCCCGCACCTGCACTACGAGGTCATCGTCAACGGCGAGCAGGTCGATCCCATGACCTTCCAGACCAGCAACGGCCGCACCCTCCAGGGCGACGCCCTGGCGGCGTTCCGCAAGGAGCGCGACCGGATAGATGCGTTGCGAGCGGCCCAAAACGGCTGAGCGGCGAAAAGGTTCCAGGTAAATCGACGTCATGCTTGGCGTGTTGCTGGGGCTCTGCGTTTCTATAGCGACGATCGGAAGCTTACGTGATTGAGTTTAGAGAATATTTCGTGAAATTCCTTGATGGCGCGCAATACTGTATTGAGCAAGGGGTTGTCCGACGCTAGGCTTCGGCGAATTCAGGCCAGCGAGAGAGTTATGATCGTCATCATCGACGGGACCGGACCTGAGAACGACCGGGAGTACGCGAAGGAGATGGGGAACTCCTTCTGCAGCCAGATCGCCAGCCAGGTGATCGGCAGCACCTATTTCCGCGGGCCGTCGCTTACCGGCAAGGAAGTCTCCAGCATCGCCGACCGCGCCGTCGGCGCGGCCCAGGGCGGATCGGGTTCGATCATGCTGGTCGGCTACAGCCGGGGCGGCTGTACGGCGATCATCGCCGCCAAGCGGCTCAAGGCCCAGGGCAAGCGGGTCAGCGCGATGTTCCTGTTCGACGCGGTGGACATGCAGACCAGCGAGCTCGGCCTCTCGCAGACCATTCCCGACAACGTCGCCTTCGTGGCGCACGCCCGCACGGCGCGCAGCCTGGGCTTCTGGATCCGCAACCCGGTGAAGTCGCGGTTCTATTTCTACAACACCGGGCGCTGGCTGGACGGCGACGGCGTGCTTGTGGAGAAGAAGTTCGTCGGCACCCACGGGGCGGCCGGCGGCGTGCCGTGGAGCGACGTGGCGGGCGACCGCGCCTGCTCGCTGGCCGTGGCCGAATGGATGAACGGCCAACTCAAGGCGCAGGGCGTGGCGGCGACGCTGAAGGCCTGAAGCCGGGGCGCCGTCTCCCTGAAACACAGTCTCGCAATTCGACGCGGAGCGATCCGATGGGCCCGTTCGACATCAGCGTGCAGGAAGCGCAGTCCTTCGAGGGCGGCTTCTTCCGTTTCACGGAGATCGCCGGCCCGATCCGGCTGGTGCGGTTCAGCGATTCCGGGCGCGGCGAGTTCGGCAAGCTCGGGCGCTTCTGGCTCTACGGCAGCGAGGTCGCCGAGATCCTGTCCGCGGGGCCGTCCGGCAAGCATCTGGTCAAGGAGGTCAGCCAGCGTTGGGCCGTCTGCGACGACTGGGGCGACAAGGGCCTGGTCTGGCGGATGGACGTGCCGCGCGGCCATTCGGTGCCGGCCTGCTGGGGCGCGACCAAGTTCCAGCCCAAGGTTTCGGGCGCCGAGCAGGACCGGGGCGGGCGGCAGACGCGGCGCTCCTACGCCGGCGGCTCGATCCAGCTGATCATCCCGGTCACCGACACCGACCGGCGCAAGAACGACTTCCTGGTGTCGCTGATCAGCGGACCCACCGCCACCGACAAGGTGGCCACCGCCCCGGACCGCTTCATCTAGGCTCCGCCGCCAAGGTTCGCGGCGGTCCTGACGAGGCCGGCTGGATCAGCGCGTCAGGAAGGTCCACAGCGCCTCGCGGACCGCGTCGCGGGCGATCCGTCGGCTGGTCGCGTCGTCGCGATTGGCGATCCAGGTGAAGTCGTCGTCGGCGGCGAAGACCAGTTCGACCACTTCTTCGCGATAGTTCAGCACCTCGACGAAGCCCTGGCCGACGCCGACCAGGTTGTCGACCTCCTGCAGCGCTTGCTCGAGGCGGGCGAAGACGTAGCCGTCGCCGGTCCCGCCCCGGGTCCTAGGGTTGTCGAAGCGCAGCGACAGCTTCGGCGCGGGGCGCCGGTCCCACTGCGCCGTCGGCACGACGCTCCGGCGCAGGGCGTAGAACTCCTCCGGCGTCTCCAGCCCCGAGAACTCGCAGTTGAAGATCGGGATGCACAGGGTGGTGTTCGGCCGTTCGGCGTCGAGCCGGCCCTTCAGCTCGGAGTGATACTGATGCGGGGCGTAGAGCACGTGGGTGAAGCCGCGCGGGTTCGCCTTCAATTCGGCCTTGGTCAGCACCTCGACGCTCTTGTGTCCCGCCTGGTTCAGCACCAGCGCCGCGAAGGCGTCATCGACCAGGTTCTCGGACACGACGAACGGCGAGGTTCCGTCGCCGAGCTTGAAATAGTTGTGGAACGTCGTCTTGGGCAGCTCGTCGTCGGCGCGAACAATATCGTCGCTCAAGGCCTCGACGGGATGAAATTGGCTTTGCAGGCGTTCAAGCGTCAACATGGAGCGGGGCCCACGAATAGGAATTGCTCCGCCGATCCCTCTGTTAGCCGAATGATTCGACAATGGCGTTGCTCAGTCCCATCGGCCTGAGCAGATCCAGGGCGCGTTTTGAAAGAACGAGCCGTTTGTCAGAGCCCACCGCGACGTCGTCGATTCCTGCGGTTCCTTGCGGCTTTAGCCAAACGAAGTCCGGGAGTTCACGACCAGGATACATATCTTCGAATTGATCTGACTTCGTTACTTCGACGGAGTCGAACTTAAGGCCGGACAGTCTCGCCTCTTGTAGCTTTTTGCCCGCGTCTAAGGTGATGATGAAGCAGGGGAAGCTTTCTATAAGAACGTCCCCAAGCCAGCCGTCGAACTGATAATTCAGCTTCTCTATGATGGGTGGGTGTATGCTGGTGTCCATTATTGTTTTTTCGCCGAGTTCGCCCGCTACTTCTGGCTCTACAAAAAAATACTCGCCCATGTTTAATTCCCAAGTGATGGATTGAATTGTTTTCCGTACTTGCCGTCAATCTCGGTGGCTTTTTGTAAAAGCTGCTCTTTCGTGGCGGTCGGATTTTCCCGGTAAAATTGATTCCATTCTCGTCGAATTTGGCTCAAATGAACATCGGAATTAACTTCGTTCGGAATTCCCCGAAGATTTTCAAGAGAATGCATTTCTGATTCGCTGACTACTCCCGGGTACCGTCTGAGGGTCTGTTGTTCTACCGCATGGTGTACAACAACTTTACCCTTTAATTCTGGATTGGCTTCGAAGAATGTACCCTTGTAGTCCGTCGAGGTGGATGTTCCAAATTTCGCGGCTGGCGGCTTTTTAATAATCCTGATGTTGCCGCCGTTCGCGCCCAGCGTGCCGGGCTCGGTGACGATCTGGTAGCGGCTGTTGAAGGCCTTGACGCCCTTGACGCCGGCCGCGCCGCCGACCATCGCGCCCAGGAACTGGCCGCCCGCCTCCATGGCGCGGACCCCGGCTTCAGACATGCCTAGGGATTCGCCCAAGGCCCGGCCGGCCATGCCGCCGTACTTGCCGCCGAAATAACCCAGGACCGCGCCGCCGATGGTGGCGGCCACCCCCACGGTGGCGATGGCGTAGGGCAGGGCCAAGATGGCCCCTGCCACCCCCAGCACCTCCAGCGCGGTGACGGCCCAGCCCGGCACCTCGGGCTTGATGTCGACGCGGGGGTCCTGGGCGCTCTCGCCGCCGATCATCACGTCGGGCGAGGTCGACTTCACCGACACGGCGCTGCAGCCCAGCTTCTCGCCCTCGCGGCCGGCCATGCCGATGTTGATCATCACCGTCGAGGCGCCGGTGGCCAGGGGGATGGGAACCCCGGCCTCCTTGAGGCAGACGGCCATCGACACGAAGGTCAGGGTCGCCGGCCGGCTGTTGATCAGCACGTTGGGCGAGCCGAGGATGAACTTGCCGGTCGGCGGGCCCATCATCGCCCCGCCGATGTTCATGCCGGCCAGGCCGCCGAACGAGGTCAGCCCCGCCGCGCCGCCGACGGCCGCCACCACGGCCAGGGCGGCCCCGCCGGTGGCCACCGTCGCGCCGATCAGGACAGCGCCGGCCACCACGCCGCCCAGCACGCCGAGCAACATGCCCAGTCCGGCCTGGCTGTGGGCGATGTCGTCGCCGAGCCGCGCTGCGGGCATCTCGCTCATGCGCTCACCCGATCCGGCGGCGGCGCATCAGTGCGCCCTTTGTCCCGGCGACGGCGGCGCATCGATCCGCAAGGACGCCAGGCCCCGCTCGAAGGCCTGCTCGTGGTCGGCGAAGTCGTCGGCGGCGGCGGTGACGGCGTAGGTCACCACCACTTCGGGCCCGGCGCTGATGAAGAAGACCCGCTGCCGCAGCAGGCCGGCCGCCGACCGCCAGGTGAACTGGATCTGGAAAGCGTCGCGCTCATGGCTGCGGCCGTAGCCTTCGCTCTCCCGCTGGAAATTCGGCAGGTTGGAGCGGAAGGTCTCGATCTGGCGGTTGCAATATTCGCGGAAGGTCTCGGCCTCCAGCAGGGCGTCGCGCGAGATCACCATGTTGGGCGACATGGCCCGGCCCGGCTCGGGCGGGGCGCTGTAGACGATCATGGTCTTGTCGAACCAGCCCTGAGGCGGCTCCGCCGCCACCTTGACCAAGGGCTGAGTGTCTCGGGCTGCCGTCATCTGCGGGTGCTCGCCTTCCGATGCGCGAAGTGTATGGGGCGCGCCCGGCGGCGACAAGCCGCCGCCGCCCTGACGGACGCGTGTTCTGCTCGTGCGCTCAACCTATACATTCCGTCTCGGAAAGCAGCCCCCAGCCTCGGTCGAAACGCCTGAAGGGGCGGATCGTTTCGCCGGAGCGAAAGGAATTCGCGGCGTCGTGCCAAGGGCGGGGTTCGGGGTTATGGTGTGCGGCGCGGTTTCCGTCAGCGGCCTTGGAGGTCGGTCGTGTCCGTCTACGAAGACTCGATGATCTCGGCGATCTATGACGGCATGACCGACGTCGCCGCCTGGAACGGCGTCACCCGGCGGTTGGTCGAGGCCACGGGGTCGGTGGCCGGCGGCCTCTATTTCCGCTCGCCGAGCGGGACCGCGTACGTCGCCGCCGTGCACAATGTCGATCCGCACTACGACAGCCTCTATTTCACCCGCTACGCCAGGACCTGTCCGCTGGCCCGCGCCGCGGCGGCCCACATGCCGGGACAGGTCCGCACCGGCGCCTTCATCACCCGCACCGCGGCCTACCAGGCCTCGGCCTATTTCAACGAATGGGCCAAGCCTCAGGACTGGCACGACGTGGTGGCGGTGGGCCTGTCGCGCACCGAGGACGGGATCGGCCTGCTCAACCTCTGGCGGCCGCGCTGCGCGCTGGAGCCGACGGCGGCGGATATCGGCCTGATCCGCGAGGCGACGCCGCACCTGGCCAGGGCCTTGAAGATCCGGGCGTTGCTCGAGCGCGAGCGCGGGCTCCACGAAAGCCTCAGCCAGGCTGTGCACCGCGCCGGGTTCGGGCTGGCGCTGCTCGACGCCGGCCGCAAGCTGGTCTTCGCCAATCCCTGCGCCGAACGCATCCTGCGCGAGGAGGCGGGGCTCAAGCTGGTGAGCGGGCGGCTGCGCGTGTGTTCGGACGCCGAGAATACGCGCCTCGATCTCGCTCTCGACGAAGGCGAGGGCGGCCTGGCGAGGGGAGGCATGCTGCGCATCTCCCGCGGCGAGGGGATTGGCCCGCTTGTCGGCCACGTGGTGCCGCTGGGAGCGACGGGCGGCGCCGGACTGCACGAGGTCGGCCGCGCCGTCGCCGCGATCTTCCTGATCGAGCCCGACGCCGACTTCGCCGACCGCGGCGAGGTGTTCGCCCGCCGCTACGGCCTGACGCGCGGCGAGCAGCGCATGCTGCTCGAAATCATCCGCGGCGACGGCGTGCCGGCGGCGGCCGAGGCGCTGGGCGTCAAGGAGGTGACGGCCCGGGTCCACCTGACGCGCATCTTCCTGAAGACCGAGACCCAAAGACAGACCGAGCTGGTTCGGCTGTTCTTCCAGACCACGCTGCCGCCGCGCCGCGCCTGACGCCGCCGGGGCCGACGTCATAGATTCCTATAATGCGGGGCCGCGGAAGCGGCCGTTAGCCTCCGTCCCCAGACTTGGTGACTTTGGGGATCAAGATGGCTTTCAGAACACGGGCGTCGTCGCGACGCCTCGGCCAGGGCCTGTCCATGGGCCTGGCGATCACGGCGCTGTCGTGCGCGGGGCAGGCGTGGGCGCAGTATGCTCCGGCCGGATCGAACGGCGTCGCTTCCGGCGCGGGCGCGCTGGCCGTCGGGGCTGGCCCCGGCGCCAACCCGGCCACGGCGTCGGGCCCCAACAGCACGGCGCTCGGCGCGGGAGCCGCCGCGGCGGGCGCCAACGGCACGGCCACCGGCTACAACAGCTCGGCCAACGCCCAGAACGGCACGGCCACCGGCGAGAGCAGCATAGCCGGCGGGGCGGGGACGGCCACCGGAGCCGACGCGCGCGCCACCGGCCAGGCCAGCACCGCCACCGGCGTCAGCAGCCGCGCCCTGGGCTCGTCCAGCACCGCGACCGGCGTGAGCGCCGTCGCGACCCAGCAGGGTTCCACCGCGACGGGCGGCGGCGCCTACGCCTCGGGCCTCAACGCCGCGGCCTATGGCTTCAACGCCAAGGCGGCCGCCGACAACACGGTGGCCGTGGGCGCCAACAGCACGGTCAATGGCGACAGCGGCGTCGCGGTCGGCGCCAACACCGCCGCCGGTCCCAGCGGTTCGGCGTTCGGCGTCGGCTCCGCGTCGAACGGACAATACAGCGCAGCGTTGGGCGGCTACGCCCAGGCGAGCGCCGACTACGCGGCGGCGATCGGCTTCAACAGCAGCGCCTCGGGCAATTCCAGCGTCGCCCTGGGCTCGCTGAGCGCGGCCAGCAGCGCGGCGTCCTCGGCGATAGGGGCCAGCGCCAACGCCTCCGGGTTCGGCAGCGCCGCCATCGGCTTCCAGAGCACGGCGACGGGGGCCTACGGCGTGGCGGTGGGCATGAACAGCGCCGCTACGGGAGCCTCGAGCACCGCGCTCGGTTCCGCAGCCTCGGCCTCGGCCAACAGCGCCGTGGCCCTTGGCGTCAACAGCAAGGCCGCCGCCGCCTACAGCACCGCCCTCGGCGCCAACGCCTACGCCGCCGGCCAGAGCGCCACGGCGGTCGGCGTCGGCAGCAGTGTCCAGGGAGCGGTCGGCGCGGCCTATGGCGCGGGGAGCGTGGTCAACGCCGACCGGGGCGTGGCGATCGGCGTGCTGGGCGCGGCGACGGCGGCCGACGCCACCGCCGTCGGTTACAGCGCCAGCGTCAACCAGGCCGGCGGCGTCGCTCTCGGGTCCGGGGCCGCCGCCCAGGCGGCGAACGGGGTGGCCTTGGGCATGGGCGCCAGCGTGCAGACGAACGCCGCCAACAGCGTCGCCCTCGGCCAGGGCTCCGTCGCCTCCGAGGCGAATACGGTCTCCGTGGGCTCCAGCACGGCCCAGAGACGCCTGGCCAACCTCGCCGACGGGGTCAACGCCACGGACGCCGTCACGCTGCGGCAGGCCCAGGCCCAGGCCGCCCAGACCCTGAGCCAGGCCAACGCCTACACCGATAGCCGGATCGGGGCGCTCAGCGACGACTTCGAGCACCAGATCGGCTCGATCCGCGACCGGCTGGACGGCGTCGGGGCCATGAGCGCGGCCCAGGCGGCGATGGCGATGAACGCCGCCGGACAGGGGGCGAACCTGCACGACCGGCTGCTGGTCGGCCTCGGGGCCTACCGGTCCGGTGGCGCGCTCGCGGTGGGATACAGCCACAGCTTCGACGACCGGCGGGCGTTCAGCCTCAGCGCGGCGACCTCGGGTCACGAGGCGATGGGCGGCATGAGTTTCGGTTTCGCCTGGTAGGCGCGGCCGGTTGGCGACAAGACATCGAGGGAGTGGAAGACATGAGCGATTTCCTGAAATCCGGCGGCCTGCGAGTCTTGGCCGTCCTGACGTTGGCCGCCGCCGGCGGCGCGGCGGCGGCCCAGCCCCAGCCGAGTTCCGGGCGCACCTACGGACCGGTCCAGAGGCCGCTTCCGGGCGCCCAGCCGTCGATCTGCGCGGCGGGCTTCGCAGCCGATCCGGCCCGGTTCTCGAACAACCAGACCGGCTATGTCTGCTCCCGGGCGGCCCAGCCGCTGTGCGCGCCAGGGCTGCAGGCTTTCGATTTTCGGGTCAACGGGCGGACCCTGACCTATCATTGCGCCGCGGCGCCGAGCTGAAGCCGGCCATGTCATCCGAAAGGCGTACCTCATGCGACGGACGGCGACGCCCCAGACGCTGATCTCGCGGCTGGCGATGGCCGCCGTCCTGGTCGGCCTCGCCGTCCCGCTGGCCATCCTGATGGTTTTCGAGGGGCGCTGGGGCGTAGCGGGCGCGAGCTTCGGCGCGGCGGCGCGCGCGGCGACGCCGGGGCTCTACGGACTGTTCCTCTATGTCCAGGCCCTGGGACTGGGGTGGCTGTGCGGCGCGGCCTGGGGCGTCGTCGTCCCGGCCAGGGCGGCGGGCCCGATATGGCCGACGGTCCTCTTCGTTCTGCGGCTGTCCGCCGCCGCCGGCTTCGTCGCGATGGGCGTCTGGGCGGGCTTCGACCTGGCGCGCCAGATGGGACGTGTCGTCACGGCCTTCGACGGCGTCGAGCGGCTGTTGTGCTCCGGACTGTTCGTCGTCCTGTTCGGACTGGGCGGGGGGGCGGCGGCCGTCTTCGCCGGGTTCCTGGCTCCGCCTGGCCTGGCCCGGGCCGCCGGACGGATGCTCGGGCGTCGAGCCGCCGGCGCCGACGACGGAAGGAGAGGGCCATGAGGAGGCTGACCGTCGGCCTGATCTGCGCGCTCGTCTTGCCCGGGCTTGCGTCGCGCGCCGGGGGCGCGCCGTCGAACCCGGCCGGTCCCAGCTTCGACTGCGCCAGGGCCGTCCACGCGACCGACCGGTTGATCTGCGCCGACCCCGGCCTCGCCGCCGCCGACCGTTCCCTGGCCGCGGCGTTCCAGGCCGCGCTCGACATGGCGCCCGACTATCCCACCCAGACCCGGATGCGCGACGCCCAGCGCGCCTGGCTGGCCGACCGCGACCGGCGATGCGTGGGAGCGGCCGATCCCGGCCGGGCCGTCGACGCCGGCCTCGCCAGGACATGCCTCGCCAGGGCCTACGCGGATCGCCGCTCGGCCGTGGAGCGGGGCGAGACCATACCGCCGCTGGAGACCGCGCCCGGCGTGACCATTCTGGCGATGGACGAGGGGGTGTTGGACAAGGCCCTGGCCGCGCACCGCCGCGAGCTGAGCTTCTACGGCGGGCGCTTTTCCCCCGACGGCCGCTTCTACGCCTTCGTGGCGGGCTGGCCGCAGGACGGCTACGCCGGCGCCCAGGTCTGGCTCTACGAAATGGGCGCGCGACGCCTGGTCGCCGCGACGCCCCCCGAAACCGCCAGGATCCGACGCATGGGCTTCGAGGCCGACGACGTGCTGTACGTCGAAGGCGAGCGGACGCTCGCAGCGCGCGACGGCGGTTTTCGCATCGCCGCCACCCTGGCCGGCGGTCGATCGGTCGCGACCGTTCCCCAGGGCGTGCTCAAGCCGCTGCCGCCCGAGGACTATGCGGCCGGGCGCGTCGAGGCCAACGCCCAGTACGTCGTCGCCGCCAGGCAAGCGGGCGACGCCTTCGAACTGACCATGCGTCGCAAGGGGGAGCGCAAGGGTACGCTGGTGCGCAGCGCCTTCGATTCGACCGTGCTGTACTTCGCCTTCGACCCGCTGCGGTCGCTGCTCTATTATTCCGGCCACGAGAGTGCGACGGCCGATCAGCGGCAGGCGGTGTCCGGCGTGGTGGTCTACGACCTGAAGACCACGCAGCGGACGGTGATCCCCGCCAGCATCCTGGGCGGGCTCGACGCCATCACGCCGGACGGCCGGGTGATCGCCTATGCCGCAGACGCCTGCCGGCTCGGCGCGGGCGGCGCGGGCGTGGCCCATAACTGCTTCCTCGTCCTGCGATAGATAGGAGCCGACCAATGAGGTTCGCCGCGATGGGTTCGATCTGCGGAGCGATGCTGGCGACGCTGGCGTCATCCGCCGCCATGGGAGCGCCGCCGGCGGATCTGCCGGCCCTGTTCGGCTCGCGCGTGCAGCCCGCCGCCGGTTTCGCGGCTCCGGCGGCGACGGGCGACCTGGATGGCGACGGGATTCCCGACCAGATCTATCTGGTGACCATCCGCCCGGCGTCCGCCCATGCGGTATTCGCACCGGGCGTGAGCGTGGTCGGGACCGTGTTCGGCCAGGTCCCCCTGGGCTCCCACGGCGAAAAACTGGCCCTCGCCGTCGTGCAGCGAAACGGCGCGGTGAAGACCATCCTGACGGGACGCGTGGGCGCGGGGGACGACGAGGACGTCTTCGCCACGCCGATCTGGAGCAGCCGGCCGGCCCCCATATCCCTGGTCAAGCGCGGCTCCAAGGCCTTCGCCCGGTTCCAGCGCCAGGACAGGGCGATCCGCCACGACGTCCTCGCCGTCGGCACGGAAGCCGGCATCGACATGGCGCTCTACTGGAATGCAGGAAAGTTCGCCCTCCTCCGCCCCAACGAGGAGCCGTGAAGGCGGCGGGGCGGACTGAAGCGCGAGACCGACGGACGGCTGGCGAGCACCCGGCCCGCCGACCGCCGTCGGTCTGCGCGACGGCTAGAACTTCTTCTCGATCTGGATGAAGGCGCGACGCCCAAGCAGGTCGTAGCTGTTCAGGGCCGAGACGCCGACGCGGAAGTTGCCGGTGGATACGGCTGGCGGCGACTCGTCGAACAGGTTCTGGACGCCGACATAAAGGGTGGTGTTGCCGAAGTCCTTTTTCATGGACACCGTGTGGTACATCACCGGTTCCGTATGCAGCTTCCTATAATAGCCGTTGGGATGATCCGCGTCCGGCGGCGAGAACTCGCCGGTTTCGCTGTAGCGGCCGTCAGACGTCCTGCCGATGAAGTTGAAGCTCCAGAAGAAAGTATAGTCGCCCTTCTTCAGGCTGACGTTCGTGGCGTTCGAGAACTGCGGGTTGGAAGCCGTGCCCGCATAGTCCGACAACGGCTCGCCGTTGAGGGATTGGGACGCCTCGAGCTGCCAGGTGAACTGCGACGAGATGGCGAGCGTGCCGAAGCGCAGTTGATGGCGATAGTCGGCCTGGACGTCGATGCCGCGGATCTTCTGGCGGGCGATGTTCAGGTAGCTGTCGTTGATCGTCAGAAGGTCATGCGAGTTCGGATCGCGCGTGAACAGGACGCAGAACGGACCGGCGTTCACGGCGGCGTAGCAGGAGTTGAGGATGTTCTGGGCGCCGAACCGGCTGACTTCGTCGCGGACGTCGAAGTTGAAATAGTCGAGCGCGACCTTCAGATCGACATAGCTGGGCGTCCAGACCACGCCGACCGAATAGGCCTTTGAGGTCTCTGGATCGAGTTTGGAGCCGCCGCCGGTGGTGACGGTGGGCGTCGCGGTGTAGCCGCCGTAGTCGTCGGGAATGCCGGCGGCGGCGCAGCGCGCGCGCAGTGTTGCGTTGGCCGAATTGCCCCAACGGGCGCAGGGGTCGACGCCGTTGAAAAAGCCGGTCTGGTCGGCGAGATAGTGCTCGAATAGGGCCGGGGCCCGGAACGAGGTGCCATAGGTGCCCCGCAGCCGGAACTCGGAGTTGATCGCCCAGTCCAGACCGACCTTGTAGGTGCCGTTGGTGCCGTAGGTGTCATAGTTGGACAAGCGGCCCGACAAGGACAGGTCAATCGACTTGGCGAGGAAGCGGTTCCGGATCAGCGGGGCCAGGATCTCCGCATAGCCTTCCCAGACCGATTCCGACCCCTTGGTGATGCCCGAGGTCGTCAGGCCCCAGTAGTTGCGGTTGCGGGCGTTGAAGCCTGGCTTGTCGTCGATGCTGTCGTGCTTGAAATAGACGCCGGCGGCGACGCCCAGCGGGCCGGCCGGCAGCTTGAAGGCGTCGCCGGTGATGTTGAACTCGACGGCGTGTTGCAGATAGGTGGTCTCGCCCTGCTCGCGACCGAACAGGAAGGCCCGTTCCTGGGCGGTGAACTGCCCGCTCAACACGCGCGGGTCGAGCCAGGGAATGGCGACGCAGGATGCAGGCGAGCTGGTCAGCAGGGCCGGGTTGCAGGCTAGGCCGTTGGAAACCTGGTTGCCGGCGTCGTCGATCCCGGTCGCCGCCGTCACCCGATCCTTGTAGACGAAGTCGCCGTCATAGGTCCCTCGGCTGGCCGACAGCTGATAGTAGCCGTCCCACTTGAAGCCGTCGAGGAAGCCCAGGCCGCGGACGTCGCCCTTCAAGCCGAACACGGCATGGGCGTAGGCGACGTCGGTCGAACTCTTGCCCAGTTGCGCGATGATCGGGGTGACGGTGCCATCTGTTAGACCGCCAACCTTCGTGGCCGCCTTTATTAGACCCGCAGCCATGGTGTTGGTGGGATTGTTGGGGTCGAGATCCGGGAATAGTTGGAAAACTCGAGCGTTGCTGGTTTTCCGATCATTGAGCAGAATCTCGGTGTAGACTTGAAGATCGGGTTTGAGATCGTACCCAGCCGAGAACATGCCGGTGAACAGGGTGCGGGGCGATATAATCGTCCCGCGACCGTCGAGCGGCGAGGTGGTGTTGGCGTAAGGGCGCGTGCTCGGGGTTCCATACCGCGCCGCTCGTACCCAATCCGGAAGATCTTGGCGGAGTCCAAGAGCGCCGGCGGGATAGTTAGGGTATTTAGAGAGGGTGGGGTCGTATTGAAAGAACCCCCCGAAGACATACTTCGATGCTACAGCATTATTATATTCGTTGATGCACTGATAATTTCCGTTCGCATCCTTGAAATCTAGCCTGTCGCCCGTTTGTTTGTTGAATATATAGTCCGCATCGCAAGCGGTGAATTTTCTCTGGCCTTTGTTAAGTCCTTTCTGGTCATCGAAGCTCAAGGCTGCGGATATGTAGCCCTTGTCGAAGGTTTTTCCATAGGTGGCGGCGAGCTTGTACTCATCGCCTCCGGATTTGAACGGCACGTCGGCATAGGCCATCAGCCGCAGGCCGTCGGCGTTTCTCTTGGTGAAATAGTTCACCACCCCGGCGACGGCGTCCGACCCATAGATAGACGAGGCCCCATCCTTCAGGATCTCGATGTGGTCGAACAGCATGTCCGGCAGGACGTTCAGGTCCACCGGACCGACAGTGCCGCCCACGCCGGCCGGGCCGAGGCGCCGTCCATTGAGCAGCACCAGCGTGCGCTGGGCGCCGAGGCCGCGCAGGCCCAGGGTCTGCACCCCGGGGCCGCCGGTGACGACATAGTTGCCGAGCAGGCCGTTGATCTGCTGCGACGTCGCGGCGATGGGCAGGGTCTGCAGCAGGTCGGCCGCCGAGGCCAGGCCCTGAAGGTTGGCGGTTTCGCTGGTGATCACGGTCACCGGCGACGCGCTGGTGTAGTCGGAGCGGCGAATCCGCGAACCGGTGACCACCAGTTCCTCGACGGCGCCGGCCGTGTCGGCCTTCGCCTTTGGCTTTTCGGCCTGCGACGCCTGGGTTTGAGGCGGGCTTGAACTCGCCGTTTGCGCTTGCGCCCCCTCGGTGAAGGTGAAAATGCAACCTAAAATTGCGGTCGAGCTCAGCAAAAGCTGTCGTGCACGAAACATGTTGTTGATAGCCCCCAAAGACATGCGTCCTCGGCCCGGCTCTTACACAGGGCCGATCGCTCGTTAAGCGACACAAACACTCGGTGCGAGGCGTACTGTTACATTGCCTGTAAGTAACTGTTACCCAGGTGAAATTATTTTGCAACTAGTCGTTGACGCGCAAGTCGGCGCCTCTGAAGCTGCGGTCGTCATGGCGTGGCCGGCCTAGGGGCGCCGCCACGCTCAAGGGTCACCGCGAACAGTGGAGGGGCGGTTGTTGCTTGCGAAAAATCACCTGACCAGGGCCCTGGCCGGCGGGCTGCTGGCTGCGGGAGTTTCATCGGCCGCGCTGGCCGCGCCGCCCAGCGCCGAGGATTTCGGCGCGCGTACGCGCATATCCAGCGTCAGTCTGTCGCCCGGCGGCACGCATGTGGCCGCCATCATCGCGGTGAACAACACTACGCCTCGGATCGCGGTGTGGGACACGTCGGACATGACGCGCCCGCCCAAGATCATTCCGGGCAATCCCGATCTTGAATTCCGCTCGGTGCGCTTCCTGAAGGAAGACCGGCTTTGGGTCGGCACGGTTCAGAACTTCGAGGCGGACGGCGGTCGGACCCACGCCTACCGGTCATTGTTGACCGATCCTGGGGGAACGTTCTTCACCACCCTGGCCATACCCAAGCCCGGCGCCGGCAAGGATTATTCCGGCGTCAGCTACGAGGTGCAGAGCAGCATGCGCGGCTTTGGCGGCATGTCGCTGGTCAGCGCGCTGCCCGCCGACCCGGACTATGTCCTGGCCAGCGACGCCGAGACGGGCGACCTCTACAAGGTCAACGTGCACTCCTCGACCGCCAATCTTTCCTACGAGCGCGTTTATAACGGCTCCGACCGCTACACGGCCCCGATCTGGGGA
Source organism: Caulobacter sp. CCUG 60055 (assembly GCF_022750545.1). Classification (GTDB taxonomy): domain Bacteria; phylum Pseudomonadota; class Alphaproteobacteria; order Caulobacterales; family Caulobacteraceae; genus PUIC01. The sequence continues at coordinate 134,588 of NZ_PUIC01000002.1, forward strand.
TGGGGGATGAAGGAGGTTCGCGCCAGGACGTCGGGCGAATACATCGACGGCAAGCCGACACAGGTGACCCAGATCAAGAACCCGACGACGGGCGCGTGGGAGGCGCATTTCCAGAACCAGGTGGCGGGCCGCGGCGCCTTGGAGGTGCTCAGCTTCACCGAAGACCCGAACGTGGTCCTGATCGCGGCCGACAAGGGCGGCGAGCGGTCGGCGGTCTATCCCTATTCGATCTCCGAGCGGAAATTCGGCGAGCCGCTCTTCGCCCATGGCGTGTTCAGCGCCACGTCGGTGATCCGTTCGCATGATCCGGCCCAAGGCGACGGCCCCTACAAGGGACGGGTGCTCGGGTTCGGCTACGAGGGCGTGACCGGCAACGAGATCTATTGGGTCGACGAGCGCATGGCCGCCGTGGAAGGGGAGCTCAAGAAGGCGCTCGGCGAGAAGGATGCGCCCTTCGTCTGGACCGATCCCGTAGGCGGCAAGCAGATCAAGATGATGGTCCCTGAGAATTTTCAGGTCGCCATCGAGCAGACCAGCAACGACGGCCGGACCCTCATCGTCGAGCGGGAAGGGCCGAAGACCCCGCCAGAGTACTACATCTACATCGAGGGCAAGGGGGTGACGCTGATCGGCCGCTCGCGCCCGCAGATTCAGGCCGATGCGCTCGGCGACACCCGGCTCATCCAGTACGCGGCCCGCGACGGGCTTGAGATTCCCGCCTTCCTGACGACGCCGAACGCCAAGCTGTGGGGCGCGGGGCCCTATCCGGCCATCGTCGTGCCGCACGGCGGCCCCTGGGCGCGCGACTACTGGGGCTGGGACTTCAGCGGCTGGACCCAGTATTTCGCCGCGCGCGGCTATGCGGTCATCCAGCCGCAGTTCCGTGGCAGCACGGGTTGGGGGGCCAAGCTCTGGAAGGCCGGCGACCAGCAGTGGGGGCTGAAGATGTCGGACGACAACGACGACGCCGCCCGCTGGATGATCGCGCAAGGAATCGCCAAGAAGGGGCAGATCGCCTTGCACGGCTACTCATACGGGGGCTTTGCGGCCTTCGCCGCGGGGGTCCGCGGTTCGATCGGGGAGTTCCGGTGCGCGATCGCCGGCGCCGGCGTCGCGGACCTGACCCGGTGGCGCAACTTCATCGGCGACACCCGCTTCGGACGCGACTATCAGGGCGGCACGGTCGCGGGCATGAACCCATGGGATCATGCGGCCGAGACCTCCATCCCGATGATGATCTACCACGGCGACCGCGATCAGCGGGTGCCCATCCGGGAGGGGCAGGGGATGTACGACAAGCTGCGTGCGGCCGGAAAACCGGTTGAGTTCCAGGTCATGAAAGACATGGGCCACACCGCCGACCTCTGGAGCCCGGACAACACCCGCGACGTCCTCAAGGGCGTCGATTCGTTCCTGACCAAGTCCTGCGGTTTCCCATCGCACTAGGGCGTCGCCGGGACGGCTTCCCGATAGCTCCCGGTTTCGGCCGGGAGCCTTGACGAGGCGTTCAGCGCGCCGGCCCGAGCTCGCGGTCAGTCATGTTCGCGCTCGAACTTCGCGAGGTCCTGTTCCAGCCGCCATTGCAGCCGGGCCTTGGGACTGGTGTCCAGAAACCGCGAGCAGGCGGCGTCCGGCGACTTTGCGGGGGCGGGGCACGCCGCAACGGCGGCTCCGCCGACGCGGGATCGCCATAGGCTGGGGCCTGGAATGAAGGCGTACTGCAAGCTGTTGCGGATGATCTCCTTGAGGGCGGGGTAGCGCAGGCCCTGTTCCCGAACCGCGCGCATGTATTCGTTGGTCATGTCGCTGCGAGAAACGCCCTGATCGTCGGTGGACAGAACGACGGGAACGCCTTCGGAGCGATAGAGCGCCAGCGGATGGTCCCGGCCCTTCACGCCGAGGATGGCGGCGTTGCTGGTCAGATTGATCTCGACGGCGATCCCGTCCCGGGCCATGCGCCGCATCAGGTCGCGGGCTTCTGGTTCATAGGCGATCGATACGCCGTGGCCGATCCGGTTCGCCCCCGCGACCGAGACCGCGTCCTGGATATGGAAACGCAGGTCGCGCGGGGCGACGAGGCCGAGCGTCAGTTCTCCGGCATGGAGCGATATCCGCACATCGGGATTGCGGGCCTTGAGGAAGGCCACCATCCGCATGTGCAGCCCATAGTCGCGTATCGAGACCGGATCGTGTTCGGGGCCGGTGAGGTTCACGCCGGCGATCCGGGGATCGGCCTTGGCCAGGGCGAAGCCGAACGCGAGTTCGGCGAAGGCCGTCTTGGGCCACGGATTGCGGCGTGCGGGAATCTGGTAGCGGACCGTCACCGCGCAGGCTGGGTTCGCGGGGAGGATGTCGCACTTCTCGATCGCCGCCGCCTCGGCCTCGTAGCCGTCCAGGGTCCGGCGGGCCTCGGCGACGGCCCTGGGCAGCAGCGGGGCGAGCGCGGCGGACAGGGCGAGGAAATCGGAGCTGTCCTCGGTCGTGGCCGCGAAGGGGTCGAGGATATCCCGCACGGCCGGCGGCATCACCATCACCTCGACATAGGAGACGTTGTTGTAGGCGGCGGCTTCGCGCACCGCGGCGATCTCCTTGCCGATATTGCCGCGCATGGCGGCGCTGAACCCCTCGAACGCCGAGAAGAAGCGATCGTGGCCCGGCGTTTCCGGGTCGCCGACGCCGCTTTCGAGCCCCCGGGTGGAGAGCGCGTCGACCGCCCGACCATAGCGGCTGTGCTCGCGGTCCATGAGTTCGCGCGCGGCGACGCGGCCGGGCGCGTCGCACGGCGGGGCGGCTATGCGATTGGTGTCCGTCGCGATGCATAGGCCGTCGTTCCCGGCCCATCGTAGGAAGTCCTCCGCATAGACCGATCCGCCGACGTGGCTGTGCAGGTCCGCGCCCTTCGGCATGGCCTGAAGGAACATCCTCAGTTGGGGCCCGTCGGCGGCGATGCGATCCAGATAGGCGGCCGTCCGTGCTTCCGCCGTCCGTGGGCCGGGCTTGGCGTCCGCGGCGACGGCGACGGACGGGCCGGCCAACGGCGAGGCGGCGAGGAGCGCGGCCAGGGCGCTTCCGGCGCCTGGCCGTCGACGCCGATCGGTCGGGGCGGCGGTCATGGCGCGCTCGGGGTCTGGTCCGCATAGCGCGTCCAGCCGCTGGCCAGTTCGTGCACCACCTTGCTGCCCACCCGATAGGCCGCCTCATAGGCGGGCAGGCCGTCGCCGGGGTGGGGGGACATCGCCGATTCGAACGTGGTCTGGCCAGGATGCGCCAGCGTGTAGTTCGAGGCCGCCCTGAGCACCATCAGCCGTCCGGCGTTTACGAGCCCCATGCGCTCCAGGCGGGCCATGGCCTCGGCGATCGACGAGTCCTCCATGTCGCTCATCGTGAACGTGGCCTTGCCGTCGGTGAACATCCTGACCCAGTCGCGCGCCCACTGGGTGCCCGCTTCGCCGTGCCAGAAGTGATTGGAGGCGAAGCTGGAGCCGATGCGGACCCTGGGCGGCTGCTGCGCGTTGGGAAAGCCGGTCCAGACCTTGGCCTGCGCCGCGAGCTCCGGGGCGTAGTCCAGCGGAACGGACTTGGTGAGTTCATACGCCCATCGCGTCAGCCCGATGTTCAGGGGGAACACCTGCGCGTATCGGTCGAACGGGCCGTATTCCATTTTCTGGGACGGCATCTCGCCGGCCTTGCTGGACCGCATGGGATAGATTCCGTACGGCCATCCCGCAGGCGCCTCGCGCATGTCCATCGACTTGGCGAGATCGTTGACGACGTAGTCCGCCCAGGCCGCGTCTCCGATCGCGCCGACCTTGGGATCGACGCCGCCGACGCCGGCGACCAGCCAATAGGCCTTCTTGAGGTCGAACCGCCGGTCGAACGCCAGCGCCATCACCGAGGCGCCGGAATTGACCAGCCCCATGCCGGTGACCATCGCCACCACCGAGTGATCCTTGTTGGTCAGCAACGGATGCACGCCGCCGGGAAAGTCGAGCCGTTCGGTCAGATCCTCGCGTTCGGCCCACAGCTGCAGTTCGCCGGGCTTGTCGCCGGTGTCGGCACCGTTCTCGTAGGTCGTGACGACGACCACCTTGACGGGCCAGGGCCGGACGTCGCCGGTCCGCCGGGCTTCCGCCGCCTTGGCCGGGTCCGTCGTCGCGGGCGCGGCCTGCGACGCGGGGGCGAGAAGCCCAGCCAGCCCCAACCCCAGGATCGCGCCGGACAGGGCCCTGCGCGACAAGGCGACGGTCATGAAAGCCTCCGTTGCTCCGCTCCGGAATTCCCGCCAGCCCCGGAAGGCGGTGGCGAGCGAGGGGGCGTCGCCTGTTCGGCGAGGAGCGCCCGACAGTCAACCTCCGGTCCAGCCTAGTTCCGGCGTGCGAAGATATTGCGAAGGCCTGGGCGTCGGCGGGCGACGCCGACCGCTAGGCGTCGACCCGCCGCGCGGCCCGCGCCCGGGCGGGGGCGAGGTCGGCGGCGGCGACGCCGAGGGCCGCGACGTCGTCCGGCGGCGCCAGGCCGCTCGCCAGGGCGGCGGCGACGCGGCTGAGGGCGGGGGCGGTCTGGATGCCGTATCCGCCCTGGCCGACCAGCCAGAAGAAGCCTTCGGCGGTCTCGTCGAAGCCGGCCACCGGCTTGCGGTCGGCCGTGAAGGTGCGCAGGCCCGCCCAGCGGTGACGGACGCGGCGGACCTGCAGGGTCGTCGCCTGTTCGACGCGGTCGACGGCGATGGCCACGTCCATCTCGTCGGGCTGGGCGTCGCAGGGCGCGCTCGGCGTCTCGTCGGCGGGCGAGAGCAGCAGCAGGCCGGCGTCGGGCTTGAAATAGAACTGTTCCTCGACGTCGATGACCAGCGGCCATGAGTCCACCGCCACGCCGGCGGGAGGATCGACCAGGACCGCCGTGCGCCGCTTGGGCTCGACGCCGATCGGCGCGACCCCGGCCAGCGCCGCGACCTCGTCGGCCCAGGCGCCCGCCGCGTTGATCAGGACGGGGGCCTCGAACACGCCGCCGCCGGTGCGCAGCCGCCAGTGGTCGCCGACCCGTTCGCAGGCTTCGATGCTGACGTCGCAGGCCAGCGTCCCGCCGTTGGCGCGGAACCAGCGCAGATAACCGCCATGCAGGAGATCGACCTCGATGTCGCTGGCCTCGGGCTCGTAGACGCCCTGGGCGATATAGTCCTGGCGGAGCAGGGGACACATGGCCAGGGCCTGCGCCGCGTCGACGCGGCGGGTCAGGGGCGCGACGTCGTCCAGATTGGCGAAGGCCTCCAGGGCCGCCGCCTGCGCCGCGCTGGCGACGAATAGGCTTCCGCGCGGGCGCAGCAGGGCGCTTTCCGCGAAGCCCTGCGGCGGCGACAGGAAGAACGGGCGGCTGGCGCGGCTGAGGGCGCGAATGAGGTCGCCGCCGTAGATGGCCGAGTAGAGCGCGGCCGAGCGGCCGGTGGCGTGATAGCCGGGACGGGACTCGCGCTCCAGCAGCGCGACCCGGTGCGTCCGCGACAGCTCGGCGGCGACGCCCGCGCCCGCGACGCCGGCTCCCACCACGATGACGTCGAGCGACGAGGATTGCGTCATGCATCAAGCTCCTGGCCGCGCTGGGCGCGCGGCGACGAAAGGCGTTAGAGAGGTTCTGTTATGATGGTCAATCATTTTTTCCAATAAGAAATTTTATTGAAACCGCCCTTCCGGAGTTTCAAGCGCTGGGAGACGGCCTGTCCAGGCGGTGAGGCGCTCGCCGCGTCCGGAAGATGGGGCTTCGCGCGTCTATGACCTGGAGCCTTTCGCCCCGGTCGGGCCGTGGACGAGGGGATTCGACGCTCATGCGGCCGCCGCCGATATTTCGTATGATCGTATCTGTCATATACTGAAACGGTCGCCCACGGCGGGCGGCGCCGGAAATGGAAGCTGCATGCCTGACAAGATCGAGGACCCGACCGCGGCGCGGAGCGAGCGGGCGTCGGCCCCGCCGCACCTGAGGCGTCTGGGCGAGGCGCTGAAGCAGCTTCGCAAGCGCAAGGGCTGGACCCTCGCCGAGGTGTCCCGCCGGTCGGGCCTGTCGATCTCGGCCTTGTCCAAGGTGCAGAACGGCCAGATGTCGCTGACCTACGACAAACTGGTCGGCCTCAGCAGCGGCCTGGGCGTCGACGTCACCTATTTCTTCGCCCCAGACGCCGGCGCCGCCGCGATGGCCGGGGCGCCCAACGCCGCCGTGGTCACCGGTCGGCGCAGCGTCCACCGCCTCGGCGACGGCGCGCATATCTCCACCCCGGTCTATGACCACGTCTATCCGGCCTCGGAACTGTCGCACAAGCTGATGGCCCCGATCTTCGCCGACCTGAAGGCGCGCACCCTGGAGGAATTCGGGCCGTTGATGCGCCATCCGGGCGAGGAGTTCACCGCCGTCATCGAGGGGCGCGTCGAGGTCCACACCGAATTCTACGCTCCGGTCGTGCTCGAAAAGGGCGACGCGATCTATATCGACAGCACCATGGCCCACGCCTATCTGGCGGCCGGCGACGGCCCGTGCCGCGTGCTGTCGGTCTGCACATCGTCCGAACACGAGATGAGGACGGTGCTGGTCGGCCATGGCGACGCCGCGACGCCGGGCCTGCGCGTGGCGCGCGGCGACCAAGGGGGCGCCTGAAGCTTAGGAAACGTATTGCGCTTAGTGGATGGAATTTTATAAAAAGAAAATTCCGGAAACCGAGGCATGCGATGATTCCGAGGCCGTACCATTTGTTCCTGGGCGACGTGGCCGACGAGCCGCACGCCAAGACCGCCTTCGGCATTCGCGACTGGCTCCCGGACGAGGCTGTCGGGCAAGCGCGGCTGCCTGGATGCGGGGTCGACCTGGGCCTCGACGAGCTGACGCCGGCCGAAGCCGTCGCCCGCGGCGCGCGGTCGATGCTGATCGGCGTGGCGCCGGTGGGCGGCCAACTGCCGCCGGCGTGGGTTCCCAGCCTGCTGGCGGCGCTCGAAGCCGGGCTCGATCTGGTCAGCGGCCTGCACACCCGCCTGGCCGACATTCCCGAACTGGCCGCCGCCGCCGCCCGGCTGGACCGGCGCCTGCACGACGTGCGCCGGCCGGACCGCGAGTTTCCCGTCGCCAGCGGCCGCAAGCGTTCGGGCAAGCGTCTGCTGACGGTGGGAACCGATTGCGCCCTCGGCAAGAAGTACGCCGCCCTGGCCATCGCCCGCGCCCTGCGCGCGGCCGGCATCGCCGCCGATTTCCGCGCCACCGGCCAGACGGGGATCATGATCGCCGGCCAGGGGGTGGCCATCGACGCCGTAGTGGCCGACTTCATCGCCGGCGCCGCCGAGACCCTGTCGCCGGACGCGGCCGACGACCACTGGGACGTCATCGAGGGGCAGGGCGCCCTGTTCCATCCGGCCTACGCCGGGGTGACGCTGGGGCTGCTGCACGGCTCGCAGCCCGACGCCCTGGTCCTGTGCCACGACCCGCTGCGCACGACCGTCAGCGCCTATCCGGACTATCCGCTGCCGTCGCTGGCGACGGCGATGGAGCGCTATGTCGAGGCCGCCCGGCTGACCAATCCCGCCGCGCGGTTCGTCGGCGTCAGCTTCAACACCTCGCGGATGCAGCCGCAGGCGGCGGCGGATCTGATGGCCCAGGTCGAGGCCGAGCACGGCCTGCCCTGTTTCGACCCCCTGCGCTCGGACCTCGGCGCGCTGGTCGAGCGGGTGAGGGCGCTGTGATGCTGAGCCTGACCGTCGAGACGCGCATCTGGCCGATGCACGAGCCGTTCGGCATTTCGCGCGGGGTGCAGACCGACCAGCCGACCATCGTCGTCACCCTGACCGACGCCGACGGCCGGATCGGCCGGGGCGAGGGGTGCGGCGTGCCCTACGCCGGCGAGACGCCGCAGACGATGACCGCTCAGATCGAGGCCGCGCGGGCGGCCGTCGAGGCGGGGCCTTCGCGCCGGGCGTTGCTGGACGTCCTTCCGGCCGGCGGCGCCCGCTGCGCCATCGACGCGGCCCTGTGGGACCTCGAGGCCTGGCGCGAAGGGCGGTCGGCGTTCGAGGCGGCGGGGGTTGCGGCCCCCGGCGCGGTGAACACGGCCTACACCATCGGCATCCGCGATCTCGAAGGCTATGAGGCCGCCGCCGCCGCCAGGGCCGAGCACGCCCTGCTCAAGGTCAAGGTCGGCGCGGGCGATCCCGTCGCGGCCATCTCGGCGGTGCGGCGCGGCGCGCCCGGATCGGCGCTGATCGTCGATCCCAACCAGGCCTGGTCGCCGGACGACCTGAAGGCCTATGCGCCGGCGCTGGCCGAACTGGGCGTCGTGTTGCTGGAGCAGCCGATCAAGGTCGGCGCCGAGGCGGGCCTCGACGGCTATCGTTGCCCGGTCAAGCTGTGCGCCGACGAGCTGATCAACGGGACGGACGACCTCGACAAGGCCCGTGGCCGGTTCGACGTGATCAACATCAAGCTCGACAAGGCCGGCGGCCTGACCTCGGGCCTGGACTTGGCGGCGGCGGCCAGGGCCATGGGCTTCGAGCTGATGGTCGGCTGCATGGCCGGTTCGTCCCTGTCGATGGCCCCCGCCATGGTGCTGGCCCAGCAGTGCGCCTTCGTCGACCTGGACGGGCCGCTGCTGCAGTCGGTGGATTGGCCCGACGGGCTGGACTATGTCGGCGGGATGGCGCAACCGCCCCGCCCGAGCTTCTGGGGAGGCGTTCGATGAGCGACTTCGGCCATGCCGCGGGTTGAGCCCTTCGCCGATCGCGAGCCCGGCCCGGCGCGCCGGGGATACAAACGCGTCCGCGAGGCGCAGCTGCGTATCCGCAGCCTCTACGAGGCGGCCCGCAAGACCCGCGGCGCCGTCGACCTGATGCTGCAGCATCTCCAGATCGACATCGGCAATTTCCGCCAGCGGATCTCACTGATGAAGGCGCAGGGCTGGGCGCGGACGGTCGGGCTCTATGATCCCGCCCGCTGCGGCGAGCCGGTCCGCGTCGTCTGCCTGGTGGCGTTGCGGCGCGAACGGCCGGACGCCGGCGTGGTCTTCGAGCGCTACTGCGGGTCGGAGCCGGCGATCACCAACGCCGTCTTCGTCAGCGGCCGCTACGACTACCAGCTCACCAGCCATCATCCCTCGACCGAGCTGGCCCTGGCCTGGGCCGAGGAGCTGCGGCGGCGGCCGGAGATCGCCCTGGTGGACCAACGCTTCGCGGAGGTGGTGTTCGGCCACGAGCTGAAGGGGCTGCCCCTGATGTCCGGCCCCGGCCGGCGGGCCGCCCGCAAGTCCCGCCCGGCGTCGAAGCGCGGCGATTCCGGCGGCGTCACCGTCGCCTGAATCCATAGCGCCCATGTGGTATCGCATGGGCCCTCTCCAGGGCGCGGCCTGGCCGCGCCCATCCTCAAGGAACGACACCATGACCATCGAACGCCTCGACGCCGGCCCGCGCATGAGCCAGGCCGTGATCCACGGCGACACCGTCTACCTGGCCGGCCAGGTCGGCGCGCCGGGCGCGAGCGTCGCCGAGCAGACCAAGGCGGTGCTGGCCTCGATCGAGAGCCTGCTGGCCCGCGCCGGCAGCGACAAGTCCAAGATCCTCAGCGCCACCATCTGGCTGGCCGACATGGCCGACTTCGCCGAGATGAACGCGGTGTGGGACGCCTGGGTCGGGGGCAAGGACGCGCCGGCCCGCGCCACCGGCGAGGCGAAGCTGGCCACCCCGGACTACAAGGTCGAGATCATCGTGGTCGCCGCGCGCTAGGCGCGGCCTTCCCTTCGGCGAACCCGAGGCGCCGCCGGCGCTTCGGGACGCCTTCGCGGACCGCTGTCCCGCCGGCGGCGGTTCAGCGCACGCGGATGTCGACGCTGATCTTCAGGGCGTCGTGGCGCCAGAACTCGCGGTCGTGCTCGACGACGCGGCCCTGGGCGTCATAGCTGGTCCGGACCACGCTGAGTCCGGGCAGGCCGGATTTCACCCGCAGGGCCTCGGCCTCCTCCCGCGTCAGCGCGCACGGCTGCATATCCACCTGGTTGCGCGCCACCGAGATATTGTAGTGCGACTTCAGGACGCTGGTCAGCGACCGGTCCAGGGAGTGCTCAAGCAGCCCCGGCGCGGTGACGGCGTCCACGACGATGCTCTCGACCAGCACCGCCCGGTCGTCGACATAGCGGCGGCGGCGGATCAGGTACATCGGCGCGCCGACCGGCCGCCTGAAGATCTGGGCCAGGGCCGCGTCGCACGGAATCTCCGTCTTGCTCAGCGTCTCGGTGGCCGGGCGGCGGCCCTGCGCCTCGACATAGGACATGAACCCCTCCCAGCGGGTCGGGTCGTAGACCACCGGCGGCGGCGAGACGTACCAGCCGCTGCGGTCCTTGCGGTAGATGACGCCCTCGGCCTCCAGCTGGAACAGGCCCTCGCGGATGGTGCCGCGCGCCATGCCCACATCGGTCTGCAGCCGCCGCTCCGACGGCAGGCGCTCGCCCGGCTTCAGCTCGCCCGACGCGATCCGGCCGGCGACGTGGTCGCGCATGCTCAGATAGTGCAGGCCTTCGACCAGGTCGGTCCGGTTTGGGGTTGAGGGCATGGGAGTCTCGGCCCGGCGGGCGAATCCGCCGTTCGCGAACATGCGAACCCGCCGGGAGGCGGTCAAGCGAACCGCGATCTGGCGAAGGCCGCGCCGCGCGAAAACCCGCGCACAAACTTCACGAAAGTTTCGTCCAAGCGGCTCGCCGTTTTGGTCTATACCAATTTTGACGAAGGGAGACGGGGCATGACGGCGAACAGGCGAGGATTCCTGCGGGGCGCGGCCGGCGGTCTGGCGGCCGGGGCGGCGATCAACATGCTGCCGCCGGCGCTGCGCAAGGCCATGGCCATTCCCGCCCGCAGCCTTGCAGGCTCGATCATGGACGTCGAGCATGTGGTGATCTTCATGCAGGAGAACCGCTCGTTCGATCACTATTTCGGGACGTTCAACGGCGTGCGCGGGTTCGGCGATCCTCGTCCGCAGCGCCTGCCGGGCGGGGCCTCGGTCTGGCGCCAACCCAGCCGCCAGCACCCCGACGGCTTCGTCGCGCCGTTCTACGCCGACTCGCGGACCACCAACGCCTACACGGTCGACGGCTCGGACCAGAGCCACCAGGGCAACATCACCATCGTCAACGGCGGCCGCTACGACCGCTGGGGCCATTCCGGCGAGCTGCACAAGCGGATGGCCTACTACAAGGGCTCGGACCTGCCCTTCTATCACGCCCTGGCCTCGGCGTTCACCATCTGCGACGCCTACCACTGCTCGACCCTGACCCAGACCTATCCGAACCGGCTGCACCTGTGGACCGGCTGCAACGGCGGCGGGAAGGTCGGCGGCGATCCGGAGATGAGCAATTACGGCGAGGACGAAACCCCCAGCGCCGACATGGCCGAGGACCGTCCGATGGCCCGCGATCCCCACGACTGGAAGACCTACGCCGAGCGCCTCCAGGAGGCGGGGATCAGCTGGAAGGTCTATCAGGAGTACGACAATTTCGGCGACAACATCTTGTCGGTGTTCAAGAATTTCCGCCCCTGCGACAAGGGCTCGCCGCTGTACGAGCGCGGCCGCTCGTGGGTGTCCGAGCACCGCCCCGATCCCGACCGCAAGCGTTCCGACGGCGAGCAGCTGGTCGCGGCCTTCCGGGCCGACGTCGCCGCCGACGCGCTGCCGCAGGTGTCGTGGATCGTCACCGCCGCGGACCTGTCCGAGCATCCCTCGGCCGAGCCGGCCAAGGGCGAGCATGTCTGCGCCGGGCTGATCGAGGCGCTGGTCGACCATCCCGAGGTGTTCGCCAAGACGGTGTTCATCGTCAACTACGACGAGGCCGGCGGCTTCTACGACCACATGCCGCCGCCCATGCCGCCGCTGCGGCCGGAGGAGGGGCATTCGACGGTGTCGACCGCCGGCGAGGCCAAGGACTACGGCGACGCCAAGGTCGCCAATCCGGGCGTCCATCCCCTCGGCCTGGGGGTGCGGGTGCCGGCCATCGTCGTCTCGCCCTGGAGCCGCGGCGGCTATGTCTGCTCGGAGGTGTTCGACCACACCTCGACCCTGCGCTTCCTCGAAAAGCGTTTCGGCGTGCGCGAGGACAACATCAGCGACTGGCGGCGCGCGGTGTGCGGCGACCTGACCTCGGCCTTCGATTTCGCCGAGCCGAACCGCGACTGGGCCAGCCTCGCCCTTCCGGCCACCGCCGACTACATGGCGCGGGTCCGTCGCTCGAAGGCCGCGCCCAGCCTGCGCATCCCCGAGGTCCAGTCCCCCGCCGCCCAGGACGGGCCGTCCCGGCCGGCCCGGCCGGTTCCCTACGCCCTGGGCGCGGACGTCCGCGTCGAAGGGGGCGCGGTCTGGATCGATCTGGCCAATGCGGGGACCGCCGGCGCGGTGTTCCAGGTGTTCGACAACACCGATCGGGCCGGGCCGTGGCGGTTCACCCTGGGGCCCAAGGCGCGCTACGCCGCCGGCCATTGGAACGAGGCCATGGGGCGTGGCGTCTACGACCTGACGGTGACGGGACCGAACGGCTTCCATCGTCGCTTCGCCGGCGACGCCCGCCGGCCGCAGCCCAGGCTGACCGTCACGACCGACGCCGAGCGCCGGCTGGTGCTGTCCATCCGGGGCGCGCTTCCGCGCCGGGTGGTCCTGCACATCGAGATGGGCGACGCCTATCCCCTGGTCGAGGGCGAGGCCCGGCGTCGGGTGTCGGTGGGCTCCGGCGAGACGCGCGAGGTCTGGGACCTGCGCGGCGGCGACCATTGGTACGACCTGACGGTCGCCTTGGCCGGCGATCCTTCCTACCGGCTGCGCCTGGCCGGCCACATCGAGACGGGACGCGCCAGCCGCACCGACCCGGCGATCGGCCCCATGCGCCTATGACGCCGCTCAGGAAAGAAAAATCAAATGCTTATGGAGACGGCATGACTTCGCCAGAGGCCTTCGTGGCGGCGCTCTTCGACCTCTACGGGCGGATCGGCGGCCTGCGCTACGGCGAGGATGTGAGCCAGCTCGAACATGCGCTGCAGACGGCCCACCACGCCCGCCTGGACGGCGCGCCCGACGACCTCGTCGCCGCCGCCCTGCTGCACGACGTCGGCCACATGATGCAGAAGGCCGGCGAGGACGCCGCCGACCGCGGGATCGACGCCCGGCACGAGCAGATCGGCGCCGGCTTCCTGGCCCGGGCGTTCGGGCCCGAAGTCACCGAGCCGGTGCGCCTGCACGTCGCCGCCAAGCGGTATCTGGCGGCGCGCGAGCCGGGCTATCTGGAGCGGTTGAGCGCCGCCTCGCTGCAGAGCCTGGCCCTGCAGGGCGGTCCGATGAGCGAGGCCGAGGCCGAGGCCTTCCTCGCCGCTCCCTACGCCCAGGCCGCCGTCCGCCTGCGGCGCTACGACGAACAAGGCAAGGACCCGGGCGCGGAGATCGCCGACCTGGCCGCCTACGAACAACTCCTCTGCAATCTCATCCGGGAGCGAGGCCATTGAGCGACAGCCGATAACCGCATCGACCTGAACCGTCCGACCAACCACTGAAACCTGGCCCGCCGGCCCGCGCCGGCCGGCCGCCGACTACGTGAAAAGCGCCTTCGGGCGCGCCGGGGGTTTTCGCAATTCGGTCTGTACGAGCGGGGTCGCCATGGCGCGGCCGCGGTCGCTGTCGGCTGGCCTCCGCGCGTCCCGCCCGGCGCCCGCCGCAACGCCATCATGGAGAGCCCCATGCACCGCCAAGCCGCCCCCGAGAGGGGCCACCGCCGCCGCAACCTGCGGGGCGCCAGCCTCGCCGCCCTGCTGGTCGCCGCCCCCGCCGGCCTGTTCGCCGACCTCGCCCACGCCGAGGGGCCCGACGAGGCCGCCGCCGTCGACGGTCTGACCATCGTCGGCCAACGGCTGGGATCGGCCAAGGCCATCGAGGCCCAGAAGAACGCCAAGGCCGTGGTGTCGGTGATCTCGGCCGACGACCTGGGCAAGCTGCCCGACGCCAACGTCGCCGACGCCCTGGCCCGCGTCCCCGGGGTCAATGTCGTGGTCAACCAGGAGACCGGCGAGGGCGAGTACGTCACCGTCCGGGGCTTCGCCGGCACCTACAACGCCTATTCGATCAACGGCGTGCGCGTAGCGCTGACCGACCCGGCCAGCCGGCGGATGTCGATGACCATGCTGCCGCCCAACGGCCTGCAGGCGATCACGGTGGCCAAGACCCTGACGCCCGACATGGACGGCGACGCCATCGGCGGCTCGGTCGATTTCCGCACGCCCACCGCGTTCGATTTCCGCAAGCCGACCGTGCGGCTGTTCGGCGCCTACGGGATCAACGACCGCGCCCGCGACCAGGGCGAGCGGGACGGCTCCGGCCAGATCCAGGCCGATTTCGCCACCCGGTTCGGCGACGCGGGCCAGTTCGGCTTCTTCGCCTCGGTCAATTACGGCAAGAGCCACGGCCTCAACGAGGAGACCGAGAACGACGGCGAGTGGGAGCCCTATCGCTGGCGCAAGAACTCCACCGAGACCATCGACGACCGCTCGATGTACCTACCGGGCATCGACCTCGACTATCGGCGGGTGGAGCAGACGCGCTACGGCGGCAACTTCTCGCTCGACTATCGCGGCGGCGCGCACGACTTCTATCTGCGCGGCCAGTACAACCGCTTCGAGCGGGTGTCGAACAACGACTACACCGACTTCCGCAGCCGGCCGACCTTGCGCCTGGTCCAGGCCAACGCCGACGACGCCAATCTGGTCCAGCCCGAGAACAACGTGGTCGGCGTCGGCGCCAAGGGGCGCATCTACGGCTACACCACCAGCCAGATCGTCGATCAGGACGGCGACGGCGTGATCACCGACGCCGACCGCAAGAGCAAGTCCTACTGGTCGCTCTACGGCCGCTCGGGGGTGTGGAGCCCCCAGGCCTTCCAGATGGCGCGCACCTTCCAGGTGCAGGACCAGAACCAGACCCTGGCCACGGTCAACTTCGGCGGGGCCAGCCGCCTGGGCCGCCTCAGCCTCGACTATGACCTCAGCTACAGCTGGGGCGACCGCGAGGAGCCGGACAACTATTCGGTGGGCTACGACTGCGACGCCTGCTCGGCGCCGTTTAACCAGACCGGCCTCCTGTGGTCGTCGTTCGATCCGCGCTTCCCGATGCCGCAACTGCCGGCCTTCGCCCAGAACGCCGACCGCGACGACTCGCTGCTGCCGTTCAGCGGGGCCAGCCTCAGCCGCAACAAGCAGACCGACCAGCGCGTCGCCGCGCGCCTGGACGCCAAGTACCAGACCGGCGGCCTGGTCGACTTCGTCAAGGCCGGGGTCAAGATCACCCGATCGAGCCGCGACTATGACAGCACGCCGGTGTGGTCGGGCTCGTTCGCGGGCACGTCGCTGGACGGCAAGAACCTCGCCCAGTCGGGTCTCGTGGAGCGCCATGTCGAGCGCACCCGCGACCCGGTGACGCGCGAGGTCGTCGCCATCCGCCAGGGCAACGCCGATGGTCGGCAGCTCGTACTTCTACGCCACGGCCCGCGACTGGGCGCGGTTCGGCCAGCTCCACCTCGACGACGGCGTGTCCGAGGGGCGGCGGGTCCTCTCGCGGGCCTGGATCGACCACGTCCGTGCGCCGGCCCCCGCCGCCCCGCTGGGGGAGTACGGCGGCCACTTCCGCCTCAACGGCCGCGCCGCGCCGGGATCGCCGGCGCGCGCCTTTCCCGACCTGCCGGCGGACATGTATTTCGCGCGCGGCTTCGGCCTGCAGGTCGTCGCCGTCTTCCCCGCGCGACGGGCGGTGATCGTGCGGCTGGGCTGGACCCTCGACGACGACGCCTTCGACATGAACCGCGAGTTCGCCGACCTTCTGGCCTCGCTGGAGCCGGCGCGCGCGGCCGGCGTCGAAAAAGCGTCATGACGGGTAAGGGGCCGTCCGTCGTCGGACGTCGTCCTAAGCATAGAAACCACAACGACAAGTCATAACGACGAGAGGGGGAGACCATGTTCGGACGCAACCGCCGCAGAGCGGCCGCAGTAAGCACAGCCGCCCTGATGGCGGCGCTTTCCACCAGCCACGCCGCCTTCGCCCAGGAGGCCGCGGTCCGCTTCACGGTGCCGGCCCAGCCGCTGGCGGCGGGGCTGCTGTCGCTGGGCCGCGAGGCCCATCTGTCGATCGCCGCCCCGACCCTGCTGGTCGCCGGCAAGACCGGGCGCGCGGTCGAGGGCGAGTTCACGGTCCGGGCGGCGCTGACCCGGATGCTCGACGGCACCGGGCTCGGCTACGAGTTCGTCGGGCCCAACGCCGTCCGCATCGTCGAGGGGCCCCGCTCCAAGGCGGGCGACGCCGGCGAGACGTCCCCGGCCCAGGCCGCCGCCGAGGTGGCGCAGCTGTCCGAACTGGTGGTGGCCGGCACGCGCATCCGCGGCCAGGCGCCGGTGGGCTCGGAGCTGGTCAACCTGTCGCGCGACGACATCGAACAGCTCGGCCGCGCCACCGTCACCGAGCTGGTCAAGACCATCCCGCAGGTCCAGAGCCTGGGCGCGACCGACGGCCTGAACGGCCATCGCGGCCAGGGCGGCGTCGACAACCAGACCGCCGCGACCAGCGTCAACCTGCGCGGCCTGGGCGCGGACGCCACCCTGGTGCTGGTCAACGGCCGGCGGGTGGCGCCCACGGCCTCGGGCGCCTTCGTCGACGTCTCGCAGATTCCGCTCTCGGCCGTGCAGCGGATGGAGCTGCTGCCGGACG
This sequence comes from Caulobacter sp. CCUG 60055, assembly GCF_022750545.1. Classification (GTDB taxonomy): domain Bacteria; phylum Pseudomonadota; class Alphaproteobacteria; order Caulobacterales; family Caulobacteraceae; genus PUIC01. The sequence goes on from NZ_PUIC01000002.1 coordinate 151,322, forward strand.
GCGCCTCGGCGATCTATGGTTCGGACGCCGTCGGCGGCGTGGTCAACTTCGTGCTGCGCAAGGGCCGCGAAGGGGCCGAGAGCAGCCTGCGCTACGGTCTCGGCTCGGGCTTCCATGAATACGACGTCGGCCAGTCCCTGGGCTTCGACTGGGGCTCCGGGTCGGCCTTGCTGGCCTACGAGTATTACAGCCGCACCCGTCTGGCCGCCTCAAAGCGCGACTACTTCCAGTCGGACCTGCGAGCCTTCGGCGGGACCGACTATCGCGACCCCTACACCAGCAATCCCGGCAACATCCTGGCCGGCGGGGTGCTCTACGCCATCCCCAAGGGACAGGACGGCACGCACCTGACGCCCGCCGCCCTCATTCCTGGCGCGCCGAACCTGATGAACGCCCAGCGCGACGCCGACATCCTGCCCAGCCAGAGCCGCAACAGCTTCGTCGCCTCGATCTCCCAGGACCTGACGCCGAGCGTCCACCTCTATCTCGACGCGCTCTACGCCACCCGCGACTTCGAAAAACGCCTGGGCGCGCCCGGGGGGGCCAATACGGCCCTGACGGTGCCCAACACCAACCCGTTCTTCGTCAGCCCGATCCCGGGGGCGACCTCGACGACCATCTACTATTCGCTGGTCGACGACCTGCCGCAGCGGGTGACGGGGAGCTCGAAAAACTACACCGTCACGGCGGGCGCGCGGTTCGACCTGCCGCGCGAGTGGACGCTCGAGGCCTACGGCTCCCTCGGCCAGGACCGCGCTTCGAACCTCGACACCGGCGGCGCCAACAACTTCCGGCTGGCCCAGGCCCTGGCCGACCCCAATCCCGCCACGGCGTTCAACCCGTTCGGCGACGGCTCGCACACCTCGGCGGCGACGCTGGCCAAGATCGCCGGCTCCATCCGCTACCGCAACACCTACGATGTGCGCGTCGCCAGCCTGGGGGCCTCCGGGCCGCTGTTCAGCCTGCCGGGCGGCGACGTGCGGGCCGCGGTCGGGACCGACTACCGCTACGAGCGCCTGGACGCCTTCAGCCTGCTCGACTACGACCAGCCGACGCCCTACAGCCTGCCCAGCGACGGCGCCACCCACCGCGACATCGTCGCCGGCTACGCCGAAGTGCTGGTGCCCGTGTTCGGCGCGCCCAACGCCCGTCCGGGCCTGCAACGGCTGGACCTGTCGTTCGCGATCCGCAGCGAGCGCTACAGCGACTTCGGATCGACCACCAATCCCAAGTTCGGCCTGGTCTGGAAGCCGTTCGACAGCCTGTCCCTGCGCGGCAGCTGGGGAACCTCGTTCAAGGCGCCGCGCCTGGTGCAGCTGAACGAGGGACAGAACGCCTGGCTCTATCGCCCCTTCCCGAACGCCAACGCCCAGCCCGGGCCGACGACGCCGGTGCCCGGCTATTCCAACACCCTTCTGCTGTTCGGTCCGTCCAACAAGAACCTGAAGCCCGAGACGGCCGAGACCTGGAGCGTGGGCGCCGATTTCCACGCCGCCGCGTGGCCGGGCTTCAAGGCGGGGCTGACCTACTTCTCCGTCCGCTACAAGGACCGGATCAGCGCCCCGACCGTCGAGCAGGTGAGCGCGCTGCTGGCCCAGGGGAGCGTCGTCAACGATCTGGTGCTGGTCCGCCATCCGACCCAGGCCCAGGTGGACGCGATCTACAGCCAGCCGAACTTCATCGGCTTGCCCCTGCCGGCCAACCAGATCGAGGCCATCCTGAACCTGGCCGTAGCCAATTTCGGCGCGGTCGAGGAGGAGGGGCTGGACGTCAACGCCTCCTATCAGTTCGGCTTGGGGCGCGGGCAGGTCACGCTGGACGGCGGCCTGACCTACCTGACCAAGTATTCGGTGCAGCGGGTTCCGGGCGATCCGTTCGTCGACCAGCTCAACACCTTCAGCAACCCGAACCGGCTGCACGGCCACGTCGGGGCGGCGTGGCGGCGCGGTCCGGTGCAGGCCGCCCTGGGCGTCAACTATCTCGGCGGCTACGACAACAACCTGCTGCCGGTGACCTCCAAGGTGTCGTCCTGGACCACGGTGGACGCCCACCTCGGCTACACCTTCCCGGACGCCGGAGGGCTGCGGCGCGGGGTGTCGCTGATCCTCGACGTCGAGAACCTGTTCGACAGCGATCCGCCCTTCGTCGACAACGAGGACTCCAAGATCGGCTACGACCCCGAACAGGGCGATCCGCGCGGCCGGACCGTCTCGCTCACCCTGCGCAAGACCTGGTGAGCCGTGGCGTTCCGGAGCTTCTCGTCGCGCGGCTTCGCCCTGGCGCTGATCGCGGCCTGCTGGCTGGGCGCGTCCCAGCCGGCGGCGGCCGCGCCGCGCGCGGGAGAGGTGGTCGAGGAGCCGCGGACGCTGGTCACGCCCCAGGGCGAGACCGTCGCCTACGAGGTCGGCACGCTGTTCGTGCGCGAGAACCGCGCGCGGCCTGACAGCCGCCTGATCGGCGTCGGCTTCTTCCGCTTCAAGGGAGCCCCCGGCGCGGCCGGGCCGCCGACCTTCCATCTGCCGGGCGGCCCGGGCTCCAGCTATTTCGACATCTTCACCGAGAAGTCGGACTGGGCGCGGGCCAAGCTCAAGGAGCTTTTGCTCTACCGCGCGGTCGGCGACGTGGTGGTGGTCGACCAGCGCGGCTATTCCGGCCGGGGCGAGATGCTGACCTATCGCCACGCCGAGGCCGGGCGCCTGCTGGACCGCCCGGCCTCGTCGGCGCGCGAGGCGGCGGCGGATCTTGTCGAGGCCCGCGCGGCGGTCGCCGCCCAGCCGGGCCGGGACCTGTCGGGCTATACGGTCCAGGCCCTGGTCGACGACGTCGACGACCTGCGCCGGGCCCTCGGCTACGACCGCGTCTCGCTGGTCGGCCAGAGCTTCGGCTCGCAGTGGGCCTTCGCCGTCATGCGGTTGCGCCCGCAGATCGTCGCCCGCGCCGTGCTGTCGGGGGTCGAGCCGCTGGACGGCGGCTACGACATGCCCTCCCACGTCTTCGCCGCCCTGCAGCGCATCGCCTGGGACGCAGACCACGATCGCGGGCTTGCGCCCTATCTTCCGCCGGGCGGGGTGATGGCGGCGGTCGAGGCTGTGCGCGCCCGTCTGGCGGCCCGGCCCGTGGTCGTGCGCGGCGCCGCCGACGGCGGCCGCGACGTCAGGCTCGGCGTCGAGGATCTCCAGCAGGCCATGCTCACCGAGGCGGCGGACTGGCCCGGCCTGATGCTCGCCCTCTATCACCGCCGCTATGGCGACTGGGGGCGGTCGGTCGCCAGGGGCCGTCTGCGGCGCGACGACACCCTGCCGCTGATCGGCCCCCTGATCGACACCAGCCTGGGCGTGACGCCGGCCCGGATGCGGATGCTGCTCACCGATCCGGCGGTCCGCTACCTCGGCGACTGGAACTGGGCCTCCTATGTCGCCGCCGCCAAGGCTCGCGCCTGGCCGACCGCCGACGTCGGCGACCCCTTGCGCGAACCAGCGCCCAGCGACATCCCCGTGGTCTTCGTCGCCGGCGACTGGGACGTCTCGACCCCGGTCGAGAACGCCCTCGGCATGGCCCCTTATTTCCCCAACGGCCGCGTCGTCCTCGTCCATCGCGGCGGCCACGACGCCCGCATGCGGCTGGTCGAGGAGCGCCCCGCCGTCATCGACGCCCTGGCCGGCTTCCTGAAGACCGGCGACGTGCGGAGCCTGCCCGTCCGGGTCGAGCTGGCGGCGCCCGCCTTCAAGGTTCCGGCCTTCGCCCCGCCGTCCGACGGGGCGGCCCGGTGACCACGTCCTTTCCCCAACGCCTGGTGACGCATGTCTGAAGTCTCGCTCCCCAGCAGCCGCGAGCCGACCTGGTTCGGCCATCCGCGCGGCCTGACCATCCTGTTCCTGACCGAGATGTGGGAGATCTTCTCCTACTACGGCATGCGCGCGCTGCTGGTCTATTACATGACCAAGCAGCTGCTGCTCGGCCAGGCCCAGGCCTCGATGGTCTACGGCCTCTACACGGCCACGGTCTATCTGACGCCGATCGTCGGCGGGGTGATCTCCGACCGCTGGCTGGGCCGGCGCAGGTCGGTGATCCTCGGCGGGTCGATCATGGCGCTCGGCCACTTCATGATGGCCTCGGAGAGCCTGTTCTATCCCGCCCTGGCGGTGATCGCCCTGGGCAACGGCCTGTTCATGCCCAGCCTGCCCAGCCAGGTGGTCGGCCTCTATCGGCCGGACGATCCGAGGCGGGGCTCGGCCTTCAACCTCTATTACGTCGGCATCAACCTGGGGGCGCTGCTGGCGCCGCTGGTCTGCGGCACGCTGGGCGAGACCTTCGGCTGGCACTGGGGTTTCGCCGCGGCCGGGGTCGGCATGGCCGGGGGGCTGGCCATCTATGTCGCCGGCGCGCGCTACCTGCCGCCCGAGCCGCTCCGCGCGGCCGACCGGGGCCGGGCGGACGAGCCCCCGCCTGGCGACCTGGCCCGCCGGCTGTGGCTGCTGGCCGGGGTGGCGGCGACGGTGGTGATCTTCCGGGTGGCCTATGAGCAGCTCGGCAACACCGTGGCGCTGTGGGCGGACCAGGGCGTCGACCGCCACGTCGGCGGCTGGACCATCCCGATGACCTGGTTCCAGTCGCTCAACCCGCTGCTGGTCTTCGCCCTGACGCCGGTGCTGGTGGCGCGGTGGACCGACGCCGCGCGGCGCGGCCGCGAGCCGTCCTCGATCGTCAAGATGGCCATCGGCGCGGCCGTGGTCGGAGCTTCCTTCCTGTTGTTGGGGGCGGTCGATCTGTGGACGGGCGGGGCCCGGGCGAGCTGGGTGTGGCTGGCCGTGTTCTTCGCCGTCCTGACCGTGGGCGAGCTCTACATCCTGCCGGTGGGGATGGGCCTGTTCGGCCGGCTCGCGCCGCCGAGGATCGCGGCCACCACCATCGCCGTGTGGTGCCTTGCGTTGTTCGCCGGGAATCTGGCGGCGGGGGTGGTCGGCGTGCTGTGGGGGCGCATGCCGCACGGCCAGTATTTCCTATTGATGGCCGCGTTCGCCGGAGCCTCCAGCCTGATCCTGCTGCTGTTCGACCGCCCGGCTCAGCGCGTCGAGGCGGGCGCCGCGACGCCCGGAACGGTTCCCGTGGCGGAAGGGGCGGTTTCGTGAGCCGACCAGTCCGCCCCGACCAATCCAGAGAGACGGAAGCGATGACGACCACCTTGAAGACGAGGCTGCGCCTCGTCGCCTCGGCCGCAGCCTGCGCGGCGGCGCTGTTCGGGACCGGCGCGGCCCACGCCGCCGGGCCGGTGCTGGCCCAGTCGCCGACGCTTGGCCGCACCGAGATCGTGTTCACCTATGGCGGCTATCTCTGGAGCGTGCCGCGCCAGGGCGGCGCGGCGCGCCAGCTCACCGCCGGCGGAAGCGAGGGGCGCGCCTTCTTCTCGCCCGACGGCCGCTGGATCGCCTATTCCAGCGAGAAGGACGGCAACCGCGACGTCTATGTCATGCCCGCCGGCGGCGGCGAGGCGCGCCGCCTGACCTGGCATCCGGGCGCCGACGTTCCGGTCGGCTGGACGCCCGACAGCAAGAAGGTGCTGTTCCGCTCGGGCCGCGACTCCTACGCCACCTTCCACCGCCTCTACACCGTGCCGGTCGAGGGCGGCCCGCAGGCGGTCCTGCCGATGTGGCGGGGCGAGAGCGGCTCCTATTCGCCGGACGGCGGCCGGGTCGCCTATGTGCCCAACCTCAAATGGCAGAAGGAATGGAAGCGTTATCGCGGCGGCCAGGCGACGCCGATCTGGCTGGCCGACCTGAAGAGCCTGCGCGTCGAGAAATTGCCCAGGACGGATTCCAACGACAGCGAGCCGGTCTGGGTCGGCGACACGGTCTACTTCCTGTCCGATCGCGACGGGCCGGTCACCCTTTACGCCTACGACACCCGGGCCAAGAGCGTGCGCCGGCTGGTCGACAATCCCGACGGCTTCGATTTCAAGAGCCTGTCGGCCGGTCCGGACGCCCTGGTCTACGAACAGTTCGGCGAGGTGCGGCTGTTCTCGCCCGAGACCGGGACCTCGACCAAGGTCGAGATCGACCTGCCGAAGGACCTGGCGGCGACGAAGGCGGGCAAGGTCAGGCTGGCCGGCGAGATCATGAGCGCCGGCCTGTCGCCGCACGGCGACGCGGCGGTGTTCGGCGCGCATGGCGATGTGGTGATCGTCCCGGCCGCTGGCGGCGAGGCGCGCAACCTGACCCGCACCCCCGGCGTGGCCGAGCGCGATCCGGCCTGGTCGCCGGACGGACGGCGCATCGCCTATCTTTCCGACGAATCCGGCGAATACGCCCTGCACGTCCGCGACGTGGCCGGCGACGCCCCCGCGACCAAGATCGCCCTCGGCGATCCGCCGTCGTTCTTTAGCGAGCCGATGTGGTCGCCGGACGGCGGCAAGATCCTGCTGCACGACAAGCGCCTGAACCTGTGGTGGGTCGATCTGGCCTCCAAGAAGATGACCCGGATCGACACCGCCCTGTTCGACGTGCCGAGCCAGGACTTCGCGCCGGCCTGGTCGCCGGACGGGCGCTTCGTCGCCTACACGGTGATGCTGCCCAGCTACATGCACGCCGTCCGCCTCTATTCCCTGGATCAGGGGCGCAGCGTCCAGGTCACCGACGGCATGAGCGACGCCCGCTATCCGGCCTTCGACCGGGCGGGGGACAGGCTGGTGTTCGCCGCCAGCACCGACCTCGGCCCGGCCTTGAGCTGGCAGGAGATGTCGGCCTTCAACCGGCCGGTGACCCGCAGCCTCTATGCGACGACGCTGCACGGACCCGGCGGGGCGGTGGACCTGGAGGGCCTCGGCCGGCGGATCGCCGCCCTGCCGACCCAGGCGGGCAACTATGTCGGGCTGAAGACCGGCAAGGCCGGGACGCTGTTCGTGCAGGAGCTGCCGATCGTCGCGCCGCGCACCGGCGGCCGCGCCGGCGGCCTGACCGTCAGCCGGCTCGACCTCGCCAGCGGCAAGCTGGAGCCGTTCGCCGACCGCGTCCGCGCCTTCGCCCTGTCGGAGGATGGGGAGAAGGCGCTGCTGCGTCTGGGGCGGGACTGGCTGATCGCGCCGACCGGCGCGCCGGCGGCGGCCGGCCAGGGCAAGCTCGACATCGCCAAGGTCGAGATCGACGTCGACCCGCGCGCGGAATGGCGGCAGATGTTCCACGAGGTCTGGCGCTTCGAGCGCGACTTCTTCTACGAGCCCGGCTTCCACGGCCTGGATCTGGCCGCCGCCGAGCGGCGCTACCGGCCCTTCGTCGAGGCGGTCGGCGGCCGCGAGGATCTCAACTACCTGTTCCGCGAGATGCTGGGCGAGCTGACGGTCGGCCACATGTTCGTCAGCACCGACGGTCGTCCGGAAATGAACTCTTTCGGCGTCGGCCTGCTGGGCGCCGACTACGCCGTCGAGGCGGGACGCTATCGGTTCGCGCGGATCTATGACGGCGACGTCTGGGCGCCCGACCTCAAGGCGCCGCTGGCCGGGCAGGGCGTCAAGGCCGGCGACTACCTGCTGGCGGTCAACGGCAAGCCGCTGACGGCCGACGCCGATCTCTACGCCGCCTTCCAGGACACCGTGATGCGGCCGACCCGCATCCTGGTCGGCCCCGACCCCAAGGGGCGGGGCGCGCGCGAGCTGACCGTGACGCCGACCTTCGACGAGATCGAGCTTCGCCAGCGCGCCTGGGAGGAGGACAACCGCCACAAGGTCGACGCCCTCAGCGGCGGGCGGCTGGCCTATGTCCACCTGCCCGACACCTCCGACGCCGGCTACGCCAACTTCAACCGCTTCTATTTCGCCCAGGTCGGCAAGGCGGGCGCCATTGTCGACGGCCGCTTCAATCTGGGCGGCAGTTTTGCGGACTATGTGATCGACCATCTGGGCCGGCCGCTGCGCAACTGCGGCGCCACCCGCGAGGGGCGCGACTGGTGCCTGCCCCTGGCCCAGATCTTCGGCCCCAAGACCATGCTGATCAACGACCAGGCCGGCTCCGGCGGCGAGGCCATGCCCTGGATGTTCCGCGAGGCGGGGCTGGGGCCGCTGGTCGGCGTGCGCACCTGGGGCGGTCTGACCGCCGGCGGCGCGCCGCAGCTGATGGACGGCGACGGCGTCGCCGCGCCCTCGCACGGCCACTACGGCGCCGGCGGCTGGGAGATCGAGAACCGCGGCCTGACGCCGGACATCGAGGTCGAGAACGACCCGGCCTCCATGGCCGCCGGCCACGACCGCCAGCTCGAACGCGCCGTCGAGGCGACGCTGCAGTCCCTGGCCGCCGCCTCGACCTCGGCCGGTCCGGCGCGGCCGGCCTATCCGACCTATATGCGGCCCTGGGCCGCGACCCAACCGGGAAAACCCTGATGCGCCGTCCTCTCCTCGGCCTGACCGCCGGCTTGGCCGCGCTCGCCTGCGCCTGGAGCGCGGGCGCGGCCCCCGCGCGGGTCGTCTATCGCAACGCCAACCTGATCGACAGCGTGTCGGGGACGTCGCGGCCGGGCATGTCGATCCTGATCGAGGGCGAGACCATCAAGGCGGTCGCGCCCGACGCGGGCCTGTCGCAGGCCGACCTGGCCGGGGCGCAGGCCGTCGACCTGCACGGCCAGTACGTCCTGCCCGGCCTGATCGACAGCCACGAGCACCTGCTGGCGCCCAACCGCAGGGCGGGCCAGGCCCTGCTGCGCCGCGACGTCTACGCCGGCGTCACCGCCATCCGCGACATGGCCGACGACCTGCGGGGCGTCGCCGACCTGGCGCGGGCCAGCCGCGCCGGCGAGATCCCCGCGCCGGACATCTACTACGCGGCTCTGATGGGCGGGCCCGGCCTGTTCGCCAATCCGCGCATCGCCTATCTGTCCGAGGGCTGGACGCCTGGAACGGCGCCGTGGGCCCAGGCGGTGACGCCCAAGACCGACGTGCGCCTGGCGGTGGCCGTGGCGCGCGGCACCGGGGCGACGGCGGTCAAGCTCTACACCGACATCCCCGCGCCGCTGGTGCGCGCGCTGGCGGCCGAGGCCCATCGCCAGGGCCTGAAGGTCTGGACCCACGCCGCCATCCTGCCGGCCCTGCCGCTCGACGCGGTGGAGGCGGGGGCCGACAGCCTGTCCCACGTCTGCGACCTGGCCTATCAGGCGGCCGACCGTCCGCCCCGGATCATCTTCGAGCGCACGCCGGTTCCCTTCGACAAGCTCTCGCACGGCGACGACCCGCAGATCACCGCCGTGTTCGAGGCCATGCGCCGCCGCGGGACGATCCTCGACGCCACCAACCGCACCTATGTCGAATCCGACAAGCATCAGCGGCCGGGCCAGGCGCCGATCTGCACCGCCGAGGTGTCGGCGCGGCTGACCGCCCAGGCCTTGCGCCAGGGCGTGGCGGTCTCGACCGGGACGGACGGGTTCGCCCCGCCCGACGATCTGTTCCCGCCGTTGTACGACGAGCTGGAGTTCCTGGCCGACAAGGTCGGCATGACGCCGGCCCAAGTGATCCACTCGGCGACGGTGGTCGGCGCACGGGCGACCGGCCAGCCCGAGGCGCTGGGCCAGATCGCGCCCGGCCGTCTGGCCGACCTGATGATCGTCGAGAAGAACCCGCTGGAGGACATCCGCAACCTGCGCACCGTGACGCTGACGGTGAAGCGGGGACGGGCCTATCCCCGGTCGGAGTTCCAGCCCCTTTCGGTCGACGAGCTGCGTTGAAACGCCCCCCGGAGACGCATCTGAGACGCCTCCGGGCCAGGTATTGGGAGAAACAGGATGGACGACCTATCGCGACGCCGGATGATGGGCCTTGCGGCGGCGGGTCTGGCGGGCGCCTGCGCCGAGCCGGCCCTGGCCGCCGGCGCCGCCCGTGACCGCCAGCCCCTGCCGGGGACGCTGCGGACGCGGATCGCCGCCCTGCTCAAGCGCAACCAGATGCCGGCGGTGGCCGTCGCGGCGGTGAAGCGCGGCCGGCCGGCGATCGTCGACGCCCTGGGCGTGGCCTCGCTGCCGTTCGCGGCGCCGGCCACCGAGCGCACCCTGTTCCACTGGGGCTCGGCCTCGAAGCAGCTGACCGCCGCCCTGGTGGTGCGCCTGGCCCTGGCGGGCAAGGTCGGTCTCGACCAGCCGCTCGGCCGCTATGTCCAGGGTCTGCCCGAACAGTTCGCCGGCCTGCCGATCCACACCCTGCTCAGCCACACCAGCGGGGCGCCGGACTATGCGCTGCTGGGCGGCCAGCCCGACCTGGCGCCGGACCGCCACATCGATCGCGCCACCTTCCTGGCCAAGGCGGGCGGGCTGCAGCCCGACTTCAAGCCGGGCGAGGCCTGGAGCTATTCCAACACCGGCTATGTGCTGCTGGGCTATCTGGCCGCCGACCTCTACGGCGAGTCCTATCGCGACGCCGTGACCCGGGAGCTGCTCAAGCCGGCCCGCCTGGCCGAAGGACGGATGGACGACGCGCCCGCCGTGATCGCCGGCCGCGCCGAGCCCTATGATCTGGAAGGCGGCGTCCTGCGCCACGCCATGATGATGGACGGCGAGTTCTCGGCCTGGCCGGACGGCGGGGCGCTGATGTCGGCCCGCGACGCCGCACGCTGGGAGGCGGGGCTGCAATCGAACGCGGTGATCTCGGCCGAGGCCCTGCGGTTGATGACCACCCCGGAGCGCATGGTCACGGGGCGCAGCGCGGCCTACGGCTTCGGCTGGTTCCTCGACCGGGTCCATGGCCGGGTCGTCCACTATCACGGCGGATCGGTGCCGGGATTCCTGACCTTCTATGTGCGGGTCCCGTCCGAGGGGATCGGCGTGGTGGCGATGACCAATGTCGGCAGCGACGCCGGGGGGCGCGGCGTGCAGCAGATCGCCCAGGAGCTGGTCGAGCATCTCCTCCCGGGCTCGACGTGGCTGTCGCTGGCGCCCGTGTCCGACCCCGACCCGGCCCGCACCGCCGAGGCCCGCGCCATGTTGACGCGCGGCAAGGCGCCCCTGGACCCGGCCCGTTTCGCCTCGGAGATCGCCCCGATCATCGGCCGCCCCGCCGGCCGCCGCGCCGCGCCGCCCAACCTCGCCCGCCTGGGCGCGATGAAGGACTTCCAGCTGGTCGAGACCTTCGACGAAGGCGGCTGCACGGTGCGCCGCTACCGCGCCGTCTATGACGGCCAGACCGAGCACGTCACGTTCGGCCACGCCCCCGACGGCCACATCTTCCGCGCGCGGGCGCTGTAGGGAGGCGTCGGGGACCGGGGCTCAGCCCGCGCTTCGCCGCGCCGTCTCGATGGCGCGCCGGAGGGCGGGCATGACCCTTGGGTCGCCGCATTGCGCGGCGTTGAAGCGCATGAAGCCGGCGGCGCTCTGCGAGGCGCTGTAGACGTTGCCGGGGGCGAGGACGACGTCGTCGGCCAGGGCCGCGCGGGCCGCCGTGGCGGAATCGGCGTCGCCGGGCAGGCGGCACCAGAGGTTGAAGCCGCCACGCGGCATGATCCACGGCTCGACGCCGAGGCCGCGCAGCTTCTCCACCGTCTCGCGCCGCGCCTGGGTCAGCCGGCGACGCAGCGTCTCCATGTGCTTGCGGTAGGCGCCGCCGGCCAGGACGCTGGCGATCAGTTCGGCGGCGATCGGGCTCGGGCCGCCGAAATTGGCCGCGACCTGGAGGTTGGCGAGCTCCTCGATCCAGTCCGGTCGGGCGGCGACATAGCCGCAGCGCACCGAGGCCGAGAGCGTCTTCGAGAAGCTGCCGATGCGGATGACGCGATTCAGCCCGTCGAGCGCCGCCAGGCGCGGCGAGGGCTCCGGCTCGAAATCGGCGAAGATGTCGTCCTCGACGATGGTCAGGTCATGGGCGGCGGCGGCGTTGAGCAGCCGATGGGCGGTCTGCGCCGAGAGCGTCGCGCCCGTGGGGTTGTGCAGCGCCGAATTGGTCACGTAGAGGCGCGGCCGTTCGGCGGCGAGGACGGCCTCGAAACTGGCGAGGTCCGGTCCGGACGGCGTGTAGGGCGCGCCGACGATCCTCACCTGATGCGCGCGCAGCAGGGCGCGGAAGTTGAAGTAGCAGGGATCGTCGACCAGCACCGTGTCGCCGGGCCGCAGCAGGAAGCGGCAGACGAGGTCGATGGCCTGGGTTCCCGAGGCCGTCAGCAGCAGCTGGTCGGGGGACGCCTCGACGCTGTCCTCGGCGAAGCGCGCCAGCAGCAGGCGGCGAAGCGCCGGCGAGCCGCGCACGCCGCCGTAGTCGGTCAGCAGCGCATCCTCGGCGCGGGCGAGGGCGCGGACGGCACGCCGCAAGGCTTCGGTGGGCATCCAGTCGGCCGGCAGCCAGCCGCAGCCGGGCTTCAGCGCCGACGCGCCGGCGTCGAGGGACTGCCGCGAAACCCAGAACGGGTCGACCAGCCGGTCCTGGGCCGGGCGGTCCTCGGTCAGGGCCAGATGCGGCAGGACCGAGGCCGCCACATAGAAGCCCGAGCCGCGCCTGGCCCGGATCAGCCCCTCGGCCGCCAGCCGGTCGTAGGCCTCGACCACCGTCGAGGGGGAAACCCCCATCGTGGCGGCGAGGCCGCGGATCGAAGGCAGGCGGTCGCCGGCGATCAGGGCGCGGCTGGCCACCCTGGCCCGGATCGCCGTCATCACATCGGCGGTGCGGGTTCGCGTGCGGCCGCCCGGCGGTGGCGTCGTGCTCAAGGTGTATGCGCATCCTTACCAGTACAGTTTGGCGATATTGTATGGGTCTGTAGCTGCCGTGGCCAGCCGGCGCCGCCTATCCTCGCGCCCGGAAAGCGAGGAACGATGAGCGACGTCAAGCAATCGGCCGAAGGGTGGGGCGCGGGCCTCCTGGGCGTGGTGATCTTCAGCGGCTCTCTGCCGGCGACGCGCGTCGCCGTGGCGGGGTTCTCGCCGCTGTTCCTGACCTCGGCGCGGGCGGTGATCGCCGCGGCGCTGGCGGCGGCGTTGCTCGCCCTGTGGCGCCAGGCGCGCCCGGGGCGCGAGGACCTCGCCTCGCTGGCGGTGGTCGCCGTGGGCGTGGTGATCGGATTTCCGCTGCTAACGGCGCTGGCGTTGCAGCACATCAACTCGGCGCGCTCGATCGTCTTCATCGGTCTATTGCCCCTGGCCACCGCGATCTTCGGGGTGCTGCGGGGCGGCGAGCGGCCAAGGCCGCTGTTCTGGCTGTGCTCTGGCCTGGGCGGCGCCATCATCGTCGCCTTCGCCCTGTCCAACGGCGGGGCGGCCTCTCCGGCCGGCGACCTGCTGATGGTGGCCGCCGTCGTCCTGTGCGGGCTCGGCTACGCCGAGGGCGCGAAGCTCTCGCGCCGGCTCGGCGGCTGGCAGGTCATCTCCTGGGCGCTGGTTCTCGCCGCGCCCCTGATGCTGGCGCTCGCGGCCATGACCCTGCCGTCCTCGTGGACGGGCGTCGGCGTTCCGGCCTGGCTCGGCCTGATGTACGTCTCGGTGTTCAGCATGCTGGTCGGCTTCGTGTTCTGGTACCGGGGGCTGGCGCTCGGCGGCATCGCCAGCGTCGGCCAGCTGCAATTGCTCCAGCCGTTCCTTGGCCTGGCGCTGGCCGGCCTGCTGCTGCACGAGCCGGTGGCCTGGACCATGATCGTGGCGACCGGCCTCGTCGTGCTCTGCGTCGCCCTGGCCCGGCGGTTCGCCTAGGCCGCGCGCCGCGCGGTGCGGTCGACGGCGTCGATGACCGCGGAATAGAGCGCCGGCGGCAGGTCGTGCCCCATGCCGGGGACCAGCATGAATTCGGCTCCTGGGATCGAGGCCGCCGTGTCCTCGCCGCAGGCCGGCAGGATCAGCGGATCGTCGGCGCCATGGATGACCAGGGTCGGCGCGGCGACCGCCGCCAGCTTGGCCCGTCGGTCGCCGGCGACGGCGATGGCGGCGAGCTGGCGCCCGAACCCGCCGCGATCGTAGCCGCGGCGGAGTTCCTCCAGCACGAGGGCGCGGTGGGCCTCCGGATCGAACGGAAAGCCGGAGCCGGCGATGCGCCGCGCGAAGGCCAGGCTGTGCTCCAGGAAGCCGGCCTCGTCCTCGAAGGGATCGGGCGCGGGGCGCGTCATCATCGCCATGACCTCCGGCGCGGCCGGCGGAAGGGCGGGATCGCCCGTGCTGGACATGATGGACGTGAGCGACAGCGTCCGCTCCGGACGCGCGCTGGCGACGACCTGCGCGATCATGCCGCCCATGGAGCGGCCGACGAGGTGCGCCCGATCGATCGACAGGGCGTCGAGCAGGCCGACGGCGTCGGCGGCCATGTCCTCCAGGTGGTAGGGGACATCCGGCCGTCCTCCGGCCATGAGCGTCGCGGCCAGCGCGGCGAAATCGGGCGTGGGGCGGTCGGCGAAATGGGTCGAGCGGCCGGCGTCGCGGTTGTCGAAGCGGACGACGCGGTAGCCTCGCGCCGACAGCGCCCGGCAGAACGGGGTCGTCCAGCGGATCATCTGGGTTCCCAGGCCCGCGATCAGCAGGATGGTCTCGTCGCCGTCCTCGCCGAAGCTGTCATAGGCCAGGTCGACGCCGTGGGCGGTCAGGATGTTCATGGTCGTTCCGTTGGTCCGGCTGATAGGGGCGAATTAACACCCGGATCAAATATGATCAATATCAGCCGGGTAATATAGGCTTTCGCACCCGCCCAGGTTTAGCTGCGGCGGCGGCCGGTCCCGAAACGCGGCGGCGCAGGCCCGATTGATCCGATGTGTCAGAAATTTGTCGATCCGGGGGTAGGGCGAAACGCACCTCAAGACGTCCAAGCATGCACAAACGATAAAGGGAGAGGGGCATGCCCAGGACGTTTCGAACCGCACGTGGCGGTCTGGCCGGTGCGGCGGGGGTTTCGGCGCTGTTGATCGGACTGGCCGGCTCGGCCGTCGCGCACGCTCAGGAGGCGACGGCTCACTATTCGATAGCGGCGCAGCCGCTTTCGACCGGCCTGCTGGAGCTGGGCCGTCAGGCCCGCATCTCGATCGCCGCGCCGTCTGGGCTGGTGGCCGGCAAGGTCGGCAAGGCGGTGCAGGGCGATTTCACGGTGCGGGCCGCGCTGGCGACGATGCTGGCCGGCACCGGCCTGAAGAGCGAGTTCGTCAGCGCCAGCGCCGTCAAGGTGACGCCGGCGGGCGACAACGTCGCCGCCGAGCTCGACGCCGCCGGTGAGAAGCCGGACGAGGTGACCCAGTTGTCCGAGGTGCTGATCACCGGCACCCATATCAAGGGCCAGGCGCCGATCGGCTCCGAACTGCTGGCGATGGGGCGGGACGAGATCGTCGCGGCCGGCCGCGCCAACATGGCGGACCTGCTGAAGATCGTCCCGGCGGTCCAGACCATCGGCACGTCGGACGGCGTCCGCAGCAATCGCGGCCAGGGCCAGGTCGAGAACAATGGCGCGGGTTCGGCGGTGAACATCCGCGGCCTGGGCGCGGAATCGACCCTGGTGCTGGTCAACGGCCGCCGGGTCGCCCCGGCCTCGGGCGGAGCCTTCGTCGACGTCTCGCAGATCCCGGTGTCGGCGGTCGACAGGGTCGAGGTGCTGCCCGACGGCGCCTCGGCGCTCTATGGTTCCGACGCGGTCGGCGGCGTGGTCAACTTCGTGCTGCGCAAGCGCTTCGACGGCGCCGACACGACCCTTCACTACGGAATGGGCGACGGCTTTCACGAATACCAGGCCAGCCAGACCATCGGCAAGGCGTGGGAAGGCGGCAGCGCCATGCTGTCCTACGAATACTATAGCCGCACCCATCTGGCGGCCAGCAAGCGAGACTACGCCCGCACCGACCTGACCAGCCTGGGCGGTGACAACTTCCTGCCCATCTCGGCAGGGTCCCTCTACGCCGGCAATCCGGGCACGGTGATGGTCGGCGGCGCGCCCTACGCCGCCATTCCGCACGGCCAGAACGGCCGCAACCTCACCGCGTCGCAGCTGCTGGTCGGTCAGGTCAACCAGTTCGACCCGCAGCTTTCGTCCGATCTCCTGCCGAGCCAGGAGCGCAACAGCTTCGTCGCGTCATTCGAGCAGTCGCTGACGCCGACGATCCGCTTCTTCGCCGACGGCCTCTATTCGCGGCGCACCTTCGACATCCGCAACCGGGCCGACGCCAAGGCGATCATCGTCGGGACGGCCAATCCCTACTTCATTGCGGGCGTCCCAGGCTCGGCGGCTTCCGAGACGGTCAACTACTCGTTCGTCAAGGACTTCAACAACCGCACCGAAGGGGTTTCGCAGAACTATACGGTCACCGCGGGCTTCGACTTCGACCTGCCGTTCAAGTGGAGCGGCGAGTTATCCGGGACGACGGGACAGGACCACCTCGTCAATCGCGGCCTCGGCCTGGTCAACACGGCTCGCCTCGGCGTCGCGTCGGGCGACCCCGCCGCCGGGCCGCACCCCGCTGGCCTGCCCTATTTCAACCCGTTCGGCGACGGCTCGTTCACCGATCCGCAGACCCTGGCCTATGTCCAAGGGAGCACCCGGAACCGCCAAGTCTACGACGTCAGCTCGCTGTCGGTCTCGGCCAGCGGTCCGCTGTTCGACCTTCCCGGCGGAACCGTGCGCATGGCCGTCGGCGCCGACTGGCGCAAGGAGCGGTACGAAAGTGCGCGGGTGGACGACACCACAAGCCTGCTGCCTGAGACCGTGACGGCGTTTTCCGACAACGGCTTCGGCGTGGGGGCGTTCAAGCGCACCGTGAAGGCGGCCTATGCCGAACTGACCGTTCCCCTGGTCGGGGCCGACAACGCTCTGCCGCTGGTTCAGAAGCTGGACCTGTCCCTGGCCGAGCGTTTCGAGGACTACAGCGACTTCGGCTCGACCTCGGACCCCAAGGTCGCCCTGCAATGGCAGCCGGCCAAGGGCCTGACGGTGAGGGGCAGCTGGGGAACCTCGTTCCGCGCGCCGCGCCTTGTCGAACTCGACACGACCGCCAACGCCTACTACCTGCGGCCTGTGCCCAACGCCGGCGCGGTCCCGGGCGATCCGAGCACCTTCACTCTTGCACCGGGCTATTCCTGGGTCGTCTATCTGGCTGACGCGGGCAACAGCGCGCTGAAGCCCGAGACGGCCGACACCTGGAGCGCGGGCGTGGATTTCCAGCCCGAGGCCGTGCCAGGGCTGAAGTTCAGCGCCACCTATTTCAACATCGACTACAAGAACCGCATCCTTGCGCCGAGCACGCCTGAGATTCAGAGCGCCCTGGCAGGTTCGGGAACGCCGGGCATCGTGCTCGGCCTGCATCCCAGCCAGGCGGTGCTCGACGCCATCTATGCGAACAAGGCCGGTTCGGTCGGGCTGCCGAACGGCCTGTTCAAGGACGCCGGCGCGGTCGGCGCCTTCCTGCCCGGCTTTCCCAACAACCAGCTGCCGGCCGCCAACGTCTACGCCATCATGCACGTCGGCCTGTCCAACTATGGAACGGTGCAGACCGACGGCTGGGACCTGAGCGGGTCCTATCGTCTCCAGACCGGCTTCGGCGACCTCGATTTCGCCGAGGCCCTGACCCTGATCACCACCTACAAGATCAGCCGGGGCGGCGGGGAGGCGCTCGACCTGCTCGACACCATGAGCAACCCGGTCAGCCTGCGCTCGCGCAGCACCATCGGCTGGAGCAAGGGCCCCCTGGCGGCGCAGTTCGCCCTCAACCACGTCGGCGGCTACGTCAATCCCTACAAGAACCAGAAGGTGTCGGCCTGGAACACCGTCGACGCCCATTTCGCCTATAGGGTCCGCAGCGAGCGCAAGTCGCTCGACGGCCTGCTGGTGACGCTGGACGTCGAGAACCTGTTCGACGAGGACCCGCCGTTCGTCAACAACCACGACGCCTCGACGGGCTACGACCCCGAGATGGCCAGCCCGCGCGGGCGGGTCTTCGGCCTGACGCTGCGCAAGTCGTGGTGAGCGCGATGCGGGCGACGGCCGGCCTCACCGGGCTGCTGGCGGGGCTTTCAGCCTGCCTGACCTTGCTCGCTGTTCCCGCGGCGGCGGCGCCGACCCTCGCGGGCCCGGCGCCGCCGCTGGAACTGGAGCGGTTCGTCGATGGCGTCGTCGCCGACGGGATGGCGACCGACCACGTCGCCGGCGTCACCGTGTCGATCGTCCAGGGCGGCCGGGTGGTGCTGGTGAAGGGCTACGGCCAGTCCAGCCCAGGGCGGCCGGTGGACGCCCAGCGCGACCTGTTCCGCATCGGCTCGATCTCGAAGACCTTCACCTGGATCGCCCTGATGCGCGAGGTCGAGAAGGGCCGCGTCCGGCTCGACGCGCCGGTCAACGATTACCTGCCGCCGGACATGAAGATCCCCGACCAGGGCTTCAAGCATCCGATCCGCGTCCTCGACCTGATGGGCCATTCGACCGGGTTCGCGGTCGCCGAGCGCAGCCACATCGGCGCCCCGGACCCCGCGCGCATCCTCCCCCTGGCCGAGGAGATCCGGAGCCACCGGCCCGACCGCGTGCGCGAGCCCGGCCTATTCTCCAGCTATTCCAACTACGCCGCCTCGCTGGCCGGCCTGATGGTCGCCCGCCTGGAGGGCGTGGGCTTCGAGAACCTGATCGAGCGCGACCTCACCGGGCCGCTCGGCATGACCAGCACCACCTTCCGCGAGCCCTATCCGACGCGCGCCGGGCTGCCGGCCCCCATGCCGGCGGCGCTGGCGGTGCGGGGCGCCACGGGCTTCCTCTGGAAGGACGGCGGCTACAAGCCGATGGGGTTCGAATACATCAGCCAGAACGCTCCGGCGGGCTCGGCCTCGACCACCGCGCCGGACATGGCGCGCTACATGCAGATGCTGCTGGCCGGCGGGACGCTGGACGGCGTCCGCGTCTTCGGGCCGCAGACGGCCGCCGCCTTCCGCACGCCGATCATGCACGCGCCCGAGGGCGTCAACGGCTGGGGCGCGGGGCGGCGGCGTGCGTCTTCCTCGTTTTCGCGGTCCTGCTCGGGGCCTGGGGCGGCCTGGCGCCATGGGCCTGACCACGACACGGCTTCAACAGCTTTCAATCGGAACGACAAAGGGAAAGAAGATGGGTCTGAAACGCGCGTCATGGCTGGCCGCCGCCGTCGCCCTGGCGGCCGGCGCCGCGTTCGCCGGCCCGATCACGCCGCTGGCCCAGTCGCCGACCCTGAACCGCGACCAGATCGTCTTCGCCTGGGCCGACCACCTGTGGAGCGTGCCCCGCGCGGGCGGGACGGCCAGGCAGATCACCAGCGCCGGCCATGAGGCCCATCCGGTCTTTTCGCCCGACGGCGAGTGGATCGCCTATCGCGGCGAGGTCGACGGCATCGTCGGCGACGCCTGGGAGAACCTGTGGTGCGTGGACCTGCTGACGGGCGCCTCGACCAAGGTCGACGTCCACACGGCCTCGCCGGTCTGGTCGCCGGACAGCCGCTGGCTGGCCTATTCCAAGCCGCTGGCCAGCGGCATGCACGCCGTCTGGCTGCATTCGCTGGAGACGGGCCGCAGCGTCCAGGTCACCGACGGCCTGGCCGACGCCCGCTGGCCGGTCTTCGAGGCAGGCGGCGGCCTGCTGGCCTTCGCCGTCAGCACCGACCTCGGACTGTCCCTGACCATCCAGGACATGTCGGGCATGAACCACCCGATCACCCGCACGATCTGGGCCGCCGTCCTGCGAAAGGACGCGCCGTCGCCGCTGGGCGAGCGGGCGGCCGAGGCCCTACGGCCGGCAGGGCCGTTCCGCATCGACCTCGACGGCCTCGACCGGCGGATCACCCAGCTGCCGATCGCCGCGGCCAACTACGCCGGCCTGCAGGCCGGCAAGGCCGGCGTGCTGGTCCTGGAGGAGGGACCGATCATCCAGCCCCGCTCCGGCGGCCGCAACGGCCTCAAGATCAAGCGGTTCGAGCTTGCCTCCGGCAAGCTCGAACTGATCGCCGAGCGGACGGCCGGGATCACGCTGACGCCTGACGGCGCCAAGGGGCTCTATCGCGCCGGCCGCCGCTGGTTCCTGGTCGACGCCGGCGCGCCGGCCGGCGCCCAGCCGACGGCGCTGAAGCTGACCGGCCTGGAGATCCAGGTCGATCCCCGCCAGGAATGGCGCGAGATGTTCCGCGAGGCTTGGCGCTACGAGCGGGACTTCTTCTACGATCCCGGCCTGCACGGCCTCGACCTCGCCGCGACCCAGAAGAAGTACGCGCCGTTCGTCGAGGCGGCGGGCAGCCGCGACGACCTCATCTACCTGTTCCGCGAAATGTTGGGCGACCTTACCATCGGCCACATGGCGGTGGAGAGCTTCAACTTCCATCCGCCGAACGGGCGGCGCGGCGGCTTGCTCGGCGCGGACTACAAGGTCGAGAACGGCCGGTTCCGCATCGACCGGATCTATGACGGCGAGGAATGGAACCCCGACAACTACGCGCCGCTGGCGGGCGTCGGCCTGAATGTGAAGGCGGGGGACTATCTGCTCGCTGTCGACGGCAAGGACCTGCGCGCCGGCATGGACCTCTACGCCCTGTTCGAGGGGACGGCCGGCCGGCCGACGCGGCTGAAGATCGCCGCCGATCCCGAGGGCGCGGCCGCGCGGGAGGTGACCGTCGTCCCGATCAACGACGAATATGAACTGCGCGCCCGGGCCTGGGCCGAGGACAATCGCCGCAAGGTCGATGCGCTGAGCAACGGCCAGATCGCCTATGTCCGCGTGCCCGACACCGCCGACGAGGGCTTCGCCGACTTCAACCGCTTCTATTTCTCCCAGGTCGGCAAGGCGGGGGCCATCGTCGACGCGCGCTTCAACACCGGCGGGCGGTTCGCCGACTACATCGTCGACATGATGGAGCGGCCGCTGCGCAACTGCGCGATCACGCGGGCGTCCGGCGGCTACTGCGTGCCGGCGGCCCAGATCTACGGCCCCAAGACCATGATCACCAACGAGATGTCCGGCTCGGGCGGCGACGCCTTGCCGTGGATGTTCAAGACCGGCCATGTCGGCGCCCTGGTCGGGGCCCGCACCTGGGGCGGCCTGGTCGGCGGCTCGGGCCCCAGTCTGCTGGACGGCATGGGCCTGGCCACCCCCTACCACGCCCATTACGGCCTGAACGGCCAGTGGGAGGTCGAGAACCACGGCGTCACCCCCGACTACGAGGTGGAGAACGATCCCGCCTCGGTGGCGGCGGGCGGCGATCCCCAGCTCCAGAAGGCGGTCGAGGTCACGCTCGAAGCCCTGCGCGGGCGCCGGACGGCCCAGCCCGCGCCGCCGTCCTATCCCGTTTATCAGCGGCCCTGACCGGGTCGAAAGCCGGCCCGGCCTCGGCCAGGGTCCACCATTGGAGAGCGTCGTGAAGACCGTGACCAGGCATCTGATTTCCACCGCGCTGGGCGCGGTCCTCGCCGCCGCGCTGACCGCGTCCGCCCAGGCCGCCGGCGCCGCCCCCGACATGGGCCGCGTCGACGCGGCGTTCGCGGCCCTGCCGAAGGACGGGCCGGGCTGCGCGCTGGGCATCTACAGCCACGGCGAGCCGGTGGCGCTGAAGGGCTACGGCTACGCCAGCGTCGAGCACCGGGTCCCGATCAGCCCGGACACGGTGTTCGACATCGGCTCGGTCTCCAAGCAGTTCACGGCGATGTCGGCCATCATCCTGGCCGAACAGGGCAAGCTCAGCCTGGACGACGACATCCGCAAGACCCTGCCGGAGATGCCCGACTACGGGACGCCGATCACCATCCGCCAGCTGATCAACCACACCAGCGGGATCAGGAACTATTTCGACGTTCTGTTCATCAGGGGACTGTCCCAGCGCGACCCGGTGAGCCGCGACGAGATCTACTCGGTCATCACCGGTCTGAAGGCGCTGGAATTTCCCCCGGGAACCCAGGAGAAGTACAGCAATTCCGGCTACTTCCTGCTCGGGCGCATCGTCGAGCGGGTGTCGGGCCAGAGCCTGGGACGGTTCGAGCAGGAGAACATCTTCGGCCCGCTGGGCATGACCCGCACCCATGTCCACGAGGACCTCGGCGAGGTGGTCCCCGACCGCGCCTCCGGCTATCTCCGCGACCCCAGGGGCGGCTTCCGCATGGCGGTCAGCCAGTTCGAGGGCACCGGCGACGGCGCCGTCTACACCACCGTCCGCGACCTGGCGCTGTGGGACGCCGACTTCTATCGGGGCAAGGTCTGGCGTCCGGCGGTCAAGGCCGAGATGCTGCGGGTGGGCAAGTTCGAGAACGGTCAGCCGGTGACCGCCGAGCCGGGCGTCTACTATGTGGGCGGGCTCAATCTCGGCAAGCGGCGGGGCCTGACCTATATGGGCCATCCGGGCAAGGAGCTGGGCTTCATGGCCGACCTGACCCGCTACCCCGACCAGCAGATCAGCATCGCGCTGCTGTGCAACCACATGTTCCGGATCACCGCGGTCGCCGACGCCCTGGCCGACCTGATGCTGGCCGACAAGTACGTCGAGCCCGAGCCCAAGCCCGAGGAGCCGGGCAAGCCGGCGGCCGCCGCCAAGGGCGAGCCGATCCCGGCCGCCATCCTCAGCCAGGCGCCTGGCGTCTATTACAACGACGAGATCGACGGCCGCTACGTGATCGCCGCCGAGGGCGGCGGGCTGGTGCTGCGGATGGGACCGCACCGGCAGCGCCTGGGGCCGCTGGAGTCCTTCGGCGACGAGGTTCTCGGCGCCGGCCGCACGCGCCTGCAGCTGCGCCGCGACGGTGCGGGCCGGATCGTCGGCCTGACGTTCGAGGGCTTCGAGTTCCGCAAGCTGTAGGCCCGCCGACATGCGCAGCATCCCGACATCGCCGATGGCGAAGGCCCTCGTTTTCCTGCCGCTTCTGGTCCTGATCCTGGCCGGGGCGCTGGCGGGGTTGGCGGCGGCCGCGCCGCCGGCGGGGTTCGACGATCGCGTCGAGGCCCTGCTCAGGGCCAGCGGCGCGCCGGGGATGGGCGCGGTGATCGTCGAGGGCGGCAAGGTGGCGCTCGCGCGGGGCTACGGCGTCCGCCGCCTTGGAGCGCCGGAGCGGGTGGACGCCGACACCATCTTCCCCATCGCCTCGGCCGGCAAGGCGTTCACCACGGCCGACCTCGCCCTGCTGGTGGACGAGGGGCGGCTGGGCTGGGACGACAAGGTCGTCGACCGCCTGCCGGGCTTCCAGATGTACGACCCCTGGGTCACGCGCGAGATGACCGTGCGCGACCTGCTGGTGCATCGCAGCGGCCTTGGCCTGGGGGCGGGAGACCTGCTGTTCTTCCCGCGCAGCTCGCTCAGCCGGGCCGAGGCGGTGAGCCGGCTGCGCTGGATCAAGCCGGCCACGAGTTTCCGCTCGGGCTACGCCTACGACAACGTGCTCTACATGGCCGCCGGTCAGCTCATCGAGGCGGTCACGGGCCAGACCTGGGAGCGGTTCACCCAGGAGCGCCTGCTTAGGCCGGCCGGGATGACGGTCTCGACGGCCGACGACGCCGACCGTTTCCGCACCGCCAACCGGGCCCAGCCGCACGCCCGCCTGAACGGCGCCGTGCGCGGCCAGGGCGACCAGGAGGTGCTGGACGAGCGCCAGGGCTCCGCCGAAAGCTCCGCGCCGGCGGGCGGGGTCTCCGTCAGCGCGTCGGACCTGGGCCGCTGGATCCAGATCCAGCTCGGCCATGGCCGGTTGCCGGAGGGCGGGCGCCTGTTCAGCGACGCCGCGTCGCGGGAGATGTGGACCCCGCAGACCCTGATCCCGATCCATCGGCCGCCGGCGGCCGCGGCGGCGGCCGAGCCGCAGTTCCTGACCTACGCCCTGGGTTGGGAGGTCCGCGACTGGCGGGGACACAAGATCGTCTGGCACGACGGCGGCGTCGACGGCTATCGCGCCGTGGTGGTGCTGATCCCCGAAAAGGACGTCGGCTTCGCGCTGATGCTCAACGCCGAGGAAGGCGTGGTTACGCGCGGCCTGATGTACGAGCTGCTCGACCACTATCTCGGCTTTCCGGCGGCGGACTGGCCGGCGATCCTCGGCAGGATCAAGGCGGGCCAGACCGCGGCGGCGGTCGCGGCCGTCGCCGCCACGCCGCCCGAGGTCGCCCGTCGGGCGGACGCCGGGCCGGGCCTGCCGCCCGCCCGCTACGCCGGCGACTACGTCGACCCGTGGTACGGGCGGATGGTCGTCGGAAAGGCGGGCGGCGGACTGACCATCGACTTCAAGTCGACGCCGGGCATGGTCGGCGACCTGGAGCCGTGGCGATACGAGACCTTCATCGCCCGCTGGCGGGACAAGTCGATCGAGCCGGCCTTCGTGACCTTCTTCCGGGGGGCGGACGGCGAGGTCGAGCGGGTGGCCATGAAGGCCGTCTCGCCTCAGGCGGACTTCAGCTACGACTACCAGGACCTGGACTTCCGGCCGGTCCGCCCGCGTCCCTGACGGCGTCGGCCAAGGGGCCCGTCATTCATCCTTCCGCGGACGGGTAGGGACTTCGCCGGCCAGATCGTCATGCCCGGAGAGGGGCCCTGGGGGCGCCCGCCGGGCGGTCTCGGATTCCGAACGCCTCCGCCGGGCCGAACCCAGGGAGCCGCTTGGCGCGGCGACGCGCGAGCGTGTGCGGCGGGCCGATCGCTCGAGCGCCGTGACAAGGAGTTTCCAAGCCCATGACCGAGAACCCGCCCGCCGCGGCCCATCGCCCCTGGATCGTCCTGCTGACCGTGGCGGTCGGCGTCGTCGCGACATGGCTGGCTTCGGCCACGCCCCGGCCGGCGGGGGCCGACGCGCCGCCTTCCGCCTTTTCGGCGGCGCGGGCTATGGTCGACGTGCGCGCCGTGGCGGCCAGCCCGCACCCGACCGGATCGGCCGAGATCGCCAGGGCGCGCGATCACATCCTCTCGCGCCTGCGGGCGATGGGGATCCCCGCCGAGACGCAGTCGGCCGAGGGAATCCAGGCGTCGGCCAAGCACAAGCCGGGCTTCGTGGTGGCCGGCTCGGTGACCAACGTCGTCGGGGTGCTGCCGGGCGCGGATCGCGCCGCGCCGGCGGTGCTGGTCATGAGCCACTACGACTCCCTGCCCAATACGCCGGGGGCGGGGGACGACGCGGCCGGCGTGGCCGCCTCGCTTGAGATCGCCCGCATCCTCGAGGCCGATCCGGACCGCAAGCGGGACGTGATCTTCCTGTTCACCGACGGCGAGGAGCCGGGGCTGCTCGGCGTCCAGGCGTTCCTGGCCGGCCATCCGGCCGCGCGACGCCTGGGCGTGGTGATCAACATGGAGGTGCGCGGCGACGCCGGCCGCACGGCCATGTTCGAGACCAGCCGGGACTCCGGCGCCCTGGTCCGGCTCTTCCAGGCCCGGTCGCCGAGGCCGAACGCCAACTCCCTGATGGCCGCCCTCTACCGGGTGATGCCCAACGACACCGACCTCACCACCGTGCTGGAGCAGGGGATGGCCGGGTTGAACTTCGCCTTCGCCGGAGACCAGCTCGCCTATCACACCTCGCTGTCGACGCCCGATCACCTCGACCCCGGCAGCCTGCAGGACATGGGCGACCAGGTCCTGCCCGTCGTCCAGGCCCTGGCGCGCGCGGACGCCCTGCCGGCCAAGGCGCCGGACCTGACCTATTCCGACCTGATGGGGCGCCTGCTGGTCGCCTATCCCGGCTGGGTCGGCTGGCTGCTGACCGCAGCCGCGGCCGGGCTGACCTGCGTGGCGGTCTTTCTCATGCGGCGGGACCGCCGACTGGCCTGGGGCGACCTGGCCCGCGGCTTCGGCGCGCCCGCGCTGATCCTGCTGGCGACGGCGCTCGGCCTGCATCTTTGCGGCCGCTTCCTGGGCGGCGAGAGCCCCGAGCGGGTCTACGTCCTGGTGGCCCGCTATCCGTTGCTGCTGGCTGGAGCGGCGGCGGTCGCGGCGGCCATCGTCGCCGGGGTGCTGGGCCTGATGGCCGCCGGCGCCCGACGATGGCCGCTGGCCGTCGCCGTCGTGCTGGCCGGCGCGGCGTGCAGCCTGGTCGGCTTCGACGTGGCGGGCGCCGTCGTGGGCCTGGCGACCGCCGGCCTCGCCGTCGCCTGCCTCGGCCGGCCGACCAGCGCGGCGGGGCTGTGGGCCGGCGGCCTGGTCTTCGCCCTCGTGGTCGGCGTCGTGCTTCAGGCCCTTGTTCCCGCCGCCGCCTTCCTGGCCCACTGGCCCCTGCTGCTCGCCGCGGGCGCGGCGGTGATCGTCCTCGCCTTCAGGCTGGAGCCGGCCTCGCCGCGGGGCGCGGCTGTGCTCGCCGCCGCCGGCGTCGCCGGGATCGCCCAGATCGGCTGCTGGGCCGGCGGCTTCTTCCTGTTCATGGGGCCGGTGGTCCCGGAGATCCTGGCGTTGTTCGCGCCGCTGGCGGCGCTGGTTCTCGGTCCGGCCCTCTACGCCGCCTGCGCCCGCCAGGCCGGACGGCGCGGCGCGCTCGGCCTGCTCGTCCTCGGGGCGGGGCTCCTGGCGCTGACCGGGCTGCAGGACTGGCCGGGGGCCTCGCCGCGCCGGCTGACCCAGCTGTTCTACATGGTCGACGCCGACGCCCGGGCCTATAGGCGGGCCAGCGCGACGCGCTCGCTCGACCCGTGGTCGCGTTCCGCCCTGGGCGAGCATCCCTTCAAGGCCAAGATGCCGCTGGTCGCCTCGGGCCAAATCTGGCTGGGCCCGTCCGCGCCGGTCGCGGTCTCAGGCCCGGAGATCGTCGGCGCCGCCACGCCCGCGGGCCAGGCCAGCAAGGTCGTCCTCCGCGTCCGTCCCGGCCCCGGCGGCGGCCAGCTGAAGATCCTGATCCAGCCCACCAAGGCGCTGCGCAACCTCGTCCTGAACGGAAGGCCGCTCAATACCCTGAGCGAGGTCGCCGAATATTCGCTCAACCGGGTGGCGGTGGTCTATTCGGCCCCGCCGGCCGACGGGGTGACCATCGGTTTCGACGCCCCGCCGCACGGCGAGGTGCAGGTCACCGCCCTGGATTTCCGCGACGGGCCGCCCGCGGCCGACAAGCCGTTGCCGCCGAGGCCGGCCTCGTTCCTGACCTGGGGGCTTTCGGACGCCACCGTCGTCCAGCGCGTCCTGAACTATGCTTGGTGAACCTGGCCGCGGGCGGCGTCGCGAAATCGGGAAGAAGGGGTTGGACATGATCGGGCGGGTCTGGATGGCGGCGGCTTTGCTGCTGGCCCTGGTTTGGGCGCCTCAGGCGCGGGCGGCGGCGGCCGAGACGCCCAGGGCCGGCGCGATCGTCAGCGAACAGCGGACGTTCACGACCAGCGACGGCGCGGCGGTTCCCTACGAACTGGGCACGCTCTACGTCCCCGAGAACCGCGCCGATCCGCGCAGCCGGATCATCGGCGTCGGGTTCGTCCGCTTCCGCGCGACCGGTCCCGCCGCAGGCGCGCCGACCTTCCACCTGCCGGGCGGACCCGGCAGCTCCTACGTGGCCTGGCTAAACGACGGCTCGGCCCTGTCGCGCCGGCGGGTGACCAAGATGCTGCTGCCGTTCCGCGCCGTCGGCGACGTGGTGCTGATCGACCAGCGGGGCTTTTCGACACGGGGCGACCAGCTGACCTATCGGGAGCGGCCGGCGGCCGCGCCGCTGGACCGGCCATCGACGATCCATGAGGACACCAAGGCGTGGCTGTCGGCCATCCGCCTGGGGCTCGCGGCCTATCCGGGCAAGGACCTTTCCGGCTACACCATCGCCGCCTGCGCCGACGACGTGGACGCCCTGCGCCAGGCCCTGGGCTATCCGCGCATCGTGCTGGTGGGGCAGAGCTTCGGGTCGCAATGGAGCCTGGCGGTCATGCGCCGGCATCCGCAGATCGTCACCCGGGCCATCCTGTCCGGCGTCGAGCCCCTGAACAACCACTACGACATGCCGTCGCACATCTTCGCCTCCCTCCAGCACCTGGCCTGGGAGGCCGACAAGGACCCGCGCCTGGCCCCCTGGCTGCCGCCGGGCGGGCTGATGGCGGCGGTCTGGGCCGTCCGCGACCGCCTGGCCCAGGCCCCGGTCACGGTCGAGGCGACGGACGGGACGGGCGGCCCGCCCCGGACGGTGGTGCTGGGCCTGGGCGACTTCCAGCAGGCGCTGCTGTCGCCGCCGGAGGTCTGGCCGGCCATGGTCCTGTCGCTCTATCACGGCCATTACGAGGGCCTCGCCGCCCAGGCGATCCGCGAGCGGGCGGTCAGCAGCAAGCCCGAGGCCCTGATCGGCCCCCTGATCGACATCAGCCTCGGCGTCACGCCCGAACGCCAGCACCTGCTGCGCTCGGACCCCGGGCTGGCCTTCATGGGAGCCTGGAACTTCGACGGGTATCTCGCGGCCAAGCCGTTCATCCCGACCCCTGACATGGGCGACGAACTGCGCACGCCGGTCCGCAGCGAGATTCCGGTCCTCTTCGTCCATGGCGACTGGGACATCTCGACGCCGATGGAGAACCCCCTCGGGCTCGTGCCCTACTTCCCCAACAGCCATCTGCTGCGGGTGCATCGCGGCGGCCATACGGCCAGGGCGGCGCTGTTCGACCAGGACGCGCCGATCGTCGGCCCGATCCTCGACTTCGCGCGAACCGGCGCCCTCGCGGGCCTGCCCGACGAGACCGCGCTCCCCGCCCCGACCTTCCAGACGCCGTCGTTCCCGCCGCCCGGCCGCTGAACGGCGCCAAGGTTCGCGCGTCCCGAGAGGTAGGGACAGCGGCGGGTCGCGCGTCATAGGGGCATGCCCGGGGACGGTCCCTCGCGGTCGCAGGGAGGCAAGCGCGATGGAAGCCGCGTCACGCACGGGCGAGGATGTGGCGGCGTCGGCGGTCAGCCCGACGACCGTCGCCCCGGAGCAGTCCTGGTTCGGCCATCCGCGCGGCCTGACCGTGCTGTTCCTCACCGAGATGTGGGAGAACTTCTCGTTCTTCGGGATGCGGGCCCTGCTGGTCTACTACATGACCAAGCAGCTGATGATCGACCAGCGCCACGCCTCGCTGGTCTACGGCCTCTATACGGCGTCGGTCTTCTTCACGCCCATCGTCGGCGGCGTGATCTCCGACCGCTGGCTCGGCCGCCGGCGGGCGGTGCTGATCGGCAGCGCGGTCATGGCGCTCGGCCATTTCATGATGGCCTCCGAGGCGCTGCTCTATCCCGCCCTGGCGGTGATCGCGCTCGGCAACGGCCTGTTCCTTCCCAGCCTGCCCAGCCAGGTCAAGGGCCTGTACCGCCCCGGCGACCCCCGCGCCGGGGTCGCCTACAACGTCTATTATGTCGGCATCAATCTCGGCAGTTTCCTGGCCCCGCTGGTCTGCGGCACGCTGGGCGAGTTCCTGGGCTGGCACTGGGGTTTCGGCGCGGCCGGGATCGGCATGCTCGCCGGGCTGGTGATCTACGCGGCGGGCAAGCCCTATCTGCCGGCGGACCCGCCGCGCGGCCGCGCGGCGCGCGAGGCGCAGGCCGGCGACGGCGCGCAAGGGGAGGGGGCCGTCGCACGCCTCCTGCTGCTGGCCGGCGTGGCCGCCACCGTGGTGCTGTTCCGCATCGCCTACGAGCAGACCGGCAACACCATCGCCCTGTGGGCCGACGAGGCCGTCGACCGGCGGCTGACGGCCGGCTGGTCGGTGCCGATGACCTGGTTCCAGTCGCTGAACCCCATGCTGGTCTTCCTTCTGACCCCGCCGCTGATCGCGGCCTGGGCCCGCGCCGCCGGTCGGGGCCGCGAGCCGTCGACCATGCGCAAGATGGCGACCGGCGCGGCGATCGTCGCGGTGTCCTATCTGGTGCTCGCCGGCGCGAGCTTCGCCGCCCACGGGGACCGCGTCAGCTGGATCTGGCTCGCCGCCTTCTTCGCCCTGCTCACCGCCGGGGAGCTGTTCATCCTGCCGGTGGGCCTCGGCCTGTTCGGCAGCGCCGCGCCGGCGGGCATGGCGGCGACCACCATCGCGCTCTGGTTCCTGGCGGCGTTCTTCGGGAACCTGCTGGCCGGGGCGCTGGGCTCGCTCTGGCAGGTCATCGACCACGGCTGGTTCTTCATGATCCTCGCCGCGACGGCCGCCGCCGCCGGCGTCGTCCTGCTGCGGTTCGAGCGGGCCGTGGCGCGGATCGACGACCGGTTTCCCACCAAGCCCCCGCGGTCCTGACCGCGTCTAGCCCATCAGGATGACGCCGCCGGGCAGGCGCCGGACCTTGAGGTCGAGCAACTGCTGGATCTGGCTGACGGCGTTGTCGATCTGGGCGGTGTGCAGCACGGCGTTGACCGGCCGGCGTCCGATGGCGGCGTCGGCGAGCACGATGTCGCCGGTGCGGTAGCGGTTGATCTGGCGGACCACTTCCGACAGCGGCGTGTTCTCGAACACCAGCATCCCGTCGCGCCAGGCGGTCGCCACGCCCGCCCTGATCCTGGCGCGCTCGACCGCGCCGTTCGCCCGCACCGTCACCCCTTCGTCGGGCCCCAGGGCGAAGCCGGTCTCCGCGCGGCGGCACCGCACCTGGCCCGAGACGCAGGCCACGCCGATCTCGCCGCCGATGGCCTGGACGTTGAACACCGCCGCCTGCGCCGCCGCGCGCACGCCGCCGGCGCGCACTTCGAAGCCGCCCGCGGCGGCCGGTCCGACGCTGACCAGCGCCTCGCCGCCGACCAGGGTCATGCCGCGGCCGCCATCGGCCAGGGAGAGGCTGGTGCGCGAGTTCATCTCCACCGAGACGCCGGGCGCGGGCGCGAACGTCGTGCGCTGGCCCGCTCCGGTGCGGCGGTCGGCCGTCAGCTCGGCGTAGGAGGGCCACAGGCCCAGCGGCGGGCGGACCAGTCCATAGAGGCCGGCGGCGGCGAACAGCCCTGAGCCGGCGGCCAGCACGGCCCGTCGCCCGACGGCCGGCGCCGGCGGGTTGTCGACCAGCGCGCGCGTCAGGCCGGTCAGGCCGGCGACATGGCGGAACGCCGCCTCGTGTTCGGGGCTCCGGCCGCGCCAGGCGGCCAGTTCGCGGGCGTCGTCGTCCGTCGCCCGGCCGGAGGTGAGCGTCACCAGCCAGTCGGCCGCCTGGCCGAGCAGCCGGTCGGCCTCGTCGTCCGGCGGCGCCGTTATCGTGCTATCCATCGCTCAGCGCCCATCGCGTCAGTCCGAAATCCATTCCGTGGAGCATTCCCTATTTTCTGGACACGCGCAGAGCCCCGCGCGCGAAAAGGTTTTTTCGCGCCGTGCGGCGCGCGCAATGAAGAATGGCGCTGCGCAGCTCCATCTGGATCATCCGGACGCTGACGCCGTAACGGGCGGCGAGCGTCTCGTGATCGACCTCCTCGTAGATCGCCGCCAGGAAGATCTCGCGCTGCCGGGGTTTCAGCGTCTTCAGCGCTCGTTGCAGGGCCGCCAGCTCGCTCCTGGCCTCGACGGCGCGGTCGGGACCGGGAGCGTCGTCGGCCAGGCCGAGTATGGCCTGGATCTCGACATGGCCGAGCACTCGCCGCCGGGCCGCCTCCAGGTCGCGGGCGGCGTTCAGCGCGCCCCGGAACAGATAGGACGGCGGATCGGCGACAGGGGCCAGGTCGGCGCCCTCGGCGAGCTTGATCCACATCTCGTGCAGGGCTTCGCTGGCCAGGTCGCGTGAGCCCAGCCGCGAAGCCAGGCCGGCGCGCAGCCGCTCGTATTGGTCGACCAGGGTGGCGCGCAGGCGGATGCGGGTGTTGCTCACCGTTCAGCCCCGCGCCCCGAAGCGGTCGGTCGCGACCTCGAAATAGAGCGCGTCGGCCAGGCCGGACGGGGGCGGCGGCAGCATCCGCCCGGTCAGGCCGCGCCTGACCCGGTCGTCGCGGCCGGCGTCGCCGCTGCCCTGCAGCAAGGTCACGCGGTCGATGCGGCCGGCCGGGCTGACGGTCAGCGCCAGCTTCAACCGGAAGACCTTTCCGCGCAGGGCCGGGTCTTCGCCGAGGATCGACTGGATGTCGGCCTGGGCCGCCTGGGCGTAGCGCTGGAAGGCGGCGCGGTCCGGCGCGCCGATCACCACCGAGGCGCGGACCTCGGCCATGTCCAGGCGCAGGGCGGGCATGCCGGCGGTGTCGACGCTCGCGCGAGGCGCGGTCGCGCCGGCGGCGTGCACGATCACCGCCCTGGGATCGGTGAAGCGCGCGGTCAGGCCGGTGCCGGCCAGCAGGGCCCGCAGGGCGACCTGCGGCGCCATCCGCCCCTTGAGCGGGGCGGAGAAGCGGCCCTCGCCCAGGGCGTTCTCGTAGAGGATATCGACGCCGCTGGTCCGGGCGAAGCCCGCGAGCGCGGCGTTCAACGGCTGAGCGGGGATGTCGTAGTCCTGCTCCGGCCCCGGGCGCGCGGGCGTCTGGGCGAGGGC
This sequence comes from Caulobacter sp. CCUG 60055, assembly GCF_022750545.1. Lineage (GTDB taxonomy): Bacteria > Pseudomonadota > Alphaproteobacteria > Caulobacterales > Caulobacteraceae > PUIC01. Next base: position 183,532 of record NZ_PUIC01000002.1, read on the forward strand.
GGGCGTCCAGCCGGCGGTCGCGGCCAGGCACGCCGCCGCGCAGATCGCCTTGAATTCCTGGGCGGGGCGGGCCGGCCTTCGCATCTGGTCCATCAGCCCAGCCTGAAGGCGACCGGCAGGCTGATGCTCAGGCGCTCGGGCCAGTCGGCCGGGAACACCGGCAGGGGCTGGGCCCGCATCACGGCGGCCACCGTCTCGTTGTCGATCGCCGCCACGCCGGAGCTGGATTCGATCCAGACGTCGATGACGCGCCCCTGCCGGTCCATGATGAAGTGCAGGACGGCGACGCCCTGTTCGCCGGCGCCGCGGGCGGCCGGGGGATAGATGCGGAAGCGGGCGAGGTGGGTCTGCAGCCGGGCGCGGTAGGCCAGCATTTCGGCGCTGGGCAGGTCGGCGGTCGAGCGGGTCGCTTCGGCGCGGGCCTCGGAAGGGCTATCCGATCGGTCGGCGGGGCCGGCGGCGCTCCGGGCCGGGGCCGGGCTGGCGAGCCGCTCGCCGCTCGCGGGACGCGACGCCTCCTGCCGCGTGGCCCGCCCGCCCTCGCTGGCGGCCGGAGCCTCGCCGGCGTGGTCGCCGGCGCGGACGACCGGCGTCAGGTCGACCAGGATGGCCCGGCCGGAATCCTCGACGGCGCGGCCGCGATAGGGAACGCCGTTCGCCGCCGCCGACAGCAGGGCGAGCCCCACCGCGACATGCAGGGAGGTCGCCCCGAGCAGGGCGATCCAGCGCGTTCCGCCGTCCTTGGTCATCGGGTTGTCATTCTCGGCCGCGAACCTAGGGGCAGTTTGTCGCGGCTTGATGACAGCGGAGGTCGGGCGCGGCCGTTGTCACGCCGCCCGGACGCTCCCCGAAAAAAGTCCTTCGCAAACCGGCGGGGCCTCCGTCTGTAGCAATAAGGGGGACTCCGATGCGTGCTTCTCAGACCGTCAAACCGCAGCTTGCTGCCGCCGACTTCGGCGTGGCCGAGGACTGGACCCGGTTCGTGCAGGCCGGCCAGGTCGTCGGCGACGTGCGCCGCTTTGGCCGCCGCCGGCGCCTGGAGCTGGCGGCGAACGCCCGGACCTTGCGGCTGATCGCGCCGTTGTCCGGCGCGGCGGTCGTGGTGGTCGACGGCGGCGTGCGCCACATCGCCGCCGGGGCGGCCCTGATCCTCAACCGGCCGCAGGCGGTCGAATGCCTTTGGAGCGCCGGCGCGTCGGGGGTCCTGCTGCGGGTTCCCGTCGGTCTGGTGCAGCGGGCGGTCCCGGCCGTCTTCGCCGAACCGCGCCGGCTCGCGCCTGTCGATCACGTGGTCCGCCTGGACGGCGAGGGCGCCCGCCTGGGCGCCGCGCTGGCCGAGCTTCGCGACCTGGCCGCGGCCGAGGGCGCGCCCGAGCCGGCCGGGCTGGACCTGAGGCTCGGCGAAGCCGTGGTTCGCGCCCTCAAGGGCGAGGCGCCCGACGACTGCTTCCCGGTGTCCCGTTCGCTCATGCGGGCGGTCGACCACCTGCGCGCCCATCCCGAAAGCCGCTGTTCGGCGGAGGCGCTGGCCGGGATCGCCGGCGTCACCCTCCCGACCCTGCAGCGCAACGTCAGGACCTGCCTGGATATGTCGCTCGCCCGCTTTGTCGAGCGGGAGCGCCTGGGCTGGGTTCGCGACCGCCTGAGGAGCGCGGAGGAATGCCGGTCGATCGCCCGGCTGGCCGAGGCCGTGGGCTATCGCACCGCCACCACGCTCGCCCGCAACTATCAGCGGCTGTTCGGCGAGACGCCGACCCAGACCCGGGCGCGAGCCTTCGCGCCCAGGGGGCGCTGATCCGCCGCCAAGGCGGTTGAAAATTCGACGGCGTCCGCCGCCTTGATGTAAAGTCAAGGCGTGTCGTCTCGTTGTTTCTATACATAGTTGATTCATTGAAGTTGTTATCGGCCTTATTGGCCGCATTCGTTCGATATTGTCTCGTATATGTGCGACGTGAGTTGTCATTTAAATTACATATAAGCAAGCTTTCACCGCACGAAAGCCAAAATCGAAATCCATTTCCGATATTTTGACTTGTTGGGAATTTCCCGCGAGGGCAAGAGCCGCCTCGTCATCTTAGGCGCGCCGCCAGGGCCGGCGGGGGCGTCGAGCGATGTTTGCCGGGGGCTCGATGTTGAACACTGGAAGTTGGTTGCGGGCGTCGGCCTGCGCGACGGCGCTTCTGGCGGGAACCGCCGCGGCGGCCCCGGTCGCAGCTCAGCCCGTAGAGGCCGGCGAGGCCCAGGGCGGCGCGCAGGCGGCGGCCCGGTTCGAAGTGCGCGCCATCCAGGTCAAGGGCGCGACCCTGCTGCCGGCCGAGGTGATCGAGGACGCCGTCTATCCGTTCACCGGGCCAGACCGGACCGCCGACGACATCGAGAAGGCCCGCGCCGCCCTGCAGAAGGCGTTCGAGCAGCACGGCTACGGCGCCGTGACGGTGTCCATTCCCGAGCAGTCGGTCGAGGGCGGGATCATCCGCCTGGAGGCGCAGTCGCAGACCATCGGCCGGGTCGAGGTGGCCGGGGGAACCCGCACCAGCCGCGACTGGGTGCTGTCGCGGGCTCCGTCGCTGCGTCCCGGCGGCGCGCCGAACTTCTCCGACGTCCAGCGCGACATCGTCGCCCTCAACGTGTCGGCCGACCGCAGGATCACCCCGGAGGTCAAGGCGGGCGCCGCGCCCGGCACCATCGACGTGGTGCTCAACGTCGAGGACCGCACGCCCTTCCACGCCACCGCCGAGCTCAACAACTTCAGCTCGGCCTCGACGACGGACCTGCGCGCCGCCGCGTCGGTGCGCTACGACAACCTGTGGGGACGGGGCGACAGCGTGTCGGTCTCGACCCAGACCGCGCCGCGCCGGCCCAAGGACGGCACGGTGCTGTCGGTCAACTATCTGGCCCGCGTGGGGTCGGCGCAGCTGCTGGGCTACTACGTCCATTCCGACAGCGACATCAGCGTCATCGGCGGCGCCAGCGTGGTCGGCAAGGGCGATCTCGGCGGCGTGCGCCTCATCGCCCCGCTCAGCCGCAGCGAGGGCTTCTATCAGAGCCTGACCGTCGGCCTCGACTACAAGAATTTCGGCGAGGACGTCGCCCTCGGCGCCGACCGCGACCGGGCGGCGATCCGCTACGCGCCCCTGACGCTAGGCTGGCGCGGCGACTGGTCGGCGGGGCGGCTGAAGTCGAACCTGACGGTCACCGGCGTGTTCGGCCTGCGCGGCCTCGGCGACGGTCTGGCGCGGTTCGACTACAAGCGCTTCGGCGCCAGCCCGAACTTCTTCGCGCTCAAGCTCGACGGCGCGGCGACGGCCGACCTTTGGCGGGACTTCCAGCTGCGTCTCCACGGCGTCGGCCAATGGGCGCCCGACCCCCTGATCTCGAACGAGGGCTTCAGCCTCGGCGGCATGGAGACCGTGCGCGGCTATTACGAATCCGAGGCGCTAGGCGATTACGGCGCGGCGCTCCAGGTCGAGCTGCGGTCGCCGCCGCTGGCTCCGCTGGGCGGCTCGCTGCTGAACGACCTGCGCCTCCACGCCTTCGCCGACTGGGGCGTCGCCGGCATCCACCGGCCGCTCGCCGGCCAGCGCAGCGAATACAACCTCGGCTCGGCGGGCGGCGGCCTGCGGGTCCGGCTCTTCGACTACCTGAACGGCGCCGTCGATGTCGGCGTGCCGCTGCGCTCGGGGCCCGACACGGCCTCCGGCGATGTCTTCACTCGCTTCCGCATGTGGGGGGAATTCTAGACCATGACGCTATCTGCCCGCTTGAAAAAGGCCGCGGCCGGCTTGATCGCCGCCGCCGCGTTCACTGGGATCTGCACGCCGGCCCTGGCTTGGCAGGACGGTTGGTCGTACCGGACGCGGATCGTTCTGACGCCGGGCCAGGCCGGGGCGACGGGTGAGATCGGGACGACGCCGGTGCTGATCCGGCTGCATTCCGGGAACTTCACCTTCACGGACGCCAAGCCGGACGGCTCGGACCTGCGGTTCTACGCGGGCGACGACAAGACCCCGCTGAAGTTCCAGATCGAGAAGTGGAGCCCGAGCGAAGAGGTCGGGCTGGTCTGGGTGCTGGTTCCCGACCTGAAGGCGGGCGGCCCGACGCCGATCCTGGCCTATTACGGCAACGCCAAGGCCGGCCCGGGCGGCGACGCCAAGGGCGTGTTCGGCGGCCGGGCGGTGGTGTGGCACTTCGCCGAGGCGGGAGCGCCGCAGGACGCCAGCGGCTCGGGGGTGACGGGCAGCGTCGGCGGCGCGCGCAACGGCGCGGGGCTGATCGGCCAGTCGCTGAAGCTCGAGGGCGGGGCGGGGATCGGCCTGCCGGCGGCGCTGGCGCTCAGCGCGCCGGCGACGGTGTCGATGTGGGTCAAGCCGGCGGCGGCTGGGAGCGGCGGGACGCTGTTCTCGGCCCCGGGATCGCTGACGGTGGGGCTGGACGGCGGGACGGTGTTCGTCGAGGCCGGCGGGCGCAGGGTCGCGGCCGGCCAGCCGCTGGCGGCCGACAGCTGGACGCACGTGGCGGTCAGTTCGGACGCGGGGCGCACGACGCTCTATATCGACGGCAAGCCGGCCGGCGAGATCGCCGGGACGCTGGGGCCGTCGACGGGCCAGGTCGCCCTGGGCCAGGGCTTCGCCGGCGAGATCGACGAGTTCGAGATCGCCCGCAGCGCGCTGACGCCGGGCGCGATCCAGCTGGCGGCGGCCAGCCAGGGCGTGGGGGCCAAGCTGGCCAGCTTCGACAAGGCCGAGCAGGTCGACAAGGACGGCCACGGCTATTTCGGCATCCTGGTCAAGGCCCTGACCCCCGACGCCTGGGTGGTGATCGTCCTGCTGGCGGTGATGGCGGCGATCAGCTGGCTGGTGATGATCGGCAAGGGCCTGATGCTGGGACGGACGGCCTCGGCCAACGAAGACTTCCTGGAGGCCTACGAGGCCGCCGCCGCCGGGCGCTCCGACCATGACGGCCTGGCCGAACTGCCGGCCGCCGTGGTCCAGGGGCCGTCGTCGCTGGCCCGCCTCTACCGCATCGGCCAGCGCCAGCTGAACCGCCGCCTCGCCGAAGGCCGGGCCGGCGGCGGGCGCTACGCCATCCGCGCCCAGTCGATCGCCGCCATCCGCTCGGCCCTCGACGCCGGCCAGGTGCGCGAGAGCCAGAAGCTGAACAAGTGGATGGTGCTGCTGACCATCGCCATCTCGGGCGGGCCGTTCCTGGGCCTGCTGGGCACCGTGGTCGGGGTGATGATCACCTTCGCCGCCGTGGCCGCCGCCGGCGACGTCAACATCAACGCCATCGCCCCCGGCATCGCCGCCGCCCTGCTGGCCACCGTCGCCGGGCTCGGCGTCGCGATCCCAGCCCTGTTCGGCTACAACTACCTGCTCTCCCGCATCGAAGAGATCAGCGCCGACGAGCAGATCTTCGTCGACGAGCTCGAAAAGCGCATCGCCGAAACCTGGCAGGACGTCGAGGCGCCCGCGCCCAAGACCCCCGGGCGGACCGGTTCGGCCGCCGCCGTCGCGGCCGAATAGGGGGAGGGGGCCGTGAAAGTCAGCGCCAAGCGCAAGGCCTATGACGAGATCAACATCACCCCGATGCTCGATCTCGCCTACGTCCTGCTCGTCATCTTCATCATCATGACCACGGCGGCGGTGCAGGGGGTCAAGGTCGCCCTGCCGACCGCCTCGGCGGCCCAGTCGCTGAGCCAGCCCAAGACGCGGGTGATCTCGGTGCAGAACGACGGCACGGTCAGCCTGGACGCGACGCCCGTGTCCATGGCCGAGCTGCAGGCCCAGCTGGGTCAGGCGGTGGCCGCCGATCCGCAGGTCCCGGTGATCCTGCGCGGCGACCGCGTGGTGCAGTACGACCGCATCATGCAGGTGCTGGACCTGTGCTCGAAGGTCGGCGTCGGCTCGCTGGGCCTGGCCTCCACCCGCCCGCCGGGCGGAGCCTGAGGGCGGGCGATGACGAGCCAGGACCTAGAGGGCGGCCCGCGCCGCCGCCGCCGCCGCGCCCGCGGGTGGACGGCCCTCGGCGTGCTCGCCCTGGTCGCGGCGCTGGTCGGGCTCGGGCTGTGGCTGCGCGGCCCGACCATCGGCGAGCGGACGGCCGAGCGGAAGATCATCAACGTGGTCTTGCCGCCTCCGCCCCCGCCGCCCCCGCCGCCGCCGCCCAAGGAGAAGCCGCCCGAGCCGGAGCCGCCCAAGGTCGTCGACCAGCCGGATCCCAAACCCACCCCGCCGCCGCCCACGCCCCAGCCGCAGCAGGCCCAGAGCAACGACGCCCTCACCGCCAGGCAGGGCGCCGCCGCCGGGAACTTCGGCCTCGCCGCCGGCGACGGATCGGGATCGCGCATCGGCGGAAAGCCGGGCGGCGAGGGCTTCGCCGCCTACGCCGAGCGCGTCCGCGCCGAGATCCACCGGGCCGCCAGCGGCGAGCGGGCGTTGCAGGGCAAGTACCGCGTCGAGGTGCGGGTCTGGATCGACGACGACGGCCGGATCAGCCGCGCCGAGATCGCCGACGGGTCGGGCGACCGCCGCCGCGACGCGGCGCTGGAACGCCTGTTGGTCGGTCTCCAGCTCTCCCAGCGCCCGCCGCCCAAACTGCCTTCGCTTCGGCTCGAAATCGCCAGGACCGGCGCGTGAACGCCCGCCCGACCATCTTCAAGAGGACTGTCATGTACCGCTCCATCGTCCGTCGCGGCCGGCTCAAGGCCATGCTCCTGGCCTGCGCCGCCGGCCTGTCCCTCGCCGGGCCGGGCCTGGCCCACGCCCAATCGGCGCCCCCCGGCGGCCAGGTCGACTCCCGCGCGCTGCTGGAGCTGATGGTCGCCAAGGGCCTGGTCAGCCGCGCCGAGGCCGACGGGCTGATCGCCAAGGCCACGATCGCGCCGGCCCCGGCGGCGGCCATCCCGGCCGGCGGCCTGGCGGGCGACACCCTGACCGTGCCCTACATTCCCAAGACCGTCCGTAACCAGATCAAGGAGGAGCTGCGCGCCGAACTGACCAGCCAGGCGGCCGCCGAAGGCTGGGCGCGGCCGGGCGAGGTCTCCGAGTGGACCAAGCGCATCACCCTGTCGGGCGACATCCGCGTCCGCGGCGAAGGCGTGACGATGGGCGACGGCAATTTCGGCCTGGCCTTCCCGAACTATCAGGCGATCAACGCCGGCGCCGGCTACGACATCAGCCGCAGCAACCGCAACAGCGCCCCCTTCCTCAACTCCACCGAGGACCGCTACCGCGCCCGCATCCGCGCCCGCATCGGCCTGACCGCCCAGATCGACGACTGGATCACCGGCGAGCTGCGCGTCGCCACCGGCTCCGACAGCAGCCCGGTCTCGACCAACCAGACCCTCGGCGGCTCGGGGCCGTTCAACAAGTACGCCATCTGGATCGACCGCGCCGACATCCGCCTGAAGCCGGTCGAAGGCGTCGAACTGGTCTTCGGCCGCTTCGCCAATCCGTTCTGGACCACCGAACTGCTGTTCGACGAGGACCTGAACTTCGACGGCGTCGCCGCGTCGGGCCGCTACGCCCTGACCGACCAGATCGCGCTGTTCGGCGCCGCCGGCGCCTTCCCGATCTTCAACACCGACTTCAACCTGGGCTCCAACAACACCGGCGCCTATTCGTCCCACGACAGGTACCTGTTCGCCGGCCAGATCGGCGGCGAGTTCAAGCCCGACGACACCCTGGGGGTGAAGCTGGCGGCGGGCTACTTCGTCTTCGACAAGACGCAGGGCCGCACGTCGAGCCCGTGCCCTTACTACGAGACCAGCTGCGACACCGACGCGACGCGGCCGCAGTTCGTGCAGTTCGGCAACACGCTGTTCCCGATCCGCAACGTCACGCCGAACCCGGCCCTGCCCAACCCGCTCGACAGCCCCGAGGTGCAGTATTTCGGCCTGGCCTCGAAGTTCGAGGTGCTGAACCTGCACGGCCAGGTCGACTACACCGGCTTCCGCGACTTCGGCGTCCGCGTGGAAGGCGACTTCATCAAGAACCTGGCCTTCGACCGCGCCCGCACGGCCGCCCGCGCCGTCAACAACCTCGGGCCGGACCGGTTGATCCCCGATCCCAAGGACTCGACCAAGACCGTCCGCATCCCGGGCGTCTGGGACGGCGGCGACATCGGCTGGCAGGCGATGGTCAGCGTCGGCAAGCCGAGCCTGACCGCGCGGGGCGACTGGCGGCTGTTCGGCGGCTATCGCCACGTCGAGAGCGACGCCACGCTCGACGCCTTCGTCGACAGCGACTTCCATCTCGGCGGGACCAACGCCAAGGGCTGGATGCTCGGCGGCGGCTACGCGTTCGGCAAGAACACCTCGATCGGGGCCCGCTGGCTGTCGGCGGACGCGGTCAGCGGCGTTCCCTATTCGAACGACGTCGTCCAGATCGACCTGCAGACGCGCTTCTGACCATGAGCCGGGCGCCGCTTCCGCATCCGCCGGTCCTCGTCCCCGTCGCGGCGCGCCTGTGCGTCGCGGCGGCGGGCGTCGCCCTGGCGGCGGCGTCGCCGGCGCCCGCCACTATCGGCGGCCCGCCGGACGCTTCCGTCTGCGTCACGGTCGAGGTGGCCGGGGCGCGGAGCGGGACCCTGGACTGCGCCGCCGCGCGGCTGCGCGCCGCCGCCCAAGCCGCACAGGACAAGGCCGCCCAGGATCGCGCCGCCGATGGCGGCGGCCTCGACGCCCCTTCCGCCCGTTCGTCGGCCGCCGTGGTCGGCGCGGCCCTTCCCGCCGCCACGCGGCAGCGGCTGGGCTCGGCCTATGGCCATGGCGTGCGGCCCCAGCGGCCCGCGCCGCCCGTCTACACGCCGCCCCTGGGCAAGACGCCATGAGCGTCGCCGCGCCCGCCGGGCTTCGCCCCTTCGCCCTTCCGCACCGTCCCCAATCGCTCGCGGCCGCCGGGCCGCAGGAGACCGCCCGATGACCCGCACCCTTTCCATGTCCTCGCGCAGCCGGCTGCTGCTCGGCGTTTCGGCGGCGGCGCTGGTGTCCATCGGAGCCCAGGCCAGCGCGGACGACATGTTCCGCAAGGGCGTTCCGGACCCGGCCGCGGCGGCGGCCCAGGCGGCGGCCTCCCGCGCCACGCAGGACGCGGCGGCGTCCAGCGCCACCCAGCGGACCATCGAGGCGTTCCAGCGCGCGGCCCTGGCGCGCAGCCGGATGGACGCGGCGCAGGCGGCGGCTCGGGCCGCGGCCCTGGCGGCGCAGTCCCTGACGCCCAACGGCCTCGGGATCGGCGGCCTCCAGGCGGCCGGCGGCGCGACCGACCCCGCCCTGTGGATCGGCGCGGCGGCGCCCGTCCAGTCCCAGGGCGGCGACGGCCGGGTCAAGGTCGTGGTCGACCAGAACCAGGCCAAGGCCATTCTCAACTGGGACAGCTTCAACGTCGGCCGCGAGACCGACCTCGTCTTCAACCAGCACGGCGATTCCACCTGGGCGGTGCTGAACCGGGTGACCGACGCCGCCGCCGACCCGTCGCGCATCCTGGGCACGATCAAGGCCGATGGAACGGTGCTGGTCCTCAACCGCAACGGGGTGATCTTCGGCGGCACCTCGCAGGTCAACGCGCGCAACATCGTCGCCGCGGCGGCCGGGCTGAGCAACGAGCAGTTCCTCAACCGGGGAATCTACAGCGCCCTGGTCGGCGGCGGCTACGCGCCGGCCTTCACCGGCGCGGGCGGCCCGGTGCGGGTCGAGGCCGGCGCCGTGCTCACCACCAAGGCGCCCGTCTCGGTGCTCGACGGCGGCGGCTACGTCATGCTGCTGGGCGCCAGCGCGACCAACGCCGGCGCCATCGTCACGCCGAAGGGGCAGGCGCTGCTGGCGGCCGGCGACGACTTCCTGATCCGCAAGGGCCAGGGCACCGACGCCAACGCCTATTCGACCACCCGCGGCTCGGAAGTCCGCGCCCTGATCAACGCCGCCGGCGTGTCCGGCCTCGTGGTCAACAGCGGCCGCATCGAGGCGGCGCAGGGCGACATCACCCTGACCGGCCGCGACGTGCGGCAGCAGGGCGTGCTGCTGGCCACCACCTCGGTCAACGCGCGCGGCAGCATCCACCTGTCGACCTCGGCCGGCGACGCCGCCGGCCAGGTGACGCTGGCCAAGGACAGCCTGACCGCCATCCTGCCGGAGCTGGACAGCGCCGACACCGCGCTGAACGCCCAGCGCGACAGCCTGATCGCCGACTCCAAGACCCAGGACAACGCCCGGAGCCAGGCGTCCTTCGGCCAGTTCGACAACCTCGCCAAGCTGCAGGACCGGCGCGACCAGTCCCGCGTCGAGATCGTGTCCGGCGGCGGCGTCGTCTTCGATTCCGGCTCGACCACCCTGGCCCAGGGCGGCCAGATCGCCGTGGCCGCTTCGGCTGGCCGCGCCCAGGTCCGCGACGGCGCCATGCTCGACGTCTCCGGCGTGCGGGGCGTGGCCCTCGACGTCGGCTCCAACGCGATCAAGGTCAACATCCAGGGCAACGAACTGCGGGATTCGGCGGCCAACCGCGACGGCGGCGCGCTGAAGAACCAGGACGTCTGGGTCGACGCGCGCAGCCTGGTCCTGCTGCCGTCCGGCGCCGGCGGCTACCAGGGGGACCGCTACTACACGGCCGGCGGCCTGCTGGAGGTGGGCGGCTATCTCGGCGCGGCGTCCCACAAGATCGGCGAATGGGCCGCGGTCGGCGGGACCATCACCCTGTCGGCCGCCACGGTGGCGGCGGATCGCGGCGCGGTGTTCAACGTCGCCGGCGGCAGCGTCGACTATTCCGGCGGCGGGGTCCTGTCGACGCGCCTGCAGGGCGCCGACGGCCGGCTGTACGACATCAATGACGCCCCCGCGGCCATGACCTTCGTCAGCGTCGGGCGCTCGCAGACCGTCAAGCACGACCGCTGGGGCGGCCGCTACGACGAGACCTACGCCGGCGGCGTGTTCAACCGCGGCGTCTATGTCCGCGACGAGGCGGCCTATTCGGTCGGCCGCGACGGCGGCGCGCTGGTGCTGTCGACGCCGACGGCCCTGTTCGACGGCGAGATCGTCGCCGACGTCCTGGCCGGCGCGCGGCAGGTCAAGGCCCGGCCCCACGCCACGGTGGCGGACGGCTACAAGCTGGGCCAGAACCAGGCCGCCCTGGCCGGCGGCCTGGTCTATGGCCGCTACGGCGCGCTCGGCCTGCAGGGCGCCTTCGCGACCGACGTGCGCTTCGTCGGCGCCGCCGACCTGGCCGCCGCGACGCCGGACGCGCGGGTCGGCACGGCCTGGTTCGACGCCGCCCGCCTCAGCGGCTTCGGCCTGGGCCGCATCGACGTCAGCACCGGGAGCGACGCCCGCGTCGGCGCGGACCTGACCCTGGCCGACGGCGGCCGCTTCAGCCTGGTCGCGACCAATACGCGGATCGACGCCGGCGTCACCGCCCGCAGCGGCGACATCTGGGTCTCCAACGTCTACAACGACGCGATCGGCAACCTCGTCGCGGCCAAGGGTTCGATCGTCCTGGGCGCCGGGGGCGCGCTGGACGTGCGCGGCAAGTGGAGCAACGCCCTCGTCACCCCGGGCGACGCGGCGGGGCTCGCCTATGTCGACGGCGGCTCGGTGACCCTGCGCGCCACCCAGGACGTGACCCTGGCCAAGGGCTCGCGGATCGACGCCTCGTCGGGCGCGGCCGTGGCGCCGGACGGATCGCTGCGCGGCGGGCGCGGCGGCGACGTGATCCTCAAGGCGGACTATTCCGCCAATGTCGGGGACGGGACCGGGCGGGTGACGCTGGGCGGCGACATCCGCGCCTACGGCGTGCTCGGCGGCGGGACGCTGACGGTCGAGGGCGGTCCGGCCATGACCGTGGGCGGGTCGGTGTTGAAGCTGGACGGCGTGCTGTCCCCCAGCGAGCGGCCGGGCGTCGACCTGGTCACCGCCGAGCCCTATCGCGTGGCGGCCGGCGAGCCCTTGCCGTTCGACTACGACTACATCCGGACGGTCGGCGCGCCGGGCACGATCATCGGCGGCCAGCCCAGCTTCTCGGCGGACAAACCGGTGACGCTGGCCCAGGACTGGAGCCCGCCGCTGGCGGTCCGCTTCCCCTACACCCTGATCGTCGACGGCGTTCCCGTCCAGGTGACCGCGCTAGCCCGGCCGACCCTGCGCGCCGGCGCGGTGATCAGCGGCGTCAGCGGCGCCTTCTACTTCCCGCTCGACTACGTGGTTCCGGCCAACGTCTTCCCGAACGGCATCCCGATCACGCCGACCCCGACCTCGCTCAAGGCGGGCGACCTCGCGCCGACCGACGTGGTGTTCGCGGCCGGCTCACGCCTGGCGGCGGGGCAGGCGGTGGCCCGGCCGGTCAAGGTCCAGCCCCTCCAGTCGTTGGACGCGCGGCTGTTCAGCACCGGCTTCTCCAACTATGTGATCGACGGCCACCAGGGCCTGGCCGTGGCGCCGGGCGCGCGGATCGAGGTCACGACGCCGGTCTACCGCGCCACGGGCGACGCGCTGAACACGCCGGGCGGCGTCGATCCGCGGACCGCCCTGCAACTGTGGACCCCGCCCGTCTACAACGAGGACCCGACGGCCGGACGGCTGACCCAGCGGGCCGGCGCGAACCTCGTGCTGGCCTCGAACGCGGCGCGCTTGGGCGTCGGGGGCGGCGTCTCGATCGGGACCGGCTCGACGATCTCCGTCGATCCGGGCGCGACCATTTCGGTGCAGGCGGTCGGGCCGATCGTCGTCGACGGCCGGCTGACCGCCCCCGGCGGCGTGATCGACGTCTTGCAGCTCAACACCAAGTCCAACGGCGGCGCGCCGGCCGACCCCGACGTGCGGCAACGGTCGATCGTCATCGGCGACCACGCCGTGCTCGACGCCGCCGCGCGCGCGGCGACCGCCGTCGACCGCCAGGGGCTGCGTTACGGCGTCGTTCCCAACGGCGGCGCGATCACCATCGGCGCCCCGACCCTGCTCAACAATCCCGGCGGCGTCGCCCAGGGCGCGGAAGCCTTCGTCGTGGTCAGGCCGGGCGCGGTGCTCGACGCCAGCGGGACCAGCGCGACCGTCGACCTGCCGCGCAAGGGCGCGGCGGCGACCGCGACGACCGTGGCCAGCAACGGCGGCTCCATCGCCCTCAACACCCTGATGGGCCTCTATGTCGACGGGACGCTGCGGGCGGCGGCGGGCGGTCCCGGCGGGCTGGGCGGGACGCTGATCCTCACCCAGGAGACGCCGCGCTACGCCAACCTGACCGTGCCGGACGACCTGCACCGGGTGCACGAGCTGGTCATCGGCCAGACCTACAAGGACAGCGGCTTCTCCTCGGGCCCGTTGCTGGTGGGCGCGGGGCGGATCAGCGTCGAGCAGATCAAGGCCGGCGGCTTCGACAGCTTCACGGCGTTGGCGGACCTGATGCATTTCGACGGGAGCGTCGACCTGTCGCTCGGGCGGTCGATCTCGCTCTATCACGGCGCCCTGACCAGCGACGGCTCGGCCATGCGCGTGCGGCTGGCCGCGCCCTATGTCGAGCTCAACGCCGCGCCGTACCGCTCGCTGGAAGGCGCGCCGCTCTATCCCAAGGCCGTCGGCCCGCAGACCACCATCTCCAAGCTGGCGACCAAGGCGAGCTTCGTCGTCGAGGCCGGCCTGATCGACCTCGGTCAGCTGACCCTGCACGGGGTGACCGCCAAGATCCCCACCACCAGCGTCGACCGGGTCTATGACGAGGCCGGCTTCGACACCGCCGTCCTGACCAGCTCCGGCGACATCCGGCTGGGCGGCGGGGTGACGGGCTCGCGCCTGCTCGACCTCAACGCGGCGCAGCTCTATCCGTTCATCAGCGCCATCGGCCGCGTCCCGAACTACAACGACATCACCGTCATCAAGGCGCTGGAGAAGGTCCGCATCGGCCGCACGACGACGGACGTCCCGGCCATGCCCTATTCGTTGTACGGCGGCGTGCGGATCTGGTCGAAGGAGATCGAGCAGGGCGGGATCCTGCGCGCGCCCCTGGGCCTGATCCAGCTGGGCGAGGCCAGCGGCGCCTCGCGTTACTACGACACCTCCATCGTCGCCGAGAAGGTGACCCTGCTGCCCGGCGGCGTCACCTCGGTGAGCGCCAACGGCCTGGCCATTCCCTATGGCGGCACGATCGACGGGCTGACCTATCTCAACGCCGGCAACACCATCGACCGGCGGCTGGGCGGCGCCCCGTCCGTGGTGCTGGCCGGCAAGTCCAACGACGTGCGGGCCGGGGCGATCATCGACCTGTCCGGCGGCGGCGACGTGCTCGGCAGCGGGTTCGTCACCGGCCGGGGCGGCTCGGTCGACGTCCTCTCCACCGCCCTGGCCAACGCCGGGCCGGGCTATCGCTACAGCAACCCCGGCGACGCGGTCTACGCCCTGGTCCCCGGCGCCCAGCCGGGCGCGGCCCCGGTCGGCGCCGGCGCCGGCGACCTGCCCGAGGTCGGCCGCCAGGTGACCATCCCGGACGGGGTTCCGGGCCTGAAGGCCGGGACCTACACGCTGATGCCGGCGCGCTACGCCCTGGTCCCCGGCGCCTATCGGGTCGAGCTGGCCGGCCGCGCCGGGATGGCGACCGACACGGCCATAGACGTCGGCAACGGCGTCTGGTCGTTGCAGGGCTATCTCGGCTACGCCGGGACGAGCCAGCGCGACGTCCTGCCGACCCAGCTGCTGATCTCCTCGGGCGCGGCGGTGCGCGCCCAGTCGCAGTACAACGAGACCGGCGTCGCCGCCTTCCTGGCCGCCGACGCGGTGCGCGCCGGGACGGCGGCGCCGTACCTGCCGCAAGACGCCAAGACGCTGGAGCTGCGCTTTCCGACGACGCTGGGCCAGGGACCGGCGTTCAGCTTCGCCGGCCAGGCGCTGGTCGCGCCCGGCAAGGGCGGCGAGGGGGCGATCCTCAACGTCCAGTTCGGCAGCGTCTCCGTCGGCAACATGGAGGTCATCCACAGCGGCGCGGCGGCGACGTCCGGCTATGTGACGCTGGTCGACGACGTCCTCAACAGCGTCGGGGCCTCGCGCATCGCGCTGGGCGGCTACGCCCGCTGGGACGGCGTCAACGGCGTCATGACCGTCGTGTCCGGTTCGCGGAGCATGGCGGTGCGCGGCGGCGCCAGCCTCGCCGCGCCCGAAATCCTGCTGATCAGCGAGCGCGGCGGCGTGAAGATCGAGGACGGCGCGCGCGTGTCGACGCTCGGCTTCGGCGATGCGACGCCCTATTCGGCCAGCGAGGGCTACCGCTACGGGGTGCAGGGCGGCGTCAATTTCCAGACCAACCTGGTGGCGATCTCGAACGGCCTGCTCAACATCACCGCCACGGCCGGCGACGGCACCGGGCTCGGGATCAACATCGGCGCGGCGGAGCTCTACGCCAACGGCTCGCTGACGTTGGCGACCAGCGTCAAAGGGGCGCTCTCGCTCAGCCGCAACGCCCGCTACGGCGCCAGGTACCTGACCCTGGCCCTGTCCAACATCAACATCGGCGAGGCGCCCGCGCTCGACGCGGCGGCGGCGGCCGGCGTGCTGCCGGCCGGGCTGAGCTTCACCCAGGATTCGCTCAACACCCTGCTGCAAGGGAACAAGGCGGTCGGCGCGCCCAAGCTCGAGACCCTGATCCTGTCGGCCGGCCAGGCGGTGAACTTCTTCGGGCCCAGCACGCTCAACACCATCGACCCCGCCACCGGCAAGTCGAGCCTGGCCCAGCTGGTGCTCAACACCCCGGCCATCTACGGGCTGGGCGCGGCGGGCGACGTCGCGACCCTGACCACGGGAACGCTGATCTGGAACGGCGTCGCCGCCGGCACGGCGCAGAAGCCGACCAGCGCGTCGCCGCCGGCCGTGCGGCCCGGCGGGCCGGGGACCGGCCTGGGGACGCTGAACATCGTCGCCGACCGCATCGAGTTCGGCTACGACAAGTTCGGCAAGCCCGACACCCAGCTGACCCTCGACCGCACCATCCTGGGCTTCTCCACCGTCAACCTGACGGCGGGCGAGCGGATCACCGCCAACAACCGCAACAGCCTGTCGGTCTATCGCGCCAAGGCGGCGAACGGCTCCTATGTCGGCGGCGACCTGAACCTGACGACGCCGCTGCTGACCGGGGCCGGCGCCTCGATCAACCGCCTGACCGCCGGCGGGGCCCTGACCCTGACCGCGCCGGCCGGCGCGACGGCGGCGGCGGTCGACGTCACCGGGGCCGAGATCGGCCTCAAGGGCGCCGTCGTCACCGTCGCCGGCTCGATCGTGCTGCCCACCGGCAAGCTGACCCTGGAGGCCGACCAGGACCTGCGCCTGACCTCCGCCTCGCGCATCGACGTCTCGGGCCGCACGGTCACCCTGGTCGACGCCGTCAAGTACAGCTGGGGCGGCGACGTGGTGCTCAGCAGCGCCCACGGCGGCGTGCGCCAGGACGCGGGGTCGGTCATCGATCTTTCGGCCAGCAACAACGCGGCGGGTTCGCTGTCGGCCACCGCCCTGGACGCCGGGGCCGGCGTCGTGACGCTGGCCGGCGACATCCGCGGCGGGGCGAGCGGCCAGCGCGCCCTGGACGGGGTGTCCATCCCCTATCTGGGCGCGACCATCGACGTGCGCGCCCAGACGGTGGCGGACTTCGCCGGCCTGAACCAGCGGCTGACCCAGGGCGGCGTCCTCGGCGGGCGCAGCTTCCAGATCAAGCGCGGCGACCTGACCGTCGGCGACGAGCTGAAGGGGCGCGACATCGCCCTGTCGCTCGACGGCGGCGCCCTGACGGTGGCCGGCCGCATCGACGCCAGCGGCCCCCAGGTCGGCTCCATCCGCCTCAGCGCCCGCGACGGGCTGACCCTGGCCTCGACGGCGGTGCTGGACGCCCACGGTGCGGTGCTGCGCACCGACAGCTACGGCCAGCCGATCGACGCCAGCAACCGCGCCACGGTCGAGCTGACGGCGTCGCGGGGGACGCTGCGGCTGTCGCCGGGGGCGACCATCGATCTCAGCGCGCCCGACGGCGTGGCCCGGGGCCAGGTCGGCCTCAACGCGCCGCGCACGGGCGAGACCAGCGGCGACATCCTGATCGCCGCCTCCGGGCCCCTGACCATCAAGGGCGCCGGCTCGATCGCGGTGAACGGCTTCTGGACCTATTCCCCGACCGACGCCAATGGCACGATCGTCCAGGACAACGGCGACGCCGGCGGCTCGCCGGTCTCGGCCAGCGGCCAGGTCGGCCTCAACCAGATCAACGGCCGCAGCGCGCAGTTCATGACCGCCGCCCTGGCCAACGGCGACCTGCTGGGCCGCCTGGGCGGGCTGAGCGCCTACAAGGACGCCTTCCACCTGCGCCCCGGCGTCGAGATCGACAGCGCCACGCCCAACGGCGTGCTGACTGTCGCCGGCGACCTCGACCTGTCCGGCTTCCGCTACGCCAGCCTCAATCCGCGCTTCCAGAAGACCGCCGTCTACGGCTCGGGCGAGCCCGGCGCCCTGGTCATCCGCGCCGGCGGCGACCTGGCGGTCAAGGGCAGCGTCAACGACGGCTTCGCCCCGCCGCCAGCCACGCCCGACGACAACGGCTGGCGGGTCACGGTGACGGTCAATATCGGCGATCCGCTGACCAAGGCGCTAACCTCCACCGACCCGGTCACCTTCACCACCGACTACCATCTCCCGGCCGACTGCTGGAACTGCATGGTGTTCGCCATCGACGGCGGCGCCTATTTCAACGGGGACACGGTGCCGGCCGGCACGACATCCAGTTACCTGGAGCTCGAGGCGGGCATGCCCAGCCCGTTCGCCTACAGCTCGACCGGGCCGCGCCAGCCGCCGGGCAAGGTCTGGGCGGTGTCGCCGATGCTGGCCAGCGGTTCGCTGTCCTGGTCGATGCGGCTGGCCGCAGGCGCCGACCTCGCCGCGGCCGACAGCCGCCGCACCGGACAGGCGCGGGCCGGCGACCTGGTTCTCGACGACGAGCATTTCACCGGCGCCGACTTCTCGATGAAGGCGTTCAGCGTCGTGCGCACCGGGACGGGCAACCTGGACCTGGTGGCGGGCGGCAGCGTCAACATGAAGACGCTGTACGGGGTCTACACCGCCGGAACGGCGGCGGCGCCGATCCTGGCGGCGGACGGCTCCAACCCCTACCAACAGCCGCGCGGCCTGGCGCGGACAGGCGACGTGCTCGGATCGACGGGCGCGGCCTATGAACCCCTCGTTCGCGGCCCGTCGAGCATCTATCAGGCCTGGTATCCGGAAGGGGGCGGCGACCTGTTCGTCAGCGCCCAGGCCGACGTCACCGGCTACATCACCGCCGGCGACTATGGCAGCTCACAGCTGCTCACCGGCGTTACGCCGAACTGGCTCTGGCGCCAGGGCGGTTCGCCGTCCGGCCTGCCGGCGGCCTGGTGGGTGAACTTCGGCACCTACGGTCTGCCGACGAGCGGCTACGGCGTCGCCCAACTGGTCGGCTTCTCCGGCTTCGGCGCGCTCGGCGGCGGCAACGTCGTCGTCAACGCCGGCCGCGACGCCGGCCTGGTCACCGACATCGGCGCTGGCTCGGGCAACAAGGTCGGCCAGGGGCTCAACATCGCCGTCGGCGGCAGCGGCCGCGTGACCGCCGACGGCCGCCTGGTCCAGACCGGCGGCGGCGACGTGACGGTGCGCGTCGGCGGCGCGCTCAATCCGCTGAAGACCGGCAACATCAGCAGCGCCTTCATCGGGATGGAGGGCGGCGTCACCGACCTGCGCGGCGCGGTCGACGTGCGGGCCGGCTCGATCGGCCGCATCGACCAGGGCTACGGCATCGCCTTCGGCGTGCTGCCCGGCGACCCGCGCGCAACCGATCCCAACGCCCTGAACTGGGGCGCGGTGTCGGGCGGCCTCTTCCTGAACCTCGGCGACGCCAACGCCTGGCTGCGGTCGCGCGGCGACCTGGCGCTGGCGGCGGCTGACAACGCCGGCATGGGCGACCAGTACAACACCACGCCGTTCACCTACGTCCAGAACGGCGGATCGACGCCCTACGCAGGTGGGGGAAGCACCTGGTTCTCGCTGTGGACGGACAACACCTCGGTGGACCTGTTCGCGGCGGGCGGCAACCTGTCGCCGGTCCGGCTGGACCGGGGGCAATCGCGCGACTACCCCGCCACCCTGCGCGCCGTGGCGGCCCAGGGGAACATCTTCTACGGCGTCGACCGTGACACGATCGTCCCGTTGGTGACCTCGGTCACCCTGGCGCCGTCGCCCCGCGGCCAGCTGGAGATCCTGGCCCGCAAGTCGATCTTCGCCCTGCGCTCGGTGATGGACATGTCCGGCGCCGATCCCTCTGTCGTGCCGACGCCGTTCCGGGCGGCCTTCAACGCCGCCGGCGCGCCGGTCACCAACCTGACCGCCGACGGGGGAGGCCTCTTCAGCGGATCGATGATGTACGCCTTCGGGCCGAACTCGGCGCTGGGCGCCCTGCACGCCGGAGATCGCCAGCCGATGCTGTTCTACGCCGCCGAGGGCGACATCGTCGGCCTGCGGACGGGCGAACTGCTCGATCACACCAACGGCGGCTCCGAGGTCTCGCGCTACGTGCTGGACCGCTGGTACGTCGGGGCCAAGTCGGTCCGCATCATCGCCGGCCGCGACATCATCGGCTCCGGCGAGCCGGTGGCCTACTATACTGGCGACACCCCGCGATATTCCACCGGCCGCTACAGTTCGGCTTCGCTCGGCGACCTGATCGTCAACGCCAACGCCGACGACGTTTCGGTGGTGCGCGCCGGCCGCGACATCCTGGTCTCCAACTTCATGGTGGCCGGTCCCGGGACGCTGGAGGTCACGGCGGGCCGCAACCTCTATCAGGCCGACAAGGGCTCGATCACCTCGCTTGGCGCGATCGCCGCCGGCGACAAGCGGCTGGGCGCCTCGGTGACGGTCACGGCCGGCGCGGGCGCGGCCGGTCCCGACTACGCCGCCCTGGCCGCGCGCTACCTCGATCCCGCCAACCTGGCCGACCCGACCCATCCGCTGGCCGACCAAGCGGGCAGGGCGGCCAAGACCTACGAGCGCGAACTGGTCGACTGGCTCAAGGCCCGCTACGGCTTCGCCGGCGGCGTCGCCGAGGCCCGGGCCTATTTCACCGCCCTGCCGCCAGAGCAGCGCAACGTCTTCCTGCGCAAGGTCTATTTCGCCGAACTGGACGCCGGCGGCCGCGAATACAACGACGTCTCCAGCAAGCGGTTCGGCAGCTATCTGCGCGGTCGCGAGATGATCGCCACGCTGTTCCCTGAAAAGGACGCCAAGGGCGCGGCCATCGTCCGCGGCGGCGACATCACCCTGTTCGGCGGTTCGGGCGTGCGCTCCAACTTCGGCGGCGACGTCCAGATCCTGGCCCCGGCCGGCCAGGTGCTGATCGGCGTGCAGGGCGTCGCGCCGCCGGCCTCGGCCGGGGTGGTGACGCAGGGCAGCGGCGACATCGCCATCTACAGCCGCAGGAGCCTGCTGCTCGGCCTGTCGCGGGTGATGACCACCTTCGGCGGCGACATCCTGGCCTGGTCGGCGGAGGGCGACATCAACGCCGGCCGCGGGGCCAAGACCACGGTGATCTTCACGCCGCCGCGGCGGGCTTATGACGATATGGGCGACGTGTCCCTGTCGCCGCTGGCGCCGTCGTCGGGGGCGGGCATCGCCACGCTCAACCCCATTCCCGAAGTGCCGCCTGGCAACGTCAACCTGATCGCGCCGCTGGGCACGATCGACGCGGGCGAGGCGGGCATCCGGGTGTCGGGCAACGTCAACCTGGCCGCCCTGCACGTGGTCAACGCCGCCAACATCCAGGTCCAGGGCGAGGCCAAGGGGCTGCCCGTCGTCGCGGCGGTCAACACCGGGGCGTTGACAGCGGCCTCGGCGGCGGCCGGCGCCGTGGCGGGGGAGGCGGCCCGCATCGCCGAGCGGGCCCGGCCCGAGCCGATGCGCGAGGCGCCGACCATCCTCAACGTCCGCTTCCTCGGCTTCGGTCCCGCCGAGTAGGCCGGCCTCCAGACCCTATGAGACCCGCATGAGCAATCCAGACCTGCCCTTGTTCTACAGCGCGCCGGAACCCCTCTCGGCCCAGCGCCACGGCGACTGGCGTCTGCTGGAAGGGGACTTCGCCTTCGCGGCGGAGACCCCGTTCGTTCCGCTGGCGGCCACTGAAATCGCCGTGGCGGCGCGCGACTATCCGGTGGTGTTCGCCGGGGACGGCGGATCGCCGATCGCCGTGCTCGGCCTCGACCGGCGCAACCTGTTCGTCGACGTGGCGGGGCGGTGGGACGCGGCGGCCTACGTGCCGGCCTATGTGCGGCGCTATCCGTTTGCGTTCATGGCCGTCGAGGAGCCCGAGGGCCTCCTCCTGGCCATCGACGCGGCGGCCGGCCGGATCGTCCGCGAAGGCGAGGCGGGAAGCGCGCTGTTCGAGGGCGAGGCCCCCAGCGCCCTGACGCGGCAGGCCATGGAGTTCTGCGCCGCATTCGACCGCGACGCCCGGGAGACGGTGCGGTTCGCCGAGGCGCTCCGGGCCAAGGCGCTGCTGATCGACCAGCGCGCCGACGTCGCCCTTCCCGACGGGAGCACCCTCGGCGTGACCGGCTTCCAGGTCGTCGACCGCGAGAAGTTCGCCGCCCTCGACGAGGAGACCGTGCTGGCCTGGCACCGCGACGGCCTTCTCGGCCTCGTCCACCTGCATTTCGCCTCGCTCACGCGCTTCGAGGCGCTGCTGGCGCGGCGGGCGGCAGGCATCGAGGCCGCGCCGCCCGCCGGCGACAGCGACGCCCGGCGCCCGAAGAAGGCCAGGTCCTGACCTGCGGCTCGCGCGCCCCTAGGGGAGCTCAATCGGGCGTCGGCCCCGCGGGGGTCCATGCATGAGGGAGAGAGCCGGCTCTTTCGGCCGTGGCGTGATCTGTCGACCATCGCCTCGCTCGGTTCATATCTGGGGACAAACGAGTTCAGATCAAGAATTGCCGACCGGCCGTTTGTGCGCAGATTACAGGCCCCTCAACGGCAGGGACCGCGGTCTTGAACCCGGTCCCGCGGACGCAGGGGACGGGGTATGGCCAATCTCGACGGATCGAACGGGGGCGTCCATGCCCGCGACGAGCATGCGGTGATCATCGCGGGCGGCGGCCCGACGGGGCTGATGCTGGCGGGCGAACTGGCGCTGGCGGGCGTCGACGTCGCCATCGTCGAGCGACGCCCCAGCCAGGACCTCGTCGGTTCGCGCGCCGGCGGGCTGCACGCGCACCCTCGAAATCCTCGACCAGCGCGGCCTCGCCGACCGCTTCCTGGCCGAGGGGCAGAAGGCGCAGGTCGCCTACTTCGCGGGGACCCGGCTGGACATCGGCGATTTCCCCACCCGCCACCCTTACGGGCTCGGACTGCGGCAGGTGCATATCGAACGCATCCTGGCCGGATGGGTCGACGAGCTCGAAGCGAGGATCTATCGCGGCCTGGAGGTGACCGGCTTCGTGCAGGACGAGGCCGGCGTGGACGTCGAACTGAGCGACGGCCGCTCGATGCGGGCGCAGTATCTGGTGGGGTGCGATGGCGGGCGCAGCCTGGTCCGCAAGGCCGCCGGCATCGCGTTCCCGGGATCGGAGCCTACAATCAGCAACCTGATCGCCGTGGCGGAACTGGCCGAGAAGCCGCCGGAATGGGGCGTCCGCCGCGACGCCGTCGGGACCCACGCCCTCGCCCCGGTGGAGTATGAAATCCGCGACGGCGAGATCGTCTACGCCGATCACGGGCCGATCGGCGTGCTGGTGACCGAGCGGAGCCCCGGGCCCAACGCCGAGCCCACTCTCGGCGATCTCAGCGCGGCGCTGATCGACGCCTACGGGACCGACTACGGCGTGCGGTCCGCCGTCTCGATCTCCCGGTTCACCGACGCGGCGCGGCAGGCGGCCGCCTATCGAAAGGGGCGGGTGCTGGTGGCGGGCGACGCCGCCCACGTGCATCCCCCCGACGGCGGGCAGGGCCTCCAGACCGGCGTGCAGGACGCGGTGAACCTGGGGTGGAAGCTGGCGCAGGTGGTCAAGGGGATCTCGCCCGAAGGCCTCCTCGACACCTACCACGCCGAGCGGCGCCCGGTCGGCGCCCGGGTGTTGCGCAATGCGATGGCGTGCGCCGCCCTTCGCCGCGACGACGACCGGACGACGGCCCTGCGCGACGCCATCGGCGAGCTTCTCGGCATGGACGAGCCGCGCCGGCGGTTCGCCGCGATGATGTCCGGCCTGGACATCCGCTACGACCTCGGAGAGGGGCATCCGCTGCTCGGGCGTCGCATGCCCGATCTCGACCTGATCGCAGAGGACGGCCCGCTGCGGGTCTTCACGCTGCTGCATGACGCGCGGCCGGTGCTGCTGAACTTCGGCGAACTGGGCGCCTTCGATCTCACGCCTTGGGCGGATCGCGTCCGGCGGGTCGACGCCCGCTGCGAAGGCGTGTGGGAGCTTCCGGGGCTCGACGCGGCGCCCGCCCCCGGGGCCGTGCTGGTCCGGCCCGACGGGCATGTGGCCTGGGCGGGCGACGCCGGCTGGTCCGGGCTGACCGAGGCGCTGGGCCGTTGGTTCGGGCCGCCGGCCTTGTCGTAGGCCGCCGGGCGGCGCGGGGGGATGACCGCCCGCGCGCCCTAGGCGGCGCCGGCCGCGCCGTTCTCTTCGGCCCATCGTTCGAGCCAACGAACGGCGAAGGCCAGCGTCGGCGCGGCGTCGACCAGCAGCGAGGGGGCGTCGCCGACCGGCCCTTGGGTTCCGCCGCCCTCGGCGACCATCGCCCGGACGATCTGTTCGATATAGTCCTCGGGCATGCCGTCGAGCACCGGCTCGGTGGTGTCGAACTCCTCGATGAACCGCCAGGTCTTGCCGCCGGCCTGCGCGAAGGGAACCTCGTAGCGCAGCACGCGCTTGCCCGGCGCCCGCGCCAGATGATCGGCGTGGTGGATCAGCGTCATGGTGTCCCAGGGCGCGCCGACCATCAGCACGCGGCCGCCGGCCTCGACCAACTTGGCCAGCGGCGAGCCTCGGCCGTAGCCGTAGTCCTGCGGGTGGTCGGCGGTCAGCTAGTCGGCGAGCCGGCCCAGCGCCGCCATCGAAGCGCCCGGATTGCCGCTGCGGCGCGCGCCGGGGGTCGTGCGGACGAACTCGGCGATGACGCCGTTCATCCGCGTGGCGCGCGAGGTCGAGGCGTCGAAGCCGGGGACATGATCGCGCCATTCGGGAAGGACGCGGCCGTCCTCGTCCAGCAGGTCGTCGTGGACGCTGTCCCAGTCGGTATAAACCATCAGCGAGCCGTCCGGGCCGACGGCGTCGAGCAGGGCGCCGACCAGCGCGTCCGGCCCGTTGAGAAGGGGCCCGACCTTGCTCATGGCGGCGTGGACCATCACCACGTCGCCGGGACGCACGCCCAGCCGGGCGAGGTCGGCGCGCAGAGAAGCGCGGGTCTTGAAGGGCGGGACGTTGTCGGACATGCGGGCGAATGCTCGACCAGGGCGGCGCCGGCGTCAACGCCGCCGGGGCCCCTTCGATGGCTTCCAGGCGGCGCGGGTCAGTCGCTGATGATCACCCGGCAGCCGGCGTTTTCCAGCATGGCCCTGTCGGCGGCGTCGACGCCGCGGTCGGTCACCACCACGTCGATATCCTCCAGCGTGCAGACCAGATGGCCGGCCGGACCGCGGAACTTGGAGGAATCGACCAGCACGACGATCTCCTCGGCGCGGTCGAGCAGCCGGCGCTCGGCCTGGACGAGCAGGGTGTCGGCCTGCATCAGGCCGTGCCGGCCGACGGAGGCGGCGCCCATGAACAGCCGGGTCGCGTGGAAACGGCCCATGCCGTCGTCCTCGAAGGGCGACAGGATGATGTTCTGTTCGCGGAACAGGCCGCCGGCCGGCACCGAGACGCGGGTCGACGGCTGTTGCAGCAGGGCGCTGACGATATGCAGCGAGTTGGTCAGCACCTGCAGGCCCAGCGGTTCGAGGTGCGGGCACATCTGCAGGGTGGTCGAGCCGCCGTCGATGATCACCGCCTCGCCCGGCGCGCAGAGCGCCGCCGCCGCCCGGCCTATGGCCTCCTTCTGCGAGCGGTTGAGGCTGAGGTTCTCGTGGAACGAGATGCCGGTGAGGTTCTGCTTTTCTCCCAGGCCGCCTTCCAGCGCCGGCAGCTTGGCGCCGCCGCGCACCCGCTCGATGAGGCCCTGGGCCGCCATCCGCTCAAGATCGCGACGGATGGTCGCCGCCGAGGCGTCGAGTTTCTGGTCCAGCTCCTGAAAGCCGATGAAGCCCCTCTGTTCGAGGAGCTTCAGGATCAGCTGTTCGCGTTCGGCGACGTGCATGGAGGCGCTTTCGTGGTTCTCGCCCTCATTGTTGATGCATCGGCGAGCGTCGGCAACAGCAAGCCGTCAACTTCGCGCATTTTCGCCTAAGGAACCGGTCAGACGATGCCAGCGCCGAGGCCGACGGGCTTGCGCTCCTGGGCCTTGCGCTCGCGCCAGCCGCTTTCGCGGTAGAGGGCGAGGACGTCGTAGGCGCCGCCCGCCTGGGTGCGCGCCCTGGCGATGATCGGCGAGACGTCGGTGCGGTAGGCCGTGCGCAGCGCCTGGAAGGCCAGCATCGCGTCGTTGGCTTCCTGGGCGGCGTGCAGCGCCTCGCGGTCGACCAGCGTCGCCTTGACGTAGGCGGTCAGGATGGCCTCGGCCGAGGACAGCATGCTCTCGATCGGGTCGGTCACGTTGTGCGACTGGTCGATCATGTAGGCCGGGTCGAAGCCCTCCAGGGGATTGAGCTCGGCCTCGACCAGTTCGTTGAACACCAGGAACAGCTGGTGCGGGTTGATGGCGCCGGAATCGAGGTCGTCGTCGCCGTATTTCGAATCGTTGAAATGGAAGCCGCCCAGCTTTCCGAAGCGGTGCAGGCGCGCGACGATCTGCTCGATATTGGTGTTGGGCGCATGGTGGCCGAGGTCGACCAGGCACTGGGCCTTGGGGCCGAGCTCCTTGGCCGCCAGGATGCTGGAGCCCCAGTCGGCGATCACCGTGGAATAGAAGGCCGGCTCGAACATCTTGTGCTCCAGCAGCATGCGCCAGTCGCCGGGCAGGCGGGCGTAGATCTGGGCGGCGCTGTCGAGGTAGCGGTCGAGCGCGGCGCCGAGATGCTGCTGGCCGGGCAGGTTGGAGCCGTCTCCGATCCACACCGTCAGGGCCCGGGCGCCCAGCTTCTCGCCGATCTCGATGCAGTCGACATTGTGGGCCACCGCCTGGTCGCGCGCGGCCTTGTCGGTCGAGGCCAGGCTGCCGGCGCTGTACGAATGCTTCTGCCCCGGCTGGTCCTGGAAGGTGTTGGAGTTGATCGCGTCGAAGGCCAGGCCGAGGCTCGCCGCCTCCTGGCGCAGGGCGCCGTAGTCCGACACGCGGTCCCACGGGAAGTGCGGCGAGACGCGCGGCGTGGCGCGGCAGAGCTGGTTGACCACGGCGCAGTCCTCCAGCTTCTCGTGGATGCTGGTCGGCTCCCCGGGGATGGGGAACTTGGCGAAGCGGGTGCCGCCGCGCCCCGCGCCCCAGCTGGGGATCGCGACCGAGAACCCGGCCGCCTTGTCGGTGATCGCGCCGATGTCGAGGCCGCGCCGCGCCAGGGCGCGGCCGAGGCCGTCATAGTCGTCGGCCAGGGCCTCGGCGTGCCGGGCGTTGTGGGCGGCGATCTGGTCGGTGGAAAGGGGCAGGCCGTTCATGGTCGTTCTTCCCTGTACGCGTGTTCTTATCGGGTGAACGCCTGGGCGTTGCCCGCGTCCACGTTGACGACGTTGCCGGTCGACTTGGCCGAGGCGTCGGAGGCCAGGAAATACACCGCCTCGGCGATGTCCTCCGGCAGGACGTTGCGCTTGAGCATCGAGCGGTCGCGGTAGAAGGCCTCCAGCTCGTCGCCCGGATCGACGCCATAGGCGTCGGCGCGCTCCTTGCGCCAGTCGCCGTCCCAGATCTTGGAGCCGCGGATGACCGCGTCGGGATTGACGACGTTGACGCGGATGCCGTGGGGCGCGCCTTCCAGGGCCAGGCAGCGGGCCAGATGCAGCGAGGCGGCCTTGGCCGAGGCGTAGGCCGAGGCGTTGGGCGTCGCCGCCAGGGCGTTCTTCGAGCCGATGAACACGATCGATCCGGTCTTCTGCAGCTTCATCAGCGGGAAGGCCGAACGGCTGGCGAGGAAATAGCCTTCGGCCAGCACGTCGTAGTTCTTGCGCCAGAGGGCGACCGAGGTCTCCTCGACCGGGGCGGACGAGGCGATGCCGGCGTTGGCCACCAGGATGTCGAGGCCGCCGAACTCCCGCGCGGTCAGGTCGAAGGCCGCCTGGACCGAGGCTTCGTCGGTGACGTCGCAGGGGACGGCGCGCGTCACGTCGCCGCCGAAGACCTTGGCCAGCTCCGCGCGCTTGGCCTCCAGGCTGGCGGCGTCGATATCGGCCAGCATCACGCAGGCGCCTTCCGAAAGCAGTCGCGCCGCGGTCGCCGCGCCGATGCCGCCGGCGCCGCCGGTGACGAGGGCGATCTTGCCGACCAGGGGTTTCGGCCTGGGCATGCGCTGGAGCTTGGCCTCCTCCAGCGCCCAGTATTCGATGGCGAAGGCTTCCGATTCCGGCAGGCCGACATAGTCGCCGACCGCCTCGGCCCCGCGCATGACGTTGATGGCGTTGGCGTAGAATTCTCCGGCGAGCCGGGCGGTGGTCTTGTCGGCGGCGAAGGTGAGCTGGCCGACGCCCGGCAGCAGCACGACCACCGGGTTGGGGTCGCGGACCTTGGGATCGTTCGGGCCGGCGTTGCGCCCGTAATAGGCGAGATAGCCGTTGCGGTATTCGACGAGGGCGGCGGCCAGATAGGCGTCGTCGTCGATCCTGGCCGGATCGAGCGCCAGGGGCGCGATCTTGGTGCGCAGGAAGTGGTCGGGGCAGGAGGTGCCGACCGCCGCCAGCCGGGCGAACGCCTTCGAGCCGACGAATTCCAGGGTTTCCGGCGTGTCGCTGAAATGGCCGACCTTGGACCGCTCGCCGACCATCAGGCCGCGAAGCCGCGGGGCCAGGCGCGCGGCGATCTTGGCGCGGCTTTCCGGGGCGAGGGCCGGGACGGCCTCGCCGCCGAACGCCGGCCCCTTGACCAGCCGTGCGTTCAGATGGGCGGCGGCCTTGGCGATCAGGTCGATGGTGTTGTCGTAGCAGGCCCTGGCGTCGTCGCCCCAGCAGATGACGCCGTGCCCGGCCAGCATCACCCCGCGCAGGCCGGGATTGGCCGCCACATAGTCGCGGAGCGTCAGGCCGAGATCGAAGCCGGGGCGTTTCCAGGGCAGCCAGCCGACGCTTCCGCCGAAGATCTCCCGCGTCGCCGCCTCGCCGCCGGTGGAGGCGGCCAGGGCGATGATGGCGTCGGGATGGACGTGGTCGACATGGGCGAAGGGGAGGTAGGCGTGCAGCGGGGTGTCGATCGAGGCCGCGCGCGGATTGAGGCCGAACGTGCAATGGGGAAGGTAGGCCACCATCTCGTCTTCGAACGCCACGCCGCGATAGAGTTTTTCGAGGCCGAGCAGTTTGTCGAGATAAAGGGTGGAGAAGCCGTCCAGCTTCATCGAGCCGATGTCGCCGCCCGAGCCCTTGACCCACAGCGCCGTGACGGTCTCGCCGGTCAGAGGGTCCTTGGCGTCGAGCTTGGCCGAGGTGTTGCCGCCGCCGAAATTGGTGACCGTCAGGTCCGAACCGAGCAGATTCGAGCGATAGAGCAGGAGGCCTTCAGGGGTTAGCGACGCGGCCTCCTCGGCCGACCAGCGATTGGCGGGAATCCGGAACGGAGTGGCGGATTGGGGCACGTTCCTACCTACGATTTGCATTTGAGCGTCAATTTCGAAAAACTTATATCGCCGTATGGTGCGAAGCAATCATAATCGATAAGTTATCGTCACGATCTGATGGGGGAAAGCGGATGGAGGGCGGCCTGACCCTTGTCCTCGACGTGGGCAAGACCAACGCCAAGATGTCGCTGTGGAACCGCGCCGGCGCCTGCGTGGCCCGGCGGGCCCGCGCCAACGTTCCGCAGGCGGGCGGCGACTATCCCTCGCTCGATCTCGACGGATTGGAGGTTTTCGTCGCGGACACCGTGCGCGAGATGGCGCGGCTCGGCCGCGTCGAGCGCATCGCGCCGGTGACGCACGCCGCCGCCGCCGTCCTGATGCGCGGAGACGACCTCTACGCCCCGCCGATGGACTATGAGCTCGAGGTCCCGCCGGAGACGCGCCGGGCCTATGCGGCCGAGCGGGACCCCTTCGCCGCGACGGGGTCGCCCCTGCTGCCGCAGGGGCTCAATCTCGGCCTTCAGCTGTTTCATCTGGAGCGCCTGACAGGCCCCTGGCCCGACGACGTGAAGATCGTGTTGTGGCCGCAATACTGGGCCCATCGTTTCTGCGGCGTGCTGGCGAGCGAGGTGACCAGCCTGGGCTGCCACACCGACCTGTGGCGCCCGGTCGAGGCGGCGCCGTCCGATCTCGCCGTCCGCCGCGGCTGGGCGCGGCGCCTGCCGCCGATCCGCAAGGCGGCGGACGTGCTCGGGCGGGTCACCGGCGAATGGACGGCCCTGGGCCTGCCCGCCGACTGCGAGGTGCTGTGCGGCCTGCACGATTCCAATTCCGCCCTGCTCGCGGCGCGGGGCCACGCCGAGATCGCCGAGAACGACGCGGCCATCCTCTCGACCGGGACATGGTTCGTGGCCATGCGCTCGCTGGGCCCGGCCCCGGGCGAGCCGCCCCGGCTGGACGCCGGCCGCGACTGCCTCGTCAATGTCGACGCGCGCGGGCGGCCCGCCCCGTCGGCCCGCTTCATGGGCGGGCGGGAGGCCGAGACGATCGCCGGTCTCGACAGCTTCCACATCACCGACAACTACGATCCGCAGGCCCTGATCCGGGCCTTGCCCGGGCTGATGGCGGCCGGCGCGATGGTGCTGCCGACCTTCGCGCCAGGCTTCGGTCCCTTCCCCGACCGCGACGGGATATTCCTCAATCCGCCTGAAACCCTTGAGGAAAAGCGGGCCGTGCTTGGTCTGTACCTCGCCCTGATGAGCGACGCCTGTCTCGACCTGATCGGGGCCCGGGAGCGGGTCCTGGTCGAGGGGCGTTTCGCCGAGGCCGAGGTGTTCGTCGGCGCGCTGGCCGCCCTGCGGCCGGAGACGGCGGTCTATGTCTCCAACGCCCACGACGACGTGCCGTTCGGGGCGCTGCGGCTGGTCTTTCCCGACCTGGCGCCGAGGTCCGCCCTGCGGCGGATCGCGCCGCTCGACCTGCCGCTCGAACCCTATCGCGCGCTTTGGCGCGCCCGGATCGCCGGGGAGGCCTGACGCCATGAAGCCCGCCTCCATCGGCGACTATCGCGAACTCGCCCGCCGCCGCTTGCCGAAGTTCCTGTTCGAGTACATCGACGGCGGCTCCTACGACGAGATCACCCTGAAGCGGAACCGCGAGGACCTGGCGGCCGTCGCCCTTCGCCAGCGTGTGCTGCGCGACGTTTCCGACATCGATCTTTCGACCCGGCTGTTCGGCCAGGACCTGGCCTTGCCGGTCGTCCTCGGGCCGGTGGGGCTCGCCGGCATGAACGCTCGCCGGGGCGAGGTCCAGGCCGCCCGCGCCGCCGAGGGGGCGGGGGTTCCCTTCTGCCTTTCCACCGTTTCGGCCTGCTCGATCGAGGAGGTGCGGGCGGGGACCGCGCGGCCGTTCTGGTTCCAGCTCTACATGATCCGCGACCGCGCCTTCATGGCCGACCTGCTGCGCAAGGCCAAGGCGGCGGGCTGCTCGGCCCTGGTGTTCACCGTGGACATGCCGGTGCCGGGAACGCGCTATCGCGACCATCGCTCGGGCCTGGCCGGCGCCTCGGGCCTGGCCGGCGACGCGCGCCGCGCCATGCAGGCCCTGCTGCATCCGGGATGGGCCCTCGATGTCGGCCTTCTCGGCCGGCCGCATACGCTCGGCAACGTCGCGCCAGTGCTCAAGGGGCGCACCGGGCTGGAGGACTTCTTCGCCTGGATGCGGAACAACTTCGATCCGTCGGTCACCTGGCGCGACCTCGAATGGGTGCGCGCCAACTGGGACGGCCCGCTCATCCTCAAGGGCGTGCTCGATCCGGAGGACGGCCGCGATGCGGTCAGGCTCGGTTGCGACGGCCTGATCGTCTCCAATCACGGCGGCCGCCAGCTCGACGGCGTCAAGTCCTCGGTCCGCGCCCTGCCGGCCATGGCCGACGCCGTCGGCGGCGACCTCGCCGTACTGGCCGACGGCGGCGTGCGGTCCGGCCTCGACGTCGTGCGGATGCTGGCCCTGGGGGCCAAGGGGGTCGTTCTCGGCCGCGCCTGGGCCTACGCCCTGGCCGGGAGGGGCGGGCGCGGCGTGACGCATGTGCTGGACCTGATCCGCGCGGAGATGGGCGTCGCCATGGCCCTGACCGGCGTCCGCCATATTGACGCCCTCGGGCCGGAAGCCCTGGACATCGCCTAGCCGGCCATTGTGATTGATAATGATCGATATGTGTGTGTCGTTCGCAATCTTTGACGTATTTTGTTCGATTTGATGTTGACTGTCCGTCATTATCGAAAAATAGTTAGCGAAAGCGGCGTGGAAAACGACCGCCGAAAAACAAGCTGGGAGGGAAGAAATGTCGAGGAATCTCCGATTTCGCGCGTCCGTGATCGCTCTGGCGCTGGGACTGGGCGCGCATGCGGTCGCCGCCGCTGAAGAGGCTCCCGCCCAGAAGGGCGCGGCGAACCAGGACGTGACCGAGCTGTCGGTCGTGGTCGTCACCGGCGTGTTCGGCGCCACCAAGGTCGAGCGCGCGCCGATCTCCATCGCGGCCATCACCAACGAGCAGATCCAGCAGCAGCCGCCGATCTCGTCGGCCGACCTTCTGAAGAACGTGCCCGGCGTGTTCGTGAACTCGGCGCTCGGCGAGGTCCGCAACGTCGTGTTCTCGCGCGGCGTCTCGGCCAACTCGCTCGACGGGGCCGGCGGCTATTATTACGTGTCCATGCAGGAGGACGGGCTGCCGGTCGAGCTGATCACCTCGACCAACTTCGGGCCGGACTACTTCTCGCGCCCCGACATCATGCTCAACCATCTCGAAGGGCTGCGGGGCGGGACGGCGGTCGTCACCGGGCCGAACGCGCCGGGCGGCATCTTCAACTACATCTCCAAGACCGGGAAATCGGACCCCGGGATGCAGGTGCAGGCCAAGTACGGCCTGGAGGGCGACGGCAAGAACCCCTACTACCGCATCGACGGCTACGCTGGCGGCCGCATCGGCGACAGCGACCTCTATTACGCGGTCGGCGGCTTCTATCGGCGCAGCGACGGCGCCCGCAACCCCGGCTATCCGATGAACGACGGGGGGCAGATCCGCGGCAACCTGCTGTGGAAGTACGACGGCGGCCAACTGCTGCTGACCGCCAAGTATCTCGACGACCACAACGGCTGGTTCGAGTTCACGCCGTCGTTCGGCGGCGACGATCCGCACATCGCGCCCGGCTTCTCCAAGACCAGTTCGGTGCTGGCGCCGAAGGACGCCGCGCATTGCTACAGCGCCATCACCGGCGGCCGCCGGTGCTGGGACCCCAGCAACCTCGTCCATTCCCGCGAGCTGTCCTTCGGCGCCAACTGGAACCAGGACCTGGGCGCCGGCTTCGCCCTGGAGAACCGCCTGCGGGTTTCGCAGAAGAGCGCCGACTGGAACACCGGCGCGGTGATCTTCCCGCTGGCCATCACCGACTTCGTGGTCACCGCCCTGGACGGCACCGTCGGCCTGCCGGGCACCTTCACCTACACCAATTCCCGCACGGGGGCGGTGCTGGCCACCGTCCGCTCGGTCACCGGCCTCGACCGCCAGGTGGTTTCGAGCAACCTGCCCGGCTCCGACGTGCTCAAGAACGGCGGCCTGACCGAGGCGGCGTTCGACCAGACCTTCCACGCCCGCAACTTCGTCGACCAGATCACCCTGACCAAGGAGGTCGGCGGCCACCATCTGGCCGTGGGCGGCTACGCCTCGATCGCCCGGCTCAGCTCCACCGCCTACGGGGCCGGCCTCGGCTGGGCGACCCTGGAGGCCAATCCGGTCATGATGAACGTGACCTACACCACGCCGGGCGGGCGCACCTATCAGGTCACCGACCCACATGGCTTCACGCGCTTCGGCCGCCTGACGTCGCCGATGTATTCCGGCGATCAGGACCAGTATTCACTGTTCGTGGGCGACACCTGGCGCGTCAACGACCGGCTGTCGCTGGACATCGGCGCCCGCTACGAGACCATCACCTACAAGCTCGACTTCCAGAATTTCACCAATCCTCCGGGCAGCATACTGTCCACGGGCGGGGCGGACGGCGACCCGCTGACGCTCTACGACAACGGGATCAACGTCCCCACCGCGCCCTATTCGCTGAAGCGGTCCTTCGATTTCATCGGCTATTCGGGATCGGCGGCCTACAAGTTCACCGACCAGTTCGACGCCTATATCCGCTACACCAGCGGCAAGAAGGCGCCGGACTTCAGCATCATGGCCGGCCTGAATACGCCCGGCCAGATCGCCACCGTCTTCCCCAAGCCGCAGGAGATCGAGCAGGTCGAAATCGGCCTCAAGTATCACCGCAGCGGGCTCGATGTTCAGGTCTTCCCGTTCTACAGCCACCTGTCGAACATCGCGACGGCGCAGACCTTCACCTATCTGAGCGGCCCGTCGCTGGGGCAGAGCTATTCGCCGCCGCCGGCCTATGGCGAGATCAAGACCTACGGGGTCGAGGTCTCGGCCAACGCCACCCTAACCGACACCCTGAAGGGCAACGCCGTCCTGACGCTGCAAAACCCCAAGCAGAGCGGCTATTCGGTTTGGACCCAGGGGGCCAAGGGCGACGGCTCCGACGACGTCCTGACCAAGATCCCGTCGGGCGACGCCGACAACAATCCGAAGATCATGTTCCGCGGCGGCCTGACCTGGCGGCCGGTCACCCAGGCCTCGGTGTTCGGCACGGTCAACTACATGGGCGAGCGGGCGGCCAACAACTACAACGCCTTCTACCTGCCAGCCTATACGACGGTGGACGTCGGCGCGAGCTGGCGGTTCAACGACACCCTCAAGCTCCAGGCCAACATCAACAACCTGTTCGACGAGTTCGGGGTGATGTCCTGGGCCCGGGGCGGCGGCTTCCTGAACGCGCTGGACCGGCAGGGCCTAACCAAGGCGGCTTACCAGGCCAATCCCAACCAGTTGCTTCCCGTCGTGCCGATCCAACCCCGGTCGTTCTTCGTCACCCTGACGGCGACTTTCTAAGGCTTCGCCTCCCTCGGGCGTCGGCGTGGGCGCTTCGGCGTCCACGCCACTTTTTCCCCGAGGGGGCGCAAATCCAGGCGGCGCGACGTATCCAGTTCCAAGCCCTCGACCCGCTCGGAGAAGGCGGGCGTCGGACCCACAGAAGGCGAACGCCGAGAGGCGCGGACATCCCGGGGAGGATTCCATGGTCATCGAAACAGACGCCGCGCCTGGCGCGACCGGGGTCGCGGGGCGCGCAAACCTGAAGGGCCCGCTCGCCTTCGCCATCGCCTGCTTCGTGGTCTGGGGGCTGGCCTACGGCCTGCTCGACGTCCTCAACAAGCACTTCCAGGAAACCCTTCATGTCGGCAAGGCCCAGTCGACCTGGCTGCAGATGGCCTATTTCGGCGCCTATCTGGTCTGCAGCCTGCCGGCGGGCTGGCTGCTGCAGAAGCGGGGCTACAAGTTCGGCATCGTCTTCGGGCTGATGCTGACCGCCGTTGGGGCGTTCCTGTTCATCCCTTCGGCGAACGCCGCCAGCTTTCCCGCGTTCGTCGGCTCGATGTTCATGCTGGCCTGCGGCCTGTGCTGTCTGGAGACGGCGGCCGACACCTATGTCAACGTGCTGGGCCCGCCCGAGCACGCCTCGCGGCGCCTGAATCTGGCCCAGTCGTTCAACGCCCTCGGCGTGTTCCTCGGGCCGCTGATCGGCGGGACGCTGTTCTTCAAGGGTCCGGCCGCCTCGACCGGCGGCGACCAGGGCGCGGTGCAGGCCACCTATCTGGTCATCGGCGTCGCCGTCCTCATCTTCGCCGCCGTCGTCTCTCGCGCCCGCCTGCCGGAGATCCACGACGCGCACCACGGCCCCGACACCGTCCTGGGCGAGGCGGGGGCGAAGGGCGGGGGCTCGCTCCTCGCCCGGCCCCACTTTGTGTTCGGCGTGGTCACCCAGGCGCTCTATATCGGCGCCCAGGTCGGGATCGGCGCCTTCTTCATCAACCTCGTCACCGAGAGCTGGTCGGGACTCACCTCCCGCCACGGCGCCTTCCTGCTGTCGGCGGCGACGCTGGCCTATCTGATCGGCCGCTTCGTGACGACGGCGCTGCTGCTGCGCTTCACCCCGCGGGCGATCCTCACCGTCTACGGCCTAGCCAATCTCGCTCTGTGCCTGGTGGTGGCGACCGGGGCGCCCAAGATCGCCGCCGTCGCGTTGGTGGCGGTGTTCTTCTTCATGTCCACCATGTTCGCGACCATCTTCACCCTGGGCGTCGCCGACCTCGGAGGGGCCACCAAGCGCGGCGCCTCGATGATGGTCATGGCCATCGGCGGCGGCGTGCTGCTGCCCTGGCCGATGGGCAAGATCGCCGAACTCTACGGCACGCCCGCCGCCTTCCTGCTGCCGGCCGCCTGCTTCGCCGTGGTCGCGCTCTACGGCTGGAAGGGCGCGCGCGCCGCGCCGCCGGCCGACCCGTCCACCTGATCGCCGCCGCCGCGAAACCCATCCGGAGGAAACCATGACCCGCAAGACCGAGATCCGAGGCCGCGCCCTGTCGCTGCTCACCGTCGCGCTCCTGGCCGGGACGGCGCTGTGCGCGCCCCTGGCGACCAGGGCCGACAGCCTGTCCGACGGCTTCGCCGATCCGCCGAACTCGGCGCGCCCGCGCGTCTGGTGGCACTGGATGAACGGCAACGTCGCCCAGGAGGGGATCGACCTCGACCTGCGCTGGATGAAGCGGGTGGGCATCGGCGGCCTGCAGAACTTCGACGCCAACCTCGCCACGCCGCAGGTGGTCGACAAGCGGCTGGCCTATATGACGCCCGAGTGGAAGGCGGCGTTCCGGCACACCGCCGAACTGGCCGATCAGCTCGGGCTCGAACTGGCCATCGCCTCGTCGCCCGGCTGGAGCGAGACCGGCGGTCCCTGGGTCAAGCCCAAGGACGCGATGAAGAAGCTGGTCTGGAGCGCGACGGACATCGACGGCGGCAAGCCGTTCAAGGGCGTCCTCAAGGCCCCGCCTTCGGTCACCGGGCCGTTCCAGGACATTCCCGCCGAGGTCGGCGGCGTGTTCGGCCACCAGGGACCGGAGCCCCTGCCGACCTATTTCGCCGACAGCGCGGTGGTCGCCTACCGCATCGCCGAGGAAAAGCCGGCGGCGGCCCCCGTCGCGACCTCCAGCGCCGGCCCGATCGCGGTCGAGGCGCTGCTCGACGACAGCCTGACCACCAAGGTCGCGGTGACCGAGAGCGCCGACCGCACGGGCTGGGTGCAGTACGATTTCCACGCCCCGCGCACCGTACGCTCGGCCGTGCTGGGGACCGCCCCCGCCGACCGCTTCGTCGGCGATCTGACCAAGGCCGAGCTCCAGGCCAGCGACGACGGCGTCTCGTTCCGCAAGGTCGCCGACCTGGCGACCGGCGCGTCGCACCAGCAGACCACCAGCTTCAAGCCGACGACGGCGCGCTACTATCGCCTGGTCCTCTCGCACGCGCGCGGCAAGTCGTTCAACATCGCTGCGGCGGCCGCGCCGGGCGCCGACCTGGCGGCCGTCTTCGCCCTGTTGAACGCCAACGGCGTCAAGGCGCCGCCCGCCAAGCCCGCCTTCTCGATCTCGAAGTTCGTCCTTTCCGACGAGGAGAGGGTGCAGGACGGCGAGGTGAAGGCCGGCTTCGCCGTGGCGACCGACTACTACGCCCTCGAACGCGCCGACCGGGCGTCGTCGCGGGGGCCGGCGCCCGAGACGGTGGTCGACCTGACCGCCAAGATGAAGCCGGACGGCAAGCTCGACTGGACGCCGCCCAAGGGGCGCTGGCGCGTCCTGCGGCTCGGCTATTCGCTGACCGGCACCGAGAACCATCCGGCCACGCTGGAGGCGACCGGCCTGGAGGTCGACAAACTCGACAAGACGGCGGTGCGCTCGTACCTGGAGACCTATCTCGACACCTACAAGAGCTTCCTCGGGCCCGACCTGATGGGCAAGCGCGGCGTCGTCGCCTTGCTTAACGATTCCACCGAGGTCGGCCCCCAGAACTGGACCGGCGACATTCTCGCGGCGTTCAAGGCCCGGCGCGGCTATGACGCGACGCCGTGGCTGCCGTCGCTGACCGGGGCGGTGATCGGCGACGGGGCGCGGTCGGACGCCTTCCTGTACGATTTCCGCAAGACCCTGGCCGAACTGCACGCCGAGCATCACTACGGGACCGTGGCCGCCGTCGCCCGCGAGCGGGGCCTCTTCAACTACGGCGAGGCGCTGGAGGACGGCCGTCCGTCGCTCGGCGACGACCTGGAGATGCGCCGCTACACCTCGATCCCGATGGCGGCGATGTGGACCTACGACCGCAAGGTCGGGCCCAAGCCGTCTTATCTGGCCGACATCCGGGGCGCGGCGTCGGTGGCTCACCTCTATGGCCAGAACCTGGTGGCCGCCGAATCCATGACCGCCGCCATGTCGCCCTGGGCCTTCACGCCCCGCGACCTGAAGTCGACCATCGACCTGGAGTTCGTGCTCGGGGTCAACCGGCCGGTGATCCACACCTCGGTCCACCAGCCGCTGACCGACAAGAAGCCGGGCCTGTCGCTGTCGATCTTCGGCCAGTACTTCAACCGGAACGAGACCTGGGCCGAGATGGCGGGGCCGTGGGTCGACTACATGTCCCGCAACGCCTTCATGCTCCAGCAGGGGCGCTTCTTCGCCGACGTCGCCTATTTCAGCGGCGAGGAGGCCCCGCTCACCGGCCTCTATGTCGACGCCGAAATGACCGACGCCCCGCACGGCTACGCCTTCGACTTCGTCAATTCCGAGCTGCTGCTGAACAGCCTGGAGGTGAAGGAGGGCGCGCTGGTCGCCAAGAGCGGCGCCAGCTATCAGCTGCTGTATCTGGGCGGCTCCAGCCGGCGGATGTCGCTGGCGGTGCTCAGGCGCGTCCACGGCCTGGTCGAGGCGGGGCTGAGCGTCGCCGGCGTCCGGCCCGAGGGCTCGCCCGCCCTGGCCGACGACCCCGTCGAGTACAAGCGGCTGGCCGACGACCTCTGGCCGGCGGGCAAGACGGAAGCCGCTTTCGGCAAGGGCCGCGTCTTCGCCGTCGACCATCCGGACAAGGCCCTGGCGGCCATGGGGCTGGCCCGCGACTTCGACGCCGGCGCGGCCAAACCCGACGCCGACGTCCGCTTCGTCCACCGCCGCCTGGACGACGGCGACTCCTATTTCGTCAACAACCGTCTCGCCCGACCGGAGACGCTGGAGGCCCGCTTCCGCGTCGCCGGCAAGGTCCCCGAGCTATGGCGGCCGGAAACCGGCAAGACCGAGCCGTTGTCCTACCGCATCGAGAACGGCGTGACGGTGGTGCCGCTGGCGCTGCTGGCCGACGACGCCGTGCACGTGGTGTTCCGCAAGACAGCGGCCGCGGCTTCGCTCGTCGTTCCCGCGCCGAAGGAGACGCGGCTTTCCGAGCTTTCCGGCCCGTGGAAGCTGACCTTCGAGCAGGGGCGCGGCGCGCCGGCCGGGGTGACGCTGGACGCCCTGTCGTCCTGGTCCGACGCGGCCGACCCCGGGGTGAAGTACTTCTCCGGCGTCGGGACCTACAGCCGCGACCTGACGGTCAAGGCCTCGGATCTCAAGGGCGGCAGGATCGTGCTCGATCTGGGCGAGGTGCGCGACCTGGCCGAGGTCTTCGTCAACGGCGCGCGCGTGGGCCAGGTCTGGCACGCGCCCTATCGCCTCGACGTCACCGACGTGCTGAAGGCGGGCCGCAACGCGCTGGAGATCAAGGTGGCCAATCCGTGGGTCAACCGCTTGATCGGCGACACCCAGCCGGGGGCCAAGAAGGTGACGTTCACCGTCGTCCCGACCTATGTCCCCGGCGCGCCGCTCCGCCCATCGGGCCTTCTGGGGCCGGTCACCCTCACGGCGGTGACGCCGTAGCCTGAGGGCCCGGCGTCCGGCGGTCAGGCGATCGCAGGTCGCCGGGCGAGGCTCGCCAGGGTGGCGTCGACGATCTCGCGTCCGCGTCCCAGCACGTCGCGCCGCCAGGCCTCGTCGCTGGGCGCCAGGCAGGCCCTGATCTCGGCCATGGCCTGGGCCGCCTCGGGGGCGTCGACGCTGGAGAACGCGGTCAGCCTGAAGCGGTCGATCATCGACTGCGCCACGCGCTCGACCGGCTCGGTGCCGAACTCCAGGGCTCCGGCGACGACCTCGGCCCAGGGCGTCATCGCTTGCGCCGCCGCGACCAGCGCCCCCTTGGGCGAGAAGGGAAAATCCTCTGAGGGGATGCGGATCAGGTCGCCCCACATGGCCTGGGCCGCCCGCGCGGCCGCTTCGTCGGCCTCGATCACCAGCATGACGCCGGCGCCCCTGTCGCCGAGGCCGGTATGGACGTCGACCCAGCCGATGCGCCGGGCGCGGCGGGCCAGACCGCCGACGAGGTTGTTCAGGCAGAGGTTCGACCAGGCCGGCGCGTCGCCGGCGAAATTGAACCGTCCAGGCCGGTGGCGCTGGCCGTCGGCGGCGGCCCTCAGATAGCGTTCCAGGCCGTGTTCGGCGATGTAGGCGGCCCTGCGGGCGTCGGCGGCGTCGCGCCTCGGCCCGGCCAGATCCGGGCACATGAAGACCTCGTCCAGTTCGTCATAGAGGTCGTTCTGCGGCAGGGGGGCGTCGTAGTCGACGAAGTTGCGGTTCAGGTCGACGCCGGTCTCGTTCTCCAGGCAGGTCCAGGCCATGCCGTACGGATTCACGGCGTGGATGCTGAGGATCGCCACGCCGGGGGGCGGGGGACGCCGTCCGAGGGTGTCGATCTGGATCGCCGTCCCCGCGAAGCCCTCGATCCCGTGCACGCCGGAGGTGACGATCATCAAGGACTCCGCGTCCGGATCGCCGGTCCATGCGGCGTCCATGTAGAGCAGCGCGTCTCCAGGACCGACGGCCGGGCAGGCCAGCGTGGTCACGGTCGCGCCGGCCTCGTCCGCGGCGCGCAGGAAGCGGTCCCGCGACGAGAAATAGTCGTCCGCGAAGGCGAAGGCGATGTCGCTGGACTCGACCATCCAGGCGTGGCGGGCAGGCGATTTCAACACGACGGGCGTCCTTGATCGGCGTTCGGCGCCGCCTCCGCGGCGGAGGATGGCGCGAGCGTTCCAAGACTGACGCCGCAAAATACCTGAGTCAAATTTCATTTTTCTGAGGATCGAAATACGGTCTTCGCGGCGTCCAGACTCGCGATTGACGATTCACTGAAACTGAATCCATATTCAGTTTAAAGCCGACCTACGGCGAAGAACCAGTGTGAGGGGACCAGGATGCGGGTTTCGTTCAAGTCCATGATGCTCGGATCGGCGTTCGCCTGCGCCTGCGCTTTTGGTTCGGCTGCGGCCGCGGCCGCGCAAGGCGCGGAGCCCAGCGCGATCGAGGAGATCGTCGTCACCGCGCGCAAGCGGTCGGAAACGCTGCAGGCCGCGCCGCTCAGCATCACCGCCCTGTCGGAAAGGCAGCTGAAGAACGCCGGCGTGGCGGGGTTCCAGGACTACGCCGTCATGGTCCCGAACCTGTCCTTCGCCTACGCTTCGTCCGCGGGGCCCATCGCCCAGACCATCACCTTGCGCGGCGTCTACGGCGCCGGCACGACGGGGCTCTATCTCGACGAGGTTCCCTTGCCGGCCAGCGTCGATCCCGAGGTCGTCGACCTGGATCGGATCGAGGCCCTGCGCGGTCCCCAAGGCACGCTCTACGGCGCGCGCTCGATGGGCGGAACGGTGCGCCTCATCACCAAGACGCCGGATCTCTCGACCTTTTCGGGCCAGGGAACGGCCAGCGGCTCCACGGTCGATCACGGCGGCCGCGACGGGCGCGTCGACGCCACGGTGAACGTTCCGCTGGTCGAGGGCGTGGTTGGTTTGCGCGCTTTCGCCTTCGCCGGCTACGAGTCGGGCCTGTTCGAGCGCGTGGCCGCCCCCGACGCGCCGACCGCGTTCGCGCCCCATGACGGGATCGGCGGCTCCCGCCGGTTCGGGGGCTCGCTGACCCTCCGCGCCGACCTCCTCGACGGGAACCTGACGCTCACCCCGCGCATCGTCGCCCAGCGCGCGACGCGGCAGGGCCGACCCTACGCCGACTATCGGGCCGGCGACTTCGTCCAGGCGCGCCAGTTCGACGCCGACGAGCCGGGAACCGACGACTGGACCCTCTACAGCCTCGCCGCGCGCTATCACGCCAGGTTCGGCGAGTTCATCTCGACGACGTCGCGCTTCGTGCGCGACTATTCCGACGCCGAGGACTTCTCGGAATATGTGCAGCTGCTGCTGGGCGGCGCGCCGGCCCAGGCGGTCATCCGCGTCGACGGCGACTTCAAGGCGTTCTCGCAGGAGTTCCGGTTCGCCTCCGACTTCGCCGGGCCCTTCCAGATGACGGCGGGGCTGTTCTATCAGAAGACCTCGGAGACCCAGGCCATCCCGCCCACGGTCGTGGCCGGCAAGCTCGCCAACGCCTACCAGCAGACCATCACCAACGACGTCACCGAAAAGGCGGTCTTCGGCGAGGGAACCCTCGCGCTCGGCAAGCGGCTCGAAGTGACGCTCGGGGCCCGATACTTCGACAACACCGTCGACTACGCCAACAGCCAGGACGGGGCCTTCACGGTCCCGGCGACCTTCACCGGCCGCCAGGGCGACAAGGGCGTCAATCCCAAGATCGGCGTGAAGTACAAGGTGAACGAGGACGTCAACCTGTTCGCCAGCGCCGCGCGCGGGTTCCGGATCGGCGGCGTCAACGGCTTCTCGCCGACGCTCTGCGCCGCCGACCTGGCGGCGCTGGGGCTCACCCCGGCGAAGGCCGGGGCCTACAAGTCCGATTCCCTCTGGAGCTACGACGCGGGCGTGAAGTCGAGCTGGCTCCAGCGGCGGCTGAAGGTGAACGCGACCGCGTTCTGGATCGAATGGAGCGACGTGCAGCAGACCGTCCCGCTGGCCTGCGGCTTCTCGGTCCAGGCCAACGCCGGCAAGGCGAGAAGCCGGGGGCTGGAGCTGGAGGCGCAGCTGAACCCCGCCAGGGGGCTCAACCTGTCGCTGGGCGTCGGCTACACCGACGCGCGCATCACCGACGGCGGCGCCCTGGGCGTCGCCCGTCCCGGCGACCGCATCCAGCAGACGCCCAAGTGGAACGTCAGCGCGGCGCTCGACTACGAGCGGGAGATCGCCGGCCGTCCGGCCTTCGTCCACCTCGACTACGCCTTCGTCGACAGCAGCGTCAGCGCCCTCAACGACATCGCCCATCCGCGATTGCGGCCGAGCTACAGCATGGTCAACGCCCGCGCAGGCGTCGAGCTCGGACCGGTCCGCTACGCCCTGTTCGTCAAGAACGCGTTCGACGAGGCGGCCAATTACGGCGACGCTCCGCCCCTCGGCGCCGAACTGCCTGGGCGTCCGCGCATCGCCGTCAGCCGTCCCCGGACGGTCGGCCTCGAACTCAGCGCCCGCTTCTAACGCCTGTCACGGTCGGACCCGCCCATGAAACGCCCCGCCCTTCGACTGTTGATCGCCCTGGGCCTGTCCGCCGGACTCGCGGCCCAGGCCCGTTCCGAGACCGCGCCCTCGATCGAGGCGCGCCTGGCCAAGGTCCAGCCGTTCCTGGCCAAGGCCCTGCGGGCCAGGCTCGGTTCGGCTTCGCCGGTGACGGTCCATTGGATCGGCGAGAGCGACCGCTTCTGGATGAAGCGGCGCGAGGCGGGCGGCTGGCGATACGTCGTGGTCGACGCCGCCGGCGGCGGCGAGCGGCCGGCCTTCGACCATCAGGCCATGGCCGCCGCGCTCGGGGCGGCCATGGGCGCGTCCCTGACGCCCGACAGCCTGCCGGTGACGGATGTCGATCTCGCCCATGGCGACGCGATCGACGTGACGACGCCGGCCGGCGCCTTCGCCTGCCGCATGGCCGCCCGCCGTTGCGAGCCGGCGCCGCGTTCGGCCCCGTCCGACCTGATCCTCGCCCCGGACGGTTCGCAGGGGGTCTTCAAACGCGGCCATGACCTCTGGCTGCGGACCGTGGCGACGGGGGAGGAGCGGTGCCTGACCCGCGACGGCGAGGCCGATTTCGCCTATGGGGACTACGACAGCTACGGCGATGTCGAGAAGGTCCAGCGTCGCCGCCAACGCCTTTCCGAACCGCTGGTCGGCGTGGTCTGGTCGCCTGACAGCCGCTTCGTCCTCGGCCTGCGCCAGGACCTTCGCCAAACGCCCGAGCGCCTGCTGACGACCGAATACCTCCCGCCGGAAGGCGGCGATCCGGTGACCTACCGGCGCCGCGCGCCGCTGTCGGGCGACGCCAAGCGGCCCGACAGCATCCTGACGCTGGTCGACACCCGCTCGGGCGCGGCGCGGCGTGTCGCGCTCGATCCCCAGGCCCTGAACGATTGGGCGCTGCCCTATTACGCCTACGCGCAAAAGGTCTGGTGGGACGAGCGCAAGGCCGCGGCCTTCCTCATCGGCGCCGACCGGGGCGGGCGGCGTTTCCAACTGCTCAGGATCGATCTGGCCAGCGGCGAGGTGCGCCCGGTCATCACCGAGACCAACCGCTTCAGCGTCAGGCTCAACACCTATGACTACGCCTTGCCCAACGTCCAGGTGCTGTCCTCGGGCCGCGAGGCGGTGTGGTATTCCGAGCGCGACGGCTACGGCCACCTTTATCTCTACAACCTGACGACCGGGAAGGTGCGGCGGCAACTGACCCAGGGGGCCTGGAACGTCGCCGACCTCGTCCGCATCGACGAACGCGCGCGAACCGCCTACTTCACCGCGGTCGGTCGCGACGCCGCCGACATCCCGGTCTACCGCCGGCTCTACAAGGTCTCGCTGGACGGCGGGGAGCCCGTGCTGCTGACGCCCGAGAGCGGCGATCACGAGTTCAACGGCGGCTACGAGTTCTGGGAAGGCGCGGCGCAGCCGGGCTCCAGCCTTTCGCCCAGCGGCCGCTACATCGTGGACAGCTACGTCACGGCCAAGGCCTCGCCGGGTTTGGTCGTGCGTGACAGCGCCGGCCGTCTGATAAAGGAGCTGATCAAGCCCGACCCCGGCGTCTTCGCCCGGGTCGGCGTCGCCGCCCCGGAGATCATCAAGGTCAAGGCGGCCGACGGCGCGACCGATCTCTACGGCGTGCTCTACCGGCCGACCGATTTCGACCCGTCCAAGCGTTATCCGGTCGTCGAGATGACCTATCCCGGACCGCAGGGGCGCTCGGCGCCGCTGACCGTGTCGCAGTTCTTCGGCTCGTCCGACATCGGCGAGCCCTTCGCCGTCAGCGAGCTGGGCTTCATCGTGCTGGTCCTCGACGGCCGGGGCTCGGCCTATCGCTCCAAGGCCTTCCGCGAGGCGTTCTTCGGCGGCGAGGACCCGTTCGGGGCGGCGGACCATGTGGCGGCGCTGCCGCAGATCGCGGCGCAGAAGCCCTATTTCGACGCCGCCCGCGTGGGGGTGAC
Organism: Caulobacter sp. CCUG 60055; assembly: GCF_022750545.1. Lineage (GTDB taxonomy): Bacteria > Pseudomonadota > Alphaproteobacteria > Caulobacterales > Caulobacteraceae > PUIC01. Next base: position 228,265 of record NZ_PUIC01000002.1, read on the forward strand.
AGGGCATTCCTACGGCGGCTACGGCTCGCTGCGGTCGATGTTGCTGTTCCCCGACGCCTACAAGGCCGGCGTCGCCGGCGTGGGGCCGGCCGACTGGACCGAGTTCCCCGATCCGGTGAGCACCGAGCGGTACTTCGGCGACCCGTCGTCGTCGCCCCAGGCGCGCGCCTATTACACGACCACCAGCAACGCCCGGCTGGCCGGGAGGCTGAAGGGCGATCTTTTGCTGATCTACGGCGGCGTCGACGAGGTCGTGCCCCTCAAGGAGGCGATGAAGCTGAGCAACGCCTTCATCGCCGCCGACAAGCCGTTCAACCTGACCATCGTGCCGGATTCCGGCCACACCGCCGGCCGCGAGACCTATGGCGTCCGCGAGACCATGCGCTTCTTCATGGAGAAGCTCGGCGGGCCGGTCGCCCGCTAGGGACCGCGCCGGGCGGCCCCTAGCGTCGCGTGGCGGGGCCGCCTAGCGCCATCCGCCGGAAGCGATCCGGGCCTGGAGGCCGGGATCGGCGCCGGCCTCGAGGCAACGCGCGGCCTCGAACGCCATCGCCGCCTCCAGACGCTGCGCCAGCTGGCCGCCGCGCGAACGCTTGAGCCGCGTCCGCGACGCCGCCGGCAGGTCGAGGAGGCGACGGACAAGGTCCTCGGCCGCGTCGGCGAGGCCGTCGCGAGGCGTGACCCGCGAGGCGATCTGGCGCTCGACCATGCGGGGCGCGTCCAGTTTCTCGCCGAGCCAGAGCACGTCGTTCGCCACGGCGTGGCCGCAGCGTTCGGCCAGCAGCAGGCTGACGCCGCCGGTCGGGAAGAGCCCGTGCTTCGCCTCAGGGCAGAACATCACGGCGTCGTCGGAGACGATCGCGAAATCGGCGTTCAGCAGCCAGGCCGCGCCGCCGCCCACGATCCACCCCTGGGCGGCGCAGACCACGGGCTTGTCGCCGAGCATGATCGTGCGCGTGGCTGATTGAAGATCCTCGACGAAACGGGTCATGACCCCGTCGTCCAGGGCGCCGGCCGTCAGTTCGACCAGATCGTCGCCCGCGCAGAAGGCCCGGCCCGCCGCCTCGATCAGGACGACCTCGACGTCGGGGTCCTTGGCCGCCTTCGACAGCGCGTCGGCGAAGGCGCGGGCCAGCTCCGCGTTGATCGCGTTCAGCCGGTCGGGCCGGTTGAGGGTGATGCGCGCCGTCTTGGCGGCCGAGCGGTAGAGGACCGGCGTCATGCCGCGATCTCCGCCGTCTGCGCGGGGCTTCGCGCCGGAAGAGGGCGCGCGGGATGGGAAGCGTGGCGCCGTGCGAGGCCGCCGGCGAGAACGGGCGGGGCGAGAGGGGGCGGGGCGAGAGGGGGCGGGGAGGGGAGGTCGGACAACAGCGGACTCGGATTCGGTTATGGAATAAAAATGAGATTGAGCTCATTTTTTGCCTTCGTCAATGTTCTGCTACCGTGCGGGCGGTTGATCGAGTCGCGCCTATGACCCTCTGCTACATCGACTATCTGGAACACAGGTTCGCCGAGCACCCCCCGAGCCGTAAGGGGCTGCGCACGCGCGCCCTGCTCAGGATCGCCGCCGCCAAGGTGCTCAGGGAAAAGGGCTATCACGGCCTGCGCATCACCGACGTCACCCGGGCCGCCGAGACCGCCGAGGGCTCCTTCTATCTGTATTTCAAGGACAAGACCGACATCACCCTGGGGGTGCTGACCGGGATGCTCGACGATTTCTTCGCCATGCACATGGCCAACACCGGCGCGCCGACCCCGGCCGAGGCCGTCCGCAACGCCAACCGGCAATGGATCGGCCTGTGCCGCCAGAACGCCGGCCTCATGCGCTGCGTGTTCCAGCTAGCGGACGAGGAGCCGAGGTTCGCCCACCTGCTGCATCACTCCAATCGCCAGTGGTACGGCCGCATCGCCCAAAGTTTCGCCCGCCAGCACGAGGAAGGCGTCGGCGGCGGCACGGCCCTGTTCGCGGCCTATCTGCTCGGGTCGATGATGGACGAGATCGTGCGCAAGCTGATCGCCTATCCCGACCCGGAATTCCTGGCGGTGCTGGCCGACATCAAGGCCGACGACCTCGCCGTCGCCGACGGCGCCAGCCTGATGTGGCTCAAGATCCTCTACGAGGTCCCGCCGCGGCTCGACGACCTTCCTCCCGCGGCGGCGGACCTGGCGTCCTGGATGAACCACAAGGGGCCGGGCAAGACCGCCAAGCCCGGCCAGGCGGAGCCGGAACCGGTTCGGCGGATGCGGAGCGCCGGTCCTAGGGCCGGCGTCCGCCGGGGTCGGCCGGCCTGAGCGGCAGCCGCACGATCACGCGAAAGCCTTGTCCGTCCGGCGCGGCGCCCGCGGCGACGTCGCCGCCGCAGCGTTCGGCCAGCGCCTTGACGATGGACAGGCCCAGGCCGCTTCCGGGGCCGTCGCTGTCCGGGCCGCGCACGAACCGCTCGAACAGGCGACCGGGATCGGTCGGCGGCGGCTGTCTGCCGCTGTCGCGCACCTCGAGCACGCCGTAGCCGTCCTGTGCGCCGACCGCGACGCGGATGCGCGGGCCGCCGTAGCGCAGGGCGTTGTCGATGAGGTTCTCGGCGATCTGCTCGATCAGGGGGTCGGCCAGGGCCACCGCCACCCCCGACCGGTCGGGGCTGTAGACCAGATCGGCGCCGGCCGCCGCGGCGCGGCCGGCCCATAGCGAGACGCTGGCTCCCACGGCCCGCGCCAGATCGCCTGAACGTTCGTCCCGATCCTCGACCGCGTCGGCGCGGGCGAGGGCGAGCAGCTGTTCGATCAGGCGCTGGAGGCGGTCGACCGCCTCCAGGGAATCGCTCAGCGACTGCTGGTCGACGGCGGAGCGGCGATGACGGCGCATCACCGCAAGGTGGGTCTTCAGGATGGCCAGGGGCGTCCGCATCTGGTGCGAGGCGTCGCCGGTGAAGCGCCGCACCCCTTCGACGGAACGTTCGAGCTGGCCCAGCAGGGTGTTGAAGGCCACGACCACCGGCTGAAGCTCGCGGGGCACCTCGTCGACGGCGACCGGGGTGAAGTCGAGATCGCCCGACTGCGAGCGGGCGGTGAGCCGGCGGCGCAGCCCCTCCAGCGGGCGCAGGCTCCACAGGGCGGCCGGCCAGATCAGCAGGGCGACCAGGGCGACGAGGCCGGCCTCCATCAGGCTGACGCTGGTCAGCAGCGTGCTGCGGATCGCCTGCCGCGACTCCAGCGTCTGGGCGACGGAGATCACCACCGGCGCGGCGACGCCCGGCACGCGGATCGCCTGGGCCGACTGCCGGATCGGCCGGCCGTTATAGGTCAGGGTGCGGAACACCGGCCCGCCGGCGCCCGCCGCCGCGTCGAAATCGGGCAGGTCCTCGTAGCCGGTCAGGGTCCGGCCGGACTGGCGCACGTTGTAGAAGACGCTGTCGCGTTGCGGGCTGTCGAGCAGGCCGAGCGCCCAGGGCGGCAGGTCGACCCACACCTGGCCGTCCTTGACGGTCGTGGACTCGGCGATGGCGCGCAGCGATCCGGCCAGCAGGCGGTCCGAGGTGTAGTCGACCACGCGCTTGGTCACCAGGGCGCCGCCGACGCCGATCAGCGCCGCCGACAGCACCAGCGGCACGATCAGGCCCAGCAGCAGCCTGACGGTCAGCGACCGGGGGCGGATCATGCCGGCTGCAGCAGGTAGCCCTGGCCGCGCAGGGTGACGATCCTGGGGCCGTCGGGCTCCAGCTTGCGGCGCACCCGCCCGACATAGAGGTCGAGCGCGTTGGGGCCGGCCTCGTCGTCGTGGCCGAAGATCTCGCCGATCAGGCGCTGGCGCGACACCACCTTGCCGGCGTTGGCGGCCAGCACCAGCAGCACGGCGTGCTCGCGCCGCCGCAGCTCCAGGGGGCGTCCGGCGACGTCGGCGTGGGCGCCGTTGCGGTCGAGCGTCAGATTGCCCACCGACAGGGTGGGCGAGGGGTCGCCCCCGCGCCGGCGGGCGAGGGCGCGGATGCGCGCGGCCAGCTCCTCGACCTCGAAGGGCTTGAGCATGTAGTCGTCGGCGCCGAGGTCGAGGCCGGCGACGCGGTCCTTGAGGGCGTCGCGCGCTGTCAGGATGATCAGCGGCGTGCGGTTGCCCGCCCGGCGCAGCCGTTGCAGGACCTCCAGGCCGCTGATGTCGGGCAGGCCGAGGTCGAGGACGATGACGGCGTAGGGCTCGGCCGCCTGCTGTACGGCCGTCTCGCCGTCGAGCACCCAGTCGATGGTGAAGGCCTCGGCGCGCAGATAGCCGACGATGCCCCGCCCGAGCGCCTTGTCGTCCTCGACGATGAGCACACGCATGCCGGGGAACTCCGTTGGCTGGCTGGACTGAGGGCGCGCACCATGCAACGTCGGCGGCCGGGGGAACAAGATGGGGCGGGCCGTGAGGCGAGCGCTGCGGATAATCCTGGTGCTGATCGTCGTCGCGGGCGTGGCGGCGTGCGGCGCGGCCGCGCCCTGGGGAAGCAAGGCGCGGATCGACCGGGCCGCCGACGAGGAAGGCGCGCTGGTCATCTACGCCAACACCGGCGACCAGGAGAGCGCCGCGCTGCTGGGGGCGTTCCGCCGGGCCCACCCGGCGATCAAGGTCAGCTTCCAGCGCCAGAACTCGGCCGAGCTCTACCAGCGCTATGTCGCCGACATCGCCGCCGGGCGCCCGAGCGCCGACCTGGTCTGGAGCTCGGCGATGGACCTGCAGATCAAGCTGGTCAACGACGGCTACGCCCAGACCTATGCGCCGGCGGACAAGAACGCCCTGCCGACCTGGGCCGTATGGAAGGACCAGGGCTACGGCGTGACCGCCGAGCCGATCGTGTTCGTCTACGACAAGCGCCGGCTGGCCCGTCCGCCGGCCAGCCACGCCGAGCTGCTGGCCATGCTGCGGGCGGGGGCGATCCCGGGGTCGATCGGCACCTTCGACCCGCAGCGGTCGGGCGTCGGCTTCCTCTACTATTCCCAGGACCGCCTGGCCTGGCCGCAGTCCCTGGCCTTGAGCGACGCCATGGGGGCGGGGCGGCCCAAGCTCTACGAATCGACCGCCACCCTGCTCACCGCCGTCACGGCGGGGGAGATCGTGCTGGGCTACAACGTCATCGGCTCCTACGCCGCCGAGCGCGCCGCCGAGGCGCCGGAGATCGGCGTGGTCTTCCCGTCCGACTACACCCTGGTGATGTCGCGCATAGCGTTCGTCTCGAAGAACGCCCGCCATCCCAACGCGGCCAAGGCCCTGCTTGGCTTCATGTTGTCGAAGGAGGGCCAGGCCCTGCTCGCCGCCGGCAGCCTGCGGCCGGTGCGGGCCGACGTGGCCAGGCCGCAGCCGCCGGGCCCCTCGCCCGAGGCGGCCCGCCCGATCGAGGTCGGGCCGGGCCTGCTGGCCAATCTCGACCAGATGCGGCGCGCCCGCCTGCTCGAGGACTGGCGCCGCGCCATCGGCCCGAACCGCACCGACGATTTTAGACGGGTCCGTGACAGGCGGATGACAGGTAACGCCCCTTAGCCTGCGCGCAACAACGGCGAAGGCCGAGCAGGCGACGACCGGGGGGTCGGTCGCGAGAGGGGAGAGTCCAGAAGTGCCGAACAAGATGAAGGCCGCCTATGCCGGCGCGTCCATGCTCGCCATGATGATCGCGGCGCCGGCGGCGTTCGCCGAGCAGGCCCAGCCCGCGCCGGCCGGGACGACGACGGCCGCTACGGTCGAAGAGGTCATCGTCACCGGCTCGAAGACCCGGCGCAAGGACGCCGACACGGTCGGCGAGCTGACCACCATCACCCGCGAGGACCTGCAACGCTCGGCCGTGGCCTCGGTGGGCGAGCTGCTGCAGAAGCTGCCCAGCGCCGGCGTCAGCTACAATTCCAACGGCACCCAGGGCACCTCCTACGGCGGCAGCTCGATCAGCCTGCGCTATCTGGCCAATTCCGACGGCGCGGCCGACCGCACCCTGGTTCTGGTCGACGGCCACCGCTGGGTCGACGGCGTCGGTTCGCGCGGCATCCGCGATTTCGCGGACCTCAACACCATCCCGATCGGCATGATCGAAAGCATGGAGGTGCTGCAGGACGGCGCCTCGGCCATCTACGGCGCCGACGCCATCGCCGGGGTGGTCAACCTCAAGACCCGCAGCAAGCTCGAGGGCCTGAGCGTCGAGGCCAAGCTCGGCGTCTCCAGCCGGGGCGACGGCCAGCAGTACAACGGCATGGTCAACTGGGGCCATCGCTTCGACGGCGGCTCGATCCTGCTGTCGGCCACCTACGTCAAGGACGAGCCGGTCAGGACCTCGGACCGCGGCCTGACCCAGATCTCGCTGACCGGCGGGCTGAACAACCTGACGGCGCCGCCGGCCAGCCCGCGCGGCCTCTATATCCTGCCGGGCTTTTCGACCGCAGCCTCGCCGCTGACGCAGAACGTCGGGGTGGTCGAGGCCACCGGCCTTGGCAGCTATCACCGCGCCGTCCTGCCGGACGACTACTACAACACCATGGCCCAGGGGCTTTACGCCGTCGGGCCCAGCGAGCGCTGGGGCGTCTACGGCAAGTTCGAGCGAGACCTGACCTCGCACCTGCGGTTCACGGCCGACGCCATGTTCAACCGGCGGACCTCGTCGCAGGTGTTCTCGCCGACCAACCTGTCGATCGGCGGCACGTCCGGCACCTATCGCGGCTTCGCCATCGCCGCCAACCAGCAATACAACCCCTTCGGCGTCGGCTTCGGCGCCAACCAGGCCTGGAACATCCAGATCTTCACGCCCCAGGTCGGCAACCGCGTCAGCAACCAGGAAGTCGACACCTACCGCGTGTCGGCGACCCTGGCCGGCGACTTCACCGCCCTGTCGCATCCGTGGAACTGGTCGCTGTACGGTTCGGCCGCCAAGAACCACATGCAGTTCGACAGCCCCGGCGGCATCGACCTGGAGCACCTGGCGCTGGGCCTGTCGAGCCCGAGCGTCTGCGCCGCCCAGGCCGGCTGCGTGCCGGTCAACATCTTCGGCCAGATGACCCCGGCCCAGGCGGCCTACATCAACTCGACCGCCCGCGAGACCAACGAGACCCAGCTCTACGACCTGACCTTCGACGTCAACGGCGCCCTGTTCGACCTGCCGGCCGGGTCGGTGACCACGGCCTTCGGCCTGGAGTGGCGCAAGAACGTCGGCAGGGACAATCCCGATCCGTACGTGAACACCGTCTCGACCGGCTCCGGCGCCTTGCCGCTGCCGGCCACGACGCCGACGACCACCGGCGTCATGCGCACGCCGACGGCCAACGGCGACTACGACGTCAAGGAAGCCTTCCTGGAGTTCGACATCCCGCTGCTGGCCGACATGCCGTTGGCCAAGAAGCTCGAACTGGACGTCGCCACCCGCTATTCCGACTACAGCTCGGTCGGCTCCAAGTTCACCTCCAAGGTCGGGATCGGCTATCGCCCGGTCGAGGACGTGCTGATCCGCGGCACCTGGTCCCAGGGCTTCCGCGCGCCGTCGCTGATCGAACTCTACACCGGCCAGCGCCAGTCGAACCTGGCGGGCAGCAACACCGACCCGTGCAACGGCGGCGCGGCCGCCCACCCGAACCTGCCCGGCTGCGCCGGGGTCCCGGCCTCGTACAACCAGGGCTCCTACAACGGCGGCCTGCTGCCGCTGACGGTGTCGGGCAATCCCAAGCTCAACCCCGAGACCGCCGAGACCTACAGCGCCGGGATCACCTACGCCCCGCATCAGGTTCCAGGCCTGACCTTCACCGCCGACTGGTACCAGATCACCATCAACGACGCGATTTCGACGCCGTCGGTGGCCAACGCGCTGCAGCTCTGCGCCTCGCTCGCCGGCGCCTATTGCGGCGCGCTGACGCGCGACGCCGCCACCGGCCAGGTGCTGAACTTCAGCTCGTCGTTCATGAACCTCAACCAGATCAAGACGTCGGGCGTCGACCTGACCGCGCGCTACCGGGTCTCGACCGATTTCGGGGTGTGGGACGGCATGCTGTCGGGCTCCTATCTCGACAAGTTCGACGTCACCTCGCCGAACCCGACCGGCGGCGCGCCGATCGTCACCCAAGCGGCCGGCACGTTGACCGGCGGCACCCTTCCCGCCACGGCGCGAGCCACCTATCCGCACTGGAAGGGCCTGGCCTCGCTGCGCTGGTCGGCCGGCGACTGGGGGGTGATGTGGCGCGGCCGCTATATCGGCTCGACCCTCGACGGCCCGCCGCCGGCCAGGCCCGTGGTCCCGGTCAAGGGCGATCGCGTCGACGCGGTGTTCTACAACGACCTGCAGCTGGAGAAGCGCTTCGAGCAGGCCCAGGCCACCGTCACCGTCGGCGTCAACAACGTTTTCGACCAGGCCCCGCCTTTGTCCTACGCCAACGCGCCGATCAACTTCGACATCTACACCTACGACGTGATGGGGCGTTACTTCTACGTCCGCGTCGGCAAGAAGTTCTGATCGGCGGCCGGACGAAACATGTCGCGCGCGTATCAACCGGACCGTCGCGCCGTCGCCCGTGCGGCGGTCCTGCTGGGCCTGTTCGGACCGACGCGGGCCTTCGCCGCCACGGCGGCGGACGGCCCCTTCGAGATGGTGCTGGAAAGCAATGTCGGCGTCGTCACCCGCGACGGCGTCCGGCTGGCGACCGACGTCTACCGCCCCGCCCGCAAGGGCGTTCCGGTTCCCGGCCGCTTCCCGGTCATTCTCGAGCGGACGCCGTATGGCCGGAATGTCACCAGCTTCCGCGACATCACCGCCGCTGACCGCAAGCCCAGGACCCGCGCCCAGGTCGCCGAGACCTATGTACGCCAGGGCTATGTGGTGGTGTTCCAGGACTGCCGCGGCCGGGGCGATTCCGGCGGCGAGTTCATCAAGTACCTGAGGGAGGGCGCGGACGGCTACGACACCTGCCGCTGGATCGTCGCCCAGCCATGGTGCGACGGCGGCATCGGCGCCATCGGCCTGTCCTATGCGGCCCATACCCAGGTGGCCATGGCCTCCCTGGGCGCGCCGGGCCTGAAGGCGATGTTCGTCGATTGCGGCGGCTTCTCCAACGCCTACCAGGGCGGCATCCGCCAGGGCGGCGCCTTCGAGCTGAAGCAGGTCACCTGGGCCTACAACCTCGGCCTCGAAAGCCAGGAGGTGCGCGCCGATCCGCGCCGGCTGGCGGCGCTTAAGAAGATCGACCTCAAGGCCTGGTTCGCCAGCATGCCGTGGAAGCGCGGCCACACGCCGATCAGCCTGATCCCCGACTACGAGGACTATGTCTACGAGCAGTGGGAGCACGGCGCCTTCGACGACTACTGGAAGCAGCCGGGCATCTACGCCGCCGGCTACTACGACCAGTTCTCCGATGCGGCCATGGTGCACATGTCGGGCTGGTACGATCCCTATTCGCGCACCGCGACCGAGAACTATGTCGGCCTGGCCAAGCGCAAGAAGGGGCCGGTGCGCCTGATCATGGGGCCGTGGACCCACGGCGGCCGCTCGACCACCTACGCCGGCGACGTCGAGTTCGGGCCGCAGGCGACCATCGACGCCGACGGCGGCGAAGACTTCTTCGCCCAGCGCCTGCGCTGGTTCGACCGCAGCCTGAAGGGCAAGGGGCCGGGCCTGGCGCACGACGCGCCGGTGCGGCTGTTCATCATGGGCGGCGGCAGCGGGCGCAAGACCGCCGAGGGGCGCCTGGAGCATGGCGGTCGCTGGCGCAGCGAGCAGGCCTGGCCGATCGCCGACCAGAAGCTGACGCCGTTCTATCTGCATGCGTCCGGCGCGCTGTCGACCGAGCGGCAGGCGGCCGACGGCGAGGCGCTGACCTACGACTTCGATCCCGCGCATCCGGTGCCGACCATGGGCGGGACGGTGACGTCCGGCGAGCCGCTGATGCGCGGCGGCGGCTACGACCAGCGCGAGGGGCCGAACTTCTACGCCTCGCGCGAGCCTTACTTGCCGGTCGAGGCGCGGCCCGACGTGCTGGTGTTCCAGACCGAGCCGCTGGCGCAGGACGTCGAGGTGACGGGCGCCGTCGAGGCCGAGCTGTGGATCGCGTCGGACTGTCCCGACACCGACTTCACCATCAAGCTGATCGACGTCTATCCGCCCAGCGCCGACTACCCCGAGGGCTTCGCGCTGAACCTGACCGACGGCGTCCTGCGCTGCCGCTATCGCGACTCCTGGGAGAAGCCGTCGCTGATGACGCCGGGCCAGGCCTATCGGATCAAGGTCGAGGCCTTCCCGACCGGCAACCTGTTCAAGGCCGGCCACCGCATCCGGCTGGACGTGTCGTCCAGCAACTTCCCGCACTTCGACGTCAACCCCAACACCGGCGCGCCGGAGGGCAAGGGGCTGACCCGCCGGGTGGCGCGCAATACGGTCTTCGCCGACGCTGGCCGGCCGTCGCATGTCGTGCTGCCGATCATCCCGAAGCGCGGCTGACCCGCATCCGGACCGCTTGGAGGAGACGCCCGTGACCGCTCCCGAAGTCGAAACCGACGCGGCCGAGGCGCCGTCGCCCTGGCTGCGTCGCTGGTGGGGCCTGATGGATCTGCGCATCGGCGTGGTGCCGGCCCCGGTCGTGGTCCTCGTCGTCGCCCTGGCCGGCGTCTATGTCAGGCTGGGCAAGGCGCCGTCGGACATCATGGCCGCCATCGTCTTCCTCGGCGTCGGCGGCTTCCTGTGCGCCGAGCTGGGCAAGCGCACGCCGATCCTGCGCCGCTTCGGCTTCGCGGCGATCCTGGCCACCTTCACGCCCTCCTATCTGGAATACGCGGGCCTGTTGCCGCCGGTGCTGGTCAAGTCGATCTCGGACTTCACCGAGAACTCGAATTTCCTCTACCTGTTCATCGCCTCGATCGTGGTCGGCTCGATCCTGGGCATGGACCGGCGGGCGCTGGTCTCGGGCTTCTTCAAGATCTTCGTCCCGCTGGCGCTGGGCTCGGTCGCGGCCTTCGTGGTTGGCTGTTCGGTCGGGACGGCGCTGGGGCTCGGCTTCGAGCACACCCTGTTCAAGATCGTCGTGCCGATCATGGCCGGCGGCGTCGGCGAGGGGGCCATCCCGCTGTCGGTCGGCTACGCCCAGTTCTCCGGCCAGCCGCAGGGCGAGGTGTTCGCCGAGGTGCTGCCGGCGGTGATGCTGGGCAGCCTGACGGCGATCCTGTTCGCCGGCCTGCTCAACCAGTTCGGCAAGCGTTGGCCGCGTTTCTCCGGCGAGGGGCGGCTGCAGGTCGGCGAGGTCGACGCGCCGCTGGCCGGGGCCAAGGCCGTGCTGTTCCATCCGACGCCCCAGACCGTCGGGGCGGCGGTGGTGACGGTGGCGGCGCTCTACATGGTCGGCGCCCTGACGCACGAGCTGTGGCGCTGGCCGGGGCCGGTGGTGATGCTGGCCCTGGCGGTGCTGATCAAGCTGGGCCGTCTCGTTCCGCCGTCGATCGAGCGCGGGGCCTACGCCAACTACCAGTTCTTCTCGGCCTGCGTGACCTATCCGCTGCTGTTCGCCATCGGCGTGGCCAAGACGCCGTGGGAGAAGCTGGTCGCCGCCTTCAACCTGCCGACCGTCGCCACCATCGTGGCCACCGTCGCCACCCTGGTCGGAACCGGCTTCGCCGTCGCCCGCTTGCTGGGCATGCATCCGATCGAGACGGCGGTTGTCAACGCCACCCATTCCGGCCAGGGCGGCACCGGCGACATCGCCATCCTGACCGCCGCCAACCGCATGCAGCTGATGCCGTTCGCCCAGATCGCCACCCGTATCGGCGGGGCGATCACCGTCACCCTGGCGCTCCTCGCCTTCGCGAAGGTCGCCGGCAAGGCCTAGCCTGCGTCGCTCGGCGCCCTCCGCCCGCCCGGCTTCCCCGGCGGGCCGCTACCGCCGGCGGCGCAGATCGGCTACCAAGCCCTCTGAACGCCGGCCGGACGGAAAGGGGGCAGGTCTATGGGGATGAAGCTCCTTCTGGTCGAGGACGATCAGGTCCTGGCCGCCGGCCTCGTCGAGCAGCTGCAGGCCTTCGAGCATCAGGTCGTCCACGTCGTCGACGGCCGCCAGGGGCTGCGCGCCCTCGACGACGATCATTTCGACGCGGTGATCCTCGACTGGATGCTGCCCCGGCTCGACGGGGTCTCCGTCCTCACCACGCTGCGGGCGCGCGACGTCACCACGCCGATCATCATGCTGAGCGCCCTCGGCCAATCGGCCGAGAAGGTCAGGGGGCTGGAGGCCGGCGCTGACGACTACGTGGTCAAGCCGGTGGCCGCCAGCGAACTGCACGCCCGCCTCGGCGCGGTGCTGCGGGCGCGCAAATGGGCGCGCGGCGGCTCGGGCATGCTGCGGGCCGGCGACATCCTGGTCAGCCCCGAGAAGTTCCGGGCCTGGCGCAACGGCAAGGCCATCGACCTCAGCCACCTGGAGCTGAACCTGCTGGCCGAGCTCGCCCGCAACGTCGACACCGTCCTGACCCGCGCCATGCTGCTGGAGCGGGTCTGGGCGTATGATTTCGAGCCTTCGACCAACATCGTCGACGTGTTCATCCGCCGCCTGCGGGTCAAGTTGACGGCGGCCGGCGGCGACGACCCGATCGCCACCCTGCGCGGGGTCGGCTACATGCTGCGCGGCTGAGCCCATGGCCCTGCGATCCCTGCGGTCGCTGACGATCGCCTTCCTGCTGGCGTTCCTGGCCGCCACCATCGGCACCGGCCTGGCCATCCACTGGGTCACCCAGGCGACGATCACCGGCCTCGTCGACCAGCGCGTCGCCGCGGCCAGCAAGGCGGTCGCCGGCCCCCCGGCCGCCGGCTCCAGGCCGGCGGACATCCTGCGGCGGATCGCGGCCTTCGAGGGACGGCTCGACACCGCCGACATCGGCTTCATGCTCGTCGACGGGGAGGGGCGCCTGCTCGGCGGCAACATCCACATCCGCCGCCGCCTGCCGGTCGGCTTCTCGACGGTCCGGCGCGAGGACTACAGGGAGGGGCTCGGCGTCGGGCGGGCGCTGGTGCGCGACCTCGGCGGCGGCCTGCGGCTGACCACGGTCGCGGAGATCGAGCCCTTCGACGACTACGACGAAGCGCGCACGCGCATCTATCTGGTCGGTTTCGGGTCGATCGTCCTCATCGTGATCGCCGGGCTGATCGCCTTCGGCCTGCTGATCAAGCGCCGCATCGCCGCCATCCGGCGGACGGTCGACGCCATCATCGACGGCGACATGCAGCGGCGGTTGCCGGTCGAGCCGTCGCGCGGCGAGTTCGCCCAGCAGGCCCAGGCCTTCAACCGCATGCTCGACCGCATCACCGAGCTGATGAGCGGGATCAGCAACGTGTCGAACGACATCGCCCACGACCTGCGGACGCCGCTGGCGCGGTTGCGCGGCCAGCTCGAACGGCTGGCCGCCCAGGCCGACACGCCGCCGCTGCGGGCCGGGCTGGAGGAGGCCATCGCCCAGGCCGACCACCTGCTGGCGATGTTCGGGGCGGTCCTGCGCATCGCCGAGGTCGAGGGCGGCGACCGTCGCGCCCGTTTCGAGCCGCTGGACCTGGGCGCCCTGGCCCGCGACGTCGGCGCCATGATGCAGGCCGCGGCCGCCGAGGAGGCGCGCGAACTGGTCGTCGGCCCCTGCGACAGCCTGCCGGTCCTCGGCGACCGCCAGCTTCTGACCCAGGCGCTGATCAACGTCATCGAGAACGGCCTGCGCCACACGCCGCCGGGCTCGCGCGTCGTGGTCGGGGCGGCGCGGTCGCCCGCGGGCGCCGCCGTGACGATCGCCGACGACGGACCGGGCATCGCGCCGGATCAGCGCGAGGAGGCCATGCGGCGCTTCGGCCGGCTCGACAAGAGCCGCAACCAGGCGGGGCACGGGCTGGGCCTGCCGCTGGTCGAGGCGATCATGCGCCTGCATCGCGGGAGCCTGGCGCTGGAGGACGCGGGGCCGGGCCTGAAGGTGGTGCTCGTCGTTCCCGCGCCCTGACCCGGGCGCAAAAAAATAGCCCGACGCGAGCGGAGCCTGCTCGCGTCGGGCTTGAGTGGGTCCAATGCCGCTGTTGGGCGGCTTCGAACCGAGGGTCCGTCAGAAGCGCATGGAGCCTTCGATCCCGAAGGTGCGCGGTTCATTGAAGTTGCCGTAGTCGCCCAGGGTCGCCTGGTTCGACGGGTCGCGGCGATAGACGTGCTGTTCGTCGAACAGGTTGCGGGCCCAGACCGACACCGTCAGCTTGCCCGACGAGGAGCCGAGGTCGATGTCGGCGATGGAGAGCCGGCCGTTGACGATGAACGACGAGTCCGCCTTGGTCGCGAACTGGTCGAAGGTCTGGGTGGCGTCGGCGTAGGCCGCGTCCAGGTGCAGCTTGGCGGTGACCGGGCCCACCGGGTGCGAGTAGTCGATCGCGCCGCTGACGGCGTTGCGCGGCGTGAAGACAATGTAGACCGGCTGCAGGACGGCGGGCGTGACGGTGTAGTTCATCGCCGGCGGCACGCTGGTGTCGGTGTAGGCGTAGCCGAGCGTGAGCGACAGGCCCTGGATCGGGTTGACCGTCAGGTCGACCTCGAGGCCCTTGATCTCGGTCACGCCGTCGGCGTTGACGGTCTCGATGGTGTTGCGGTTGGTGCCGGTGATGGCGTCGAACTGGATCGAGCTGAAGTCGATCTGGCTGTTCTTGCGGTCCATCTTGTAGGCTGCGACGTTGAGGCGCGCGCGGTGGTCCCAGAACTCGGTCTTGGCGCCGATCTCATAGGACTTCACGTCTTCCGGCCCGAACGAGCGGTAGGTGATCGAGCGCGAGCTGGCGCCGCCCGAGCGGTAGCCGGTGGCGTACTTGGCGTAGACGTTGATCCCCGGCGCGGCGTCGAAGGCGACGGTGGCCATCGGGTTGAAGCGGCTGGTCTCTTCCGCGTAGCTGTACGGGCGCGGGATGTTGTTGACGACGAGCAGGCGGCCGTTCTTGTCGTCGTTGGTGTAGCGCCCGCCGACGGTGACGTGCAGGCGGTCGTCGAGGATCGCCGGGGTGTAGGTCGCCTGGCCGTAGACGGCGTAGCTGGTGGCGTAGGCCACGCTGGCGCGGTCGACGATGCGCGAGCCGCGGATGGTCGGCGTCGGGTCGAGGATGGTGTAGCCGGTGCCGTCGGCGTTCCACTTGTTGGTGTTGGGCGTGGCGGCGTCGTCGCTGGCCTTTTCGTCGAAGTAATAGAGGCCGGCCACGTAATCCACGCGGTTGAAGCTGCCCACCGCCTGGAATTCCTGGCTGAACTGGTGCTGCCACAGGCCCGCCAGGCTGTAGCGGCTGAAGTTGCCGTTCGGCGTGAACACGGGCGGACGGTGGGCGCCGCCGCTGTTGTCCCACTGCTCGACGCTGACTTCGCGATAGGCGGTGATCGAGCGCAGTTCGAGGTCCGGCGAGACCTTCCACTTCAGGTGCAGCGAATGGCCGCTCGTCTTGTCGACGCTGGGCTGTTGCGGCACGCCGATGTCGGCGGACGACATGCGGTCGGACGAGACCTTCACGATCGGCGGCAGCGGCGCGATCTTGCCCGAGCCCGTGCCGATCGGCTTGCCCTGCGGGTTGTAGTTCAGCAGCTGGCTGTAGAAGGGCGAGTTGGAATCCTGCCCGGTGTCGTAGGCGTAGTCAGCCGTGAAGTTCGGCAGGGGCTGCCAGCGCACGGCCGCCCGCAGGCCGCGCCGGTCGAAATAGTTCCAGCCCGTCGCGCCCGGCAGCGGGTTCTTCACGGTCGGGTCGCGGTACTGGACCGCGCCGTCGAGCTTGACGCTGAAGTTGGCGATGGCCGGCAGGTCGAGGTGGAAGGAGCCGTTATAGGCGCCGTAGTTGCCGACGCCGACGGTGGTGCGCAGGCCGAACTCGCCCGTGGGCGCGCGGCTGACCATGCTGAGCGCGCCGCCTTCGGTGTTGCGGCCGAACAGCGTGCCTTGCGGGCCCTTCAGGACCTCGATGCGATCGATGTCGAGCAGGGCGGCGTTGAGGCCGTGCTGGCGGCCCAGATAGACGCCGTCGATATAGACGCCGACGCCCTGTTCACGGGCGGGCTGGTTGGCGTCGAGGGGCACGATGCCGCGCACGCCGATGGTCAGCGCCGACTGCCGGGCCTCGAAGGTGGCGATGCGCAGGCCGGGAACGGAACCGTCGCCGAGGTCGAGCAGGCTCTGGACGTGCCGTTCGGCCAGCGCCTGGGAGCTCACCACCGAGATCGCGATGGGCGTCTTCTGGAGGTCGGTCTCACGCTTCATCGCGGTGACGACGATCTCCGAAAGGCCCGTGGCGGCCATGGCGTCGCTCGACGCCGCGGCCTGGGTCTGCGACCAGGCCGGCGAGGCGATCGCGCCCGCCGCCGCGGCGGCGCTCGCCAACATCCGCAAACGGAAGTTTGCACGGTTCAGCATTATGGTTCCCCTCTGGATCGGCTGTTCGCCTGATCGAGGGCTCCAATAGTTATTTCTTGCGACAATAAGGTAACAAATAAAATATAGGTTTCGTTATATTGCTTTAATCTGACGTTCATTTTCGCCGATTTCTCAATATTTGGAAATATGATTGCGTCATGATTGGCATTCGCTTCGAAAATATTCTTGATCTATTCTTTTATCGACTGAATGCGCGCCGGCTTTACGCGGCCCGGCCGGGTGGACGCGCGACGGCGTTACTGTCGACGTCGCCGCCGTCCTCGCGGCGTCGCCTTCGGCGGTCGAGCCTGGCCGAAGGCTGGTCTGAAACGGCGCGGTGCACGTCTGGGAGTTGGTCCCGATCGCCAAGGGGGTCCTGCTGCGCAATTCCGAGTCGATCGAGGCCTGGCGGGCGGCAGAGGGCGGGCAGGACGGGAGCGCCATGCTGAAGCAGATGCCGACCGCGTGGAGCGGCCGCCTGGCTCAACAGGCGGCGCTGCGGGGCAGGTAGGCGGCGGCCACCGCCGCCGCCCGGGCTTGCGACCGGGCGGGCCTCGACCCTAAACCCTGGCCTTCGGACTTGGTCTTGAGGCGACTCGCACTTGGAAGACGGCATCGATCGGGTCCTGCAGGCCGCCCTGGCGCTGGTCGAGGAGGACGGCCTCAAGGCGCTGACGCTGCGGCCGCTAGCCGAGCGCCTGGGCGTCACCGTGTCGGCGCTGTCCTATCGGTTCGGCCGCAAGGACGACCTCGTCGCGGCGCTGGTCTCGGCTGCGACGCACGAAGAGGCGCGGCGGTCGGAGCTGTGGCTGTCGCGGCTGGCCGCGATGGGCCGGCTCGACGGCGGCGTCCTGGCCGATTTCGCCGACGCCGTGCTCGATGAATGGGCGGGGCGCCGCCGAACGCTCTGCCTCTTTTTCTGCGAGCTGCTGCAGGGCGCGGCCTCAAGACCGGAGATCCATGCGCCGCTGCAAACCTGGAAGGCCCGACGCCTTGAGTTCTGGCGCGTGGCGACGGCGCCCCTGGGCGGGCCCGAACTGGCCGAGGCGCTGCACGCCTACAGCGCCGACGAGGCCGCGCACGGTCTGGTCCTTGGCGACGACGCCGCCTATCGCTGGCTGCGCCGCCTGAGCCTGCGCCGCCTGTGCCTGGGCCTGGCGCCGGCCGAGCCGGGGGCGGAGGAGGAGATGTTCGCCGTCCTCCAGGCGGGGCTGGGCGACCTGCTGCTCGGCGCCCGCGAACGTTACAAGACCCCGCCGATGGGCGAATGGCAGGCCGCCGTCGCCGCGCACGCCGCCGCGCTGATCATCTCCGCGGGCGCCGAGGCGGTCACCCATCGTGCGGTGGCCGAGGCGGCGGGGGCGCCGCCCTCGACGCTGGCCTACCGCTTCCCGCGCCAGGAAGACCTGCTCAAGGCCGGGCTGGAGCACATCATCTCGCGGCTGCAGGGGCGGGTCGACGACCTGCCGGCGGGCGGATCGCCGACGGCGGACGCGACCAAGGTGGAGATCGCGCGCGGCACCTTCGCCGTCGCCCTGGCGGCGACGCGCATCGCCAATCTGCGGGGCTTCGCCGCCGACATGCGGCGGCGGCGGGGCGAGAACTACTACGCCTACCTGGCCCGCGAGGCCGGCGGCGCGCCGCCGCTGGACCGGCTGGCGGCCCAGATCCTGTCCATCGTCGCCATCGGCCAGGTCATGCTCGACGGCGAGTTGGGCGTCCGCGGCGCCCAGGCCGGGGCAGAGCTGATCGCCCGCCTTCAAGGCCAGGCCGCCCGCGCGGCCAGGGCCTGAACGGGCGGCGGCCCGGCGCGCTCTTCCTGGCCGTGCATTGCTCCGGGATTCGTACAAGTGTCCCGCGAGGCGCTGGCTTCATCTGAAATATGACCATCTGATTTCGTACAAGTGTCACCTGACCGTCACGGCTGGGTGCTAGTGCGCCGCCAGTCAACTTGTGACTGGGGGAATTCGGCCATGTTTTCAGTCAAGCGAGCCCGTCTGAGCCTGCTCCTTTCCGCCGGCGCCTGTCTGGCGTCGTTCGCACAGGCGTACGCCGCTGACGGCGCGGCCGCTTCGGCGTCTGACGCCAGCACGCTGGAGACGATCGTGGTCACCGCCCAGCGCCGGGTCGAGAGCGCCCAGGCCGTGCCGATCTCGATCAGCTCGGTCAGCGGCAAGGCGCTGGAAAGCTCGAACTTCCAGTCGGTCACCGACCTGCAGTATCTCGTGCCGGGGGTGCAGTACGACCCGACCAACGGCTCGGCCTTCCAGATCCGCGGGGTGGGCAGCACCTCGTTCGACTTCTCCAACGCCAAGTCGGTCAGCCTGGTCGTCGACGACGTGGTCATGGACGGCCAGCGCGAGAACGGCCTGACCGGCCTTTCCGACATCCAGCAGGTCGACGTGCTGATGGGGCCCCAGGGCACGCTGTTCGGCAAGAACGCCACCTCGGGGGTCATCGCCATCACCACCGCCAAGCCGGTGCTGGACGAATGGTCGGGCAAGGTCGCCGTCAGCTACGGCGAGCGCGAGGACCACAACCTCAACGCCCTGGCCAACATCCCGCTGGGCGACAAGGCGGCGCTGCGCGTCTCCGCCTTCCAGCAGGGGCAGGAGGGTTACGGGCGCTACACCACCCTGCGCCAGAACCTCGGCACCTTCCGCGAGGACGGCTACCGCGCCAAGCTGCTGTTCAAGCCGTTCGACGGGCTGGAGGCCGTCTACGCCTTCGACCGCGAGCACCATTGGGACAACACCATCCGCACGGCGGTGTCCGGCGCGCCGCCGGCGGTGACCGCGCTGCAGATCGCCAACGGCGTCACCCCCGGACCGAAAAACGCCGACAACGCCGATTCCTCCAGGGGGATGATTGAGACCACCTCCCTGGGTCATTCGCTGCGCGTGCAGTGGAGCGCGCCTTACGGGACGCTGACCTCGATCACCGCCTACCGCGAGACGTCGTACGACAACGACACCCCCGCCGACCTCGTGCCGACGACGCAGTTCGCCTACATCCCCTACAACAGCGGCCGGCTGGAGACCTCGAAGTTCAGCCAGGAGCTGCGCTGGGCCTCGCCCAGCGGCGGGACCTTCGAATATCTGGGCGGGCTGTTCTACAACCGCCTGGCGGCCGACCAGACCCAGCTGCAATGGGCCACGCTCGGCGCGCCGCTGGTCTCGCCCACGGGCGCACGGCTGACGAATTTCTACGCCCTGACCGGCGCCGTCGGCGTGCCGGGCAACGCCACCCTGTTCCGGGCCCGCAACACCACCACCGCCGCCTTCGGCCAGTTGAAGTTCAACCTGACGTCCAAGCTCAGCCTCGCGGTCAGCGCCCGCTACACCGCCGACCGCAACGGGCAGTCGCAGGACTTCATCACCATCGATCCACTGCCGATCACCGGCGTGAACGCCACCTTCACCGCCACCAGCCCGCCGCCCTTCCTGTCGTACGGCCAGGTCAAGGGCGACAACGTCTCCTACCGGATCGCCGCCCAGTACAAGCTGACGCCGGACGCCATGCTCTATGCGACTTATTCCACCGGCTACAAGCCGGCCGGGGTCGCCTTCGTCGGCAACAAGTACGACCCCTACAAGGCCGAAACCGTCGAAAGCTACGAGGCCGGGGTGAAGTCCGAGCTGTTCGGCCGCCGCCTGCGCTTGAACTTCGACGTCTTCAATTCCGACTTCACCGACTTCCAGACGACGATCCTGACCTACATCCCCGGCAGCGTCATCGCCCAGCTGGTGATCGGCAACGCCGGCGGCCTCAGGACGCGCGGGGCGGAGACCAGCCTGGCCTGGAAGGCGACCGACGCGATCACCCTGACCGGGGCGGTCACCTACGCCGACTCTCATTTCACCGACTATGTCTACAACGCCACCACCAACTACACCGGCACGCGGCTGACTAACGCGCCGCGCTGGTCGGCCCAGGCGGGCCTGGCCTATGACGACACCCTGTGGCGCGGCGTGCGCGTGCGCGGCAGCCTCGACTACGCCTACCGCAGCACGACCTGGACGGTGGTCGGCCAGCCGGCCTATTCCGAAGTGCCCGGCTACGGCCTGCTCAACGGCCGGCTCAGCCTGACGCCGCCGGGGCGCGACATCGAGTTCGGCCTCTATGGCCGCAACCTGCTGAACACCTATTACTCCACCGGCTACCAGCAGTACGGCGCGCTCGGCCTTCTGCACTACACCTCGCTGAACGCCCGCCGGACCGTCGGCGTCTTCGCCCGCTTCGCCTTCTGATCCCCCAAAAGCCCCTCGGCGCTCGCGGGGCCCGACCCCGCGGGCGACGCATCATCAGGAAACCAGCCCATGTCCAGGTTCGCTCTCGCCGGCGTGTCCATGGCCGCCCTTCTGGCGGCGTACGTCCCGGCCCTGGCCGAGGAGGCCGCCGGCCTCGATCCCAGCCTCAAGCTCAACCAGCTCCAGGTGCTCGGCACCCACAACAGCTATTCGATGCCGGCGGACAAGCGGCTCATCGCGGTGGTCGAGCCGATCATCGGCCGCCTGCAGGGGGCGATGGGCAAGAAGCCGGCGGCCGAGGCGGCGCTGTTCCGCGAGGAGCACCCCAACAACGTCACCATCACCGAGGCGCTGGCCTACACCCATCCCGACCTGAAGACCCAGCTCGACATCGGCGTGCGCAGCCTGGAGCTCGACGTCAATCCCGACCCCGAGGGCGGACGCTTCGCCGACCCCGCCGGCTATCGGCTGTTGCGCGGGCAGGGGGCGAGCGACCTGGCGCCGTTCGACGCCGCCGCCCTGAAGACGCCCGGCTACAAGGTGTTCCACATGCCGGACATCGACTTCCGCAGCCATTGCGCCACGCTGAAGCTGTGCCTGACCCAGGTCCGGGAGTGGTCCGACGCCCACCCCCGGCACGTGCCGTTGTTCATCGTGCTGGAGGCCAAGGTCTCGGACGTGCCGATCCTGCCCGATCCGACCCACACCACGCCGTTCACGCCCAAGCTGTTCGACGACCTCGACCAGGAGATCTCGTCGGTGTTCAGCCGCGACCGGCTGATCACGCCCGACGACGTGCGCGGCTCGCACGCGACCTTGAACGCGGCCGTCCGGGCCGGGGCGTGGCCGACGCTGGCGGCCGCGCGCGGCAAGATCGTGTTCCTGATGATCACCGCCAACGGCGAGGCCGGGGCCAAGGGCTACCTGGAGGGGCACCCCTCGCTGAAGGGGCGTCTGGCCTTCCTGCGCGCCTCGCCGGGCGAGGACCATGCCGCCTTCCTGATGTACGACAACGCCCTGGTGCGCGCCGACGACATCCGCGCCTATGTCAAACAGGGCTATCTGGTGCGCACGCGCTCGGACATCGAGACCTACGAGGCCAAGGTCAACGACACGACCCGCGCCGACGCCGCCTTCGCCAGCGGCGCCCAGGTGGTGTCGACCGACTTCGAAGTTCCCGGCAACGCCTACGGCACGCCCTATCTGGTGCGCCTGCCCGGCGGCGGCGCGGCGCGGTGCAATCCGGTCGCGGCGAAGACCTGCCGCTGAGGGCCGGCGGGCGGTCTTTCCGCATCCGCGCCCGACGGCGCGGAAGGCCTTCGCCGCATGGGCGGCGAAGGCCGGTCGGCTCGTTTAGCCTAGAACACCATGCGCAGGCCGATGCGGCCGCTGTAGTTCTCATAGCGGTCGCTGGAGCCGGCGGCGCCTTCGACGAAACCGGTCAGGCCGGCCGTCGAGGCGAAGCTGGCGCCGGCCTGGAACTGGCCGTAGCTCTTGAGCGGATCGTTGGCGAGGACGCTGGCGGCCTGGCCCTGGATGAAGCGCACGCCGCCTTCGCCGTCGAACTCCTTCACCACGTGGGCCCCGAGATAGTAGGCGGCCACGCCGCCGGCCAGCGGCCGGCTGCCGCCGACGCGCGCGCCGAGCTTGCCGCGCAGGCCGTTCAGGACCTCGAAGTCCAGGGTCGCGCCCAGGGCCCGCAGGGTGTCGAGATCGGTGCGGCTGTAGGCCAGGCTGGCCACCGGTTCGACGAAGAAACCGGCCGATCCGATCCGCGCGCCGGCCTCGGCCTGCACGCCGAACGTCGAGCCGTCGAGGGTCTCGGCGTAGCCCGCCGTGGCGCTGCGCGTCTTGACTTGGAACAGGTCGTACTTGGCCAGGGCGTCGACGAAATAGCGCCCCTGCCGCCCGAGGGCGTAGGCGCCCAGGTTGACGCTCTTGTAGTCGGCGCGGTCGGCGGTCCCGGCGAACTTCAGCGCCGAGTCGAGATAGCCGCCGGTCAGGCCGAAGGTCACCCCGGGGGCGGCGGCCGCCGAGCCCAGGTCGACGCCGATCTGCCCGCCGACATGTTCCTGGCGATAGGAGAGGTCGACGGTCTGGGCCATGCCGCCGGCGGCGCGGACCAAGGTCTGGTCGCGCTTGTCGGTCGAGCCGTAGACCTGTCCCCAGACCCGTCGGGCGGGCGATCCGCCCGCAGCCGGATCGCGCAGGGACGCGGCGTGCGCCGACCAGGCGTCGGCGGACTGGCGCCACAGCGTCTGGGCGCCTTCGTTGATCTTGAGCGCCTGGAACACCGCCGCGCCTTCGGTGGCGACCAGATAGAAGTCGTCGCCCGCCGCCTCATAGCGCAGGCCGTAGTGCGCGAAGCCGACCTCGCTGGAGCCGGGCGCCAGCGTGAAGGCGCCCGCCTGCGAGCCGCCGCCCGCATCGACCAGCTTCAGCGTGGTGCCGGGCGTCAGCGCGACGCCGCCCACATGGTTGAGGCTGATCGAGGTCACGCCGGAGGCCGCGCCGCCGATGACCAGTTGGTCGTGGGTCGCGCCCCCGCCGGCGAGGGCGTTGACGTCGAGGGCCAGTCGGCCGTTCACCCCGACATAGTCGCCGGATATCCTCAGGACGTCGCCTGCGTGGTTGTCGGCCAGGGTGACGAGCCCGGCGTTCTCGAACCGCCTGAGGCCCGACAGGGCGGAGGGCGCCAGCATGCGGACCACGCCCGTATTGACGAGGCGGCTCGCGCCGCCGCCGAAATCGCTGACGCCCGAGAGCGCGAAATCGCCGCTGTTCGCGACCAGATTGGCTCCCGCGCCGAAGCTCACGCCGCCGACGAACTTGCCGCTGTTGGTCAGGGTGACGGGCCCCTGCGTCGCGACGATCGTCGGCGACGCGCCGCCGCTGAGCGAGCCGGCGTTGTTGATGGTCGCGTTGAGGGCGTTGACGACGATGGCGCCGCCCGCGCCGGTCACCGAGCCGGCGGCGGCGATCGTGATGCTGGCGGCCGCGCCGCTCTGGACCACGACGGCGTCGCTATTGGCCGAACGCACCGTTCCCGAAATGGCGACGTCAGCCGGGCCCGCGACGCCGATCGCGTGGATGGCGGCGGCGTCCGCAGCGCTGTTGCGCACGGCGACGCTGACCGGGCCGCTGTTGCTGCGCGCCAGGACGCCTTCGCTGAGCGCGCCCGAGGCGACGACGTCCAGCGCCCTGACCGTGACGCGGCCGGCGTCGGCGACGGCCATGACGGCGGCGGTCGCCGCGCCGCGCGTCGAGACCGTGGCGACATCCGCCGTCACCGCGCCGCGGCCGTTGGACAGGTTCACCCCGATGCTGTTGGCGCCGAGGGTCGAAACGGTTCCGGCGCTGGTCAGCGCGATGTCGCCGTTGGCGTTGACGCCGTTGACGCCGTTGCTGCCGGTCCCGGCGGTCGAGATGGCGCCGTCGATCTTGACGACGATGCCGCCAAAGATGTTTTGCGCATCGACCGCGGCGGCGTTGTCGCCTCGCGTGTCGACGGCGCCGGCATGGACGAACGCATCGCCGCTGTTGTTGCGCGCCTGCAGCCCGACGCTGCCGTTCCCCTGGGTCGAGATCGATCCCGCGTCGACCTTGACCAGGCCGCCTTGGCCGATGGCCTGCAGGCCGAAGCTGTTCGCGCCGACCGTGACGATCGACTTGGCCGAAACGTCGAGGCGGCCGAGATCGGTCGAGGACTGGATTCCGATGCTGTTTCGGCCGGCGGTCCGCACCGCGTTGACGTCGATGAGGATGTCG
This sequence comes from Caulobacter sp. CCUG 60055, assembly GCF_022750545.1. Classification (GTDB taxonomy): domain Bacteria; phylum Pseudomonadota; class Alphaproteobacteria; order Caulobacterales; family Caulobacteraceae; genus PUIC01. The sequence goes on from NZ_PUIC01000002.1 coordinate 252,649, forward strand.
CCGCTGGTGGCGGCCGTGAGGCCGGACGAGCCCACGCCCGTCGTCTCGATGCGGTCGGTGCTGGTGACGACGAGATTTCCGGAACCGACGCTGAAGGCGTCGATCCCAACGCCCACGGCCAAGATGGAGCCGGCATTGATGGTGAAGCCGCCATTGTAGCTGTTGGCTACGACGCCTTCGGCGCCAGAGGTGACCTTGCGTACGTTGATGAGCCCTCCGCCGTCGTCATGGAAGGCGTAGACGCCGGCGCTGGTGGTCGAGACCACCTCGCCCAGGTTGGCGGTGATGAACCCGGTGCTCGTTTGCAGGGAGACGCCGTAACCGCGGTCGGCGATGACGCCGCCGCCGTGATTCAAGGTGATGTTCTCGTCGTTCGATTGCAGATCGACGCCCGCGCTGACGCTCGCGGTCGAATGGACGAGCGCGCCGCTTTCAAGGTTGACCGTCAGGCCCTGTCCGGAGGCGGAATAGCTGATGCCCCCCGCATAGGGGCTTCCCGTCGCCGCGCAGGTGACGACGCCGCCGGCCGCGGCCCCGCATTCGTTGGAGGCCAGGGCCAGGCTGGGAGCGGCCAAGGTCAGGGCCGCCCCGACCAAGGCCGAATTGATCTGCAGCCGCGTGCGTAAGGATCGAGTTCCGGACGCGTTAAAAGATTGACGAATGGTTACGGTTTTCGAACGAGTACTGTGCACTGTCACCTGGCCATACTGAACTATGCGCGCGTCAAAAAACGCTCCCCAGGCTGAATCTATGCCTGAGTATGCATCAAGGGTCGGGGGCTCATGACCTAATTTTGGCCATGAATCAACCAACCTGCTCCCCATTTTTCTTCTTGAGGCTGATGGATTTGCGATCTTCCGCGCCGGGGCGGCTGCATGGCGCCGCCGCGTTTCAGGGGAGGGGCGGGAGGCAGGCGGGGGAAGTCGTCGCCCTGCGCCAGGGCGACGACCGGGCCGTGGGGCGGGCGCTCGACGCGCCGTCGCCCCTAGAACCCCTTGCGGACGCTGAGGCCGATGATGCGGGGGTCCTGGACGAACACGTTCGAGGTCAGGCCGGTGTCGTCGCTGTTCAGGAAGGTGCCGGTGATGGCTTTCCCGTCGAGGGCGTTCTTGACGTAGACCTGCACCGTCCAGTCCGTTTCCGGCATGCGCCACGTCGCCGACAGGTTGATGTTGCCCCAGCCGCGCAGGCGGTCGATCTGGTCCTGATAGATGCGCGCCCAGCTGTCGCCCTGGTAATAGAGGTCGGCGCGCAGGGTCAGGTCGCTGCGGCCGAAATAGACCGTGTACTGCGGGCTGACGCTGACGGTGAAATGCGGGGCGTTCGGCAGGTTGTGCCCGCCGACATCGGCGGCGAAGCCCTGGCCGCCGTTCGGCGCGTTGACCAGGGGGTCGTAGGGAACGCCGCCGATGAAGCGGAGGTTCGGGCTGCCTGGGCCGTAGCCGGGACTGAACGGGTTCCTGCCGCAGAGGCCGAACAGCAGGCTGGGGCGGGTCGCGGTGAACTGCAGGAGCTTGGACACGATCGCCGCCGGCGCGATGCAGTTCGAGGCCTGTTGCATCCAGGGGCGCACGAGCACCCAGTTCGGGTCGCCCTGGGTGCGGTTCATCGGGTCGATCGAGGACTGCCCGGAGCCGATGCGCGTGTCGAGCAGGCCTAGGGCGGCGCTGACCTGGAATTCCCGCGTCGGCCGCCAGATCGTCTCGAGTTCCGCGCCCCAGGTCTTGGCGTCGAAGTTCTCGTTGAGCGTGGCGCGGTCTTCGATCTGCGAAATCTGATAGTTCTGATAGTCGTTGTAGAAGGCCGCCGCATTGACGACCAGCCGGCCCCCGGCGAGCACGTTCTTGGCGCCGATTTCGAAGGCGTCGACGTACTCGGCCTTGTATCGCGGGTCCCGTTGCGTGAAGTACAGATACTGCGGATCGGCTCCGATGCCCGGCGAATTGGTGCCTCCGGCCTTGTAGCCGTGAGAATACGAGGCGTAGACCATCGTGCTGTCGGTGAACGCTGTGCGCGGCGTCCAGTTCAGCACCAGCCGGCCGGTCGGTTCGCTCCAGGTCTGGCGAATGTCCGGCTGGGCCGGATAGCCGCTGTTGACGAAGCCGCCCCCGACGAACGTGGTGGTCAGCAAAGCCTGGCTGGGTATCGGCGTGGTGATCTTGCGGTCGTTGGTGAAGCGCAGGCCGGCCGTCAGCTTCAAGCTGTCGGAAAGCTGCCAGTAGGCTTCGCCGAAGATCGCCATCGAACGCGTATCGGCCAGGTTCCAGCTGCGGAAGTAGTTGTGGCCCTGACCGTTGATCCGGCCGAGAGGGTTCGGGTCGATATAGACGCAGCCCTTCCCGGTCGATGGGTTGGCGGGCTGGCCCGGCGCGCACGGCAGTGGGCCGGCCGCGATGTTCTCGGTATTGTAGTAATTCTCTGAGAGAAAGGTGAGCACGTTGTTGAAGACGTAGTAGCTCTCATCGATCTGATAATAGAGGTAGTTGGCGCCGACGCTGAAATTGAACGGTCCTGAATAAGCTGATTGCAGGCGGAATTCCTGGGACCACTGCTTGCTGTTCGAGGTGACCATGTCGACCATGAGCTGGCGGTTGGAGCAGCCCAGCTGAGGATCGCAGAAGAAGCCGTTCGGCAGGATATTGTAGGCGGGGGTCGGAAGGGTGGGGTTTCTCAGTAGGTTGTCCGTCGCATTGAATATCGGGTTCGACTGAAATCGGGAATAATCCTGGGTGGATCGATATACATCCCGAGTGAAGAGGGTCTGGGAAACAAACTTCAGACTATCGGTCACGTCGAAGTCGACATTGAACTGAAAGACATCGTTATGCGCGCGGAAGCGCGGGTCGTAGGTCGTCCCGATCGTGCGCAGATCTCTTGACTGGATCAGCCCATGGAAAGGGTCGGTGGCGGGAGGGATGGCGGCGACATTGTTGCCGCCGGGGGTGGCGCCGATCTGGCCAGGCGCGGTCGACGCCGCCATGATCCATGGCATGCCGCTGCCGTTCGGCACGCCAAACGCTCCGGGACCGTAGAGCGAGCCGTCCAGGCAGCCTTGATTCAAGTGCGCCGCGTCCACGGGGCGTGTGGCGACGCCGTTCACGGCGGGCTGGCCCGGGTCGGTGTGGCACAACTGCTTGCCCGTGCGCGCCCGGTCGTCGTTTTCGTCGAAATGCTCCCAGATCAGGTTGGCGTTGAAGCGGCTGGTCGGCTTCCAGGCCAGCGACAGGCGGCCGGACCACAGGTTGCGGCCGTCGACGTCCTTGTCGGTGACGCTGTTCGTCACGTAGCCGGACCGATCCGTCCAGGCGCCGGCGGCGCGGAAAGCCAGGGTGTCGGAGAGCGGGATGTTGACCATGCCGCTCAGGCGCTTGCTCGAATAGTTGCCGGTCTCGGCCTTGATCCAGGCTTCGAACCCGCCGAGCTTCGGCAGGTTGGGGATCATGTTGATCACGCCGGCGGTGGCGTTGCGGCCGTAGAGGGTTCCTTGCGGGCCGCGCAGCACCTCGACGTTGTTGACGTCGAAATATTCCTGTTCGAACAGGCGGTTGCGGATCATCGGCGAGGCGTTGAAGCTGACCGCCACGGCCGGGTCGGTGGTCACCGACAGGGCCTGGGTGCCGATGCCGCGGATCTGGAAGTTGTAGCTGGCGAAGTTGGTCTTGGTGAAGGCGGCGTTCGGGGTCGCCGTGACCAGGTCGCCGCCGGTCTCGATGTGGCGGTTGGTCAGGTCCTCGCCGGTGAAGGCCGATATCGCGATCGGCACATTTTGGATGTTCTCGGCCTTCTTCTGGGCGGTGACCACCACCTCCTCGACCGCCGGCGCCGCGTTAGCGCCGGCGCTTGCGAGCTGGGGGCGGGGCGTCTGGGCCTCCGCGGGGTCGGCGACGATCAGCAGGGCCCCGTTCTGCGTCTTGGCGTAGGTGAGCCGGGTCCCCGACAGCAGGACCTTCAGCGCGCCCTCCGGCGGCAGGTCGCCGGCCACGCCGGGGCTGTGCTTGCCGGCCACGATGTCGGAGGAGAACAGCACCTGCTGGTCTCCCTGTTTGGCGAACTGCTGCAAGGCGGCCCGCAGGTCCTGGCCGGCGATCTGGAAATGGGCCGGCGGCTTGGTCTGGGCCTGGGCGCCGCCGGCGGCGGCGAGCAGGGCGACGAGCGCGCATCCGCTCATGGCCAGCGTTCTGGGCGAGGTCTTGGTCTTGTCTGTCATCGGCGTTTCCCCGTCGACCGTTCCGGTCTCGACGCCGCTTGAGCGGCTGTCATGCAGGAAGACGCCGGCTGGAGTCCCCGCCCACCTTTCCGCGGGCCAGTTTTTTACGGGCCGGGGACGCGATGCGACGGCCTGAGAAGCTTTCTATTGAAAAATCAAGACTATGCGCCGTCCGTCGCGCCCGGCGAACGGCTCAGCGCCTGGCGGTCAGCACCGTCTGGCCGTCGGGGGCCCTGCGGGCCTCCAGCGGGAAATAGGCGGCCAGGGCGTTGACGAACGTGGCCGGTTCGCTGGTCCGGAAGCGGCCGTTCACCCGGTACTGGGCTAGGGCCGGGTCGCCGACCACGATGGGCTCGGCGGCGTAGCGGTTGATCTCGGCGACGGCGTCGGGCAGCGGCGTGTCGTTGAAGACGACCGCGCCCTGGCGCCAGCTGGTCACGGCGGAGATGTTGGCGGGCGCGACGGCCACCCCGGCTCCGGCGTCGGTGGCCGTCAGCTGTTCGCCCGCCTTCAGTTGGCGGACGTCCGGGCGGATCACCGCGAGCAGGCCGGGCCGGACCGGGTCGACCCGCACCCGGCCTTCGATCAGGGTCACGTCGACGCGGCGCGGATCGATGCGGATGTCGAAGGTGGTGCCGACGGCGGTGACCCTGCGCGAGCCGGCGGTGACCACGAATGGGCGGTTGGCGTTCTTGGCCACCTCGAACAGCGCCTGGCCGGCGGTCAGGGCGATGTCGCGACGGTCGGGCGTGTAGTCGACGACCATCTTGCTGCGGGTGTTCAGCGTCACCTTGGAGCCGTCGGACAGGACGACCGTCGTCCGCTCGCCCACCGCCGTCTGGAACACCGAAATGGCGTCGCGCGGAGCCTCTGCCGGGACCGGCGCGACGGGCGCGGGCCTGAAGATCAGCCAGGCCCCGGCGGCGGCCCCGGCGACGGCGAGGGCGCTCACGCCGGCGGCGATCCGCCATGGCCGGCCGGCCGGCCTGAGCGCCTGCGCCTGGTCGCGCATCGCGCGCAGGCGGGGATTGACGGCGTAGGCCTCCTTCAGGCCGCGGATGCCCGACTGCAGGTCGTCGAAGGCGGCGGCCCGCGCCGGATCGGCCTCGCACCAGGCCTCGAACGCCTTGCGGTCGTCCTCGGCGCACTGGGCCGACCGCAGCCGCCTGTCCCATTCGGCCGCGTCTTCGGCGAGGGTGGAGGGCCGGCCTTCGAGCTGCCGGTCGGGAAAGGTCATTTACGATCCAGCATGACGGCGGCGATGTGGGCGTGGGCTTTGGCCATGTTGTTCTCGACGGTGCGCACGGCGATGCCGAGCCGGCGCGCGATCTCGACATGGGGCAGATTGTCGAAATGATATAGCACGAACACGGCGCGGGTCCTCTCCGGCAGCGTCTCCAGCGCCGCGACCAGCGCGTTGACGGTGTCCCTGCCTAGAAGGACGCGTTCCGGCGAAAAACCCACCTCGTCGGCCAGGTCGTCGCCGATGAGGTCGTGGGCCGCGGCCGCGTGGCGCGCCTCGCGCCGGCGCCAGTCCTTGAGCACGTTGCCGGCCGCCCGGAACAGGTACCCCTCGACGTGGCCGATGGTGTCGAGGTCGCCGTGCTTGGCCAGTCGCAGGAACACCTCCTGCACCAGATCCTCGTGGTCGGCCGGCGGCATGCGCCGCTGGAAGAAGCGGATCAGGGGCGGCCGGTAGCGCCGGGACCATTCCTCAAGCAGGCTGACATAGCGGCTCGGCGCGACGTCTTCGTCGTCGCCGACCGAGGCTCTTCCCCCCATGACGTTCCCTTCCGATCTCGCCGGCAGGCTCCCTTCTTATTGACAGGAATGTCAAGGCCGGCGCGGGAAGGACGGCGGCGGCGCTCATAGGTTCCAATGAGGTCGGCCGCCCGCCCGGCGGCTAGGATCGGTGAAGGCCCCAGGTCCGCTCCCAGGTTCGCTCAAGGAACGCCCATGTCCATGCAGGTTTTGAAGTTCGGCGGCGTTGTCGCGGTTCTGCTCGCCGCCAGTCCCGCTTATGCGATCGACGTCTGCGGGCTGGCCAGCCGCGCCGAGGCCGCCGCCGTCGTGGGGCAGCCGGTCGCCGCGGCGATCCCCGCCGGGCCGCAGCAGGACGAGGATTCCCCGGGGCGGCTTTCCTATTGCACCTATCGCGCCGCTAAGGCCGGACTGATTATCTCGGTGGTGGAGTTCTCGTCCGCCGCCGAAGCGCGCAAGCAAGCCACCGTCCATCTTGTCGAGGCCCATTCTGACGGGGCCAAGGTCGTCGAGGAAAAGGGCGTCGGCGAACGCACCTTCTGGGCGCTGTCGGCGCAGGGCGCCAGCTACACCTTCCTGAAGGGCGCGCGGGTGGTCGCGGTGGCCGCAGGCGGCGTCGGTCAGCCGGCCCAACGCAAGGACGCGCTGCGCGCCCTGGCGAGCGCCGTCGCAAAGAAGCTCTAGCCCCGTCTGATCCGCCGTTCGACGTTCCGCCATTTTCGGGCCGAGGCTCATCAGGCGTAGGGGAGGCGACCGTCGCGGCGCGACCGCCAACCGGAAACGGAGCCTTCGGGCTCCAAGATGGCTGAGCTGATAAAATACCCCCGCCCCAAGCCGTTCTGCGATCGCTGCGATGGCTGCGGGGCGGGTCTGCGAAAACGCGCCGGTCGCCTCCTCGTCCGCGTCCGTCAGGTCGGATGTCGTGAAACGACTAGAGCGCTGGATTAGGCTAATTGTACTCCCTTTCTTTTTGCCGTCGGCGCGACACGCCTGTCTGTGCGACGCTGAGGCGTCTCAGAATTTCAATTTGAAAGCGAATTTTCGGCGATATCCGTCGTCCGGCGACGTCTCTCTTAAATGCTATTTAAATTAGCATAAACTTGACGCCGATCCCGTCGCGGCCTAGAGCGCGTCCCAACCGGTAGGCGGAACGCCACGATAAGGACCGGACTGGGAGGGAAGATGCGTACAGTTACGAAGTCGCGCGCAATGTTGACGGCCAGCGCGGCGCTGATCTGTTTCGGGGCGGCCGGCGGCGCTGGGGCGCAGGCGCGTGAGCCGCTCGAAATCGAGGAAGTGATCGTCACGGCGACCAAGCGCGAGGAGGCCCTTCGCAACGTTCCCGTCAGCATCTCGGCGGAAACGGAAGCCGCGCTCGCCCGGCGCGGCGCTGCCCAGATCGACGACATCGTCGCCAACGCCCCGGGCCTGTCGAACGCCGGCGGAGGCGCCAACCAGGCCAACCTTGTGGTGCGGGGCGTCACGACCGGCGTTTCGGCCGGGTTGCAGCAATCGACGGTCGGGCTCTTCATCGACGACCTGCCCGCCGATCCTGGCGCGGGCGGGCTCAGCACGACCGACCTGCGCTTGTTCGACATCAAGCGCGTGGAGGTCCTGCGCGGCCCACAGGGCACGCTCTTCGGATCCGGCTCGCTGAGCGGCGCGGTCCGGGTGATCACCAACAAGCCCGACCTGAATGCGATGTCGGGCACCCTCGAGGCCGGTGCTAGCGCCACGGACGGCGGAGATGGTTCGGGCGACTTCAACGCCATGCTCAACGCGCCGATCGTCGCAGGAAAGCTGGGCGTCCGCGCCGTGGGCTACGCCAGCTATGTCGGAGGCGACATCGACAATCGCCTGACCGGAGGACGCGACGTCAACTGGGGGAGGCAGTCCGGCGGGCGCCTGATGGTCGCCGCGGAACCGACCGAGCGTCTCTCGCTCCTGGCGACGGCGCTCTATCAGAAGAGCAGGTCCGGTTCGACCGGCCACAGCTCCTACGACCTCAACGGGTCCGACGGCCGCACCAGGGCCAGTCTGGTCGAGCCCTCGGTCGATCTGGAGAACAGGATCTACAATCTGGTCGGCCGATACGCCTTCGACGGCTTTGACCTGGTTTCGTCCACGAGCTACTCGACGAAGCAGCTGTTCGCCGTCAGCGACGCCAGCGCCTATGTGACCCTGCTGGGCTATGCGCTTGGCGTTCCCGGCCTGGTCGCGGCCACCCCCAGCCTGACCCCTTCGAAGGCTAAGACCTTCACGCAGGAACTGCGGCTGTCCTCGACCGGGGAGGGGCCCTTGCGCTGGACGGTCGGCGCCTACTACCAGACCATCGACGGGACCGGCGGCCAGACCATCGACTCCCCGGCCATCGCGGCCCTGGTCGGCGTCAAGCGCATCCAGGACGTCCGCACCGCTTCGGACGAAAGCGAGAAGGCGATCTTCGGCGAGGCGACCTACGCCCTCAACGAGAAGGTCGACCTGACGGCCGGGGTGCGGGTCGGTCGCTCGAGCGTGGCCTTCACCACCCATTCTTCCGGCGTCCTGATGACCGGCGACCTGTCGCCGGCGACCGTGATCGACACGACCGGCAAGCAAAGCGAAGTGACCACCAACCCGCGCTTTGCGGTGACCTATCGTCCGAGCGACAGTCTCACCCTCTACGCCCAGGCCTCGCGCGGCTTCCGGACCGGCGGACCGAACCTGACGGCCGGCCTCAGTCCGACCCCGCCGCCGGCGACCTACGATTCCGACAGCCTCTGGAACTTCGAGGTCGGCCAGCGATCGCGCCTGGCGGGCGGGGCGGTGCGGCTCAACACCACGCTCTACTACATCGACTGGTCCAACATTCAGGCCTCGCTCTACAAAGGCGTCGCCTACACCGGCAATGCGGGCGACGCGCGCGTCTATGGTCTGGAGGCCGAACTGACCGCCCTGGCGACCCGTTGGCTCGAAGTGGGCTCGGCCCTGTCCCTCAGCCACGGCGAACTCACCAAGGACGTCGCCCAGATTTCCCGGGTGAGCGGCGTGATCGGCGCCAAGTCGGGCGACCAGCTGCCGGCCAGTCCGGCGGTGAAGGCGTCCGCCTACGCGCAGGCCGGCTTCGACGTCCTGGAGCGCCGCGGTTATGTGCGGGCCGACATCCAGTATGTCGGCGAACAGTTCACCGACTTTGGGCGCCAGGGCGTCCGGTTCGGCGACTACATGGTCGCCAATCTGCGGGCCGGGGTGAATCTCGAGCGCGTCGAGCTGATCGCCTTCGCCAACAACCTGTTCAACTCCGACGGCAAGACCAGCGCGGTGGATGCGACCTTCGTTTCTGGCGTTCCGCTGGGCGAGCGCGGCGCGATCCGCGTGCGGCCGCTGACCGTCGGCCTGACCGTTCGGGCGCGATTCTGATGGGTGGGAAATTCTGGATGAAGACGTCGAACCTTGTCGCCGCCGCCTGCGCCGCCTTCGCGCTGGCGGGGCCTGTCGCCGCGCAGGCGCCCGCGGCTGTCGAGCCAGTCCAGGTGCTCTACGCCAACCAATGGGACATGACCTCCAAGGCCGGCGGCCTGGCCTACCGGATCTTCGTGGCCGAGCCGCTGACCCCGCCCCCGCCGGGCGGCTATCCGGTGGTCTATCTGCTGGATGGCAACGGCTACTTCGGCACCGCGGTGGAGATCGCCCGCATGCTCGAACTGGCGGGAGAAATGCGGCCAGCGATCATCGTGGGCGTGGGCTATCCGTTCAAGCTGGATGACCCGACCGGCTCGATGCGGCAGATCGCGGCGCGCAGGGTGTTCGACTATACGCCCAGGCCGCCCGCGGGGGGGGTCGTGGCGGAGATGGGCGGCCTGCCGGTGGGCGGGGCCGACGACTTCTATCGCTTCCTGAAGGAGGATCTGCAGCCGCGGCTCGCCGGCGCGTACCGGATCAATCCCGCCGAGGAGGTGCTTGTCGGGCATTCGCTCGGAGGGCTCTTCGCGCTCGACACGCTGTTCAAACACCCCGGAGCCTATCGCAGCGTCGTCTCGGCCAGCCCGTCGATCTGGTGGGGCGGGGCCGTGGTCCTGAACAACGAAGCGGCCTTCAAGTCCGCGGTGGCGGCCGGGCGGGCGGCTCCACGCGTATTGGTGACGGTGGGCGGCCTCGAACAGTCCGCCACCGCGGTCGCCCCGCCGCCAGGCATGAGCCAGGCGCAATTCGATGACTACATCCGGCGCATACGAACCATCGACAACGCACGGGAACTGAGCGGGCGGCTCGCCGCCGTCAAGGGCGCGGACGGATACAAGGCCGAGTTCGTCGATTTCGGGGGCGAGACCCACGTCAGCGTGGTGAGCGCCAGCATCGCGCGGTCGCTGCGCTTTGCGCTTCCGCCCCGTCCCTAAGCACATCTCCCGCAGGTCGCCCGGCCTGTGCTAATCGACCTAGCGGGAGACATGAATCATGGCGGAACGAGCCTCGCGCCGGCGGCTGCGGCAGAACGAGCCGATCGGCACACGCGACCTGATCCTCGAGGAGGCCATGCGCCTGATCGCCCGCGACGGCGTCGAGGAGCTGAAGCTGAAGGACATCGCCGACGCCGTCGGAATCCAGACGCCGTCCATCTACCGCCATTTCGAGAGCCGCGAGGAGATCATCGCGGTCCTGGCGCGGACCATGCTCGACGAACTGGCGCAGTTCTTGAGCCCCGACCCGGAACTGCCGCCGATCGCCTGGATGGAGAGCTGGGCCAGGGGGCTCGTGTGGTTCTTCGCCGCCAAGCCCGCCTATGTGCGGATGTTGCTGCGCGACCTGGCGACGCCCGGCGGCTTCGGTCCCCTGACCACGGCCTTTGGCCCCGTCGAGGATGCGACCAAGATCGACGCGGTGGGGCGCATCAACGAGAACCTGAGGGTCGCCTATATGCGTGGCGTGGCCGAGGGGGTGTTCAAGCCTGGCATCCACCCCAGCTTCTTTTCGCTGATGTTCGGCGCCATCCTCGTCTCTCTGGCCTGGCCCTATGCGGGCGTAGCCGCGTCGGTAGGGGTGAGCGAGCTGGAGCGCCTGCAGTCCCAGGCCGTGACCATCGCGCTGGCGCTGGTCACGGCCTGAGCGGGCCTACGCCCCGCCGGCGGTCGCTATGCGGCGGGCAAGGTAGCGCGCGAACTCGGCGATCGTCTGTTCGATGGGCGACAGGGGGCCGGACCGCGCATCGCGGCTCTCCAGTCCCCGCTGAACGCCCGTGCAGGACACGCGGTCCTCGGCCAGGATGGCTTCCAGCGTTGCGCGCTCGCGCGGCAGCGCGGCGGGGTCCGCATCGGACGGGACGAGCCAGCCGACACGCAGGCGCGTGGTCGTCGCCGAAGTCGGAGTGAAGGAGAACCAGGTGGCCGTGGCGCCTGACAGCGCGATGACCAGGTTCGGATAGACGCCGACGATCTGCAATTGGGCGAGGTCATCGCCGGTTAGCCGGGAGTTGGCGCCGGGCTCGAAGCTGAATCCGTCCGCTGACGGAACGATGTGCAGGTTGTGCTGCGCTCCGCCCGCCTCGCAGCGCACGCCCAGCGTCGGGAAGGCCGGCTCCAGGGTTTGCCGGTGAACGCCCATGTGGTGGTAGGTCTCGCAGCTGTTCTCGAACGCGACCTTCCAGTTCGAGGGCCAATCCTCCTCGATCAGGAAGCCGGTCTTGAGGTTGAGCAGGTCATGGCGGCCGCAGAGTTCGGCGATGCTCGCCAGCCTGCCCGCCAGCGGGGCGGCGCCGGCGTCGGCGTTGAAGAAGACGAAGCCCTGCCAGACCTCGGTCGCGAAGCGCGGCAGGGCGCGATCTGCTGGCGCGAAGGCCGGGTTGCCGCCCATGGCCGGCGCGCCGCGCAGGCGGCCGTCCAGCTCATATACCCATTTGTGGTAGGGGCAGGTGAAGAGCCGGGCGGACCCGCTCCCGTCTTCGCCGACGAGGGCGCCGCGGTGGCGGCAGACACGGCTCAGGGTGGCGATGGACCCATCCTTCTGCCGCACGGCCATGACCGGGCCCACAGGGCTGTCATAGGCGGCGTAGTCGCCGGGCTGCGGGATATCGGCGGCGCGGCCGACGCACAGCCACTCGCGGGCGAACAGGACCTCGTGTTCAAGCGCCAGGAAGCCGGGGTCGACGTAGCAGGCGGGGGGCAGGGCGAACGCCCGCTCCAGTGGCGCGCCGGCGATCGCCAGCACCTCTTCGGCGAGCGGCGACAAGGTTGATGTGCGCATCGACTGTTTCACTTTCTAACTTGAATGATCTCGGAGTCGGGCCTGCCGATTTCGGCGCCCGGCGACTACGAGCCCTCCCGCCGCGGCGGCGCCTGAGACGAGCGCCGCCGCGGCGAGGCGGTCGAGCGCGCCGGCGCCGATGAGGACGCCGCCCGCCAGGGGCGCCAGCGCGCCAGCGAGCATCTGGACGCCGTAGGCGGCGCTCGCCAGCCGCCCGCTTTTGTCGGCCTCGACGGCCGCGCCCAGGATGAAGGGCCAAACGAAGATGAAGGCGAAGGACAGGGCCGAAAGCGCGAGGATGTAGTGAAGCGGTTCCCGTGAGGCGGACAGGGCCGCGGCCGAGGCGCCAAAGACGAGCAGGCCGGCGCCGCCGACGGCCAGGGGGCGCACGCTCGCCAGCACGCGGGCGGCGGCGGCGCCGGCGACGCCCAGGGCGGCGGTCGATCCTACGGCCATCGTGACCGCTTTCGCCGAAAGGCCGGCCGCCAGACCGATGCGCTCGCAATAGCTCCAGACCGCTCCACCGGTCAGGAAGGCTATTCCCGTGGCGCCGAGCAGCGGGACGGCCACGCGCCAATCCAGCCGCCCCGCCGCGCCAGATTGGATGGCGACGCCCGGGTCGGGAAGCCGGGCGACGAACGGCGTCGCGCTGAGGGCCGCGGCGGCCAGGAAGAGGCAGCCGCCGGCGAAGCCGAAGCGGTCGATCGTCAGGCCGGCGCCGAGGGCGACCGCGCCGCCGAGGGCGGCGAGCAGGATGGCGATGTCGGCCCCCAGCTTGGTCGGGGCCGTGGACATCGCCATCGCCCGGCCCGCCGCCGCCAGGGCCAGGCCCCCGCCGGCGCCGGCCAGCAGCCGCGCCGCGGCCAGCAGCCAGCCTTCGGCCTGGACGGCCGCCAGATTGCCCATCGCAAACAGCAGGCACCCGGACAGGCCGGAGGGACGTGGCGGCAGGCGTCGGGCCAGCGCCGAGGCGGTCAGCGCCGCCACGGCGCTGGCCAGGAGCTCAAGGCTGAGCAGGGCGCCGGCCGCGGCGGCCGTCATCTTTCGATCGTCGATCAACGCGCCGGCCAGGAATGGAAAGGTGTTGAGCACCGCCATGCCGGGCAGGCTGGCCCCGAACACGCCCGCTCCCAGGCTGCTGGCCGGCTTAGGCCGCATGGTCGACCACGGCCCAGTACAGACCCGCCCAGTTCGTCCCGTCGCGCAGTCCGTCGCCCCGTGGCAGGTCGGGCGGCGGCCGTCCCAGGCGGCGCGTCGGGCGCCATTCGTCCTTCGTCCTGCAGAATTCGACGGCGCTGAAGCCGGCCGGCCCCGCGTCGATGATCGCAATGGCGGTCGCTCCCAGTTCGATCAGTCGTCCGCTCGCGCGCGACTGTGGCGCGGCGCGGCCTTCAAGGACGCGTCCCTTAGCCGGGCCGCGCCGCTCGCGGAGCCAGACCTCGGCATAGGGAAGGGGCTGGTCGCCGGCTCGATAGATTCCACGCTCGATCAGGGTGTCGCCGTTCAGGCGTAGCTCGGCCTCGTCGCTGGCCTTCTGGCGCTCGAGGTCCAGGTCGCGACAAAACGTGATGCGTGGCGCGCGCCACTGCGCGCGGCCGGAAAATGCGGCCGGAGGGCTTAGCGCGCCCGCCCCCAGGGGCGTGCGCAGGTCCACAAAGAACGCGCCCAGCTGAATCCAGAGGGCGTCGCTGTCTTCGAACGGCGCGCGGCCGCCCACGGCTAGCGACTTTCGCCGCCAAAGCCCCGCGAGCGTTCCGAGCGTTGAAGGCGTTTCGGCGGTGTCGGCCACGGCTCTATCGACTTAGACTAATTTAAGTAGCATTCGGATGAAGGCAAATCGACCACGTGTCAATGGGTATCGTCGCGGTCGAGCGGGGGTGTTGCGAAAATAAGCTAATACAATTAGCAATTCTGTAATTGGGTTGGGAAACGGTTGGGCGGAGGGGCGTTATGAGGTGCGGCGCATGGATCGCGATCGGGGTGGCGGTGTTGATCGCCGCCGCTTCGCAGGCCGGGGCGACACCGGCCGCCGGTGGGCGCGAACTGACCGCCGTCGACGCCGAGGCGTTCGTGGACGGCCTCATGCCCTACGCCCTGAAGCGGGGCGACGTGGCCGGCGCGGTCGTGGTGGTGGTCAAGGACGGCGAGGTGCTGCTCGCCAAGGGCTACGGCTACGCCGACGTGGCCAAGCAGACGCCCGTCGATCCGTCGCGGACCCTCTTCAGGCCAGGCTCGGTGTCGAAGCTGGTCACCTGGACGGCTGTCATGCAGCTCGTCGAAGCCGGGCGGCTCGATCTGGATCGGGACATCAACGCCTATCTCGATTTTCGCATCCCGCCGCGAGCCGGAAGGCCCGTGACGCTCCGTGACCTGATGACCCACTCGGCGGGGTTCGAGGAAGGCGTGCGCAACATGTGGAGCCGCGACGCCGCCGGCCTGCAAAGCAACGAGGCCTGGCTGAAGGTCTGGGTTCCAAAGCGGATCTACCCATCCGGCGAAACGCCGGCCTACTCGAACTATGGCGCCGCCCTGGCCGGCTACATCGTCGAGCGCGTCTCTGGACGCCCCTTCGAAGACTATGTCCGGGCGGAGATCTTCCGGCCGCTTGAGATGACCACGGCGACCTTCGTCCAGTCGCCGCCGCCGGGCGTTTCGCAAGGCTACATGCTCGCGTCCGGCCGGGCGTGGAGGTTCGAGCGCCTGGCTCCGGCTCCTGCGGGCGGCATGTCGGCCAGCGGGCGGGACATGGCGCATTTCATGATCGCCCATCTTCAGGACGGACGGTACGGCGGCGCGCGTATCTTGCAGGCGCAGACCGCTCAGAGGATGCATGGCGAGGCGAGGCGTCTGATGGCGCCGCTCAACGGCATGCTGCTCGGCTTCTATGAAACCCAGCGCAACGGCCGGCGCATCATTGGCCATGGCGGCGACAGCCAGGCGTTCCACAGCGACCTCAAGCTCTTCCTTGACGACGGCGTCGGCCTCTACGTCGCCTTGAACAGCGCCGGCCGTCCCGGCGCCGCGCGCACAATCCGCAATGCGCTGTTCGAGCAGTTCGCCGATCGATACTTCCCCGGCCCGCCGCTGCGCGAGCCTGTGCTGCCGACCGCGCGGGCCCATGCGGCGATGCTCGCCGGAACTTACGAAAACTCCCGGCGGGCGGAGACGACGCTTCTCTCGATCGGGACTTTGTTCAGCCAGCTGCGGATAAGCGTCACGCCTGACGGCTCGCTCGTCGCCGACGGATTTCGCGGTCCCAACGATCAACCGAAGGTCTGGCGCGAAGTCGCCCCGTTCGTCTGGCGTGAAGTCGGCGGACAGGAGCGGCTAGCCGCCAAGGTCGAAGGCCGCAAGGTGGTCGCGGTCAGCACCGATCCGATCTCACCGTTCATGGTTTATCAGCCGGCGCCGTGGTGGCGGTCGGCGGCCTGGCTTGTTCCGGCATTGATCGCTGGCCTGGCCGTCATGGCTGCGACGGTTCTGGCCTGGCCGACGGCGGCCGTGCTCGGCCGCGGACGAGGCGTGGCGACGGCGAGGCCGCGAAACGCGGTCGCCGCCCGTCTCGCCGTTCGCTGCTGGGCGGCCGCGACCCTGGCGGTCGCGATCGGCTGGGCCTTGGTGCTCGACGGCGCGGTCAGAGACCTCGCGGAATTCTCGACGCCGCTCGACCCCTGGCTGGCCGTGCTCGAGATCGGCGGGGCGGTCGTGGTCGCCGGTCCCCTGATCGCGCTCTGGGCCTTGTTTGCGACCTGGCGATCGGGCTGGCGCAGGCGAGCCTGGGCGATGCTGCTGGTGCTCGCGGCGGTCCCGGCGGCGTGGGTCGTCCTCGTATTCCGGCTCGTCGGCGCCGGCCCGAACTACTGACCTCTTCTCCACCTATCGTAAGGATTTTCGCAAGTGAACAGACCTGCGCGCCTCGACCTGCGCCTGGACATCGAGCATTGGCCGCTTCGCGCGCCCTTTCGCATCACCGGCTACACCTTCACCGTCCTTGAGGTCCTGGTCGCGCGCTTAGGGGACGGCGAGCATCAAGGACAGGGCGAGGCTGCGGGGGTCTACTATCTGGGCGACCGTCCCCAAGGGATGAAGGCGCAGGTCGAGGCCGTCCGGGGAGCGATCGAAGCCGGGATCAGCCGGGAGGAACTGCAACGCCTTCTTCCGGCCGGCGGCGCTCGCAACGCGGTCGATTGCGCGCTGTGGGACCTGGAGGCCAGACAACGCCGAACGCCGGCCTGGCGGCTGGCGGGCCTGTCGGAGCCGCGACCGCTGGTCACGACCTACACGCTTGGCGCAGACGCGCCGCAGGTCATGGCCGACGCCGCTCGCGCCTTCCCGGCGGCCAGGGCCCTGAAGCTGAAACTGACGGGCGAGCCCGTCGACCTTGAACGGGTCCTGGCCGTCCGGGCGGCCCGTCCGGATGTCTGGATGGGGGTGGACGCCAACCAGGGGCTTGATCGTGACAGCTATGCGGCCTTGGCGCCGGTCCTGGCGCAGGCCGACGTGCGGCTGCTGGAGCAGCCCTTTCCGCGCGGAGCCGAGGCGCTGATGGACGGGCTCGCCAGCGCCGTTCCCATCGCCGCCGACGAAAGCGTCCAGATCTTCGAGGACATCGCGCCGCTGGCCGGTCGAGTCCAGGCGATCAACATCAAGCTCGACAAATGCGGGGGGCTGACCGAGGGCCTGCGAATGGCCCGCGAGGCGCATCGGCTGGGCCTGCAGGTCATGGTCGGCAACATGATGGGCACGGCTTTGGCCATGGCCCCGGCCCATCTGCTGGCCCAGCTCTGCGAGGTCGTCGATCTGGACGGCCCGATAGTGCTGGCCGCCGACCGGGAGCCAGGGATCGTCCATGAGCACGGGCTGGTGTCGTGTCCGCCGGCGATCTGGGGCGGCGGCGCGTGAACGGCGTGGCGGACAAGACCTGGTTTGGGCAGCCCCGAGGGCTGACCGTCCTCTTCCTGACGGAGATGTGGGAGAAGTTTTCCTTCTACGGCATGCGGGCGTTGCTTGTCTATTACATGACCAAGGCGCTGATGTTCGATCAGGCGCGCGCCTCGCTGGTCTACGGGCTCTATACCGCCGTCGTGTACTTCACGCCGATCATCGGCGGCGCCGTCTCCGACCGTTGGCTGGGGCGGCGCAGGGCGGTGATCGCCGGCGGGTCGATCATGGCGCTGGGCCACTTCATGATGGCCTCCGAGACGTTGTTCTTCTCGGCCTTGGCCGTCATCGCCATCGGCAACGGTCTCTTCTTGCCCAGCCTGCCCAGTCAGATCAGCCGCCTCTATGCGCCGGAGGACCCGCGCCGGACTTCGGCCTACAACGTTTACTACGTCGGGATAAACCTCGGCGCCTTCCTCGCGCCGTTGGCGTGCGGGACGCTCGGCGAGCTCTACGGCTGGCACTGGGGTTTCGGGGCGGCAGGCCTCGGCATGATGGCGGGGCTTTGCCTCTATGTCGCGGGGCGGCGATATCTGCCGCCCGACCCTCCGCGTCTGCTTGAAACGGTGGAGCCAGCCGACGGAAAGCCGGCGTCGTCGCAGACTTTCCTGCTGCTCGGCGGCGTGGCCCTGGCGGTGGTCGTCTTCCGGATCGCCTACGAGCAGACCGGCAACACCCTGGCGCTTTGGGCCGACGCGAATGTCGACCGGAGCCTGGTCGGCGGGTGGAGCATCCCGATGACGTGGTTCCAGTCGCTCAACCCGCTCCTGGTCTTCCTGTTGACGCCGCCGCTGGTCGCCTACTGGACACGCCGCGCCGCTCGCGGCGCGGAGCCGTCGTCGATGGTGAAAATGGCGCTGGGGGCCGGGGTCGCGGCTTGCGCGTTCGCGCTGCTGGCGACCGTCAGCGCCGCTGGCGCCGGGCAAGTCAGCTGGATTTGGCTGGTGATCTTCTTCGTCCTGCTCACGGCGGGCGAACTCCTCATCCTGCCTGTCGGGCTCGGGCTCTTCGGACGGCTGGCGCCGGCCGGGCTGGCGGCGACGACCATCGCGGCATGGTTCTTCGCGGCCTTCGCGGGAAACCTGTTTGCAGGTCTCGCCGGGATGGCCTGGGCGCAGATCGGGCCGACGCTGTTCTTCACGCTCATGGCCGCGACCGCGGCGGCGGCCGGCATGGCGTTGCTCTGCCTGGACCGACCGATCCGTCGGCTGGAAGGCCTCGCCGCCCCCGGCTCCAGCCCCTCGGAAGACAGATGCGAGGCCTCGATTTGAAACGTCCGGCCCTCGCCTAGGCGGGGGCTTGCGCTCATCGCGCGGAGACGCTGGTCGCGGCTAGGGCGCCTCACTTCCAGTCGAACTTGCGGCGCGTCACGATCCAGGTGGTGTCGGCCCGCCTGAAGGGCTCGACGCCGCTGGGGCGAGGGGCGGGCTCGCGGCCCTTGGGCCAGCCGTCGCGCACCTCCGCCACCCAGATCTCCAGCACGCCCGCGCCCGCGGGCTTCGGAAGCTCCAGCACGACGTCGCCCTCGGCGGGGGCGTGGAAGGTGACCTGCGACCAGACGCCGGCGGGCAGGGCGGCCCTGACCGGCAGCCCCCCGATGCTCAAGCCCTTCATTTCGGCCGAGGGCTTCAGCATCAGCCGCATGAAGCGGCCCTGGTTGACCGCGCGCGTGCGCAGCAGCAACGCCTCGCCCGAGGTTTCGAGCGTGATCGGCGGGGCGGCGAAGGCGACGGGCCGGGCCGCCGCGAGCCAGAGCGGCTCGGACAGGAACGGCTCCAGGCGGCCGCGCCTGGGGAAGTCTCCGTCGAGAGACAGGGCGGCGCTCGTCCAGGCGCCGAGGTCGGGGGATGCGCTGGCGCGCCAGGCGCGCCCCTTGTCGAGATCGGCGACGTAGAACGCTTCGACCATGTGCGGCGCCTGCGGCGAGGGACGCGAGCCCCGCACGCCGGCGACGGCGAGCAATCCCATGCCTGCGACGAGGAGGATCGAACCGCCGACAGGCGCGCCGTCCCAACGCCAGACAAGCGGCAGCAGGGCGAGAGCGGCGAGCGTGGCGAAAGGCGTCAGGACGAGGGGGGCCACAGGCCCGGTCGCCGTGAAGAAGCCATAGGCCTGACTGGCGAGCAGGCCAAAGGCGAGAGCGCCCAGCGCGCCTATCGCCAGAAGCTCGAGCGCGGGGCGTCCGGCCGGGGGTTTCGTCATGGCTATGGCGCACGCGGCGACCATCGCCAGAAGGGGCCAGGTCAGAAGATGCGCGCCCTTGGGGACCGCGAACTGTAAACACAAAGCCAGAGCCGCAGCCAGCAGCAATCCGCCGGTCCATAGGCCCCAGAGCGTGTTGGGGCGACGCAGGACGGCCGCGCAGAGCAGGGCGCCCGAGATCGCCATTCCGGCGCCGGGCGGATCGATCCCGCCCAACAGACTGCAGATCAGGCCGACGGCCAAAAAGGCGTACGCCGCCGCGCGCCACCAGCCGTTGGCCGCGGCCGGGAGCACCAGGAGGCCGATCCCTGAGAGCAGCAGCACGCCCCCGCCCAGCAGCAGTTCAAACTGGCCGATCAGGGCGTGAGGCGAGGCGCCCGCGCCGAGCAGAGCCGTCAGCAGCCGGCCATCCAGACGCAGGGCCAGGGCCGCGGCGAACAGCAACGCCAGCAGGACGCCGGCGCCGCTTGCGAGTTGGCCCGGCGTCGCCAGGTCGCGCCGCACCGCCAACGCCGCCAGTATCAATGCGGCGGCGGCCAGGCCGATGGCCAGCATCCATCCGCCCCACGGCGGGTAGCTCACGAGCTTGAGACCGAAGACATCGGAGTAGACGCGATCCGGCGCCGAGACGGGCAGGGCGGGGGCGTCCGCCATGGCCCTCACCACGGGGAGGACTTGGTCGCCCATGTGCTGGAGGCTGCCGCGGTTGAGCCGTTCCGGTGTGGAGATCGGCGTGTGGTAGGCGATCTGGTGGCCGGCGAAGGCGAAGTTCATTCCCGGAAGGCCGCTTTTGAACGCGCTGGTCAGGTCGGTGTCGTTGGGCATCCGTTCGTAGAGCCAGGATGCGAAGGAGTCGGCGCTTGGCGCGCGCGCATGCTTCTGCAGCATGGCGACGAGGCCGCCGCCCTGGGCGCTGGTTTGGAACATCGCGGTTCGGCCGCTGTCGCCCCGCGCTTCAAGGTTCACGACGACGCCGACGCGCTTGCGCGACGGATCGACCTGGAAGAAGGCCGATGAGCCCAGAAGCCCCGGCTCCTCGCCGTCGGTAAACAGGAAGATGACGGTGCGGCGATGCGGTTCGTCCGCCTTGAGCGCGCGCGCGATCTCCAAGGCCGCGGCGATTCCGGCCGCGTCGTCGCCCGCTCCGGGCGAATGGGGCGCGCTGTCGTAGTGGGCCATCACCAGCACCGCTGGCAGGGTCGGGTCCGTCCCGGGCAGTTCGCCGACGATGTTCTGAACGCGGCCGGCGATCGCCAGGTCGGGAAAATGTTTGTTCTCGGTCACGCCCACGGACGCCCGCCGTTGCGGCGACAGGCCCAGGGCCTGCATCCGGGCGACGAGGCGGCGTCGAACCAGCTCGATCTCCGGCGAGCCGGTCGGATGGGGCCGTGCCGCGATCGCCTCGACGTCGGCCATGGCCCGTTCCGCAGAGAAGCTGTGCGCAAGGGCCGAGGCCGGCGAGGGCTGCGGCGGCGACCCGCTCATCGCCGCCAGCGCGATCCCCGCGATCCAGGCCAGCGCGAAGCCCGCCAATTGGAAGGCCGGTCTCTGGCCAGCGATGTTCGGTCGCTTCGTAAACGCCACGCTTTCACCCCTCTCGGGAGGACGCGATCGCCCTCCGAATAAATGCTAATTAGATTAGCTTATAGGGGTGTTTCGCAGGGTGGCTACCGAAGACTGCGCTCGGCGCGACGCTGGCGGGGGCGGGCGAAAGGGAGGATCAAGTCCGGGCCGCTTTACCGCAGCGAACTTCAGCGGCGTCGGCTGTCGCCCTGGCCAGTCTCAGGACGGGGAGCCCGTCCCGAGACAGTGATCATACGAGCACGTCGGCGGCGGCGGGACGCCGGCGTGCCGACGGCGTTCGGACGAGGTCGGTCATCGTCGACTCGCTTTCCGGCTCAGAACTGGACGTTGAAGCTGAAGCGAGCGGATTGGTCGGAGAGGCCTGAGCCGAACTGGCCGCCGTAGGTGACGCCGAGCGCCGCGTTGGGCGACAGCGCGTAGTCGAGGCCGGCCTCGACCGTCGCCGCGTTGCGCGCGAGCGGAACCCCGCCGACCGCGAAGGCGTCGCCGCCGCTGGCGAAGCGCATCGTCGAGAGCGGCGTCACGTCGCCGAACGCATGTCGCCAGCCTAGCGCGCCCTTCGCCGTCAGGGTCGTTCCGTTGAGTTCGAAGGTGGTCGAGTTGCGCAAGCCCACCGTGGCGAAGGTCGTATCCGTCGTGGAGGCCGCGCTGGTCAGCGCCGCAGCGCCTCCCGCCTCGGCGAAGCCGTCGGCGTGCAGGCTTACATAGGCGAGGTTGGCGAAGGGTTCGAAGGCCAGGTTGCGCGCGCGGATGCGGTAGCCGAGTTCGCCGAAGACCTGCGCCGTGCTGGCGTCGTAATCGCCCCTCAGCCTGTCGCCAAGGCCGGGAAACGCGACGCTGCGGTTGGCCGCGACGTCGTGCCAAGCATAGGCCGCGCCGGAGCGGAGGGCGAGGTCGCCCCATGTCGCGCCGCCGTAGAGGCCGACATGGTAGTTGTCGCTCCAGCCTGACGCGCGACGATCCTTCACGTCGAAATCGGTGCGGCTGTAACCGGCCGTCGCGCCGAGGCGCCAGCCGGCGAACACCGACGCATCCGCGCCGATGAAGAAGCCGGCGGTCGAGCGGCCGAGGCGCGCGGCGTTGCCGTCGCCGTCGGCGTGGCCCCAGGAGCCGAAGCCTTGGCCCCAGACCGCGAGGCGTTCCGTGTTCGCGGCGACCGCGACCGGCTGGCCGCCGACATAGGTCGCGACAGCGCCCTGCGAGGCGCCGACGCCGTCGAAGGCGGCGCGGAGGCGGTCGTTGACGGCGCTGCGGACGAAACGGCCGTCCTCGATCATCGTCGTCTTCGCCGAGGCGTGGATATCGCCCGAGAGCTGGTCGAACGCGTCGCGCGCCTGTGGGGCCGAGAGGTTCAGCGCGGCGTGATAGATCGGATTGCCGAAGCCGAGGCTTTCGACCCCGCTGCCGGCGGCGACCTGGTTCGGAGCCACGCCGACAGCTTTGAAATCGATGTTGTTGCGGGTCATGGTCAGCCAGACGTTGTTGGCGTCGTAGCTGAGCGAAGAGTCGAGGAAGGCGAGGTTCGAGGTTACGCCGGAGAACGCGCTGTTGGCCGCAAGTCCGCCGCCGGCGGTGAGGATGGCGTAGCGGGTCTGCGGCGCGTAGTCGCCCGCGCCCGCCAGCACCTTCACCGTGCCGCCCTTGATCGTCGCCGCGCCCGAGGCGAGGATCTTGTCGGATTGCCCAGCCGCATTGACCTCGACCTCGTAGATCGAGCCCGTGTTGAAGGCGATGTCGCCGGCGACGTTGAGCGTGCCGATCGAATTGCCCGGCGCGATCGTGCCGTTGATGGTGGCGGCGCCGACCTTGCCGGAGCCCTGGAGGCGGCCGGCGCCGAGCACGTTGAGCGTCCCGCCGAGCACGCCGTTCACCGCCAGCGTTCCGGCCTCGACGGTGGTCGCCCCGGCGAAGCCGCTGGAGTCGCCGGTCAGGGCGAGCTTGCCGGCGCCGGATTTTCTGAACTGTCCGGCGCCGGAAATCACGCCGGCGAAGGCCGCGTCGGCGGTCTGGTTGAGGGCGAAGGACGCGCTCTCGGCGATGGCGACGGCCCCGCCGAAGCGTTCGGCCGAGGAGACAAGGCCGCCGGTCTGGACCGTCCAGTTGAGCGAGGAGGCGCCGGTCAGGGTCAGCACCCCCGCGCCGCGCTTGACCATGGCGCCGCCCGCGCCGTTGAGCGCGCCGATGGCGCCGGCGAAGCTGGCGTCGGTCGTCTGGTTGAAGATCACCGTGCCGGCGTTGCCGATGTCGCCCGAGATCGAACCGGCGGCGCCGATCAGCGCGCCCGCCGCCACCAGGGTGTTGCGGTAGGCGTTGGCGCTGTTGTCGAGCCGCAGCGCGCCGTCACCCTGCTTGATCAGATCGCCGCCGCCCGACACCACGCCGGTCAGGCCGAGCTGGGTTCCGGCGGCGACGTCGAAGCGCCCGGCCTGGGTCAGCGCGACTGAACGGGCGGTGTCGAAGCTTCCGGTGGTCGAGAGGGCGCCGCCGGTGAAGGTCAGGCCGCCCGCAGCCGCGCCGAGGTTGGCGTCGCGCGACACCGACAGCACGCCGCCGCTGATCGTGGAGCCGCCGGTATAGCTGTTGGTCCCCGACAGGATCAGCGTTCCGGCCCCGGCCTTGGTCAGGGAGGCGCCGTTCCAGCCGGTCGCCGAATTGGCCGCCTGGTTGGCCAGCGCGGCGCTGACCGTGAAGGTGTCGGTCGCATTGGCCAGCGTGAAGCCGCCTTGGGCGAGGTTGTTGCCGGTCGTCCAGCTCAGGCCGTAGCTGGCCAGATATTGCAGGTTGTCCGCCGATTTGTGGGTGGAGACGGTGAGATAGTCCACGGCGCCGCTGAAGCCGCCCACGGTGACGCCGGCGAAGTCGCCGCTGATGCCCGAGCGGGTGTTGATCAGCACCTTGTCGAGCTGGCTGGCGGTGTTGATGCCGCTGATGTTGAAGGCGACGCCGGCGCCGATCGCGACGTGGTCGGCCGACAGCGCCGCGCTGTCGAGGCCGGCGACGATGGACAACGCGGTGTTGTCGGCGAAGGTCACATTGTGAGCGACGTTCACGGTTCCCGGCGTCTGGATCGCCAGCGCGCCGCTGGCCACCGTCAGGCTGCCGCCGAGATTGTTGGCGCCGCCTGCGCCGCCGCCGCCGAACTGCAGGCGGCCGCCGGAGACGGTGGTGTCGCCCGCATAGTTGTTGCTCCCGGTCAGGATAAGCGTTCCGGAGCCGATCTGGCGCACCGCGCCGCCGCCCGAAATGGAACCGGAGAAGGTCGTTACGTCGTTGCGGTTGAAGGCGAGCGTCCCGTTGTTGACGATGCTGCCGGTGAGCGAGCCGCTCGCGCCCCCGTCGCCGAGTTGCAGGACGCCGCCATTGATCGTGGTCCCGCCGGTGTAGGTGTTGCTCCCGGTCAGGATCAGCGTGCCGGAGCCGTTCTGCCGCACCGCGCCGGCGCCGGAGATGGCGCCTGAGAACCGCGCCGTATCCGCCCGGTTGAAGGCGAGCACGCCGTTGTTGACGATGTCGCCGGCGATCGAGCCGGTCGTCCCGCCGGCCCCCACCTGGAGCACGCCGCCGCTGACTGTGACGCCGCCGGAGAAGCTGTTGCTTCCGGTCAGGATGAGCGCGCCGACTCCGAGCTTGGTGAGCGAGCCGCCGCTGAGGGCTTGGTTCACGGTGAAGGCGTTCGACGGGCCGGTGATGTCGAAGCCGCCGCCGCCCGCGCCCCAGTGGATCGTCCGCGAGGTGGAGGAGAAGCTGGAGCCCGCGACCTGAAGCACCCCGCCGTTGAAGGTCAGCGCACCGGAGGCCGCCCCGAGATTGGCGTCGCTCGCCACCGCCAGCACGCCGCTGCGCAACAGGGCGCCTCCGCTGAAGGTGTTGGCGTTCGAAAGGATGGTCGTGCCCGCGCCGATCTGCTGCACCGCGCCGGCGCCCGAGATGACGCCGGAGAAGACCATGGTGTTGTTGCGGTTGAAGGCGAGCACGCCGTTGTCGACGACGTCGCCGACGATCGAGCCGGTCGCGCCGCCGTCGCCGAGCTGGAGCGTGCCGCCGCTGACCGTGGAGCCGCCGGTATAGCTGTTGGTCCCCGACAGGATCAGCGTTCCGGCTCCGGCCTTGGTCAGGGAGGCGCCGTTCCAGCCGGTCGCCGAATTGGCCGCCTGGTTGGCGAGCGCGGCGCCGACCGCGAAGGTGTCGGTCGCATTGGCCAGCGTGAAGCCGCCTTGGGCGAGGTTGTTGCCGGCGGTCCAGCTCAGGCCGTAGCTGGCCAGATATTGCAGGCTGTCGGCCGATTTTCTGGTGGATAGGGTGAGATAGTCCACGGCGCCGCTGAAGCCGCCCACGGTGACGCCGGCGAAGTCGCCGCTGATGCCCGAGCGGGTGTTGATCAGCACCTTGTCGAGCTGGCTGGCGGTGTTGATGCCGCCGATATTGAAGGCGACGCCGGCGCCGATCGCGACGTGATCGGCGGACAGGGCGGGGCCGCCGGCGCCGATCGACAGCGTGGCGTTGTCGGTTAACGTCACGGCGCCCGCGACGTTCAGGGTCGCCGGCGTCTGGATGGCCAGCGCCGCGCCGCCGGCCACCGTCAGCGCGCCGCCGAGCGTGTTGGCGCCGCCCGCGCCGCCGCCGCCGAACTGCAACCGGCCGGCGGCGACGGTGGTGTCGCCGCTATAGGTGTTGGCGCCAGTCAGGATCAGCGTGCCGGCGCCGAGCTTGGTGAGCAAGCCGCCGCCGCTGAGGGCCTGGTTGACGGTGAAGGCGTTCGACGGGTCGGCGATGTCGAAGCCGCCGCCGCCCCAGTTGATCGTCCGCGAGGTGGAGGAGAAGCTGGAGCCGGTGACCTGAAGCACCCCGCCGTTGAAGGTCAGCGCACCGGAGGCCGCCCCGAGATTGGCGTCGCTCGACACCGACAGCACGCCGCTTTGCAGCAGTGAGCCCCCGCCATAGGTGTTGGCGCCGGTCAGGATCGTCGTGCCCCCGCCGATCTGCTGCACCGTGCCGCCGCCCGAGATGACGCCGGAGAGGGTTGTCGTATTGCTGCGATTGAAGGCGAGCACGCCATTGTTGACGACATCGCCGACGATCGAGCCCGTCGCGCCGCCATTGCCGAGTTGCAGGACGCCGCCGGCGATCGTGGTGCCGCCCGTATAGGTGTCGGCGCCCGATAGCGTCAGCGTCCCGGCGCCGGTCTTGACCAGCGATCCGCCGACGCCCGAAATGACGCCGCTCACCTCGGTCGAAAGATTGCTTGAGCCGACCGTCAGCTGGTTGGCGCCCAGGAGGTAGGAACCCGCGCCTGCGATCGAGCCGGCGCTGACCTGTCCGTCGCCGTTGGGCCCGGTCGTGCCGCTGAAATCAACCGAACCGCCCGCATTGTTGATGATGGCGGCGGAGCCGGCCGTGCTGGAATTCTGGAAGGCGACGGCGCCGTTGTTGGTGATGGCGGCGCTTCCGGCCGTGCTGGAATTTGTGAAATAGACGACGCTGTTGCTGGCGACGTTGGTGATGACGGCGCCCGCCGCGGTGCTGCTGTCTTTAAAAAAAACCGTGCTGTTGTTGGTGATGGCGGTGTTGCCGGCGGAGGTGTCGTTAAGGAAGTTCACGGTGGAGTTATTGGCGATAGTCGCGCCGCCCGCCGTGCTGCTCTGGTAGAAATTCACGGTGGAGTTATTGGCGATATTCGCGCCGCCCGCCGTGCTGTTCTGGTAGAAATTCAGGGTGTAGTTGTTGATGATGTTGGCGCTTCCGGCCGTACTGTCGTTGTAGAAGTTTTGGATATTATTGTTGGTGATGGCGGCGTGTCCGGCCGTGCCGGCGCTGTAGAAATTCAGAACGCCCGAGTTGTTGTTGGTGATGGTGAGGCCGCCAGCGCTCGTGCCGTCGCGGAAAAAGATGTCGCCGCTGTTCGAGATGCGGGTGACGCCGCTGATGTCGGCGTTGACCACGTCGAGGTTGGCTCCGTTGCCGACGTCGACCGCGCCCCCGATGGCGCCGGCTGCGCCGAACTTGCCAAGCTGCAACGTGCCGCCGCTGACCGTGGAGCCGCCGGTATAGGTGTTTGCGCCCGTCAGCGTCAGCGTGCCCGCGCCGGTCTTGACCAGCGAGCCGCCGACGCCCGCGATCACGCCGCTCACCTCGGTCGAGAGATTGTTCGAGCCGACTGTCAGCTGGTTGGCGCCCAGGAGGAAGGAGCCGACGCCGGCGATCGAGCCGGCGCTGATCCTGTGGTCGCCGTTCGTCCCGGCCGTATTCGAGAAATCGACCACGCCGCCGGTGGTGTTGGCGATAGCGGCGGAGCCGGCGTTGCTGTTGTTGAGGAACACCAGGCTGGAGCTGTTGGTGATGCTGGCGCTGCCGGCCGTGGCGGCGGCCTGGAATGTCAGGGCGCCGTTGTTCGTGATCGTCGCGCCGCCAGCCCCGCTGGTCTGGAAGAACGTCAGGTCGCGATTGTTGGTTATGGTCGCCGCGCCAGCCGTGCTGCTGTCGTTGAAGTACAGGGCGGCGTTGTTGGTGAGGTTGGCGTTCTTGGCGGAGCTGGCGTCGCTGAAGTTCAGCAGGGCGCCGCTGGCGTTGGTGATCGCAGCCGCGCCGGCCTGGCTGTTGTCGTGGAACTCCAGGGTGCCGACATTGTTTATGGTCGCGGCGCCGCCCGAGCTGGTGTCGTGGAATTCGAGCCTGTTGTTGTTGGTGGTGACGCCGGAGCCGGAATTGCTGGCGCCGTAGAAGTACAGATAGCCGTTGTTGGTGAGCACAGTGGCGCCGGCGGTGCTTCCGTTCTGGAACTTCGTCGTTCCGGCGTTGGTGATGGTGGTGACGCCCGTGGTGTTGGCGTTGGCGACGGTGAATGCGCCCGCGCCGTTCACTCTGACCTGACCCAAGAGCGAGCCGGCGGCGCCTGCCGCGCCGAGTTGCAGTTCGCCGGCGTTGATCGTGGTGCCGCCGGTATAGGTCTGGGCGCCGGTCAGGACGGTCGTGCCGGGGCCGCCTCTGGTCAGAAGCGCCGCGCCCGTAAGCGTCACGCCGATCGTGCCGGGGCCCCACAGATTGAAGGCGTTGGCGGCTTCGATCGAGCCCGCGCCGCTGACGACGCCGCCGTTGAAGGCCAGGACCTGCACGCTGAGCTTGCGGCCCGCGCCGATGTTGAGGGTCGCAGTGGCCTGGTTCGTGAAGGTGGAGACGTTCAGCATATTGCCGCCCGTGAGCGATATCGAACCACTGCCCTGGTTACTGATGTTGCTCATCTGCGCATCGACGTCGCCGCCGCCGACGTTGATCTGACCGCTGTTGTTGACGTTGTACGCGACGAGCTTCGCCATGCCGCCGGGACCGTTGAAGTTGATGACGCCGCTGGCGTTGTTGTTGATGTCGCCGCCGTTCGTGACGACGCCGCCGACGCCGACATTGATGGTGGCGTCGTTGTTGAACGCGCCGCCAGTCCCTAGGAGTATGGCCCCGGCGCTCAGATTGATCTTGCCGCCGCTGTTGTTGGCGATCGCCGCGGCGGAGAGGGTGTCGCCGCCGCCGATGTTGATCGTGCCGCCGGCGTTGTTCACGCTGGTGAAACCGGTGGCGTCGCCCGCCGCGCCCAAGTTGAGCGTGGCGGGGCCATCGACGACGACAGCGTTGTTGTAGGCGCCCGACATGGTGGTGGCGCCGCCGGCCAACTCGATCACGCCGATGTTGCTGCCGGTCAGCGCCGCGATGCTGTTCACGCCGCCGGTGATGACGATCGCGGTCGAGAGGTTTCCCGACAGGCCGCCGGCGCCGCCGCGTGCGCCGCCCTGGATGGTTCCGCTGTTGATGATGGTCAGGTTCTGGCCGATGACGCCGTAGCCGCCCGCCTGCGGGCGATAGGGCTGGAGGTTCTGGTAGTCCGTTCCGCCGCCGCCGCCCTGGATCGTGCCGGAATTGGTGATCGTCAGGCCGCTGGCGGCGGTGGCGGTGACGCCGTTGCCGCCGGCGCCGCCGGCGCCGTTGCCGGACGGATTTGCGAACGAGTTAGGGATGCCCGGCCCGATGACGTCCGCGCCGCCGCCGCCATTGCCGCCCGATATCGTGCCCGTATTGGTCAGGCTGGTCCCGGTCGTGACGATGACGCCGGATCCGCCGCCGCCGCCGCCGCCGCCGCCCGCGTAGTAGTACGACTGGGCATAGCTCGAGGCGCCATAGCCGCCGTTGCCGCCGGCGCCGCCCTTGATCGTGGCGTTGTTGGTGACGGTCGTCGTCAGGGTGAGACCCGCGCCGCCCGCGCCGCCGCCGCCGCCGCCGGCGGCCACGCCATAGCCTCTGCCGCCGCCGCCGCCGCTGTCCGACGCGCCGCCGCCGCCGCCCACATTGCCGCCGCCGCCGGTCGCGCCGCCGCCGCCGCCCGTTCCGGTCGTCGAGCCGTCCCCCGCCGCGCCCGCCCCGCCGCCGCCGCCGGGGGTCGAGGAGTTGGGCGCATTGCCGCCGGTTCCGCCGTTCTGGCCGACGCTGTCGGCCAGCGCAGGCCCGGTCACGGCGATCAGCGCCGTCGAAGCCAGCAACATGGCGCGCAGCCAGCCGCCCGCGGCGCCGCGCGCCGAAGTCGAAAGCACCCGTGAAGACATAATTCCCCCCAGCTCGAAAGCGGGGGCTTACGTTTCCGCGGCGCATTAAGGCGTCCCGCCTAATCTCGCGCTTTTAGTGACCGCCATTCCCGCGTCGTGTCTTCCCGCCTTATGTCAGCGAGGCTCCGCAGGGTCCTGAAGCGGCGCCGGAGGATTTCTGAAATTTTGCTGAAATTTTCCGTTTTTGAGCGAGATTCAAATGACTTCCGGGGATTCTGGGTGCTTCTGACGTCACGCTGCAGAACCGCGGCGTTGTCCGGGGGAAGGGGGGAGGGTGCTGAGATTCGCGGGGTTTGAAATCGATCAGCGGCGGTCCGAACTGCGGCGGGCCGACGGCGAAGCGATCAAGCTGCGGCCGAAGACTTTCGACCTCCTATGGCTGCTGGCGATCAATCCGAGGCGAATCCTCAGCAAGCACGAACTGATGGCCGCCGTCTGGCCGGGCGTCCATGTCAGCGACGACAGCCTTTTCCAGTGCATCCGCGAGCTTCGCGCCGCCCTTGGCGACGACAAGCGCCAGCTGATCCGGGCGGTCTCGGGTCGGGGCTATCTGCTGGAGGCCGACGTGTCGGGGCCGCCGGATGCGGGCCCTCCGGAAATGACGCATGCGCAGACGGGATCTGCGACGGAAGCGAGGCCGGCGGGAGCCTGGCTCGATCTCAAGATGCGGCGCCGCGCGGTCCTGGCGGTCATGGCGGGGGGCGGTGCGACGGCCCTGGCGGCGGCCGCGGCGGTGCTGCCTCGTTTCTTCGTGAGCTCGCCCGCGACCGTCGCCGTAATCCCGATGGCCGCCGGGGGCGATGCGCCGATGAGCGCCCGGATGGCCGCCGGCGTGACCCGCGATCTGATCGACGGCCTGGCGAAAATCGAGACGATCCGCGTGGTGACGCCGCACGGCGCCGTCCAGGCCGCCGACTTCGTGGTGACCAGCGTGCTCGAACAGACCGAGGCGGCGTGGAACCTGAGCGCGCGCATGACCGAACCGTCGACCGGCACGGTCAAGTGGACGAGGGCGCTGTCGGTGGACCGGAACGGCGCGGATGCGCCGCTCCAGCAGACGCGCCTGACCGCCGGCCTGGGCGACGCGCTGGCTTTGAGCATCAACGCGCTCCTGAAATCGGGCAACCGCTCCGTCGACGGCATGCCGACGGGCGGCGCCAAGGCCGCCATCGAGCAGGCGACGGCCTCGATCAACCAGACGACCTTCGAGCGTTTTCACGCCGCCCGGGCGATGCTGGAGAAAGCGCTCGCCGACGACGCCGACGACGTCGATCTGCAAGTCGCGCTCGCGGCGTTCCAATTGCGCGGAATCCAGATGGCCTGGTTCCCGGTCGCCGAGCGCGCCTCCGTCGAAGGGCGCGTCGGCGCGATCGTGGAGCGCACGTTGCGCGCGCGGCCCGACTATATCCCGGTGCTTCAGACCTATTGCCGGTTCCTGTCGACGACCAACCGTTTCGTCGAATGCCTGGTGGCGTGCGAGAGGGTGCTCGCCCTCGATCCGTGGGATGGAATCACGCTGTATCTCATCGGGCTCGCCCAGGTTTTCCTCGGCCGCTTCGACGAGGGCCTCGCCACCTTCCGGCAGGCGGACCGGTTCGACACGCCGCAGGTCGCGCGCTGGACCTGGGCGATCGGGGCGGGCTGGACCTATCTGCTCATGGGCCGCCCCGAGGACGCGCTGCCCTGGCTGAAGCGGTCGATCGCGATCACCCCGGCCAGCGGGCGCACGCACCTGCTGCTGGCGGCGGCCTACCAGCAACTGGGCCGGGGCGCCGAAGCCAGGGCCGCCATGGCCAAGGCGCTGGAGCTGAGACCGGGCGCGACGGCGCGCACCGTGCCGCCGCCCGACAAGAACACCAGCCCGGTCTATCTCAAGGCTACCGAGCGGGTGATGAGCCTCATGGTCGCCGCCGGGCTGCCCGCGAGCTGACCCCCTGAACGGCGGCCGCCGACCCGCCCCCCGCCGCCCGGAAGGCAGCCCCATCCGATCGGCCGATCGACGCCTCGCCAGTTCCGCGCCGCGCCTCGTTTCGTCGCATGCGGGGACATGTGCGCCATCGCGAGCGGTGTGGCTTGACCTAACCTATAGGGGGGTATACCTCAGCCCAGTCTTCGGCGCGGGCCTTTCCCGCGCCGGGGATCGTCGGCGCGCCAAGCGCCGGCGCCCACCCAACGGAACAACGGATCTGATGAACCCGCGATCTAGCAGCGCAACCAGCGAGGGCGACAGTCGGCGCATAGCGCCGTCTTCGAACACCTTCGCCGGTCGCTCCGAAGCCCGGAACGCCGTTCACCTGTAGGATCGCCGCCCGCGGTGATCCGCGGGCGCACAGCTTCTCGGGCTCAGGTTTGAACCTTGAGCAAGGAGAGGCGTCTTGGCCTGCCACCTGCCCCTTATTTCGCCGCTGTGGAGCTTGGCCTCCGCAGCGAACCGGTCGCATACGCCTAAAGTCCGGGCGCTCGTCCTGAGCGTTCCGGCTCTCGGCTGGCCGCCGGACCCTGGCGGGCGCCCCTAGGCGCCGGGCCGACGGTCGCTCGGAAACCAGCGCCCCTCATTCAATCCACGCCGCCGAACCGCGCCGCCTCCTGCGACGCGGCCTGATCACTCGCGTCTCAACTGTAGAATAGTCATGACTGTAAAACTCAAATCGCATCTACGTCTTCAACAACAGAAACATTCGTATCGCCGGGGGATCGGTTGGAAGGGGCCGGCTCTCGTCATGATCTTGAACGGGCTGAGCTTCGGCCTGGCCCATGCTCAAGCCACGACCGGCGCTGCGAACAACGAGGGCGACGGCGGTACGCGCTCGTTCCAGGGCGCTGAGGTGCAGGAGATCGTGGTGACGGCGGCGCGCCGGGCGGGCGCCGTGGATCAGCCGGCCGGGGCGGCCCAATACGCCCTGACCAAGGAGAACTGGGCCGACGTGATGACCGGGACGAGCGCCCTGGCGCTCGTGAAGAATCTGCCCGGGGTCACCTTCACCTCGACCGACGCCTACGGGCTCGATCTTTCGGACGGCTTCCTGCTGGTCCGGGGCTTCCGCCAGAATGAGCTGGCGATCACCTTTGAAGGCGTTCCCCTCAACGACGGCAGCTATGGCAGCGTCACGGGAACCGCGCCGCTGAACGTCGGCGTGACTTCGAACATCGGTTCCGTGCAGATCTCGCCGGGTTCGGCCCAGGTGAGCACCTTCTCCAATTCCGGGGACGGCGGCGAGATCCGCTATTCGCTGATCAACCCGAAATCCAAACCGGAGTTCGGCGCGGTCGTGGGATATGGAAGCAACAATGCGCTCGTCCTCAGCGCGACCGCTCAGACGGGCCAGATCGGCGACAACGGGCCGCGCGCGCTTTTCGGCGTCGAGCGCATTTCAAAAGACAAGTACACCGGCAGGGGCACGCAGTATTCCCTGCACGCGAACGCGAAAATCGTCCAGGACGTCCCCTGGGGCGATGTCACGGCCTTCCTTTCGTACTCCAACTTCGAAATCTGGGGGTATAACAACACCTCCTTCGACATGCTCTCGAAGCTGGGCTGGAACGGCACCGACATCCTCTACAAGGACTATGATCGGGCCGTGTTCATAAATACGCCGGCCAATGCGGGCGTTTCCTGCGGCGCCTACACCTGCGGCGAGCTGGCCAAGCTCGTCCCCTACGACACCGGTCAGGCGACGAACGATTTCATCGGCAGCCTGGCCCACCGCTTCCGCCTTTCGAACGAGCTGTCGGGCGAGGTCATGGCCTATGGGGCCGTCAGCGCCTCGGACGTCGAGATCTCGGACGTTTCGACCCCGTCCCAGACCGGCGCGCCGTTCTCGGCGCAGGTCTGGCGCACGCGGCCGGAACGGTTCGGCGGCGCGGCCAACATCAGTTACGCCGTCGGGCGCAACACCCTGTCGGCGGGGGCGTGGCTCGAGCGCGTCACCTCGACGTCCAGGTTCGAGTCCTTCAACGAGCCGCTTCCCGGCCAGGGCCCGCCGCTGCGGGCGATCGGGCCCTACGACGTCTACGGCCCTGCGTTCCAAGTTCAGAACCAGTCCGCCTGGACGACCCGATCGCTTCAGCTTTACCTGCAAGACGTCTTCAAGCCTACCGAAGCCCTGACCCTGACCGTCGGTTTCAAGGCGGTCGACTTCGTGACCAGCGGCGGCGGCGTCGGTCCCGACCAGGCGCCGAACGGCAGGCTGGCGGCCAGGGACCCGTTCCTGCCGAAGCTGTCCGTCGAATGGCGTCCGACCGACCGGGACTTCCTCTATCTCGACGTCGCCGAAACGATGATCGGCTACCGGGTTTCGTCCCGCGGCAACATCGGCCCGGTGTCGTCCGCCTGGGCCGCGGACAGCCAGGCCATTTTCGAGGCTACGGCGCCCACGCTGAAGCCGGAGAAGGACTGGAACTTCACCGTCGGCGGCTATCACGATTTCGGCTGGCTGAGCCTCAATGTCGACGCCTATTACGGGATCATTCTCAACCGGTTGCTCAACGGCACGAGCGGGCCGCAATACGCGCCCGTGCGCTCCGTGGGCATCGTGCCGCAGTCCGACCTCTTCGGCGCCGACGCGATCGCCAGCGCCAAGCTGCCGTTCGGGATCGACATCTCGCAGTCGGTCTCCGTCAGCAAGCTGCGCTACGGCGACAATCTCGTCGTGTCCGGCGAGGTGGTGCCCCTGAAGGGGCACTACCAGCCCGGCTATCCCAGCGTCTCCCTGATCACCCAGGCGACGTACAAGCACGACCGCTTCGAGGCGGGGCTGACCAGCACGGTCTATCTCGACCAGCCCTTCACCTACACCAACGACCTCTACGTGCCGGACTACTGGCAGGTGAACGGCCGGATCTCCTATCACCTGCCGAGGAGCGAACACCTGCCCGATCTGGTTTTCCGGCTGGACGTGAACAATCTCCTGGACCGCAAGAACATCGGGTCGGTCGGCATCGGAGGATATTCCGTTTCGGGGGACTATCAGACGTTCATGAGGTCGGCGCCCAGGCAGTTCCTGTTCACCGTCTCCGCGAAGTACTGACGGTCGCCAGCGTCCGGGCCGGAACATCCGGGCTGGACGGGAAACCGGGGCGCAGCGCGCCGGGAGCGATCCTGGATCACGAACATGGTCCAGGATCGCCTCGGCGCTGGTGGCCGCGCATCGCCCGACAGCGACTGCGCGGCCCGGCCGCTTTCATTCAAAGCCGCCGCCTGTCGCTATACGTGATCCGCGCAAGTCGGCGGCGCGGTATCGGGTGGCCTGGGTTAGGCTTCGCAATTCGCGCCATTCCCGCTGGCGGCGGCCCGGTCCGTGACCCGAAGACCGTATTGTTCGCGCCGCCAAACTCCGGGGGCGCTGCCCACTTCGCGACGAAAGACCCGCGAGAAGTGCGCCTGGTCGGCGAACCCGCAGGTCGCCGCGATCCGGCTGAGCGGCTCGTCGCTTTCCATCAGCAGCGCGCGTGCGCGTGCGAGCCGCAGCGCGACGACGTAGGCGTGCGGCGACCTGCCGAAACTGCGCCTGAAGGCCCGGAAGAAATAGCTCGCGCTCAGCCGCGTGACGCCAGCCATGTCCTCGACCCGCATCGGCGTTTCGAGGTGCGCGTGAATGTGATCGACCACTCGTTGCGCCTGCCAGGGCGCGAGCGCGCTGCGCGGGCGGCGGGGAGCGCTCGGCTGGGCGTCGGTGGTCTCGGCCCCGGCGCTCCAGAGCATGTCCAGTGCCCTCTGAATCTCGCGCCTCGCCGCGGGAGCGTCGTGGTCGAGGACCCGCGATGCGCGCCGGAGAAGCAGGGCGACGATCGGGACGATCTCTCCGATTTCCGCCGGCTCGCGCACGATGTCGAAGTCACGCAGCGTCCCCGACATCGGATTTCACCTCCCTTTACATATGGAAATCTTCGCGCCGGCCGCGTCCGCGATCCATCGTTCGGCCGGGGGAAGTCTTAGCAAGGCGAAGGGACGATGCGCGGTTCGTTCCTTCGGAGGATGCGCCCGCGGGAGACCGCGCCTACAAACGGATGAGGCCGCGACGGCTCGCCACCGTGATGGCTTCGGTGCGGCTCAAGACCCGCAGTTTGCTGAAGATGCTGCGCAGATGCGATTTGACGGTGGTCTCGCTGATGTTCAGCCGCGTGCTCATGTCCCTGTTGCTGTGTCCTCGCGCCAGCAGGGTGAGGACCTCCAGCTCGCGGGTGGTGAGCGCTTCGCCGCTGACGCCGGCGGCGAGCTTCGCCACCAGGGACGGCGGAATGCGGGTCTCGCCGGCGTGGACGCCGCGGATGCAGTCCAGCAGCTCCTCTCGCTGGGCGTCCTTGAGCATGTATCCCTTCGCGCCGGCCATGATGGCCCTGGAGATGTCGTGGTCGGTGTCGAAGGTCGTCAGCACCATGAGCCGCGCCGAGGAATCCTCGCGACGGATCGCTTCGATGGCGCCGACGCCGTCGAGGATCGGCATGCGCAGATCGAGCAGGGCCACGTCGGGACGGCATTCCAGCCAACGGTCGACGCAGTCCCGGCCGTTGGCGGCTTCGGCGACCACGACCATGTCCGGCTGTCTTCCGATGATCGAGGCCAGGCCTTCGCGGACGGTGACGTGGTCGTCGGCGATCAGCACCCGTATCGGCGGCGGCGATTGCTGATCCGTCTTGGAGATCGGCGTTTCCATCACTTTGACCCCAATGCTTCGGGCGAAGACGCCGGCAGCTGGATCAAGACCTGCGCGCCGCGACCGTTCGCGCTGCGCACCTCCATCCGGCCGCCCATCGCATCGACCCGTTCGCGCATGCCCAACAGGCCGTAGCCTTCGCTTCTCGCGGCCGGATCGAAGCCGCGGCCGTCGTCGGCGAACTCGAGCCGAACGCCGTCCGGTCCGAAGACGATGGCGGCGGAGATGCGGGACGCCTGGGCGTGGCGGAGCGCGTTGGTCAGGACCTCCTGGGCGATGCGGAACAGGTTCTCCTCCCATTCGGGCGGCAGCGCCCGGGGCGCGCCCAGGACCTTGAAATCGGCGCGGAGCGCCACGCCCTCGGTCAGCTTCCCGAACAGCGTCCGCAGGGCGTCCGCAAGGCCCCCCTCTTCCAGGGGGCGGGGCCGCAGGGCCTGCACGGAGCGGCGCGCCTCGCTCAGGCTTTCGCGCGCCAGGTTTCGGGCGGTGACGACGTGCTGCTCCGCCTCGCGCCCGAGGCCCCGCCGACTGGCGTCCTCGGCCGCTTCCAACTGCACGATGACGCCGGTGAAGCCCTGCGCCAGCGTGTCGTGGATGTCGCGCGCGATCCGGTTGCGCTCTTCGGCGACAGCGGCTTCGCGACCCTGTTCGGACAGCTCGGCCAACCGGATCATCAGCATGGCCTGGTTGGCCAGGGCCTGAGCCAGTTCAATCTGTTCGGTCTGGAAGGTGCGCTTCTGTTTGAAGCGAAGTCCGATCGCGCCTTCCAGCCGTCCGGCCACCGTCATGGGGACCAGAAGAACGGTGATGACGCCCAACGGCAGCAGCCGGTCGCGCAAGGCGAACGGCGGGACGGTTCGAATGTCCTCGATGGCGCTCGGCGCTCCCGAGCGAAAGACTTCGGGCCACGGCCAGATGTCCTCCATCGGAAGCGACAGGTCGAGCCCGGCGAACCTGGGGTCGGACTTCGGCACCACGCGGCCGTCCTCGAAAGCGAACGCCAACTCGACGGTTCCCTCCGGTCCGCCGCCGCGCCATACGCTGGCGCTGTGCGCCTCGAACTGTTCGGTCAGCGTCCGCAGGACGTGCGCGACCATCTGGTTGGAGTCAGGCTCTATCGCCAGGGTGTCCAGGGCGCTCTTGAGCGCGTCGAGCTGCCCGCGGGCCAGTTGCTCGGACGCCACCAGCGCCTTCTCCGCCCGCTTGCGCGCCTCGATGTCGATGTTCGAGCCGTACCACCTGACGACCCGGCCGGCGTCGTCCAGAAGCGGAGCGCAGCGGAAGAGGAACCATCGATACTCGCCGTCGAACCGGCGGATGCGCGCCTCGTGTTCGTCCGGCGCGCCCCGGGCCAGCGTATCGCGCCAATGCGTCTCGAGCGGGGGCAGGTCGTCGGGATGGATCGTGCTCGTCCAGCCCCATCCCAGGGCGTCGTCCATCGAAAGCCCCGTATACTCGCACCACTGGCTGTTGAGGAATTCGGCGGCCCCGTCCGTGTGGCAGAACCAGGCCAGGCCCGGTATGATGTCGATCGCCGCGTGGAAGCTCCTTTCCCAGGCCCGAAGGTCGCCGGGGAGCATCGCGGTCCCGTATTCCGCGCGGTGTCGGGGAGGGGCTTCCGTCACCATGCGAACCTTCCGCTGCGCGCGTCCGTCGACGGTCTGATCGCCGCGATCTTGGCGGGAGCGGCGGCGGCGAGTCCAGCGGTCCGCGTTTTCGATCGCCGTCGCATTCGGCCCTCTTGCTCCAGGCGCGGCGCCGCGCCGGCTGGCGGGCCGCCCGCCAGTGAAAGCCAACCGTCGGGGCGTGGCCACGCAATATGCGTTGCAAGGGGCGCGGCGCGGCACTGATCGACAAGTCCGGCGCCCCTGATCAAGGCGCGCACCCGCCCAACGCTTAGGGTTGCGGCGTCAGACAGCGTCAAAGGGCTCGTCATGATCCGAACGCTAACGTCGTTGATCGCATGCGGCGTCATCCTCGCGGCCTTTCCATGCGCGGCGAAGGTCAAACCCTATCCCGCCAGCTTCAAGACCGAGACGATCACCGCCAACGGAACGCGGATATATGTCCGCGTCGGCGGTCATGGCCCGGCCGTCGTCATGCTGCACGGCTATGGCGAGAGCGGCGACATGTGGCAGCCGCTCGCCGTCGCTCTCGCCAAGACCCACACCGTGATCGTCCCCGACCTTCGCGGCATGGGCCTTTCCGGTCATCCGGACGGCGGCTACGACAAGAAGACCCAGGGCCGCGACGTCTCCGGCGTGCTGGACGCGCTGCACGTGGGCAAGGTCGACGTGGTCGCCCACGACATCGGCAACATGGTCGCCTACGCCTTCGTGGCCGAACAGCCCCAGCGGGTGGGGCGTCTGGTGCTGATGGACGCCCCGATCCCCGGCGTCGGCCCCTGGGAAGAGATCCTGAAGAACCCGCTGCTCTGGCACTTCCGCTTCGGCGGGCCGGACATGGAGCGGCTGGTGAAGGGGCGCGAGCGTATCTACCTCGATCGCTTCTGGAACGAGTTCTCCGCCGACCCGAAGAACTTCGACGAGGAGAGCCGCGTCCACTACGCCAAGCTCTACGCCCTGCCGCGCGCCATGCACGACGGCTTCGAGCAGTTCCACGCCTTCGACCAGGACGCCGTCGACAACCGGAAATTCCTCGCCGCCGGACCGCTGTCGACCCCGGTCCTGGCCGTCGGCGGCGAAAAATCCTTCGGCCCGGAGATGGCCGTGGTGGCCAAGGCCGCCTTCACCAACGTCCAGGGCGCCGTGATCCCCAATGCAGGCCACTGGGTGATGGAGGAAAACCCCAAGGCCACGGTCGCCGTCATCCAGGAGTTCATCCGGTGAACGCCTTGAGGAGGGCGGGGTCCTGCGGAGCCGGCCTCGTTCTGCTGGCGCTGGCCGCGACGTCGACCGCCGCCGCGCCCTCGTCGGGCCAGCTTCGCCTCGATCCGAACGACATCGCGGCCCTCGCCAAGGGCGGCGCGGGCGCCGGGACCTCGGGCGTGGCCGGCATTCAGACCACCGTGCTGCTTGGCGACCCCGCCGCCCCCGGGCCCTACGCCATCGCGCTCCGGGTGCCGCCCCACACGACCATCGCCGCCCATACGCATCGCGACGACCGTTCCGCCGTCGTGGTCTCCGGGACCTGGTGGTTCGGCTACGGCCCGAGCAACACCCAGGACAAGCTCAAGCCGCTGGCTCCAGGCAGCTTCTACACCGAACCCGGCGGCCAGGCCCACTTCGCCAGGACCGGCGACCAGGCCGCGGTCGTCTACATCACCGGCGTCGGCCCGACGGACACCCGCTACGTCGAGGCCTCCGCCGATCCAAGGCGGCCCTAGCCCAGCCTCGTTCCGTCAACTCCGCCCGAAGGGGTCTCGCATGACATCCTACGCCGCCATCCGAGATCCGATGGCCGACCACCTGCTGACGCCGCAGAACGCCGCCGTCCTGATCATCGACTTCCAGCCCGTGCAGGTGAACTCCATCGCCTCGCGCGACAAGCGCCAGCTGGTCGCTAATATCACCGCGCTCGCCCGCATCGCGAAGCTCTACGGCCTCCCGGTCGTGCTGGCGACGGTGAACGTGTCCACCGGACGCAACCAGCCGACCATCCGCCAGATCATCGAGGTGCTGGGCGACGCGCCCATCATCGACCGCACCTCGATCAACGCCTGGGAGGATCAGGACTTCGTGGCGGCCGTGAAGGCGACGGGCCGGAAGAAGCTGATCATGGCGGCGCTCTGGACCGAGGTGTGCCTCGTCCATCCCGCATTGGACGCCCTCGCCGAAGGCTTCGAGGTCTATCCCGTCGTCGACGCCTGCGCAGGCACTTCGCTCGAAGCTCACGACGCCGCGCTTGACCGCCTCGTGCAGGCCGGCGCCAAGCCGACGAGCTGGGTGCAGCTCATCTGCGAACTGCAGCGCGACTGGAATCGCGAGGCTACCGTGCCCGGCTTCGCGGATATACTTTTCGCCATCGAAGGCCATTGAGCGCGGGGGGAATGATGATCCTGGGACTTTCAACCGGCGCCTTCACAGCGCTCCATGTCGCCATCAGCCTGCTGGCGATCGTCAGCGGCCTGGCGGCGGCGGCCGGACTGGTGCGCGACCGACGGCCAGGCCCTTGGACCGCGATCTTCCTGGCGACCACCATCGCCACCAGCGCGACCGGCTTCTTCTTCCACTCGAAAGCCATCGGTCCGCCCCACATCGTCGGCGTCCTGTCTCTGGTCATTCTGGGACTGGCGGTCTGGGCGCTCTACGGCCGCAGGCTCGTCGGAGCGTGGCGGCCCGTCTACGTCGTCTCCGCGATCCTGGCGCTTTACCTCAACGTCTTCGTGGGCGTCGTCCAGGCCTTTCAGAAGATCGGGCCCCTGCACGCGCTCGCCCCCGCCGGCTCGGAGCCTCCGTTCCTCGCCGCCCAACTGCTGACCTTGGTCGCCTTCGTGGTCCTCGGCGCCTACGCCCTGCGCCGTTTTCGGAACGTGAGCCCCGGCTAGGCCGGCGCTTTCCCGCCGCCGCCGCGCCCGCCGCGCGGCGGCGAAATCCCCGACCGCCAAAAAAATGTAACTCAAAGCCACTACCGAACCTGCCCAGCCCCGCCCGCCAGCCCTGACGCCGGCGGCGGCGGGCCGGTTTCGAAGAGCTTGTTGCACCGCGAGATGACCCGTTTCGCCCGCCGTGAAGCGCGGAGCGCCCTGGCCTGCATCCTGGGGGTGTCGGCCTTTGCGGCCGCGTCTTCGTCGGCCGCGGCCGAGGGGCTGGCGCTGGGTCAGGCCCTGCTCGCCCTGGGGCGCAAGTCGGGCATGCAGATCGTGTTCGAGCCCGGACGGATGGCCGGGCGCCGGGTGGACGGGTTTGTCAGCACGGGCGACGCCCAGGCCGACCTGCGACGGCTGGCCGGCCTCGCCGGCTTCGAGGTCGTCACGCTCAAGCCGGGGCTGTTCGCGTTGGTTCCCGCGCGTCCGAAGCGCGCTCAAGTTCAGCAAGCGGCGCCCGGCGCGGAGCGCGACGAGGCGAGCCCCTCGGTCGACGAGGTGGTGGTCGTGGCCGCCCGTCCCGGCGACCAGGTGTCGGACATCTGGATCAAACGGTTCGCCACCCAGCAGATCGACCGCACGTCCGCCGACGAGATCGCCCGCCTGCCGGCCGCCTCGTCCGCCGAAGCCGTCCGGCTGACGCCGGGCGTGCAGTTCGACAACCAGCGGGGGCTGGGCGAGTACATCTATGCGCGCGGGCTGGATTCGAACTTTCACCTCGTGCAGCTCGACGGTCGCAGCATCGCGCTCAACGAACTGATCGAAAACGGCGGCCCGCGCGGGCGCAGCTTTCGGTTCGAGGTCGTGCCCGCCGAGCTGGTCTCGCAGCTTGAGGTGGTCAAGACGCCGAGCGCGGCCGATCAGGACGGCGCCGTCGGCGTCACGGTCGACATCCAGACCCGCAAACCGCTGGACATCGGCGAGCGGCAGGACCTGACCGTTCAGGTCATCGACAACGACCTGCGCGGCGTTCCCGGCGGCGGCGTATCGGGCCTGGTCAGCTGGGTCGACCGGGACCGCACCTTGGGGGTCGCGGTCAGCGGCCTGTCGCGCAACCGCTTCATCCGCAACGACCGGTTCTTTGAATTCCAGTGGGCGAGGGGCGCCTTCGTCCCGACCCTGCGCGAGACCGACTATGCGCCCAGCCGCGTCCGCCCGACCATCGAGCTGGAGGAGCGGACCCAGCAGGCCGCCGCCCTGGCCGTGCAGTGGCGGCCGACGCCCGCCTATCTCGCCGAACTCGACGTGCTCGCCGAGCGGCTTGACGTGCACTACGACGAGTACGGGCTGGACATCTATCCCGACGACGCCAGCATCCGGCGGCCGGTCTTCGTCCCCGGAAGCGAGCGGCGCGTCGGCGACACCATCGTGGCGGGGCGCATCGACAACGTGCGGTGGATGGCCTCGCGCGAGACCAGCCTGAACCGTCACGACCTGCTGGCGGCGGGGCTCCGGCAGACCTTCGCCTTCTCGCGCTGGAAGGTCACGGCCGACGCCGCCTATTCGCGCGCGCACAGCTTCCATCCCGACGGGCAGGGCACCTCGCGCGACCGCATCGCCTTCTTCGCCCCGTTGAGCTTCGATTTTTCGGGCGGCTACCGCAGCTTGGCCTCGCTCAAGACCGACGTCGACTACGCGGACCCGAACAGCTACGCGGCCTGGACCTACAACTACGCGCCCAAGGACTCGGTCGATATCGACGAGGCCTACAGGATCGACGCCGAGCGGGCCTTCGACGGCGTGCTGACGGCGGTCAAGGCGGGCGTCCTGCGGCAGCATCGGGCGCGGGCCTACCGGCGGCGCGACTGGTTCCTGGACGGCCTGACGGGAACGCCGCTCTCCGCCCTGGGGCCAGCCTATTACGGGGCCTTGCCGTTCGGGAACTTCATGTCCGGCCTGCCCGGCGACAGTCCGCGGGTCTGGGTGGCGCCGTCGGCCAGCGCGTTCCGCGCGGCGCTGTTCACGCCCCAGGTCGCGGCCCTGCCCCTCACGCCCGACGATCTGGCGGCCAGCTACGACGTCGACGAGGACGTCCTGGCCGGATACCTCCAGGCCAGCTTCGCGTTCCGGCTTTTCGGCGCGCCGATCAGCGGGGAGGCGGGTCTGCGCCGCGCCTCGACCCGACAGGTGTCGAGCGGCTACGTCAGCGACGGGCGCGCCGCGACGCCGGTCTCCTACGAGCGGTCCTATGCGAACTGGCTTCCCAGTCTCAGCCTGAGGGCGGAACTGCGGCCCGACCTCGTCCTGCGCGCCTCGGTCGCCCGGACCCTGACCCGCCCCAACCTCATCGACGTGGCTCCGCGCATCACCACCTCGCTCGACAACGAGA
Source organism: Caulobacter sp. CCUG 60055 (assembly GCF_022750545.1). Lineage (GTDB taxonomy): Bacteria > Pseudomonadota > Alphaproteobacteria > Caulobacterales > Caulobacteraceae > PUIC01. The sequence continues at coordinate 295,670 of NZ_PUIC01000002.1, forward strand.
CCGCCTCGGGCGGCAATCCGGACCTGAGGGCGTTCAGCGCGACCAATCTCGACCTGGCTCTGGAATGGTATCCGGGCCGATCGGCGACGCTGTCGCTGTCGGCGTTCCGCAAGGACATGGACAACTACATCACCTCGCAGAACGCGCCGCTCGAGGTTCCCGGCCACGGCGTCCTGCTGATGACCACCAGCGTCAACGGCGGGCGCGCCACGCTGGACGGCCTCGAACTGGTGTTCCGCGACAGCTTCATGCTGCCCGGCGTGGGCGGGCGGGTCACCCTGGGCGGCTCGGCCGCCGCCGCCTCCAGCCAGTCCCGCTTCCTGGCGGGCGACCGTCCGATCCGCGATCGGCTGACGGGGTTGTCGCAGACCAGCTACAGCCTCACGGGCGTCTACGAGCGGGGGCCGCTCTCGGCGAGCCTCGGCTATTTCTGGCGCGACCGGTACCTCAACAGCTACGGCAGCTCGGCGATCGGCGAGGAGTACGTGGCGCCCCTGGGCACGCTGGACGGCCAGATCGCCGTCAACCTGTCGCCGAACCTGACGGTCGAGATCGGCGTCGCCAACCTGACCGACGCGCGCAAGTACGTGTTCGGCGTTTCGGAGATTCAGCCTAAGGAGATCAACGCCTTCGGGCGGACCTTCACCTTTTCCCTCAAGTGGCGTCGCGGCGGCGGATGACCGATTCTGAACCGCCTTCCCCCGCCGACGCCCCGACCGGCGTCGCGAGCGCCTCCAGCCGCGTCGAGCAGGCGCGGCGGTTCGCCGACTTCGTGCGGCGCTATCGCGGGCCGCTGGTGCAGTATTTCCGCAAGCGCGGGCTCGTCCATTCGGACGCCGAGGACCTCATGCAGGAGGTGTTCCTGCGCCTGATGCGCAGGCAGCGGGACGAGGCGGTCGAAATCTCCGACGGCTATGTGTTCTCGGCCGCCTCCAGCGTGCTTATCGACCACCATCGCCGGCGCGCGACCAGGGGGGCGAGCGCCGAACTGGACCAGGATCTGGCCGACAACTCTCCCGGCGCCGATAAAATCCTGGAGGATCGCGAAGCGCTGCGCGTTATGCATACTGCGCTCTTTCAATTGAACGCGAAGCTGCGAAGGGCTTTCGTCCTGCATAGATTTGAACAGCTCAGCCACGCCGAGGTGGCCGCCAAGCTTGGCGTCTCGGTCAGCACGGTCGAGAAGTACGTCATGGCGGCTCTGGAGAGGTTGAGGGGCGCCGTCGACCGTCGTGATGATGTCTGACCTTTCCACCGATCACGAGGGCGCCAGGGCCGAGCGGCTGGTGCTGCAGGGACTGCGGGCGCCGCTGGACGCCGCCGACGCCGCCTGGCTGGACGCCTGGGCGGCGGAATCGCCGGCGCGGATGGCCATGATCGACGGCTGGACGCGCGCCTGGGCGATGTCGGGCCTGATCGACCCGCACGAGGCCGCGGCCAGTGACGGCGCGGTGAACGAGAAGCTTGGGGCCACGGCGACGCGCCGGTGGGCCGTCGCCGCCGGTATCGCGGCGGCGGCGGCGATACCGGCCGCCGCGTGGCTGGGCCTGCGCGAGCGGGCGCGGACCTACGCCGCCCCCGCCGACCGCTCCTTGACCGCGGCCCTGGCCGACGGCACCGAGGTGGTGCTGAGCCGCGGCGGGCGCCTGGAGGCGCGCTTTGGCGGCGGGCGCCGAAGCATTCGCCAACTGGCGGGCGAGGCGTTCTACAAGGTGGCCAAGGATCCCGCCCGGCCGTTCCAGGTCGAGGCCGGCGGCTATCGCCTGACCGCCCTGGGCACCGCCTTCAACGTCGACCCGGCGCCGGGCGGCCTGCACGTCGACCTCGTCGAAGGCCGGCTGCGGATCGAGCCGCCGGGCGGGGCCGCGGCGATCCTGCTGAACGCCGGCGAGCGCTTCCGGGCCGAGGACGGGCTTCGGGCGGTCGCGGCCGACGTCGACGCGGCCAGGGCCTGGACCGAGGGACGGCTGGTGTTCGACGACGAGAGCCTGGGACAGGTCGCCGCCAGTATGGCGCGCCATTCCGGCCGCAGGCTGGTCTTCGCCGACTCCAGGCTGAGCGGCCTGCGCTTCTCGGGCGTCCTGCGCCTCGACGACCTTGCGGCCTGGAAGCCGGCCATCGAGGCGGTGCTGCCGGTCGAACTGTCCGAGACCCAGGGCGGCTACCTGGTCTCCGCGCGCCGCTGAACGCTTGTCCCGATGGCGCGGGGCGGGGCGCGCGTGAACTTTTCTTGAAGATCCTACGGACCCGCTGAAGCGGTCCGTTCTGCCTTCCGACGCCGATAAGCGTGGGGAGGGCCCCCGACGCCGCGTCTGGGGATAGTCATGACCACCGCAATTTTCGCCCGCGCGCGCCGCCATGGGTTTCTGGCCGGCGCCGCCCTTGCGCCCTTCCTCATGGCCGTGTCCGCCGCCGGCGTCGCGCACGCGGCCGATGTCGGAGCCTCGTCGTCCGGTTCCGCCGTCGACGAACTGGTGGTGACCGGCGCCAAGGAGAAGGGCTCGTTGCTGGAGAAGCGCAACGACGTCGCCGTCTCCAGCGTGATCTCGGCCGAAGAGATGACCCGCCGGCCGGTGAGCAACGTCGTCGAAGCCCTGTCGATCCTGCCCGGGGTGTCGGCCTACGCCGACATGGGCCTGGGCCAGGCGGCGACCGGCGAACCGGAGTTCGTCACCATCCGGGGCATCGATTCCAGCTACAACGCCTATTCGCTGAACGGCGTGCGCGCGCCGCAGTCCGATCCCGGCAGCCGCGCCCTGTCGCTGAAGCTGGTGCCGCCCTTCGGCCTGCAGTCGATCAAGGTCGTCAAGTCGCCGACGGCGGAATATGACGGCGACTCCATCGGCGGCGTGGTCGATATCCGCACGCCGACGGCCTACGACTTCGGCGGGGCGCTGACGCGGATCACCCTCCGCGGCGACCTGGCCGACCTGGCCGAGCGGCGCGGCCTGAACGGCAAGGGCGGGGCGGTGCAGGGTGAGTTCGCCCGCAAGTTCGCCGACGGCCGGTTCGGCGTCTACGCCACCGCCTATTACGAGCAGAAGAACTCGACCGGCGAGGCGGGCGAAGTCGCCGGCTGGGTCCCCACCGAAGCCTTCCAAAGCGACGTCAAGGACTTCACCAAGGTCGACTCGCTTTCGGCGAACTCGTTCAAGTGGGATTTCTACACCAACCGCATCGAACGTTTCGGCGGCAACGTCTCGGTCGACTACCGCACCGACGCGCAAACGCTCTACGCCCAGGTCACCTATGGCAAGTACAAGGACCGTGGCGACGACAACCAGATGAACGTCCGGCCCGGCCTGGCCAACACCGGCAAGGACGCGGCCGGCCACCCGCTCGACTACTGGGGCCGCCCGGTCGGGCCGGGGCTGCCGGGCGACGCCAACTACGCGCCGCAGCAGGTCAACAGCAATCCCGGCGGCGGCGCCTATGACGCCAGCGGCTTCTACAGCATCCCCGGAAGCTTCGCCGGCCACTACTTCCAGCTTCGCGACCAGGAGAGCGAGCTGATCACCGTCAAGATCGGCGGCTCGACCAAGCGCGACCGGCTGACCTTCGACTACGACCTGTCCTACGGCTACGCCAAGCAGGCCCGGCCGAACTATGTCGAGGCCAGCTTCTACGGCCTGCCGATCGAGGGCGCCCGCTACAACATCCAGTGGAGCGATCCGCACACCCCGCGCATCGTGTTCAACAGCGCCGCCGCGCGCGACGCGATCTTCAGCCAGGACTCCAACCGGCTGTGGAAGACGCAGGGCTCCGACAGCGCCTCCGACAACGGCGTCTGGGCCGGCAAGTTCAACGTGACCTATGACGCGGGCGGCAAGACGCTGCGCCAGCTCCGCGCGGGCCTGGCCTATTCGGCGTCCGAGCGCAGCCAGTACGAGCATGAGTTCACCGGCTCGGACGGCGACAACCTCGCCCTGCTGACGCCCCAGGGCTACGCCTCGCCCTATTTCAATCCGGCCGGCCCGACCATCGGCGCGCTGCCGGGAACCAACCTCAGCGGCGCGGTGCTGGGCAGCTATCCCGGCGTCTTCCGGGCGCTGGACCGCAGCTATTATCCCGGCCTGATCACGCCGCACGCCTATCAGGACAACTTCGCCATCGACCCCAAGACGGGTCTGGCGACCTGGGGCAATCCCGGCGCCTATTCCATCAACGACTATAACCGCCGGTCGGTCAGCGGCGACGAGAAGATCCTGGCCGCCTATGTCTCGGCCGAACTGAACTTCGGCCCGCTGTCGGTCTATCCGGGCCTGCGCTACGAATACACCGACTACTCGGCCACCTATTGGGCGGTGGACGGCGCCAGCGGCGGCTTCAAGAGCTTCGGCTCGGACTACGGCGAGGTGCTGCCGAGCGTGAACCTCGTCTATCGGACCGACAACGGCCTGGTCTATCGCGGCTCGATCCGGCGCGGCTTCTCGCGACCGGCGTTCGGGCTGCTGGCCCAGCCGGCCAGCATCAGCCGCGACCCGACCAACTCCAACATCATCCTGGCGATCAGCCAGGGCAATCCGAACCTGAAGCCGACCGAGTCGATCAACTACGACGCCTCGGTGGAGTACTACAATCAGAGCGGCGGCCTGTTCGAGGCGGCGGCCTACTACAAGGACATCAATAACTTCATCTACGCGGCCAGCGTCACCGGGGCCGCGCCCAGCTCCCAGACGGCCTCGCTGGCCAACGCCGGCGTGACCATCAGCCAGCCGGAGAACGGCGGCTCGGCCAAGCTGATGGGCGTCGAGCTCAACGCCCGCCAGCAGCTCAAATTCCTGCCGGGCCCGTGGAGCGGCCTCGGGGTCGGCGTCAACGCCACGTTTCAGCACAGCGAAGCCGACAGCAAGCGGGCCGACCACTTCGGCCGCAAGACCTGGCTCCCGCGCGCGCCCGAGCAGATCTTCAATATCGAGGCGTTCTACAACTACGGGAATTTCAGCGCGGACCTGACCTATCAGTACACGGGCCTGCAGCTGGTCAACCTGACGAGCAACAATCTCGACAACTACCTCCAGCCGACGAAATTCCTCAATCTCAGCGTCGGCTACGTGCTCAACGGCGTGAACTTCACCCTCGCCGCCAAGAACCTCACCAACGAGCCGGTGTTCTGGAAGACGCTAGGCAAGTCCACGCGCTACCTCGGCACTCAGGACGGCGGCGGCAACGGCTCTTATGTCGAAACCGGCCGGGTGTTCAGCCTGACCGCCAGCTACGCCTGGTAGGCCGCGCCTGCAAAAGGACAGAGCGCGTCTGGCGGGCGAAATCGCCGAAACCTTAGCCTGACGCGCTCTGAGCCTGCGGGGCCCTCGGTCCCGCGCCGGCCGCCCAGCCGCGAACTCCCCCCTCGCGCGGCTGGGCGGTCGTTTTCTCCGGTCTCGGAACCTTCAGCCCTGGAGCGTCTCATGTCGCCTGTCGCCGCCCTCAAATTCGTCCGAACCTGGTTGTCGCTGGCCTTGCTGGCGGTCGTCGCGCCCTGGATCGCAACCACGCCCGCCCGCGCCGCAGACCGGACGCCGGATGTCGTCCTGGAAGGCGAGGTGCGCGGCGGACAGAGCGGAGCGGACCTGGACCTGCCCTTCACCGTGCCCGCCGGCACGGCCGCGGTGCGGGTGGTGGTCGACTATCCGCATACTCCCCACGGCGCGATCCTCTACACGGGCCTTTACGATCCGCAGCGGTTCCGGGGCTGGGGCGGCGGCATCAAGACCGATTTCACCGTGGCCGAGGCCTTCGCCTCGCCGTCGTTCAACCTCGGTCCCATCCCGCCGGGGGGCTGGCGGCTGGCGATGGGCGTCGCTTTCGCCGGGCGGGGCCCGGCCACGCCCTATCAGGTGAAGATCTATTTCAGTCGGGCGACGGACATGGAGCACGTGGCCTTCGCCAATGCGCCCCTGCGAACCGAGGCGGGCTGGTATCGCGGCGACCTGCACGCCCACACCGGCGACAGCGACGGCGCCTGCCTCAGCCTCGGCGGCCGCCCGGCGCCGTGCCCAGCCTTCTTCACCCTGCAGTCGGCGGTGGATCGCGGCCTCGATTTCGTGGCCGTCACCGACCACAACGTCACCTCGCACTTCGGCATGCTCGGCGGGCTCCAGGCCTATTTCGACACGCTTCTCGTTCTGCCGGGCCGCGAGATCACCACCCGTTTCGGCCACGCCAACCTGATCGGACCGATGGGCGACCTCGAGATCGGTCTGGGCCGGCCGGGCGCCGAGGACATGACCGCGCTGCTCAAGGCCGCCAAGGCGAGCGGCGGCTTCCTGTCCATCAACCACCCCGCCCTGGCGTCGGGCGAGGACTGCCTGGGCTGCGGCTGGACGGCCGATATCGACTACGGCCTGGTTCAGGGCGTCGAGGCGGTCAATGGCGGCACCATCGCCGAGGCGCCGCCCGGGGCGCAGGACGCGGCGCCCGGCTTCCATATCCCGTTCTGGCAGGAGCGCCTCAACGCCGGCCACCGGCTGATCGGCGTCGGCGGCAGCGACAATCACGACCCCCGTCAGGCGCTCGGCCGGGGCTCGCCGATCGGCCCGCAGTCGCCCCTCGGCTATCCGGCGACGGTGGTCTACGCGCGGGAGCTTTCCCAGGTCGCGATCCTGGACGGCCTGCGCTCGGGCCGGGTGTTCGTCGACCTGCGTTCCGGCCGCGGCCGCGTCCTCGACCTTTCGGCCCGCCTCGGAGGGGCCTCGGCGGTGATGGGCGGAACCCTCGCCGCGCCGGCCAGGGGAGGCGGTCCGCTGACGGGCGACATCCATGTCATGGGCGCCAAGGGGGGCAAGGTCGAACTGATCGTCGACGGCGCGCCTCGCGCGCTGGCCTCGGACCGGATCGACCTCGACGACTGGACAACGTCCTTCCGCCTGGCCGACCCGCGCGGCGTCAGATGGTTCCGCGTCAACGTCCGCGATCCGGACGGCCGCCTGGCCATGGTCGGCAACCCGATCTTCCTGGACCACGGTCAGGACGCCGCCGGCCGAACGACGGGCGGAAATCGGCCGCCGGAGATCGCGGGCGCGTCTCCGGCGTCAGGCAAGCCCCGGAAATAACGAGCGGAATCATCGCCTGAAAACCGAGCGTCGAGCCGGGTATCTGTCGACATCGCGACGAGGTCGGAAGCCGTGCATACATCGTCACGACGATCCGGATCGTCTCCGGCGGGCGGCTCGGCCTGACAAGACCCTCAGGGCCGTTCCGACAAGATCGACCGGTAGGTGTTCGCGACCTTGTCGAGCAGCGCGTCGGTCTCCTGCCGGTCGCGCCAGACGCCGGCGGCCATGACGCCGTCGCGCGCCTCCAGCGCGCGGAGGTCGGTCAGGGGGTTGTCGCGCAGCAACAGCAGATCGGCGCGGCAGCCCACCGCGATGACGCCGAAGCAGGGTTCCTGGCGCGTCCTGGCCATCATCTCGCCGGGGGTGCGGGTGGCGGTGGAGAGCGCCGCGAAGTTGCTCAGCCCGGCGGCGTGCAGCGCATAAAGGTCGGCCCGCAGCGATGCGCCGGGATAGGAGCCAGGGATCGCCGGGGCGTCGGTGCCGGCGATCAGCGGCACGCCGGCGTCGCTCAATGCGCGTGCGAAGCGGCCGAGGAAGGCCGCACGATTGCTCAGGCTGCCGGTCCGCTTGTCATAGCCCGCGCCGCGCCAGGCGATGCGCATCTCGGGATCGAGCCAGGCCCAGTCGGGGCGGCGCATATAGGCTTCCACGACGTCAGGCCGCCCGAACTGCTCGGCGATCGTCGCGTAGGTGAAGAGATCGGCGGTGATATAGGCGCCCGACCGCTTGGTGAAGGCGACCGCCGCCGGGATCGCGCTGTCGGGCGGCGCCGCGGCGCCCACCTTGGCGTCGGGCGGGAAGAAGGCGGTGTAGAGATATTCCTCGAGGTGGGCGACCATCACTTGCCCCGCCGCCAGCTGGCGTTCGACGCCGACCCTGGTCACGCCGTGGCCGACAAGCGGGACGCCCTGGCGCGAGGCTTCCTGCGCGAGCACGGCGAAGACGTCGGGCGCGAGGTTGTTGTAGACCTTGATGAAGTCGTAGCGGTTCGACTTGGCGAGGGCGACGACCGCGACCGCCTCGGCCGGGCTCGCGACGACGAGCTGGCCATATTCGGGCGTGCCGTCGATGCGCAGCGCCAGATAGACGTGCGGGCCGGGGCGCTTGCCGGAATTGACCGCCGGCGCGACCTGATCGACGAACTCGGCTGAGGCGCCGCCCATGTTCAGCACGGTCGTCACGCCATTGGCGAGGAAGACGGCCAGGTCGCGGCTGTTCGAGGAATGGACGTGCATGTCGGCCAGTCCAGGAACGAGATAGCCGCCGCGTCCGTCGATCTCCCGGACGGCGTTCGGAGCTGGCAGGTGCGCGCCGATCGCCGCGATCTTGCCGTCGACGACGAGCACCGACTGATCCGGGACGGTCCGCTCGCGATCCATCGGCACGACCGTCACATGCCGGAAGAGCGTGGCGGGCGGGGCGGGGGGCGTTTCGGCGGCGCGCACGCCGCCGCAGACCAGGCCGGCCGCCAGAAGGATGGCGGCCGCCGCAAAGAGTTTCGTCGTGTCGATGTTCATGGCTCAACGATCTTCGAGGACAGGGCGACGACGCTCCGCCAGCCGAGGGTGATCGATTTCCGGCCGCCTCACAATCCACCGCAGCGGCGTCGTCGCCCCGCGCGTGGGGGGGCGCCGGTCACAGGCGTCTTAGCGATCCCCGCCCCGCCTTCTTAGGGTTCTACGAGGCCGTTTGGACGTCTGCGCCGGCCGGCCGCTTGCGGGCGGCGGCGTTCAAATACCAGAAGAGCGCCACCTCGTCGGCTACGTCGGGACCGAGCTCGCGATAAAGAAGGCGATCGTAACCGCCGAGGACAAAGCCATAGCGCATATAGAATCTGCAGGCTGCGACGTTGTTGGATTGGGTCTCCAGCCGGATCGCTCCCAGCCCTTGGTCAAGCGTCCAGTCGACAACCCTGTCCATCAATGCGGTCGCCAGTCCGCGCCGGCGAAACGATCGGGCCACCGCGATATCGTCGACCATGACGCAGCCGTTCCATCCCCGGCTGGCGGCGATGTATCCGGCGATGTCTCCGCCTTCGCTCGCCAAGAACAGAACGCTGTCCGGGCCGTCGCACCGTTCAAACAGCGCATCGTCCGTTTCATAGGCTTTGCGCCTTTGCGCGCGTGGCTCGATGCGCGATGGCGCGGCATCGAAGGGCCCTACGAGGACGCTATCGATCTCGAAGGAGAAATCGACTTCCTCAGCCGATCTTGGGAGCGCGTCTACACGAATGATTTGCATGGCGTCCAAGATACCGGGGCCGCCTGGGAGGGACCAGAGGATCGCTCTTCCGACCAAATGACCGACCGGCCGAAGCCGGCTATCTCGCGCCGCGCTGAGGGACTGGTTTGGCTTGATGATACGCGCAGTCCGACCGATTTCATTCGAGCATCACCGCCTTCCGCCGGGCGTCATCCGCTACGCGGTCTGGCTCCATTTCAGGTTCACGCTCAGCATCCGCGATGTTGATGGAGCTGCTGGCTCAGCGCGGGATCGAGGTCAGCCGCGAGGCGATCCGGTGCTAGGTAAACAAGTTCGGCCCGGTGATCGTAGTGAGCCTGTGTCGGCGGCGAGCGCCACCATCTACAACACCTTCGGTCTCCAGCCCCATTTGATCCGCCAATCGAGGCTCCGCCAATTCCGGGCTGCGACTGATCAGGCGTGGATGGAAGCAACGATCGCCGCTTGAACCGAGGACGCGGGGAAGGGCGCGCTGCGTCCGTCGCGAGTTAAGTTGTCGACACCCGCGTCGGCGCGACAATCCTGGACGATGGAAGACATTGCGGAGCGGATCAAAGCGCGGTGGCCGAAGCCGGACCGCGCGGGGCCCATAAGAAGCGAGGTACCAGCAAGTGTTCAATCTGATATTAGGTGGTCTCGTGATCGTTTGGATAGGTGCGACCGCGTCGGCCTATCGGGCGTGGGGAGCGAAAGGGCTTCTCGGGATCCCGATTGGAGTGATCATCCTGCTCGGGCTGTGGCTGGGTATGGCACGGCTGTTGAGTGGGCCGAGCGGCGGCCTCTGAAATCCAAACTGAGAATTATCCCGCTGGACGTGTTCGACCGGAGATCATCACGACGGACAAGCTGGCCCTGTACCGGGCGGCGGCCAAGGCGTTGAACCTGCTGGAGCGTCACCGGCCGGGCGGCATGCGCGAAAACAATCGGGCTGAAAACTCGCATCTGCCGATCCGACGACGGGAGCGGAAGATGCAGAAGTTCAAAAGCCAGGGCTCAGACCAGCGCTTCCTCGCCACTTACGCCGTCGTCCACAACACCTTCAACCTGCAGCCCCATCTGATCCGTCGATCGACGCTCCGCCAATTCCGGGCCGCGGCTCATCAGGCGTGGGCGGAGGCGACGTTCGCCGCCTGAGGGTCATAATGGGGGAGGGCGCTCTGCGTTCGCTGGGACTTAGGTTGTCAGCACCCACACCATCACGACGGCCCGGATCACCTCCAGCGAGCTGTCAAACCAACGGCCAGATCGACGGCGCAAGCCGTTTGGGCTGACGAAACCCGTCAGCCCTTTGCGGGGGCGCTGCTGGAAGGGCCGGCGGCCGGCGCGGCGGGGAGCCGGCGACGAACCGTCAGGCTCGCAAGCAGGGCCAGGGCGATCGCGCCGATGCACAGACGGCCGAACAGGTCCCCAATCTTCACATAGAGCGTCGGAATCGGCTTGCCGATATTCGCGGTGGCGACGAGCACCGTGCCTGGCGCCGGCCGGCTTTCCGCCTCGGCCAGGATGCGGCCGTAGGGATCGGCCACGGTGACCCTGCCGTGAGCCGCGGCGCGGATGATCGAGAAGCCGTTTTCGACGCCTCGCAGAACCGCTGGGCGGGAGTGGCTCCAGCCGTCCGTGTCGTAATCGCCGGCGGGGATCAGCAGAGCGTCCACTCCCAGCTGGCCATAACGACGTGCGAGCGGAGGGAAATCGAGATCCTTGCAGATCGCGACCCCGATGGACTTGTTGTCCATCTGAAATGTCGAATAGCCGTTCCAGGGCGTGACCAGCGAAGCTTCGAACCCCGGCACCAGATGGTGTTTCGCGTAGCTGGCGACCTGTTGACCGTCCGGCCCGAAGACCCAGGCGCGGTTGCGGGTCAGCTTGCCCTCCTGCGTGGCGACGCCGGCGAGAATGTAGGCGGCGTGGCGGCGCGCCGCATCGCTCAGGCGCGTAGCCAGCAGGCCCTGACGAGTGGAATCCGCCAGAGCGATGGCTTCCGTGAAGACGATCACGCGCGCGCCCTGAGCCGATGCGCGGTCCGCGCCGGCGAAGTAGGCGTCCCAGATGGGATCCTCATGCGTAGCGTCCAGGGGCTTGCTGTCCGGCTGATCGATCGAGACCAAGCCAACCTTCACCGGGACGGTCTGCAAGGGGATGGAGAGCCGGATCAGGCCGCCGGCGACGATCGCGACGGCCAAAACGAACGCGGGCGCATAGGCCAGCTTGCCGCTCCGGCGCGGATCCAGGGCCAGGGCCGCGGCGGCCGCCGGAAGGCAGATCAAAAAGACGACGCCGGCCATTCCCGCGAAAGCCGCCACCTGGATCACCGGCAACGCGTCCATCTGGCTATAGGCGAGGCTGCCCAGCGTCCCGTGCGGCGAAGTCGCGCCGAGCACGGTGTCCATGGCCGCCCACGTCGTCGGATAGACGAAGGCCGCCAGCCATGCGGGGAGCCTCGCGGCCACGACGCGGGTGACCAGGATCACCACGGCCCAGGTGATCGCGGACAAGGCGCCGTAGATCGCCGCCGCCGCCGGTCCGCCCACGCTGGCGATGTAACTGAACAGCGAAGCGCCCAGGACGCCCCCCGCGACGGCGCCAAGAGCCGCCGCCTCCCAGATCGGCGCGCGCGCGGCGGCCACGAGCAGGAAAAGCGGCGCGATCCAGGCGAGCCACCATACGGGATGGAGACTATGCGAGACGGCGAGGAGCCCGCCCGAGATGACGGCTGCGGCCAGGCGCCAGCGACGGTGTTCCAAAATGGCGAGGCGGTCTCGCCCCGCATCGTCTGCCGTTCTGCTCATGTCGTGGTCCTCCCGATAGGCTGCTGAGCGCGCGAGGTCGGCGCGCCGTTCGCCGTCGTCATGACCTCGCACGGGCATTTATACTATTTATCATTATAAATACCAGTCGCGACGGATCCGGTCGCGACCGGCGACGGCGACCCGTGCAAAGCGGCCTCGCCGCCCGTCTCAGCCGGCGCGGTTTTCTGGAGCTGGCGGCTAGGTCGGCCTGGGTTTGCGACGCGTCCCGCTGGGGGCGGGGGGCGCATCGTCGGCTTCGGTTGCGGTCTTCGCCTTCTGGCGGCCGGCGGGGGTCAGGGCGATCGTCGGCGGCCCGTCGGACTCCAGCACGAGCGAGCGCAGATATTCGCCGCGCAGACGCTTCACGTAGTCCTCTGCCTCGATGATGTGTTCAAGCATCAAGGCGCGCGCGCGCGTCGCGTCGCGTTCGCGCAGGGCCTCCAGAATCTTCCTGTGGGCGACGACATTGGCCCGCCCAAATGCGGCGTCGTGTTGAACGCCGCGGGCCAGGCGCACGGAGCGGACGAGCATTTCGTTCAGCGCCTGGCACATGAACCGCAAAACCTCGTTGGGATTGGCCTCCGCCAGAATGTCGTGGAAGTGCAGGTCTTCGGCCCGCTGGTCTAGCGCATGCGCCGGGCCCTGGGCGGCCGGCGCGCAGAAATCTATGCTCGCCTCCAGCAGCCGCAGGGTCTCCTCGGTGATATGCGGCACGGCGCCCGCAACCAGTTCGGGTTCGAGCAGCCGCCGCAGTTCGTAGATCTGCGCCAGATCGACCTCGCGGAAGAAGAAGAAGTTTTGCAGGAGCTGGAACGTGCGGTCGAACGGCACCGCGGCGATCGTCGCGCCGCCGTCCGGGCCGGTGCGCATCGTCACCAGCCCTTGCACCTCGAGAGATTTCAACGCCTCGCGCACGGTGCCCTTGCTCAATCCGAAGATGTCGAGGAGCTCTGCCTCCTTCGGCAGCCGGTCGCCGGGTTTCACGTGTCCGGCGATGATCCATCGCTTGATCTGCTCGACCATCTGGTCGCCGACCTTGCGCGATCTGGAGGTCGTTTCACGCATACCCTTGAGTCCCATCGTCCCCGGCAAATCGGCCGCTCACGGATACTATTATCATAAATACCGGCCACGCAGCCGCTGGGCGATCTGGGCGAGTGCGGTCGCGGGCCTGTCTCGACAATCATATTTATTATGATAATTATTCGATTTCAGCCGGGCGAGAGAACAGTCCGGTCGCCCGGATGGACGCGTGGATGGCGAAATCGTTTCGAGCCCCATGCGCGCCGTCCTGGGAGACGCGCGGCAGAGGGGGAAGCGAATGAAACAGCGTCGAGGACGTCATGCTGGCGGTATCGGAAGCGTCTTGCTTTGCGCGATCGTCGCGCCTGGAATAGCGAGCGCGGCCGAAAAGGCGGGCGGGGGAGCTCCGCAGGGGACGATCGAGGAACTGGTGGTCACCGCCCAGAAGCGGGCCGAGAACGTGCAGGACGTGCCGGCTTCGATCAGCGTCTTGGGCGGCGCTCGGATCGCAGCGATCCACGCGATCCAGCTTACCGACTACGCGACTCTGGCGCCGGGCTTTCAGGTCGATTCGGGCGGCGCGCCTGGACGCACGCAGTTGACGTTGCGGGGCGTCTCAACCGGATCGGGCGGGAGCGCCGCCGTCGGCGTCTATGTCGATGACGCTCCCGTGGGGTCGAGCTCCCCGTTTGTTCAGGGCAACAGTTTCGCCCTCGATCTCATGCCGTACGACGTCGACAGGGTGGAAATCCTGCGCGGTCCGCAGGGAACCCTGTACGGCGCAAGCACGATGGGCGGCTTGTTGAAATACGTCCTGAAATCCCCGAGCCTGGACCAGTTTCAAGTGCAGATCGGCGGCGACGTCGCCGGCATCGAGGGCGCGGGCCGGATCGAAGCGGGGGCGCGGCTCGCCGCCAACATCCCTCTCGTCGAGGGCAAGTTGTCCGTCCGGTTCAGCCTCTACGACGAATCCACGCCGGGCTACATCGACAACGCCCTTACGGGGCGGAAGGACGAGAACGGCCTTGATCAGAAAGGCGGGCGCGTTTCGCTGCTTTGGGCCCCGGCGGACGGCACGACGGTCAAGTTGTCCGCGATGCTTCAGGATCAGAACAGCAAGGGCGTCGCCGCGGAGGCGGTCGACGGTCAGACCCTGAAGCCGCTCTTCGGCGACTTGACGAACTCGCACATCGCCGCCCAGCCCTTCCGGCAAACCCTCGACTTCTACGACGCCACGATCTCGCACCAGATGGATTGGGCGACGTTGTCGTCGACGACCAGCTATCTGGGGAAGAATTCGAAGTTCGTCGACGATCTCACCCAGATTTTTGGGCCGCTCATCCCCGTCTTCACCGCGGGCGCCGTTGCGGCGGGGCAGACCCCGGTGAGCACGAGGCTGTCGATCGAGAAGGTGACCCAGGAGATCCGCCTGACCTCTCCGAGCCATCGGACGTTCGAGTGGCTCGCCGGGCTTTTCTACACCGACGAGGTCGGCCGCGACCTGGAAACCCTGCACGGTCTCGACCTGCAGGGTGCGGCCATTCCCGGACTGGAGCCTTTCGCGGTGTTCAACGAGTATTCCCGGTATCGGGAGTTCGCGGTGTTCGGCGACGCCACCTACAGGCTCAACGACGCTTGGGACGTCACGGGCGGCTTGAGATGGGCCCGCAACTGGCAGACCAACCGGCAGGACAGCTTCGGCCCCCTGGTCACGCCGTCCAGCGGGGGCGCGCGCTCCTCGCAGCAGGTCGTCACCTACATGGCCAGCACCCGTTATCACTTTTCCAAGGACGCCATGGCGTATCTGCGGATCGCCAGCGGCTACCGTCCCGGCGGGCCGAACCTTCCGTTCCCCGGCGTTCCGCCCACGATCGGCGCGGACCGCCTCGTGAACTACGAGGCCGGCCTGAAATCGGAGTTCCTGGACCGCAAGCTGCTCGTGGACGCCGCCGTCTTCTACATCGACTGGAAGGACATCCAGATCAACGCCGTCACGGCTGGCGGCTTCAACTACATCACCAACGGCGGCAAGGCCAAAAGCCAGGGGTTCGAGTTGCAGTCCACGCTCGTGGCCGCGCCGGGCCTCACCCTCGGCGGAACTCTCGCCTTCACAGACGCCAAGCTCACCGACAACGCGCCCTCGATCGGCGGGCGCTCCGGGGATCGCCTGCCCCTGACCCCCGAGTGGAGCGGCTCCCTTACCGCCGACTACCGCCACGCGATCCGGGGCGACTGGACGGGCGCGATCGGCGCCGACTATCGGTACGCGGGCGCCCGCACGTCCCTGGTCGCGAGCAACCCCGACAGCGTGCGGCTGCCCTCCTACGGCGTGTTCGGCCTGACCGCCGAACTGACCAACGGGCGGTACACGGCCCGCCTGTTCCTGAAGAACCTGACCGACGAGCGGGCGTTGCTCAGCACCAACAGCGCTCGTGGCGCCGCGGCCCTGGCGGTCAGCATCCTTCAGCCACGGACGTTCGGCCTCAGCCTGGACGCCGCGTTCTAGTCCGGCGCGTCGACACAGCGCCCCATCGCCGCAAAGGATCAAAGAGGATGAACTCGCATGTCGTCGCCAACCTGGCTCGGGGCGTGGCGGTGCTGGTCGTCGCCCTGACGGCCAGCCTCGCCGAGGCCGCCGCCGCGCCGTCTCCCCTCATTCCAAGGCAGGCGTTCTTCGCCGGCGAGGGTCGGTCAGGGGCCCAGATCAGTCCCGACGGACGCCTCATCGCGTTCCTGGCCCCGCTCGACGGCGTGTCGAACATCTGGGTGGCGCCGCGAGGCGATCTCGGCGAGGCGAGGGCGGTGACGCACGAGAAAGCGCGGCCGATCCAGCGGCTCTATTGGGCCCCCAATTCCGCCCAGGTGTTGTTTCTGCGCGACCAGGGCGGCGCCGAGGACTTCCACCTTATCGGCGCCGATGTCACGACCTCGCGGGTCGTCGACTACACGCCCTTCGAGAACATCAGCGCCCGTCTCCTCAAGCTCTCGACCAACGGCGGCGACGCCGTGGTCGTGGGGCTCAATAATCGCAACGGTCTCTGGCATGACGTCTATCGGCTGTCGCTGTCGAGCGGCGCCTTGACGCTGATCTGGCGCAATCCAGACCGCTATAGCGACGTGCTCGTCGATCGCGAGTTCAATGTCGTAATGGGCGTGCGCCCCGCGCCCGACGGGGGGAACATCGTCGACCGCATCGGGGCCGGCGGCGGTGCGGTCAAGCTTTTCGACGTTCCCTTCGAAGCCAGCCAGACCACGGCTCTGGTGTCGATGGCGCCGGATGGGCGGACGCTCTACCTGCTCGACAGCCGGGGGCGGAATTCGACGGTGCTGGAAACGCTCGACACCCGCACCGGCGCGATCCGCGTGCTGGGGGCGGACGAGCGGGTGGACGTCGCGTCGAACTCCGACGGCGGCGTCGGCGGCGACGGAACGCTCATTCTAGACCCGCGCACGGACGCGGTCGTCGGCTATGGCGTGAACCACCTTACCTTGACGTGGAAGGGCTTGGACAAGGCGACCCGCGCCGACATCGCGACGCTCGACGAAGCGGCCAAGGGAACCTGGTCGGTGGAAAGTCAGTCCGCAGACAATCGGTTCTGGACGGTGTTGGTGGACCGGGTGACGGAGCCGCCGTCCGACTACCTCTACGATCGTCAAACGCGGACCGTGACCAAGCTCTTCTCGACCCGGCCCGAACTGGATGGCGCACGGCTGGCGCCGATGCGCCCCTTGGCCTTGCGCAGCCGCGACGGTTTCACCTTGGTGTCCTACCTGACCTTGCCGCCGGGGACGTTGACCGACGCCGCCGGCCGGCCTGTCCGGCCGCTTCCCCTCGTACTCTATGTGCATGGAGGCCCCGACGAGCGCGATGTTTACGGCTTCAACCCCACGCATCAATGGCTGGCCAACCGGGGTTACGCCGTACTGTCCGTCAACTTCCGGGCCTCCACCGGGTTCGGCAAGGCGTTCGTCAATGCGGGCAACCTCGCCTGGCGCGGGGCGATGAGCGACGACCTGATCGACGCCGTTCATTGGGCGCAGGCGAACGGGATCGCCAAGCCGGGGGCGGTGGCGATCTATGGCGGTTCCTATGGCGGCTATGCGGTGCTCGCCGGCCTGACCCGGCCGGCCGACGGCTATGCTTGCGGCGTCGACCTTTTCGGGCCGTCGAACCTGATCGATCTCATGCAGATCGACTCCCTTCCGGCCGATTGGCGGCCCAACTACGCCCAACTCGTCCGCCGCTGGGGCGACCCGCGCACGCCAGACGGCCGCGCCTATCTCGTGGACGCCTCTCCGATCACCCACGTCGACGCCGTGACGCGGCCGCTTCTGGTCGCCCAGGGGCGCAACGATCCCCGAATCCACATGGCGCAGTCGGATCTGCTCGTGAACACCCTCCGAGCGAGGGGGCGTTCGGTCACCTATGTGAACTTCCCCGACGAAGGTCATGGGTTCATCCGGCGGGAGAACATGCTCGCCATGGCGGCGGTCGCCGAAAGTTTTCTGGGCGTCTGTCTCGGCGGGAGGGTGGAAAAGATCGGGCGGGATCTTGTCGGCTCCAGCTTGCAGGTCTCGGCAGGGGGCGATCTCGTTCCGGGACTGTCGGACGCCGTGAATTCGGCGCGCTGAGCTTGCGCACAGAGGCGCCCGTGCGGGCGCCTCTAGGCCTTCTCAGCCAGCGTGATCAAGGGGTTCAGTCGCGTCGACAGGGCCAGCGCCACGACGATCTCATGCGGTCGGGGCGCGTCCGAAAGCCCGATCTCGATCGCGTCGAGCCTTGCGAAATCCCATTCGTCGCTGGCGCCATGCAGCGGGACGTCGAGCCTCGCGCCAGGCGCGCCGACCTTCACCGTGGATGGGAGGATGGTCTTGCCGAACCCTATCGTGCGACGGATCGAGCCGCCCATCCGAGGGTGCAGTATCCACCCGGCGTCGGTCGCCCTGCCGGCGGCGCCGACGATCGCGCCCTTCCCATAGGCCAGCTTCTGGTCGGCGAGATCGGGAAGTCCGGCCAGGATTCGCTGAGCCAGTTCGTTCCCCAGGAACGCCCCGAGCGCCATCGCCTCCTGATGGCCGATCGCCTCCAACGCGGGATTCTCGATGACGGCGGCCGCCCAGCCGAGCGAGGGGCGGGCATCGAGCGAAGCCGCTTCGAAGTGGGTGGCGATGCGGAGAATCGCGCCCGCTGCTCCCAAACGTTCCGTCACAGCCGCATCCTTGCATTGCATCGAGGTTATTAGTTATATTTATTATTATAAATTAGATTTGTCGCGGCGATTGTGGCGGGAGACATGCCGATCATCGGGCCTCAGGACACGTCGGGCATGGAGCGCGCCTACCGCGCGCGGGAAATCTCTCCCGTCGAAGCCGTAGAAGCCGCCTTGGACGCGGCGGAAGCGACCCAGGACACCCTCAACGCCTTCGTCTTCATCGATCGGGAAGGCGCGCTTCGCGCCGCGGCCGAATCTGAGATGCGGTGGCGGGCGGGCTCGCCGCTCAGTCCGCTCGACGGCGCGCCGGTATCCGTGAAGGACAATATTCACGTCGAAGGCCTGCCGACGTCATATGGATCGCTGGCGACGACGGAGGAGAAACGGTGGGGCCCTGACAGCCCCAGCGTGGCGCGCATGCGCGAAGCCGGCATGGCGATCATCGGCAAGACCACGCTTCCGGACCACGCCTTCAAGGTCACGACTGAAAGTCCCCTGACGGGCGTCACCCGCAATCCGTGGAATCCGGCCCATACGCCAGGAGGCTCCAGCGGCGGCGCGGCGGCGGCGGTGGGCGGCTTCGGGGGGCTGGCTCTGGGGACGGATGGCGGCGGATCCATCCGCGTGCCGGCCGCCTGGACGGGCGTCGTGGGTTTCAAGCCCAGCCTTGCGCGCGTCCCGCATCATCCTCGTGGGACGTTCGGGCCGCTGAGCCATGTGGGGCCCCTGGCCCGGAACGTACGCGACGTCGCACGATTGATGTCGATCATCGCAAAGCCGGATTCGCGCGACTGGTACGCGTCCGGCGATCGCGGCGACGATTTTGAGACCCCGCTTTCGGCGCAGGCGCAACCAATGCGCATCGCGTTGAGTCCCACGCTCGGCCTGGGCGTCGAGGTCGTCGGCAGCGAGATCAGGACCGCGGTGGAAGCGGCGGCGCGGGTGTTCGAGCAACTCGGTTGCGACGTGCGCCTTATGGATCCTCCAGCGGTCCGCGAGGCGGTCGACCTTCACGGCTACATGTGGGTTTCCTTCTGCGCCTTGCTTTCGCAGCGGTTCGGGCATGCTGCGAGCGAGTTGGATGTCGGGCTTCGGCGTGCGGCGGCCCTCGGCGCCAGCCTGAGGCCGACGGAGGTGACGGACCTCTTCGTGCGGCGCGGCGACCTCGGGTCCGTTTTCTGGCGGTTCTTCGAGGACTACGATCTGGTCCTGGCCCCGACGGCCCCATGCACCGCGCCGGCCATCGCCGACCTCGATGAGGCCCAGCCCTTCCGGGTGCTGACGACGTCGTGGTGCAACCTGGTGGGGCTTCCTGCGATCAGCGTTCCGTGCGGCCTGGCCCGGAACGGTCTGCCGATCGGACTGCAGATCGTCGGCGGCCCGCGCGCCGATCTCGCCGTGCTGAAGGCCGCCTTCGCCTACGAGCACGCTCGCGGCCCGATGCAGAGTCCGCCGTCGGTGCTGGCGGTCTAAGCTGCGGCGTCCCCAGTTTGGGGCTGAGGGGCTGGCTTGTCGACGCGCGCGGTTCGGCCGATTTCATTCAAGCGTCACCGCTTTCCGCCGGACCGATCCGCTATGCGGTCTAGCTGGTGCTGACAGGTTAAGTCCCGATTGCTGGTTGTGACCGTGTGGAGCAACCCGTCCATGCGGGAAATGTTAGTAAAATCAATGCGGCGTCAGAGTCGCAAACTCGTCGCGCACGTGAGCAATTCTCGCGCGAAGCGAGTTGCGGCTTTGACCTGTCAATACCGCGAACTGACACCTTCCACGATTCATAGGCGCGGCGACGATCGGCGCCGCGCCTATGGATCGCAGGCGAAGGGGCCATGCACCGTAAGCACTTGGTCGCGCTCGTCGCGATTGTCGGTCACGATCACCTGGTAGCTGGCGCCGCCCGGCGCCACACGCAGGATCACGTGGCCCCCGCGGCTGGCCAGCCTGTCGGTAAGCCACGGATGGGTCGCGGCGTTGGCGTCTGACAGGCCCGTCGCGAAGATCTCGCGGGGGCCGGGATAGAGGCGGCGGCTCAACATTCTTTCCAGGCTTGTGCTGCTCGGATGGGCCGCGTGCCAGGCCTGAATGATCCAGGTTCGCGGCCGCAGGGCGCGAACCGTCTCGGCGCCGGTGGCGTCGAACATGCCGTGATGCGGCGCCACGGCGACCGCGACGCGCCCGCTTGCGCGCGCCGCGGCGCTTTCCACGTCGCGCCAGGGCAGGGCGCCGTCATAGGTGCTGCTGGTCAGGTCGCCGGCCGCAAAATAGTCGAACGCGCCGTAGCGAAGTCGGATCGCGGTCGAACAGGCGTTCTCGTCGGGCAGGTCGTCGGCCGGCAAGCTCTCGAGCGGGGGGAACAGGCGGCGGGTCGTGTCGCGGTCGCCGGTCCAGACCTCGCCGTTGGCGGCGAGGTTGCGGATCTCGAAAGATGGAAAGGCCGTCGGATCTCGCCGCAGGCGCAACTGATCGTCGGCCCCCGCCCGAAAGCGCTCCACCGCCTCGCCGCGGCCGACGCGCGCGGCGATGAAGGCCTGATAGTTGAGCGCAAACGGGGCGGTCCAGGGCCGCGGAAAAGCGTAGTCGGGATAGCCGCGGTCGACGACGAGGCCGATCGGAACGATGGCGGCCACGTCGCTGACGCCGGTGAGGCGATAGCGGCCGTCGGGCGCTGGAGGCGAGATCTCCTGGACATCACCGACATGGTCGGGATGCAGGTGGGTGACCAGCAGCATGTCCAGCCGCCCCGCGCCGGCCTCGGCCAGCCGGCGCAGGGCGTAGCGGCCGATCCATTCGCCCGGGCGCCGCTCGGCGCCGGGGCGAATGTCGAGCGCTGGCGGCGCCGGTGTGGCCGAAGCGCCGGCGTCGATCATCAGGCTCGTACCGTCGGGGCCGATGACGAGGGTGGCGTCGCCGCGGCCGGTGGCGATGTGGTGGATGTCGAGCCCGCCCGCTCGCCAGGGCCGCAGCGGCGCGCCGGCCGCGTCGGCCCGCTCGCCGGCGTAGGCGGGCAGGGCGAGGGCGGCGGGGGCCGCCCGTATCAGGCCGCGACGTGTCCAGCCGCCCATCAGAACCGCGCCGAAAGCATCACGCCCCAGGTGCGGGGCTCGCCGAGATATTCGGCCAGGACGCCCTGGGTGGAGGGCGTCAGCAGATACTCGACATCCGTGAGGTTCTTGACCCAGGCGCTGATCCGCCAGGCGCGGCTCGGCGCCTCGTAGCCGAGCGTCAGATTGGTCAGGGCGTAGGCGCCGACATAGAGGTTGGGGTCCTTCGTCGCGCCGGTGTAGTAGCCGTCGGTATAGGCCCAGCTCGCCGAACCGATCAGATAGCCGGCCGAGCCGAGCGGCAGATCGACATCGGCGGCCAGGGCGCCGCGGTTGACGGGCGAGGAGCCCAAGGGGTTGCCGGTGTTCACCACGCCGCCAGGAATGACGAAATTGTCGTAACGCGTGTCGAGATAGCCGTAGTTGGCCATCAGGTTGAGCCAGGACGTCGGCTTGTAGCGGATCTCGATTTCGCCGCCCTTCGCGGTCGCCTGGGCGGCGTTGGTGATGGTGAGCACCCGGGTGAGGTTGTTGAAGAACAGCTCCTGCTTGTCCTCGTAGTCCATGTGGAACACCGCGGCGTTGATCTGCAGGCGGTTCTCCAGCCACTGCGATTTCACCCCGAGCTCGTAGTTGGTGACCGTTTCGGGAGCGAAGGGGAGGGTCAGCGCCGCCAGCGTGGCGGCGTCGGTGTTGAAACCGCCGGCTGTATAGCCCCGCGTGACGCTGGCGTAGACGCGCAGGTCCGGTTGCGGGCTCCAGCTCAGGACCGCTCGCGGCGTCAGTTCGCTCCAGCTCGCCTTGAGGTCCCGCGCCGAGAAGCTGCCGGTCGCAGGCCGGATGAAATCGGTGCGCAGCAGCGAGGCGATCTTCTCGTCGTGCGTGTAGCGGGCGCCCAGGGTGAGGTCGAACTCGGCCGGCAGATGAACGACGCCATCGACGAAGACGGCGTAGCTACGGGTCTTCACCGACTGATCGGTGAGGACGTCGGCGCTGACGGCGCCAGTGCGCGCGGCCAGACTGCGCGCGCGCAGCTGACGCTTGGCGTCCTCATCGGAGAGATAGGCGCCGGCCACGAAGTCGCCGTGTTCCCATTTGGGGCTGGCGTAGCGCAGCTCCTGGGACAACAGGCCGACCTGATCGACATCGCGGTTGACGGCCTGGCTCGCCGTTCCAGTGAGAAACTCGTAGCTGGCGCCGGTCCCGGAATAGTCCTCGCCGGACTGCGAGCGCCGATAGCCGGTGATCGAGGTCACCTGGCCGACCGGCGCCGACCAGTAGACGCGCGCCGAGGCGCCCCATTGATTACGGGCGAAGTCCTGAACATAGCCCAGTTCCGAGGTGCGGCGATCGCCGTCCGCGCCGGCGCCCTTGGATGACAGCGTGCGCCCGCCGTTCTGATCGTCGCTATAGTCGGCGCCGAGCAAAACTTCGAGCGTCTCATGCGGGCGCAGGCGCAACTGGCCGCGGAGGCTGCGGCTGTCGAGATCGTCCTGCTCGCGGCCGGTCAGACGGTCGCGTCCGTAGCCGCTGTGGCTCTTGAGCGATCCGGCCAAGCGCAAGACGGCGGCTTCCTCCAAGGGGAGGTCGACGCGGCCGTCCAGTTGCCGCAGGTCGTAGTCGCCGACGCCTGCGCGGACGATCGCGGCGGGGGTGGAGAAGCTGGGCTTGCCGGTGTCTAGGATGATGGCGCCGCCGGTCACGTTGCGCCCGAACAGCGTACCCTGCGGGCCCTTGAGCACCTGCACCGAATTCAGGCCATAGAGATCGAACGTCGCGGCGCTGTTGCGCGGGATGAACAGGTCGTCGAGGACGACCGCCACCGGCTTGTTCGCGCCGATCTGGGTGAAGGTGTTGGTCGCGCCGCGAATGGCGATGGTCGGGCTGCTGTAGCTGAACGACGAGACGAGCAGGCCTGGCGTCAGTCGCGATATGTCGCGAAGACTCTCCAGGCGATAGGTTTCCGCCGCCCGTCCGGAGAAGGCGGTCAGGGTGATCGGCACATCCTGGGCCGCTTCCTCGCGCTTCTGGGCCGTAACGATGATCTTCTCGACCATGCTCGGCTCGACGTCGCCGGCTTCGAGGCTGCTGGCGGCCTTGGGCGCGGCTCGACGCAGCACGATGATTCCGTTGCTGTCGGAGGCGATCTCCAGCCCCGTGCCCGCAATCAGAAGGCGAAGGGCTGCGCGGGTCTCGTAGGCCCCCCTCAGAGGCGCGGTGCGCAGGGGCTCCAGACCTTCGGCGGGCGCTACGACCTGCAGTCCGGCCTGGCGCGCAAAGGTCGAAATGGCCTGGGCGGCTGGCTGGGCCGGAATGTCGAAAACCCGGATCTCCGCCGCTCCGGCCGGGGAGGCGGCGGAGAGCATCGTCACAGCGGCCGCACCGCCCATCAGTTTCAGCATCATGTTCACGCGCTCGTGCTCCCCCAGGGCCGCTCCGGTCGGCGACCGGGTTCTTGGCCTTGGATGCAGGAGCGAGGCGTTCCCGCCATCCGGCGGCGCCGGCTTCGTAAGAAGCCTACGGCGGCGTAAGACGCATGCCGTCGGCGGTGGCGGTCGCCTTCAAGCCAAGGCTCAGCGCGGCGGCGTTGGCGAAGCCGTCCGGGTCGGTCGCCGAGAAGCGGCCCGTGACCTTCATGTCGGCGAGGGCCGGATTGTCGAGGTCGATGCGACGACCGGAGTAGCGGGCGAATTCCGCGACGGCCGCGCCGAGCGTCATGCCGTCGAGATCGATGAAGCCCTCGCGCCAGGCGAGCGCGCGGTCCAGGCTGGCGAGCGTGACCGGTCGGACGCTCAACCGTCCCGCTTCGCCGGCCTCGACCTTGGTCTGGGCCGAAAGGCGCACGCTCCGCCCCTCCTGGCCGGTGCGCCACACCTCGACGACCCCCTCGCGCACGACGACCTCGACCTGCCCGGCGCTCAGCGTCCGAACGAGGAAGCTCGTGCCGATCGCCCGGACACGCATCGCACCGGCCGTCACGATGAACGGCCGGGACGCATCCTTCGCGACGTCGAACAGCGCCTCGCCGCGAAGCAGGACGACCTTGCGGATCCTGCGGTCGTAGGTCGCGCGCAGCACGGTGTCGGTGTTCAACGTCACCGCCGAGCCGTCCGACAGCGGAGCGCGCCGGATGTCGCCCTTTCGAGTGGCGATGCGGCCGCTTTGCGCGACGACCCCGTAGCCGATCGCGCCAAACAGCGTGGCGGCGGCCGTCGCCCCGCCGCCGATCAGCAACCGGCGCCGCTGAAGGGCGCGGGCGACGGGAAGAGCATTGGGCCGGAAGCCCGGGCCGAGCGCCCGCGCGCGATCGAGATAGGCGTTGACCGCCAGCGCCCGGGCATAGGCGCCGGCGCGACGCGGGTCCTGCGCGGCCCAGGCGTCCAACTCGGCCTGTTCCCGATCCGTAAGGGGGCCGCGGTCGGCGCGCGCAGCCCAGGCCGCCGCAGCCTCCTCAATGGCCGCGGCGCTCTCGCGACCGCTGGGCGACGTCTGTCCGGGTTTCCTCGTCACCTCGCCTAGATGCCTCGACGCGCTGGTTTCCGCCACGGCCAATCGCTGCAGTCAGGATGCGCAGTCCCTTGCCGACATGCTTTTCGATGGTGTTTTCCGAGACGCCCATGCGCTGGGCGACCTCGCGTTGCGACAGGCCATGCACCTTGCGGAGCGTGAAGGCCTCGCGGCACTTGTGGGGCAGGCCGGCGATCAGGTCGGCGACGCGGGTCAATTCCTGACGATCGGCGGCGATGGTCTCGGGCGAGGCCTCCTCGGCAGGCGGGATCTGGAGGCCGCCCGCCTCGATCAGGGCCTCGAACGTGACGATGCGGGCCCGACGCACGGCCTGAAGAATGACGGACTTGGCGATCTCAAAGGCATAGGTCCGCGGATTGCGGATGTGATCGACCTGATCGAGGCTGGCCAGGATCGCGTAGGTCTCCTGCACGATGTCGTCAACGTCGAGATCGGGCAGGGCGCGACGCGCAAGCCAGCCGCGCAGCTCCGGCTCGTACGGCAACACGCACCGAGCCAACCATGCCGCACGATCTTGAGACGCCACCCGCATGACGAAGCCTTACCGCGGCTCTGTGACGATCCTGCGAGACCTGATCGGGCGTCGCGCTGGGATGGCGGGTCGCCATCTCATGCTGAAGGAAGTGCGCCGACCGACAATGCAGGTCGGCCGGCGCGTCGGTCGACCTAGAGGCGCTTGAAGTTCTCGGCGACGATGGACCAGTAACGAATGAGCCACCGCGTATTCTGCGGAGGCACGCCCGCCTTTCCATCCAGCCGCAGGTTTCCGGTCGAGCGTCCGATCATGTCGGGATCGGGAGTGAAGTAGGCTTGGCCGGGCATGTCAGGCGCGGCCTTGCAGCCGATAATGGTCTCGCCTGGCGCAACCGTGACCGTATCGGTGACCAACATGCGCGAGGCTTGCGGGCCGTCCAGCGAAATGGCGCGCTGATGTTCGGCGACCTCGATGAGGATCCCGCTGTCCACGGCGGCGCAGAAGCCGTTCTGATTGGCCCTGTCGTTTGGGCCTCCGGTCGCGGAGGAACGATCCAGCGTCCATTTTCCGATACGTCGCAGGGAGCGGCGGCGCATGAGTTCCGGCATGATCTCGAGCAGATACTGTTCGATGAAGTCGACATTCTCTTGAACTAGAGCATGTCCGTTCATGAACTTGAGGTGGCCGTCCAGCATCTCATAGGCGTCGCGGAGGAAGTGGTCCTTGTCGGTGAAGGTCGGTTGCCAGGTTGATTGGGCTGGATTGATCATCCCCTGGACCAGCGGCGCCCACATCGAAATGCGACGGACACCGAGCGCCAGAGGAAGATCGACCGCTTCCGGAGCTGGGAAGCCTGGCGCGATTTGCGAGTAGTGAACCAGGTCGACGAACGCGCATTCGTCGAGCTCGACCTCGCCCCGATCATGCATTTCGGCGAACTTCTGCAGCGCGGTGTAGAAATCAGGCTTGGTGACCGTGTACCAGCGGTGGCCCTTGGCCACGAAGCCCCACTCCCGGACGTTGATCGTCGCATCGCCGCAGGCCTCGACAAAGGCGCGAATACGCTTGGCGTAGTCGGCGAAGGTCGAGGAGGGCGCCGTCCAGTCGCTCGCGCGGTAGCGGCCAAGGTCGCTGCGGCGGATGTTGACGACGATGGCCAGGCGGCCGGCGTTTCGCGTCCCGGCGACGAAGTAGTCGCCATACTGCTCGCGAAACCGCGCCGGGCTGGTCGAGAGCATCGCCTTGGCCTCGGTGGTCAGCGCGAAATCGTTGACGGCCGTCGCGGTGATCTGGTGGCGATCATAGAGAAAGATCACCGAGGCGAGGTCCTTGTTGCAGCTGATGTGGTCGAGATAGCTGCCGACCTCCAGATGCCCGCCGTCGCCGCGGGCCAGAGGATCGCGCATCTCCTCGACCAGTTGGTCATGCAGCGCCTGATCGGAATCGATGCATCGGACACGCAGTCGTCCGCGGGTGGTGATCGGCTGGCCCTGATCCTCGTCCTCGGCGAGAAGCCGGTCGGTCCTGGGCAGGACCTCGACCGCCTTCCAGGTCAGGTTGGCGCGGGCCCGATTGAGATCGACGGGCGCGCCGATCCGGATGTCGCCCTGGAGGGCCGGAACGTCCTTGATGACCGGAAAGCAGTTGTCGGCGACGACCTCGTCAAGCCATTCCGGCAGGACGGCGGCGTATTTCGGCGTCTTGGCCGCCCGATCGAGGACGGTGGCGATCGCCTGGTTGAGGGCTTCGATCGCCGCCGGATCGCCCGACTGGGCGATGTCGGCGTAGCTGTAGGGGTGGCGATAGCTGAGCGTGTTCTCATGGCGCTGATCGCTCTGGGTCGTCAGACCGTGAGACGCGATCATCACCTCGTCATAGCTGTGGTGCTGCTTCTTGCCGATCAACGCGCACAGCATCACCAGCCGGGCCTGCTCGAGCGAGGGCTTTTCCCGGGGGCCGATACGACCGCTGGCGTCGCCGAGGTCCATGGCGACCGCCGCCTTGATCGCCTCGTCGCGGTCATAGGCCTTGGCGTAGAGATTGAGATAGCCCAAGGCATGGCCGCTGGGGCCGGAATAGATCGGCTTGGCCCAACGCATGGCTGAGAGATACCAGCGCTGCATCGCCTCGAAACCATCCTGCAGCGCGCTGTCGATAAGCGCGGCCTTGTCGCTGCGCTCGCCCAGCGAGGTTGCGTACAGCACTTCGAGTTCATCGACCGTCAGACTGTTGAGCTTGGCGGCGAACTCCATGATCGCCGACAGCGGCGTGATCATGATGTTGGCCTTTCGGCCGACGACGTTGACGCGGGTTTCGGTGTCGCGCAGGCGTTCGAGCACGTCGAGGTTGCTCTGAGCGGCTTCCAGGAAGAGCCGCTCGTCCTTGATGTCGGTGGGCTTCAGGTGGGCGGCGAGATAGTCGCTCATCTTGAAGGGGTTTTCGCCGGCGTCGTACTTCACGTCCGACCATGAGAGCTTGAGGATGTCGGTGTAGAAGGTCTTGCGCTTGTTCTCGTCGACGATCTTGCCGACCACGAGGTCGAGGTCGCCGACCTGCTCGTCCGTCAGCCCCGGCGCTAGCGCCTTGATCTGGTCCTTGCCGCCCGCGGTTGCGACCGCCTGGGTCAGGCGGCCCTGAATCTCGGCCTTCACCAGCAGAGGGAAATCGCGCGCCGAGATGAACTCGGCGTGGCCTTTCGACAGGCTCGGCTGGTTGTAGATCGGCAGCAGCGTCTTCTCGCTGGTCCGATAGCGCTTCATCGACTTGGGCGCGTTGGTCAACAGCTGGTGCTTGGGGGACCGGGTCTTGGTCGAGATCAGGTAGACCCAGTACTCCAGGTCGGTCTTGACGCCGCCCTTGAAGGCCAGCGAGCCGTCGAAGTAGCCCATCTGGCTCTCAAGCATCTCCCAGAGCTTCAGGGAGTAGTACACCTTCCGGAAGAGTTTTCGGTTTTTCTTGTGCTCGCGCGCCGTCGCCTCCGGCGCGCCCGGGCCGTTCCGCACCGGATTGTGGCCGTCGAAAAGCGGTTTGAGCGTCTTCAGGACGCTCAGCTTGGCGCGGCAGGCCTCGACGCTCGCGGGCACGCCGTAGACGTAGTCGTAGAGGGTCTTGTAGCGGTCGCCGTAGGCGGCCTGGAGCATCAACAGCAGGTCGCGTTCGTCGCCGACGACCTCCATCGCCGGCGGGCCCTCGAGGCCCAGCTGGATTCGCTCCTTGCAGTCGCGCTGGTATTGGTCCCAGTCGACGATCTTGGTCTCCAGATTATGCCGGATGTAGTCCATCGCGCCGGCATAGTCCTGGAAGCCGCCGATCACCTCCGCCATCCGCCGGGCGATGTCGAGGCAGTGGTGCTCGAGATTGACGCCCAGCTCGATTTCGAGCTGCTCGTTCAATTCGAGCTTGAGTTTCTGGGTTTCGCTAAGGTCGGTGCAAAGCGCGGTATAGAGGCCGCTTTCCGAGGCCTCGCCGGCTCCCAATGGTGAATGCGCAGTCTCCGCGGATGCGCAAGACGTTAGATGATCGGACGTTCCAGCCTTCATGGCGGCGCCTTTCTGATGGGTCGAACCAGGAGGCCGTGTATCGACCCCATTCCCTGGAGGCGCGGCACGGGCGGTTCCGCCATCTGAAAGGGCGTGGTCAGACCAAGGAGGACTCGTCTCGGCGCCGTCAGTCCAACGAGAACTTGCTCCAGTGAGCGCGGAGCGGCCCGCCGATGCGGCTTCGGGCGGCGAACTGTCAAACCACCGGAGCGGGTCGTTGGATTTGGCCATACGACAAAGCTAACGCGCCCGATCAACGGGCAAGCCGTTTGGGCTGACAAGACCAGCAGCCGTCCTTCAAGCGCCAACACTTTCCGGCGGACATCATCCGCTATGCGGTCCGGCTGGCGGAGGCAACGATCGCCGCTTGAGCCAAGGGGCGGGAAGGGGCGCTCTGCGCTCGCCGCGACTTAAGTTGTCAACACCGCACCGTGGGTCCGGCCCCTTGCTCGGCAGCACGAGCTCCGCCATATAAATATATAAACATATCTTTATATAGTGGGACGGTCGTGAGCGTTGTGCTGTTCGTGTTGGCGGCGACGGCGTTGCTGGGATCGCCGGGGCCTGGGATTGCGGCCTTGCTCGTGGCCGGGCGAAGCCTCGGGCTAGCCCAGGGCTTGCGGCTATACGTCGGCTTGCAGGCGGGGCTGGCCCTGGCGGCCGGGCTGAGCGCGGCGGGCCTAGCGTCGCTTCTGGCCGCCCGACCAGCGCTGGGCTCGCTGCTCACCGCGGCGGCGGTGATCTATCTGGTTTGGCTGGCCTGGCGCGTATCCAGCGCGCCGGTGGGCGAGGGGACGATTGGCGGCGAGAGTGGCGCGCGCCTGACCTTCGCCGGAGGCTTTCTGCTGGGAGCGGCCAATCCCAAGGCCTATCTGGCCTTCGTCTCGCTTTATGGCGCCTTCACGGTGACCTCGGCGGGCGCGCGGACGGACGCGTTCGCCAAATGGGGGCTGTGCGTGCTGGTGATGGTCGTGGTCGACCTGGCCTGGCTGGCTCTCGGAGTCCTCCTGGGCCGGGTGCGACTGGGCGCTCGGGGAGAGCGTGCGATGAACCTCGCCATGGGCGCTGCGATCCTGCTGGCGGCGGGCCTATCGCTAGCCCGATAGGCGCGGGGTTTCGCGGCGGACAGGTCGCGCGCGTCTGAAGTCGCTTGGCGAAATCGCGCAAGCTTTTGTCGCTCGCGCCAAGCGCGGAGAGGGGACTGGCGTCCTAGCTTCGATCTCCACGGCGGATCGCACGTGGCGGCGTGAAAAGCCGCGTCTGGCGGCCACGCCCATCGGAGATGAACATTGCCTAGCCCATCGGTCCTCGCCGCCTTCGTCGACCTGGTTCACGCCGGCCAGTTTGTCGAAGCCTACGAGTGCTTCTACGCGCCCTCCGCCACGGTGCGCGAAAATCTGGAGCCGCCCCGCGTGGGCCTGGAGACGCTCATCGCCCACGAGCGAGGCGTGCTGGCCAGGTTCAAGGCTGTGCGGGGTCGCGCCGAGGCCGTGCTGGCGGCCCACGACCAGGTGGCCATCAACTGGGTCTTCGAATTCGATATGGGCGCCGGGATCGTCATGACCCTCGAGGAGATGGCCCTGCAGACCTGGTCTGGCGAAAAGATCGTGGCCGAACGCTTCTATTATGACCCGGCGCAAATGCGCCCGCGCGGCCTGGAGGCGTAAGGATGGACATCGACCTTGGTCAGTTCGTTCCGTTCGTGGGCCACCTCCACATCGCCTCGCGTGCGACGACCGGGGGCGCGAGCGCGCATCTGGCGGACGCCGAGCACCTGCGAAATCACCTGGGCTCGATCCATGCCGGCGCCCTCTTCACCCTCGGGGAGACCGCTAGCGGCGCCGCGCTGGTCGGGCATTTGGGCGACCTGCTGGGCGGGAGCCGCGTGGTGACGCGCTCGGCGTCGATCGCCTATGAAAGAATCGCCCACGGCGACCTTGAAGCCGAGGCCGTATTTCGCATGCCGGCGGTGGACATTCGAACCGCGCTCGCCCGCGACGGGCGGGTTCAGTTCGACCTGGACGTGACGCTGCGGGATGGGGCGGAACAGACTGTCGCGACCATGGTCGTCACCTGGAACGCTCAGGCGCGGACCGCCGATCGCGCCC
The DNA here is from genome assembly GCF_022750545.1 of Caulobacter sp. CCUG 60055. Taxonomy (GTDB): domain Bacteria; phylum Pseudomonadota; class Alphaproteobacteria; order Caulobacterales; family Caulobacteraceae; genus PUIC01. Next base: position 326,679 of record NZ_PUIC01000002.1, read on the forward strand.
AGAACTGAAGAGCCGCATGTCGACCTTGGCGACTGCAAGCGCGATCCAGTAACGCAATGTCGAGATTTCTTGCGACATGGGCCATCGCAACCCTGAGGCGGACCTTATGACCCAGCGCATCAGCCGGCCGCGTCTCGGGTCTTGACAGGCGCTCCGGCGCGACCGGTGATCCTGCGAGGCGTCGGGATCAGCGCCCGCCCCTTAAAGGAAGACCGCCTTCTTTGCGCATCTCCATCCTGGCCTATGACGGATGCATGGGGGCCGAGGTCTTCGGCTTCGCCGACATCATGCTGGTCGCCAATCGGATCTGGTCGCTGCGGCGGCCAGCCGAGCCGGCGCCCTTCAGCTGTTCGATCATCAGCGCGGGTCGCGCGCATGTCACTCTGGCGGGCGGGGCGACCCTGCAGCCTAGCCTGGCGCAGGATCCTGATCTTCTGGTCGTGCCAGCCTTCGATTTCTCCCGCGCGGGCGATATCGACCGGATCGTCTCACGGCTGGATCCGGAGCTTGCCCTGATCCGGCGCCTGGCGGGCAGACGGCGGGTCGCATCGATCTGCGGCGGGGCCTTTCTTCTGGCCGAGGCGGGCGTCCTGGCCGGGCGGCGGGCCACGACCGCCTGGGCCATGGCGGAGACCTTCATGCGCCGCTATCCCAATACGCGCCTCGAGCCCGAAGCCATGCTCGTAAGCGATGAACAGATCACCACCTCCGGCGCCTTCACCGCTTATGCGGACTTGGCGCTATGGATCGTCGCCGAGCAGGCCGGCCCGTCGATCGCCCGCGCCGTGGCCCGGTTCAGCTTGATCGGTAAGACGCGCGCCAGCCAGGCGCCCTATGCCGACTTGCGGGCCGCGCGCGGTCGACCTCGCGGATTTGCGCGCGATGTCGAACGTTGGCTCAGCGAGCATGTCGCCGAGCGCTATAGCCTCGAAGCCGCCGCGGCCGCGTTTGGTTTCTCCACCCGCACCTTCCTGCGTCGGGTCAAACAGGACACCGACAAGAGCCCGCTGGAAATGCTCCAGGCCATTCGGCTGGAACAGGCCAAGCGCCTCTTGGAGACGACCAGCCTCAGTGTGGCGGAAATCGCCGCACGGGTCGGCTATGGCGATGCTCCCAGCTTCCATCGCCTGTTCGTGCGCCAAGTCTCGATCACGCCAGCGGCCTATCGGCGCGATTTCGCGCCAGGCCGGGCATGGCGCCTGGGGGCAGGATCAACCGCCGACTAGGTCGGCGTCGCCAGCTCGCCGCAAGCTCCAGCGCGCCAGAGTGGCCACCAGCACGCCAAACACCAGCATGGCGGCAAGGTTCAGGCTCAAGAAGGCCAGCGTGACATGCTTGGGCTTGGGGGCGAACGCCGACAGGGGCACGACAACCAGGTTCATCACCACGAACACCCCGACGCCGAACGCCAGACCCGCCGCCAGGGGCCGTGACACCAGCCATGGCAAACGCCGGGTCGGCAGGGCGTAGACGCTTGCGATCACGATCGACATGAGGATCTGCAGCAATAGACCCAGCGCGATGGCGCCGCCGCCCCCCGAATAGGCCGCCATGCCCAGCACGCCGCTGGCGATCGACTGCAGGATTCGCGCGGGCGGAGCGTGGTTGATCATCGATGCGGCGACGATGTCGACCAGGCCCGCCACGACGCCGGCGGTCAGCGCGGCTTTCAGGCGGGCCTCGATCGATTGGGCGGCTGGCTTCACGTGCTTCTCCCCGAAAGAGGCTCGGCCGGATGGCCTTCAACCTCTCCATGGGAGCCGCAAAAGGTGCGGAGGAGACTGGGCAAAACCGACAAATACCTCGCCAGTCCCGACAAATCGGCCCAGGCGACCGCGTCGTGCCTGGAATCCGAGGCGCCAGGACCTCTTCGTAGCCCCGCACGCCCAACGATGTGATCGCGGAACGATGACGGCAGGCTTGGCGGCGACGGGCGGTCAGCGGGGACGCGTTGAGACGATCGGGTCCGCCGGGCCGTCTCGCAGCCAGGCCCAGAGGGCGTTGGCGACGGGGCCGTGGGGCCTGTCGCGGCGACGCGCGGCCGACAGGAGCTCCCGACGACCCGGCATGTGCGGGCCGGTCAGAGCCATCAGCGCCCCGCTGCGGAGTTCGTCCTCGATCAGGAAGAGCGGCAGGTGGCCCCAAGCCATGGCGTGGAGGATCAGCTCCTTTTTCATGCCATGGTCGGGGACCGAGCATTGCTGCGCCCCCTCGACGAGGAAGAACTCCTCGGGCGGAGTTCGCCGGGCCGTATCGCGGATCACGCATTGGGTGAAACCACGCAGCTGATCGGGCGTCAGTTCCGGTGACACCGTGAAGGGCAGGAAGCCGGGCGCGGCGACAGGCACGAGGGTGATCTCGTCCAGGGGCAAGACCTCCAGCCGAGGATCCGACGCTGAGGTGCGATGGAAGATCAGGTCGGCCTCGCCCTCCAGCAGCCGCTCGACCGGGCCGCCAATCGCGTCGTAGTCCAGGTGCAGCCGCGTGGCTCGGCGCTCCGCGAAGAAGGCGCCCAACAGGGCCAGCATCCGCGGCCGTGGACAGAGATCGCCGAGCACCACGCGCAGGACGGTTTCCTCGCCGTTGGCCAGTTGCCGCGCATAGGTCGCGAGGTTGTCAACCTCCCGCAGGGTCAGTCGGACGCGAGCGTGGAACAGGCGGCCCGCCTCGGTAAGGCTCACGCGATATCCGCCGCGATCCAGCAGCGCTAGGCCAAGCCGCGCCTCTAGCCGGGCGACCGCGGCGAATACGGAGGGGTGTGTCCGGTTCAACGCCAAGCCGGCGGCCTGGAAGCTGCCGGCTGTGGCCACCGCGTCGAAGCATTGCAGGTCGTGCAGCTTGAGATCGCTGATTGTCGGAATTTTCGACAGAGATTGCTCGATCATAGTAATTTTTATGCGGTGTCGCGCCCTTTAGGACAAGGGGTGTCGGGCGAGGTCGCCCGCTCAAGCGAGGATGCAAGATGACGTCGATCCAACACTTCATCACCGGAGACGGCGTCAAGATCGCCTACCGCGTGGATGGCGCGGAGCATCTGCCGGTCCTGGTGCTTTCCAATTCCATCGCCACCGACCACCGGATGTGGGACGGCCAGATCGAGGCCCTTAGCCGCTCGTTCCGGGTCCTGCGCTATGATACGCGCGGCCACGGCGGCTCGGATGCGCCCGTCGGCGCCTATTCGGCGGATCGACTGGGCCGCGACGTCCTGGAACTCTTGGACGGTTTGGGCATAGGGGCCGTCGACTTCTGCGGTCTGTCGCTGGGCGGGATGGTGGGCCAATGGCTGGGGATCCGCGCGCCCGAGCGCCTGAGGCGGCTGGTGCTGTCGAACACGGCCGCCCACCTGGGGCCGGCCGACTATTTCGACCGAATGATCACCCAGGCCCTGACGAGCCCGAACATGGAGGCGTTCGCCGACATGTTCATCGGCAACTGGTTCCCGGCCGCGATGGTCGCCGGGGGCGGCGAAACCGTCGTCTCCTTCCGCGAGATGGTGCTGGCGACGTCTCGGACGGGTCTGGCGGGCAGCTTCGCGGCGGTCCGCGATCTCGACTTCCGCCGTTCGCTGCCCGTGATCAACGTCCCGACCTTGGTGATCGGCGGCGAGGACGACACCGTCACCCTGGCCAGCCACAGCCGCGAGATCGCCGAGGCCATTCCTGGTTCGGAGCTTTTGCTGATGCCCGGCGTCCACATTCTGAATGTCGAACAACAGGACGCCTTCCTGGCGGCGGTGACAGGCTTCCTGACGCAGCCCTGAGAAGGGGGCGCGCCGCGCCGTAGGCCTCGCGATCTGCGTCCCAGCGCCTATGTTGGACGCATCAGGGATCTTCATCGAGCCTCCTATCCCATGACCGAGACCCGCGGCGCGGCGGTTTTGCTGTCCAGGCCCAGACAGGGTGTGTTGCTGGTGCGTCTGTCGACGGCTCGCACCCTGGCGCGCCACTATCACGCAGAGCATGGCCTGGGCTTGATGGAAGCGGGCGCGCACCTGTCGGCGAGCGGTCGCGGCGAGGTGGAGGCCAGCGCCGGGCAGGTCATCACCGTCAACCCCGGCGAGGTGCACGACGGAAGACCCCTAGGCGAGACGCTCAGGCGTTGGTCCATGGTCTATCTCGACACGGACCTTCTGGCGCGAGCCTGGAGTGAGATCAGCCCGGCCGCCGCGTCGTTCGAATTCCTTCGCCCCGTTTGCGCAGATCCGGGGAGCGTGCGCAGCGTGAGACGCCTCTTGGCCCGCACGATCGCCGATGGAGAGGATCCGCTGGCCATTGAGGAACTGATTCCAGGCCTTCTGGCGCGCCTTGGCGTGGCCCGGAGTGTTTCGGCCCGCGCGACCGCTTCCAGAATAAGCCGCTCTAAGGCCCTGATCGACGCCGATCCCGCCCAGCCGATCAGCCTGGCTGAGCTGGCGACCGAGGCGGGCCTCTCGCGCTTCGAGACCGTGAGGGCCTTCGCCAAGGTCTTCGGCGTGACGCCCTATGCCTATGTCGTCGAGCGCCGCCTGCTGAACGCCCGCCGATTGATCGTCTCGGGCGAGCCCCTGGCCAGCGCGGCGCTGGAGGCGGGGTTCGCCGACCAGAGTCATATGCATCGGCTCTTCGTCCGTCGCTATGGCTACACGCCCGGGGCCCTGGCCCGCGCGGCCTGAGGCGCAACATCGTTCAATCCGCGCCTGGGGCGAGGCGGCATGTCATTGGCCGCAACCCGAGGAACACCCATGAGCGACCTGTCGATCCGCATCTGCCGCGACGAAGATTTTCCCGCGATGCTGGACATCATCAACGACGCGGCGCGCCGATATCGCGGCGCGGTTCCGGACGACTGTCTGGGCGAGCCGTACATGCCCGACCATGAGCTGGAGCATGAGGTCGACGCGGGCGTGCGGTTCTGGGCGTGCGAAGATGAGCGCGGCGCGCTTATTGGCGTCATGGGCCTGCAGCGAGTCGACGACGTTCACTTGATCCGCCATGCCTATGTATCGACCCCGGCTCAGGGACGCGGCGTGGGCGGAGCGCTGATCCGCCACTTGGTCGCCAAGAGCGAGGAACCGATCTTGGTGGGAACCTGGGCGGCGGCGGCCTGGGCGATCGGCTTCTACCGCAAGCACGGTTTCGCGCTGGCTTCGCCCGCGGAGGCGCAGGCGCTGCTGCGGCGCTACTGGACGGTGTCCGAGCGCCAGATCGAGACTTCGGTCGTGCTGACACGGGACCTGCCGCCCATCGAAGGCTCGGGTCGGCCGGAGACGGCGGCCGACGTTGTCTCAGCCTGAGGCTCGCCATGGGGTCCTGGAGGGCGTGCCGGCGGTCTAACGCTGACTTGTCCCAGTCTGAGCTGTGAGGACGGGGATTGGGGCGGGTGAAGTGTGAATCGGCGTGGAAAA
>NZ_PUIC01000003.1:0-530574 GCF_022750545.1 Caulobacter sp. CCUG 60055
GGGGCCGTCCACATCTGCTATTTCGACGAGACCACCCGCAAGCGCGTGCTGGAGCGGCTGGCCGGCCTGCTGGCCGACGACGGCTATCTGGCGCTGGGGGCCGGCGAGACGGCCATGGACGTCACCGAGGCCCTGCAGCCCGCGCCCGGCGCCCCCGGCGTCTATCGCCGCAATCCGCGGTTCCGCGCCGCGGCGGCCTGACGCCGGTCAGGGCAGGATCGTCATCTGGGTCTGGGTGACCAGCGCCGCCAGCCTTCCCGAGGCGTCGACGATCCGCGTCTGCCAGACCGAGGACCGCCGCCCGACGTGCACGGGGGTCGCCTCGGCGGTGATCACCGCCCCGACGGCGACGGCGCCGAGAAAGTTGGTCTTGCTCTCGATGGTGGTCGTGCGCGCGCCCTCCGGCAGGTTGAGGAACGCCCCCACCGCGCCGACCGTGTCGGCCAGCGACATGTAGACGCCGCCGTGCAGGATTCCGCCGGCCGTGCACAAGTCCTCGCGCACCGTCAGCCGGCCCAGCACCCGCGTCGGGCCGGCCTCGACGATATCCACCCCCAACAGATCGGCGAACGGCAGGGATGGCGGGGCCTGGGTCATGGCGGTCTCCTCGTGGGCGGCCCCGGCATCGGGCCAGCCCGGCGCCGCTTTCGTCAATGACCTTGCAGGTAAGCCTCTTTGCTTCCCCCGCGTCACGCGCGCATTGTCGCCGTCGAGCCGCGCCAGACGGCGACACCAGGGAAGATCGAACGGGTTCCGGCGTCGGCCGCCAAAGGTCCGAATCGCCGGGCGCGACACGCCAGGAGAGGATTCGATGAGCGTCGCCGAACTATCGTCCGAGACAATTCCGCATGAGATCGCCGCGACGGTGATCGACCCCAAGGCCTATGCGCAGGACACGCCCCTGCACGAGGCGATGCGCTGGCTGCGGGCCAACCAGCCGCTGGGCCGGGCCGAGCTGGACGGCGTCCGCCCGTTCTGGGTGGTGACCCGGCACGCCGACATCCTGGAGGTCAGCCGCCAGAACGCCCTGTTCCACAGCGGCGACCTGTCCACCACCTTCACCACCATCGAGGCCGACAGCAAGGTCAGGGCGATAACCGGCGGCAGCCCGCACCTCGTCCGCTCGCTGGTGCAGATGGACGCCCCCGACCATCCCAAGCACCGGGTGCTGACCCAGGCCTGGTTCCTGCCCCAGAACATCCGCAAGCTGGAAGAGCGCATCCGCACCATCGCCCGCGAGCACGTCGACCGCATGGCGGCCTTGGCCGGCCCGGACGGGATCGGCGAGTGCGACTTCGTCGGCGACGTCGCCCTGACCTACCCGCTGCGGGTGATCATGGAGATCCTCGGCGTGCCCGAGTCCGACATGCCGCGCATGCTCAGGCTGACCCAGGAGCTGTTCGGCGCCCAGGACCCCGAGCTGAACCGCGCCCGCCAGGAGATGATGGACCACGCCGACGCCGTCCAGCAGATCCAGGCCGTGCTGGCCGACTTCTTCATGTATTTCAAAAGCATCACCGACGACCGCAAGGCCTCGCCGCGCGACGACGTCGCCACGGTGATCGCCAACGGGGTCATCGACGGCGAACCGATCAGCGACTTCGAGGCGATGAGCTACTACGTCATCGTCGCCACAGCCGGGCACGACACCACCTCGTCCTCGACCGCCGGCGGGGTGTGGGGGCTGTGCCGGCACCCCGACCAGTTCGCCCGGGCCAAGGCCGATCCCGGCCTGATTCCCGGCCTGGTCGACGAGGCCATCCGCTGGACGACGCCGGTCAAGCACTTCATGCGCTCGGCGACCGAGGACTGCGAGCTGGGCGGGCGCAAGATCGCCAAGGGCGACTGGCTGTGGCTGGCCTATCCGTCCGGCAACCGCGACGAGGCGGTGTTCGCCGACCCCGACGCCTTCCGCATCGACCGGTCGCCCAACAAGCACCTGGCGTTCGGCTACGGCGCGCACCTGTGCCTGGGCCAGCACCTGGCCAAGATGGAGATGCGCATCCTGTTCGAGGAGCTGCTGCCGCGCCTGGCCTCGCTGGAGCTGGCCGGCCCCCCGGCCCTGGCCGAGGCGGTGTTCGTGGGCGGCCCCAAGCATCTGCCCATCCGCTATCGGATCGCCTGAGCGTCCGGCCAAATGAAAACCCCGCCGCATCGCTGCGGCGGGGCGTCGGAGGCCCGCCCGTCGGGGGGGAGTGAAAGACGGGCCGTCCGATTCTCGCGATCGAGGCGCCCTACTTGGGCTTGGCGTCCTCGGCGGTTTGGGTCACGGCTTGGCCGGCGGCCTTCACGTCCTTGCCGGCCCCGGAGACAGTATTGCAGGCCGCCGTGGTCAGACCGGCGGCGACAACCATAAGAAGCATCAGTTTGCGCATCATCAGTTCCCCTGAATTTTGCAGGACAGGAACGCGCTACGCCGCCGCTTGGTTCCGCCGGCCGCGGGCTTCATTTGGCGCATCGGCCTTTTGACTTCGCCCGACATCGCGAATGTCCGGCGTCGGGAAAACCAGCCGCGCGGTGACGCCCCCCCGCTCGTTGGCGGTCAGCTCGGCCTGGCCGCGCAACTGGCGGGCGAAGGCGGTCATCAGGGTGCGGCCCACCCCGCCGGCCTCGAGGTCCGGCGGCGGGCCGCCGCCCGCGTCGGAGATCTCCAGCACGGCCTCGTCGCCGTCGACCTTGAAGCGCACCGACAGCAACCCGCCGCGCCCGGCCAGGGCGTGCTTCTGGGCGTTGGAGATGGCCTCGACGGCGAACAGGGCCAGGGGCGCCAGCTTGTCGGGGTCGACGATCAGGTCGTCGGCCTCCAGCTCGGTGCGCACCACCACGCCGCGCGACTGGTCCGAGACCACCAGCTGGGCGATCAGCTCCTCCAGGAAGCGGCGGACGTCCACGCGCTTGAGGTCGCTGCCCTGGTAGAGCGCGCGGTAGATCAGGGCCAGGGCGGTGATCCGCTGGCAGGTGTCCGACATCGCCGCCCGCGCCGCCGGGTCGGCGAGCGCCCGCTGCTGCAGGTTGATCAGCGAGCTGATGACCTGGAGGTTGTTCTTCACCCGGTGATGGATCTCGCGCATCAGCGCGTCCTTCTGGGCCAGGGAATCGCGCAGGGAGTGGTCGCGGGCGACGATGGTCTCGGCCATCACCGCCAGGGTGTCGGCCAGGTCGCGGATCTCCGGCGGGGCGCGGTCGGCCTGGAGCGGGCGGACGGTGAAGCGTCCCCGCGCATAGATGGCGGCGATGCGCTGGAGGTACTGCAGCCAGCGCAGCACCACCCGGTCGGACACCACCCACACTGCCCCCAGCGCCACGGTGAAGGACAGCAGCGGGAAGATCACGCTCGACAGCGGATTGAGCTGGGCCCAGGATAGCACGCCCTGGGTCGGGGCCGACAGCACCACGAACACCTCGCTGCCGACCAGCGGCGCGACCGTGAACATCCGCGTCTCGCCCTTGGCGTCGCGGCCGGTGTAGGTGAAGGCCCCCTGCTTGGCGGCGCGGCGGCCGGTGTCGGCCGGAGCGTTGGCGAAGGCCAGCGGGTCGGTGCGGGTGAGCAGCCGGCCGCTGGCGTCGGCCAGGGCGACCTCGGTGTGTTCGGGCAGGGCGGCGTCGACGGTGTCGGGGCGCAGGCTCGACAGGCGGATCACCGCCACCAGCGCTCCGTCGAAGGCGCCGGTGGCGTCCTCCGCCCGGGCGGCGGCCAGCAGCGAGGGGTCGGCGCCGAAATCGCCCGGCGGGGCCCGGGTGACGATCAGCCGCTCGCCGGCGCGCAGGCGCGAGAACCATTCCGAACGGCGGCGGTCGGGATCGCCCGGCGTCGAGGCGGCGGCGCACGACACCCGGCCGATGGCGTCGAAGCGGATCAGGTTGGCGTAGCCCGGAACGGCGTCGACGACCTGGCCCAGGCGATGGGCGCATTGCACGCCGACGGCGTCGGGGGTCAGGGTCTGCAGCAGGACGTCGGCGGCCTCGACCCGGGCCCGCGCCGTGGCGGCGCTTCTTTGCGCGGCGAGGGCCAGGTTGGCCCGGCTTTCCTGGGCGTCCTTGCCGAAGGCGACCACGGACTGGACCGCGCCGAGGATCAGCACCGGCGCGAGCACCAGGGCCAGGGCCGGCCCGAGGCGAAAACGGATCGTGGTCAGCGGCCCCCACGCCAACCGTTTCATGACGTCACCTGACCGTGCTTACCCTCTCCGCATCGGCGAGAATGGCCCGCATGGCGTCGCCGGCCGGGCGGCCGTCCCGATCATAGTCGCCGCCCTCCAGCACCACCGCCAGCGCCTTGCGGGCGCGGCTGACGCGGCTCTTCACCGTACCGACCGCGCAGCCGCAGATCTCGGCCGCCTCCTCGTAGGCGAACCCGCCGGCGCCGACCAGCACCAGGGCTTCGCGTTGCTCGGCCGGCAGCATGGCCAGGCCAAGCCTCAGCTCGTCGAGGGCGATGGGCGCCTGCGGGTCGTCCACCGCCACCAGGGTCCGCTCGGCGGCCTCCTGGTCGAGCTGGGTCTGGCGCCAGGACCGGCGCTTTTCGGAATAGAACTGATTGCGCAGGATCATGAAGGTCCAGGCCTTCATGTTCGTGCCCATCTGATAGCTGGCCCGTGCGTCCCAAGCCTTCAGCATGGCGTCCTGCGCCAGGTCGTCGGCCGAGGCCGCGTCGCCCGCCAGGGTGCGGGCGAAGGCGCGCAGGTGCGGGATCAGCTGGACGAGTTCGCGTTTGAAGGCGGCTTCCTGGGCCGGATCGGCCTGGGGCTTCGAGGGCGCGGCGTTCTGAGACGTCGTCATCAATCGCGATCCGCCCGCTTTTCGTCCGCCCGCTTGAGAATATCCAGGAATTCGTCGGGGACGGGCTCGTTGACCACCTGGTCGAACATCTGGCGCAGCTTGACGCCGATAGCCTGCTGCCGCAACCGCGCCTCGTCTAGAGACGGATCTGGCCTGCGACGCTGTCCCATATAGGTCTGCTCGATCATCTTGTCGGCGTCGTGCGGCGAGGAAACGCCGTCCCCTCGAACTGTTCTGGGTTCGTCGCTCAACGCGCGGCCGCCTATCTTGTTCCCCGGTCCGATATGTACAATGCAAAATCCGAGCCGCGAGGGAACTCCCTTCGTGCAGCGGGCGTTCAATATCGTTGCGTCTTGCGCGACGCGGGCGCTCAATGCGCCCTGGTACAGTCGAAGACCTGGAGATCGGGAGGGGTCATGAGTCTTCTTGCCCGTTTGGCGCCGCACCTGCCCTACGTCCGCCGCTACGCGCGCGCGTTGACCGGCGATCAGGCCACGGGAGATCATTACGTACGGGTGGCCCTCGAAGCCCTGGCCGCGGGCGAACGCTCGCTGGAAGACCGCTACAGCCCCCGCGTCGCCCTCTACCATGTCTTCCACGCCATCTGGTGCACCAGCGGCGCGCAGTTGGAGGACGCTCCCGAGGAGGACGTCGCCGGCGACGCCAGCCGCCGGCTGATGCGGATCGCGCCGCGTTCGCGCCAGGCGTTCCTGCTCACCGCCCTGGAGGGCTTCACCCCCAGCGAGGCGGCCCAGATCCTCGACGTCGACTTCGACGAGGTCGACGCCCTGATCAGCCGCGCCCAGAGCGAGATCGACGCCGAACTGGCCACCGACGTGCTGATCATCGAGGACGAGCCGGTGATCGCCGCCGACATCGAGGCGCTGGTGCGCGAGCTGGGACACAACGTCCTCGACATCGCCGCCACCCGCACCGAGGCGGTGGAGGCGGTCAACCGGCGCCTGCCCGGCCTGGTGCTGGCCGACATCCAGCTGGCCGACGGCTCGTCGGGCATCGACGCGGTGAAGGACATCCTCGGCCGGCTCGACGTGCCGGTGATCTTCATCACCGCCTTCCCCGAGCGGCTGCTCACCGGCGAGCGGCCCGAACCGACCTTCCTGATCACCAAGCCGTTCCAGCCGGAGACGGTGAAGGCGGCCATCGGCCAGGCCCTGTTCTTCCATCCGGCCCGCCGCCGGGAAGCCGCCTGAGGGGCCGGGAAAAGCGAAGCCCAGAGAAATAGCGCCAGGGAACCGGCGCGACCGGCGCCGGGTTGTTCCTCGCCAGCGGCCGCGATCGGCGCGGCCGCGTCACGAGGACGTTACGCCATGCTCGGCTGGGCCTTGATCTTTGCGGTGCTCGCCGTCGCGGCGGGCTTTCTCGGCTTCGTCGGCCTGGCCGGCGTCGCCGCATCGATCGCCAAGCTGCTGTTCGTGCTGTTCCTGGTGCTGTTGATCGGCGGCTTCGTGATCCGGGCGTTTCGCGGCGACTCGGTCGTCTAGGCGCTCAGCACCGTTCGAAGAAGGCCTGGCAATGGCCCGCCAAGCGGCGGTCGCCGCTGGCGGCGGGCGAGCGGCCGGTGACGGCGGCGTCCGGCGTGAGGGTCTGCTCGGCGTCGCGCAGGGCGCGGTAGTGGAAGGCCCAGCTGCCGAAAAGGGCGCTCATCGCCAGGGCGATGGAGATCAGCATCACCCAGAACATGTGCCGCCCCCACGAAGCCTGTCGGGTGCGCGTGGCGCTGAGGCCCGACGAACGCCGGAACGCGGTGGTCATGGCCGCCTCCTCCGATTCGCCTTCGATGTTTCGCCGTCGTCCGGCGCTCGTTGGAAACGCGCGCGCCGCCGCGGCCGTTTCGCACCCCGGCGAGGCCGCGACGCGATCGCGAAGAAATTTTTGAGAATCGGCGGAACCGTGCGCGGCCGGCGACGTTGTCTGATTGCGGAGACGGCGACGCCCCCCCGACTTGAGACCGGCGATACGCCGGTCTGCCGTCTCCGCAACCCTTATTCTCGATGATGCACGACTGGGCGGACCGGCTTACGGCCCGCCCGTTTTCTTGCGCGGCCTCAGCTGGCGAAGTGGACCTGCACCTCGGCCCGGCGGCGCAACGGCCGCTCGGTCCCGCGCTTGGTGACCGCGCCCTGCTCGCCGACGGCGTCGACGTCCACGGCCGGCGCTGGGAAGCCCTTGTCGGTCAGGGCCTTGGCCACAGCCTCGGCCCGTCGCTTGGAAAGCTCGAGGTTCTGTTCGGCCGACCCCTTGGCGCCCGACAGCCCGACCACCGTCACCGCGCCGACCCGGCAGGCCTTCGACCGGGCGGCCGAATCGGAGATCACCTGCAGGGCCGCGTCGGTCAGGTCGGCCGACCATTCCTTGAAATAGACCGGGAAGCTGAAGTCCGCGCACGGCGACGGCGCGGCGACCTTGCTCGAATGCATCCAGGCCGGCGTCGTCTCGCAGCCCGAGACCAGCACGCCCAACCCAGCCGCGACCGCCGTCGCTCCAAGGATCTTCCGTCGCCACATAGCCCCGTCTCCCGATACGCGCCCGCTAAAAGAATAGGGCGGCCAGCCGACCGGCTCGCCGCCCCGAAACCTCGCGCCTGACGGCGCAAAGCTCAATAGCGCGGTTGACCGTTCTCCCAATAATAACGTCCGGTTGCCTGATCGAAATAGTAATAACGGCCGGCGCGCTCGTCATAATATTGCTTGCGATTGGTCGCGCCGCAGCCGCCGTCCTGGCGACAGCCGCGCACGGCCCCGGCCGCCCCGCCGACGGCGGCGCCGATGGCCGCGCCCTTGCCGGCGTCGCCGTTGCCCACGTTATTGCCGATCACCGCCCCCGCCAGGGCTCCCAGCGCCGCGCCGCCGGCGGCGTTGCGCTCGACATTGCCGCTCGACGTGCAGGCGGCGACGAGCAGCCCTGCAGCGACGATCGCCGCCGCCGGTCTCCAGACAATCCTGATGGTCATCGATGCGGTCCTTCTCGTTACGCTCTGGATTTCACGCCCCGCGCCCTGTCGCGGACAACGCGTCGATCCGCCGGGCCGTTCCATCGCCGGGAACCGCCGGCGCGGCTCGCCGTTAGGCCAGGACGCGCCCCGACCGGGGCCGCCGTCGGGGACCGCCAGCCGAAAGCCGCGAGATGACGCTCGAAACGGAAAGCCCGCCGTCGACGGAACGCCCAAAGCTCCGCCGGGTGGCCGCCGTGGTCAACCCGTACTCGGGCGGGGTCGGCCCGCACGCCGCCGACCAGCTGGAGGCGCTGTTGGCCGACGCCGGCCTGGACGCCCATGTCGCCGCGCCCGGACACGAGCGGCTGCAGGCGGCGCTGCAGGCGGCGATCGCCGATCGGCCAGACCTGCTGATCGTGCTGGCCGGCGACGGCACCGCGCGCGCCGCCGCCGCCCTGTGCGGACCCGCAGGGCCGCTGCTGGCCCCATTGCCCGGCGGCACCATGAACATGTTGCCCAAGGCGCTGTACGGCGAACGGCGCTGGCAGGCGGCGCTGCATGAGATTCTCGACCATGGCGTCGTGCGGCCGGTAAGCGGCGGCGAGGCGGACGGCCGCGCCTTCTACGTGGCCGCCGTGCTCGGCGCTCCCGCCCTATGGGCCCCCGCGCGCGAGGCGGCGCGCGACCGCAAGCTGCGGCTGGCCGTGCTGCGGGCGCAGCGGGCGGTGCGCCAGGCCTTTTCCGGCCGCGTCCGCTACGCCCTCGACGGCGAGGGGCACGAGAAGGCCGAGGCCCTGACCTTCGTCTGCCCGCTGGTGTCCAGGGCCATGCACGCCGAGACCGCGCTGGAGGCGGCGGCCGTCAATCCGTCGGGACCGCAGGACGTGCTGCGCCTGGGGGTCCGGGCCTTCTTCGGCGACCTGTTCGGCGACTGGCGCGACGACCCCGCCGTCAGCCTGGGCCGGTGCCGTGCGGCCCACGTCTGGGCGCGGCGCTGGATTCCCGCCACCCTGGACGGCGAGCCGGCGCGGCTGCCGCGCGACGTGCGGGTGCGTTTCGTTCCCCTGGCCTTCCACGCCCTGGTCCCGCCGCCGGAAGCGGCGCCCGAGACGCCGGAGACATGATCCGGCTGCTGCACGCGTCCGACATCCATTTCGGCTGCGAGAACCACGAGGCGGTCGAGGCCGCCGCCGCCTTCGCCCGCTCGGGCGGCTTCGACCTGATCGTCCTCACCGGCGACCTGACCCAGAACGGCCGCCGCCGGGAGTTCGAGGCCGCCGCCGGGTGGCTGGCCGGCCTGCCCCGCCCGTGGATCGCCACGCCGGGCAACCACGACACGCCCTATCTGAACCTCGCCGCGCGGCTCATCGCCCCGTTCGCCGCCTATGGGCGGGCCACGGGCCGGCCCGCCCGCGACCAGACCTTCGCCGCCCCCGGCCTATGCCTGCGCGCCGCCAACACCGCCCGGGGGGCGCAGGCGCGGCTGAACTGGTCGAAGGGCGCGATCGGCTTCGGCCAGATCGCCGCGGCCGAGGCCGCCTTCGCCGCCGCGCCGGCCGGCGCCCTGAAGGTGTTCGCCTGTCACCATCCCCTGACCGAGGCCCTGGGCGCGCCGATGACCGGGCGGGTGCGCGGCGGGCGACAGGCGGCCCGGCGGCTGAACCTCGCCGGCGCCGACCTGATCCTCACCGGCCACGTCCACATCCCGTTCGTCGCGCCCGCGCCGTTCGGCGATGGGCGCACCTACGCCGTCGGCGCGGGGACCCTGTCGCGGCGCGAGCGGGGGGCGCCGGCCGGGTTCAACGTCGTCGAGGCCGACGCCGCGACCATCGCCGTCACAGCCTACGGCTGGAACGGCCGGGACTTCACGCCGTGGCGCGCCTGGGCCTCGCCCCGGCGCGGCGCCGGTTGAACGCGAAAACGCCCCGGCCGTCGACCGGGGCGTCGTATTCGCTCGCCTGGATGGCTGGTCCGCCTCAGGGCGTGCGCCCGCGCACCAGATGCATGACCAGCGAGACCAAGAACAGGATCACGAAGATATAGAATAGAATCTTGGCGACCCCGATAGCCGCGCCGGCGATCGTCGTAAACCCGAGAACCGCGGCCACCAGGGCCACGACGAGAAAAATAAGCGCCCATCTGAGCATTTCAGTTCTCCCAAGAAACCTGAGGCTCTGGCGGCGCCTATCCTTTCGGCGCCGCCCCGCTCTTCTGATAAACGTCCGAACGGGGCGGGGTGTTCCTTCATCTATTGATCAGGCGGCCTTGGCCTTGGGCTCGGGATAGCGCCAGCCCTCGCCCTGGCCGGCGGCCGAGGCGAACTGGACGGCGGCGAACTCCCAGTTGGCGAGGGTGTCGAACCAGGTCTCCAGGAAGCCCTTCCGGTTGTTCTGGTGATCCAGGTAGTAGGCGTGCTCCCACAGGTCGCAGACCAGCAGCGGCGTCACGCCGGCCTCGGTGACGGTGTCGGCGGCGTCATGGGTCGAGATCACCTTGAGGGCTCCGCCCTCGGCGACCAGCCACACCCAGCCCGAGGCGAAGTGGCCGACGCCTTCGGTCACGAAAGCGGTCTTCAACTGCTCCAGGCCGCCGAAGGCCGTGTCGATGGCGGCGGCCAGGGCGCCCGAGGGCGCCTGCCGGGCCGGGGCCATGCTGTTCCAGAAGAAGGCGTGGTTCCAGGCCTGGGCCGAGTTGTTGAACAGCTTGGCGTCCTTGCCCGCCGACGCGCGGATGACCTCTTCGAGGCTGGCGTAGCCCTGGCCGGACTTCTGCACCAGCTCGTTGGTGACGTTGACATAGGCCGCATGGTGCTTGTCGTGGTGGAACTCCATGGTGCGGCGGGAGATCACCGGCTCCAACGCGTCGTGCGCGTAGGGAAGGTCGGGCAGTTCGAACATGGGGGAGGACTCCGCTCTACATGAAAACGCGCCGCCCCCGGCGAGCAACCGGCGGGCGGTGGGAAAGGTTGCGCCGTCGGCGACCCGGCTCAGGATTTAGGGGGCGACCTGCCATCCATAAAGGCCCGCAGCACCACGCCGACCAGTTGTGGGTTGCGCAGGGCGATGAGGCCGGCGGCGATGGCTGCCCCGGCGCTGACCACGGGCTTGTCGCGAACGAGGTTCATGGCCAGGTCGATCAGCCCGGCCGCGTCGGCGTGCTTGGGGGCGTGGCGGTCGCGGCCTTCGGTCTTGCGCGCGGCGAAGAAGCCGGCGACGGCGACGACCAGGGCGAACACCGCCGCGACCACGGCGGCGGCCCCAGCCGAGCTCAGCGGCCCCTGCAGCAACGCATAGAGGGCGAAGGCGGCGGCGGCGACACTGATCGCGGCGGCGGCGGCGACTGCCGCGGCCGCCGCCAGGGCCATCAGCGTACGTTCGACGATCAACGGTTACGGCTGCCGGCGACGAGCAGGCCGACCAGGAAACCGACGCCGAGCGCGGTGAGGGTGGACGTCCACGGACGCTCCTTCACCTGGTCGGCGACCACGCGCTGGGCGACGTCGAAGCGTTCGCCGACGTCGCCGGAGCGGCTGCGCAGGGCTTCCAGCCCTTCGTGCACCGCCTTTTCGATGCGGCGGGCCGCATCGTTGAACGAACGTTCGGCCTTGTCGGACGCGTGGTGCGCCGCGCTGGAGACGGCGTCGGCGGCCTTTTCGGCGGCGTCGGAGATGTTGTCGGCGGCGTGGTTGAGGCGGGACTCGGCGGGCATGAAAAATCTCCGGTCGTGCGGCGCGGTCATGCGGCGTGTGGGACGAGCGATCAACGCGACGCCGGCGCCCAAGGTTCCAGCGTCGCGGGCCACCATAGCGTGTTTTCACTCGCGCCCAAGCCCGCTCATGACGGTTGGATTTTAAGTTATCGTGACCGCGAAGCGTCCGCGTGCGCCCCATTTGACGCGAAGCGCTACCTTTGTCCGCGACGCGCGCTATGGTGGATCGAGTGTGAACGGTGGACAAGGCTCCGCGCTTGACGGACCCAGGCGAAGAAGGCCGACGTATCAAGGCCCTGCGCGAGATGCGCGTGCTCAGCGGCGCGCCCGATCCTCGGCTCGACCGAATCGTCCGGCTGGCGGCCCTGACGCTGCGGGCGCCGCGGGCGACCATCACCCTGCTCGACGACGAGACCATCTGGGTGCGCTCGGCCTACGGGGTCGAGGATCTGGTCTCCTGGCCCAAGGCCGGCACCGTCTCGGACCTGACGGTCGCCCTGGGCGAGCCGATCTTCAGCGGCGACATCCGCGCCGATCCCCGCTACGCCGCCCGCCTGGGCGAGACGACCACCGACGTGCGCTACTGCGCCTTCGCGCCGTTGAAGACGCGCACCGGCGAGGCGATCGGCGTGCTGGGCGTCAGCGACGTCGAGCCCCGCCCCGCGCCCACCGAGGCCGACCGCCAGGCCCTGCTCGACCTCGCCGCCATCGCCGTCGACGAGCTGCTGCGCGAGGCCGACGCCCGGCGTATCCGTCGCCTGGTCGACGGCATGAGCGGGCTGGCCACCATGCTGACCCCCGAAGGCCGGGTGATCGAGAGCAACCTGCGGGTCAAGGAGGTGTCCGGCCAGGGCGAACTGGACAACCGGCTGATCTGGGAGACCGAGCGCTGGGCCTACGACCCGGCGATGGCGGCGGCCATCCGCGAGGCGGTGGCCCAGGCCCGCGCCGGCGAGACCGTCCGCTTCGACGCCGACCTGCGCAGCTTCAACGGCCGCATCGTGCCGATCGACGTGCAGGTGACGCCGATCCTCGACGACGACGGCGAGGTCGACTTCCTGGTGATGACCGGCACCCACATCGCCGAACGCAAGGCGGCCGAGACCCAGCGCGAGGTGCTGGTCGCCGAGCTCGACCACCGGGTCAAGAACGTGCTGGCGGCGGTGCAGTCGCTGGCCGCCCAGTCGGCGCGCAAGGCCGGCTCGATCGAGGGGTTTCTGAAGACCTTCACCGGCCGCCTCAAGGCCATGGCCTCGGCGCACGAGCTGCTGGTGGCCACCCGCTGGCGCGGGGCGGCCGTCGGCGACATCGTCGCCGCCGAACTGGGCGGCCTGGTCCCCGGCCAGGCGCGCTGGGACGGGCCGCCGGTCAGCCTGACGCCGCAGGCGGCCAACGCCCTGTCGCTGGCCCTGCACGAACTGGCCGCCAACGCCATGAAGTACGGGGCCCTGTCCGTCGACCACGGCCAGGTCAACGTGCGCTGGCGGCTGGGCGCGCAAGGCGATTTCGAGCTGGTGTGGAGCGAGCACGGCGGCCCGACCGTGACGCCGCCGTCCCGCCGGGGGTTCGGCTCCACCCTGCTCGACCAGGTCACCCCGCGTGCTGGGCGGCGAGGTGCGGCTGGACTTCACCGCCACCGGCGTGCGGGCCACGCTGCGGGCCGGGGCCTCGGCCCTGGCCGCGCCGGTCGAGGCCGCGCCCGCCGCGCCGCAGCTGGCCGAGGCCGGCGTCCCGTACGAGCCGGCCCAGGGCGACGCCGCCGCGCGCGTCGACGGCCTGCGCATCCTCATCGTCGAGGACGCCCTTCTGCTGGCGCTGGAACTGAGCGCCGGGCTCAGCGAGGCCGGCGCGGCGATCGTCGGCCAGGCGGCCGAGGTCAGTGAGGCGCTCAAGCTGGTCGACCAGCCGATCGACGCGGCGGTGCTGGACGCCAACCTCAACGGCGCCTCGGTGCGGCCGGTGGCCGAGGCCCTGGCCGCCCGCAAGGTGCCTTTCATCTTCGCCACCGGCTACGGCGACAACCGCGACGGCGCGCCCGGCGTGCCGGAAGGCTTCGACGCCCCGGTCATCCGCAAGCCCTACGACGTCACCCAGGTGGCCGCCGCCCTGGCCGAGATCACCGGCCGCGCCTGAGCGCCCGGCGAACGATCAGACCACCCCGCGCGCCTTCAGGCCGGCGATCTCGTCCGGCGAGAGGCCGAGGACGCCGGCCAGCACCGCCTCGGTGTGCTCGCCCAGGGCCGGTCCCGGCCAGCGCACCCGGCCCGGCGTCGCCGAGAGCTTGGGAAAGGCGTTCTGCATCTTGACGCTGCCGAACACCGGGTGCGGCGTCTCGACGATGGCCTCGCGGGCCTGGAACTGCGGGTCGTCCAGCATGTCGGGCGCGCGATAGACCCGGCCGGCGGGCACGCCGTGCGTCTCCATCAGCGCCAACACCGCCTCGGTCGATTGGCCGCCGGTCCAGTCGGCGATCAGGGCGTCGAGTTCGGCCTGGCGCTCGCCCCGCGCGCCGTGGGTGGCGAACCGGGCGTCGTCGGCCAGGCCGGGCTGGCCCATCGCCTCGGCCAGCCGCCTGAACACGGTGTCCTGGTTGGCGCCGATCACCACCATCTCGCCGCCGGCGGTCGGATAGGCGTTGGAGGGCGCGATGCCGGGCAGCACCGCCCCCGACCGCTCGCGCACGTAGCCGGTCAGGCCGTATTCGGTGATCAGGTTCTCCATGACCATCAGCACGCTCTCATAGATGGCCGCGTCGACCACCTGGCCCCGGCCGGTCCGTTCGCGCGCGTGCAGGGCCATCATCACCCCCAGCGCCGCATAGGTGGCCGCCAGGCTGTCGCCGATGGAGATCCCCGCCCGCGCCGGCGGCCGGTCGGGCTCGCCGGTGATGTGGCGCAGGCCCCCCATCGCCTCGCCGATCAGGGCGTAGCCGGCGCGCTGGGCGTAGGGGCCGGTCTGGCCGAAGCCGGAGACGCGGGCCATGACCAGGCCGGGATTGTCGGCGGCCAGGGCCTCGTAGCCCATGCCCCATTTCTCCAGCGTGCCGGGGCGGAAGTTCTCGACCACCACGTCGGCCCCGGCGATCAGGCGCTTGGCGATCCGCTGGCCCTCGGGCGCGCGCAGGTCGAGGGTGACGGACTTCTTGTTGCGGCCGATCACCGGCCACCAGGGCGAGTGCCCCTTGGGCTTGGTGCGGCCCCACTGGCGCATCGGGTCGCCCTTGCCGGGATCTTCGAGCTTGATGACCTCGGCGCCGAAATCGCCGAGAATCTGGCCGCAGAACGGGCCGGCGATCAGCGTGCCCATCTCGATCACCCGCAGGCCCGCCAGGGGCCCTTCGGCGGCCTCGCTCATCCGCGTCCTCCTCCGCAAGCCTGGAACCGTTCACGTCGGCGTGAGGTTCTTGCGTCCACAGGCCTCGCTTGGAGCGCAGGTCCAAAGCTGTCAACGCCATTCAGGAGACGCTTCATGAAACATGCAGTCCTTATCGCCGGTGTCGGCGTCCTCGCCCTTTCCCTCGCCGCCTGCGGCAAGAAGGCGGAGACTTCGAACCCGGCGGACGGCGGCGCGCCCCAAGCTGCCCAGCAGCCGGACGCCAATCCCGCCGCCACCATCCCAACACCGTCCAACGAGGCCGCCGCACCCGATTTCGTGGCCAAGGCCGCCGCCGGCGACCTCTACGAGATCCAGGCGAGCAAGATCGCGCTGACGCGCGCGAACAACGCCGAGGTGAAGAAGTTCGCCCGCATGATGATCGACGCCCACGTCAAGACCACCGAGGGCCTGAAGAAGGCGATCGCCGCGTCCGGCCAAGCGATCACCCTGCCCGCCGCCCTGCCCGACGACCTTCAGGGCAAGGTCGACGAGCTGAACAAGGCCGACGCCAAGGCCTTCGACAAGGTCTATGTCGACGGCCAGGTCGATGCGCACCAGGCGG
Source organism: Caulobacter sp. CCUG 60055 (assembly GCF_022750545.1). GTDB lineage: Bacteria > Pseudomonadota > Alphaproteobacteria > Caulobacterales > Caulobacteraceae > PUIC01. The sequence goes on from NZ_PUIC01000003.1 coordinate 15,378, forward strand.
CCCTGAACCTCTTCCAACGCTACGCCAACGACGGGACGGTCGCCCAGCTCAAGAGTTTCGCCGCCGAAACCGCGCCGACGATCCAGAACCATCTGAGCCTGGCCAAGGGCCTCAAGGACGGCCTCAAATAGCGCCGAAACGGCCGGCCCGACGCCTCGCGGCCCGGCCGCCGGGCGTCAGTCGGTCCTGATGACGTTGTCGTTGGAATTGCGGTCGATCAGCTTGTTGTAGGGATCGACGCCGGCGAAGCGCGGCGGGTGGTCCACCGTCACCACCATGGTCTGTTCGCCGCTGTGCAGCACCTGCCGCTGGAGGGCCAGGACGTTGCGCTTGGAGAAGGCCTTCTTGCCGGGTTCGGCGTCGAACACGCCGATGTCGATCGCCTCGGACAGCGGCGCCTCGACCTCCTTGCCGCGCCCGTCGGCGTAGAGCTTGCGCGCGACCACGGTGACGGCGACGTCGAAGCGGCCGTCGGGGCGTCGGGCGACCCGCGCCCGCGAGGCCCGCAGGTCGTAGAGGGTGATCTTGTCGAACAGGTCGGTGATCAGCTGCTGCTTGTCGGCCGGCGCCTCGGCCCGCAGCAGCGCCACCAGATCGGCCGAGGTCGGATACGGCGCGCCCTTGAAGGCGTAGGCGTCGAGGAACTTGCGCAAGGCGCGGTTCACCGCCTCCTCGCCGATCTCGTCGGCCAGCCGGTACATCACCAGCGAGCCCTTGCGGTAATGGATGTAGGGCTGGTTCTCGACCCGGTCGAGCGGCAGCTCCTCGATCGCCTCGCCCCCCCGCGCGCGCAGATAGCCATCCAGTTCGTACTTGAGGAACTTGCGGATCATGTCCGGGCCGTAGAGGCGCTTCATGACCATCAGCGCCGAATACTGCGCCAGGGTCTCCGACAGCATGGTCGCGCCCTGTTCGTCGGCGCCGACCACCTGGTGGGCCCACCACTGGTGGGCGATCTCGTGGGCCCCGACATAAGTGACCATGTCGATCTTCTCGGGGTCCTTGTAGTCGGCGATGAAGCCCATCCCCTCGGACCAGGGCACCGTGTTGGCGAAGGACTGGGCGAACTCGCCGGCCGTCACCGGGAACTCGACGAAGCGCAGCTGGCGGAACTGGTAGGGGCTGAAATTGGCGCTGCAATAGTCCAGCGCCGCCTTGGCCGCGTCGATCATGCGCGACACGTTCCAGGCGTGGGCCGGGTGGTAGTGCACGGCCAGGTCGACGCCCTTGTAGGTCTCTCGCCGCACGGCGTAGCGGGCCGACTGCAGCGAGAAGCCGTGCATGATCGGCGCGTCGCTGACGAAGCGCGCCGTGCGGCGGCCGCCCTTGACCGTCTCCGAGACGCGCGCGCCCGGGGCGATGGGCGTCTGGTCGGCGTCGGTGGTCACGGTGATGTCGGCGTCGACCCAGTCGGAATCGTGGCGCAGATAGTTGTAGGCGCGCATGGCCGGGTCGCCGAGCGGGGCCATGCGCAGCTCGGCCGGAAGACCGTATTTGCGCCGCTTGGTGCGATCCTGCAGCAGGCCGTTGCGGTCCATGCCGAGCGCGGGGGCGATCTCGGAATCGTCGATGAACGTGCCGTTGTCCACCACCCGCAGCCACGGGCGGCCGTTGACGAAGCCCTTCTGGGCGCGCTCGGTCTGGAACGACAGGGTGCGCTTCTCGCCCGGCAGCATCGGCATGTCGAAGGCGAAGATGCGATAGTTGAAGCGGTCGTAGGTCTTCTTGGGCCAGGCGCCCTGCACGGTCAGGGCGCTGACGTCGAGGCCGCGGTCGAAGCGCAGATGGATCTCGCGCAGCGGCGCGCCGGTGCGGTTCTCGATGACATAGACGCCCTTGGTGACGATGCGCGGCTGGCGCGGGCGGATGTCGACGTCCAGCTTGACCGCGGTGACCGTCGGCTGGGGACGGTTCTCGAACGGCAGCAGCGCCTTCTCCATGTCCGCCTGCCAGCGTTCGTTGTCCTGGACGGTGCGATACTCGTTCCAGATGTTGGTGTTGACGAAGATGAACACCCCGACCGCCGCCATCGCCGCCAGGGCGGCCCCGCCGACCATGCCGGACGGGCCGGCCAGGCGGCGTGGCAGGACCCGCAGGCGCGGCCTCAGCCGGGTCTCCATGCCGCGCGGCCACAGGCCGTAGGCCAGCACCGTCAGCACCACGGCGAAGGCGCTCCAATAGACCTGGAACCAGGCCGCTCCGATCCAGAAGCGCCCCTGGCCGTTCATGTCGGACAGGGGGATCGGCGGCGAGCCGGCGTAGCGGTAAAGGCGATGCTCCAGTCCGAGGCCCGGCAGGACGAACAGCGAGATCACGAACAGGATCATCAGACCCCAGCCGAAGAACTTGTGCGGGCTGAGCGCCTGGATGAACACCGCCAGCACGGCGATCAGCAGGAAGTCGACCGCCTGCGGCAGCACGTACCAGACGAGGTACTTGCCAAGCTCGAAGTGGAAATAGCCCTTGACGGCCTGAAGGCCGACGGCGGCCACGACGCTCACCCCCAGGGTCGAGACCAGCACCAGGGCGATCGCCAGGATCTTGGGCAGGACGAAGGCCCAAGTCGGCGTCGCCGTGACGTCGATCAGTTCGCTGGTCCCCTTGTCGCGCTCGCGCCAGACCAGTTCGCCGGCGTAGAACACGGCGATGATCAAGGCGAAGAAGGTGAACGACGTCCCCAGGGCGGCGATCATCATCCGGGTCACCGGGTGGACCGCCCCGCCATAGGCCGCCATGTCCACCGAGACCCAAAGTTCGGTCAGCACGTTGAACAGGCCGAAGGCCAGCATCACGCCATAGGCCGGGCTGAAGAACACCTGGGCCATGTCCAGCCGCGCGCGCGCCCAGACCTGGGTCGCCGTCGTCGCCAGGTTGAAACGCGGCCGGGGCAGGCGTCCCAGCGGGACAGCCGCCGGCCGGGGCTCGGCCAGGGCCGCCAGCTTGGCGGCCTTGCGACGGCGTCCCGACAGGCGCACGTCGTCGAAACGGAAGATGACATAGGCCAGGGCCAGGGCCGCGCCCGACACCGTCAGCCACAGGGCCTTGTTCCACAGCGCCGGACCCACAAGCGGCGGCAACAGGTGATTGCGCTCGTTGGCGGTCCAGTACTTGGTGGCGTCCGAGAAGGCGCCGACGCCGAACGGCTCCCAGATCGCCGTGATGTGGTCGAGTTCGGGCTTGGCGAACGTCAAGGTGGCGACCAGCCACAGCACCAGGAAGCCGATGACCCCGACATAGGTCCACATCATCGAGCGGGTGAGGGTGGCCAGCGCGAAGAACACCGTCGAGGTCAGGAACAGCGGCGGCAGGGCGACGACGAAATAGGCGTAGAGATAGTGCGCGGCCACGAACGGGCCGATCAGTTCCCGGTCGACCCACGGCATCAGCGAGCCGGCCAGGATGGCTGCGGGAACCGCCACGAACGACAGGGCGGCGGCGGCGAAGGCGCCGAGGAAGCGACCGTAGAGATAGTCGAACTTGCGGACCCGCGTGGTGCGGATGATGGCGCTGAAACCGGTGTCGTCGTCGCGCACCACCACGTTGGCGACGAAGGCCGTGGTCACGAACATGTAGAACACGGCCACGAAGAGCATGGTCTGGATCTGGGCGAACGGGCCGTTGCGGAAGTCGTTGGGCCCAAGGTCGCCGATACGGATCTGGTCGACCGTCACCGACCCGAAGGTCATCAGGAAGCACACCATCATCACGATCCAGAAGATCGGTTGACGGATCTGGTAGCGGAACTCGAAGCCCGCGATCTTGCCGAACATCCTCAGGCGGCCCCGACCGCGTCGGCGGGCCGCTCGACACGCCGGCGCGTCGCCGACAGGGTCGAGAAATAGACGTCCTCCAGGCCGCCCCGCGCGCGGATGAAGCCCTCGCCCGGATCGGAATCGGCCAGGACGTGGATCACCGTGCGGCCCGAGAACAGCCGGGTGGAGATCACGTCGTAACGGGCCTTGCACGCCTCGAGATCGGCCTTCTCGATGGCCTTCATCCACACGCGGCCGCGCAGGGCCTCCATCAGCGCCGCCGGCGCGCCCTGGCGCACGATGCGGCCGTCGCAGATGATCGCCATGCTGGGGCACAGGTCGGCGACGTCCTCGACGATATGGGTCGACAGGATCACCACCACGTTCTCGCCGATCTCGGCCAGCAGGTTGAGGAAGCGGTTGCGCTCCTCGGGGTCGAGGCCGGCGGTCGGCTCGTCGACGATGATCAGGCGGGGATCGCCGATCAGGGCCTGGGCGACGCCGAAACGCTGGCGCATGCCGCCGGAGAACCCGGCCAGCGCCTTGCCGCGCACGTCCCACAGGTTGACCTGATAGAGCAGGGCCTCGACGGTGTCCTTGCGCGCCCGGGGATCGGCGACGCCCTTCAGCACCGCCATGTGGTCGAGCATGTCGTAGGCCGAGATGCGCGGATAGACGCCGAAGTCCTGCGGCAGGTAGCCCAGCGTGCGGCGCAGCGCCTCGGGCTGCTTGATCACGTCGATGTCGTCGAAACGCACGAAGCCGGACGTCGGCCTCTGCAGCGTGGCGACGGTGCGCATCAAGGTCGACTTGCCCGCGCCGTTCGGCCCCAGAAGGCCGAACATGCCGCGTGGAATGGTCAGATCGACATCGTCCAGCGCCTTTACGCCGTTTGGATAAACGTGCGTCAGGCTCTCGATGATCAACATGGCCGCGTCCTTCCCCCCGGAACTCTGCAAACCCCCGTCGCCTCGAAAGCATGATCGACGCCGCCGGGGCAAGTGAAAGAACGGTTAGATCGATCAAGAAGGGCGCGACCAAGCGTCCGGCGCGGCGCCGGGTGTTCCCCAGCGCCGGAAACCGCAGTAAGCCTCGCGGCCATGACCCAGTTCGTGCTGCCGCCTCGCCCGCCCGTCGCCGCGCCCGTCGCCGGAACGCCGGCGCGCTTCCCCGTCCGCCGGGTGCTGTGCGTCGGACGCAACTACGCCGCCCACCGCCGCGAGATGGGCGGCGACGACCGCGAGCCGCCGTTCTTCTTCGCCAAGCCGGCCGACGCCGTGGTCGCCGCCGACGACGCCGGCGACTGCGGGACGGTGGCCTACCCGTCGGCGACGGCCGACCTGCATCACGAGATCGAGCTGGTCGCCGCCCTCGGCGCGGGCGGCCAGGACCTCTCGCCCGACGAGGCGCTGAAGCTGGTGTTCGGTTACGCCGTCGGCGTCGACCTGACCCGCCGCGACCTGCAGGCCGGGTTCAAGGCCAAGGGCCAGCCGTGGGACGCGGCCAAGGGCTTCGACGCCTCCGCGCCCCTCGGCGTCATCCGGCCGGCCGAGGGCGCGCCGCCTTCCGGCCGGATCTGGCTGTCCGTGAACGGACAGGTGCGCCAGGACGCCGCCGTCGCCGACATGATCTGGTCCGTCGCCGAGACCATCGCCCAGGCCTCGCGCCTGTGGCGGCTGGAGGCCGGCGACCTGATCTTCACCGGCACGCCGGAAGGCGTCGGCCCCCTGGTCCGCGGCGACAAGGTCGAGGGCGGGATCGACGGCGTCGGCGCCTTGAAGTTCGTCATCGGCTGAACCGCCAACGCCAAGGGCCCGCCATGTCCGTTCCGATCCTCCACGCCTATTGGCGCTCGGGCACCTCCTACCGCACGCGCATCGCCCTCAATCTCAAGGGCCTGGCCTATGAGACCGCGCCGGTCGACCTGCGCGCGGGCGAGCAGAAGTCGGACGCCTACCGCGCCCTGAACCCGCAGGGCCTGGTGCCGGCCCTGGAGATCGACGGGGCGGTGCTGACCCAGAGCCCGGCCATCCTCGAATGGCTGGAGGAGGCGCATCCGACGCCGCCCCTGCTGCCGGCCGACGCGGTCGGCCGCGCCCATGTCCGCGCCATGGCCGCCCTGGTCGCCTGCGACATCCATCCGCTGAACAACCTGCGCATCCTGCAGACGCTGAAGAACGACCTCGGCGCGGGCGAGGATCAGGTCAAGGCCTGGACGGCCCGCTGGATCGGCGACGGCTTTTCCGCGCTCGAGGCGTTGATCGGCCGGCACGGCCGCGGCTGGGCCTATGGCGATGCGCCGACCCTGGCCGACTGCTGCCTGATCCCGCAGGTCTATTCGGCCGAGCGCTTCGAGGTCGACCTGTCGCCCTATCCCCGCATCCGCGCCGTCGCCGAGCAGGCGGGGGGGCACCCGGCCTTCGCGGCGGCCCGTCCCGACCGCCAGCCGGACGCCGGCTGAAATCCTCGCGGCGAAGGCGCGCCGCCACGGACACGGTTGCGGCCGCGCCCGCTTTCCGGTCTAACCCCGCCAGTTGCGGCGTGAGGAGGCTTCGATGCTGAAGGACCTGATCGACAACAACCGGGCCTGGTCGCGAGGCAAGACCCAGGTCGACCCCGAATTCTTCCGTCGCCTGGAAAAGCAGCAGAGCCCCGAATACCTGTGGATCGGCTGCTCCGACAGCCGGGTTCCGGCCAACGAGATCGTCGGCCTCGACCCGGGCGAGCTGTTCGTGCACCGCAACGTCGCCAACCTGGCGCCGCCGCAGGACGCCAACTACCTGTCGGTGCTGCAGTTCGCCGTCGAGGTGCTGAAGATCAAGCACATCATGGTCGTCGGCCACTATGGCTGCGGCGGCGTGGCGGCGGCGGTCGACGGCCAGCGGCGCGGCCTGGTCGACCACTGGCTGCACCCGATCCGGGAAGTCTACGCCGAGCACCGCGACGAACTGGAGGCCCTGGCCGAAGGCAAGCCGCGCCACGACCGGCTGGTCGAGCTGAACGTCATCCGCCAGGTCAAGAACGTCGCCTCGGACGTCTTCGTCCAGGACGCCTGGGCGCGGGGCCAGGAGCTGGCGGTCCACGCCTGGGTCTATTCGCTGGCCGACGGGCTGGTCACCGACCAGGGCGTGACCATCGCCGGGGTCGAGGATTTCCGCCGGGTCTGGCCGCGCGGCTGATCCAAAGGCCGGGCGGGCGGCTCAGCCGCCCCTGACCCGCACCTTGGCGGCGGCCTTGCGCCCCTGCTCGTCGACCACGACCAAGCGGTAGAAGCCGGCCGTCGCCGGCCGCCAGACCACGCGCCCGCTCAAGGGGTCGGCCGCCAGGGGCCGGCCGTCGACGTACCAGCGCAGCCCCTCGCCGCTGGCCGCCAGCACCAGCCCGCGCGAGCGGGGGCCCAGGGCGTCGACCTGCACCGCCGCGCCGTCGGGCGGGAAAATCAGGCGCGGCCCCTCGGAGACCGCCCTCTCGAGGGTGCGCAGGCCCTCGGGCGCGGCCTTGGGGGCGATGGGGCGCGGCGCCGAGACCGGCGCGTCGATGGCGTCGGCGGCGTCGAACAGCAGCGGCAGGGCCGCGTCGCGGCCGGTCAGCCCGCCTCGCGCGCCGCCGTCGGCCCGGCCCGTCCAGACCACCACCGCATAGCCGCCGACCACGCCGGCCGCCACGGCGTCGCGGAAGCCGTATGAGGTGCCGGTCTTGAAGGCCATGCGCGGCCCCCGCTGGGTCAGGGCCGAGGGCGCCCGCCCGCGCGGCGCCGGCGCCTCGCGCAGGATGTCGAGGATCTGGGCGGCGGTGTCGGCGCGCATCAGCCGCACGCCGCCCTGTCCCGGCCGGCGCGCCGCCTCGGCCTCGGTCCAGGCCAGGGGCTTGGCGACGCCGCCGTCGCCGAGGGCGGCGTAGAGCAAGGCGACGTCGCGCAGGGTGATCCCCTCGCCGCCCAGGGCCAGGGCCAGGCCCGCGTCCTGGGCCGGACCGGCCGGCCGCACCAGCCGCGCGCCGCCGGCCTCCAGCCGCGCCTGGAAGGCGTCGGCGCCGATCTTCTCCAGCGTGGCCACCGCCGGCACGTTCAGCGAATAGGTCAGCGCCTCGCGGGCGGTGACCTTGCCGTGGAAGACGTGGTCGAAGTTCTCGGGCTGGTAGTCGCCAAAGCGGCGGGCGGCGTCGTCGATCTGGGTGTCGGGGGCCGCCACCCCGTCGTCGAAGGCGAAGGCGTAGATGAACGGCTTGAGGGCCGAGCCGGGCGAGCGCAGGGCCCGGGTCATGTCCACCCAGCCGCCCGGCCGCTGCAGCCCGGCCGAACCGACGGCGGCCCGCACCGCGCGGTTGCGGATCTCGACCACCAGGATCGCGGCCGAGACCTGCTCGCCCTGGGCCCGGGCCGTCTCGGCGGCCAGAGGCTCGAGCCGCGCCTGCAGGGCGCCGTCGAGGGTCGCCACCACGCTGGCCTGGCCCGCCGGGGCGTTCGCCGCCAGCTCGCCGGCGACGTGCCAGGCCCGGGCCGGGAAGCCCAGCCGTCGCGGCAGGGCCTCGGACTGGGCCTCGGCCGCCTGGGATTCGGTGAGGACGCGGGCGCGGACCAGCTTGTCGAGCACCGCCTGGCGGCCCCGGCGCGCGGCCTCCGGCCGACGATCGGGCCGGCGCGCCTCGGGCGACTGCGGCAAGGCGATCAGCAGCGCCTGCTCGCCGTCGGTCAAGGTCTCGGGCTCGTGGCCGAAATAGGCCAGGCTGGCGGCGCGCACGCCCTCCAGATTGCCGCCGTAGGGCGCCAGGGTCAGGTACAGGGCCAGGATCTGCCGCTTGGACAGGTGGGCCTCCAGCTGGGCGGCCCGGACCATCTCGATCAGCTTGGCGGCCAGCGTCCTGGGGCGCGGCTCCAGGAGGCGGGCGGTCTGCATGCTCAGGGTCGAGGCCCCCGAGCGCACGCGGCCGGTGGCCGCCGCCCGGGCGCCGGCGCGTAGCACCGCCAGGGGATCGATGCCGGGATGGACCCAGAAGCGGGCGTCCTCCACGGCGACCAGCCGCCTTAGGAATATCGGGTCGGTGCGGTCGAGGTCGGCGCGGATGCGCCAGCGCCCGGCCTCGACCGGCAGGGCGCGCAGCCAGCCGCCGCGGCGGTCGAGCGCCACCGGCGACGAGCGCCGCGCCTTGCCCATGTCGACCGGGAAGGCCGCGTCCAGCCCGATCGCCGCGGCCTCGAGCGCCACCAGCCCGATCAGGCCGAAGACCAACAGCCGCATGGCCCCGCGCGGGCCGCCGCCCAGCCTCTTGAACGCCCGAAACGCCCTCACCCTATGCCCGGCCCGCTCACGGCCCCGTCGCGATGGCCGCGCGCCCGCCGGCCGAGCGCGCGAAGACCTGGGGCCGGTACATGTCCTTGGCCTGGGTCCCGGGCAGGAAGAAGTCGCCGGGGGTCACCGCGCGGGCGACATAGGCGAACGAGAACGGCTTGCCGCCGTCCAGGGTCATGGCCGCGACATAGCGGTCGTCGCGGCTTTCCTGGATGCTGGGGCTGGTCAGCACGCCGAGGAACCTGAACGGGCCGCCGCCGGAGCCGCTGGCCGGCTGGGCGTCGTCGGGGCCCAGGGTGGTCTCGATCTCGAAGCCGGCCGGCAGGGGGTCGTCGACCACCAGCATCATCGAGCGGCCCTGGCGCGACACGCCGGAGACGCGGACGATCACCCGGTCGCCCTGGCGCAGCTTGGCCGGGTCGGCCGGCTGGCCGGTCATGGTCCACAGGCTCTTGGCCACGGTCAGGCCCTGGGCCTCGGCCGCCGGCGCGGCGAGGGGCACGCCCGCCACCGTCACCGTGCGCCACAGGCCGCCGCCGCCGGCGTTGACGAAGCGGGCCGAGGCCAGCTTGCCCACCGCCCAGCGCGGCGCGCCGGCGGTGGCCGACAGGCCGATAAGGTCGCCCTGGGCCTGGATCTTGACCGGCCCGGCCGCCTTGAGCATGGCGTGGGCGGCCTGCAGCAGGCGGGCCTGCTCCTGGGTGTTCAGCTGGTCCGGGTCGCGCACGGCGCCGTCCAGCCGGCTCTGCAGCGGCCGGGCGAGGTCGGGCGCGCCGGCCTCGTAGGCCAGGGCGATGACGGCGGCGAGGTCGCGCAGCGGGCTCTGGTACCAGTCGACCTCGTCGCGATAGCCCAGGGCCTCGACCGCCTGGCGCAGGCTGTCGCGGGCGCGGGCCTTGTCGCCCATCAGGGCCAGGCCGGCGCCGATCTGGGCGCGGGCGAGCGGCGAGGACTCGTTCTTCATCTGCACGTCGTGCCACCAGCGCAGCCGGGCGAGGTCGCCGCGTCCGCCCTTGGCCAGCACGTAGAGCGCATAGGCCGAGGCGCGGCTGCGCAGGCGGGCCGTCGCCTTCTTGGCCTCGTCGTCGGTGCGCCACCAGCCGCGCGGCGATTCCAGGCGATAGGACACCGAGGCCCAGCCCTCCGGCCGCGAGACCTGGCGCATGGCCGCCAGGGCCCGATCGACGGCCCCGTCGGGCACCGGCGCGCCCTGGTTGCGGGCCTCGATCAGGAAGTCGGTGGCGAAGGCGCCCAGCCAGGGGTCGGCCTCGCCGTCGCCCACCCGCCACAGGCCGAAGGCGCCGTCGAGGGTCTGGCGGTCGAGCAGCTTGCCCACCGCCTCGTTGAGGCCGACGGTCGAGCGCCGCACCTTGGCGTCCGACGCCATCTCGGCGGCGTAGAGCAGCGGATAGGCCGTCGAGACCAGCTGCTCGGTGCAGCCGTAGGGATAGCGGTTGAGCGCCAGGGCCACGGCGCCGGGGTCGAAGCCCTTGAACGGCGAATAGCTGACCTGCAGCGTGACGCTGCCGGCGGCGAGGCCGCGCATCAGCTCCGGCGAGGGCGTGAACGCCTGTCCCGCCCCCTGCAGCTCGGTGACGGTGCGGGTGACCGGGCCCCAGCCCAGCCGGGTCTGGATCGGATAGTCCTTGCTGGTCGAGAAGCCCGGCCCGGTGACCTTGAAGGCCACCTGGCCGATCCCGGCCACGGTGGGCGCGTTCAGGGGCGCGTGCTCGGCCACGCGCTGGCCCAGCAGCAGGTGGAACAGCTTCTTGAACGGCGCCAGCACCCCGCCGCCGCCGGCGATCTCGGCGACATAGTCGCCGACCTTGCCTTCGAGGTTGTGCAGTTCGAGCGTGGCCACCGCCTTGTCGCCCGGGGCCAGGAACCGCGGCAGGTTGAGGTCGGCGACCACCGGCTGGCGCACGGTCATCGGCTTGGAGGCCGAGCCGACGGCGGCGTCGGTCCAGGCCACGGCCATCACCCGCAGCTCGCCGTTGAAGTCGGCCGCCGGCAGCTTCACCGTCGTCTTGCCGTCGAGGCCGGTCTCGACCACCCCCGACCACAGGGCCACCGTCTTGATCGGCGTGACGGTCAGGCCCTCGCCGCCGATCTCGTCGGCCCCGAAATTGACGTTGGCCGGCGGGCCGAGATTGGGATCGAGCAGGCGGCCGTAGTCGTCGCGGTAGTCGACGGTCAGCGCCTTCTTGCCGAAGTACCACTTGGCCGGGTCGGGGCTGTCCTGCTTGGTCAGCCGCAGCACGCCCTCGTCGACGGCGGCGATGGTGACGTGGGCCCGCTGGCCCAGGCCTAGGCCGTGCACCGCCACCGGCACCGACACCGGCGCCTTGGAGTCCAGCTTGACCGGCGTGCCGAGATCGACGGTCAGCTTGCGGTTCTTGGGGTCGAGCGGAACATAGACCAGGCCCAGCGCCCGTCGGGGCTTGGGCGAGGACGCCGGGTCGCGCGGCTGGATGACGCTGACCAGCACATAGGCCCCGCCGCCCCAGGCGGCCGAGGTCTTCAGCTTCAGGCTGGCGCCGTCCTTGCCGACGCTCAGGGTCTTGAAGTCGATCAGGCGGTCGGTGGCGACGGCGACCTGCGCCTCGCCGGCGTAGGGCGCCTTGAGCGTCAGCTCGACGGTGTCGCCCTGGGCGTAGCTCCGCGTGCCGGCGCTGACGCGCACGACGTCGGGGCTCTCGCCCTCGCGCGCCGGCGCGCCCCAGCCGGCCGAGAACCGGGTCACGGTCTTGGCGCCGTCCGGCCCCTCGACCACGAGGCGATAGTCGCCCCAGCCCAGCCGGCGCGCGTAGCGCAACGCCGCGCCCGCCGCGACGTCGCCAGACCCCTTGGCGGCGACGACGTCGCGGCTGGTGCGCCGCCATTGCCAGCGGCCGTTCTGCTGGAACCAGTCGTAGTCCCAGTTCTCGGTGATCAGGGTCCAGCTCACCCCGGCGGCGGCGACGCGACGGCCGGCGGCGTCGACGGCGATGATGTCGATATTGGTCGGCGACTGGTTGCGCGCGCCGAAGCCGCCGCCGTCGCCGGGATCGACCTTGACCCCCAGATAGAGCGGCTTCGGCCGCACCTTCAGCGTCAGGCCCTCGCGCACCGGCCGGCCGCCCGGCTCGAACACCGAGGCGGTGACGGCGGCGACCAGGGGCTGGCTGGCGCCGGCGCCCTGACTGGAATCGACGGCCAGGGCGGCGTGGCCGGCCCCGTCGGTGACGGTGGCCGACAGCTCGACCAGCTTTTCCTCGAAGGGGGTCTGCTCGTCGCCGAAACGATAATCCTTATACTGAGGAAATGGGTTGGGATCGACGCGCAGGCGGGCCTCGCCCTGGGTCTGCAGCCCCGCGCCCGGCGCCCCGTAGAGGAAACGGGCCGTGACGTCGACGATGCGCGTCTCGCCGGCGGCCACCGGCCGGTCGGCCTGGCCGACGGCGGTCACCGCCAGCCGCTGCGGCGCGAAGTCCTCGACCGAGAAGCTCAGCGCGCCGGCGTCCTGCTCGACGCCCTCGAAGCGCAGCTTGGCGGTCCAGCGGCCGCGCGGGGCGCTCTTGGGCAGGGCGACGTCCTGGGCGACCGCGCCGGCCGGGGCCTTGTCGAAGGCGAAGCGTTTGAACTCCACGCCCGAAGGGCGCAGCACCACCAGCTCGCCCTTGCGGCCCTCGACGCTGCGCGCCTCGCGGTCGCGGACCATGGCCACCAGGTGCACGGTCTCGCCCGGACGATAGATGCCCCGGTCGGCGTAGAGATAGCCGTCGATGTCGGTGGCCACCGTGCGGCCGGCCGTGGTCGCGCCGGAGGCGTTGGGGTCGGCCCGGCCGCCGACGCCCTGCTTGGACAGGTCGACGGGCGAGCGGTCGAGATCGAGCACCGCCAGGTCGCCCTGCGGTCCATAGGCCATCAGCATCTTGGCCGCGCCCGCCCCCTCGCCTTCCAGCAGCGGATGCAGGAAGCGCACGCGGCCGGCGGCGTCGGTCCGGCCCTCGGCCAGGTCCTCGCCGTTCTTGGCCACCAGGGCCACGCGCACGCCGGCCAGCGACTTGGCGGTCTTCAGCGAACGCACCGTGACGTCCAGCGCCTCGGAGCCGGTGTAGGAGACCAGGGCCATGTCGGTGAAGATCACCCAACGCCGCGCCTGGGCCGGCGGATTGGGGTCGTAGCTGTCGTGGTCCTTGTCCTTCTTCAGGTCGCGGCCGCCCGAGGCGTCGCGCGCCTTGATGACATAGCCGCCCGGCTTCATCTCCTTGAGCACGGCGCCCAGGGGGAAGACGGTGGTCACGCGCTGGCCGGCGTCGCCCTTGACCGCGACCTCGCCCTTCCAGACCACGCGGCCCTCGTCGTTGGGACTGTCCTCGCCGTAGTCGTCGGCGTACTGGCCCTCGCCGGTCGGGTCGGGCGCGGCGATGGACTTGCGCACCAGGTTGCGGTCGGGCACGCGCCAGACCTCGATGGCCAGCTTCTGGACGTTGACGGTCTCGATGCCGACGCCGTCGGAATCCTCGCGCGGCAGGACGACGCCGTTGCCGGCGAAACCCACATAGGGCGGCTTCTCGCCGAAGGTGAAATCGACGTCGGCGTTGGCCTCCAGGGTCTCGCCGCCCTTGGCCGGCAGGCCCTTGAGCAGGGTGATGCGGCGGTCGGCGAAACCGATGCCGGCGACGCACAGCTCGTCGTTCCTGACGCTGACGGCTGGGGTGCGGCCGAGGTCCGGCGAGACCAGCACATAGTCGGCGTAGGACTTGCCGGGGTCGAGGTCGCGGCTCAACTGGATGCAGGCGGCGGGAGCGGCGCCCGAGGTGTCGAGGCGGCTCTTCCACACCGCGAACCCTTCGGGCTTGGCCGGACCGGCGCGGCGGGCCCCGGCCGCGCGCGGCTTGCCGAACAGCGGCCAGGAAAAGCCTTTGTCGGCCTGGGCCGAGGCCTCTCCGCCCCGGTGCGGGAACAGCTTGCCGACGGTCTGGGCGGTCAGCACGCCGCCGCCGAAGCCGACGACGAGCGCGCCCGCCGCGGCGATTCCGACGGCGCGGGTCAGCCAGGAGCCCTTGCGGGCGGCGGGCGGCGGGGACGGCGGCGGGGCGGATTGCGGCTCGTTCGGCGTCCCGTCGGTCATGCGCCCCTCCTTGTCGCCCCGCGCGCGAACGCCTGCGCGGGGCTCGCTCCTGGATGGAAGCGCAAGCCCCGTGCGGGGTCAATGCGTCCGCCGCTGTTCCGTTCCGCGCTCCGGCCTCCCGGGGGCTCCCCGGCTCGTTCAGCGCAGGGCCAGCGTCACCGACTTGACCTGCACATAGTCGTCCAGGCCGTAGACCGAGCCCTCGCGGCCGTAGCCCGACTGCTTGACCCCGCCGAACGGATTGGCGGCGTTGGAGACCAGGCCGGAATTGACGCCGAGCACGCCGGCCTCCACCGCCCGGGCCGCCCGCATGGCGCGGTCGAGGTCGCGGGTGAACACGAAGGCGGCCAGGCCGAACTCCGAGGCGTTGGCGCGGGCGATCGCCTCGTCGTCGCTGTCGAAGGCGAACACCGGCGCCACCGGGCCGAAGGTCTCCTCGTGCAGGAACATCTCGTCGTCGCCGCCGTCGAGGACGGTGGGCTGGTAGAAGCCGCCGCCGAGCGCGTGTCGGGCGCCGCCGGTCAGGACCCGGCCGCCGGCGGCCACGGTGCGGGCCACATGGTCCTCGACCTTGGCCAGGCCCTTGTCGTCGATCAGCGGGCCGATCTGCGCGCCGGCCTCGAACGGCTTGCCGACCTTGAGCGCGGCGACGGCGGCGGCCAGCCTGTCCAGATAGGCCTCGCGCACGCGGGCGTGGACATAGATGCGGTTGGGGCAGACGCAGGTCTGGCCGGCGTTGCGGAACTTGCCCTTGATCGTCCCCTCGACCGCGACGTCGAGGTCGGCGTCCTCGAACACGATCAGCGGCGCGGCCCCGCCCAGCTCCATCGACAGCTTCTTCAGGGTCGGCGCGCACTGGGCCGCCAGCAGCCGGCCGACCGGGGTCGAGCCGGTGAAGGACAGCTTGCGGATCAGCGGCGAGCCGGTCAGCACGCCGCCGATCACCGCCTGGTCGCCGGTGACCACGCTGAACGCCCCCGGCGGCAGGCCGGCCTCCAGCGCCAGCTCGGCCAGGGCCAGGGCGGTGAACGGCGTGGCCGAGGCCGGCTTGAGCACCACCGTGCAGCCGGCGCAGAAGGCTGCGGCCGCCTTGCGGGTGATCATGGCGGCGGGGAAGTTCCACGGCGTGATCGCCGCCACCGGCCCGACCGGCTCCTTGAAGGTCAGCACCGTGTCGCCGGCCGAGGTGGCGATCACCTCGCCGTCCATGCGCTCGGCCTGGCCGGCGAACCAGCGGATGAAGGAATTGGCGTAGCGAACCTCGCCCAGGGCCTCGGCGTAGGGCTTGCCGTTCTCCAGCGAGATCAGGGCGGCCAGGGCCTGCTCGGCGGCGTCGACGCGGTCGGCCCAGGCCGAGAGGAAGCGCCCGCGCTCGACCGGCTTGCGCCGCGACCAATCGGCGAACGCGGCGGCAGCCTGGGCGACGGCCTCCTCGACCTGGGCGGCCGACAGCCTGGGGACCGAGCCCAGCCTCGTCCGCTCGGCGGGGTCGTCGACCTCGACCGCGCCGTCGCCGGCGACCCAATGGCCGGCGACCAGCGCCTTGTCGCGGATCAGCGCCCGGCCGGCGGCGGCGTGGGCGGCGAGGCTGGCCTCGGTCATGGCGGAGCTCCTAGTCTGGGGGCGGCGTCTAGCAAACGCGCCAGGGCGCGGATGGCGCCGTCTTGCCGCTTGCTTTCCGTATGGGTCAAACAGGCATAGTCCGTCTGCAAAGAAAACGGTGTTCGACCATGGACCTGATCTCCTACGAACGCGACGGCCCGCTGGCGGTCGTCACCATCGAGCGGCCCGAGCGGCGCAACGCCGTCGACCTGGCGACCGCCCATGCGCTCTACGCCGCCTTCCAGCGCTTCGAGGCCGAGGAGGACGCCGCCGTCGCCATCCTGCAGGGGCGCGGCGGGCATTTCTGCGCCGGCGCCGACCTCAAGGCCGTGGCCGAGGGCGAGGGCGAGACCGGCCGGCGCGTGGCCGAGGACGGCGAGTTCGGGCCGATGGGTCCGACGCGGATGCGGCTCTCCAAGCCGGTGATCGCCGCCGTCGAAGGCTACGCCGTGGCCGGCGGCCTCGAGCTGGCCTGCTGGTGCGACCTGCGGGTGGCGGCCGAGGGCGCGACCTTCGGCGTGTTCTGCCGGCGGTTCGGCGTGCCGCTGGTCGACCTGGGCACCGTGCGCCTGCCGCGCCTGATCGGCCAGTCGCGGGCCATGGACCTGATCCTCACCGGCCGCCCGGTCGACGCGCGCGAGGCGCTCGACATCGGCCTGGCCAACCGCATGGTCGCCGACGGCCAGGCGCTGGAGGCGGCCAGGGCGCTGGGCCGCCAGATCGCCGCCTTCCCCCAAGGCTGCCTGCGCAACGACCGCGCCTCGGCCCTCGACCAGTGGAGCCTCGACTGGGAGGCCGCCACGCGCCGCGAGGCCCGCCTGGGCCTTGCGACCATGCGCTCGGGCGAGACCGTCCTCGGCGCCAAGCGTTTCTTTTCCGGCCAAGGCCGGCACGGGAGTTTCCAATGAGCGAGAATCTGGCCCCCCTGTTCACCGAGCGGCAGCAGGGAACCTTGCCCGACCTGCTGAACCTGCGATGGGAGCTTGTGCAGTCCGGGCTGGTGCGCGGCAGTTTCACGGTCGAGGGCAAGCACATGGCCCCCAACGGCTTCCTGCACGCGGCCACCGTCATCGCCCTGGTCGATTCGGCCTGCGGCTACGGCTGCATGGCCTCGGTCCCCGCCGGCGCCGCCGGCTTCACCACCGTCGAGCTGAAGTCCAACTTCCTCGGCACCGCCCGCGAGGGCGTGGTCTCCTGCGAGGCCCGCCTGGTCCACGGCGGCCGCATGACCCAGGTCTGGGACGCCGAGGCCAAGCACGACGACACCGGCAAGACCATCGCCCTGTTCCGCTGCACCCAGATGGTATTGTGGCCGAGATGAAAGAAGGCCTCCCATCGCCGGGAGGCCTTCAATTTCACCGAAGCTGGGACGATGGCTAGGCAAGGCCCTTCAGTTCGCTGACGAGGTCGGTCTTTTCCCAGGAGAAGCCGCCGTCGTTGTCGGGCGTGCGGCCGAAGTGGCCGTAGGCGGCGGTGCGGGCGTAGATCGGCTTGTTGAGGCCGAGGTGCTCGCGGATGGCGCGCGGGGTGGCGCCGCCGACCAGTTCGGGCAGGGTCTTTTCCAGCAGTTCCGGATCGACGCGGCCGGTGCCGTGCAGGTCGACATAGAAGCTGAGCGGCTTGGCCACGCCGATGGCGTAGCTGATCTGGATGGTGCAGCGGTCGGCGAGGCCGGCGGCGACGACGTTCTTGGCCAGGTAGCGGCAGATATAGGCCGCCGAGCGGTCGACCTTGGTCGGGTCCTTGCCCGAGAAGGCGCCGCCGCCGTGCGGAGCCGCGCCGCCGTAGGTGTCGACGATGATCTTGCGGCCGGTCAGGCCGGCGTCGCCGTCCGGGCCGCCGATCTCGAAGCGGCCGGTCGGGTTGACGATCCACTTGGTCTTCTTGGTGACCAGCTCGGCCGGCAGCACCGACAGGACGTAGGGCTTGATCACCTCGAGCACGCGCTTGGAGGTGGCGATCTTGCCGTCGATGCGCTTCTTGTGCTGGTGGCTGACCAGCACCGACAGGATCTCGGCCGGCTTGCCGTTCTCGTAGCGCAGGGTGACCTGGCTCTTGGCGTCCGGCTCCAGCTCCGGACGCTCGCCCGAATGGCGCACGCGGGCCAGTTCGCGCAGGATGTTGTGGCTGTACTGCAGCGGCGCCGGCATCAGCTCCGGGGTCTCGCTGGTGGCGTAGCCGAACATGATGCCCTGGTCGCCGGCGCCCTCTTCCTTCTTGTCGGAGGAATCGACGCCCTGGGCGATGTGGGCCGACTGGCCGTGCAGGTGGCAGGCGAACTTCGCCTTCTGCCAGTGGAAGCCCTTCTGCTCGTAGCCGATGTCCTTGACCGCCTGGCGGACCTTGGGCTCCAGGTCCTTGATGATCTGCTTGGTCTGGTCCTTGGAGGCGCCGCGCACCTCGCCGGCCAGCACGATGCGGTTCGTCGTCACCAGGGTCTCGCAGGCGACGCGGGCCTCGGGCTCGGCGGCCAGGAAGGCGTCGACCACGGTGTCGGAGATACGGTCGGCGACCTTGTCCGGATGGCCTTCGGACACGCTTTCGCTGGTGAAGATGTAGGACGAACGGCTCACCCGGGATCACTCCAATGGCGCAGGCCGCAGGCGGCGCGGGACATGAGCAGTCGTCGCGCCGTCGGCGGCCGTCAGGGACGGCCACCATATAAAGACATGTTTATATCTGCAAGCGACCCTTTGCGCGGGGACGCTGTTAGAAAAGCTGAGGCAGGGCGCGACGATCAGTCGCTGCCTTCGCCCGCTTCTTCTTCCTCGACCAGGGCCCTGACGAGATCGAGCACGCGCTTGCGGACGCGGGGGCGTTTGATCTTGGGGAACAGTTCGGCCAGGGCCATGCCCTCCGGCGTCATCAGGAGTTCGTTGACGAACTGGGCGCCGCCCGGTTCAGACAGTCCTCCGGCCCGTCCGGCGATGGGATCGGGCAGTCCGTCGAAGAAATCGATGATAGGACGCCGCAAGGAACAGGCGATTTCATAAAGCTTGGACGCGCTGATACGGTTGGCGCCGCGCTCGTATTTTTGGACCTGCTGAAAGGTCAGCCCAAGATCTTCAGCGAGCTTTTCCTGGCTTACACTGAGTTGTTTTCGGAAGGTCCGCACTCTGGCGCCGACGTGGATGTCGACGGGATTAGGGGACCGTTCAAGATCAGTTTTATCTACCATAGCTGGCGCCGCGCTTTCTCTATCGGCCCCGTAATAGTCACCTCAATTGGGCGGAACCGGGGCGAAATAATTCTGATCTGTACGCTGATGTGACCGACGCGACACAACCGCGCCGACCGCGGAGAATCCGATCAACACCCAGAATAGTAGATCGCCCGCGCGGGAAAAAAAGGTCGGTTTTAGTTTTTCCGGCAACTGCGCGTCGATGAAGCCTTTTTTCCCTAAACCCAGGCTGGCGTCCGGCAGGGGGCGGCCGAACGGGTCGATCACGGCCGACACCCCGGTCGGCGTCGCCCGCACGATGGGCAGCCCCTCCTCGATGGCCCGGTAGCTGGCCAGGTTGAGGTGCTGGATCGGCCCCGACGTGGCCCCGAACCAGGCGTCGTTCGAGACGTTGACGATCCAGTCCGCCCGCGCGCCGGAGGCGGCGGCGCCTTCGCGGGTGAAGCCTGGAAACAGGCTCTCGTAGCAGATCAACGGCTGGACGGAGGGCAGTCCGGGCACGACCAGCGGGCGCGGGCGCGGGCCGGGCATGAAGCCGTCGCCGACATGCACCAGCTTCTTGAACCCGATCCGCGACATCACCCCGTCCATCGGCATGTATTCGCCGAACGGCACCAGGCGGAACTTGTCGTAGAGGCCGACGACGCGCAGGTCCCCGGCCTCGCCGGCGCGCACCGCCGCCAGGCTGTTGTAGTAGGTCGGACGCTCAGGCGGGCCGGCGACGCGATAGGCGCCGACCAGCAGGGTCTGGCCGGGCCGCAGCGCCCCGGCGATCGCCGCGCGCGTCCAGGTCCCGGGGGCCAGGTAGTCGTTGACGGCGGCCGGCACCGCGCCCTCGGACCAGACCACGACGTCCGGAACCCGGGCGCCCGGCCGGGCGGTCAGGCCGACATAGCGGTCGACGATCGCGGCGAAGCTCTCGGCGTCGTACTTGCTTTCCTGGCGCACGTCGGCCTGCACCACCCGGATCAGGGGCGCGTCGGGCCGGCTCGGCGCGGGGCGGGAAAGACGGACGAGGCCGAAGCCGTAGAGGCCGGCCACCACCACGCCGGCGGCGGCCAGGGCGCCCAGCGTCGCGCGGCCGGGCCGGCGGCCCTCGATCAGGCCGGGCGCGGCGGCGGCGGCCACGGTGACCCAGCTCAGCCCGTAGGCGCCCAGGACGCTGGCCGCCTGCGAGGGCGCCGAACCGGCCCGCCACGCCTCGCCCGGCAGATTCCAGGGAAAGCCGGTGAGGACATGGCCGCGCAGCCATTCGAACAGGCAGAGCACGCCGGCGAAGACGACCAGCCGCAGCACGCCGACGGGCCGCAGCAGGCGATAGACCAGCCCCGCCGCGCCCCAGAACAGGCCGAGCCCCCCCGCCAGCAGGGCCAGGGCGATGGGGGCCATCCAGCCCTGGTTGGCGGCGTCGACCAGGAAGGCCTCGGTCACCCACCACGTCCCGACCGCGAAATAGGCCGTCCCCGCCAGCCAGCCGCGCCAGAAGGCGCTGCGCAGCGGCTTGGCGGGCTCGGCGCGGTCCAGCAGCCAGAGCATCAGGCCGAAGCCGGCCAGGCCGACGACGAGGCCGAACGGCGGGAAGGCCAGGGCCGGCGCCAGCCCGGCGACAGGCGCCAGGACCCAGGCCGGCGGCCGGCGCGGCGGACCGGAAGCCGTCGCCGCCGTCACGCCGGGGCCGGGCTTTCCGCCGGACGGGCGTCCAGGGCCGCCGCGCGCCGCACCCGCAGGCGCTTGACGCGGCGCGGATCGGCGTCGGTGATCTCGAAATCGAAGCCGGCGGGATGGGCGATGACCTCGCCGCGCTGGGGCACGCGCCCCGCCAGGGTCGAGACCAGGCCGCCGACGGTGTCGATCTCCTCCTCCTGGTCCTCGGGCGTCAGGCTCACGCCCAGGGCGGCCTCCAGGTCCTCCAGCGGCGCGCGGGCGTCGGCCTCGAACACGCCGCCGGGACGGGCGATCACCTGGGCGGCGGCGGCCTCGTCGTGCTCGTCGGCGATGTCGCCGACCACCGCCTCGACCAGATCCTCCATGGTCACCAGCCCGTCGGTGCCGCCGAACTCGTCGATGACCAGGGCCATGTGGATGCGGCTGGCCTGCATGCGCAGCAGCAGGTCGGCGGCCCGCATCGAGGCCGGCACGTACAGCACCTCGCGGCGCAGGCGGTGCAGCACCGGCTCGGTCCCGGCCGGACGGCGGGCCTCGTCGGCCAGCAGCTTGAACACGTCCTTGACGTGGACCACGCCGACCGGGTCGTCGAGGGTGTCGCGATAGATCGGCATGCGCGAGTGCTCGATCTCGACGAACTCGCCGACCACCTCGTCGAACGGCGTGGAGATCTCGATCGCCGCTATGTCGGCGCGCGGCGTCATCACGTCCTCGATCCGCAGGCTCTTGAACGCCTCGGCCTGGTCGACGATGTCGACGGCGCGATCCGCCGCCGAGCCGGAGGGCTGGGGAACGGCGGCCGGACGGCGGCGCAACCGTTTGAGGAACGCCCGGACGCCGCGGCTCTTCGGCGGCGTCTCGGGCCTGGGACTCTGATCGTCGCTCGGCATGTGCGCCGGTCTGGCTCCGTTGTGGGGGAAGGGCCTGCGCCGCTTCCGGACTTGCGAGGCTAAAGCCTTTTTCGCTTCCGTTGAACTGGGAAACGCGCCGGCGCGCCGGGACGCGGCCTCAGTCGCGCTCGGCGTAGGGGTCGGCGACGCCCAGGCTGTCGAGGATGCGCCGCTCCAGGGCCTCCATCGCCTCGGCCTCGACCTCGTCCTGGTGGTCGTAGCCGACGAGGTGGAGGACGCCGTGCGCAACCAGATGCTGCAGATGGTCGGCCAGCGGCTTGCCCTGGGCCTTCGCCTCGGCCGCGCAGACCCCAAAGGCCAGGGCGACGTCGCCCAGCAGGCCCTCTGGATTCGGCGGCGCGGGGAAGGACAGCACGTTGGTCGGCGAGTCCTTGCGGCGGAACTGGCCGTTCAGCTCGCGCACGGCGTCGTCGTCGGCCAGCAGCACCACCGCCGAACCCGAGCGGCCGGCGAAGGCCAGGGCCGCGTCGGCGGCGGCGCGCACGCGGTCGGCCGCTTCGGGCAAGGCCGCCAGCCAGGCGTCGTCCTCGATCTCGATGTCGATCATCGACGCCCGCCGCCATCGCGCGCCGCGTCGGCGTCGTAGGCCTTGACGATGCGCTCGACCAGGGGATGACGCACCACGTCCTCGGCGGCGAAGCGGGCCACGGCGACGCCCTTGACCCCTTCGAGCAGGCCGACGGCGTGCGACAGGCCCGAATCGGCGCGATTGAGCAGGTCGACCTGGGTCGGGTCGCCGGTCACCGCCATCTTGGCCCCCTCGCCCAGGCGGGTGAGCACCATCTTCAGTTGCAGGCGCGAGGCGTTCTGCGCCTCGTCGACGATGACGAAGGCGTGGTTCAGGGTGCGGCCGCGCATGAAGGCGATCGGAGCCACCTCGATCTCGCCCTTGTCGCGGCGGCGGCGCAGCTGGTCGGCCCCGAGGATGTCGGACAGCGCCTCCCACACCGGCGCCATGTAGGGGTCGACCTTCTCGTTCATGTCGCCGGGCAGGAAGCCGAGCCGCTCGCCGGCCTCCACCGCCGGACGGGTGACGATCAGGCGGTCCACCTCGCCGCGCAGCAGCAGGCCCGCGCCATGGGCCACCGCCAGGAAGGTCTTGCCGGTGCCCGCGGGGCCGACGCCGAACACCAGGTCGTGCCTGGCCAGCAGGTCGAGATAGCGGGCCTGGGCGGCGGTCTTGGCCGCCACGCCGCCGCGGCGGCCGACCGGCAGGGCCGCGCCGCCGGGGCCGGCCTCGCCCGTCCGCGCCGAGGCGATGGCCACGCGAACGTCGGCCTCGGTGACCTCGGTCCCGGCGTCGGCGCGCCGGGCCAGGGCCTGGACGGCGCGCTTGGCCGCCACCCGGTCCTTGGCCTGGCCCGACAGCGACACCCCGCCGCCGGGGGTCTCGACCAGCACGTGAAAGCCGTCCTCGATCAGGGCGGCGTGGCGGCTGTTGGGGCCGGAGACCGCCCACAGCGCCGCTTCGGACAGCGGCACGAACTCCTGACCGGCCGAACTCAAGCGGGCTCCATCGCGGCATGCCCGGCCAGGACGCCGGCCAGGCTCATCTTGGCGGCGCTCTCGATCCGTACGGGAACGATCTGGCCGATCAGGCCGTCCGGCGCCTCGGCGTGGACCGCCTGGAGGTAGGGGCTGCGGCCGACCACCTGGCCGGCGTGGCGGCCGGGCTTTTCGAACAGCACCGGCAGGGTGCGGCCGACGCAGGCGGCGTTGAAGGCGCGCTGCTGTTCGTCGAGCAGGTCGAGCAGGCGGGCCAGGCGCTCTTCCTTGGCCTCCTCGGCCACCTGCAGCGGCATGGCCGCGGCCGGCGTGCCCGGACGGCGGGAATATTTGAACGAGAAGGCGCTGGCGAAGCCGACGGCGCGGACCAGCTCGAGCGTCGCCTCGAAGTCCTTGTCGCTCTCGCCGGGGAAGCCGACGATGAAGTCGCCGGACATGGCAATGTCCGGGCGGGCGGCGCGGATCTTCTCGACCAGGCGCAGGTAGCTCTCGGCGGTGTGGGCGCGGTTCATCGCCTTCAGCACCTTGTCCGAGCCGGCCTGCACCGGCAGGTGCAGATAGGGCATCAGCTGCGGAATCTCGCCATGGGCGGCGATCAGGTCGTCGTCCATGTCGCGCGGGTGGCTGGTGGTGTAGCGGATGCGGTCGAGGCCCCCGATATCGGCCAGTCGGCGGACCAGCTCGGCCAAGCCGCCTCCCTGGCCGCCCGCATAGGCGTTGACGTTCTGGCCCAGCAGGGTGACCTCGCGCACGCCCTTGTCGGCCAGGCGGCGGGCCTCGTCGAGGATGTCCTGGGCCGGGCGCGAATATTCGGCGCCGCGGGTGTAGGGCACCACGCAGAAGGTGCAGAACTTGTCGCAGCCTTCCTGCACGGTCAGGAAGGCGGTGACGCCGGCGACATGGCGCTCGGCCGGCAGGCCGTCGAACTTCTCGTCGGCCGAGAAGTCGGCGGCCAGGCGCTGGCCCGAGGCGCGGTGGGCGCGGGCGATCAGCTCGGGCAGGCGGTGATAGGACTGCGGCCCGACCACCAGGTCGACCGCCGGCTGGCGGGCCATGATCTCCTCGCCCTCGGCCTGGGCGACGCAGCCGGCCACGGCCACGGTCATCTGGCCGCCGGCCTCGGCCTTGCGTTCCTTCATCCGCCGGATCTGGCCGAGCTCGGAATAGACCTTCTCGGTGGCCTTCTCGCGGATGTGGCAGGTGTTGAGCACGACGAGGTCGGCGCCCTCGGGCTGGTCGGTGACGCCGTAGCCCAGCGGGCGCAGGACGTCGGCCATGCGCTCGCTGTCATAGACGTTCATCTGACAGCCGTAGGTCTTGATGTAGAGCCGCTTTTGCGGCGCTTGATCGGTCATGGACGGCGTTATGGGGTCGCGGGGGGCGCGACGCAAGTTTCGCCCGGTCGCGGACGGGGCGGGTTATTCCTCGATCGGCACGCCGTAGAGTTCGAGCCGGTGGTCGACCAGCTTGTAGCCCAGCTTGCGGGCGATGGCCGCCTGCAGGGCCTCGATCTCCTCGTCGACGAACTCGACGACCTTGCCGGTCTTCATGTCGATCAGGTGGTCGTGGTGGACCTCGGTCGCCTCTTCGTAGCGCGAGCGGCCGTCGCGGAAGTCGTGGCGGGCGATGATGCCGGCCTCCTCGAACAGGCGCACGGTGCGATAGACCGTGGCGATCGAGATGTGCGGATCGACTTCGTGGGCGCGACGGTACAGCTCTTCCACGTCCGGATGGTCGGAGGCCATGGACAGCACGCGCGCGACCACGCGGCGCTGGTCCGTCATGCGCATGCCTTTTTCGATGCAGAGTTTCTCGATGCGGTCCACGCGGCGAATCCCAGACTGAATGCGGCCACAACATAGGCCGAGAGGCCGTCGAGCAAAAGCCCGGCCCCTCGTGGAAACAGGTCCGGCTCAGGCCGGCGGCAGCGCCCGCGCCAGGACCAGGGCGTCGGCCGCCGGTCCCCCCGGCCGGGGATAGTAGCCGCGCCGCAGCCCCACCCGCGCGAAGCCGGCGGCTTCATAGAGCCCCAGGGCGGCCGGGTTGTCGGCGGCGACCTCCAGGAACAGCGACAGCGCCCCGCGCGTCTGGGCGCCGGCCGCGCCGACCTCGACCAGGGCCCTGCCGCAGCCGCGCCGTCGCACGGCGGGATCGACCGCGAGGGTCAGCACCTCGGCCTCGCCGGCCGCGGCGCGGCACAGGATGAAGCCGAGGGCGCGGTCGCCGTCCTCGGCGACGACGCCGAAACCGCCCTCGGCCTCCAGCAGGCCGCGCAGGTCGGCCTCGCTCCACGCCGCGTCGAAAGCGGCCGCGTGCAGGCGGACCAGGGCCTGAACGTCGGAGGCCTGGGCGGGCCGCAGGATCACGGCGGCGAGATCCCGCCGGGAAGCTTGGCGTCCGGCGCGCGCAGATAGAGCGGCCGGGGCGGCGTCAGGCTGGCGCGCCGCGCGGCGATGCGGGCCAGGGCGACGGGATCGGGGGCCTCGCGCGCCGTCAGCGCCGCGCCGGGGATGACCCCGTCGAGCAAGGCCGCGCCGGAACCGATCAGCCGGGCCGGGCCGCCGCGCCACAGCTCGGCCAGCCGCGCGGCGGCGACGCCGACGTCCAGGGCGTCCGGCGCCATCAGGGCGCGCCCGTCCTCGAACACCTGCAGGTAGACCTGACCGCGCTTGGCGTCGATCACGGCGGCGTTGAAGCCGGGCTCGTCCGCGGCCAGCGCCTCCAGAGAGCCGATCCCGACGCAGGGCCGATCCAGCGCCAGGGCCAGGGTCTTGGCGAAGGCCAGGCCGACCCGCAGGCCGGTGAACGAGCCCGGCCCGACGCCGACGCCGATCCGGTCGAGGGCGTCGAAGGCCGCGCCCGCCTCGGCCATGGTCTCGGCGATCAGGCCGGCCAGCCGCTCCTGATGGCCGCGCGCCATGGGCTCGACATGCGCGGCCAGGGTCTTCCCGTCGCGCAGGACGGCGACGGAGCAGGCGGGCGAGGCGGTGTCGAGGGCGAGGATCAGCACGCCCGCTGACTAGACGATCTTGCAGGCTTCCTCAAACGCCAGCCGCGGGCTGCGCGCGAACAGGTTCTTGTCGGTGCCGTAGCCGATCGAGCAGATGAAGTTCGACTTGACCGCCGTGCCGGCGAAGAAGGCCGCGTCGACCCCGGCGTTGTCGAAGCCCGACATCGGCCCGCAGTCCAGGCCCAGCGAGCGGGCCGCCAGCATCAGATAGGCGCCTTGCAGCGAGCCGTTGCGGAACGCCGCCTGCTCGGTGGAGGCCGCGCCCTTGGGGAACCAGTCCTTGGCGCCGGGATTGTGCGGGAAGAGCTTGGGCACGTGGTCGGCGAAGTCGAGGTCGTAGCCGACGATCACCGTGCAGGGCGCCTCGACGATCTTGGGGGCGTTGCCCTCGGAGGCCAGACCGGCCAGCCGCGCGCGGCCCTCGTCGCTGGTCACGAACACGAAGCGGGCCGGGCTGATGTTGGCCGAGGTCGGCCCCATCCGGGCGAGGTCGTAGACCTGGCGCAGCAGCGCCTCGGGCAGGGGCTCGGTCCGCCAGCCGTTGCGGGTGCGGGCCTCGCGGAAAAGCTGGTCCAGCGCGCGGTCGTCGAGGGGGGTGGCGGACATCGGCCGGCTCCTATTCGCAACAAGACGGGTTGCTATATAGCCGCGGGCGCCGATTGGCCAGCCCGGCCGGCGCCGGGGCTGGTCGAGACGCCGTCAGAGGGTCTGCTCGACCCCGGTCACTTCCGGCACATAGTGCTTGAGCATGTTCTCGACCCCGGCCTTCAGCGTCGCCGAGGACGAGGGGCAGCCCGAACAGGCGCCGCGCATGTGCAGCCACACCACCCCGGTCGCGGCGTCGAAGCGGTTGAACAGGATGTCGCCGCCGTCCTGCGCCACCGCCGGGCGGATGCGGGTGTCCAGCAGATCCTTGATCTCGGCGACGATCTGGGCGGTCTCGCCCTCGTAGACGTCGGCGTCGTGGTCCTCGGCGCCGGCCGCGCCGTCCTCGGCCAGGAACAGCGGCGCGCCGGAGGTGTAGTGCTCCATGATCGCCGCCAGCACCGGGGCCTTGAGCTGCGGCCATTCCAGGTCGTGCGGGCGCTTGCTGACGGTGACGAAGTCGGGGCCGAAGAACACCCGGGCCACGCCGTCCACCGCGAAGATGGCCGCGGCCAGCGGCGAGGCGCGGGCCTCGTCCAGGTCGCGGAACTCGCGCGCGCCTTCGCCTAGCACGTCGCGGCCGGGCAGGAACTTGAGCACGTCGGGATTGGGGGTGGCTTCGGTCTGAATGAACATCGCAAGGAACTCCGTCGCACGCTAGATGGCCCGCCGAGGCCGCCGGCGCAACGTCCGCCGCGGTTCGTAGAGAGAACGGCGTACTCTGAAAGGCGTCCTTAACACCTTGGCCCTACACGCTCCTTCTCGTCACCTGCTCAAAAGGAGCTGTTCAGGATGAAATATCCCACCCTCATCGCCGCCGGCTTCGCCGGGGCCCTCGCCTTCGCCGGCTCGGCCAGCGCCGCCGGCCTGCAAGCCCAGATCGACTCGTGCCTGACCAAGCACGCCAACACCCAGCAGGCCGCCAACGTCATGCTGGAATGCACCGCCGCCGACGGCAAGCTGTCGGCCTGCAAGGTCGTCGAGAGCAACGCCCCGTCCAAGGGCTTCGAGACCGCCGCCATGTGCGTCGCCCAGGCCCTGCCGATGGGCGGCAAGACCGGCACCATCCGCGTTCCCGTGCGCTTCCCCGGCGCCTGACGCGGCGGGACGCCGGGCCCGTCCCGTCGCGGACGGCGCGCCTCGTTCGGAGCGCGCGCCCCCGTTGGCGGACGGGCCGGCCGACAGATGGGAAGGCTTCTCGGAGTCTTCTCGATCCAAGACGGGGCGGGAGCGATCCCGCCCCTTTTTCACGTCTGGAGTCTGACTTCGCCGCCGGCCGGAAGATTTTCCAGGCATTCCCGTATCGGCGTTTACTCAACGGTCATTGTCTCGATGCGAGACAGAATGTCACAGACCTTGCACGGCCATGATGGAGCCACGCATGCGCGCCCTGCGCCTCGATGATATGCCGCTGATCGTCAAGATCGCCTTCGCCCCGGTGTTCGCCCTGGTCATGCTGGCGCTGATCGCCGGCGGCTCGATCATGGTGTTGCGCGGGCAGACCGCGACGCTCAACCGCGTCGTCAGCCAGGACATGCCCGACAGCCTGCGCCTGGCCGACATCTCGCAGCGGATCACCGCCGCCCACGGCGAGCTCTACGTGCTGCTGACGCACCAGTCGGCCTCGATCGACACGGGCAAGATCGACGGCCAGATCAAGGAGCTGGACGCGCAGGTCAAGACCATCCGCAAGGACGTCGACAACGCCCTCGCCGGCGCGCCGGCCAGCCAGAAGGCGCCCCTGGCCGCGCTCAAGAAGGAGCTGGCGGCCTATGACGACGCCATCGGCGTGGTGACCACCATGCTGACCGCCGACGCGGCCACCGCGGCCCAGTTCACCGTGCCGTTCGAAACCCAGTACGCCCACATGAACGGCACCCTGAAGAAGGCCGTCGACGCCGCCGCCGAAGACACCAACGCCCGCGCCCAGGCCTCGGCCAAGAACGCCCAGGCCCTCAGCGGCCTCAGCATGGCCATCGTCGCCGCCACCCTTCTGGCCGTCGGCCTGGTGGCCGTGGTGCTGGTCATGAACATCCGCCGCGCCGTCGGCCGCATCGCCTCGGCCACCGAGCGCCTGGCCGCCGGCGACAACCGCGTCGACGTCGACGCCCTGAAGCGCAAGGACGAGTTGGGCGCGATCGTCAGCTCACTGACGGTGTTCCGCGACAACCAGGTCCGCCTGGCCGCCATGCACCAGGAGCAGGAGGCCCAGCAGGCCCGCGACGCCGCCAGCCGCGAGCAGCAGGAGGCCGCCCGCGCCAAGTCCGAGCGCGAGCAGACCGAAGCCGTGCACGGCGTGGCCCTCGGCCTCGACCACCTGACCAAGGGCGACCTGACCTTCCGCCTGCACGACCCGTTCGCGCCGGAATACGAGAAGCTCCGCACCGATTTCAACGGCGCGATCGAGGCTCTGGAAGAAACCCTCAGCGCCATCGTCTCGGCTTCGTCGGGCATGCGTTCGGGAGCCGGCGAGATCAGCCAGGCCGCCGACGACCTGTCGCGGCGCACCGAGCAGCAGGCCGCCCGCCTGGAAGAGACCGCCGCCGCCCTCGACGAGATCACCGCCACGGTCCGCAAGACCGCCGACGGCGCCAACCAGGCCCGCGAGACGGTGGCCGCCGCCCGCGGCGACGCCGAGCAGTCGGGCGACATCGTCCGCCGCGCGGTCGAGGCGATGAGCCAGATCGAGAAGTCCTCGCAGCAGATCCATCAGATCATCGGCGTCATCGACGAGATCGCCTTCCAGACCAACCTGCTGGCCCTGAACGCGGGCGTCGAAGCGGCGCGGGCCGGCGACGCCGGCAAGGGCTTCGCGGTGGTCGCCTCCGAGGTGCGGGCCCTGGCCCAGCGCTCGGCCGACGCCGCCAAGGAGATCAAGTCGCTGATCTCGACCTCCAGCCAGCAAGTCGCCTCGGGCGCCAACCTGGTGGGCGAGACCGGCCAGGCCCTGAACCGCATCGTCGGCAAGGTCAGCGAGATCAACACCCTGGTGGTCGAGATCGCCGCCTCGGCCCAGGAGCAGGCCACCGGCCTCAACGAGGTCAACACCGCCGTCAACCAGATGGACCAGATCACCCAGCAGAACGCGGCCATGGTCGAGCAGTCGACCGCCGCCAGCCACTCGCTGGCCCAGGAAGCCATCGACCTCAACCAGCGCGTCGGCCGCTTCCGCGTCAGCGGCGGCATGGTCCAGGCCGCCGCTCCGGCCCACCGGCAGGCCCCGCGCCCGCCGGCCCGGCCCGAGCCCCGCCGCGCCGCCCAGGCGCCGGCCTATCACGGCTCGGCCGCGCGCAAGATCGCGGCGGCCGAGGACGAGGACGGCTGGGAAAGCTTCTGACCGGCCGGCCGCGGCCGCTGCGATCCGAGACCTGAAAGGCCGTCCGCCCCGCGGGCGGCCTTTTCGCCATGCGCGCCTCGCCCGGGGCGTCGACAACCGCCGCCCCGCTCCTGTAGGTCCGAACGAGGCCCTCGCGGCCGCATCGGAACGGGGAGAACGGGATGGCGTCGGGTTTGGTGGCTCTGCTGGACGATGTCGCCGCCATCGCCAAGGTCGCGGCGGCCTCGCTCGACGACGTGGCCGGGGCCGCCGGCAAGGCCGGCTCCAAGGCGGTCGGGGTGGTGGTCGACGACGCCGCCGTCACCCCCGGCTACGCCATGGGCTTCGCCCCCGAACGCGAGCTGCCCATCGTCGCCAAGATCGCCGTCGGCTCGCTGCGCAACAAGTTCCTGTTCCTGCTGCCCGGCGCCCTGCTGCTGAGCGCCTTCGCCCCCTGGGCGGTGACGCCGCTGCTCATGGTCGGCGGCGCCTATCTGTGCTTCGAAGCCGCCGAGAAGATCATCGAGGCGTTCGGCGCCCACGGCGCCGAGCACGAGGCCGCGCCCGCCGCGGCCGATCCCAAGGCGCTGGAGGCCGAGAAGGTCAAGGGCGCGATCCGCACCGACCTGATCCTGTCGGCCGAGATCATGGCCATCGCCCTGGCCTCGGTCGAGGGCCGCCCCCTGGCGATCCAGGCCGCCGCCCTGGCCCTGGTCGGGCTGCTCATCACCGTCGGCGTCTACGGCGTGGTCGGGCTGATCGTGAAGATGGACGACATCGGCCTGAACCTGGCCCGCCGCCAGGGCCGCCTGGCCCGCGCCTTCGGCCGCGCCCTGGTGCGCGGCATGCCGGTGGCGATGCGGGTCCTGGCCACGGTCGGGGTCGCGGCCATGCTGTGGGTCGGCGGCGGCATCATAGTCCACGGCCTCGACCATTTCGGCCTCGCCGCCCTGCCCCACGCCGTGGAAGCCGCCGCGGCGACGGCCGGCCGCGTCCCCTGGGTCGGCGGCGTCCTCGGCTGGGCGACGACGGCGGCGATCTCGGCCCTGATCGGCGCCGGCCTGGGCGCGGCCCTGGCCTCGGCGCTGCACCTGGCCGGCCGCCTGCGCGGGCGGGCGGGCTGAAGCGACGGTCCGGCGCTCAGGCCGCCTCGACGGGCAGCCCGGCCGCCTTCCAGTCCGGAAAGCCGTCCTCCAGGCGGCGCGCGCGCAACCCGCGGGCGCGCAAGGCCGCGACGGCGTCGACGGAAAGGACGCAGTAGGGCCCCCGGCAATAGGCGACGATCTCCTGGTCGCGGGGCAGCTCGGCCAGCCGGCGCTCCAGCTCCTCGACCGGGATGTTCAGGGCGCCGGGCAGGTGGCCCTGGGCGAACTCGTCCTCGGGGCGGACGTCGAGCAGGGTGACGCCCTCGGCCTGCATCAGGGCGAGCAAGGTCTCTCGCGACACCGCCTCCAGCCGCTCGCGCCGGTCCAGGCTGTCGGCGACCAGCCGCTGGACCTCGCCGCGGGCGTGCTCGACCTGCCGGCGCAGGGCCGCCAGCAGGGCTTCGACCGGCCCCTCGGCCAGACGGTACAGCACCCGCTTGCCGTCGCGGCGGGTCTGGACCAGGCCGGCGCGGCGCAGGTGCTGCAGGTGCTGGGAGGCGTTGGCCATCGACAGGCCCGTCAGTTCGGCCAGCCGCTCGACGGCGCGCTCGCCCTGCGAAACGTGCTCCAGCAGCGCCAGCCGATGCGGGTGCGCCAGGCTGCGCGCCAGCTCGGCGAGTTCGAGGAAGATCGGCGGGGACGGCGGATCGCGCATTGACACGACCCTAGCCCTTCCCCATCATTCAATCAATCTATTGATTGATGTATCGATCCGGCGCGTCCGACGACGGCCGGACGTCGACAGGAGCATCCGCGTCATGACCGAAGGATTGGAGTTCGCGATCCGCGCCGCGGCGATGGGCGTCGGGGCGACCGCGACGTCCGACCTGTGGGGCCAGGCCCTGTGGCGCGCCACCGGCGCCCCGCCGCCCAACTGGGGGCTGGTCGGGCGCTGGATCGGGCACTTCCCCAGGGGCCGTTTCGTCCACGACAGCATCGCCAAGGCCGCCCCGGTCGCCGGGGAGCGCGTCATCGGCTGGGCGGCGCACTACGCCATCGGCCTGATCTTCGCGGCGACGCTGCTGGCCATCGCCGGCCCCGGCTGGGCGCAGCGGCCGACGCCGCTGGCTCCCGTCCTCTTCGGCCTCGCCACCGTCGCCGCGCCGTTCCTGACCATGCAGCCCGGCATGGGCATGGGGATCGCCGCCTCCAGGACCCCCTCGCCAGGCAAGGCCAGGCTGCGCAGCCTGGCCAACCATCTGGTGTTCGGCCTCGGCCTCTATGGCGCGGCCCTGCTCGCGGCGGCCGTCCTTCCGGCCGGAGGCGGACCCGCCGCCTAGGCGAGGTCGGCGATCTCGTCGTCGGTCAGGTCGCCGGGCACCACCGTCACCGGCACCTTGCGCGCGCCCCAGCTGACGCCGTCCTTGGCGATCGACGAGACCAGCGGCCCCGGCCCCCGGCCGCCGCCGGCGGCGGCCAGCACCACGATCTTGATGTCGGGGTCCTCGGCCAAGGCCGCGCGCACCGCCGCCTTGGTGTTCTCGGCGTCGCGGATCAGGAACTCCGGCGGATGGCCGGTGGCGGCGACCACCTGCTCGGCCAGGCGCTGCAACAGCCCCTCGGCCTCGGCCCGGCTCTGGCGTTCGATCTCCTCGCGCACGCCCGACCAGTGCTCGAACATCGCCGGCTCAACCACCCGCAGCAGGGCGACCCGGCCGCCGGTGGAGCGCGCCCGCGTGCAGGCGTAGCGCAGCGCCGCCTGGAACTCGGGGCTGTCGTCGGCGATGACCAGGAACTTGCGCACGCTCATGGCGCGAGGGTGGCGCTTGCCGCCCCCGCGCGCAAGCGGGCTGTCTCGGGCCGCCTCAGAGCTGGAGCAGGCCGACCAGCTTGCGGGTCTCGGCCACCACCGGAGCGGCGATGTCGCGGGCCTTTTCGGCCCCCGCCTTCAGCACCCCGTCGATCTCGGCCGGATCGGCCATCAGCCGCCGCATCTCGGCGGTGATCGGCGCGAGCCTCTGCACGGCCAGGTCGGCCAGCGCCGGCTTGAAGACGCCGAAGCCCTTGCCGCCGAACTGGGCGATCACCTCGGCCTTGGTCAGGTCGGCCAGGGCCGCGTAGACGCCGACGAGGTTGCCCGCCTCCGGCCGCTCGGCCAGTCCGTCCAGCGTCTCGGGCAGCGGCTCGGGGTCGGTGCGGGCCTTGCGGATCTTGGAGGCGATGGCGTCGGCGTCGTCGAGCAGGTTGATGCGCGACTGGTCCGACGGGTCGGACTTGGACATCTTGGCCGCGCCGTCGCGCAGCGACATCACCCGCGTCGCCGGCCCCTCGATCACCGGTTCGGTGATCGGGAAGAAGCCTGGAACGTTGAAGTCGTTGTTGAACTTCTGGGCGATGTCGCGGGTCAGCTCCAGGTGCTGCTTCTGGTCCTCGCCCACCGGAACGTGGGTGGCCTTGTAGAGCAGGATGTCGGCCGCCTGCAGCACCGGATAGGTGTAGAGGCCGACGCTGGAGCGCTCCTTGTGCTTGCCCGACTTCTCCTTGAACTGGGTCATGCGGTCGAGCCAGCCGAGGCGGGCGACGCAGTTGAAGATCCAGGCCAGTTCGGTGTGCTGGGGCACCGCCGACTGCGGGAAGATGGTGGCGAGCTTGGGGTCGAGGCCCGAGGCCAGATAGGCGGCGGCGATCT
Source organism: Caulobacter sp. CCUG 60055 (assembly GCF_022750545.1). Lineage (GTDB taxonomy): Bacteria > Pseudomonadota > Alphaproteobacteria > Caulobacterales > Caulobacteraceae > PUIC01. The sequence goes on from NZ_PUIC01000003.1 coordinate 49,144, forward strand.
CGCGGGTCTGGGCGGCCAGCTGGGCCGGGTCCTGCCAGACGGTGATGGCGTGCAGGTCGGCGACGAACACGAAGGTGTCGGCGTTCTGGACGGCGACGAACCGCTTCAGGGCGCCGAGATAGTTGCCGAGATGCAGCGAGCCCGAGGCCTGGATGCCGGACAGGATGCGTTTGGGGCCGGCGTAGGCGGCCGGAGCTTGGTCGGTCATGGGAGCGCTCTTCGGATCGGGAACGGGTGACGGGCGCGCGGAGACCTCCGCCGCCGGGGACGTTTTGGGGGGCGTGTCAGCGACGCCATCGCCCCTGGGCGTGCAAGCGCGTCAAATCCATGGCCTCGGCGTAGCCGGAACCCGGCCCCAGGGCAAGTCGCCTCAAAGCAGGTCCGGCGGCGATGAAGCGTCCGCGCCCGCCGCCTTGGGCTGGCGGCGCAGGGCGGCGCGCAGCTCGGCGCGGGTGACCCCGCCGAGGCCGAACAGGATCAGCGGATAGAGCGCGCCGCCGACCAGGGTGGTCAGGACGATGGCGAACTCCTTGGCGCCCAGGGCGCGGCCGACGTGCAAGCCCCCGAACAGCGCCTCGACATGGCCGCGATAGTGCGATGCCAGGGCCAGCAGGCCGGCCAGGACGGCGGTGGCCAGGGCGATGCGGGCCAGGCGCGACCAGGCCTGCAGGCTGGGCGTATAGGTCCGCCGCCGGGCCAGCGTTCCCAGCATCAGCATCACGTTGACCCAGGCCGCGACGCTGGTCGCCGCCGCCACGCCCGGCACGCCGACCAGCCGGAACAGCGCGATCCCCAGCGTGATGTTGATCGCCACCGAGATCAGGGCGAAGCGCATCGGCGCCCTGGTGTCCTGGCGCGCGAAGAAGGCCGGGGCCAGGATGCGGGTCAGCACGAAGGCCGGCACGCCCCAGCCGTAGTGGAACAGGGCGGCGGCCGTGGCGTGGGCGTCGATCGCGGTGAACTGGCCGCGGGTGTAGAGCCCGTCGATCAGGAAGAACGGCATGGCGGTCAGGGCCGCCGCGGCCGGCAGGGTGAGGGCCAGCGAGAAGGTGATCGCCTGGTCCATGGCCGTCTGGGCGTCGGCCCTGTCGTCGGCCTGCACCGCCCGCGACAGGCGCGGCAGCAGGGCTACGCCCACCGCCACCCCGACCAGGCCCATCGGCAGCTGGTACAGCCGGTCTGCCGTGGCCAGCCACGAGCGGCCGCCGTTGACGTGGCTGACCAGGAAGTTGGAGATGAAGATGTTGATCTGGGTGGCGCTGGCGGCGATGGCCCCCGGGATCGACAGGGCGATCAGCCCGCGAATCTCCGGCGTCAGGCGCGGCAGGCGCCAGTGCACCTTGGCCCCGGACTTGTTGACGCCCCACCACAGCAGGCCGGCCTGGACGACGCCGGCGGCCAGCGCCCCCCACGAGGCGGCCCAGGCGGCCGAGACCGCGCCGTCCTGCGGCAGCACCGCGACCAGCGTGCACAGGTTGAGGAAGATCGGCGCCGCCGCCGACAGCACGAACTTGCCGCGGGCGTTCAGCACCCCCGACAGGTGGGCGACGATGGCCATGCACGGCAGGTAGGGCATGGTGATCTGGGTCAGCACCACCGCCAGCTTGAACTTCACCGGATCGGAGGCGAAGCCGGGGCTGATCAGGTACATCAGCCACGGCATGCTCAGCTGGGCGGCCACGGCGATGATGATCGTCGCCGCCGCCAGGGTGGCCATGGCGTCGGCGGCCAGGATGTCGGCCTTCTCCTCGCCGTCGCGCTCCAGCGCCTTGGCGTAGGCCGGCACGAAGGCGGCCGCGAAGGCGCCCTCGGCGAAGATGCGGCGGAACAGGTTCGGAAAGGCCAGGGCGGTGTTGTAGGCGTCGGCGGCCGGCGTCAGGCTGGCGCCCATGCGGTAGGTCACCGCCAGGTCGCGGACGAAACCCATCACCCGGCTGACCAGGGTCAGGGCCGAATAGACCATCGACGAACGGATCAGGCTCTGCCCCTTGGGCCGGGGCGTGCGCACCGTCTGAGGTTCGACCAGCGCCTCCGACAGGGCGTCGTCCGCCGCGGGCGCGTCCGTGGCTGGGGCGTCTGTGTTCAGGGGTACGTCGGGGCGGCTCACCCTGCGGCCGTACCGGCCGCGACCGGAGCGGTCAAGCGATGTTGCGTTAACGGCCCGGCCCTAGCGGGCGACGCTCGCCCGGGCGCGCTCCAGCCTGGGCCGCCCGCCGGGCGGTCCGCGCTCGGCCTCCTCCAGCACGGCCAGCAGGTGGGTCTTCAGGCTGTTGATCCGGCGGGCGTCGGCCAGCTTCCGGCCGTCGGCCTGGTGGACGTAGAAGACGTCGACCGCCCGCTCGCCATAGCCGTCGATATGGGCCGACTGGATCGACAGGCTGGCCTCGGTCAGGCGGCGCGACAGGGCCTCCAGCAGGCCGGGACGGTCGCGGCCGGAGACCTCGATCACTGTGGCGTCCTCCGAAGCCTCGTTGTCGACGGCGACGGTGGGGGCGATGGCGAAGGCCGCCGTCCGCCCCAGCTCGGCCAGGCGGCGCGGCTCGAAGCGGGCCGCCTCCCCGCGCCCGGCGGCCTCCAGCGCGTCGGCCAGCCGGCGCAGCGCGCGGGGGTTGTCGCAGCCGTAGGGACCGCCGACCGCGTCCTGCACATAGAAGACGTCGAGCGCCTGGCCGCCCCTGGCGGTGTAGACCCGGGCCCCGACGACGTTGGCTCCCAGGGCGGCGATCACCCCGGCCAGGTCGGCGAACAGGCCCCGGCGGTCGTGGGCGGCGATGGTCACCTCGGCGGCGTTGAGGTCGTCGCGCACCCGCGCGTCGGCCGCCGCCCCGCCCTGGCCGTCGGCCCGCCGCCCCAGCGCGGCGTGGGTCAGCTGCTCGTCGGGGGTGAAGCTGAGGAAGTAGGCGTTCTCCATCGCCCGCGCCCACGGCCCAGCCTGGGGATCGGCGGCCAGCAGCCGTTCGCGCGCCTCGGCGGCGGCGCCTTCCTGGTGGCGTTGCAGGCCGGCGGCGGGATCGGCCGCCCGCCCGCCCCGGAACAGCGATTCCGTCGCGGCGTAGAGCTCGCGCATCAGCTGGCCCTTCCAGCCGTTCCACACCCCCGGCCCGACGGCGCGGATGTCGGCCACGGTCAGCACCAGCAGCAGGCGCAGGCGCTCGGGGTTCTCCACCACCCGGGCGAAGGCGGCGACGGTCTTGGGGTCGGCGACGTCGCGCTTCTGGGCGAAGTCGCTCATCATCAGGTGGTGCTCGACCAGCCAGGCGACCAGCTCGATGCGCTCGCGCTCCAGGCCCAGCCGCTCGCAGGCCGAGCGGGCGGCGCGGGCCCCGGCCTTCTCCTGACCGCCGACGCCGCCCTTGCCGACGTCATGCAGCAGCATGGCCAGGAACAGCGCCTCGTGGTCGTCGATCAGCGGCCAGATCGACACCGACAGCGGATGGTCCTCGCCCAGCTGGCCGCGGGCGATGTCGGCGATGACCCCGACCGCGCGCAGGGTGTGCTCGTCCACCGTGTACGAATGGTACATGTTGAACTGCATCTGGGCGACGACGCGGCCGAACTCGGGGATGAACCGGCCGAGCACGCCGGCCTCGTTCATCAGGGTCAGGGTGCGATAGGCGTGCTTGCCGCGCGCCAGCACGTCGAGGAAGGCCTTGGCCGCCGCCGGGTCGCGCCGCAGCTTGGGCGTGATCAGGTTCAGGCAGCGGGTGGCGGTGGTGAAGGCGTCCGGGTGCAGGTCGAGATTGCGCCGGTCGGCGATGACGAACATCCGCAGAAGGTTGACCGGGTCGCGCTCGAAGGTCTGAGGCCCGTCGATGTTCAGCCGGCCGCCGTCCTCGTGGAAGCCGGGGGCGTCCAGCGCCTTGCGCGCGGTCTTCCGCCCGGGCAGGAAGCGTGACAGGCCCTGCGGCTTCTTCATGTGCTCGGCTTCGAGCTTGGCGGTGAAGGCCCGCGTCAGGGCGCCGACCTCCTTGGCGGTCATGAAATAGCGGCGCATGAACCGCTCCACCGCCGGGGCGTCGCCGCGGTCGCCGTAGCCCATGCGCCGGGCGATCTCGGGCTGCAGGTCGAAGGTCAGCCGCTCCTCCGGCCGGCCGGTGGCGAAGTGCAGCTGGCAGCGCACCGACCACAGGAAGTCCGAGGCGCGGATGAAGGTGGCGACCTCGCGCCGCTCGAACATGTCGAGCTTGAGCACGCCCTCCAGGCTGTCGGTCGGGTGCAGGTACTGGGCGATCCAGAACAGGGTGTTGAGGTCGCGCAGCGCGCCCTTGCCCTCCTTGACGTTGGGCTCGACCAGATAGCGGCTGGCCCCGGCCCGGGCGTGGCGCTCGTCGCGCTCCTTGAGCTTGGCGGCGACGAACTCGGCCCCGGTGCCCTTGACCACCTCGTCGCGGAAGCGGCGCTGCATGTCGGCGGCCAGGACCTCGTCGCCGGTCAGGCGCCGCGCCTCCAGCAGCGCCGTGCGGATGGTGAAGTCCTCGCGGCTGAGCTTGACGCACTCCTCGATGGTGCGCGAGGCGTGGCCGACCTTGAAGCCCAGGTCCCACAACGCATAGAGCATGTACTCGATCACGCTCTCGGTGTGGGCGGTCTGCTTGTAGGGCCGCAGAAACAGCAGGTCGATGTCGGAGAACGGCGCCAGGGTGCCGCGGCCGTAGCCGCCCACCGCCATCAGCGCCAGCCGCTCGCCCTCGGTGGGGTTGCGGGCGCGGAACACGTGCACCGTGGTGAAGTCGTAGAGGGCCGAGACCACCTCGTCGGTGACCCCGGACAGCAACCGCGCGGTCTCGATGCCGCCGCCGCCGTTCTCCAGCCGTTCCTTGGCGATCATCCGCCCCCGGAACAGGGCGCCCTTGAGGATGTCGATGGCCCGGCGGCGCTGTTCGGCCTCGTCGCCGATGGCGTCCAGCGCGGCGGCCGACAACTGGGCGCGCAGGCGGTGGCCGTCGACGACGTATTCCAGGCGGGTCGGGCGAAGGCGGGAGGGCATGACCTTCATTAGGTAAGCGGTCGCGGCCGCGCCGTCACCCTCCGAACCGCCGCGTCGCGCGAAAGCCGCCGTCCGCCGCCTTTCCGGGCGCCGACGGCTCAGCGCAGGGCGTAACCGCCGTCGGCGTAGAGGGTCGAGCCGGTCATGAAGCCGTTGCCCATCAGGAACAGCGCCGCGTCCGCCACCTCGTCGACCGCGCCGACGCGGCCCAGGGCGGCGAGGCCCGCATAGCCGGCGAACGCCGCCTCGCGCTGGGCGGCCGGCCGACGACGCCAAAGATCGCTGTCGACCGTGCCGGGCGAGACCACATTGACCCGGATCGGGGCCAGCTCCAGGGCCAGGGCCCGGCCCAGCCCCTCGACTGCGGCGTTGCAGGCGGCGTAGGCCGCCGCCCCGGCCAGCGGCCGCACGCTGGCCGCCCCCGACATCAGCACGATCGAGCCGTCCCGCGCCAGTTTGGGCAAGGCGTGCTTCACCGCCCAGTACTGGCCCCAGAACTTGCTGCGGAACGGGCTCTCGGCGACCGCGTCGGAAATCTCGTCGATACGGCCGTAGGCGTAGGCCGAGCCCGGGGTGAACAGGTGGTCGAGATGGGCGATCCCCGCGAAGAAGCCGGCCACCGAGCCCTGGTCCTCGGCGTCGACCACGCGGGCCGTCGCCGCCTCGCCGAGCCGGGCGACCGCGGCGTCCAGCGGCTCGGCCGTGCGCCCGCCGAGCACGACCCGGCCGCCGAGCGCGACCACCTGCTCGGCCAGGCGAAGGCCGATACCCGACCCGCCGCCGATCACCGCCACCACCTTGCCGTCCATCCGTCCGTTCACGCCGCCAGCTCCTCGCTCGGGAAGGGCCGACGATAGTCGAGCTTCATGGTCCCGATCTGGGCTATGATTTCCCTATATTCGGGAATGAAAGGCGCGGCATGATCCCCAACGACCACCTCGCCGGGGTGCAGGCCTTCGTCCAGGCCGTCGAGGCCGGCAGCTTCACCCTGGCGGGCGAGCGCCTCGGCCTCACCCGCTCGGCGGTCGGCAAGGCGGTGGCCAGGCTGGAGCGCCGGCTCGGCGCGCGGCTGCTGCACCGGACCACCCGCAGCCTGGCCGCCACCGAGGAGGGCCGCCTGCTCTACGACGCCGCCGTCGCGGCCCTGGCCGGGCTGGAAGCCGCCGAGGCCGCCCTGGCCGCCGCCGGCGGCGAGCCGCACGGCCGGGTCCGCCTGGACCTGCCCGAACTGTTCGGCCGGCGCTGGGTGCTGCCGGCGCTGTTCGACCTCGCCGCCCGCCGCCCGGGCCTGGCCCTCGACATCTCGTTCAGCAACCGCGTCATCGACCTCGCCGAGGACAGGGTCGACCTGGTGGTGCGCATCGGCGAGCCGGGCGACAGCGCCAGCCTCGCCGCCCGGCCGCTGGGCCGGCAGGAGACCGTGCTGTGCGCCGCCCCGGCCTATCTCGACCGCCGGGGGCGACCGCAAGACTTGGAGGCGCTGGCCGGGCACGACGCGATCCTGGACCTGCGCGACGGCGGCTGGCGGCTGATCGGAGAGGACGGGCGCCTGCGCCGGATCGACCCGCCGGCCCGGCTGCGCCTGGGCGGCGTCGACGCCGCCATGCAGGCCGCCGTCGCCGGATGCGGCGTCGCCCTGGTTCCGCGATGGCTGGCGGCGGAAGCGATCGCCGCCGGTCGGCTGGAGGCCGTGCTGCCGGGACGCACGCCGCCGGGACCGCCGATCCATGCGCTGTGGCCGCGCGCGCCGCATCTGCCGCGTCGCCTGCGGGCGGTGATCGACGCCCTGGTCGAGGCCTTCACCCCCGCCCCGCCCTGGGAGCGGCCGCCCGCCTAGGGCAGCAGGCCCTTGAGGCGATAAAGCGCGTCCATCGCCTCGCGCGGCGACATGCCGTCGAGATCGAGGCCGCCGAGGGCCTGCTCGACCTCGCTGGGGCCGCGCCGTTCCGGCTCCGGCGCCGTGGCGGCGAACAGCGGCAGGTCGTCCAGGCGCGCGGGCGAGGCGGTCTGGCTCTCCAGCCGGTCCAGCACCTCGCGGGCGCGGGCGACCACGGCGGCCGGCACCCCGGCCAGCTTGGCCACCTGCACGCCGTAGGAGCGGTCGGCCGGGCCGGGCGCCGCCTCGTGCAGGAAGACGAGGTCGCCGTTCCATTCCTTGGCCCGCAGCGACAGGTTGCAGACGTGGGCCAGCCGCGTCTCCAGCCGCGCCAGCTCGTGATAGTGGGTGGCGAACAGCGCCCGGCAGCGGTTGACGTCGTGCAGGGCCTCGGCGCAGGCCCAGGCGATGGCCAGGCCGTCATAGGTGGCGGTGCCGCGGCCGATCTCGTCGAGGATCACCAGGCTGCGCGGCGTCGCCTGGGTCAGGATCGCCGCCGTCTCGACCATCTCGGCCATGAAGGTCGAGCGCCCGCGCGACAGGTCGTCGGCGGCGCCGACGCGGCTGAACAGCCGGTCGACCACGCCCAGCCTCAACCGCCGCGCCGGCACGAAGGCGCCGGCCTGGGCCAGCACCGCCAGCAGCGCGTTCTGGCGCAGGAAGGTCGACTTACCGGCCATGTTCGGGCCGGTGACGATGGCCAGCCGGGCGCTGGCCGCCCCGGCGCCGTCGAGGGCGCAGTCGTTGGGGGTGAACGGCTCGCCCGCGCGGGTGACGGCGGCCTCGACCACCGGGTGGCGGGCGGCCTCGGCCTCGAAGGCGAGCGAATCCTCGATCTGCGGCCGCACCGCGCGGGCGTCCTCGGCCCATTCGGCGAGGCCGGCGGCGACGTCCAGTCGCGCCGCGCCCTCGGCCGCGCCCTGGATGGCGGCGGCGGCGGCCACGGCCTGGGCGCGCCAGACCTCGAAGGTCTCGACCTCGATGGCCAGGGCCCGTTCGGCGGCCTGGGCGATCTTGGCGTCCAGCTCGGCCAGCTCGACCGTGGTGAAGCGCACCTGGTTGGCCAGGGTCTGGCGGTGGATGAAGGCGGCGTTCAGCGGCGGCGCGAACAGCGGCTCGGCCTGCTTGGCGGTGGCCTCGACGAAATAGCCGAGCACGGCGTTGTGGCGGACCTTCAGGCTGATGCCGGTCTCGGCCTGGAGCTGGGCCTCCAGGGCGGCGATCACCCGGCGGCTGTCGTCGCGCAGGGCGCGGGCCTGGTCCAGTTCGGGCCGCACGCCGGCGGCGACGAAGCCGCCGTCGCGGGGCTGGGCCGGCAGGTCGGCGCCCAGGCCCTGCTCCAGCGCGGCCAGGAAGGCGGCGAGGTCGGGGTGCAGGGCGGCGTTCAGCGCGTCCAGCGCCTCGCCCACCTCGGGCGGCGGCGGATCGAGGATGTCGGGATGGGCGGCGACCAGGGCGCCGATGGCGTGGCCGGCGCGCAGGCCGTCGCGGATGGTCCCCAGGTCGCGCGGGCCGCCGCGGCCCAGCGCCAGGCGCGACAGGCCGCGGGCCATGTCGCCGCAGCCGCGCAGCACCTCGCGCACGTCCTGGCGCAGCGAGCGGTGGCCCGCGAACCATTCCACCGCGTCCAGGCGGGCCTCGATGGCCTCGACCCGCAACAGCGGCCGGGCCAGCCGGGCGGCCAGGAGGCGGGCCCCGCCGGCGGTGACCGTGCGGTCGATGGCCGCCAGCAGCGAGCCGTCGCGGCCGCCGCTCTGGGTCTTCTCGATCTCCAGCGAGGCGCGGGTGGCCGGGTCGATGGCCATCACGTCGGCCTCGCCGGCGCGGCGCGGCGGGCGCAGGGCCGGCAGGCGGCCGGCCTGGGTGGTCTCCAGGTGGGCGGCGATCAGGCCCAGGGCGGCGACCTCGGCCCCGCCCAGTTCGCCGAAGCCGTCGAGGGTGTCGACGCCGTAGAGGCGCTTCAGCCGCGCCTCGGAAGCCGACGGCTCGGCCAGGGCGCCGGGCATGGGCTGCACCAGCCCGCCGACCGATTTCAGCGCCGCCGAGGCGGCCTCGTCGGCGAACAGCCGGTCGGGGACCAGCACTTCCGACGGCTGCAGCGCCGCCAGGGCGGCGGCCAGCCCGTCGCGGGCGGCCAGCATCACCTCGACCTCGCCGGTGGACAGCTCGACGCTGGCCACCGCCGCCTGGCCGGCGCGGATCGCCACCGCCGCCAGCCGGTTGGCCCCGCGCGCGTCCAGCAAGCCGTCCTCGGTCAGGGTGCCGGGGGTGACCACGCGGGTGACCTCGCGGTGGACCACCGACTTGGAGCCGCGCTTCTTGGCCTCGGCCGGATTCTCCATCTGCTCGCAGACCGCGACCTTGAAGCCGGCGCGGATCAGCTTGGCCAGATAGGCCTCGGCCGCGTGGGCCGGCACGCCGGCCATCGGGATCGGCTGGCCGGCGTGGGTGCCGCGATGGGTCATGGCGATGCCCAGCGCCGCCGCCGCCTTGGCCGCGTCGTCGAAGAACAGCTCGTAGAAGTCGCCCATGCGGAAGAACACCAGCGCGTCGGGCTGGCGGGCCTTGGCCTCGAAATACTGGGCCATCACCGGCGTGGCGCCGGCGGGATCGGGAATCAAAGCGGCGGGGGCGTTCATCGCGGCGCAAGCTACAGAGCCCGCGCCCGCGCGTCAGCCCCGTCTTGGCGGGTTAATCGACGGCGCGCCCCGCAAAGACCGGCTCCGCAAGCCCCTTGAACCCGACCGGTCCCGCCCCACGTCCATATGACGATGCAGAGCGAACTGACCTACGCCATCGTCCCCGCCGGGCCCGGCGACGCCGCCGAGTTGGCCCTCGTCCATGTCCAGGCCTGGCGCGAGACCTATCCGGGCGTCCTGCCGGCGGCCTATCTAGCGCGGATGTCGGTCGCCGCCCACGCCCGCCGCTGGCGCTGGCGGCTGCTGCATGTCGGCGAAGTCACCCTGGCGGCCGAAGGAGAGGCCGGCCTGGTCGGCTATTGCTCGGGCGAGGCGTCGCGGGCGGGCGTCCCGGGCGAGGCCGAGATCACCACGCTCTACCTGCTCAAGACCGCGCAGGGCTCGGGCCTGGGCCGCGCCCTCCTGACGGCGACGGCCCGCGCCCTGGCCGCGCGCGGCGCGACCTCGCTGGTGATCTGGGTGCTGGCCGACAACCTCCGCGCCCGCGCCTTCTACGAGCGCCTGGGCGGCGGCCGGGCCGAGGCCCGCCGCGAGCCCATCGCCGGCGGCTCGGTGGCGGCGGTCGCCTATCGGTGGGACGACCTGCCGGGGTGGTTGTCCGCCGGCGCAGGATAGCGCGCCCGGCCGCGTCGCGATCGCCATTTCAATCTGAAAGGGCATGACCACGGCAAAATATCCCAGATTGTCAGGCGGCGTCGGCTGGTGTTAGCTGGTGTTAGCTGGCGAGGTGAAGCTTCGCCGTGCCGGTCGCGCCGAGGGCCGCCGGGAAACCGTCTCGACGCCAACCGCCGGAACCCCCGCATGCGATCGTCCCGATCCCCGTCGCGCGCCGCCGCCCTGCTCTGCCTGACCCTGGCGCTGGCCGTGGCCGGCGCCGATCCGGCCCTGGCGCGGCACAAGCGGTCCAAGCCCACCCCGAAGAACTTCAACTACTACGTCCTGGCCCTGACCTGGACGCCGGGGTTCTGCGCCACCCACAGCGATCCGGTGGAATGCGGCCATGGCCTGGGCTTCGGCCTGCACGGGCTCTGGCCGCAGTACGACGCCCGCACCTTCCCGGCGAGCTGCAGCCGCGCGGCCCTGCCGGCCGACGTGCGCGAGCGGTACAAGTCGCTCTATCCCAGCCCCACGATGATCGACCACGAGTGGGCCAAGCACGGCACCTGCTCCGGACTGGACCCCGCCGGCTATTTCGCGCTGTCCGACAAGCTGCGCGGCTCGGTGACCATCCCGAGCGCCTATGCGACGGCGCGGACCGTCGGCGAGCAGGAGACCTCGGCGCTGAAACAGGCCTTCCGGCAGGCGAACCCGGACATCCCGGCCGACGGCGTCGTGACCGTGACGGCCGGCCACGTGCTCACCGAGGTGCAGGTCTGCTTCAGCAAGACCGGCGAGTTCCGCTCCTGCAGCTGAGCGCCGGCGCCGACGCCGACGACCCGCGCATCGCGCCGAAGGGTCGGGCCTAGAGGTCGCCCAGCTCCACCACGACGGGCGCGGTCCTGCCGGCGACCTCGAGGGCGATCTTCGCGCCGACGGCGCCTTTCAGCCGGGTCCGCATCGCCGACAGGTCGAGCCCGGCGGCCGGCGCGCCCTCGACCGCGCGAATGATGTCGCCCGCCCGCAGCCCCGCCCGCATGCCCGGACTGTCCACGGCGACGAAGGTCACCTTGAAGCCTTCGGGGGCCGTTTCGAGCCTCAGGCCCGAGCGGTCGGCCAGATCGGGTTCGCCCAACGCCGCGTTGGGCTCGAAGAAGGCCTGGCCCTTGGCGTAGTCGAGCGTGACGGTGAACCGCCGCAGCACGCCGAACCCGAAGCTTCCGGCCGTCCTGGCGTCGGCCGCCGCCCCGGACTTGGCGCGCGACAGGAAGGTGACGGGGCCGTCGACCGAGACTCCCGCCACGTCGAGGCGCTTGGCCCGCGTGATGAGCGAGAAGACCGGCCCGCCCACGCCGACGGCGGACATGATCTCGGTCTTCGGCCGATACCGCGCGATGAGATCGTTCTTGTCGACGAACGCGGGATAAAGGATCAGCGACCCGCTGCTGCCGGTGTCGAGCGTGAAACGGCCGGAGACGCCGTCGACGGCGGCGTCGACCTGCGGCAGCGCCCCTTTGAAATGGAGCGGCGTCGCCGGGGCGGCTCCCCCATAGCGCCAGCCCTGGGACGGATAGAAGGTCAGCTTCGACGCGGCGTAGTCGATCCTGGTCGGCGTCCGGCTCAGCCAGCCATGCCCGATGAGGCCGTCGACGGGCCGGCTCGCCACCACCGCGGGAGGCAGGTCGATCACATAGAAAGGTTGATCGCGCAGCGTCGCGCCGCCGATGCGGACGGTTTGGACCTTGGTCTCACGGGCGCTCTGGGTTCCGCCCGTGCCGACCGCCTCGACCTTGCGCTCGAGCGCGAGGTTCAGGCGGCTCGCGGTCTCCGGCGTCAGGACGTTGACCGCGCCGGTGTCCAGGATGAAGTGGAAGGGTCCCTGGCCGTTGATCTCGACATCGACATAGATGTGCTCCGCCGCCAGGGTGAAGGGCGCCTCGACCGCTTCGGCGCGCGTGGCCGGCGCGGGGTCGGCCCAGACGGGCGGCGCGAACCCCAGGCCCGCCGCGGCAAGGATGGCCGTAGACCGCCAACGGATCGTCGCGTTCACTGGATCATCCCCCGCATGCAGGCCCGCGCCGCGACGGCGACGCGGCCGCCACCATGGGCGCACTCGCCGACGCAACACAACCCCTGGGATAGCGGATTCGGAAACGTCCCGAACCCGCGGCCTAGGCCTTGCCCAACCGCCACCGCGCGCAGCCGGCGACGATCAGCCCGAACACCAGCATGGCCGCCATGTTCATGGCGAAGCCGGCCATGACGAACTTGGGCGCGTGGCCGACGGCCGACAGCGGCATGACCACGTAGCTCATCACGAAATAGATTCCGACGCCGTAGGCCAGGCCCCAGACCGGCCAGTTGCGGCGCAGAACCGGCAGGCGCAGGCTGGCCAGAACGAAGACGGCGGCGATGACCAGCGACATCGCCCATTGCAGCACGAGGCCGAGCACGGCGATGTCGGCGCCGCCGCCGCGCGCGCCCTTGCCGAGCAGGCCGCTGGCGATGAACTTCAGGATGACCGGGACCGGCGCCCCGTTGATCAGCGCCGCCGCGCCGACGTCGATGGTTCCCGCGACAAGGCCGCCGAGCAGAATGGCGGCGAGGATGGAGCCTGACTTGTTCATTGGACGTTCCCCCGTAACGGCGTTCAGCGGAGGCCGCCGCCCGCCGATTGTCAAGCCGCGCCGCAAACCCTACTAAGGCCGACACATTTTCGAGACCGTTCATGCCCTGGACCCGACGTTACGAAGAAGCCGAGCCCCAGCGGATCAACCGTTGGCTGGCCCAGGCCGGCGTGTGCTCGCGCCGCGAGGCCGAGGGCCTGATCGGCCGCGGCCTGGTCAGCGTCGATGGCGAGACGGTGACCGACCCCGGCCGCAAGATCGCCTCCGGCCAGACCCTGACCCTCGCCGACGACGCCACCCAGACGCTGGACGCCAGCCTGAGCATCGTCTTCCACAAGCCGGTCGGGGTGGTGTCGAGCCAGCCCGAGCACGGCCAGGTCCCGGCCGTGCGCCTGCTCACCCGCGCGGCGCTGTGGGGCGACCCGGGCGCGACCGTTCCGACCCTGGAGAGCAAGCTGGCCCCGGTGGGGCGGCTGGACATGGATTCGCGCGGCCTGCTGCTGCTGTCCGAGGACGGGGTGGTGGCCAAGGCGGTGATCGGGCCGGACGCGGCGCTGGAGAAGGAATATCTGGTGCGGGTGGCGGGCGAGATCACGCCCAGGAAGCTGGCCCTGCTGCGCCTGGGGCTGGAGCTGGACGGCCGCCAGCTCAAGCCGGCGCGGGTGACCGACACCGGCAGCGGCGTGCTGCGCTTCGTGCTCAAGGAAGGCCGCAACCGCCAGATCCGCCGCATGTGCGAGCTGGTCGAGCTGACGGTCGTCGACCTTCACCGCATCCGCATCGGGCCGATCGAGATCGGCGCCCTGCCCGAAGGCAAGTGGCGCCCGCTGACGACGGCCGAGCGCGAGGCGCTGCTGGCGCCGCCGGCGGCCGGACCCGACGACGCCCGTCAGGCGCGGCTGGCGCGCGCGGCGGCGCGGCCCCGGCCCACAGCGGCGGCGGGCGACAAGCCCAAGAAGCGCCGGGCGCCCAAGCCGGCCGTTCCGGGCGAGAAGAGCTTTTTCGCTGGCGGTCCCTCGGCGGCGCGCGGGGCGAAACCGGCGCGGGGCGAAGGCCGCGGAAGCGCGGGCGGCAAGCGGCCGGGCCCTCGCCCGGACGGCCCAGCCAAGCCCGGCGGACCGCGCCGGGGACCACGCAAGCCCTGAGCGCGCCGGGGCTCAGCCCAGGTCGTATTCGAAATCGTAAAAGTGCTGGCCGTCCTCGATGCGGATGCTCAGCCGTCCCGTCAGGCCGACCAGCTCGCCGGTCCCCGAATCGGGCGCGACCTCGATGGTCAGCGAGGGCGCGCCCCGCTCCATGCGGCCGACATGATGCAGGGCGAAGGCGCCGGTCCGGCCGTCTAGGGTTCCGGAGACCCGCTCCAGCGCCACATAGGCGGCCGAGCCGGGGGTGTCCGAGCCGACGGCCAGCATCTCGCCGACGCTGGTCGCCTCCAGCCCGCCGCGGAACACCTTGTCCAGCGAGAACCGCCCCACCGGCGCGTCGGCGGCGGTCTGGGGCGTGCGCTTGACGTCGAAGGCGCCGGTCGCGTGATGGGTCATGGCGTTCCTCGCATTCCTGGCCGCCCGGGCCTCAGGCCTCGGCGCTGGTGATGTCTTCCCAGAAGGTCTTGGCCTTCTTGAAGAAGCCGGAGGACTTCGGATGCTGCTGGTCGCCGCACAGGCCGGCCAGTTCGCGCATCAGCTCCTTCTGGCGGGCGGTCAGCCGGGTCGGGGTCTCGATATAGAGCTCGACCACCAGATCGCCGCGCTCGCGGGTGCGCAAGGAGGGCATGCCGCGCCCCTTCAGGCGGACGGTCTTGCCGGTCTGGGCCCCCTCGGGGACCTTGACCACGATCTTGCATTCGCCGTCGCAGTCGGCCCCGCCGAGCAGGCAGGGAGCCTCGATGTCGCCGCCCAGGGCGGCGACGCACATCGGCACCGGCACGGTGCACAACAGGTCCAGGCCGTCGCGCTCGAACAGCTCGTGCGGCCGCACCGACAGGAAGATGTAGAGGTCGCCGCGCGGGCCGCCATGGGCCCCGGCGTCGCCCTCGCCGGCCAGGCGGATGCGGGCGCCGTCGTCGACGCCGGCGGGGATGCGCACCTGCAGGGTGCGGTCGCGGCGAACCTGGCCATGGCCATGGCAGTCCCGGCACGGATCGAGCACCAGCCGCCCGGCCCCGCCGCAGCGCGGGCAGGTGCGTTCGATGGCGAAGAAGCCCTGGGCCGCGCGCACGCGCCCGGCCCCGCCGCAGGTTCCGCAGACGGTGGGGCTGGTGCCCGGCTTGGCGCCGGAGCCCTCGCAGGTCTCGCAGGTCACCGAGGAGGGAACGGTGATCTCGACCTCGGCGCCGGCATAGGCCTGCTCGAGGGTGATCTCGATGTCGTAGCGCAGGTCCTGGCCGCGCTGGGGGCCGCTCTTCTGGCGCCGGCCGCCGCCGAACATGTCGCCGAAAGCGTCGCCGAACACCTCGTTGAAGATGTCGTGGATGTCGCCGAATCCGGCCTGGCCCGGGCCGCCCGCGCCGCCGTTGACGCCGGCGTGGCCGAAGCGGTCGTAGGCCGCGCGCTTCTGGGGATCGGAGAGGATCGAATAGGCCTCGTTCAGCTCCTTGAACCGGCCCTCGGACTGGGTGCAGCCCGGATTCTTGTCCGGATGGTGCTGCATGGCGAGCTTGCGAAAGGCGGATTTGAGCTCGGCCCCGTCGCAGGTGCGGCTCACGCCCAGGATTTCGTAATAGTCGCGCATGGCGGCGTCAGATCGTCATTTCATGAGTTTTTGAGGTGGGTGCGGCGGCGCTCCGCCGCAAGCCGCGGAGCCGGGTCGCGCCGCGCCGTTCGCCGCACGCGGCGACCGCCCGCCAGACCGGATGTTCGGAAAGGGATGCGGTCGCCGGCACGGCGGTCAGCCTCAGGCCGACTTCTTGTCGTCGTCGACTTCCTCGAACTCGGCGTCCACGACGCCGTCGTCCGCGCCATGGGCCTGGCCGGCTTCGCCGCCGGCGGCCTGTTGGGCCTGATACATGGCCTCGCCCAGCTTCATCGAAGCCTGGACCAGGGCCTGGGTCTTGGCCTGGATGGCCTCGAGGTCGTCGCCGTCCTTGACGGCCTTGAGCTCGGTCGCGGCCGTCTCGATGGCGCCCTTCTCGGCCGCGCCGACCTTGTCGCCGTGCTCGGCCATCGCCTTCTCGGTCGAGTGCAGGATGGCGTCGGCCTGGTTGCGGGCCTCGACCAGATGCTTGCGCTTCTCGTCGTCGGCCTTGTGCGACTCGGCGTCCTTGACCATCGCCTCGATGTCGGAGTCCGACAGGCCGCCGTTGGCCTGGATGCGGATCGACTGCTCCTTGGCGGTGGCCTTGTCCTTGGCGGTGACGTGGACGATGCCGTTGGCGTCGATGTCGAACGTCACCTCGACCTGCGGCACGCCGCGCGGGGCCGGGGGGATGCCGACGAGGTCGAACTGGCCGAGCGTCTTGTTGTCGGCCGCCATCGGGCGTTCGCCCTGGAACACGCGGATGGTCACCGCCGACTGGTTGTCCTCGGCCGTGGAGAAGGTCTGCGAGCGCTTGGTCGGGATGGTGGTGTTGCGCTCGATCAGGGGGGTGAACACCCCGCCCAGGGTCTCGATGCCCAGGGTCAGCGGGGTGACGTCGAGCAGCAGCACGTCCTTGACGTCGCCTTGCAGCACGCCGGCCTGGACCGCCGCGCCCAGCGCCACGACCTCGTCCGGGTTGACGCCCTTGTGCGGCTCGCGGCCGAAGAAGTCCTGCACGGCCTGCTGGACCTTGGGCATGCGGGTCATGCCGCCGACCAGGACCACCTCGTCGATGTCCGACTTCTTGAGGCCGGCGTCCTTCAGCGCCTGCTCGCAGGGGCCGATGGTCTTGGCGATCAGGTCCTCGACCAGGGCTTCGAGCTTGGCGCGCGACAGCTTGATGTTGAGGTGCAGCGGGCCCGACGCGTTCATCGAGATGAAGGGCAGGTTGACCTCGTACTGCGTGGTCGAGCTCAGCTCCTTCTTGGCCTTCTCGGCCTCTTCCTTCAGGCGCTGCAGGGCCAGCTTGTCGTTGCGCAGGTCGACCCCGGTCTCCTTCTTGAACTCCTCGGCCAGGTAGTCGACCAGGCGCAGGTCGAAGTCCTCGCCGCCGAGGAAGGTGTCGCCGTTGGTCGACTTCACCTCGAAGACGCCGTCGCCGATCTCGAGGATCGACACGTCGAAGGTGCCGCCGCCCAGGTCGTAGACCGCGATCTTCTTGCCGTCGTTCTTCTCAAGCCCGTAGGCGAGCGCCGCGGCCGTCGGTTCGTTGATGATGCGCAGCACTTCCAGGCCGGCGATCTTGCCGGCGTCCTTGGTCGCCTGGCGCTGGGCGTCGTTGAAATAGGCCGGGACGGTGATGACCGCCTTCTCGACCTTTTCGCCCAGATGGGCCTCGGCGGCCTCCTTCATCTTCTGCAGGATGAAGGCCGAGATCTGCTGCGGCGAATAGTCCTTGCCATGGGCGCGCACCCAGGCGTCGCCGGTCGGGCCCTTGACGATGTCGTAGGGCACCATGCCCTTGTCCTTGGCGACCACGGGGTCGTCGAAGTTGCGGCCGATCAGCCGCTTGATGGCGAAGAGGGTGTTCGATGGGTTGGTGACGGCCTGACGCTTGGCCGGCTGGCCGACGAGGCGCTCGCCGTCGTCAAGGATGCCCACCACGGAGGGGGTGGTGCGCACGCCCTCGGCGTTCTCGATCACCTTAGGGCTCTTGCCGTCCATGATCGCCACGCACGAATTGGTCGTGCCGAGGTCGATGCCGATAATCTTGCTCATCGAAGTCTGTCGCTCCTGTCTGGCGGACGGGGATTTCCGGGCCTTCATCCGAAGCGCCGCTTGTGATCCTCGCCCCCGTTCGATCCGGTGTTCGAAACTATGGGGCCGTTGTCGTGGGCCCCGGAAACGGCAGCGGTTCACGAGACCGTAATCCGCTTTCAGAAGCCGCATATGGGAAGGACGGGGGGGTCCGCAAGAGGAAGACCACAGACTTGATAGGGTTGTGCGCCCGCCGGCCCGGTTTCGCGCTAAAAGCGGCGGATGATCGAGGATCGGGGCTTTCGACTGTTTCCCGGGCGGCTGGACGAGGCGGTCCAGCGCGCCCTGGTCGACGCCGTGTTCGCCGCCGCCGCCGACGCGCCGTTCTACCGGCCGCTCACCCCCGGCGGCCAGGCCATGAGCGTCGAGACCACCAACCTGGGCGAGGTCGGCTGGTTCACCGACGCGCGGGGCTATCGCTATGTCGACCGGCATCCGCTGACGGGCGCGCCGTGGCCGCCGATCCCGCCGGTCCTGCTCGACCTGTGGGCGGATGCGGCCGGCGCCGCCGCCCCGCCCGACGCCTGCCTGGTCAACCTCTATCGCGACGGCGCGCGCATGGGCCTGCACCAGGACCGCGACGAGGCCGACTTCGCCTTCCCGGTGCTGTCGGTGTCGCTGGGCGACACCGCCGTGTTCCGCCTGGGCGGGACCAGCCGCAAGGACCCCACCCGCTCGGTGCGGCTGACCTCGGGCGACGTCTGCCTGCTGAGCGGGCCGGCGCGGCTGGCCTTCCATGGCGTCGACCGGGTGCTGGCGGGCTCCTCGCGGCTGGTTCCGGGCGGCGGCCGCATCAACCTGACCCTGAGGCGGGCGCGGCCGGGCCCGGCGAATTTATGACTCGACGCGGGAGGCGGAACGGCGATTGAATCGGTCAAAATCGCCAACGAAAGCCGCTTCGCCATGGTCACCCTCACCCGGCCCGAAGGGTCGCAGGACGCCGACTTCTCGCCCAGCCGCCGTGCGCTCGGCGCGATGTTCTTCGCCGGCTACGCCCTGGCCGCCGTCTCGGCCCAGGCCGAGGCGATCCACACCGACGAGGCCGGCCTGATCGCCGGCGAGGTCGCGATCCCGCAGGCCGACGCCCCCCTGCCGGCCTATGTCGCCCGGCCCGACGCCAAGGGCCGCTATCCGGTGGTGGTGGTGGTGTCCGAGGTGTTCGGCGTCCACGAATACATCCGCGACCTCTGCCGCAGGCTGGCCAAGCTCGGCTACGTCGCCGTCGCGCCGGCCTTCTTCCACCGGGCCGGCGATCCCGCGCCCCTGACCGACTTCGGCCAGATCCAGAAGATCGTCGCCACCGCCACCAACGCCCAGGTGCTGGGCGACATCGGGGCGGTGCTGACCTGGCTCAAGGCCCAGGATTTCGTCGATCGCGGCCGCATGGCCGTCACCGGTTTCTGCTGGGGCGGGGCGGCGGTGTGGATGGCGGCGGCCCGTTTCCCCGAGTTCAAGGCCGGAGCGGCCTGGTACGGCCGCCTGTCGCGGCCGGCCAAGGACCAGTTCCTCGGCGACGAGGACCGGCCCTGGCCGCTGGACGTGGTCGGCGACCTGCGCGCGCCGGTGCTCGGCTTCTACGCCGGCAAGGACAAGGGCATTCCCCTGACCGACGTCGAGACCATGCGCGCCAAGCTGCGCGACGCCCGCAAGAAGGGCGACCTCATCGTCTATCCCGAGGCCCAGCACGGCTTCCACGCCGACTACCGCTCGACCTATGACGAGCCGGCGGCCAAGGACGCCTGGGCCCGCATGCTCGACTGGTTCGCCAGGAACGGCGTCAAGCCGGGCGCCAAGCGCGGCGCGTTCGGCTGAAGCCCGGCGAGCGCCCGCCACCCCTGCGCCATCGCGGAGAAGGGGCGGGCGAGCGAAGCCCGCGCGAGGTCAGGCCTTGGTGTCGAAGGCGCCGCCGGCGGGATCGGCGGCGTTCTGGGCGTAGGGGTTGGTCTCGGCCGGGGCGGGGGCGGGCGCAGCGGCCTTGGGGCTGACCACCACCATGGCCGGGCGCACCAGGCGGCCGAACAGCTCGTAGCCGCTCTGCAGCACCTGCAGCACCGAGCCGGGGGCGACGTCCTCGGCCGGCTGCTCCATCATCGCCTGATGCAGGTGCGGGTCGAAGCGCTCGCCGCGCTCGGGGCTCACGCGCTTGAGCTGGTTGCGCTCGAACGCCTCCTGCAGGGCCTTGTTGGTCATGTCGAGGCCGACCGTCAGGTTCTTGACCGAGGCGTCCTCGGAATCGCGCGGGGCGTGCTGCAGGGCGCGCTCCAGGTTGTCGGCCACGCCGAGCAGGTCGCGGGCGAACTTCTGGATAGCGTAGGCGCGGGCGTCGTTGGATTCGCGCTCGGCCCGACGCTTGACGTTCTCGGCCTCGGCGGCGACGCGCAGCATCTGCTCCTTCAGCGAGGCGACCTCGGTCAGGGCCGCTTCCAGGGCGGCGTCGGCGTCGAAGGCCTCGGCCCGCTCGGCGTCGGCGTCGTGATGGTCGGGGGCCGGCGTTTGGTCGTCGGTCATGTCGCAATCCTCTAGGACTCAAGCAATCGCCCGAGCACCCTCGCCGTATAGTCCACCAGCGGGATCACCCGAGCATAGTTCAGACGGGTCGGGCCGATCACGCCGATCGCGCCGAGCACCCGCTGCCGGCCTGTCATATAGGGCGCCGCGATCACGGCGGAACCCGAAAGTGAAAACAGCCGCGTCTCGGCGCCGATGAAGATGCGCACGCCCTGGGCCGCCTTGACGTCGTCCAGCAGGCTGATCAGCTGCTCCTTCTGTTCGAGGTCGTCGAACAGCATCCGCACCCGCTCCATGTCCTCCAGCGCCGCCCGGTCGTCGAGCAGGTTGGCGCGGCCGCGCACGATCAGCGACCGGGCGGCGCCCTCGCCGCCGCTCCACGCCGCCAGGCCGTCCTCGACCAGGCGGGCGGCGGTCTCGTCCAGCTCGCGCCGGGCGATGTCGAGCTCGCCGCGCATCTCGGCCCGGGTCTCGCCCAGGGTCCGCCCGCGCAGCCGGCCGTTGAGGAAGTTCGAGGCCTCCTGCAGCGCCGCCGGGGTCAGGCCGGCGGCCAGGGTCATCAGGCGGTTCTCGACCGAGCCGTCTTCGAACACCATCACCGCCAGCGCCTGGTCGACGCCCAGGGCGACGAACTCCACGTGCTTGACCCCGGCGTCGCGGATCGGGCTGACCACGATGCCGGCGCCGCCTGCCAGGCCCGACAGCAGGCTGCTGGCCTCGTTGAGCGCCTCCTCGAACCCCCGGCCCCGCGCGAACAGCCGCGCGTCGATGGCGCGGCGCTCGTCCTCGGCCAGGTCGCCGACCTCGAGCAGGCCGTCGACGAACAGCCGCAGGCCGGCGTGGGTGGGGATGCGCCCGGCGCTGACATGCGAAGCGCCCAGCAGGCCGAGATGCGCCAGGTCCTGCATGGTGTTGCGGATCGAGGCCGGCGACAGGTGCACCCCGCCGCGCGAGACCGTGCGCGAGCCGACCGGCTCGCCGGTCTCCAGATAGGTCTCGACCACCCGCCGGAAGATGTCGCGGGCGCGACCGTCCAGTTCGGCGATGGTGGGCGTGCGCGCCGACGGCGGGCCGGACTGAAGGATGCTCGTCATGACTGTCGATCTAGGATAAGCGCGGCGTCATCCATTGGCAAAGCCGCTATCGCTCATAACGAGGCCCTCCCCATGCGTCCTTCCGAACGCGCCCCCGACCTCCTGCGCCCGGTCGCCTTCGAAACCGGCGTCAACCGCTACGCCGAGGGCTCGTGCCTCGTCTCGTTCGGCCACACCAAGGTGCTGGTCACCGCCAGCGTCGACGAGAGCGTGCCGCCGTTCCTGCGCGGCCGAGGCCAGGGCTGGGTGACGGCCGAATACGGCATGCTGCCCCGCGCCACCCACACCCGCGGCCGCCGCGAGGCCGCCGCCGGCAAGCAGTCGGGCCGCACCCAGGAGATCCAGCGCCTGATCGGCCGCAGCCTGCGCGCCGTGGTCGACCTCAAGGCCCTGGGCGAGCGCCAGATCAGCATCGACTGCGACGTGATCCAGGCCGACGGCGGCACCCGCACCGCCTCGATCACCGGCGCCTGGGTCGCCCTGCGCCTGGCCACGCGCCACCTGATGGAGGAGGGCGTGATCGCCGCCGACCCGATTCTAGACCAGGTGGCGGCGGTGTCGTGCGGGGTGTTCGCCGACACTCCGGTGCTCGACCTCGACTACGAGGAGGACTCCAACGCCGAGGCCGACGCCAACTTCGTGCTGACCGGAACCGGCCAGATCGTCGAGATCCAGGCCACCGGCGAGAAGCGCGGCTTCAGCCAGGGCGAGTTCGACGCCCTGTTCGGCCTGGCCCGCAAGGGGATCGGCGAGCTGATCGCGATGCAGAAGGCGGCGACGGCCGCCTGAGCCGGCGGCTGGCCCGCCGCGCGGCCCGGCTAGCGCTTCACCGGCTTTTCGAGATCGGACACGGCCTCGACGATCGCCTCGACGCGGCTCTGGATCACGGCCTGGGCGTCGGTCAGGCCCTGGTTGTAGAAATGCGGACCGAGCGTCTCGGCCAGGAAGTCCAGCAGATCGACCGCGTCGAAGGGCGCGATCTCGACGTCCAGCGTCTCCTTCAGGTGGCGCACGATCTGGCGCGCCAGCATCTCGCGGGTCGGGCGGTCGAATTCGATGCGGGCCATGGGCTAGTCCTCGCCGCCGTCCGGATCATCCGGAGGGCCCGGCTCGAACGTCACGATGTCGCCGGGCTGGCAGCCCAGTTCGCGGCACAGGGCGTCGAGGGTCGAGAAGCGGATGGCCCGGGCCTTGCCGGTCTTGAGGATCGACAGGTTGGCGATGGTGACCCCGACCCGGTCGGCGAGCTCGGTCAGCGACATGCGCCGCTCCAGCAGAACGCGGTCGAGATGGACGCGAATGGGCATTGCGACGGCTCCAGCGCCCTAGATGGTCAATTCGGCTTCGCGCCGCAGGCGCGCGCCCTCGCGGAACACCTCGGCCAGGACGAACACCACCAGCACGGCGAACCAGGCGGTCAGGCTGACCCCGGCGTCGGCCTTGTTCACGCCCGGCGCCAGCCAGGCGAACAGGCCGGCGACGACGTAGCGCGACAGCTCCAGCAGGGCCAGCATCACGCCGATCACCCGCAGGCGCCGCACATTGTCGGGCTGGAACGGGTCGCCGGCGATCAGGGTGGCGAAGATGCGCCGCAGCCGGCCGACGATGATCAGCACGCCGCCGACATAGAGCCCGCCGGCGGCGATGGCGCCCATGACGGACGGTCCGCGCTGGCTAAGCTCGGTGACCTCGCCGTTGATGGTGATCGCGCCCTTGAGCAGGTCGGGATTGGCCACCAGCACGCCGCTGGCGATGAACCCGATCAGGACGGCCCCCGCGACGATCCACAGCGCCACATAGACAACGTCGAGAATAATCTTCAGCAGGCTCGAAACCGAGCCCGGTCCCAAGGCGCGCATGCGCCCCTCCCCTACAGTTTCGCGATCGCCGGCGACGCCGCCGACCGCCGATCCTTATGGCAAGGTCGCGCGGACGGCGAGCCGATATCGCGTCCTGTCCGCATCGCGCCGCGCTCAGAGCGACGGGGCGACGAACAGGAAGGCGCTGATGGGCAGGCAGGCCAACAGGCCGGCGGTGACGACGGGGGCGACACGGTCGAGAACCAGGACAAAGGCGGACATGATGGAACTCCCTCGATTGTGCGTTGCAACACGGAAGCGCTCTCCCTTTGGCTTCCGCAGGGCGACCTCAGGTCGTCCTTGATGACAATCGATATGCCCGCATCGCTTTTCGATCAACGAAATTATCGAAAAACGATATTAAACCTTCGTAATGGATTACCTTCCCGTAACGCAGGTGCGAAGCGTCAGGCGGGAGAGACCACCGTCGCCGCCATGGACGGCCGGGCGGCCGCCGTCTCGCTCCAGGCCGCCAGGGCCGGGCGGCCGTCGCGCCAGCGGTCGTCCGGGAAACGTAGGTCGAGATAGCCGACGGCGCAGGCGGCCGCGATCTCGCCGATCCCGAATCCGGTCAGGCCGGCCGCCGCTTCGGCCTCCAGCGCGTCCAGCCCGGCGGTCATGGCCAGGGCCTGGCGGACGATGACGTCGTCGTGGCGGACGTCCTGCCGGATCGTCTCCATGCGCCGGCGCACCGCCGCGTCGCAGATCCCGTCGGCCAGAGCCTCCAGCCGCAGCGCCCGCCACAGCGCCGCCCCCGGCGCCGGATAGAGCCCGCCGCCGCCCAGGTGGTCCAGGTACTGGCAAATCACCCGGGAATCGTAGAGCGGCGCGCCGTCCGCCAGCACCAGCGCCGGCACCTTGGCCAGGGGATTGGCGCCGCGCAGCGCCTCGTCGGTCCAGGGATCGACGAACGCGACCGGCAGCGCGATCCCCAGCTCGTGCGCGCAGACGCGGACCTTGCGGGCGAAGGGCGACATGGGGGAGTAGAGAAGCTTCATCGGATGCGGCCCTTTGCAAGGTGGCGATATGGCGCTGAAACTGGAACCGTCGACACGGCTTGTCGTGGCTACCCACAATCCCGGCAAGGTCAAGGAGATCGCCGCCCTGCTCGAGGACCGCTTCGACTTGGTCTCGGCCGCCGAGCTGGGCCTGGCCGAGCCGGACGAGACCGAGGCGACCTTCACCGGCAACGCCCTGCTGAAGGCCCGCGCCGCGGCCCAGGCCAGCGGCCTGGTCGCCCTGGCCGACGATTCCGGCATGTCCGTCGCCGCCCTCGACGGCGCCCCCGGGGTCTATTCGGCCCGCTGGGCGGGGCCGGCCAAGGACTTCGCGGCGGCCATGGCCAAAGTCGAGGAACGCTTGGCCGAGACCGGCCTCGAGGACCGGGCGGCCTGGTTCACCTGCGCTCTCGCCGTCGCCTGGCCAGACGGACCGGCCGTGGTGGTCGAGGGCCGCGTCGACGGCGTCCTGACCTTCCCGCCGCGCGGGACCAAGGGCTTCGGCTACGACCCGATCTTCCAGCCCGAGGGCTTCGCCGCCACCTTCGGCGAGATGGAGCCGGCGGCCAAGGACGCCATGAGCCACCGCGCCCGCGCCTTCGAACAGCTCAGGGCCGCGCTGTTTTGAGCCCGCCCGCGCCCGCGCAGGACGCCGCTTCGCGAGGCGCGCGCCCGACCGGGGCTCCCCCGCTGGGGGTCTATGTCCACTGGCCCTACTGCGCCCGCATCTGTCCCTATTGCGACTTCAACGTCGTGCGCGACCGGGGCCAGCCTGAACAGGCGGCGCTGGCCCAGGCCATCGTCCGCGACCTGGAGGCCCAGGCGGCGCTGACGGGGCCGCGGCGGCTGGTCTCGGTGTTCCTGGGCGGCGGCACGCCGTCGCTGATGGACCCGGCCTGGGCGGCCGAGATCGTCGACGCGGCCAGGCGGCTGTGGCCCGCCGACGGCCCCGTCGAGGTGACGCTGGAGGCCAACCCCACCGACGCCGAGGCCGGCCGCTACGCCGCCTTCGCCCAGGCCGGCGTCCAGCGCCTGTCGCTCGGCGTCCAGGCCCTGGACGACGACGCCCTGCGCCTGCTGGGGCGCAACCACGACGCCGCCGAGGCCCGCCGCGCCGCCGAGGCCGCCGCCAGCGCCTTCCCGCGCCTGTCGATCGACCTGATCTACGCCCGTCCCAGCCAGACGCCCGCCGCCTGGGCCGCCGAGCTGGCCCAGGCCGTCGCCTGGGGGGCCGAGCACGTCTCGCCCTACCAGCTGACCATCGAGCCGGGCACCGCCTTCGACCGCCTGGTCGGGCGCGGCCGGCTGGTCCCGCCCGACCAGGACCTCGCCGCCGCCCTCTATGAGACAACCCAGGAGACGCTGGAGGCCGCCGGCTTCGAGGCCTACGAGGTGTCGAACCACGCCCGCGGCCCGGCCGCCCGCTCGCGGCACAATCTCGTCTACTGGCGCGGCCAGGACTATGTCGGGGCCGGACCTGGCGCCCATGGCCGCCTGACCCTGGGGGCGCCGGCGGCCGGCGGCCGGGCCGCGACCTACGCCGAGCCCAAGGTGGCCGACTACATCCGCGCGGTGGAGCGGACCGGCCTCGGCTGGCGCGACCGCGAGGACCTGACCCCGCGCGAGGCGGCGCTGGAGCGCCTGCTGATGGGGCTGCGCACCGTCGAGGGCGTCGGCCTGGACGAGCTGGCCGCCCTCCCCGTCGACCCGGCCAGGCTGACCGACCTCCAGGCGCTCGGCCTCGTCGCCGTCGCGGACGGCCGCCTGACCGCCACCATGCCGGGACGCGCCGTCCTCGACCGCCTGACGGCCGAACTGGCGGCCTAGAGCCCGAACGCGGCGCGAACGCGCGGGCGGCTAGCCCCGCGCGCGCCGAACGGCTAAGCCAGGGGCCCGTTTCGCACCCGCGTGAGATCGCCCTTGGCCGTCCATGTCCCGCCGCCGCCCCTGAGCCCCGCGCCGCTGGCGCCGGGGCTCTACATCACGGCGACGCCGATCGGCAATCTGCGCGACATCACCCTGCGCGCCCTCGACGTGCTGGCCCAGGCCGACCTTATCCTGGCCGAGGACACCCGCGTCACCGGCAAGCTGCTGGCGGCCTACGGCCTGTCGAAGCGGATCGAACGCTATGACGAGCACGCCGCCGAGCGGATGCGGCCCAAGATCCTGGCCGCCCTGGCCGAGGGCCGCCGAGTGGCCCTGGTCTCCGACGCCGGCACGCCGCTGGTCTCCGATCCCGGCTACCGCCTGGTCGGCGAGGCGATCGCCCAGGGCGCCGCCGTCCATCCCATCCCCGGGGCGTCGGCGACTCTGGCCGCCCTGACCGTGGCCGGCCTGCCGACCGACCGCTTCCTGTTCGCCGGCTTCCCGCCGCCCAAGTCGGCCGCCCGCCAGGCCTTCCTGCAGGACCTGGCCGGGGTGCGCGCCACCCTGGTGTTCTTCGAGGGCGGCTCGCGCCTGGCCGCCAGCCTGGCCGACATGGCGGCCGTGCTGGGCCCGCGCCCGGCGGCGGTGGCTCGCGAGCTGACCAAACTCTACGAGACCTGCATACGCGGCCCGCTCGACGTGCTGGCGGCCGATCCCCGCTTCGAGGCGCCCAAGGGCGAGATCGTGGTGGTGGTCGGGCCGGGCGAGACCGCCCCGGCCAGCGCCGACGACGCCGACCAGGCCCTGCGCGAGGCGCTGACCCGCCTGGGTCCGGCCGACGCCGCCTCGGAGGTGGCCAAGGCGCTGGGGCTCAACCGGCGCGAACTCTATCGGCGGGCGCTCGATCTCAAGGGCGTCCACGGGCGGTCCGAATGAGCGGCCGCGGAACCTCGGTCGACCGACCCGCCCGGGACCGCCGCGCCCAGGATCGCCGCGAACGCGGAGCCGAGGCGCGCCGGTCCGGACGGCGCGGCGAGGCCTGGGCGGCGGCGTGGCTGATGCTGAAGGGCTATCGCATCCTGGGCTTTCGCCTGAAGACGCCCCAGGGCGAGATCGACCTGCTGGCCCGGCGGGGCGACGTGGTCGCCGTCGTCGAGGTCAAGCGCCGCGCCACCCTGGAGCAGGCCCTGACGGCGGTGTCGCCCGACCAGCGCGAGCGCCTGCGCCGGGCCGGCCGCAACCTCTGCGCCCGGCGCGCCGACCTGCGCGACGCCGTCGTGCGCCTCGACCTGATGGCCCTGGCCCCGGGCCGCTGGCCCCGCCACGTCGCCGACGCTTGGCGGCAGGACGCCGGCCGGCCATGACCCGCGACGAGGCCGAGACCGTCCTGGCCGAGGCCGGTCGATGCGCCGACGGCGCCTTCCCGCTGTTCGAGGCGGCGCTGGCCTGCGCCGTTCACGACGACCCGGCCCGCGACCCGGAGCCGGCCCGCGCCCTGGCCCGCGAGGCTGCGGCCCGCCTGACCGAGCGCCTGGCCCGCGAGACGCCGGAGGAAGCGCTGGCCGAAGCCCTGGCCGGCGACCTGCGCCTGGCCGGCGACCTGATCACCTACGACCATCCGGCCAACGCCGACCTGATCGCCGTGGCCCAGCGGCGCAAGGGCCTGCCCGTGGCGCTGGGCGTGTTCTACATCGAGGCGGCGCGGCGGTGCGGCCTGGACGTGAGGGGCGTCGACTTCCCCGGCCACTTCCTGCTGAGGATCGAGACCGTCGAGGGGCCGATGGCGCTCGACCCGTTCAGCGAGGGCCGGGTGGTGCTGCCGTCCGAACTGACCCGGCGGGCCCTGCGCACGGGACTCACCCCCGACGTCGCCGCCGACCTCGACGCCCTGATGCGGCCGGTCAGCGACCGGGCCGTCGCCATCCGCCTGCAGAACAACGTCTTCGCCCGCGCGGCGGCGGCCCACGACTATGCCCGCGCCGAGCGATCGGCCCTCAGGCGGGCCCTGCTCGACCCCGCCGACCACCGGCCGTGGATCGACGTCGCCGCGGCCCGCGAGGGACAGGGCGCGCTGGCGGGGGCCTTGCAAGCGCTGTCCCGCGCACAGATGTTGGACGGCGGCGCCTCCATCGCCGCCCGCGTCGCGCGCGAACGCGTGCGGCTGAGGCTGAACTGATCTTTATGCGGAGCTTTTAGCATGGCCTTGAAGGTCGCCATCCAGATGGACCCCGTCGAGGGGATCAACATCGACACCGACACGACCTTCGCCCTGATGCTGGAGGCCCAGGACCGCGGCCACGCCCTGTGGGTCTATACGCCCGACAAGCTGTCCCTGGAGGACGGCCGGGTGCTGGCCCGCGGCCGGTCGCTGACCCTCCAGGCCGTCAAGGGCGATCACCACCGCCTGGGCGCCTGGGAGACGCGCGATCTGTCCGAGGTCGACGTGGTGCTGATGCGGCAGGACCCGCCCTTCGACATGGCCTACATCACCGCCACGCACTTTCTCGAGGTCATTCATCCGCGCACGCTGGTGGTCAATAATCCGGCCGAGGTGCGCAACGCCCCGGAGAAGCTGTTCGTCACCGGCTTCCCCGGCGTGCAGCCGCCGACCCTGGTGACCAGCGACCGCGAGGCGATCCACGATTTCCGCGACCGGCACGGCGACATCGTCCTCAAGCCGCTTTATGGCGGCGGCGGCTCGGGCGTGGTGCGGCTGAAGGCGGACGATCCCAATCTCGACGCCCTGCTGGAGCTGCACGCCATGATCGGCCGCGAGCAGGTGGTGGCCCAGAAGTTCATTCCCGCCGTCTCCAAGGGCGACAAGCGCATCCTGCTGGTCGACGGCGAACCGGTGGGCGCGATCAACCGCGTGCCGGCCGACGGCCAGGTGCGCTCCAACCTGGCGCGGGGCGGACGGGCCGAGGCCGTGGACCTGACCGCGCGCGACCGCGAGCTTTGCGCCGTCATCGGACCGGAGCTGAGGCGGCGCGGCCTGTTGTTCGTAGGCATAGACGTGATCGGCGAGTATCTGACCGAAATCAACGTGACGTCGCCGACCGGCGCGCAGCAGTTGAAGCGGTTCGGCGGCGCCGACGTCGCGTCGATCCTCTGGGATCGGATCGAAGCCCTCCGCACGACGACCTAGCTGTCAGCGTGCGGCGACCTGATCCGCGACTTTTACGACAATCCTCGTCATAGTTTCTGTAAAAGTTCCATTTTTGTTCTTGATCCTCCCCTCGGCCCGTGCTGAGCTTGTGGATAAGTCGGGGGACGGAACAGATGGTCGCGCGGGTCGTCACGCTGGCGTTCGAGGGCGTCGAGGCCCGCAGGGTCGACGTCGAGGTCCAGCTGACCGGCGGCGAAGTCGCCTTCGTGATCGTTGGCCTGGCCGCCAAGTCGGTGGCCGAGAGCCGCGAGCGGGTGCGGGCGGCCTTCGCCGGCCTGGGCCTCGCCCTGCCGGCGCGGCGCATCGTGGTCAACCTCGCCCCCGCCGACCTGCCCAAGGAAGGCAACCATTACGACCTGCCCATCGCGCTCGGGGTGATGGCGGCGATGGGCGTGATCGCCCCGGACGCCCTGCACGGATGGGCCGCCATCGGCGAACTGGGTCTCGACGGCCAGATCGCGCCCGTGGCCGGGGCCCTGCCGGCGGCGGTGGCCGCCGACGGCCTCGGGCTCGGCCTGATCTGCCCCGAGGCCTGCGGGCCCGAGGCGGCGTGGGCCGGCGGCTGCGCCGTGCTGGCCCCCCGCTCGCTGATCTCGCTGGTCAACCACTTCAAGGGCGCCCAGGTGATGGGCCCGCCGGCGCCCGGGCCGATGGTCGACGGCGAGCGCGCGCCGGACCTGCGCGACGTCAGGGGCCAGGAAGGCGCCAAGCGCGCCCTGCAGATCGCCGCCGCCGGCGGCCATAACCTGCTGTTCGTCGGCCCGCCCGGATCGGGCAAGTCGATGATGGCCCAGCGCCTGCCCGGCCTGCTGCCGCCGCTGTCCCCGCGCGAGCTGCTGGAGACCTCGATGGTCCACTCGGTCGCCGGCCTGATCGCCAGGGGGACGCTCACCCGGGCCCGGCCCTTCCGCGCGCCCCACCATTCCGCCTCGATGGCCGCCCTGACGGGCGGCGGTGTGCGGGCCAAGCCGGGGGAGGTGTCGCTGGCGCACAACGGCGTGCTGTTCCTCGACGAGCTGCCGGAGTTCAGCGCCCAGGCCCTGGACAGCCTGCGCCAGCCCCTGGAGATCGGCGAGGTGATGGTGGCGCGGGCCAACGCCCACGTGCGCTATCCCGCCAGGGTCCAGCTGGTCGCGGCGATGAATCCCTGCCGTTGCGGACATGGCGGCCCCGGCCGGGGCGCGTGCGGCCGCGCGCCCCGCTGCCGGCAGACCTACCAGGCCCGGGTCTCGGGGCCGCTGCTCGACCGCATCGACCTGCAGGTGGACACCCCGGCGGTGACCGCAGCCGACCTGGCCGCCGCGCCGCCCGCCGAAGGCACGGCCGAGGCCGCCGCCCGCGTCCGCGCCGCCCGCCAGGCCCAGCACGACCGCGCCGAGGCGGCCGGCGACGGCGCGCCGGCCCTCAACGCCAGGGCCGAGGGGGAGTTCCTCGAACGGGCGGCCGGCCTGGACGGACCGGGCCGCGCCCTGCTGACCCGCGCCGCCGAGGCGGGCGGCCTGACCGCGCGCGGCTGGACGCGCACCCTGAGGCTGGCCCGCACCATCGCCGATCTCGACGGGGCGGCGGCGGTGCGCCGCGTCCACGTGGCCGAGGCGCTGATCTACCGGCGGCTGGGCGAAACAGGCGCGGCGCCGGCCGAAGCCGGGATGGGCGCGGCCTGACCCGCCGGACGGCCGCCGCATGGCCGGCCCCGCGGACGTCTTCCCGACGCGCGTTCCGACCGCTAAGGTTGAGCAAGGACGATGGAGCTTATCGATGATCACGCGTAGACCGGTGACGACCACGCTCGCGGCGCTGGGTCTGGCGACGGCCGCGCGGGCCGCAGCGGCCCAGGCGCCGGGGGTGGTCGGGTCCTGGACCGGCGTCCTGTCCGCCGGCCCGGCCAAGCTGCGGCTTCGCCTCGTCCTCGGCGCCGACGGAACCGCGACGCTCTACAGCCTCGACCAGGGCGGGGCGGCCATGGCCGGCAAGGCGAATGCGCTGGCCCCCGAGAAGATCGAGGTGGAGATCGCCGCCGTCGGGGGCCGGTTCGCCGGCAAGCTGGTCTCGGCCGATCGCATCGATGGGACGTGGAGCCAGGGCGGAGCGGGCCTTCCGCTCACGCTTAAGCGAGGCGACGCCGGGCTGCCGAAAGGCGAGCCGCTCCCGGCCGCCCTGCCCGCCCCGGCTCCGCTCACCCCCGAACTGCTGGAATCGCTGCGTCGCGCGTCGGGATCGCCCGCCCTCGGCGCGGCGGCCCAGCGCCGGGGCGGCCAGACCCTGGCCTGGGCCGCCGGCCTGCGCCGCCTGGGCGGCGCCGACCCCGTCGGGCCGGCGGACAAGTGGCACCTGGGCTCGATCACCAAGTCGATGACCGCGACCCTGGTCGGCCGGCTGGTCGAGGCCGGACAGCTCAAGTGGGACGACACCGTCGGCGCCTTGCTGGGCGACAAGGCGCCCGACATGCGGCCGGAATACCGCGCGGCGACCTTGCGGCACCTGGCCAGCCACCGCTCGGGCCTGCCGGGCGACCTCCCCGACGGCCAGCTCGCCCGCTTCCCGCGCGAAAGCGCCGACCCGCGGGAGGACCGGCTGGCCTATGCGCGCATGGCCCTAGCCCTGCCGCCCAAGGGCCCGGCCGGAACCACCTATGAATACGCCAACAACGGCTATGTCGTGCTGGGCGCCATCATCGAGCGGCGGCTGGACAAGACCTGGGAGGCGGCGATCCGCGAGCGGCTGTTCGAACCGCTGAAGCTGGGCTCGGCCGGGTTCGGCGCCCCGGACCGCGAGGGGCCGGGCCAGCCTTCCGGCCACACGGCGGCGGCCGACGGCGTGTTGCGCGCCTTCCCGGCTTCCGGTCCGTCGGACAACCCGGCCGTCCTCGGCCCGGCGGGGCGGGTCCACATGACCCTGCAGGACCTCGTTCTCTATCTGGCGGCCCATCGCGACCAATCCCCGCTGCTGACCCCCGACACCTGGCGGACCCTGCATACCCCGCCCTTCGGCGGCGACTACGCCATGGGCTGGATGGTGCAGCCGAACGGCGTGCTCTGGCACAACGGATCGAACACCCTCTGGTACGCCATGGCCGCCTTCCATCCCGGCCAGGGCGTCGCTTCCGCGGCGGCGGCCAATGACGGACGGATGGCGAGCGTCGCGCCGGCCGTCGAACTGGCCGTTCACGACGCGATCTTGTCGGCCAAGGCCTGAACGGAGGGCGGCGGCCGACGACGCATGGTCCGCGCCATCAAGGGCCGCCCCGACGTCTGGACGAAACGGGCGCGACGACGTCACCCGATGTTGGGATGAGCGCGGCTTGACCTGCCGTTAAATCCGGCCGGCTAGGATCGACCTGTCCAATACTCTGGAACCGCATGACCGACGCCGCCGACATCCTCAACGCCCTCGACATTCCGGCCGCCGTGGTCGACGCCGCCGGCGCCGTGACGGCCAACGCCGCGTTCGACGCCGCCGGCGGCGCGGCGGCCCTGGCCGTGCGCCCCGGCGAGACGCTGCGGACCGGGTTCGACGCCGCCGCGCTGGCCTGGACGGCCAAGGCGCTGCCCGGCGGGGCGAGGCTGATCTCGGGCCGGGCGGCCGGCGGCGGACGCGACCGCTTCCTGGCGGCGCTGAGCCACGAACTGCGCACGCCGCTCAACGGGGTTCTCGGCATGGCCGGCCTGCTGGAGGCCACGCCGCTGGCCGCCGAACAGCGGGTCTATGTCGCCGCCGTGCGCGACAGCGGCGAGCACCTGCTGGGCATGGTCAACGACGTTCTCGACCTGGCCAAGCTGGACGCCGGCAAGCTGGTCCTGGAGACGGCGCCGGTCGAGATCGACGGATTGCTGCAATCGGTGTGCGAGCTGCTCAGCCCCCGCGCCCACGCCAAGGGGCTGGAGATCGCCTGGTCGGCCCCCGGCGGGTCGCCGCCGGTGATGGCCGACGACGGCCGCCTGCGCCAGATCCTGTTCAACCTCGCCGGCAACGCCGTCAAGTTCACCGAGCACGGCGGCGTGATCCTCGGCGTCGAGGCGGCCGGCGCGGCGAACGGCCGCAGCCGCCTGCGCTTCACCGTCCGCGACACCGGCCCCGGCGTCCCCGAGGCGGCGCGCGAGGAGATCTTCGAGGAATTCGGCCACGCCGACCCGCGCCACGGCGCCCGGCTGGACAGCACCGGCCTGGGGTTGGCCATCGTCCGCCGCCTCGCCGCGGCCTTCGCCGGCCGGGTCGGGGTCGACAGCGCTCCGGGCCAGGGCTCGCAGTTCTGGTTCGAGGCCGAATTCGATCTCGCCGGGACGCCCCGGACCGGGCCGTCGCTGAAGGGGGTGACGGTGGCGGTCGCCTCGCCCAGCGCCATCGTGCGCGAGGCGCTGGCGCTGCAGGTCGCGGCGGCCGGCGGCCAGGTCCTGGCCTGCGAGACGGCCGAGGCCGCCGAGGCCGCGCCCGCCGGCGCGGTGGTCCTGATCGACCACGCCTTCGCCGGTCCGCGCCGGCTGGTCAGGCCCCTGGCCGACCGCCCGTGCCTGATCCTGCTGGCTCCCGAGGAGCGGGCCCGCATCGGCCGCTACCGGGCCAAGGGTTTCGCCGGCTATCTGATCAAGCCGCTGCGCCAAGCCTCGGTGGCCGCGCGCGTGCTGGCGGTGCTGGACGGCGCCGCCGCCGCGCCGCACGACGAGCGCGCCGCCGCCGCCCGCCCGCTCGGCCTGCGCGTGCTGCTGGCCGAGGACAATCCGATCAACGCCCTGCTGGCGCGCACCCTGCTGGAGCGCGAGGGATGCAGCGTCGAGCGCGCCGCCGACGGCGCCGAGGCGGTGGCCGCCGCCGGCCGCTCGGCCTTCGACCTGATCCTGATGGACGTGCGCATGCCCGGCATGGACGGCCTGACCGCGGCGCGGACCCTGAGGACCCAGGGCGTCGCCGCGCCGATCATCGCCCTGACCGCCGACGCCTTCGAGGAGGATCGCCGGGCCTGCCTGGCGGCCGGCATGAACGACTTCCTCACCAAGCCGCTCGACCGGGGCGCCCTCAAGGCCGTCATCGCCCGCGCCAGCGCCGCCGCGACCTCGCCGCCGGCCGCCAGGCGGGCCCAGAGCGCCTGAGGCGGCGCGTTCGCCGCGGCCCGGACGACTGGACGCCGGGCCTGCGGCGGGCCAAGCTCCGCGCCTGATTTGGGGGCTGCGCGAGCGCGCGGAGACGTGATGGCCAAGGATACGACCGGAACCGGCGGAACGCCCAGGCGTCGCGGCGCCATGGAGGTGGTCCGTTCGCTGCGCCGGCCGAAGGTGGCGGTGATGCTGGCCCTGGGCTTCGCCTCCGGCCTGCCGTTCATGCTGACCGGCGCGACCCTGGGCTACTGGCTGCGCGACGAAGGCGCCTCGCTGAAGGCCATCGGCTTCATCTCCTGGGTCAGCCTGGCCTATTCCTTCAAGTTCCTGTGGTCGCCGGTGGTGGACCGGGTCAACCTGCCGCTGCTCGGCCGCCTCGGCCGGCGCCGGGGCTGGCTGCTGCTGACCCAGATCGCGCTGGCGGCGGGGCTGGTCGGCATGGCCCTGATCGGCCCCAAGGGCGGGCTGGCCGCGCTCGGCGTCGGCGCCCTGATCGTCGCCTTCGCCTCGGCGACCCAGGACATCGCCGTCGACGCCCTGCGCATCGAATCCGCGGCCGACGACGAGCAGCTCGGCCTGTTCACCAGCGCGTTCCAGCTGGGCTACCGCATCGCCGTCCTGTGCAGCGACGCCCTGATCCTGTTCGCCGCCCAGCATCTGGGCTGGCCGGTCTCCTACGGTCTGATGGCCCTGCTGATGGCCGTCGGCGTGGCCGCCGTCCTGCGCATCCCCGAGCCGGCCAAGGCCGACCGGGCGATGGCCGCCAAGGCCCCGCTGTGGGACCCGCGCGGCCTGTTCGACGCCGTGGCCGGGCCGTTCATCGCCTTCTTCCGCTCGTTCGGCTGGATGGCCCTGGTCGTGCTGCTGATGATCGCGCTCTACCGGCTGCCCGAATTCATCATGGGCCCGATGGCCACGCCGTTCTATCACGACCTGGGCTTCACCAAGGACACGGTCGGGGCGGTGCGGCTGTCGGCCGGGCTGGCCGGCACCCTGGCGGGCATCGCCGGCGGCGGCCTGCTGGTGGCTGCGGCCGGGCGCATGCGGGGCCTGGTGATCGGCGGCCTGCTGCAGGGGGCGGCCATCGCCTCGTTCGGCCTGATGGCGGTATGGGGCCCGGACCTGCGCCTGTTCGGCGCGGTGATGTTCATCGACAACTTCGGGGTCGGCTGCGCCGGCGTCGCCCTGGTCACCTATCTGTCGAGCCTGACCAGCCTGGGCTACACCGCCACCCAGTACGCCCTGCTCAGCTCGATCTACACCTGGGTCGGCAAGCCGTTGAAGGGGTTCTCCGGCGTGGCGGTCGAGGCCTTGCAGAAGACCCATGGCGAGATGGGCGGCTATGCGCTGTTCTTCGTCGGCGCCGGGCTGATCGGCCTGCCGGCGGTCTTGCTATGCGTGCTGCTGGCCGCCCGCGAGCCCAGGCCGGCTCAGGTCGCGCGCACGCTCCACTGATCGAGGTCGGCCTCGCCGCCAATCAGCGACAGCCCGGCGGCGATCGATTCCAGCTCGGCCCCGCTCTCCACCCGCGCCGCGCCGAAGCGGCGGGTGAACAGGGCCCGCACCGCCGGGGTCAGCGAGGCGCCGCCGGTCAGGAACACCCGGTCGACGCCGCCGACGTCCAGCCCGGCCGCCGCCAGGGCCTCGTCCACCGCCGCCTCCATGGCCGCCAACTCCGGCGCGATCCAGCCCTCGAACTCGGCGCGCGAGACGTCGCGGGCGATGTGGACGTCGCCGGCGTCGAACACGAACCGCGCCGCCGCCTCGTCCGACAAGGTCTCCTTCAAGCGCGAGACCGAGCGATAGAGGCTGTAGGTATGGTTGTCGTCGAGCACCTCGACCAGGCGGGCGATGCGTTCGGGCTCCAGGCTGGAGCGGACCAGGGCGCGGATTTCGCGCATGTCCCGCGACTGGCGCATCAACGCCAGCTGCTCCCAGCGGGCGAAGGCGGTGAAGTAGCGGTTGGGGATGGGCAGGAGGTTGTCGAAGGCCCGGTAGCGCGACCCCTTGCCCAGCTCCGGCGAGACCACGTTGTCGATGATGCGGTAGTCGAAGGCGTCGCCGGCCAGCCCGACCCCGGCCTGGCCCAGCGCGGCGGCCCGCGTCCGGCCGCCCTCCCGCTCGAAGCGGATGATCGAGAAGTCGCTGGTGCCGCCGCCGAAATCGGCCACCAGCACGG
Organism: Caulobacter sp. CCUG 60055; assembly: GCF_022750545.1. GTDB lineage: Bacteria > Pseudomonadota > Alphaproteobacteria > Caulobacterales > Caulobacteraceae > PUIC01. The sequence continues at coordinate 85,523 of NZ_PUIC01000003.1, forward strand.
TGGCCGAAGCGGCCAGCTGGCGGGCGAAGAAGAAGGCCGCCGCCACCGGCTCGTAGACGTAGCGGATGTCGGAAAAGCCCAGCCGCCTGAACGCGGCGTCGTAGCGCGCCAGGGCCAGGGCCGGATCGGGCGCGCCGCCGACGAAGCGCACCGGCCGGCCGACGATCAGCCGGGGCGGCGCCTGGTCCAGCGCGTCGCCGGCGCGGGCGCGCAGGCGCAGCAGGAAGGTCGAGAGCAGGTCCTCGAACCGGTAGCGCCGACCGAGGATCTGGGTTTCGGTGAACGAGGCGCTGGCCGCGAAGCTCTTGAACGACTGGATGAACCGGGTCTCGACCGGATCGTCGACATAGGCGTCGATGGCCCACGGCCCGGCCTCGATCTCGCGGTCGTGCGCTCCGCCGGGCCCGGCATGGAAGCTCAGGCACGAGCGGAAGGCGAACAGGCCCTCGCCCGCCGCCGGGAAGGTGACCAGCTCGGCGCGGCCGTCGCCGTAGCCGAGCGAGACGACGGTGTTGGTGGTGCCGAAATCGACGCCGATGGCGGTGGGAGCGGCTGGGGTCATCACATCACGCGAGCGCTGAAAGGGAGCGGGGAGCCGCGGCCGCCCCGCCCCTTCCAGGGACTAGCGCGACGGCCTGGGCCCCGCCTTTGCGGGGGAACGGCGGCGAGCAGGCGTCACGCCTCGGCCTCCGCCTGCGGCCGGTCGTAGGCCGCCATCATCGCCATGTTGAGGATCTTCGACACCGAGGCCGACAGCGGACAGATCTGGATCGACTTCTCCAGGCCGAGCAGGATCGGGCCGATGACGGTGGCCCCGCCCAGCGCCTGGACCAGTTTGGCCGAGATCGAGGCCGAATGGATGGCCGGCATCACCAGGATGTTGGCGTCGGCGGTCAGGCGCGAGAACGGATAGTTGGCGCGGTTGGCGGCGTCGAGCGCCACTTCCGGCGGCATCTCGCCCTCGTATTCGAAGTCGACCCCGTCCAGCTCGTCGAGCATGGCCACCGCGTCGCGCACCTTCTCCGAGCGCTTGCCGGCCGGGCTGCCGAACGCCGAATAGGACATGAAGGCCACGCGCGGCGTGAAGCCGAGCTTGCGCACCGCGCTGGCCGCCTCGCAGGCGATCTCGACCATGTCCTCGGCCTCGGGCAGCTCGGTGACGTTGGTGTCGGCGATGAACAGGGTGCGGCCCTTGGCCAGCACGATCGACATGCCCATGATCCGGCCGCCGGGGGCGGGGTCGACCACGCGCAGCACCTCGTCGAGCACCTGGTCGAAGGCGCGGGTGACGCCCGTGACCATGCCGTCGGCGTGGCCGAGCGCCACCATCGAAGCGGCGAAGCTGTTGCGGTCCTGGTTGATCAGGCGCTGGACGTCGCGCTTCAGATAGCCGTCGCGCTGCAGGCGCTTGTAGAGGAACTCGACATATTCCGGGTTCCGGTCCGACAGGCGGGCGTTGATGATCTCCAGGTGGGTCTCGGCCGGATCGAGGCCGACCAGGCGCATGTTCTGGTGGACCAGCTCCTCGCGGCCGCACAGCACCGCCTGGCCCAGCCCTTGGGTCTGGAAGGCGTAGGCGGCGCGGATCACCGCCGGCTCCTCGCCCTCGGCGAAGACGATGCGCTTCTTGGCCGCCGACAGCACCGAGCCGGAGATCTTCTGCAGGAAGCCGGCGGTAGGATCGAGCCGCTGGGCCAGGGAGGCGCGGTAGGCGTCCATGTCCTCGATCGGCTTGCGCGCCACGCCGGTGTCCATCGCCGCCTGGGCGATGAACGGCGGCACGTACCAGATCAGGCGCGGGTCGAACGGGGCGGGGATGATGTAGTCGGGACCGAACTTCAGGGCGCGGCCGTGATAGGCGGCGGCGACCTCGTCGGGCACGTCCTCGCGGGCGAGCTGGGCCAGCGCGTTGGCGCAGGCGATCTTCATCTCGTGGTTCACCCGCCGGGCGCGCACGTCGAGGGCGCCGCGGAAGATGTAGGGGAAGCCCAGGACGTTGTTGACCTGGTTGGGATAGTCCGACCGCCCGGTGGCCATGATGGCGTCGGGCCGCACGGCCTTGACCTCTTCCGGGGTGATCTCCGGATCGGGGTTGGCCATGGCGAAGATGATCGGGTTCGGCGCCATCGCCTTGATCAGGTCCTGGGTGAACGCGCCCTTGGCCGACAGGCCGATCAGCACGTCGGCCCCCGCGACCGCCTCGGCCAGGGTGCGCTTGTCGGTGTCGACCGCATGGGCCGACTTCCACTGGTTCATGTCCTCGGTGCGGCCGCGATAGAGCACGCCCTTGCGGTCGACGGCGATGACGTTCTCGTGCCGCACGCCCATGGCCTTGATCAGGTCGAGGGTGGCGATGCCGGCCGCGCCCGGGCCGTTGAGCACCACCTTGACCTCCTCCAGCCGCCGGCCGGTCAGGTGGCAGGCGTTGATCAGGCCGGCGGCCGAGATGATGGCGGTGCCGTGCTGGTCGTCGTGGAAGACGGGGATGTCCAGCAGCTCCTGCAGCTCGCTCTCGATGCGGAAGCATTCGGGCGAGCGGATGTCCTCGAGGTTGATGCCGCCGTAGGTCAGGCCGATGTTCTTGACCACGGTGATGATCTCGTCCGGGTCCTTGGTCGCCACCTCGACGTCGATGCTGTCGACGTCGGCGAAGCGCTTGAACAACACCGCCTTGCCCTCCATCACCGGCTTGGAGGCCAGCGCCCCCAGGTCGCCGAGCCCGAGGATGGCGGTGCCGTTCGAGATCACCGCCACCAGGTTGCCCTTGGAGGTGTAGTCGTAGGCGGCGTCCGGATCGGCGGCGATGGCGTTCACCGGCACGGCCACGCCCGGCGAATAGGCCAGGCTCAGGTCGCGCTGCGTCGCCATCGGCTTGGTGGCGGCGATGGCGATCTTGCCGGGGGTCGGATACTTGTGGAACGCAAGGGCTTCGTCGTCGGTGAAGGTGCGTTTTTCGGTGTCGCTCATCGGATACTGGCGCTTCCTGCGAGGGCGCGCGGCGGCGTTGGCCGACGGCTCCGGTCCCTCCGTCGCACGAACCTACCGCACCGCCGCTCGCCGCCACAACGCGCGGAACAGCGATTACCCAGCCCATTTTCGGAAAATCGTCCAGATGTCCGGACAAATTTCCGCGACCTCGGTCCGCTTTGGACGAAAGCGGCCGCCGCCGCCGCCAACTGCGGCCTTGACCGCCCGGCCGCGCCGGGGAGACTAGCGCTTTCCGGCGCGTCCAGCCGTCGGTCGCATCTTGCAGTTGAACATGGACCGGTGATGGCCGACGGCGTGGGAATCAGGTTGGGGATCGCGGGCGCGCTCGGCCGCATGGGCCGCGCCGTCGCCGCCGCCGCCGACCAGCGCGAAGGCGTCGAGGTCGCCGCCCTGTTCGACCGGCCCGGCAGCGCCGGCCAGGGCGTCGGCGACCGGGTGCTGACCAGCGCCCGCGAGGCGGTGGACGCCTGCGACGTCATCGTCGACTTCACCACCCCGGAGGCCTCGGCCGCCCTGGCCCGCGCCGCCGTCGAGCGCCGGGGGCCGGCCCTGGTGATCGGCTCGACCGGCTTCACCCCCGAACAGGAGGCCGACGTGCGCAAGGCCGCGGCCGTGACGGCGGTGGTCAAGTCGGGGAACTATTCCCTGGGGGTCAACACCCTGATCGGCCTGGTCGAACAGGCCGCGCGCACCCTGAGGTCGCCGGGCTGGGACGTCGAGGTGCTGGAGGCCCACCACAACCGCAAGGTCGACGCGCCGTCGGGCACCGCCCTGATGCTGGGCGAGGCGGCGGCCCGCGGCCGCGGGCTGGCGCTGGACCAGGCCTGCGGACGGGACGCCGACGGCCGGGTGTCGCTGGACCGCGCGGGCGCGCGGGCCGAGGGGACGATCGGCTTCGCGGTGGTCAGGGGCGGCGGCGTCATCGGCGAGCATTCGGTGATCCTGGCCGCCGAGGACGAGATCCTCACCCTTTCGCACTCGGCCCGCGACCGCAGCCTGTTCGCCAAGGGCGCTCTGGCGGCGGCCCTGTGGGCGGCCGGACGGCCGCCCGGCCTCTACGACATGCTGGACGTGCTGGGTTTCCGCGACCCGACCTGACCTTGCCGGAGCCGACGCCATGACCGATCCGCTTTCGCTCGACGCCGTCGGCCAGCTGCACGCGCTGCAGAGCAAGCAGATCAGCGCCGTCGAGCTGCTGGAGGCGTCGGTCGCCCGCGAAGCTGCGGTGCACGGCCGGATCAACGCCGTGGTCGCGGCCGATCCCGAGCGGGCCGTCCACGCCGCCCGCGCGATCGACGACCTGCGGTTCCGGGGCGAGCAGACCGGGCTGCTGGCCGGCCTGCCGATGACGATCAAGGACACGCTGGACGTCCAGGGGCTGCCCGCCTCGTCGGGCCTGGCCGCCCTCAAGGGCCGCACCGCCGTCGACGCCGCGGCGGTCGCCCACGCCCGCGCCCAGGGCGCGGTGATCTGGGGCAAGACCAACGTGCCGGTGATGGCCGCCGACTGGCAGAGCTACAACGACGTCTACGGCCAGACCAACAATCCCTGGGACGTGGCGCGCACCTGCGGCGGCTCGTCCGGCGGCGCGGCCGCGGCCCTGGCCACCGGGGTGACGCCGCTGGAGATCGGCTCCGACATCGGCGGCTCGCTGCGCACGCCGGCCAACTTCTGCGGCGTCTACGCCCACAAGCCGACCTACGGCCTGGTCTCGCAGCGCGGCCACGTGCCGCCGCAGCCGGGCGCCTTCGCCGAGGCCGACCTCAACGTCATCGGGCCGATGGCGCGCTCGGCCCGCGACCTGCGTCTGCTGCTGGCGGTGATGGAGAACGGACCGCTGGCGGCGCGGGCGCCGGCCGCCGACCTGGCCGAGCTCAAGGTGGGCCTGTGGCTGGAGGAGCCGGGCTTCCTGCTCGACGGCGCCGTGCGCGCGCCCATCGAGGCCTTCGCCGCCCGCCTGGAGGCCGCCGGGGCGGCGGTCACCCCCATCCGCAGCCCGGTCAACGGGCAGGAGCTGCTCGACGCCTACGGCCTGTTGCTGACCTCGGTGATCGGGGCGGACCTGCCGGCGCGGACGCGGTCGAGCCTTGGCTGGATGCGCGGCCCGGCCAAGCTGGCCAGGGCGCGGGGGGCGGGGCCGCTGTCGTGGGCGGCCACCGTGCTCGGCTACACCGCCAGCCACCGCGACTGGCTGGCGGCCAACGAAACCCGCGCCCGCCACCAGCACCAGATCGCCGAAGTGTTCGAACGGTTCGACGTGCTGATCGCGCCGATCGCGCCGGTGGCGGCCTTTCCGCACGACCACCGTCCGTTCAACAAGCGCAAGCTGGCCGCCGGCGACCGGCGGACCTTCCCCTATGTGTCGATGCTGCAGTGGATCGCCCTGGCCACGGCCTGCGGCCTGCCGGCCACCGCGATACCGGCCGGCCGGACAGACGCCGGCCTGCCGGTCGGCGTGCAGATCATCGGGCCGCGCGGCGCCGACGGCCGCACCCTGGCCGTCGCCCAGGCGATCGAGGAGCGGCTGGGCGGCTTTATCGCCCCGCCCCTGCCCGAGATCGCGGTCGAGCCGGCGGCGGAACCCGAGCCGGCCCCCATCGGGGTCTGACCGGCCCGGCGGTCAGCGACCGCCGGTCGAGCCGAAGCCGCCGGCGCCGCGCGCCGTCTCGTCGAGCGAGGCGACCTCGCTCCAGGCCGCCCGCGCCACCGGGGCGATGACCAGCTGGGCGATGCGGTCGCCCCGGCGGATGACGAAGTCCTCGTCGCCCAGATTGGCCAGGATCACCTTCACCTCGCCGCGATAGTCGCTGTCGATGGTGCCGGGGGTGTTGAGGCAGGTGATCCCCGCCTTGGCGGCCAGGCCCGAGCGCGGGCGCACCTGGGCCTCGAAGCCCGGCGGCACGGCGAAGGCCAGCCCGGTCGGCGCCATGGTCCGCGCGCCCGGCTTCAGCACCAGGGGAGCGTCCTCCGGCACGGCGGCGCGCAGATCCATGCCGGCCGCGCCCGCCGTCTCGTAGGCCGGCAGCGGCAGGTCCTGGGCGTGGGGCAGGCGGGTGATCGGAATGGTCGGGTTCACTAAAGCGTCTCCAGGGTGTCGGCGATGCGTCGGGCGAGCTTGCGGGCGACCTCGTCCTTGGAGGCCCGCTCCCAGCGCTCGACGCCGGATTTCGAGATCAGCATGACGGCGTTCTCGCCGCCGCCCATGACGCCCGGCTGGGTGACGTCGTTGGCGACGATGAGGTCGCAGCCCTTCTTGGCCAGCTTGGCGCGGGCGTGGGTCTCGACGTCGTTGGTCTCGGCGGCGAAGCCGACCACCAGCCGGGGCCGGGCCGGACCGCCGGCCGCCAGGGTGGCGAGGATGTCGGGGTTCTCGACCAGGCGGATGGCCGGCGGGCCTTCCTTGCCCTTCTTGAGCTTGACGCCGAACACCTCGTCCGGCCGCCAGTCGGCGACGGCGGCGACGAACACCGCCGCATCGGCCGGCAGGGCGGCCTGCGAGGCCGCCAGCATGTCGCGGGCGGATTCGACGTCGATCCGGTCGACCCCCGGCGGCGCGGTCAGGCCGGTCGGCCCCGAGACCAGCGTCACCCGCGCGCCCAGCCGGGCCAGGGCCTCGGCGATGGCGTAGCCCTGCCGGCCGCTGGAGCGGTTGGTCAGCAGCCGCACCGGATCGATCGGCTCGACCGTCGGGCCCGCGGTGACCAGCACGTGCCGGCCGACGAGCGGCCGGGCGGCGACGCCGTCGAGGGCGGCCATGATCGCCTCGAAGATCTGCGGCGGCTCGGCCAGACGGCCGGGGCCGTACTCGCCGCAGGCCATGGCCCCCTCGTCCGGCCCGACGAACAGCACGCCGTCGTCGCGCAGCCGCTGGAGATTGCGCTGGGTGGCCGGGTGCAGCCACATGCGCACGTTCATCGCCGGGGCCATCAGCACCGGCTTGTCGGTGGCCAGCAGGGTGGTGGTGGCCAAGTCGTCGGCCAGGCCGCCCGCCGCGCGGGCCATCAGGTGGGCCGTGGCCGGGGCCACCACCACCAGGTCGGCCGAGCGCGACAGCTCGATATGGCCCATCTCGGCCTCGTCGGTGAGGGAGAAGATCTCCTCGTAGACCTTGTCCTCGGCCAGGGCGGCCAGGGCCAGGGGCGTGACGAACCGCGAGCCCCCGCGGGTCAGGATCGGGCGTACGCCGACGCCCGCCTTGCGCAGCAGGCGGACCAGCTCCAGCGCCTTGTAGGCCGCCACGCCGCCGCCGACGATGAGAAGCACGCGCCGTTCGTTCACTTCGAACCTCCCGGGTTTCGCCGGTCCTTACCCCCTCGGCCGCATCCTGCGATAGGGGAAAGCGGCGACGCCGCCGGAACGTGCATTTACACTCTGGACAACCCTGGGAAAATGTTCTTTGTTCGTTCCCGCACGCCATCGGAGAGCGCCAGGGGGAATGCTCGCATGCCGGTTCAACGCAGTCTATCGGCCGCCCTGTCCCGCGCGGCGGTCCCGGTCCTGGCGACGCTGATCCTGGCGGCCTGCGACGGCGGGCCGTCCGCCGTCGCCCCGGCGCGGGAGCACGCGAGCGCGGGATCGACGTCCGGCGAGACGGGCGGCGGAGCAGGCGGCGGACGGTCCGCGACCCGCGGCGACGCCCCGCGCGACGATCCGCGCAAGCAGCCGGTCCCGACCTATCGCGGCAAGCCGATCTGGGCCGCCAACCGCCGGCACACGGCGCAGGAGAACGCCCAGTTCCGTTTCGAGCGGGACGGCGCCGACTTCGGGGCCAAGGACGTCGACGACTACATCGCCAAGGCCCACGCCTTCGTCGCGACCCCGCCCAAGGGGGCCGAAACCCTGAACCGGCGCAACGGCGACACGCTGATCTACGACCCCAAGGACAACGTCTTCGCCGTGGTCACCAGGGACGGAGCGCCGCGCACCATGTTCAAGCCGCGCGACGGCGCGGCCTACTGGGCCCAACAGAAGGATCGCGAGGCCCGCCGCGACAAGGGCGGGCGCGACGGCGAAGACCGCGGCTAGCGCAGCAGGGCGGTCAGGGCGAAGGCCAGACCCGCCGTCGCCGCGCCGAGCGCGAACCACAAAGCGCCCGATGAGGCAGCCGGCCTCGTTCCGGGCGCCGAGGCCGAAACGGCGGGGGGCGTTTCGGCCAGGCGTGAGAGCGACTGCAGCGCTCTCACGCCTTGTTCGGCCAGGGCCTTGACCCGGCCGGCCGGCGACAGTTCGCGCGCGATCCAGCGCCGCACCACCGGATCGGCGGCGGCCCAGATGTCGTGGGCGGGATCAATGCGCCGCGCCACGCCCTCGACCGTGACCATGGTCTTCTGGAGCAGCACCAGTTCGGGCCGCAGGCGCATGTCGAACAGGGCGGTGATCTCGAACAGCTGGCCCAGCACCCGGCCCATGGAGACGTCGCGGGCGCTGCGGCCGAAGATCGGCTCGCCCACCGCCCGCAACGCCTGGGCGAAGGCGTCGACTTCATGGACCCGCGGCACGTAGCCGGCCTCGAAATGCACCTCGGCGATGCGACGATAGTCGCGGCGCAGGAAGCCCCAGAGGATCTCGGCCAGATAGCGGCGCTCGCCCGGGCCCAGCCGGCCGACGATGCCGAAATCCACCGCCGTCAGCCGGGCGGGCGCGACGACGAACAGGTTGCCCTCGTGCAGGTCGGCGTGGAAGACGCCGTGGTCCAGCGCCTGGGCCAGGAACCCGCGGACCAGATTGTCGGCCAGCGCCCGGCGGTCGAGCCCCGGCGTATCGAGGACGGCCGGGTCGGACAGCGCCGCGCCCTCGGCCCATTCCAGCGTCAGCACCCTCTGGCCGACGCCGTCCCAGATCACCGCCGGCGCCGACATGTAGCCGTCGCGCGCCATCACCTCGGCCAGCTCCGCCCCGCCGGCGGCCTCCATGCGCAGGTCGAGCTCGAGCTGCAACGACCGCACCACGGTGGCGGTCAGGGCGCGGGGCTCCAGCCGGCGGGCGGCGGGAACCAGGGCCTCGACCAGCCTGGCGGCCAGCTGCAGGGCCTCGGCCTCGCGCGCCACCGTCCGTTCGATGCCCGGCCGCAGCACCTTGACCGCCGCCCGGCGGCCGTCGCGCAGCACGGCCGGATGGGCCTGGGCCAGCGAGGCGGCCGCGATCGGCGGCTCGAAGGCGGCGAACAGGTCGTCGAACGGCTGGCCGATGGCCCGCTCGACCTCGGCCCGCGCCTCGGCCAGCGGGAAGGGCGCCAGGCGGTCCTTGAGGCGCGACAGGTCGTCGGCGAAACGGTCGCCGAAGATGTCGGCCCGGGTCGACAGCAGCTGGCCCAGCTTGATTGCCGCCGGGCCCAGCTTCTCCAGGCGTCCGGCCAGCCGCTCGCCCGGCCGTCCGGCCCGGGCGTCGGGTCCCGCGAACAGGCGCAGGGCGCGCGCCGTCAGCCGCAGGCCGGGCGGCAGCTCGCCGTCGATCTCGCGCGGGATCAGGGCGTCGGCGCGGACCAGGGTCCAGCCGGCGGCGATCAGGCGGCCGAAAGCGGCCCAATCGCTCATGCGGCGCATCCGTTCATCGGTTCGCGCTCATCGGCTCAGGCGGCCCAGCCGTGATGCAGCGCGGCGACGCCGCCGGTGAAATTGGTCCAGCCGGCGCGGACGAAACCGGCCTTGCCCATCATCTCGGCGAACCGGGCCTGGTCGGGGAAACGGCGGATGCTCTCGACCAGGTACTGGTAGGACTCGCGGTCCTTGACCACCCATTGCCCGATCGTCGGGATGACGTTGAAGGAATAAGCGTCGTAGGCTTTCTGCAGGGCCTCGGTCACCGGGCGCGAGAATTCCAGGCACAGGAAGCGGCCGCCCGGCTTCAGCACCCGGCGGGCCTCGCCCAGGGCGGCCTGGATGTCGGTGACGTTGCGGATGCCGAACGAGATCACATAGGCGTCGGCGCAGGCGTCGGGCAACGGCAGGCGCTGGGCGTCGCCCACCGACCAGCAGATCTCGGGCTCGCCGCCCCGTTCGACGCCGGCGGCGATCATCTCGGCGTTGTAGTCGACGACCAGGATCTCGGCGTCCGGCCCGCCGCGCCGCGCCTGGGCCGCCCGCGCCATCCTGGCGAAACGGCGGGCCATGTCGCCGGTGCCGCCGGCGCAGTCGATGATGCGCTCGCCCGGCTGGGGGTTCAGCCGCGCCGCCGCCGCGTCCTTCCAGAGCCGGTGCACGCCGCCGCTCATCAGGTCGTTCATCAGGTCGTAGCGCTTGGCCACGCGGTCGAAGACGCCGCGCACGAGGCCCGGCTTGTCGGCGGGATCGACGTCCTTGAAGCCGAAGGTGGCGCGCGGTTCGCGAGCGGATTGGGTCATGGACGCTGTAGTAGCCGCTGGCGGCGGTTTGCAAAAGTGCGGACCGGCGGGCGGGCTTCGTCCCCCTTGGCGCGCCGGCCCCAAGCTATAAATAGGATGGACCGTCGACGGCCCTCGCCGCCGCCGGCCGAGGAGCGACCATGCCCGAACTGCCCGAGGTCGAGACCGTCCGCCGGGGCCTCGCCCCCGCCCTGGACGGCGCCAGGCTGGCCCGGGTCGAGACGCGGCGTCCGGACCTGCGCTTTCCGTTCCCCGACGATTTCGTCCAGCGCCTGACCGGCGCGCGCGTCGAGAACCTGCGGCGGCGGGCCAAGTACCTGCTGGCCCCGCTGGACCGGGGCGACACCCTGGTCATGCACCTGGGCATGACCGGCCGCTTCGACGTCGACGACGGAAGCGGCGCGGTCCGGCCGGCCGATTACTATTACGCCGCGCCCGCCGATCCCAAGCACGTGCACGTGGTGTTCGAGACCGAGAGCGGCGCCCGCGTCGCCTATTCCGACCCGCGCCGCTTCGGCTTCATGGGGCTGGTCCCCACGGACGCCCTCGACCGTCATCCCTGGTTCGCCGGCATGGGCCCCGAGCCGCTCGGCCCCGATTTCGACGCCGACCGGCTGGCGGCGGCCTTCGCGGGCCGGACCCAGTCGCCCAAGACCCTGCTGCTCGATCAGAAGGTCGTGGCCGGGCTCGGCAACATCTATGTATGCGAAGCGCTGCATCGCGCTGGAATCTCGCCCCGCCGGCCGGCGGGAGCCGTCGACCGGGCGCGGATCGAACGCCTGGCCGACGCCGTGCGCGCGGTGCTGGAGGAAGCGATCGCCGCCGGCGGCTCGACCTTGCGCGACTACGCCGGGGCGGACGGCGTGCTTGGCTATTTCCAGCATCGCTTCCGCGTCTACGGCCGCGAGGGCGAAGCCTGCGCCACCGCCGGCTGCGGCGGAACCGTCGAGCGGCTGGTCCAGGCCGGCCGCTCCACCTTTTTCTGTCCCGTCTGCCAGACCTGACCGGCGGGTCTCCGGAGACGTCATGCGCAAACCGTTCCGCCTCAGCCTCGCCGCGGCCGCCCTGTGGGCGTGGGCCGGCCTCGCCGCCGCCCAGCCGCCGGTGTGGACCATCCACGACAAGGATTCGACCATCGTCCTGTTCGGCTCGGTGCACGTGCTGCCGCCGGGCGTGGCCTGGGAGCCGCCGGCCCTGCGCGAGGCGGTCGACCGGGCCGACGACCTGTGGTTCGAAATTCCGTTCGACGACGCCAGCCAGTCGGCCGTCGGGCGGCTGGCCATGCAGCGGGGCATGCTGTCCGAGGGCCAGACCCTGTCCCAGACCCTGAGCCCGGCCGGCCGCGAACGGCTGCAGAGGGTGGCCGCCAAGCTGGCCACGTCCATGGCCGGGCTGGAGCGCCTGCAGCCATGGCTGGCCGAGGTGGCGATCTCGGTCGCCGCCTTCCGCCAGCAGGGCGGGCTCGAGGAGCAGGGCGTCGAGCGGCGGCTGTCGGCCGAGGCCCCGGCCGCGACCACCCGGCGCGCCTTCGAAACCCCGGAGCAGCAGATCGGCTTCTTCGCCGACGCCTCGCTCCAGGACCAGGCCGCCTCGCTGGAAGAGACCCTGCGCGAGATCGAAGAGGAGCCCGACAGCTATAAGAAGCTGGTCGACGCCTGGACGGCGGGCGACATCGCCGCCCTCGACCAGCAGGCCCTGCAGCCGATGCTCAAGTCGTCGCCGCGCCTTTATCAGGTGCTGATCACCCAGAGGAACGCCGCCTGGGTCAAGACCATCAGGGCGCGCCTGTCCGGCTCGGGCCGGACGGTGATGGTGGTCGGCATCGGCCACCTGATCGGCCCCGGCGGCGTGCCGGCGCTGCTGCGGGCCGAGGGCGTCGCGGTGGACGGTCCGTGACCGGGAGGCCGCGGTTGCGCATTGACCTGCCTGCCGCCTTCCCGTATATGCGCGCACTCCTGATTTTCCGCGCCGCGCGAGCTGTTCGGCGCTTGCTGTCCGTTTGAGGTCCGAAACCCATGGCCAACAACCCCGGCGCCAAGAAGGCGATCCGTAAGATCGAGCGCCGCACCGAGGTCAACAAGGCCCGCCGCTCGCGCGTGCGGACCTTCCTGCGCAAGTTCGAAGAGGCCGTCGCCACGGGCGACGCGGGCGCCGCCAAGACCGCTTTTGTCGAGGCTCAATCGGAGCTGATGCGCGCCGTCTCCAAGGGCGTCGTTCACAAGAACACCGGAGCGCGCAAAGTGTCGCGGCTCGCGGCTCGACTGAAGAAGTTGGCCGCCGCCTGAGCTCGGCGTTTCGACGCAACTTCTTGATAGTATTGAATAAATTAAAGCCGGCCCGACACCCGTCGCGGCCGGCTTTTGTCTAGGCTTATTTGCTGTAACGATGGTCGCCTATTCAGTGAACGGAACCATCTCAACGGTATTTCCCTGAGCTTAGAGGGGCTTCCGGGAGTCAACAGAAATATCCGCAGACGGCGCGAAGAATCCCCGTTGACCCTCGGGGGCCGCTAGCTAGTCTGAAGGTCTAACGGTCTTCCATCTTATTACGGATGAAAAAGGGCTCGGCGACTATGTGCGTCGCCGGCGCAGACCCTTGCGTTCCGAAAAATGGGGGAAGACTTGGCGTCGGCGACCGCACCGGGGGGAGCGATCGGCCACGCTGGTGCAGGTTCGGCTGGGATTGGGGCAGATGACGAAAACGGCCATGGCTGGGGTGGATCGAATCCAGGCGGGAGCGGTGTGGGTGAAAGCCTGTTCGGCGCTCAAATCCGAGCTGGGCGACGCCGCTTTCGGTTCATGGCTGGCCCAGGCGTCGCTGCGCGAAGGCCATGGCGGCGCCCTGGTTCTCGTCACCCCCACCGGCATCGCGCGCGACTGGATTCGCCGCAACGCGTGGCGCCGCATTTCCGAGCTGTGGGCCCAGAACGACCCCGAAGGCCGCCGCCTCGACCTGAAGTCGCGGGTGGAGTTCGAGGCCGAGGGCGGTCCCGCCGCCTCGGCCGAGCCGCTGGCCCTGGAGATCGAGATCGCCGAGCCCGTTTCGTCCGACGTGCCCGACGTGGCGCCCGTCGGCGGCGCGGGCGCCCGCCCGGCCCGCATGGCCGGCCTGCAGGAACGCTTCACCTTCGACAGCTTCGTGCCGGGCCCGGCCAACGAGTTCGCCTACGCCGTCGCCCGGCGGGTGGCGTCCTGGGCCGACGGCCATTTCAACCCCGTGCTGTTCCACGGCCCCTACGGCTTCGGCAAGACCCACCTGCTCAACGCCCTGGCCTGGGAGGCCATGCGCGTCGCCCCGCACAAGAAGGTCATCTACCTGACCGCCGAGCGGTTCCTGTCGACCTTCGTGCGCGCCCTGATGGACCGCCAGACGGCGGCCTTCAAGGAAGAGCTGCGCGCCGCCGACCTCCTGCTGATCGACGACGTGCACTTCATCGCCGGCAAGCAGTCGACCCAGGAAGAGCTGTTCCACACCCTGACCGCCCTGGTCGAGGACGGCCGCCGGGTGGTGTTCTCCGCCGACCGCGCGCCCTCGGCCATGGTCGAGATGGACGCGCGCCTGCGCTCGCACCTGCAGGCGGGCCTGGTCTGCGGCATCGAGCCGGCCGACCGCAGCCTGCGCATGGGCATCCTGGAGATGAAGCTCGACGTCCTGGGCCGCCAGCAGGGCCTGCGCGCAGCCACCGCCCGGCCCGAGGTCCTGCAGTTTCTCGCCGACCGCTTCACCGACAGCGTGCGCGAGCTCGAAGGCGCCCTGAACACCCTGGTCGCCCGCCTGGGCGAAGGCGTCTCGACCCTGGGCCTCGACGAGGCCCAGGCCATCCTGCGCCCGCACCTGCGCGGCGGGGAGAAGCGCATCACCATCGACGACATCCAGAAAGCCGCCGCCGAGCATTTCGGCCTCAAGCAGGCCGACCTGATCTCCGAGCGCCGCAACCGCTCGATCGCCCGCCCCCGCCAGGCGGCGATGTGGCTGGCCAAGCAGCTGACCACCCGGTCGCTGCCCGACATCGGCCGCCGCTTCGGCGGGCGCGACCACACCACCGTCCTGCACGCCGTGCGTCGCATCGAGGCGCTCAAGGGCGAGGACGCGCAGATGGCGCGCGATCTCGAGGCGCTGACCCGCAAGCTGCGCGGCTGATCCGCCGCGCCGACGCGAAAAAGCCCACGGTAAAACCACCCGCGGCCCCTTCCCCGCCTGCGCTTTTTCGCTAATCTCCGAGGTCCTCTTCACGGTCGCGCCGGGGGATGGTCTTTGCCGCGCGGCCTTCCAGGACCGGACGAATGAAGCTTACTATCGAGCGTCAGGCTCTCATCAAGGCGCTGGGCCACGTTCAGAGCGTCGTCGAGCGGCGCAACACCATTCCCATCCTGTCCAACGTGCTGCTGTCGGCCGACAAGGACGGCCTGGCCCTGTCGGCCACCGACCTCGACATGGAGATCGTCGACGAGACGCCGGCGCGCATCGACACCGCCGGACAGATCACCGCCCCGGCCCACACCCTCTACGAGATCGTCCGCAAACTGCCCGACGGCGCCGAGGTCGAGCTGCGCTTCACCAGCGAGGACCCGCGCCTGTCGATCCAGGCCGGCCGCTCGCGCTTCAACCTGCCGGTGCTGCCGGCCGGCGACTTCCCGGTGATGTCGTCCGAGGGCCTGTCCAGCCGCATCAGCGTCGACACCAACGACCTGATCCGCCTGATCGACAAGACCCGTTTCGCCATCTCGACGGAAGAGACCCGCTACTATCTGAACGGCCTCTACCTGCACGTGGTGGTCGAGGGCGACCAGGCCAAGCTGCGCGCCGTCGCCACCGACGGCCACCGCCTGGCCCTGGCCGAGATGCCGGCGCCGGACGGCGCCGCTGGCGCCCCCGGCGTCATCGTGCCGCGCAAGACCGTGCAGGAGGTCCGCCGCCTGCTCGACGACGCCGGCGAGAGCGTCGAGCTGCAGGTCAGCCCGCAGAAGGTCCGTTTCGAGGCCGGCCGCGCCGCCCTGACCTCGAAAGTCATCGACGGCTCGTTCCCCGACTACGGCCGGGTGATCCCGCGCGACAACAACCGCGTGCTGATGGTCGACAACGCCCTGTTCGCCGCCGCCGTCGACCGCGTGGCGACGATCTCGGCCGAGAAGTCGCGCTCGGTGAAGATGGCCGTCGAGCCGGGCAAGATCGTCCTGACCGTGCGCAACATGGAGGCCGGCCAGGCCGTCGAGGAGTTGGAAGTCGACTACGACGGCGAAGGCTTCGAGATCGGCTTCAACGCCCGCTACCTGCTGGACGTCACCGGCCAGATCCAGGGCGAACAGGCCGAATTCCGCTTCGCCGACCCGGCCAGCCCGACCCTGGTGCTCGATCCCAGCGATCCGGGCGTCCAGTACGTGCTGATGCCGCTGCGGGTCTGATCTCCGCCTTCGCGGTCTCCCTCGGGATCGGCAATCCGCCGCCAGGCGCTTATATGAGAAACAGGCCCTGCCCGCCGGACAGGGCTTGTTTCCGTTTAACGCAACACGAGGATTGACCATGGGCGACCGCTTGGATGGACGCATCGCGCTGGTCACCGGCGCGTCTTCGGGATTTGGCGAGGCCATGGCCGCGGCCCTGGCGCAGGCGGGCGCCAAGGTCGCCCTGGCCGCGCGGCGCAAGGACCGGCTGGAGGCCCTGGCCGAGCGCATCCGCAACGACGGCGGCGACGCCCACGTCATCGTGGCCGACTTCAGCCGGGAGGCGCAGGCCCAGGCCGCCGTGCATGAGGCCGAGCGCCATTTCGGCCGGCTGGACATCCTGATCAACAACGCCGGTGTCATGTACCTGGAGCCGGTGGTCACCGCCGACCTCGGCCGCTGGCGCAGCATGATCGAACTGAACCTCCTGGGCCTGATCGCCGCCAGCCAGGCGGCCCTGCCGGGCATGAAGGCGCGCCGGGACGGCCATGTCGTCAACATCTCGTCGGTGGCCGGCCACGTCGCCAACCCGCTGTCGGCCGCCTACGCCGCGACCAAGTTCGGCGTGGCCGGATTCTCGGAATCCCTGCGGCGCGAGGTCTGTCAGGACAACATCCGCGTCACGGTCATCTCGCCCGGCATGGCCGCCACCGAGCTGCGCGACCACATCGGCGACCCGGCGACCCGGGCGGCGGTCAACGCCCGCGCCGAGGCGATGCGCCAGCTGCAGGCGCAGGACATCGCCGACGCCGTGCTGTTCGCGGTGACGCGTCCGCCGCACGTCGGCATCAACGAGATCCTGATGCGGCCCACCGACCAGGAGCGCTAGGTCTGCGGCCCGGCGCGGCGCGGCCCGATCCCGATCAGCGCCGGCCCGCGCTCGGCCCACAGCGCCGCGCCGACCAGCACCGCCGCGCCCGCCCACTGGATCGGCGCGAGGTGTTCATGCACGCCCGGCGCCCATCCCGACACCGCCAGCAGGGTGGCGAACACCGGCTCCAGCGAGAACAGCACGGCCGCCTCGGTGGCCCCCAGCCGGGCCTGCATCGTGCACTGTATCGCGAAGGCCAGGGCGGTGGCCGCCAGGCCGAGGAAGCCCAGAGCCGCCCAGACGCCGGCGGGCGCATGGACCGGCGGCCGCAGCGGCTGGCCCGTCGCGACGAGGGCCGCCATGGCCGCGACCGCGACCACGGCGATCTGGACGAAGGCCAGCGCCAGGGGCGGCGTCGCCCGGGCGAAGCGGGCGATCAGCACGATCTGCACGGCGAACACCATGGCCGCGACCAGGTTCTCGCCATCCCCGCGCGTCCAGCCGCCAAGCGGCGCGCCGGGCTGGCGCACCAGCAACAGCAGACCCACGACCGCCAGCAGCGCCCCGGCCACGTGGCGCCCCCGCGCCGGCTGGCCCAGCATCGCCGACAGCAACGGCGTGAACAGCACGAACAGGCCGGTGATGAACGCGGCCTTGGAGCTGGTGGTGAAGCGGATCCCGTCGGTCTGGAACCAGTAGCCGACCGCCAGGACCAGGCCGATCACGCCGCCCTGGACCAGGGCGCGCAGATCGAGGCGGGTGCGGGTCAGGACCAGCACGACCGCCAGCCCGGCGGCGCCGACCGCGAAGCGCGCGGCGATCAGCGCCAGGGGCTGCACGCCCGCCTCCAGGAGATAGCGCAGGACCGGAAAGCTCGCGCCCCAGATCAGGCTGGCCAACAGGATCGACGCCGAGGCGACCCAGTGCGGATTCTTGGACATAAGCTGCTATAGCCGGGGTTGGTTGGTCGCCACAAACCCCGCTCCTCCCCGCGAAAGCGGGGATCCAGGCTTTTTCCCATGGCCTTCTATGTCTACATGCTCGCGAGCGATCGGAACGGGACCCTCTATATCGGATCGACCGAAGCCCTGATCACACGCACCTCGCAACACAAGCAGAAGCTGCGCCCGGGATTTACGGCGCGATATGGCGTGGATCGTCTGGTTTGGTATGAGGTCCACGACAGCCGCGACGGCGCGTTTCACCGCGAACGCCAGATGAAAAAATGGAATCGGGCGTGGAAAATCGAACTGATCGAGCGATTCAATCCGGGGTGGCGCGACCTGTTCCAGGACCTGCAGCTTTGAAAAACGCCTGGCTCCCCGCTTTCGCGGGGATGAGCGGCGGTCTGTAGATGCGCGCCGTCCTGACACATCTGACCCTGACCGACTTCCGCTCCTACGAGCGGGCCGAGCTGGCGCTGGACGGCCGCCCGGCGTTCCTGTTCGGGGCCAACGGGGCGGGCAAGACCAACCTCCTGGAGGCGGTCAGCCTGCTGGCGCCGGGACGCGGCCTGCGCGGGGCGGCCATCGCCGAGATCGGCCGCCGCCTGCCGGGCGAGGCCCAGGGCCGGGCCTGGAGCGTGGCGGCGCGGGTCGAGGGCGCGGACGGCGAAACCCGGCTGGGCACGGGCCTGGAAACCGCCGGGGCCGCGCGGCGCGTGGTGCGGCTGGAGGGCGAGAACGCGCCCCCCGGGCGCCTGGCGGACCTGGTGCGCCTGGTCTGGCTGACGCCGCAGCAGGACCGGCTGTTCCTGGAGGGCGCGGCCGAGCGGCGGCGGTTCTTCGACCGCCTGACCTTCGCCGCCGAGCCCGCTCACGCCGCCTTCGCCGCCGCCTACGACAAGACCCTGCGCGAGCGCATGCGGCTGCTGACGGCGGACGCGCCGCCCGACCCCGACTGGCTGACGGCGCTGGAGGCGCGCATGGCCGAGGCCGGCGCCCACATGGCCGAGGCCCGCGCCCGCACCCTGATCGCGCTGCAGGACGAGATCGACCACCGCCACGGCCGCCCCTTCCCGCAAGGGGCGCTGAGCCTGACCGGGGATTGGGAGCGCATGGCCGGCCAGGGGCTGGAGGCGGCCGAGATCGCCGCCCGCCTGGCCGCCGCCCTGCGCGCCGGCCGCGAACGCGACGCCGCCGCCGGCCGCGGCCTGACAGGTCCTCACCGCGGCGATCTCGCCGTCGTCCATCGCGAAAAGGACCGCCCCGCCGCCGAATGCTCGACCGGAGAGCAGAAAGCGCTGATTTTGAACCTGGTTTTGGCCCAGGCCTCGCGACTTTCACGTGCGGAAGGCGCGCCGAATCCTATATTGCTGTTGGATGAAGTGGCTGCGCATCTGGACCGCATCCGGCGCGCGGCGCTTTTCGACGAAATCGAAGCGCTTGGGCTCCAGGCTTTTCTCACTGGAACCGACGAGGCGCTGTTTGACGACCTGAAAGGGCGGGCCCAGGGCGTGCAGGTTGACGCCGCCCGGCTGGCTGTTACGGACTAGGCATGAGCGAAGATACTCCCGAGACCAACGCCCCCGAAGCCAACGGGGAATACGGCGCGGATTCCATCAAGGTCCTCAAGGGCCTGGACGCGGTGCGCAAGCGCCCCGGCATGTACATCGGCGACACCGACGACGGCTCGGGCCTGCACCACATGGTCTATGAGGTGGTCGACAACGCCATCGACGAGGCCCTGGCCGGCCACGCCACCCTGGTCGAGGTGATCCTCAACGCCGACGGCTCGGCCACGGTCACCGACGACGGGCGCGGCATCCCCACCGACATCCACGAGGGCGAGGGCGTCTCGGCGGCCGAGGTCATCATGACCCAGCTGCACGCCGGCGGTAAGTTCGACCAGAACAGCTACAAGGTCTCGGGCGGCCTGCACGGCGTGGGCGTGTCGGTGGTCAACGCCCTGTCGGACTATCTGCTGCTCAAGGTCTATCGCGGCGGCCTGCAGCACGAGATGCGGTTCGAGCGCGGCGACGCCGTCGCGCCCCTGGCGGTGACCGGCACGGCCCCCAAGCGCACCGAAGGCGACAAGGCCGGCGAGTTCCTGACCGGCACCGCCGTCACCTTCATGCCCTCGACCGAGACCTTCTCGACCATCGAGTTCGACCGCAAGACCCTCGAGCACCGCCTGCGCGAGCTGGCCTTCCTGAACTCGGGCGTCCGGATCGTGTTCAAGGACCTGCGCGGGGCCGAGCCGTTCGAGGAGGTGCTGTCCTACGAGGGCGGCGTCGAGGCCTTCGTGCGTCACCTCGACAAGGCCAAGGCCTCGCTGATCAAGGCCCCGATCGTCATCCGCGGCCGCAAGGACAAGGTCGAGGTCGATCTGTCCTTGCAGTGGAATGACAGCTATCACGAGAACGTGCTGTGCTTCACCAACAACATCCCGCAGCGGGATGGGGGCACGCACCTGGCCGCGTTCCGCAGCGCCCTGACCCGGGTGATCACCGGCTACGCCGAAAGTTCCGGCGCGACCAAGCGCGAGAAGGTGTCGCTGTCGGGCGAGGACGCCCGCGAGGGCCTGACCTGCGTGCTGTCGGTCAAGGTGCCGGACCCCAAGTTCAGCTCGCAGACCAAGGACAAGCTGGTCTCGTCCGAGGTGCGCCCGGCGGTGGAAAGCCTGGTGTCCGAGGGCCTGAACCAGTGGTTCGAGGAGCACCCGGCCGAGGCCAAGGCCGTGGTCTCCAAGATCGCCGAGGCCGCCGCCGCCCGCGAGGCCGCGCGCAAGGCGCGCGAACTGACCCGCCGCAAGTCGGCGCTGGACATCACCTCCCTGCCCGGCAAGCTGGCCGACTGCCAGGAACGCGATCCGGCCAAGTCCGAACTGTTCATCGTCGAGGGCGACTCGGCCGGCGGCTCGGCCAAGCAGGCACGCAACCGCGAGAACCAGGCCATCCTGCCCCTGCGCGGCAAGATCCTCAACGTCGAGCGGGCCCGGTTCGACAAGATGCTGTCGTCCGACCAGGTCGGCACCCTGATCACCGCCCTGGGCGCGGGGATCGGCCGCGACGACTTCAACATCGAGAAGCTGCGCTACCACAAGATCGTGCTGATGACCGACGCCGACGTCGACGGCGCCCACATCCGCACCCTGCTGCTGACCTTCTTCTACCGGCAGATGCCGGAGGTGCTGGAGCGCGGCTATCTCTATATCGCCCAGCCGCCGCTCTATAAGGCCGCCAAGGGCCGCTCGTCCCGCTACCTCAAGGACGACGCCGAGATGGAGGCCTTCCTGGTCGACGAGGGCCTTGAAGGCGCGATCCTGGACCTGGCCTCGGGCGAGCGCCTGGCCGGCGCCGATCTGGCCGCCCTGGTGCAGACCGCCCGTCAGGCCCGCGCCAACATCGACCGGCTGGCCGCCCGCGCCCCGGCCTTCGCGGTCGAGCAGGCGGCGCTGGCCGGTCTGTTCGGCGACCACCCCGATCCGGCCGCCGCCGCCCGCCGCCTGGACCTCTACGCCGAAGAGGGCGACGGCCCGTGGAGCGGCGAGAAGGCCGAGACCGGTTTCGTGTTCAGCCGGGTGCGGCGCGGCGTCTCCGAGCGGATCGTGCTGGACGAGGTGCTCACCCACGCCGCCGACGGCCGGCGGGTGGCCGAGCGCGCCGCCAAGCTGGCCGAGACCTTCTCGGGCCTGGCCACGTTCCGCCGCAAGGACAAGGCGACCACCGTGCGCGGGCCGCTCGACCTGCTCAACGCCATCTTCGACGCCGGCCGCAAGGGCCTGACCATCCAGCGCTACAAGGGCCTGGGCGAGATGAACCCCGAACAGCTGTGGGAGACCACGCTGGACGTCGACGCGCGCACCCTGCTGCAAGTCCGGGTCAACCACGCCGACGACGCCGACGACATGTTCGCCCGGCTGATGGGCGAGCTGGTCGAGCCCCGGCGCGAGTTCATCCAGGAGAACGCCCTGGACGCCGAGGTCGACGTCTAGGACGGGCCCCGGCAGGCCCCGGCAGACCTTAGTCCAGCCGGGCCAGCACCTGCTCCAGCTCGGCCAGCAGTCGGGGCCAGCCGGCCTGCGCCCCGACATAGGCTTGGCGTTGCTCCGGCCGGAAGCCCGATTGCTCCATGCGCAGGCGCGCGCCCGTGCTGGTCGGCGTCAGCGTCCAGGTGACGACGCTTTCCAGGCCGAGCCCGTTCCAGGTGTAGGACAGCGTCCGGTGCGGCTCGATCTCCAGAACCTCGCAGGCGAGGGAGCCCCACTCCGCGCGCAGCTCGAAACGCCCGCCGAGGACAGGCTGGAAGTCGTTCTTCATCAGCCATTCCTCGATCAGGTGCGGCTGGGTGAGCGCGCGCCAGATCCTTTCGGGAGGATAGGCGATCTCCCTCTCGACGACCACGGACAGCGTTTCGACCGATGCTTGGCTCATTGACCCATAACCTCCCAGCTATTGATCAAACATATATCCAGCGAGTTATGGATGGGTCAATTGGAATCGCGGGCGCGGCGGTTCAGTCGGGGCGACGCGGCCCGGGAAGGTCGGCGCGGGCGTGCGGATCAACCACGCTCATATTCGCCCCCTCGGTGGGCCGGCGCGGGACCGAGGCCGGATCGAACCCGTCGAGGCAGAAGGCGTTGACGCCGAAGTGGTCGGGGGCGGAACGCTTGCGATGGAACACGTAGATCCCGCAGACCCGGCAGAAGTAGTGCATCGCCCGGCGGGTGTTCCACTGATAGAGCGACAACGCCTCCTGTCCGGCCAGCACGGCCAGGGCGCCTTCGGGAACCTTGGCCATGACGGCGTTGCGCTTGACGCAGAGCGAGCAGTCGCAGGTGGTCAGCTCGTCGATGTCCCAATCGACCTGGAACCGCACCGCGCCGCAGTGACAGGAGCCGGGATGCGCCATCGGAACTGCGCCCTTCCTTCCGTGTGGAAGACGCAGGCGCCTTCCGGTTCGCCCCGCTTGGCCGCAAGGCCGCGGATCAGTTGTCGCGCACGACCTTGAGCACCGCCTGGCCGTAGCGTTCGACCTTGCCCTGGCCGACGCCGGACGCCAAGGCGAGGTCGGTCAGGGTCGCGGGCCTCAGGCGGGCGATGTCGGCCAAGGTGGCGTCGTGGAAGATGACATAGGGCGGCACGTGCTGCTCGGCCGCGCGCTCGCGGCGCCACGCCCGCAGGGCCTCGAACAGCGGGAAATCGGTCGGGGCGACGGCCAGGGATTCGCCGCCGCGCCGCCGGCGCGAGCGGGCGCCGGCCTTGTCGGTCTCGGCCGGCTTGCGCACCGACACCCTCTGCTCGCCGCGATAGACCGCCTTGACGCCCGCCGCGTCGCCCAGGGCGATCAACGGCCGGCCCTCGTTGGGGTCCTCGCGCAGCAGGCCCTCGAACAACAGCTGGTCGAGCAGGTCGCGCCAGCCGACGGCGCTGAACTCGCGGCCGACGCCGAAGGTCGACAGCTTGGCCTCGAACGGCTGCACGTCCTTGGTCTTGCCGAGCAGGTGGTCGACGATGCGGCCGCGGCCGAACCGGCCCGAGCCGTCGCCGCTGAGGCGGTGCACCGCCGACAGGGCCTTCTGCGCCGCCTCGGTGGCGTCGATGGATTCCGGCGGACTGAGGCACAGGTCGCACTGCCCGCACGGGCGCACGTTCGCCTCGCCGAAATAGCGGCGCACCGCCGCCGGCCGGCAGCCGACGCCGTCGAGCATGGCGTAGAGCTGACGCAGCTTGCGCAGCTGCACCTGCTTGACCCCGTCCTCGACCTCGCGGCCGTCGATGCGCCGGACCGCCCAGGCCATGTCGGCGGCGGAATAGAGGCTGATGCCCTCGGCCAGCTGGCCGTCGCGCCCGGCCCGGCCGATCTCCTGCCAGTAGGCCTCGATCGAGGCCGGCGGATCGGCGTGGATGACGAAGCGGACGTCCGGCTTGTCGACGCCCATGCCGAAGGCGATGGTCGCCACCATGACCGCGTCCTCGGCCTCGAGGAACTGCTCCAGCCGGTCGGCCCGCAGGGTCTTGTCGAGGCCGGCGTGATAGGCCAGGGCCGGAACGCCCTCGGCCCGCAGCTTCTCGGCCAGCTTGTCGGTGCCGTCGCGCGAGCCGGCGTAGATCACCCCGGCCCGGCCCATGCGCTCCTTGACCAGCTCGATCACCCGCGCCCCCGCCGCGCCCTGCTTGCGCTCGGCCGAAAGGGCGAGCTCGGGCCGGGCGAAACTGTCGACGAACTCGGCGCAGTCCTGCAGCCGCAGCTCGGCGCGGATGTCGTCGCGGGTCCGCGCGTCGGCGGTGGCGGTGACCGCCAGCCGGGGCGCCTCGGGAAACACCTCGGCCAGGCGGCCGAGCATGCGGTATTCGGGGCGGAAGTCGTGGCCCCACTGGCTGACGCAGTGCGCCTCGTCGATGGCGATCAGGGCCAGCGGCAGGCGCGACAGCCGGTCGAGCATCGACGGCTGCATCAGGCCTTCCGGCGACAGGTACAGAAGGTCGAGCGCGCCGTCGTTGATGCGCCGCCAGATGTCGCTCCGCGCATCCAGGCTGGTGTTGGAATCGAGCTTCTCGGCCGCCACGCCCGACTGCTGCAACGCCGCCACCTGATCGGCCATCAGGGCGATCAGCGGCGAGATCACCAGGCCGAGGCCGGGGCGGACGAGCGAGGGTATCTGGTAGCACAGGCTCTTGCCGCCGCCGGTGGGCAGCACCGCCAGGGCGCTGCGCCCGGCCAGCACCTCGCCGATGACGCCGGCCTGCAGGCCGCGGAAATCGGCATGGCCGAACGTCCGGCGCAAAATGCCGCGGGCGACGTCCAGCGAAGGCGTCAGGGCATGGGAATCAGCAAGCACCACTCCTTATGGAGCGTCGCCCGCCCGGGGGCAAAGGGGATCAGCCGCCCTTGCGCCAGCCGGCCTTGGCCATGCAGGCGTTGAACACCGCCTCGCGCGCCTTGCCGAACGAGCCGCCCCTGACGCTGGAGTTGTCGAGGGCGCCGGCCAGGGCGGCGACCACGCCGTATTGCGGATTGGAATAGGCGTCGGCCTGGCGCAGGTCGACCGAGGCCGAGGAGTCGCGACAGGCCGCCTCGTCGGCGGCGAAGGTCTTGGGATCGCCGCCGGTCCACCCGTCGGTCCCCGAGGCGGTCGCGCAGCCGGCCAGCAGCAGGGCCGCGGCGGCCGCATAGCCTTTGACGTTCATGTCCTGTCTCCGAGCCCGCCGCCGGCGAACGGACGGCGACGCCCGCCCAGCCATAGCGCCGCCGCGCGGCGAAGTCATGCCCGCGGCGCCCGCGTTCACTTTTCGTCAATCTTGTCGCGCGTCCTCTCCGGTTTGAGTAAACAGCGGACAAGCGGTGCTGGGCGGGCGCGGCGAATCCACGTTCGGAGACGATGACGATCATGGCGAACGGGTCCACCCCCGGCGGCGGCAAGCCACGGCGCACGCCGCTGCAGGCCTTGTTCTACTGGGGCGCGGTGCTCACCGTCTGGGCTCTGATCTTCCTGGTGGCGGTGCTGGCCGTGTTCGCCTGGGATCTGCCCGACACCACCAAGGCGCTGGACGTCAAGCGCCAGCCCTCGATCTCGTACCTCGACCGCTCCGGCGCCCTGCTGGCGGTGCGCGGCAGCCAGTTCGCGCCGCCGGTCAAGATCGACGAACTGCCGCCCTATGTCCCAGCCGCCTTCGTCGCCGTCGAGGACAAGCGGTTCTACTACCACTTCGGCTTCGACCCGATCGGCATCAGCCGGGCGATGGTGTCCAACCTGCGCCGCGAGAGCGGCCCCTTGGCCGGCGGCTCGACCATCACCCAGCAGCTGGCCCGCAACCTGTTCCTGAATTTCCGCCAGACCTGGCGGCGCAAGGGCCAGGAGCTTTTGCTGTCGGTGTGGCTGGAGACCAAGTATTCCAAGAAGGAGATCCTGGCCCTTTATCTGAACCGGGTGAACTTCGGCGGCGGCGCCTACGGCATCGAGGCGGCGGCGCAGCGCTATTTCAACAAGCCGGCCTCCAGGCTGACCGTCGGCGAGACCGCCCTGCTGGTCGGCCTGATGAAGAGCCCGTCGCGCTACAGCCCGGTCTACAACACCGAGCGGGCCGAGCGGCGCGCCACCATCGTGCTCGACCAGATGGTCGCCAACGGCGCCATCACCGCCGCGCAGCGCGACGAGGCGCTGAAGCAGCCGGTGCGGGTGTCGCGCAACGTCGCCAACCAGAACGCCGGCTATTTCGTCGACTGGGTCGACGAGCAGGTGCGGGCCATGGTCGGCCAGCCCGAGGCCGACCTGATCGTCGAGACCACCCTCGACCTGCCGATCCAGGTGGGCGCCGAGAACGCCGTGCGCACCATCGTCGCCCGCGATTCCGCCAGCAAGGGCGTGCGCCAGGCCTCGCTGGTCGCCCTCGACGGCGAGGGCCGCGTGCGGGCCTATCTCGGCGGCGCCGACTATGGCGACAGCCAGTTCGACCGCGCCGCCGACGCCCAGCGCCAGGCCGGCTCGGCCTTCAAGCCGTTCGTCTACCTGACCGCCATGGAGAACGGCCACACGCCCAGCGAGATGGTCGTCGACGAGCCGGTGACCATCAACGGCTGGTCGCCGCGCAACTACACCGGCCGCTTCCTGGGCCCGATGACCCTGCAGACGGCGCTGGCCCAGTCGATCAACACGGTCGCCGCCCGGCTGGCCGACCAGGTCGGCACCACCAACGTCGCCGCCACCGCCCGCCGGCTGGGGATCACCTCGAAGATCCAGACCGACCCGTCCATGGCCCTCGGCGCCGTCGAGGTCAGCCCCCTGCAGATGGCCCAGGCCTACGCCCCGTTCGCCAACGGCGGCGTGCTGGCCAGGGGCTACGGCATCGAGCGCGTGCGCACCGCCGACGGCAAGGTGCTCTACGATCACGCCGTCCAGAAGGAGGCCCGGCCGCAGGTCATCAACCAGCCGGCCCTCGGCTATATGATCCAGATGATGCGCCAGGTGCTGGTCAGCGGCAGCGGCGGCCGGGCGCGGGTGCCCGGCTACGACCTGGCCGGCAAGACCGGCACCACCAGCGATTATCGCGACGCCTGGTTCGTCGGCTACACCGGCGGCTTCGTGGCGGCGGTGTGGACCGGCAAGGACGACAACACCCCGATGCGCAGCGTCACCGGCGGCAGCTCGCCGGCCGAGATCTGGCGCCTGTTCATGGCCGCCGCCCTGCCGCGCCTGAAGGTGCAGGCCATACCCGGCGGCGACGTCGCCGCCCCGCCCCCGACCGACGCCATCGGCGACATCCTCAAGCAGGCGGCCGGAGGCGATTCCGAACAGCCGGCCGCCGACGGCGGGACCGCCCCGCCCTCGCCACAGCCCGCCGCGCCGCCGGCCGGCGGCGCGGCGGCCCAGCAGATTCCCTACTGAGCCGGCCGGCGCTCCCCCGCGCGGGGGAGCTGGAACAATCGGTAGCGCTTGTTGAAGCCGCGGGTCGCGGCGGCCGGTCTATGGAGACGGCCGCGACCCGCGATTTCGAGAGGCGACATGGCCCGGCTGCGCAGCGCCACCACCCAGTTCCAGCACCGTCCCGGCGACAAGGTCTTCAACCTGGGCGTCGTCGCCCGGCTGACCGCCCAGGCGGCCAAGGCGGGCGTCGAACTGATCGCCTTTCCGGAAATGTGCGTCACCGGCTACTGGCACTGCCGCAACCTCGACGAGGCCGGCTGGCGCGCCCTGGCCGAGCCGGTTCCGGACGGCCCGTCGAGCCTGGCCCTGCTGCGGCTGGCCCAGCGCCATCGTATGGCCGTGGGCGCTGGCCTGATCGAGGCCGCCCCCGACGGCCGGCTCTACAACACCTATGTCGTCGCCCTCCCCGACGGGGCCGTGCATCGCCACCGCAAGCTGCACGCCTTCGAGAGCCCGCACGTCAGCAGCGGCGACGCCTTCACCGTGTTCGACACCCCGTTCGGGGTCCGCGTCGGCGTGCTGATCTGCTGGGACAACAACCTCGTCGAGAACGCCCGGGCCACCGCCCTGCTGGGCGCCGACGTCATCCTGGCCCCGCACCAGACCGGCGGGACCGCCTCGCGCAGCCCGCACGCCATGGGCCCCATCAACCCGGCCCTGTGGCGCGAGCGCCATGTCCGCCCCGACGTCCTGCGGGCGGAGTTCCAGGGCGACAAGGGCCGCGGCTGGCTGATGCGCTGGCTGCCGGCCCGCGCCCACGACAACGGCGTCTTCATCCTGTTCAGCAACGGCGTCGGCGAGGACGACGGCGAGGTGCGGACCGGCAACGCCATGATCCTCGACCCCTATGGCCGGGTCCTGGCCGAGACCGACGCCCTGGACGAGGCCCTGGTCATCGCCGACCTCGACCTGGACCTTTTGCCGACCGCGACCGGCCGGCGCTGGATCCGCGGGCGGCGGCCCGAACTCTACAGCCTGCTGACCCGCCGGCTCGGCCATGAGCTGGACCCGCGCGAGGCCCGCTTCTCGACCGCGCCGGTGCTGACGCCCGACCCGCCGGCCTGAGTCGGGATCAGACCCCGAAGGCGTGCAGCGCCGCGCCGTTGGCCTTGAGCCAGGCGCGCTGCGGGCGCTCGTCGCCGATCAGGCCGCGCACCACCGCCCAGAAGGCCGGACTGTGGTTGGCCTCGATCAGGTGGGCGCATTCGTGGGCGGCGACATAGTCCATCACCTCGAACGGGCTGAGGATCAGCCGCCAGGAATAGCGGATGCGGCCGACCTCGGCCGCCGCGCCGAAACCGGCGGCGCGCGGCGGCTTGCACGAGCCCCAGCGGGCGCGGGCGTCCATGATCGACACCACCGGCATGGGCTGGCCCAGGGCGGCGGCGTGCACGGCGGTGCGCTCGGCCAGGGCCCTGCGGGCCTCCAGGGTCAGGCAGCGCACGACGCTGCGGGCGTAGGCCTCTTCCTCGCCGCCGGCGATCAGCCGGGCCGGCGCCCCGGCCGAGGCCGCGACCAGCCGTGCGCGCAGCCGGCCCGGCTCGTGCTCCAGGCGGCACGGGCGGCCGAGCACCGCGATCTCGGCGCCGGGCGCCAGGGCCGGCCGGCCGGGCATTTCGGCGACGCGGGCGGCGATCCACGCCGCCTGGTCGCGGGCGAAGGCCACGGCCTCGGCCAGCCGGCGCGCCGAGGGGGCGATGGCCAGCACCTCGCGGCGGGCGACGTCCAGGCGCAGCGACACCCGCCGGGCGCGGCCGCTGACCTTGAGCCGCACCGTCCCGCCGGCGATCTCGATACGATCGCCGTCGTTGAAACGCTGGGCCCCGAACAGGTTGATCATGCCGTCCGCCGCGCGCCGGCGAGGGCGAGGACGTCGGCCGTGTCGAAGTCCGGCCGGGCGGGATAGAGCGCCGCATAGACGCCCTCGACGAAGGCGAAGTCCTCGGGGGTGTCGACCGTCCAGCGCAGCGCGCCGAGGTTTTCGGCCTGGGTCAGCTGGACGATGCGGAACCGCTGCGGCCGGCGATAGAGGAACGGCATGACGTGCTCGCGCTCATAGGGGTCGGTCGCCTCCCGCGCCGCCGTCGCCAGCGCCAGCGCCGTGACCACCTCGACGTCGAGACCGACCGGATAGGTGCGGGTCAGGGCGTTGGAGGTGTAGTCGCCGCCGTCGCGCAGGTGCAGGTCGATGCAGGCGTCGATGACGCCAGGATCGGCCAGCGGGCAATCGGCGGTCAGGCGCACCACCGGGTCGGCCGGGCCGAACGCCTCGGCGGCGGCGGCGAAGCGGGCGAGCACATCGTCCAGCGGCCCCCGGAAGACCTCGACCCCCGAGGCGGCGCACCAGGCGGCCAGGGGATCGTCCGAGGCCTCGACGCTGGTGGCCACCACCAGCCGGTCGATGCGCGCGGCCCGGCGCAGGCGCTCGATCTGGCGCTCGATCATCGGCCGGCCGAGCAACGGCCGCATCACCTTGCCCGGCAGGCGGGTCGAAGACAGGCGGGCCTGCAGGACGGCGAGGATCATGGTCCTGGCTTAGCATCCCGCGCCGTGTCGCGGAAAGCGTCGCGCGCGGCGGCCGACGCTCGCCGGGACCGCGCCTTGGGGATCGCGCCCCAGGATGACGCCGGGAAGATATCGGCTATAAGCCCCGCCATGTCCGCCACCCCGCCCTTCGGGCAAAAGCCCCACGGCCCGCTGCGCTCCTACGGCCGCATCAAGTCGCGCCCGATCAAGCCGCGCCAGGAAGCCCTGCTGGAGACCCTGCTGCCGCAGATCGCCGTCCCCGCCGAGGGCCCGCTCGACCCGCGCGGCCTGGCGCCGGACGCGGCCGAGGTCTGGCTGGAGATCGGTTTCGGCGGCGGCGAGCACATGGCGGCCCAGGCCGCCCGCCGGCCCGACGTGCTGGCGATCGGGGCCGAGCCCTTCCTCAACGGCGTCGCCAGCGCCGTGCGCCACGTCGAGGAGCAGGGCCTGGCCAATGTGCGCATCCACCATGGCGACGCCCGCGACCTGACGGCCCGCCTGCCGGACGCCTGCCTGGACCGGGTGTTCATCATGTTCCCCGACCCCTGGCCCAAGGCCCGGCACCACAAGCGCCGCCTGATCCAGGCCGAGACCGTGGCCGAGCTGGCGCGGGTGCTCAAGCCGGGCGGCCGGCTGCGCTTCGCCACCGACTGGGCCGACTACGCCGACTGGACGCTGGAGCGCTTCACCGCCTCGCCCGCCTTCCACTGGACGGCCGAGGCCGCCGACGACTGGCGGGTCCCGCCCGCGGACCACGTGACGACGCGCTACGAGGAAAAGAAGCTGGGCGACTGCGCCCCGGTGTTCTTCGATTTCGCGCGGACCTGAACGCCCGACCGGCGCGGCGGCGCGGAATCGCGAGGATTTAGCTAAAAATTCGCATGCCCGTCGCGAAACGGTCGGCCGTCCAGCCTGACCCTGCCTGGCCCGAACCCGCGCCGTCCCGGCCCGGATCGGTCGCCAGGAGCCGACGCCATGTCCGCCACCGAAGCCGAAGACAATCTCGACGTCGCCGTCGAGGATCACGCCGACCTCGCCGCCGAGGCGCAGGACGACGCCCAGGACCATGACGATGAAGACCTCGAGGACGAGGACCTTGAGGACGAAGACGACGACGCCCTCGCCGTCGAGGACGAAGCCGCCAACGACGAGGAAGACGAGGACGGCGAAGAGGAAGACGAGGCGGCCCAGGAGGCCTGATCCCGTCGTCGGCGAGCGGGCGGCCTGAGGCTTCCCCTCGCCGACCATTCGCGCTATATAGGCGTCACATCGTCCGATTGCGCTGGATGGCGCATTCGAGCGGCGACCCTCGGGTTCGCCGCTTTTTTCTTGGGTTTTGAAAGACTTGCGCGGAAAGACAGCTGAAGACCGCAGCCTGATCGACCTGCTCGACCCCGTGGCCGAGGCCGCCGGCTACGAGATCGTCCGCCTGCGGCTGATGGGCGGCACCCAGTCGCGCCGCCTGCAGGTGATGGCCGAACGTCCTGACGGCGAGATGAACGTCGAGGATTGCGCCAAGCTGTCGCGCGCGGTGTCCGAGGTTCTGGACGCCGCCGACCCGATCAAGGGCGACTACCTGCTCGAGGTCTCCTCGCCCGGCGTCGACCGGCCGCTGACCCGGCTCAAGGACTTCGAGACCTTCGAGGGCTACGAGGCGCGGCTGGAGCTCGACCGCCTGGCCGACGGGCGCAAGCGGTTCCGCGGCGAACTGGCCGGGATCGAGGGCGACAACGTCTGCATCAACCTGGAAGGCGAGGCGGAAACCGCGCTCGTCCCCTTCGCCTGGGTCATCGAGGCCAAGCTGGTCATGACCGACCAGCTGATGAAAAAAGGCGCCGAACAACGCGCCGCCCGCGCGGCGGCGAACGAAGATTTGTCCGAAAGTGAAGAGGACTGACCATGGCCATCGGCATTGCGGCCAACCGGCTTGAACTGCTCCAGATCGCCGACGCGGTCGCCCGTGAAAAGGGGATCGAGAAGGAGATCGTCATCGAGGCGATCGAGGAGGCCATCCAGAAGGCCGCCCGCACCCGCTACGGCGCCGAGCACGACATCCGGGTCAAGATCGACCCCAAGACCGGCGAACAGAGCCTCAAGCGCGTCGTCACCGTGGTCGAGGACCCGGACGCCGCCGCCGGCGAGACGATCGAGAACGAATACGCCCACCAGCCCCTGTCGGACGCGCTGAAGGTCGACCGCGAGGCTTTCGTCGGCAAGACCTACGAAGAAGAGCTGCCGCCGTTCGAGTTCGGCCGGGTCCAGACCCAGATGGCCCGCCAGGTGGTCACCCATAAGGTCCGCGAGGCCGAGCGCGAGCGTCAATACGAAGAGTACAAGGATCGCGTCGGCGAGATCGTCAACGGCGTGGTCAAGCGCGTCGAGTACGGCAACGTCATCGTCGACCTGGGCCGCGGCGAAGGCATTATGCGCCGCGACCAGTCGATCCCGCGCGAGAACTTCAACATCGGCGACCGCTGCCGCGCCTACATCTACGACGTCCGTCGCGAGACCAAGGGCCCGCAGATCATGCTCAGCCGGGCCCACGGCGGCTTCATGGCCAAGCTGTTCGCCCAGGAAGTGCCGGAAGTCTACGACGCCGTCATCGAGATCCGCGCCGTCGCCCGCGACCCGGGCAGCCGCGCCAAGATGGCGGTGCTGTCGAACGACAGCTCGATCGACCCGGTCGGCGCCTGCGTCGGCATGCGCGGCAGCCGCGTCCAGGCGGTGGTCGCCGAGCTGCAGGGCGAGAAGATCGACATCATCCAGTGGTCGCCCGACGAAGCGACCTTCATCGTCAACGCCCTGGCCCCGGCCGAAGTCACCAAGGTGGTGATGGACGAGGAGGACGAGCGCGTCGAGGTGGTGGTGCCCGACGAGCAGCTGTCGCTGGCCATCGGCCGCCGCGGCCAGAACGTGCGCCTGGCCAGCCAGCTGTCCGGCTGGCAGATCGACATCATGACCGAAAGCCAGGAGAGCGAGCGCCGCCAGCGCGAGTTCGCCGAGCGCACCGCCCTGTTCCAGGAAGCCCTGGACGTCGACGAGGTCATCGCCCAGCTGCTGGTCACCGAGGGCTTCGCCACCGTCGAGGACATCGCCTATGTCGAGGCGGACGAAATCTCGGCCATCGAGGGCTTCGACGAGGACACCGCCGAGGAGCTGCAGGCCCGCGCCCGCGAGTTCCTCGAGAAGGAAGCCGCCGAGTACGACGCCAAGCGCAAGGCCCTGGGCGTCGAGGACGGCGTGCTCGACATCGAGGGCGTCACCCTGCCGATGGCCGTCGCCCTGGGCGAGGGCGACATCAAGACGGTCGAGGACTTCGCCGGCCTGATCCCCGACGACCTGCGCGGCTGGTTCGAGACCAAGAACGGCGAGCGCGTGCGCGAGCCCGGCGTGCTCGAAAGCTTCAACCTGTCGGCCGAGGACGCCGAGGCGCTGATCATGCGCGCCCGGGTGATCATGGGCTGGGTCGAGGCCCCGCCCGAGCCGGAGATCGAGCCGGAAGCCGAGGACCTCGACTACGCCGAGGACGAGGCCGCCGAGGGCGAAGCCGTTGAAGGCGAAGCCGCCGAAGACCATGCCGTCGGCCAACAGGCCGCCGGAGAGGACGCCTAAGGCGGTCTCGCGCTCCGCCTCGACCGGCCCGGGCCGGCGGGGCGGACGGCGACATCGACGATCACAAGGATGACCCGCGTCCCAGCCGCTCCCGCAACCCACGCCCAGGCCTCCCGCGAGCGCCGCGACATCGTCACCGGCGCGGTGACCGACGAGGCTCGCCTCGTCCGCTTCGTCGCCGGTCCCGACGGGGTCGTGGTTCCCGACCTCGGCCGCAAGCTGCCGGGTCGCGGGCTCTGGGTCGCGGCCGACCGCGCCTCGGTCGAGACGGCCGCCCGCAAGGGCCTGTTCTCGCGCGCGGCCAAGACCAAGCTGACGGCGCCGGCCGACCTGGCCGATCAGGTCGAGGCGCTGCTTTTACGACGGGTTCTAAACGCCCTGGGCCTTGCGCGGCGCGCCGGCGATCTTACCTGGGGTTTCGAGAAGGCCTCCGCCGCGGTCGAAGCGGGCAAGGCGGCCTGGCTGGTCGAGGCCAGCGACGGCGCGGCCGACGGCCGGCGCAAGATGTTGCAGGCCTCTCGCCGGGCCCCGAACGCGCCCCGTCTGCTGGGGGTTTTCGCGTCCGGCGAATTGGGTTTGGCCTTAGGGCTGGATAATGTGATACACCTCGTCTTCCTTGCGGGGCGAGGTTCCGACCGCTGGACGGCAGACGTCGAGCGGCTTTCGGGCTTCCGCCCGCTCCTTCCTGAGAGTTGGCGCGAGGAGCCTTGAGAAGGGCGGGGCGATCTGCGGTCGCCTGCGGCCCTTTTCGCACATGGATTGTTCAGGTGAGCCGCCTCCTTCGCGGAGGGCGGCGGGTATGTAAAGCGAGCGGATGAGCGACGCGAACGACAATGAAAACCGCCCCGGCGGGCGGACGCCGTTGACCCTGAAGCCGCGCGCGGGCGCGGTCAGCGCGGGCACGGTGAAGCAGAGCTTCAGCCACGGCCGCTCCAAGACCGTGGTGGTGGAGACCAAGCGGCGCCGCGTCGACGGCCCGCAGGGCGGCGTCAACCTGGCCGCTCCGTCGAACGCCGAGCGCCGTCCCGAGCCGCGCCCGCAGGGCGGCGGCCAGCAACGGCCGTCCGCGCCGTCGTCGCAATCGCACCTCGGCCTGTCGCAGGACGAGCTTCGCGCCCGCCAGCGCGCCATCGAACTGGCGCGCGAGCAGCAGGAGCGCCAGGTCGCCGAACGGCGCGACCAGGAAGAGCGCGTGCGCGCCGAGGACGAGCGCCGTCGCCGCGAGGCCGAGGCCAAGGCCGCCGCCGAGCGCGCCGCCGCCCAGCCGGCGCCCGCCCCGGTCCAGCCCGCGGCCCCCGCGCCGCAGCCGGTCGCCGCCGCGCCGCAAGCGCCCGTCCAGGCCCAAGCCCCGGCTCAGGCTCCGGCCCCGCAGGCCGCCGCGCCGCGCGCCGAGGCGCCCCGGGCCGAGCCCCCCCGTGCGGAAGCCCCGCGCGCCGAGGCCCCGCGCCCGGCCGCGCCGCAGCGCAGCTACGAACAGCGCCGCGAGGACGTCCGTCGCGACGACCGCAGCTCGACCACCACCTATCGCCCGCAGCCGAGCTTCGGCCAGCGCGCGCCGCGCGAAGGCGACCGGCCGCGTCCTGAGTTCCGCAACGAACGCGCCCCGCGCGAGGGCGGCTACACCCAGCGCCCGC
This sequence comes from Caulobacter sp. CCUG 60055, assembly GCF_022750545.1. Lineage (GTDB taxonomy): Bacteria > Pseudomonadota > Alphaproteobacteria > Caulobacterales > Caulobacteraceae > PUIC01. The sequence continues at coordinate 120,239 of NZ_PUIC01000003.1, forward strand.
CGCGCGACGGCGACCGGCCCCGCGGCGACCGCCCGCAAGGCGACCGTCCCCAGGGCGACCGTCCACCGCGCGCCGGCGAGACCGTCCGCTATTCGGCCCTGGCGCCGCGTCCCGCCGGCCCCCGTCCGGGCGGCCCGCGTCCCGGCGGCCCCGGCGCCCGGCCCGCCGCCGCGCCGGCGACGCCGGAAGTGCAACGCGCCACCCGCCAGGCCCCTCCGGGCGCCGGCAAGGACCGCCGTCCGTCCGAGATCGACGACGAGGCCGCGATCAAGCGCGCCAAGGGCGCTCCGGCTCCCAAGGCCGTCAGCCGGGTCAAGGGCGCGCCCCAGCGCCGCGAAGGTCGTCTGACCATCCAGGCCGTGGCCGGCGACGGCGAGTCCGCCGACCGCATGCGCTCGCTGGCCTCGGTCCGCCGGGCCCGCGAACGCGAGAAGGAAAAGCGCCGGGGCGGCGCCCAGGAACAACAGAAGGTCGCCCGCGACGTGGTCATTCCCGACGTCATCACCGTCCAGGACCTGTCGCAGCGCATGGCCACCCGCGCCGTGGACGTGATCAAGTTCATGATGCGCCAGGGCATGATGCTCAAGGTCAACGACGTCCTCGACGCCGACACCGCCGAGCTGATCGCCACCGAGTTCGGCCACAACGTCACCCGCGTGTCGGAATCCGACGTCGAAACCGGCTTCCTCGACGCCGAGGACCATGACGACCACCTGCTGCCGCGTCCGCCGGTCGTGGCGGTGATGGGCCACGTCGACCACGGCAAGACCAGCCTGCTCGACGCCCTGCGCTCGGCCGACGTGGCCGGGGGCGAGCACGGCGGCATCACCCAGCACATCGGCGCCTATCAGGTGCGTCTGGAAGACGGCCAGCGGGTCACCTTCCTCGACACGCCCGGCCACGCCGCGTTCAGCGCCATGCGCGCCCGCGGCGCCAACGTCACCGACATCGTGGTGCTGGTGGTGGCCGCCGACGACGGCGTCATGCCCCAGACGATCGAGGCCATCCAGCACGCCAAGGCGGCGGACGCCCCGATCATCATCGCGGTCAACAAGATCGACAAGCCGGACGCCGACTCGACCCGCGTGGTCAACGAGCTGCTCCAGCACGAGATCGTGGTCGAGAGCCTGGGCGGCGACACCCAGTTGATCGAGGTGTCGGCCACCAAGAAGATCGGCCTCGACAAGCTGATCGACGCCATCCTGGTCCAGGCCGAGATCATGGACCTCAAGGCCAACCCCGACCGCACGGCCGAGGGCGTGGTCATCGAGGCCAAGCTCGACAAGGGCCGCGGCGCCGTGGCCACCGTGCTGGTCAAGCGCGGCACGCTCAAGCGCGGCGACATCGTCGTCGCCGGCTCGAACTGGGGCCGCGTGCGCGCCCTGATCAACGAGCGCGACGAGCAGGTGGCGCAGGCCGGCCCGTCCGAGCCGGTGGAGGTGCTGGGCCTCGACGGCGCGCCCTCGCCCGGCGAAGCCATGGCCGTGGTCGAGAACGAAGCCCGCGCCCGCGAGCTGACCGAGTACCGCATCCGCCAGAAGCGCAACAAGACCTCGGTCAACCCGGTGGCCGCCGGCGTGTCGCTGGCCGACATGATGGCCAAGCTGCAGGACAAGAAGGTCAGCGAACTGGCGCTGATCATCAAGGCCGACGTGCAGGGTTCGGCCGAGGCCATCGTCACCTCGCTCGACAAGCTGGGCACCGACGAGGTCCGCGCGCGGATCATCGCCTCGGGCGCCGGCGCCATCAACGAGAGCGACGTGCTGCTGGCCAAGGGCGCCGGCGCGCCGATCCTCGGCTTCAACGTCCGCGCCTCCAAGCAGGCGCGCGAACTGGCCGAGCGCGAGGGCGTCGAGATCCGCTACTATGCGATCATCTACGACCTGCTCGACGACATTAAGTCGGTGATGTCCGGCATGCTGTCGCCGCTGCTGCGCGAAACCTTCCTCGGCAACGCCGAGGTGCTCGAGGTGTTCGACATCACCAAGGTCGGCAAGGTCGCCGGCTGCAAGGTCACCGAGGGCTCGGTCCGCAAGGGCGCCAAGGTCCGCATCGTCCGCGACGGCGTGGTGGTGCTGGAGCTGGGCACGCTGCAGACGCTCAAGCGCTTCAAGGACGAGGTCAACGAGGTGCCCTCGGGCCAGGAATGCGGCATGGCGTTCCAGGGCTTCCAGGACATCAAGGTCGGCGACACCATCGAGTGCTTCACCGTCGAGACGGTGCAGCGGTCGCTCTAGGCGATCCGATCAAGACGACGAAAGAAGGCGCGGACCGCAAGGCCCGCGCCTTTTTCGTTCGCCGCGTGCGGCCGCGCCCTCGCCACGGCCCCAGGAACGGACGGGGGCGCCCCGCCCCGCCGATCCGCGACCTTGGCCGCCAGGCGCCCTGCTAGTCGTCGCCGGCGGCGGCGCGGATGAGGCGCAGGACGGAGCGGCGAACGGCGGGGCTCTTGATCGAGCGGTAGGCGGCGACCAGGCCGGCGAGCTCGTCCTCGGCCCGCCGCTCCGGATCGGCGCCGTCGGCGGGCGGCGAGATGCGGGATCGTTTGGCCAAGGCGCGGTCTCCGGTCACGGGCGGGAAGGTGGAAGCTTGGAAGGGCGGCGGGAGCGGGCCATCCAGCCGCGAAACGGTGGATCGTCAGACCCGTACGGCGAAAGCCGATCGAGCCCTCGCCGGGCCAGCTCGCCGGGACGCGCCCGCGATCTGCATCAACCTCGTCTTCGGCCATGCGGGGGCTCCCGGCGCAAGCGCTCGGTCCGGCCGCTGCAGCGGCCGGCTGGTGTTCAAAAGGAATGCCGCTAAACTGAAACGAATTTCGCCGACCAAGTCAACGAAATTCCGCCACCTAAGGAAGAATTTCGTTCAGATGATCGTCGCGCCGCAAGTCCGAATGGCTCGTGCAGCCCTTGGCATAAGCGTTCGCGAACTCGCTCAGCGCTCCGGAGTGGCCGATTCCACGATCCTTCGGTTCGAGACGGGGCGAGGCGGCATACTCGCGGCCAATCTCCATCGCATCCAGGCCACGTTGGAAGAAGGCGGCGTCATCTTCATCGGACCAGACGCCGACGGCGGCCCCGGCGTGCGGTTGAAGGCTTAAACCGTCGTCACGGCTTGGCAGGATATCCACCAGGGGGAAGGCCGATCTCCCCAGACAGGCGTGTTCGCCCTCCACGGGCTGACGAAGGCCGCGTTGCGCCACGAGCTGCCGTTGGCGGCGCACCAGATTCCGGACATTCAGTCGCCAGCGCTAATGGCGAAACCCGACCCGTTGCGGATATTGGCGCTGGCTGCATTGGGCAGTCTAGATTGGCACAATGACCCAGGACCAGATCGAAGCCGCCTTGGCCGCCGCCCTCACTGCAAACGGCTCCGGGCCACTGCCATTTGAGCAGATGATGGACCTGATCGAACTCGGCCGATCGCGCGGTCTATCCGTTTCAACCATTGATGCGACTTGTGACAATGGGCGGTGGCCAAGATCGGACCTGGGCTTCCATGTCGGTAGCGAAGAACTTGATCGTATGGCTGACGACCTTTCGGCGCGGGCTGACACCACGGCTGAATGGGCTAAAGAGAGCTACAGGACGATGATTGTCGAGGACGGCGTCGAGTTTGAGGTGTGGTTCTGGCGCGACTAGATCATCTCGATCAGCATGTCTCGCAACCACCCTTTCCCGTCGAACGTAGCGTCGGCTCCAGAGGGCCCGACAGCGCCACTTGCGGCCGTTGGGATCGCTCCAGATTCCAGACATCATCATCACGTTGGGATTGACCACCTTCTTGCCACCCGGCGTGGTCGCTACTGGGGTGCGGTCGGCCACGAACACCGCGCATTCGCGGATCTTACGCAGAATAGTCTCGGCAGCCGGCGGCGAGCCCGGCACGTTACTGGTGTCGGAGTCGACCTCCGGTCGCTCGGCGTCCTCAAGGTCAGGATGACTGGTCAGCTGTTCGCCAGCGACATCGAGGGCCGTGCGGACGAAATGGCGGCCGGAGGCCTGATGGGTGTCGCTCTGTCACGATCAGAAGACTTTTACGCCCTCCTCCAAATCAGCCGACGCCACCTCATATTCTTACATAGGCGAGCGAATTGGGAGCCCTGGATGACGGGCGATCCTATGCCGTAGCCTCAGACGCCTGATCATCTTCATTTTCATCGTCATCGCCCGCGAACATAGGATTTTTACCAGCCAAGATCGCCCGCAACCGCCTGAGACTTTGTTCGCTCCAACTACTCATGCTGGTGCCTTCCTTCTCCGCCCTCATCCGCGCGAGAACGGTGTCAGCGTCGAACAACTGGTCGAGCGAAGAACGGTCCGCGCTGTAGCCCGGCGGGACGATCAGACCCGCAATGGAGGCGCGCGCCTCATGGCCCTCTAACTGCGCGGTAAGCGACTTACGAAGGTCGTCGTCCCAGTTGACGTGAAGCGCAAGCTGGGACCAAGCTGCTTTGACGTGGTGCGTCGAGCGTTGCGGTCGGCTAAGGGCTCCTTGCGGTCCTTGGGACCGTCCGTTTCCGGGTAGCTTCGCGCAGTAATCTCGGACGTCAGCGGTGGGCTCCGTCCGACGACCGGAGCGGGCTCTTAGTTGACCTTGGAGAGGTCCGCGTTGCGGGAAGAGCGCAGCGTTTAAGCGCGGCGCGCCTCCCCGCCTTGATCCCGCCCGCGTTCGGCTCCATCAAGCGGGGCGACAGGGATGGGATCGTGCGATGACCTCACGCTTCAAGCCGACGGCCGCCGCCCTGGCGGTCCTGCTGGCGGCCGGCCTCGCCGGCGGCCGGGCCGAGGCCGCGCGCAAGATGTATTCCTACGACGCCGCCTCCGACCTGACGCGCGCCTTCGTCTATGACGGCCTGACCATCATCTTCGAGAAGGGCCTGACGGGACAGAGGGTCGAGCGGGTGCTGTCGACCGGCACGCAGGGCGAGGCGGCGCTGAAGCCGGCCTCGGGCGGCGACCTGGGCAAGGGCGGTCTGGCGGCCGTGCTGGAGCCGGGGGCCGAGGAGCGCGACCTTTACCTCGTCACCGACGCCAAGGACGGGCCGGCCTTCATCCGCGCCGCCTGCCGGGTGAAGACCAAGGGCTGGCTGGCCTTCGGCCGCCTGCGCGCGGGCGAGCCGCTGCGCATCCACGCCATCGGCCTCGACCCGGCCACCGGCCAGGCCCGCCGCTGCGCCACCTGGGAGTTCACCTTTCACGGCGAATGGCCGCTGGAGGCCCTGGGGAACCTGAACCGCGCGCCGACCCCGCCGCCCAACTCTATTCGCACGCCCAATTGACCTGAGCGGTGTTAGGCTGCCCGTCCAAAGCCTTGGGAGGGGCGCAGATGGATCACGCCGCGCTGGCCGAGTATGCGCGTTCCGACTTCACCGACGCGGCGGGCCGCTGGACGCGGCCGGTGTTCCGCCGGGGCCAGGGGCCGGCGGTGATCATCATCCACGAGATGCCCGGCCTGCATCCGCTGGTGGTCCGCTTCGCCGACCGGGTGGCCGAGGCCGGCATGACCGTGGCCCTGCCCAGCCTGTTCGGCGAGCCGGGGCGCGAGCCCAGCCTGGGCTATGGCCTGGGGACCATCCTCAAGGCCATCTGCATCCGCCGCGAGTTCGACGTGTGGGCGGCCGACCGCTCCAGCCCGATCGTCGACTGGCTGCGCGAGCTGGCGCGGGCGCTGCACGCCGAATGCGGCGGGCGCGGCGTCGGGGCGGTGGGCATGTGCTTCACCGGCAACTTCGCCCTGGCGATGATGACCGAGCCGGCGGTGGTCGCCCCGGTGCTGGCCCAGCCGTCCCTGCCGCTGGGCGGCAAGAACGCGGCGGCCATCGGCGTCTCGGCGGCCGAGATCGGCTGCGCCCGCCGGCGCATGGCCGAGGAGGACCTGTCGATGATCGGCCTGCGCTTCACCGGCGATCCCTTCGTGCGCGACGGCCGGTTCCAGGCGCTGCAGGACACGTTCGGCGAGCGGTTCGAGGCCATCGAGATCGACCCCGCCGACGCGCGGCCCGACCCGCGGCTGAAGCATCCGCACTCGGTGCTGACCTTGAACCTGCGCGACGACGACCCCGACGGGCCGACCAAGACGGCCGAGCGGCGGGTGATCGCCTTCTTCAAGGAACGCACCGCCCCGCAGGACGCCATCGCGCCGGCGCCTTGATGCCGCCTTGGCTCCGGGCGATAGGTGCGCCCGACGATTCCACCGCTGCGGAGGCGAGCATGACCCGGTTTTCCCGCGCCGTCCCGGCCCTCGCCCGGACCGCCGCCTTGGCCGCCGCCCTGGCGGCCGGCGCGGCGCTGTCCGGCTGCGCCACCGCCGCGCGCTACGACGCGGCCGGCGACGTGCACGCCCTGCTGGTCGCCATCCGCGACAACGACAAGGCGGCGTTCGACGCCCATGTCGACAAGCGGGCCCTGAAGGCCCAGCTGGAGACGCAGATCCTCGACCGCGCGCAGAAGGCCCAGGGCGGCGACGCGATGCGGGCCCTGGGCGCGGCCTTCGCCCAGCCCCTGGCCGACCTGGCCGGCGAAGCCCTGATCCGGCCGCAGACCTTCCGCGCGGCGGCGGAATATTACGGCTATCGCCCCGGCCAGCCGATCCCCGACCGCCTGACCCTGGCGGCGGCGTTGAAGCCGCAGGGCGACGGCACGGTCTGCGCCAAGCGCCGCAACGACGGGCCCTGCCTGATGACCTTCGCCAACGAAGGCGGCGCCTGGCGGCTGGTCGCCGTCGCCCCCGACATGGCCAAGGTCAAGGGGCTCTGAGGAACACCCGCGCCGTCATGCCGGACAGGCGGGGCGAGCCGAAATCGCTTTCCCTTTTCGGCGCCGCGCACTAAAAGCCCGGCCTTTCCGGCCTGACACCGGCGTTCGACCCTCCGGCAGGCGATAAGGACTTCCCATGAAGCGTCATTCCCATGGCGCGCGCGGCTCCGGCCGCCGCGACGCCCCCACCGGTCCCAGCCAGCGGCAGCTGCGCGCGGGCGAGCTGATCCGCCACGCCCTGGTCGAGATCCTCCGCGAGGAGGAGATGCAGGACCCCAGCCTGGCCGGCGTCTCGGTCACCGTCACCGAGGTGCGCATGAGCCCCGACCTGCGCCACGCCGTCTGTTTCGTCGAACCGCTGGGCGGCGCCCGCGCCGACGAGGTGGTCGGCGGGCTGAACCGCGTCGCCCGCTTCCTGCGCGGGCGGCTGGGCCACGCCATCGACATGAAGTTCACCCCCGACCTGAAGTTCGTCCACGACGAGAGCTTCGACGCCGCCGCCCAGATGAACCGGCTGTTCGACGACCCGCGCGTGCGGGCCGACCTCGCCCGCGAGGACGACCCGGACGGGGCCCAGGACTGATGGGCCGCCGCAGAAAGGGCGATGCGGTCAGCGGCTGGCTGGTGCTGGACAAGCCGCACGACATGGGCTCGACCACCGCGGTCACCCGGGTGCGGCGGCTGTTCAACGCCCAGAAGGCCGGCCACGCCGGCACCCTCGACCCGCTGGCCACCGGCGTGCTGCCCATCGCCCTGGGCGAGGCGACCAAGACCGTCGCCCACCTGGTCGAGGCCGACAAGGCCTACCGCTTCACCATCGAGTGGGGGACGACCACGGCCAGCTTCGACCGCGAGGGCGCGATCACCGCGACCAGCGACGTGCGCCCGACGCGCGAACAGGTCGAGGCCGTCCTGCCGGCCTTCGTCGGCGAGATCGACCAGGCCCCGCCAGCCTTTTCGGCCATCAAGGTCGACGGCGAGCGCGCCTACGACCTCGCCCGCGAGGGCGTCGAGTTCGAGCTGGCCGCCCGCAAGGTGACCATCCACGACGCCCGCGTCATCGACCAGCCCGACGCCGATCATGTCGAGATCGAGATCGCCTGCGGCAAGGGCACCTATGTCCGCTCGATCGTCCGCGACCTGGCCGTCATGCTCGGCGCCTGCGGCCACGTGTCGGCCCTGCGCCGGGCCCAGGTCGGCCCGTTCGACGAGGATCGGGCGATAACGCTGGAATTTCTGGAGGATTTGTGCCAGAAGGGCCGCGGTTTGGAGGCTTTGCTTCCGGTCGAGACCGCGCTGGACGACATCCCGGCGCTGGCCGTGACCACGGAAGACGCCTTCAGGCTCTCGCAAGGTCGAGCGATCGTTCTGCTTCCCAGACAGGTCGAAACGTTGAAGGCCTGCCTTACAGGCGGGTCCCGAACCGTTTTGGCGACGCAAGGGGGACAGGCGGTTTCGATCTGCGAGCTGCGCGCCGGGCAACTGTCGCCCGTCCGCGTGTTCAACCTTTGACTCTTTAGGAGACCCCGATGTCGATTACGGCCGACCGCAAGGCTGAACTGATCACCACCCACGCCCGTTCGACGGGCGACACGGGTTCCGCCGAAGTGCAGGTCGCGATCCTCTCCGAGCGCATCGCCAACCTGACCGAACACTTCAAGACCCACAAGAAGGACAACCACTCGCGCCGCGGCCTGCTCAAGCTGGTCTCGCAGCGCCGGTCGCTCCTCGACCACCTCAAGAAGTCCGACCAAGGCCGCTACCAGGCCCTGATCGAAACCCTGGGTCTGCGCCGCTAGTTCAAAACGGGGTCCGAACGCCAGGCGTTCGGGCCCCGTCGCTTATCCCGCCGCCCGCCTGCGACAGGCCAGGGGCGCGGCGGCTTACTTGAAGGGCCGCGGATGCGGCCCGCAACGTCCGCCGGGGGTCCTGAAACCCTCGCCGGCCTGTCGCAAGGATGAGGATTCCGCGCCCGCCGATCCGGCCGGCCGCCCCTGTCCGCCCCGCGGGGAATGGGCCTCGCGGACTGAGAAAGATCCGAAATGTTCGACATCAAACGCAAAAGCATCGAGTGGGCCGGCCGCAAGCTGACCCTCGAAACCGGCCGCATCGCGCGTCAGGCCGACGCCGCCGTCCTGGCCACCTATGGCGAGACCACCGTGCTGGCGACCGTCGTCGCCGCCCGCGCGCCCAAGCCCGGCGTGGACTTCTTCCCGCTGACCGTCAATTACCAGGAGAAGACCTTCGCCGCGGGCAAGATCCCCGGCGGCTTCTTCAAGCGCGAAGGCCGCCCGAGCGAAAAGGAGACCCTGGTCTCCCGCCTGATCGACCGTCCGATCCGCCCGCTGTTCGTCAAGGGCTTCAAGAACGAGACCCAGGTCGTCGTCACCGTCCTCAGCCACGACCTCGAGAACGATCCCGACATCGTCGCCATGGTCGCCGCCTCCGCCGCCCTGACCCTGTCGGGCGTGCCGTTCATGGGCCCGATCGGCGCCGCCCGCGTCGCCTTCATCGACGGCGAGTACGTGCTGAACCCGACCCTCGACCAGCTTGGCGAAGCCAACAAGATGGACCTGGTCGTCGCCGGCACCCAGGACGCGGTCATGATGGTCGAGTCCGAGATCCAGGAACTGACCGAAGAGCAGGTGCTGGGCGGCGTGATCTTCGCCAGCAAGGGCTTCCAGCCGGTCATCGACGCCATCATCGAACTGGCCGAGCACGCCGCCAAGGAGCCCTGGGACTTCGTCGCCGAAGACCTGACCCCGCTCGAAGACAAGATCAAGGCCCTGGTCGGCGCCGACCTGAAGGCCGCCTACAAGCTGACCGCCAAGATGGAGCGCCACGCCGCGCTCAGCGCCGCCAAGGCCAAGGCCGGCGAGGCGCTGCTGAAGTCCGAGACCAACCCGGACGGCTATGACAGCCTGAAGTTCGGCGCGGCCTTCAAGGAATGCGAAGCCTCGGTCCTGCGCCGCGACGTGCTGGAGACCGGCGTGCGCATCGACGGCCGCCCGGTCGACAAGGTGCGTCCGATCGTGTCGGAAGTCGGCGTCCTGCCGCGCGCCCACGGCTCGGCCCTGTTCACCCGCGGCGAGACCCAGGCCCTGGTCGTGGCCACCCTGGGCACCGGCGACGACGAGCAGTGGATCGACGCGCTGGAAGGCACCTACAAGGAAAACTTCCTGCTGCACTACAACTTCCCCCCCTATTCGGTGGGTGAGACGGGCCGCATGGGCTCGCCAGGCCGCCGCGAAATCGGCCACGGCAAGCTGGCCTGGCGCGCGATCCGGCCGATGCTGCCGGCCAAGACCGACTTCCCCTACACCATCCGCCTGGTGTCGGAGATCACCGAGTCCAACGGCTCGTCGTCGATGGCCACGGTCTGCGGCTCGTCGCTGGCGCTGATGGACGCGGGCGTGCCGCTGCAGAAGCCGGTCTCGGGCATCGCCATGGGCCTGATCCTGGAGAAGGACGGCTATGTGGTGCTGTCGGACATCCTGGGCGACGAAGACCACCTGGGCGACATGGACTTCAAGGTCGCCGGCACCGCCGACGGCATCACCTCGCTGCAGATGGACATCAAGATCCCCGGCATCACCGAGGAGATCATGAAGAAGGCCCTGGGTCAGGCCCAGGCCGGGCGCATGCACATCCTCGGCGAGATGAACAAGGCGATCGACGGCGCCCGCGCCGAGATCGGCGAGTACGCCCCGAAGATCGAGACCATCCAGATCCCCACCGACAAGATCCGCGAAGTGATCGGCACCGGCGGCAAGGTCATCCGCGAGATCGTGGAAAAGACCGGCGCCAAGGTCGACATCCAGGACACCGGCGTGGTCAAGGTCTCGGCCTCGGACGGCGCCAAGATCAAGGCGGCCATCGACTGGATCAAGTCGATCACCTCGGAGCCGGAAGTCGGCGCCATCTATGACGGCAAGGTCGTCAAGGTGGTCGACTTCGGCGCCTTCGTGAACTTCTTCGGCGCCAAGGACGGCCTGGTCCACATCAGCCAGATCAGCAAGGAAAAGGTCGCCAAGACCTCGGACGTGCTGACCGAGGGCCAGATCGTCAAGGTCAAGCTCATGGGCTTCGACGATCGCGGCAAGACCAAGCTGTCGATGAAGGTCGTCGACCAGGAGACCGGCGAAGACCTGACCAAGAAGGAAGAGATCAAGCCGGAAGAAGCCGTCGCCACCTGAGGCGACGCTTCCGATCCGTAGATCGGCGACGGGCGGCTCCGCGAGGGGCCGCCCGTTTTGCGTTTTCGGCGTCCCGGCCGCGGCGAGCCGCCGGTCCGGGAAGACGGCGGCTGGCTACAGGTGCCGCACCGTCAGCCCGCCGCCCCAGGCGTCGTTGAGATAGCCGGCGACCAGGGCGCGGTGGCAATGGTGCGCCTCATGCTCCGAGCACAGCAGGCAGCCGGCCTCGAACAGGCCGGGATCGTATTCGCGCTCGACGTGGCGGTCGGCCATCAGGTCGAGGAACCGGCGTGAGAAATCGGCCCAGGACAGGCTTTTCTTCTTCTTGAAGGCGTCGAACAACGCCTCGTCCGGCGCGAGGTCGGGGGCGTGCACATAGTCCAGGCCGGCGACCCGGCGGGCGAAGAAGGCCAGGTCCGGCGTCTTGGCGAAGCCGGCCAGCTGCGAGGTGTTGGACAGGCGCACGTCGATCAGCCGCCGGACGCCCGCGCCCTCGAGCCGGCCGAAGAAGTCCTCGGCCGTCGATTGGGTGAAGCCTATGGTGAACAGCGTCATGGCGGCCTCAGCTCAGCGGGTAGTCCCGCTCCAGACGGTAGCGCGAGCCGTCCTCGCCCATCCAGCTCGAATAGAGGCCGAAGGCGGCGACGCGGAAGGGCGGTGAGCGCAGCAGGTTGTTGCCCTGGATCCAGGCGGCGACCTGGGCCGGATCGGGCCGGCGCAGATAGGCCATGGTCACGTGCGGATTGTAGTTGCGGGTCTCGGGCTTGAGCCCGGCCCGGCGGGCGGCCGTCTCGCAGGCCCTGGCCAGGCGGCGCAGGCCCGCGTCCTCGGCCACCCCGGCCCAGACGGCGTGGATGTCCGCGCCCTCGCCGAAACAGCCGGCGCCGTCGAGCGACAGGTCCAGCGGCTCGCCCGACACCGTCGACAACTCGGCGTCGAGGTCGGCGGCGACGTTCTCGGCGACGTCGCCGAAGAACCGCAGGGTGATGTGAAACGCCTCCAGAGGCCGCCAGCGCGCGCCCTGGACGCCATGCTGGCGGCCGAGCAGCCCTTCGCCGATCTCCTCGGGGACATGGATGGCGGCGAACAAGCGGATCATGACGCGGCCCTCGGCTGGGGTGAGCGGGAGAGGGAGTCCTCGGAACGGGATCCTACGGACAGGGGTTCGGCTGCTGGACGTGCAGGGCGTCCACCGCCGCCTCCAGCGCCTCGCTCCAGTCGAGGTCGAAGGCGTCGATGTCGTCCTTGAGCTGCGCCATGGTGGTGGCGCCGATGATGGTCGAGGTGGTCCAGGGCCGGGTGTCGACGAACTTGAGCGCCAGCTGCACCGGGCTGATCCCCTGCGCGGCGGCGAGGTCGAGATAGCCCTGGATCGCCCGCTCCGCGCCGGGCCCCTCGTACCGCTGGCCGCGGTTGTAGAGCGCCTTGCGCGAGCCGGCCGGCAGGGCGCCCTTCTGGTACTTGCCGGTCAGGAAGCCCTGGGCCAGGGGCGAATAGGCCAGGAGGCCGACCTGCTCGCGCAGGGCGATCTCGGCCAGGCCGTATTCGAAGGTGCGGTTGACCAGATGATAGGCGTTCTGGATCGAGGCGATGCGCGGCAGGCCGCGCTTCTCGGCCTCGGCGACGAACCGCATCACCCCCCAGGGGCTTTCGTTCGACACGCCGACATGGCGGATATTGCCCTTCTTCACATGGGCGTCGAGGGCCTCCAGGATCGCCTCGAACGGCTCGAAGTCCTGGGCGTAGTCGTGGAAGGTCATGCCGCCGAACACGCGGATGGCGCGGTCGGGCCAGTGCAGCTGGTAGAGGTCGATATAGTCGGTCTGCAGCCGCTTCAGCGACTTCTCCACCGCCTCGTCGATCTGGGCGCGGGTCTGGCGGGTGATCGGGTCGTTGTCGCGGGTCCAGGCCATCGGCGAGCGGCCGGCGACCTTGGAGGCCAGCACCACCTGGTCGCGCTTGCCGCTCTTGGCGAACCACGAGCCGATGTAGCGCTCGGTCGAGCCCTGCGTCTCCGGCGTGGGCGGCGAGGCGTACATCTCGGCCGTGTCCCAGAAGTTGATCCCGCGCTCCAGGGCGTAGTCCATCTGGGCGTGGGCCTCGGCCTCGCTGTTCTGGCTGCCCCAGGTCATGGTGCCCAGGCACACGCGGCTGACCTGCAGGCCGGTGCGGCCCAGTTCGGAATAACGCATGAGCAGTCCCCGCTTCGTTCGCGCCTAGTGTAGGGATCGACGGCCCGCCCACAAATTGAAACCTGACGGAACCGTCATCTTGTCCGCTCTTGCGTCGGATCGCCCCGACCCCGATATTTGACGCGCGTCCGTTCCCGGGCGCGAGACAAAGGGCAAGTTTTAGATGAGCGACTTCAACCGCGGATATTCCGTCAGCGCCGGCCGCGCCGACATGTCGGTGGACGCGGGGCTGCGCGCCTTCATGCTGGGCGTCTACAACAAGGTGGCGATCGGCCTGCTGCTGTCGGCCGCCCTGGCCTATGCGACCTCGGCCTTCCCGCCGGTGACCCAGCTGCTGTACGTGCTGACGCCCGATGGGCGCCTGGCCGGCTTCACCCTGCTCGGCACCCTCCTGCGCTTCGCGCCGTTGGCCATCATCCTGGTCTCGATGTTCGCCATGCGCAATCCGAGCCCGGCCACCTCCGGCTTCCTCTATTGGGCGATCGTCGCCACCATCGGCGCCTCGTCCGGCGTGTGGGTGCTGGCCTATACCGGCGCCTCGGTGTTCATGACCTTCCTGATCACCGCCGCCGGCTTCGGCGCGCTCAGCCTGTGGGGCTACACCACCAAGCGGGACCTGACCGGCTTCGGCAGCTTCCTGATGATCGGCCTCGTCGGCCTGATCCTCGCCTCGCTGGTGAACATGTTCATGCACCTGTCGGCGCTCAAGTTCATCATCAACATCGTCGGCGTGCTGATCTTCGCGGGCCTGATCGCCTACGACACCCAGCGCCTGAAGATGACCTACTACCAGCTGGGCGGCGACCAGGCGGCTATGGGCGTGGCCACCAACTACGGCGCGCTCAGCCTGTACCTGGACTTCATCAACCTGTTCCAGTTCCTGATGTCGCTGCTGGGCAGCCGCCGCTAAGCCGGCCGCTCCCGAGCTGAGAATGTCAAAGCCCCGGCGGTCCCCGCCGGGGCTTTTTCCTGGCCGCTGCTTCGCCGGCCCCCTACTCCACCACCGCGAACAGGCCGCCGTTGGCCTTGCGGTCGAACACCCGCAACACCTGATCCAGTTCATGGCCCCGGCGGACGATCAGGCCGCCCTGGGCGATGACCGACCAGGCGCCCTGGCGACGGGCCAGGCCCGGCCGCTTCTCGATCCGGTAGAGGGGGGCCTCGCCCGAGCGGCGGAAAACGCAGAACACCGCCGCCTCGCGCAGCCCGGCCATGGCGTAGTCGCGCCACTCGCCCGCGGCCACCATGCGGCCGTAGAGACGAAGCAGCCGATCGAGTTCGCGCCGTTCGAAGAAAACGGCGCCGCCCGGCTGATCGGAGGCGGACCCTTCCAAGCTCATGCGACACGCAGGCTAGCGCGGTTCGCCGACGATGGGAAATCGCCGGCCGCCGCCCCGGCGTCGTCGGCGTGGCGAGACCGCCACGCTGTTAATCTTTATGAGAATCCGTTCATCTGGGGTCATGAAATGACCTTAATTCGGTCTCGCCGCCGCCGGTTTGGCCCAGCATTTTAACACTGTCGACTGACCGGGAGCCTTGTGGTCCTGGATCCTGAACAGCCCCCCCAGCCCCCCACGGATTGCGGGCTTTCGGTCGGTCGGCGCACTCTTCGGCGCAGCCCCAAGCGCTGAGATCCAAGTCAAAGTGACGCCCGCGCGAATCCCCTCCCCAGCGCGGGCGTCATTTTGTCTGGAGCCGCCCCCTTCAGGAACGAGATTGGATCGCGGCCGCCGAGGCCGGATCAGGTCGCCGGCTTGGCCGGCTTGGCCTGCTTCAGGGCCAGGATGCGGCCGGTCTTGACCGCCTGCACCACCACCACCGCGGCCAGGCCGTCGTCGTCGGCCTCGGGCACGGCGTAGGTGCGCGGCCGGCCGGCCCATGGGCCGAGCTTGACCAGTTGGCGCACGACATTGCGATGGACGACGGTCTTGCCGCGGTTCTCGCCGCGCTTGACCTCGACCTGCTGCTCGTGCGGGTCGTAGCGGATCAGCCAGACCTCGGCGCCGCCCTTGGGCGACGGGCCGCTGCCGACGGCGATGCGCGCGCCGGCGCGGGTGAAGGCCATGTCCGGCGGATCGGCCGCCGCCTTGGCCGCGTCCTTGATCAGCTTGTCGACCCGCTCGGGATGGCCGCCGGCGGTCTGGAACCGGCCGTCGACGATCACCTGCGGGGTGTAGACGTCGCGCAGGGCCAGCTTCTTGGCGTAGGCCCGCTGGCGCTCGGAGAACTCGGGCGCGGCGAAGGTGTCCTTCCAGCCCAGATAGTCCCAGTAGTCGACCGAGAAGGTCAGCGGCAGCACGCCGGACCGGTCGGCCAGGGCGTCGACCGCCTCGTTGGCCTTGATGCAGGCCGAGCAGCCCTGGGCGGTGTAGAGCTCGACCACCACGGGCGCCTTGGCCATGGCCGGCGGCGACGCCGCGACGGCGGCGACCAGGGCGAGGGCGGCGAAGAGCGATGTCGGGAAGACTGCAGGACGCATGGCGATGCAATTAAGCGAAGTTGCCCAGCCTATGCGCCTCACGAGACTGTGAGCAAGCGCCGATAGCGGGCGGAGGAGGCGCAGGCGCCCCCTCCGCCGCCGCATCACGCCGCGTCGCCGCGCGCGAGGTTGCGCAGCACGTAGTTCAGCACGCCGCCGTTCTTGAAGTATTCAAGCTCGGTGGGAGTGTCGATGCGGCAGATCACCGGGAAACGGGCGATCTTGCCGTCGGTCGGGCGGTAGAGTTCGACCGTCAGGGTGCGGCGCGGGCTGATGTCGTTCAGACCGCGGATCGAGACGATCTCCTCGCCGGTCAGGCCGAGCTTCTGCCACCCATCGACCTTGAACTGGAGGGGCAGCACGCCCATGCCGACCAGGTTCGAGCGGTGGATGCGCTCGAAGCTCTCGGCGATGACCGCGCGCACGCCCAGGAGCTTGGTGCCCTTGGCCGCCCAGTCGCGCGAGGAGCCGGTGCCGTATTCCTTGCCGGCGAAGATCACCAGCGGGCGGCCCTCGGTCTGGTAACGCATGGCCGCGTCGTAGATGGCCATGGTGTCGCCGGACGGGAAGTGCTTGGTCACGCCGCCTTCGATCTCCGGCGTGATCCTGTTGCGGATGCGGATGTTGGCGAAGGTGCCCCGCATCATCACTTCATGGTTGCCGCGACGCGCGCCGTAGGAGTTGAAGTCCAGCGGGCCGACCTGATGCTGCATCAGGTATTCGCCGGCCGGCGAGGTCTTCTTGATCGAACCGGCCGGGCTGATGTGGTCGGTGGTGATCGAGTCGCCGAAGATGCCCAGCACGCGGGCCTCGACGATGTCGGTCACCGGGGCCGGGGTCATCGACATGTCGGTGAAGTAGGGCGGGTTCTGCACGTAGGTCGAGGTCGGGTCCCACGAATAGGTCTGGCCGCCGGCCACCTGGATGCCCTGCCAGTGCTCGTCGCCGGCGAAGACGTCGCCGTAGCGCTTGTCGAACATCGCCTTGGTGACGACCTTGCGCTGCAGCTCGGCCACTTCCTCGCTGGTCGGCCAGATGTCCTTGAGGAACACCGGCTGGCCCTTCTTGTCCTCGCCGAGCGGCTCGTTGGCCAGGTCGATCTTCATCGAACCGGCCAGGGCGTAGGCCACCACCAGCGGCGGCGAGGCCAGGTAGTTGGCGCGCACGTCGGGGTTCACGCGGCCTTCGAAGTTGCGGTTGCCGGAGAGCACCGACACGGCGACCAGATCGCCGTCCTGCACCGCCTTGGAGATCGGCTCGGGCAGCGGGCCGGAGTTGCCGATGCAGGTGGTGCAGCCGTAGCCGACGAGGTTGAAACCCAGGGCGTCGAGCGACTTGGTCAGGCCGGCCTTGGCCAGGTAGTCGGTGACCACCTGCGAGCCGGGGGCCAGCGAGGTCTTCACCCACGGCTTGGCCTTCAGGCCCTTCTCGACCGCCTTCTTGGCCACCAGGCCCGCGGCCAGCAGCACCGAGGGGTTCGAGGTGTTGGTGCACGAGGTGATGGCGGCGATGACCACGTCGCCGTTGCCGACGTCGAACTTCTCGCCGGCCACCGCCGCGCGGGCGGCGTCGGCGGACTTGCCGAACTCGCCGGTCAGGGCCTCGCCGAACTTGGCGGCCGCATCGCTGAGCAGCACGCGGTCCTGCGGGCGCTTGGGGCCGGCCAGCGACGGCGACACCGTCGAGATGTCCAGCTCCAGGGTGTCGGTGAACACCGGGTCGGCGGCGCCTTCCTCATGCCACAGGCCCTGTTCCTTGGCGTAGGCCTCGACCAGGGCGACGCGTTCCTTCTCGCGGCCGGTGGCCGTCAGATAGTCGATGGTCGCCTTGGAGACCGGGAAGAAGCCGCAGGTGGCGCCGTATTCGGGGGCCATGTTGGCGATGGTCGCCTGGTCCTCGATGGTCAGGTGGTGCAGGGCCTCGCCGTAGAACTCGACGAACTTGCCGACCACGCCCTTCTTGCGCAGCATCTGGGTGACGGTCAGCACCAGGTCGGTGGCGGTGGCGCCTTCCGGCAGCTTGCCGGTCAGCTTGAAGCCGATGACCTCGGGGATCAGCATCGGGATCGGCTGGCCGAGCATGGCGGCCTCGGCCTCGATGCCGCCGACGCCCCAGCCCAGGACCGACAGGCCGTTGACCATGGTGGTGTGGCTGTCGGTGCCGACGACGGTGTCGGGATAGGCGACGTCGTCGCCGTCGACCTTGGCGGTCCACACGGTCTGGGCCAGGTATTCCAGGTTCACCTGGTGGCAGATGCCGGTGCCCGGGGGCACGACGCGGAAGTTGTTGAAGGCCGACGAGCCCCAGCGCAGGAAGCGGTAGCGCTCCAGGTTGCGCTGATATTCCTTGTCGACGTTCTCCTCGAACGACTTGGCGGTGCCGAAGAAGTCGACCATCACCGAGTGGTCGATGACCAGGTCGACCGGGTTCAGCGGGTTGATCTTTTCCGGATCGGCGCCGAGCTGGGTCATGGCGTCGCGCATGGCGGCCAGGTCGACGACGGCGGGGACGCCGGTGAAGTCCTGCATCAGCACGCGGGCCGGGCGGAAGCTGATCTCGTGTTCGGTCTTGCCGCGGTTCTCGAGCCAGGCGGCGACGGCCTTGAGGTCGTCCTCGCGCACCGAGACGCCGTCTTCGTTGCGCAGCAGGTTCTCCAGCAGAACCTTCATCGACACCGGCAGGGTCGAAACCCCGTTCAGGCCGGCTTCCTCAGCGGCGCGGAGGCTGTAATAGACGTATTTGCGCTTGCCGACTTTCAGTTCGCGCCGTGTTTGCAGGCTGTCTTTGGACGCCATTGGAGAAGGACCTTTCTCTCTGTTCCAGGCCGCCCGAACATCGGACGCCAGACCCAGCGCTGCTCGAAGCGGACACACAGCGTCCGCCCCGGCGCGGCGTAGGCCTCGCACGGCCGCGCGTGTCATAGACCCGCGCGGATTAATCGTCCATGCGGCCGGCGTGGATATTCGCTGCGGATGATTTCCAGCCTGCATATCGAGGACCTGGCCGTCGACCGCGGAGACCGGCGGCTGTTCGCCGGGTTCGGCCTGGACCTGCGCGCCGGCGAAGCCGTCGCCCTGGTCGGGCGCAACGGCGCGGGCAAGACCAGCCTGCTGCGCGCCGTGGCCGGCTTCGTGCGGCCGGCGGCGGGCCGGGTGCGGTTCGCCGGGGCGGCCGGCGACCTCGATCCCGACGAGGCCCGGAGCGGCGGCGTGCACCTGCTCGGCCACCACGACGGACTGAAGACCACCCGCACGGCTTGGGAGGAGCTGTTGTTCCAGGTGCGCTGGACCGGCGGTTCGCGGGCGGGGGCCGAGGCCGCCCGCGAGCGGCTCGACCTCGGGCCGCTGTGCGACCTGGAGGTGCGCAAGCTGTCCGCCGGCCAGCGGCGGCGGCTGGCCCTGGCGCGGCTGGTCGCCAGCCCGCGCGCCCTGTGGCTGCTCGACGAGCCGCTGGCCCCGCTCGACGCCGCGCGCCGGGCCGCCTTCGGCGCCCTGATGGCCGAGCACCTGGCCGGCGGCGGCCTGATCCTCGCCGCCGTGCACGACCCGCTGCCGATCGCCGCGCGCGAGGCGGAGATCGGCGCATGACCGGCTTCCTCGTCCTCTTCCGGCGCGAGCTGGCCCTGGCCTGGGGCCGCGGCGGCGGGCCCTTGCTGGCCCTGGCCTTCTTCGCCTGCACCGCGACCCTGCTGCCCCTGGCGGTGGGTTCGCAGCCCGCCCGGCTGGCGGCGGTGGCGACGGGCAGCGCCTGGCTGGCCCTGGCCCTGGCCTCGCTGCTGT
The DNA here is from genome assembly GCF_022750545.1 of Caulobacter sp. CCUG 60055. GTDB lineage: Bacteria > Pseudomonadota > Alphaproteobacteria > Caulobacterales > Caulobacteraceae > PUIC01. The sequence goes on from NZ_PUIC01000003.1 coordinate 139,640, forward strand.
CGCTGGAGCGCCTGTTCGCCCAGGACTATGAGGACGGCGCCCTCGACCTGCTGGCGCTGGGGCCCGCGCCGCTGGAGGCGGTGGCCTTCGCCAAGTGCCTGGCGCAGTGGCTGGCGGCCGGCGCGCCCCTGGCCTTCGCCGCGCCGCTGGCGGCGATCGCGCTGGGCGCCTCGACCGCCCTGGCCCCGCTGATCTTCGTCGCCGCCCTGGCCGGCGGCCTGGGCTTTTCCTTCACCGGCGGGATCGGCGCGGCCCTGAGCCTGGGCGGCCGCCGGGGCGGGGTGCTGATCGCCGTCATCGTCCTGCCGCTGTTCGCCCCGCCGGTGATCTTCGGCGCCGGCGCGGTCGAGGCCATGGCCGGCGGCCTCGACTGGCGGACCGGGCTGATGCTGCTCTGCGCCTACAGCCTGGCCGCCGTCGCGCTCGGCCCCTTCGCCATGGCGGCGGCCTGCCGCAACGCCCTGTCCTGACCCGGAGACGCCGGGTCTGAAGGAGGGGCCGCTTGCGGCGGTTCGGCGCCAAGCCTTTGCCCGCGCGCAACAAAACGACAGGCGGCGGACATCCGCAGGCAAACTTGACCGGTTGTATAGCGAGACAGGGACGACACTCTGTCGGAGACGACCACCTGATGATTAAGACCTGCAAAGCGTTGATCGCCTGCGCCGCCTCGGCCGCCGCCCTGTGCGTCGCCGCGGTCGCCGTGGCCCAGGACGCTCCCGCCCCGGCCCAGCGTCCGGGCGTGGCCAAGTTCCAGGAACGCACGGAGGCGCGCCAGGCCGAACGGGCCCGGGCCCTGCACGACGTCCTCGGCATCCGGCCGAACCAGGAAGCCGCCTTCCAGGCCTTCCAGGCGGCGATGAGACCCGAGCGCCGCGATCATGGCCAACCACCGGCCCCGGCGGCGACCACGCCCGAGCGGTTGGACCGCATGGCCGCACGCATGGCCGAGCGCCAGCAGGCGTTCCAACGCCGCGCCGAGGCGATCAAGCGCTTCTACGCCCAGCTGACCCCCGAACAGCAGAAGTCGTTCGACGCCCTGCAGACGCTCGGCCACGGCGGGCGCGGCCATGACGGCCACGGTTTCGGCGACAAGATGGGCGGCCCGCCCTCCGGCGGACCGCGCGGCGCCGGCGAACTCTAGGCTCGAGCCCACGGGGACGGCGGCGCGGAACGCCGCCGTCCCCGCTTGAGGACAAGCCGCCCGCCTGGGGCGGCCCGCCGCGTCGAGCGGCTTTTCCTCGACCCGAAAGCGCGCTAGGTCGCGCTGATGATCCAGGCCCTGGCCTTCCTGACCAACCCGCAACGCTTCCTGGCGTTCTCGCGCTGGGCGGCCCCGCTGTTCGGCGTGCTGGCGGCCGGGCTGCTGCTGGCCGGCCTGTGGCTCGGCTTCTCGGCCCCGCCCGACTACCAGCAGGGCGCGACGGTGCGGATCATGTTCATCCACGTGCCGGCGGCCTGGATGAGCCTGTTCTGCTACGCCTGCCTGGGCGCGGCCAGCTTCCTGGGCCTGGTGTTCCGCCACGCCCTGGCCGAGGCCGCCGCCCGCGCCGCCGCGCCGCTGGGCGCGGCCTTCACCCTGCTGGCCCTGCTCACCGGTTCGCTGTGGGGCCGGCCGATGTGGGGGACGTGGTGGGTGTGGGACGCGCGGCTGACCTCGGTGTTGGTGCTGTTCCTGTTCTATCTCGGCTACATGGCCCTGCTGGCCGCCATCGACGACGAGGCGCGGGCCAATCGCGCCGCCGCCATCCTGGCCCTGGTCGGCCTGGTCAACCTGCCGATCGTCCACTGGTCGGTGAACTGGTGGAACACCCTGCACCAGCCCGCCTCGGTGCTGCGCCCCGGCGGCTCGGCCCTGGCGCCGGTCTATCTGTGGCCGCTGCTGATCATGGCCCTGGGCTACATGGCCCTGTTCGGGTCGTTGTGGCTGGTGCGCATCCGGGGCGAGGTCTGGCGCCGCCGCGCCGCCGCCCTGGCCGTCCAGGCCGCGGGCCGGAGTTGACCCCATGATCGATCTCGACGTCGGCAAGTACGGGGCGTTCGTCTGGCCGGCCTACGCCGCCACGGCCGCGGCCCTCGCCTGGATGGTCGCCGATTCCCTGATCCGCGCCCGCCGCTGGCGACGCGAGGTCGAACGACGCGAGGACGGCCGGCGCGAGGCCGAGCCGACCGGGCGGGGCCGCTGAGATGAAACGCTGGATCGCCGTCCTGCCCCTGGCGGCCCTGGCCGCCCTGGCCGTGCTGTTCGTGGGCTATTCCCTGCACCGCAATCCGCAGGTCCAGCCGGACGCCCTGGTCGGCCAGGCCGCGCCCGACCTGACCCTGCCCGCCCTGGACGGCGGCCGGCCGGTCCGCCTGCGCGAGGCCGCGGCCGGGGGGCCGGTTCTGGTCAACCTGTTCGCCTCGTGGTGCGCCCCCTGCGAGGTGGAGCATCCGGCCCTGCTGGCCCTCAAGAGCCAGGGCGTGCGCATCGTCGGGATCGCCTACAAGGACGCGCCGCAGAACACCCAGGCCTTCCTCGGACGGCTGGGCGACCCGTTCGGCCAGGTGCTGGTCGACCGCGACGGCCGCGCCGGGGTCGAGTTCGGCATATCCGGCGTGCCCGAGACCTTCCTGGTCGGCGCCGACGGAACCATCCTGGCCAAGCATGCCGGGCCGCTGACCCCCGAGGCGGCCGAACGGCTGCTCGACAGGGCCCGGCGCTGATCCAGAGCCCGGCGTTAACCTTTCGCTAACCACAATCGCCCGACCCTGCCGGCGTTAACCTTTCGCCGCAGGCCGCCGCCTTGACCGCCGTCCGTCCTCCATCGCCGCCGACCGCCGCGTCGATCCAGCGCCCCGCCGCGCGATCGAACGAGGCCGCGCGCGCGGCCCAGAGAGCGTTCTTCCAGGCGGCGGTCGGCGCGGCGCCCGCGCCCCAGGCCCCGGCCCAGGCCCAGGCCCAGGCCGCCCAGGCGGCGGCGCGGCCCGCCCAGGTCCAAGCCCAGGCCAGGACCCAGGCGGCCGCTCCCGTCCAGACAGCTTCTTCCCAAGCGGCCAAGCCCGCGGCCGCGACGGCCGCGGCCCAGGGTCAGGCCGGCGCCGAGGCCCCCCACCGGCTGCTGCGGCCCGGTTCGCTGGTCGACATCCGCGTCTGAGGCGCGGCGGCCTCAGGCCGCCTTCTTCTGCTTCTTCTTTTTCTTCTCGGGCTTGTCGGCCTTGGCCGCGCCCGCGGCCTTGGCCGGCTTCAGCTTGGCCACCTTGGCGGCCTTTTCCGGCTTGTCGGCCTTCTTTTTCTTCTTCTTCTCCTCGGCCTCGCCACGCTCGGCCCGGTCGGCCAGCTTGTCGGCGGCGTGGGCCATGTCGCGCAGGGTGGCCAGGAAGCCTTCGCGCTTGCCGGCCGGCAGCAGGCTGAGGATGCGATGATCGGCGGCGGCCACCCGGGGCGCGGCCTCGACCAGGACGGCGCGGCCCGCTTCGGTCAGGCTGACGGTGTTGGCGCGGGCGTCGGCGGCCGACCGCTCGCGGCCCAGCAGGCCCTTGCCGATCATCCGCGCCACCATGTCGGCCAGGGTCGAGCGGTCGATGCCGGTGGCCTTGACGAGGTCGGTCTGGCTGAGGCCCTCATGGGCGGCGACGGCGGTGAGCACGGCGTACTGTCGCTGGGTCACGGCGCCGGCGCCGGTCTCCTCGGCGTAGAGGTCGAGGGCGGCCTGCAGCGCGCGGTGCAGCAGGTGGCTCGGCGAACGGTCCAGCGCATCGCCGGCTCCCTTGCCGTCGGATTTCGCTTTCGCCATCGTCTGGTCCCCTTGAGACACCCCGTCGAGCGGGGCGGACGATAACGCGGGTCTGCGTCGATTTGACGACAGACGATCCGTGGGCGGCCGGAACCGAGCCCGCGCTGGGCCGCCTTGCCTGGCGCGCGGACGGGGCCCACAGTGCGGGCATGGCCGCCGCCTTGCAACCTTCGTTTCATCTGGGCACGCCCGAGGGCGACGAGCGCGAGCGCCGCATCTGCGGCCATTGCGGCTTCATCGACTATGTGAACCCCAAGATCGTCGTCGGCTCGGTGGCCGCCTGGGGCGAGGGCGAGGACGCCCGCCTGCTGCTGTGCCGGCGGGCCATAGAACCGCGCGCCGGCTTCTGGACCTTGCCGGCCGGGTTCATGGAGGAGGGCGAGACGGTCGAGGAGGCCGCCCGCCGCGAGGCGCGCGAGGAGGCCGCGGCCGAGATCGAGATCGACGCCGTGCTGGCGATCTATTCGATCCCGCGCATCAGCCAGGTGCAGATCATGCACCGGGCGCAGCTGGCCGTTCCCGATGTCGCGCCCGGGATCGAGAGCCTGGAGACGACGCTGTTCGCCTGGGACGACATTCCGTGGGCGGACCTGGCCTTCCCGTCCGTGCACTGGGCGTTGGGCCACTGGCGCCGCGTGCGCGGCCAGGCCGCCTTTGCCCCGTTCGGCAATCCGGTCGAGGGGCTGTAGCCTTATTCCGAAGGCGGCGGCGGGGCGGCGGCCTCTTCCTGGGCCTTCATGTCCTTCATCATCATCGGCAGCTGGGTGAACGAGAACAGCAGGGCCGCCAGCGGCACCCCGGGGAACCGGAACAGCACCCAGGTCGCTTCCGGCTGGGTGCGCCAGACCACCTCGTTGACCACGGCGGCGAAGATGAAGAAGGCGGCGTAGCGCACCGTCAGCCGCCGCCAGGCCCCGTCCGACAGCTTCAGCGCCTCGCCGAGCAGGACCTTCAGCGGCAGCTTGCCGAAGGCCAGGGCCCCGAACAGGCCGGCCGCCAGCAGGCCGTCGACGATGGTCAGCTTCATCTTGATGAAGACGGTGTTGTGGAACACCAGCGACAGGCCGCCGAACAGCATGGCCGACAGGCCGGTGAACAGCGGCAGCAGGGCCAGCTTGCGCTGCATGGCCAGGCCGAACAACAGCCCGGCGGCCGAGCCGGCCACCAGGCCCCAGGTGGCGGTCATCAGGTTGCGGGAGACCAGATAGACCCCGCCGAACACCACCAGGCCGGCGTAGTCGACCACCATCTGGATCCAGCGCGGCGGCTGGGGCGGGGGGGGCGATTGCGACACTCGATGGTTCCTATTGCGCGTCCAGGCCGACCAGCGAGCGCGAGAAGGCGCGCGCGTCGAACGGCTGGAGGTCTTCGATCCCCTCGCCGACCCCGATCAGCTTGATCGGCGCGTCGGAGGCCTGGGCCACCGGCACCAGCACCCCGCCGCGGGCGGTGCCGTCGAGCTTGGTCATGACGATGCCGGTGACGCCGGCGGTGTTGCCGAAGATGTTCTCCTGGGCGAGGGCGTTGCGCCCGACCGTGGCGTCGAGCACCAACAGGGTCTCGTGCGGGGCGTCGGGGTCGATCTTCTTCAGCACCCGAACGATCTTGAGCAGCTCGTCCATCAGGCCGGACTTGTTCTGCAGCCGCCCGGCGGTGTCGATCAGCACCACGTCGCAGCCCTCGGCCCGGGCCCGTTCGACGGCGTCGTAGGCCAGGCCGGCCGCGTCGGCCCCGGTGGGCCGGGCCATGAATTCGGCGCCGGCCCGGTCGGCCCACACCTTGAGCTGCTCGACGGCGGCGGCGCGGAAGGTGTCGCCGGCGGCGATCAGCACCTTGGCCCCCCGGCCGGTCAGGTCGGCGGCGATCTTGCCCAGGGTGGTGGTCTTGCCCGAGCCGTTGACCCCGACGAACAGCACCACATAGGGCCGGGGGCCGGACAGCGGATCGAAGGCACCCTGGCGCGGGATCAGCTCGGCGGCGATCGCCTCGGCCAGGGCCTCCTTGATCTCGTCCTCGCCGGCCTCGCGGCCGAAACGGGCGGCGCCGAAGGCCTCGGCGATGCGGGCCGAGGCGCGCGGGCCGAGGTCGGCCTCGATCAGCATCTCCTCAAGCTCGTCGAGGGCGGCCTGGTCCAGGGTCTTCTTGCTGAAGACCGACACCACCTGGTCGGACATCTGCCGCGACGAACGCGACAGGCCCTCGGTCAGGCGCTTGAACCAGCCTTTCTTGGGTTCGGTGCTCATGGGCCGCGTTCTAGCGGGGGAACGCGGCCGGGGCTAGGGCGCGGTGGGGCGCACCGGAGATTGCCGCCCTGCCCCGTCCGTGGCATGGCTGAAACCTAGACGTGTAGGGAGGGGTCCTGAATGTTCACGCGGCGAAGCCTGACGGCGGCGCTCGCGGCCGGCCTGGCCGCGCCTACGGCTGGTTTCGCCGGGCAGCCGCCGGCGCCGACGCGGCTGCCGATCCGGGTCAGCTACAACCGGCTGTGGACGCCGGTGAAGCTGGACGGCAAGGGCCCGTTCCGGTTCATGATCGACACCGGGGCCGACGACTATGTCGTCGATCCCGGATTCGCCGAAGAGACAGGGCTGAAAAAGACCCTGTCCCGCGATGTCGCCGGCCTGGTCGGCGACGAGAACCGCAACGTCTATTGGGCGGCGCAGGTGGTGATCGGCGACGCGTTGAAAGACCAGAACGTCACCATGATCAGCGGCCATCTCGGCGATTTCGTCGTCGGGGCCATTCCCGCCTGGGTGCTGGGCGCGTTCACCACCGAGCTCGACTTCCCGGCCGGGGAGATGCGCATCTATGACGGCGGCGGCCCGCCCCTGGACGGCTTCGAGCGCGTCCGGCTGGCCCACCGCGAGCGCCGGCTCGGCGGCCACCTGAACGCCGCCACCATCGTCGACCCCAGCCTGATGACCGACGTGGTGCTGAACGGCAAGACCTTGCGCGTCTGCATCGACACCGGCTCGCCCAACGCCCTGACCCTGTACCCGCCGGCCGTCAGGCGGATGGGCCTGTGGAACGCCGACAAGTGGCTGCCCTCGCCGGGGCGGGGCGTGACCGGCGCGTTCGACGGCCGCACCGTCCGCCTGGACACGCTGCAGTTCGGCGGCTCCACGCTCGAGCGCCCGTTGATCAACCTGATCGACCCGACGCGCACCAGCTATGGATCGGAAGAGATCGACGGCCTGCTCGGCATGGACATGATCCGCCGGTTCAATCTCGTCCTCGACGCCAAGCAGCATGCGCTCTGGCTGAAGCCGAACCCGATGCTTGGCCAGGTTCAGCGTTTCGACCGCTCGGGCCTCCACTGTGCGCCCGACGCCGATCGACGCCTGCGCGTCGTCGCGGTCATGCCGGCCTCGCCCGCCGCCAAGAGCGGGGTCGAGAAGGGCGACGTCGTCCTGCCCCACAGCAAGGACGGGGCGATGGGGTTCTGGTGGGCGCTCAGCGGCGGCCCCGGCGAGGTGGTCCAGTTCGACATCGAGCGCAACGGCGAGGTCCAGCCGGTCCAGCTGGTCCTGAAGGACCTGATCTAGCCCGCCAGCCGCGCCCTGGCGTGGCGGCCGTCGTGGCCGGTGACGGCCAGGGAGACGATCTGGCCGGGCTCGCCGGCGCCGTCGAAGTCGATCTCGGTGAAGTCGGCGCCGCGGGCGAAGCCCGGCTTTTCGACCACCGCCGAGACGGTGCGGCCGACCTGGCGGTCGAGGTGGCGGCCCAGGGCCTCGCGGCCCTTGGCGCGCAGGCGCTCGGCGCGGTCCTTGATCACGCCGCGGTTCAGCTGCGGCATGCGCGCGGCCGGCGTGCCCGGCCGGGGGCTGAACGGGAAGACGTGCAGATAGGCGAGCTGGGTCTCCTCGACCAGGCGCAGGGTGTTGTCGAACATTTCGTCAGTTTCGGTCGGGAAACCGGCGATCAGGTCGGCGCCGAAGGCGACGTCGGGCCGCACCGCCCGCACCTGCTCGACCAGGCGCAGGGCGTCGGCGCGCAGGTGGCGGCGCTTCATGCGCTTGAGGATCATGTCGTCGCCGGCCTGCAGGGACAGGTGCAGATAGGGCGCCAGGCGCTCCTCCTCGGCCAGGCAGCGCATGAGGTCGGGGTCGATCTCGGCGGCGTCGATCGACGACAGCCGCAGGCGCGGCAGGTCCGGGACCAGCTTGAGGATGCGGGCGACCAGTTGGCCCAGGGTCGGCGCGCCGGGCAGGTCGGCGCCCCACGAGGTCATGTCGACCCCGGTCAGCACGATCTCGTTATAGCCCTCGGCGGTCAGGCGGCGGATCTGCTCGACCACCTCGCCGGCGGCGGCCGAGCGCGAATTGCCGCGCCCGAACGGGATGATGCAGAAGGTGCAGCGGTGGTCGCAGCCGTTCTGCACCTCGACATAGGCCCGCGCCCGGTCCTTGAGACCGTCGATCAGGTGGCCGGCGGTCTCGCGCACCGACATGATGTCGTTGACGCGCACGCGGGGCGCCTCGGGCCGGTCGGCATAGGCGCCGGCCTGGGACTTCTCGGCGTTGCCGAGCACCAGGTCGACCTCGGCCATGCCGGCGAAGGCGGCGGGGTCGATCTGGGCGGCGCAGCCGGTGACGATCAGCTTGGCGTCCGGCCGCTCGCGCCGCGCCCGGCGGATGGCCTGGCGCGCCTGGCGCACCGCCTCGTTCGTCACCGCGCAGGTGTTGAAGATGACGGCGTCGGAAAGCCCGTCCTCGGCGGCCCGTTTGCGGATCACCTCGGATTCGTAGGTGTTCAGCCGGCAGCCGAAGGTGACGATGTCGACGTCTGGCCGCAGCGCCGGGGCCGCCGCCGAAGGGGTGATGACCAAAGGCTTGTTCACGGCAGCGTTCCCGTGAACTCCACCGCCACGTCGCCGGTCATCAGCACGTGGCCGTCGGCCTCGCGCCATTCGATGACCAGTTCGCCGCCGTCCATTTCGACGGTCGCCTTGCGCCCGGCCAGGCCGCGGCGATGGGCGGCGACCAGGGCCGCGCAGGCGCCGGTGCCGCAGGCCTTGGTCAGGCCCGCGCCCCGCTCCCACACCCGCAGGCGGATGCGGTCGGGCGACTTGATCTGGGCGAAGCCGACATTGGCCCGCTCGGGGAACAGATGATGATGCTCGATCATCGGCCCGACCTCGGTCACCGGCGCGGCCTCGGCGTCGGGGACGAAGAACACCACATGCGGGTTGCCCATCGAGACGCAGCCCGGCGTATGCAGCACCGGATCGTCGATCGGCCCGACCTGCAGCTCGATCCCCCGGGTGTCCATCTCCTCGGCCAGGGGGATGTCGCGCCAGTCCAGGCGCGGCGCGCCCATGTCGACGGCGACGCGGCGCTCGCCGGCGCGGCTGGCGACCAAGGGGCCGACCACGGTGTCGATCACCGCCCGGTCGCGGCCCGAGGCCTCCATCAAAAGCCAGCCGACGCAGCGGGTGGCGTTGCCGCAGGCCTCGACCTCGCCGCCGTCGGCGTTCCAGATGCGCATGAAGGCGTCGCCGCCCTGGCCCGGGCTGGGCTCGATGCTGACGATCTGGTCGCAGCCGATACCGGCGTCGCGGTCGGCGATCGCCCGCGCCTCGGCCGCCTCCGGGCGGAACGGGGCGGTGCGCGCCTCGACCACGACGAAATCGTTGCCGAGGCCGTTCATCTTGAGAAAGGGTCGGCTCATCGGCGCCTATATAGGGGATAAGGCCGCCCGGGGCACGGCCTATCGGCGGATCGGCCGCCGCCGCGCCCCGCTCGGCGGCGAATAGCGGCTTGCCGGCCGCGCCGTCCTCCGTGATGCTCGCCCGTTCAGTTCCTGGCTGGGGAGCCCGCGTCCTTATCATGCGCACCTTGCTCGCGCTCGCCCTGGCGACCGCCCTGGCCCCGCTCTGCCCCGCCCCGCTCGCCGCTCCCGCCCCCTCCGCCAAGGCTCCCGCCGTGACCGCTTCCGCCGCCGAAGACCCGTTCCTGTGGCTCGAACCCGCCGACGATCCCAAGGCGCTAGACTGGGTCAGGGGCGAGAACGCCCGCTCGCTGGCGGTCCTCGAAGGCGACCCCCGCTACGCCGCCCTGCACGCCGAGGCGCTGAAGATCGTCAACGCCAAGGACCGCACGCCCTACGCCGCCTTCCTCAAGGGCGAGACCCTGATCAACTTCTGGCAGGACGAGACCCATGTGCGCGGCGTGCTGCGGCAAACCACGCTGTCCAGCTATCGCACGGCGACGCCGGCCTGGGAGACGCTGCTGGACGTCGACGCCCTGGCCAAGGCCGAGAACGCCAACTGGGTCTATCAGGGCGCGGCCTGCATCCGGCCGCGGATGACGCGCTGCCTGGTGCGGCTGTCGGACGGGGGCAAGGATTCGGCCGAGGTCCGCGAGTTCGACCTGACCACGCGGCGGTTCGTCGAGAACGGCTTCCGCCTGCCCGAGAGCAAGCAGACGGTCGAGGCCGTCGACGAGGACACGCTGATCCTGTCCCGCGACTGGGGGGTCGAGGGCGGCGCGCCGACCCTGACCGAGTCGGGCTATCCGTTCGTCATCAAGATGCTGCGCCGCGGCCAGCCGCTGTCGGCGGCGCGCGAGGTGTTCCGGGGCGAGCCCAAGGACGTCTCGGCCGACCCGTTCGTGCTGCGCGACATGGCCTCTGGGCGCGAGACGACGATGGCCCGGCGCGCCGTCAGCTTTTTCGAGACCCGATACTACGTGCTGGCCGACGACGGTCCGCGTCCCCTGCCGTTGCCGTTGCCGTTGAAGGCGGACATCGAGGGGCTGACGGGCGGGCGGCTGCTGGCGACGCTGCGCGAGGCGTGGACCCCCGCGCCCGGCGGGCCGACCTATCCTCAGGGCGCGTTGATCTCCATGGACTTCGCCGCGCTGCAGGCCAGGGCGGCGGCGGGCGCCTTCGCCCCCGGGCTGCTCGATTCGATCAGGGTGGTGTTCGCCCCCGGGCCGCGCCAGTCGATCGAGCAGGTCGTGCTGACCCGCGGCCGGGTGGCGGCGGCGATCTACGACAACGTCCGGGGCCGGATCGTCACCTTCGCGCCCCAGGCCGACGGCGGCTGGTCGCAGGGCGGGATCGACCTGCCGCCGGATTCGGCGGTGGGGATCGTCAGCGCCAGCGAGGACGACGATCGGGTGATGGCCACCGCCACCGGCTTCCTCGACCCGGCCGGGCTGTGGCTGGCCGACGCCGCCGGCGCGGCGGCGCCCGAGCGGCTGAAGACCGCGCCGGCGCGGTTCGACGCCTCGGGCCTGGCCGTCAAACAGTTCGAGGCGGTCTCGACCGACGGGACCAGGATCCCCTATTTCGTGGTCGGCCCCAAGGCCATGAAGCTGGACGGAAGCAATTCGACCCTGCTCTACGCCTACGGCGGCTTCCAGGTCTCGATGCTGCCGACCTATTCCGGCGCCCTCGGCAAGCTGTGGCTGGAGCGGGGCGGCGTCTACGTGCTGGCTAACATCCGCGGCGGCGGCGAGTTCGGTCCGGCCTGGCACGAGGCCGGGCTGAAGACCCGGCGGCAGGTCGTCTTCGACGACTTCGCGGCGGTGGGCCGCGACCTGATCGTCCGCAAGATCGCCTCGCCCCGGCGGCTGGGCGTCGAGGGCGGCTCCAACGGCGGCCTGCTGATGGGCGTGGAGCTGACCCAGCATCCCGAGCTGTGGAACGCCGTGGTCATCCAGGTGCCGCTGCTCGACATGCTGCGCTTCGACAAGATCGGGGCCGGCGCCTCGTGGGTCGGCGAATACGGCAGCCCGGACGACCCGCATGAGCGGGCCTTCCTGGCCTCGATCTCGCCCTACCACAACCTCAAGGCCGGGACGGCCTATCCCGAGCCGTTCTTCGTCACCTCGACCAAGGACGACCGAGTGCAGCCGGCCCACGCCCGCAAGATGGCGGCGCGGATGCAGGCCATGGGCCTGCCGTTCTTCTATTACGAGAACATCGACGGCGGCCACGCCGCCTCGGCCAACCTCAACGAGGCCGCCCATCGGACGAGCCTCGAATTCACCTACCTGACCCGCAAGTTGATGGACTAGGCATGCGCACCTTCCTTCTCGCGGCGGCGATCGCCGCCGCCTCCCCGATCGCCCTGCTCGCCGGCCAGGCGGCGGCGCAGACCGCCGCGCCGGCGTCCGCCGACAGCCGCCTGTGGCTGGAGGAGGTCGAGGGCGCCAAGGCCCTGGGCTGGGTCAAGGCCCACAACGCCAAGGCCGAGGACGTCCTGGCCAGGGACCCGCGCTACGCCGGGCTGCTGGCCGACGCGGTCAGGATCGAGAGCGCCGTCGACCGCATCCCGACGCCGAGCTTCGTCGGCCAGGCGGTCTACAATTTCTGGCAGGACGGGACCCACGTGCGCGGCGTCTGGCGGCGCACCACCCTGGAGGGCTTCCAGGCCAAGGACGTCGCCTGGGAGACGGTGCTCGACCTCGACGCCCTGGCCAAGGCCGAGAACGCCAACTGGATCTGGAAGGGCGCGACCTGCCGCAAGCCCGCCAACGACCGCTGCCTGGTCGCCCTGAGCAACGGCGGCAAGGACGCCGTCGAGATCCGCGAGTTCGACCTGAAGACCAAGGCCTTCGTCCCCGGCGGCTTCCGCCTGCCCGAGGGCAAGCAGACCGTCGACTGGCTGGACGACGACACCCTGATCCTGGGCCGCGACTGGGGCCCGGAAAATAGGGGCGCCGAGGCCGGCGCGCCCACCGTCACCGAGTCCGGCTACGCCTTCGTGGTCAAGACGCTGAAGCGCGGCCAGGACCTTTCCCAGGCCAAGGAGGTCTTTCGCGGCACGCCCAAGGACGTCAGCGCCAGCGCGCACGTGCTGAAGGACGGCCAGGGCCGCAAGGTCGTGAGGCTGGAGCGCGGCGTCGACTTCTTCAATTCCGAGCATTTCCTGCTGACCGACAAGGGGCCGGTGAAGCTGGCCCTGCCCTCGAAGTCGACCATCCACGGCTTCGTCGACGGCAAGCTGATCGTCACGCTGGAAGAGGCCTGGACGGGCGGCGGCGCGGCGCGGCCCCAGGGCGCGCTGATCGCGGCGACGCCCGAGGCGCTGATCGCCGGAACGGGTCCCGTCGACACCCTGTTCGCCCCCGGCCCGCGCCAGTCGATCGACGCGGTCGACACCACCCGCAACCGCGTGGTGGTCGCCGCCTACGACAATGTCCGGGGCGAGGTTCGCACCTTCGCGCCGAAGGCGGGCGGCGGATGGACCGAAAGCAGGCTGCCGGCAGCCGCCAACTCCTCGGTCGCCCTGGTGGCGACGGCCGACGACGACGACCGCCTGTTCTACTCGGTCGAAGGGTTCGTCACGCCCACCGAACTGACGCTGGCCGACGCCGCCAGCGGCGCGGCGAAGGCCGTCAAGGCCCTGCCCGCCCGCTTCGACGCCTCCAGGGAAGTGGTCGAGCAGTTCGAGGCGACCTCGAAGGACGGAACCAAGATCCCCTATTTCGTCGTGCGGCCGAAGGACCTGAAGTTCGACGGCGGCGCGCCCGCCCTGCTCTACGGCTACGGCGGCTTCCAGCTGTCCAAGCCGCCGGTCTACAACGCCGAGCTGGGCAAGCTGTGGCTGGAGCGCGGCGGGGTCTATCTGCAGGCTAACATCCGCGGCGGCGGCGAGTTCGGCCCGGCCTGGCACGAGCAGGTCAAGGGCAAGAACCGCCAGAAGGCCTTCGACGACTTCTACGCCGTGGCCGAGGACGCCATCGCGCGCAAGATCACCTCGCCCCGCCGCCTGGGCGCCTACGGCCGCTCGAACGGCGGCCTGCTGATGGGCGTGGTGTTCACCCAGCGGCCGGACCTGTGGAACGCGGTGGTGATCGAAAGCCCGCTGCTCGACATGCTGCGCTATCCCAAGCTGCCGGCCGGGGCCTCGTGGGTCGGCGAGTACGGCGACCCGGAGAAGCCCGACGAGCGGGCCTGGATCGCCGCCTATTCGCCGTATCAGAACGTCAGGCCGGGCGTGAAATATCCCCTGCCCTACATCTCGACCTCGACCAAGGACGACCGGGTGCACCCAGGCCACGCCCGCAAGTTCGCCGCCGAGCTGGAGGACGAGGGCAATCCGGTCATCTATTACGAGAACACCGACGGCGGCCACGCCAACTCGGCCGACCCGACCGCCGCCGCCGCCCGCTGGGCGCGGCACTACACCTATCTGTCGCGGCAGCTGATGGACTGACGCAGGCTCGGTCCTCCCCCCGCACCGCATGCGGGGGGAGGACCGGATCGGCCGCTAGGCCGCCTGCAGCGCCTCGGCCAGCAGGCGGCCTTCCGGGGCGCGGCTGGAGCCGGCGCGCCAAGCCACCACGATCTCGCGCGAGGGCGGGCGATCGCCGGCGCCGGCCAGCGGCCGCACGGCGACCGGGGCGTTGTCGGTAAGGCCCGCCTCGACGGCCATGGCCGGCAGGAACGACACGCCCAGGCCCGAACCGACCATCTGCACCAGGGTCGGCAACGAAGTGGCCGCGAAGGCCGCCTCCTCGCCGTGCGCCTTGGGCGGCTCCAGGCCGCAGGCGGCCAGGGCGTGCTCGCGCAGGCAATGGCCGTCCTCCAGCAGGATCAGGTCGTCCTCCTCCATCCGCGTCGGCGACACCCGCCGCTCGGCGGTGAGCGGGTGGTTGGCGGGGAAGGCGGCGAGCAGTTCGTCGTCGTCGACGTGGGCGGTCTCCAGCCCCGAGACGTCGTAGGGCAGGGCGATCAGGGCCGCATCAAGCGCCCCGGCCTTGAGCCCGGCGATCAGCCGGTGGGTCAGGTCCTCGCGCAGGAACAGCCGCAGCTTGGGGAAGCGGGCGCGCAGGGCCGGCAGGGCGCCAGGCAGCAGGAACGGCGCCACCGTCGGGATCACCCCCAGGCGGAAACGGCCCGACAGCGGCTGGCCGGCGCTGCGGGCGGTCTGCACCAGGTCCTCGGCCTGGGCGAGGATGGCCTGGGCGCGGCGGACCGCCTCCTCGCCGACGGTGGTCAGGATGACGCCCGAGCGGGCGCGGTCGACCACCGGCGCGCCGAGGATCTTCTCCAGTTCGGCGACGCCGGCCGACAGGGTCGGCTGGGTGACGTGGGCGGCGTCGGCGGCGCGGCTGAACGAGCCGTGCTCGGCGAGCAGCTTGAGGTATTGCAGTTGGCGCAGGGTCGGAAGCATGGAGCTTATATAGGATTGCTCTATGCAAATCTCAAAAACAATCGATTGGCCTTTCGGCGGCGAACCGCCTATCCCTGCCTCCGCGGCCCGGCACCGGGCCTTCCAACCCGTTTGATTTATGGAGAACGCGATGCTGGGCGTCGGCGAAAAACTGCCTGAATTCAAGATTGTCGGCGTGAAGCCGGGCTTCAACAATCACGAAGAGAACGGCGTGAGCGCGTTCGAGGACCTGAACAACGAGAGCTTCGCGGGCAAGTGGAAGGTGATCTTCTTCTACCCGAAGGACTTCACCTTCGTGTGCCCGACCGAGATCGCCGAGTTCGCCCGCCTGAACAAGGACTTCGCCGATCGCGACACCGTCGTCCTGGGCGGCTCGACCGACAACGAGTTCGTCAAGCTGGCCTGGCGCCGCGACCACGCCGACCTGAATAAGCTGCCGATCTGGTCGTTCGCCGACAACGGCGGCAAGTTCGCCCGCGACCTCGGCATCCTCGACGCCGACGCCGGCGTGGCCCTGCGCGCCACCTTCGTGGTCGATCCGTTCAACGTCGTGCAGCACGTCTACGTCACCAACCTGAACGTCGGCCGCGCGCCGGCCGACACCCTGCGCGTGCTCGACGCGCTGCAGACCGACGAGCTCTGCCCCTGCAACCGCGCGGTGGGCGGCGACACCCTGAAGGCGGCCTAAGCCTCCGCCTTCTTCGAGCCCGGAAGGCGCGCCCGCCCTCTCCTCTTGAGGCGCGCGTTCCGGGCTCCGTTTTTCTTCAGAACCGATCGGAGACGCCGATGTCGCTGGACGCGCTGCGGGACAGCCTGCCCGCCTACGCCAAGGACCTGAGCCTGAACCTGTCCTCCCTGGCCGCCGAGAGCCTGCTCAGCGACCAGCAGAAGTGGGGGACGTTCGTCGCCGCCGCCCATGCGGTGGGCGTGCCGGCGGTGGTCAAGGCGATCGAGGCGGCGGCGGCGGCGGCCGGCCTGACCGAGGAGGCCAAGACCGGCGCCAAGGCGGCGGCCGCGATCATGGGCATGAACAACGTCTACTATCGCGCCCTGCACCTGATGAAGAACCAGGAATACCGCACCCTGCCGGCCAAGCTGCGCATGAACATCATCGCCAACCCCGGCGTCGAGAAGACCGATTTCGAGCTGTGGTGCACGGCGGTGTCGGCGGTCAACGGCTGCGGCATGTGCCTGGACGCCCACGAGGAAGAACTGAAGAAGCGCGGCGTGCCCAACGTCAACATCCAGGCGGCCCTGCGCATCGCCGCCGTGGTCAACGCCGTCAGCCGCGTGGTCGCCGGCGAAGCCGCCGCCGCGAGCTGAAGCTTCCAGCCGATCCTCCCTCGCAAACGCGGAGAGGATCGGTTCTTCGCCTGCCTACTTCTTCGCCTCGTCCGGCCGGCCGGTCTCGACCAGGCGCTTGAGCCGGCCGAGCTGTTCGGCCAGCACCCCGTCCACCGGCGCCGGCCAGGCGGCCAGCCCGTCCTTGGCGTAGCCGGCGACCGCGTAGGTCTCCTGCAGGTCGACGCCGTCGCCCGCCGGCTTGAGCGCGAAGGTCAGGGCGCCGTCGACGGCCAGCCCCTGCAGCGGGCCCAAGGGGCCGCGCAAGCGCAGCACCCTGCCGGGATCGACATAGACCACCGTCTGGTGGCGTACGCCGCCGCCGTTCTTCAACGCTTCGCAGAAGCAGCCGCCCGGCTGGGCGTCGAGGCTGAGGTTGCGCGCGTCGCCCGAGAAGGTGTGTTCGGAGTTCCACCAGCGGGCCGGCTGGACCAGGGCGGCGTAGACCTTGTCAGCCGGGGCGGCGACATGGACCGTGGTCCGCACCGTGAACCCGCCCGGACCGGAATCGACCACCTCCGCCGCCGCCGCTCCGCCGAACATCATCAAAGCTGTCGCCGCCCAAACGCACGCTTGCACGCGCATGACCGCCTCCCTGGCTCGCGCCGCGCATCGGCGGCGGCGCAGGGTCGGCCCAAATCCGCGACGGGGACAAGCGCCCCGAGGCGGGTGCGACGTCAGGCCGCCTCGAAACTGACCGGACCGCCCCAGAACGCCTCGACCAGGCCGTTCTGCGGGCCCGGCCTGCCGGTGGTCAGGAACCGCCGCGTCCCGCCCGTCCCCGGCGGATATTCCGGATGCCGCTCCAGATAGCGTTCGACCGCGTCGGCCGTGGTCGCCGGCTGGTGGATCAGCGGCGTGCCCGGCGGCAGGGCGGCGCGGAAGATGTCGGCGAGGATCTCGTAGTGGGTGCAGCCGAGGATCGCCCGGTCGGGATGGCGGCCGATGCGGGTCTTCAGCGCCGCCACGTGGCCCTCGACGGTCTTGGCCAGCTCGACCGCGCCGGCGTCGCCCTCGATCAGGTGCACCAGGGTCGGGCACGGCTCGGAGAACACCGCCACGTCCTGGCGGCGCTTGTCGATCTCGATCTCGTAGACCCGGCTCCGCGTCGTGGCCGGGGTGGAGAACACGCCCAGCACGTCGAGGGCCTCGACCTTGTCGCCGCGGCGCTCGGCCTCGTGCTCCCAGGGCACCCCCGTGGCCGCCTCGATGGTCGGCACGATGATGCCCAGCACGTTGACCGGCCGGCCGATCTCCTGGCGATAGCCGGGCAGCCAGGTCTGCTGCAGGCGGCGCAGGGCGATGGCCGAGGCGGTGTTGCAGGCCAGGACGATCAGGTTGGCGCCCGCCTCGAACAGCCGGATGCAGCCGGCCCGCGTCAGCTCGACGATCTCCTCGCCGGGCCGCACGCCGTAGGGCGCGTTGGCCTGGTCGGCCAGATAGATGAAGTCGGCCGACTTCAGTCGGTCCACGAGGGCGCGGTGGACCGTCAGCCCGCCCACGCCGGAATCGAATACGCCGATCGCCATGCCCCAAGGCTTTAGCCGGGCCGGCGGCGCGGCGGAAGGCGCCGGCGGCGAACTTTCCACCGTTCGGCCGCGATCGTCCCCCGGCTGGCGGGGCGGCCATCATTACAGTCCTGTCATGTGACGCTTTCCCCCGGCCGGTCTAGGGTGCCGCGCAAGATCGATCCCTGGAGACGCCCCTTGAAGCGACGTTCTTTCCTCGCGGCCGCCAGCGCGGCCGTCCTTTCCCCCGCCATCGCCGACGCGGCGACCAAGACCGCAGCCAAGGGCGCCGCGGCCGGGGCCAACCCGTTGCTCGCGCCGTGGAAAGGCCCGTTCGGCGGCGTGCCCGCCTTCGACAAGGTCAAGCCCGAGCTGTTCGTCCCGGCCTTCAAGGCCGGCATGGCCCAGGGCCGCGCCGAGATCGCCGCCATCGCGGCGAACAAGGCCGCGCCGACCTTCGACAACACCATCGCCGCCCTGGAGAACGCCGGCCGGCCGCTGACGCGGGCGTTCTGCCCGTTCAACGTCTTCACCTCCACCATGAGCGTGGGGCCGATGCGCAAGGTCGAGCAGGACCTGTCGCCGGTCCTGGCCGCCTATCAGGACGAAATCACCCAGAACGGCGCCCTGTTCGCCCGGGTGAAGGCCGTCTACGACAAGCGTGAGACCTCGGGCCTGACCCCCGAGCAGCAGCGCCTGACCTGGGTCATCTACAACAACTTCGCCCGCCAGGGCGCGGCGCTCGACGCCGCCTCCAAGAAGCGGCTGGGCGAGATCAACCAGAAGCTGGCCAGCCTCTACACCACCTTCAGCCAGAACGAACTGGCCGACGAGGAAGGCTACACCGTCGTCATCGACAAGGAGGCCGATCTCGACGGCCTGCCCGACAGCGTGCGCGCCGGCGCGGCCCAGGCCGCCGTCGACAAGAAGCTGCCCGGCAAGTGGGTGATCACCAACACCCGCTCCTCGGCCGAGCCGTTCCTGGTCTATTCGAACAACCGCGCCCTGCGCGAGAAGGTCTGGCGCATGTGGGTGATGCGCGGCGACAACGCCGGCGCCCACGACAACAAGCCGGTGATCACCCAGATCCTGCAGCTGCGGGCCGAGAAGGCCAAGCTGCTGGGCTTTGCGACCTACGCCCACTGGATCACCGCCGACCAGATGGCCAAGACCCCCGACGCGGCCATGGACCTGATGATGAAGGTCTGGAAGCCGGCCTCGGCCCGCGCCCGCGAGGAAGTGGCCGACATGCAGAAGCTGGCCGATTCCGAGGGCGCCAAGATCAAGATCGAGCCCTGGGACTACCGCTACTATTCGGAAAAGGTGCGCAAGGCGCGCTACGACCTCGACGAGAACGAGGTGAAGCCGTACCTGCAGCTTGAGAAGCTGCGCGAGGGCATGTTCTGGGCGGCGGGCCAGCTCTACGGCTTCGAGTTCACCCAGATCCACGACGCGCCGGTCTATCACCCCGACGTGCGGGTGTTCAAAGTGACTCGCGCCGGCCAGCCGGTCGGCCTGTGGTACTTCGACCCTTACGCCCGCCCGGGCAAGCAGTCGGGCGCCTGGATGAACGAGTACCGCACCCAGGAGCGGTTCAAGGGCGTGGTGCTGCCGATCGTCTCGAACAACGCCAACTTCGTGAAGGGCAAGCCGGGCGAGCCGATCCTGGTGTCATGGGACGACGCCTCGACCATGTTCCACGAGTTCGGCCACGCCCTGCACGGCCTGAACTCCAGCGTGAACTACCCGACCCTGGCCGGCACCAACGTCGCCCGCGACTTCGTCGAGTTCCCCTCGCAGCTCAACGAGCACTGGCTGCCGACCAAGCAGGTGCTGAGCCAGTTCGCCGTCCACTACAAGACCGGCCAGCCGATCCCCGACGCCCTGGTGGCCAAGATCGAGAAGGCCAAGACCTTCAACCAGGGCTTCAAGACCGTCGAATACCTGGGCTCGGCCATCTACGACATGAAGATCCACCTGGCCGCCAAGGGCCAGGCCATCGATCCGGGCCAGTTCGAGAAGGACACCATGGCCGAGATCGGCATGCCGCCCGAGATCGTCATGCGCCACCGGCCCACCCAGTTCGGCCACATCTTCTCGGGCGACGGCTATTCGGCCGGCTACTACGACTACATCTGGGCCGACACCTTGACCGCCGACGCGGCCGAGGCGTTCCAGGAGGCGCCCGGCGGTTTCTACGACAAGGCGGTGGCCAAACGGCTGCACGACGACATCATGAGCGTCGGCAACACCATCCCGGCCGACGAGGCGTTCCGCCGCTTCCGCGGCCGCGACGTGACCATCGACGCCCTGATGCGCAACCGCGGCTTCGCCGCCCCGGCGAAAGCGTAAGGCGTAAGGCCTAAGGCGAGGCGTCGCTCACCGTCGTCCCGGACGGCCGCAAGGCCGATCCGGGACCCCGGGGGCGGCGGGCCCTAGGCCGCGGCGACCGTCTCCTTGTTCCGGGTCATGAAGGCGATGACCAGGCCGGCGACGAAGAAGCCGACCACCTGCATGAAGATGTTGGCCAGGGTGTAGTCGACCGGATAGCCGTACCAGTTCCAGTAGGAGCCGTTGGTGGTGATGGCGACCACCACGCCGATCGCCGTGACGAAGCGGACCCTGGACCAGAACGCCGACAGCGCCGTCTGGGACAAGAGCCAGGCCGCCAGGACGGCCTCGACCAGCTCCAGCACCAGCTCGACGATCAGTTGGCCGGGCGTCATCATCGGCGTGCCGGCGGGCTTGTAGACCAGGACGCCCTGCGGCGTGGTCTTCAGCTTCTCGGCGTAGGCGGCCTTGTCGGCCGCTCCGCCCTGGCTCGGGAAGAT
This sequence comes from Caulobacter sp. CCUG 60055, assembly GCF_022750545.1. Taxonomy (GTDB): domain Bacteria; phylum Pseudomonadota; class Alphaproteobacteria; order Caulobacterales; family Caulobacteraceae; genus PUIC01. Next base: position 160,221 of record NZ_PUIC01000003.1, read on the forward strand.
GTAGAGGCCGCCCGCCTCGCGCACCGCGGTCTGCAGCGCCGCCACGGCCGTCGCCTCGTTCGGCAGGTCCTTGAACCCGATCATGCCCAGCGGCGACATGTAGGCGACGCTGGCCCAGACATACATGGCCACGCCCCCGAGAACGCCGGCCAGAACAACGCGTCCCTTCATCGTCTCCCCCTGTCGAAAGGCTCGTTTCCCCGCCTGAGGCTAGCGGGCGCCCTGCGGGCGGTCGAGATCGGACGGCCGCGCCAAGTTCGCGCATGCGCGCGGCCTGGCCGCACGGTAAGAAAGCCGCCGCAATTTCGACTTAGCTGAAACCGAGCCTCGGCGCAGACCGAGGCGGCGACGCAAGGACCCCAGCATGGCGACCCGTGTTTGCAAGGATGGCTTCGCCCGGCTGGCGGCGGCGGGATCGGCCCTGGCCCTGCTGGCGCAGACCGCCCCGGCCCGCGCCCAGCCGGCCCCCGCCCCGCCGCCCGCGCCCGCGCCCGCCGTGCAGCTCCAGGCCGCCCAGCCCCCCGGCGAGGACAGCCCGGTGGTCGAGGAGCTGCTGGTCGTCGCCCACCCGCCCGGGCCGGCGCTGTGGCGCGTCCAGAAGGGCGACGCCCAGCTGATCATCGTCGGCTCGGTCACACCGCTGCGGCACATGCAGACCTGGGACGCCGGCCGCGTCCAGCACGCCCTCGACGGCGCCGACCTGCTGCTCATGCCGCCGGCGGCCAAGACCGGGGTGCGCGACGTCGCCGGCCTGATGCTGGGCGGCGCGCTGCGCCTGCGCCAACCGATGGGCAAGAGCCTGGAGCCGTCGCTGCCGCCCGACCTGCGCGCCCGCTTCGTCGCCACGCGCACGCGCCTGGGCAAGGACCCCGGCCGCTACGCCGGATGGAAGCCCGCGGTGGCCGGGTTCCGGCTGCTGGAGGATTTCCGCGAGGCGGCCGGGCTGTCGGACGCCAAGCCCGGATCGACCATCCTGCGCATGGCCAAGGCCAAGGGCGTCAAGGTCCGCCCGATGGCCGAGCTGCGCACCTCCGGCCTGATCGGCTCGATCGGCAAGCTCTCCGACGGCCAGCAGCTCGAATGCCTCGACGGCGCGCTGAACGAGATCGACCGCGAGGGTGCCGATCCGGTCGGCTTCGGCCAGGCCTGGGCCGCCGGCGACCTGCACACGGTGCGGCAGCGCTACGGCGCCTCGCAGCTGGAGCGCTGCCTGCTGCAGTCGCCGGGGGTCAACGGCATGGTGCAGAAGGGAGTCGAGGAAGCCACCGGCGCGGTGCTCAAGACCCTCGACCGCCCCGGCAAGACGGTGGCGGTGATTGACCTTTCCTTCCTGCTGCGTCGCGACGGCGTGCTGGACCGCCTCAAGGCCGCCGGCGCGACCATCAGCGTGCCGCCGGAATGACCCCGCGCAGAATCAGGGAGAACGACGGATGCGGCTGACCGGCATCGACCATGTGGTGATCCGCGCCGTCGACCCCGAGGCGATGGAGCGGTTCTATGTCGACGTGCTCGGCTGCACGGTCGAGCGCCGGCAGGAGGCGATCGGCCTGACCCAGCTGCGGGCGGGCGGCCAGCTCATCGACCTCGTCGACGTCAAGGGCCGCATCGGCCGCATGGGCGGGGCCCCGCCCCGTCGCGGCGGCCGCAACATGGACCACCTGTGCCTGCGGGTGGCCGATTTCGACGTCGAGACGGTGGTCGCCCACCTGGGCCGGCATGGCGTCGCCGTGGGCGAGATCGGCGAGCGCTACGGCTCGACCGGCGAGGCGACCTCGATCTACCTGCGCGACCCGGAAGGCAACAATCTGGAGCTGCGCGCCTAGCTCATCAGCGCCGGCATGCGGGCGGCCAGGGCGTCGATGGCGACGCGCACCCGCGACGGCAGGTGCGGCCCCTGCGGCCACAGGGCGTAGCTGTCGAACACCAGGCCCGGCTCGTCGGCCAGCACCCGGACCAGTTCGCCGCGCGCGAGACAAGGCGCGACCAGCCAGCAGGGCAGCCAGGCCAGGCCCATGCCGTCGACCGCCGCCGCCGCGATCGCCTCCAGATCGTCGAAGCGCAGGCGGCTCGGGACGGTCGCCTCGCGCAGGCGGCCGTCGGCGTCGGGAAACAGCCAGGTCCGCATCTTGGCGCCGCGGCTGTAGAGCACCGCCTCGTGGTCGGCGAGATCCTCGAGGCTCGCCGGCGTCCCGCGCCGGGCCAGATAGGCCGGCGAGGCGCAGACCGTCATCCGTTGACCCGACAGCCGCCGGCTCATCAGTCCCGCGCCGTCCGGGGCCAGGCCGTTGCGGATCGCCAGGTCGAAACCCTCCTCGATCAGGTCGACGGGACGGTCGCTGAAGGCCAGGTCGAGCCGCAGGCCGGGATGCGCGCGGGCGAGGTCGACCAGGATCGGCGCGACGCAACGGCGGCCGAACGTCACCGGCATGCTGACCCGCAGGCGGCCGACCGGCTCGCGGCGGCCCGAATCCAGCGCCGCCGCCCCCGCCTCCAACTCGTTCAGGGCGCGCACGCAGCGCTCGTAGAACGCCTGGCCGTCGTCGGTCAGGCTCTGGCTGCGGGTGGTGCGGTGGAACAGGCGCGCGCCCAGCCGCGCCTCCAGCCGGGCCACCGCCTTGCCCACCGCCGATCGCGACAGGCCCAGCCGCTCGCCCGCCTGGGCGAAGCCGCCGGCCTCCGCCGCCTGCACGAACACCGACACGCCGTTCAGCCGGTCCGCCATCGTCGTCGCCTCAATTGTAGAAATTTGAGCGACAATAACCCGACAATTCGCCGCCACCACCGACATTGTCGGCCGGATAGGGTTCTCGCTTCACGCGCCGCACGGGCGGCGCCGATCCGACGGAGAACCAACCCTATGGCGCAGACCATGAAGCGCTGGACCTTGAACGCGGTCGGCCGCGAAAACCTGGCCTTGGCCGAAGTTCCGGTCCCGACGCCGGGCCCCGGCCAGGTGCTGGTCAAGGTTGCGGCCGTCTCGCTGAACTATCGCGACAAGCTGGTGATCGAGACCGGCATGGGCCTCGACCTGCCGTTCCCGCTGACGCCGTTGTCCGACATGGCCGGCGAGGTGGCGGCCGTCGGGACGGGCGTCGCCCGGTTCGCCGCCGGCGACCGGGTGATCTCGACTTTCGTGCCGGGCTGGATCGACGGCCGCACCGGCGGATCGGCGGCCCGGCCCGGCTACGCCACCCTGGGCGGCCTCCATCAGGGCGTGCTGGCCGAATATGTTGTGCTGAACCAGGACTGGCTGACCGCCGCCCCCGCCAGCCTGACCCCGGCCGAGGCCAGCACCCTGCCCATCGCCGGCCTGACCGCCTGGTTCTCCCTGTTCGAACGCGGCGGCCTCAAGGCCGGCGAGACCGTGGTCGTCCAGGGCACCGGCGGCGTCGCCCTGTTCGGCCTGCAGTTCGCCAAGGCGGCCGGGGCCGAGGTCATCGTCACCTCCGGCGACGACGCCAAGCTGGCCCGGGCCAAGGCCCTGGGCGCCGACCACGGGATCAACCGCCTCGCCGGCGACTGGGCCGAGGCGGTGATCGCCCACACCGGCGGACGGGGCGCCGACCACATTCTCGAGCTGGCCGGCGGGGCCAATCTCGACCGTTCGGTCGCGGCGGCGGCGGTGGGCGGCAGGATCGCCATGATCGGCCTGCTGGAAGGGTTCGAGCTCAAGACCCGGGTCGTTCCGCTGCTGCTGAAGGAGGTGACGGTCTTCGGCGTGGTGGTCGGCCATCGCCGGGCCCAGGAGGACATGGTCCGCGCCGTCGACCGCATCGGCCTCAGGCCGGTGATCGACGCCCGCTACCCCCTCGCCGACCTGCCCGCCGCCCTCGACCACCTGGACCGCGGCCCGTTCGGCAAGATCGTCGTCGAGGTCGGCTGACGCCCCGCCCGCCGCCCGTAAAAGGGCCCGCCGCCCGCGCGGCGGGCCGAAAGGCTTGCGTTTTCAGCCTTTCGCGCGCATAAGGCCCGCTTTCCGGCGCTATCTTGATCAGCGCCCTCCACCGCCACGACCCCGGTCGGCCGTCCTCGAGCAGCGAAGCGCCAGGACAAGGCCTATATCGGACGAGGGCGGCGAGGCCCCCCGTCGACGTGATCGTCCACGGGGGTCGAGGGCGTTTGGGCCAAGCATAGCGCGCAAGGGACCACTTATGTTCGACGGACTGTCAGAGCGTCTATCCAGCGTCTTCGACCGCCTCAGCGGCCGCGGCGTGCTGTCCGAGAAGGACGTCGACGAGGCCCTGCGCGAGGTCCGCGTCGCCCTGCTCGAAGCCGACGTCGCCCTGCCCGTGGTCAAGGACTTCGTCGCCAAGGCCAAGGAACGGGCCACCGGCGAAGAGGTGGTCCGCTCGGTCCGCCCCGCCGACATGGTGGTCAAGATCGTCCATGACGGCCTGGTCGAGATGCTGGGCGGCGACGAGCCGGAGCCGATCAACCTGGCCGCCGCCCCGCCGGCGGTGATCCTGATGGCCGGCCTGCAGGGCTCGGGCAAGACCACCACCTCGGGCAAGCTGGCCCTGCGCCTGACCAAGCAGGACCGCAAGAAGGTCCTGATGGCCTCGCTCGACACCCGCCGTCCGGCGGCGATGGAGCAGCTGGCCCTGCTGGGCAAGCAGGCCGAGGTCGACACCCTGCCGATCATCGCCGGCCAGAGCGCGCCCGACATCGCCCGCCGGGCCCTGTCGGCCGCCAAGCTCGGCGGCTACGACGTCCTGATCCTCGACACCGCCGGCCGCACCACCCTCGACGAGGCGATGATGAGCGAGGCGGCCGAGATCGCCCGCATCGCCAATCCGGTCGAGACCCTGCTGGTCGCCGACAGCCTGACCGGCCAGGACGCGGTGCGCACGGCCAAGGCCTTCCACGAGCGCCTGCCGCTGACCGGCCTGATCCTGACCCGCGCCGACGGCGACGGCCGCGGCGGCGCGGCCCTGTCGATGCGGGCGGTCACCGGCCTGCCGATCAAGTTCCTCGGCGCCGGCGAGAAGATCGACGCCCTCGATCCGTTCGACGCCCGCCGCGTCGCCGGCCGCATCCTGGGCCAGGGCGACGTGGTGGCCCTGGTCGAGAAGGCCGCCGCCGACCTCGACCAGGCCAAGGCCGAGCGCATGGCCAAGAAACTGGCCAAGGGCCAGTTCGACCTCGACGACCTGTCCGAGCAGCTGGCCCAGATGCAGAAGATGGGCGGCATGCAGGGCATCATGGGCCTGCTGCCCGGGGTGCAGAAGGTCAAGAAGCAGATCGCCGAGTCCGGCGTGGACGACCGCGTGTTCCGCCGCCAGCAGGCGATCATCAGCTCGATGACCAAGCAGGAGCGCAAGAAGCCCGACATCCTGCAGGCCTCGCGCAAGCGCCGCATCGCCGCCGGGGCCGGCGTCGACGTGGCCGAGATCAACCGCCTGCTGAAACAGCACCGCCAGATGGCCGACGTGTTCAAGGCCATGAGCCGCGACGGCGGCAAGTCGATGATGCGCATGGCCCAGGCCATGGGCGCCATGCCCGGCGGCGCCGATCTCGCCCGCCTCAAGGCCATGGGCGGCGGCAAGCTGGCCCAGAACCCGGCCGAGGCCGCGAACCTGCTGCCCGGACTGGGCGGCGGCCAAGCCAATCCCCCGAGCGGTTTCCCGGGCTTGCCCGGCCTGCCGTTCGGCAAACCGAAATCCTGAACTCCCGAATTCCTGGAAGGACTACTGAAATGCTGAAGATCCGTCTCGCCCGCGGCGGCGCCAAGAAGCGCCCCTACTACTCGATCGTCGTCGCCGACAGCCACTCGCCCCGCGACGGCCGCTTCATCGAGAAGGTCGGCGCCTACAACCCGCTGCTCAAGAAGGACGACCCCAACCGCGTCACCCTGAAGGTCGAGCGCATCCAGGAATGGATCGGCAAGGGCGCCCAGCCGACCGACCGCGTGGCCCGCTTCCTGTCGCAGCAGGGCCTGGCCAAGTGGGAAGCCGGCAACAACCCGAACAAGGGCAAGCCGGGCAAGAAGGCCGAGGAACGCGCCGCCGAACGCGCCCAGCGTGAAGCCGACCGCGTCGCCGCCGAGGCCGAGGCCGCCGAAGCCGCCGCCGCCGCTGCGGCCGCCCCGGTCGAAGAAGCCCCCGTCGAGGCGCCGGCCGAAGAAGCCGCCGCTGAGGCTCCGGCCGAAGCCCCGGCCGAAACCACGGAAGGTTGATCCCTTCGCCGGCCCGCTCCGCCTCGCGGCGGACGGGCCGGCGTTCGGCCGCGCCCATGACCCAAGCCTCGCCTCGTCTCGTCCTGGTCGGCCGCCTGGCCGGCGCCTTCGGCGTGCGCGGCGAGGTGCGGATCAGCGCCTACACCGAGCGGCCGGGCGCCCTGCTCGACTACGCCGCCCTGGTGCGCGAGGACGGGTCCCCGGGCCTGACCCTGCTGTCCGGCCGCGTGGCCAAGGGCGACGTCATCGCCCGCGTCCGCGAGATCGACACCAAGGAACAGGCCGACGCCATGCGCGGCCTGCGCCTGTTCGTCCCGCGCCAGGCCCTGCCGGCCGTCGAGGACGACGAATACTACCTGACCGATTTGATCGGCCTGCCGGTCGAGACGCCGCAGGGCGCGCCCGTGGGGCGCATCCGCTCCGTCCAGAACTTCGGGGCCGGCGACCTGCTCGAAATCCAGCCTCCGGCCGGCGCGGCCTGGTGGCTGCCCTTCACCCGCGAGGCGGTGCCGACGGTCGACATCGCTGGCGGCCGCGTGGTCGTGGTCCGCCCCGACGAGACCGAATAGGCCTCAGCGCGGCGGCTTCAGCCGCATCAGGCATTCCTGCGCCACCGAGGCGACCAGCGTCCCGTCCTTGGCGAACATCTGCCCGCGCACCAGTCCGCGCCCCTGCGACGCCGACGGGCTGTCCTGGGCGAACAGCACCCAGTCGTTGAAGTCGACCGGCCGGTGGAACCACATGGCGTGGTCGAGGCTGGCCGACTGCATGCCCGGCGTGTCCCAGTTCAGGCCGTGCACGCGCAGGGCCGTCTCCATGAACGCCATGTCGGAGGCGTAGGCCAGGATCGCCTGGTGCAGATGGAAGTCGCGGCCGATCCCGGCCTTGGCCCGCATCCACACCTCCTTGGTCGGCGGCTGCGGCTTGGGGTCGACGTACTGCTGCGGCTGCACCCAGCGCAGGTCGATCGGCCGGGGCCTGGCCATGTGGCGGCGATAGGCCTCGGGGAAGTGGTCGGCGACCTCGGCGAAACGCTCGGCCTCGGTGGGCGTGGCCTCGGGATCGGGCGCGGCCGGGGCCGGGAACTGGTGCTCGAAGCCCTCTTCCGGCGCCTGGAACGAGGCGGCCAGGTTGAAGATCTGCTCGCCGTTCTGGATGGCGATCACCCGGCGGGTGGTGAAGGTGCCGCCGTCGCGGGCCTGGTCGACCTCGTAGAGCACCGGGATGCGCACGTCGCCGGGGCGGATGAAATAGGCGTGCAGCGAGTGGCAGACCCGCTCGGGCACCGTCTCGTAGGCCGCCAGCAGCGCCTGGGCGATGACATGGCCGCCGAAGATGCGCGGGAAGCCGTCGTTCGGGCTGACGCCCCGGAACAGGTTCTTCTCGATCTTCTCCAGCGCCAGGGTTTCGACGAGGTTCTCGGGTTCGGTCACGACGTTTGGTCCATGCTGCAGCGCGAAGGGCTTACGGCCTCGCAGGCCGGGCCGCAAGCGCGGCCCTACCCAAGGCCGCGGTTTGGGCCTATGCCGGGCCATGCCTTTCGACGTCACCGTCCTGACCATGTTCCCCGAGGCCTTTCCGGGGCCGCTCGGCGTATCCCTGATCGGCTCGGCCTGGCGCGAGGCGGGGCTTTGGAGTCTGGAAACGCTGGACATTCGGGCGTTTTCCACAGATAAGCGCGGCTTCCTCGACGACACCCCCGCTGGGGGCGGGCCGGGGCAGGTGATGCGCGCGGACGTGGTCGCGGCGGCGCTGGACAGCCTCTCGGCGTCCGGAGGCCTCGCGGAACGGCCGCTTTTGTACATGAGCGCCCGGGGCCGGCCCCTGACCCAGGCGCGCGTTCGTGAGTGGGCGGCGGCGCCGGGCCTGGTGGTCCTGTGCGGTCGCTTCGAGGGGGTGGACCAGCGGGTGCTCGACGCCCGGGGGTTCGAGGAGGTCGCCGTCGGCGACGCGGTCCTCGCCGGCGGCGAGGCGGCGGCGATGGTGGCGGTCGAGGCCTGCGTTCGGCTGGTTCCCGGGGTCCTGGGCAATCAGGTCAGCGCGCAGGACGACAGTTTCGAGGACGGGCTCCTGGAGCATCCGCAGTTCACACGGCCGCGGACGTTCGAAGGGCGCGACATTCCCGAGGTGCTGCTGAGCGGCCACCACTCCAAGGTGGCCGAATGGCGCAAGGCGCAGCGGGAGCTCACCACGCGGAAGCGGCGGCCGGATCTCTGGGCGGCGCATCTCGCCAATCAACAGGCAAAGGGCGAATAAAGCCCGTAGGAGATATGAAGATGGCCAACATCATCCAGCAGCTGGAACAGGAAGAATCCCAGCGTCTGCTGTCGCTGCGCAAGGTTCCGGACTTCAAGCCGGGCGACACCCTGCGCGTCAACGTGAAGATCAAGGAAGGCGAGCGCGAGCGCGTCCAGGCCTATGAAGGCGTCTGCATCGCCCGTTCGGGCGGCGGCATCCATGAGAACTTCACCGTCCGCAAGATCTCCTTCGGCGAAGGCGTGGAACGCGTGTTCCCGCTGCTGTCGCCGATGATCGACTCGATCGAAGTCAAGCGCCGCGGCGTCGTCCGCCGCGCCAAGCTGTATTACCTGCGCGATCGCCGCGGCAAGGCCGCCCGCATCGCCGAACGCGCCATGTCGGCCAACAAGGAAGAGGCCGCCCCGACCGAAGCCTGATCCAGGCCGGTCGATCCGACCTTCGCGAAAGGCCTCCGCCCACCGGCGGAGGCCTTTTTGCTGTGCGGGGCCCAAGTTCCGGCGGCCGGACGCGGCGCGAAATTCGTCCCGGCGGCGGGGAGACCGGGCGGGCGGGCGACAAGATTCCACGTCCAAACCGCCGGTTCCCGATGAAAATTTGCCGGCCGGGGTTTACGATCGGGGTCCGCCCCGCTTAAAAGCCGCGTACTATGTCCGGACAAATCCCCCCCTCGCCGCACGGCGGCCCCAGGACCCTGTACGACAAGATCTGGGACGCCCACGTCGCGGCGGCCGATCCCAACGGCGAACAGATTCTGTATATCGACCTGCACCTGATCCACGAGGTGACCACGCCGCAGGCCTTCGCCGGGCTGAAGACGGCGGGGCGGCCGGTGCGCCGGCCCGAGCGCACCCTGGCCGTGGCCGACCACAACGTGCCCACCGAGGGCCAGGCGCGCGGCGTCGCCGCCGTGACCGATCCCGAGGCGCGGCTGCAGCTCGAGACCCTGGCCCGCAACGTCGCCGCCCACGGCGTCGAGTTCTTCCCCATGGGCGACGTGCGCAACGGCATCGTCCATGTCGTCGGCCCCGAGCAGGGCCGCAGCCAGCCGGGCATGACCATCGTCTGCGGCGACAGCCACACCTCGACCCACGGCGCCTTCGGGGCCCTGGCCCACGGCATCGGCACCTCCGAGGTCGAGCACGTGCTGGCCACCCAGACCCTGCGCCAGCGCAAGTCGAAGAACATGCGCGTCGTCATCGACGGAACCCCCGCCCCCGGAGTCGGGGCCAAGGACATCGCCCTGGCGGTGATCGGCGAGATCGGGGCCGCGGGCGGCGCCGGCCATGTGATCGAGTACGCCGGCGAGGCCGTGCGGGCCCTGTCGATGGAAGGCCGCATGACCCTGTGCAACCTGACCATCGAGGCCGGCGCCCGCGCCGGCCTGGTCGCCCCCGACCAGACCACCTTCGACTATCTCAAGGGCCGGCCGGCCGCGCCCAAGGGCGGGGCCTGGGAGATGGCCCTGGCCCACTGGAAGACGCTGTTCACCGACGACGACGCCCGCTTCGACCGCGAGGTGCGGCTGGACGCGGCGCGGATCGCCCCCCTGGTCACCTGGGGCACCAGCCCCGACGACGTGGCCCCGGTCGACGGCCGCGTGCCCGACCCGGCCGCCATCGCCGACCCGGTCAGGCAGGCCCAGGTGCGGCGGGCCCTGGCCTATATGGGGCTCGAGGGCGGCCAGCCGATCGCCGAGGCCCGGATCGACCGGGTGTTCATCGGCTCGTGCACCAACAGCCGCATCGAGGACCTGCGCGCCGCAGCCGCCGTGGCCGAGGGCCGCCATGTGGCCCCCGGCGTCAAGGCCATGGTCGTGCCTGGCTCCGGCCTGGTGAAGGCCCAGGCCGAGGCCGAGGGCCTGGACCGCATCTTCATCGCCGCCGGCTTCGACTGGCGCGAACCGGGCTGCTCGATGTGCCTGGGCATGAACCCCGACAAGCTGGCCCCCGGCGAACGCTGCGCCTCGACCTCGAACCGCAACTTCGAGGGCCGCCAGGGCCCCGGCGGCCGCACCCACCTGATGAGCCCGGCCATGGCCGCCGCCGCCGCCGTCGCCGGCCGCATCGCCGACGTGCGCGCCCTGGCCGCCGCCGGCCCGAACGCCTAGGGTTTCCGACCATGCAGCCCTTCTCCCGCCTCGACGGCCGCGCCGCGCCGCTCGACATCGCCAATATCGACACCGACCAGATCATCCCCGCCCGGTTCCTGAAGACCGTCGAGCGCGAGGGCCTGGGCAAGGGCCTGTTCCACGCCCTGCGCTTCGACGGCGAGGGCCGCGAGCGGCCTGACTTCGTGCTGAACCAGCCGGCCTACGCCAAGACCGCCGTCCTGATCGCCGGCGACAATTTCGGCTGCGGCTCCAGCCGCGAGCACGCGCCGTGGGCCCTGCTCGACTTCGGCGTCCGCTGCGTGATCGCGCCGGGCTTCGCCGACATCTTCTACAACAACTGCTTCAACAACGGCCTGTTGCCCGTCGTCCTGCCCGAGGCCCAGGTCCGCGCCCTGATGGGCGAGGCCAAGGGCGGCAACCACGTCTTCTCCGTCGATCTCGAGGCGCAGACGGTGACCGCCCCGTCCGGCCAGACGTTCGGCTTCGAGATCGACCCCGGCCGCAAGGAAAAGCTGCTCAAGGGCCTCGACGCCATCGGCGAGACGCTGCAGCACGTCGGCGACATCGACCTGTTCGAGCAACGCCAGGCGCTCAGCCAGCCCTGGGCCTACGCCTGACCGCCGTTCCCGATCCGCCGTCCACCTGAAGGCTCCGTCCATGTCCACGCTTCTCCTCCTGCCCGGCGACGGGATCGGCCCCGAGGTCTGCGCCCAGGTGCGCCGCGTCGCCGAGCGGCTGACGCCGGACCTCGTCATCGAGGAGGGCCCGTTCGGGGGCGCCAGCTTCGACGCTCACGGCGCGCCGCTGACCGAGGAGACCAAGGCCCGCGCCCTGGCCGCCGACGCCGTGCTGATGGGCGCGGTCGGCGGCCCGAAATGGGCCGACGCGCCCCGCGACAAGCGGCCGGAGGCCGGGCTGCTCGGTCTGCGCGCGGCCATGCAGGTGTTCGCCAATCTGCGCCCGGCCCTGTGTTTCGACCCGCTGGCCGACGCCTCGACCCTCAAGCGCGAGGTGGTGGCCGGGCTGGACATCATGATCGTCCGTGAACTGACGGGCGGCATCTATTTCGGCGAGCCCCGGTTCATCGAGACCCTGGCCGACGGCCAGAAGCGCGCCGTCGACACCCAGGTCTACACCACCTCGGAGATCGAGCGCGTCGGCCGCGTCGCCTTCGAGATGGCACGCGGCCGCCGCAACCACGTCACCTCGTGCGAAAAGGCCAATGTGATGGATTCCGGCCTGTTGTGGCGCGAGGTGGTCACCGCCCTGCACAGGCGCGACTACGCCGACGTGCGGCTGGAGCACATGCTGGCCGACAACGCCGCCATGCAGCTGGTGCGCAATCCCAAGCAGTTCGACGTCATCCTGACCGACAACCTGTTCGGCGACATCCTGTCGGACGAGGCCTCGCAGCTGACCGGCTCGATCGGCCTCTTGCCCTCGGCCGCCCTCGGCGCGCCGGGCCGCCCCGGCCTCTATGAGCCGATCCATGGCTCGGCCCCCGACATCGCCGGCCAGGGGATCGCCAATCCGGTCGCCGCCATCCTGTCGTTCGAGATGGCCCTGCGCTGGTCGCTGGGCCGCGCCGAACTGGCCGACGCGCTGTTCGCCGCCGTGCGCCGGGCCCTCGACGCCGGCGCCCGCACGCGCGACCTCGGCGGCGCCCTGACCACCGTCCAGATGGGCGACGCGGTCCTGGCCCAGCTCTAGCGTTCCGCCTCGCCGGCGACAGCCGGCCTGATGTTTGGACACAGCGTCCACTTAACCCTTGCGCGGCCGGCGGGGCGCGGCTAGAGCCCAGACGCGCCGGCGGCCGACGTCCCTCCCCGGACGGGCGTCGGCCTCTCTCTGTCGGGGGGCAAGGGCCGGTCATGTCCAAACGCAAGCTCGTCCCGTTGATCGCCGGGTCTGCGGCCGCCGTCGTCGGCCTCGTCGCCGGCGGCCTGTGGTGGGCCGACCGCCAGCATTACGAGAAGACCGACAACGCCTATGTCCAGGCGGACACCGTCTCGGTCAGCCCGCAGATCAGCGGCTACGTCGCCGAGGTGCTGGTCGCCGACAACCAGCGGGTCCAGCCCGGCCAGGTGCTGGTGCGCATCGATCCGGCCGACGCCCAGTCGCGCTACGACCAGGCGGTCGCCAACCTGGCGTCGCAGGAGGCGGCGGTGAAGAGCGTCGACGACAAGGCCCGGCTGGAGCAGGCGATGATCGCCCAGCGCGCCGCCGGCGTGGCCAGCGCCGAGGCTCAGGCCGCCATGGCCCACGCCGACCAGCAGCGCTATTCGGCCCTGTCCGGCCAGGGCTGGGTGTCGTCCCAGAAGGTGCAGCAGGTCCACGCCCAGGCCAGCCAGGCCGGCGCCGCCGTCGCCGAGGCGCAGGCGACGCTGGAGGCCGAGCGCCGTTCGGCCCAGTCGCTGGGCTCGGCGCGCGACCAGGGCATGGCTCAGGCGGCGGCGGCCCGCGCGGCCGTCGACGCAGCCCGCATCAACCTGGACCGGACGGTGATCCGCGCGCCGGTCGCCGGCGTCGTCGGCGCCCGCGCCGTGCGGCCCGGCCAGTACGTGTCGCCCGGAACGGCGCTGCTGTCGGTGGTGCCGCTGGGCAAGGCCTATGTGGTCGCCAACTTCAAGGAGACCCAGGTGGCGCGCATGCGCGTCGGCCAGCCGGTCGAGATCAAGGCCGACGCCTTCGGCAAGGACCCGATCAAGGGGCGCATCGACAGCTTCGCCCCGGCCACCGGCCAGCAGTTCGCCATGATCCCGGTCGAGAACGCCGTCGGCAACTTCACCAAGATCACCCAGCGGCTGCCGGTGAAGATCGCCGTCGACCGCGCCGGCCTCGGCGCGGCCCTGCGGCCGGGCCTCTCGGTCGAGGTCAAGGTGGACGTCAAGGCCCAGACCGGGCCCGGCTTCGCGGAGGCCGCCTCGGCCGCCGCCGCGGCGCGCTGAGCGGCGGCGCTCGAGCGAGCGGGACCCATCATGCCCAGACTGGCCGGACAGATCGACGTCGCCAAGAACGAGGCCATACTCGACGCCGCCGTCGAGGTGCTGGCCGAACGGGGCCTGTCGGCGCCGATCGAGGCCATCGCCCGGCGCGCCAGCGTCTCCAAGCAGACCATCTACAACCACTATGGCGGCAAGACCGCCCTGGTCAGGGCCCTGGTCACCCGGCGGGTGGAATACCTGACCGCGCCGCTGCGCGAGCCGGGCGCGCAGGAGCGCCCCGAGGAGACCCTGGCGGCCTACGCCCGCATCCTGCTGGAAAGCATCTGCTCGGCCCGCAACTATTCGCTGATCCGCATGACCATCCAGGGCGCGGACGGCCTGCCCGAGACCGCCCGCGAGGTGTTCGAGGCCGGGCCCCGCGCCTCCCGCGCCAAGCTGGCCGCCTTCCTCGCCGCCGAGACCGGCGCCGGCCGGATGGCCGTCGAGGACCCCGACGAGGCCGCCGAATTCTTCTCGGGCATGTGCATCGGCCACCGCCAGATCCGCGCCTTGATCGGCCTGGACCTCGGGCTGGACGAAGCCGGCATCGAACGGCTGGCCCGCCGCATCGCCCACAGGTTCATGCGCGCCTACGCGGCCTGAACGCCGACGGACGCGGCGGCCGGTCGATTCTCCTCTGGCGTTCCGCCCTGCCGGCATGGGAGGAATGCGGGATAAGAGAACATTGATAAGGAGAACGCCATGACCGGAAGACTGCAGGGCAAGATCGCCGTCGTCACGGGAGCCGCCTCGGGCATCGGCCTCGGCGCGACCGAGCTTTTCATCGCCGAAGGCGCCAAGGTGGTGGCCGCCGACATGCAGGACGCCAAGGGCGCGGCGCTCGAGCAGCGCTTCGGCGAGGCCGTGGCCTACGTCCATTGCGACGTCACCCGCGAAGACGACGTCAAGGCCGCCCTGCGGACGGCGAAGGACCGCTTCGGCGGGCTGGACGTGCTGTTCAACAACGCCGGTTCGGGCGGCGCGCCCAACGGGGTCGAGGACATGACCGCCGCCGCCTGGGACGGGACCATGGCCCTGCTGCTGCGCTCGGTGATGCTGGGCATGACCCACGCCCTGCCGCTGATGCGCGAGCGCGGCGGCGGCTCGATCATCAACACCGCCTCGATCGCCGGGCTGCAGGCCGGCTGGGGCCCGCTGGCCTATTCCACCGCCAAGGGCGCGGTCATCCACCTGACCCGCTGCGCTGCGGCCGAGCTGTCGCCGCAGAACATCCGCGTCAACGCCATCTGCCCCGGCCTGATCGCCACCTCGATCTTCGGCGCCTCCATGGGCCTGCCGCGCGAGGTCGCCGACCAGATGGCCGCCCGCGTCGCCGAGGTGGCCCCCAAGATGCAGCCGGTGCCCAAGGCCGGCATGCCCGAGGACATCGCCAACGCCGCCCTGTTCCTGGCCTCGGACGCCTCGGCCTTCGTCAGCGGCCAGCATTTCGTCGTCGACGGGGCCATCACCATCGGCGGCCGCCACGCCTGGGACCCCCAGGCGGTCTCGCCCCTGCTCGACGCCATGGGCGTCACCGCCGAGCAGGCCGAGCAGATGCGCGCCGCCCGCATCGCGGAGGCGAACGCCGGATCGTGACCCCGCGTCCGCCGACCGCCGCCGGGATCGACCTGCGCATCGATCCCGGCCTTCGTCCCGAGGCCCTGCGCCCCCTGTTCGCGCGGTTTGGACGGCTGCACCTGCCCGGCTTCCTGGCCGGAGACGGGGCGGGCCGCCTGCACGCCGGGCTGGCGGCCGGCGCGCCCTGGCGCAAGGCGTTCCTGCACGGCGGCGCCCATTACGAGCCGACCCTGGCCGAGTACGAGGCGATCAGCGACGGCCAGCGCCAGGCCCTGGACCAGGCGATCTGGCGCGAGGCCCGCGACGGCTTCGCCTACCGTTTCGACAGCTGGAAGGTCAGCGACGACGTCGAGGCGGGACGGCGGACCGGCGCGGCCGCCGAGGCGGCCTACGACTTCCTCAACGGCGACGCCTTCCTGAACTTCATTCGTATACTGACTAATGAGCCGCGGGCGGCCTATTGCGACGCCCAGGCCACCCGCTACGGCCCCGGCGATTTCCTCACCCGCCACAGCGACGCCCAGCCGGGCAAGCACCGCCTGTTCGCCTATGTGCTCAACCTGACCCCCGGCTGGCGGGCCGACTGGGGCGGCGTGCTGGCCTTCCCCGACGAGGACGGCCATCTGGCCGAGGGCTACAGCCCCGCCTTCAACGCCCTGAACCTGTTCCGCGTGCCCCAGGATCACGCGGTGACGGCGGTCGCGCCCTTCGCCGGCGGCGAGCGCCTGTCGATCACCGGCTGGGTCCGGGCCCGTGGCTGACGCGGCGGCGGCCGCGCCGGGGCTTGCGCCCAACGTGCGCGGCGCGCTGTGGATGGTCGCCTCGGCGATCAGCTTCACGGCGATGACCACCCTGATCAAATACCTGGGCGGCGACTATCCGGCCTCGCTCCAGACCTTCTATCGCCAGGCCGCCGGCCTGCTGGTGCTGGCGCCGCTGATCGCCCGCGACTGGAAGGGGGCGTTCCGCACCACGCGGCCGGGCATCCTGTTCTTCCGCTCGGCGGCCGGCACCCTGGCGATGATCCTCAGCTTCTACGCCTACCAGAAGCTGCCCCTGGCCGACGCCAACGCCCTGTCCTTCACCCGCTCGCTGTGGCTGGTTCCGCTGGCCGCCTTCGTGCTGCGCGAGCGGCTGGGGCCGGCGCGCATCGGCGCGGCGGTGGTAGGCTTCCTGGGCGTGCTGCTGATGGTGTTCGGGACCGGCCACGGCCTGGCCGCCCTCGGCTGGGCCCAGCTGGCCGCCCTGGCCTCGGCCTTCCTGTTCGCCCTGACCATCACCGGCATGAAGGTGATGACCCGCGACCACAGCCCGTTCGTGCTGCTGGTCTGGGCGGCGGCGCTGGGCCTGGCGTTCTCGATCCCGCCGGCCCTGTTCGTCTGGCGCTGGCCGCAACCCGCCGACCTCGCCCTGCTGGCGGCCATGGGCGTGATGGGGGTGATCACCCAGGCCTGCTACATCAAGGGCATGCAGATCGGCGACGCCGCGGCCATGGCCCCCATCGACTACACCCGGCTGGTGTTCGCGGTCGGCGCCGGCCTTCTGCTGTTCGGCGAGCTGCCGGCCTGGACCACCATCCTCGGCGCGGCGGTGGTGGTGGCCTCGACCCTCTACATCACCTGGCGCGAGCAGCGGGCGGCCAGGGCGGCGGCCCCGGAGGCGGCGGAAGGCTAGGTCAGCGCACGAAGGCCCAGCCGATGGCGAACTGGCCGAGATAATAGAGCGCCCACACCGCGTGCGCCGCCACGCGGCTCTTCAGCCCCTTGAACAGCTCGACCGACAACACCGCGTCGGACAGCATGAACAGCACCGCCCCCAGGGCGGCGGGCCACAGCGGCGCCGGCAGGGTGAAGCTGGCGGCGACCATCACGGCGATGGCCCCGACATAGACCGAGACCGCCAGGCGCATGGCCCCCAGCGAGCGCCACAGCCAGGCCAGCATGCCCGCAGCCAGGACGAACACCGCCACGGCCCCGGCCAGCCGCACGGGCGAGGCGGCGAACGAGGCCAGGCCCAGCCCGGTCTCCAGGAAGAACCAGATGTAGAGCAGGTGGGCCAGCAGGAAGGCGCCGAGGCCGGCCGGCAGCCAGCGGTCGGGATCGCCGGCCAGGAAGGCGTCGCCGACGGCGCTGAGGGCCAGCCCCGCCGCCAGCAGCCAGGGCACGTCCGCCAGATAGGCGATCACCGCCAGCGCCCCGACGGCGGCGGTCTTGACCACCGTGCGCAGGGCCGAGGGCGAGCGATGCAGGAAGGCGGCGGCGTAGAGCACCGCCGCGATCGCCGACAGCCAGACCAGGCGGCGCTCAAGCATCGGCGGCCATGCGGTCGAGCAGGGCGCGGGCGGCGTCCTTGTGGCGCGGCTTGAGGTTGCGGCCGACGATGGCCAGCACGGCGGCGATCACCGCCGCGTCGTCGGTGTAGCCGATCACCGGCAGCACGTCGGGAATGGCGTCGGCGGGCAGGACGAAATAGGCCAGGGCCGCCATCATCATCGCCTTCGCCGTCGCCGGCGTCTCCGGATCGCGGGCGCAGTAATAGACCGACAGCAGGTCGGCCGCGAACGGGATCTTGGCCGCGGCCTTGCGGAAGGCCGGCCAGAACCCCCGGCGCACCCGCATCTCGTTCAGCCGGATCGTGGCCGGTTCGAGCGCCTTCCTCGGATCGAGAGGCGCCGTTGCGTCACCGTTGGCGTGGGCGGTCATCATCGTTAAACCCGAAAATCCAGTCGTCCCGCGACGACGCCAAGCTTAAACGCACCAGCAGGGAACTCGTCCATGAAACTCGACTCCTCCGTCGCCGCCGTCGTCACCGGCGGGGCCTCCGGCCTCGGCGAAGCCACCGCCCGCGCCCTGGCCGCGCAAGGGGTGAAGGTCGCCATCTTCGACATGAACGAAGAACGCGGCGAACAGGTCGCCAAGGACATCGGCGGCGTGTTCTGCAAGGTCAACGTCACCTCCGACGCCGAGGTCGACGCCGGCTTCGAGAAGGCCCGCGCCGCCCACGGCCAGGAACGCGTGCTGGTCAACTGCGCCGGCGTCGGCAACGCCGCCAAGACCGCCGGCCGCGACAAGGCCACCGGCGCGATCAAGCATTTCCCGCTCGACGCCTTCAACATGGTCATCCAGATCAACCTGGTCGGCACCTTCCGCTGCATCGCCAAGTCGGCGGCCGGCATGCTGACCCTGGAGCCCCAGGAGGACGGCGAGCGCGGCGCCATCGTCAACACCGCCTCGGTGGCGGCCGAGGACGGCCAGATGGGCCAGGCGGCCTATTCGGCGTCCAAGGGCGGCGTCGTCGGCATGACCCTGCCGATCGCCCGCGACCTGATGAGCGAGGGCATTCGCGTCAACACCATCCTGCCGGGCATCTTCAACACCCCGCTGATGAACGCCGCGCCGGACAACGTGAAGGCCGCCCTGGCCGCCAGCGTCCCCTTCCCCAAGCGCCTGGGCGATCCCGCCGAGTACGCCAAGCTGGCCCTGGCCATGATCTCCAACGGCTATTTCAACGGCGAGGACGTCCGTCTCGACGGCGCCATCCGCATGGCCCCGCGCTAGGCCGGGGCCCGATCGCCCCTTCGCCCGACGGAAAACGGCCGGCCGCCCAGGGCGACCGGCCGTCCTCTTGATCGGGAAAGACCGTCCGCGCTCAGCGGCCGGCCTGGCCCGCGACCGGCGGGCGGACGATCTTCGAGCCGAGGTTGGCCATCACGTCCCGGGCGTCGAAGGCCCGCGGATTGTCGCCGGGCTTGGGCCCGCGATACATGACGATCTCGGCCGAGGCGTCGTACTTCTCGACGGTCTGGACGTCGATGTTGTTGGCCCAGAAGGGGTCGCCCCAGAACGGGTCCCAGGTGCGCCAGCCGAAGCGGCCGTAATAGCGCCAGGACGGCGCCCAGCCGTAGCCGTACGGGCCGTAGTTGTTGACGTAGGTGTTGACCTTCTTGTCGGTCTTGCGCTCGGCCATGGCGAACCAGTCGTAGCCTTGGTTCACGGTCAGCTCGGCGGCGCGGTAGAGCAGATAGGTCTCGACCGTGTCGCGCGAGGTGAGGCTGTTGCCGGCGAAATCGACACGGAAGCGGTTGGCCTCGATGCGGGCGTCGCTGTAGCCGCCCTGTTGCGCCTGCCCCGGCAGCCTGGGCTGATAGGGCGTGGCGGTGGCGCAGGCGGCCAGGCTCAGCGCCGCTGCGGCCGCCGCCGCGATGGATATGAACTTGCTGGTCATGATAGGGCGCGCTCCTTCGACGCTGCCGCGTGTCGTCCCTGCGGACATAGATGATGACGAGGCATTGTCGCCACAAGATTTCAGCCGCGACTTGCGACGGAGCTTGCCGCTCCGCCGGAGGACGCCGCAAGACTTAAACGCGCGAAACCGGCCGGCCGTCGCGTCCTGGGATGATTTCTCGCGCGGTCAGCGGCGGGTGAGGATCAGGACGGCCGCCGCCAGCAGCAGCACGCCGACGAAGGCCGAGAAGCCGCGGGCGAAGCGCGGCTCGCTCATCCGGGCCGACAGGGCCGCACCGCCGACGCCGTAGGCGCTCATGCTGGCCACGTCCATGGCGATGGTGCCGCAGGCGAACAGCGCCAGCTGCGGCGCCGCCGGCCGGGCGACGTCGATGAACGGCGGCAGCACGGCGGTGAAGAACAGCAGCGCCTTGGGGTTGGCGATCTGCACGGCGAAGCCGTCGCGGAAGGCCGAGCGGCCGGGCCGGCGGCCCGCCGCATGCCCGGGCCCGGCGACGCCCCGCGCCGCCGCGATCAGCGCCTTGATCCCCAGCCAGGCCACATAGAGCGCCCCCAGCACGGTCAGCAGCCTGAACGCGGCCGGAAAGGCCGCGATCAGCGCGCCCAGCCCCAGGGCGGCGGCGGCGAACCAGCAGAGGGTGGCGGCGTTCATGCCGGCGACCCCGACCAGGGCCGCGCCGCGCCCCCGCTCCATGCCGGTGGCGATGGCGAACAGGTTGGCCGGGCCGGGCGTCACCGCCATCACCGCCATGACGGCGAGGAAGGCGGCGTAGCGGGCGGGATCGACAGGCAAGGTCATGACCGGCGCTTGTCGAACCGCCGCGCCCCGGCGTCAAGCCGGCCCATGGCGGCAAGATCCGTCGGCGTCCTTCACCGCCACCATCACGAACTCGCCCGTCGCCGAGCGGCGGCGCGTCAGTGACACGAAACGGACAGCGGCTCGCCGCTCACAGTTGCGGGGGCAGCGCCGGATTCGGGGTTTCACGCCCTCACCGACTTCCCTCTTAGCTCCGGGCGCGAGCGCCCGCAGACCACGACCCGGCCACAGAGCGCCCGAAACGCCCCAGTGTCAAGAACGATATAAGGATATCCTTATATGCTCTCGGGCCGGGGTCAGATCCCGACGACGATCAGGGCGCGCGCCGCGCCGACGATCGCGCCGATCATCAGCGCCAGGGTGGCCACGCCCTGCAGCCCGAACCCGAGGCTGCGGGTCTTGGGGTCCTTGACATAGGCCAGGGCGTAGACGATCCGGCCGACGACCCACACCAGGCCGAGACCGGCGGCGACGAGGTTGTTCCAGTAGAGCGAGAACAGCCACAGGCAGGGCAGATAGACGGGCAGGCCCTCCAGCGTGTTCATCTGCACGCGATAGTGCCGCTCGAACACCTCGTCGCCGCTCACCACCGGGGCGGGCACGCCGCGGGTCTCCCGGGCCTTGCCGACGATGAAGATCATCCAGGCGTAGACCGCCAGCGACAACAGGGTGACGAGCGCGACGAGGTCGTGGGGTTGTTGCATGTGTTCCTTCCCGATGGTGCGTCGGGCGGTCTGCGCCGCCCTGGACGGGAAAGGTGGCACGCTTCGCCGCAGCGCGAAACCGCACGGCGTCGGGTACGTTAACACCGTTGAACGCGGAGGGTCCGTGATGCGCGCGCTGTCGACCGCCATCTGCGAGATCAGCTACGACGAACCGCATCGCAAGCTGTTCGTCCGCTTCAGCGACGGCGACGAATATCTCTATGTCGGCGTGCCGCCCCCGGTGCACAGGGCGTTCGTCAAGGCCAGCTCCAAGGGCGCCTTCTTCAGCCGCCGCATCCGCGACCAGTATCCCTACAACAAGCTGGCCGGCTGAGGCGCGGGCCCGCCCGGGGTCGGCCGGGCCCGCGTCGCGGCTCAGCCGCGGCGGTCGCGCTTGGCCAGCACGCGCAGACGCAGGGCGTTCAGCTTGATGAAGCCGCCGGCGTCGCGGTGGTCGTAGGCGACCTTGCCCTCCTCGAAGGTGACCAGGTCCTGGTCGTACAGGCTGTAGGGGCTTTCGCGGCCGACGATCGTGACGTTGCCCTTGTAGAGCTTGACGGTGACGCGGCCGGCGACCAGGGCCTGGCTGTGGTCGATGGCGGCCTGCAGCATCTCGCGCTCCGGCGAGAACCAGAAGCCGTTGTAGACCAGGCTGGCGTACTTGGGCATCAGCTCGTCCTTGAGGTGCATGGCGCCCCGGTCGAGGGTGATGGATTCGATGCCGCGGTGGGCGGCCAGCAGGATGGTTCCGCCGGGGGTCTCGTAGACGCCGCGCGACTTCATGCCGACGAAGCGGTTCTCGACCAGGTCGAGGCGGCCGACGCCGTTGTCGTGGCCGAGCTGGTTCAGCCTGGTCAGCAGGGCGGCCGGCGACAGCTTCTCGCCGTCGATGGCGACGGGGTCGCCGCGCTCGAAATCCATGGTGAACACGGTCGGGGCGTCCGGCGCGTCCTGCGGGCTGATCGTGCGCATGTGCACGAACTCGGGAGCCTCGACCGACGGGTCCTCCAGCACCTTGCCCTCGGACGAGGAGTGCAGGAGGTTGGCGTCGACGCTGAACGGCGCCTCGCCGCGCTTGTCCTTGGCGATCGGGATCTGGTGCTTCTCGGCGAAGTCGAGCAGGGCCTCGCGGCTGGCGAAGCTCCATTCGCGCCAGGGGGCGACCACGCGGATGTCGGGCTCGAGGGCGTAGTAGGCCAGCTCGAAGCGGACCTGGTCGTTGCCCTTGCCGGTGGCGCCGTGGCAGACGGCGTCGGCGCCGACCTTGCGGGCGATCTCGATCTGCTTCTTGGCGATCAGCGGCCGGGCGATCGAGGTGCCGAGCAGGTACTGGCCCTCATAGACGGTGTTGGCCCGGAACATCGGGAACACGTAGTCGCGGACGAACTCCTCGCGCACGTCCTCGATGAAGATGTTCTCGGGCTTGACGCCGACCGACAGCGCCTTGGCGCGGGCCGGCTCGATCTCCTCGCCCTGGCCGAGGTCGGCGGTGAAGGTCACCACCTCCGCGCCGTATTCCGTCTGGAGCCACTTGAGGATGATCGAGGTGTCGAGGCCGCCCGAATAGGCGAGCACGACCTTCTTGGGCGCATTCTGGGTTTGGGCGGCCATGGGCGGCGCTCCTGGATGGGACGGGCGGACGGGACGACGTATGAAAGTCGGGGGCGTTTAAGGGCGCCGGGGCGGTTCGTTCAAGAGCGGAGCGCGCCTTCGCGCTCCAAAACGGCCATGGCCCAGCGCAGATAGCTCAGATAGGCGAACGGAATCAGCGCCGCCAGCAGCACCCGGACGCCCAGGATCACCAGGGCCGCCGTCGGCCCGCCGGCCTCGGTGCGAGCCATCACGAACAGCGGCAGGCCGATCAGGAAGCCGAAGGCGGGGCCGAAGATCAGCACGGTCGCCCGCGGCCAGCGGCCGGCCGGGCGGCCCTGCAGCGTCCAGCCGGTGGGCATCGGCGTTCCAGGCGGGATCTTGCTCCAGGCCAGGCGCGAGGCGCCGGCCATCACGCTGAGCGCGAAGATCCACGGCGCGTCGCCGACGAAGGCCAGCACCCGGCCCATGGCCTAGACCGTCACCTGCGCGCCCAGCTCGACCACGCGTCCCGGCGGGATCTTGAAGAAGTCGGTCGGGTTGGCGGCGTTCTTCATCAGGAAGATGAACAGCTTGTCCTGCCACAACGGCATGCCGTGCTGGGCCGACGGCACGATCGAGCGGCGGCCGAGGAAGAAGCTGGTGGCCATGATGTCGAACTTCAGGCCCTGCTTGCGGCAGACGGCCAGGGCCTTGGGCACGTTCGGGCTCTCCATGAACCCATAGGAGATATAGACCTTCTTGAAGTCCTCGTTGACCGGCTCGATGCGCACGCGGTCGGCCTCGGCCACCCGCGGCGTCTCGGTGGCCCGCACGGTCAGGATGACGTTCTTCTCGTGCAGAACCTTGTTGTGCTTGAGGTTGTGCATCAGCGCCACCGGCGCGACCTCGGGGTCCGAGGTCAGGAAGATCGCCGTGCCCGGGGCGCGGTGCGGGGCGCGGGCGCGCAGGATGTCGATCAGGTCGGCGAGCGGCACGCTGTCGCGGCGGGTCTTGTCGGTGAGGATCTGGGCGCCGCGCACCCAGGTGGCCATCACCGTGAACAGCGCCCCGCCGATCAGCAGCGGCACCCAGCCGCCGGAGATGATCTTCAGCCCGTTGGCGGCCAGGAAGGTCAGGTCGAGGATCAGGAACGGCGTGATGAAGGCGATCGCCGCCGGCCACGTCCACTTCCACAGCCGCTTGACCACGACGAAGGCCAGCGAGGTGGTCACCACCATGGTGCCGGTGACCGCCAGGCCGTAGGCGTGGGCCAGCTGGTCGGAGGTGCGGAACAGCACCACCAGCACCATCACCCCGACCAGCAGCATCGCGTTGATCTGCGGCAGGTAGATCTGGCCCGACTGGGTCTCGGAGGTGCGGGTGATGGTCATGCGCGGCAGCAGGCCGAGCTGGATCGCCTGCTGGGTCAGCGAATAGGCCCCGGTGATCACCGCCTGCGAGGCGATGACGGTGGCGGCGGCGGCCAGGATGACCATCGGCGCGCGCAGGCCGCCGGGGATCATCAGGAAGAACCAGTCCTGGTTGGCCAGGACCTTGCCGTGCGCCACCGACCATTCCAGGGCCGCCAGGGCGAAGGCGCCCTGGCCCAGATAGTTCAGCGCCAGGCACGGCAGGGCGAAGAACAGCCACGAGGCCTGGATCGGCCAGCGGCCGAAATGGCCCATGTCGGCGTAGAGCGCCTCTGCCCCGGTGACGGTCAGGAACACCGAGCCCAGCACCAGGAAGCCGGTCAGGCCGTGACGGCCGAGGAACTCGACGGCGTAGTGCGGCGAGAAGGCCAGCAGCACGTGCGGGTCGTCGAGCAGGTGCATGACGCCGAACGCGCCGATGCACAGGAACCACACCGCCATCACCGGCCCGAACAGGGTGGCGACCTTGGCGGTGCCGCGGGCCTGGGCCACGAACAGGGCCACCAGCACGACGATGGCCACCAGCATCACGGTGTCGGTGTTCACCACCTTGTGCAGCGAGGGGATGGTCTTCATCCCTTCCAGGGCCGACAGCACCGAGATCGCCGGGGTGATCACCGCGTCGCCGTAGAACAGCGCCGCCCCGATCAGGCCGAGGATGAAGATGCCCGTGGTCCGCCGGCCGAGCGCGCGCTGGGCCAGGGCCATCAGCGACAGCACCCCGCCCTCGCCCTTGTTGTCGGCGCGCATCAGGAACAGCACGTACTTGACGGTGACGACCAGGATCAGCGCCCACAGCGCCAGCGACACCACCCCGAGGATGGAATCGCGGCTGGCGCCGTCGGTGAGGGCGGCCCCCATGGCCTCGCGGAAGGCGTAGAGCGGGCTGGTGCCGATGTCGCCGAAGACGACGCCGACCGAGCCCAGGGCCAGGCCGAAAAAGCCGTGCCCCTTGTGACTCTGCTGGCTGTCTTCGGGTGGTTTCGCCACGCCGTCCGCGGCGCCGGCATCTTGGGGCGCGGGCTCTTGGGTCACAGCCGCGCCGGGGGGTTCCCCTGACATTCAATCCCTCCGGGAAGCGTCCGCGACACCAGTCTTGGGCGGCCCCATGTCGATTGCAGCGGGCGCGATACTCTCTTTCCTCGCCGCATTCAATCGCCACGTGGAGGCCCGTTCCGCCGATCGTCCATTGAACGCGCGGCCGCAGCGCCTACGTTCCCTGGGGAGAGAACGGTTTTCGCACCGTTCTTGGACGAAATATCCTCGCCTCGGAGGGTTTTTCCGCGCGGGCTGGCCGGTTTCCGCGAAAAATCCTCTGAAAGCGACTATGTAGAACCACGATGTCCGACAGCCAAAGATTTCCCGTCGCCGCCCACGCCCTGGCCTATCTGGCCCACAAGGACGCCGTCGCGCCCGACGCGGCGGTGTCGAGCGCCGAACTGGCGGCCTCGATGCCGACCAATCCGGTGGTGGTGCGGCGGGTGACGGCGATGCTGGCCAAGGCGGGACTGATCGCCACCCGGCCGGGGGCCAACGGCGGCGCCTGGCTGATCAAGCCCGCCGACCAGATCGGCCTGGACGTGGTGCTGCGCGCGGTGAACGGCTGCGCCCACCTGGGCATGCCGCCGCCGGGCGCCCAGGGCTGCCCCGTGGGCGAACGCATCCCCGAGGCCGTGCGCTCGGCCATCACCGCCGCCGACCAGGCCGCGGCCGAGCGGTTGTCGCGCATCACCGTCGCCGATCTGCTCAAGGCCGCCTGACCTCGGGGCGGCCTGGCCTCGCCGCCTGACAGCGCCTGCAGAAAAACTGCATCCACTGCTGTTACGAATCCCTTGCGCCGGCCTCAGGCTCGATTATGTATCTGTCGTTGTTGCGGTTACATATCGCGAGGGAGAAATCCAGATGAGCCATGCTCAAGCCAAGGTCGCCGTCGTCTATCATTCCGGCTACGGCCACACCGCCGTCCTGGCCGAGAAGGTCGCCGAGGGCGTCCGCGAATCCGGCGCCGAGGCCGTCCTGCTCAAGGTCGAGAGCGCCGGGCAGGACTTCGATCCGCTGCTCGACGCCATCACCGAGGCCGACGCCGTGGTGTTCGGCGCGCCGACCTACATGGGCGACGTCTCGGCCGTGTTCAAAGCCTTCATCGACGCCACCTCTAAGCCCTGGTTCAACAGCCTTTGGAAGGACAAGCTGGCCGGCGGCTTCACCAATTCGCACAGCTTCTCGGGCGACAAGGTCCACGCCCTGACCACCCTGGCCGTGCTCGCCGCCCAGCACGGCATGAACTGGGTCAGCCTCGGCCTCGCCCCTCCCGGGGTGACCGCCGCCGAACGCGGCCCCGACACGCTCAACCGCGTCGGCGCCTTCCTGGGCCTCGCCGCCCAGTCCGACCACGTCTCGCCCGAGCTGAGCCCGCCGGCCGGCGACCGCGAGACCGCCCGCCTGCAGGGCCTGCGCATCGGCGAAGCCGCCCTGCGCTGGAAGCGCGGCGCGGCGGCCGACCTGGCCCAGGCGGCCTGACGCCGACTTGAACCGGCGGTGACGGCGGGCCAATCTTGCAGGCGTAAGAACGCTTCGAGGGCCCGCCCGTCATGACCCGCCGCCTCTGCCTCGTCACCGGCGCCTCCGCCGGCATCGGCGCGGCCTTCGCCCGCGTCTACGCCCAGCATGGCTACGACGTGGCCCTGACGGCGCGGCGGGCGGACCGGCTCGACCGGCTGGCCGACGAGATCCGCCTGCGCTACGGGGTCGAGGCCTTTTCGATCGCCGCCGACCTGGCGCAGGAGGATGCGGTCGATGTCATCCTGCAAGGCGTCGCCGACCATGGCCGGGTGGTGGACGCCCTGGTCAACAACGCCGGCTACGGACTGCCGGGAGCCTATGTCAGCGCCGGCTGGTCCGAGCAGCGCGCCCTGCTGCGGGTGCTGCTCGACGCCCCGTGCGAGCTGGCGCACAAGGTGCTGCCGGGCATGATCGAGCGGCGCTTCGGACGCATCGTCAACGTCGCCTCGCTGGCCGGGCTGATCCCCGGCGCGGCCGGACAGACGCTCTACGGCCCGGCCAAGGCCTTCCTGGTCAAGTTCTCCCAGGGGCTGCACCTGGAGACCGCCGCCCAGGGCGTGCACGTCACCGCCCTTTGTCCCGGCTTCACCTATTCCGAGTTCCACGACGTCAACAACACCCGCGAGGACATCAGCCGCAACACCCCGTCCTGGCTGTGGCTGGGCGCCGACGAGGTGGCCGCCGAGGGCTACGAGGCGGCCGAGGCCAACCGCGCGGTCTGCGTCACCGGCTCGCCGAACAAGGCCATCGCGGCGGCGGCCAAGCTGATCCCCGACGACTGGGCCCTGGCCCTGATGGCCAGCCAGGGCGGCCGCTTCCGCAAGGTCTGAGGCTCAGTCCTTGTCCGAGGCGTAGGGCGCGACGGTGTCGTGGCGCACCAGCCCCCGCGTCGAATCGGCCACCCCGGCGATGACGAACTGCACGGCCATGGCGCACAGGATCAGGCCCAGCACCCGCACGATGATGGTCATGCCGATGCGGCCCAGCATGCGGCTGATCAACCCGGTGGCCCAGAAGGCCAGGAGGATGGTCAGGGCCACCCCGGCGATGACGCCGAAGCCCATCACCGCGCCGGTCAGGCCGAAACGCTTGGCCTCGCCGGCGTAGATCACCACCGTCGAGATCGCCCCCGGCCCGATCAGCAGCGGCATGGCGAAGGGCACGATCAGCCGCTCGAACCGGCGGCGGGCGTAGGCGCGGGTCGACAGCGGCTCGCCGTCGGTGGCCGCCTCGGCGAAGGCGGCGGTGAAATCGTCGCGCGCCATCTCCAGGCCCAGCAGGAACAACAGGATGCCTCCGGCGATGCGGAAGGCCGGCAGCGAGATGCCGAAGAACTGCAGGAGGGCCAGGCCGCTGAAATAGAAGAAGGTCAGGAAGACCATGGCGAACAGGGCGATGTAGACCGCCGTCAGCCGCCGGCCGGCCGCCGTCGCCCCCACCGTCGCCGCCGCGAACACCGGCACGTTGCCGATCGGGTCGATCAGGGCGAACAGGGCGACGAAGAAGTTCACGAAGAAGTTGACGGAGATGTCCGCGTGTCCCATGCAGAGGCTCGCTTTCAACTTTTCGGCTTCGACCGCCAGGGTCCCAGGACCCTTGTGTAAGGCCGCGCGCGCGCGCAAGCCACCCCTGGCGCGCGACGGCCCCCCGGGGGGCCGAGCCCCGACCGGAGGAGGACCCGCCATGACCACCGCCCAAAGCGCCCAGGACGCCATGACCGCCGCCAGCGACCCGCGCCTGATCGTTCCGCTCGACGTGCCGACCGTCGCCGAGGCCCGCGCCCTGGTCGACCGCCTGGGCGAGGCCGTCTCGTTCTACAAGGTCGGGCTGCAGCTGTTCGCCAGCGGCGGCATGGAGCTGGCGCGGGCGCTCAAGGGCGAGGGCAAGCAGGTGTTCCTGGACTGGAAGCTGCACGACATCGGCGCCACGGTCGAGAAGGCCGCCGCCGCCCTGGCCGTCGCCGGCTGCGACCTGCTGACCGTGCATGGCGAGCCCCAGGTGATGAAGGCCGCCGTGCGGGGCCGCAAGGCCGCCGGCGACGAGGGCCTGAACATCCTGGCGGTGACGGTGATGACCAGCCTGACCGACGCCGACCTCGACGAGATGGGCTACGCCATGGGGGTCGAGGCCCTGGTCGAGCGGCGCATCCGCCAGGCGCTGGCCTGCGGCTGCGACGGGGTGGTCGCCAGTCCGCACGAGGCGGCGATGGCCCGCGCCCTGGCCCGCGAGGCGGGGCGCCTCGACTTCCTGGTGGTGACGCCCGGCGTGCGGCCGGACTGGGCCGGCAAGGACGACCAGGCCCGGGCGGCGACCCCGGCCGAGGCCCTGGCGGCGGGCGCCAGCCACATCGTCTGCGGCCGGCCGATCACCGCCGCCGCCGACCCACGCGCGGCGGCCGAGCGGATCGTCGCCGAGATCGCCGGGGTCTAGGCCGGCGGCGCGCGGGAGCCGGTCGGCGATGGCGAGCATGCGCCGTCGCTCGCCTTTCGCGGCGGCCCCGGCCTTCGCCTGAAGGATTGAAGCGGCGGTAGGGCCCGAACCCTAGCGGACCGAGACCGAAACCCTGCTCGACGCGTGGGCCGAGGCGAAGGCCGAAGCCCGGGCCGAGGCGAACGCGGCGACCGGCCGCGACGGCCAGATCACATAGCCCCAGCGCACGCCCGTATCCAAGACCAGGCCCTGGGGACCGACGCCGCCCGCGCCCGCGAAGAAGCTGGCCGGCAGGCGGACGGTCTCGGGGCCCGGACCCCAGCCGCCGTAGTCGCCGTATCCGCCATAGGCCGGGGCGCTCCACGCCGATGGCGCCGGCCACGGCGCCTGGACGGGCGATGCATAGACGGGCTGGGCGTAGACTGGCGAGGCGGGCGCGGACCAGGCGGCCTCCGGCCCCCAGTTCTGCGCCCAGTCCTGGGCCGCGGCCGCGCCGGCCGCCAGCAGGGCCAGGGCGGCCGTCCCGGCGCAGATCATCGGTTTCATCGTCGCCTCCACGCGATCGTCTCCACGTCCGCGTTCATAATCCTTAACATAAACTTAGGGAGGCGACGACGGCTGCGCCAGTGCGCGGCGGCGAGGGATCAGAAATCGACCGCGACGCCCTTGCGCTCCCAGTCGCCGAAACGCGTGGGCTCGGGGCCGGCGGGGCCGCCCTGCTCGCCGGTGTCGGCGCGGGCGGCCTCGGCGGCGCGGCGGGCGGCGGCCTCTTCAAGGGCCCGGCGGGCGGCGGGCGTCAGGACGCGGTCGGCGCGGCCGGCGGTTGGAGGGACTTGGTCGGTCATGACGTCTTATCTAGGAACCAGCGCCCGTCGGCGAAAGCCGGCTGCGGCGCTTCGCCGTTTCGAACGGCCGCCGTCCTGGTCTAGAAGGCCGGATGGCGCCGCCGATCCAGCGCCCCACGCCCGGAGTCCGCCGTCATCGCCCGTCCCCCCGTCCCGCCCGGCCGCAAGCCGCGTCCCGCCTCCCGCAAACCCTCGACGCCCCGCGCCGCCGCGCCCAGGCTGGAAAAGCCCCGCGCCGCGCCGGTTTCGGTCGATCCGGCGCGCGAGGCGGCCCTGGCGGTGGTCGAGGCGGCGCTGGAGCGGCGCGGCGGCCTGGACGAGGCGCTCGGCGCCGCGGCCCTGGCCGGGCTCGACCCGCGCGACCGGGGCTTCGCCCGCATGACGGCGATGACCGTGCTGCGCCGGCTCGGCCAGATCGACCGCGCCCTGGGGGCCCGGCTGCAGAAGCCGCCGCCGCCGCCGGTCGTCGCCCTGCTGCGGCTGGGCGCGGCCCAGGCCCTCTATATGGACGTGCCCGACTTCGCGGCGGTGTCGACCACCCTGGCCCTGGCCGAGGCGCGCGGCGATACGCGGCCGTTCAAGGGCCTGATCAACGGCGTGCTGCGCGGCCTGCTGCGCGAGCCGCCCGTCTTCGATCCCGAAACCCTGGCGCCGGCCTGGCTGTTCGCCCGCTGGCGCGCCGCCTATGGCGGGGAGACCGCCCAGGCCCTCGCCGCCGCCATCGCCGACGAGCCGGCGACCGACCTGACCCTGCGCGACCCCGCCGAGGCCGAGACGGTCGCCGCCCAGGTCGAGGGCCGCGTCCTGGCCGGCGGCGGCGTCCGCGCCGGCCTGAAGGGCGACCTGTCCGGCTGGCCGGGCTTCGCCGAAGGCCGCTGGTGGGTGCAGGACGCCGCCGCCGCCGTCCCCGCCCGGCTGCTGGCGGTCCGTCCGGGCGAGACCGTCCTCGACCTGTGCGCCGCGCCCGGCGGCAAGACCCTGCAGCTGGCCGCGGCCGGCGGCCGGGTCACCGCCGTCGACCGCTCCGCGCCGCGCCTGCGCCGCCTGGCCGAGAACCTCGCCCGCACCGGCCTGGAGGCCGAGGTGGTCGCCCAGCCGGCCGAGACCTGGGAGGACCCGCGCAAGTTCGACGCCGTGCTGCTCGACGCGCCCTGCTCGGCCACCGGCACCTTCCGCCGCCAGCCCGACGTGCTGTGGGCCGCCCGCCCCGCCGACATCGCCAAGCTGGCCGAGGTCCAGGCCCGCCTGCTCGACGCCGCCGCCGACCGCCTGAAACCCGGCGGACGGCTGGTCTATTGCGTCTGCTCGCTGGAGCCCGAGGAGGGCGAGGCGCAGATCGAGGCGGTTCTGCGCCGCCGGCCCGACCTGCGGCGCGACCCGGTCGCCCCGGGCGAAGCCGGCGCCCCGGCGGCCAGCCGCACGCCCGACGGGGACCTGCGCATCCTGCCCCGCCACGCGGAAGGCGGGATCGACGGCTTTTTCGTCTCCAGGTTGCAGATATCGTGAGCCGGAACGGCTGCGGGGCGCGGCGGACCGGCGGCGGCTTGCCGCGATTCAACCATAGGACTAAGTCGGAACCATGAGTCAGATCCGTCCTGGCGGCCCCTCGCCGATCATCGCCCCCTCGATCCTCGCCTCGGACTTCTCGCGCCTGGGCGAAGAGATCAGGGCGGTCGAGGCGGCCGGCGCCGACTGGCTGCACATCGACGTGATGGACGGCCATTTCGTGCCCAACATCACCCTGGGCCCCGACATCGTGAAGGCGCTGCGGCCGCACGTCTCGATCCCCTTCGACGTGCACCTGATGATCGCCCCGGCCGATCCGTACCTGGAGGCCTTCGCCGCCGCCGGCGCGAACTGGATCAGCGTCCATCCCGAGGCCGGTCCGCACCTCAACCGCTCGCTCAAGCGCATCCGCCAGCTCGGGGCCAAGGCCGGCGTGGTGTTCAACCCCTCGACCCCGCCCGAGACCATCGAATGGATGATGGACGAGATCGACCTGATCCTGGTGATGTCGATCAATCCGGGTTTCGGCGGCCAGACCTTCATGCATTCCCAGCTGAAGAAGATCGAGCGCCTGCGCGCGATGATCGACGCCTGCGGCCGCGACATCGTGCTCGAGGTCGACGGCGGCGTCACGCCCGAGACCGCGCCCCTGTGCGTCGCCGCCGGGGCCACCGCCCTGGTGGCCGGCACCGCCGTGTTCAAGGGCGGGCCCGAAGCCTACGCCGCCAACATCGCCGCCTTGCGGAGGGCCTGAGCACGCCATGACGGCCCTGCCGACCGCCCTGACCCACGCCGCCGCCGGTCCCCGGCCGGCGCTGTGGGCGTTGGCGGCCGGAACCGGGCTGCGGCGGCAGGCCGAGACCGAATGGTTCGGCTCGCCCTTCCACCTGCTCGGCCTCAGAGGCCCCCGCGCCGAGGCGGCCGCCGTGCGCCCGCACGACGCCCGGCCCGTGCGCCCCGACGTCGGCGCGGCCCTGCTCAAGGGCGTGTTCGCCTTCGGCGGCGAGACCCTCGACGTCGGGCCGGGCGGCGATCCCTGGGATCAGCCCAGTCCCAGCCGCGCCTTCGCCGAGACGCTGCACCGCTTCGCCTGGATCGCCGACCTTCTGGCGACGGGCGAGGCCGGCGCCCGCGAGGGGTTGCGGCTGCTGCTCGACTGGCGGCGACTGTTCGGCCGCTGGAACAGCTTCGCCTGGGGCGCCTTGGTCCTGGAGCGGCGGGTGCTGCACCTGGCCTGCGCCCTGGAGCCCCTGACCGCCGCCGCCTCCGAGGCCGAGACGGCGGTCCTGGCCAACGACCTCGCCCGTCAGGCCCGCCAGCTGCTCAAGCTGCGCGATCCCGAGCATCGCGCCGCCGAACGCGCCGCCGCCGCCGCGACCGCGGGCGCGGCCCTGGCCGGCGAGGCCGGCGAGGGCCTGATCGACCAGGGCCTGGACCGGCTGCGCGGCGCGCTCGACGCCGCCGTCCTGGCCGACGGCGGCCACGCCACCCGCTCGCCGGAGGCCGGGATGGAGCTGCTGTTCGACCTGCGCGCCCTCGACGACGGCCTGGCCCGGCGCGGCCGCCCGGCCCCGCCGGCCCTCAGCCGGGCCATCGACCGGCTCGACGCCGCCCTGCCGCTGTTCACCTTGCCCGACGGCCGGCTCGCCTGCTTTCAGGGCGGCGAGGAATGCGCCGCCGAGCGGGTGGCCGCCGCGCCCCGGCCCGACGTCCAGGGCGCCGAGCGCCGGCGTCCCACCCAGGCGCCGCACGCCGGCTACCAGCGGCTGCAGGGCCGGGCCATGACCATCCTTCTCGACGCCGGCGCCCCGGCGCGCGACGCCTGGAGCGTCGCGGCCTGCGGCCAGCCGGGCGCGATCGAGATCCTCTGCGGGGCCGACCGCCTGATCACCAACTGCGGCTGGTCGCCCCGCGCCGCCGGGCGCGACGCGTTCCGGCTGGCCGAGGCCGGTTCGACCCTGTCGATCGGCGAGGGCGCCGCCGGAACCCCGGCCGGCGGCTTCATCGGCCGCGCCCTGGGCCCCCGGCTGATCGGCGGCGCCCGCGAGGTCAAGGCCGCCCGCCAGGAAGGCGACGACGGCGTGCTGGTCGAACTGACCCACGACGGCTGGCTGGCCTCCTGGGGGTTCGTCCATGTCCGGCGGCTGTTCCTCGACCCGCGCACCGACGAGCTGCGCGGCGAGGACCGCCTGAGCCCTGCCGCCGGCCCCGACGCCTCGCCTCCTCGCCCGCCGGCGCGGCGGACAGCCCCGGTCGCCGTGCGCTTCCACCTGCACCCGGACGTCCGCGCCTCGCTGGCGCGCGACAAGCGCAGCGTCCTGCTGCAAGGACCGTCCAACCAGGGTTGGTGGCTGCGCAACGACGCCGCCGACGTGGCGGTCGAGCCTTCGGTGCATTTTCTGGACGGCGTCGCGCGGCGCACCAGCCAGATCGTCCTTCACGCCCAGGCGCCGACGGACACGGGCGGCCGCGTGCGTTGGAAACTGACGGCGGCGGAACCGGGGGCCTAGATGTCGGATCGCAAGACGCGGCGGAG
The DNA here is from genome assembly GCF_022750545.1 of Caulobacter sp. CCUG 60055. Classification (GTDB taxonomy): domain Bacteria; phylum Pseudomonadota; class Alphaproteobacteria; order Caulobacterales; family Caulobacteraceae; genus PUIC01. Next base: position 193,973 of record NZ_PUIC01000003.1, read on the forward strand.
CGGCGACGTCGCGGCCGTGGCGCTCGGCTATATTCACGACCTGGCCGTGGGCGGGCTGGCCATGGCCGGCGTGCTGATGGTGCGCTACCGCTTCGAGGACAAGCCGACGCCCTATCTGGCCATCGGCACCGCGACGGCGGTGTTCGTCGCCCTCGCCGCCATCGTCTTCCCGCTGTTCAAGCTGAACCGCACCATGTGGCGGTTCACCACCCTCAACGACATCGTGCGGGTGGCCTCGGCGGCGGCCGTGGTCAACCTGATGCTGGTGCCGGTGCTGTTCGCCTTCAACCGCGGCGAGGACTTTCCCCGGTCGGCGCCGTTCTTCGGGACCCTGGGCGTCACCCTCGCCCTGTGTCTGGGCCGCGCCTTCGCCCACGTGGCGGCCAGCGGCGATTTCCGCGGCGTGCTGCACTTCGAGGACCGCTCCCTGCCGGCCACCGTCATCGTCGGCCGCGCCGCCGACGCGGCGGCGTTCCTCAAGGAATCGCGCCGGACCAGCGACGCGCGGCTGCGGGTGGCCGGCATCGTCGTGCTCGACGACGCCCCCGTCGGGCGGATCATCGCCGGGGCCGAGGTGCTGGGCCAGCTCGGCCGCCTCGCCGCCATCCTCAAGGCCCTCGGCGCGCGCGACGCCCAGCGGCCGCAACTGGTGCTCGCCCACCCCCGGCCCAGCCGCGCCCTGCTGGACGAGGTGGTCGCGGCCGCCGGCGAGGCGGGCGCGGCGGTGGCCAGGGCCCGGCCGGCCAACGGCTCCGGCGGCGGCGCCCTGCTGACCCCGGTCCAGGCCGCCGACCTGCTCGACCGGCCGCCGCGCAACCTCGACGTCGCCGCCCCGGCCGCCCTGGTCGCCGGCCGCCGCGTCATGGTCACCGGCGCCGGCGGCACCATCGGGGCCGAGCTGACCCGCCAGATCGTCAAGCTGGGGCCCGAGCGGCTGATCCTGCTCGACGCCTCCGAATTCAACCTGTACGCCATCGACCAGGAGCTGACCGAGCTGAAGCCCGCCTGCACCTGGACCAGCGAACTGGGCGACGTGCGCGACGCCGCCCGCCTGCGCGAGCTGTTCCTGCGCGAGCGGCCCGAGGTCGTGCTGCACGCCGCCGCCCTCAAGCACGTGCCGCTGATGGAGCTCAACCCGGCCGAGGCGGTGCTGACCAATGTCGGCGGCGCGCTCAACGTCGCCAAGCGGGCCCGCGACACCGGCGCGGCCTTCGTGTTCATCTCCACCGACAAGGCGGTCAACCCCACCAACGTCATGGGCGCCACCAAACGGGTGGCCGAGCGGGTGGTGCAGGCGCTGTGCGCCGGAAGCGAGGCCAAGGCCGCCATCGTCCGGTTCGGCAACGTACTGGGCTCGGCCGGCTCGGTGGTGCCGCTGTTCGAGCGCCAGATCGCCCACGGCGGGCCGGTCACCGTCACCCATCCCGAGATGGAGCGTTACTTCATGACCGTGCAGGAGGCGGCCAGCCTGGTCCTGCAGGCCGCCTCGCTGCCGGCCGAGACGGGCGAAGCGGGGGTCTACGTCCTGGACATGGGCGAGCCGGTGCGCATCGAGGCCCTGGCCCGCCAGGTCATCCGCCTGCACGGCCTGCGCCCGGGCGCCGACATCGACATCGTCCACACCGGGCTGCGTCCCGGCGAGAAGCTGTTCGAAGAGATCTTCTACGCCGCCGAGGACGTGCGCCCCACCGCCGCCGACGGGGTGCTGCGGGCCTGCGCCTCCGACGGCGACTGGTCCAGCCTGGAAAAGCCGGTGCAGGACCTGCTCACCGCCGCCGCCGCCCGCAACGCCGGCGAGGTGCTGGCCCGGCTGCGCGCGCTGGAGCCGGCCTTCAAGCCCGGCTGAGGACCCGGTCGAAGACGTTGACTCGCCGGGGCCGGGCCGTATTTTGCCCCCGCCTGCGTGACTGGCGATCGAGGTGGAGAACCACCGGGGAGCGCGGGCCTGGATCGTGTTCGGCTGAGCGCGCGCCAGTTGCCGCGCGCCTGGGCCTTTCCTCATTCCGGAGCCCTCCATGTCTGCGCCCGCCTTCCCGCCCGCCCCCGACCACGTCGCCGTCAAGCGCGCCCTGATCTCGGTCTCCGACAAGACCGGCCTGATCGACACCGCCAAGGCTCTGGTCGAACTGGGCGTCGAGCTGGTCTCGACCGGCGGCACCAAGGCGGCGATCGCGGCGGCCGGCCTGCCGGTCAAGGACGTCTCCGACCTCACCGGCTTTCCGGAAATGATGGACGGGCGGGTCAAGACCCTGCACCCGATCGTCCACGGCGGCCTCTTGGGCGTGCGCGACGCCCCGGCCCACGCGGCGGCCATGGCCGAGCACGGCATCGGCGGCATCGACCTTTTGTACGTCAACCTCTACCCGTTCGAGGCCACCGTCGCCCGCGGCGGCGACTTCGCCGACTGCATCGAGAACATCGACATCGGCGGCCCGGCCATGATCCGCTCGGCGGCCAAGAACCACGGCTATGTCTGCGTCTGCACCGAGCCAGCCGACGTCGCCGAGGTCGTCGCCGCGCTGCAGGCCGACGGCGCCATCGCCCTGTCGCTGCGCAAGAGCCTGGCCGCCCGCGCCTACGCCCGCACCGCCGCCTACGACGCGGCGATCTCGACCTGGTTCGCCGCCCAGCTCGGCGAGGACTATCCGCGCCGCAAGGCCGTGGCCGGCGAGCTGCGCCAGACCATGCGCTACGGCGAGAACCCTCACCAGAGCGCGGCCTTCTACACCTATCCGAACCCGCGCGTCGGCGTCGCCACCGCCCGCCAGCTGCAGGGCAAGGAGCTCTCCTACAACAACATCAACGACACCGACGCCGCCTTCGAGCTGGTCGCCGAGTTCGATCCCGCCGACGGCCCGGCGGCGGCGATCATCAAGCACGCCAACCCCTGCGGCGTGGCGGTCGGCGGCTCGCTGAAGAGCGCCTATGAGCGCGCCCTGGCCTGCGACCCGACCTCGGCCTTCGGCGGCATCGTCGCCGTCAACACCCGCCTCGACCGCGCCGCCGCCGAGGAGATGGTCAAGATCTTCACCGAGGTGGTGATCGCCCCCGAGGCCGACGACGACGCCGTCGCCGTGTTCGCCGCCAAGAAGAACCTGCGCCTGCTGGTGACCGGCGGCCTGCCCGACCCGCTGGCCAAGGGCGTGACCTTCAAGTCGGTGTCCGGCGGCTTCCTGGTCCAGAGCCGCGACGACGCCCGCATCCGCAGCCACGACCTGAAGATCGTCACCAGGCGCCAGCCGACCGAACAGGAAGTGCGCGACATGCTGTTCGCCTTCACCATCGGCAAGCACGTCAAGTCGAACGCCATCGTCTACGCCCGCGACGGCCAGACCCTGGGCGTCGGCGCCGGCCAGATGAACCGCAAGGATTCGGCCCGCATCGCCGCCCTGCGCGCCGCCGACTTCGGCCTCGACCTGGCCGGCTGCGCCTGCGCCTCGGAGGCCTTCTTCCCGTTCGCCGACGGCCTGATCCAGGCCGCCGAGGCCGGGGCGACGGCGGTGATCCAGCCGGGCGGCTCGATCCGCGACGAGGAGGTCATCGCCGCCGCCGACGAGCGCGGCCTGACCATGGCCTTCACCGGCGTGCGGGTGTTCCGCCACTGACGGCCGGGCTCGACACCCTGGCGGCGCGCTGGGCCAGGCTCGGCCCGCACGTCGCCGTCTTCGGGCCGGCGGACCAGACGCCGCGTCCGGCCGTGCTGCTGTTCCACGGCTGCGGCGGGGTCCAGGCCCATCTGGACGCCTACGCCCAGGCCGCCGCCGAGGCCGGCGTGCGGGCCTTCGTGGTCGATTCCTTCGCCCCGCGCGGCTGGGGCCGGCGGTTCGGCCTGACCCTGGTGTGCACGGGCGCGCGGTTCGGCGGCGCCGAGCGGGCCGGCGACGTCCTGGCCGCCCTGCACGGGATCGCCGCCCGGCCCGACGTCGATCCCGCACGCCTCGGCCTGGCCGGATGGAGCCACGGGGCCTGGGCGATGATGGACCTGATGACCATGCCGCTGACCCGGTCGGGCGAGGCCCGGCTGGCCGATCCGTCGCCCGCGCCCCTGGCCGGGCTGAAGTCGCTGAGCTTCTTCTACGCCTATGTCGGCCTGGGGACGCGCGGCGGCCGGCGGCCCTGGCTGCGCACCGCCCCGGCCCTGGCGGTGGTGGCCGAGCGCGACCACCTGGCCAAACCGGTCCGCCACGCCGTCGTCCACCGGCGCTGCGAGGCCGCCGGCGGCGCGGTCCGCGCCTGGATCGCCGAGGGCGTCGGCCACGCCTTCGACCAGCCCGATGAGAACGGCGCCTGGCCGCCGCCACGGCTGGCCAACCAGGCCCTGCAAAGCCGCGACCTCTTCGCCGACCACCTGCGGCGCACGCTGGTCGAGGCCGCGCCGGCCCAGGCCGGCATGGCGTGAACAAGGTTCGCGGCCGGCCCTAGTGCGCCGCCCGCGCCGCCAGGGCGTGGTCGATCAGGGCCCGGACCTTCGGCGACAGCTGCCGGGTGGCGGGATAGAGGGCGTAGAGTTCGCGGTCCTCGACTTTCCAGTCGCCAAGGGAGATTTCGACCAGTTCCGGGAAGCGGCCCGCCAGGCCCCTCGGCAGATAGGCCGCGCCCAGGCCCTGACTGGCGGCCAGGGCCCCCAGCGACAGGTCGTCGACAGAGGCCCCGATGACGCGCGGCGTGACGGCCAGGGTCTCGCCCCCCGCATGGACGAAGCGCCACGACGAGATCGGCGGCGTCATCACGGCGGGCAGCCGACCCAGGCGCCGGGGATGGTCCAGCGCGGCGGCCTCGGGGTGGTTTTCCAGAAACCGCCGGCTGGCGGCCAGCATGTACGGCGCCGTCCAGAGCCGGCGCGCCACATGCCGGCCCTCCGGCAGCGGGGCCAGCTGGAAGGCGACGTCGACGCCCTCCTCGACCAGGTCGGGGACGCCGTTGGTCAAGCGCAGCTCCATGACCAGGTCCGGGTGCTTGACCGCGAAGGCCAGGAGATGAGGCGCGAACTCCTCGTTGCAGACGTGATGGGGCGCGGTGACGGTCAGCCTGCCCGAAAGGCGGGAGTCGCAGACGTCCAGCCCGCGGGCGGCGGCCTCCAGCTCGTCCATGGCCGCGGCGGCGCGGTCGACGAAGGCGCGGCCGTCGTCGGTCAGGCTGACGGCGCGGGTGGTCCGCCGCAGCAACTGGGTCCTGAACCGGGCCTCCAGGGCCGCGACGCGGCGGCTGACCGTGCTGGTCGGCAGGCCCAGGGCCTCAGCGGCGGCCACGAAACTGCCCTCGCGCGCCACCTTCAGGAAGATCGCCACGTCATCATAGCCCAGCACGCGCGCGCTCCGTCGAAACACATGGTCCACATCGCCTCCGGCGGCCGACGCCGCAAGCCCCCGATTGTCCCGTTTACGGAAAACAGAGTTCCATACGACGCGATTGTCCCAACAGGCGACGGTCCGCATCTGACGCTCCAGCTCGCGGCTGGTCGCGGGCGGTCAGGAGTTCACGCCATGAAAGCCCTCGTTCAGGACCGTCTCGGTCCACCCCTCGACGTCGTCGAGCTGCGGGAGGTTCCCGAGCCCCGGCCGGGTCCGGGCCAGGCCCTGGTGCGCATGGTCGCCGTCGGCGTCCATCCCGGCGACTTCTTCTTCACCCAGGGCCTCTATCCCGAGGCCAAGCAACCCAGGCTTCCCGGCCAGATCGTCGGCAACGATGGCGTCGGCCGGGTGGTGGAGACCGGCGGCCGCCCCGACCTGTCGCCGGGCGCGCTGGTGACGTTCAGCGGCGCCGGCCTGTGGGCTGAGCAGGTGGTCGTCGATCCCGCCGCCCTGACGCCGCTGCCGGACGACTACCCGATCGAGCGCGCCGCCCAGTTCATGCCGGCGGTGACGGCCCGCGACCTCCTGGAGGCCAGCGAGGTCAAGCCTGGCCAGTGGCTGGCGGTGACGGCCGGCCATTCGCTGGTCTCGACCCTGCTGATCCAGATGGCCAGGAGGCGCGGCGTGCGGGTGGCGGCGATCGTCCGCAAGCGGGTCGAGGGCCGCGATCTTTCGGCCCTGGGCGCCGAGGCGGTGATCGAGCTGTCGGGGCTGGAGGTCCCGCTCTCCCAGGCCGTGCGCGCGGCGACCGGGGGCGAGAGCCTGTCGGGCGTGGTCGACGCGGTCGGCGGGGCGGTGCTGACCGAGCTGCTGGCGGCGCTCGGCTTCATGGGCCGGGCGGTGATCGTCGGCGCCTACGACACGACCCCGTTCCAGACCAACGCCCTGAGGATGCTGATGGAGAACCAGGTGATCCGCTCGTACATCTACCGCTACTTCTTCGAGGCCCCGACGCCCGGGGACGCCGCCTGGCTGAAGAGCGTGCTGGACGAACTGGCCGACCCGGCGACCGAGGTGCTGATCGCCGGCCTGCGGCCCCTGGAGGACTATCGCGCCGCGCTTGAGGAAACCGTCCATGCGCCCGAGCGGGGAAAGCAGGTGCTGACCTTCTGACCAAGACGCGCCTATGGTCTTCCCGGCGACGCTGGTCCCTCGCCGCCTTTCCCCTCCGCAGAGGAGCGCGTTCGATGGCTGGTTCCCCAAGCCGTTTCGTCTGGTACGAGCTGATGACCCCCGACCCCGCGGCGGCCCAGGCGTTCTACGCCGCCGTCGTCGGCTGGGGCGCGCAGGACGCCTCGCAACCCGGCAAGCCCTATAGGTTGCTGACGGTCGGCGGCGCGCCGATCGGCGGGCTGATGGGCCTGCCCCGGCCCGGGGCGCCGCCCTGCTGGACCGGCTATGTCGGGGTCGCGGACGTCGACGCCGCCGCCGCCAGGGCCGAAAGCCTGGGCGGCGCGGTGCACGCCCCGCCCGCCGACATTCCCGGCGTCGGGCGTTTCGCGGTGATCGCCGACCCGCAAGGCGCGGCCGTCGTGCTGTTCCGCGGCCGCGACAGCGACGCCCCGCCGCCGGAATCGACCGACCCCGGCTTCGTCGGCTGGCGCGAGTTGGCGACCGACGACTGGCCGGCGGCCTTCGCCTTCTACGAGGCGATGTTCGGCTGGCGGAAGGTCGAGGCCGTCGATATGGGGGCCATGGGCGTCTATCAGCTGTTCGCCGGCGACGGCGCGCCGATCGGCGGCCTGTTCAACCGCCCGCCCGGCGCGCCCGGTCCCTGCTGGCTGTACTATTTCGTGGTCGACGACATCGACGCGGCGGCGGCGCGGCTCAAGGCCGCCGGCGGCAAGGTGCTGAACGGGCCGATGTCCGCGCCCGGCGGCGCCTGGATCGTCCAGGCCCAGGACCCGCAAGGGGTGTTCTTCGCCCTGACCGGCCCGCGCAAGGGCTGAGGCCGGTCGGCGGGGTCAGGCGGCCAGGCGCGGCGCGGTCAGGGCGGCGACGATCAGCGCCGCCCCGTAGAAGACGAGGTCGACCGCGACCAGCAGGCCCAGGGTCAGCACGCCGCTGGCCGGCCAGTTGAACAGGACCAGCAGGCCGAGGACCAGGGTGACCGCCCCGCCCAGGGCCACCCAGCCCCAGCTGCGGAACACCCGTCGCCGGCTGAAGGCCAGGGCCACGGCGAACACGCCGCGCACGATGAAGGCGGCGGCGAGGAACAGGGTCAGGGACAGGGCCCCGCTGACCGGCCAGACCACCAGCAGCACGCCCAGGCCGAGGGCGGCGACCGCCCAGAGCAGGCTCCAGGCCATCCCCGGCCGGCCGCGTTCGCGCAGCACGGCGATCAGCCCGGCGATTCCGGCGACGGCCATGCAGGCGCCGATGGTCACCGTGGCGGCGATGGTCGACACCACCGGCATGGCGAAGGCGAAGACGCCCAGGGCGACGAGCACGACGCCGAACAGGACGCTGACGGCGCTGAACTCCCATCGCGAGCGGGCGAAGGAGGTTGGGTGAGCGGTGGACATGGCGAGGCTCCCGAACCGACGGCTCTCGCCAGGGAACGCCCGCCGTCGCCTCTTGGTTGCGACGGCGGACGGCCTCTCCGTCCTTTGGACCGCTCCGCGCGCTAGGCCTGCACGGCCAGTTCGCGCAGGGCGGCGTTGGCGATGGTCAGCTTGGCGAAGGTCCAGCCCGCCCCGCCCTTGGCGTTGGCGTCCTCGATCTCCTCGACCGTCTGCTTGGCCGCCTTGACCGGGGCCGGGTGCAGCGCCGCCCAGGACTGGACGGCGGCCTTGGCGTGCTCGGCGTCCTCGCCCGCCTGGGCGTTGGCGACGAACTTCATGATCGCCTGGGTCAGCTGGGTCTGTTCGGCCAGCATGTCCTCGACCAGGCGGCGCACAGCCAGCCGCTCGAAGGCGTCGCCGGCCGCCTGCGACCCCGCCGCCGAACGCAGGCGGTCGAAGCCGAAGTTCGCCCCGACCTGATGGTACAGCCGCGCGACGTTGGTCACCGACCAGCTGGAGGCGTTGGCCAGTTCGACCAGGTCGCTGGCCGTGGTCAACGGGCGCAGCAGCGCGATCTGGTGCGCCAGCTCCTTGGGCGCCCCGGCCTTGACGAAGTCCGAGCCGCGCCGCGCCGCCGCCTTCTGTTCGAACGGCGACAGGATCTGCGGCACCAGGGTCTTCAGCTCGTCCACCGCCGGGCGGTAGGCGTCGATCAGCCCCTGCACCGTGGCGTTGTCGCGCGCCGCGCGCCGGGCCAGCCAGAAGGTCTGGCCGCGCAGGATGTAGGCCAGCTCCTTGAACAGGGCCATCTGGCCCTCGGCCGGGGCCTGGCCGTCGAGGGCGGCGACCTTGCCCCACACCTCGTCGATGCGCTGCACCTGACGGGCGGCGGTGAAGCCGATCACCAGGGCGGCGGTGTCGCCCCCCGCCGCGGCGCGCAGGCGCTGCGGGAAGGTCGGGCCGCACATGTTGACCAGCTCGTTGTCGACCACCGTGGCGATGATCTCCCGCCGCAGGCGGTGGTGCTTCATCGCGTCCCGGTACTTGGACAGCGGCTTGGGGAAATAGCCTTCCAGGGTCCGGAAGAAGTAGGGATCGTCCGGCGCGCGGCTGGCGATGATGTCCTCGAACAGGTCGAGCTTGCCATAGGCCAGCAGCACGGCCAGCTCGGGCCGGGTCAGGGCCTTGCCGGCCTGCTTGCGTTCGGCCAGGGCCAGGGCGTCGGGCAGGCCCTCGACCTTGCGGTCGAGTTTGCCCTTGGCCTCCAGGTCGCTCATGAACCGGGCGTGCTGGTCGATCTCGGCGGCGGCGTCCATCTGCAGCAGCGACAGGGCCAGGGTCTGGTCGTAGTTGTGCGCCAGGACGTGGTGGGCGACCGTGTCGGTCATCGATTCCAGCAGGGCGTTGCGGTCCGGCCGGGTCAGCTCGCCCGCCCGCTCGACCATGCCGGTGAGGATCTTGATGTTGACCTCGTGGTCGGAGGAATCGACGCCGGCCGAGTTGTCGATGGCGTCGGTGTTCAGCCGCCCGCCCTTCAGCGCGAACTCGATGCGGCCGGCCTGGGTCAGGCCGAGGTTGGCCCCCTCGCCCACCACCTTGCAGCGCAGCTCGGCGCCGTTGACGCGGATGGCGTCGTTGGCCTTGTCGCCGGCGTCGGCCTGGCTCTCGTGGCTGGCCTTCACGTAGCAGCCGATGCCGCCGAAATAGAGCAGCTCGGCCCGGGCCTTGAGCAGGGCGTTGAGCAGCTCGGCCGGAGTCATGGCGTCGACCTTGATGTCGAAGGCGGCCTTGACCTCGGCGCTGATCGGGATCGACTTCAGGCTGCGCGGGAACACCCCGCCGCCGGCCGAGATCAGGCTCTTGTCGTAGTCGTCCCAGGACGAGCGCGGCAGGTCGAACATGCGCTTGCGCTCGACCCAGCTCTTCGCCGGGTCCGGATCGGGGTCGAGGAAGATATGGCGGTGGTCGAAGGCGGCCAGCAGGCGGGTCTGCTTGGACAGCAGCATGCCGTTGCCGAACACGTCGCCCGACATGTCGCCGACGCCGACGACGGTGAACGGCTCGGCCTGGATGTCCTTGCCCATCTCGCGGAAGTGGCGCTTGACCGCCTCCCAGGCGCCGCGGGCGGTGATGCCCATCACCTTGTGGTCGTAGCCCGCCGAGCCGCCCGAGGCGAAGGCGTCGCCCAGCCAGAAGCCGTAGGATTCGGCCACGCCGTTGGCGATGTCGGAGAAGGTCGCCGTGCCCTTGTCGGCGGCGACGACCAGATAGGGATCGTCGCCCTCGTGGGCGACGACGCCGGCCGGGCGGACCACGGCGTTGTCGGCGTCGATGTTGTCTGTGATGTCGAGCAGGCCCGACAGGAAAGTCTTGTAGGCGCGGATGGCCTCGGCGCGGACCTCGTCGGGGCTGCCGCCGCGCGGCAGGGCCTTGGGATAGAAGCCGCCCTTGGAGCCGACCGGCACGATCACCGCGTTCTTGACCTGCTGGGCCTTGACCAGGCCGAGCACCTCGGTGCGGAAGTCGTCGCGGCGGTCCGACCAGCGCAGGCCGCCGCGGGCGACCGGGCCGAAGCGCAGGTGGACGCCCTCGATGTGCGGGGCCCAGACGAAGATCTCGCGGAACGGCTTAGGCGCCGGCAGGTCGGCCAGTTCGCGGCTAGCCACCTTGAAGCTGATATAGGGCTTGGGCTCGCCGTCCTCGCCGGCCTGGTAGTAGTTGGTGCGCTTCAGCGCCTGTACCAGCAGGGCCAGCCGGCGCAGCACGCGGTCGGCGTCGAGGCTCTCGACCTTCTGCAGCGCCTCGACGATCTCGGCGAACACCGCGTCGGCCTGGGCCTGGCGGGCGTCCAGCTCGGCGGCGACGGCCGGGTCGAACTTGGTGCGGAACAGGTCGAGGATCAGCCGGGCGACGCAGGGGTTGTCGGCCAGGGCCTGTTCCTGCACCGCCTGCGACGGGTCGAGCCCGGTCTGCTGGCGATACTTGGCCAGGGCGCGGATCAGGGCCGCCTCGCGCCAGGAGACGCCCAGCTCCAGCACCAGCCGGTTGAAGCCGTCGCTCTCGGTGCGGCCGGTCCACACGGCGACGAAGGCGGCCTCGAAGGCGGCGCGCACGTCGTCGAACACCAGATCGGCGCCGCGCGGGTCCTCGAGCACGAACTCGTGGACCCAGACCTTGGCCGCCGTCCCGTCGGCGCGCAGCGGCTTGACCGGGAAGCCGTCCTCGACCAGGGCCTTGAGGCCCATGTGCTCCAGGATCGGCAGCACGTCGGCCAGCGGCGCGGATTCGCCTGGGCGATACAGCTTGAAGCGGAAGCGCAGGTTGGTGTCCTCGGCCGCGCGATAGGCGCGGATGCGCACCGCCTCGCCGGGCTTGAGGCTCTCGATCACCGCCAGGTCGGCCAGGGCCTCGGCGGCGTCGAACTGGTCGCGATAGCCGGCCGGGAAGGCGCCGGCGTAGCGCGACAGCACGTCGGCCACCTGTCCGACGGCGACGCCGCCGTCGCGGGCGGCCGCCTCGAAGCGGTCCTCCCAGGTGCGGGCGGACTGGGCGATCTCGGCCTCGACGGCGTGCAGGTCCGGCTGGCGATGGGCGCCGGGGGTGACGCCGATGATGTAGAGGACCCGCGCCAGCGGAGCTTCGGAGAAGTTGGGATAATAGGCCGACATGCGGCCGCCGAAGGCCTCGGCCAGGATGGCGCCGGCCCGGGCGCGCACACCGGAATCGTAGCGGTCGCGCGGCACGTAGAGCAGCACCGACACGAAGCGGTCGAAGGGGTCCTTGCGGGTGAACAGCCGCACGCGCGGGCGGTCGTAGAGGTGCAAGATGCCCAGGGAGATGTCGAGGAGGTCGTCCTCGGTCATCTGGAACAGCTCGTCGCGGGGATAGTTCTCGACGATGTTGCGCAGGCGCATCTCGTTGTGGCTGCCCGGCGTCTTGCCGGCCCGCTCCATGACGTGGGCCACCTTGCGCCGGATCAGCGGCACGTCGCGCGCCGGCTCGTCATAGGCCTCGGCGGTGAACAGGCCGACGAAGCGGACCTCGCCGGAGGGCCGGCCGTCGGCGCCGTAACGCTTGACCCCGACATAGTCCATGTAGCCGCGGCGATGGACGCGCGAGCGCAGGTTGGACTTGGCGACCACCAGCGGCGCGTCGGCCTCCAGCAGCTTGCGCACCTGCTCGGTCAGCACCGCCGGCTCGTTGGCGCGGCGCAGCACCATGCGGTCCTGGTCGCGCAGCACGCCCAGGCTGCCCTCGGGCTGGAACAGCGGCTCCTCCGAGGCGTACTCGCCGTCGGCGGTGCGCGGATAGTCGTAGACCCGCGCGCCGAGGAACACGAAGTGGTCGCCCTTCATCCAGCGCAGGAAGGCGACGTATTCGGCCAGGGCCTCGGGCGGGACGTTGGGGCCGCCCTCCTCCAGGCCGGCGATGGAGCGGCTCATCAGGGCGCGCATGGCGTCGAAGTCGTCGACGGCCAGCCGCACGTCGGCCAGGGCGCCGCGCACGGCCGCGATCAGCTGGTCGACGCGGTCCTCGCCGACCGGGTCGAGCACCACCTGGATCATCGATTCCCGCGCCGTCGGGCCGGCCTCGCCGCGAACGCCGGCGGCGTCGCGGGCGATCTCGACCACGGGGTGGAACATGGCGCGCACCGAGAAACCGGCCTCGGCGATCTCGCCCATGACGCTGTCAACCAGGAACGGCGCGTCGGTCTGGACGATCTCCAGCAGGTCGCGCTTGAGGTCGCGGCCGTCGGCGCCGACGGCGCGGACCAGGCGGATGGCCAGGCCGGCCGGGTCGCGGCGGGCGGCGAAGGTCCAGAAGCCGGCCGCGGCGGCGGCCAGGTCGGCGCCGGACCAGCCTTGCAGCTCGTCGACCGCGCAATCTTCCTGCACCCCGGCGATGAACGCGGCCTCCGCCGCGCTCAGGCCGCCGGGCGGGCGGCCGACGGCCTTGGCGAAGGCCTCCTCGATCTCGGCTTTGGGGAAGGCGGGTTCGGCGGTCTGCAAGCTGGCGCCTGGCATGGCGGCTCCTGTTCGAAACTCGGCGCGAGCCTAGTCATCCCGGCGGATCGATCAACCGGGACTCGCCGGCCATTTTTTGTAACGATTGGACGAATTGCCGCTGTTTTCAGGCAAAATTCCCCGCCGCCGCTCCGCGAAGCCCGCCAAGGCCCGGCTTTTCAACGCAAAACGCCGCCGGACGGCGCTCTTGGGCCATCCGACGGCGGGTCTCGCCGAGGGGGGAACGGCGAGGCGCTTGTTCGGCGCCCTGCTTCTCGGGGGGACGGGAAGGGCGCCTTGCGGTCCGGCGCGAGGGGGGGAACGCTCCGGAACAGGCTTGAGATAGGCGCCCTCGTCCGGATTTCACCCCCCCTTCACAGTTCCGTGACGATTTTTTCCGTCCGCCCCGTCGGCGTCGGGCTGCTCGTCCTTGGGAAAGCCGCCGGAACCGCCCAGGGGATCGCCGTCGCCCGACAGCAGCACCGCGATCCAGCGCGAGCCGTCGAACTGGGCCAGGATGACCATGGCCATCACCGTCAGCGGCGTCGACAGGAACATCCCCGGCAGGCCCCAGATCGCGCCCCAGAAAGCCAGAGACAGCAGCACCACCACCGGGTCCATGTTCAGGCTTTCGCCCTGCATGCGCGGATAGATGACGTTGCCGACGAAGAAGTGGATCGCCTCGAGGGCCGAGATCAGGATCACCGCCGGCCAGATGCTGTCGAACTGCACCAGGGCGAACAGGGTCGGCAGGATCATGCCGATGGCCGCGCCGATGATCGGAATGTAGGACAGGATGAAGATCAGGAACGTCCAGAACAGCGCGTTCTCGAGGTGCAGCAGCGCCATTACCGCCCAGCAGCCGGCGGCGATGATCAGGCCGGTGACCGTCTGGATCCACAGGTAGTTCTCGACGCCGTTGCGGATGCGGGTGAAGGCGTCGGCGGCCTCGCGGCGCTCCGTGTCGGTGCGGAACAGCCGGTCGGTCTTGCGCTCGAAGCCGCTGCGCGAGGCGATGATGAACCCGAGATAGATCAGCACCAGCACGGCGCTGGACGCGGCGCTCTGCAGGGCGTTGGCCACCGAGCCGATGTACTTGGTCGGGTTGAGCTGCTGGAACAGCTGGTCGGCGGTGGGCGGCACCTTGACGCCGACCAGGCCGGCGACCTTGGCGATGATGCCGTCGAGACGCGAGGCGTAGCCGGGCAGCTCGGCGATGAAGCGGCCGGCGTTGTCGGCCACCACATAGACCACCAGCCCGAACAGGACCACCGACAGGGCCAGGGCCACCGGCAGGGCGGCCCGCTCGGGCAGGATCGGCGCGCGCTTGCGCAGCACCCGCGCCAGGCTGTCGATCATCACCGCCAAGAACATGGCCAGGGCCAGGGGGGTGAGGATGCCGGCCATCCATCGGAACGCCGCGCCGGCGACGATGACGGCGATGACCACCAGCGCGTTGCGGGCGGTGGGGTCCAGCTTCGGGATGACGGCGCGGGCCATGCGGAACTCCGGGTGACGGATGGGGAACTGTCGCGGCAGTGCGGTCTTTTCGTCAATGGCGCAAGGCCGGACGCAAGGCGGGTGGCCGCCGCCCGCCCGCGCCGCTAGGCTGAAGACCGCCGCCTGCCGACCAGAGCCGGGAGACCCGACCCATGACCGCCGAGACCGCCGCCTCGATCTTCATCGGCTTCTCCGACAAGCCCGAGGCCCTGCTGCTCGACCGGGCCAACCGCCACGGGGTGGTGGCCGGGGCCACCGGCACCGGCAAGACCGTCACCTTGCAGATCATGGCCCAGGCCTTTTCGGACGCCGGGGTGCCGGTGTTCGCCGCCGACGTGAAGGGCGACCTGTCCGGCGTGGCCGAGCCGGGCGCGCCGGGCGACAAGATGCTGGCGCGGGCCAAGGCCATGGACCTCGACCTCACGCCCGCCGCGCCGCCGGTGATCTTCTGGGACCTGTTCGGCAAGAAGGGCCATCCGATCCGCGCCACCGTCTCGGAGATGGGCCCGGTGCTGCTCGCCCGCCTGCTCGACCTCAATGAGGTGCAGGAAGGGGTGCTGGCCATCGTCTTCCGCGTCGCCGACCAGGAAGGCCTGCTGCTTCTGGACATGAAGGACCTGCAGGCGGCGCTGAAATACGTCTCCGACAACGCCCAGGCGATCAGCGCCCAGTACGGCAACGTCGCCCCGGCCACGGTCGGCACCATCCAGCGCAAACTGCTGACCCTGGAGAACCAGGGGGCCGAGCACTTCTTCGGCGAACCGGCCCTGCGGCTGGCCGACCTGATGCGCACCGACGCCTCGGGCCGCGGCTATGTCAACGTGCTGGCCGCCGACACCCTGATCCAGAGCCCGGCGCTCTATTCGACCTTCCTGTTGTGGCTGATGTCGGAGCTGTTCGAACAGCTTCCCGAGATCGGCGACCCGGGAAAGCCCAGGCTGGTGTTCTTCTTCGACGAGGCGCACCTGTTGTTCCGCGACGCGCCCAAGGCCCTGCTCGCCAAGATCGAGCAGGTGGTGCGGCTGATCCGCTCCAAGGGGGTGGGGATCTATTTCGTCACCCAGAACCCGTCCGACATCCCCGACAGCGTGCTGGCCCAGCTCGGCAACCGCGTGCAGCACGCCCTGCGCGCCTACACCCCCGCCGACCAGAAGGGCTTGCGCGCGGCGGCCCAGTCGTTCCGCGCCAATCCGGCCTTCGACACCGCCGAGGCGATCCAGGCCCTGGGGGTGGGCGAGGCGCTGGTTTCGGTGCTCGACGAGAAGGCGGCCCCGACCGTGGTGCAGAAGACGCTGATCCGCCCGCCCGCCTCGCGCCTGGGGCCGGTCAGCGACCAGGAGCGCGCCGCCGTCATGGCCCGCAGCCCCGTCGCCGGCCAGTACGACCAGGTCCAGGACCGCGAGTCGGCCTTCGAGATCCTGCAGGCCCGCGCCGGCCAGGCCGCGTCGACCGCCCAGACGCCCGCCCGGACGGCCGGCGGCGGCGCGCGGACGGGCCAGCCCTCCGCCGGCTCGGAGATCGGCGGCGTGGTGGTCAAGCAGGTGCTGCGCACCGTGCTGTCGGTGACCTTCCTGAAGATGGTGATGAGCCTCTTCACCGGCTCGCGGCGCGGCGGCGGCGGACGCGCCGCCTCCGGCGGGGCGGGGGGCGTGGTCGGCGGCCTCGCCGGTCAGCTGTCGCGCAGCGCCATCTCGGCGGCCAGCCGCGAGATCACCCGCGGCGTGCTCGGCGGCATGCGGCGCTGAGGCCGCCTCAGGCCGCCGCGCTCTTGCGGCGGCGGGGGCGGACGGCGGGTTCGACCGCGACCGGCGCGGCCTTGCCGCTGGTCAGGGCCGTCATGGTCTCGATCGGGGCCGGCCGGCCGATGGCGTAGCCCTGCAGCTCGGCGCAGGCCTCGCCGCGCAGGAAGGCGATCTGCTCCTCGGTCTCCACCCCTTCGGCCACCACCGGGATGTCCAGGCTGCGGCCCAGGCCCAGCACGGCGCGCACGATCACCGTGGCGCGGTCGTGGACGTGGATGTTCTCGACGAAGCTCTTGTCGATCTTGATCTTGTCGAAGGGGAACGACTGCAGGGTCGACAGCGACGAGAAGCCGGTGCCGAAGTCGTCCATGGCGATGCGCACGCCCAGCGCCTTGAGCCGGCGCAGGTTGTCGAGGGCGCGCTGGTAGTCCTTGAACAGGGCGCTCTCGGTGACCTCCAGCTCCAGCCGCTGCGGCGACAGGCCCGCCTCCAGCAGCACCTCGTGAACCAGCTTGGGCAGGTCGCCCTGGTGCAGCTGCAACGGCGACAGGTTCACCGCCACGTTCAGCGGCCGCGCCCAGGCCGCCGCGTCGGCGCAGGCCCGGCGCAGCACCCATTCGCCGAGCGGCACGATCAGCCCGCTCTCCTCGGCCAGGGGGATGAAGTCGGACGGCGCCACCATGCCCCGGGTCGGGTGGTTCCAGCGCACCAGCGCCTCGAAGCCGCAGACCTCGCCGTCGGCGGCGTTGGCCTGGGGCTGATAGTGCAAGGTGAGCTGCTCGTCGCTGATCGCCTGGCGCAGCTCGCGCGCCAGGTTGCGCCGTTCACGGATGGTTTCGTCCATCTCGCGCTTGAAGAAGCGGAAGGTGCCGCGCCCGGCCTCCTTGGCGCGGTAGAGCGCCATGTCGGCGTTGGCCAGCAGCGTCTCGGCCTCGCGGCCGTCGTCGGGATAGAGGGCCACGCCCAGGCTGGCCCCCGCGGTCAGGTCGTCGCCCTCGTGGGCGTAGGGCGCGCGCATGGCCTCGATGACGTTGTTGGCCAGCTCGCCGGCGGCGGCGGCCTGATCGCCCGCCCCGATCTGGATGATGATGAATTCGTCGCCGCCGAGGCGGGCGGCGAAGGACGGCGCCGTCACCTGGGCCTGCAGGCGGCGGGCGGCCTCGATCAGCAGGGCGTCGCCGGCCAGGTGGCCGTGCAGGTCGTTGGCTTCCTTGAAGTGGTCGAGATCGACGCAGATCACCGCCAGGGTCTCGCCGGCCGCCTCGACGCGGTCGAGGGCGGCGGCCAGCTTGGTCTGCAGGGCGTTGCGGTTGGGCAGGCCGGTGAGGCCGTCGTGCTCGGCCAGATAGCGGATGCGCTCCTCGGCCGACCGGCGCTCGCGCAGGTCGCGGATGGCCAGCACGGTCATCGAGGCGTCGAAGCTGAAGCCGTCGTCCAGGGCGCGGGCGAAGATCTCGACCGGGATCGGCTCGCCGCCGTCGAGCGGGGCCAGCCAGCCCTCGCGCCGGGTGTCCTCGCCGGCCGGGGCGTCGGCCTCGTAGGCCAGCACTTCGCGCAGCAGCAGGCCCTCGAGCCTGGCCAGCGGCGCGCTCATCAGCTCGCAGAACGCCAGGTTGGCGTCGTTGACCCGGCCGTTCTGCACCACGACCAGGCCCTCGTAGGCGGCGTTGGCCAGGCGGCGGATGCGGTCGAGGGCCGAACGGCTGGTCTGGGCCTCGATCATCACCGCGCCCAGGCCGCCCAGGATGATCAGGGTGGTGATCGAGGCGACGGCGAAGGTGAGCACGGCGCCCGACAGCAGTTGCGGCGGCACCCTGATCGAGGGGTCGGGGATGATGGTCGCCGCGCCCATGCCGGTGAAGTGCAGCAGGCAGATGGCCAGGGTCAGCACCGCCGCGCCCGCCATCTGGCGCTTGAGGGTGCGCGCGCGGTCGGCCGCCAGCAGGGCCAGGATCGACACGCCCATGCCCAGGGCGATCGAGACGGCCACCAGCAGCGAGTCCCATTCGACGCGGCCCTGGGTCTGGAAGGCGGCCAGGCCGATATAGTGCATGGCGGCGACGCCGCCGCCGAACACCATGCCGCCGGCCACCTGGTTCAGGCGGTCGCGGTGGGCCGAGGCGACGGCGAAGGCCAGGCCGACGCAGGCCGTGCCCACCAGCAGCGAGGCCAGGGTCCCCGCCGGCGAGTAGCCGGTCGGCAGGCCCGGCTGGTAGGCCAGCATGGCGATGAAATGGGTGGCCCACACGCCGGCCCCGGCGGTCAGGGCCGTCAGCGTCAGCCAAGAGGCCCGCACGACCCCCCGCGAGGCGCGGATGCGCGAATAGAGCCGGAACGCCGTCAGACAGGCGCTGAGGCACACGGCCGCCGCGACAAGCACCAGCCGATGGTCGTGTTGGACCACGAGGCAGGTCAGGACTTTCAGCACAGGACAACCCCACCCATAGCTACAGCGGGATTGGATAGCCGGGTAAACCTTAATGATTTGAGGATGTGAGGAAGATTTTCCTCGGATTGAGCAAATCCCGCATCCTTCATGACTCGGGCGGCGGCGTCTCCCAGAGTCAAACGCGAGATTTTCGACTCTCGAACAGAGTCTAGACGGCCTTCCGAGGCCGGCTGACCTTCAACGTCGCCGATCCGTCACACCCCGTCACGGCGGCGAGACCGGCCGGGGCTTGCGGGGGCGGCCGAGGGCGCATTCGAGGCTGGCGCGGTCCCAGCCGCCCAGCGAGGCGGCGGCGGCGTGGGCGCTCTCCAGGAAGGCCAGCAGCGCCGCGTCGGGATCGGGCGCCAACCGCACCGCGTCATAGGGCAGGATGAACTCGCCCAGCGCCGGGTCGTAGCGGGCCTCGGCCGGGGCGACCTTGGCCTCGGCGTAGCCGGCCGGCTGGGGATAGGCGTAGGCGTAGAAGGCGGGATGGTCGACGCCCGCGCCCCCGGGCCAGAAGCCGGCGCTGCTGACTTCATGCGAATAGGCCTCGCGGGCGACGGCGTCGGGCAGGCCCGGCGCGCCGCCGGGGTGCAGCGGCGCGCGGCGGCCGGAAAAGCGCGTCACCGCCAGGTCGAAGCTGCCCCAGAAGAAGTGCGACGGGCTCGACTTGCCCAGGAACCCGGTGCGGAACAGGCTGAACACCCGGTCGACCTGCAGCAGCACGCGCCAGAACCGCTCGGCGTGGACCGGGTCGTAGGCGGCGTGGACCTCGTCGCGGTCGAAGGGGATGGCGTCGGCGATCTCGTTGGGCGTGCGGTCGATGCGGACGTCGAGGTCCAGCTCGGACAGGGCCCGCCGCACCGCGCCGAAGAAGTCGGCCGTCGTGCGCGGCCTCAGCGCCACGTGGCGGTCGGCCCCGTCGTCGGCGCGCAGGATCAGCTGATGGTCGATGAAGTCGAAGGCGACGTCGAACAGCCGCCGGCCGCAGGGGATGTTGCCGGTCGACAGGCCGCGCGGGGTCAGGTGCAGGGTGGTCTGCCACGAATGGTTCAGCCACGGCGCCTGGGCCACGCGGATCTTGCCGACGATCTGGGTCCACAGGTGCAGCGTCTGGCGCGTGTCGGCCCAGGCCGCGCAAGGCAGGTCGGGCCACACCGCTTCCCGCTCTTTCGAAGACGCGCTCGTCATCGTCGTTCCTCCGCCGCAGCCGCAACCTACACGGGACGGCGACGGGCGGCGAGACCCCCGCCGCGAGGCCGGGGAGATCAGAACCCGCGGCGGCCGATGCGGTCGAAGGCCTCCATGACGGCGGCGGCAAAGGCGCCGGTGCGCTGGGCCGCGCCGCGGTCGGCGGCCTCGCCGCACAGGCGCGCCCCGTCCGGCGTGGTGGCCGCCCAGGTCCAGCGGCGGTCGTTCGGCCGCACGTCGACGCCGGCGGGGATGGGAAGGCTTTTCATCGAGTCTCGCCAGGATGGAAGGGTTGCGACGAGGCCAGACTAGCCGCGTCCCCGCGCCCGGTGATGGCGGGCGCGGGGGAGATTCCGTGCAGAAACGATGGAGACGCCGGCGGGCGAGAGACCCTAGGCCGTCTCGGCGCGCGGCAGGAAGAGGTCGAAGCAGGCGCCCGTTCCGCCCTCGGCCAACACGATCCGCCCATGGCTGGCCGCCAGCAGCGACCGGGCGATCGGCAGGCCGAGACCGGTGCCGCCGGCCGTCCTGCGGCTGGTGAAGAACGGCTCGAACAGTCGCTCGCGGTCGCCGGCGGCGACGCCCGGCCCGTCGTCGCGGACGCTCATGCGCAGGCCGTCGGCGGCGTCGACGACCTGGATGTCGACCCGGCGGGCGCCCGCCTGCCGGCTGTTCTCGATCAGGGCGGCGAGCACGGCCTCCAGGGCGGCCTCGGGCACGGCGGTCGGGGCCAGACCGGCCGGCGCCTCGGCCGCGACGGCGAAGTCGGGCCCGCCGAAGGCGTCGGCCAGCCGGCCGAGGACGTCCCGCACGTCGACGCTGGCTCCCGCTTCGGGCCGGGCCATGTCGGCGCGGGCCAGCTCGAGCAGGCGGGAGACCAGATGCGAGAGCCGGCGCACGTCGGCGGAGGCGTTGTCGAGGAAGCGCCGGCGCTCCTCGTCGCTCATGTCGTCGGCGTGGTCCTGCAGGAGCTCGACCGCGCCGCCGATCGCCGTCAGCGGCGTCTTGAACTCATGGCTGACCGAGGCGGCGAGGTCGCGCAGATAGCGCGACCGCCGCTCGATGGCGTCGGCCATGGCCCGGAAGTCCTCATAGAGGGCCTTGATCTCGACGGCGGCCGTGGCCGGCGTGTCCGGAATGTCCCCGCCACGGCCGGCGGCGACGTCGCGCGAGGCGGCGCTGAGCCCCTCGATCGGGCGGGTGACCCCGCGCGAGACCAGGCCCGACAGCACGGCCAGCACGCCGAAGATGGTCAGGCCGGCCAGGGCGATCTTGCCCCGGTCGTCATAGACCCCCCGGAACAGCGCCCGGGGCGAGCGCGACAGCAGCAGCACCCCGACCACCTGATCGCCGACGCGGATCGGGCGGGCGTGGTGCAGCCGCAGGCTGGACGCGCGGCTCAGCCATTCCAGCGGATAGCGGGGGCGGTAGTCGCCGGCGCGGCGCATGACGCTGTCGGGACGGCCGGCCAGGGCCTCGCGCACCTCGGGCAGCACCGAGAAGTCGCCGCCGGCCTGGTCGCCGGTGACGGCGACGCCGCGCCGGTCGAGCAGCAGGATCGAGGCCAGGGTGGTCTGGGTGGTGCGGTCGATGATCGGCCCGACCGCCCCCGCCGCCGCCAGCGCCGCCGGATCGGCCGGGCCGCCGGGGCGCACCGGCGGCCGTTCGGGCAGGACCGGCGAGCCGTTGAGGTCGATGGTGCTCGGTTCGGGACGATAATAGCCGGGGTCGCGGGCGGAGCCGGGCGTCCGCGACCCCGGCCGCGCGGGCTCCGCCGGCCAGGCCGCCGAGGCGGCGGCGGCCAGGGCCGCGCCCTGGGCGATCAGCTCGGCCTCGGTCTGGTGGACCAGGGTGTTCTCGTAGACGCGCAGGAACACCGCGCCGGCCGCCGGCATGGCGGCGGCGAACACCAGCACCGCGAACAGGATGGTGCGCAGCCGCAGGCTCGGCCAGTAGCGCTTGACGAGGGTCTTGGCCGCCTCGATCACGCCGGGCCGCCGAGGCAGGGACCGAGCCGGTAGCCGACGCCGGGCCGCGTCTCGATCACGTCGACCCCGCCCAGCTCGGCGAACTTGCCGCGGATGTTGCGGATGTGGCTGTCGATGGTGCGGTCGGTGACGGCGAAGCCGGGTCCGTGCAGGCGGTCGATGATCGCGTCGCGGCTGAACACCCGCGACGGCGCCGTCGCCAGGACGCGCAGCAGGCTGAACTCGGTGACGGTCAGCGCCGCCGGGGCCTCGTCCCAGCGCGCCGTCCAGCCCTCGAGGTCGAGCCGCAGCCGGCCGTGGCCGACGACGCCCGGCTCGGCGGCGGGAGAACCGGGCGGCGGGCGGCCCGCCCCCGTCCGCCGCAGGATGGCGGCCACCCGGGCGGCGACCTCGCGCGGGCTGAACGGCTTGACCACGTAGTCGTCGCCGCCCAGCTCGATGCCGAGCACGCGGTCGATCTCGTCGTCGCGCGAGGACAGGAACAGGATCGGCAGGTCGCCCTCGGCGCGCAGCCGCCGGCAGACCTCCAGCCCGTCCAGGCGCGGCATGTTGATGTCGAGGATGACGAGGTCGGGCCGCTCGGCCGCCACCTCGGCCAGGGCGCGCTCGCCGTCCTCGGCCTCGCGGGCGGCCATGCCGGCCTTGGCCAGGGCGAAGACGAGAAGCTGGCGGATGTGGGGATCGTCGTCGACGATCAGGATGGTGCGCGACATGGCCCCCATGTTCAGCCCTGCGGCGCGGCGGTCAACGGGGCGACGGCGCGGTCGGCCTCCGCGGGCGGCGGGGCCGGCGGCCGCTGCAGAAAGCCGTCGCAGTCGCGCGGTCCGGGCGCCGGCGTCGCCAGCACCCCCCGGCCCGGCGACAGGCGGGCGGCGGCGGCGAGGCGGCGGGCCCCGCGCCAGGTCCAGCCGCGCCAATCCGCCTGCCGCGCCTCCAGATCACGAGCCGCCGCGGTCCGCGCCCAGGCGACGCGGTCGCGCAGCTCCGGATCGAGGGGCCGCTGCTCCAGCTCGGCCAGGGGAACCAGGGCCGACGCGCCCAGGACGCGCAGGTAGCAGATGTCCAGCGCCGCGCCGGCGCCGCCGGCCTCGCGGGCGTGGCGGACGTTCCAGGCCGCCGAGACCGCGCCGAGATCGACCAGGCCGACCGCCGCCAGCACCGCCGCCGCGGCCAGGGCGTTGGCGTCGATCAGCCAGCCGGCGCTCTTGCCGCGCAGCAGCCGCCAGCAGATCAGAACCAGGCCGACGGCGACGAGGCCCATCCAGATCAGGGCGGCCAGCCGCAGCCGCGTCAGCGAATAGGCCCCCACATAGTCCAGGGTGCGCAGCGCCGCCGACGCCGTCAGGAACACGTTCTGGGCCACCCACAGCGACACCAGCCCGCGGATCAGCGGCCGGCCCGCGTCGTCCGACCCCGGCCGCAGCGCCGTCAGCACGAACAGGCCGGCCAGGAGGGCGGTGGCCACCAGCGGATAGGCGCCGCGATGGGCGTAGTCGGCCAGGGTGACGCCGGCGGGCAGCGGCGCGCCGCTCCACAGGAAGGCGATGTCGAGGCCGTTCTGCACCGCGAACAGCAGGTTGAAGACCACCAGCGACAGCGCCGCCGAGCCGGCGGCGACGCCGGGCAGGCCGGCGGGACCTTCCGGCGGGGCCAGCGTCCGCCGCAGCCGGCGCGGCCGCAGCAGGGCCCAGGCCGCGACCGCCGTCAGCAGCAGGAACATTATCCGGCCGATCTCGGGCCTCGGCAGGCGCAGTTGGGCCATGGCCTGGGCGATGACCGGGTTGGCCAGGGCGAACAGTCCGAGGAAGACCGCGCCGCCGGCCAGCGGCCACAGCAGGGTCTGCGCCAGCCGCCAGGCGCCGCCTTGCGAAGGGCGGCGCGGCCGGCGGCGGGCCAGCCGCAACCCGTCCAGCACCGGCCCCGCCGGCGCGCAGACCACGAGCGCGGCCAGGCGCTGGAGCCAGCGCCAGACGTCCTCGCGCGGGCCGGCGCGCCCGGACAGGGCGGCGATTCCGGCGGCCGCCCCGAACAGGGCCATCCCGGCGAGGCTCGGCTGCTCGATCTGCGTCAGGGCCAGGATCGCGGCCGCCGCCAGCGCCCATCGGGCCCGCCGGTCGCCGGGCGGGGCCGGCCTGCCGACCCACGACGCTGCGCACAGGGCCAGGGCGAACAGCCCGAGGCTGGCCCCCGCCGGCCGGCCCCAGAACAGCAGGTCCGCCAGGATCGCCAGCCCGACGGCCAGCACCGGCTTGCGTGCGAACGAGCCCTTGAGGCGGCGGCGTGGGAAGGCGGGCATCCGGCGGGCTCCATTGCGGGAGCGCCCTCAATGCCAGCCGCGCGTCGATCGCCGTCGCGGACCTTGTCGCGGGCGGATGCGGATTGGATGCAGGACCGGTGCAGCCGGTCGCGGGCGGTCCGGCCCGACGGGCTCAATCCGAGCCGAGCGCCTTGGACAGCTGGGCCATGGCGGCGGTCATGTGCTTTTCGATGGCGTGCACGGTCACGCCCATCCGCCGCGCCGCCTGGGCGTAGGTCAGCTCCTCCATGCGGCACAGGAGGAACGCCTCCCGGCGGCGAGGCGGCATGTCGTCGATGACGGCGAGGGCGCGCTTGAGATTCTCGGACGCCAGCAGCCGGTGCTCGGCGGCGGGCGACGGGTCCGCCGCCGTCTCTTCGAGGCCGTATTCGAGAACCCGCTCGCGCCGGGTCCGCGAACGCAGGCTGTCCAGCAAGGTGTTGCGGGTGACGTGGAACAGGAAGCGCACCGGTTCGAGGATCTCGGTCCGCCGGCCGGCCTCCAGCGTCTTGACCACCGCGTCGTGGACCAGGTCGGCGGCGTCCTGACGGCCGCCCCGGCCCGCCACCTGGCGCAGGCGCAGCTCATGGTCGCGATAGACCTGTTCGAGATCGGGCGGCGCGGGGCGTCGGCTAGCCGACATGACCCGCCATCCTCGCCCCACGCGCCGCGCGATCCGCCGCGAGGCCGCTGTCGCCCAGCTCCATGGCTCTCCCCGTCTTTCTTGTTCGCCCGGCTCGCTTCCGGCCGGTTCGACGCCAGTCTATCGGCGCAGCGCGCCGAAAAATCGGCGCGAGGGACGCAGGCGCGCCAAAGTCGCGCGTCCGTCCGGCGGCGGACGCCGCCAGATTGCAATCACGGTTTCGAGGAAGCCGGTCGCCGGCGGCCCGGAAAGCAGAAAGGCCGGGGCGAGCCCCGGCCTTGCTTCAAAGCTCTTCGAAATTTGGAGCGGGCGATGAGATTCGAACTCACGACCCCAACCTTGGCAAGGTTGTGCTCTACCCCTGAGCTACGCCCGCGCTCCGGAACCGCCGGTGAAGGCCGTCCCCTCCGAAGAGGCCGGGCTTATGGCAGAGCCCCCCGGCCTTGGCAAGAGGGTTTCGCGACCTTTCGGCCGCCGCCCCGGCGACGGTTCAGAAACCCAGGCGCTTGGGCTTCAGCCGGCGCTTGTTGACGTGCTCCTTGGGGGCCGGGCCCTTCTCCTCGGGGATCTCGCCCTTGAAGTAGAACCTCTGCCACGCCTCGCGCATGGCCTCGGGATCGCCCTTGAAGATCTTGGTGTTGAACTCGGTGCGCTGGCGGTGCCAGGCGTCGTACTGGCCGCGCAGGGTCTCGTCGCTGTCCATCGAACGCTGCACCACGTCGAACTCCGACAGCCGCTTGTCCTGCAGCAGGGTGATGAAGCAGAACGGCTCGCTCTTCTCGAACCGCACCTTGCCCGGCCGCGTCATCATCCAGTTCATGGTGAAGGGGAACGGCAGCCAATCGGTCTCGACCAGGCCGACCAGGGGCTGGATGCCGTCCTTGATGTGGTTCGGCGGGCCCGAGGTCCACATCGACCAGCCGGGCGGCGTGCGGAACAGGTAGCCCGGATGGAAGGTCACCACCCCGTGCGAGAAGTGCGACTTCACGAAGTCCTCGAAGTCGGGATAGCCCGGATCGGCGCGGAAGGTGATGTCGTTCTGGTGGACGCCGCCGTTCCACTCGATGGTGAAGCCGATCGGGCAGAGGATCTCCCAGCCCGTGGTGTTGGCCATGGTCAGCGGCAGGCAGCGATAGGGGTGGCGGTCGGCGAACCGGTCCATCCAGCCGCGCTGGGGGCGGCCGGGCACCAGATCGGGGGGCCGGCCGGTGGTGGGAAAGCACTCCAGTTCCATGACACGCCTTCTCGCGGATTTCCTCGTCCACCGTCCTAGCCGGGCGGGGCTTGAGCCGTAAAGGCCCGGCCGTTACAGCGGACGCATGACCGCCGAAGCCGCCGCCGAACCGTCCGCCGAACCCGGGCTCGCCACGGCCGAGGACCTGTTCGCCTTCCTCGACCGCTGCGCGATCGCCCACTCGACCCTGCGCCATCCGCCGGTGTTCCGCGTCGAGGAGGGGCTGGAGATCAAGGCCGCCCTGCCCGGCGGCCACACCAAGAACCTGTTCCTCAAGGACGCCAAGGGCCAGATCTGGCTGATCAGCGCCCTGGGCGAGACCCGCATCAACCTCAAGACCCTGCACCGGACCATCGGCTCGGCCCGGCTGTCGTTCGGCTCGGAGGCGCTGCTGTTCGAGGTCCTCGGCGTGCGGCCCGGCTCGGTGACCGCCTTCGCCCTGATCAACGACCGCGCCCGGCGCGTGCGCTTCGTGCTCGACGCCGCCCTGATGCGGACCGACCCGGTCAATTTCCACCCCCTGGCCAACACCGCCACCACCGCCGTGTCGCGCCAGGGTCTGCTCAAATTCCTCGACGCCCTGGGCGTCGAGCCCCTGATCGTCGATTTCGCGGCCCTGGAGGGCTGATCGCGCGCCGGCGCCGATTGCGGCCGGCGGTCGATGAGACCATTTTAGCCGCCGAACAGTTTCCACGACGGGCGACGCCGCCGGCGGCGCCTCTCTTGCTCCAAGGATATCCCATGCTGGGCGAAGCCACGCAGAACGGCGCCGCGAACGACCTGATCAAGGAAGGGTCCGACGCCGCCTTCATGGCCGACGTCATCGAGGCCTCCAAGATCCAGCCAGTGATCGTCGACTTCTGGGCCACCTGGTGCGGTCCGTGCCGCCAGCTGACGCCGGCCCTGGAGAAGGCCGTCAGGGAGGCCAAGGGCGCGGTCAAGCTGGTCAAGATCGACGTCGACAAGAACCCGGCCTTCGCCGGCCAGCTGCGCGTGCAGTCGATCCCCACCGTCTACGCCTTCGTCGACGGCCAGCCGGTCGACGGCTTCATGGGCGCCCAGCCCGACAGCCAGATCAAGGCCTTCATCGACCGCCTCGCCGGTCCGCCCGCGCCGTCGGACCTCGACGCCGTCCTGGCCATGGGCAAGGAATCGATGGACCTCGGCGATCTCGGCGGCGCGGCCCAGGCCTACGCCCAGGCGCTGCAGATGGACCCGGCCAACCTCAAGGCCATCGCCGGCCTGGCGCGGTGCTACCTCGCCGGCGGCGACGTCGACCAGGCCCGCCAGATCGCCGGCATGGCCCCGGCCGACGCCAAGGACGCCGACCTGGAAGGCGTGCGCGCGGCCCTGAAACTGGCCGACGAGGCCCCGTCCGAGACCGCCGCCTTCGAGCAGCGCCTCGCCCGGGACGCCGACGACCACGAGGCCCGCTTCGAGCTGGCCTCGGCCCTGGCCGGCCACGGGGCCATGGCCGAGGCCGCCGACCATCTTCTCGCCATCGTCGCCCGGGATCGTGACTGGAACGACGGGGCGGCGCGCAAACAGCTTCTGACCATCTTCGAGGCCGCGGGTCCGACCTCGGAGGTCGCCAAGACCGGACGCAGGAAACTGTCTTCGATCTTGTTTTCGTAACGGGGACCCCAGGCAGGGCGGAGGCGTCCATGGTCACGGGCGGATACAGGAAGGCGGCGGATCTGCCGCGGGTGATCCCGGTCTTTCCCCTGAACGGCGCCCTGCTGCTGCCCTACGGCCAGCTGCCGCTCAACGTGTTCGAGCCGCGCTATCTCAACATGGTCGACGACGCCATGGCAGGGGACCGCATCATCGGCATGATCCAGACGCGGGCCGGCGGCGTCGCCGACCTCCCGCCCCCCCTGGCGCCGATCGGCTGCGCCGGGCGCATCACCAGCTTCGCCGAGACGCCGGACGGCCGCTATCTGATCACCCTCAGCGGTCTGTGCCGGTTCGCCGCCGGCGACGAGCTGCCGGTGCGCACCCCCTACCGGCAGGTGATCGCCGATTTCCACGGGTTCGCCGGCGACCTGCGGCCGATGGTCGAGGACGAGGGCTTCGACCGCATCCGTTTCCTGTCGGCCCTCAAGGCCTATCTCGACCGCCGCGCGCTGGACCTCGACTGGGAGGCCGCCAAGACCGCGCCGGGCGACGCCCTGGTCAACAGCCTGGCCATGGCCCTGCCCTTCGAGCCGGCCGAGAAACAGGCGCTGCTGGAGGCGCGGGGCCTGCGCGACCGGCGGCAGGCCCTGATCGCCCTGATGGAGATTGACGCCGCCGGCCTGGCGGGCGAGGACGACCCGCCGCCGCTGCAATAGGACCGCCCGCGATGACCGAACCCGCCGCCCCGCCGATCGAGGTCGATCCGCGCCTGCTGGAGGTGCTGGTCTGCCCAGTCACCCGCACCGCCCTGACCTACGACCGCGCCCGGGGCGAACTGGTCAGCCGCGCCGCGCGCCTGGCCTACCCCATCCGCGACGGCGTGCCGGTCATGCTGCCGGAAGAGGCCCGCCCCCTCGAAGACGGCGAATGAGCCGTCCCTGGCCAACCGAGCTGCGGGTGCGCCGCGG
Organism: Caulobacter sp. CCUG 60055; assembly: GCF_022750545.1. Taxonomy (GTDB): domain Bacteria; phylum Pseudomonadota; class Alphaproteobacteria; order Caulobacterales; family Caulobacteraceae; genus PUIC01. Next base: position 222,441 of record NZ_PUIC01000003.1, read on the forward strand.
CGAGCGGACCCTGACCGCCAGCTTCGACGACGGCGCCAGCTTCGTGCTGGACGCCGAGTACCTGAGGGTGATGACCGCCAGCGCCCTGGACCGGGGCCACGGCGCCGGGCCTGGGCGGACCGTCGCCGGCAAGCGGGGCGTCGGCCTCGTCGACGTGCGGCCGGTCGGCCGCTACGCCGTGCGCATCGCGTTCGACGACGGCCACGCCAGCGGCTTCTACGGCTGGGACGCCCTCTATCGCCTCGGCCGCGACCGCGACGCCCTGTGGGCCGACTATCTCGCCCGCCTGGAGCGCGAGGGCCTCGATCGCGGCTGACCGGGGTCGCCGACCTGGACCGATTTGACATCGGCGCCGTCGCCGGGGTTTGATGGCGGCATGTTGCTGCGGTCGACCTATCCGCGTTTCACGCACCACGGCGGAAGCCTGCTCGCAGGATTCTGAGCCCGGCCGCGCGCGCTTTGCGCCGCAGCCGGGTCGAACATCCCTCCCCGCGACGCCCTTCCCGAATTCGGCCCCTCCCCGCATCGATCCGCCGGCCCGAGCCCGGCGATCCTCCGCGCCTTCACGAGCTCCTTCGATGACCAACGTCCACGCCTTCCCCTCCAGCCCCGCCCTGGTCCTCAGCGAGACCGACGCCGAGCGCCTGTCGGCGCTGGCCCTGCGGGCGATCGACGCCCAGCCGGTGGTCGCCGGCCTGCTGCTGGCCGAGATCGAGCGGGCCGAGGTGCGGCCCGACCCGCAGACCCCGGACAAGGCCGTGGGCATGGGCGCGACCGTCCAGTTCCTCGACGAGGTCAGCGGCCGGCGACGCACGGTCGAGCTGGTCTATCCGCAGGACGCCGACATCGCGGCCGACCGCATCTCGGTGCTGACGCCGATCGGCGCCGGCCTGATCGGCCTGTCCGAGGGCCAGACCATCGCCTGGCCGGACCGCGACGGCCACACCCGTCTGCTGCGCATCCTGGAGGTGCGGCGGGCGGCGGCCTGAGGCCCGCGCGCGTCGTGGGTCAAAAGGTCAGAGCGCCTCGCCGCGCAGCAGGCGCGGCAGGTCGCCGACCGCGCCGCCGGCCTCCTGCATGAAGAAGCGGCGGGCCGGCCCGATGCGGTTGACCGCGGCCATGCCCAGCCCCCGGGCCAGGCGCAGCAGGCGGTCGTCGTTGGAGAACAGCCGGGTGAACACGTCGGTGGCCGCCGCCAGCATGACGTTGTCGAACCGCCGCCAGCGGGCGTAACGCTCCAGCACGGCCTCCGAACCGATGTCCTCGCCCAGGCGGGCGGCGTCGACCAGCACCTCGGCCAGGGCGGCGGCGTCCTTGAGGCCGAGGTTCAGGCCCTGGCCGGCGATGGGATGGATGCCGTGGGCGGCGTCGCCGAGCAGGGCGACGCGATGCGCCGACAGCCGCTCGGCCAGCAGCAGCGACAGCGGATAGACGAAGCGCGGGCCCAGCACCTCGACCTTGCCCAGGAACGGGCCGAAGCGGCGGCGCAGATGGGCCTCGAACACCTCGGGCCGGGCTCGCCGCAGCGCCTCGCCCTGGGCGCTCTTCTCGGTCCAGACCAGCGAGGCGCGGTCCTCGGTCAGCGGCAGGATGGCGAACGGCCCGCCGGGCAGGAAATATTCGTGGGCGACGCCCCGGTGGCCGCGCTCCAGCTTGACGGTGGCGACGACGCCGGCCTGGCCGTAGCCCCAGCCGATGGTGTTGATCCCGGCGTCGCGCCGCACGGTCGATCCCCGGCCCTCCGCCCCGACGACCAGGGGCGCGGCCAGCACGCGGCCGTCGGCTAGCCGCACCCGCGCCGCCGGGCCGGCGGTCTCCACCGCCTCGACCCGGGCCGGGGCCAGCACCTCGATCCCCGCCGCCGCGACCGCCTTGGCCAGGCCGGCGCGGATATGGCGGTTCTCCAGCATGTAGCCGAGCGGCTCGCCGGCCACCCGGTCGGCGATCTCGGCGGAATCGAAGCGCAGGAAGAACGGCGACACGCCCCCGGCCGCCGCCCCCGGGGCGCGGCCGTCGGTGACCAGGATCTGTTCGATGCGCTGGGCGTGCGGCTCCAGCCAGCCGCCGGCGCCGACCACGCCCCATTGGCGGAAGGACGAGAAGGCGATGGCCGAGGCGCGGCCGTCGAAATCCGGCGCGATCTGGTCGTCGAACACCACCGGGTCGACCAGCACCGGCCGCAGGCCGCCGCTGGCCAGGGCCAGGGCGAAGGTGACGCCGGCCATGCCGGCTCCGGCGACGACGACGTCTGCGGTCAGGTCCGAGCTCATGGCCGGCATATGCCGCCGTCTCCGAGGCCGCGTCCAGCCCCGCGCGCGCCTCAGGCGACGTGGCGCTCCGACCGGGCCCGGCGGATGGCCCGGTCCAGGGCGGCGGCGAAGTCGTGGCGTTCGGACGGGCTCAGCGCCTCGCCCACCGTCACCGCCTTGTCCGACAGCCGCAGGCTCAGGCTGGCCTCGTGCGCGCCGTCGTCCTCGAGGGCCACCCGGGTAAAGGCGGTCGGCGAGCTCCACACGAGGCGGGCCGCCTCGCCCCATTCGTGGGTGACCACCACCTCCTCGGCCGAGACCTGCACCCGTTCGGCCCGGCGGCCGGCGGCGTAGCTGACCTTGAAGGCCACGAACACCGCCAGCACGTCGACGCCGAGGAAGATGGGGATCGGCGGCGCGCCGATGATCAGGAAGAAGGTCGCCCACCCGGCGCTGATCAGCAGCAGGGCCCCGATCAGCACATGGAAGCCGCGCTTCGACAGCGAACGGTTCGGCGTGATGATCGCATCCATATACAGCGCGGCGCTCATGCCGCCATCTTAGAGCGCCGAGGCGGCTTGGCGAAGCCCGCGACGCGGGTCATGGTCCGCCCTCATGAGCCCGCCCCGCCGAAAGCGCCTGTCGCCCGCCGAGAAGGCCCGCATCCAGGAGATCTTCGACCGCTTCGCCGCCCGCACGGACCACCCGCGCACCGAGCTGGAGTTCCACAACCCCTACACCCTGGTCGTCGCCGTCGCCCTGTCGGCCCAGGCCACCGACAAGTCGGTGAACAAGGCCACCCAGAAGCTGTTCGCCGTCGCCGACACGCCGCAGAAGATGCTCGACCTCGGCGTCGAGGGCCTGACGCCGTTCATTCAGTCGATCGGCCTCTACCGCACCAAGGCCAGGAACGTCGTCGCCCTGTCGCAGATCCTGGTCGACCAGCACGGCGGCGAGGTCCCGCTGAACCGCGAGGCGCTGCAGGCCCTGCCCGGCGTCGGCCGCAAGACCGCCAGCGTGGTGCTGAACGAGTTGGACATCGAGCCGGCCATCGCCGTCGACACCCACGTCTATCGCGTCGCCCACCGGCTGAAGCTGTCGGCCGGCAAGACCCCGGACGCGGTCGAGCGCGACCTGATGGCCATCGTGCCGGCGCCCTATCTGACCCGCGCCCACCACTGGCTGATCCTGCATGGCCGCTACGCCTGCGTGGCGCGCAAGCCAAAATGCGGCGATTGCCTGGTCGCCGACCTGTGCCCCTCGCGCGAGCTGTTCCTGGGGGCTTGATCCGATCCCTGTCCTCCCCCGCAAGCGGGGGAGGACTGACTAAGCACATTCAGGCGAGGGCCGCCCGCATTCCCCGCGCAAAGGCCGCGCCGCCGTCGGCGGCGTATTGCAGGTAGAGGTCGGGCTCGATCGCCTCCAGCTCCATCAGCTTCAGCGCGCCGTCGAGGTCGCGGATCAGGTCGACGCGGGCATAGGCCAGCGGCCGGTCGGCGGCGGCCAGCACCGCCTGGCCGACGGCGAGCATCTCCGCGCTGGGCGTCATCGCCGCCACCTGGCCGCCGAACTGCGGCTGGACGCGGAAATCGCCGCCGGTCGCCGCCTTGGCCACGGCGTGGCTGAGGACGCCGTTAAAATAGAACAGCGACTGCTCGCCCTCCTGCGCCACCGCCGGCAGGAACGGCTGCAGCAGGGCCGGCCCCCGGGGCGCGCCGTCGAGGGGATCGCCCGGCTTCAGGCGCACCGTGTCCTGCGAGCCGGCCGAGACCTGCGGCTTGGCGACCACCACCTCGGTTGCGAAACGGGCGCGGGCCTCGGCGACCGCCTCCTCGGTCACCCGCTCGACCGCCACGGTGGGGACCACCGGCGCGCCGCGTCCGGCCAGCTCGGCCAGATAGGTCTTGGCGGTGTTCCAGCGCAGGGTCGCGGCCGGGTTGGGCATGCGCAGGCCCGCCCGCTCCCAGGCGTCCAGCCGCGCGGCCCACAGGTCGGCCTTCAGGTGATAGCCCCAGGCCAGCAGCGGCAGCACGGCGTCGGCGCCGGAGAGGTCGGACGCTTCGGTCCACGGGGCCGGTTCGACCGCGAAGCCTTCGGCCCGCAGGGGCGCGGCCAGCCGTTCGAACCATTCCGGCCATGTGCCCGCGAAGCGCGGATTGTCGGTCGCCGGGGTGAGGATGACGAGGCGCATGGGCGGTCCTTTGTCGGTCGGCTTCCGGTCGGGAATGCTGCGTTGCCTCCCCGACGCCTGTCTCTATACTCCGCGCCGATTTTTCAACCGTCCCGGATCGTTTCCCCGACATGACCGCTCTTTACGACGTCGCCGCCCTCGGCAACGCCATCGTCGACGTGATCGCGCCCGCCGCCGACCAGTTCCTGGTCGACGAGCACCTCGCCAAGGGCTCGATGATGCTGATCGACGAAGCCCGGGCGGTGGAGCTGTACGGCCGCATGGCGCCGGGCATCGAGGCCTCGGGCGGCTCGGCCGGCAACACCGTCGCCGGCGTCGCCAGCTTCGGCGGCCGCGCCGCCTATGTCGGCAAGGTCGGCCAGGACCAGCTCGGCGACGTGTTCGACCACGACATCACCGCCATCGGCGTGCATTTCAGCGGCGGCCGCCTGGTCGGCGGGCCCGGCACCGGCCGCTCGCTGATCAACGTCACCCCCGACGGCCAGCGCACCATGTGCACCTATCTGGGCGCGGCCAACCAGCTGATCCCGGCCGACGTCGACGCCAAGGTCATCGAGGCCGCCAGCATCGTCTATCTCGAAGGCTACCTCTTCGACCCCGAGGACGCGCGCCGGGCCTTCGCCAAGGCCGCGGGCCTGGCCCACGGCGCCGGCCGCCGCATCGCGCTCACCCTGTCGGACGCCTTTGTGGTCGAGCGCCATCGCGAAAGCCTGCTGGAGTTCATCGACACCCAGGTCGACATCGTGTTCGCCAACGCCGCCGAGATCGGCTCGCTGTTCCAGACCGACGACTTCGACGCCGCCGTGCAGGCCATCCGCGGGCGGGCCAAGATCGCCGCCATCACCCGCAGCGAGCACGGCTCGGTCATCGTCGCCGGCGAGACGCTGCACGAGGTTCAGGCGGCCCGCGTCGAAAAAGTCGTGGACACCACGGGCGCGGGCGACCAATACGCGGCCGGGTTCCTGTTCGGCCTCGCCCAGGGCCGGCCGCTCGACGTCTGCGGGCGGCTGGGTTCGCTGGCGGCGGCCGAGGTGATCTCGCACTATGGCCCCCGGCCCCAGGTCTCCCTGCGCGACCTGGCGGCGGCGAGCGGACTTTAAAGGGACGCCTTCCGGCCGGAAGGCGTTCCGGTTTTGACTTAAGCGCGTTTCCGGCGGCGGCCCCTGGCTCCGCCAGGAACGCTTGGAGGAGCGCCTGATGGCGAACCGCACGGCGGAAGTGGTCCGCGAGACGAAGGAGACGCAGATCCGCGTCCGCATCGATCTCGACGGCGTCGGACAGTCGACGATCTCGACCGGGATCGGCTTCTTCGACCACATGCTCGAGAGCTTCGCCCGGCACGGCGGTTTCGATCTTGAGGTCGAGACCAAGGGCGACCTGCATATCGACATGCACCACACCGTCGAGGACACCGGCATCGTCATCGGCCAGGCGATCAACAAGGCGCTGGACGGCTTCAAGGGCGTGCGCCGGTTCGGCCACGCCTATATCCCGATGGACGAGACCCTGACCCGCTGCGCTCTGGACCTGTCCAACCGGCCCTATCTGATCTGGAAGGTCGAGTTCAAGCGCCCCAAGGTCGGCGAGATGGACACCGAGCTGTTCAAGGAGTTCCACCACGCCTTCGCCATGAACGCCGGCGCCTGCGTGCACCTGGAGACCCTCTACGGCGACAACACCCACCACGTCGCCGAAAGCGGGTTCAAGGCCCTGGCCCGGGCCCTGCGCGCGGCGGTGGAGATCGACCCCAAGACCCAGGGCCGCGCCCCGTCCACCAAGGGCGTGCTCTGAGCTGACCCCATGCAGAGCGTCGTCCTCATCGACTATGGGTCGGGCAACCTGCGCTCGGCCGAAAAGGCGCTGATCGCCGCCGCCGGCGACGGCGCGCGCGTGGTGGCGACCGACGATCCCGACACCATCCGCCGGGCCGACCGCGTGGTGCTGCCAGGGGTCGGCGCCTTCGCCGCCTGCATGGCGGCCCTGGCCGAGCGGCCGGGGGTGATCGAGGCCATGACCGAGGCCGTGCGCGGCCGCGGCGCGCCGTTCCTGGGCATCTGCGTCGGCATGCAGCTTCTGGCCACGCGCGGGCTGGAGTTCGGCGAGGCCCGCGGCCTCGACTGGATCGGCGGCGACGTCCGCGCCCTGGCCCCGTCCGAGCCGCGCTTCAAGGTGCCGCACATGGGCTGGAACGCCCTGGTCGACGTCGCCGGCCACCCGCTGTTCGCCGGCCTCGGCGACGGGGCGCACATGTATTTCACCCACTCCTTCGCCATGGACGTCGCCGATCCGGCCGACGTCGCGGCCAGGACCGACCACGGCGGCGTCTTCACAGCCGCCGTCGCCAAGAACAATATCGCCGGGGTGCAGTTCCACCCCGAAAAGTCGCAAGGTCCCGGCCTGCGGCTGCTGGCCAATTTCCTGGAGTGGCGGCCATGATCCTTTATCCCGCCATCGACCTGAAGGACGGCCAGTGCGTGCGCCTGCTGCACGGCGACATGGACAAGGCGACGGTGTTCAACGCCTCGCCCGCCGACCAGGCCGCGCGCTTCGCCAGGGACGGCTTCGACTGGCTGCACGTGGTCGACCTCAACGGGGCCATCGAGGGCCGCGCGGTCAACGCCGAGGCGGTGGCCGACATCCTGGGCGCCGTGTCGATCCCGGTCCAGCTCGGCGGCGGCGTCCGCACCCTGGAAGGGGTCGAGCGCTGGATCGAGGCCGGCGTCAGCCGGGTGATCCTGGGCACCGTCGCCGTGCGCGAGCCCGAGATGGTCAAGAAGGCCGCCCGCCTGTGGCCCGAGCAGATCGCCGTCGCCGTCGACGTGCGCGACGGCAAGGTGGCCGTGGACGGCTGGGTCGGCGCTTCCGACCTCGACCCCATCACCCTGTCCAAGCGCTTCGAGGACGCCGGCGTCGCCGCCCTGATCGTCACCGACATCAGCCGCGACGGGGCCATGACCGGCGTCAATGTCGAGGGCGTCGGCGCCGTGGCCGACGCGGTGTCGATCCCGGTGATCGCCTCCGGCGGCGTCGCCTCGGTCAAGGACATCGAGCAGCTGATCGCCCGCAAGGGCGTCCCCATCGCCGGCGCAGTGCTGGGCCGCTCGCTCTACAACGGCGCCATCCGCCCGGCCGAGGTCATCGCCGCCGCCCAGAAGAAGCGGACCGCCTGACCATGCTCAAGGTCCGCGTCATCCCCTGCCTGGACGTCAAGGACGGCCGGGTGGTCAAGGGGGTCAACTTCGTGGCCCTGCGCGACGCCGGCGATCCGGTCGAACAGGCCCGGGCCTATGACGCGGCCGGGGCCGACGAGCTGATGTTCCTCGACATCACCGCCAGCCACGAGGGGCGCGGGGCCATTCTCGACGTCATCGCCCGCACCGCCGACGTCTGTTTCATGCCGCTCTCGGTCGGCGGCGGCGTCCGCGCGGTCGAGGACGCCCGCCGCCTGCTGCGCGCCGGGGCCGACAAGATCTCGATCAACACCGCCGCCGTCGAGGACCCCGGCCTGGTCGCCCGCTGCGCCGACGCCTTCGGGGCCCAATGCGTGGTGGTCGCCGTCGACGCCAAGGCGCGCGAGGACGGCTCGGGCTGGAACGTCTTCACCTATGGCGGCCGCAAGGACGCCGGCCTCGACGTCGTCGACTGGGCGGCTGAGGCCGTGGCGCACGGCGCCGGCGAGATCCTGCTGACCTCGATGGACCGCGACGGGGCCAAGTCGGGCTACGACACCGCGCTGCTGCGGGCCGTGACCTCGGCCGTCGGCGTGCCGGTGATCGCCTCCGGCGGGGCCGGCTCGGCCGCCGACCTGGTGGCCGGCGTGCGCGACGGCGGGGCCGACGCGGTGCTGGCCGCCTCCATCTTCCACTTCGGCGAGGTCGGCGTCGGCGAGGCCAAGCGGGCCATGGCCGAGGCCGGCCTGCCGGTGCGCCTGACCTGATCTGACCCGCCCCTTCCCCTCCGGACCGGAGACGCCCGCATGAGCCGCTTCGCCGAGACCCTGGATCGCCTGGCCGCGACCATCGAGGCCCGGCGCGGCGCGGATCCGGCCTCGTCCTGGTCGGCCAGGCTGATCGCCGACCCTCGCCTCGCGGCCAAGAAGCTGGGCGAGGAAGCCATCGAGACGGTGCAGGCCGCCGCCCTCGGCGACAAGACCGCCATCGCCGCCGAAAGCGCCGACCTGATCTACCACTGGCTGGCCCTGCTGGCCGCGACGGGCGTCGGCCTGGACGACGTCGCCGCCGTGCTCGAAGCCCGCGAGGGCCGCTCGGGCGTGGAGGAGAAGGCGGGGCGCAAGGGCTGACGCCCTAACCTCGCCGCCAAGCTCGCCCAGGTTCGACTTGAGCCGGCCAGGAACCACCGCTTAGTCTCGACGGCGGCGGACCGATATCGGCCGGCCTCGAAGCGAAAGGGACGCGCCATGGCCAAAAACACCATCTGTCTCTGGTTCGACAAAGAGGCCGAAGCGGCCGCCCGCTTCTACGCCGAGGTCTTTCCGGACAGCGCCGTGACCGCCGTCCGCCGCGCGCCGAGCGACTATCCGGCCGGCAAGGCCGGCGACGTGCTGACGGTCGAGTTCACCGTGGCGGGCGTTGCCTGCCTCGGCCTCAACGGCGGCTCGACCTTCAAGCCCAGCGAGGCCTTCTCGTTCCAGATCGCCACCGACGACCAGGAAGAGACCGACCGCTACTGGAACGCCATTGTCGGCCACGGCGGCCAGGAGAACGCCTGCGGCTGGTGCAGGGACCGGTGGGGAATTTCCTGGCAGATCACCCCGCGCGCGCTGACCGGCGCGCTGGCGGCCGGCGGCGAGGAGGCCAGGCGCGCCTTCGAAGCCATGATGACGATGAAGAAGATCGACGTCGCCGCCATCGAGGCGGCGCGGCGGGGCTGACGCCCCTTCGCCCGCCCGGGGTCGCCGTCAGTTCAGACCTCTGCCTTCCGCTTCAGCGCCACATAGAGCGCGCCCTCGCCGCCGTGGCGGCGGTGGGCTTCGGACACCCCGGCGACGACGCCGCGCAGGGCGGGGGCGGCCAGCCATTCGGGGGCGTAGCGGCGCAGGACGCCTTCGCCGCGCGAACCCTTGCCGGTGATGACCAGCACCGAGCGAGCGCCCTGGTCCTGGGCGCGGCGCAGGAAGGTCTCAAGCGTGTTGCGGGCGCGGTCCTGGTCCAGGCCGTGCAGGTCGATCCGCGCCGAGATCAGCTCGCGTTCGCGCACGATGCGTCGCTTGCGGCCGGGCTCGATGCCCTCGGGCGGGATATAGGGTTTGGGTCCGGCCGGCCTGGCCGATCCCGACGGGGCCGGCGCCAGGGCCACCGGCGCGGCCGCCGCGTCTTCGGGCTCGGCCGGCGAGGCCGGCCGGCGCCGGCCGGGGGCCGGGCGCACCGTGGTCAGCACCGTCGCCCAGAGCTTGAGCTCCTCCGGGCGCAGCGGCCGTTTCACGACCCGCGGCCCGGGACCGGCGCCGGGCTCGTGGCCACCGCGTCGACGGGGACCAGCCGGTAGAGGTGCAGGATATGGCGCACGCGGCCGGCCTCGCCGCCGGCCGCGTCGCCGCGACCGGTGTAGAGGTCGGCGCGCACCTCGCCCTTGATCGCGCCGCCGACGTCGAGGGCCACCGCCAGCCGGCGATAGACCGGGAAGGCGCCGGCCAGGGCCGGGGCGCTGGCGTCGATCCAATAGAGGCCGCCGAAGGGGTGCCTCGTCGGATCGACGGCGATGGACCGGCCGGGCGTCAGGGCCACGCCCGCCGCCCCGTTCGGCTCCTTGCCGTCGTCGGGGGCGACATGGAAGAACACGTAGCGGGGATTGCGCCGCATCACCGCGTCGGCCTCGGGGCCGCGATGGTCGGCCAGCCAGTTGCGGATGTTGTCGGCCGAGGTGTTGTCGTCGCGCAGCAGGCCCTGGTCGCGCATGTAGGTGGCTATGCCGACGAACGGCCGGCCGTTGTTGGCCGAGAACAGCGCCTTGAACCGCCGGCCGTCGGGCAGCACCAGGACGCCCGAGCCCTGGATCTGCAGGAAGAAAAGGTCCTCGGGCCGCATCCAGGCCAACGGCTCGCGGGCCGGGACGGCCTCGATGGCCGCGCGGTCGGGATAGGGCTCGAAGCCGTCGCGGGTCTGCCGGCCGATGACGCCGGGGTCGTCGGGATTGGCGGCGAGGTCGGCGGGACGGCCGCGCACGGCGGCGGTGAACGGGCCCTGGCGCGAGAACCGCGCCTCGTAGACCGGCGCGAAATAGCCGGTGAGCAGGCCGCCCTTGTCGCCCGGAGGGGGAACCACGGCCTCGGGCCGGAAATGGGCTTCGAGATAGGCGCGCGCGGCGGCCTCGTCGACGGGGCCCAGGGCCCGGGCGCGCCGGCAGGCGTCGGCCAGGGCCGCCGGCTTGGCGACGCCGCAGCCGTCCTGGAACGCTCGCAGGGCGGCGGCGTGGTCGTCCTGGGCCCAGCCGGGCAGGTCGGAGAAACGCAGCTGCGCCGTGGCGGGCGGCGGCGGGGTGGCGACCCCGCCCTGCGAAGGCTCAACCGGCGGCCTGGGCGGAACCGGCGGCGCCGGCTTGGGCGCCGTGGCGCAGGCGTAAAGCAGCAGCGAGGACGCGACGACGCCCGCGAAACCTCCAAACCGCATCCGACCTACGCCTCCGCCGCATCCACTCGCACCAGCAGCCAGTTGGGGTCGCGGCTGTTAAGGTTTCGTTCAAACGTCCAAAGTTCGGCGGTGCGCTTGTCGTCGACCGCCTCGCCCTCCGGTCCCTTGGTGCGGCTGCGGAACTCGGCCAGAAAGCGCACCTTGGCGCGGGCGACGTCGCCGTCGACCTCGGCGGTCTCCAGGTCGGCGCGCGGCGAGGACAGGAATTCGACCGTCTCGGTGCGGCCTTCGGTCTCGCGGCCGGAGATCGCCTGTTCGAACGGCCGCATGATCGCCGGGGCCAGCAGCCGCCCCAGGGTGGCGCGGTCGCCCTGGGCGAAGGCGCGCACGACCATCTCGTAGGCCGAGGCGGCGCCGGCGAGGAAATGGCCGGTCTCGAACGAGGGGTCGCGGGCCCGCAGCGCCGCAAGGCCGCCGAGCGAGGCCGGGTCGATCGCGGCCGGAGCGGCCGGGTCGCTGTCCACCGCCGAGCGGATCGCGGGCGGCCCGGAGGGCATGTCCTCGGGCTGGCGGCCCACGCGCCGGCCGAGGACGGCGTAGAGCTGATACAGCACGACGGCGGCGAGGACGGCGAAGATGATGAGTTCGAGCACTTGCAACGGATCGACCGGAACTTGAGCGAAAGAATGGCCTGACGACAGGCCGGAGATGTCAATATAGGCTCACCTGAGGCGCGCGTCAGGCGCCGCCGTTGCACGACGGCGGCTTGTCGTGTTAGCAGCGCCGCTTCGAACCTGAAAGCCGGGCGACCGCCGCGTCGGCGCAAAACGCCTTCGTTACTGGAAAAAACCTCTCATGACCGACACGCAAGCCAGCGCCGTGCAGGAAAATGGCAACGGCGCTGACCAATCGGCGCAGCCGGGCATCCGCATCATCGCCCAGTTCATCCGCGACCTGTCGTTCGAAAACCCGCGCGCGCCGGAGTCCCTGCGCGCCGGCGCCGAACAGCCGCAGATCGACATGGGCGTCGAGATGAACGCCCGCGGCCGCAACGACGGCTTGTTCGAGGTCGACCTGAAGCTGACCGCCCGCGCCGAGCGCGACGGCGAGACCGTGTTCCAGGTCGAGCTGGTCTATGGCGGCCTGTTCCAGATCCAGGGCGTGCCCGAGGCCGACCTGGAGCCGGTGCTGCTGATCGAGTGCCCGCGCTTCCTGTTCCCGTTCGCCCGCCGGGTGATCGCCGACCTGACCACCGAAGGCGGCTTCCCGCCCTTCCTGCTCGACCCGATCGATTTCGCCGGCGTCTACACCGCGCGCCGCGCCCAGATGGAAGGCCCCGCCGCCGGCGAAGCCTGACCCGATGTGATTTGGCCGCCGGCGCCGTCCGCCAGGATGGGGCCGGCCGGTCTTGCGGCGGCCCGGGAATTCAGTCGGCGCCGACGCCGTATTTCAGCCAGACGGCTTTGTCCTTCAGCTTTCCACGCACCCATTCGGCGTGAAGCTCGCGCTCGGCCTCGGTCGATCGCGGGGCCAGGGGCCGTGGCCGTGGCCCGTGGTCGATCCGCCCGCCGACCGTGGCGGCGGCGGTCTTGAGGCGGGCCGGGGCCAGGTCGAGCCCGCGCTCCTTGCCGCCCTGCAGCTCCAGATAGACCTCGGCTAACAGCCGCACGTCGATCAGGGCCCCGTGCTTCTCGCGCTCGGCCAGCGAGATCTTGAACCGCTTACACAGCGCGTCCAGCGAGTTGTACATGCCCGGAAAACGCTTCTGGGCCAGGGCCAGGGTGTCGATCCAGCGGTCGTCCGGCGGCGCGGGCCGGTTGATCAGGCCCAGTTCGTGATTGATGAAGCCCCGGTCGAAGGGGGCGTTGTGCGCCACCAGCGGCGCGTCGCCGATGAAATCCAGGAAGGCGTCGACGATGTCGGGATCGCCGAACTTGGGCTTGCCGACCAGCATGGCGGTCGAGATGCCGTGCACCTTCTCGGCCTCGGCCTCGACCTCGCGGCCGGGATCGACATAGCGGTGGAAGGTGCGCCCGGTCGGGATGAAGTCCTCGATCTCCAGGCAGGCGATTTCGATCAGGCGGTGGCCATGCCTGGGGTCGAGCCCGGTGGTTTCGGTGTCGAGGACGATCTCACGCGCCATGGTCGATCAATGGGGCGCTTCGCCGCCGGCTTCAAGGGCCGGTCCCGCGCGCCAGCCCGGCCGGCGCAGCGTCTCGACCACCTCGCGGACCTGCAGCCGCGCCGCCTCCAGCCCCCGGCCGGTGTCGATGACGAAATGGGCGCGGGCGCGCTTTTCGGCGTCGCGCATCTGGCGCGCCAGGATGGCGTCGAGTTTTTCGGCGGTCATGCCCGGGCGGGCGAGCACGCGGGCCCGCTGCGTCTCGGCCGGGGCGGAGACGACGACCACGGCGTCGACGCGTTTTTCGCCGCCGGTCTCGAACAGCAGGGGAATGTCGAGGACGACGAGGTCGGCCCCGTCGCGCGCCGCGCGCTCGAAGAACTCGGCGCGGGCCGCGCCGACCAACGGGTGGACGATGGCCTCCAGCCGCTTGAGCGCCTCGGGGTTTCCGACCACCTGGGCGCTGAGCGCGGCGCGGTCGACCGCGCCGTCCTTCACCACGCCGGGGAAAGCCGCCCCCACCGGCCCAACCGCCGCGCCGCCCTCGGCGTAGAGGGCGTGGACCTCGGCGTCGGCGTCGTAGACCGGAGCGCCCTCGGCGGCGAACATCGCCGCCGTCGTCGACTTGCCCATGCCGATGGAGCCGGTGAGGCCGACGACGATCACGCCGCGCCTCGCAGGGCGGCGAGCGCCAGGGCGCGGGCGTCGACTTCGGCGGGCGGCGGGCGGCCGAAGAAGGCTTCGAACGAGGGCATGGCCTGGCGGATCAGCATCTCCAGCCCGTCGACCGCCGGGCGGCCCGAGGCGGCGGCCCGGCCCAGAAGATCGGTGCGCAGCGGTTTATAGACCATGTCCATGACCACGGCGGCCGGCGGCAGGGCGTCGATGGCGAGGTCGAGCGGTTGGCCGCCGGCCAGGCCCAGCGAGGTGGCGTTGATCAGCGCTCCAGCGCCGCCGAAGGCGGCGTCGCGTTCCTCCCAGCCGAAGGCCCTAACCTTAAGCCCCAGGGCGGCGGCGATGGCCTCGGCGCGGGCGCGGGTGCGGTTGACGACGCGGACTTCGGGCGCGCCGGCGGCCAGCAGGGCGGCGACCGCCCCCCGCGCCGCGCCGCCCGCGCCCAGCACCACGGCCGGCGCGGCGGCGGGCGAAAAGCCGGGGGCCTGGACCGCCAGGGCCTGCAGCAGGCCGAAGCCGTCGGTGTTGTCGGCGCGAATCCGGCCGTCGGTCTCGAAGACCAGGACGTTGGCCGCCCCGGCGGCGCGGGCCAGGTCGCTGGCCTCGTCGGCCAGGGCCAGGGCCTCTTCCTTGAACGGCAAGGTGACGTTGAGACCGCGCACCGCCCCGCCGCGCAGGCCCTCGACGAAGGCGGCGAAACGGTCGGCCGGCGGGGCGAAGGCGACATAGACCCCGTCGATCCCGGCGCCGGCCAGCCAGGCGTTGTGCAGGATCGGGCTTAGAGAATGGCGCACCGGCGCGCCGGCCACGCCGGCCACCACCGTGGCCCCGGTGATCGCCGGCCGGCTCACAGCGGCAGCACGCCGTGGCGGCGCAGAAGGTCGAGCAAGCCCATCAGCGGCAGGCCGAGGATGGTGAAATAGTCGCCGTCGATCCGGTCGAACAGCTGCACCCCCTCGCCTTCGAGCTGGTAGCAGCCCACCGAGCTCAGGGCCGCCTCGCCGTTGCGGGCCAAGTAGCCGTCGAGGAACGCGTCGGTGAACGGGCGCATGCGCAAGGTGGCGGTGACCACCTCGCGCCAGATCGGCGCGCCGTCGCGGGCGACCACCACCGCCGAATGCAGCTTGTGGCTCCTGCCGCGGAAATCCTGCAGGCGCGCGCGGGCCTCGTCCAGGCTGGCGGCCTTGTCGTAGAGCCGGCCGTCGAGATCCAGGGTCTGGTCGGTGCCGACGACCAGGCCGGCGGTCTTTTCCGAGACCCTGACGGCCTTGATCTCGGCCAGGGCGTCGGCGATGTCGCGCGGCCCCGCGCCGTCAGCCAGCATGGCCGATTTCACCGCGTCCTCGTCGACGCCGGCGACCCGGGTCTCGAAGGAGACGCCGGCCCCGCGCAGCAGCGCGCCGCGCGCCGCGCTCTTGGACGCCAGGATCACCGGGATCACGACGACAGCACCTCCACCTGCCCCTTGCCGGAGGTCAGCACATTGATCACCGCCGCCGCCGTCTCCTCGACCGAGCGGCGGGTGACGTCGATCACCGGCCAGCCGTGCCGCTCGAACAACCGCCGGGCGCGGATGATCTCCTCGCGCACCGCCTCGGTGTCGATATAGCTGCTTTCGCGCTCCTCGCGCAGGTTGAGCAGGCGGTTGCGGCGGATCTGCAGCAGGCGGTCGGGCGAGACGGTCAGGCCGACGACCTGGGCGTGCTTGAGACTGAACAGCTGGGCCGGAGGATCGGCCCCCGGCACCAGCGGCACGTTGGCCGCCCGCACGCCGCGATGGGCCAGATAGATGCAGGTCGGCGTCTTCGACGTGCGGCTGACCCCGACCAGCACCACGTCGGCGCGCTCCAGCTCCTGGGCGCCCTGGCCGTCGTCGTGGCCCATGGCGTAGTCGAGCGCGTCCATGCGGTTGAAATAGTCGTTGTCGAGATTGTGCTGGGCGCCGACCCGGGTGGACAGCGAGGCGCCGAGATAGCGGGACAGGGCCGAGACCAGCGGATCGAGCGCGGCGATGCAGGCCATGTCCAGGTCGCGGCAGCCCTGCTCCAGCGCCGCGCGCAACTCCTTGTCGACGATGGTGTGCAGCACCACGCCCGGCGCGCCCTCGATCTCGTGCAGCACCCGCTCCAGCTGACGGGGCGAACGCACCAGGGCGTAGATGTGCTCGATCGGCAGCACGTCGTCGAAGCGGGCGCACACGGCCTTGGCCATGGCGTTCAGCGTCTCGCCCGTGGAGTCGGAGACGAGATGGACATGGAAATAGGTCGCGAAGCGCGCGGCGGTCATCGCGCCATTGTTTCCCGCGTGGCGGGCCCGATGTCCATGGCCGATCGGCCGATCATGGTTTCCGGAGCCTGTGGAAGCATCGTTAACTCCGTCTTAACCCTTGTCGGGCGAATTGGACGAAACCTGGGATGGAAACGTCCCGGTCGCGGCCCGCCAGGGCCGACGGTGGAGAACGACCCGGTTCGACCGGCGGTCGTCCCCATGCCCGATCCCATTGTGGATTCCTGTCGCCCGACGGCTTGGCCGGCGCGGGGGAAAAGTCTATGACTCGCTGGTCCGCCCTCCGACCGCGTTAAGAATTCATTAATGATTTCGGGTGGTTGAGAGTTGTCCACGTCATCCACAGACGCCTTCGCTCAACAGGGAAAGCCTCGGTGCGACAAGGGGAAAGCCTGCGTATGACCGGGCCGCGCCGACCAGTCATCCCCACGGCGCCCTGGTCCAACCTCTTCCTCCTCAATATTCTTATTAATCTTTTATTTAAGAGTTGGTTCGGGGCGGGGAGGACAAAAGGACCGATCAAGCGGGCTTGAGCCTTCGGGCTGGAGCGTCTTTAAGGACGGCCATGACGACGCCCTCTCCCGCGCCCGCCCGCCCCGCCTTGCTGCGCGTCCTGGCGGGCGAGACCCTCAAGCGGCCGCCGGTCTGGTTCATGCGCCAGGCGGGGCGCAGTCTTCCGGAATACCGGGCTTTGCGGGCCAAGGCCCCGGACTTCATTTCGTTCTGCCTCGATCCGGCGATGGCGGCCGAGGCGACCTTGCAGCCGATGCGGCGGTTCCCGTTCGACGCGGCCATCGTCTTCGCCGACATCCTGCTGATCCCCCGCGCCCTGGGCCAGGACGTCTGGTTCGAGACGGGCGAGGGCCCCAAGCTCGGGCCGCTGCCCGACATCGGCCGGCTGGCCGACAATGTCGAGGCCTCGGTCGAGCGGCTGTCCCCGGTGGGCGAGACCTTGTCGCGGGTGCGCGCGGCGCTGGAGCCTGAGCGGGCCCTGATCGGCTTCGCCGGGGGGCCGTGGACGGTGGCGACCTATATGATCGAGGGCGGCTCCAGCGATCGCAGCCGGGCGCGGACCTTCGCCTACGAGCACGCCGACAGGCTGGACGCCCTGATCGAGGTGCTGGTCGAGGCCACCACGCGCTATCTGGTCATGCAGGCCGGCGCCGGCGCCCAGGCGCTCAAGCTGTTCGAATCCTGGGCCGAAGGGCTTTCCGAGGACCTGTTCGAGCGCCTGGTGGCGCGGCCGCACGCCGAGATCGTCCGCCGGCTGCGCTTGGCCAGGGTGACGGCGCCGGTGATCGGTTTCCCGCGCGGCGCCGGCGGCCTGGTCGAGACCTACGCCGGGACGGTCGACGTCCAGGCGGTGGCGCTGGACGTCCAGGCCCCGGCGGCCCTGGGCCGGCGCATCCAGGCGGGCAAGGCCATCCAGGGCGCCCTCGATCCGCTGCTGCTGCGCGCCGGCGGCGCTGCGCTGGATCGCCGGGTCGATCAGCTTCTGGAGCAATGGGGCCAGGCGCCGTACATCTTCAATCTGGGGCACGGCGTTCTGCCGGACACCCCCATCGCCCATATCGAGCAGACGCTCGCCCGGGTGGTTCGGGACTGAGGAAGAGCCTTGGCGCGTGACAGCGGGCAGATGCGGCGGATCGCCGTGGTGTTGTTCAACCTCGGCGGCCCCGACGGCCCCGGGGCGGTGCGGCCGTTCCTCTACAACCTGTTCTCCGATCCGGCGATCATCCCCTGGCCCGCGCCGTTCCGGCAGTTGCTGGCGGCGCTGATCTCGCGGACCCGCGAGAAGGCTGCCAAGGCCAACTATGCGCTGATGGGCGGCGCCTCGCCGCTGGCGCCGGAGACCGAGGCGCAGGCCCGGGCCCTGGAGACGGCGCTCGCCGCGCGCATCCCCGGATCGACGGTCAAGGCCTTCGTGGCCATGCGCTACTGGCGGCCGATGAGCGACGAGACGGCCGCGGCGGTGGAGGCCTTCGCCCCCGACGAGATCGTGCTGCTGCCGCTCTATCCGCAGTTCTCGACCACCACCACGGCCTCGTCGTTGAAGGCCTGGGCGGCGGCCTATCGCGGCGGCGGCCGGGCCCGGGCGGTCTGTTGCTATCCGACCGAGGCCGAGCTGGCCGAGGCCCACGCCCGCCGGATCGAGGCGGCCTGGCGCGAGGCGGGCTCGCCCGACAAGGTGCGGCTGCTGTTCTCGGCGCACGGCCTGCCGCAGAAGGTGGTCGACGGCGGCGATCCCTACCAGGCCCAGATCGAGGCCACCGCGGCGGCGGTCGTCGCCCGGCTGGAGGCGGCCTGGGACTGGAGCGTCTGCTACCAGAGCCGGGTGGGACCGATGGCCTGGATCGGCCCGGCCACGCCGGACGCCATCGCCCAGGCGGCGCGCGAGGGCCTGGGCGTGGTGGTGGCCCCCATCGCCTTCGTCTCCGAGCATGTCGAGACGCTGGTCGAGCTGGACCATGAATACGCCGCCCTCGCCGCCGACCTGGGCTGTCCGGCCTATGTTCGGGTTCCGGCCCTGGGGGTGGATCGGGTGTTCATCGACGGCCTGGCGCGGATCGCGGTCGAGGCCCTGGCCCGTGACGGCGGGGTCCGGCCGGCGGGCGATTGGGCGTGCGCGGCCTGTTGGCCGAAATGCGCGAGGGACCAGAGGACGGGAGCGGCGGCGTGAGCGATTTCCTGATCGGCCAGTACGATCTGTTGCGGGGCCTGCACATCATCGGCGTCATCGCCTGGATGGCGGGAATGCTCTATCTGCCGCGGCTCTACGTCTATCACGCCCGGGCGACGCCGGGCTCGGAGATGGACGAGACCTTCAAGGTCATGGAGCTGAAGCTGCTGCGGATTATCATCAATCCGGCGATGATCTTCACCCTGGTCATGGGTCTTGCGCTGATCTGGGTCGATGGCCACATACGCGGCTGGAGCTTCCTGGCCCAGCCGTGGATGCTGACCAAGCTGGCCGGCGTGGTGTTCCTGTTCGGCTGGCACGGGTTCCTGTCCAAGGCCCGCCGCGCCTTCGCCGAGGGCCGCAACACCCGATCTGAGAAGTTCTGGCGCGCCACCAACGAACTGCCGTTCATCGTGGCGATCATCATGGTGCTGGCGGTGACGACCGAGTTCGGCCGCCGCTGACGACGGGGTCGGGCTTTCAGGGCCTGGCCAGGCAGGGGGCGATCACCGCCGCCAACACCCGGTCGTCGGCCGGCAGCCTGAACTCGGCCTCCAGGACCGGGCTCGGCTTGCCCGAGGCGGCCGGCGGCAGGGCGATGCGAAGCGGCCGGCCGGCGGCGGCCTTCCAGGCCAGGGCCTCGGCCGCATCCAGCCGGAACGACAGGTTGAAACGCTCGGACGTCGTCCACCAGCCCGAAACATTGCGCGGCGGCGCGGCACGGCCGTCGAGGGCGACCGTCAACAGCTTATGGGTCTCGCCCCAGGCGTCGGGTCCCTCATAGGGCGACAGGTCGAAGCCGGTTTCGCCGCCTAAGCGCAGGTTGGCGCTGATCGGCGATCCGGCCCGGCATTCGACGACCAGCTCGGCCGGGGCCTGGTTCGGCCCCACCTGCAATCGGCCGGTGGTGGTCGCGGCGCGAAGCGGAGCCGCCGGTTCGGGACGGCTCTCAACCCAGGCCGGCGGGGCTGGCGGCGGCTGGGCGTCGGGCATGACGGTCTCCTCGCGGGCGGCGCGCCCGGCCCGCAGGCTGACACGTCGATGCGGCCGACGGAAGACCGGCGCGCGTCGGGGCCTTGACCTGCCGCCGCCCATGTGGTTCCGCTGGCTGCGAAGCGTCGTCGCAAGCCGACGTTCCCCTCTCTCCACGGACCCGCGCCCGAGCCGTCCGCTCCGCGCCGCGACGGTCCGCCTCCCGCTCCGCGCCGCGTGCGCACATCAATTTACCTGAGGGCCGCTTGGCCCTCGCTCGTTCCGGCGGATCGCCGGCGCGAGCCTTTTCGACAGAGTCATCATCATGCAAGACGAAAACCAAACCGAAGCCGCGCAGGACGAAACCCTCGTCGCCGACGCGGCCGCCGCCATCGAGGACGCCGCCGATCTCGGCGATGAGCTCGGCGGCGCCGAGGACGACGGTCCCGAAGAACCGACCGCCGCCGCCAACGCCATCGCCGCCATGGGCCTGACGCGCATGTCGCTGCAGGAGCTCAAGGACAAGTCGCCGGCCGATCTGCTCGCTTTCGCCGAAAGCCTGGAGATCGAGAACGCGAACGCCATGCTCAAGCAGGACATGATGTTCGCCATCCTCAAGGGCCTGGCCGAGGAAGGCGTTGAAATCTCCGGCTCGGGCACCATGGAGGTGCTGCCGGACGGCTTCGGCTTCCTGCGCAGCCCGGAAGCCAACTACCTGCCCGGGCCCGACGACATCTATGTCAGCCCCTCGCAGATCCGCAAATTCGGCCTGCGCACCGGCGATTCGGTCGAGGGCGGCGTGCGCAGCCCGCGCGAGGGCGAACGCTATTTCGCCCTGGTGAAAGTCGATCAGGTCAACTTCGAGAGCCCGGAGAACGTCCGCCACAAGGTGGCGTTCGACAATCTGACGCCGCTCTATCCCGACCAGCGCCTGACCATGGAGATCGACGATCCGACCCTGAAGGACCGTTCGGGCCGGGTCATCGACATCGTCGCCCCGCTGGGCAAGGGCCAGCGCTGCCTGATCGTCGCCCCGCCGCGGGTCGGCAAGACGGTGATGCTGCAGAACATCGCCAAGTCGATCGAGACCAACCACCCCGAATGCTATCTGATCGTGCTGCTGATCGACGAGCGGCCGGAAGAAGTCACCGACATGCAGCGCACGGTGAAGGGCGAGGTGGTCGCCTCGACCTTCGACGAGCCGGCGACCCGCCACGTCCAGGTGGCCGAGATGGTCATCGAGAAGGCCAAGCGCCTGGTCGAGCACAAGCGCGACGTGGTCATCCTGCTGGACTCGGTGACGCGTCTGGGCCGGGCCTACAACACCGTGGTCCCCTCCTCCGGCAAGGTGCTGACCGGCGGCGTCGACGCCAACGCCCTGCAACGGCCGAAGCGGTTCTTCGGCGCGGCGCGGAACATCGAGGAAGGCGGCAGCCTGACCATCATCGCCACCGCCCTGATCGACACCGGCTCGCGCATGGACGAAGTGATCTTCGAAGAGTTCAAGGGCACCGGTAACTCGGAAATCGTCCTTGATCGGAAGGTCGCCGACAAGCGCGTGTTCCCGGCGATGGACATCCTCAAGTCCGGCACCCGCAAGGAAGAGCTGCTCACCCCGAAGGACGTGCTGCAGAAGACCTATGTCCTGCGCCGCATCCTCAACCCGATGGGGCCGCAGGACGCCATCGAGTTCCTGCTCGACAAGCTGCGTCAGAGCAAGAACAACGGCGACTTCTTCCAGTCGATGAACACCTGATCGCGCGGTCGACGCCGATCTCCGCGACAGAGGAGCCGGGCCCTGGGGCCCGGCTCTTTTGCTTTGCGGCGCGGCCTTGGGATCAGGGGATCAGCAGGGTCGCGCCGGTGGTCGCCCGGCCCTCCAGCGCTTCGTGGGCGCGGCGGGTTTCGGCCAGCGGAAACTCCTGGCCGATGTCGATCCTGACCGCGCCCGAGGCGATGGCCGCGAACAGGGCGGCGGCGCTGGCGTCCAGCTCTTCCGTCGTGGCGACATAGTCGAACAGGGTCGGCCGGGTGAAGAACAGCGAGCCGGCCTGGGACAGGCGCAGCGGCGCGAACGGCGGCACGGGTCCCGAGGCGTTGCCGAAGCTGACGAAGGTTCCCCGCCGGGCGAGGCTGGCCAGGGTCGCCTCGAAGGTCTCGGCCCCGACCCCGTCATAGGCGACGGCGACGCCCTTGCCGCCGGTCAGCTCGCGGACCCGCGCCGCCACGTCCTCGTCGCGATAGAGGATGACGTGGTCGCAGCCGTAGGTCCTGGCCAGGGCCGCCTTGTCGGCCGAGCCGGCCGTGCCGATGACCACGGCCCCCAGCGACTTGGCCCACTGCGCCAGGATCGAGCCCACCCCGCCGGCGGCTGCGTGGACCAGGATGGTCTGGCCGGCCTGGACGCGATAGCACCGCCGCAGCAGGAACTCGGCGGTCATGCCCTTGAGCATCGCCGCGGCGGCGGCGCGCGACGACACCCCCTCCGGCGTGCGCACGGCGCGTTCGGCGGGGACCACGTGGAACTGGGCGTATGCCCCGGCCGGGCCGTTGCCGTAGGCGGCGCGGTCGCCGACCTTGAAGCGGGCGACCCCCTCCCCGACCGCATCGACGACGCCGGCGCCTTCGAGGCCGAGCACCGCCGGCAGCTTCATCGGATAGAGGCCGCTGCGCTGGTAGGTGTCGATATAGTTGAGGCCGACCGCTTCGTTGCGGATGCGGATCTGACCGGGACCCGGCTCGGGCGTGGAAAGCTCGACGACCTCCAGGACCTCGGGGCCGCCGGCGCGGACAGCTTGAACAGCCAGCATCGCCGCGCCTCAGGCCAGGTTGGTCTTGAAGAAGGCCGCCGTGCGGCCCTCGGCCAGGGCGGCGTCCTTGGCGTCGTAGTGCTGGCCGCCCTTGCGCGCGAAGGCGTGGTCGCGGCCGGGATAGGTGTGGATCTCGATCTGGGGGTGGTTCTTCAGCGCGGCCAGGATCAGCTCCTGGGCCGGCTTGGGCACGAACTGGTCTTCCTCGGCGATATGCATCAGCAGCGGATGGGCCAGCTTGGCCGCTTCGCCGGTGAACTTCTCGATCCCGACGCCGTAGAAGGCGACCGTGGCGTCGCTGTCGGTGCGGGCGGCGGTCAGGAAGGCCAGCAGGCCGCCGAGGCAGAAGCCCACCGCCCCGACCTTGCCGGTGCAGCCGGCGTCCTTGCGGATGGCGTCGATGGTCGCGGCGATGTCGGCGACGCCCTTTTCGACGTCGAAGGCGTTGTAGAGTTCGAAGGCCTTTTTCCATTCCGCTTCGGAATGGTCGGTGATGTCGACGCCCGGCTCGATCCGCCAGAACAGGTCCGGGCAGATGGCGAGATAGCCTTGGGCCGCCAGGTCGTCGGCGACGCCGCGCATGACGGCGTTGACCCCGAAGATCTCCTGGATGACCACCACGGCCGGCGCCTTGGCGGCGGCGGGGCGGGCGACATAGGCGCTGAAGTCGCCGTCGGGGGTGGTGACGGTCAGGCTTTCATGGCTCATGGTTTTCGCTCTCCGTTTATGTCCCAGGGGGTAGTAACGCTCTGGGCCGCGAAGCGCCCATAACAAAGTCGTGCCCCCGCCCGATTGCGGGGCGCGCCCAGGAGACGAAGGCCGGCCATGAAGGTGACGATCGAGATCGACTGCACTCCGCAGGAGGCGCGCGCCTTCCTCGGCCTGCCCGACGTGTCGGCCCTCAACGAGCGGCTGACCGCCGAGATGCAGAAGCGCATGGACGCCAACATCGCCATGCTGCAGCCCGAGGAGCTGATGAAGACCTGGAGCGCGTTCGGCGACCAGGCCCAGGAGCAGTTCCGCCGGCTGATGGCGGCGGCGGCGGCCGGGGCGGCGGGCAAGCCCTGAGGACGCAAGGCGGATCGATGTCGGATACCATTTTCGCCCCGGCCACGGCGCCGGGACGCGCGGCGGTGGCCGTGGTCAGGTTGTCGGGTCCGCGCTCGGCGGACGTGGTGGCGCGGCTTTGCGGCGGCCTGCCGGCGCCGCGGCTGGCGTCGCTGCGCCGCCTTCGCCGGCCGGGGGACGGCGAGACCATCGACCAGGCCCTGGTGCTGTGGTTCCCCGGGCCGGCCAGCTACACCGGCGAGGACTGCGCCGAGTTTCACGTGCATGGCGGCCAGGCCGTGGTCGAGGCCGTGGTCGAGACCTTGGCCGCCCTCGGCCTGAGGTTGGCCGAGCCGGGGGAGTTCACCCGCTTGGCTTTCCAGAACGGCAAGCTGGACCTGGCCCAGGCCGAGGCGGTGGCCGACCTGGTCGACGCCGAGAGCGAGGCCCAGCGCCGCCAGGCCCTGTCGCAGCTGGATGGGGCGTTGAGCGACCGTTACGCCGCTTGGCGGGCGTCCCTGATCGAGAGCCTGGCCCTGCTGGAGGCGGGCGTCGACTTTCCCGACGAGGAGCTGCCCGAGGACCTGGCGGCGCGGGCCCGGCCCGGCCTTGCGGCGCTGATCGCCGAGCTGGACGCCGCCCTGTCCGACGCCGCGCGGGGCGAGCGGGTGCGCGACGGCTTCCGCGTCGCCCTGATGGGCGCCCCCAACGCCGGCAAGAGCAGCCTGCTCAACGCCCTGGCCGGCCGCGACGCCGCCATCGTCACCGCCCAGCCGGGCACCACGCGCGACGTCATCGAAACGCCGCTGGTGCTGGAAGGCTACAAGGTGCTGCTGGCCGACACCGCCGGGGTGCGGCGGGCCGAGGATGTGATCGAAGCCGAGGGCGTGCGTCGGGCGCGGGCCTGGGCGGAAAGCGCGGCCCTGCGCCTGTGGGTGGTCGATGGCGCGGCGGGCGACGGCCATTGGCGGGAGGCGGCGGGCTTGCTGCGGGCCGGCGACATCTGCGTGATCAACAAGGCCGATTTGCCGGCGTCCGGCGACGGCGAGGCGGCGCGCAAGCACGCGGCGGCCGTCGGGGCGACGATGGCCTCCGTGTCGTTGACCACGGGCCTGGGCCTGGACGAGCTGACCGGGCGCCTGCGCCGGACGGTGGTCGCCGCCT
This sequence comes from Caulobacter sp. CCUG 60055, assembly GCF_022750545.1. GTDB lineage: Bacteria > Pseudomonadota > Alphaproteobacteria > Caulobacterales > Caulobacteraceae > PUIC01. The sequence goes on from NZ_PUIC01000003.1 coordinate 247,224, forward strand.
TGAGCGGGGCCGATTTTCCCGCCGCGACGCGGGAGCGGCATCGCGGCCGGCTGGTGGAGGCGCGGGATCACCTGGGCCGGGCGGTCGAGATGCTGGACGCCGAGGTCGAGCTGGCGGCCGAGGATGTGCGGCTGGCGGCCCGATCGCTGGGCCGCATCGCCGGCCGGGTGGACGCCGAAGACGTGCTGGACCGGGTGTTCTCCAGCTTCTGCATCGGCAAGTGAGGCGGTGTTTCACGTGAAACATCGCCGTCGCCAGTCGCCTGCCCTGGGTCCGATGTTTCACGTGAAACACGCCTGACCGACTCGCCCTCCCCGGCCCTTTCGGCTATAAGAAGCTCCGCGCCCCCGCTCGCCGGGGGCGTTCCTCGTTCAGCCTCGGTTTCGATGACCCGCACCTTGTCCTGGGATGTGATCGTGATCGGCGGCGGCCACGCCGGCTGCGAAGCCGCCGCCGCCGCCGCGCGCTTCGGCGCGCGCACGTTGCTGTTGACCCACAAGATCGAGACCATCGGCGAGATGTCCTGCAACCCGGCCATCGGCGGCCTGGGCAAGGGGCATCTGGTGCGCGAGATCGACGCTCTCGACGGCCTGATGGGCCGCGTGGCCGACGCCGCCGGCATCCAGTTCCGCCTGCTCAACCGCTCCAAGGGCCCTGCGGTGCGCGGCCCCCGCGCCCAGATCGACCGCCGTCTTTATCGCGAGGCCATGCAGGCCGCCCTCGCCGCCCAGCATGGCCTGGACATCGTCGCCGAGGCGGTCGAGGACCTGATCGTCGAGGATGGCCGGGTCGCCGGCGCCGTCGGCGCCACGGGAAACCTCTATCGGGCCCCGCGCGTGGTGCTGACCACCGGCACCTTCCTCAAGGGGTTGATCCACCTCGGCGACAAACGCATCCCGGCGGGCCGGGTCGGCGACGCGCCGTCGATCGGCCTCGCCGACCGGCTCTACGCGCTCGGCCTGGACATGGGGCGGCTGAAGACCGGCACCCCGGCGCGCCTCGACGGCCGCACCATCGCCTGGGACCGCCTGGAGATGCAGGCCGGCGACGACCCCGCCACGCCCTTTTCGTTCCTGACCGCCAGTGTCGACCGGCCGCAGGTGTCCTGCGGCGTCACCTACACCACCGAGGAAACGCACCGGATCATCGCCGAGCGACTCAGCGAGTCGGCGGTCTATGGCGGCCGCATCCACGGCCGGGGCCCGCGTTACTGCCCTTCGATCGAGGACAAGGTCGTCCGCTTCGCCGACAAGACCAGCCACCAGATCTTCCTGGAGCCGGAGGGTCTCGACGACGACACCGTCTATCCAAACGGCGTCTCGACCTCGGTGTCCGAGGAGACCCAGTCGCTGTTCCTGCGCACCATTCCCGGCCTGGAGCAGGTCGAGGTCAAGCGGTTCGGCTACGCCATCGAATACGACTATGTCGATCCGCGCGAGCTGTCGCCGCTGCTGGAGGTCAAGCGCCTGCCCGGCCTTTATCTGGCTGGCCAGATCAACGGCACCACGGGCTACGAGGAGGCCGGCGCGCAGGGGCTGGTGGCCGGGCTGAACGCCGCCCGCGCCGCCTCGGGGGCCGAGCCCGTCTCCTTCGCCCGCGACGAAGCCTATATCGGGGTGATGATCGACGACCTCGTCACCCGTGGCGTCACCGAACCCTATCGCATGTTCACCAGCCGGGCCGAGTTCCGGCTGTCGCTGCGCGCCGACAACGCCGACCAGCGCCTGACCGCGCGCGGGACGGCGTTGGGCGTGGTCGGGGCGGAGCGGGCCCGCGCCTATGAGGCCAAGGCCGAAAAGCTGGCCGCCGCCCGCGGCTTGGCCCGCGATCTCAAGCTGACCCCGGCCGAGGCCGCCCGCCTGGGCTTCAAGGTCAACGCCGACGGCCAAAGGCGCGACCTGCTGCAGATGCTGGCCTATCCCGGCGTCGACCTGCAGGGTCTGGCGGCCGTCTGGCCGCAGATCGCCACGTGGGACGCCGCCACCCGCGAGCAGATCGAGATCGACGCGGCCTATGCCGGCTATCTCGACCGCCAGGCCGCCGACGTCGAGGCCTTCCGCCGCGACGAGGACCTGCGCCTGCCCGCCGATCTCGACTATGCCGGGCTGGGCGGCCTGTCCAACGAGGTGCGCGAGAAGCTGGACCGCATCCGCCCGCTGACCCTGGGCCAGGCGGCCCGCATCGAAGGCGTCACCCCCGGCGCGATCACCGCCCTGTTGGCCCATGTCCGTCGCGCCCGCGTCGCTTGAGGCCGCGCCCGTGCGCGTGGTCGACGCCGCCGGCTTCCAGGCCGCGTCCGGCGCGACCGACGCCCAACTCGCCGACCTTGCCGTCTTCCTCGACCTGTTGGCCGAGTGGAACGAGAAGATGAACCTGGTCGGGCCGGCCACCCTGCCCGATTTCTGGTCGCGGCACGCCTGGGACAGCGCCCAGCTGCTGCGTTACGCGCCGCAGGCCCTCACCTGGGCCGATCTCGGCGCCGGGGCCGGGTTTCCGGGCTTGGTCCTGGCCATCCTGCTCAAGGGCGTCGCCGGCGCCCAGGTGCATCTGGTCGAGAGCATGGCCAAGCGTTGCCGCTTCCTGGCCGAGGTCAGCACGCGTCTGGCCCTGCCGACGACGATTCACAACATACGTGCGGAAGAGTTGTCGCTTTCCGTGGATATCGTCACGGCCCGGGCTTGCGCGCCCATGGCGCGGCTGCTCGGGTACGCCCGGCCCTACCTGAAGCGAGGCGCGACCGCCTTGTTTCTAAAGGGTCAAGATGTTGAGGTTGAATTGACTGAAGCCACAAAATATTGGATTTTTCAGGCTGAGCTCAGGCCCAGCTTGAGCGATCCGCGTGGCCACGTCGTCGAGGTGAAAAGGCTGTCTCGTGCCAAAGTCTGACCCCAACGCCGCCGCCGGGGCATACCCGGCCCTACGGGTGCTGTCGGTGTCCAACCAGAAGGGCGGGGTCGGCAAGACCACCACCGCCATCAATCTGGGCACCGCCCTCGCCGCCGTCGGCGAGCGGGTGCTGATCCTCGACCTCGACCCGCAGGGCAACGCCTCCACCGGCCTGGGCGTTTCGCGCAGCCAGCGTTCGACCACGGCCTACGACGTCCTGGTCGGCGGCCAGCCGCTGGCCCAGGCGGCGGTGGCCACCTCGCTGCCGGGCCTGTTCATCGTGCCGTCCGACCCGGACCTGTCGGGCGTCGAGCTGGAGCTGGCTGGGGCCGACCGCCGCTCGTACCGCCTGCGCGACGCCCTGGCCGACCTGCGCGCCGACGAGGGTCGCGACCGCTTCACCTATGTGCTGATCGACTGCCCGCCGTCGCTGAACCTCCTGACGGTCAACGCCATGACCGCCGCCGACGCCGTGCTGGTGCCCCTGCAGTGCGAGTTCTTCGCGCTGGAGGGCCTGACCCAGCTGATGCGCACGGTGGAGCTGGTGCGCGGCAGCCTCAACCCCAAGCTTGAGATCCAGGGCGTCGTGCTGACCATGTACGACCGGCGCAACAGCCTGTCGGACCAGGTGGCCGAGGACGTGCGCTCGCACTTCGGCGACAAGGTCTACGACACGGTGATCCCGCGCAACGTGCGGGTGTCGGAGGCGCCGTCCTTCGGCAAGCCGGTGTTGATCTACGATCTCAAATGCGCCGGCAGCCAGGCCTATCTGAAGCTGGCCCGCGAGGTCGTCAGCCGCGAACGCGCAAGACAGGCGCGGGCGGCCGCTTGAACATGAAGGATACGGTTATGGCCGCGGAAAACCGCCGGGGATTGGGTCGTGGCCTGTCGGCCCTATTGGGCGAGGCCGAGGTTTCTCCGGCCGGCGAAGGCGCCCCCGCGACGGCGACGGCCGGCGTGCGCGAAACGCCGATCGAGCTGATCCGCCGCAATCCCGACCAGCCGCGCCGGCATTTCGTCGAGGCGGACCTCGAGGAGCTGGCCGCGTCGATCCGCGAAAAGGGCGTGCTGCAGCCGATCCTGGTGCGCCCCGCCCCCGGCGCGCCCGGCGAGTACCAGATCGTCGCCGGCGAGCGGCGTTGGCGCGCCGCCCAGCGCGCCGGCCTGCGCGCCCTGCCCACGGTGATCCGCGAGCTCGACGATCTGCAGGTGCTTGAGATCGGCATCATCGAGAACGTCCAGCGCGCCGACCTCAACGCCATCGAAGAGGCCCTGGGCTACAAGGCGCTGCTGGAGCGGTTCGGCCGCACCCAGGACGCCGTGGCCGAGGCGGTCGGCAAGAGCCGCAGCCATGTCGCCAACGCCCTGCGCCTGCTCAACCTGCCCGACGAGGTGCAGGAACACCTGATCACCGGCCGGCTGACCGCCGGCCACGCCCGAGCCATCGCCTCGGCGCCCAATGTCGCGGCCCTGGCCCGCCAGATCGTCGACGAAGGCCTGTCGGTGCGCGAGGCCGAGGCCCTGGCCCGCAAGGCGGCCAATCCCGAGGGCCCGGTCGGCGGCCGGGCCGCCCGGCCCGCCATCGGCGGGGCGAGGGGCAAGGACGCCGACACCCGGGCGCTGGAGGAAGACCTCGCCGACGTCCTCGGGCTGGAGGTGGCCATCGACGATCGCGGCGGCGTCGGCGAACTGCGCATCCGCTACGCCACCTTGGAACAGCTAGACGAGCTCTGCCGCCGGCTCACCCGTTCGGCGGGCTGAGCTTCCAAGGCCGGTTTCGGGACCTTTTGGGGCTGGTTCAGCCCGGCGTCCGGCCTGGGATCGGGGCGTCGGGATCGGCGGCTGGCCGAGGGTGAGGCGGCGGGGGGGCCACAGGTGCCGGTTCGACCGGTACGGGCGCGGCCACCGTCGCTGGCGGCGTCACCGCGACCACGGGATCCTGAACGGGGGACGCCGAGGGCTCGCTGACGGTCGCCGGAGCGGCCCCGGCGGCGGCCGGAAGGCCAGACGCGGCCCCTGAGGGCCTTCGCGCCGCTGTCTTCGCCACTTTAGCCGGACCCGGGCTTGCAGGATTGCGCGCCGCCGCCGGCATGGCCGTGGCGGTCTCTGGGACCGTGACAGGCTTGGCCGCCTCGGCCACGGTCGGTTGGCTGGGCGGCGCGGCCGGCGTGGCCGTCACGGGCGGGATCGGCGTCGCCGTCCGGCCCTGCGGCCGACTGAGCATCGCCGCCGCGCCGGCGGCCAGCGCCAAGGCCCCCGCGCCCGCAAGGGCCAGGTAGAGGCCGGTCCTGCGCCGTTCGGGCGTGTCCTTCCCGATCGGCGAGATGACCATGGCCTCGGCGGCCAGGACCGGACCGGGCGAAGGGCTCTGATCCGGCTCCTGCGCCGGCGCTGATGCGGGTTCCGGGCGCGAAGCGGCCGCAGGGGCAGGGGCAGGGGCCGGCTGCGGCGCAGGGGCCGGCTTGGCCTGGCGCGGCGCCGGCATCACCGATCCGGTGAGGATGCTCGGCCTCGGCGGCGGCGGGACGGCCGGCGGCGACGCTGGCTTGGCCGCGCGCGGCAACGGCCCCAGCTGAAAGGTGGTCGGCGGCAGGCGTCCCCACGGACTTGGCCGGGCGTAGAGGTTGGACGGCGACGTGTCGTCGGTGTCTGACGGCGGCTGCATGCGCTCCCCCGGCCGCCTGCGCGGCTTTTACTGGCGCCCCCGCCCGACGCGGGGCGAAAACCCGCGCGCGCGACACCCTGGCTCCGAACTTAGCCGGTTCTGTGGCCGCCCCTATCGCACCAGCAGCACGTCGCCCCGCAGCGCCGACAGCATGCGGGCGGCCGCCCCGCCGATGATGGCGCTGGTCAAGGCGCCGCGGCTTTCGGCGCCCAAGACCACCAGATCGGCCCCGACGGTATGGACATAGTCGGCGAGCAGGCCGGGCGCGTCCCCCGGCTCGACCACGGTCGCAAGGCCTAGAGCGGCTTCCGGACCGCTTTTGCGCAGGAACTTGTCGACCTCCTTGCGGGCCAGTTCGCGCAGCTGGTCGCGATGCTCGTCCAGGTTCACCCTGCCCCGCGCCGGCGGCTGGAAGGCGTGGAACAGCTCGACGGCCGCGTCCGGGAAATAGGCCAAGGCGGTATGGATGGCCCGCGTCGACGGCTTGGAGAAGTCGAGCCCGACCACGACGCGGCGATAGGGCCCACGGGCGCGGTCGCTGACGATCAGGGTCGGCGCCGGCGAGGTGCGGGCCAGCCGCTCCACCAGCCGGCCGAGAATGCGCGGGCCCAGCGCCGGATCGCGGGCGATCCCCGTGACGATCAAGCCGGCGGCGTGGGTCTCGGCGAGGTCGGCGACCACGTCGGGCGGGTTTCCGGAACGGACTTCGACCTTCAGCCGCACCGCCGGATCGGCGACGTCGGCCTCGACCAGGCGGCGGACCAGATCGGCCGGCGCGCCGTCCCGCCGCCAGGCCGGCGCGTCCTTGTCGGGCGCGGCCTCGGTCTCGATGACGTTGGCCACCACCAGCTCGGCGTCCCAGGCCCGCGCCAGCTGCACAGAGCGGTCCATGGCCCGGTCGCAGCGGGCGCTGAGGTCGGTGGCCAGCACCAGGCGTTGCGGCCTTTGGTCGTAGATCGGGCTGGGGGGCATGGTCGGCCTTTCCGGGATCGGCGCGCGGGACGGCGCCCGGCGGACGGGCCGCCTCGCACCTGTTCAACGCGTGGACGCGAGGAAATATCCCGCGCGCGGCCGGTCGAGGCCCTACAGCCCCAGGCGCCGCGCCCGGCCGGCGATGGTCAGGGCCAGGCGCTCGGCGATCAGATTGTCCGGCGATCCGGCCGTCTTGCACGCCTTGTCGGCGGCCAGCACCTCGGGCTGGACGACGTCGAGCTGCTCCAGCGTCCAGGCCCTGGCCTGGCGCAGGAACTCGCGTTCGCTCTTCCAGAACACGCCGGAGGCCTTGGCCGCCTCGGCCAGGCCCGCGCCGCTCTTGGCCAGGGTCAGGGTGCGGCGCAGCCGGCCGAGATGCAGGCCGATGGCCCGCACGGCGGCCGGGCCGCCCTCTCCTTCCGCCGCCGCCCGGCGAAGCGCCGCCTGGGCCGCGCCAAGCCGACCGCCGAAGGCGTCCTGCGCCGCGTCCGACAACGACGCCTCCGGCTCGACGCCCAGATAGGCCTCCAGGTCGCCGGGGCCGGCGGTGACGCCCGAGCCCGGCCCCAGATAGAGCGCCAGGCGCTCGATCTCCTGGCGGGCCACCCCCCGCTCGCGCGGCAGGCGGGCGACGAACATGTCGAGGGCGTCTGAGGTCAGGCCGACCTTGTCGCGGGCGAGGTTCTCACGCACGAGCCGCGCCACGTCGCCCGGTTCGTCCTCGTAGCAGGGAATGGCCACGGCGCCGGCCTTGGCCCCCTCGGCGGCCTTGCGCAGCGCCGAGTCGCGGCCAAGGGCGCCGCCCTCGATCAGGAAGAAGGCGTCGGGATTGAGCTTGCCCTCGGCATGGGCTTTCAACGCCTCGGCCGCCTTGCGGTCGGCGGAGGCCTTGTCGCCGGTCAGCTTGAGCCGCACCAGCCGCCGGCCGCCCATCATCGACAGCGCCGCCAGCTCGTCCTCCAGCCGGGCGGGATCGCCGTCGATGTCGGTTTCGGTCAGCAGGGCGACGTCGAACGGATCGTCGGGGCGCACGGCCACCTTGCCCGCCAGGCCGTCGGCCCGCTCGCGCACGACCGCCCGGTCGCGGCCATAGATCAAGGCGGCGCGAACGTCGGCCGGCGGGTTCGACAGGAAGCGTTCGATCTCGGGGCGCTTGCCCAGGATCATCGCGGCGTCAGGGCTTCTTCTGGCTGGCGAAGAAGCTGGCCAGGTCGATGCGGATGCGCTGGGCGACCTGTTCGGCGGCGCGTCGTTCGCCGTCGGACTGGGCCGCGATGCCGGCGTAGGGCTGGTCGGCCGAGTCGTAGGTGACCACGGCGCTCTGGCCGGCCTGCCTGACCGTCTTGCCGGTGGCGATCTCGGTCAGGGTGTAGTTGACGTCGACGTGCAGCTCGTAACGGTTGGCGACGTTGTCGGAGCGCAGGCCGCGGGCGAACCGTTGTTCCTTGAGGGTGAAGCCCAGCCGGTACTTCGCCGGGACGTCGCTGTTCTGGAGCAGCGCGTCCTCCAGCGATTCACGCACCAGATAGGCGGTCCTGCCCTGCGGCGCGGCGATGGTGATCGCCGACAGCGCCGGGGTGACGCCCGAAGAGGCGTAGAGCGGCGTGAAGCCGCAGCCCGCCGCCGTCAGACCGCCCAGGACGAGGAGCGCGCCGAGCGCGACGGCTTTTACCAAGGGTCGACGGATCAAGGCGTTCACCCCGCGACGATGTTGACGATGCGATCCTGCACGACGATCACCTTGCGCACGTTCAGGCCCTCAAGGTGCGGCGCCACGGCCGCGTCCGCCAGCGCGATTTTTCTCACCTCGTCCTCGGCGGCGCCGGGGGCGACGCGGATCTCGGCGCGGCGCTTGCCGTTGATCTGCACCGGCAGAACCCGCTCGTCCTCGGCCGCCAGGGCCGGATCGAACGTGGGCCAGGGCGCGTCGACGACCATCCCCTCCCCGCCGATGCGGGCCCAGCATTCCTCGGCCAGGTGCGGGGTGATCGGGGCGATCAGCCGCGCCAGGACCGACAGGGCCTCGGCGCGGGCGGCCAGCACCGCGGGCGTGGCGCCCTCGGCCGGGGCCGCCTTGAGAATATTGAGGAATTCGTACAGGCGGGCGACGCCGCTGTTGAAACGGAAACCCTCGACGCTTTCGCTCAGGCTCTTGATCAGCCGGTGGGCGGCGCGCAGCAGCTCGACCGCCCTCGGGTCGTCGCCGGCCTGGGCGGCGGGCGTCTCGGCCGGCTGGCTGTCGAACTCGTTCCAGACGCGGTGGATGAAGCGCCAGGCGCCCTCGACCCCGCCGACCGTCCATTGCACGTCGCGTTCGGGCGGGCTGTCCGACATCACGAACAGCCGCGCGGCGTCGACGCCATAGGCGTCGAAGATGTCTTCCGGCGCGACGACGTTCTTCTTGGACTTCGACATCTTCTCGATGTCGCCGATGGTCAGGGCCTCGCCCGTGTCGGCCAGGACGGCGCGGCGGGCGTTGTTCTCGACGGTGATCTCCACCGAACCGGGTTCGACCCACTCGCCGCTGGCCTTGCGATAGGTCTCGTGGGTGACCATGCCCTGGGTGAACAGGCCGGCGAACGGCTCCTCGACCGACAGCAGGCCGCCGTCCTTGAGGGCGCGGGTGATGAACCGGGCGTAGAGCAGGTGCAGGACGGCGTGCTCGACGCCGCCGATGTACTGGTCCACCGGCAGCCAGTGGTCGGCGGCCGCCTGGTCGATCGGCGCCTCGGCGGTCGGATCGGCGAAGCGCGCGAAATACCACGAGCTGTCGACGAAGGTGTCGAGGGTGTCGGTTTCGCGCTCGGCCGCGCCGCCGCACTTGGGACAGGCGACGTGCCGCCAGGTCGGATGGCGCAGCAAGGGGTTGCCGGGACGGTCGAACTCGACGTCGTCGGGCAGCACCACCGGCAGCTGGTCGGCGGGAACCGCCTGCGGGCCGCAGGTCTTGCAGTGGATGACCGGGATCGGGCAGCCCCAATAGCGCTGACGCGAAACGCCCCAGTCGCGCAGGCGGTAGACCGTGGCCCCCTGCCCTTGCCCCTGCTCCTCGACGCGGGCGATGGCGGCGGCCTTGGCGGCCTCGATGTCCAGGCCGTCGAGGAAAGCGGAGTTGTAGATCTTCCCTGGCCCGACATAGGCCTCGGCGCCGACGGCGAAGACGGCCGGATCGGCGCCGGCCGGCAGCACCACCGGCTTGACCGCCAGACCGTATTTGCGCGCGAAGTCCAGGTCCCGCTGGTCGTGGGCCGGGCAGCCGAAAACCGCCCCCGTTCCGTAGTCCATCAGGATGAAGTTGGCGATCCAGACCTTGAGCTTCCAGGCCGGGTCGAACGGATGGGCGACCTCGACGCCGGTGTCGAAGCCCAGCTTCTCGGCGCCCTCGATCACGGCCTCGGACGTGCCGCCGCGGCGGCATTCGGCGACGAAGTCGGCGACCTTGGGGTCGCGCGCGGCCAGGGCCTGGGCCAGCGGATGCTCGGGCGCGACGGCCACGAAGCTGGCGCCGAACAGGGTGTCGGGCCGGGTGGTGTAGACCTCAAGCCCGTTGTCGGCGGTGAAGCCTTCCGGCGTTTCGCCGGCGAACCTGAACGACAGGCGCAGGCCCTTGGACCGGCCGATCCAGTTCTCCTGCATGGTGCGGACCTTGTCAGGCCAGCGGTCCAGCGTCTTGAGCCCGTCGATCAGGGCGTCGGCGTAGTCGGTGATGCGCAGGAACCACTGGGTCAGCTTGCGCTTCTCGACCAGGGCGCCCGAGCGCCAGCCGCGGCCGTCGATCACCTGCTCGTTGGCCAGCACGGTCATGTCGACGGGGTCCCAGTTGACCTGGGCTTCCTTGCGATAGACCAGCCCGCGCTTCCACAGGTCGAGGAACCAGGCCTGCTGGCGGCCGTAATAGGCCGGGTCGCAGGTGGCGAACTCGCGGCTCCAGTCGATCGACAGGCCGAGCAGCTTCAGCTGCTCGCGCATGGCGGCGATGTTGTCGTAGGTCCAGCCCTTGGGGTGGACGCCGCGCTCCATGGCGGCGTTCTCGGCCGGCATGCCGAACGCGTCCCAGCCCATCGGGTGCAGGACGTTGAAGCCGTTGGCGCGCTTGAAGCGGGCGACGACGTCGCCCATGGCGTAGTTGCGCACGTGGCCCATGTGGATGCGCCCCGACGGATAGGGGAACATCTCCAGCACGTAGTACTTGGGCTTGCCCTGGGCGTCGTTCAGCGCGGGCGTGCGGAACACGTCGGCTTGCGCCCAAGCGGCGCGCCATTTGGGTTCGGCTTCTTTCGGATTGTACCGGGCCATTGCCTTCTCGGGAAAACCGCGGATCAACCCTTGCCGTTGATGTTCGACAGACGAAGCTGCCGGGCGCGGGTCAGGATCGCGTTTTCGATGTCGGTTTCGGTCTGCGCCGCCGAGGACGCGTCGACCCAGTTTCCGCCGGCGTCCTTGGTCTGCTTGAAGATGGTCACGTTGAGACCGTCGGCGCGCAGGCGCGTGTCGAGGATGTAGACCGTGGCCTTGAAGCGTTCGTCCGGCTTTTCCGGATTGGTGTACCAGTCGGTGATGACCACGCCGCCATAGGGGTCGGCCGAGGCCAGCGGCATGAACGCCAGGGTGTCGAGCGTGGCGCGCCACAGATAGGCGTTGACGCCGATGGCGCCTTCGGCGGCCCTGGGCGCCGGCGCCTCGCCGCTCTTGCGGAAGGGATTGGCCTTGCCCACGGTCGAGCAGCCCGCCACCGCGATCATGCTGACGGCCAGAACGGCCACGCCCAGGCCGGATGCGGCCTCACGCTTAAAACCGCCACGCACAAACGGCATATAGTTCGCTCCAATCGTATGGCCCGTCCGGCCCCATCGGGCGGACATGCGGCGTCGCCCCCAAAGCAGACCCCGACCTTTCGGAAGCTGCGTCTATAACATGCCTAAGCCGCGACCAAAGCGGAATCGCGTGGCCTTCGCGCCACAGGCGCCGGACGCAATCGTCGAATCGTCCCGGACTCGCCGCCGACGCTGTTGACCCGCCGCCGCCGCGGACTTTAATCGAAACTGACATAACGCATGGCTCGGGAGCGAACTCCCGATCTAGACGTTTGGGGCTTTGGGCTAGGTTGGGACTGGCGATGGCAAGGGTGCGGCTGTTCGCTGTGGCGATCTCGGCGCTCGTTCTTTCGGGAACGGGAACGCTGGCCCACGCCCAGTCGGTCAAGCCGAAGGTCACCGTCACCGGCGACGCCTTCTCCACCCACGAACAGATCTCGCCGGAACAGGCCCAGTTCGGCCCGGCCGCCCCCAAGAAATCCCTGCAATGGGACGACAAGGGCAAGTGGGGCCTGAAGCTGGACGTCGAGCAGCCGATCGGCCGTGACGTGCAGATGAAGGACATCCAGGCCGGGGCCTATTTCCGCGTCACGCCGTCGCTGCGCGTCGGCGGCGCCGTCGCCCTCGGCGGCGACTCCCCGGTTCCGGACCGCAAGTCCACCCCGCAGGATCAGGCGCCGCGCGTGCGCCTCGAGACCTCGTTCAAGTTCTGATCCCTTTCTGACCTCCTGAAAATCCGTCCACGGCCGCGAGGCCGGCCGCGCCCGTGCCGATCAGCCGAGGCGCCGTCTTCGCGTCCACGCCGCCCAGGGCGATCACCGGCAGCCCCGCGCGCCGCGCCAGCCCGGCCAGGCGGACGGGGCCGATCGGCGCGCCGGCCGACGGGCTGCGGCTGGGAAACACCGCCGAGACCAGGGCCGCGTCGATCCCGTTGCGGGCGGCCAGGGCCAGGGCGGCGGGGCCGTGGGCGGCGGCGGTGACGATCCATGCCGGCCGCCGGGCCCGCAGGCGCGGGGCCCGCGCGATCATCCGCTCGGGCAGGTGCAGGCCGTGCGCCCCGGCCGCGACGGCCAGGGCCTCGTCGGCCCCCACCAGCAGGACGAGGCCGCGCGCGGCGGCGATGCGGGCCAGCCGCCGCGCGGCGTGGACGGCGTCCGCCGCCCCGAACGCCCGGAAGATCACCCCCGCCCCCCGGGGCAGGCGGGCGGCGACGGCGGCGGGGTCGGGCGTGCGGATCGGATCGGTGACGAACCACAGGGCGGGCAGGCTGCGGGCGGCCGCGGGGCCCTTCCGCCCGGCCGCGCATCGGCCTAGCGTCGCCGCCGTCCGCGCCAGCCTGTCCGTCGCCCTCACCGGATCCACGATGACCCAAGCCTCCTTCGATTCCGCCGCCGCCCGCGCCGCCGTGCTGGCCCGCATCGCCGCCGCCGCCCGCGCCGCCGGCCGCGATCCCGCCGATGTGGCCCTGGTCGCGGTCTCCAAGCAACAGGACTGGGCCCGGATCGCGCCGGTGGCGGCCGCCGGCCAGGCGATTTTCGGGGAAAACCGCGTGCAGGAGGCGACGGAGCGCTGGACCGGCCGCCGCGACGGCCTGGAGCTGCGCCTGATCGGGCCTTTGCAGACCAACAAGGCGCGCGAGGCGGTCGGCTTCTTCGACGTGGTCGAGACGCTCGACCGGGAGAAGCTGGCCAAGGCCCTGGCCGACGAGATCCAGCGGGCCGGCCGCGCCCCCCGGCTCTATGTGCAGGTCAACACCGGCGAGGAGCCGCAGAAGGCCGGCGTCGCCCCGCGCGAGGCCGACGCCTTCATCGCCGCCGCCGGGCGTGTCTACGGCCTGGAGGTCGAGGGACTGATGTGCATCCCGCCGGAGGCCGAGCCGGCCGGACCGCATTTCGCCCTGCTGGCCCAGATCGCCGCCCGCAACGGCCTTTCGCGCCTGTCGATGGGCATGAGCGACGATTTCGAGACGGCGATCCGCTTCGGCGCCACCTCGGTGCGGCTCGGCTCGGCGGTGTTCGGCCCACGCGCCCGCGCGGCCGGGGACGCGGCGCTCTAGAGCCGGTCAGGCGGACCGTTCCTCGGCGCGGCGGATGGCGATCGCCGATCCGGGGCCGGCCAGCCGCAGCAAGGCCTCCAGGTCGGGACGGGCCAGGGCGACGCAGCCCTCGGTCGGGGCGAAGTCCGGCCGGGCCAGGTGCAGGAAGATCGCCGAGCCCAGGCCGGGAACCGGCGGGTCGTCGTTGTGGGCCAGCACGCCGACCAGGTCGTAGACCCGGTCCTCGCGCCACATCCGCTCGGCGCTGGCCGGGTAGGGCAGGGTGACGGGGCGGTTGTAGGCCGCATCGCCCGGGGCGTCGCACCAGCCGTCGTCCGGGCCGATCGGCTGGACGGGCAGGGCGGTCGCCGGAACGCCGCCCTGGTCGGGCCGGTAGAGCAGCCGCCGGATCGGCCAGACGCCGAGCGGGCTGGCCCCGTCGCCCTCGCGCTTGTCGGCGGCGGCGATCACCCCGCCCTTGCCCAGGGCGCAGCGAACCAGGCGGCCGTCGAGATCGAGCCGTCCGTCCGACCAGGCGGTGAAGATCATGTCGCCTCCGCTGTCGCTCGCCTGCAATCCGCCCTTGGCGCGGCCTGCCGGAGCGGTGCATGTTCCAACCCATGGCGCAACACAAGACCTTGCTCATCATCGACGACGACGACGACCTGCGCGGCGCCCTGGCCGAACAGTTGCAGACGCACGAGGGTTTCAACGTCGTCGAGGTGCAGACCGCCCTGGCCGGCGTGGCCAGGGCCGCCGAGATCCGGCCGGACCTGATCCTGCTCGACGTCGACCTGCCCGACCTCGACGGCCGCGAGGCCTGCCGGCGCATGCGCGAGGAGGGGGTCACCTGTCCGGTGATCATGCTGACCGCCGCCGCCACCGACAGCGACACCATCCTCGGCCTGGATTCCGGCGCCAACGACTATGTGACCAAGCCGTTCCGCTTCGCGGTGCTGCTGGCGCGCATCCGCGCCCAGCTGCGCAGCCACGAGGCGTCCGAGGACGCGGTGTTCCGCATCGGCCCCTACGAGTTCCGCCCGGCCCAGAAGCTGCTGATCGACGAGCGCCAGAAGAAGATCCGGCTGACGGAGAAGGAAACCAACATCCTCAAATACCTCTACCGCGCCGGCTCCAAGCCGGTGGCGCGCGAGGAGCTGCTGACCGAGGTGTGGGGCTATAACGCCGGCGTCACCACCCACACGCTGGAGACCCACGTCTACCGTCTGCGCCAGAAGATCGAGCCCGACCCGTCCGGCGCCAAGCTGCTGATCACCGAGGCCGGGGGCTATCGGCTGGCGCCTTGAGGCCCCTTAGAGGGCTAGGTCGGCCGTCACCGGGGCGTGGTCGCTGGGCCGCTCCCATTCGCGCACGTCGTCGTGCACCCGCGACGAGGCCGAGCCCAGGCGGAACGCCGCCTCGCGCAGGCCGGGCGAGGCCAGGATGTGGTCGAGGCGCAGGCCGCGGTTCGAGGCCCGGAAGTCGGCGGCGCGGTAGCTCCACCAGGAAAACAGCTTCTGCGGCTCGGGGATGGCCTCGCGCGGCAGGTCGATGAAGCCCAGGCTGGCCTTGAGGGCGGTCATGGCCTCGATCTCGACCGGCGTGTGGCTGACGATCTTCGACATCTGCCGATGGCTCCAGACGTCGAACTCGCCGGGGGCGACGTTGAGGTCGCCGGCGACGATCAGCGGCGCCTTGGGGTCGCGGCGGCCCATCTCGGCGGTCAGCCGCTCGAAGAAATCCAGCTTGTGGTCGAACTTGGGGTTCAGCGCCCGGTCGGGGACGTCGCCGCCGGCGGGGATGTAGAAGTTCTGGATCTCGACCCCGGCCACCCTGGCGGCGACGCAGCGGGCGTGGCCTTCGCGGCAGGCCGCGACGGGCGCGGCGTCCTCGATCGGCAGGCGCGAGGCGATGGCCACGCCGTGCCAGCCCTTCTGGCCGCTGATCCGCAGGTGGGGCAGGCCCATCTCGGCGAAGGCCTCGACGGGAAACTCGCCCGTCTGGCACTTGATCTCCTGGAGGCACAGCACGTCGGGCGCCTGTTCGGAGACGAAGCGGGCGACCTGCTCGACGCGCAGGCGGACGGAATTGACGTTCCAGGTGGCGAGACGCAGGCGCATGACGCCGGCATAGAGGATTCCGCCCCGAAAAGAAAAGCCCGGACGCACGGGCGTCCGGGCTTGAAGTGGTCTCTCATGCCGCCGCCGGGAGGGGATAGGGTCCGGCACGGTGTCAAAGCGGCGAGCGCCGGGCTCGCCCGCTTGTCCGTGTCAAATTTGCCACTAGCAAACCAAAAGTCAAGCCAAAAGCACAACCGCTCTTGCTTGTTGTGAATATGTCACAATCATCGCGGGTTTTGGGCCAAGGCGTCGACGCGCCCGGCCGCGACCGTCGGCGGGCGCCCGTTCAGGCCCTCGCGGTCCACTCCGACGCCTACCGCCGGACGGGGACCGGCTTGGGGTTGCGCAGCACGAACAGGCTGGAATCGAGATCGGCGGCGGCGGCCAGGCCCTGAAGCTGCACCCGGGTCGCTTGGCCTTGCGCGTCGGTCACCGTCCATTCGCGCAGGCTCATCGGGTTGTCGGCGAACACCAGGGTGATCTGGCCTTCGGCCTCCTTCTTGCCGTCGCGGGCGGTGATAGAGAAGCCGTCGGCCATGCGGGCGACGCGGCTGACCACCACGCCCTTGTCCAGCCGGATCTCGCGGGCCAGGAACAGCGACAGCGGCGTCATGCCCAGCGGATAGGAATCGAAGGTCTTCAGCCGCGAATTGGCGACGTTGACGTTGTAGCCGTCCGAGACCACCAGCAGGCCCGACGGCGGGTCATAGGCGAAGCGCACCTTGCCCGGCCGCTTCAGGTAGAAGTCGCCGGCCGTGGTCTGGCCGCGGGCGTCGGTCTGGACGAAGCGGCCCTTGGCCTGGTTCAGCGACTGCAGATAGCCCGCCGCCTTGTCGACCAGCGCCTTGTCCTCGGCCGACAGCGGGGCGACGGCCGGCTTGGCGGCCAGGGCCTGTCCGGCCCCGGTCAGGGCGGCGGCCCCGATCAGGGCGGCGAGGGCGGCGCGGCGGGGAAGGGCGGTCATGCGGAAACCTTGCATCCTCGTGTCATGCCCGGCCGGCGCGGCGCGGGAAAGGCCTTGAGGCGGCGCCAATGCGGCGGTCGCCTGAAGCCCCGTTCATCGGCGGGCCCTAGGTCGGCGGCGGTCCGGCCAGGATGTCGCGCTTGCCGGCGTGGTTGGCCGGACCGACAACGCCTTCCTGCTCCATGCGTTCCATCAGCGAGGCGGCGCGGTTGTAGCCGATCTGCAGCCGGCGCTGGATGTAGCTGGTCGAGGCCTTGCGGTCGCGGGTGACCACGGCGACGGCGCGGTCGTACAGGTCGTTGGATTCGTCGCCGCCGAAGCCGCCTTCGTCGCCGCCGCCCTCGTCGTCGCCGCCGGCGGTGACTTCCTCCAGATACTGCGGCGTGCCCTGGTCGCGCAGGAAGCGGGCCACGGTCTCGACCTCGCCGTCGGAGACGAACGGCCCGTGCAGGCGGGTGATGCGGCCGCCGCCGGCCATGTAGAGCATGTCGCCCTGGCCGAGCAGCTGCTCGGCGCCCTGTTCGCCGAGGATGGTGCGGGCGTCGATCTTCGAGGTGACCTGGAAGCTGATCCGGGTGGGGAAGTTGGCCTTGATGGTGCCGGTGATGACGTCGACCGAGGGCCGCTGGGTGGCCATGATCAGGTGGATGCCGGCGGCGCGGGCCATCTGGGCCAGGCGCTGCACGGCGCCTTCGATGTCCTTGCCGGCGACCATCATCAGGTCGGCCACCTCGTCGATGACCACCACCAGATAGGGCATCGGTTCGGGGCGGATCTTCTCGGTTTCATAGATCGGTCGTCCGGAATCGTCGAACCCCGTCTGCACCGTGCGCTCGAAATGCTCGCCCTTGGCGGCGGCCTCGTTGGCCTTCTCGTTGTAGCCGGCGACGTTGCGCACGCCGATCTTGGACATCCGCCGATAGCGGTCCTCCATCTCGCGCACCGTCCATTTCAGCGCGACGATGGCCTTCTTCGGGTCGGTGACCACCGGGGCCAGCAGGTGCGGGATGCCGTCATAGACCGACAGCTCCAGCATCTTGGGATCGATCATGATGAACCGGCACTGGTGCGGGGCCAGGCGGTAGAGGATCGACAGGATCATGGCGTTGACGCCGACCGACTTGCCCGAGCCGGTGGTGCCGGCGATCAGCAGGTGGGGCATCTTGGCCAGGTCGGCGATGTAGGGCTCGCCGCCGATGTTCTCGCCCAGGGCCATGGGCAGGATCTGGCTGGACTTCTCGTATTCGGACGAGGCCAGCAGGTCGCGCAGGAACACCGTCTCGCGGCGGGCGTTGGGCAGCTCGATGCCGATGGCGTTGCGGCCGGGCACCACGGCGACGCGGCAGGCGGCGACGCTCATCGAGCGCGCGATGTCGTCCGACAGGGCGACGACCCGGGCCGATTTCACGCCGGGCGCCGGCACCAGTTCGTACAGGGTGACCACCGGGCCGGGGCGGATCTGGTCGATCTGGCCGCGCACGCCGAACTCGGCCAGCACGCTTTCCAGCATGCGGGCGTTCTGGCGCAGGGCGCCTTCGTCGAAAGCGGCCGAGCGCGGCTTGGGCTTGGCCAGCATGGCCAGTTCGGGCAGGTGGAAGCCCTCAGGCTTGACGAAGTCGAACGCCTTCTGGTTCTCGCGCTCCTCGCGCTTGGACGGCTTGGGCTTGCTGATGTTCAGGACCTGCGGGGCCGGCTCGTCGTCGTCGCCGTCGTCGAAATAGGGTTCGGGCTCGGCCTGGGCGCTCGGCGCGGGCTCGGGCGTCGGCGCGGCGACCGCGGCCTTGCGGGCGGAGGCGGCCTTTTCGCGCGGGGCGGGCGGCGCGGCGGCGGCCTTGCGGCGCGCTTCGGCCCCGGCGCGCAGGCCGTCGGCCACCCAGGCGCCGCTGCGGGCGAAGTCCAGCCGCTTCAGGCCGAGCGAGAAGAACAGGGCCGCCAGGCCCAGCCCGCCCAGCAGCACGGCGGCGATCAGGGTCGCGCCGGGGATATGGGCGAAGGAGAACACGGCGGCCAGGGCGCGCAGCAGCCCGTCGCCCCACAGCCCGCCCAGCCCGCGGGCCAGGGGCCAGGCCGCCGGCGGGGCCGGCGCGGCCAGGAGGCCGGCGAGGCCCAGCACGCCCAAGGCGCCGACCCCGGCCTTGAGCCGCAGGCGGGCGCGGGCGGAATCGGGATCGCGGTCGGACGCCCGCCACAGGCCGGAGACCACCATCAGCACCGCGGCGATCCAGGCGGCCAGGCCCAGGGACTGCATGCCCAGGTCGGCGAGATTGGCGCCGACGCCGCCCAGCAGGTTGCGGGCCGGGCCCGGCCCGACGGCGTTCCAGCTGGGATCGACGGCGTGGTAGCTGGCGAAGGCGACGATCAGGGCCAGGCCGACGGCGGCGGTCAGCCCGCCCCGGAACCGCGCGGTCCAGGGATGGGTCCAGCCGAGCCTCGCCCCCTCCATCACGAACTGGACGCTCGAACGCCGCGCCGCCTTGGCCATCGTCACCCTCTTGACCCTCTCAGGCCCGCACCATCGGGGAAGAGAGTTAAGAGGCGTTTACTTTGGGGCCGGCGTCCGGGCGTCTAGGAAATGGAGATGTTCCCGATCGGCGTTCCGGGCGGCAGGTCACGCACCTTCGCCAGGAGCTGGGCCGAGATCGTCCAATAGACGTCTAAGTCGCCGACTTCGAGATTGGTCACGTCGTCGGCGCCGCCCAGGTACAGCGGGCGCCGGCACCCGACGCACTGCGCATACGAGGGCCGGGCGCCGCCCTGCGCGAGCCACTGCTTGTAGAACCCGTGCGCCACCGCGTCGTCGGCGTGGTGGACGAGCTCCTGGTCGTGAAAGGCCTCGACGTCCACGGGAATCTCCAACGCCTCGCCCGTCCCGGGCTCCAGCATCAGCACCTGAGGCCGCCCGGCGGCCACGCGGCCCAGGTCGGCGGCGAACTGCCTTCCCAGCCAGTCGGCGCCGAAGCATTCGATCCGTTCGGCGAACGCGGGAAAGGCCTGCCGAGCGAGCTCTGTGAACCCCTCGACGTCCTCGGGCCGATGCCGGCGGTACGCCCCGTCCACGAGGCCCTCCGTCGGTCCTGGCCGCCCGGAAGGCGACCGCTTGAAGAGTTTCGAAAACATCAGCCACCTCCGCGCCTGAGACGTCCTGCGTGGCCCAGGCGGGCGACCACTGCAATGGGTCGCCGGCGGACCCAGCCCCGGCCGTTGGGCGCAAACCCGACCGTCAAGAGCCGGCTTGGCCCGTCGCCAAGGACGATGCCGCAAGAAGCGGGCGGAAAGGGCGATGGGGGCGTTCTATAGTGCCGCCATGCCCCTCGATGTCTCCCATAGCGAAAGCCTGGCGCGCCTGGACGAGCAGGCGCAGGACTATGTCCGCATGGCCAAGGCCCTGGAATGGCTGGCCGACCGCTGGCGCGACCGCCCCAACCTGGAGGAGGCCGCCGCCGCCGCCGGCCTGTCGCCCTTCCATTTCCAGCGGGTGTTCACCCGCTGGGCCGGGGTCAGCCCCAAGACCTTCATGGCCTCGATCGCCCACGCCGAGGCGCGCACCATGCTGGAGGACGGGGCCAGCGTGCTCGACGCCGCCCTCGACGCCGGCCTTTCCGGCCCGTCGCGGCTGCACGACCTGTTCATCGCCCACGAGGCCCTGACGCCCGGCGACGCCCGCCGCCGGGGCGGGGGGCTGGAGCTGAGATGGGGCCTGGCGCCGACGCCGTTCGGCCAGGGCCTGTTCGTCCTGGCCCCGCGCGGCCTGTGCGGCCTGGCCTTCGCCGATGCGGGCGAGGAGGAGGCGGCCTTCGCCGACATGCATCGCCGCTGGCCCGCCGCCCGCTGGGTCCGCGACGACGCGGCCGCCCGCGCGACGGCGCCGGCCGCCTTCCTGGGCGAGGGACCGCCGCCGCCGGTGGTGCTGATGGGACCGCCCTTCCACGTGCAGGTGTGGAAGGCGCTGCTGCGCATCCCGGCCGGGGCCACGGCCAGCTACGCCGACGTCGCCCGCTGGGCCGGCAAGCCCGGCGCGTTCCGGGCCGCCGGCGCGGCGATCGGGGCCAACCCGGTCAGCTACCTGATCCCCTGCCACCGGGCCATCGCCCGCGACGGCCGGCTGACCGGCTACCACTGGGGCCTGGCGCGCAAGGCGGCCAAGCTGGGGACCGAGGCCGTGCGGGCGGCGGCCGAGGCGGCCTGACCGGCGCAGCCGCGCCTTACAGGATGTAGCGCGACAGGTCGGCGTTGCGGGCCAGGGCGTCGATGCGGGCGCGGACATAGTCGCCGTCGATCACCACCGTCTCGCCCGACTTGTCGCCGGCGTGGAAGCTGATCTCCTCGACCACCTTCTCCAGCACCGTCTGCAGGCGGCGGGCGCCGATGTTCTCGACCGCGCCGTTCACCGCCACCGCCGCGTCGGCCAGGGCGTCGACGGCGTCGTCGGTGAAGCTCAGGGCGACGCCCTCGGTCTCCATCAGGGCCTGGTTCTGGCGGATCAGGTTGGCCTCGGGCTCGGTGAGGATGCGGCGGAAGTCGTCGCGGGTCAGGGCCTTCAGCTCGACGCGGATCGGCAGGCGGCCCTGCAGCTCGGGCAACAGGTCCGACGGCTTGGCGACATGGAACGCGCCCGAGGCGATGAACAGCACGTGGTCCGACTTCACCGGCCCGTACTTGGTCGAGACCGTGGCGCCCTCGATCAGGGGCAGGAGGTCGCGCTGGACGCCCTCGCGGCTGACGTCGGCGCCCGAGCGTTCCGAGCGCGAGGCGACCTTGTCGATCTCGTCGATGAACACGATGCCGGCGTTTTCGGCCAGGGCGATGGCCTCCTGGGTCAGGGCCTCCTGGTCGACCAGCTTGTCGCCTTCCTCGGCGATCAACGGCGTCCAGGCGGCGGCGACGGTGGTCTTGTGCGCCTTGGTGCGGCCGCCGAACGCCTTGCTCATCATGTCGGACAGGTTGAGCACGCCCACCGAGCCGCCCGGTTGTCCGGGAATCTCGAACCCTGGGAACGACGAGGCGTTGTCGGCCAGGGTCAGCTCGATCTCCTTGTCGTCGAGATCGCCGGCGCGCAGCTTGGCGCGGAAGCTCTCGCGCGTGGCCGGCCCGGCGCCGGGGCCGACCAGGGCGTCGAGGATGCGGTTCTCGGCGGCCTCCTCGGCGCGGGCGCGCACGCCGGCCCGCCGCTTGTCGCGCACCATGACGACGGCCGATTCCACCAGGTCGCGCATGATCTGGTCGACGTCGCGGCCGACATAGCCGACCTCGGTGAACTTGGTGGCCTCGACCTTGAGGAACGGCGCCTGGGCCAGCCTGGCCAGGCGGCGGGCGATCTCGGTCTTGCCGACGCCCGTGGGGCCGATCATCAGGATGTTCTTGGGCGTCACCTCGTCGCGCAGGTCGTCGGGCAGGCGCTGGCGGCGCCAGCGGTTGCGCAGGGCGACGGCGACGGCGCGCTTGGCCTCGGCGTGGCCGACGATGAAGCGGTCGAGTTCGGAGACGATCTCGCGGGGGGAAAATTCGGTCATGACGGTTTCGATTTTAGGTCTGGGCGCGGGCGGTCAAAGGACCTCGACCGTCAGCGAGCCGTTGGTGTAGACGCAGATGCCTGCGGCGATGGCCATGGCCTTGCGGGCGATGGCCTCGGCCGGCAGGTCGGTGTCGATCAGGGCCAGGGCCGCGGCCAGGGCGTAGTTGCCGCCCGAGCCGATGGCCGCGACCGAGCCGCCGCTCGTGGCGTCGGGCTCCAGCACGTCGCCCACACCGGTCACGGTGTAGATGGCGCCGGCGTCGGCGACCAGCAGCATGGCCTCCAGCCGCCGCAGGTAGCGGTCGGTGCGCCAGTCCTTGGCCAGGTCGACGCAGGCGCGGGCCAGCTGGGCCGGATACTGCTCCAGCTTGGTCTCCAGCCGCTCGATCAGGGTGAAGGCGTCGGCGGTGGCGCCGGCGAAGCCGGCCACCACCTTGCCGCCGGCCAGGCGGCGCACCTTCTTGGCGGCGCCCTTGACGATGGTCGGGCCCATCGACACCTGGCCGTCGCCGGCGATGACGGTCGCGCCGTCCTTGCGCACCGCCAGGATCGTGGTTCCGTGCCAGTCGGGGAAATTGGGATTGTTCATGGCCCGCATTTGGCCCGTGCGGGGCGAAGGTTCAAGTTTTGCTCGTCATCGCCGCCCGGCCGGGCTAGCGCGGGGACGGAGGTCGCCATGTTTTCTGACGAAGAGGTCGAACGCTACGCCCGCCACCTCGTGCTGCGCGAGATCGGCGGGCCGGGCCAGCAGGCGCTGAAGCGGGCGCGGGTGCTGATGGTCGGGGCCGGCGGCCTCGGCGCGCCGGCGGCGCTGTACCTGGCGGCGGCCGGCGTCGGGACGCTGGGCCTGGTCGATCCCGACGTGGTGTCGCTGTCCAACCTCCAGCGTCAGGTCCTCTACGGTTCGGCCGACGTCGGCGCGGCCAAGACCGCCGCCGCCGCCCGCCGGCTGTCGGCCCTGAATCCGCACGTCGAGACGGTGGCCCACGCCTTCGCCGTCGACGCCGCCAACGCCCGCGAGCTGGTGCGCGGCTACGACCTCGTCCTCGACGGAACCGACGACTTCGCCACCCGCTTCGCGGTCGCCGACGCCTGCGTCGCCGAGGGCAGGACCCTGGTCTCCGGCGCCCTGGGCCGCTGGACCGGCCAGGTGGGGGTGTTCGCCGGCCGGCCCTGCTATCGCTGCCTGACGCCCGAGATCCCGCCCGACGCCGAGACCTGCGCCGTGGTCGGCGTGGTCGGGGCCCTGGCCGGGGTGATCGGCGCGATGATGGCGCTCGAGGCGGTGAAGATCGTCGCCGGGGCCGGCGAGCCGCTGACCGGGCGGCTGCTGATCTACGACGCCCTGGCCGCCGAGAGCCGCACGGTCCGCGTCGGGGCCGACCCGGCCTGCCCGGTCTGCGGCGGCGGTTGAGGCAAGCTGTAAGAGGGGAGGCCCCGCTCAACCGTCCAGGGCCGGCCTCAGGTGCTCGATGGTCCGTGAGAGGATGGTTCCCCACACCTCGCGGTCCCAGCCGTGGTAGCCCGCGCCGAACTCGCTGTGGGCGACGGTCTTGCCGGCCTTGCGCAGGGCGGCGGCCATCATGCGCGACTGGCCCGGCGGCACCACCGTGTCGCGGCGGCCGTGCAGCAGCAGCACCGGCGCGGCCACGGCCTCGGCGTGCAGGTGCGGCGAGGCCGCGGCCAGGGCCTCGCGGTCGGTGTCCGGATCGCCGATGGTGGCCTTGAGGTAGCCGTAGGCCGCCGAGGTCTCGCCCTCGGCGTCGCGGGCGTGGTCGAGCAGGCGGATCAGGTCGGTCGGCCCGGCGATGGAGACCACGGCGCGGTAGAGCTCGGGCCGCCGCACCGCCCCCATCAGGGCGGCGTAGCCGCCGTAGCTGGCGCCGCAGATGGCGATGCGTCCCGCCGCCACGCGGCCGGCGGCGACCACCTGGGCGACGGCGTCCTCGACGTCTTCCTGCATGCGGCCGCCCCAGCGCCGGCGGCCGGCCTCGGCGAAGCGGCGGCCATAGCCGCCGGAGCCGCGGAAATTGACCTGCAGCACCAGCCAGCCCTGCGCGGCCAAGGCCTGGGCCATCAGGTCGAAACCCAGGCTGTCGCGCAGCTCGGGCCCGCCGTGCGGCAGCACCGCCAGCGGTCGCGGCCCCGGGGCCAGGGGCCGGGTCAGATAGGCGTCGAGACGGGCCCCGTCGCGCGCGGCGACCGTGAGGGGCTCGACCCGCGCCAGGCTTCCCGGCGCCAGCCAGGGGCGGGCGGCGCCCAGCCGGCTGAGCCGCCGGCTCGCCCGGTGATAGAGATGGTGGTCGCCCGGCGCCTGCGGGCCGCGGACGAGGCCCAGCCAGACGCCGCCGTCGGGACCGGCGTCGAGCAGCTCGACGTCGAGGTCGGGGCCGGCGGCGGCCTGCAGGGCGCGGAAGTCGGCGGCGGCGGACCTGTCCGGGAACAGATAGTCGCCACGGTCCTGGCGAAAACGGGCGCCGACATAGCGGCCGCGCTGATCGACGAAGGCGGCCTCGACGTCGCGGCCGGGATGCTGGGCGACGGCCTGGCCGAAGACGCCGCGCCTGAGGTCGAAACGGCGAACGGCGCAGGTCTCGTCGGTCTCGCCGCGATGGACGACCAGGGCCACGCCCGGCCGGCCGGTCATGGCCGCCAGTTCGAAGTCCTTGGCGCCCTGGTCGTTGAGCCGCGTCTCGCGCAGGAAGGTCCAGCCCGCCACGCCGGGCGGCTTGGCGAACAGGCGCAGGCCGCCGTCGGTCTCGGCCCCGTCGAGGCGCAGCACCGGCGCGCCCGCCCGGATCGTCCAGCCGAGCGTGGTCTCCTCGCCTTCCTCGGTCCGCGTCCAGGTCCCGCTGGCGAGGTCGACGCGCGCCAGGCACAGCCGGACGGCGTCGGGGTCGAAGGCCTGCATCAGCACCGCGCCGGGCTCGTCCGGCAGCGGATCGGCGAGGGCGGGGTCGGTCAGAGGCGGCGGCGGCGACAGCGGCCGCGGGTCGCCGCCGGCCAGATCGACGGTGGAGACCTCGCTGCGCCGTTGGCCGCCCTTGCCGACGGTGCGCCACAGCAGCAGCCGCTCGGCGTTGGCCCAGCGCACTTGGTCTAGCGCGCCGAGCGACAGGGCGTCGGGCGGGGCGTCGGGGGCGTCGGCGTCGAACAGCAGCACCCGATCCGCCGCCAGCATGGCCACGCGCCGGCCGTCGGGCGACAGGGCCGCGTCGCGGAGGAGCGGCGGGCGCAGAAGGTCGTCGAGGCTCGGCGGGACGGGCGCCGCGTCCGCCTGGGCGAGGCCGGGCGCGAGGGGCGCGAGCGCGGCGGCGGCCAGCACAGTCCTGCGTGAAATCACGTCCGCCCCCGCGTCGTTCTCCCTAAGGATGAGCGATCGGGGCGCCTCGCGTCAAGCGCGTGTCAGAGCATCGCCGGGATGACGCGGTCGGGCGGCCGGTGGCCGTCCATGAACGTCTTGATGTTGATGATGACCTTCTCGCCCATGTCGATGCGGCCCTCGACCGTGGCCGAGCCCATGTGCGGCAGCAGCACCACGTTGGGCAGCTTGAGCAGCTTGGGATTGATCGACGGCTCGTGCTCGAAGACGTCGAGGCCGGCCCCGGCGATCTCGCCCCGCGCCAGCATGTTGGCCAGGGCCGCCTCGTCGATGATCTCGCCGCGGGCGGTGTTGACCACGATCGCCTGGCTCTGCAGCAGCCGCAGCCGCCGCGCCGACAACAGGTGGTAGGTGGCCGGGGTGTGCGGGCAGTTGATGCTGACGATGTCCATACGGGCGAGCATCTGGTCGAGGCTCTCCCAGTAGGTCGCCCCCAGCTCTTCCTCGATGCGCGGGCTGACCGGCTTGCGGTTGTGATAGTGGATCGACAGGCCGAAGGCCTTGGCCCGGCGGGCGACCGCCTGGCCGATGCGGCCCATGCCGACGATGCCCAGGCGCTTGCCCCAGATGCGGCGGCCGAGCATCCAGGTCGGCGACCAGCCCTGGAAGCCGCCGGCCTGCACGACGTTGGCGCCTTCGACCAGGCGGCGGGCCGAGGCCATGATCAGCGCCATGGTCATGTCGGCGGTGTCCTCGGTCAGGACGCCGGGGGTGTTGGTGACGATGATCCCGCGGGCGTTGGCCGTGGCCACGTCGACATTGTCCACCCCCGCCCCGAAGTTGGCGATCAGCTTCAGGGTCTCGCCGGCGCGGGTCAGCACCTTGGAGTCGATGCGGTCGGTGATGGTCGGCACCAGGACGTCGGCCCGGCCGACGGCGTCGACCAGGGCGTCGTGGCCCATCGGCTCGTCCGTGAGGTTGAGCTCGGTGTCGAACAGCTCGCGCATCCGCGTTTCGACCGGATCCGGAAGCTTGCGGGTGACGATGACTTTCGGCTTGCGGACGGCCATGTGCAGGTCTGAAAAGGGGGTTGCGGCGGCTGGGAGTCGTGAGAACGCGGCTATGTGTCCCCGCACCTGTAGCAAAGGGTCCCGCGACGGCCAAGGCTGGCCGTAAGGGAAGACCGGACGAGCGAGGCGAAGAATTCATGGGGCGGAAGGCGGCGGCGCGAACGGTGCAGGTGCTGCTGGCGCTGGGCGCGGGGCTGATGCTGGCCGCGGCGGACGACAAGGGCGATCGGCCGACGCCGTCCGGCCTGCCGGTGCCCCGCTACGTCTCGCTCAAGTTCGACGAGGTCAACGCCCGCGCCGGCCCCGGCGACGACTACAAGGCCCTGTGGGTCTACCACGCCAAGGGCCTGCCGGTGCAGGTGGTGGCCGAGACCAGCGACTGGCGGCGCATCTGCGATCCCGAAGGGGGCCTGGCCTGGGTGCACAAGCGCACCACCGACGGGCGGCGGATGGTCATCCGCATGCAGGACGGCGACATGCCGATCCGCCGAAAGCCCCGCGACGAGGCCAAGGTGACCGCCTATCTGCGTTCGCGCGCCCTGGCCGGCCTCGACCGCTGCGACAAGGGCTGGTGCAAGATTCGCGCTGGCGGCGCCGCCGGCTGGGCCAAGGAAGTCGATCTTTGGGGTGTGGTCGAGACGCCCCAGTGCCGTTGATCGTTCGTGGCCGTCGGCGGGCTCCCTGCCGCCGATCGCCGCAGGGGGCGAACGACGGTGCGGCCCGGCCGTTTCCCCCTCGGAGTTGAGGCGCGGCCGCCGCTTATGCTAACCCCACGCCAACACAAACGGCGATCCGCTAGCGCGAGCGCCCCTAAAGTCCAGGAACGCGTCCGGCATGACCGCCGTCCAGAAAGACCATTACGACCTCGAAGACCTGCTCGCCTGCGGCCGCGGCGACCTGTTCGGCTCGGGCAACGCCCAGCTGCCGGCGCCGCCGATGCTGATGATGGACCGCATCACCAAGATCGCCTCCAGCGGCGGCAAGCACGGCAAGGGCCTCATCGAGGCCGAGTTCGACATCGACCCGTCCCAGTGGTTCTTCCAGTGCCACTTCATCGGCGACCCGGTGATGCCCGGCTGCCTGGGCCTGGACGCCATGTGGCAGCTGGTCGGCTTCTTCCTCGGCTGGTCCGGCGCCCCGGGCAAGGGCAGGGCGCTGGGCGTCGGCGAGGTCAAGTTCACCGGCCAGGTGACGCCGACCGTCAAGAAGCTGGTCTACCGGATCGACCTCAAGCGCGTGATCATGCGCAAACTCGTGATGGGCATCGGCGACGGGGTGCTGGAAGCCGACGGCAAGCCTATCTATGAAGCGCACGATCTTCGCGTCGGATTGTTCGACGCCAAGGATCTGGTCTGACCGGACGAGGGGAGAACACGCCCATGCGCCGCGTCGCAGTCACCGGGATCGGCATCGTCTCGTCGATCGGCAATAGCGCCAACGAGGTGCTGGCCTCCTTGCGCGACGCCCGCTCGGGCGTGGTCGCCGCGCCGGAATACGCCGAACTGGGCTTCCGCTGCCGTGTGCACGCCGCGCCCCATATCGACTGGGAGTCGATGGTCGACCGCCGCGCCGCGCGGTTCCTGGCTCCGGGCACGGCCTACGCCCACATCGCCATGGAGCAGGCCATCGCCGATTCCGGCCTGACCGAGGCCGAGATCTCGCACGAGCGCACCGGCCTGATCGTCGGCTCGGGCGGGCCCTCGACCCGCGCCATCGTCGCCGCCGCCGACATCACCCGCGAGAAGGGCCCCAAACGCATCGGGCCGTTCGCGGTGCCCAAGGCGATGAGCAGCGGCCCCTCGGCGGTGCTGTCGACCTGGTTCGAGATCAAGGGGGTCAACTATTCGATCACCTCGGCCTGTTCGACCTCGGCCCACTGCATCGGCGCGGCCGCCGAGCAGATCATGCTGGGCAAGCAGGACGTCGTCTTCGCCGGCGGCTGCGAGGAGCTGGACTGGAGCCTGTCGAACATGTTCGACGCCATGGGCGCCATGTCGAGCAACTTCAACGACACCCCCGCCGTGGCCAGCCGCGCCTACGACAAGGACCGCGACGGCTTCGTCATCGCCGGCGGCGCCGGGATCGTGGTGGTCGAGGACCTGGAGCGCGCCAAGGCGCGCGGGGCCAAGATCTACGCCGAGATCACCGGCTACGCCGCCAATTCCGACGGCTATGACATGGTCGCTCCCTCGGGCGAGGGCGCGACGCGCTGCATGAGGCTGGCCATGCAGACCGTCGACGGCCCGATCGACTATCTCAATCCGCACGGCACCTCGACGCCGGTGGGCGACCTCAAGGAGATGGAGGCCGTGCGCCAGGTGTTCGGCGACAAGGCCCCGCTGATCTCGTCGACCAAGTCGCTGACCGGGCACAGCCTGGGCGCGGCCGGCGCGCAGGAGGCGATCTACTGCCTGTTGATGCTCAACAACGGCTTCGCCGCCGAGAGCGCCCACATCGAGACCCTCGACCCGGCCTTCGCCGACCTGCCGATCCTGCGCGCGCGCAGGGACGTCGAACTGCGCAACGTCATGTCCAACAGCTTCGGCTTCGGCGGCACCAACGCCTGCCTGGTGATGAGCCGCCACGACGGCTGAGGCCGCCCGGCGGAACGGCGGCCGGGGTTGCCCTGCGCCCCGCCGCCGGTCACAAGGTCTGGGAAGACAACCACGAACCCACCAAGGGGAGCCGGCGACACATGGCCGACGAAAGCGCGTTTCCGAAGGGCGACCTGATGCGGGGCAAGAAGGGCCTCGTCATGGGCGTCGCCAACCATCACTCCATCGCCTACGGCATCGCCTCGCAACTGGCGGCCCAGGGCGCCGAGATGGCCTTCACCTACCAGGGCGAGGCGCTGGAGCGCCGGGTGCGGCCGCTGGCCGAGGCCATCGGCGTCAAGACGCTGATCCCGGCCGACGTCACCGACGACGCCTCGATGGACGCCGCCTTCGCCGAAATCGAGAAGTCCCTGGGCACGCTCGATTTCGTGGTCCACTCGATCGCCTTCGCCAACAAGGACGAGCTCAAGGGCTCGTTCGTCGACAACACCAGCCGCGACAGCTTCCTGCTGGCCATGAACATCTCGGCCTACAGCTTCGTCGACGTGGCTCGCCGATCGGCCAGGCTGATGCCCAACGGCGGCTCGATGATCTCGATGACCTATCTCGGCTCCGAGCGGGTGATCCCCAACTACAACACCATGGGCGTGGCCAAGGCGGCGCTGGAGGCGGCGACCCGCTACGTCGCCCGCGACCTCGGCCCGCGCGGCATCCGGGTCAACGCCATCTCGGCCGGGGCCATGCGCACCCTGTCGCTGGCCGGCATCTCCGGCGGCCGCGGCATGATCGCCCAGGGCCGCGCGTTCAGCGCCCTGAAGGAAGACACCTCGATGGAAGGCGTCGCCGGCGCGGCGCTGTGGCTGCTGTCGGACCTCGGCCGCTCGACCACGGGCGAGATCGTCCACGTCGACGCCGGCTTCCACATGATCGGCCTGCCGGACGACCTAGCGGAAGGCTGATCCCGCGTTGTCCCTTCCCCCTCGATGGGGGAAGGGTCGGGGATGGGGGTGAGCGCAAAGCGCTCTTCCGCGTTTGAAGACCGGCGACGCCTCCGTGGGCTTTCTCCGAGCCGTCCCGCGCGCACCCCCGCCCAACCCTCCCCCATCGAGGGGGAGGGTTTTTGCATTCAGTCCATCGTCACCACGACCTTGCCCATGGCCTTGCGGCTGCCGAGCCAGGCGATGGCGTCGCCGGCCTTGGCCAGCGGGAAGCGTTCGGAGACGTGCGGGCGGATCTTGCCGGCGACATAGAGCTCCATCAGCTCGCGGATGTTCTCCTGGTTGGCCTTGGGGTCGCGGGCGGTGAAGGCGCCCCAGAACACGCCGACGATCTGGCAGCCCTTGAGCAGGGTCAGGTTCAGCGGGATCTTCGGGATGCCGGCCGGGAAGCCGATGACCAGGAAACGGCCTTCCCAGGCGATCGAGCGCAGGGCCGCCTCGGCGTAGTCGCCGCCGACCGCGTCGTAGATCACGTCGGCGCCGTCGGGGCCGCAGGCCTCCTTGAACAGGCCGGCCAGGGCCTTGGCCCCGTCCTTGTCGAACGGGCCGGCCGGATAGACCACGCCGGCGTCGGCGCCGTGCCTGATCGCCAGGTCGACCTTCTCCTGGGTTGAGGCGGCGGCGATCACCCGCGCGCCGGCGGCCTTGCCCAGCTCCACCGCCGCCAGGCCGACGCCGCCGGCCGCGCCTAGCACCAAGAGGGTCTCGCCCGGCTTCAGCGCCGCCCGCTGCTTCAGCGCATAGTGCGAGGTGCCGTAGGTCATGATGAAGGCGGCGGCCTCGTCGAACGGCATCTGGTCGGGAATGGGGATCACCCGGGCGGCGGCGACGTTGAGCTTCTCGGCCATGCCGCCCCAGCCGGTCGAGCCGATCACCCGCTGGCCGACCTTCAGGTGGGTGACGCCCTCGCCCAGGGCCTCGACCACGCCCGAGACCTCGCCGCCCGGCGAAAACGGCCGCTCGGGCTTGAACTGATACAGGTCCTGGATCATGAGGACGTCGGGATAGTTGACGCCGCAGGCCTTCACCGACAGCAGCACCTCGCCGGCGCCCGGCGCCGGATCGGGGCGATCCTCGACCGCGAGGGTTTCCGGGCCCCCGACGCTTTTGCTGAGCACGGCCTTCATGGACGTTTCCTTTTCCAAACGATTGTTCGAAAGCGACGCTAGCCCAAGCGCTCGCCCGCGAAAAGACGAGGTTGGAGCATGACCGCGAAAACTGTCGCCATGGCGCTGCACGGCGGCGCCGGAGCCAAGCGCGGCCGCGACTACGGCCGCGAGATCGCCCATATGCGCACGCTGATCGAGGCGGGGCGCGAGCGGCTGCGCGCCGGCGCTCCGGCCCTGGAGGTGGCGGTCGAGACGGTGGCGGCCTTGGAGTTGTCGGGCCTCTATGTCGCCGGGCGGGGCGCCTCGCCCAACACCGTCGGCCGCTACGAGCTGGACGCCTGCCTGATGGACGGGGCCAGCGGCAAGGCCGGTTCGGTCGCCGCCCTGCAGGGGTATCAGAGCCCGATCGCCGTCGCCCGCGCGGTGATGGAGCGCACGCCGCACGTCATGCTGGCGGGCGACGGCGCCGCCGCCTTCGCCCAGGCCCACGGCATGGCCCCGATCCAGGACGACGCGGCCTGGTTCACCCACGCCGGCCAGGGCGAATCCAACCTGCCGCCGGGCATGCTGGCCCACGGCACCGTCGGCTGCGTGGTGCGCGACGACCAGGGACGCCTGGCGGCGGCCACCTCGACCGGCGGGGTGTTCTTCAAGCTGCCCGGCCGGGTGGGCGACAGTCCGATCATCGCCGCCGGCGCCTGGGCCGACGGCCGCTGCGCCGTGTCCTGCACCGGCCAGGGCGAATACTTCATCCGCGTCGCCGCCGCCGTGCAGGTGGCCCACCGCATGCGTTGGGGCGGCCAGGCCCTGGCCGAGGCGGCGCAGGGGCCGCTGGACGAGATCGCCGCCCTGGGCGGCGACGGCGGCCTGATCGCGGTCGACGTCGATGGCGATGTCGCCATGCCGTTCGTCTCGCAAGGCATGAAGCGCGCGGCCCTGCTGGCCGACGGGACCATCGTGTCGGAGGCGTTCTAGAAACCCCTCTCCCCACGGGAGAGGGGACGCGGGCGGCGGCTTTCTTGGCGCCTTTTTGCGGAGGCCGCCCATATCTGCTATGAGCACAGCCTTCACGCTCCTTAAGGAAACCCGGTCTTGGGCGTCACCCTCGATCTTTCGCGCGCGGCTTCGGACGCAGCGCCGGCGCCCGCGCCGCTGCAGAACCTGGCCGGCCTGACCCGCGCCAAGCTGCAGGCGGCCCTGGTCGACAGCGGCGCCTGTCCGCCCGAAAAGGCGCGGATGCGCACCAGCCAGATCTGGCGCTGGATCCACCATGCCGGGGTGACGACCTTCGACGGCATGACCGACGTGGCCAAGGACACCCGCGCCAGGCTGGCCGAACAGTTCGTGGTCGCCCGGCCCGAAGTGGTCGAGCGCCAGGTCAGCCGCGACGGCACCCGCAAGTGGCTGATCCGCATGGCCCCGGGGGTCGAGGTCGAGACGGTCTACATCCCCGACGTCGGCCGGGCCGGGGCGCTGTGCGTGTCGAGCCAGGTCGGCTGCACGCTCAACTGCACCTTCTGCCACACCGGCACCCAGCCCCTGGTGCGCAACCTGACCGCCGCCGAGATCGTCGCCCAGGTGCAGGTCGCCAAGGACGATCTGGGCGAATGGCCGTCCGACCGCGAGGACCGCCGCCTGTCGAACGTCGTGTTCATGGGCATGGGCGAGCCGCTGTACAATCTCGACGCCGTGGCCGACGCCATGGACATCATCTCCGACAACGAGGGCGTCGCCCTGTCGCGGCGGCGGATCACCGTCTCGACCAGCGGCGTCGTGCCGGAGCTGAAGGCCCTGGGCGAGCGCACCCAGGCCATGCTGGCTATCTCGCTGCACGCCACCAACGACGCGCTGCGCGACAAGCTGGTGCCGTTGAACAGGAAATACCCGATCGCCGAGCTGATGGCGGGCATCAAGGCCTATCCAGGCCTGTCCAACGCCCGGCGGGTGACGTTCGAATACGTCATGCTCAAGGGCGTCAACGACAGCCCGGCCGACGCCCGCGCCCTGGTCAACCTGGTCAAGGGCGTGCCGGCCAAGATCAACCTGATCCCGTTCAATCCGTGGCCGGGCAGCCCTTACGAGTGCTCGGACTGGGCGACCATCGAGGCGTTCGCGGCGGTGGTGAACAAGGCCGGTTACGCCAGCCCGATCCGCACCCCGCGCGGCCGCGACATCCTGGCCGCCTGCGGCCAGCTCAAGTCCGAGAGCGAGAAGATCCGCGCCAGCGCCCGGCGCAAGGCCGACCAGGCCGCGTCCGCGCCGGCCTGATCGCGAGACAGCCGCTTGCGCGGCGTCGGCGCGGTGGCGATAAACCGGACGCCAGCTCCCTTAACCGTACGGCGAGACCCGAGATGCCTTCCCAAGTCCAGGCGATCGCCTCGCCCGAGGTCCAGGCCTTCGCCCACGGCTTCCCGATCACCCTGCTGCACGTGGTGGTCACCGTGTTCATGCTGTTCGTCGGGGTGACGGCCTACGCCCTTCTGACGCCGCACAAGGAGATCCAGCACATCCGCGAGGGCAACGCCGCCGCGGCGGTGTCGTTCGGCGGGGTCATGGTCGGGTTGGCCATCCCCTTGGCGATGTCGCTGGCCGCCTCGACCACGGTGGTCGAGATCACCGTCTGGGGCGCGGCGACCATCGTCCTGCAGCTGCTGACCTACCGGCTCACCGACATGCTGCTGCGCGGCCTGCCCCAGCGCATCCGCGAGGGCGAGGTCGCCGCCGCCGCCCTGCTGGTCGCGGCCAAGCTGGCCGTGGCGGTGATCCTGGCCGCCGCCGTGGCCGGCTGAGGGCGGGCGCGGGGGATCGGCGCATGCAGTTCCCCAAGCTCCCCGACTGGTCGGTCTATGCGGCGGTGGTCGCCGCCCTGTGGATCGCCGCCAGCGGCCGGCAGGAGCGGGCCGACGCCCCGCCGGCCCCGCCGCCGGTGCCGGGGGAGAAGGACGTGCCGATCTCGCCCGGCTCGCCGTTCGCGCCGGCCAAGGTGCTGGAGGTTCCCGGCCAGGTGGAGACCAACGCCGGGACGGCGTTCTCCCTGGGCGAGCACGGCCTGTGGCTGACCGCACGGCACGTGATCGACGGCTGCGCGCGCACCGCCATCATCGTCGCCGACGGGCGCGGGGTGGCGGCCCGGGTCAAGGTCTCGACCGCCGTGCGCGGCGACGTCGCCATCCTGGCCACCGAGGGCGGGTCGGCCGCCCTGCCGCTGGCCGGCGGCCCCGGTCCGCGGCGGGGAGACCGGGCTTTCCATCCCGGCTTTCCCCAGGGCGGTCCGGGCGAGGCGGCCTCGCGCCTGCTGGGCGAGACCACCTTGCGGGCGCGCGGCCGCGGAGCGCGGGCCCAGCCCGTGCTGGCCTGGGCCGAGGTCGGCCGCACCGACCGGCTGGAAGGCGGGCTGGCAGGCCTCAGCGGCGCCCCGGCCCTGGACGCCGGCGGCCGGGTGGTGGGGGTGACCATCGCCGAGTCGCCCCGTCGCGGCCGCATCTACACCACCACGCCCGCCGCCCTGACCGAGGCCCTGGCCGCCGCCAAGGCCAAGGCCGCGCCCTTCGCGGTCGGCGAGGCGATCACCACCGACAATTACGGCCGCGTCGCCGACGGCCTGCGTCGCGACCTGCGGGTGGCCCAGGTGGTCTGCCTGGCCGGCTAGGCCCGCCAGGCTTCACGCCGCCTCAGGCCGAGGCGCGGTTCCTCACCAGGTCGTCGACCACCGAGGGGTCGGCCAGGGTCGAGGTGTCGCCCAGGCTGGACAGCTCGTTCTCGGCCACCTTGCGCAGGATGCGGCGCATGATCTTGCCCGAGCGGGTCTTGGGCAGGCCCGGCGCCCACTGGATGACGTCCGGCGCGGCGAACGGGCCGATCTCGGCCCGCACCCATTTGATCAGCTCGGCGCGCAGGGCGTCGCTGGGGGTCTGGTCGGCCTTGAGGGTGACATAGGCGTAGATGCCCTGGCCCTTGATGTCGTGCGGGAAGCCGACCACGGCGGCCTCGGCCACGGCGTGGTGGGCGACCAGGGCGCTCTCGATCTCGGCGGTGCCCAGGCGGTGGCCGGAGACGTTGATGACGTCGTCGACCCGGCCGGTGATCCAGTAATAGCCGTCGGCGTCGCGGCGGCAGCCGTCGCCGGTGAAGTACTTGCCGGGGTAGGTGGTGAAGTAGGTGGTCACGAAGCGCTCGTGGTCGCCATAGACCGTGCGCATCTGGCCCGGCCAGCTGTCGGTCAGGCACAGGTTGCCCTCGGCGGCGCCCTCCAGCGGCCGGCCCTCGGCGTCGACGATCTGCGGCTTGACGCCGGGCAGGGGCATGGCGGCCGAACCGGGCTTGAGGGCGTGGGCGCCGGGCAGGGGCGTCATCAGCGCCCCGCCGGTCTCGGTCTGCCACCAGGTGTCGACGATCGGGCAGCGGCCGTCGCCGACGACCCGGTGGTACCACAGCCAGGCCTCGGGATTGATCGGCTCGCCGACGCTGCCCAGCAGGCGCAGCGACGCGCGCGAGGTCGTCTTCACCGGCGCGTCGCCCTCGCGCATCAGGGCCCGCAGGGCGGTGGGGGCGGTGTAGAAGATCTCGACCCGGTGCTTGTCGATCACCTCCCAGAACCGCGAGGTGGTCGGATAGTTGGGCACGCCCTCGAAGATCAGGGTGGTGGCGCCGTTGGCCAGCGGGCCATAGACGATATAGCTGTGGCCGGTGACCCAGCCGACGTCGGCCGTGCACCAGAACACCTCGCCGGCGCGGTAGTCGAACACCGTCTCGTGCGTCCAGGCCGCCCAGGCCAGATAGCCGCCGGTGGTGTGCAGCACGCCCTTGGGCTTTCCGGTCGAGCCGGAGGTGTAGAGGATGAACAGCGGGTCCTCGGCCCCCATGGGTTCGGGCGGGCAGTCGGCCGGGACCTGGGCGCGGGCCTCGTCATAGGCGACGTCGCGACCGGGGGTCATCGGCACGGCCGCGCCGGTGCGGCGGACGACCAGCACGGTCTCGACGTCCGGGCACTGCTTCATCGCCTCGTCGACATTGGCCTTCAGCGGGACGATCTTGCCGCCGCGCAGGCCCTCGTCGGCGGTGATGACGAACCGCGAGCCGCAATCCTGCACCCGGCCGGCGATGGAGTCCGGGGCGAAGCCGCCGAACACCACCGAATGCACCGCGCCGATGCGGGCGCAGGCCAGCATGGCGTAGGCCGCCTCGGGGATCATCGGCAGGTAGATGGTCACCCGGTCGCCTTTCCGGACCCCGCGCGCCTTGAGCACGTTGGCCATGCGGCAGGTCTCGGCGTGGGCCTCGGCGTAGGTGATCCTGCGCGACTGGGACGGGTCGTCGCCCTCCCAGATGATCGCCACGTCGTTCGCCCGGTGCGGCAGGTGGCGGTCCAGGCAGTTGGCCGAGGCGTTCAGCACGCCGTCGGCGTACCAGCGGATGCGGAAGTCCTCGCGGTCGAACGAGACGTCCTTGACCGCCGAGAACGGCTTGATCCAGTCGAGGCGGCCGGCGAGGTCGCGCCAGTAGCCGTCCGGGTCGGCCTCGACGCGGGCGACGGCGGCCTCGTAGCCGGCGGCGTTCATGTGCGCCCGCGCGGCCCAGGCCTCGGGAACCGGAAACACCTCGTTCTCTTGGCTCATATCGACCTCCCGCCTCTCTTTGTCGGCGGGAGTATGCGAAGCCGGGCCTGCGGCGCAAGAAGACCAATCGGGAAAGTGCGCGCCGACGCCGGGCCGGCGCGCCGTCGGCGTCAGCCCGGCTGCTTGACGTAGCGCAGATAGGGCTTCTTCTCGTCCCAGCCGGCGGGGAACAGCGCCTTGGCCGCCTCGTTCGACACCGACGGGACGATGATGACGTCCTCGCCGTGCTTCCAGTTCACCGGCGTCGCCACCTTGTGCTTGTCGGTCAGCTGGATGGAGTCGACGACGCGGAGGATCTCGTCGAAGTTGCGCCCGGTCGAGGCCGGATAGGTCAGGGTCAGGCGCACCTTGCGGGCCGGGTCGATGACGAACACCGAGCGGACGGTGAAGGTGTCGGACGCCTTGGGGTGGATCATGCCATAGAGGTCGGAGACCTTGCGGTCGTGGTCGGCGATCAGCGGAAAGTTCAGCCGCGCGCCCTGGGTCTCCTCGATGTCGCGGGACCAGCCGGCGTGGCTGTCGCTGGCGTCGACCGACAGGCCGATGATCTTGACGCCGCGCCTGTCGAATTCAGGTTTCAGCTTGGCCGCCGCGCCCAGTTCGGTGGTGCAGACGGGGGTGAAGTCCTTGGGGTGCGAGAACAGCACCACCCAGCTGTCGCCGGCCCAGTCGTAGAAGTTCAGCGGTCCCTCGGTGGAATCCTGGGTGAAATCGGGAGCGAGGTCGTTCAACTGCAGCGCCATGGGGAGCTCTCCTGCGCTTGAGTGGATGTTTCTCTTATCGGCCCGGCGCGAAAATAGTATGGCCGCTTGGCGGGAGGAAAGCGCGCGACGCGCCCTCTCCGCTCAAGTTTTCTGCCGGAGCTTCCAGTCATGCTGCTGCACCTGTCCACCTGGCCCGAAATCGAGGCCTTCCTCGGCCGTTCCAAGACGGTGGTGGTGCCGATCGGCTCCAACGAGCAGCACGGCCCGACGGGTCTGCTCGGCACCGACTGGCTGTGCCCGGAGATCATCGCCCACCACGCCCAGAAAGAGGCCGACATCCTGATCGCGCCGACCTTCAACATCGGCATGGCCCAGCACCATCTGGGCTTTCCCGGCACCATCAGCCTGCGGCCCTCGACCTTCATCGCCGCCATCGGCGACTGGGCCCGCTCGCTGGCGGCCCACGGCTTCGAGAAGATCTATTTCCTCAACGGCCACGGCGGCAACGTCGCCACCATCGAGGCGGCGTTCTCCGAGCTCTACGCCGAGGCCAGCTTCGCCCGCCGCCCGCTGGGCTACGCGCTGAAGCTGCGCAACTGGTGGGACCTGCCCGGCGTCGACGCCCTGGCCCGCCGCCAGTTCCCGACCGGCCACGGCAGCCACGCCACCCCGTCCGAGATCGCCGTGACCCAATGGGCCTATCCCGACGCGATCAAGACGGCGAATTACGCGCCGCAGATCGCCCCCACCGGCCCGATCCGCGAGGCGTCGGATTTCCGCGCCCGCTTCGCCGACGGCCGCATGGGCTCCGATCCGATCCAGGCGACGCCGGAAAAGGGCGGCGAACTGGTCGCCCTGGCCGCCAAGGGCCTGATCGAAGAAGTCGCCGCCTTCGGCGCCGAGCCGGCCGTCGCGCCCTATCTGGGCGGCTGAGCCTTTCCCGCCTTACCTGTTCGCCGCCCGCATGATGGCGGCGAGCAGGCCCGGGAAGCGGATCTCGATGTCCTCCAGGCGCGCGGTGCTCAGCACCTCCGCGCCCTTCTTTTCCGAACAGATCAGGCCGGCCTCGCGCAGCACCCTCAGGTGGTGCGTGCGGGTGCTGCGCGGCATGTCGTACGGGGTCGCGGCCTTGCAGCTGACCGGGGCGTCGGTCTGGGCGGCGATGGTGCGGAAGACGCCCATGCGGGCCGGGTCGGCCAGGGCGTGCAGCACGCCGGCCAAGGTGACGTCGTCGCGCTTGGGATGAACGAAAGGCCTCATGCGTCATAGATCGTCCGAAAAAGTTCGACGCGCAACAGTTCAATAATCTTGAACTGCGGGAATTTGGCGCCACTCTGTCGCTGCGCCGGCTTGAACCGGCGAGCGACAGGAGACCGGAGCGATGATCGACCTTTACGGCATGGGCAGCCCCAACGTGCTGAAGATCGTGCTGATGCTGGAGGAGCTGGAGGCGGACTACCGCTTCCATTTCGTCAAGGTCTGGAGCGGTCAGCAGCACGAGCCCGGGTTCCTGCGCATCAATCCCAACGGCAAAACCCCGGTCATCGTCGATCCGGACGGGCCGGGCGGGTCGCTGACGGTGTTCGAATCCGGGGCGATCCTCATCTATCTGGCCGAGAAGTCCGGCCGCTTCCTGCCGGCGGCGGGGGCCGGCCGGTACGAGGCGCTGCAATGGCTGATGATCCAGCTCACCGGGGTCGGGCCGATGTTCGGCCAGTACGTCCACTTCACCCGCTTCGAGCCCGAGGTCAGCGCCTACGCCACGGCGCGCTACACCAGCGAGGCCATCCGGCTGATCGACCTCGTCGAGCAACGCCTGTCGCGGCAGGCCTTTCTTGGCGGCGACGACTACGGGATCGCCGACATCGCCACCTTCCCCTGGTTCAACAACCTGGCGCCGATGAAGCTGCCGCTGGACCGGCCGAACGTCGCCCGATGGGTCGAGGCGATCCGCGCCCGGCCGGCGGCCGGGCGGCTGGCCGCCAGGATGGCCGAACTGGCGCCGATCGGAGCCGCCGACATGGCCGAAGCCACCCCCGAGGATCGCGACCGCATGTACGGCCGGGGCCGGTTCGCGCGCACGGCCTGACCCGGCCCCCGGCTCAGGCGACGTAGACCGCCGCCTCGCGCACCTCGACCGGCCAGGGGGTCAGCCTCTGGCCGGCGCAGGGGCCGGCCAGGCATTCGCCGTCCGCGATGCGGAACAGCGCCCCGTGCACGCCGCACAGCAGCATGTCCTGCTCGCGGGTCAGGTAGCGGCCGGTGATCCCGGCCAGGGGCAGGCCGGTATGCGGGCAATGGTCGACATAGCCGAGCACCCGGCCGTCCTGGCGGACGACGAAGCCGAGGAACAGCGCCTCGCCCTCGCGGAAGTAGAACGGCTTGGCGCCGGGCTCGGCGATCTCGTCCAGCTGGCAGAGAAGGGCGCCGGGCAGGGGCCGGGCGGGATTCACGGCAGCTGGCCGATCACCGCCCGCCACGGCTTGACCTCGACGCTGGCGAACAGGCCGGCCTGGGCGTAGGGGTCGGCGGCGGCGAAGGCCTCGGCGGCGGCCTGGTCCTCGACCTCGATCAACAGCAGCGAGCCGACCGACTGGCCCGCCGCGTCCATGAACGGCCCGGCCAGCCGCACGACCTCGGGCCGGGCGCGCAGATAGGCCAGGTGGGTCTCGCGCGTGTCCGCGCGCAGCGTCAGGCTGTTTTCCTTGTCGATGCAGATCACGGCGAAGGCGGCCATGGGAGCTCCGGTTCAGCGTTCTGTTCAGCGTTCAGGGCGCAGGGGCCGCGACAGCAGGCCGGCGATGGCCTGGTCGACGGTGGTCTCTCCGGCCAGGGTGGCGGCCACGGCCTCGCAGATCGGCGCCTCGACGCCGAGCCGTCCGGCCAGCTGGCGCACGGCCGGGGCCGAGGCGACGCCTTCGGCCACCGACAGCTTGCCGGCCAGGGCCGCCTCCAGGGTCTCGCCGCGGCCGAGCGCCAGGCCGACGCTCATGTTGCGCGACTGCGGGCTGGAGCAGGTCAGCACCAGATCGCCCAGGCCGCACAGGCCGGCCACCGTCTCGGCCCGGCCGCCCAGGGCGACGGCGAGGCGGGTCATTTCGGCGAAGCCGCGGGTGATGACGGCGGCGTGAGCGCTGCGGCCCAGGCCGCGGCCCTCGACGATGCCGCAGGCGATGGCCAGGACGTTCTTGACCGCGCCGCCGGCCTCGGCCCCGACGACGTCGTCGGCCAGATAGGGGCGGAAGGTCGGGGTGGCCACGGCCTCGGCCAGGGCCTGGGCCAGCATCGGGTCGGGGCAGGCCAGGGTCACCGCCGTCGGCAGGCCCCGGGCCACCTCGGCGGCGAAGCTCGGCCCCGACAGCACCGCGCCGACGGCCTGGGGCGCGGTTTCGGCCAGCACCTCGGTCATCAGCTTCAACGAGCCCTGCTCGACGCCCTTGGAGCAGAGCAGGACCGGCAGGCCGGGGCGGACGTGCGGGGCGAAGGCGGTCAGGGCGGCCCGCAGGTGCTGGGCCGGCGACACGGCCAGGACGATGTCGCAAGAGCCCAGGTCGGCCAGGTCGGCCGTGGCGCGGACGGTCGGCTCCAGCGTCACGCCGGCCAGGAAGAGGGGGTTCTCGCGCCGGGCGTTGACGGCCTCGACCACCTCGGCCTCGCGCGCCTGCAGGGTGACGGCGAGGCCGGCGCGGGCGCAGACCTGGGCCAGGGCCGTGCCCCAGGCGCCGCCGCCGATGACGCCGGCGGTGGTGATGGTGTGGCTCATGCCTTGGCGCCCTTGCGGCCGGGGATGTGGACGGGATTGGCCTTGGCCGCCGCCTCGTCGAGCGGCCAGCGCGGCCGGGCGACGGCGTCGAGGCCGTCGGTGAGGCCGGCGGCCAGCCGTTCGGCCCCGGCCAGGGCGATCATGGCGGCGTTGTCGGTGCAATAGGCCAGCGGCGGGGCCGAGAACGAGAAGCCCCGCCGGGCGGCGGTCTCCTCCAGCACCCGGCGCACGGTCCTGTTGGCGGCGACGCCGCCGGCGACCACGAAGCGCAGGT
The DNA here is from genome assembly GCF_022750545.1 of Caulobacter sp. CCUG 60055. Taxonomy (GTDB): domain Bacteria; phylum Pseudomonadota; class Alphaproteobacteria; order Caulobacterales; family Caulobacteraceae; genus PUIC01. The sequence continues at coordinate 288,602 of NZ_PUIC01000003.1, forward strand.
CCTGGCCTTCCCGCGCCCTGGCGTAGGCGGCCATCGCCCGCTCCGAGCGGTCGGCCAGCTGGCGGGCGATGGCCGCCTGCACGGCGTCGGCGAGGTCGCGGCGGTCCTGCTCGCCGGTCAGGCCGGCGGCGAGGCGGGCGGCGGCGGTCTTGAGGCCCGAGAACGAGAAGTCGCAGCCGTCGCGGCCGAGCAGGGCGCGGGGCAGGGGAAAGCGCGCGCCGTCGCCGCCCTGGGCCAGGGCCTCCAGGGCCGGGCCGCCCGGATAGGGCAGGCCCATGGCCTTGGCGATCTTGTCGAAGGCCTCGCCGGCCGCGTCGTCGATGGTCGAGCCCAGCCGGCGGCAGGCGCCGACGCCCTCGACGGCGAGCAACTGGCAATGGCCGCCGCTGACCAGCAGCAGCAGGAACGGATAGGCGATGTCGGCCCCGAGCCGGGCCGAGACGGCGTGGCCCTCCAGGTGGTTGACCGCCACCAGCGGCAGGCCCCGCGCCAGGGCGATGGCCTTGCCCGCCGACAGGCCGACCATCACCCCGCCGACCAGGCCGGGGCCGGCGGTGGCCGCCACCCCCGACAGGCCGCCGAAGTCGAGGCCGGCCTCGGCCATCGCCCGGCGGATGATGTCGTCGATGATCTCGACATGGGCGCGAGCGGCGATCTCGGGGACCACGCCGCCGAAGGGCGCGTGGGCGGCGATCTGGCTGGCGATCACCGAGGACAGCACCTCGACGCGGCCGTCCGCGCCGCGGCGGACCACGGCGGCGGCGGTCTCGTCGCAGCTGGTCTCGACGCCGAGTACGGTGAGCGGGCCGGTCGGTTCGGTCATAAGTTGCGGCGCCGGGGCCGGTCCTGTAGCAGGCGGGTACGCCTTATCCATCGCTCCGAGGTAACGTTCCGCCCGTGGCAAAGCAACCTGTCGCCCGCCCCAAGGTCCGCATCGGCGCCCGAGGCTCCAAGCTGTCCCTGGCCCAGACCCGCCAGGTCCAGGCGCGGATCGCCCTGGCCCTGGGCGCGTCGCCGGAGGACGCCGACGCCGTGGCGCCGATCGTGGTCATCACCACCTCGGGCGACCGCATCCAGGATCGCCGCCTGCTGGAGATCGGCGGCAAGGGCCTGTTCACCAAGGAGATCGAGGAGGCCCTGCTCGACGGCCGCATCGATTGCGCGGTGCATTCGCTGAAGGACATGCCGGGCGAGCTGCCGCCGGGCCTGGTCATCGCCGCCACGCCCGAGCGCGAGGACCCGCGCGACGCGTTCATGAGCGTGAACCACGCCGGCTTCGACGCCCTGCCGCCGGGCGCGCGCCTGGGCACGGCCAGCCTGCGCCGCCAGGCCCAGGCCCTGGCCCGGCGGCCGGACCTCGACATCGTCATGACCCGCGGCAATGTCGACACACGCCTGGCCAAGCTGGAGCGGGGCGAGGCCGACGCCATTCTCCTGGCGCTGTCGGGCCTGAAGCGGCTCGGTCTCGGCCACCTGCCGCGCGAGATCCTCGATCCCGTCGCCTGCCCGCCGGCTCCGGGCCAGGGGGCCCTGGCCATCGAGACCCGGGCCGACCTCGCCGGCGCCGCCTGGCTGGCGGCCATCCATCACCACCCCACCGCCCTGGCAGTCGCCGCCGAGCGCGGGGCCCTGGTGGCCCTGGAAGGCTCGTGCCGCACGGCCATCGGCGCCTACGCCCAGGTCGACCAGGACGGGCTGCGCCTGGTGGTCGAGGCCCTGACCCCCGACGGCCGCGAACGGTTCCGCCGCGAGGCGAGCCTGGCCCTGGCCGGCGAGGGCGACGAGGCGCGCGCCCGCCAGCTCGGCCTCGCCCTCGGCGGCGAGATCCGCGAGGAAGGCGGGGACCGGCTGCTGCTCCCGGAGACCTGAAGGAGGCCGTCTTGCCGAACAGGCTTCAGCGCATCTGGATCGCCCGGGCCCAGCCGGGCGCCGACGAGACCGCCCGCCGGGTGCGGGCGCTCGGCCGCGAGGCGGTGGTCGCCCCGGTGCTGCAGACGCGGGCCCTGCCGGCGCGGCTCGACCTCGCCGACGCCGGCGCCCTGGCCTTCACCAGCCGCAACGGCGTCGCCGCCTTCGCCGCCCTGACCAACGAGCGCCATCTGCCCGTCTTCGCCGTCGGCGACGCCACCGCCGAGGCCGCCCGCGCGGCGGGTTTCCCCGAGGTGGTTTCGGCCGACGGCGATGTCCGCGCCCTGGCGGTCCTGATCGCGGGCCGGCCGCCGCCTGAGGGCGCGGTGGTGCATCTGGGCGCGCGAGAGCCGGCCGGCGACCTGATCGGCGACCTTTCCGCCCGCGGCGTCGCCGCCCGCGCCTGCCCGATCTACGAGACCGTCTGGACCAGCCTGGCGACGCCCGAGGCCTGGGACGCGGTGCTGGTCCATTCGCCCAGGGCCGCCCTGGCGGTGGCCCGCCGCCTCGCCGGCCGCGACCTGTCGGGACGCCTCGCCCTGGCCATCTCCGAGGCCGCCGCCGCGCCCCTGCGCGCGTTTAATTTCAAACTTGTGGCCGCGGCGCCGTTTCCCAACGAGGCGGCGCTCCTTAAACTCGTGGAAAGAGAGCCCTGACACGCTGAACGCCGCAGCGAGAACCATGACCGACGCGCCGAACGCCAACGCCCCGTCCGCCCCGCCCCCGATCGGCGCGCCGCCAGTCGATGCGGCCCAAGTCGACGCGCCGGGGGCCCGCCGCCGCCGTGGCTTCGGCGTGGTCTTCTGGCTGTTCATCGTCTTCGGGCTGATCTGCGTCGCCGCCGGCGTGGTGATCGGCCGCTACGGCCCGACCCTGTTCCCGATCAAGCCCGTCGCCGCGCCCGCCGCGCCGGCCCCGGCCCCGGCGCCGACCGGGCCCGCCCCCGCCGCGGCGGCCTTGGCGGCCCCCGCGCCGCCGGTCCCGACGCCGGCCTTCGCCGATTCCGCCGGCCTGGCGGCGCTGAGCGCCCGGGTCGACCGCATGGAGACCGGCCAGAGGCGCGCGGTGAACGCCGCCGCCGCCTCGCTGGCCGCCGCCGCCCTGTCGCAGGGGGCCCAGACCTCGCGGCCCTTCGTCGACGAGCTGTCGGCGCTCGACCGGCTGCTGCCCGATTCCGCCGACGTGCGCGCCCTGCGCGCCCTGGCCGAGACCGGCGCCCCGACCCGCGCCGCCCTGGCCGCCGAGTTCGGCGACGTCGCCGCCCGCGCCGCCGTCGCCGCCCGCGCCCCGGCCCAGGGCTCGGAATGGTTGGCCCGCGTCACCCAGACCCTGGCGGCGATCTTCACCATCCGCCGGGTCGACCGCACCAGCGGCGACAGCCTCGACGCCGTGCTGGCGCGGGCCGAGCGCGACATCGACGACGGCGACCTGGAAGGCGGCGTCGCCGAGCTGGACCGCCTGCCCGCCGGGGCCCGGGACGCGGCCGCCGGCTGGCGGGCCAAGGCCCAGCGGCGCATCGAGATCGACCGCCGGGTGGCCGGCGTCCGCGCCGCCGCCCTGCACGAGATTCTGCTGACGTCCGACGATCGGGCCGCCTCATGACCCGCGCCTCCATCCTGCTGTTCCTGATCGCGGCCGTGGCCGTGGTCGTGCTGGCCATGACCGGCGATCCCGGGCGGGCCAGCCTGGTCTGGCTGGGCTGGCGCATCGACATGACCGCCGCCGCCGCCGTGCTGATCGTGCTGCTGGCAGCCCTGCTGGCCACCGTGTTCTGGCGTATCGCCCTGTGGGTGATCGAGATCCCGCGCCGCAACGCCCGCAAGAAGGCCGAAAACCGCCGCCGCCAGGGGAACGAGGCCCTGACGCGCGGCTTCCTGGCCGCCGCCGCCGGCGACGGGTCCGAGGCGCGCCGCCTGGCGCAGAAGGCCGCCGAACTGGTCGAGGAGACGCCGGCCCTGGTGCGCGTTCTCGCCGCCCAGGCAGCCGAGGCCGCCGGCGACCTGCCCGCCGCCAAGGCCGCCTACAACGCCATGCTGGGCTTTCCCGACATGCGCCTGGCCGGCCACAAGGGCCTGATGCAGACTGCCCTGGCCGACAACGACCGCGCCGAGGCCGTGCGCCACGCCCAGGCCGCCTATGGCCTGACCAAGACCGCGCGCTGGGCCTGGCGGGCCCTGCTCGAGGCCCGGCTGGAGGAGGGCGACTGGTCGGCGGCGCTCGACCTGGTGCAGAGCGCGCTCGAGCGCAAGATCGTCTCGCCCATCGTCGCCGAACGGGCCCGCGCCGCCCTGCTCGCCGCCTCGGCCGCCAGCCTGGAGACCAGCGCCGACCCGCGCGAACGCGCCCAGGCGCTGGAGTTCGCCGCCCAGTCGGCCAAGCTCAAGCCCGGCTTCGCCCCCGGCGTGGTCATGGCCGCCCGCCTGCTCCAGGCCGACGGCAAGACCGCCAAGGCCTCGGCCCTGATCGAGGGCGCCTGGAAGGAGGCGCCGCACCCGGCCCTGTGGCTGGCCTATCGCGACCTCAAGACCAACGAGACCAAGAAGGACCGCGCCCGCCGGCTGCAGGCCCTGGCCGCCCTCAATCCCGGCGCCCGCGAAAGCCGCATCCTGTCGGTCGAGCAGGCGCTGATCGCCGGCGAGGCCGCCCAGGCCCGGCTGGCCGCCGGCGCCCTGACGCAGGAGCCGCCGACCGCGCGGCTGTGCGGCCTGATGGCCCGGCTGGCCTACGCCCTGGGCCAGGCCGACGAGGCCCGCGCCTGGATGGTGCGCGCCGTCGGCGCCCCGCAGGAGGCCGACTGGTCCGACCTCGACCCCGAGGGCCAGGCCTTCGCCTACGCCCCGGCCGACTGGGCGCGGCTGGTCTCGACCTACGCCGAGACCGGCGAGCTGATCCATCCGCGCTTCGAGCGGCGCGAGCGGGTGATGACCGAGCTGCCCGAACTGCCGGTGTCCTACGAGGATTCCGCCCGCTTCGTCAGCGCCGAAGAGATCGGCGCCGACCTGCTGCTGATCCCCGACGATCCGGGCCCCTATGGCGACGCCCTCCAGGCCGCCGCCCCGCCGGAGCCGGAGCCCCCGCCCGCCCGCCGCGCCACTGGCGCACGCCGACGCTTGGCAAGCGGGCCGCGCGCCGCTAAATAGACCCGCCTCCGGCGTCGGGCCCGCCCGCCGCCGGCACGCCCCAAAGCGGGCCGCCTTAGCTCAGCCGGTAGAGCGGCGCATTCGTAATGCGTAGGTCAGGTGTTCGAGTCACCTAGGCGGCACCATTTTTCAGTGAGATTTGGAGCGCTCGGCGCGCGTCCGACAGGCGCCGCGCCATAGGCTCGCCAAAGAGGAGCCGTCCCTCGGGCGCCCTTGTCGCAGGCGGCGGCGAAAACCGCAGAGCGGCGTCTGCGGGGTGCGATCCTTAGTCGGGCCGCGCATCCTGCGGCTTCCCAGCCTGTCGGCGCCGTTCGATAAGCGCCGCCACGCCCGGCGAGGACTTCCAGATCGCAGCATAGGCGGGGTCGGCGCGGACAGCCGGCGGGAACTCGTGGGGGCCGTCGGGCAAGGCCCAGGGCAGGTACACGGACCCGGCGTTCACCGCTTGGCGCAGGAGATCCAGCGCGCGTTCGGCATTCCCGGCCTCGGCATATTCAAAAGCCAGCATGAAGGCTTGATCCCCCCAGGTGCTGCCGAACTTGGTCACGCCGCTCCCTGGCCGTGGATCGGGACCGCCGATCGCGCGGTCTTCCGCCTCCAGGACGCTCAAGAAGGGGGCGGGGCGGCCGTTCAGGGCGTCCGCCGCCATGCGCATCCGCGCCAGCAGTTGGGCGATGTCGGCTGGCGGCCTGCCCCGCCAGAGCTTGGCTTCGATTTCCGTGGCGGTCGTCCGGAGATGGGCGGCGTCCCGCGCGCCGAGCTGCATCAGATAGAGGTCATGCAGGACGAACGCGTTGCCGGGATCGCGGCTCAGAAGGTCGCGATAGGCCTTGGCGGCCTCCTCCGTTCGACCGGCGCAGTGGAGCATCCGCGGAACCGCCATCTGTCGCCAGCTGTCCTGGGGCATCAGCCCGGCGGATATCCGGGCGTGCCGCAAGGCCGCCTCGCAGCGTCCCGAGGTGGCCAGGCTGTAGGCGTACCAGGTGTTGGCGTCCGGCGAGTTGGGATCGATCGCCACCGCCCGCTCCAGAAGCTTGTCGGCCTCCGCCCAGCGCATGGTCCGGGTGTATTCGCGGGCGGTGGCGGCGAGCGCGTCGGTGTCGTCCGGATCGGCCGCCAGAGCGCGGGCCAGGTACTGGGCGGCCTGCAGCCGTCGCGCCTCGTAGTCGGCTTGGGTCTCGTCGGGCCGGGGGAATTCCGGAATCGTCGCGAGCTGATAGCCCAGCATCAGGCCTTGCGGGGAGTTGGGGTCCTTGGCCAGCACCTTGGCCTGCACGGCTTTGGTCTGGCGCTCGAGGCGGGCGAACGTGGCCCAGTCGCGATTGTGCCGGGCCTGATGGGCGGCCGACAGCACCTGGCGCGCGTCGGCGATCATCCGGGTGATCTCGGGATCGGCCGGTTCGTGGGCCGCGGGCTCGCCGCGCGTGCGGTCCCCCAGCCAGATCGCCAGATAGCGGGCGGCGGCCGAAAGCGCGCGCTCGCGCACCGTCGGATCCGTGACGCCGCGAGAGTCGAAGGCCGCGCTCCAAACACGCGCATGGCTGTGCTGGTCGGTGAGGATCAGCGTGACGGTGGATTGGGGGGCTCCTGGCGAGACCGCGCCGGTGAGCAGCAGGGCCGGGCCTTGGCCGACCGGCGCGGCGGCGTCCACGAGCCGCAACCCCTTCATGCGCGACAAGGTGGCCTGCAGGTCCGTCGTCAGACTGGCCGCCTCCGGGGCCAGGCTTGGCTCGGCGGGACGGATCGGCGCGACGGCCAGGCTGGCGATGTCCGGCGTCGACGGCGCCGTGAAGCGCCAGATGGCGAATGCGGCCACAGCGACGGCGAAGATGGCGAGAGCGGCGAGGACGAGGCGTCGAGCGTTTCGACGACGAGGCGTCCGCACCGAGGGCTCCGTCTCGGCCGCGAGCGCTTCGGAGGTGGTCGCCGTCAGCCGATAGCCGACCTTGCGGTGCGTGGTGAGTTGAAAAGCCCCGGTATCCGTCGCGAGTTTCCGCAGCCGGGAGATGACGCGATTGATGGCGTCCTCGCTGACCGCCCGGCCGCCCCAGGCCGCCTCGATCAGGGTCGAACGCGACACCACCTGTCCCTGACGCTCGGCCAGGGCCAGCAGGGCGCGCATGACCTGAGGCTCAAGGGTGACGCCGCGACCCAAGACAATCAGTTCGCAGGTCGCCGGTCGCAGGATCGCGGCGCCGAGGCTCAGTTCCTGTCGATCGGCGAGTCCCCCCGTCATGCCGCCCCCGTGCATTCAAGTGGCCGCACCTTACTACGCGCCGCCGGTCAGGAAGAAATCAGGTTTCCGACAGGTTGCGGTCCTTTCGGGAGGCTCGCCGACAGCTCAGCCTTGCGCGCCAGCAGGAGGCTGAAATCATGACAGCGGTCTTGGAACGCGACACGTCGAGGCGATCGAACCCATCCGATCGATCCTTCTTCCTGGCGATGAGCACGGCCATCACGATCACCGTCGTCGCGGGCTTCGGGATCGACATCGCCCGGCCGCAGATCGCCTTCGCGAGCGCGCCGCTCTATGTCCATGTCCATGGCACCGTCTTCATGCTGTGGATCCTCTTCTATCTCGTCCAGAACATCCTGGTGACGCGCGGCTCGATCGCGTCGCACCGCGCGCTGGGAATCTTCGGGGTCGTCCTGACGGCGGCGATGCTGGTCCTGGGGGTCGTCACGACCGTCCTGGCGGTCAAGCTTCATCGCGTGCCGCCTTTCTTTCCACCGAGCGTCTTCCTCGTCGTCGATGTGACGGCGGTGCTGATCTTCGCCGGCTTGACCTATGCGGCCGTCGTCCTTCGCCGTGACGCGGCCTGGCACAAGCGGCTGATGCTGTGCGGAACCATCATGGTCATGTCGCCCGCCCTCGGCCGGCTGTTGCCGCTGCCGCTGCTGGGCCCCTGGTCGACCTGGGCGGTGAGCGGCGGCCTGCTGGTCTACGTCGTTGTCGCCATGCTCTACGACAAGGCCGCCCGTGGGCGGGTCCATCCAGCCTATGCCTGGGGGGCGGGATCCATCGTTCTGGCCCAACTGTTGATCGCGGGCCTGTCTTTCACCCCGCCGATCCTGGCGGTCGCCGGCTGGCTGCAGAAAACCTGAGCACGCGCGGCGCCACGTCCGACGCAATGCGGGCGTCCGGTTTCCGGAGCCGCCCGCAAGGTCCGTTTGTAGCGCGACGCGGTCCCAGGCTTTCACGCCAAGGCAGACTTCGTGAACCGCCGGGCAGGGTGGATTCCGGTCGTCAGCGTGAACGGTGGTTCAGGTCGTCTCCGCGCCCAAACCGGCCATGAGCCGCCGGTCGGGAGGCGGAAGGGAACGGCGGCGCCTCACAGATGTCGCACCACTTCAGGCGGCGACATCCAGTTGTCATGAAGCCCATCGGAGTAGCGGACTGGAAGGCTGGCCAATTCCTGCGGCGCGACATTGTCCAGGGCGGCGATGTTGATCGAGACGTAGTCGCCGCCCAACACCTCCAAATGCCCACGCCCGAAGCAGCGCACGCCGCAGGTTCGGCAAAACAGGTGATGGTTGGAGAAGCTGCCGAACTGATAGTCGGACAGTTCATCCTCGCCGCTCAGCAGCCGGAAATCCGCAGGTTTGGCGAGCGTGCCCCAAGCGCGGTTCTTGGCGCAAATCGAGCAGTTGCACTTGCCTGTTCCGGCTTGCAGGTCCAGGTCCGCCTCGAACGTCACCTTACGGCAATGGCAGCTGCCGCTGTAAGTCTGCTTCATGGTTTGGTCCTCCGACGGTTACGATGCTGGGCCGTTCCGATTGGCGGCGACCGCTTGCGCGACGCCCGGCCATGTGACAACATGTTGTCATGGTCGAAGGGATAAAACAACGACAACATGTTGTCAATGGGCCTGCGTGGCGGCCGCGCACGGCTGAGGGAGACGCCTTGTCAGGACTGGCGATCGGCGTGCTTCGGGTGGCCGGCTATCTGACCCAGGCGGGCGACGCCCTGTCCAAGCCGTTCGGTCAGACCAGCGCGCGATGGCAGGTGCTGGCCGCGGCGGCCAATGCGCCGCTCTCCGTCGCCCAGATCGCCCGGGTTCTGGGTCTGAGCCGCCAGGCGGTTCAGCGACTGGCCGACCTGCTCGAGGCCGATGGCCTGGCCCGTTACGAGGACAACCCGGCCCATCAGCGCGCAAAACTGCTGACGCTCACCCCCGCTGGCGAAAAGACCCTGGCGGACATCCAGGCCAAACAGGCGGTCTGGGCCAACGCCCTTGGCGCGCGCATCGGCGAAGCGGACCTGCTGCAGGCGCAGCGGATTGTCCAGCGCGTGTTGGAGGTGCTCGAGGCTCATCCCGTGGCCGATGTCTAGAGCGGCGCGCGGCGGCGGCGATACGCTTGGACAACGCGCCTTGGCCCGGGCGACGCTGGAGCGGCAATGGCTGTTGCGACGTCACGACATGTCTGTCGCCGCCGCCTTGGAGCATCTGGTCGGTCTGCAGGCCCAGGCGACCGATCAGCCTTATTTCGGTCTTTGGACGCGGCTCGCCAACTTCGCCTTTCAGGACCTGGACCGCCTCGTCCTGCAAAAGGACGTTGTCCGTTGCGCGCTGTTGCGCAGCACGCTTCACCTGGTCACCAGCCGCGACGCTCTCAGGCTGCGGCCGGTCTTGCAGCCGGTGCAGGATCGCGCCCTCGCAGCCGCCCACGGGCCTCGCCTGGCTGGACTGAATCTGGCCGAGGTGGCGGCCGCGACCAGAGAAATCCTGGCCGAACGGCCGCTGACCTACCAGGAACTGGGCGAGCGCCTGCGCATGCGCTGGCCCGACCGCGGCGGCGACGTGCTGGCCAACGCCGCCCGAAATGTCGAGGCCCTGGTCCAGGCCCCGCCAGCCTTGTGGGGAGGCGGCGCCCGCGTCCGGGTGACGCTTATGTCCGAATGGCTGGATGAGCCCCTCGGCGACGAGGTCGAGCCGGGGCCGCTGGTGATGCGCTATCTGGCGGCCTTCGGCCCCGCCAGCGTCGCCGATATCCGCGCCTGGTCGGGCCTCGCCGGGATTTCGGAAGTGGTCGAGGCCTTGAGGCCGAGACTGCGTGTGTTCAAGAACGAGGCCGGGGTTGAGCTGTTCGACTTGCCGCACGCCCCAAGACCGGAGCCGGACACGCCGGCGCCGGTTCGCCTGCTGGGCGGATTCGACGGCCTGATCCTGGGTTTCGCCGATCGCAGCCGGTTCCTCGATGACGCGCACCGCCGTCATATCGCCACCGTCAACGGCATCTTCCATCCGCTGATCCTGATCGACGGCCGCGTCGCCGGCGTCTGGAAGCTCATCGTCGCAAAGCGCGCCGCCAGCGTCGAACTCACGCCCTTCGCCCCCTTGCAGGCGAACCATCGGTCCGACCTGGTCCGGGAGGCCGAAGCCCTGCTGGCCGCCGCCGCGCCCGATCGACCAGACCGCGACGTGCGGCTCAAGCCGGCGCAATGAAGGGCCGTGGGCCGTCGACGCCGATCGCCGGCGCGCCTCGGCCCTCCTCGCGGTCCCAGGCTTTCACGCCAAGGCAGGCCTCGTGAACCGCCGGGCGGCGTGGAAAGCGACATTTTCGACCGATCGGCATGCGGACAGGGGCGGCCGGCGCCGCGCCCGCAGGCGCCTCTTGCAAGCCGCCAGCCTTCGCGATAATACTGAACCAAATGGTTCAGTATGAAACGGCCCGCATCGACGCCTCGTTCGCCGCGCTCTCGGATGCCACCCGGCGCGGCGTCCTGGAGCAGCTCGGACGCGCGGACGCTTCGATCACGGAGCTGGCCGACAAGTTCCACATGACCCTCACGGGCATGAAGAAGCACGTCCACGTCCTGGAGCAGGCCGGGCTCGTCGCCACGGAAAAGGTCGGCCGCGTAAGGACCTGCAAGCTCGGCCCGCGCCAGCTGGCGGAAGAGACGGCGTGGATCGAGGCCTACCGCCAGCTTTGGGCCGCGCGCTTCGACGCGTTGGACGAGATCGTCGAGGAATTGAAACAGAAGGAAGAGGTCGATGGGCGCAAAGGTCGAGAGTGATCCCGCCTCCGGCAAGAACCGCACGGCGGCGGAACGGACGACCGACCGGGAGGTCGTCGTCACGCGGACCTTCGACGCGCCGGCGCGCATCGTATTCGAGGCCTGGACCAGGCCCGAGCTGCTCAAGCGGTGGTGGGCGCCGAAGTCCTACGGAATGTCCTTCGTTTCCTGCGAGGCCGATGTTCGCGCGGGGGGCGCCTACCGTTTCGTGTTCAGCCACCCGGACTTCGAGCAGCCCATGGCGTTCTTCGGCCGGTACGTCGAGGTGACGCCGCCCTCCCGCCTCGTCTGGACCAACGAGGAAGCCGGCGAAGGCGGGCAGGTCACCACGGTGACCTTCGAGGAAAGGGGCGGCCAGACGCTCGTCGTCGTTCACGAGCTCTACCCTTCGAAAGAAGCTCTCGACGACGCTGTCGCCTCCGGCGCTTCGAGCGGGTTCGGCGACGAGATGTTCGACCAATTGGACGAGCTTCTCGCCACCCCCGGCGCGAGCGTGGGCCGCTAAGGCGGGCGGCCGCGTCGAAAGCGGACGCCCGCAAGGGCCGCCACGGGATCGATCCCGCCCGTTCAGCCGCCGCGAAGGTCCGAAGTCGAGTTTTGGCCAACTTTCGAGCGCAGGCATGCCTGCCAGATCGACGGCGAACCGGATTTCCGGACTGTGGGTCGCACTCAAGGCGTCAGCCGTGCCGGCGCTTTGCGATGTGCTCGATGAGCTGCTGCAGTTGTTCAGGGGAAACGTCCCGGGCGAGCGCGACGTAGTGGTCCATGATAGCCGGCCGGTAGCGAACCGCCATCATCTGTCCTGGAGCGAGCCGGGTTAATTGGGTGATGGTCAGGCTCTCGTCTGCGATCCCTCGGAAGGCGCCGGCGTCGGCTGTCTCCACATCAAGCATCAGAACGACGCGGGGGTTGCTGTTCACTTCTCGCCAATCCACGAGGGCGCCGACCGCCAGTACGCCGACGCGCAGCTCCGCGTTGCGTTTCCGAGCCTCTTTGCTCAGCAAGGGATTCGGCGCCACGCCAGGGAAGTCGGGCCCGACGCCGAGTGATTCTCGAGACAAGTCCGGTCTCAGCTGACCCATTAGGTCGGCAATCGTCTTTTTGTTACCGAACATTTGCCTCTCCCGTCCTCTCGGCCGTCGGCTGACAATCTCGATCAACTCACCGTTTGGGCTATGCGAACCAGAGACGGAAATCCGCTACTGTGGCAGACCCTGCCGGGCCGACCCAGATCCGATTGATGTCGCCGGGGTCCTCGGGGTCGAAGAGCACCGCCGCGAGATCGCCGGACTTCGGCAGCTCGGCCCGTTTCCACTGGCCTGTCTTGCGCACCCAGCGATCGACGCCGGCGGTATCGGTGAATTTCACTGTGACCACGCCAATCAGCCCGCCCGATTCCGGTCCGATCTCGGGGATGTCGGTGATGATACCGGGGACAACCTGGCCCGACACGACGAGTGAGGCGAGAACCTCACGGCGAGCCCGTTGACGGCTGCGCTTGCGGGCGCCCAGCACGACGGCGAGGAGAGCCAGCGCCGTAAGAGCGATCGGCACGAGTGACAACACGATGTTCGGGTCGTTGAGGACAGACCATCCCCACCATGCACCTATCGCAAATCCAGCGAACAACACGGTCCCCGGTCCCACCACCGGGAACGATGCCAATTTGCCCGTGTAGCGGCGCGCGCCGCCCGTGCTCAGAAAAAAGCCGAGGATGATCGCCGGCAGGCCGACGATCTGCATGAAGATCGCCGCTGGCGGTTCATCGCCGTGCCCGGCGAACTCGGCGAATCCGTAGATGGAACGGAGTTCGAGCACGCCTCCGAGGAAAATAACCACCAGCCCGATTGCGAGCATGAGCGCGGAAGACCGTGAGGCTCGATCGAGAGTTTCGCGATGCCGTCGCGCCTCAATCGGATCGACGGTGCTGATCGTTCCTTCGCTTTTCAAATGCCGATGCTCCGTCGCAACAAGACACCCGTAAACCTGCCCTTAGGCCCTTCATCGTCGCCGAGCCGTGGACGATAGTCTTTCGCCCGGGGCGACGGCCTACGCCTTCAACCGCACGCCGGGGCCGCCGTCGGCGTCTGGTCCGATGAAGATGACGCCGCCGTCCTCTAGGGTGCGCTGGACTTTGTCCAGGGTCCGCGAGTGCATGTCGCCCTTGCCGGATTCGAACCGTTGAACAGTGGATGGCGCAACATCGGCCGCCGCCGCCAGCTCCCTCACGCCAAGGCCCAGCGCAGTTCTGGCCAACTTCATTTGCAACGGCGTGATTATCGACACAGAAACAGCGCTCTCGCATACAGTGTGTTGACAATGTCGGTTCAGCGTGCGCATTCTTGAGCACATAGAATCCGAATCCACCCGATCCTAGCACGGATCGGACCGAGCGCTTGCGCCGGGAGCCCCGCCGTCCGCCGCTCCGTCCTGCGCCTCATCCGCGCCGCCGCCGGCGACGACTAGCCCGCGCGGCGACGTGGGCGGGGGAAGGGGGCGGGCCCGCGAGTTTTTGCCGCACCGGGCAAGGATTGCCGGGGCTCGCGGGCGGCGGCCTCGCGCCAATGACGCATAGGGCCCGGCCGCCATTCTGGCGTGCATTTTGCAAAGCCGCCCCCGCACCCTCAGCGTGAGAGAGCGATTGCGATGACCATCCTGCCTTCCGGATCTCCGATCGGCTACGGCGCCGGTCTTGGCCACGCCGCCGCCGGCGGCGTCCGTCCCGCGCCCGCCGCCGCCGCCGGCGTCGATGCGGCCGCCGGCGCCGATTCCGCCACGGGGGCCGACGCGGCCTCGGGCGGGTCGAGCGCCCAGAACGACTTCATGAAATACGCCAAGCAGACCCTGGCCCAGCGCATGCGCGCGGCCATGCTGCAACGGCTCGGCGTCACCGAGGACCAGTTGAAGGCCATGAGCAGCGAGCAGCGCAAGGCGGTCGAGAACCAGGTCCGCGAGATGATCAAGACGGAGGTCGAGAAGGAGACCTCCAGGAAGAAGACCGGGGTCATCGCCGACCTGCGCGTCTGAGCCGTCGTCAACCCTGTTGACCGGCGGCGCGGACGGCCTCAGCCTCAACCCGTGGACGACCTGCGTCGGCCCGCCTTAAGCCGGCCGTCGCCGGAACCGTGGGCGCGGCGACGCATTCTAAGGTGCGCGGCAAGCGGAGGGCTACGCGATGCACGGAGTGGGTTGGTTCGCGGCGATCATCATCGGCGGTCTCGCCGGGTGGATCGCCGGCATGGTGTTGAACAAGCACCACAATATCTTCATCAACATCATCGTCGGCCTGGTCGGCGCCTTGATCGGCAAGTGGCTGCTGGGCCTGGTGGGCGTGGCCTATTCCGGCTGGCTGCCCAGTCTGGGCGTGGCCATCGTCGGCGCGGCGATCCTGCTGTTCGTGCTGGGGCTGTTCGGCCGAAAATCCGACTGACGCCCGTATCGGCGGGGACGGGGCCGGGAAACCGGCCCCGTCTCGCGAAGGCCCGTCCCCTTAACGGTTGCTGAGGACAGACGGCGCATAGTGGGCGCATGTCGACGCCCGCCCGAATTCCAGCTGAAAACCTGACTGGGGCGCGTCTGGCCGTCCGGCTGGCGGCGCTGGCGCTGCTGACCGGATTGCTGGTCAGCGTCAGCCTGGCCGCGCCCCGCGACCTGGGCCGGGTGGCGCCGATCTGGCCGGCCAACGCCGTGGTGCTGATCTGCGTCCTGCGCGCGCCCGGCCGCTGGCGGGCCTTCCTGGCGGCCGGCTTCCTCGGCAACCTGGCCGGCGACCTGATGGCCCGCGACGACTTCGCCATCGCCTTCGGCCTGTCGCTGTGCAACGCGCTGGAGGTCGCCGTCTGCGCCTGGCTGTTGCGCTCGCGGCTGGGCGGGCGGCTGGACGTGCGCCAGCCCGAGCACCTGAAGACCTTGCGCAACGCCGCCCTGGCCTGCGCCGCCGGCTCGGCCCTGCTGGCCTCGATCTATCTCGGCCTGCTCGACGGGCCCAATTTCCTGGTCAACTTCGCGGTCTGGGCCCTGGCCGACGCCCTGGGCCTGATGATGCTGACGCCGGCCATATGGGTGCTGCTGGGCCTGCGCGCCCACCTGCGCGAGCGCCCGCTGACGGCGGACGGGGCCAAGGCCCTGGCCTTCTTCGCCGTCGTCTGCGTCGGCGTCTTCATGCAGGACCGCTATCCGCTGCTGTTCCTGATTCCCGTGGCGATGCTGATGGTCGGGGTGACGCAGGAGGCGCTGGGCGCGGCCGTGGCGGCGCTGTTCAGCGCCGCGGCCGCCATCGGCTTCACCTTCGCCGGACACGGCCCGTTCATGCTGATCCATGGCGGCTGGTCCGAGCGGCTGATCCTGATGCAGCTGTTCGTGGTCATCACCTCGGCCCTGGGCTTCCAGGCCGGCGCCATCCACGCCCAGCGCCGGCGCGCCCAGGCCAAGGCCGAACTGAGCGCGGCGCGGGCGCGCGAGGCCGAGCGCCGCATGGCCGAAAGCGAGGGGCTCTACCGGCTGCTGGCCGAGAACGCCACCGACGCCATCGCCCGCACGAGGCTGGACAGCGAACTGCTCTACCTGTCGCCGGCGGCCTTCTCCCTGTCCGGCTACCGGCCGGACGAACTGGTGGGCCGCCGCGCGCTCGACCTCATGCATCCCGAGGACCAGGCGCGGGTCCGGCAGGCCTATCAGCGGCTGATCGCCTCGAAGGGCGCCGCCGGGCCGTTGCGGGTGGAATACCGCCTGCGCCGCAAGGACGGCGGCTATGTCTGGATCGAGGCCTCGCCGCGGCTGGTGGTCGACGCGGCCGGCGAGCCGGTCGAATTCGTCGACGTCGGCCGCGACGTCAGCGTGCGCAAGGCCGCCGAGGCCGAACTGCGCCAGGCGCGGGCCGCCGCCGAGGCCGCCGCCGGGGCCAAGGCCGAGTTCCTGGCCAATATGAGCCACGAGCTGCGCACGCCGCTGACCAGCATCGTCGGCTTCACCCGGCTGGCGATCGGCCAGCCCGGCCTGCCCGAGGCGGCCCGCCGCTGCGTCGAAAAGGTGGAGGACGCCAGCCGCGCCCTGCTGTGCGCCGTCAACGACATCCTCGACTTCTCCAAGCTCGAGGCGGGGCAGGTGACCATCTCGCCGGTCCCGACGGCGCTGCGGCCGCTGTGCCAGTCGGCGCTCGACCTGTTCCTGCCCCAGGCCGGGGCCAAGGACCTGGCCCTGACGCTGGATTTCCGCGCGCCCGCCGACCTGGTGGTGAGGATCGACCCCGACCGGGTCCGCCAGATCCTGCTCAACCTGCTCGGCAACGCGGTGAAGTTCACCGCGGACGGCGGCGTCGCGCTGCGGGTCGAGCACGACGCCGGCGGCGGGCGGCTGCACGTGGCCGTCACCGACACCGGTCCCGGCGTGCCGCGCGAGCGGCGCGACCAGCTGTTCCAGCGTTTCGCCCAGGTCGACGGCGACCTGGCGCGCGCCCATGGCGGCACGGGGCTGGGCCTGGCCATCTGCCGGGGCCTGGCCGAGGCCATGGGCGGCGGCGTCGGCATGGTCAGCCCGCCCGGGGGCGGCAGCACCTTCTGGTTCGAGATCGCCGCCCCGGTCACCGCCGAGACGCCGGCCGACGCCGCGCCGGAAGCGCCGGGCGGGGCGACCGGCGGCCTGCGCGTGCTGGTGGTCGACGACCATCGCGCCAACCGCGAGCTGGCCCGGCTGTTCCTCGGGGCCGCCGGCGCCGAGGTGTCCGAGGCCGAGGGCGGCCCCGACGCCCTGGCCCAGGCGGACGCCGTCGTGTTCGACGTCATCCTCATGGACCTGCGCATGCCCGGCATGAGCGGCGCGCAGGCCCTGGCCGCCCTTCGTCAGGGCGACGGGCCCAACCGCGCCACGCCGGTGCTGGCGTTCAGCGCCGACGCCGTGGCCCTGCACGCCGAGCTGCTGGACGCCGGCTTCGCCGAGGTGGTGGCCAAGCCGCTGGAGCCCCAGGCCCTGATCCAGGCCGTCTCGCGCGCGGTCGCCGTCGCCCCCGCGCCGCCGGAAGGCCTCGCCGATGTCGGCTAGACCCGGGCTCCGGCCCTTGGCCGCGCCGTCACCGCTCGACCAGCACGCCGGCGAAGTCGATCACGCACATGGCCCCCTGGGTGCGGTGCGGCCCGCAGCCGACGCCGGCCCGCTGGTAGGCCGGGTTGAGGATGTTCTTGCGATGGCCCCGGCTCTGGACGCCGCTGTCGATGACCAGCTGGGCGACCACCGCGCGGGGGTTGTCGTAGCCGTAGGAGATGTCCTCGGCCGTGAGGCCGGCCCAGACGCCCTGGCGGCGCAGGCGCTGGCCCAGGGTCTCGCCGCCGGCCCCGACGTGGCCGACGCCGCCGCGGGCGGACTGCTGCGCCGCGTGGCCCTCGGCGGCGGCGTCCAGCCGGTCGTCGCGCAGCAGCGGCGGCAGGGGCGGCTGCCGCGACAGGGCCGCGATCGCCTCCTCGACGGCTTCGGCGTCCTGGCCGGGCAGGCCGCCGGCGTCGCGGCGGAGCTCCCGCGCATAGTCGCCGGGATGGGCGCGGACGAAGTTCAGCGTCTCGAACACGTCGTCCTCGAGGGCGCCGGCGGCGGCGGGCGCGGCGGCCAGCAGCAGAAGACAGAACGCCAGACCGGCGGAGCCTGGGCGCGTGACTGAGATAGGCATGAGTTCACAGACCTGCGGGAACGCCGCCCCCCTGAGCCGCATAGCACGGCTGTTCGACTGGCGGGGGGTTTCGGCGACGGCGCGTGGTCGCGGGGCGGACACGGCCGCCGAGCCGGCGTCGCCGGCCGGCCGCGCCGCCGGGCCGGACATCCTGCGGGCGGCGGCCGTGCTGCTGGTCATGGCCTGGCACCTGCCGAAGGCGGCGCGGGCCGGTCCGCTGGCGATGCTCCAGCCCTATGGCTGGCTGGGCGTCGATGTCTTCTTCGTGCTCAGCGGCTACCTGATCGGCCGCCAGCTTCTGGCGGCGGCGGCGAGGGACGGCGGAATCGACCTGCCCGACTTCTACCGCCGCCGGGCCCTGCGCATCCTTCCCGCCTATCTCGTGGTGCTCGCGGCCTATGCGGCGTTGCCGTTCGTCCATGAGGCGCGGGGCATGGCGCCGCTCTGGCGGTTTCTGACCTTCACCATGAACTTCGGCCTGGACTACGGGCGGGCCGGAACCTTCACCTCGGCCTGGTCGCTGTGCGTCGAGGAGCATTTCTACCTCGTCCTGCCGCTGTTGGTCCTGGCCCTGCGTCGCAGCCGCGACGCGCGGCCGGCGCTGGCTGTCGCCGCCGCGGTCCTGATCGGCGGGGCGCTGCTCCGGGCGGGCCTCTATCACCTGCTGGACGGCCCCCACGGCCCGGCCGGCCCCGCGTTCATCCGCGAGATCTACTACCCGACCTATTGTCGCCTCGACGGACTGTCGTTCGGCGTGCTGCTGGCGGCCCTGCGGCTGTTCCGGCCGCAGGCGGCCGCGCGGTGGCTGCCGCCGGGGCGGGCGGCGGCGGCGGGCGCGGCGGTCCTGACCTTCGCCGTGCTGCTGATCGGCGGCCAGGGAGCGGTGCTGAGCGGGCCGGCCGCCGTCCTGGGCTATCCGCTGTTCAGCCTCGGCTGCGCCCTGTGCCTGTCGGCCAGCCTGGACGTCGACGCGACGTTGCGGCGCTTCACCCCCGCCCTGGTCGGCTTGATCGCCACGCTGTCCTACAGCCTCTATCTGACCCACAAGCTGGTCTGGGCGGCGATGCGCAATCTCGGCCTGGGCGCGGGGCTGCATGGCTGGACCGGCGCCCTGGCCTATTTCGCCGTCGCCTTCGCGGCGGCCTTCCTGTTGTGGGCGGCGGTCGAGCGCCCGGTCCTGCGGCTGCGGGATCGCGCCGATTCCTGAACCGGGTTGGCGTTTTCGCCGCGATTCGACCGTGTCCTGAATACCCGCCTCCCGGCTTTTCGACGCCTGTCGGGGCTGTTCATGCGACCCCGGCGTTTTGTTTTGCGTCGATCCGGCACAATATCCTTCACACGTCGGGGTGGCGTGACCGCCAGAACCTGCGCTATGCCCGGCTATGGACGGTTCTGCGTCGTCCCGCGCATTGTCGCGGCGCCATCATCAGTTTGCGGCCGAGAGCTTCGGGGTGACTATGCTGATAGAGGAGGTCGAGGGTTGCGCTGACGTCGCCGCGCCGCCGGCCAACATCGGTCACGCCCTGCCCAGCCAGCGCCCGGCGCGCCTCGTCGACACCACCATGCTCTACGCGCCCGCCAGCGGCGGCGTGAAACGATACCTGTCGGCCAAGCGTCGCTGGCTGGTGCGGCACCGGCCGCTGGTCAAGCACAGCCTGGTCCTGCCCGGCGCGCGCAACCGCGACGGCCAGGAGTTGAGCCTGATCCAGGCCGCCGCCCTGCCCTTCGGCCGCGGCTATCGCTGGCCGATGAGCGCCCGCGCCTGGACCGACCGGCTGATTCGCTGCGCGCCCTCGTTGATCGAGGCGGAGGACCCCTACGTGCCGGGCCTGGCCGCCCTGCGCGCCGGACAGGCCCTGGGCGTGCCGGTGGTCGGCTTCTGCCACAGCGACGTCGCCGCCCTGGCGCCGGGACGCAACGACGGCTGGGCGGCCAAGACCGCGCGCCGCCTGTGGGCGCGCCGCTGCGCCCGCTTCGACGCCGTGCTGGCGCCCAGCGAATACCTGGCCGACATCCTTCGCGACGCCGGCGTGCACAAGGCCCAGGCCATGCCCCTGGGCGTCGACGTCGACGTCTTCAATCCCGCCGCCGCCGACCGGGCGAAGCTATGCAAGACCCTGGGCGTGCCCGAGAGCGACCGGCTGCTGGTGTTCGCCGGCCGGCCGGCCCTGGAAAAGCGCATCGACGTGCTGATCGAGGCGGTCGAGCGCCTGGGCGAGGGCTACCGGCTGGTGCTGATCGGGGCCGGGGCCGGGGCGGGCGTTCCCCGCTCGGACCGGGTGATCTCCCTGCCGTTCCAGCAGGATTCGGCCAAGCTGGCCCGGCTGTTCGCCAGCTGCGACGCGCTGGTCCACGCCAACCCCTATGAGAGCCTCGGGCTGGTGGTGCTGGAGGCCATGGCCTGCGGCCTGCCGGTGGTCGGGGTGGCCGCGGGCGGGGTGGGCGAGACGGTCGACGAAACCTTCGGCCAGCTGGCCGATCGGCCGACCTCCCAGGCGATGGCCGAGGCGATCGAGGCCCTGTTCCGCCGCGACGTCCACGCCCTGGGCCAGCAGGCCCGCCGCCGCGCGGTCGAGCGGTACGCCTGGGACGCCGTGTTCGAGCGGCTGACGGGGCTCTATCACGACCTGACCCGCAATGTGGCCTTCGTCACCCCACGGCCCTGAGATGCGGGATCGGCGATGACGGTCGTCCACCTGCTGGGCCATTACGACGACGAGTACGGGGCCCTGCCGCTGATCTGGTCGTTCGCGCGGGCGGGCAGGGACCAGCGGTTCTTCTATCTGACCGAACCCGATCGCGGCGCGGCCGGTTCGACGCGACGGGCCGAGACCGAGGCCCTGCTGCGCGACGCCGGCGTCCGGGCCGAGGCTGTCGTCCACGTCGGCCGCGACCGCGCCATCCCCGATCGCCAGCTGTTCCGCCGCCTCGACGCGGCCTGGTCGGCGATCGGCCAGGCCCTGGAGGGCGCGGCGCCGGTCGAGCAGGTGGTGACGCCGGCCTGGGAAGGCGGCCATGTCGACCACGACATGTGCGCCGTGCTGGCGACGGCGCTGGCCGCCGCCCATGGCGGCCCGCCGCCGATCCAGTTCGGGCTCTATAACGGCCTGGGCTGGGCCGGTCCGCTGTTCGGCGCGGCGCTGCTGACCGAGAACGGCCCGGCGGAGACGCTGCCGGTGTCGGCCGGGGACTGGTGGCGCTATGCGACGGCGGTGCGCTTCTTTCCGTCGCAGGCCCCGGTGTGGTCGACCCTGTGGCCGCACATGTTCGCCCGTTTCGCCATGCGGGGCTTCTGCTTCCAGAGGCTGGCGCCCGGCCGGACGGGCGAGCGGCCGCATCCCGGCCCGCTGCTGTATGAGCGGCGGGGCTACGCCGACCACCGGGCCCTGCGCGAAGCCGCCGACGTCTTCCTGGCCGGGCGGGCGGCGCCGACGGTCTAGGACGGCTCCAGATCGGCCGGTGCGGGATCGCGGTCGGCTGCGGCGCCTTCGCCGGGCGTCTTGGCCGGCGGCCCCAGCCAGCCGAAGGCCAGCACCAGCGCGCCCAGCGCCAGCGGCAACAGATAGTAGATCGCCCGGTAGCCGAGGAACGCGGCCGCCAGCCCGGCCCTGTCGAGGTCGGGCAGCAGTTGCAGCAGGGCGCCTTCGAACACGCCCGCGCCGCCCGGCACGCCCGAGCCCAGGCCGACCAGATAGGCGCCGGTATAGGCGATGACGAACTGCAGGTAGCCGGCCCCGGGCGGCAGCAGCAGCCAGATGATCGCCACCGCCAGGGCCATGTCGACCACGCCGAGGCCGAGCTGCAGCAGGGCGTCGCCGACGGTGGGCAGCGGAATGCGTTTCGAGAACAGCACCAGCGGCTTGCGGAACGTGGCGCAGGCCAGGATGTAGGCGCCGACGGCGGCCAGGATGGCGGCGCCGGCGACATGGGCGCCGAAGGCCACCGGCGAGCGGACCGCGCCGGTCACCAGGCCGAGCCCGGTCAGGCTGCCGAGGCCGAGTATGAACGACACGCCCTGATAAAGCGTGGCGCTGGTCACCTGCATCAGACCGACCTGGCGGCGGGCGTAGACCCGGGCGCGGACGGCGGCCGAGACCAGCAGGTTGGCGCCGAGGGCGTGGCCGAAGGCGTTGGCGACGAACGAGCCGGTCAGGGCCTCGCCCAGCGGCACGCGCGCGCCGGTCCAGCGCAGGGCGCGCCATTCGACCAGCCCGACCAGGGCGAAGCTGGCCACGCAGCAGAACAGGGCGAGCGCCAGGCGGCCGGCGCCCCATCCCTCGATGAAGCCGAGCAGGTCGGTGACGGAGATCTTGTGGAACTGGCGCCACAACACCCAGCCGGCGGCGACGATCAGCGCCACGGGCAATACGCGCAGGGCTGTCCGTTTCAGGACCGACAGGTCGCGCGCGCGCCTCGGCGCGGGGCTTGGCTCCAAGGAAGGGACTCCCGGCAGGACGAACGCCGGCGGCGTCCGCATCCTCCCTTCCCTGACCGGTTCGCGCGCGCTAGGCAAGCGGCCGTCAGAGCGCGGCGTCGGCCTTCCGGCGCCAGACCTGGGTGCGGCAGAAGGGGCCGACGCAGCCCTTGACGTGAAGAACCTGGCCCGAGACCAGCGTGAGGGTGGCGGTCTGGGCGGCGTCGCCGGTGGCGGGGTCGTAGGCCTTGCCCCCCGCCCAGGTCTTGGGGCCGCCGCGGAAGCCCTGGAGCACCAGCAGGCCCTTCAGCGGACGGCCGCGCAGGGCGTGGTCCTTGTTGCGGATGTCGGTCAGGCCCGGCTGGCCGCGCAGGGGGCCGGCGTCGACCACGCGGGCGCAGACCCCGCCGCCGCAGTCGAAGATCTCGACCACGCCGCCGTCGGTCGGCGTGGTCCAGAGCCCGTCCAGTTCGGAAGCCTGCGCGGCGACCGCGACGCAGGAAAAGGCGGCCGCCGCCGCGATCGTCCTCAGCATCTTCAGGCCGCCTGTCCGGCCGGCGCGTAGCCGAGGTCGCGCTCGGCTTCGGCGAGCAGCTCGCGGTCGTCATGGTCCCACGGGTGGAAGCCGGGGCGGTAATAGGTGAAGTAGTCGGCCATCACCCGCCGCAGCAGGCCGGGCGAGACGATGAGGAAGCCGAACAACTGCAGCCAGGAGGACGGCCGGTTGGCGCCGTCCTGGCGGAACAGGTCGGCGATGTTGGCGCCGATGGCCCGGAACAGCAGCACGGTGGCCATGATCATCGCGCGGCAGCGCAGCCGCCAGCGTTGCAGCGGCGTCCAGTCGGCGGTGGCGGCGGTGAGCACGTCGAAGGCGACGGCCTTGTGCTCGATCTCCTCCATGGCGTGCCAGCGCCACAGGTCGCGGGCCTCGGCCGGGGCCCCGGCCAGGTAGCGGGGATCGGCCAGCAGCTCGTGGGCCAGGATGGCCGTGAAGTGCTCCAGCGCGCAGGTGCCGGCCAGCTGTTCGATCGGCTCGCGCTTGCGGGCGAAGTCGATCATCCGCTTGGCGCGCTCGATCAGGGGCTCGATGTCGTAGCCGCTGCGTTCGGCCATCTGGTTGAAGGCGACATGTTCGCGGCTGTGCACGGCTTCCTGGTGCAGGAAGGCGGCGACCTGCTCGCGCAGGGACGAGGTCGCCACATGGGCGTAGCGGCGCACCGCGTCCATGAAGAAACGCTCGCCGTGCGGAAAGGTCGCCGACAGGGCGTTGAACACCGCCGTGGCGGCGAGGTCGCCGCCCACCCACCAATGAGGATGGTCCTCGGCGGGGCGGAACTTCGCGTCGCGGGGGCGGATCGTCAGATCGGTCGGGGTCTTGGTCTGGTCGCTCATGCGGGCCTCCATCCATCCGTTACGACGAGATAGCTCAATATTGACATTGATGTCAATGTAAATATTGGCGGGGATGACGCCGTCGTGAACTTCGATGTAAATATCCGGGGTCGGCGCGTTCGCGGGGCCGGCGCGGGGGGTTGCGACAGCGATGGCGAACGAGGATCTGGGCCCGGCCAAGCGCCGCAAGCGCACGCCCGAGGCGGCGCGCCTGGAGGCGCTGGCCGCGGCGCGGGCCCTGTTGCTGGAGGGCGGCCCGAACGCGGTGACGCTGAAGGCGGTCGGCGAGGCCATCGGCATGAGCCACGCCAACGTCATCCACCATTTCGGCTCGGCGGCGGGGCTGCAGTCGGCGCTGATGGGGGCGATGGTGCGCGACCTAGCCGACGCCCTGACCGAGGCCGTCGATCATGTGCGCTCGGACGACGCGGCGTTCCGCCGGCTGGTCGACATGGTGTTCGACGCCTTCTCGCAGGGCGGGGCGGGCTATCTGGCCGCCTGGATCGCCCTGTCGGGGGACCTCTCGCAGCTCGACCCCGTGCGCGAGACGGTGCGCAGCCTGGTCCTGGCCATCAAGGACAAGTTCGCCGACCTGGCCGACGACGAGACGGCGGTGGAGCGGATCACCTCGGTGGTGCTGTTCATCGCCCTGTCGGCGTTCGGCGACGCGGTGATCGGCGCGCCGCTGCGGGGCATGCTGGGCCGCGCGCCCGACGCCACCCGGGCGATCGTCGCCCAGCTGCTGCCCAGCTTCCTGGTCTGAGAAGAAAAGCCGGCGCGGCGGAGGCCGCCGCGCCGTGAGTCACCGGGAAGAAAGCTAGAAGGTCTTGCTGACCGACACCCCGATCAGACGCGGATCGAGGGTGAAGACGTTGGTGGTCAGGCCGGTGTCGTCGCTGTTGGTGAACGAGTCGGTGATCGGCGTCTTGTCGAACAGGTTCTTGGCGTAGACCTGGAAGACCAGGCCCGCCTGCGGCCGGGCGACGGTCAGCGACAGGTTGGCGTTGTTCCAGCTCTTCAGGCGGTCGTACGAGGTGTTGTAGACCCGGGCGTAGCTGCTGCTCTGCTGGTAGAAGTCGCCGCGCAGCACCGCGTTCCAGCCGGCCGGCAGGTCCCAGGTGTACTGGGCGCCGATGTTGAAGGTCCAGTGCGGCGAGTTGGGCAGCTCGTTGCCGCCGACGTCGGCGTAGAAGCCCGCCCCGCCGTTGGGCGCCTGGGTGGCCGGATCGTAGTGGATACCGGTGATAAGCGAAGGAACGCTGGTCGGGTCCTTATAGTTGCCCAGATAGCTGCCGCCGCACAGGGCGGTCAGCAGGACGGGCGCGGTGTCGCCAAAGGTCAGAATCTTCGAGACGAGACTGGTCGGCGCGATGCAGTTCGAGGCCAGCTGCAGCCAGGGCCGGACGAGGGTCCAGTCCGGGTTGCCCTGGGTGCGGTTCATCAGGTCGATGGACTTGGAGCCGCTGGCCAGTTCGGTGTTGAGATAGCCGAGGTTGGCGTTGATCTGCAGGTTGCGAGTCGGTCGCCACACCGATTCCAACTCGACGCCCCACATGGTGGCGTCGAAGTTCTCGTTGGCGGCGGTGCGGTCGACGATCTTGGACACCTGGTAGTCGGTGTAGTCGTAATAGAAGGCCGAGGCGTTGAGGGTCAGGGCCCCGTGCATCAGGGTGTTCTTGGTCCCGACCTCGAAGGCGTTGATGAACTCCGGCCGGAAGGTGGTCGGCTGCGGCGCGAAGTTCAGCACCTGGGGATTGGAGCCGATGCCCGGCGGGTTGGCGCCGCCGCCCTTGTAGCCGCGCGAATAGAAGGCGTAGACCAGGGTCTGGTCGGTGAACGACAGCTGCGGCTTCCAGTCGACGCCCAGGCGGCCGGTGAATTCGCCCCAGCTCTGCTTGATGTCGGGCAGGGTGGGATAGCCGCTGCTGACATAGCCGCCGGCGACCGGGCCCGGCGCCAGCAGCAGCTGGCTGGGGGTCGGGGTGAAGCGCTTGTGGTCGTCGGTATAGCGTAGGCCCGCGGTGATCTTCACGTCATTGGCCAGTTGCCAATAGACCTCGCCGAACACCGCCGTCGAATTGACGACATAGGGGTTGGCGCTGCGGAAATAGTTATGGCCCTGGCCATTGATCTTGTTGATCGGGTTGGGGTCTACATAGACGCAGCTTTCCGTCGGCGTGGTCGGGCAGGGTACGCCAGGGTCGGCGCCGCCATTAAGGAAGCTCTGGGCGATGGCCGAGGCGATGTTGAACATCACATAATAGTCTTCCTTGGTCTCGTAGCGCAGATAGTTGGCGCCGACGCTGAAATTCACCGGGCCGTCGAAGGACGACTGCAGGCGGAACTCCTGAGACCATTGCTTGCTGCGGGCCTGGTTGACGTCCATGCCGACGATGGTGCTGGACGGACCAAGTTGCGGATCGGTGTATATGCCGCCCGGCGTGATGCCAGGATTGGTGAGCGGCGTGCCAAAGAGATCGTATAGCCCGCTCGAATTATTGAACACAGGTTGAGTGTTGAATCTATTATAATCTTGAGAGGAGTAATATCTGTCTTGCGTATACAGTGTTTGCGAGAACAGTTTTAAACTATTAGTGAGATCAAAATCCAAATTAAGTTGATAGACGTCGTTCTTCGCCCTGAATCGTGGATCGAATTTCGATGCGATCGTGCGAAGATCAGGCGACTGCATCTGATTTCCGTAAGGATCTACGCCTGGCCTAAGCAGTGGCACTTGGTTGCCGAGCGCATCAAAGCCGAGCACTGCTACGGATTGAGCAGCAATTACCAGAGGAAGACTATTGCCATTGGGCGTACCGTAGGAGGCGGTGTTGAATAGCGATCCTGGAAGACAGCCCTGGCTCAGTATCCCGCGGATCTGATTCGTGGTCGCGTTTGGATCGGCGGAGAACGGAAAGGCGGCGGCGTTGATCTGCCCGAAGCCGGCGATGGAGCTCGGTCCCGGATCGCGCGTGCAGAGTTGCTTGCCGGTCCGTGAGCGGTTGTCGTTTTCGTTGAAATGCTCCCAGACGAAATTGGCCCGGAAGCGGTCGACCGGCTTCCATTGCAGGCTGACCCGGCCGGACCACAGGTCGCGGCCGTTGACGTCGTTGCCGGTGATGGTGTTGTGGTCGAAGCCGTTGCGCTGGGTCGAGGCGCCGGCGATGCGCATGGCGAACGTGTCGCCCAGCGGCACGTTGACGAAGCCGCTCAGGCGGCGGGTGTCGTAATTGCCGACCTCGGCCTTGAGCTGGCCTTCGAAATTGTCGGTCGGCTTGGCGGTGATGACGTTGACCACGCCGCCGGTGGCGTTGCGGCCATAGAGGGTGCCCTGCGGCCCGCGCAGCACCTCCACCCGCTCGATGTCGAAATATTCCTGCTCGAACAGGCGGTTGCGGATCATCGGCGTGTTGTTGAAGCTGATGGCCACCGCCGGGTCGGTGGTCACCGACACCGCCTTGGTGCCGACGCCGCGGATCTGCAGGTTGTAGCTGCTGAAATTGTTCTTGGAGAAGGTGACGTTGGGAATGGCCTTGAGCAGGTCGGGGCCGCCCTCGATCTTCTGCTGGTCCAGGGCCTTGCCGGTGAACGCCGAGATGGCGATCGGCACGCTCTGGATGCGCTCTTCCTTCTTCTGCGCTGTGACGATCAGCTCATCGACCGCCGCCGCGCCCGTCGCCTGGCCCTGGGCCGGCGGGGCCGCGGCGGCGAACTGGGGGGAAGCGGGCCGGCCCTCCGCGCTGATCTTGGTCACCACGAAGACGTTGCCGTCGCGCTTGTACTTCAGGCCGGTGCCGTTCAGCAGGGCCTTGAGCGCGGTCTCGGGGCTGGCCGAGGCGGCGTAGCCGCGCGTACGCTTGCCCGCCGTCAGGTCGGTGTCGGCCAGGATGGTCACGCCGCTCTGATCGCCGAAGGCGCGCAGGGCGCGGTCCAGCGGCTGGGCCGGAATGTTATAAGCGTTGTCGGCAGCGTGGGCGGCCGATCCGAACGCGGTCAAAGCCAGCAACGCCGCGCCGCACAGCAGGCGGGCGTCAAGACGAGCACCGAAACCCATGACTGGTTTCCTCCTATTGGTCCGGGATTTATCCCGTTTTCTTTGCGGAGGGCCTCGCCCTCTCGTTTTGTCAGACGTCGCGCCGTCGAAGGCGGGGGGATGGCGATGGAAAGATTTTTGAAAGGATGTCGGACGGCTTTGTCGGAACGCGACATCAACCTGCTTCCGACGGTGCAATTCGCCGTCGAAGCAAACGCGATCAGCAATATAACGAATGTATTCTCAGCTTATCGGCTAAGGCAGAAGAATAACACCAGGGAATGTCAATTTGGCGCCGATGTTGCAATCGGGAGCAAGCAATTGATTTGTGAAGCTCGCGATCGATGGGGAACCATTCTGCCAACTTACGCTCAGTGTGCCTGGTCCACAATCACCGATCGGGGTGTTGATGGCAAAACCCGAGATGAATACATGCGTCGTATCTGGCGCTGTCATAGTCCAGGGTAAACTAGCCGCCATAATGGTCGGGCATATTCCCAGCATGCCACCAGAAAATATGGCTGAGGTGATACTCGCACTGCTTCCATCGACGTTTATCTTTCCATTGACTGTCATCGTACAGCTTATCGATGACCCACCCTTAACCAGAGTAAAGGGGCCACTGCCCGTGAACGGGGCGTTGCGTGGAGAAAGTGTCGCGGCGGATGCACTGGCGGCGTAAGCGATGGACGAGACGGCGGCCAGACAGGCGATCTTGTAAGCCCTCATGACGGTTTCCTCGCTTCATTGCGAGATGGCGGACGCCACCTCTAAGAGAATAGACGCGCCGCGTTTGCAATCGGGGGGTGAGCGAACCGGGCCATCCGTGATGGTGGTGGCTAAAGAAGAAGCCCCCGACGGCGGCTTGCGCCATCGGGGGCCGAAGTTGGCGACAGAACTCTACGCGGCCTCGTGACCCGGCGGCCCGTTCGTCGCGATTGGATTCAGGACTCGCTGATCAGGGAACCAGCGTGAGGCCCGGGACATTCAGCTTGCCGCTGACCGAGCAGCTGCCGGACAGCGGTTGGTTCACGAAAGTCAGGACTGACGGCGAGCCGTTGGCCCAGCCGGCGGTCAGGTTGGTGGGGCCGCAGTTGCCGATCGGCGTGGTGACGGCCACGTTAGCGACAGTGACCGAGGTCGTGCTCGGAGCTGTAATGGTCCACGGCACGGTCGAGGTCACAAGGGCGCAGAAGCCGAGCGGGTCGCCAGAGAACGTGGCGCTGGTGACGGTGGCGAACGTGCCGCTCGCATCGACGGTGCCGGTGAAGACCGCGTTACAGTTGAGTTTGACGCCGTTCTTGATCAGCTGGGTGGTGCCCGTGGCGGTGAACGATCCGCCGGCCGGCGTCACCGTGGCGGCGGAAGCAGCGCTGGCGAAGGCCACGGACGCGGCGGCCGCCAGGCAGAGAACTTGCAGAGCCTTCATGACGATTTCCTCTTGTGTTTGACGTGGGCTGTTTTCGCCCTTCAGGGGGTGCGAAACACCCCACACGGGAATAGACGCCCCTTGCGCGCGGGGAGGGGGGATCGCCCCGACGTTTTTTTGCGCGGGCTGGGGGTCAGGGCGCGATGCTGAGCGCGGGCGTCGTGGGAAGGATCATGGAGATGGTGCAGTCGCCGAGCGGCTGATTGACCGCGGTGAATCTCGATAGGGTGTTGTCCCAGGAGCCGCTGACCGAGCCTGTGCAGGTAAGGGGGGCCGCAACGATGCTCATGCCGGAGATCGTCATGGCGGTTGGTGATGTCGGGGTGGCGGTCCAGGGCAGGCCGCTTGTGCTCCATACCGCACAGATGCTTCCGCCCGAGAAGGCGGCGCTGTTGATGGTGGCGTGCGAGCCGTCGGCGGCGACAACCCCGGCCACGGTGAGCGTGCAGCCCAGGACGCCGGTTCCGATGTGGGCCGAAAGGGCCCCCCTGGCGGTGAAGTTCGTTCCCGTCGGGGAGATGGTCGCCGCCGAGGCGGCGCCGGCCAGGGCCGCGCAGGCGGCGGCGAGGCACAGGACGTTCGAGGTCTTCATGGCGTCTTTCCCTGTCATGCGCGGGGCGACGTCGCGGCTCGGGCTGAACCGCGCGGCCCCGTCCAGATAGACGCGCCGCCGCCTTCGCCAGGGGGAGGTGAGGACAGCTTTTCGGGGATTTTCTCTGGAATTACCGGATGGGTTGCGTGATCGCGCGAGGCGCAGCGATCGTGGGGCGGCGGCGGGTCGCGGCCCGGGCCGGCGATCGGCCTATCTCTGGACGGACAGCTCGATGCGGTCGTCGGTGATCGCGGTGATGCGGGCCAGGTGGTACATCTCGACCGCCTTGGCGAAGCTCTCGGTGTCGCCGGCGCGGAACACCCCGACGATGTGCTTGTCGGGGATGCGGCCGCCGCGGAACACCACCTTGCGCACCGAATAGCGGTTCACCTCGTCGACGGCGTGGGAGAGCGGCTCGTGGAAAAAGTTCAGCCGGCCGTTCAGCCAGCCCATCTCCTTTTGCAGGTCGACCTCGGTCAGCGACCAGTCGCGCGCGTCGCCGGCCACCAGCTGTCCGCCGGCGGACATGTCGGTGCGCCGGGCGGTCCGCGTCCCGGCGGCGGGCTGTTCGACCCGCACCTTGCCCTCGACCAGGGTGACGGTGATCTCGCCCGGGTCGCGCCGCACGTCGAAGGCGGTGCCGGTGGCGCGGACGGTCTTGTCGCCGACGGCGACGATGAACGGCCGGTTCGGGTCCTTGGCCACCTTGAAATAGGCGCGGCCCTTGTCGAGGAACACCAGCCGCTGGCTCGGCGTCTCGCGCAGGCGCAGGGCCGAGTCGGTGTCGAGGGTGACCAGCGAGCCGTCGGGCAGGGTGAGCAGGGCGCTCTGGCCGATATTGGTGCTGAACGCCTGCATCGGCCGCTCCGGCGGCGGGGCGGGCGGTCGCGGCGTCAAGAGGCCCGAAGTGAACAGGGTCCAGCCGGCCGTCACCGCCAGCACCAGCCCCGCCGCCGCTGAGCAGGCCGTGCGCAGGTGCGAGGGCCGGTCGAAGGCGGCGGCGTCGTGCTCGCGCGCGGCCATGATCTCGGGGTCCTGGGCCACCCCGGCCAGCAGCTCCCAGTGCTGCTCCAGCCGGCGATAGGCGTCGCGGTTGGCGGCGTCGCGCTCGAACCACACCTGGAAGGCGCGCAGGTCATAGGCCGACATGTCGCCCGAGCGCCTCTGGCTCAGCCAGTAGGCGGCCTGGGAGCGGGGGTCGAGGCAGTCGCTGAACCGCAGGGCGCTCATCGATCCTGCTCCAGCTGTTCGGCGATCCGGACGATGGCCCGATGCATGAGCTCCTTCACCGACTCCTTGGAGATGCCCATCCGCTTGGCGATGGCTCCATACGTCATGTTCTCGAATCGGTGAAACTGGAATGCGGCGCGTGCGCGCGGCGGCAGGTTGAGGATGGCCTGGATGGCGCGGGCGTAGTCCTGCCGCGCGGCGGTGATGCGCTCGGGCGACAGCTCGTCGGACAGGTCGGCGGCGTTCTCCAGGCCGCCGCCCTGCGGCCAGCCGCGGGCGGCCTCGGCCCGGTGGCGGCTGACCAGCACGTGGCGGGCGACGGTGAACAGATAGCCCTCGACGTTCTCGATCGGCTCGCGCAGCTGGGCCGAGTGCAGCCGCACGAACACGTCCTGCACCAGATCGTCGACGTCGGACGGGTTGGCCCGGCGCTTGAAGAAGCGGCGCAGGCCGGGCCCATAGGCCGACATCCAGGCGGTCAGGTCGCGGGTCGCGCCTGGGGGCGGCGTGGCCTCCAAGGCTTGATCCGACACATTGGCCATCGGGCGCCCCTTCGGGACAGAGTCATCCATCGTCGGGCGCCTTCCCGTTCGCGTCGCGGGCCAGGACGGGCGTCCTTAACCTTGTAGACGCATGAAAACGCAGATGAGGGGGGCTGCGACGAAACGCGCAGCCCGGATGATCGTCCCGCGCCCGTCCCGTCACGCCGGTCATGACGGCGCCCCCGGGGTCGGCGGCGGCGCGGGCGGGGTCCAGACCACGGTGTCGCCGGGCTTCAGCCCGCCAAGCACCTCGATGCCGTCGGGCGCCGCGAAGCCCAGCCTGACCGGGACCTGCCGCACCCCCGACCGGTCGCGGACCTTGACGGCGGCGGCGGTCAGCACCCCCTGCACCGCCGCCGGCGGCAGCACCAGGGCGGCGTCGCTGCGGTGCAGGATGATCGTCACCTCGGCGCTCATGCCGATGCGGATGACGGCGGCCTGCTCGGGGGTCATGCCGTCGATCTGGACCCGGGCCGAGAAGGTGGCCTTGGCCGCCCCCAGCGGACCGGACGGCGCGGCCTCGCCGGCGACGCTGGCCACATGGCCGGATAGCACCGCGCCGTTGAAGCCCGGGCCGGTGACGCGCACGGCCTGTCCCGGGCGCACCCGGTTGGCGTCGGCCTCGTCCAGCTTGAAGGCCACGGCCAGCCGGTCGGGGCGGGCGATGGAGCCGATCAGCTGCCCCTTGGCGAGGGTGCTGCCGACATGGACGCCGGCGTTGGCGTCGGCCTTGTCGGACGGGGGGCGGACGACGATCCCGGCCTCCGGCGCGCGGATCACCGCGCCCTGCAGGCGGGTGTTGAGGTCGTTCAGCCGCGTCCCGGCGTTCTGCAGGTCGAGGGCCGCGACCCGCCGGCCCGACCCGCGTGACTTGCGGATGGCCTGGGCCAGGTCGTCGCGGGCGGCGTCGACGGCCATGGCCTGGAGCTGCTGCTGCTGGGCCAGGGTGTCGTACTCGGTGCGGGCGACCAGCCCCTTGTCGAGCAGGCCCTTGGTCTCCTGCATCCGGCGGTCGACGTCCTTCTGGCTCAGCTCGGCCCCGGCCAGGGCGCGGCGGGCGCGGGTCACGTCGGGGCCGCCGCCGGGCGAGGCCGCGTCGGTCTCGGCGTCGACGGCCTTGAGGTAGGCCGACTCGGCCTCGTTGCGGCGCTGGGCGGTCTCGCCGGCGTCCAGTTCGGCCAGGACCTGGCCCTGGGTCACCGGCGCGCCGTACTCGAAGCCGAGCTTGCGCACGCCGCCGTCGAACGGGGCGATGATGTCGATCCGCTCGCCCGCGACCACGGTCCCGGCCAGGCCGACCGTGGCCTCGAACGGGCGCGGGGCCAGGGTCAGGCTCTGCTCGGCCGGCTGGTCGCCGCCGCCGGCCTTGCCGCCGCGGCCCGTCGCCAAGACGCCGACAGCCGCGACCACGGCCAGGCCCGCCGCCGCGCCGGCCCATCCGCGCCAGGTCCGCGGCCTCAGTCGTTCAAATCGATCCGCCATGTGTCCAACGTGGTCCCGAGCTGTTGGTCGAGCGTGGTCAGCGCGTTGAGGTAGGCGATCGTCGCCGACAGGGCCTGGGTGTCGGCCGCGCGCAGGTCGCTCTGGAAGGAAAGCACTTCGAAGTTCGAGGCCCGGCCGGCCTTGAGCTTCTCGCGCTGCAGGTCGAGCGCCCGCGCCGACAGGTCGCGCGCGCGCTTGGCGGCGTCGAGCTGGCGCCAGGCGGCGTCGACGCTCTGCACCGCGTCGCGGATCTGGGCCTCGGCCGACTGCTTCAGGTCGTCGAACTGCAGCTCGGCCTGCCGCAGGCCGATGTCGGCCTGGATCTCGCCCTGGCGCAGGCTGTAGTCGCCGATGGGGATGTTGAGCTGAACGCCCACCGTGCTCGCCGATCCGGGGTCCGGCCCGCCGGCGGGCTGGCCGGTCGACAGGCTGCGCCGCGACACCCCCGCCGTCAGCGACAGGTCCCAGAGGCGGTTGTTCCTGGCCTGCAGCAGGCCCAGGCGGCTCTGCTCGACCGACTTGCGCTGGGCCAGCACGTCCATGCGGCCGTCGAGGCCGAGGGCGATGACCTTGTCCAGGTCGATGTCGACGCGCGGCGCGGTCATGTCGTCGGCCGCCACGACGTCGGTGCGCAGGTCGACGGCCAGCAGCCGCAGCAGGGCCAGCTGGGCGCTGTTGCGCTGCTGCTCGGCCTGCAGCACGGCGACCTGCTGGTTGGCGACGCCCGACTCGGTCTGCACGATGTCGGCGGCGGCCATGCGTCCGGCGTCGATCAGCGCCCGGTTGGTGGCCAGCAGGTCCTGGGTGCGCTCCAGCGAGGCCTGGGCCAGCCGGACCTGCTGCTGGGCCTGGGCGAGGCTGCGGTAGGCGACGATGATCGCGGTGACGGTGTCCGAGACCGAGGACTTGAGCTGCAGGCGGTTGATCTGCTCCTGCAGGCGGGCGATGCGCACGGGGGCCATGTTGACCGCGATCCCCGCCCCGCGCAGCAGCGGCTGGGAGATGGCGGCGTTGGCGGTCTCGTCGCGCACGCGGCCGGTCTTGTCGCGGGTCTCGGTCCTGGCCCAGGAGAAGCGCAGGGCCGCGCCGGTCGGCGTCAGCCAGGTCGCCGTCGGCGCCAGGGTCGAGGTGGTGACGACGTCGCCGCCGCCGCGATCGCGGTTGATCCCGGCCGACAGCACCAGCTTGGGCTGGAACCGGCTCTCGGCGACGACGAGGTCGAACTTCTGGGCGATGCGCGACAGATAGGCCGAGCGGATCGCGCGGTTGTCCCTCAGGCCCAGGGCCACCGCCTCGGCGAGGGTGAGCTTCACCGGCGCGCCGGTCGGGGCGGGGGTGGGGGGCGGCGGCGAGGCCACCGGCGAGCTCGGCCCCCGCGTCTGGGCGGTTGCCGGATCGGCCGGCAGGCCGCTTACTAGGGCGAGGACGGCGGCCAGCGCCGCCGCCAGGGGAGCGACCCGCCGATGCCCACGCCAAGGCCCATGTCCGGAGCCGCGACCGCGATCGGCCTCGCCGCCGTCGCGACCCTGGCGCTTCTGGTCGCCGGCTGCGCCACCCCCTCGCAACTCAAGCGCGGGCCGTCCGCGCCCCGCTTCGTCGGCCCGGTTCCGGCCGCGCCGATCGGCGCCTATGCGGTCCCTATTCCGCACGAAGCGCCTCGATCGGATCCAGGCGCGAAGCCTTGACGGCCGGATAGAGCCCGAAGGCCATGCCGACCAGGGCGGCCATGCCCGGCCCCAGCGGCAGGACGTAGAGCGGCAGGCTGAAGGCCCAGCCCGAGGTCTTGGCGAACACCAGGGCGGCGACGAGGCCGAAGGCCAGCCCCGCCGCTCCGCCGACCAGGGCCAGGGCGGCGGCCTCGACCAGGAACATCAGCTGCACGTCGCGGGCCGTGGCGCCGATGGCCATGCGCAGGCCGATCTCGCGCCGGCGTTCCATCACCCCCATCAGCATGACGTTCATCACCCCGATGCCGCCGACCAGCAGCGAGATGGCGCCGATGGCGGTCAGCAGGCGCGAATGCACCGCCTTCTGGGCGTTCATGGTCTTGATCATGTCGCGGGCGCTCTGGGCCCGCAGCTGGGCGGTCGGGGTGGCCAGCCGGGCGATGGCCCGGTCGCCGACCGCCTTGGCGTCGGCCTCGGGCCGCAGCTTGAGCATGGCGGTATTGGGCTCGGGGGCGTCGATGGCCCGGCGGGCGCTGGCCAGCGGGATGATCACGGCGTCGTTGAAGTCCATCGGGTCGAGGGCGGTGAAGCCTATGGGCTTCAGCACGCCGACAGCGGTGAACACGTAGTCGCGGATGCGCAGCTTGCCGCCGACGGTGAAGGGCGCGCCGACGTCGGACAGCTTGTCGGCCGCCCCGGCCCCGACCACGGCCACCAGGCCGCCCTCGTCCATCGGCGTCAGGAACCGCCCCGTCGCCACCCGCAGCCCGGTCAGGTCGACCAGGGCCGGCGTGCTGGCGGCCACGCCCAGGTCGGCGCTCTTGCCGCCGCCGCCGACGGGAAGCCGGCCGAGCGCCAGCGGGGCCGAGGCGATCACCGCCGGGTCGAGCCGGGGCATGGCCTCGATGGTCGCGCGGTCGAGGGCCGCCGGCGCCTCGCCGATCGGCGCGCCCTGGATCTGCACGATGTCGACGCCCATGTCGGCGAACAGCCGCAGGGTCTCGCGCTGGGCCATGTGGCCGACGGTGAGCATGGCCACGATCGAGGCGGTGCCGATCAGCACGCCCAGCAGGGCCAGGGCCGAACGCTGCCGCTGGGCCGCCAGGTTGGCGAAGGCCTCGGCGACGGACTCGCCGAACGAGGCGGCGGCGCGGTCGTGCGCGATCGCGGTCATGCCGCCGCCGTGTCGGCCACCACGCGGCCGTCCAGCATCTCGATCCGCCGCTGGCAGGCGCCGGCCAGGTCGCGGTCGTGGGTGACCATCAGCACGGTGACGCCGAGCCGGCGGTTGAGGTCCCTCAGGAGCTCCATGATCTCGCCGGCGGTGACGCTGTCGAGGCTGCCGGTCGGCTCGTCGGCCAGTATCAGCCGCGGCTCGCCGATCAGGGCGCGCGCCACGGCCACGCGCTGGCACTGGCCGCCGGACATCTGGGACGGGCGGTGGTCGGCGCGGTCGGCCAGGCCCACGGTCTCGAGCATGGCCAGAGCCAGGGGGCGTCGGCGCGCGCGCGGCACGCCGCGATAGAGCAGGGGCAGGGCGACGTTCTCCCAGGCGGTCAGCCGGGGCAGCAGGTGGAAGGCCTGGAACACGAAGCCGAGGGCGCGGTTGCGGATCTCGGCGCAGCGGTCGGCCGAGGCGGTCGCCACCTCCTGGCCGTCGAGGGCGATCGACCCGGCGGTCGGCCGGTCGAGCAGGCCGACGAGGTTGAGCAGGGTGCTCTTGCCCGAGCCGGACGGCCCGGTGACGGCGCAGAACTGGCCGGCGGCGACGTCGAAGGACACCTCGCGCAAAACGGGAACCGACCGGTCGGCCGTCCTGTAGGCCTTCTCGACTTGGCGCAATCGGATCATGGGTGCATCGGCCTGACTGAACGCTGGCGAATGGGTGGAACTCGCCGCGTCCTTCCCAGACGCGCGACAGCTCCTCCATGCACCCGTAAGCGC
This sequence comes from Caulobacter sp. CCUG 60055, assembly GCF_022750545.1. GTDB lineage: Bacteria > Pseudomonadota > Alphaproteobacteria > Caulobacterales > Caulobacteraceae > PUIC01. Next base: position 325,049 of record NZ_PUIC01000003.1, read on the forward strand.
ACAAAACCTCGACTTCGCCGGCGTGGCCGGCGAACGACTTGTCGTCTGCTCATGGCGGCGCGAACGCGCGCCCGAAGACCCGCCGCCGCCTCGCGTGATCTATGTTTTCGTCGACCGCATGCTTGGTTTCCGCCCTGACTGCGTGAAGCTGGCCTTGCGGCTGCTTCAACTCTCCGGCGAAATCTCGCCCTGTTTCTACAGGGGTGTCAATCTGTCCCGGACGGCGGCGCGTCCCGGCGGCGGCCTATTCCGCGGCGAAACGGTAGCCGACGCCGGCCTCGGTGAGGATCACCCGGGGCATGGCCGGGTCGGCCTCCAGCTTCTGGCGCAGCTGGCCGACGAAGACGCGCAGGTACTGGACGTCCTCGGTGTGGGCGGGCCCCCAGACCGCCGTGAGCAGCTGGCGGTGGGTCAGCACCTTGCCGCCGCCCTCGGCCAGCCGGGCCAGGAGGTCGTACTCCTTGGGCGACAGCCGCACGCCCTCGCCCCCCCGGGTGACGCGGCGCTTGACCAGGTCGATCTCCAGCCCCCCCGCCGCGCGGAAGACCGGCTGGGCCCCGTTCTGCACAATCCGATGGCGCAGGGCGACGCGCAGCCGGGCCAGCAGTTCGCCGACGCCGAAGGGCTTTTCGATGTAGTCGTCGGCCCCGGCGTCGAGGGCGTCGATCTTTTCGGTCTCGCGGTCGCGGGCCGACAGGATCAGGATCGGCCCCTCGTAGAAGGCGCGCGCCTTGCGCAGGGCCTCCTTGCCGTCGAGGTCGGGCAGGCCGAGGTCGAGGACCACGGCGTCGGGGGCCGAGCGGGCGATCAGGGCCAGGCCCTCGCCGGCGGTGTCGGCGCGCAGCGGCTCGTAGCCGGCGGCGTCGAGGGCGGGGCCGAGGAAGCGATGGATCTGCGGTTCGTCGTCGATGACGAGGATGCGCGGGCGAAAGGCGGTCATCGGCGCGGCCTATAGCAGACTGGGATGGGTGCGGACGGTCTTCGGCAGGCTGATCAGCACGCGCGTGCCCTTGCCGTCCAGCAGCGGGCTGACGGCGACGATGCGCCCGCCCATGGCCTCGACGAAGCCCTTGGCGATGGACAGGCCGAGACCGACGCCCTGGCCCGGCCCGCGGACCCGGTCGGTGGATTCCTCGAGGCGGCGGAACTTGTCGAACACCTTGTCGAGCTCGGCCTTGGGGATGCCGGGGCCCTCGTCGTCGACGCTGATGACCACGTTGCCGAGGTCCTCATAGGCCGAGACCTCGATGCGCGAGCCGTCCGGGCCGTAGGCCACGGCGTTCTCCAGGATGTTGACCACCGCTTGTTCGAGCAGGCTGGCGTCGAGCTTGACCGAGGCCAGTTCGGCCGGGACGTCGCGGACCAGGACGCGCCGGCCCAGGCGCCGCGAGACGCGGGTGGCGGCCGCGTCCAGCACGTCGCGCACGTCGGTCCATTCGCTGCGGGTCTTGAGGGCCCCGCCCTCCAGGCGGCTCATGTCCAGCAGGTCGCCGACATAGCGGTTGAGACGGTCGGCCTCCTCGCTGATCGAGGACAGCAGGTCGCGGCGCACCGGCTTTTCCATCTTCTCGCCGAACGACAGCAGGGTGGTGGCCGCGCCCATCACCGTGGCCAGGGGCGTGCGCAGGTCGTGGCTGATCGAGTTGAGCAGGGCGGTGCGCAGCCGGTCGGAGCGGCGCAGGGCCTCGGCGTCGGCCGCCTCGGCGGCCAGTTCGGCGCGCTCCAGGGCCACGGCGCCCTGGTCGAGCAGGGCCAGCAGGTAGCGTTCGTCGATGTCGCCCCGCGCCTCGACCCCGGCCACGCCGGCGCGGGCCTTCAGGCCCTGCAGCGGATGGAAGGTCCAGGCCGCCTGCGGCAGGGTGCCGGTGCCGGCCCCGGCCGGCTCGCCCTTCTCCCAGGCCCAGCGGGCCGCGCCCATGTCGGCGGCGCTGAGCGCGGCGGCGATGTCGGGATCGGGGGCGCCGGCCGCCGGCTTGACGTCGGTTCCGTCGGGCAGCAGCACCACCGCCTTGCCGCCGATGGCGGCGGCGGTCTGCTCGGCCAGCACCAGGGCGGCGGCCTCCTTGCCGGCGGCGGCCGACAGCCGCCGGCTGGCGGCGAGCAGGGCGGCGATGGCCGAGGCGCGCTGCGAGGTGGCCCGCGCCTGGTCGCGGACCCGCCCGGCCAGGCCGCCAACCGCCAGGGCCACCGCCCAGAACACGATCAGGGTCAGGATGTCGGTGGGCGACCCGATGGCGAAGCTGTAGCGCGGCTGCAGGAAGAAGAAGTTGTAGACCAGGAAGGCGACGGTGGCCGCCGCCAGGGCGGGGCGCAGGCCGTAGAGCACGCCGGCCGCCAGCACGGCGCTCAGATAGATCATGCCGAGATTGGCGTTCTCGAACATGCGGTCGAGCAGGAAGGCCACGCCGCTGGCGGCGGCGACGAAGGCCGCGCCGATGATGTAGCCGCTGATCTCGCGGCGGAAGGCGAAGGCGGGCCTGGGCGGCGGCTCGGGCGCGCTCTGGGCCGGCGCGTCGGTGACGATGTGCAGGGCGGTCCCGGCGGCGCGCTTGAGCAGGGCCTGGGCCAGGGAGCGGCCGAAGCGCTCGCGCCAGCCGGGCGGCGACTGGCCGATGACGATCTGGGTGACGTTGTTGCGCCGGGCGTAGCTGAGGATGGTCTGGGGCAGGTCCTCGCCGGTCAGGACCACGGTGGCGCCGCCGAGCTGCTCGGTCAGCTTGAGCGCCTCGTTGAGCCGCTGGGCGGCCAGGGCGCCGGGCGGCGGCCGGTCGGGCCGCTCGACGTGGGCCACGGTCCAGGGAGCGTCCATGGTGTCGGACAGCCGGCGGCCGGCGCGGACCAGCGAACTGGCCACGGCGTCGCCCCCGACCAGGACCAGGATGCGTTCGCCGGCCGCCCACGGGCCTTCGATGCCCTTGTCGCGCATCACCCCGACCAGCTGGTCGTCGACGGTCTGGGCGGCGCGGCGCAGGGCCAGTTCGCGCAGGGCGACCAGGTTCTCGGGCTTGAAGTAGTTGTCGGCCGCCAGGCGGGCGGTGTCGGGCAGGTAGACCTTGCCGTCGGCCAGCCGCTCGCGCAGCTCTTCCGGCGTGATGTCGATCAGCTCGATGTCGTCGGCCCGCGACAGGGCGCTGTCGGGCACGGTCTCGCGCTGGCGCACGCCGGTGATGCGCTGGACGACGTCGACCAGGCTCTCCAGGTGCTGGACGTTGAGCGTCGTCCAGACGTCGAGCCCAGCGACGAGCAGCTCCTCGACGTCCTGCCAACGCTTGGGATGGCGCGAGCCGGGGGCGTTGGAGTGGGCGTATTCGTCGACCAGCAGCAGCTTGGGCCGCCGGGCCAGCGCCCCGTCGATGTCGAATTCCATGTACGAGCGGCCGCGGTGCTCCAGCGGCCGCCGGGGCAGGACCTCGAGGCCGCGCAGCAGCGATTCGGTCTCGCGCCGGCCGTGGGTCTCGACCACGCCGATGACGACGTCCGCGCCGTCCGCTTTGCGTTTGCGGGCGGCGCGGAGCATTTCGTAGGTCTTGCCGACCCCCGGCGCCATGCCGAGGAACACCTTGAGCTTGCCTCGCGAGGCGCGCTTGGCGGCGGCCAGCAGGGCGTCGGGGTCGGGTCTGGTCGGATCGTCCGGGTTCATCGCGCCCCAGGGTGAGCCCTGGGCTGCAAGGCGTCGAGTGCCAGATTGGCCTCAAGCACGTTGACTCGCCGCTCGCCGAGCACGCCCAGGGTCGGCTCGCGCGTGGCGTCGGCCAGGACCTTCTCGACCTCGGACGGCGACAGGCCGCGCGCCTTGGCGATGCGCGGGGCCTGCAGCGCCGCGTATCCGGGCGAGATGTCGGGGTCGAGCCCGCTGCCCGAGGCGGTGACGGCGTCGGCCGGCAGGACCGCGCCGGCCCGGACGGCGTCCGGGTTGTCGGCGCGGATCTTGGCGGCGTCGCCGGCGACCCGGTCGATCAACTTCTTGTCCATCGGGCCGAAGTTCGAGCCGGACGAATTGACCGCGTCATAACCGTTGCCGGCCGCCGAGGGGCGCGGGTGCAGGTATTCGGGCCGGGAGAACCCCTGGGCGATCAGCCGCGAGCCGACCACGTGGCCGGACCGCTCGACCAGGCCGCCGGCGGCCTGGGCCGGGAACAGCAGCTTGGCGATCCCGGTGATGGCGAAGGGATAGGCCAGGCCGCACAAGGCGATGAACAGGGCCATCATGACGAAGGATGCGCGAAAGAGTTTCAGCATGTCGGCCTCTCCTCAGGCCAGTCCGATGAGGGACACGATCACGTCGATGATCTTGATGCCGATGAACGGCGCGATCACCCCGCCCAGGCCGTAGAGCAGAAGGTTGCGCGACAACAGCCGCGCCGCGCCGATCGCCCGGTAGCGCACGCCCCGCAGGGCCAGCGGGATCAGGGCGACGATGACCAGGGCGTTGAAGATCACCGCCGACAGGATGGCGCTGTGCGGCGAGTGCAGCCCCATGATGTTGATCGCCCCCAGGGCCGGCAGCGAGGTGACGAACATCGCCGGGATGATGGCGAAGTACTTGGCCACGTCGTTGGCGATCGAGAAGGTGGTCAGGGCGCCGCGGGTGATCAGCATCTGCTTGCCGACCTCGACGATCTCGATGAGCTTGGTCGGGTCGGAGTCCAGGTCGACCATGTTGCCGGCCTCGCGGGCGGCCTGGGTGCCGGTCTGCATGGCGACGCCGACGTCGGCCTGGGCCAGCGCCGGGGCGTCGTTGGCCCCGTCGCCGCACATGGCCACCAGCCGGCCCTTGGCCTGCTCGGTGCGGATCATCACCAGCTTGTCCTCGGGCGTGGCCTCGGCCAGGAAGTCGTCGACCCCGGCCTCGGAGGCGATCGAGGCGGCGGTCACCGGGTTGTCGCCGGTGATCATCACCGTCTTGACGCCCATGCGGCGCAGGTCGGCGAAGCGCTCCTTGACCCCTGGCTTGACCACGTCCTTCAGGTGGATGACCCCGACCAGCCGGCCGTTCTCGGAACAGGCCAGCGGCGTGCCGCCGGCGCGGGCGATGCGGTCGACGGCGGCGTTCAGCTCGGCCGGCGCCTGGGCGGCCTCGAGGCCCAGCGAGCGGTAGATCGCGTCCACCGCGCCCTTGCGCCAGTGGGTTCCGTCGGCGTCCAGGCCCGAGGCGCGGGTCTGGGCGCTGAACGGGATGGCGACGGCGCCCTTGGGGGTTTCGGCGTCCAGGCCGTTGTCGCGGGCCAGGGCGACGATCGAGCGGCCCTCGGGCGTCTCGTCGGCCAGCGAGGCCATCAGGGCGGCGCGCAGGGCCGCCTGCTCGGGAACGCCGGGGGCGGGAATCACCTCGACCGCCATGCGGTTGCCGAAGGTGATGGTGCCGGTCTTGTCGAGCAGCAGGGTGTCGATGTCGCCGGCGGCCTCGACCGCCCGGCCGGAGGTGGCCAGGACGTTGTGCTTGAGCAGCCGGTCCATGCCGGCGATGCCTACGGCCGACAGAAGGCCGCCGATGGTGGTCGGGATCAGGGTGACAAACAGCGCCCCCAGCACCATCGGGTCGAGCTTGACGCCGGAATACTGGCCCAGGCCCACCAGGGTGACGACCACGATCAGGAACACCAGGGTCAGGCCGGCCAGCAGCACGGCCAGGGCGATCTCGTTCGGGGTCTTGCGGCGGTCGGCGCCCTCGACCATGGCGATCATGCGGTCGAGGAAGCTCGATCCCTGGGCGGCGGTGACGCGGACCTTGATCCAGTCCGAGACCACCGTGGTGCCGCCGGTCACCGCCGAGCGGTCGCCGCCGCTTTCGCGGATGACCGGAGCCGACTCGCCGGTGATGGCGGCCTCGTTGACGCTGGCCAGGCCCTCGATGATCTCGCCGTCGGCCGGGATCATGTCGCCGGCCTCGACCAGCACCACGTCGCCGACCGCCAGCTTGTAGGCCGAGGTCGGGACCACCGAGCCGGTCTGCGGGTCGATGATCAGCTTGGCCTTGGTGTCGACGCGGGCGGCGCGCAGGCTGTCGGCCGCCGCCTTGCCGCGGCCCTCGGCCACGCTCTCGGCGAAGTTGGCGAACAGCACCGTGGCCCACAGCCACAGGGCGATCTGGATTGCGAACCAGGGGTTCTGGCCGCCGACGACGGCGGCGACGGACGAGACGGTGGCCAGGGCGGCCACCACCTCGGTCGCCAGGATCACCGGATTGCCGGTGAGCTTGCGCGGGTCGAGCTTGACGAAGGCGTCGCGCCAGGCGCGGGACAGGATCGCGCCTTGCGATCCGACCGCCGTGATTGCGGAGGGCATCTTCGTGCCTTTCCTTTTCCGATTAGCGGGCCACGGCCGCGAGCATCTGGAAGTGCTCGACGATCGGGCCAAGGGCGAGGGCGGGGAAGTATTGCAGGCCGCCGAGGATCAGGATGATCCCGACCAGCAGGGCGACGAACAGGCCGTTGTCGACCGGCAGGGTGCCGGCGGTGGGGGCCAGCTTGGGCTTGGCCGCGACGGCGCCGGCGATGGCCAGCACGGGCACGACGTAGGCGAAGCGGCCCAGCGCCATGGCGATCCCCAGGGTGGTGTTCCACCACCAGCTGTTGGCGGTCAGGCCGGCGAAGGCCGAGCCGTTGTTCCCCACCGCCGAGGTGTAGGCGTAGAGGATCTCCGACAGGCCGTGGACGCCGGTGCTGAGCTGGCCCTGCAGGGCGATGGGCAGCACCAGGGCGACGGCCGAGAAGCCGAGCAGCACCACGGGCAGCACCAGCACCGCCAGCACCGCGAACTTGACCTCGCGCGCCTCGATCTTCTTGCCCAGGTATTCCGGCGTGCGTCCGACCATCAGGCCGGCGACGAACACCGCCAGTATGGCCATGACCACGATGCCGTAGAGGCCCGAGCCGACGCCGCCGGGCAGCATCTCGCCCAGCTGGATCATGAACATCGCCACCCCGCCGCCGAGCGGCGTGAAGCTTTCGTGCATGCCGTTGACCGCGCCGCAGGAGGCGCCGGTGGTCATGGCCGCGAACACCGCCGTGGCGGCGGTCCCGAAGCGGACCTCCTTGCCCTCCATGTTGGCGGTCTGGCTGGCGCCGACGGCGTGCACGGCCGGGGTCGGCTGGCTTTCGGCGACATAGATCGAGGCGGCCGCGCCCGACAACAGGATGGCCATGGCGCCGAACAGGGCCATGGCCGCCTTGCGCGCCCCGGCGACGATGCCGAAGGCGATGACGCAGGCGAAGCCGATGACGTTCATCGCCACCATCTCGATCAGGTTGGTGAACGGGGTGGGGTTTTCGAACGGATGGGCCGAGTTGGCGTTGAAGAAGCCGCCGCCGTTGGTGCCCAGCATCTTGATCGCCTCCTGGCTGGCCACGGGGCCCAGGGCGATGGTCTGCTTGGCGCCTTCCAGGGTGACGGCGTCGGCGTGGGCGGCCAGGGTCTGCGGCACGCCCAGGGCGACCAGGACCAGGGCGACCACGATCGACATCGGCGCCAGCACGTAGATCACGTTGCGCACGATGTCGGACCAGACGTTGCCGATGGTGTCGCCGCGATTGGCGGCGAAGGCGCGGGCCAGGGCGGCGGCGGCGGCCATGCCGACGCCGGCCGAGACGAAGTTCTGCACCGTCAGCCCGGCCATCTGCGACAGATGGCTCATGGTCTGCTCGCCGCCGTAGGACTGCCAGTTGGTGTTGGTGACGAAGCTGATCGCGGTGTTGAACGCCAGGTGCGGCGACAGCGGGCCGAAGCCCTGCGGGTTCAGCGGCAGGTGGTCCTGCAGGCGCAGGATGCCGTAGAGCAGGAAGAAGCCGGCGGCGTCGACCGCCAGCAGGCCGATGGCGTAGACCAGCCAGCCCTGACCCTTGCTCCCGTCGACGCCGGAGGCGCCGTAGAACACGCGTTCAAGCGCGGAAAGCCAGCGGACCTTTCCCCGCCAGACGTTCGCGATGTAGATCCCCAGCGGCCAGGAAAGCGCCAGGGTGAGGCCGATCACGAAGGCGATCTCGGCCCAACCTTGCCATGTCATTGTCGGATATCCGTCGGAAGGGCGCCGGTCAGAACCGGTCGGGGCGCAGCAGGGCGGCGATCATGTAGATGCCGATCCCGACCGCGGCGGCGGCGTAGATGAGGGCGACGATCACGGTCACACCTTGCGCAGGACATAGGCGTAGAGGCACAGCAGGCCGAACAGCCCGCCCCCCAACGCCAGGACGATCAGGTCGGCCATCGGCCAGTCTCCATCGGCTGCGACGAGCAGGGCGCGCCTGCGCGGGGGTCGTGAACCAGCCCCCGCCCAGGCGCGCCGCCGCTCGCATTTGAGCGCGGCTCCGAGGGAGCCGCCGCACAGTGCTACGCCCGGCCGCCGTCAGCCTTCCAAGCCGAAGGTTCGCGCGGCGCATAAAGGCCGCATAAAGGCCGGCGCGCGCGCCCTCTTTCCCCGGCGGCCGCGAACGGCTTTGCTGGCGCTTCGCCGAGCATGGAGTCCCTTGCGTGAACCCGACCTTCGCCGCCCTGCCCACCACCATCTTCGAGGTCATGTCCGGCCTGGCGCGCGAGCTCGGCGCGGTCAATCTGGGCCAGGGGTTTCCCGATTCCGCCGGGCCGGAGGACGTGCGCCGCGCCGCCGCCGAGGCGGTGCTGAACGGCTCCAACCAGTATCCGCCGATGGCCGGCCTGCCCGTGCTGCGCGAGGCCGCCGCCGAGCACTACGCCCGGCACCAGGGCCTGGCCCTCGACCCGGCGACCGAGGTGATCGTCACCTCCGGCGCCACCGAGGCCCTGGCCGCGTCGCTGTTCGGCCTGATCGCGCTGGGCGACGAGGTGCTGCTGTTCCAGCCGCTCTATGACGCCTACCTGCCGCTGATCCGCCGGGCGGGGGGCGTTCCGCGCCTGCTGCGGCTGGAGCCGCCCGGCTGGCGCATCACCCGCGAGGCCCTGGCCGCCGCCTTCACCGAGCGCACGCGGCTGGTGGTGTTCAACAACCCGCTCAATCCGGCCGCGCGGGTGTTCGACGGCGAGGAGCTGGCCCTGCTGGCCGAGTTCTGCGTCGCCCGCGACGCCGTCGCCATCTGCGACGAGGTCTGGGAGCACGTGGTGTTCGACGGCCGCGCCCATACGCCGCTGATCGCCCTGCCCGGCATGCGCGACCGCACGGTCAAGATCGGTTCGGCCGGCAAGATCTTCTCGCTCACCGGCTGGAAGGTCGGCCTGGTCTGCGCCGCGCCGCAGCTGATCTCGGCGGTGGCCAAGGCCCACCAGTTCCTGACCTTCACCACCCCGCCCAACCTGCAGGCCGCCGTCGCCTACGGCCTTTCCAAGGACGCGGCCTATTTCGAGGGCATGCGGCGCGACTTCGCCCGCTCGCGCGACCGCCTGACCGAGGGCCTGCGCGCCGAGGGCTACGCCGTGCTGCCCAGCGAGGGCACCTATTTCCTGTCGATCGACCTGGCCGCCAGCGGCGTCGACATGGACGACGAGACCTTCTGCCTGCAGGCGGTCAAGGAGGCGGGGGTGGCCGCCATTCCGGTGTCGAGCTTCTACGCCGAGAACCCGGTGCGCTCGGTGGTGCGCCTGTGCTTCGCCAAGAAGGACGAGACCCTCGACGCCGGGATCGAGCGCCTGGCCCGGGCGCGGCGGATGTTCTGAGGGCCCGGCGGGCCGTTCAGGAAGCGCCCGGCGGCGGGCCGAAGGCGCGGGCCAGGTCGACCGCGTCGACGCCCTCGATCTCCAGGATCTTCAGCCGCGCGGTCGCGCCCGAGGCCACCGTCACCGCCGAACGCGGCCGCTTGAGGGCCTTGGCGACCAGGGCCTCCAGGGCGGCGTTGGCCTCGCCCTCGACCGGCGGCGCGCCGACCCGGACCTTGAGATGGGGCCGGCCGTCCTCGCCGACCGCCCAGCCGTCGATTGCGTCGCGCCCGCCGCGCGGCGTCAGGCGCACGGCCAGCCGCAAGGCGTCAGCCGATGTAGGGGGTGACGAACGAGAAGAACAGCCAGGGCAGCAGGAACTTGCGCACCGCCTCGATGATGATGATGGCGATCACCGGGGTGATGTCGATGCCGCCCAGCGGCGGGATGACGCGCTGGAACGGCGCCAGCATCGGCCGGGTGATCCGGTCGAGCATGTGGGCGATGTTGTAGACCGCCCGGTTGCGCAGGTTGATGACGTCGAACGCCACCAGCCAGCTGAGGACGGCGTTGAGCACCAGGGCCAGCTCGGCCAGGCCGAGAAGGGCGCTCAGAACGAAAAGGATGGCGCTGCCCATGAGGCTCCCCAGACTGTGCCTCCGGCTTCTAGCCGAACGGGCGCGGCGCTGACAAGGACGCCGCCGTTCGCGCCCCGCGAGCCGGTCCCGCAAGTCGGCCCGCAAGCCAGCTTGACGGGCACGCCCCGGTCCCGTATGTCCCCGCACCACTCTGGGCGCATGTCTCAGGGGGCCGTAGCTCAGTTGGTAGAGCGCCTCGTTCGCAATGAGGAGGTCAGGGGTTCGACTCCCCTCGGCTCCACCAGAGGATTTCCAATCCCTGATGAAGATGGCGCTTGGGCGTCCCCGCCGTGCGAAGGGCTTCGGCGCGAAAGTTCACCGTTTGCTCGGGAGGTTCGATGCAGGCCGGAGATCTGTTGGCGATCGGGGCCTGGCTGGTCGCGGTCTTGACGCTGCTCGCCCTGGCCTATGAACCGTGGCGGCGCAACAGGCGGCGGTTCAAGGTCATGCTCGGCGCCCGGGCGGTGAGCCCGCTCTTCATCTTCACGCCGGCGGCCATGCTGCTTGCGACGCCGTTTCTTGCGTAGCTTGTTCCGCGCGAGGGCGGGAACGTCTGGCTTCATCCTCATCTGCTGCTGAAGGACGCGCCGTTCGTGTTCGCGGTGTTTCTGGTGTTTCAGCTGGTTCTCCGGCGGCGGTTCATGCGGGCGGCGAGGCCCGATCGGCGTGAAACGGAGCCGGGACGGCGCTAGAGCCCGGTCGCGTGCGGCCCGCCGCCGGAACCCTCCGGGGCGGTTCCGCATTGGCGAGGGGTGGCCAGGGCGCGGACAAGGAGCTTGCAGACATGAACCGGACGACGATGCGGTCGATCCTTCCTTTCGGTCTCGCGATGGTGTTGCTGGCCGCGTGCGGCGACAAGGCGGCCAAGCCGCCGGCCGGCGCCCAGCCTGCTCCCGCCGCGACCGTCACGCCGGCCTCGACGCCCGCCTCGTCGCCCACCGCGCCTGGCCCCGCGCCCGGCCCAGCGTCTGGACCGCCGGCGTCGACGCCGCTGCGCTGGCCGCCGCTCGACGGCCTGGTCGGCAAGTATCCGTCCGACAGCGGCCTGTTCGAGACCGGCCCGATCGCGTCGGACCTGAAGGCGCTGCTCGGCGACCGCCTGGCGGCGTTCAAGACCGACATGCAGGTGCAAAGCCCGCTGCAGCAGGAGGGGGGCGTGCTCTATGTCTCGGGCAACAAGGTGCACGAGGGCGGGCGTGAAATGGCCTACCTGCTGATCGACCCGGCCCAGGGGGCGCTGGAGGTCGGCCTGTGGACCGGCGGCGTGCTCAAGACCTACGCCAGCCCGGCCGGGGCGGCCATCGCCAGGCCCAAGGACATCCGCGCCCTGCTGAAGAACAGCGCCGGCTGATCCTGGCCGGTCGGTCTCCCGGCGGTCGCGGCGCGTCCCCCAGGCGGGAGGACGCGCCGGCCGGGGCCGCTCAGGCGGCCTGTTCGAGTTCGTCGGTGAGGATGGCGTCCAGCGAGATCAGGCTGATGATGCGCCCGTCCAGGATCATCACGCCGCGCACGAAGTCGCGGGTGTCCTCGCCGCCGACCTCGGGGGGCGGCTGCAGCTGGCCGTCGCCGGCCGCGAGGATGTCGCAGACCGCGTCGACCAGCAGGCCGATCATCCGCGCGCCGATCTGGGCCACCACGATGACCGAGGACTTGTCAGGCTCGGTGCGGGCCAGGCCCAGGCGTTCGCCCAGGTCGACCACGGGCAGCACCGCGCCGCGCAGGTTGATCATGCCGCGCACATAGTGCGGCGCGTGCGGCAGCGGCGTCGAGGCGGTCCAGCCGCGGATCTCGCGCACCGACATGATGTCGATGGCGAATTCCTGCTCGCCGATGCGGACCGAGATCAGTTGCGAGGCGTCGTCAAGGATCGAGGTCATGGCTCAGAACTCCTCCCAGCTTTCTTCCGCCAGAGCGGTCTGCAGCTTGCGCGCCGTGGCCGCGCCGTGGCCGCCGGCGTAGCCGCGCCGGGGCGAGGCCGGCGCCTGGGCCGGCCGGCCGGAAGCGGCCTTGGCGGGCGGCGCGGCGGCGCGCGGGCCGGCGGACGAGGCCACGCGGAAGCGGCCCATCATCCGGCTCAGCTCTTCGGCCTCGCGGGCCAGCGAGTGGCTGGCTGCGGTCGACTGCTCGACCATGGCCGCGTTCTGCTGGGTGACCTGGTCCATCTGGTTGACGGCGGTGTTGACCTCGTTGAGCCCGGTGGCCTGCTCGTGCGCCGAGGCGGCGATCTCGGAGACGACGCCGTTGATCTCGGCCACCTGGCCGACCAGCCGTTCCAGGGCCTGGCCGGTCTGGCCGACCAGGTCGACGCCGGCGCCCACCTGCTGGGTCGAGGTCGAGATCAGCGACTTGATCTCCTTGGCGGCCTCGGCCGAGCGCTGGGCCAGGGCCCGCACTTCCGAGGCGACCACCGCGAAGCCCTTGCCGGCGTCGCCGGCCCGCGCCGCTTCGACGCCCGCGTTCAGGGCCAGGAGATTGGTCTGGAAGGCGATCTCGTCGATGACGCCGATGATCTGGCTGATCTGCCTGGCCGAGGCCTCGATCTGGCCCATGGCGGCGATGGCCTGGCCGACCACCTCGCCGCCGCGGTTGGCGTCGGCGGCGGCGTTGGAGACCACGACGCGGGCGTGGCCGGCGCCTTCGGCGGTCTTCTTCACCGTGGCGGTGATCTCGTCGAGGGCGGCGGCGGTCTCTTCCAGGCTGGCGGCCTGCTGCTCGGTGCGGCGCGACAGGTCGTCGGCGGCGGCGCTGATCTCGCCGGCGCCGTTGTGGATGCCGCCGGCGGCGGCGAGGATGGTGCCCATGCTCTCTTCAAGCACGACCAGGGCGGCGTTGAAGTCGCTCTTCAGCTTCTCGGCCTTGGGCGCGAAGGTGGCGGTGATGCGGTGGGTCAGGTCGCCCGAGGCCAGGCGGTCGAGCGCCTCGGCCAGCGAGCCGATGGCCACGGCGTCCTGTTCGGCTTCCAGGGCCTTTTCGCGTTCGCGGGCCTGACGCTCCTCGTCGGCGCGCCGGCGGGCGTCGGCGGCATCGGCCTCGATGCGCTGCTTCTCGATGGCGGCGTCCTTGAAGGCCTGGACGGCGGCGGCCATCTGGCCCAGCTCGTCCTTCTGGCCGATGGCCGGGATGGCGACCGAGTTGTCGCCGGCGGCCAGCTTGTTCATGGCCCGGGTCATGGCCTGCACCGGGGTGGCGATGGCCCGCGACAGGATCCAGCCCATCAGGCCGGCCAGCAGCATGGCGGCGGCTCCGCCGAGCAGCAGGGTGGTGCGGATCGTGGCGATCTTGCCGTCGGCGACCACCATCTCGGCCTCCGACCAGGTGTTCGAGGCCTTGACCACCTTGGCGGCGGCGGTGCGCACCACGTCCATCGAGGCGCGGTCGGCCGGGTCGACGACCTTGGCGATGGCCTGGTCGTGGGTCGCCGGGTTTCCGGCCAGTTCGATCTCGGGGTCGCGGGTCTGGGTGCGCCAGCTGGCGGCGGCCTGGTCCAGCTCGTCGAGCATGCCCAGGATCTCGGTCTGGCCGGCGGCCTTCTTGCGGGCGGCGACCATGGCGTCGGTATAGAGGCCCTCGTTGCGCCGGACGTTGTCCAGCGACTGCTGCGCGCCCGAGATCACGTACTTCCGCACGTTGGTCGACTGTTCCAGCATCGCTGACTTGGCGTCGTTGACCGAGCTGACCAGATCGGAGGAGCGGTTGTTCAGGTCCTGCGCCTGGACGAGGTCGTGGATGGCGAAAAACATCGTGACGCTCATCGCGAACACGGCGCTGAGCACCACGGCGAAGGCGATCACAAGCTTTCGAGATATGGCTACGTTCTTTAGCGACATGGAATCCCGGCCCCTGTTTCTGGTCGGGGCCGACCCTCAGCGCCGGCTCGCGGATGCGAACCCATGACCCCCCTGGCCGATGCGCTGCGCCAGCCCCCGACGCGATGCGACGGCGGCTTTTCGCCGTCTCGTACCGGTTATGCTTAAAAGGTTTATGTGGCCTTAAATATGAGAATTCATCGAAAACTGTATTTCGACAAATCAGTCATGCATGGAGCGCATCTTGGTATAGCCGCCAGCGGCGTCGAGGTGATGCTTATATGATGAAGTATGCCTTCGGGTATTACCCGTCATCCCGTGCGTCATTCCTCGCGACGCCCCATTGCGCCCCGACCACGGCGCCCTTGACGAACGGCAGCAGGACCAGGGTGGCCACGCCCATGGCCGGCACGGTGGCGCCCAGTAGGACCGCCGTCGGCAGGGCCCACAGGCCCGGTATGGCCAGCAGCGGGGCCACGAACAGGTGGCCGACGATGAGAATGGTGAAATAGGGCGGGGCGTCGTCGGAGGGATAGCGGCCGTTGTCGTGGCCGCAGGCGGCGCAGGTCGGCTCGATCTTGAGATAGCCGCGGAACAGCCGGCCGGCGCCGCAGTTGGGACAGCGCCGCGCCGCGCCGCGTTTCAGGCCAAGCAGAAGGCCATGCCGTTCGGACATGTGGACAGGCGCCTTTCGATGGATGAGGCCGCAATATCGGCCAGGGGGCGGCCCCGTTCAATGCGGGGCGGCGTCAATGGGGCGGAAACCCTCGCCGGGGGACAAACGGCCATGCTCGACCGCCGCCTGCTCGTCCTGTCCGTCCTCGCTTCGGCCGCCGCCCCGGCCGCGCGCGCCGATTCCGAGCCCGGCGACCGCAAGAAGGGCGGCGGCGCCGCGTTCGTTCAGATCCCGACCCTGACCGCGACCATCGTGCGGCCCAGCGGCGGCCGCGGCGTGATGACCGTCGAGGCGGGGCTGGACATCAAGGACGACCGCCTGCGGGCAAGGGCCCAGGCCTCGATCCCCCGGCTGCGCGCCGCCTACGCCCAGGCTTTGCAAGTCTACGCCGCCGGCTTGCCGCCGGCCGCGCCGCCCAGTCCCGACCAGATCGGCGACGCCCTGCAGCGTCAGACCGACCAGGTGCTGGGCCGCCCGGGGGCGCGGCTGCTGCTCGGCTCGATCCTGTCGAACTGAGCCGCGCCGGCTCACATGGCCGAGATGCCGCCGTCCAGCTTGAGTTCGGCGCCCGTCATGAACTTGCTCTCGTCCGAGGCCAGATAGAGCACGGCGTTGGCGATGTCGGCCGGCTCGCCGATGTGGCCGAGCGGGATCTGCCGGGCCAGCTTGGACTCGGCGACCTCCTTGCCGAGCATCTGGCGCAGCGGGTCGAGGATCGGCGTGTCGATGAAGGTCGGGTGGACCGAGTTCGAGCGGATGTCGAGGCCCTGCTTGGCGCAGTGCAGGGCGATGCCCTTGGACAGCAGCCACACCCCGGCCTTGGAAGCGTTGTAGGCGGGCGAGTTGTGGGCGGCGATCAGGCCGGCGATCGACGAGATGTTGACGATCGAGCCCGGCTGGTGATCGCGCATGTACTTCAGGGCGTGCTTGGTCCCCAGGAAGACGCTGTCGACATTGACCGACATCACCAGCTTCCAGTTCTCGAACGACAGCGCCTCGATGTCGCCGCCGCGCGAGATGCCGGCGTTGTTGACCAGCACCGAGATGCCGCCCATGGCCGCGTCGGCCTCTTCCAGCGCGTAGATCCACTGGTCTTCCTGGGTGACGTCGAGCGGGAAGGCGAAGGCGGTTCCCTCGCCGTGTGCGGCGTTGATCTCGGCGGCGACGGCCCTGGCCCCGTCGATGTTGATGTCGGCCAGGGCGACCTTGGCGCCTTCCTCGGCCAGCCGCCGCGCCATGGCCGCGCCCAGGCCCTGGGCCGCGCCGGTGATGAAAGCCTTCTTGCCGGCGACCCGGCCCGTCTTGCCGCCCATGCGCGCCTCCCTGAATTCAAACGCTAGTTTGAATGAGAGGATGCAACGACGTCCATGAACTTGGCAAGCCGTACGTCGCGCTCGCTGACGCCGTCGCAGTCGTGGGTGGTCAGCACCACCTCGACCCGGTTGTAGACGTTGAACCATTCGGGGTGGTGGTCGGCCTTGTCGGCGGCGATGGCCACGCGGGTCATGAAGCCGAAGGCGGCGTTGAAATCGGCGAAGACGAAGGTCTTGCGGACGGCGTCGCGGTCGCCGGGCAGGGCCTCCCAGCCCGGCAGGCGGGACAAGGCGGCGGCGGCGCCGATCTTGGCGGGGGCGGTCATGGGCGGTTCTCCGGTTTTCTCAGTCGGCCAGGTCGAGGCCGACGGCGCGGGACAGGTCGGCGAGCAACTGGGCCTCGCTCGACACCTTGATGGCGGTCATGCCCATGGCGGCGGCCGGCTTGCAGTTGATTCCGAGGTCGTCGAGATAGACGCACGCGGCGGGCGCCGTCCCCAGCAGGTCGCACATCATGGCGTAGATCCTGGGGTCGGGCTTGCGCACCCCGGCCTTGGAGCTTTCGATCACCGCGTCGAACAGGCCCATGATCGCGGCCACGGCCAGGGCCTTGTCCGGATCGCCCGCCATGCCGGCGCCGTGGCCGGTCTGGACGTTGTTGGTGATGCAGCCGGTCTTGAGGCCCGCCGCCTTGCAGGCCCTGAGGGCCGCGACCACGGCGGGGCGGACGTCGCCCGACAGCAGCGGCAGCACCTCGGCCCCGCGCACCGGATGGCCCAGGGCGGTCGTTTCGGCCAGGAAGCGGGCGTCGAAGGCCGCGGCGTCGATCTCGGCCCGTTCGAACAGCGCCCAGGCGTTGGCGTCGGGATCGGCGGCGTTGACCGTGCGGATGAAGTCGCGCGGCAGGCCGCGCTCGGCCTCGTAGCGGTTGAACGCCTCGAACGGCGAGGTGGTGAACACGCCGCCGAAGTCCCAGATCACGGCCTCGATCGCCATTCGCGTCTCCCCGTCGCGCTGATTTTGTCGCGCTGTTCTCGTCGGCGCGCGCCTGGACCGTGCTCTAGAGAGGGGCGTCTGGACTCGCAAGGCCGCCGCGCCGATGATTCGCCTGACGCCGGGCGCGGGGCCTTTCCGGTTCGCGCCTGAGGAGAACGAGGCGGCGGCGCGGCCAGGGCGGGCTAGACTGGGCCTTTCCGGCGTCCGCGCTGTTCGCCGGATCGCGATGAGGCACGCCCATGATCCGCCGCCTGGCCCTGCTCGCTCCGTTTGTCGCCGCCCTCGGCGCCTGCGCCTCGACGCCGCCGCCGCAGGAGACGGCCTATTATCCGCAGCCGGCGCCGGCCTACCCCCCGGGGCCGCCGCCCGTCGCCGTCGATCCGGGCTTCGCCCCGCCGGCGGGGGCGCGTCCCGGCGAATGCTACGCCCACGTGGTGGTTCCCGCCCGCGACGAATGGGCCCGCGTCGGCTGTCCCGACCGGGGCCAGGGCCGCCCCTATCCCTCGACGGCGGTCGGCCCGTGGGGCCGTCCCGGCTACGGCGGCGGGGCCTACGCCTACGAGGCCGGCTACGGCGACCAGGGCGCCGGCCCTTACGGCCCCTACGGCTGGAGCGGATACGGCCGCGTGTGGCCGACGCCCTACGCGCCCAACGGCAATCTGGTCTGGCCGGGAAAGTCGCCGGGCCCGCTCAGCCCGGCCGCGCCAGGATATTGAACCCGTAGCGACGGAACACCGCCGTCGCCTCCGGCCCCTGCAGAAAGCCCAGGAACCCCGCCGCCGCCGGATTGCGCGAGGCGGCGGTGAGCGCGCCCGGATAGACGATGCGCGGGTGGCTGGCCTCGGGGAAGGTTCCCACCGTCCGCACCTTGGGCTCCACGGCGGCGTCGGTGGCGTAGACGATCCCGAACGGCGCCTCGCCCCGGGCGACATAGGCCAGGGCGGCGCGGACGTTCTCGGCCGACGCCATGCGGCCCGAGACCTGATCCCACACGCCCAGCGCGGTCAGCGAGGCCTTGGCGTACTTGCCGGCGGGGACCGTCGCCGGGTCGGCCAGGGCCAGCCGGCCCGGCCCCAGGGCCTTGGCCAGGGGGAAGCCCTTGGCGATCCTCAGCGTGGCGCGCGCGTCCTTGGGGGCGATCAGCACCAGGTCGTTCGACAGCAGGTCGCGGCGCGATGCGGCGACGATCAGTCGCCGCTGGGCCAGGTAGTCCATCCATTCGACGTCGGCCGAGATGAACAGGTCAGCCGGCGCGCCCTGCTCGATCTGGCGGGCGATGGCGGACGAGCCGGCGAAGCTGAAGCGGATCGGAACGCCGGTCTTGGCGGTGTAGGCTTGGCCGGCGTCGGTCAGCGCGTTCTGCAGCGAAGCGGCCGCGAACACGGTCACCGGCGGGGGGGCCGCCGTCGCCGGCAGGGCCGCGATCAGCCAGGCGGCGAGGGCCGCCAGGATCGCGTTGAATCGGGTCATGGCCGGCCCCCTCCGCCTTCGATCCGGCGACAATGGCAGGGCGGCCTGCGCGCGCAAGCTGCAAATCTCGCCGATATGACGCAAGCCGCGTTGTGCGAATCCGCGTTTTCGCGCTAAGATTGTTTCGTCGGATACCCGGGCCGCTTCGTCCCAGCGACGGCCCATCCCCTCTCCGGCTATCTCCTGCGGATCTCGGCTATGCCGAGGTCCGCTTTTTTAGGCGGGTCCCGCTTCGTCGCCTCCGGCCTCGCCGCCTAGGGCGCGCGTGGAAGGCGACGGAGCGAAGGCGTGGTCCGCCATGGCTCGCGCCTGGTCGCGGATGTCGGTCGGCCAGCCGTCGCTGCGCTCCAGGAAGGCGGCGCGGTCGCCGGCGTAGAGGGCCCGCAGCGCCTCCTCGAAGCCCTCCAGGTTCCCGGCCATCACCGTCATGAACCTATAGGCCGCCTCCTGCGTCCGCCGCAGGCGGGTCCTGGGGTCGTCGACCCGCGAGGCGGCCTCGACCAGGCGGCGCAGGGCGGCCGAGGCGCCGCCCGGCTGGGCCGCCAGCCAGTCCCAGTGCCGGGGCAACAGCGTCACCTCCCGCGCGGCCACGCCCAGGCGCGGACGGCCGCGTCCCCGCGCCGGCGGCGGGACGGCCGCGTCGGGCTGGGTCTCGACGTCCAGCTGCTCGCCGGTGACGGCGTCGAACATCAGCACCGGGTCGCCGGTTTCGGCCAGGGCGCGGCGGGCGGCCTGCGCCACCTCGGCCATGCCGCCGGCGGCGATGCGCCGCGCGCCGCAATAGGCGACGCAGGGTCGGGAGGGGTCGGTCATGGCCCGTTCTAGCCCCGGCGCGTCGGGGCTGCAATAATCATCCGGGTGAAATGCCAGGCAGGCCGGCGTCGCCGGCGCAGGCGTCGAGAAAGGCCCGGTCGAGAACGGCGAAGGCCATCTCGCGCTTGCCCTCGACCGAGAACAGCACGCCCCAGCGCCCGGGGCCGATCTCGGCCACGGCCGGGTAGGCCGCCTGGCCCCAGCGTCCCTCCCCGGCGAGGTCGCAGCCCCTGGCGAAGCGCATTCCGTCCAGCGAGAAGGCGAGGCTGAGAGTCCGGCGATCCCGTCGTCCGGGATTATAGATCAGGACGATGCGGCCCGGCCGGTCGCTGAAGGCCTCCACCGCCGAGCCGGGATTGGCGAGGTTGGTCGCCGCCGCCGCCGACCAGGCCGGCCGTCCCGGCGACCATGTCGAGACATGCACCCACCGCCGCCGGCGGTCGCGCATCGCCGCCAGCACCCGGCCGTCGCCCAGGGGGGCCAGGCTGGGCTGCAGCAGGGGGCCGTGGGTCGGAATGGGCAGGGCCCGCATGGCCGGCGGCGCGCCGGGGGCCAGGGCGGCCAGGTCGAGGACCAGCACCGCCGGCCTTCCGCTTTCGCGATAGACCGGCAGCAGGTCGCCGACGCCGTCGACGTGCAGGGGCCGGCTGCGCGGCAGCGCCCCCGGCCGGTCGTCCAGGCGGGTCGGCGGCGACCAGCTGCGCCCGTCGTCGGCGGAGACGCGGAAGTCGACCCGCCCGCACCGCCAGCTGCGGCAGGTCTCGAGGCCCAGCAGGCGGCGGCTCTGCACCTCGCCCGAGATCATCACCACCCGTCCGGTCGCGTCGCGGGCCAGGACGACGTTGCCGACGCTCTTGGCCGCCGCGCCGGCGCCGGCCGCCCGGGCCCCCGGCGTCGAGGCCGGGGCGGCCGGGCTCCAGTCGCGGCCGGCGTCGTCGCTGCGGCTGCAAAGGATGGCCACGTCGCGGCCGGCCTCGCTGGCGCCCGACCACCAGCAGGCCAGCAGGCCCTCGCCGCCAAGGCCCAGGAGGCCGCCGCCATGGTTGACGGCGGCGGGGGCCGGCAACAGCCGCACGGGCGGCGGGAGAGGCGGCGGCGTCATGGTTCACAGGTCCTGGCCGGGCCCCAGTCTGCCGGCGGATCGCGGCGAAGCCGGGGCGCCCTTCGGACCGCCGGGTTCAGCGCGCCAGCCGGGCGGCCTCGTCGAAGCGCGGATCGCGGAGGCCGTCCAGGGCCGCGCCCAGCCTCGCCCGGCCGTAGGCCAGCCGCCCTTCGGCGGAGCCGAGCACGGGTTCGCCGGCCCGCATGACGGCGTGAAGGTCGGCCAGCACCGGCGGCGGCCCGGCGTCGCGCACGGCCAGTCCCGGGCGTTCGGCCGCCGCGAGGTTCAGGAAGGCCAGGGCGTAGTAGAGGTGGTTGACCTGTCGGGCGAGATAGAGGCGCGCGGCCTGGGCCTCCCGGGGCGGGGCGCTCCAGTATGTCGCCTGCAGCAGGACCTCCTCCTCCGGCGTGGCGGTGAAGAAGTTGGCCAGGGCGGCGAGGTCGAAATAGCGGTCGGCCAGGAACGCCGCCTCCCAGTCGACCAGCCACAGCCGCCGCCCGTCATAAAGGATGTTGCGCGGGTTGAGGTCGTTGTGGCTGGAGACCGGCGCCGGCTCCAGGCCCCGGTAGATCCGGGCCAGTTCGGCGTAGAGCGACAGCGGCGCGTCGAGCTCGGCGTCGTCCAGCACGCTGGCGGCGCGCTGCTGGGCGATCAGGACGTCCATGCCGTCCAGGAAGTCGATCAGCGGCGGGAAGGCGGGGGCGGCGTGCAGCAGGCGCGCGGCCTGGGCCAGTTCGGCGATCAGGTCGGCGCGGGTTCCGGCGTAGTCGAGGAGCAGCGACCGCTCGGGGATGAAGTCGAGGATGGCCACGCCGTCCTCGGCGCAGGCGTAGCGGACGCGCGGCGCCAGCAAGGCGTCGGCGGCGATGCGCATGCAGGCGTAGCCCCGGGCGGGATCGCCGAAATGGGTCCGCTCGGCCTCGATGCGCAGCAGGTAGGCGACGCCGCCGACCCGGATGCGGAAGATGTCGGCCCGCGACAGGCCGCCGCCGACCGGGACCAGGCCGTCGATCTCGGCCCCCGGGCCGAAGGCGGCGGTCAGGCCGCGCGCGACGGCGGCGCGTTTCTCCGGCGGCAGGCTGGTCATGGCGGGCTCCTTGGACAGGGCGGGGCTTATCGGACCAGGCGGCGCGTCTGTCAATATTACCCGGGTAAATATTAGGGGCCCGCGAGATGGCCGTGTCAGGGCAGGTTCGGCCGCCGCCCCGGCGGCGCCTCGCCCTTCCCCGCATCTTTCCATCTGGTGTAAATCGGCCGGCGCACAACCGGCTTATCCCGCGGCCCAGGCGCCGGTTCTGGAAGAATCTTCCGTTTTCCAGGCGAGATTCCGAACAAGCTTCCGAATGGGTCCGGTCGCCGGCCGCGCCTTGCCTGCAAGGGAAAAGACCGCCTCGATGTCAGGGGTCGGAGCGGCCGACGGGGAGAGCGCCGAGGCGATCCATCGCCGGGATTGTCTGATAATAAAATCGCTTTCTAATGATAAAATCTCGCGCTAAGGATGTTGGGAAATAACAAGAACAGACCTGGGCGCGAGGCCTTGCGGGGCGGCGCCCGCGTCGCGCCCTTGGGGGAAATGCGCATGGGTTCGCGTTCGGGTTCGGGATCGGACTGGTTCCGCCGCTGGCTGCTGCCCGGCTTCGCGTTCAAGGCGGTGGTGATCGGCGGCGGCTACGCCACCGGCCGCGAGCTGGTCTCGTTCTTCATGCCCAGCGGGCCGCTCGGCGGCCTGGCCGGCATGGCCACGGCGACGGTGGTCTGGAGCGTGGTGTGCGCCGTCGCCTTCCTCTTCGCGCTCAAGACCGGGAGCCGGGATTACCGGACCTTCTTCAGCCATCTGCTCGGCCGTTTCTGGCCGGTGTTCGAGGGCGCCTACATCCTGGCGATGATCGTCATCCTGGCGGTGTTCGCCGCCGCCGCGGGGGCGATCGGCGCGGCGCTGTTCCACTGGCCGAGCCTGGTCGGCTCGCTGATCCTGATCGGCATGATCACCGCCGTGGCGACCTTCGGCAACGAGTCGGTCGAGGGGTTGTTCAAGTACGTCTCGATCTTCCTCTACGCCACCTACGGCGTGTTCCTGGTCCTGTCCCTGACCCGCTTCGGCGACAGGATCGCCGCCGCGCTGGCCGCTCCCGCCCCTTCCGACGGCTGGCTGACGGGGGGACTGACCTACGCCGGCTACAACATCGTCGGCGCCGCCGTGATCCTGCCGGTGGTCCGCCACATGCGCGGACCCAGGGACGCCGTCGTCGCCGGCGTCCTGGCCGGTCCGCTGGCCATGGCCCCGGCCGTGCTGTTCTTCCTGGCGATGACCGCCTTCTATCCGGGCATATCCGACCACGCCCTGCCGTCGGATTTCCTGCTCGAACAACTGCACGCGCCGGTGTTCAGGCTGATCTTCCAGCTGATGATCTTCGCCGCCCTGCTGGAGAGCGGAGCGGGCCAGGTGCACGCCATCAACGAGCGCATCGACCAGGCCCGCCGGGCGGGCGGACGGGCGCCGTTGTCCCGGCGCGTCCGGCTGGCGGTCACCGCCGCCATCCTGATCGGCTCGATCTTCGTGGCCGAGCGCATCGGCCTCGTCGCCCTGATCGCCGACGGCTATCGCTGGCTGGCCTATCTGTTCCTGGCCGTCTTCGTCCTGCCGCTGATGACGCTCGGCCTGGCGCGCCTGATCGGCTCGGCCAGGGCCCGGGCCGCCTGACGGTCGCCGCGTCGCGGCCTCAGGCCGTCGCCGCCGCGTCGTCGTCGAGACGGGTCCGCGACCATCGGTCGACGACGCCGATCAGCTCGGCGACGGAGATCGGCTTGCAGATATGGCCGTTCATGCCGGCGTCGCCGGCGGCGAGGATGTGTTCGGGCAGCACGTCGGCGCTCAGGGCGATGATCGGCGTGCGCCGGTTGCCGCCGGCCAGGCCGCGGATCGCCCGGGCGGCGGCGAAGCCGTCCATGCCGGGCATCTGCAGGTCCATGAGGATCAGGTCGAACCGCCGTTCCGCGGCGAGGCGCAGGGCCTCCGCGCCGCTGTCGGCCTCAAAGACCTCGTGGCCGACCGCCTGGAGCATGGCGCGGACCAGTTCGCGGTTCACGGCGAGGTCGTCCACCACCAGCACCCGCGCGACGTCCGTCCGCGCCTCGGCCTCCGCGCCGGCGGCGTCGGCCGACGGCTCCAGCGCGGCCGGGGGGGCCAGGACATGGAAGCGGAACGTCGAGCCGCCGCCGGGCGAGGGCGCCATCTCGATGTCGCCGCCCATCAGCTCGACCAGGCCCTTGCAGATCGACAGGCCCAGGCCGGTGCCGCCGTGGCGGCGGCTGACCGAGCCGTCCACCTGCGAGAACCGCTGGAACAGCCGGGCCTGCTTGTCCGGCGGCACGCCGACGCCGGTGTCGGAGACGGCGACGTCCAGCCGGTCCTGCCCGGGGCGATAGGAGGCCGCCACCCGGATTTCGCCGTGGTCGGTGAACTTGACGGCGTTGCCGACCAGATTGACGATCACCTGCCGCAGCCGGTCGGCGTCGGCGGCGAGGACGGCGGGGGTCTCCGGGGCGATGTCCAGCCGCAGGGCGATCCCCTTGGCCCGCGCCTGTTCGGCGAACATGGCGACAAGGTCGTCGAAGAACGGCGCCAGGGCGAACGGCTTGGGATCGAGCGCGACATGCCCGGCCTCGAGCTTGGAGAAGTCGAGGATGTCGTTCACCACCGCCAGCAGGGTCAGGCCGGCGGCGTTCACCCGCCGGACATAGACGTCGGCCGGCGGCGGCAGGCCGTCCATGTCGCTGAGCAGGCTGGAGAAGCCGTTGATCGCGGTGAGCGGCGTGCGGATCTCATGGCTCATATTGGCCAGGAACTCGGCCTTGGCCTCGGCGGCGGCCTCGGCCCGCAGCTTGGCGTCCAGCAAGGCCTCCTCGCGGGCGTGGGCCTCGGTCACGTCCATGAAGGCCCCGAACATGGTCTCCACCTGGCCGCTCGCGCCCAGCTCGGCGGCGCCGTGGCAGATGACGTGGCGCACCGCGCCGTCGGCCCGCCTCAGCCGGCCTTCCAGCTCGAAGGGCTCGCCCGTCGTCGCGGCCGCCTTCAGCCGGGCCCGCAGTTCGCGGCGTTCCGGCGGGTCGTAGTGGGCGAGCTGGTCGTCGAGGCTGGGGGCCTCGGCCGCCGGCTCCAGGCCGTAGATGCGATAGACGCCTTCGGACCAGGTGATGACGCCGCTGGCCATGTCGACGCGCCAGTGGCCGACCCCGGCCATGGTCTCGGCCATCAGGGCGACGCGGTGGGCCTCGCGGATCCTGCGGGCGTCGGCCAGGGCGCGGGCCGAGGCCTCGACCATGCCGTCGCGCGACTGGAGCAGGTCGATCTGCACCGAGCGGAAGGCCCGGAACACCAGATAGGAGTTGGCCAGCACGGTGACGATCTGCCAGGGCTGGCGGCGCTCGAGCATGAACACGCAGGCGGCCGACTGGATCAGCGCCATCGAGATCAGCATCGGCGTCAGGTTGGTGACCAGCCGCCTGGGCCGGACATAGTCGTGGGCCAGGATCTCGAACATCACCACGCCGTAGAGCGTGACGCCGAAGGTCTGGGCCGCGCCGGTCTCGACCAAGGTGATGTAGAAGCCGGCGACGGCGTAGCCGGCGCTCTGCAGCCAGGCGAACAGGCCGGGCCGGCCGCCGCCGCGTTCGGCGACGGCGAGGGCGGCCATCACCGCCATCCAGCCGCACGGGATGGGCCAGGGCACGTAGGGAAGCGCGGCGGCGAACACCACGCCGGAGAACATCAGCCGCGCGCCCAGGCCGCGCGCCTGCCTGGGCGAGACGGCCAGCACGTCGCGCGCCGATGCGAGGATGCTGCGCCACCACACCGGTCCGTCACGGCCCGTCGGAATTGCAGCCGCCATGGAACGCCCTTCGCTTTCGGCCCTTCGGCGATCCTCCCGTCAAGCCTTGAAGGAAAGATTGAGCCCTTGCGCCAGCGGGCGCGATCCTGCGCGCCGGGCGGCGGAAAGCCTAGCCGGCGTTCTGGGGCGCCCGCGTCACCCGCGGCCCGGGAGCGTCGTCGCCATGGGTTATCAGCGCCTCCTTCATCTCGGTCTCGGACGAGGTGCAGACCGACAGGACGCGGCAGCGGCCCTCGTCCGCCGCCAGGTAGGCGTGGGCCATGGTGCTGTCGATATAGATGCCGTCGCCCTTCTCCAGCACCACCGGGGCGTAGAACTCGGTGCACACCTCGACGCGGCCCTCCATGACCACGGTGAATTCCTCGCCCGGGTGGCGCATCAGCGGCCCGAACTCCTCGAGAGTGCGCGCCTTGAGGTCGACCAGGATCGGGGCCATCAGCTTGTGCGACAGCTCCGAGGCCAGGTAGGTGTGGTCGTAGACCGGGGTGGAGACCCGGGCGCCGTCGCCCTCGCGGTGGACGCTGCGGCGGCCCGTCACCATCGACCGCCCCCCCGGCTCGGCGGCGGCCTCGGCGGCTTCGGGCGAGAAGAAGTAGGTGACGTCGACGCCGAGGCCGGCGCTGAGGGCGACCAGCTTGTCGTAGGTCAGCGACATCTGGCCGTTCTGCACCTTGGACAGGGCCGAGATCGACAGGCCGGATCTGCGGGAGATCTCGGCCAGGGTCCAGCCGTTGCGCTTGCGCAGCTGCTTCAGCGCGTCGCCCAGGCGCCGCAGGTGCGGGCTCTCGGTCGCCTCGTCGGCGAGGTTCGCGGCCGATCCTTTGGTCTTGCTGGGCATTCCCGGTCCATCTTCGACGCCGTCCGGTCGGGACGACCAGGCCATTATAGGCCAGATGGGACCATACGAAACATGCGTCGCGGCGCGGCGGCGCCGCCGCGGTCGCCGTCGGGCCCGCCGCAACCCGTTTCGCCAACGATATCCGGGCGGCCCGCGATCCCGTCGCCGCCGCCGTCCCGGGACGAGGCCGCGCACGGTGATTCGCCTATCGGAAAATCAAATGCGCAGGTCCGCGCTGGAGAGCTCGTGCGTCCCGTGGGCTGGAAACCCGGCGGCGGGTCCCATAGGTTGCAAGACGTCCCGTCGATCCGGCGGCCCGCCATGCGGCGCCAGCTCGGACGTGCGTTCGATGTCCGGGCGGGACGCGTCTGTTTTTCCGATGGCTTTGGCCGCCCGCCGTCTGCGCGGCGCGAAGGCGGCGAGGGAAGGAGGCGATGCGATGACGCCGCTCGGCTATTATGAAGCGATGGGCTGGTGGTTCTGGATGGGCGCCGACATGCCCGCAAAGTCGATCTTCCCGGACGACGGCGGCGGCCCCGGCTGGGCGGAGGGAGAGATCCCCGGGGAATTCCGCGACACCAAGCATGACGTCCAGGGCTGGAAACTGCATGTCTGCGTGCAGCCGGGCGAGATCGAGGGCCTGTTCGTGGCGCTCAGCCCGCTGCTCAAGACCGTGGCGCACAAGTTCGCGCCGGTCGACACCTACAACAAGCAGAGCGCCGGCTACGCCGCCTACCAGCTCATCAGCCCCGGGCATGGCGACGGCGCGGCGGGCAAGGCCTGCGTCATCTATCCCAACACCCCTGTGGAGCTCGCCGGGCTCGTCCTCCAGATCGACCAGGCGATCCGCAACCTCAACGCCGTGCTGACGCGGCCGATAAGAGGCAGGACGTCCCCGGGGGTGCGTCCCTTTCCCGGCGGCGTGAAGGGCGATCTGGCGCTGGGCTCGACCGGCTTCGTCTACACCCGCTACGGGGCGTTCAGCGGCAAGTTGGCCGACCAGAACAAGGTCTACGACCCCATCGCCAAGCAGGCGTGCCCAGACCCCCGCTTCGTCAAGCCCCACCCCGACTTCATCAAGGCGATCCCCGCCGAGATCGACGCCGTCCGGCGGCGGTAGGACGTCTGCTGGGTCTCATCGCCGATCGCCCCATCTCGCTGGGGGACAGGTTGGGTAGGTCCGTTTGAGCGGCGGGGCGCTTCTTCCAAGGGCCCCTTCGCGGTTCGCGTCTTTCCGCCGCCCCGGCGGGAAGATAGGTTGCGCCTGGGCGCAAGGCGGCGACGTGGGGGCATGGCCGGGCTGGTCGCCGGAGGCTGCTCTGCATCTCCGGACGGCGGCTGGGGCGCTTGTCCGAAGCGAAGCCAGGATTTCAGGGGGTAGGCATGGGCTTTTCGAGGCGTCCTGCGGATCGGCGAGGGGTTCGGGGCCCGCGCGGCTCGGGGCTCGCGGCGCTCATGGCCGTCCTGGCCTGGGCGGCGGCGGTCCCCGCCGTCGCGACCGCCCAGGACAAGCCGAACTATTTCGCGGCCTGGGTCGCCGTCGCCGAGCCGGCGGGCAAGGAGACGCGCATCGCGGAAGGACGATGGGCGCCCGTGGTCCGCTTCCGCCCCGAAACGGTGTTCGTGCTGGACAGCCCCGCCGTCGACGCCGCCAAGGGCAAGACGCTGCTGGCGGCGGGGACGCGGATGGTCGGCATGGCCGGCCGCCCCGGCCTGGCGTGCGAGCTCGAACGGCCGCGCGGCGGCTATCTGATCGGCTGCGTCGAGGACAAGGACGGCGACGGCCGGTTCGAGACCTTCTTCGATCTCAACCACGCCAACCCCTTCCTGTTCTCCGCCTTCCGCCAGCCGCGCTCCAAGGACCGCGCCATCGGCCCGCTGTCGCTGTCGCCGGCCTCGGCCTCGACCGCGCCGGCAGGCGGCGAGCCGGTGAGCATGGTCCTGTTCTACCGCAACCGGGCCGAACTGACCGGGGTCAGCCGGTTCGAGCTGTGCGTGCTCCAGCCGGACAACCGCAACATCTGGGGGGACAAGGCCGTCGGCCGGGGGTGCCTGCCGGCCATCTCCATCGGCGACCACGACTTTCCGCGCGCCGTGCCGATCTACGGGCGGACCCTGACCTTCCTCTCGCGCGACGCGGACGGCGTGACCGTCGCGGTCACCGGCGCGGACGCCGACCTGCCCGCGCGCCTGTAGCGCTCCGTCCGCGCAGGAGGACAAGTCACGTCCGACCGGAAAGGACAGCGAGATCGCGGACCGCGCGGGTGATCAGGCCATGGGCTTGGGGGTGGTCTTCTTCGAACACCAGCTTGGCCGCGACCGACAGGTTGGCGATGATCGCCTCGAAGCTGGCCGCGGGCGTGGGCGGCATGGCCTTCAGCAGGGCTTGGCTTTCTGCTTCCAGCACATCGAGCCGAGCATCGATCTCGGCGAGTCTCGCGCCATCAGGTAATGTGGCCTGTTCGGACTTTGACAGTTGGAACCAGCGTCGCCGCTTTATCAGCCATGCTTCGTGGTTGCTCCATTCCGCCTGGAGACGCCGCTGCTCAACCTCGACGATGAGCCACCGACGGCAGATGGCGATGGAGAGATCGGCGCCAGCGCTGACTGCAAACGCAGGTATCGCCGAACCGCCAACAAATACGGCGCGTCTTGATGGCTGCGACGTGCGCGCAACAGCATCCCCCGCCTTGCGACGTGAGCTCATGACTTATGATCCAGAGCATGTATTATTCCTTTAGTATCATCCACGACACTATTAGGCAAGCGAAAAATATCGTGAACTTTACTAATAGTAACATTCCGTGCTGACGGCCGCTCAAATCCGGGCTGCGCGCGCCCTCGTCGACTGGAGCGGACCACGGCTGGCGGAAGCGGCTGGTCTGTCGCTGCCGACGATCCGACGAATGGAAAGCGCCGTGGGGCCGGGCCGCAGCTCGGTCGACAACGTCGAGGCCGTGCGCCGCGCGCTTGAGGCCGCCGGCGTCATCTTTCAGATGGCGGATGATGCGGCGGGCCCTGGCGTACGGCTGAAGCGACCCGAAGAGGCTGGCGGGCATGAGCCCGATCAGGCAGGCGATCGGGCGCGACGGCGGGAATAAAAATCCGCTCGATACGGTCCTGAAGGCGGTGGGATGGCCGCTTCGCCCCAGATGCGGACGTCCGCGCTTCAGCCGGAGGACGCGATGGACCATGCCGAAACGCCCCGAGCCCCGCTCGTCGCCTCGGGGGCGCCGCGCTATGACGGCCTGTCGATGGCGCTGCATTGGCTGACCCTGGGCCTGCTGATCGTGCTGTTCGGAGCGATCTGGGCGCGGGAACGGGCCAGCGACGGCGACGCCGCCCTGGCGTTGCTGACCATCCACCGTTCGGCCGGCGCGCTGGTCTGGGCCGTCACGCTCGCGCGCCTCGCCTGGAAGGTGAGGGGCGGCCGGACGCCGGCCCTGCCGTCGTCGACGCCGCGCATGCAGCGATGGGCCGCGCGCGCCAACGAATACGCGCTCTATCTGCTGCTGGCGGTCCAGCCCGTCACCGGGTTCGTGCAGAGCGTCGCGCGCGGCAAGCCTTTCCCGCTGCTCGGCCTTTCCGTCCCCGCCGTCATGGCCCGCGACAAGGATTTGTCGCACCTGTTTCATGCGGTCCACGAGGCGAGCGCTACGGTGCTGCTGATCCTTGTGGGGCTGCACGCCTGCGCCGCGCTGTTCCACGGCCTGGTCCTGCGCGACGGCGTGCTGGGAACGATGCTTCCGGCCGGCCGGCGACCCCTTCGCAAATAAATTCGCCGTTTTCGGGAATAGCCCGCCGCCGCGGCCGATCTTTCTCTTTGGACGCCATGTTTATGGGGAACGAGCCGATGACCGACGATCTTGATGACGGGATGAGCCGCCGCCGCCTGCTGGGCCGTTGCGCCGGCTGGGCCGGGGCCGGGGCGCTTTACACCATGACCGGCGGGGTCGCTTCGTCGATCAGCCTCGACGCGGCGCTGGCCGCGCCCAAGCGAGCCGGCGGCGCCAGGCCGTTCACCTTCCTTCAGATCAGCGACACCCATATCGGCTTCGACAAGGCCGCCAACCCCAACGCGCGGGGAACCGCCATCGAGGCGGTGGAGAAGATCAAGGCGCTGGCCGACAAGCCCGACCTGATCATCCACACCGGCGACATCACCCATCTGTCGACCGACGCCCAGTTCGACGACGCCGCGCAGATCCTGTCCGGCCTCGGCGCGCCGGTCTTCTATGTGCCGGGCGAGCACGATTTCCTCGACGAGGGCCAGGGCAAGGCCTTCCTGGCGCGCTACGGCAAGGGCGCGCACGGAACCGGCTGGTACAGCTTCGACCACGACGGCGTGCACTTCGTCGCGCTGAACAACGTCGCCAACCTGAAGCCCGGCGGCATGGCCCATCTCGGCGAGGAGCAGCTGGCCTGGCTGAAAAGCGACCTGGCGGGCCAGGCCTCCAGCACGCCGATCGTGGTGTTCGGCCATATCCCGCTCTGGACCGTCTACGAGGCCTGGGGCTGGGGCACCGACGACAGCGCGCAAGCGCTGGCGCTGCTGCGGCGCTTCGGCTCGGTCACCGTCCTGAACGGCCACATCCACCAGGTCATCCAGAAGGTGGAAGGCAATGTCTCCTTCCACTCGGCGCGGTCCACCGCCTATCCCCAGCCCGCGCCGGGCGCGGCGCCCTCGCCGGGCCCGCTCAAGGTGCCCGCCGAGCAGCTTCCTTCAATGCTCGGCATCCGCACCGCCCGCTTCGTGCGCGGCGGCGAGCCGATCGCCCTGATCGACCAGGCCTTCGCCTGACCCCCATTTTCCTCAGGAGCCGCCCATGCGCCTCAAGTTCTCAATCCTGCGCCGCGCCGCCCTCGTCGCGGCGCTGACGGTTCCCGCTGTTGCGTTCACCACGGCCAAGATCGAGGCCGCGACGCCGGCCAAGGTCCAGGCCGTGGCGATCAAGGGCTTCGCCTTCACGCCGCAGGTGGTGACGGTCGCGCCTGGGACGACGGTGACCTGGACCAACGTCGACGAAGACCCCCACACGGTGACCGCCAACGACAAGAGCTTCCACTCGGCGGCGCTGGACACCGACGACAAGTTCACCTTCACCTTCACCAAGCCCGGCGAGTACGCCTATTTCTGCTCGCTTCATCCGCACATGACCGGCAAGATCGTCGTCAAGGCAGGTTGACCACGATGTGGAAGCGCGAGGTTGGACCCCGATGAGCGGCCGCGGATTCTTCCGCCCCCGCCTGGTGTCCGGCTCGCGCGAGGGTCCGCGCGGCGACGAGCCGATCCAGGCCCGGACCCAGGCCGATCAGTTTCGGCGGATCATGCTTCCGCACATGGACGCCGCCTACAGCTACGCGCGCTATCTGTCGCGCGACGCCGCCGCCGCCGAGGACATCGCGCAGAACGCCTTCGTGCGGGCCATTCGCGGGTTCGACCGCTGGCGCGGCGACAATCCCAAGGCCTGGCTGTTGGCGATCGTGCGCAACTGCCATCTCGAAATGGTCGGCGGCCGCCGCGATCCGCTGCGCGGCGCCGAACCGATCGAAGCGGCCGACGACTGCGCCGCGGCCATGTCGCAGGCCGAGTCGCTGGAGGACGGGGTGGCGAGACGGCAGGACGCCGCCATGTTGCGACAGACGATAGAGGACCTGCCCGAGCCGTTCCGCGAGACGCTGATCCTGCGGGAGCTGGAAGAGCTGAGCTACAAGGAGATCGCCGCGATCACCGAGGTTCCGATCGGCACGGTGATGTCGCGCCTCGCCCGCGCCCGCGCCATGCTGGGCGCGCTTCTGCTCCCGTCGAGCGCAGACCGGTGGGAGGCCCAGTCATGACCGCATGTCCCGACAAGTCGCTGCTGCTGCAGGCCCACGCCGACGGCGAACTCGACGCCGCCAACGCGCTGGCGCTCGAGGCGCACCTGCGGTCGTGCGCGGCCTGCGCCGAAGAGCTGGCCCGGATCGACGCGCTGCGCGCCCTGCTCGCCGCCCCCGAACTCGATCACCCCGCGCCGGAGGCGTTGCGTGAGCGGATCGAAGCGATGATCGACGCCGAGGCGGCGCGTGAAGCCGCCGCGCGCCAGGCGCCGGAGCCCGCCTCGCCGCGCCCGCGACGACGCGGGGCCGGTCTCGCGGGCGGGGCGATGGCGTTCGGCCGGAGCTGGGGCGGAGGCCTGGTCGCCGGGCTCGCCCTCAGCGCCGCGGCGGTCCTCGTCCTGCCGCGGACGACCGGGATCGACAGCGAAGACCAGTTCGTCGCCAGCCATGTCCGCTCGCTCTCGCTCGACAGCCATCTCGTCGATGTCGCGACATCCAACCGCCATGTCGTCAAGCCCTGGTTCAACGGCAAGATCGACTTCGCGCCGCCCGTCCCCGAGCTGGCCGCGTTCGGCTTTCCCCTTGTCGGAGGGCGGCTGGACTATGTCGACGGGCGCGAGGTGGCGGTGATCGTCTATAAGCGGCGGCTGCACGCCATCAACCTGTTCGTGCGGCCCGCCGGCGCCCTGACGCTCCCGGTCGGCGTCGCCGCCAAGCACGACGGCTACAGCCTGGTGCGCTGGACGGCCGGCGGGCTGGAGTTCTGGGCGGTTTCCGACATGGACCTCAAGGAACTCGAGCTGTTCCGCCGGACCTTCGCGAGCCAGCCCAGCCTGTGAGAGGCTCCCGCGCCCAGGCCGGCCAGGGCGCGGTGGATGATCGGGCTGGCGTCATCGTCGCCACCGTCGCCTACTGGCTCAATTGAGTCCGGGCCCTAGGGCGGCGCTCGCGGCCGACGCCCTTGTGGGCGGGTGGTCGAATCGTCGACCATGGGCGGTCAGCGCCCCGCCGTTGCGGAAGGGTCGGTCGGTTTCGTCCCTTGCCTGAAGCGCAAGTCGTGTCGAGATGAGGCCGCCCATGTCCCCGCCGTATCGCAAATGGATATTGGCCGGGCTCGTGGTCGCCGGGCTGTTCGGCGCCTATACGCTGGCGGGGTTCTATCTGGTCCCCAAGCTTGTCCGCTCGCAGGCCCAGGGCTGGGTGCGGACCAATCTCGACAAGTCGCTGGCCATCGGCGAGGTGCGGTTCAATCCGTTCCGCTTCACCCTGGACATCGGCGACCTCGCCTTGCCGGAATCCGGGCGGCCGATGGTGGCGGTCGGCCATCTGCACGTGCGCTTCGCGCCGCTGTGGCTGCTGCGCGGCGTCTATCATTTCGACGAGGTCCGGATCGAGCGCTCCTACGTCCATGCGGTGGTCCGCCCCGACCGGACGCTGAACCTCGCCGAACTGCAGTCGCGCAAGCCGTCGAAGGGGCCGAGCCCGACCGTCCAGATCGCCACCCTGGCCGTCGATCGCGGCAAGGTCGTCTACGCCGACCAGAGCCTGGCGCAGAAGCCGGAAAAGATCCTCGCCCCGATCAGTTTCACCCTGAAGGACTTCCAGACCAACCAGGCCAAGGGCGGCGAGTTCACCTTCAACGCCCGCAGCGAGCGCGGCGAGAGCCTGGCCTGGACGGGCGGCCTATCGATGGCCCCGATCGCCTCGCGCGGCCGCCTGACCGTCGCCGGGCTGCAGAGCGACACGATCCAGAACTTCCTGGGCGCGGACCTGCCGGTCGCGCTGACCGGCGGCCGCGTCGACCTGGGCGCGACCTACGATTTCGCCTACGGCCGCGAGGGCCTGCGCCTGAACCTCGACGTTCCCAAGCTGTCGCTGGCCGGGCTGGCCCTCGACGGCAAGAGGCTGTTCCGCGGCGCGGCCAAGGTCGAGCAGATCGACCTCGACCAGAGCCATGTCGATTTCGCCAGCGAGGGCGGCGCCGTGCGGCGGATGCGGGGAAGCGCCCCGCGACTGACCCTGCGCGGCCTGCGGCTGACGGCCGCCGGGGCGGCGGCGGGCGAGGCGATCGGAACCTCAGCCGTGGAGCTGACGGACGCCAAGTTCGATCTGAACGGCCGCGCGGTGACCCTCGGCGCCCTGACCATCGACAAGGCTGAACTGCCGGTCCGCCGTGAGCGCGACGGGCGGATCAACCTGATGCAGTTGGCGCCGCCGCCGGCTGCCGGTCCGAAGCCAGCACTGAAGCAGGAGGCCGGGCCGCCCTGGAGCGTGCGCTTGGCCAAGTTCTCGCTGACCTCGGCGCGCCTGCGGTTCGACGACCGCGCGACGACCCCGGCGGCGCGGTTCGAGGTCACGCCGATCAACATCTCGGCCAGCAATCTCGGCACGGACCTGACCCAGGCGGTCGATCTGCGCTTCGACGCCCGCATCGACGGCAAGGCCACGGTGCGGGGCGAAGGCGTGGCGACCCCGGCCACCGGCGTCGCCGACCTGAAGGTGGCGGCGGCCGGCCTGCCGCTGCGCGCCGGGCTGCCCTACCTGCCGCCGCATCCGCAACTCGATCTGCAGTCGGGCAGCCTCAGCGCCGCCGGCCAGCTGCATCTCAAGGGGGGCGACGTGTCGGCGGCGCGGTTCCGGGGACAGGCGGCGATCGACGATCTCAACGTCACCGAGACCGTGACCAACAGCTCGCTGGTGGCCTGGCGCGCCTTCAGGCTGACCGGCCTCGACTACCGTTCCGGCAAGGTCGATGTCGCTCGCGGCGACCTGATCGGTCCCCAGGGCAGCGTCGCCGTGCTGCCCACGGGGCGGTTCAACTTCGCGCCGTTGCTCGGCCCCGACGGCGAACAGCCGGTGACGGCCGCCGCGCCGCAGGCCGCGACGCCGATCCTCGACAACGTCCTGCGGCGGGGCAAGGCAGCGGCCAAGGCGTCGCCCCGCCGCGTCGCGTCCGGGCCGTCGGCGGGGCCGGCGATGATGGTGCGCCTGCATCGCCTCGACATCGAAGGCGGCTCGCTGAACTTCGCCGACCGTTCGATCGAGCCCAATTTCCAGGCCCGGATCGACGCGCTGCATGGCACGGTCACCAATATCTCGAACGTCCCCGGCGAAGCGGCGACCCTCGATCTGGCCGGCCAGGTGATCGACCCGTATTCGCCCGTCGCCATCAAGGGCGACATGAACGTTCTGGCCTATGACCGCCACACCGACATGCGGGTGGCGTTCCGCAATATCGAGCTGCCGGTGTTCAACCCCTATTCGGGACGCTACGCCGGCTACGCCATCGCCAAGGGCAAGCTGAGCACCGAGTTCAGCTACAAGATCGAGAACCGGGCGCTGAAGGCGGACCACCACGTGGTCATCGACCAGCTGCAGTGGGGCGAGGCGACCGAGAGCAAGGCCAAGGTGCCGCTGCCGGTCCGGCTGGCCACGGCGCTGCTCAAGAACAAGGACGGGGTCATCGACCTCGATGTTCCGATCACCGGCTCGCTGGACGATCCCAAGTTCCGGGTCTGGCCGATCATCTGGAAGGTGGTCGGCAATCTGGTCGAGCGGGCGATCACCGCGCCGTTCCGCCTGATCGGTTCGCTGGCGGCCGGGGCCGAGAAGGCCCAGTACGTCGACTTCGCGCCGGGCTCGGCGGCGTTGCCGGCGGGGGCGGGCGAGGCGCTGGGCGCGCTGGGCAAGGCCCTGGCGGACCGGCCGGAACTCAAGCTCGACATTCCGGCCGGCGCGGGAACCAAGGACGACGCCACCGCAATGGCGGACGCCCGCATCGACGCGGCGCTGATGGCCAAGGAGATCAAGAAGGGCGGCCCGGGCGATCCGGCCGCCTTGAAGCCCGACGAGCGCTACGACCGCCTGAAGGACCTCTACAAGGCCAAGCTGGGACGGAAGCCGGCCTTCAAGGCGCCGGAAGCGGCCGGCGCGCCGGCGACCGCCGAGGGCGGTCCCGAGCTGAAGGACAAGGATCGCCGCAAGCTGCAGGAGGCCCTGCAGATGCGGTCGGAATTGCGGATCGCCTTCAACCCGTCCTCGGCCGAACTGACTGCGCTGGGGGCGACCCGCGCCGCCGCCATTCGCGACGCCCTGCTCAAGAGCGGGAGCATCGACCCCGCCCGGGTGTTCATGCTGACCGAAACGGCCGCGACGCCCGAGGCCGGGCGGTCGAGGGTCGAGTTGAAGCTGAAATAGTCCGGTTCAGGATGTTATGGCGCACCCGACACGATTCGAACGTGTGACCTTTGCCTTCGGAGGGCAACGCTCTATCCAGCTGAGCTACGGGTGCATGGCCGCGAGGCGGAGGCAGGCCTTCTAGCGGAAAGGCCGCGCCGGCGCAATCAAGGCGCGGCGCCTTTCGTGGGCCAGGGCCGCGCCGGCCTGTCGGCGGGGCGGCGGGCGCGAGGGCCGGTCAGTCGCGGGTCGGGTCCAGGGCGTCGGGATTGTCGTAGGTCAGGGCCAGGAACACGTCCTCCAGGTCGGGGTCCTCGGTGGCCAGGTCCTTGATCGACACGCCGGCGGCGCGCACCGCCTGCAGCACGGCCTCGACGCTGGCGTCGCCGCTCTTGAACGACACCGCCAGGCGCCCGTCGTGGCGCAGCCGACCCTCGAACGGGCCGAGATTGGGCACGACCGCCAGGCTTTCCTGGGGCGTGACCACCACGGTGCGGGTGTCGAGCCGGCGCAGGAGCTGGCCGGTCGGCTCGCACGCCACCACCTCGCCACGGTTGACGATGGCGATGGTGTCGCAGAGCTCCTGGGCCTCTTCCAGATAGTGGGTGGTCAGCACCACGGTCACGCCCTGGTGGTTCAGGCCGACCACATAGTTCCACAGCTGGCGGCGCAGCTCGACGTCGACGCCGGCGGTGGGTTCGTCGAGGATCAGCACCGGCGGGTGGTGGACCATGGCCTTGGCCACCATCAGGCGCCGTTTCATGCCGCCCGACAGCTGGCGCACATAGGCGTCGGCCTTGTCGCCCAGGCCCAGGGCGCCCAGCAGTTCCTGGGTGCGCCGCTCGCCCTTGGGCACGCCATAGAGGCCGGCCTGCACGTCCAGCGATTCGCGCGGGGTGAAGAACACGTCGGCGGCCAGCTCCTGCGGCACCACGCCGATGGCGGCGCGGGCGTCGCGCGGCCGCTGGTCGATGTCGCGGCCCCAGATCCTGACCTCGCCCGAGGTCTTGCGGACCAGGCCGGCCAGGATGTTGATGAAGGTCGACTTGCCGGCGCCGTTGGGGCCCAGCAGGCCGAAGATCGAGCCGCGCGGGATCTGCAGGTCGACGCCCTTCAGCGCCTGCTTGGC
The DNA here is from genome assembly GCF_022750545.1 of Caulobacter sp. CCUG 60055. Taxonomy (GTDB): domain Bacteria; phylum Pseudomonadota; class Alphaproteobacteria; order Caulobacterales; family Caulobacteraceae; genus PUIC01. The sequence goes on from NZ_PUIC01000003.1 coordinate 362,315, forward strand.
CGGCATGGTCTTGGTGGCCGGATAGGTCTTGACGAGGCCCTTGGCTTCGATGGCGAATTCGGGAAGGTCCATGAGGGCTCGATCCGGATGGTCTGCGGCGTCCTGCTGAAGCGCGTCGCGCCGACGGCCGAATTGACGCTGTCCGGCCCGGCGCATAGGTATGCGCGGCGAAACCCCTTGCCAAGACGCGAGCCCCGTTCATGCCGCTCGATCCCGAAGAAACACCCGCCCGCCGCGCGCTGATCACCGACGGTCAGGCCCAGGCCCCGGCCGCCGCCCCCGAAGTGGTGGCGGTGCGCTCGCGCCGCGTGGCCTGCGACGGCGTCGGCGGCGCCCTCGGCCACCCGCGCGTGTGGCTGGAGATGGGCGAGGAAGACTTCGTCGAGTGCCCCTATTGCGACCGCCGCTTCGTGCTGGCGCACGGCGCGGACGGCCACGAGAACGAGGAACTGGCCCCCGGCGTCTACGAAGGCGCCGGCGGGCACTAGGCGCGCCGGCGGGCCGACCCCCCGCCGCTTCGCGGCGCGGGTGGCGGCAGCCTTGCAGGATGCTTGACGCCGCGCGCTGGCGTATCGCCGTTCCCCCACTATCTTGTCGGCATGACCCAAGCCGCAGCCTTCCGCGCTCTCCACGCCGGGCCCGACCCGCTGATCCTCGCCAACGCCTGGGACGCCGGCAGCGCCCGGCTGATCGCCTCGCTGGGGGCGCGGGCGATCGCCACCTCCAGCGCGGCGGTGGCCTGGTCGCACGGCTACGCCGACGGCCACGCCCTGCCGATCGAGGCCCTGGCGGCGACGGTGCGCGAGATCGTGCGGGTGGTCGACGTCCCCGTCACCGCCGACGCCGAGGGCGGCTATGACGACGATCCCCGGGCGGCGGCCGAGAACGTTGGCCGGCTGATCGACGCCGGCGCTGTGGGCGTCAACCTGGAGGACCAGGGCCAGGCGCCCGACCTCCTGTGCGCCAAGATCGAGGCGGTGCGCGCCGTCGCCGACCGCAAGGGCGTGGCCCTGTTCGTCAACGCCCGCACCGACGTCTATCTGCGCCGGCTGGCCCAGGGCGAGGCGGCGGCGGCCGAGAGCGTCGCGCGCGGCCGCCGTTACGCCGAGGCCGGCGCCGACGGCCTGTTCGTTCCCGGGATCGCGGCGCCGGAGGAGATCCGGCGGGTGGTCGAGGGCGTCGCCCTGCCGGTCAACGTCATGGCCCTCGGCGGCCTGCCGGCGGCGGCGGCGCTCAAGGACCTGGGCGTGCGCCGGCTCAGCGCGGCCACCGGCCCGGCGCGGGCGGCCCTGGCGGCGACGCGGGCGGCGGCGGCGGCCTTCCTGGCGGACGGCGATTCCGACGTCCTGGCGGCGGCCGGCGGCGGGCCGTTCGACTACAACGCGCTTTTCACCGCCCGCTGACGGGTGACCGGGACGGGCGGAGAGCCTATCTTCGCGCCATGACCGACGCCCTCGCGCCCGCCGCTTCCGCCGCCCTTGACGACACCCCGCGCGAGACCGCCCAGGACGGGCCGCGCGTTCGGCTCTATCTGGTCGACGGCTCGGGCTACCTGTTCCGCGCCTACCACGCCCTGCCGCCGCTGACGCGCAAGTCGGACGGCCTGCCGGTGGGGGCGGTGCAGGGCTTCTGCAACATGCTGTGGAAGCTGCTGGTCGACATGCGCGCCGACCCCGAGGGGCCGACCCACCTGGCGGTGATCTTCGACCATTCCGAGAAGACGTTCCGCAACGCCCTCTATCCGGCCTACAAGGCCCACCGCCCGCCGCCGCCCGAGGACCTGATCCCGCAGTTCGGCCTGGTGCGCGACGCCACCCGGGCGTTCGGCGTGCCGGCGATCGAACTGGCCGGCTACGAGGCCGACGACCTGATCGCCGCCTACGCCTGCGCCGCCCGCGACGCCGGCGGCGAGGCGGTGATCGTCTCGTCCGACAAGGACCTGATGCAGCTGGTCGGCGACCGGGTGTCGATGCTCGACACCATGAAGAACCTCAAGATCGGCCGCGAGCAGGTGTTCGAGAAGTTCGGCGTCACGCCGGACAAGGTGGTCGACGTCCAGGCCCTGTGCGGCGATTCGGTCGACAACGTGCCGGGCGCGCCGGGCATCGGGATCAAGACCGCCGCCCTGCTGATCAACGAGTACGGCGACCTCGACACGCTGCTGGCGCGGGCGTCCGAGATCAAGCAGGACAAGCGCCGCCAGACCCTGATCGACTTCGCCGACCAGATCCGCCTGTCGCGCGAGCTTGTGCGGCTGGACTGCGAGACGCCGCTGCCCGAGCCGGTCGGGGCCCTGGCCGTCGCCGACCCGGACGGCCCGACCCTGGGCGCCTTCCTCGACCTGATGGAGTTCCGGTCGCTGGCCCGGCGGGTGTCGGGCGGCGTGGCGGCGGCGGCCGAGGCCAAGGCGGCCGGGACGCCCCGACCGCTCAGCGCCCCGACCCTAAAGCCCCGCCCGATGAGCGGCGAGACGGCGGTTCTGGCCCCGACGGCGCCGGCCCAGGTCGACACCGCCGCCTATGTCTGCGTGCGCGACCTGGCCACGCTCGACGCCTGGATCGACAAGGCCCGCGCCGCCGGCGTCGTCGCCTTCGACACCGAGACCGACGCCCTGTCGTCGGCCAACGCCGACCTGTGCGGGGTCTCGCTGGCGACGGCGCCGGGCGAGGCCTGCTACATTCCGGTCGGCCATGCGCCGGAAGAGGGCGGCCTGCTGCTGGAGGCGGTCCAGCCCATCGACCAGATCCCGCTGGAGGCGGCCATCGCCCGGCTGAAGCCGCTGCTCGAGGACCCGGCGGTGCTCAAGGTCGGGCAGAACGCCAAGTACGACATCGCCGTCCTCGGCCGCTATGGGATCGAGGTCGGTCCGATCGACGACACCATGCTGGTCTCCTACGTGCTGGAGGCGGGCCTGCACGGCCACGGCATGGACGAGCTGTCCAGGCTGTGGCTCGACCATGAGCCGATCCCCTTCAAGTCGGTGACCGGAACCGGCAAGGCGCAGAAGAGCTTCAAGCACGTGCCGCTGGAGCCGGCCACGGCCTACGCCGCCGAGGACGCCGACGTCACCCTGCGGCTGCACCGCCACCTGCGCCCGCGCCTGCCGCGCGAGAACCTGCTCACCGTCTACGAGACGCTGGAGCGGCCGATGCCGGCGGTGCTGGCCGACATGGAGCGGGCGGGCGTCAAGGTCGACCCCGAGCGCCTGCGCCGGCTCAGCCACGACTTCTCCCTGCGCATGGCCGAGCTGGAGGCCGAGGCCCAGAAGATCGTCGGCCGGCCGTTCAACCTCGGCAGCCCCAAGCAGATCGGCGACATCCTGTTCGGCGAGCTGGGCCTGCCCGGCGGCAAGAAGACCGCCACCGGGGCCTGGGGCACCGACGCCTCGGTGCTGGAGGAGCTGGCGGCCCAGGGTCACGACCTGCCGCGCGTGCTGCTCGACTGGCGCCAGCTGTCCAAGCTGCGCGGCACCTACACCGAGAACCTGGTGGCGGCGATCTCGCCGCGCACCGGCCGGGTGCACACCTCGTTCGCCCTGGCCTCGACGACCACCGGGCGGCTGTCCTCGTCCGACCCCAACCTGCAGAACATCCCGATCCGCACCGAGGAAGGCCGCAAGATCCGCCAGGCCTTCATCGCCGAGCCGGGCCACGTGCTGATCTCGGCCGACTACAGCCAGATCGAGCTGCGCCTGCTGGCCCACATCGGCGACATCCCCCAGCTCAAGCGGGCCTTCGAGGCCGGCCTCGACATCCACGCCTCGACGGCGTCGGAGATGTTCGGCGTGCCGGTCGAGGGCATGGACCCGATGATCCGGCGGCGGGCCAAGGCGATCAACTTCGGCATCGTCTACGGCATCTCGGCCTTCGGTCTGGCCAACCAGCTGTCTATCGACCAGGGCGAGGCCGCGGCCTACATCAAGACCTATTTCGAACGCTTCCCCGGCATCCGCGACTACATGGACCGCACCAAGGCCCTGGTGCGCGAGCAGGGCTTCGTCACCACCATCTTCGGCCGCAAGGTCAACATCCCCGACATCCGCGCCAAGTCGGTCGGCCAGCGGCAGTTCGCCGAGCGGGCGGCGATCAACGCCCCGATCCAGGGCGCGGCCGCCGACGTCATGCGCCGGGCGATGATCCGCATGCCGGACGCCCTGGTCCAGGCCGGGCTGGCGACGCGCATGCTGCTGCAGGTGCACGACGAACTGGTGTTCGAGGCGCCGCAGGCCGAGGCCGAGGCGGCCGCCGCCGTGATCCGCCGGGTGATGGAGCGGGCGGCCGAGCCGGCCGTGCAGATCTCGGTGCCGCTGGTGGTCGAGGCGCGGGCCGCCGCCAACTGGGACGAAGCCCACTAGGCCGGGGCGGGGGCCGGATCGTCGGCCGCCTCAGGCGGCCAGCCAGACCGTCTGCATCAGGTCGCGGATCGGCTCGACCGCGTCCGGGGTCGCGGCCAGTTCGGCGCGGACCATCGGCGAGCGCATCATCCGCACCGCCTCGACGCGGGCGCGGTCGGCGGCGGGGCCGATCGGCGCGGCCTCGCCGGCCGCCAGCCGCAGCAGCAGGGTCAGCCGGTGCAGCACCGGCGCGCCGGCCTTGACCACGGCGGCGACCAGCTTGGCGTCGGCCTCGACCAGGCCGCCGACCAGGCCGATCTTCTCGCGGATGGGGGCGGCCTCCTCCTCGACGAAGCCGGCGCGCTTGACCGCGATCTGCAGGTCGGCCAGCGCCGCCAGCTTGGCGGCCGGCGAGTCCGGGCCGTAGCGCATCTCCTTCTCGAAGCGCAGGGCGTCGATGACGGCGCTGATCCAGCGGGCCGCCGCGCGCTTGTTGGCGCCGCCGGTGACGTTCTCGGCCAGCCAGAGCAGGGCCTCGACCTCGCCGATGGCCGAGCGGCCGGCGCCCAGATAGGCCTCGACGAAGTCGCCGCGCACCAGCATGCGCGAGCGTTCGATGAAGGCTTCCTGCACCAGCTCCAGCGGCGTCAGCCGGCCGGAGGCCGCGGTCAGGGCCATGGCCAGGGCGCGCAGGACGTGGATCTCGCCCTCGGCGTCGTCGGGGCGCAGGCGGCGCGGACCGTTCAGCTCGCCCAGGACGCGCTTGGCGATGGCCCCGCGCACGCCTTCGAAATGCGGTCCGTCCAGCCAGTTGGCCAGCCGGGCGGCCGGGCCCTCCAGCGGCGGCATCACCCGCGCCACCGCCGGCTCGATGCCGATCAGCAGCTCGACCTCCTCGGCGGCGGCCAGCCGGGTCATGGCCGCCAGCGTCTGGCCCAGGTCCATCTGCGATCCGCCCAGCAGGTCGGCCAGCCCGGCCCGCGAGCCCAGGATCTCGGCCAGGGGCTGCCCGAGCACCTCGAAGGCCAGGGCCCGCGCCGCCGGCGACTGCGGGGCGGCGTCGGCGAGGTCGAGCAGGCGGTTGACCTTCTCGCTCCAGCCGTCGCCGCGCGACAGGGTGGCGGCGACGCCTGCGCCCAGCAGGTAGACCCGGTCGGGCTGCTGGGTCAGGCGTTCGGCGGTCTGGGCGAAGCCGTCGCGGTCGACGTCGGGCAGCTTGCCCTTGCGGGCGTCGCCCAGCACCCGCTCGATGGCCGACTTGATCAGCCGCTGGAAGGTGCGGATCACCTCGTGGACGCCGACGCCGCGCTCCTGGGCCTCGGGGATGGCGATCTTCTGGATGGCGTGCTGCAGCTCCATGCCCGAGGCGTCGAGCCGCTCGATGAGGTCGGGCCGGTGCAGCAGCTCGAACGGCGTGGCCTGCTCGCGGGTCAGCCAGGAATCCAGCAGGCGGCCGATGCGCTCGCGGGCGTGGATGCTGTAGAGGTCCGACGGGGTCACGCACAGGGGCTGCTGGTCGTCGCGCGGCTTCTTGGCCTTGACCTTGTCGACCGCGCCCAGGGTGAGGATGACCAGGCTGCGGAACTCGCGCGTTTCCTCGTCCAGCGTCTCCTTGGACACCCGCACGCCGACGGCGCGGCCCTCGGCCAGCATGTCCTCGGCCTGCTCGACGGCGTGGGCGCGGTTCTCGGTCGCGATCTCCAGCGTCCAGCCGGCGTTGGCCTTGCGCCGCGCGAACACCTCGTAATGCACTTGGGCCTTGTCCATGGCGGACGAGCTTGAGCCATAGGACTTAAGAGCCGGTTGAGGCGCGGGCCCCGCTCCCGCCTCAGTTTCGCCCTCACGGCTTGATCCAAGGGCGCGGCGATGCGTTATGCAGACGGCGGATCGGTTTCCACCGCGCGCGAAAACGCATAGCTATGCCGCTGAGAAGGACCGCGACGGACGAACGATGGCGAATATCACCCTGGTGGATGACGACGAGAACATCGTCGCCTCGGTGTCCCTGGCGCTCGAGAGCCACGGCCATACGGTCAAGGCCTATTACGACGGCGCCTCGGGCTTGGCCGCCCTGGAGAGCGACCCGCCGGACCTGGCGATCCTCGACGTGAAGATGCCGCGCATGGACGGCATGGAGGTGCTGCGCCGCCTCCGCCAGTCGTCGGACCTGCCGGTGATCATCCTCACCTCGAAGGACGAGGAGATCGACGAGATCCTCGGCTTCAACCTCGGCGCCGACGACTACATGCACAAGCCGTTCAGCCAGCGCCTGCTCATCGAGCGGGTCAAGGCGGTGCTGCGCCGCGCCCGCGCCGGCGGCGAGGAGGCGACCCCGGCCGCCGGAGCGGCGGCGGCGGCCAAGGCGATCAAACGCGGCCGGCTGACCCTCGACCCCGCCCGGCACGACTGCCTGTGGGACGGCCGGCCGGTCAAGCTGACGGTCACCGAGTTCCTGCTGCTGCAGTCGCTGGCCCAGCGGCCCGGCTTCGTGAAGAGCCGCGACAACCTGATGGACGCGGCCTACGACGATCAGGTCTATGTCGACGACCGCACCATCGACAGCCACATCAAGCGGATGCGCAAGAAGTTCCGCCAGGTGGACTCCGAGTTCGACGCGATCGAAACCCTTTATGGCGTCGGCTACCGCTACCGCGAAATCTGAGGCCGGGCGCAAGCCGCGGCGCGGCCGGTGGCGGCTGCCGGGCTCGAGGCTCGGCCGGCTGATCATCGCGCTGCAGCTGCTCGGCCTGGCGATCCTGATCGTCGGGGCCCTGGTGCTGAACGAGCTGCGCCGGGGCCTGATCAATTCGCGCATCGACAGCCTGACCACCCAGGGCGAGTTCATCGCCAACGTCATCGACAAGGCCGCCACCCAGGGCGAGCCTGAGCCGATGCTGGAGGCCACCCGGGCCGCCGACACCCTGCAGCTGCTGTTCATTCCGCGCTCGCAGCGGGCGCGGCTGTTCAACGCCAAGGGCGACATGATCGCCGACAGCTACGTCATCGCCGACCGGGTCGAGTGGAAGCCTCTGCCGCCGGTCCGCAAGCCCGGCGAAATGCGCTTCGGCTGGAAGCCCCAGGACGCCGACGCCAAGCCCAAGGTCCTGCCCGAGGCCCGCGCGGCGCTGCAGGCCGAGGTGCGCCGGGCGTTGCAGGGCGAGGCCGTGGCCGGGGTGCGCATCGCCGAGAACGGCGACCGGGTGGTGTCGGTGTCGATCCCGCTGCAGCACGTCCAGGCCGTGCTGGGCGTGCTGACGCTCGAGGCCGGCGACGTCGACGAGATCATCGCCGCCGAGCGCCGGGCGCTGACGCCGTTCATCCTGATCGCCATCGGCGTGACCCTGACCTCGTCCTTCCTGCTGACGCGGGTGGTGGCCCGGCCGGTGCTGCGGCTGGCCCGCGCCGCCGACAGCGTGCGCCTGTCCCAGGCCAGGGCCATCTCGCTGCCCGACCTCGCCGCCCGCGACGACGAGCTGGGCGACCTGACCCGCTCGCTGGAGACCATGACCCATTCGCTGTCCGAGCGGATGGACGCCATCGAACGGTTCGCCGCCGACGTGGCCCACGAGATCAAGAACCCGCTGACCTCGATCCGCTCGGCGGTCGAGACCCTGGACATCGTCAAGGAGCCGGCCCAGCGCGAACGCCTGATCGCCATCCTCAACCAGGACGTCGGCCGGCTCGACCGGCTGGTCACCGACATTTCCAACGCCTCGCGCCTCGACGCCGAGCTGTCGCGCGAGCGGCCGCGCGCCTTCGACCTGGCCAAGCTCCTGGGCGACATCTGCAGCATGTACGACGCGGGGGCCCGGCCGAACGAGCCGCCGATCCGTTTCGTCGAGCCGATGGGCCTGGAGCCGGTGATGGTCATGGGCCGCGAGGGGCCGCTCGGCCAGGTGTTCCGCAACCTGATCGACAACGCCCGCTCGTTCACGCCGCTGTCGACCGGCGCCGACAGGCCCGAGGTGCGCGTGAGCCTCGCCCGCTCGCACGGCCAGGCGGTGGTGGCGGTCGAGGACGACGGGCCGGGCGTGCCGCCCGAGAACCTGGAGACGGTGTTCGAGCGGTTCTACACCTCGCGGCCCAAGGGCGCGGTGTTCGGCGCCAATTCCGGCCTCGGCCTGTCCATCGCCCGGCAGATCGTCGAGGCGCACGATGGCCGCATCCGCGCCGAGAACCGCGCCGACGAGACCGGCGCCGTGGTCGGCGCCCGTTTCCTGGTCAGCCTGCCGGAGCATCGCGGATGATCGTCCACGCCGGATTGTCGGCCCGTCGCATCGGCGGAACCTGGCGGGGGGCGCTGATCCTCGGGCCGTCCGGCGCCGGCAAGAGCGACCTGGCGCTGCGGGCCACGGCCCACGGCCTGCGCCTGGCGGCCGACGACAGGGTGCTGCTGTGGCGCTCCGGCGGGCGGCTGTTCGGCCGGGCCCCCGACGCCCTGGCCGGACTGGTCGAGGCGCGGGGCCTGGGGGTGCTGCCGGCTCCGGCCGTGCGGTTCTGCGAGATCGTCCTGGCGGTGCGCTGCGAGCCGGCCGAACGCCTGCCCGATCCCGAGACCGAAACCGTGCTGGGCATAGAGGTTCCGTTGATCCGCCTGGCCCCGTTGGAGCCGTCGGCCCCGGTCAAGCTCGCGCTGGCCTTTGATCGTCTGGCGGGAATATCCTGATCGGAACCCTCCATGCGTGCATCTTGCGCGCGAGGCCTCCCGGCGAAAGCGCGGACTCATCTTGGAGTCCGCCCTTAACAAGCGTATCAAGCGTGCCGTCCGGCGGCGGCGGCGCCCCGCCCGGGGCGGGGTCGACGGGGGTCGAAGAGAAGCAGGCATGACGTTAGGCGTAGCTGGGGCATGATTGGGCTCGTGATTGTCACGCACGGGCGGCTGGCCGAGGAATTCGTCTTCGCCATGGAGCATGTCGTCGGACCGCAGACCGCCTTGAGGGCGGTGTGCATCGGTCCGGAGGACGACATGGAGCAGCGGCGCCGCGACATCCTGGCGGCCTGCGCCGAGGTCGACGACGGCCAGGGGGTGATCCTCTTGACCGACATGTTCGGCGGCACGCCGTCGAACCTGGCCATCTCGGTGATGGACCAGACCAAGGCCGAGGTGATCGCCGGGCTGAATCTGCCGATGCTGATCAAGCTGGCCAGCGTGCGCCAGCGCGAGAGCCTGCAGGCCTGCGTCGCCCACGCCCAGGAGGCGGGCCGCAAATACATCTCGGTGGCGTCCTACGTCCTGGCGGGGGAAAAGTGAGCGCGCGCCGCGTCGTCAACATCTGCAACGAACGCGGCCTCCACGCCCGGGCTTCCGCCAAGTTCGTCAAGCTGGCCGCCAGCTTCGACGCCGAGGTCAGCGTCACCCGCGACGACCAGACCGTCGACGCCCGTTCGATCATGGGCCTGATGATGCTGGCCGCCGGTCCCGGCTGCGACATCGAGATCGAGGCCGTCGGTCCCGAGGCGTCCGAGGCGGTGGTCGCCCTGGCCGACTTGGTCGAGGCCCGCTTCGACGAGGAACGCTGACCGCTTCTCACGGAGCGGCGAGGGCGGTCTCAGCCTAACGCGCCGCCTCGCCGTCGGCGTCGACGACGCGGACCTCGCCGAGGTTCAGGCCGCGCACCGTCTTCTCGATCCTGGCCCGGTCGCCGACCACGATCCACGCCGTCTCGTCGGGCCTCACCATCGTCCGCGCCGCGCGCGCCACGTCGGCGACGGTCAGGGCCCGGACCGCCTGCGGGTAGCGGTCGTAGTGGTCGGCCGGCAGGCCCAGCAGCACCATCTGGCCCAGCGATCCGCGCACGGCGGCGGCGGTCTCCCAATAGCCGGGCAGGGTGCGGATCAGGTCGTCCTTGGCCTTTTGCAGTTCGTCGGCGGTGGGCGGCGACGCGCCGACCACGTCGGCCAGCTCGCGGCGGACCTCGGCCAGGGATTCGCCGGTCTTGTCGGTCTGCACCGGCGCATAGGCCCCGAAGCCGCGCGGCCCGGCCGAGCCGAGGGTGAAGCTGGAGGCGCCGTAGGACCAGTGCTTGGCCTCGCGCAGGTTCATGTTCAGGCGCGAGACGAAGGCGCCGCCGAAGATGTCGTTGAAGGCCTCGATCGCCGGCTCGTCGGCCTCGTTGCGCGGCGGGGCCGGATTGACCGCCAGGATCACCGACTGCTCGGCGCCGGGCTTGTCGACCAGATAGACCACGCGACGCGACGGCGCGGCCGCCGGGGCGGCCGGGCGGGCCGCCGGCGCCGGCGGCCGCCAGCCGCCGAAGCGGGCCTCCAGCTTGGGCAGCATGGCCTCCAGGGTGGTGTCGCCGACGACCAGGATCGCGGCCTCCTGCGGCTTGACGTGGGCGGCGTAGAAGTCCTCGACGTCCTTGCGCTCCAGGCCGGTCACCGACGCCTCCGTGGCCAGGCGCCCCAGCGGGTGGGACTGGCCGAAGACCACGGCGGGGGCCAGGCGGAAGGCGACGCTCTCCGGGCTTTCCCGCTGCCGCCTCAGGTCGGCCAGGGTCAGGGCCTTGACCCGGTCGAAGTCGTCCTGGCGGAAGGCGGGGCTGAGGGCGACGTCGGCCAGAAGGTCGAGCGAGGGGTCGAGGCGCGCGGTCAGCGCGGCCAGCGACACCGTCGAGCGGAACGCGCCGGCCTCGGCGCTCAGCGCCGCGCCCAGCTCGCTCTGCCGTCGGCTGAGGGCCAGGGCGTCGCGGGCGCCGGCGCTCTCGTCCAGCATGGCGAAGGTCAGGTCGGCGAGCCCGGCCTTGCCGGCGGCGACGTCGCGCCGCCCAGTGTCGAACGACACCGACACCTGCACCGTCGGCGTGGCGTGGCGCTCGACCAGCAGCACGGCCATGCCGTTGGATAGCGTGGCGCGGCGCACCGGGTCGAAGCGCGGCGCGGCGATCTCGGCCGCCGCTGGCGGCTTGGAGCGGTCGGCGCCCGTGGCGGCCGGGGCGTAGTCGGGGAAGGGCGTCACCGTCAGCGAGAAGGCGCCGTCGCTCAGCCAGCGGCGGCCGGCGTCGCGCAGCTGCTCCGGCGTCGCCGTCCGCACCCGCTCCAGGCCCTGCTTGTAGGCGTCGGGCGAGCCGGCGAACACCTGGCTCTGGGCCAGGATGTCGGACTTGCCGCCGAAGCCGCCGATGCGCTCGGCCCCGCGCACGAAGGCGGCCAGCCGCGCCGTCTTGATCTTGGCCGCCTCGGCCGGCGTCGGCCCGTCGCGCAGCAGGCGGGCCATCTCCTCGTCGAGGGCCGCCTCCAGCCGGGCCGGATCGACGCCCGGCTTGCCGGTCAGGGTGACGACGAACTGGCCGCCGATCTCGTTGCCGCTGACGGCCGCGCCGACCTCGGTGGCGATCTGGTCGCGATAGACCAGCCGCTCGTAGAGACGGGCGGTCTTGTCCGAGGACAGCACGTCGCTGAGCAGGTCCAGATAGTCGGTGTCGGCCGCGCCGTAGGCCGAGACGTTCCAGACCTTGTAGAGGCGCGGTTGCGACACCCGGTCCTGCATGACGGCGCGGTGCTCGCCGGTCATCCTGGCCGGCCAGACGGTCTGGCGGGCCAGCGGCGGCCCCGGCGGGATGTCGCCGAAATACTTCTCGACCTTGGCCTTGGCCTCCGCCGCCGTGATGTCGCCGGCCAGGACGACGACGGCGTTGGACGGGCCGTAGTACTTGGCGAACCAGGCCTTGACGTCCTCCAGCGAGGCCGCGTCCAGGTCGGCCATCGAGCCGATCACCGTGTGGCCGTAGGGATGGTCGCGGTGATAGGTGCTTTCGGTGATGATCTCGCCGGCCGCCGCGTAGGGCTGGTTCTCGTCCTGGCGCTTCTCGTTCTGGACGACGCCCCGCTGTTCGTCGAGCTTGGCCTTGTCGATCGCCTCGGCCAGATGGCCCATGCGGTCGCTCTCCAGCCACAGCACCTGGTCGAGGGCGCCGACCGGCACGTTCTCGAAATAGTTGGTGCGGTCTTCGTTGGTGGTGCCGTTCATGTCGGTGGCGCCGAGCTTCTCCAGCGCCTTGAACCAGTCGTCGTTGACGTGCGCCGAGCCGTTGAACATCAGGTGTTCGAACAGGTGGGCGAAGCCGGTCTTGCCCGGCGGCTCGTTGCGCGAGCCGACGTGGTACCAGATGTTGACCGCGACGATCGGGGCCTTGTGGTCCTCGTGCACGATCAGGGTCAGGCCGTTGCCGAGCACGAACCTGGAATAGGGGATGTCGAGCGCCGGCAGGGCCGCCGGCGTCGGCTCGGACGCCCGCGGCGCGGCCGGCGCGGGGCCGGCGACGGAACAGGCGAGCACGGCGGCGACCGCCGCCGACGACAACAGACGCTTCATGAGAGATCCCCTCGACGCAACCGGACGGTGCAGGACAGCACGTCCGGCGCGCGCGGGGAACTTGCGAAATGCCGGGCTATTCGGCGGCGATGACCGCCGGGGCCGGCGTCGGGGCGGCGACGCCCATCGGCCGCAGCCCGAGCTCGCGCAGCAGGGCCGCGTCGTCGTCCCGGTCGGGATTGGGCGTGGTCAGGAGCTTGCCGCCGACGAAGATCGAATTGGCGCCGGCCATGAAGCACAGGGCCTGCAGTTCGCGGCTCATGTGCTCGCGCCCGGCCGACAGCCGCACCACCGCCTTGGGGCAGACCAGGCGGGCGACGGCGATCATGCGCACGAACTCCAGCCCGTCCACCGGCGCCGAGCCGCCGAGCGGCGTGCCGGGGATCGGCATCAGGTCGTTGATCGGCAGGCTGTCGGGGTGGGCGGGCAGGGTGGCCAGCTGCTGAAGCAGGCCGGCGCGGTCGCGCCGGGTCTCGCCCATGCCGACGATGCCGCCGCAGCAGGTGGAGAGACCGGCCTCGCGCACCAATTCCAGGGTGTCGAGCCGGTCCTGATAGGTGCGGGTGGTGACCACCTTGTCGTAATAGTCGGGACCGGTGTCGAGGTTGTGATTGTAGTAGTCGAGCCCGGCGGCCTTGAGCGCCTTGGCCTGTTCGCCGTTGAGCATGCCCAGGGTGACGCAGGTCTCCAGCCCCAGGGCCTTCACGCCCGTGATCATCGCCGCCACCTTGGGCAGGTCGCGGTCCTTGAGGTCGCGCCAGGCCGCGCCCATGCAGAAGCGCTGGGCCCCGCCGGCCTTGGCCTCGGCCGCCTTGGCGATCACCGCCTCGGCGTCCATCAGCTTGGAGGCGCCGACGCCGGTCTTGAAGTGTTGCGACTGGCTGCAATAGCCGCAGTTCTCCGCGCAGCCGCCGGTCTTGACCGACAGCAGTTGCGAGATCTGCACCTCGGACGGGTCGAACCAGCGGCGGTGCACGCTGGCGGCCTGGAACACCAGTTCGGCGAAGGGCAGCTCGAACAGGGCCTCGACCTCGGCCAGCGTCCAGTCGTGACGCGGGGTGGAACGGTCCTGAACGGCGGCGGCGGCGGTTTCGCGAACGGTCATCGGCGCGGATCTCCTGCTTGCGGTGCGCGGCGTAGCAACTGGAAGCGCCCGCGCCAAGCCGGCTTCGCGCTTCGGCGGCGTTCGCTTGGCCGATCGGCCGGTCTGCGGCATGGTCTGACGAGCTCTTGTTCTGGACCGTGACGAATGACCGACGCCGCGGCGCGTGAGACCGAATTGAAGTTCTTGGTCGATCCCGGGGCGGCCGGGGCGCTGTTCGACGCCCTGCCGCCGGGGACGGACAAGGCGGCGCGCACGCTGGTCTCCACCTATTTCGACACCGACGACCAGGCGCTGCGCCGGGCGGGGTTCAGCCTGCGCCTGCGCGAGGGAGTGCAGACGGTCAAGTCGCTGGCGCCGCTGGAGGGCGTGTTCGGCCGCGGCGAATGGGAGGCCCCGGCGGCCGGCGACGCGCCCGATCCCGATTTCGTCGCCGGCACGCCGGCGGGCGCGTTTCTGGGGGAGGCGGCGCCGTCGCCGCGGTTCCGCATCCAGGTCTCGCGCCGCGTCCGCCTCGTCGAGCGCGGCGGCGCGTCGATCGAGGCCGCCCTGGACCAGGGCGCGGTCGAGGCCGGCGCGCACGGCGGCGGACTGTGCGAGCTGGAGCTCGAGCTCAGGTCGGGTCCGACGGCGGCCCTGTTCGACCTGGCCCGCGACCTGGCCCGAATCGCGCCCATGACCCTGGCCTTCGCCAGCAAGGCCGACCGGGGCTTCGCCCTGCTCGACGGCCTGGCCCCCGCCCCCCGCGCGCCCGCGCCGGCGCCGGTCCTGACCGAGGCGATGTCGGCCGGCGCGGCGTTCCAGGCCGTCGGCCGGGCCGGCCTCGCCGCCCTGGCCGCCAACGCCGAGAGCCTGCGCGTCCGGCCTGGCCCGGAAGGCGTGCACCAGGCGCGGGTCGCCGCCCGCCGCCTGCGCAGCGCCCTGTCCCTGTTCAGGCCGGTCGCCGGCGACGCCGGCCGGGCGGCGGTGGCGGACGAGCTGAAATGGCTGGCGCGCGAACTGGACGCCGCGCGCAATCTGGATGTCTTCATCGGCGAGGTCTGGGCGCCGCAGGCGCGCCGCGGCGTCGCAGCGCCGGAAGACCGCGCCGGCCTGGCGGCCTTCGGCCGGGCGTTGCTGGCCGCCCAGACCCGCGCCTATGTCCAGGTGGCCGAGGCCGTTTCTTCCGCCCGTTTCCGCGCCCTGCTTCTGGAGGCGGCCGCCTGGCTGGAGGTCGGGCCCTGGACCGCCGCCGCCGCGCCGTCGGCGGCGGAGCGCGACGCGCCGGCCGCCGTCTTCGCCGCCCAGGCGCTGACGCGTCGGCGCGACGCCGTGGTCCGGCGCGGCCGCGATCTGGCCGGGCTCGACGCCGAGGCTCGCCACCGCCTGCGCATCGCCGCCAAGAAGCTGCGCTACGCCGCCGAGGACTTCGCCGGCCTGTTTCCAAGCCATCCCAAACGCCGCCGCCGCTTCGTCGCCGCCGTGAAGGCGGTGCAGGACGCCCTGGGCGCGGCCAACGACCTCGCCTTCTCCGCCGGCCTGGCCCAGGGCGTCGCGCTGGAGGGCGGCGAAGTCGAGGCCGCCTTCGCCGCCGGCCGTCTGGCGGGGGCGAAGGCCGGGGACGAACCTCGCCTGCTGGCCGCGGCCCAGGCCGCGTGCGACGCGTTGGCCAAGGCCGAACCGTTCTGGTAGCGGCGCCGGGCGGCGGCTGAGTCTTATATAAGGATATCTTTATATCCCGGTTGCCCGCGGGCGGCGCGGCGGCTATAGGTCGGGCAAGATATTCCACCGACAGGAGCCGCTCGTGGCCGACTACATCGTCAAGGACATCACGCTCGCCGATTGGGGCCGCAAGGAGATCGCCATCGCCGAGACCGAGATGCCCGGCCTGATGGCCGTGCGCGCGGAGTACGGCGCGGCCCAGCCGCTGAAGGGCGCGCGCATCGCCGGCTCGCTGCACATGACCATCCAGACCGCGGTGCTGATCGAGACCCTGCAGGCCCTGGGCGCGGACGTGCGCTGGGCCTCTTGCAACATCTTCTCGACCCAGGACCACGCCGCGGCCGCCATCGCGGCCAAGGGCACGCCGGTGTTCGCCTTCAAGGGCGAGAACCTGATCGAGTATTGGGAATACGCCCACAAGATCTTCGAGTGGGGCGACGGCGGCTATCCGAACCTGATCCTCGACGACGGCGGCGACGCCACCCTGCTGTGCGTGCTCGGCCCCAAGGCCGAGAAGGACCCCTCGGTGATCGCCAACCCCACGAACGAGGAAGAAGAAGCCCTGTTCGCGGTGATGAAGAAGTACCTGGCCGAGAAGCCGGGCTTCTATTCGGCCATCCGCGACGCGGTCACCGGCGTGTCGGAAGAGACCACCACGGGCGTGCACCGCCTCTATCAGATGGCCCAGCGCGGCGAGCTGCCGTTCCCGGCCATCAACGTCAACGACAGCGTCACCAAGTCGAAGTTCGACAACCTGTACGGCTGCCGTGAAAGCCTGGTCGACGCCATCCGTCGCGGCACCGACGTGATGCTGGCCGGCAAGGTGGCGGTGGTCTGCGGCTACGGCGACGTCGGCAAGGGCTCGGCCGCCAGCCTGCGCCAGGGCGGCGCCCGCGTCATCGTCACCGAGATCGACCCGATCTGCGCCCTGCAGGCGGCGATGGAAGGCTACGAGGTCCAGACCCTGGACGACGTCGCCGGCTCGGGCGACATCTACGTCACGGCGACCGGCAACAAGGACGTCATCACCGTCGACCACATGCGGCGGATGAAGAACAACGCCATCGTCTGCAACATCGGCCACTTCGACTCGGAAATTCAGGTCGCCGGCCTGAAGAACTTCAAGTGGGACGAGATCAAGCCGCAGGTCCACCACGTCGAGTTCCCGGACGGCAAGAAGATCATCCTCTTGTCGGAAGGCCGCCTGGTGAACCTGGGCAACGCCACCGGCCACCCCAGCTTCGTGATGTCGGCCAGCTTCACCAACCAGACCCTGGCCCAGATCGAGCTGTGGACCAACCGTTCGGCCTACAAGAACGAGGTCTACACCCTGCCCAAGCACCTCGACGAGAAGGTCGCCTTCCTGCACCTGGCCAAGCTGGGCGCCAAGCTGACCCAGCTCAACAAGGACCAGGCCGACTATATCGGCGTGCCGCAGGCCGGCCCGTTCAAGCCGGACCACTATCGCTACTAAGGTCTGTCCGGCGTCATCCCGGATCGGCCTTCAGGTCGTCCGGGGTGGCGGTGCGCCAGGGCGAAATCTCCCTTGGCGCGAATCCGGGGGCGGGTGCATGCTGATCCCATGCCGCTCGCCCTGGTTCTCTCCAGCCATGTCGCGTCGAGCCGCGTCGGCGGGTTCGCCCAGGCGCTGGCCCTCAGCCAATTCAAGATCGATCCGGTCTTCGTCCCCACGGTGCTGTTCGGCCGCCATCCCGGCTGGGGACCGCCCGGCGGCGCGGCCGTCGCGGCCGACACCTTCCAGGGCGTCCTCGACGGCGTCGAGGACAACGGCCACTTTTCGCGTCTCGACCTGGTGATCACCGGCTATTTCGCCGACGCCGACCAGATCGGGCTCGCCGCCGCCGCCATCGACGCCGCGCGCGAGGCCGAGCGCGATCCCAACGCCGCCACGCCCGCGCTGCGCGTCGTCGTCGATCCGGTGATCGGCGACGCCGATTCCGGCCTCTATGTGAAGCCCGAGGTGGCCGAGGCCGTCGCCGCCGAGCTGATCCCGCGCGCCGACCTGGTGGCGCCCAACGCCTGGGAGCTGGCCTGGCTCAGCCGCGAGCCGGTCGAGGACGCCGCCTCC
Organism: Caulobacter sp. CCUG 60055; assembly: GCF_022750545.1. Taxonomy (GTDB): domain Bacteria; phylum Pseudomonadota; class Alphaproteobacteria; order Caulobacterales; family Caulobacteraceae; genus PUIC01. Next base: position 379,854 of record NZ_PUIC01000003.1, read on the forward strand.
GCCGTCGAGGCGGCGCGCCGCCTGGGCAAGCCGGTGCTGGTCTCGTCGATACCGCGCCGCGACGACATCGGCGTGGTCTACGCCGGCGGCGGCGAGGCCTGGATGGCCGTCCACCCGCGCCTCGCCTCGGTTCCCAAGGGCACGGGCGACCTGCTCACCGCCCTGTTCGCCGCCGCCCTGGTCGAGGACCAGCCGCCGGCCCACGCCCTGGCCCGCGCCGTCGGCGGCCTGGTCGAGACGCTGGTCGCCGCCGAGGCCTGGAGCGCGCCGGAACTGCCGATCGTCGGCGTGGGAAGCCGGCTGAAGCTGGCCTCGGCCCTGGTCAAGGTCGAGCGCCTGGGCTGATCCCGCCGCCTCAGCCGTCCTGTTTGTCGAGCCAGCGCCGCAGCAGCCGCTGCGCCGCCTCGCGCCCGCCGAGCCCGAAGGCCAGGGCCGCCGCCACCGCCGCCGATCCCAGGATCAGGCCGAAGGCCAGGATGACGATCTCGTCGGCCAGCCCCATGAACCTCAGGCCCATGGCCGCGGCCAGGGCGATGGTCGCCCAGCGCACCAGGGTGGCGGCGAAGCGGTCGCCGCCGCCGACCGAGCGGCCGATGATCCGGGCCAGCAGGTCGCCGAGCAGCACGCCGGCGGTGACGATCACCCCGCCGAACACCACCCGCGAGCCGAGCTTGAGCACCTCCTCCAGCATCTGGGCGGCGGCGGCGAACTGCAGCAGCCGCGCCGCCTCGACGGCCGAGAACAGGATGATGGCCACCAGGGCCAGGTTGGCGACGATCTTGGACGGCGCCAGGCCGGCCGGGGCGGGCGCCCCGGCTTCGGTCTTGGCGTCGGCTTCGGGGCTCGACGTCTCGCGCAGGCCCAGGGCCTGGATGCTGCGGTCGAAGCCGAGCGAGGGCAGGATCTGCTCGATCAGCCCGGCCACCCAGCGGCCGATCAGATAGGCGAGGGCCAGGAGGATGGCGGCGGCGATCAGGCGCGGCAGGGCGTCGAGCACGGTGCTCAGCACCGCCACCGCCGGCTCGGAGATGGCCTTGACGCCGAGCTGTTCGAGGGCGGCCACGGCGACCGGGATGATGATCAGCACGAAGACCAGCACCCCAAGGGTCTTGGACAGGCCGCCGGCGCCGGTCAGCTTGCCGATCCCGCTCTTCTCCAGCCACCGGTCGACCTGGGCGACGCTCAGGGCCGATTCGACGAAACGCTGGGCGATGCCGGCCAGCAGCAGGCCGACGAAGAAGATAACCCCGGCCCCGATCAGGCGCGGGATGAACGACGTCACCCCGACCACCAGGGCGTTGAGCGGGGCGACCACGCCCTGCAGCCCGAGGACGCCGAGGGCGGCGATCAGGCCGACCAGCAGCACCAGCCAGTAGCCGAGCTGGCCGAGCTGGCCGCCGACCGTCTCGCGTGGCGCGGCGGCGGCGTTCTGTCGGGCGATCACCGGGATGCGGTTGATGCCGCTGGCCAGGGCCCATTTCAGGGCCCGGCCCGCCAGATAGGCGACGAGGAGGATGACGAGGGCGGCCAGGACGCGGGGCGCCCACAGAACCGCCATTTGGCCGTAGACGCTGAACTCCGACGTGGACATGGCGCAGATCCCTCAGCCCGTTTCGGATTGGTTACGAACGGTTAAAACGCCGGATGGTTGCGGCCCGATCCGGTTCGCGGACGTTGCGGCGGCGCGCGGCCGCTGACATCGTGCGCCGGCGGCCGATGGAGGCGCCCGATGACGATCGAAAACGAGGACCAGCTCGACAAGCTGCGGACCGTCGGCAGGGTGGTCGCCCGCACCCTGGCGGCCATGGGCGAGGCGCTGGAGCCCGGCATGACCACCAAGGAGCTGGACGACCTCGGCCGCGCCCTCCTGGAAAAGGAAGGCGCGCGCTCCGCGCCCGAGCTCACCTACGGTTTTCCCGGGGCGACCTGCATCTCGGTGGGCCCCGACTGCGCGCACGGCGTCCCGGACGGCAAGGCGGTGAAGGCGGGCGACCTGATCAATATCGACGTCTCGGCCGAGCTGGACGGCTATTTCGGCGACACCGGCGCGAGCTTCGCCGTTCCGCCGGCCCGGCCTCGCATCGAACGGCTCTGTCGCGACGGCCGGCGGGCGATGTGGGCCGGGATCAGGGCGGTGAAGCCCGGCGGCCGGTTGAACGAGGTCGGCCGCTCCGTCGAAGGCTTCGCCCGAAGGAACGGCTACAGCCTGGTGCGCAATCTGGCGAGCCACGGGGTCGGGCGGTCGTTGCACGACGAGCCTTCCGAAATCCCGACCTGGTACGAGCCGCGGGACAGGCGCACGATCGGCGAGGGCCTGGTCTTCACCATCGAGCCCTTCCTGTCGCTCGGCGCGGACTGGGTGGAGGAACAGCACGACGGCTGGTCGCTCCGCCCGCCCCGCCATCAGCCCACGGTGCAGTACGAGCACACCCTCGTCGCCACCCGCCGGGGGCCGCTGATCCTCACTCTGGCCTGATCGGCGGCTCGGCCAAGTCCATAGCGCGCGACGCGCCGTCCCCGACGGCTCGTCCAACGCCACCGCCGGATGGCTGGAAGGCGGTCCGGAGCGGCGAGGCTATTCCTCCAGCGCCCTGATCATCTCCACCCGCGCCGCATGCCGGCCGCCCTCGAACTCGGCGGTCAGGAAGGCGTCGACGATGTCGAGCGCCAGCCCCTCGCCCACCACGCGCGCGCCGATCGACAGCATGTTGGCGTCGTTGTGCCGGCGGATCATGCGGGCCGAGAACGTGTCGGCGCAGACGCCGCAGCGGACGCCCCTGACCTTGTTCGCCGCCATCATGACGCCCTGGCCGGTGCCGCATAGGACGACGCCGAACCGGCAATCGCCGGAGGCGACGAGCCGCGCCGCCGCTTCGCCATGCTTGGGATAGTCGGTGCTCTCCGGCGTCGTCGGCCCGATGTCGACCACCGCCCAGCCTCGCATGGCGATATGGGCGGCGACGACCTGCCGGAGCTGTATGGCGGCGTGGTCGCTGGAGAGGACGATGCGGTTGTCGGCTGTCATGGCGAAGTCGTCCCGTCGGCTCCGTCGGCGATGCGGCTGGCCGCCCCCGACGTCCGGGGCTTGGTCGGAGCCCCTCCGCGCGGGACGATAGCAGCGCGGCGCGCGCCCACAAGCGGGCCTTCGGGACCCCCGCAAGGGCGATAGGCCCCGGCGCCGCGCGATCGCGGCTTGCCCTGGGGCCTCGGCTTCGCCACCTTCGGCCCATGACCGCCGCCGCCGTTTCCGCCGCCGAGATTTCCGGCGTCTGCCCGCCGCAGTTCGCGCCCGTGCGCGAGGCCTTCGCCGCCAACTTCGCCGAGGACCGCGAACTGGGCGCCCGCTTCAGCCTGGCGATCGAGGGCGAGGTCGTGGTCGACCTTTGGGCGGGGTTCGCCGACCGCCAGCGCACGCGCCCGTTCGACCAGCACACCCTGACGCCGGTGTTCTCGACCACCAAGGCGATCGCCGCGCTGCTGATCGCGCGGCTGGTCGACCAGGGGCGCCTGGCCTACGACCAGCCGGTCGCCGAGGTGTGGCCCGAGTTCGCTGAGGCCGGCAAGGCGCAGGTCACCGTCGAGCAGGTGATGTCGCACCAGGAGGGCCTGCCGGGTTTTCCCGACGAGATCGACCCGGCCCTGTGGTTCGACTGGGACGCCGTCTGCGCCAAGCTGGCGGCCATGGCCCCGATGTGGCCGCCGGGGACGGCCAGCGGCTATCACCCGATCACCTTCGGCTACCTGGCCGGCGAGATCTTCCGCCGCGTCGACGGGCGCACCATGGGGACGGCCCTGCGGCAGGACCTGGCCGAGCCGTTCGGCCTCGACCTGTGGATCGGCCTGCCCGACGCCGAGCATGGCCGGGCCGCCGACCTGATGCGCCCGCCCAACATGCCCGATTTCGGCGAGATCACGCCGGTGATCCGGGCCGCCTTCCTGACCAAGTGGTCGGCGCCGGGCGGGCGCGGCGCGGCCGAGTGGCGGCGGGCGGAGATCCCTTCGGCCAACGGCCACGCCACAGCCCCGGCCCTGGCGCGGCTGATGGGCGCGCTGGCCTGCGACGGCCGGCTCGACGGCGCGCGGGTGCTGTCGCCGGGCATGGCCGCCGGGGCTTCGGCCGAGCGCGTCCGCGGCCGCGACCTGGTGCTGCCCTACGAGATCAGCTGGGGCGCGGGTTTCATGCGCAACGTCCCGAACATGATCTATGGAACCGGCGCGAACAGCTTCGGCCATTCCGGCTGGGGCGGCTCGTGCGCCTTCGCCGACCCGGACCGGGGCGTCTCCGGCGCCTATGTCATGAACCGGCAGTCGGCCGACCTGATCGGCGACTTCCGCGCCCGCCGCCTGATCGACGCGGTCTACGCCGCGCTCTGAGGGCGCCGCGGCGTCCTGATGCTGAGAAAGCCGACGCCGCCGGCCGCGACGGCGCAGGCGGCGGCGATCAGCATCACCGCGCGATAGGCGTGGGCGAAGGCCGCCCTTGCGGCCGGGTCTGCGGCTTCGCCCGCCATCGCCCGGCCCAGGGTCCGAGCGGCGGCGGCCTGGCTCGCGGCGGGCAGGGCGCCGGCGAAGACCTTGGCGAACACCGCCCCCAGGGCGGCGACCGCCAGCAGGCCGGCGACGCGGGCGACGGCGTTGTTGATCCCCGAGGCGACCCCGGCGCGGCCGGGACCCGCGGCCCCCATCACCACGGCGGTCAGCGGGGCGACGGCGATGGTCATGCCGGCCGACAGCGCCGCCAGGCCGGGCAGCACGCCGGTCCAATAGGAGCCGCCCGGCTCGGCCGAGGCCAGCAGGCCAAAGCCGAGGCCGGCCAGGATCGGGCCGACGGTCAGCGGCCCGCGCGCGCCGAACCGGTCGGCGACGGCGCCGGCGGCCGGGGAGAACAGGCCCATGACCAGCGAGAACGGCAGCAGGGCGGCGCCGGCCGCCGCGGCGCTGTAGCCGTCCAGGCGGATGAGGGCGAAGGGCAGGTAGAAGAAGGCGCCGCCGAGGGCGAAATAGAGCAGGAAGGTCAGGCCGTTGGCGCCCGAAAAATCGGCCGACCGGTAGAGGCCCAGCGGCATCATCGGCGTGGGCGAGCGGGCCTGGACCAGGACGAAGGCCGCCAGCAACGCCGTCCCGGCGGCCAGGCCGCCGGCGACCAGCGGGTCCTTCAGCCCGCGCGGAGCGGCCTCGGTCAGGGCCCAGGTCAGCAGGGCCAGGCCGGCGGCGGCCAGGATCGCGCCGCGCCAGTCCAGCGCCCGCGCCGCGGGGTCGCGGCTTTCCGGCACGGCGCGCAGGGTCAGCCAGACGGCGGCCATGGCCAGCGGGACGTTGATCAGGAAGATGGCGCGCCACGAGGCCGCGTCGGTCAGCCAGCCGCCGATCACCGGCCCGGCCGCGGCGGTCACCGAGGCGAAGCCGGCCCAGGCGCCGATGGCCTTGCCGCGCTCCTTCTCGTCGAACACCGCGCCCAGGAGGGCGAGGCTGGCCGGGGTCAGCAGGGCCGCCCCGGCCCCCTGGACGGCGCGGGCGGCGATCAGCCAGCCGACGCCCGGCGCGACGGCGCAGCCTAACGAGGCGGCGGTGAACAGGCCGACGCCGGCCAGGAACATCCGCCGCCGGCCATAGAGGTCGCCGGCCGCCCCGCCGATCAGCACCAGGGCGCCGAGCAGCAGCATGTAGGCGTTCATCACCCACTGGGCGGCGGCCGCGTCGGCGGCGAAGGCCTTCTGGATCGCCGGCAGGGCGACATTGACCACCGAGCCGTCGATGAAGGCCATGCCCGAACCGACGATGCTGGCGGCCAGGGCCAGCCGCTTGTCTGCGGCCGTGAGCAGCGGCGCCGCCGAAGGCCGGCGCACGCCGAGGGCCAGGCCCTGGTCGCAAGGGAGCCTCTGATTGGCGCTCATGCCGCCAGCATGGCGCCGCCCAAGGAGGGGCTCAAGCGGCGGCGGCCGCGCGCACCGCCCGGGTCTTGCGCCAGGCCGCCCAGGCGAACACCGCCACCCCGGCCCAGATGAAGGCGAACGAGACCCCCCGGAGCGGCGTGAAGGTCTCGCCCAGGAACAGGCCCGACAGGAACTGCAGGGTGGGGGCGATGAACTGCAGGAAGCCGATGGTGGTCAGGGGCAGTCGCCGCGCCGCCCAGGCGAACAGCGCCAGCGGCACGACGGTGATCGGCCCGGTGAGCAGCAGCAGGATCATCTCCTGCGGGCCGGCGAAGAAGTGGCCCTGGCCGTGGCTTTCCAGCCAGACGGCGTAGAGCAGGCCAAGGGGGGCGAGGTACAGGCATTCGATGAACAGGCCGGTCTGGGCCTCGACCTTCACCTGCTTGCGGATGACCCCGTAAGTGCAGAAGCTGACGGCCAGGGCCAGCGAGATGAGCGGCAGGTGGCCGAGGGCCAGGGTCTGGACGCCGACGCCGACCGCCGCCAGGGCGATGGCCGCCAGCCCGGCCCAGCCGATGCGCTCGCGGAACAGGGCCGCGCCGACGGCCATGTTCATCAACGGGTTGATGTAGTAGCCGAGGCTGGCCTCCAGCACGCGGTGGTCGTTGACCGCCCAGACATAGATCGTCCAGTTGGCGAAGATGGCCAGGGTCGACAGCACCAGCACGCCCATCATGCGCGGATTGCGCAGCGCCGCGCCGACGGCCTGGCGCTGGCCGGCGATCAGCACCAGGACGGCGGCCCAGATCACCGCCCACAGGGTGCGGTGGGCCATGATCTCGAAGGCCCCGACGCCCAGGCGCGCCAGGAGGTGGAAGAACAGCGGCAGCAGGCCCCAGAGGAAATAGCAGACGAGGCCTGCGGTGAGGGCCTGGCGCCCTTCGGTTTCGGTCGACGACATGGAACGCTCCGCGCACTTGAGCGGTGAAATGAAAATCGCCGCGGACCAGAAGCCCGCGGCGATCAGAAAGCGACCCGAAGGTTGCTGTCCCGGAGCCTAGGCGTGAGCCTTTTCCAGCATGCCGCGCTCATGCAGCAGCTCGGCGATCTGGATGGCGTTGAGGGCCGCGCCTTTTCGCAGGTTGTCGCCGACCACCCACAGGTTCAGCGCGTTGGGCGCCGAATTGTCGTTGCGGATGCGGCTGACATAGACCGGGAACTCGCCCTGGACTTCCTTGGGGGTGATGTAGCCGGTCTCGTCGCGGCGATCGAGCACCACCAGGCCCGGCGCCTCGCGCAGGATCTCGCGGGCGTCGTCCTCGTCGAGCGGGGTGTGGAACTCGATGTTGACCGCCTCGGAATGGCCGACGAACACCGGCACACGCACGCAGGTCACGGTCAGCTTGATGTCCGGATCGATCATCTTGTGGGTTTCGTTCCACATCTTGGCTTCTTCGTCGGTGTAGCCGTCGTCCTTGAAGGCGCCGATGAAGGGGATGACGTTGAACGCGATCTGCTTGGGGAACTTCTTGGGCTCGGAGGCGCCGAGGACGAACACGCCCTTGGTCTGGTTCCACAGCTCGTCCATGCCCTCCTTGCCGGCGCCGGACACCGACTGGTAGGTCGAGACCACCACCCGCTTGATCCTGGCCGCGTCGTGCAGGGGCTTCAGCGCCAGCACCAGCTGCGCCGTCGAGCAGTTGGGGTTGGCGATGATGTTCTTCTTGCGGGCGTCCTTGACCGCGTCCGGGTTCACCTCGGGCACGATCAGCGGCACGTCGGGGTCCATCCGCCAGACCGACGAGTTGTCGATGACGATCGGACCGGCCTTGCCGATCTTTTCCGACCACGCCTTGGAGACCGAGCCGCCGGCGCTCATCAGCACCAGGTCGACGGTCGAGAAGTCGAACTGCTCGATATCCTCGCAGGCGACGACGCCGTCTTTCCAACCGACCTCGACGCCGATGGATTTACGGGACGCGATGGCATGCAGTTTCTCGACGGGGAAGTTCACTTCCTCGAGGATGTTCAACATTTCACGGCCCACATTGCCCGTGGCGCCGACAACGGCCACCCGGTAACCCATCGTTAGTCTCCTGTTTCCCTTGAGCCTTCTCCGCGAGAAGGACGGCGACCGTTACGCTTCAAAGGCGCCCCTTGCAAGGCAAGGAATGTGCACGGGCTTGTGAGCAGACCTAACGGGCCGGCGGGCGGGCGGCCTCGGCGGCCAGGCAGGCGCGCCTGAGCGCGGCCAGGGCCTGCGGCAATTCATGACGCGCCGCCTCGCGCACGGCCCAGGACGGGACGGCCACGCCGAGCGCCATGTGGCCCTCGTAGTCGAGATGTGTGGCCGCGCCGCCGTCGGTCGCCGTCAAGGTCCAGCGGCCCTCCGACCGCGTCCAGTCGCCGGCGATCCGGCGGTAGCTGAGGCCGTGCGGCGGATCGAACTCGGTTCGGATGACGTTGCGCAGGCGCGGCGTGAACCAGGTCTTGGCGATGTGCTCGCGCACGTCCCACCGCCCGGCCGGGTCGCGGTCGAGCACGCGGCACGACACCAGGTTCGGCACCATGTCCCGGGCGTGGTCGCAGTCGGTCAGCACCGCCCAGACCACCTGCGGCGGCGCGGCGATGTCGAAGCTGGCGCGGACCACCCCGCCATGGCCGCCGTCCTCGGCGGCGACGCTGACCGTCGGCGGCCGGTCGGGACGAGGGAGCGGCGTCTCGGCCAGAGCGGCCGTCGCCAGGAGCCAGACGAGGATGATCGGCGGCGAGCGGCCCATGCCTGTTCAGCGCTCGTCGCCGTCCGAGGTTCCGCCGGTCAGCCGGGATTGCGCGGAATGGCGTGGGCGCCCTCGGGCACGCCGTTCCAGGCCTGGGCGCTCTCGGTCCAGATGTGGACCTTGGGGTCGAGCCAGCTGGTGTCGTCGAGGGTGCCGGCCTTGATGAACATCAGCGCCGGACTGGCCGTCGAGCTGGAATAGATCGGCGAGCCGCATTCGGGGCAGAACTTGCGGTGCAGGGTGGCGCCGCTGTCGCCCTGGTCCTCGTAGGTCTTCAACTCGCCGGTGACCGTCACCGTCGGCGTCGGGGCCACGACCACCACCGAGAACGCCGTGCCGCCCTGCTTCTGGCAGTTGCGGCAGTGGCAGACCGCCTGCATCACCGGCTCGGCTTCGGACGTGTAGCGCACGCGGCCGCAAAGGCAGCCGCCTTCGATCCTGGACATGGTCACTTTCTCCCTTGCGGAGGCCCGCCGTTCTAGAGGTCGGCGAAGGCCGCCTTGCGAGGTCCGATATAGCCGAAAAGATAGGCGGCCACCTTGCGCATCTGGATCTCCTCCGAGCCCTCGGTGATGCGGTAGCGGCGGTGGTGGCGATAGATGTGCTCGAACGGCTTGTGGCGGGAATAGCCGATGCCGCCATGCACCTGCATGGCCCGGTCGGCGGCCTCGCAGCACAGGCGGTTAGCCCAGTAGTTGCACATGCTGACCCGGTCGGAGAGGCGCTTCTCGACCTCGACCTTGGGCATCTGGTCCATTTCCCAGGCGGTCTTGCGGATCAGGAGGCGCAGCATCTCGGCCTGGGTGGCCAGTTCGACCAGCGGGAACTGGATGGCCTGGTTCCGGGCCAGGGCCTCGCCGAACGGCTTGCGCCGGCGGGCGTACCTGACGCTTTCCTCGATGCAGTAGACGGCCGCGCCCAGGGACGAGGCCGCCTGGCGGATGCGGTTCTCGTGCACGAAATGCTGGGCCAGGGCCAGGCCGCCGCCCTCGGGCCCGAACATCGCCTCGTCGGGAACCCAGACGTCGGTGAAGCTGACGCGCGGGTGGTCGGTCGGCATGTTGAAGGTCCACAGGTACTCCTCGACCTTCACGCCCGGATCATGGGCGGGAACCAGGAAGCAGGTGATCCCCCGCGCGTCGCCGTCCGCGCCAGACGTGCGGCAGAACAGGGCGCAGTGCGTCGCCACGTGCATGCCGGTGGTCCACATCTTCTCGCCGTCGATCCGCCAGCCGGAGACGCCGTCCCTGGTCTCGCGCACCGCGCGGGTCTCCATGTGGGTGGCGTCCGAGCCGTGGTCCGGCTCGGTCAGGCCGAAGGTCGGCCGGAACCTGCCCTCGAACATCGCCGGGATCAGCGTCGTCCGTTGCGCGTCGGTCCCGAAGTCGCGCAGCATCAGCACGAAGGGGTTGTTGCCGACGATCGAATGCTCGTTCTGCAGGTCGTTGTGCAGGCCCAGCCCCTTGGCGGCCAGGTGCTCGCGGATCACCGCCATGGCCAGGTTGGAGCCGTCCTTGCCGCCGAACTCGGACGGCAGGGCGAAGCGGTAGTGGCCGGCGGCGTCGGCCCGGCGGCGGGCCTCGCCCAGCAGCGCCTCCCATTCCTTGCGGGGCAGGCCCTGGTTGTCCCAGTCGGTGCGGGCGTGTTCGCGGCGATGGTCGAAGAACCGCTCGTTGTCGTCCTGGGCCTGCAGCGGCCTGATCTCGTCCTCTATGAAGGCGTCGAGCTCGGCGAGATAGGCGGTCAGCGCCGGCGGAAGGTTGAAGTCCATGGCCGGGTTTCCTCTGGGTCTTCTTCTTCTTGCGCCGCCGACTATGGGCGTCGGCGGCGACCGGCGGCAATGCTGACCTGGGGGAAGGCGGCGGCGGTTTTTTCGCCGATGCAGAAATCAGTTGCGCACCCGATCTAAACACTGTTATCTTAGCAGTGCTTAGTTCGAACCGGGTCGTCGCTGGGGATAGCGACAGGCGGTCCGGTCCGCGGCTGGGCGCTCAGTACCCCCGTGTCCCACACTCCCCGATCCGCTGGAGGGCTTGTCATGAAGCTCCAAACCCTGGCGCTCGCCGCCACTCTCTCGCTTGGCCTGTCCGCCGTCCTCGGCGGGGCCGCCCTGGCCGACGGCCAGCTCAACGCCGCCCTGCGCGCGCCCGCCGCCAAGACCAAGGTGGTCGCCGGCGGCGCGGTGTGGACCTGCGACGGCGCGGCCTGCGTCGCCGCCGCGGCCCCGTCGCGCGCCTTCTCGGCGGCCGGCTGCAAGGCCCTGGTCAAGGAAGTCGGCCCGGTCGCCGCCTTCGGCGCCGAGGCCCGGCAACTGGACGGCGCCGACTTGGCCAAGTGCAACGGCGAGACCGCCGTCGCCTCGGCCAAGCCGACCCCGGCCGCCGCCAACTGAGTTTCTCCCGCCGAAAGTCGTTCGGCTTTTTCTCGAGCATGACTGGGCGGCGGATCTGATCCGCCGCCCTTCTTTTTTCCGTCCCCATTTTCCGCCTCCGGTCGATTTCCGGCCAAGGGGCGTTGACCGGCGGCGCGGTTCTCTGCGACCAGCCCGTCCGAGGGAGAGCGCTATGAGCCTGGACGCCGGAGAGACCGTTCGTGAGACCGCCGTGCTGGGGGACGGCCCGGGGGCGATGGCCGCGCTGCTGGAGCCCATGCTGCTGCGCGCCGCCGGGCTTTCGGACCTGACGCCGGTGTCGCTGACCATCGACCATGCGGGGCGGGCGGCGCCGGGCGAGCGGCTGGCGGTCGAGGGCCGCCTGGATCGCGCCACGCGCAGCCTGGTCTTCGTCTCCGCCGCCGCGCGGGGGATGGACGGCCGGGCGGTGGCGGCGGCCTCGGCGGTGCTGCGCATCGCGAATCCCTGACCGGCCGCGGGCGGTCCTGGGGCGGGTTCATCCACAGGGGCGCTGTTTTTCTGGGCGCCGTTTGACAAATCGCATTGCGCCCGCGAAACCCCGCCGGCGTTTGATTACCATTTGGTAACTTATTGATAGGACACTGTTTTTCCTAAGTTTAAATCAGGTTGGGCGGGCGCGAACCAAGGCTCGGGAGTGGCGAAAAGGCCACGCTCGCGGAAAAAACCGTCTTTTCATCCGCGGACAGGGCGGTTATCCCAAGGGCCGTAACCGGGGGAGTTCCCAAGCATGCTGCAACGGACCAGGACCGTCATCGGTTCCATGGCCGTCGCGACCGCCCTCTTCTTCGCAGGGGCTGGCGCGGCGCACGCGGACGGATACTGGCAGTGCGCGCCGTTCGCGCGGCTGATCTCGGGGATTCAGATTTTCGGCGACGCCTGGACTTGGTGGGGCCAGGCAGCCGGCAAGTACGCCACGGGCTTCAGCCCCAAGGCCGGCGCCGTCCTGGTCTTCCGCCCGTCGGGCGCCATGCGCCTCGGCCACGTGGCGGTGGTCAGCCAGGTGCTCACCGACCGCGTCATCCAGATCACCCACGCCAACTGGTCGCGCATCGGCGGCACGCGCGGGCAGGTCGAGAAGGACGTCACCGTCGTCGACGTGTCGCCCGCCGGCGACTGGAGCCAGGTCAAGGTCTGGTACGACCCGCTCCGCGACCTGGGTTCGAGCACCTACCCGACCTACGGCTTCATCTATCAGGCTCCCAACCAGAACCCGGCCCAGGCCGTGGCCCGCAACGCGGCCATGACCGTGGCCCAGGCCACCGTCAACCAGGTGGCCTCGGGCGCCCCGACGCCCGGGCGCGGTCCGGCCCAGGCCCTCGGCCAGGCCGCCGCCGACACCGGCGACCGCCTCGCCGCCCTCATCCAGTCGGTGATGGCCGCCGGCGACTCCAAGAGCGGCGCCGCCAACTAAAAGCCTTCTCGGCCATCGCTTCGGCGTCCCGCCGCGTCCGCTTCGGGCGCGGCGCGGTTTCGCGTGCGGCGACAAAAAACCCCGCCCGGCGGAGCCGGACGGGGGTCTTGTCGCGTGAACGCCCCGGGACGAGGCGTCAGGTCTCGCCTTAGCGCGTCAGGCCTTGCCTTCGGCCTTGGCCCGGTCGAGGCCCTTGCGGATCATCTCGGCGGCTTCGTCGGCGTCGCCCCAGCGGACGATGCGGGTCTCCTTGCCCTTCTCCAGGTCCTTGTAGTGCTGGAAGAAGTGGGCGATCTGCTCGGTCATGATCGCCGGCAGCTGGCGGTAGGAGCTGACGCCCGAATGATAGGGGTGCAGGGCGTCGACCGGCACGGCCAGGATCTTCTCGTCGCCGCCCTTCTCGTCCTCCATCAGCAGCACGCCGATCGGGCGGCAGCGGATGACGCAGCCGGCCACCACCGGGATCGGGCCGATCACCAGCACGTCGCAGGGGTCGCCATCGTCCGACAGGGTGTTGGGGATGAAGCCGTAGTTGCCGGGGTAGAACATCGCCGTGTGCAGGAAGCGGTCGACGAACAGGGCGCCCGAGTCCTTGTCGAGTTCGTACTTCACCGGCGAGCCGCCCTGCGGAATCTCGATGACGGCGTTCACGTCGTACGGCGGATTGACGCCCGTCGAGATGCGGGACACGTCCATAGGTCTGCTCCTGGGGAGTGGAGGTCGTTACAGGGCGGGACCTATGGCGCGAACGCGGCGCGGGGGAAAGGCCCGGGCCGCCGATTTGTTCGCGGTTGCGGTAAAAATCCGGTCGCGGAGCGCCGCGCTCACATGTGCTTGCGCACCGGCAGCAGGTCGGGATAACGCGGGTCTCTCTTGGCCTGCCGCGCGGCGAAGGCCTCGGCCATGTGCGGGCCGGAGAACATGCCGGTCTGCCAGGTGGCGATGTAGTCGAGGGCGTCGGCGATGCTGTGGTCGCGGGCGTAGTTGATCATCACCTTGGAGCCGGCCACCGCCAGGGGGGCCTTGGCGGCGATCTCGCGGGCGACAGCCATCACGTGGTCGAGCAGCGCCTCGTGGGTGTCGAACACCGCGTTGACCAGGCCGATCTCCCTGGCCGTCTGCGCCGTCAGGCGGCGGCCGGTATAGGCCAGCTCGCGCACCCAGCCCTGGGGGATCAGGTGGCACAGGCGCGGGAAGGTGCCGACGTCGGCGGTCATGCCGATGTTGATCTCCTGGATGCAGAAGAAGGCGTCGGCGGTGGCGTAGCGGATGTCGCAGGCCGAGGTCATGTCGACCGCCCCGCCGATGCAGCCGCCCTGGATGGCGGCCAGCACCGGCATGCGCGCCTGGTCGAGGCAGCTGAAGCTGTCCTGAAGGTGGCGGACGTGGCGGCGGAAGGCCTCCATGGCGGTGTGGCGGTCGCTCGGCTCGCCGCCGGTGACGCCCTCGCCGTCGGTGAACACCGAAAGGTCCATCCCCGCCGAGAAGTGCTTGCCGGTCGACGAAATGACGATGCAGCGGGCGCGGGCGTTGTCGTCGATGTCGCGGACGATGGCCGGCAGCTCGTTCCAGAACGGCCGGATCATGGTGTTCATGACTTCCGGCCGCTTGAGCCTGATGTGCGCGACCCCATCTTCGATCGAGACGTCGAAACAGACGTAGTCGACGGCGGTATGGATGGTCATCGCGGCCTCCCGGATTATTATCGTCGATCAGATTGAAGGAGGACGGGGCGCCCGTCCACCATGCCCGAAGGGAAAGCGCGGATGGACGCCGCCGTATTTCGAGAGCCCCGGCGGCGGATGATCGCCATCAAGAGCCGCGCCGGGGACGGCCAGATGGCGGCCCTCGATTTCGGCGACGCCGCGCGCCCGGTCGACCTGGTCTTCGTCCACGCCAACGGCTTCAACGCCATGACCTATCGCGGCGTGCTGGGGCCGCTGGCGCTCGGCCTGCGGGTGCTGGCGGTGGACCAGCGCGGCCACGGCGACACCCCGCTGCGCGCCGACCCGCGGGGCCGCCGCAACTGGCACGACCTGCGCGACGACCTCGTCGGCCTGCTCGACAGCCTGGAGGCCGAGGGCGGCGCGCCCCTGGTGCTGTCCGGCCATTCGATGGGCGCCACGGCCTCGCTGCTGGCGGCGGCCGAGCGACCGCGCCGGCTCTCGCGCCTGGTGCTGTTCGAGCCGGTGATCCTGCCGCGCCGCCAGGCGTGGATGGCGCGCCTGCCGATGGCCGCCTCCGCCGCCCGCAACCACGCCATGGTCCAGGCCGCCCTGCGCCGGCGGGCGGTGTTCGACAGCCGCCAGGCCGCGTTCGCGGCCTATCTGGGCCGGGGGGCTTTCAAGACCTGGCCGGAGACCGCCCTGGCCGACTTCGTCGCCGGCGGCTTCAAGGATCGGCCGGACGGCAAGGTCGAGCTGGCCTGCGCCCCGGCCTGGGAGGCCTCGAACTACGCCGCCCAGGGCCACGACCCCTGGCGGGCCGCCGCGCGCCTGCGCCGGCCGATCCATATCCTGCGGGCCCAGCATGGCTCGACCTGCGCCCTGCGCCCTGGCGCGGGTTTCCTCCGCCGGCGCCCGAACATCCAGGTGGAGACCACCGACGGCGCCACCCATTTCCTGCCGATGGAGCGGCCGGACCTCGTGCGCGAGGCGTTGCTCGACGCGGCGGTCTAGCCGCGCGGAAAAGGCGGGCGGTCTAGAGCGCCAGTCCCGGCTTGGCCGCCTTCATCAGCTCGGCGCGGGCCGCCTCGGTGATCGGCACCACCTTGCGGGCGTCGAGGTCGAAGGTCACCGCCACCGCCTCGGAGGCGCCCCAGGCCTTGCCGGTTTCGGGGTCCAGCATCCAGTGGACCATGCGCTTGACGCGGGCGTCGGCGCCGGTGAGGCCCGAACGGATCTCCACCCGGTCGCCGGCCCGGGGCCAGGCCAGGTGGATCAGCCGGTACTCCAGCACCGCGCCGCCGACGCGGGCGGGGCGCTCCGGCGCGGCGGCGGACACCGTCTCGCGTAAGCTGCGGATCAGGCGGGGGATGCCGTCCGACACCCGGCCGATGAACTGCTCGGCCCCGGCCCGACCGAACACGTCGCAGTCGCCCGGGGCGATGGCGCCGGCGGCGATGCGCGTCAGGTCGAGCGCGTCGGCGCGCGCCCCGTCCGCGATCGAGACCGTCTCGGACAGGTCCAGGCTGCGGGCGGCGGCGAAGGCCGGGACCTCGACCGTCAGGGCCTTGGCCCGCTCGCGCGCCGCCTGCGGCCAGGGGAAGGCGACCGCGTCGCGGGGCGTGACGTGGGCGACGCGGGTCTGGAAGGTGGCCGCCGGCTCGCCGGTCTCGGAATGCCACAGCACCTGCAGCAGGCGCGCGTCGGTCTCGCCCATGGCGATCACGCCGCCGGTCATGTGCAGGGGCGCGCCGGCCCGGGCCTCGCGCAGGAAACGGATGTGGTGCTCGCGCAGCAGCAGGGTGGCGTTGGCGTGGGCCGCGAAGGCGTGGGGCATGCCCAGGGCCGCCGCCAGCCCGACCAGCCCCTCCATGGCGCGCGCGACGTAGAAGCGCACGTTCATGTGCCCCATCTCGTCGCATTCCCAGGTGTTGACCCCGCCGCGCCAAACCTCGACGCCGATCTGTGCACTCACGCGCCCGCTCCCCTGTTGCGGCGCAAGTCTAGAGCGGAGGATGGCGGAAAGGCGACCGGTTTTGCGCCGCAGCGCGCGATCAGTCCTGCTCGCGGCAGGCCGCGCACAGGCCGTGGGCCTCGACGGTGACGGCGCGGATGACATAGCCGGCCTGTCCGGCCAGGGCGTCGAGCTCGCCGCCGACCACCATCGGCTCGACCTCGCGCGTCGCGCCGCAGCAGTCGCAGATCAGGAAGGCGGCCGAGTGGCTCTCCTGGCTGCGGCGGCAGGCGACATAGGCGTTCAGGCTCTCGATGCGGTGGGCGAAGCCCTGCCGCTCCAGGAAGTCCAGCGCCCGATAGACGGTTGGCGGCTTGGCCGGGGCGCCGTCGGTCCCGAAGGTCGAGATCAGGTCGTAGGCCTTCACCGGCTGGCCGGCCTCCAGCAGCAGCTCCAGCACCCGGCGGCGTGGATCGGTCAGGCGCTGGTCCAGCTTGACGCAGCGGCTCTCGGCGGCGGCCAGTTCGGCCTGAAGGGCCTGACCGTGCAGGCCGGGGCCGTCGCCGTGGCTGTGAGCGCATGTCGATGACATGCCCTATCAGGTAAAGGCGCGGCGGCCCCGGCGCAAGCTTGGGCCTGGCGCGAGCCTGTGCGAAGCTGCGCCGGAGGAGCCGCCGCCATGTCGAGCCCCGCCACCCCGCCGACCGCCCAGGACACGCCCCTGGGCGGCGATCCGCCGCCGGTCCGCATCGTCACGGAACGGCACGGTCTGGGCGTGCGCCTCGGCCACTGGGTCAATGTCGTCGCCCTGTTCGCGTTGCTGTTCAGCGGCCTGCAGATCTTCAACGCCCATCCGGCCCTGTACTGGGGTCTGCGGTCGGATTTCGAGCGGCCGGTCCTGGCCATGGCGGCCGAGGACGCCGGCGGGGGCCGTCTGCGCGGGACGACGACGCTGGCCGGGCGGCGGTTCGACACCACCGGCGTCCTGGGCCTGTCGGTCGAGCGGGGCGAGGCGGTGGAGCGCGGGTTCCCGGCCTGGGCGACCCTGCCCAGCTACCGCGACCTGGCCACCGGGCGGCGGTGGCATTTCTTCTTCGCCTGGCTGTTCGCCGTCAACGGCGCGGTCTATCTGGCGGCGGCCCTGCTCGGCGGCCATCTGCGCCGGGACCTCGCCCCCACCCGGCGCGATCTGCGCCACATCGGCGCCGACGTCTGGGACCACCTGCGCCTGCGCTTTCCCAAGGGCTGGGCCGCGGCGCGCTACAACGTGCTGCAGAAGCTGGCCTATCTGGGGGTGATCCTGGTGCTGGGCCCGACCATGGTGCTGACCGGCATGACCATGTCGCCGGGCCTCGACGCCGCCATGCCCTGGCTGCTCGACCTGTTCGGCGGCCGTCAGTCCGCCCGGACACTGCACTTCGCGGCGGCCAGCCTGATCGTGCTGTTCATCGTCGTCCACCTGGTCATGGTGCTGCTCAGCGGGCCGATCAACCAGCTGCGCGGCATGATCACCGGCCGTTACGTCGTCGTCGTTCCGAAGGAAGCGGCCCGGCCCGGGAAAGAGGCCAAGGAGGAAGCATGAGCGGCGATCCGCACCGCCGCGGCTGGCTGGCCGGCCTGGGCGCGGGCCTCGGGGGGCTGTGGCTGGCCGGCTGCGACCGGCTTTCCCGCAGCGAGCGGGCCCTCGGCGCCCTGGGCGCGGCCGAGCCGCTGAACCGCGCCGTCCAGCGCCTGCTCGGCCGCTCGGCCCTCGCGCCCGAGTTCACCCGCGCCGACCTGTCGCCGGCCTTCAAGGTCAATGGCACGGCGAATCCTCCGGATACGGATTATCAGGCCCTGGCGGCGGGCGGCTTCGCGGACTGGCGCCTGGTCGTCGACGGCCTGGTCGAGCGGCCGCTGTCCCTGACGCTGGACGAGGTGCGCGCCCTGCCGGCCCGCACCCAGATCACCCGCCACGACTGCGTCGAGGGCTGGAGCTGCATAGGCGAATGGACGGGCGCGCGGCTGGGGCCGCTGCTCGACCGGGCCGGGCTGAAGCCGCAGGCGCGCTTCGTGATCCTCCACTGCGCCGACACCCTCGACGACACCGCGCCCGAGGGCCTGCGCAAATACTACGAGAGCATCGATCTGGTCGACGCGCGCCACCCCCAGACCATCCTGGCCTATGCGATGAACGGCGCGCCGCTGAGCGTCGGCCATGGCGCGCCCCTGCGCCTGCGCGTCGAGCGCCAGCTCGGCTACAAGCAGGCCAAGTACGTCATGCGTATCGAGGCGGCCGCCACCCTGGCCGGCCACGGCGCCGGCAAGGGCGGCTTCTGGGAGGACCGCGGCTACGAGTGGTACGCGGGGATCTGAGGTCGCCCCGCCGTTCGTCTCCGCGAAGGCGGGGGTGAGCGGGCGCCGGATTAGTAAGGCGTCTTGGCGATCAGGGCCGCCTCGGCGTCGCAGGCCTGGGGCGCGGGGGCCTTGGCCTTCCTGAGGGCGGCGATCTCGGCCCGGGCGGCGGCGAGGTCGTCGCGGAACTCGGGCGAGCCGTGCAGGGTGGCGACCAGGATCGAGGCGTTGGTGCGGCCCGCCTCGATGGCACTGGCGTTGTGCACGCCGCAGACCACGCGGCTCTCGCCGAACGCGCGGGCGCGGACCAGGATGTCCTGGCTGCGGTCGGGAACGGCCTCGGCGAGGACCAGGCCGATGGTCCAGCCCCAGGTGGTGTGGCCGGACGGATAGTCCGGGCTCTTGGCCAGGCTCTCGTCCTTGGCCACGCAGATGTCGCCCTGGTCGATCAGATAGGGGCGCTGGCGCTTGTAGAAGTCCTTGGGCGGGTTGACGGCGTTGCGCACGTCGAAGCGCATGCGGTCGATCAGGGCGGCGGCGCGCGGCGCGTTCTCGCGGGTCAGGGCGACGCCGGCGGCGCAGCTGAAGTCGCGCATCATCGCCGCGACATTATCCTCGGCGTCGGCGACGGCCAGGGTCCAGCGCGGCGTGTCCTTCAGGGCGCGGGTGTCGCGGAACGCCGTGCGGTCGGCCTCGTAGCGGTAGTCGCCCGGCTTCGGCGCCGGCGGCAGCACCCGCAGGGTGTCGAGCGCGCCCTCGGGCAGGTAGCCGCCCTTGATGAAGCTGGCCACCACCGGCGCGATCGGCGGGCTGGGGGCGATCTCGGCGACGGCCAGGCCGGCGGCGGCCCCGGCGACGACCAGGGCGGCCAGCGAGGCGGCGGCGATGAACGGCTTGCGCATAAGAAAAGGTCCCCTCGAAACCGAGGGGACCTTGCCTTGCGGATGATGACGCTTTCAACCCTTAAAGGGCGGGTCCGGCGGGGCGCGGGGGCCTCAGGCGAACAGCTTGGCCCAGCGGCGCTTCTCGCGGGTCTTCCAGGCTCCGCGGTGATAGGCGTCCGAGCCGATCAGCGGCACGACGGTGGTGGCCTCGGCGAACACCATCTGCTCGTAGGTGGTCTGGACCTTGCCCCACGAGGCGGCTTCCTTGAGGGTCGAGGACGAGCAGGCGCCGTCGCGCACGTCGGCGACGGTGATCTGCACGGCGTACTTGTGCATCTCGGCCTCGACGCCGAGGATCTCGGCGCAGACCACGGTGTCCTGGGCGAAGTTCTTGGGCACGCCGCCGCCGACCATGAACAGGCCGGTGACGCCGGCGGCGATCTTGATGTCCGTCAGTTCACGGAAGTCCGCCACGGCGTCGATGCACATGTAGGGCTGCTTGGCCGCCGCGCGCTCCTTCTGGTGCTTGACCAGGCCGAAGCCGGCCGAGCTGTCGACGAAGGCCGGGCAGAAGATCGGCACGCCTTCCTCGTAGGCGGTCTGGATCAGGCTGCCGGGCTTCTTGGCGTTGCCTTCCGACAGCCACTTGCCCATCTCCCAGATGAACTCGCGCGAGGAATAGGGGCGCGGCTCCAGGCGGTTGGCGATCTCCAGGATGGTGTGGTCGCAGGCCTGCAGTTCTTCTTCGTCGATATAGGTGTCGTAGATGCGGTCGATGTAGTGGGCGCGCAGCTCGTTGTCGTCGACCTGGCCGGCGGCCTGATAGTGCTGGAAGCCCAGGGCCTCGAAGAAGTCCATGTCGACGATCGAGGCGCCGGTGGCGACCACGGCGTCGACCATCCCGAACTTCACCATGTCGCGATAGACGTGCATGCAGCCGCCGGCGCTGGTCGAGCCGGCCAGGATCAGCCAGGGCGAGCAGGCCTTGTCTTCCAGCGCCATGTTGAAGATGTCGGCGGCGCGGGCCGTGTCGCGCGACGAGAAGCTCATCTTGCGCATGGCGTCGATCACCGGCCGGGCGTCGTAGGCGGTGATGTCGACGTGTTCGACCACGTTGGTCAGCAGTTCGGCTTTCCGATTGGATTCGGCGTTCATCTTTGAGGTTTCCCTTCGCAAGGTCCCGCGGGAGGAGCGCCCGTCCAAAATAGAACGCGCCGGCCCGGACGGAGCGACGGACCGGCGCGGATGAGAAAACCGGCGAGCCGGCGCTTGAACTATTTACGGCGACGTTTGCTACGCCGCGCACGCGACAGTTTCACGACCGTCTCGCTCTCGACGCGGGGCGTCGGGATCGAGCGGCGCGCGAGGCCGTACATCGAGGCCATCGGCGCGTCGTCGACGACGGCGGTCTCGGTGTCGCCGTAGCCGTTGAAGCGGGTGGCCATGGCGACGCCGTAGGCGCCCATCATGCCGATCTCGATGTAGTCGCCCTCGTCGATGTCCGCCGGCAGCCAGAACGGCCCCGGCATCTGATCGATGGAGTCGCAGGTCGGGCCGTAGAACTTGAACGGCTTCAGCTCGGTCGAGGCCTCGGCGTCACGCACCAGCTTGACCGGGAACGGCCATTTCGAGTGCGTGGCGTCGAACAGCGTGCCGTACGAGCCGTCGTTCAGGTAAAGGGCGTCGCCCTTGCGCAGCTCGACCTTGGCCAGCACCGAGGAGCTCTCGGCGACCAGCGCGCGGCCGGGCTCGCACCACAGCTCGGTGGTCTCGTGAACCATCATCTCGGCGAAGCCGCGATGGATGGAGTCGGCGTAGTCGCGCAGGTCCGGCGGGATCATGCCCGGATAGACCGACGGGAAGCCGCCGCCCACGTCGATCACGTCGGCGAAGACGCCGGCGCGGACGAGGCTGCGCGAGGCCGAGGCCATGGCCGCCTGGAAGGCGGTCGGCCGCATGCACTGGCTGCCGACATGGAACGAGACGCCCATCAGGTCCTGGGTGGCGCGGCGCGCGGCGAGCATCAGGCCGGGGGCCTGGTCCGGCTCGACGCCGAACTTGCCCGACAGCGAATACATCGCCCCGTTCTGCGCCGGCGCGGCCAAGCGGACGATCAGGTTCAGGTCCTTGGCCTGTCCCGTCGCGTCGATGATCTTGGCCAGCTCCTCGTGCGTGTCGAACGAGAAGGTGCGGACCCCATGGTCGAAATAGGCGGCCGAGATGGCGCGGCGGCTCTTGACCGGGTGCATGAAAGCCATGCGGGAACCCGGCGCGTGCTCCGCCACCAGCTCGATCTCCGGGACCGAGGCCACATCGAACGACGTTACGCCGGCTTCCGCCAGGGTCTTGATGACCCACGGGGACGGGTTAGCCTTGACGGCGTAGAAGACGTCGCCTTTGAAGTTTTCCTGGAACCAGCGCGCCGCTACGGCCACGGCGCCCGGTCGCACGAGTGCGACAGGACGTTCAGGCGACCGCTCACGGACCAGGTCCAGGGGCGTATGGTACGTGCGCAACTCACGTAACCCCCTGCAGATTGTTAACCCAGGCCGGCGTTAGCAGCGCGTCTTGGACTTCGGGTCCGCCGGAAGGCGTGCACATAGGGAAAGTGGCGACCGCTGTAAAGGCGTTTTGCGCGGAAATGCGCGCCGGCCTTGCGATTCATCCCCCGCCCTGTCATCAAACCTTAGCGTGGCTGCTCCATGAACGCCGCGATTTGCGTGAGGAAATCCCGCCAGCCATGACGTCGGACGCCGTGCTTTCCGTCAGCGCCGTGTCGAAGACCTACGGGCAGCGCAAGGCGCTGAACGGCGTGTCTTTGTCGGTCGCCAAGGGCGAGATGGTCGCTCTGATCGGCCCTTCCGGCTCCGGCAAGTCGACTCTCCTGCGCGCCATGACCGGCTTCGTCGCCATCGACGCCGGCGACGGCCGCATCGACGCCCTCGGGCGCAAGGTCCAGGCCAGGGGCAAGATCAGCGACGACATCCGCCAGGTGCGCTCGCGCATCTGCGTGGTGTTCCAGCAGTTCAACCTGGTCGGCCGCCTGACCCTGTTCACCAACGCCGCCCTCGGCGGCCTGGGGCACATGGGCTTCTGGCGCGGTCTGTTCGGCCGCTGGTCCCGCGCCGACAAGGACGCGGTGATGGGCGCCCTGCACCGGGTGGGCGTGTCGGACTACGCCGGCCAGCGGGCCGCCACCCTGTCCGGCGGCCAGCAGCAGCGCGGCGCCATCGCCCGCGCCCTGGTGCAGAAGGCCGACATCATCCTGGCCGACGAGCCGGTGGCCTCGCTCGACCCGGTCTCGGCCCGGCGGGTGATGGAGCTGCTGTGCGACCTCAACCGCGACGACGGCATCAGCGTCGTCGTCACCCTGCACCAGGTCGACTACGCCATGCGCTATTGCAGCCGCGTCGTCGCCCTCAAGGCCGGCCGCGTCGTCTATGACGGGCCGTCCAGCGGCCTGGCCCGCGACCAGTTGATCGACATCTATGGCCCGGAGA
Source organism: Caulobacter sp. CCUG 60055 (assembly GCF_022750545.1). Taxonomy (GTDB): domain Bacteria; phylum Pseudomonadota; class Alphaproteobacteria; order Caulobacterales; family Caulobacteraceae; genus PUIC01. The sequence goes on from NZ_PUIC01000003.1 coordinate 402,667, forward strand.
TCGAAGAGGTCTTCTGGGAAGGAGATCCGAAATGATCCGCCGCGCCCTGATCGCGCCCCTGATCGCCGGCGGCCTGGCCGCCCTGCTGCTGGCCGGCTGCGGCCAGAAGGCGGCCGCGCCCAAGTCGGCGACGCCGCCGGTCCTGACCTTCTCGATCCTGTCCGCCGAGAACCAGCAGTCGATGGCGCCCCTGTGGCAGCCGATGCTGGACGACATGCAGAAGGAGACGGGGCTGAAGGTGAAGCCCTTCTTCGCCTCGAACTACAGCTCGCTGATCGAGGCCATGCGCTTCAACCAGGTGCAGCTGGGCTGGTTCTCGGCCCTGCCGGCGCTGGAGGCCACCCGCCGGGCCGACGCCGAGGTGTTGGGCCGGGTTGTCGACCTGGGCGGCGAGGGCGTCTACCAGTCGGTGCTGATCGCCCGGAAGGGCTCGGGCGTCACCCTCGACAAGGTGCTGGCCTGCGGCAAGAAATATTCGTTCGGCCTGGGCGACGTGAAGTCGACCTCGGGCACCCTGGCCCCGATGGCCTATCTGTTCACGCCCAAGAGCATCGAGCCGGCCGACTGCTTCAAGACGGTGCGCTCGGCCAGCCACCAGGCCAACCTGTTCGCGGTGGCCAACGGCACCGTCGACGTCGCCACCGGCAACACCGTCGGCATGGTGTTCGCCAAGCGCGACAACCCGGCCATCGCCGACAAGGTCGAGGTGATCTGGACCTCGCCGCCGCTGCCGGAATCCTCGATCGTCGCCCGCAAGGACCTCGACCCGGCGGTCAAGGAGAAGCTGCGCAGCTTCTTCCTGACCTACGGGACCAAGCCCGGCCCCGACGGCGACCGCCAGCGCGAGGTGCTGAAGAAGCTGACCTATGGCGGCTTCAGGCCGGCCGACAATTCCTACCTCGACCCGGTCCGCGAGATGGAGGCCTCGACCGAGCTGGCCGAGGCCCGCAAGTCCAGGGACGCCGGCCGCATCGCCAAGGCCCAGAAGGCTTATGACGCGGTGAAGGCCGAGATCGCCGCCCGCGCCGCCGCCAATCCCGGCGCCTGAGGTCGAACGCATGACCGCAGCCCAAACCGCCGGCGCCGTCCCGCCGCCGCCGTCCCGGCCGCTCGGCGACCGCCTGATCGACCTGGTGGTGTGGGGCGGCCTGGCCGTCCTGCTGATCGTCAGCTTCGGCCCGGTCGAGCTCAAGAAGCTGCCGCTGCTGTTCTCCAACTCGCAGAACATGCAGGAGTTCGGACGCTCGTTCCTGCATCCCGACTTCACCAACTGGAAGATCTACATCTCGGCCATGTGGCTGACGATCCAGATCGCCCTGTGGGGCACGCTGCTGGCCATCCTGCTGGCGGTGCCGCTGGGCCTGGCCGCCGCGCGGAACGTCGCCCCGCCGTGGATCCAGCAGCCGGTGCGCCGGGTCCTCGACCTGCTGCGGGCCGTGCCCGACCTGGTGGTCGGCACCATCTTCATCGTCGCCGTGGGCCTGGGGCCGTTCGCCGGGGTGCTGGCCATCGCCGTCAACACCGGCGGGGTGCTGGGCAAGCTGTTCTCCGAGGCGGTCGAGACCATCGACCCGCGCCCGGTCGAGGGCGTGCGCGCCACCGGCGCGGCGCCGTTGCAGGAAGTGGTCTGGGGGGTGATCCCGCAGGTGGCGCCGCTGTGGACCAGCTATGCGCTGTACCGCTTCGAATCCAACTCGCGCTCGGCCACGGTGCTCGGCCTGATCGGCGCCGGCGGCATCGGCCAGCTGCTGTTCGATTCGCTGAACGGCTTCGCCTACAGCCAGACTGCGGCGATCGTCATCGTCATCGTCGCGGCGGTCAGCCTGATCGACCTCTTGTCTCAGGCCATGCGAAGCCGGCTGGTCTGAGCCGGCGGCCCTAGGCCGCCTTGGGGCGGCGGCGCAGGCGGGCCAGCCGGCGCAGGCGTCGCCAGAACCGGGTCTTCTCCGGCTCGGGATAGGGCTGGAGGTTGCGCACGAACTCCTCGGCGCAGGCCCGCCACGAGAACCGCTCGGCGAAGGCCCGCACCGCCTTGCGGTCGATGTCCAGGCAGGCCAGGCACGCCTCGCGCAGGCCGTCCTCGACGGTGGCGGCCAGCACCCCCGCGCCGGAGCCAGGGATGATGTCGATGGGGCCGGGCGCCGGATAGGCGGCCACCGGCACGCCCGCGGCCATGGCCTCCAGGATCACCAGGCCGAAGGTGTCGGTCAGCGACGGGAACACGAACACGTCGGCGCAGCTGAAATGGGCCGCCAGCTCGGCGCCGAACTTGGCCCCTGTGAACACCACGTCCGGGTACTTGGCGATCAGCTCCTCGCGCTGGGGGCCGTCGCCGACGATGACCTTGGTGCCCGGCAGGTCGAGGGCGGCGAAGGCCTCGATGTTCTTCTCGACCGCCACCCGGCCGACGTTCAGCCAGATCGGCCGGGCCATGCCGGCGAACAGGTCCGGCTCTTGCGGCTCGCGGGGCTTGAACACCTGGGTGTCGACGCCGCGCGACCAGGCCGACAGGTTGCGGAACCCGTGGCGCTGCAGCTCGTCGCGCATGGTCGGCGTGGCCACCATCAGCCGGCCCGACGGCTTGTGGAACCAGCGCATGTAGGCGTAGCCCGCCGACAGCGGCAGCGGCAGGCGCGCCGAGACGTATTCCGGGAACCGGGTGTGGTAGCTGGTGGTGAAGGGCAGCTTCCACTCGACGCAGATGCGCCGCGCAGCCAGGCCGATCGGCCCCTCGGTGGCGATGTGGATGGCTTCGGGCTCGAACGACTTGAAGCGTTCCTGCACCGGCTCGTAGGCGCCCACCGCCAGCTTGATCTCGGGATAGGTGGGCAGCGGGAAGGTCTTGAACTGGTCGGGCGAGACGATCTCGACCTCGTGGCCCATGGCGCGCATCTCGGCGACCACGCGCGTCAGGGTGCGGACGACGCCGTTGACCTGGGGCTCCCAGGCGTCGGTGGCCAACAAGATCCGCATCAGGCGACGGCTTCCCCCAGCACCCCTTCGACATCCTCAGCCGGCCGCTTGCGGTCGATCACCGACCACGAGCGCAGCTTGGCCCATTCGAGGATCTCGAACGCGCCGTCGTGATGTTCGACGAGGGCGGTGCAGCTTTCAACCCAGTCGCCGTCGTTGATGTAGGCGATTCCGCCGATGTCGCGCATCTCGGCCTTGTGGATGTGGCCGCAGATCACGCCGTCGACGCCGCGGCGGCGCGCCTCTTCGGCGACCGCGGCTTCGAAGTTCTCGACGAATTGCAGGGCGTTCTTCACCTTCACCTTCAGGTAGGCCGACAGGCTCCAGTAACCGAACCCCATCCGGCGGCGGACGTGGTTGAACACGGTGTTCAGCATCAGGATGGTTCTATAAGACCAGTCGCCCAGGAAGGCGAGCCACTTGGCGTGCTGCACCACCCCGTCGAACTCGTCGCCGTGCATCACCAGGAAGCGGCGGCCGTCGACGGCCTCGTGCACGGCGTCGCGCGCCACCACCACCCCGCCGAAGTGGACGCCGCAGTAGTCGCGGGCGACCTCGTCGTGGTTGCCGGGGATGTAGATCACCTCGCAGCCCTTGCGGGCCAGGCGCAGGATCTTCTGGACCACGTCGTTGTGGGCCTGCGGCCAGTGCCAGCCGCCCTTCAGCTTCCAGCCGTCGATGATGTCGCCGACCAGATAGAGGCGGTCGCACTCCATGTGCCGGATGAAATCCAGCAGCAGCTCGGCCTGGCAGCCGCGCGTGCCCAGGTGGATGTCGGAAACGAAAACGCTGCGATAGCGGCGGACCGGAAAATCGGCGCTCATGCAGGAAATCTCGCTGCGGCGCCGCCCCAATAGGCGCCGGACCGGGGAGCAGTCCCGGCCATAGGCTGATTGCATGTCCCTTTTGTGAAGCTGGGCCCGCGACGGCCGCCGCGGCTGGCGGAGCCGGCGGTTCCCCGCTAAACAGATTCTGCTGCGGCGCAATATGAACGCCGTTTTGGAATCCGATGAACGCAGTTCCCGCCTTTCCGCCCGCGTTGGGGGCTTCCGCCGCCAAGGATACGCCCAAGTCGCTGCGCACCCGCGCGCGCATCCTCGACGCCGCCATGGCCCTGTTCGCGGAGATCGGCTACCACGCCGCCAACAACGCCAAGATCGCCGAGGCCGCCGATCTGACGCGCGGGGCGATGCTCTATCATTTCCCCACCCGCGAGGCCCTGGTCGAGGCCGCCGTCGAGCATATCCAGGCCGCCCGCGCCGCGCTGTTCGGCAAGGCCCAGGAGGACCTGCCGCCCGGCGCCGACGTCACCGAGCACGCCATCGACGTCTATTGGGCCCTGCTGAGCGAGCCGGCCTTCACGGCCTTCGCCGAGCTGGAGTTCGCCGCCCGCACCGACGCCATGGTGCGGACCCGCCTCGGCGAGGCCCAGGCCGCCTTCGACCGCGCCCAGGTCGGCGACCATTTCCTCAAGATGCTGCACGCCGGGGCCGGGCCGCGCTTCCAGGCCAGCCGCGACCTCGCCCGCTTCCTGCTGGAGGGGCTGCACCACGCCAGCCTGACCTACGACGCCGAGGCCCGGCGCGAGCGGCTGCTGGCGGTGATCAAGCGCGCGACCCACATGCTGAACCGCAAGGGCTCGGTGCACGACCTCTGGCCGGACTAGCCCAGGCCGGACCAGCTCCGACCGGCGGGCCGGCTTTCTGCGCGGCCGTCAAAAACGCCCGGTTGGCCGAACATTAAAACGTGACGCCTCCGTCATTTTTGGGTTGACCTGGTGAAAAGCCAGGTTGACAGTGTTCACATTGGGAAACGCCAGTCCGGAGAGGCCGCCGTGACGATCAAGAACATCACCAAGGACGCCATGTATGACGCGGTGGCGCCCGACGACTTCGAGTCGATGCTGGAGCTTGACCGCTACAACAACCGCTCGTCGGCGTTCGACAAGATCATCTCGGCCACGCACGACCACTTCTGGGATCCCCTCGACAAGACCTATATCGACTTCGACGAGCCGTTCGACATCGAGAACGAGCCGCTGGTCCCCGAGGACCTGATCGCCGCCCTGCAGACCGACTACGTGTCGAACCACCTGTCGGACCCCAAGGAGCGCACGCGCTTCATCAACACCATGGTGCTGCACAGCTTCTCGTCGATCCTGCACGGCGAGCAGGGGGCGCTGAACCTGTCGGCCTCGCTATGCCACGTGCTCAAGGACCAGGGCGCGCAGGAATACGCCGCCAACCAGACCCGCGAGGAAGCCCGTCACGTCACGGCCTTCGCCAAGTACATCCGCACCCGCTGGGGCCGGCCCCTCGAATGCGGCCCGGTGCTCAAGGACCTGCTGGTCGAGATCATCGGCGCGCCCGAGGTCTACAAGAAGATCATCGGCATGCAGATGCTGGTCGAAGGCCTGGCCATGGGCGCCTTCGCCACCTTCTTCAACAACATCCGCGACCCGCTCGGCAAGAAGCTGCTGCAGCTGGTGATGACCGACGAGGCCTTCCACCACAAGTTCGGCAAGATCTGGGCCGACCGCACGGTGCCCAAGCTCGACCCGGAAGAGCACGCCATCATCGAGGACTGGGCGGCGCACTGCTTCCAGACCCTGCTGTTCAACCTGGTCTCGCCGACCCAGCAGTACGATCTCTACGCCAGCTTCGGCCTCGATCCCGAAAAGGTCATCGCCGCCTTCCAGGAAGTGATGACCGACGACAAGCGCCGCGAGAACATGCGTGAATCGGCCAACATCTTCCGCGTGCTGGTCAAGACCCTGCTCAACGCCGGCATCATCACCGACCGCACCCGCGCCTTCTACGGCATGTACGTCGACATGGACGAGCTGAAGAACGAGGGCGAGCGCATGGTCGGCGACGACATCGCCGAGGACGGCATCCGCTACCTGCAGGCGATCAACTTCAAGGATCGCGCCGGCGCTCCGGTGAGCATCGCCGCCGAATAATCCGCTGCCGGACAAAATCGGTTATAACGCCCCGCTGGAACCCGGCGGGGCGTTTTTCGTTCGTCACCGGGACGCTGATTTCTGGATTCCGATGACCAAGACGCTCGCCCCCGTACTCGCCGCCGCCGCCGTTCTCGGCCTGGCCGCTCCCGCCCTGGCCGGCGCGCCCCAGCCGGCCAGGCCCGCGCCGCTGTCGTTCTATTCCGGGCGCTGGTACGAGATCGCGCGCTTTCCCAACACCAACCAGCGCGACTGCCAGGCGCCGACCAACGACATCGCTCCCGCCGGCGGCGAGGGCCGCTACGCTCTGATCCAGACCTGCCATCGCGGCGGGCCGACCGGGCCGGCCAAGGTGTTCAAGGGCTCGGGGCGCATCGTGCCGGGCAGCGACAACGCCAAGATGAAGGTCACGTTCTTCGGCCTGATCAGCCAGGAATACTGGGTGCTCGACCATGCCGACGACGACGCCTGGGCGATCTTCGCCACCCCCGGCGGCAACTTCGTCTGGCTGTGGTCGCGCCGGCCGACCATGGAGCCGACCGAGCGCGCCGCGGCCGTCGCCCGCATCCGCGCCCTGGGCTACAACACCGCCCGGCTGGAGTTCCCGGTCCAGGCCCCGCCCTCGGCCTGAGGCTGGCGCGAGGCTGAGGTCGGCGCCCGGCGCGGGCCCGTTGCGTCGCGAACGAAACCTGAACATTATGGCGACATGGACGTCGCCGTCATCCTCGCCTCGCCCTCGCGCCCGCAGACCACCAGCGCGGTGACGCGCGGCGCGGCGCGGCTGTTCGTCGCCCTGGGCTATGCGCCCCTGCTCGAGGTGGTGCTGCCCAACGGCCGCCGGGCCGACATCATGGCCGTGGGCCCGCGCGGCGAGATCGCCATCGCCGAGGTCAAGTCGGGCCTGGAGGATTTCCGCGCCGACCACAAATGGGGCGACTACCGGCCGTTCTGCGACGCGTTCTATTTCGCCGTCGCCCCGGAGTTCCCGCGCGAGATCCTGCCGCTGGACGAGGCGGAGGGGCCGGGGCTGATCGTCGCCGACGCCTTCGGCGGCGCGGTGACGGAGGCGGCTCCCATCGCGCCCCTGGCGCCGGCGCGGCGCAAGGCCCTGACCCTGGCCTTCGCGCGGCTGGCGGCCCAGAGGGCCCTGACCTGACCGCTAAGGCCCGGCCTGGACTGGGAGGCCTCGTTCCCCGGGGCGGCCTATTTCGGCGCGCGCTTGGCCAGTATGCGTTGAAGGGTCCGGCGGTGCATGTTCAGCCGCCGCGCCGTCTCCGAAACATTGTGACCGCACAGCTCGTAGACCCGCTGAATATGCTCCCAGCGCACGCGGTCGGCCGACATCGGATTCTCGGGCGGCGCCGGGGCCGCGCCCCGCTGGGCCAACAGGGCGCCGACCACGTCGTCGGCGTCGGCCGGCTTGGGCAGGTAGTCCACCGCCCCGGCCTTCACCGCCGCCACCGCCGTGGCGATGTTGCCGTAGCCGGTCAGCATCACCACCCGCGCGTCGGGGCGCTGGGCCTTGATGGTCTCGACCACCGACAGGCCGCTGCCGTCGTCGAGCCGCAGGTCGAGCACGGCGAAGGCGGGCGCGGACGCCCGCACCTGTTCGATGGCCTCGGCGACCGTGCCGGTCAGGCGGACCTCGAAGCCGCGCGCCTCCAGGGCCCGGCCCAGGCGCGTGCGCAGGGGCGCGTCGTCGTCGAGCACGATCAAGGTCTTGTCGGGCAAGGCCGCCACAACCGCCGATAAATCTGTCATGTCCGGCCCCGCCTACGGAACGCGAATCGTCCGCCCTCCCGGCAAACGCTCAAGGGATCATGAGGTTGCGCCGGCCCGATCATCAAGCCTGTTCAACGCGGCGACGGGATCGGGGGCCTCGACCGCCGCGCGCGGCCAGCGGGCCGAGACCACGGCCCCGCCGGCGGGGCTGTTGCGGAAGTCGACATGGGCGCCGGTGCGCTCCAGCAGGGTCTTGGCGATGAAGAAGCCCAGGCCCATGCCGATGTGGCCGCTGCGCGAATCCTCGCCGCCCGGCCGGCTGGTGACGTAGGGCTGGCCCAGGCGCAGCAGGATCTCGGGCGAGAAGCCCTTGCCGTCGTCGCGCACCTCGATGACCACCGAGGCGTTGTCGAAGCGGGCGCTGACCAGCACCTCGGAGCGGGCGAAATCGACCGCGTTCTCGACCAGCGAGGTCATGGCGTGCAGCAGTTCGGGCAGGCGGCGGATGTCCGGGGCGTGCGACCCCGGCGCGCCGGTGACCACCGCCTCGACCCGGATCGGCGTGTCGAGGTGCGGCTCGATCACCTCGTGCACCAGCTGCAGCAGGCCCATGCGGGCATGGACCATGTCGTCGGTGTCGGGGGTCTCGGTCAGCCGGCGCAGGATCTCGCGGCAGCGTTCGGTCTGGGAGACCAGCAGCTCGGCGTCCTCGCGCACGGCGCCGTCCTTGGCCTCGCGGGCCAGCTCGCGGGCGACGACGGCGATGGTGGCCAGGGGCGTGCCCAGTTCGTGCGCCGCCGCCGCCGCCAGCCCGCCCAGGGCCGACAGCCGTTGCTCGCGAGCCAGCACCTGGCGGGTGATGTTGAGCGCCAGCTCCATCCGCGCCGATTCCGCGGCGGCCTGGCCGGCGTAGCCGGCGGCCAGCACCAGGCCGGCGGCCAGGCCGATCCCCGAGCCGACCCGATAGATCAGCGGCTGGTCCAGATGCTGTTCGGGCCACCAGGGCAGCGGCATCGACCACACCGTCAGCACCGCGATCGCCGCCAGGGCGACGCCGCACAGGATCACCGCCAGCCGGCGCGGCAGGATGGCCGCCGCCAGGGCGGCCGGCGCGATCATCACCTCGGCGAACGGATTCAGCGCGCCGCCGGTGACGAACAGCAGGGCCGAGATCTGCAGGATGTCGAAGCCGATGTGCAGGCTGGCCTCCTTCGGGCCCGCCTGCCGCTGCAAGGGGCCGGCGAGGGCGAAGAAGGCGTTGAGCAGGCCGCTCATGGCGATCAGCAGCAGGCACCAGGCGTAGGGCACCGAGAAGCCGAGGCCCATGCCGACGGCGACCACGGCCGTCGCCTCGGCCCCCGCCAGCAGCCAGCGGACCATGACCAGGGTGCGCAGGCTGACCCCCGCGCGCTCGCCCGGCTCCCACGCCGGGCCGAGGCCGGCGACGTCTTGCCGCCCGACGGACTCGGGCTTATCCGAAGCGGATGTGAACGCCATGCCGGCGACCATCGTCCAGTTCGTCCCAGGAAGCGAGAGCCCGATGCCGTTCGAGCCGCAATCGACCCGCCGCCCCCTGCTGCTGGCGCTGGGCGGCCTGGCCGTGGCCGGGCTGGCCGCCTGCGGCGAGCGCGCCGCGCCGGCCGGCGAGGCCGCCGTCGGCGGGCCGTTCCGCCTGGTCAACCAGGACGGCAGGGCGGTGGACCAGACGCTGCTGCTCGGCAAATGGAGCGTGGTGTTCTTCGGCTTCACCTTCTGCCCGGACATCTGCCCGGCGACGCTGGCCACCCTCGGCCAGGCCATGGGCCTGCTGGGCCCCAGGGCCAAGGACGTGCAGGTGGTGTTCGTCTCGGTCGATCCCGAGCGCGACACGCCCGCCCAGCTCAAGACCTATCTGTCGAGCCCGGCCTTCCCGCGCAACGCCGTCGGCCTGACCGGCTCGCCCGACCAGGTGGCGGCCGCCGCCAAGGCCTACAAGGCCTACTACCAGAAGAGCGGGACCGGGGCCGACTATTCGGTCGACCACAGCGCCTACGCCTATCTGATGAACCCCAAGGGCCGCTACGACCGCCTGCTGGCCCAGAACCTGACGCCCGAGGAGATCGCCCGCCAGATCTCGGACGCGATGCGCCGGGGCTGAGCGGCGTTCACGGCTCGCTGGCGGCCTTGAGGTTGGCGAGGCCCGCCTCGAAGTCACGGCCGACCAGCCGCTCCATGCCGATGGCCGCGCCGACGATCCTGGCCGGCAGGGGGTAGGGCCCGGACATCGACCATGTCACCCGGGTGGCGCCCTCGCCCTCGGGCTGCAGCCGGAACTCGGCCATGTCGCTGGCCCGCATCGGCTTGACGAAATCGAGGGCGATGACGATCCGGCGCGGCGCCTCGGCCTCGACGATGGCCATGCGTCCGACCCCGGCGCGCCCGTCGCTGCGCCAGGCGTAGGCCGCTCCCGGCCCGCTTTCCGGTCCGCTGTAGTCGCGCGCCATGCCCGGATCGAGGTTTTCGTAGGGGGACCAGGCGCGCCAGCCGCGCAGGTCGTCGATCAGGGCGAAGATCTTCTCGGGCGGGGCCTTGATCAGCGCGGTGCGGCGCACCTCGAACACCGGCGGCCGCGTCGCGGCGAAGGCGACCAGGACGCCGACGGCGACCACCGCCGCGGCCAGCGCGACGACGAGGAGCCTGACCATGACGAACCTTCCTCTCGCGGACCGCCCCGCCGGCGGGCGCGGCGCGGCCGCCTTCCCCGAGGCACGCCCCAAGGACGCTGGTCCGATCGCGGCCCCGACATCCCGGCCGTCGATTTTCGGCTCGCGTTCACGCGGACGATGGGCGCGGGGCTCGGCGAGGCGGCGGACCTGAAATCGATCCCTTAGATTCAACCAGTCGGAGCGCCCCGGCCGTTCGACGATTTGGCGTTGAGCCGCTTGGCCGATAAGTCGCGCCGAATGGCTCCGACCCGGCGCGCCGGGTCTTTGCTGCGGCGCACAATGCGGGTAAGCTGGGGCCATGCTCTACGCCATGCATGAAGCCGCCTACTATGCGACGACCCCGTGGCGGCTGGCCGCGCGGGCGGCGCGCGATTTCTGGAGCTCGCCGATCAACCCGGCCGCCGAGACGCGGACCGGCCGCACGCTGTTCGCCGCCGCCGACCTGTTCGCCAACGTCACCCGCCGCTACGGCAAGCCCGAGTGGAACATCGACCGCACCGTGATCAACGGGCGCGAGGTGCGGGTGCGGCCGACGACGGTGTGGTCCTCGCCCTGGTGCAAGCTGGTCCAGTTCGACCGCGACATGGCCGACATGCGCAACGCAGGGGTGTTCAGCCTCGATCCGGCGGTGCTGATCGTCGCGCCGTTGTCGGGTCACTACGCCACCCTGCTGCGCGGCACGGTGGAGGCGTTCATTCCCGACCACGCGGTGTTCGTCACCGACTGGTCGAACGCCCGCGACGTGCCGATGCTGGACGGGCGCTTCGACTTCCACGACTACATCGACCACATCCGCACCATGCTGGGGGTGATCGGGGCCCGGGCCCACGTGGTCGCCGTCTGCCAGCCGGGGCCGCCGGTGCTGGCCGCCGCCTCGCTGATGGCCGAGGACGGCGATCCCGCCCGCCCGGCCAGCATGACCTTCATGGGCTCGCCGATCGACGCGCGCCTGTCGCCGACGGTGACCAACAAGCTGGCCGAGGCGCGGCCGTTCACCTGGTTCCAGAAGCAGATGATCTACACCGTGCCGCCGCCCTATCCGGGGGCGCTGCGCCGGGTCTATCCGGGCTTCGTCCAGCTCTACAGCTTCATGTCGATGAACGCAGAGCGCCACCAGGAAGCGCACGAGCGCTATTTCCAGGACCTGGTGCAGGGCGACGGCGACAGCGCCGACAAGCACCTCGAATTCTACGACGAATACCTGTCGGTCCTCGACATGACCGAGGAGTTCTACCTCCAGACCATCGACCTGGTGTTCCAGCGCTACGCCCTGCCCAAGGGCGAGCTGGAGCATCGCGGCCGGCCGGTGCGGCCCGAGGCGATCATCGACATCGGCCTGATGACCGTCGAGGGCGAGAACGACGACATCTCCGGCATCGGCCAGACCCAGGCCGCGCACGGCCTGTGCGCCAACATCCCGGCCGCCCTCAAGGAAGACTACATCCAGCCCAAGGTCGGCCACTACGGCGTGTTCAACGGCCGTCGCTTCCGCGAGGAGATCTATCCGCGCGTGCGCGATTTCATCCGGCGCACCGACGGGCCGGCGCGATAGGCGCAAGGACGGCGCCGCTTCCGGCCGGCGCGCGGCGGAGATAGACAGTCGTATATGAGACCCCTCGATTCCATCCGGGCCGTCGGCTCGCAGTTCATCCAGGGCACGCCCCACGCCCACGCCCTGGGCATGGAGCTGGTGTCGGTCGACGCCAACACCGGCACGCTCAAGGTGCCCTATCGCGAGGATCTGGTCGGCGACCCGGACACCGGCGTGTTCGCCGGCGGGGTGGTGACCGCCCTTTTGGACCAGGTCTGCGGCCTGGCGGTGATGGCCTCGATGGAGGAGTTCACCTCGACGGCGACGCTGGACCTGCGCATCGACTACATGCGCGCCGCCCAGCCGGGCAAGGCGGTGTTCGCCACCGCCCATTGCTACAAGGTCACCCGCTCGGTGGCCTTCGTGCGGGCCAGCGCCTACGACGCCGACCCCGCCGACCCGGTGGCCACGGCCCAGGCGGCGTTCATGCTGAACTCGAACGCCGGCCGCAAGCCGGGGGCCAACCTCAAGCCCAGGACGACCCGGCCGTCGGAGGACAAGGCGTGAGCGAGAACGTGGCCAAGGACCAGCTCGAGGCCGTGCTGGCGCGCATTCCCTACGCCCGTTTCCTGGGCGTGCGCGCCGAGCTGGCCGGCGACGAGATGACCGCCATCCTGCCCTACGCCGAACGCCTGATCGGCAATCCCATGCTGCCGGCCATCCACGGCGGCGTGCTGGGGGCGTTCATGGAGATGACCGCCCTGATCCAGGTGTCGATCAGCGAGGGCCAGGCCCGCCAGCCGCGCCCCATCGACGTGTCGATCGAGTACCTGCGGTCGGGCCGGCCGCAGACCACCTTCGCCCGCGCCGAGATCAAGCGGGTGGGGCGGCGGATCGCCAATGTCCATGTCGAGGCCTGGCAGGAGGCGCGGGGCGCGCCCATCGCCTTCCTGCGCGGCCATTTCGCGGTGACGCCCAGGGCCGACGCCGGCTGACCGGCGGCCCGTCGCCGGCGTTTTTGTGCGGCGCAGCAAGAATCCCCTTGCGCCTAACTGAATGATGATTACTTTCGAAGCCGAGTACTGAAGCCAGAGGCGCCGCCCAAGGCGCACGTTACGCGTAAACTGGGGGAAGCGCCCCAGGAGGAGGGTTTTGCAAACCACCTTCTGGGGAGTTCCGAACATGATCCGGACCATCGCCATCGCCGCAGGCCTCGTCGCCCTGGCCACCTCCGCCCAAGCCGCCGAACTGAAGCTGAACCTGGCCGGCAAGGACGCCGCCTCGGCCCACGCCGCCATCGTCCACGCCGCGCACAAGGTCTGCGGCGTCGCTTATCGCGGCGACAGCCTGTCGCCCTACCTCGTGCCGGCCTGCGTGCAGGAGACGGTCGAGAGCACCGTCTCCCAGGTCGGCGACGCCGGCCTGATCGCCTACAACCAGGCTCATCCCCAGGCCGCCCGCAGCCTCAAGCTCGCGGCCCGCTGATCCTGTCTGGACCGCCCCGCCGCGGCGATGTTCGCGGCGGGGCGATTCATGAACTGCAAGTCATCATCTGTCCAAAGCTTCATTTTCTTAAATCGAAGTCATGACAGAGGCTTAAGACGACTTCCCGAATGCACGGGCGTATCTAATCCCCATCGGAAGCGGACGCGGTGTTCGCCCCCGACATCCAAAGGGAGATTGGATATGTACGCCGTGTTGAACACCTTCACCGTCGCCGCCGCCAGCCTGCTGCTGGCCGCTCTGCCGATCGTCGCCCTGACCCAGGCCGCCGCCTGAAGCCGCCCAGCCCAAGGAGACCGATCATGTCCGCCATCCTCAACAACGCCACCGTCGCCGCCGCCAGCCTGCTGCTGGCCGCCCTGCCGATCGTCGCCCTGACCCAGTTCGCCGCCTAAGACCCCTCAATCCGACCGGGCGCGGGCGTCCCGCGCCGCCCGGTGCAGCAGGGCATGCCGGCGGGCCAGCCGGTCGATGTCCGGATCGTACCCGCCGCCGATGACGCAGGCGACGGGGGCGCCGCGGGACAGGCAGGCGTCCAGCACATAGTTGTCGCGGGCCCACAGCCCCTCGTCGGTGAGCGAGAGCCGGCCCAGCCGGTCGTCGCGATGGGGATCGACGCCCGCATTGTAGAAGACCAGATCGGGCCGCACGCTTTCGATCAGGCCGGGCAGCGCATCCGCCAGGGCCGCCAGGTACGGCCCGTCCTCGCATCCGTCGTCCAGCTCCACGTCGAGATCGCTTCTGGCCTTGCGCGCCGGAAAGTTCCTGGCCGCGTGCATCGAAAAGGTGAACACCCGCGCGTCGTCCTCGAAGATGCGCGCCGTGCCGTCGCCCTGGTGCACGTCGAGATCGACCACCAGAACCCGTCCGACGGCGCCTTCGGCCAGCAGGGCGGTCGCCGCCACCGCGACGTCGTTAAACACGCAATAGCCGGCGCCGTGGTCGCGGGCGGCGTGATGGCCGCCGCCGGCGGTGTTGCAGGCCGCGCCTTCCCTGAGAGCCAGCCGTCCGGCCAGCAGCGTGCCGCCGGAGGCCGCCCGCGAGCGTTCCCCCACCGCCGGGGTCACCGCAAAGCCGATGCGCCGCTCGGCCTCCGGGGGCAGGGCGCCGTCCAGCACCTGGCGCACATAGGCCGGGTCGTGCGCCGCGGCGAGCTGGGCGAAGTCGGCCGGCTCGGGTTCGAGAAAGCCGCCCTCGGCGACCAGCCCCTCCTCGACCAGCACCTCGGCCAGGCGCGCGGCCTTGTTCACCGGAAAGCGGCGGCCCGACGCCAGGTCGAGGCGATAGGCCGGGTGGTGGACGACGGAGAGCATGACGTCAGATGTGGCCCGCCGCCGACGCCGCGCCAAGCCCTCGCCCCGGCCCGCGCCCGCCCGCCAGGCCCTTTCCGTTGCCGCGCGGGCCGCTCTCATGTACGGCGTGCGGCATGTTCGAGACCCTTTCCCCCCTCGCCCGCGAGGCCAAGGCCTGGCCTTTCGAGCAGGCGCGCGCGCTGCTGGCCCGTGTCCTGCGCATCCGTCTTTCCGACCAGGAGCGCGACCTCGCCGTCGCCCTGATCGACGGCGGCAAGGCGGACGAGGCGGTGAAAACCCTGCCGGCGTTGCAGGCGCCGGTGGTCTTCGAGACCGGCTATGGGCCGTCGGGCCTGCCGCACATCGGCACCTTCGGCGAGGTGGCGCGCACGACCATGGTCCGCGCGGCGTTCCGCGCCCTGACCGACGACGCGTTCTCGACCCGCCTGATCGCCTTCTCGGACGACATGGACGGCCTGCGCAAGGTCCCGCCCAACGTGCCCAACGGCGAGCTGCTGGCCGAGGACCTCGGCAAGCCCCTGACCGTGGTGCGCGACCCGTTCGGCGAGTACGACAGCTTCGCCGCGCACAACAACGCCCGCCTGCGCGCCTTCCTCGACGGCTTCGGCTTCGAGTACGAGTTCATGTCCTCGACCGCCTGCTACAAGTCGGGCCGGTTCGACGAGGCCCTGCTGACGGCGCTGGCGCGGTTCGACGCCATCCAGAAGATCATGCTGCCGACCCTGGGCGAGGAGCGCCGGGCGACCTACTCGCCGTTCCTGCCGATCAGCCCCAGGACCGGCAAGGTGCTGCAGGTCCCGACCCTGGAGCGCCACGTCGACCGCGGGACCATCGTCTTCGAGGACGAGGACGGGACCCTGACCGAAATTCCGGTCACCGGCGGCCAGGTGAAGATGCAGTGGAAGCCCGACTGGGGCATGCGCTGGACGGCGCTGGGCGTCGATTACGAGATGTCGGGCAAGGACCTGATCGACTCGGTCAAGGCCTCCAACCAGATCTGCAAGGTGCTGGGCGGAACCCCGCCGGAAGGGTTCAACTACGAACTGTTCCTCGACGAGAACAACCAGAAGATCTCCAAGACCAAGGGCAACGGCCTGACCATGGAGGACTGGCTGCGCTACGGCGCGCCGGAAAGCCTGGCCTACTACATGTTCCAGTCGCCGAAGTCGGCCAAGCGGCTGTATTTCGACGTCATCCCCAAGGCCGCCGACGAATATCTGCAGCAGCTCGACGCCTATCCGCGCCAGGAGCCGCAGCAGCAGCTCGGCAATCCGGTGTGGCACGTCCATACCGGCCGCCCGCCGCAGTGGGGCTCGCCGGTGTCGTTCAGCCTGCTGCTCAACGTGGTCTCGGCCGCCAACGCCTCGGACAAGGACATCCTGTGGGGGTTCCTGTCGCGCTACATCCCCGGCGCGACCCCGGAAAGCCAGCCGCTGCTCGATCGGCTGGCGGGCTTCGCCATCAACTATTACGAAGACTTCGTCCGGCCGAACAAGCAGTTCCGCGCCCCGAACGAGCGCGAGCGCGCCGCCATGGAGGACCTGCTGGCGCGACTGAAGGCCCTGCCGGCCGACTGCCAGGACGCCGAGGCGATCCAGAACGAGGTCTACGCCGCCGGCAAGGACGCCGGCTTCGAGCCCCTGCGCGCCTGGTTCCAGGCCCTGTACGAGGTGCTGCTGGGCCAGAGCCAGGGGCCGCGCTTCGGCTCGTTCGCGGCGATCTTCGGCCTCGACCGCACCATAGCCCTGATCGAGGAGAAGCTGGCGGCCTGAGGCCGGCGGGCGTGTTCGTAATCCTGAACGGAAACTGAAGCCGCGGTTAACCGTCGGAAAGCATATCGGAGTCTAAGCTCGCGTCACAATTGACGTTTCAGGTTCCGATCATGGTCTCGATCACCCTCCATCCCTCCGCTCGCCTCGATTACGAACAGCTGATCGACGGTCTGTCGCACGACTTCCCCTCGGCCAGGGTCGAGGCGTCCTGCTGCGAGACCTGGCAGTCCTATCGCGTCGACGTCACCTGCGACGGCCCGCGCGGCGATGCGCTCGACGCCTGGCTGAAGGCCAAATACGGCGACTGCCGGCGGACCTGACGCCAGCTCTGGAGATGTAAGGGATGCCGCCTCGTCTGTCATCGTCGCGATGGCGCTGCTGACCGCCCCCTTTTCGACCCAAGCCCAGACGACGCCGCAAATTTGGGGACGACTTTGGAGCCTCCCGGGCGCCATGAGCGCTGAACCTCGGATCGAAGGAGAGTTCCGTGAGCAGAGCGATCGGCTGGTGTTGCGGTTGGACATTTACAGCCATCGGCATGGGCACGCCGTCCGGTGGGCCGACACCCGAAGCTGTCCGGCGCTCAAGCGACAACTCGACAAGATTCCAACGCTGCTGAAAACCAAGTCGTCGAGATCAGGCATATCTGACGCTGGTGACTATCGGGTGGAAATCGAGAACGCCGTCCCGATCAATGGTCGCTCCGGGTCGATTTCACTAGCGGGCGATGCCGCCAATCCAGTGGCGCGCTGGACCGCCGACCTCATCCAGGCGTCTCTGCCTTGCCTTGCCTACTCGGCGCCAACCGGCTTCTAGCTCACCACCGACGCCAGCCCGTCCAGGATCATCCGCCAGCCCTTGGGCGTGTTCTCGGCGTACTCCGCCAGCACGCCTTCATGGGTCAATGTCAGTTCGCAGCCGCTTCCCGACGGCGCGATGTCGATGGTCACGGTGGTGACCAGGGGCGAATACATCGGCACGGCGAAGGTGAAGACCAGCCGCCGCGGCCGGTCGATCTCCACATACTCCCCGACATGCTCGACATCGACGCCGTCGCGGCGGTCGACGAAGGCGAACCTGCCGCCGACGCGGGGGTCGATCTCGGCGCGCGCCATCCGGCCGGTCGGGGTGGCGAACAGCCATCGGCTGGCGCGCTCGGGGTCGAGCCAGGCGTCGAACACCCGCTCGGGCGCGGCGGCGAAGCGGTGGGCGACGCGGACGGTGACGGTCTTGGCGGCGTCAGTCATGGGGCGGTCTCCGGCGTGACGGTCTGGGCTTGGGCCGGGGCGGCGTCCTCGGCCTGAAGCAGGGCGTCGAGCGCGGACAGGCGCCGGCTCCAAAGGGCGCGCTGGCCCTCGATCCAGGCCGCCGCCGCATCGAGCGGCGCGGGATTGAGCGACAGCAGATGCTCGCGCCCAGCCCGGCGGCGGCGCACCAGTTCGGCGCGTTCCAGCAGGCGGATGTGCTTTGACACCGAATTCAGAGAGATGGCGAACGGCCGCGCCAGTTCGGTGACGCGCGCCTCGCCGGCCGACAGTCGATGCAGGATCGCCCGCCGGGTCGGGTCGGCCAGGGCGGTCATCACCTCGTCGAGGGCGCGGGTCTCGAAGGCGGCCGGCACGGCTATCTCCAATATTCATCCTTAGGGATGAATGTTGGATCGTGGCGAGACCATGTCAATCGCGCACGGGAAGTTGACGGAAAGGAACGCAAGGGGGCTTGCATTGACGTTAACGTAAGGGGCAGGATGCCGGGACAAGAAAGATCATCGGGAGAGCCGTCATGCCCAGCGAATTCAGGCCTAGCGACTTCAGGCCCAACGACTTCAGGCGTCCGGAACGCACGTTCACGATCCGCCAGCTGTGCACGGAGTTCAAAGTCACCCCCCGCGCCCTGCGCTTCTATGAGGACAAGGGCCTGCTGAGCCCGGCGCGCGAGGGGCTGAACCGGGTCTACAACCACCGCGACCGCGCCCGGCTGGTGCTGATCCTGCGCGGCAAGCGGGTCGGGCTGTCCCTGGCGGAAATTCGCGATATCCTAGAGCTTTACAACGAAGACGAGAGCAACGCCTCGCAGACCGCCCTGTCGCTGCGCAAGTTCAAGGAGCGGCTGGCGGCCCTGGAGGCGCAGCGCGAGGACATCGACGAGGCCATCGAAACCCTGCGCGAAGCGGTGGCCAAGATGGAGAAGCAGCTGGCCGAGGTCCGCCCCGACCTGCTGCCCCGCGCCGACGCCTACGACACCATGCTCCGCGCCCGTCTCGACGGCGTGCACGGGGCGGCCGAATAACCGAACCGCCCCCGAGCGGGCCATCCCACCAGGAGCTCCATGTCCTACCAAGCCCCCGTCCGCGACCAGATGTTCGTGCTCAAGGACGTCCTTGAGATCGACAAGTACGCCAACCTGCCCGGCTTCGCCGACGCCTCGCTCGACGTGGTCGAACAGATCCTGACCGAGGGCGCGAAGTTCTGCGAGGAGGTCCTGGCCCCGCTCAACCACGTCGGCGACAAGGAAGGCTGCCGGTGGTTCCCCGACAACACCGTCAAGACCCCGACCGGGTTCAAGGCGGCCTGGGACGCCATGGTCGCCGCCGGCTGGCCGGCCCTGGGCTCTGAGCCCGAATACGGCGGCCAGGGCCTGCCGCGCGTGGTCAGCATCGCCTACAGCGAGATGAGCAGCTCGGCCAACATGGCCTTCTCGATGTATCCGGGCCTGACCCACGGCAACTACTCGGCCATCCTGGTCGGCGGCTCGGACGAGCAGAAGGCGCTCTATCTGCCCAAGCTGGCCACCGCCGAGTGGGGCGGCACCATGAACCTGACCGAGCCGCATTGCGGCACGGACCTCGGCCTTCTGCGCACCAAGGCGGTTCCGCAGGCCGACGGCAGCTATCGCATCACCGGCCAGAAGATCTGGATCTCGGGCGGCGAGCACGACCTGGCCGAGAACATCGTCCACCTGGTGCTGGCCCGCATCGAGGGCGCGCCCGCCGGGGTGAAGGGCATCAGCCTGTTCATCGTGCCGAAGTTCATTCCGAACGCGGACGGAACGCTCGGCCCGCGCAACGAAGGGGTGAAGTGCGCCGGCCTCGAAGAGAAGATGGGCATCCACGGCAACGCCACCTGCGTGATGTCGTACGAGGACGCCCAGGGCTGGCTGATCGGCGAGGAGAACGCCGGCCTGAAGCTGATGTTCGTGATGATGAACGAGGCCCGCCTCGGCGTCGGCCTGCAGGGCCTGGCCCAGGGCGAGGCCGCCTACCAGGCCGCCGCCGCCTTCGCCAAGGACCGCCTGCAGGGCCGTTCGCTGACCGGCCCCAAGAACCCCGACGGCCCGGCCGACCCGATCATCGTCCATCCGGACGTGCGCCGCATGCTGATGGACAGCCGCGCCATCCTGGAGGGCGGCCGCGCCTTCCTGCTGTGGACCGGCCTGCACGGCGACCTGATGCACCTGAGCCCCGACGAGGCCCAGCGCCAGAAGTCGTCGGACTATATGGGCCTGATGACGCCGGTGCTGAAGGGCTACCTGACCGACAAGGGCTTCAAGATCGCCTCGGACGCCATGCAGGTGCACGGCGGCTCGGGCTACACCGAGCACTTCCCGGCCAGCCAGTACCTGCGCGACGTGCGCATCGCCCTGATCTACGAGGGGACCAACGGCATCCAGGCCCTGGACCTGGTCGGCCGCAAGCTGGCCGCCAACGGCGGCCGGGCGGTGATGAGCTTCTTCGCCGAGGTCGACCAGTTCGTCGGCGAGCACGAGGCCGACGCCGAACTGAAGCCGTTCGTCGAGGGCCTGACCGAGGCCAAGGCCAAGCTGCAGGAAGCCACCATGTGGCTGATGCAGAACGGCCTGGCCAATCCTGACAACGCCGGCGCGGCCTCGACCGACTACATGCACCTCTTCGGCATCACCGGCCTGACCTACATGTGGGCGCTGATCGCCAAGACGGCCCAGGCCAAGATCGCGGCCGGCGACGCCGACCCGCTCTATCGCAACAAGCTGACGGTGGGGCGCTATTTCCTCGAGCGCATCCTGCCGGAAGCCGGTTCGCACCTGGCCAAGCTGAAGACCGGCTCGGCCACGATGATGGCCCTGGAGGCCGACGCCTTCTGATTCCGGCCGCAGGGCGGGGCCGCCGCCCCGCCCTGCGGTCCCAGAGTTTTAAAAGACAAGAGTTCGGGAGCGTTGCGCGGATGGGCGTGCTGAATGTCGAGAAGCCGGCCTTCATGGCCGAGGAGGACCTCAACATCTTCGAGGAGGCCGTCGGCCGGTTTTTCGACGAGCACGCCCCGGAGCAGCGCACCGCCAAGTGGCGCGAGGACGGCGTCGTCGAGCGGGCCATGTGGACCGAGGCCGCCGAGGCCGGCCTGTCGTGCCTGTCGATCCCCGAGGAATACGGCGGCATGGGCGGCGACTACCGCCACGAGGTCGTGCTGATGGAGCAGCTGGGCAAGAAGGGCGTCGACGGCTTCGGCCTGTCTTTGCACAACGCCATCGTCGCCCACTACATCCTGCAATACGGCTCCGAGGAGCAGAAGCGCCGCTGGCTGCCGCGCATGGCCACCTGCGAGCTGGTCAGCGCCATCGCCATGACCGAGCCGGGGGCCGGCTCGGACCTGCAGGGCGTGCGCACCACCGCCCGCCTGGACGGAAACCAGTACGTCATCAACGGCAGCAAGACCTTCATCACCAACGGCCAGACCGCCAACCTGATCGTCGTCGTCGCCAAGACCGACCCGGCCCAGGGCGCGCGCGGCACCTCGCTGCTGGTGGTCGAGACCGACGGGGCCGAGGGCTTCGAGCGCGGCCGCAACCTCGACAAGCTGGGCCAGGAGGCGGCCGACACCTCCGAGCTGTTCTTCAACGACGTGCGCGTGCCGACCGCCAACCTCCTGGGCGGCGACGAGGGCCAGGGCTTCTTCCAGCTGATGGGCCAGCTGCCGCAGGAGCGCCTGAACATCGCCGTCCAGGCCATCGCCCAGATCGAGCGGGCGCTGGCCTTGACCATCGACTACGTCAAGCAGCGCCAGGCGTTCGGCAAGAAGATCATCGACTTCCAGAACACCCAGTTCGTGCTGGCCGAATGCAAGACCGAGGCGACCGTGGCCCGCGTCTTCGTCAACCACTGCATCGAGCAGCACCTGGCCGGCAAGCTGGACGCCGCCACCGCCTCGATGGCCAAGTACTGGCTGACCGACCTCGAGAACAAGATCATCGACCGCTGCCTGCAGCTGTTCGGCGGCTTCGGCTACATGAACGAGTATCCGATCTCGCGCATGTATCGCGACAGCCGGGTCCAGCGCATCTATGGCGGCGCCAACGAGATCATGAAGGTCCTGATCGCCAGGACCCTTTGACCCCAGCCCGCGAGCACCCAGCCATGTCCATCTGCAACGCGGTCGTCGACTGGAGCCTCGGAGAGGGAAAGTTCCTCGCCGGCCGCTATAGCCGCGCGCATCAGCTGTCCTTCGACGGCGGCGCGGTGCTGGCCGGTTCGTCCTCGCCCGCGGTGGTGCCCGCGCCCTGGTCCGACCCGGCCGGCGTCGATCCCGAGGAGATGTTCGTCGCCTCGCTGTCGAGCTGCCACATGCTGTGGTTCCTCGACTACGCCCGCCGCGCCAAGCTGGCGGTCGCCGCCTATCGCGACCAGGCCGAGGGCGTGATGGAGAAGGACGCCGACGGCCGGGTCGCCATAACCCGCGTCACCCTGCGTCCCGCGGCCCGTTTCACCGGAAGACAGCCCGACGCGTCGGAACTAGAGGCCCTGCACCACGCGGCCCACGACGCCTGTTTCATCGCCAATTCGGTCAAGACCCAAGTCACGGTCGAACCGATCCTTTCCCCCGAGGAGGTCTAATCCCATGGCTGACGCCTATATCTTCGACGCCGTGCGCACGCCGCGCGGCAAGGGCAAGAAGGACGGCTCTCTGCACGAGATCACCGCCCTGTCCCTGGCCACCCAGGTGCTGGAAGCCCTGCGCGACCGCAACGGCCTCGACACCTCCAAGGTCGACGACGTCGTGCTGGGCTGCGTCGCTCCGGTGGGCGAGCAGGGCTCGGACATCGCCCGCACCGCCGTGCTGACCGCCGACTACGCCCAGAGCGTCGCCGGCGTGCAGATCAACCGCTTCTGCGCCTCGGGCCTGGAGGCCTGCAACATGGCCGCCGCCAAGGTGATGGCCGGCGAGGCCGACCTGGCCATCGGCGGCGGCGTCGAGAGCATGAGCCGCGTGCCGATGGGCTCGGACGGCGGCGCCTGGCCGACCGACCCCACCAGCGCCTTCAAGACCTATTTCGCGCCCCAGGGCGTCAGCGCCGACCTGATCGCCACCCTCTACGGCTTCAGCCGCGACGACGTCGACGCCTATGCGGTGGAGAGCCAGACCCGCGCCGCCCGCTCCTGGGCCGAGGGCCGCTTCAAGAAGTCGGTGGTGCCGGTCAAGGACCAGCTGGGCCTGACCCTGCTGGACCATGACGAGACCGTGCGCGCCCAGACCACCATGCAGACCCTGGCCTCGCTGTCGCCGTCGTTCACCATGCCGGGCGAGATGGCCTTCGACGCCGTCGTCACCCAGCGCTATCCGCAGGTGGAGAAGGTCAACCACGTCCACCACGCCGGCAACTCCTCGGGCATCGTCGACGGCGCCGCCGGCGTGCTGATCGGCACCAAGGCGATGGGCGAGGCCCTCGGCCTCAAGGCCCGGGCGCGGATCAAGGCCATGGCCTCGATCGGCTCGGAGCCGTCGATCATGCTGACCGGTCCGGAATTCGTCAGCCGCAAGGCGCTGCAGCGGGCCGGCATGTCGGTCGGCGACATCGACCTCTACGAGCTGAACGAGGCCTTCGCCGCGGTGGTGCTGCGCTACATGCAGGCGCTGGACCTCGACCACGCCAAGGTCAACGTCAACGGCGGGGCCATCGCCATGGGCCACCCCCTGGGCGCCACCGGGGCGATGATCCTGGGCACCATGGTCGACGAGCTGGAGCGCTCCGACAAGCAGACCGCCCTGATCAACCTGTGCGTCGGCGCCGGCATGGGCACGGCGACGATCATCGAACGCGTCTGAGACCGATGGCGTAACCCCTCATCCTTCCACGCCGCCGACGCGGCGCGGGCCCTTTCTTCTCCCTCGAGGGAGAAGGCCGGCTCCATCCCCTCTCCCGCCGGGAGAGGGCGGTGCCCGGCCCGCGGGGACGGGAGGGTGAGGGATTACGGCCGCCAAAACTTGAGGAACTGAACCATGGAAAACTTCAAGATCGACGTCGACGCCGACGGCGTCGCCCTCGTCACCTTCGACGTGCCGGGCCGGACGATGAACACCCTGACCGCCTCGGTGATCCGCGAGGTCGGCGAGGTGGTCGAGCGCATCAAGACCGACGCCGCCATCAAGGGCGCGGTGATCACCTCGGGCAAGACCACCGGCTTCTGCGCCGGCGCCGACCTCGGCGAGCTGGGCGCCCAGGCTCCCGGCGGGGCGGGCGGTTCCAAGGAAGACGCCCTGCGCGCCACCTTCGACGCGGCCTTCGCCCTCAACAAGGCGTTCCGCGCCCTGGAGACCTGCGGCAAGCCGGTCGCCGCGGCGATCAACGGCCTCGCCCTCGGCGGCGGCCTGGAGATCACCCTGGCCTGCCACTACCGCGTCGTCGCCGACGCGCCCAAGGTCCAGCTCGGCCTGCCCGAAGCCAAGGTCGGCCTGCTGCCGGGCGCCGGCGGCACCCAGCGCCTGCCGCGCCTGATGGGGGTGATGGCCGCCGCGCCGTACCTGCTGGAAGGCAAGTCGATGAAGCCGGCCGAGGCCCTGGCCGCCAAGGTCGTGCACGAGGTCGTCGCCCCCGATCAGGTGGTCGAGGCCGCCAAGACCTGGGTCAAGACCAAGGGCGACCCGGTCGCGCCCTGGGACAAGAAGGACTTCAAGATCCCCGGCGGCGGTCCCTACACCCCGGGCGGCGCCCAGGTGTTCATCATGGGCAACGCCATGCTGCGCAAGCAGACCTATGGCAACTATCCGGCCCAGATGAACATCCTCAAGGCCGTCTACGAGGGCCTGCAGGTGCCGATCGACGCCGCCCTGCGCATCGAGAGCCGCTACTTCGTCAAGACCATGTCCTCGCCCCAGGCCAAGGGCATGATCCGCACCCTGTTCCTGTCGATGCAGGAACTGGGCAAGGGCTCGGGCCGCCCGGCCGGCGTGCCGCATTACGACGTCAAGAAGGTCGCCGTCATCGGCGCCGGCATGATGGGCGCGGGCATCGCCTATGTTCAGGCCATGGCCGGGGTCGAGACCATCCTGATCGACACCACCCAGGAAGCCGCCGACAAGGGCAAGGGCTACGCTCAAGGGTTGGTCGACAAGGCCGTCAAGCGCGGCAAGATGACCGCCGAAAAGGGCGCCGCCATCCTGGCCCTGATCCATCCGACTGCGGACTATGACCAGGTCAAGGGTTCGGACCTGGTGATCGAGGCGGTGTTCGAGAACCGCGACATCAAGGCCGAAGTGACCAAGAAGGCCGAGGCGCAGCTGGCCGAGACCGCCGTGTTCGGCTCCAACACCTCGACCCTGCCGATCACCGGCCTGGCCAAGGCCAGCGTCCGCCCGGCCAACTTCATCGGCATCCACTTCTTCTCGCCAGTGGACAAGATGGGCCTGGTCGAGATCATTCTCGGCAAGGAGACCAGCCCCGAGACCCTGGCCAAGTCGATCGACTACGTCCTGAAGATCAAGAAGACGCCGATCGTGGTCAACGACAGCCGCGGCTTCTACACCAGCCGCTGCTTCGGCACCTTCGTTCAGGAAGGCCTGGAGATGCTGGCCGAGGGCATCGCCCCCGCCATCATCGACAATGTCGGCCGCGCCACCGGCATGCCCCGCGGGCCGCTGGAGATGAACGACGACGTCGCTCTCGACCTCTCCTACAAGATCACCGAGCAGACCAAGAAGGACCTCGGCGACAAGTACGAGGAGCGGCCGTTCTCGCCGGTGGTCGAGAAGATGGTCGTCGAGCTCGGCCGCCTGGGCCGCAAGAACGGCAAGGGCTTCTACGACTACCCGACCGACGGGGGCGCCAAGCGCCTGTGGCCGGGCCTGTCGGAGCTGGTCCCGGTCAAGACCGCCGACGCCGACCAGGCGCTGATCGAGGAGATCCGCACCCGCCTGCTCTATCGCCAGGCGGTCGAGGCGGCGCGCTGTTTCGAGGAGAACGTGGTCACCGACCCGCGCGAGGCCGATGTCGGCGCCATCCTGGGCTGGGGCTTCGCGCCCTGGACCGGCGGCCCGATCAGCCTGATCGACGGCGTCGGCGCGGCCCGGTTCGTCGAGACCTGCGACCAGCTGGCCCAGAAGTACGGCGCCCGCTTCAGCCCGCCGCAGATCCTGCGCGACATGGCCGCCAAGGGCGAAAGCTTCTACGGCCGCTTCGCCGCCAAGGCCAAGGCGGCCTAGGGCCCGCCCGCAGCCTGCAACCATCGGGGCCCGGTGTTCGCGCACCGGGCCCTTTTTTCTTGTCCTGCGCGAAATCGCGTACGCTTTCACGTCATCTTAGGGGCTTTCGGAGCAAGGCACGGTGGCGAAGACCTAGGCCCGGCGATGAAATCCACCTTTGACGATCGGTATCGCGAACTGCTCGGCGCCGTAGAAGCGCGCCGCAAGCACCTGCCGATCCGTCTGGTCACCACGGCCTTCGGCTCTCTGGTCATCTCGCTGCTGCTCGACAGCGCCTGGATCTGGGGCTGGGCGGCGGTCTACGCCCTGGCCCAGAGCGCTGAGGGCGTGCTGTTCCGCCCGAGCGGCCTGGCCAAGTGGCGGGCGCCGGCCCGCTGGCGGATGGCGGCCATCTGCTACATCCTCTTCATCCAGGCCACCATCGGCGCGGCGGTCGCCCTGCCGCTGTGGATGGCCGACAGCCGCTACGGCCCGGCCATCGCCGTCTATCTTCTGGCCGGGGCCGGGCTGAACCTCATCGTCATCAGCGGCGGCTCGCGCCTGGCTTTCCTGGTCTCGACCACGCCCTATTCGGCTTGCTCGCTGCTGGTGATCTTCGCCGACCCCGGCCTGCCGAACACCCTGCGCCCCCTGGCCCTGGTGGTGGCGGCCGGCCTGGTGTTCAACTGCTACTTCACCTGGCGGATGTCGGCGCGGGCCCTGCAGAAGGAGCAGGCCGCCGCCGCCCAGGCCGAGGCCGCCACCGCCGCCAAGTCGGCCTTCGTGGCCATGGTCAGCCACGAGCTGCGCACGCCGATCACCGCCATGCTGGCCGGCGCCGCCGCCCTGGAGCGCGAGGCGGCCGACCCGCAGGGCCGCGCCAACGCCGCCCTGATCCTCGAAGCAGGCGCGATGATGCGCACCCTGCTCGACGACCTGCTGGACCTGGCCAAGCTCGAGGCCGGCCGCATGACGGCCGAGGCCATCGCCTACGACCAGCGCGCCCTGGTCTGCCAGGCGGTGCGATTCTGGTCGGTCGAGGCCGGCAAGAAAGGCCTCAAGCTGCGGCTGGAGGGCGCGGCCCGCCTGCCGCGCTGGGTCGAGGGCGACCCGACCCGGCTGCGCCAGATCCTTAACAACCTGTTCTCCAACGCCATCAAGTTCACCGAGACCGGTTCGGTCACCCTGACCCTGTCGACCCAGGACGGGCAGGTCCGCTGCCAGGTGCGCGACACCGGCCCGGGCCTCGACGACGACCAGATGGCGCGGCTGTTCACGCCGTTCGACCAGAGCGACGCCAGCATCGCCCGCACCCACGGCGGCACCGGCCTGGGTCTGGCCATCAGCCGCCAGCTCGCCCGGCTGATGGGCGGCGATCTGGTCGCCTCCAGCACGCCGGGCTCTGGGGCCAGCTTCCTGCTGTCGCTGCCGCTGCGGCCGGCCGCCGCCCCGGCGGTCGAGGCCGAGGCGGAGCCTGCCGCCGCGCCGCCGCCCGCCCGGGCCCGGCTGCGCATCCTCGTCGTCGACGACCACGCCATCAACCGCCGGGCCCTCGGCCTGATCCTGTCGCCGCTGGAGGCCGAGCTGGTCGAGGCCGAGACTGGGGCCGACGCCCTGGAGGCGCTGGCCGGCCAACCGTTCGATCTGGTGCTGATGGACCTCAACATGCCCGGCCTGGACGGACGCGAGGCCACGCGGCGGCTGCGCGCGCGGGGCGGCCTGAACCAGTCCGTTCCGGTGGTCGCGGTCACCGCCTCGGCGGCCGAACGGGAACTCGGCGATTGCCTGGCGGCCGGCATGAACGGCCATGTGGTCAAGCCGATCGACGCCCAGCAGCTCTACGCCGTCATGGAGGCGGTGCTGGCGCCGGCGGCGGCCGACGGCCAGGGCGCCGCGGCCGCCTGATCCTCAGGGGGGCGGGGCCAGCAGGGCGCGCAGGCGCGTCTCCAGCGCCGCGGCGTCCTTCAGTTCGCATTCCCACAGCACCGCCGCCCGCCAGCCGGCCTCGCCCAGGGCGGCCAGGGCCGCCGCGTCGCGGGCGCGGTTGCGGCCGATCTTGGCCAGCCAGTAGTCCTGATTGGCCTTAGGGACACGGGCGCCGCGCGGGCAATCGTGGCCATGCCAGAAACAGCCGTGCACGAAGATGGCCAGCCGCCGCCCCGGCAACACCACGTCCGGCGATCCGGGCAGGTCGCGCCGGTGCAGGCGAAAGCGCGCGCCGAGCCGCCACAGGGCCCGCCGCACCACCAGCTCGGGCGAGGTGTCGCGTCCCTTGACCCGGCGCATCACCGCCGAACGCTTTTCCGGCGTGAAGACGTCGCTCACGCCGGCCGGACCTCAGAGCCCTTCGAACAGCGCCGTCGACAGGTAGCGTTCGGCGAAGCTGGGGATCACCGCCACCACCAGCTTGCCGGCGTAGGAGTCGCGCCCGGCCAGCTCGAAGGCGGCGGTCAGGGCCGCGCCGGACGAGATGCCGACAGGCAGCCCCTCGATGCGGGCCGCCTTGCGGGCCATGGCGAAGCTGTCGTCGTTGCTGACCTGGATCACCTCGTCAATGACGCCGCGGTCGAGGATGGCCGGCACGAAGCCGGCGCCGATGCCCTGAATCTTGTGCGGGCCGGGCGCGCCGCCGGACAGCACGGCCGAGTCCGTCGGCTCGACGGCGACCATCTGCACCGACGGCTTGCGCGCCTTCAGCACCTGGCCGACGCCGGTGATGGTGCCGCCGGTGCCGACGCCCGAGACCACGGCGTCGACGCGGCCCTCGGTGTCGTTCCAGATCTCCTCGGCGGTGGAGACGCGGTGGATCAGCGGGTTGGCGCCGTTCTCGAACTGCTGGGGCATCACCGAGCCGGGAATCTCCTCCAGCAGCTCCTGGGCGCGGGCGACGGCGCCGCGCATGCCCTTCTCGGCCGGGGTCAGCTCCAGCGTCGCGCCCAGCAGCACCAGCATCTTGCGGCGCTCGATCGACATGCTCTCGGGCATGACCAGGATCAGCTTGTAGCCCTTGGCGGCGGCGACGAAGGCCAGGGCGATGCCGGTGTTGCCGCTGGTCGGCTCGACGATGGTCGCGCCTTCCGTGAGCAGGCCCTTGGCCTCCAGCGCCTCGATCATCGCCACGCCGATGCGGTCCTTGACGCTGGACAGCGGGTTGAAGAATTCGAGCTTGGCGACCACCTCGCCCTTGGGCTTCAGCTCGGCCGACAGGCGCGGCAGGCGCACCAGCGGCGTGTCGCCGATCAGGTCGAGCACCGAATCGAAGATCTTGCCGCGGCCTTGGCGCTGGTAGCGGGCGGCGTCGTAGTTGGCTGCGGATTTGGCGTCGGCCATGATGCTTCTCTTCAGCGAGGACCCTTCGGCCCCCAGTCTAGGCGAGGCGGCGGGGCTTTGTCTGCCCGCAAGCTAGGGATTGGCGCTATTCGGCCGCCGCCGCCGGGACGGCGTCGCGCAGCAGCGGCTCCAGCACCTGTTCGGCCAGGAAGCGGACGGCGGGAACGGCGACGCCGTCGCCGACCAGTTGCAGCGCCGCCGTCGTCCGCGCCGGCAGGCGGTAGGTCTCCGGCAGGCCCATCATGCGCGCGCCCTCGCGGCCGCTGAGCAGGCGGGTGCGCACCCGGTCGCCCTCGACCACCACCACGGTCTGGCGCGAGGAGCCGCCGCGCGGCGTGCGCAGGCAGCCGGCCAGGCCGTCGAAACGAACCTCCGCCCGCTGAACGCCGCCCCGGGTGCGGCGGAAGAGGGCGCCGGCGACGCGTTCGCCGCGCGCGGCGGCGGCGGCCAGCTTGCCCCGGTGCGCCTCGTTCATCAGCGACAGCAGCCGTTCGGTCTGGTCCGGGGAATGCCAGTCGGCCGCGGCGTCGTCGTCGAGCACGGCGGCCAGGTCGCGGTTGGGGCGGGCAGGGGTCCCGGTGCGCCACCAGACCCAGCCGGCCTTCAGGGCGGCGGGCAGCCGCTCGAACGCCTCGCGCACGGCGCGGGTGTGGAACGGCGAGACCCCGACCCGGTCCGCCGCCGGCGCGCCCAACGCGGCGACGACGAACACCCGCGGCCGCGACTGCGGCAGGAAGGCGGCGGCGTCGATCTCCAGCGCCCCGACCCGATAGCCCCGCCCGGCCAGGGCGGCGACCAGGGCGGTGAAATCGGCGCCGCCGTGCGAGGTGAGCAGGCCGACGACGTTCTCGATGACGATCAGGTGCGGCGCGCGGCCCTGGCCGTCCAGCGCCTCCATCAGCCGCCAGAATCCCCAGAACGCCGAGGACTTGCCGCCGCCCAGGCCGGCGCGGCCGCCGGCCAGGCTGAAGTCCTGGCAGGGGCTGGAGGCCCAGGCCAGGTCCGCCCGGCCGGGCAGGTCGGCGGCGGTCAATGCGCCGACGTCGCCGACCGCCAGATCGTCGCCGCCCCAGTTCTGGCGATAGGCGGCCGCCTTGGCGGCGTCGAAGTCGTTGGCGAACGCGCAGGCCCAGTCCGCTCCCAGCCCGGCGCGGGCCATGCCGCCGCCGGCGAAGAACTCATAGAAGGCGAAGGGCGGCTGGCGACTCATCTTGGCGCGGGATTCTAGAGCGTTTCGCGCCCGAGCGGGGAGGGGCGAACGGCGTCGGCGCCGACCAGGGGCCGCGCCTGGTCCCAGCCCGCCGCCGCCGGACCCAATCCGCTGGCGCGGCGGTCGCCGATGCGGCGAGGCTCGCCGCCATGACCGCGCTCTTCCATCCCATACTGATGTCGCACATCGGCTGCGGCCTGCTGGCGGTCGCCGTCGGGCTCGCGCCGATCCTGACGCGCAAGGGCTCGCGCCCGCACCGGCTGGCCGGCCGCCTGTTCGTCGGGCTGACGGGGGCGCTGCTGGTCGCCGCCTGGCTGATGACGGCGCTGCGTTTCAACGCCTATTTCGCCGCCCTGTCGGCGACGGCGACGATCACGCTGTTCTCGGGCGTGCGGGTCCTGCGGCGCAAGCGGCCGGACCTCGATCCGCGCCAGCGGGCGGCCGCGATCGACTGGGCCGCCGCCCTGGCCGTCGTCGGGGTCGGCGCCTGGGTGCTGGTCCTGCTGCTGACCGGCCGCGCCGCCGGCCCGAGGGCGACGACCATCGCCCTGGTCTACGCCGCGTTCCTCTATGGCGGTTGGGATCTCTGGCGGTTCTGGCGGCCGGCCGCCTGGCCGTTCTCGCCGGACCTCTGGACCTACGAGCATCTTGTGAAGATGCTGAGCGCCTATGGCGCGGTGGTCAGCGCCTTCTCCGGCAATTTCCTCACCGTCCTGCCGACCCCATGGAGCCAGCTCTGGCCGACCCTGTTGATCCAACCGATGGCCGTGATCTGGGTGGCGATGCTGGCCGCCCGTCGCCGGGCCTCGTCGCCGGCCTGAAGGGCGTACTGAAGACCGCGCCCACGGCCGCCTGGGTGTGGGCGTTCACCGGCTACAGCTGGCTGGCGACCACCCTGTGCGCCGCCTGGTTCGCCCGGCGGTCGGCGGCCGGCCGCGGCGCGCCCGTCGACGTCGCGGCCTCGCTGCTCTGGCAGGGGGCCATCTACGCCGCCTGGCTGCCGGCGGCGGGGATCGTCTGGCTGGCGCTGCGCCGGTTCGGGGCCGGCGCGCGGGGCGTGGCGGCGGCGTTGGCGGCGGGCCTCGTCGTCATGCCGGCCGAGGCGGTGGTCGCCAGCCTGATCGACCGGGCCTTCGCCGGCGGCGGCGACCTCGCCGGCCGAATACTCGCCCGCATGCCGGTGTGCGCCCTGCTCTACACCGCGATCCTGGCCGTGGGCCTCGCCGCCGTCCACCATCGCCGGGCGGCCGAGGCGCGGGCCCGCAACGCCCTCCTGGAGACGGCCTTGGCCGAGGCGCGGACCGCCCAGGCCTCGCCCGGGCCGGAGCGCCAGCCCGAGCGTCTGATGGTGACGGCCGGCGCGCGCCGCGTCCCGGTCGAGGTCGCGGCGGTGGAGGCTTTCGAGGCCGCCGGCAACTATGTCGTGGCGCGCTGGGACGGGCGCGAGGGCTTGCTGCGCGCCACCTTGCAGGGACTGGAGGCGGAGCTCGACCCGCGCCGCTTCGCCCGCGTCCACCGCTCGGCCCTGGTCAATCTCGCCCGCGTCCGCGAGGCCCGGCCGCTGTCGGACGGCTCCTGGCGGCTGCTCCTGGAGAGCGGCGCCGAGGTGGTGACCAGCCGCACCTATCGCGACGACGTCCTCAAGCGCCTCGGGCGGTAGAGCGGCGGGGCGTCTTTTTCGTCGAGGCGGGCGCGGGCGGCGGCTAGACTTGCAGCCTTCGCCGTAACGGAGCCCCGCATGCGTCCCGCCGCCGCCCTCGTCGTCCTGGTCCTCGCCGGCGCCGTGCTGGCCGGCTGCGGGCGCCGGCCCGCCGATTCCCAGGAAGGGCCGCTGACCCCGCCGGCCGACGCGCCCGCGCCCAAGGCCGGAAACAGCGTCCCGACGGCGGCGGATTTCTCGGGGGATCTCAACGCCCTGGGGGCCGAACCGTTCTGGGCGGTGAAGGTGCGGGCCGGCGGCCTGACGCTCAGCCGGCCGGGCAAGCCCGACCTCGACCTGCCCAATGGCGGTGCGGCGCTGAAGGACGGCGGCGCGGTGTGGACATTGGACAAGCCTGCGGCGACGCTGACCCTTCGCTTGGCGGACTGCTCGGACGGCATGTCCGACCGTCGCTATCCGTTCAAGGCCGAGCTTACCCTGGAAGGCCGCACGCTGTCGGGCTGCGCCACCCACGCCTCCGCCATGACGAACGAAGCCGCACGAGGCGCCCGCCCGTGACGGCGTCGCCAGGTCAGGTGTTCGAGCCGGCCTGAGCGACCTCGCCCAGGTCCATCAAGGTGGAGCGCTTGATCAGGTGCGGCGCGGGCGCCAGCGCGCCGGCCAGCAGGCCGATCGCCAGCGCCAGTCCGATAAGAAATCTCGTAGCCATTGTCGAAGATCCATCAACCGCTACTGATGTAGTTGCAGTTTGGTGTGTTTCAATGACGCGAACGCGGATTGGCGCGCTGTTCAGCCCATGGCTGATCTCTGCAACCCATTCGTGATATCGGCTTGTTATGAGCCGTACAGCCGTAGCCACCCTCTGGCGCTTCGCCCGTCAGGACATGTTCTCAGACGACTTCGAAGCGTGGCTCTACGCTCAGGAGGACCTAGAGGAAGATTTGGGAGAGGAACTCTACATCGAGCTCATATCGTTCGACTATCGCAACCAGAGTGAACTGTTCGTCATCCGCGAGAAGCTCGCGATGGCTCTTCGCCCCTCGCTGAAATGTGAATGTGTCACGTTGCCGGATTTGGCGGTGGTGCCGATGGGATTCGACGGGCTTGACGACAGAGTCTTCGCGACCCTCGAAAGGGTCTGCGATCACGGCCCCCCGCAATGGTGGCTCCACCTTTTTAGGTGCGCGACCTGCGGGCAGAACTGGGTGGTCGCCCAAGAAGAGCGCATTTTCGACGATTATTTCTTCAGACGGTTGCAACAGTCGACGGCCGACAAAATAGTAGCTGAATGCAGCTGGCCCTCGGACTTCATCACGTACGAGCGCGTGCTGAAGGTCGGTCAGGCGCTGAGCAAGCCCTTTAGGTTTACCGATCCCCTGTCACTGTCTTTAGTCTGGACGGCGCAGGATTTGCGAAGAGAACGACCGGACATAACAACCGAAGAGATCGCCGACCTGATGGGGATCAGTTCTTCACAGGTCGATCGTCTCCTCTCGGTCGGTTAACCTTGCCCGGTAGAACCCTAACGCCGCTAGGGTTGAGCACCACCGAAACAAAAACGCCGCCCGGCGGACCGGGCGGCGTCGTTAAGCCAACCGGCCGTCGGGCGGCCGGTCCTCAGGATTTGGCTCAGAGGACCTCGAACAGGCCCGCCGCGCCCATGCCGCCGCCGATGCACATGGTCACCACCACATGCTTGGCCTTGCGGCGCTTGCCTTCCAGCAGCACGTGGCCCGTGCAGCGGGCGCCGGTCATGCCGTAGGGGTGGCCGATGGCGATCGAGCCGCCGTTGACGTTGAACTTCTCCGGGTCGATGCCCAGGCGGTCGCGGCTGTAGAGGCATTGCGAGGCGAAGGCCTCGTTCAACTCCCAAAGGTCGATGTCCTCGACCTTGAGGCCATGACGCTCGAGCAGGCGCGGCACGGCGAACACCGGGCCGATGCCCATCTCGTCGGGGGCGCAGCCGGCGACGGCGAAGCCCTTGAACACGCCCAGCGGCTCGAGGCCGCGCTTCTCGGCCTCCTTGCCTTCCATCACCACCACGGCGGCGGCGCCGTCCGACAGCTGCGAGGCGTTGCCGGCGGTGACGAACTTGCCCGGGCCCTTGACCGGCTGCAGGCCGGCCAGGCCTTCCAGGGTGGTGTCGGGGCGGTTGCACTCGTCGCGGTCGACCACGTAGTCGACGATCGATTCCTGGCCGGTCGCCTTGTCGACCTTCTTCATCTGGGTCTGCATCGGGACGATCTCGTCCTTGAACAGGCCGGCGGCCTGGGCGGCGGCGATGCGCTGCTGGCTGCGCAGGGCGTATTCGTCCTGGTATTCGCGGCTGACGCCATAGCGCTCGGCGACGATGTCGGCGGTGTCGATCATCGGCATCCACAGGTCCGGCCGGATCTTCATCAGCTTCTCTTCGGTGAAGCGGAAGGTGTTCATGTGGCCGCCCATCTGCACCAGCGAGATCGACTCGACCCCGCCGCCGACGGCGACGGCCGCGCCTTCGTTCTTCACGTAGTGCGAGGCCGAGGCGATGGCCTGCAGGCCCGACGAGCAGAAGCGGTTGATGGTGGTCCCGGCGGTGGTGATCGGCAGGCCGGCCCAGATGGCGGCGTTGCGGGCGACGTTGTGGCCGGTGGCGCCTTCGGGGCCGCCGCAGCCCAGCACCACGTCCTCGACCTCGGCCGCGTCGATCTTGGCGCGGGCGACGGCGTGCTGGATGGCGTGGCCGGCCATGGCCGCCCCGTGGGTGTTGTTGAACCCGCCGCGGCCGGACTTGGCCAGGCCCGTCCGAGCGTAGGAGACGATGACCGCTTCACGCATAGGCGTTGTTTCCTCAAACGGTAGTTTGAAATTGGACCGGCACCCTAAGCCAGACTTCTCCACCGCGCCAGTTGCCGCGAACGTAAAGGGCTTGACCGTTTTCGGGCGGCGGGCGCACGCTGATTATCAACGATAAGATAGACGGGAGGCGGCCGGTGGAACGGGCCTATGATCTGGTGATCCGGGGCGGCCTGCTGGTGGACGGAAGCGGCGGCCCGGCGCGGGAGGCCGACGTCGCCGTCCGGAACGGGCGCATCGCCGCCGTGGGCCGGATCGCCGGCTTCGGCGTCGAGGAGATCGACGCCCGCGGCCTGGTCGTCACGCCGGGTTTCGTCGACATCCACACCCACTATGACGGCCAGGCGACCTGGGACGCGCGCATGCAGCCTTCGTCCTGGCATGGCGTCACCACCGTGGTCACCGGCAATTGCGGGGTCGGCTTCGCCCCCTGCGCGCCCAAGGACCGCGACCGGCTGGTGCGGCTGATGGAGGGGGTCGAGGACATCCCCTTCCCGGTGCTGACCGAGGGCCTGCCCTGGGGGTGGGAGAGCTTTCCCGACTATCTGGGCGCCCTGGAGGCGCGGGCCTTCGACGTCGACATCGGGACCCAGCTGCCGCACGCGGCCCTGCGGGTGTTCGTCATGGGCGAGCGCGGCGTCGACCGGGAGCCGGCGACCGAAGCCGACATCGCGGCCATGGCCGCAATCGCCCGCGGGGCGGTCGAGGCCGGGGCCCTGGGCTTTTCGACCTCGCGCACGCTCAACCACCGCGCCAGCGACGGCCGGCCGACCCCGACCCTGACCGCCGGCGAGGACGAGCTGACCGGCGTCGCCCTGGGCCTGAAGGCGGCGGGGCGCGGCGTGCTGCAGGCGGTGTCCGACTTCGCCGACCCGGTCGCCGAGTTCGCCATGCTGCGGCGGATCGTCGAGGCCTCGGGCCGGCCGCTGTCCTTCACCCTGGCCCAGAGCGGCCGCGCGCCCGACGGCTGGAAGACGCTGCTGGCCGGGGTCGAGGCCGCCGTCGCCGACGGCCTGCCGATCAAGGCCCAGGTCTGCGGCCGCGCCGTCGGCGTGCTGTTCGGGCTGGAGCTGACCCTCAACCCGTTCAGCGGCCGGCCGACCTATCGCGACATGGCGGGCCTGTCCCTGGCCGAAAAGGCGGCCCGCCTGGGCGACCCGGCCGTCCGCGCCCGGCTGCTGGGCGAGACGGCGGAGCCCGGAACGCCGCTGGCCGGAGCCATGCTCAACGCCTGGGGCGAGATGTACCTGATGGGCGAGCAGCCCGACTACGAGCCGACGCCCGACCTCACCGTGGCGGCCCTGGCGGCGGCCCGGGGCCTGGCGCCCGAGGTCGTCGCCCTCGACCACATGCTCGAACGCGGCGGCCGGGGGATGATCTACCTGCCGTTCCTGAACTACGCCGACGGCTCGCTCGACCCGTCCTTCGCCATGCTCAGCCACGCTCACACCGTTCCCGGTCTCAGCGACGGCGGCGCCCATGTCGGCATGATCTCCGACGGCAGCTTCCCGACCTCGATGCTGACCCATTGGACGCGCGACCGCACGCGCGGGCCCAGGCTGTCCCTGGAGGCGGTGGTCAGGATGCAGGCCGCCGACACCGCCGCCGCCGTCGGCCTGCTCGATCGCGGCCGCGTCGCGGTCGGTCTGCGCGCCGACCTCAACCTGATCGACTACGACAACCTGACCCTGCATGCGCCGCAGGTGGCCTACGACCTGCCGGCCGGCGGGCGACGGCTGATCCAGAAGGCCAGCGGCTACGCCGCCACCATCGTCGCCGGCCAGGTCACCTATCGCGACGGCGAGCCGACCGGGGCCCTGCCCGGACGGCTGGTGCGGGGCGCGCGGGCCGCGCCCAAGACCCTGGCGGCGGAATAGGGGAGCGGCCGCGCGTCAGGCCTTGCCGCCCAGCATGCCGCCGACGCCGGGGATCGAGCGCAGCACCTCGCCCAGCTTGTCCTCGCCGACCTTCTCGACGACGAACTGCTGGGCGATCGGCAGCACCTGTTGCAGGTCGCTCATCTGGACGCCGTCGCGGCCCAGCTTCTGCACCAGGGCCATGGCGTCCGACATCGCCGCCCCGCCCGAGCCGCCGAACCCCTTCATCAGGCCGCCGAGCAGCCCGCCGCCCTGCTGGGCCGGGGCGCCCTCGGCCGCCAAGCCGGCGGCGCCGGGAACGGCGTCGAACAGCTCGGCCACCTTGGCGCCGTCGCCGTGTTTCTGGATCAGCCCGAGCGCCCCCGACAGGGCCGCGCGGACCTGATCCGGGCCCAGGTTCGACCCCGCCGTCACCCGTTCGATCAGTTGCTCGATCATCGTCCGTTCCTTCGCTCCGCGCGTTGCGGCCTCATTCGCCGAAGCCCGCGCCCGGCGTCAACGGCGCCAGGCGGACGAGGCGCGAATCGGCCACCGCCGCCGTGCGGTGCTTGACGTGCTCGCGATAGGCCGGATCGACCACCATGGCCAGGAAGGCGCCGGCGTTGGGATATTCGGCGATGAAGGCCAGGTCCCAGCGCTCGTCCGGCGGCCCGGTGACCACCGTCTCGGGCCGTCCGGCCCAGACCTGCCGCCCGCCCAGCCGGGCGAACAGCGCCGCCGTCTCGCGGCCATAGGCGCGGTAGGCCTCCAGCCCGGTCAGGCCCTGGCCGTGATTGGGATGGTCCGGCGGATAGGCCGCCAGGGGCCGCAGCCGGATCAGGTTGAGCATCTGGATCGGCGTGTCGCGGGGCAGGGCCTTGAAGGCCTCGAACTGCGCGCGTTCGGGATCGACGCATTCGGTCATCGGCGGGCTCCTTCCTGCGGCCGGGGTCAGGCCTCGTCCTGCTCCAGCGCCCGCAGCACCGCCGGATGGCGGCGGGCCAGGCGCACCAGCAGCTCGACCAGCCCGTCCTTGTCCTCGATCTCCAGCCCCTCGCGCAGCCGGGCGAGGCGGTGGCGGGCGGCCTGCACGCGGCCGGCGTCCAGGTCGCGGGCGGTCAGGGCGACGGCGGCCAGGTGCTTGCACAGGCCCCAGTCCTCGAAGGCCGGGCAGGAGCAGCGGCTGTCGGCGACGCCGCCGGCGAACTCGACCGCATAGACCTCCTCGCCCTTGACGTGGGCCACGACCACGTCGCCGTCGACGCCGACGATCTCGACGCGGCCGTCGGCGAAATAGGCCTCGCCGCGGGCGAACAGCCGGTCGCCCAGGGCCTCGCGCAGGGCTTCGATGTCGATATGCGGACCGTTCACGCCTGGGCCTCGATGTTGTGGATGTCGTCGTCGGACAGGCCGAAATGATGGCCGATCTCGTGCACCAGCACGTGGGCGATCAGCTCGTCCAGGGCCACGTCGCCGCGCTCGGCCCATTCGTCGAGGATCGGCCGGCGATAGAGGAACACCATCGAGGCCGACGGCGCGGGGTCGAACACCGAGCGGCGGGAAAGGTCGACGCCGTGATAGAGGCCGGTCAGCTCGAAGGCGTCCTCGATCCCCAGGCTGTCGAGGACGGCCTCCTCGGCGAAGTCGCTGACCCGGAACTGCACCTCGCCGGCCAGCCGGCGGAAGGTCTCGGGCAGGGCGGCGAAGGCGGCCTCGGCCAGTTCGGCGAAGTCGTCCAGGCTGGGCGCGCGGGCGCCGGTCCAGGCGGCGGGGGAGGACTGGGTCATGATCGGGCGATAAGGCCGGATCATTCGTCCGGCATCAAGATGTGCGGCGCCTCGGGCGGGCGAACCTCGAACAGGCCGACGTCCAACGGCTGTTGCGGGCGCACCGGCAGCAGGGGCTGGTCGGCCAGGGCCTTCACCGTTTCGCGGTCGAGATCGCCGGCCTGGGGCGAGCGCCGCGCCCGCCGCGCCTGGGCCAGCCCGGCGCGCCGGCCGGGGTCGACGACGCGCCAGTAGCTGACCGACAGCCGCCAGGCCGTCGGCGGCGGCGGAGCGGGAGGCGGCCAGCGCCGCCCCTCGGCGAAGGTCGGCCGGGCCTGGCCGCGGACCGGCGTGCGGCCCCGCCGCCGTTCGACCGTCTCGCGCAGCTGGCAGAAGCGGTCCTCGGGCGCGACCGGAGCACGGCCGGGGCGCTCGTCGTCGACCCGCCCGGCGAAGGCGTCCAGCGCCGCCTCGCGGTCGACATAGGCGCTTCCGGCGGCCTCGCTGACGAACTCCACCGCCACGCCGGCGAGGTCGCGGGCCTCGCTTTCCCGGGCGGCGCGGCCCAGGGGCTTGGACAGCGCCTCGTCGGCGTTGCGGGCGACGGGATAGCGGACGGCGGCCATGACCCCGCATTCTGACCCAATCTCGACACGATCCAACCGGTTTGATCGTCGCGCCGCCGCCGCATTCGCCAGCCGTCGCGCCTGGGCCTATGGTGGCGGATGGTGATTCGCCGACGCGGCGGCTCGCCGGTTTGAAGCGCTATCCTTGGGGCCATGGGCTTAAACGACCTTGTTCTGGCCGCCGCCGTGGGCGCGGTGCTGTTGGCCGTCTCCGCGACGCTGGCCGCCCTGGCCCAGCGCCGCCGCTCCGACGCGCGCGTGGCGGCGCTGCAGGCCCGGCTGGACGCGGTGGAAGGCCGCGCCGAGGCGGCCTCGGCCTCGGCCGAAGCCTTCGACAGCGCCCTGCTGACGGTCGAGGACGGCCGCGCCGCCCTGGCCTCGGGCGAGGACGCCCTGGCGGCCTGCGCGCGGATGCTCGGCGTCGAGCCTGAGCCCGCCGTCGTGGTGCACGCCCTGATGCGCGCCGATCCCGAGCATGGCCGCCGGCTGAAGACCCTGTTCGACGCGGGCGAGCCCTGCACCTTCGAGGCGCGCGGGCCGGCCGGCCTGATCAGCGTCGAGGGGCGCGCCGCCGGGGCCTTCGCCTGGCTGCGCCTGACCGCCCTGGCCTCGGCCGACGCCGGCCTGCCCACCGCCGCCCGTTTCGCCGCCTTCATCGACAGCCTGCCGTCGCCGGCCTGGATCAGCGGCGCGGGCGGCGCGCTGCTGTGGGCCAACAGCGCCTGGCTCGACGCCGCCGAGGCCGAGAGCCTGGCGGACGCCGCGGCCCGGGGCCTTGCCTTCGACCGCGGGGCCGACGCGGTGATCGCCGAGGCCGCCAACCTGGGCGAGCGGCGCGAGAGCCTGCGCTGGGCCCCGGTCAAGGGCCAGCGCCGGGCCTTCAACGTCGCCGCCGCGCCGCTGGCCGGCGGCGGGGTGGGCGCCTTCGCCCTCGACGTCACCGACGCCGAGGAGCTGCGCGAGGCCCACAAGCGCCATGTCAGCGCCCACGACGAGACCCTGAACCACATCGCCGACGCGGTGGCGATCTTCAGCCAGGGCCGGCGCCTGGCCTTCCACAACACCGCCTTCGCCGACCTCTGGGGCCTGGAGCCGGCCTGGCTGGCCGAGCAGCCGACCCACGGCGAGGTGCTCGACCGCCTGCGCCAGCGGCGCCGCCTGCCCGAGACCGCCGACTACGCCCGCTGGAAGGCGGGCGAGCTGGCCCATTACGAGGCCCTGGGCCCGGCCCCAGACGACCTGTGGACCACGCCGGACGGCCGCACCCTGCGGGTGGTGCGACAGCCGCACCCCCTGGGCGGCCTGCTGCTGCTGTTCTCGGACATCACCGGCGAGGTGCGGCTCAAGGCCCAGTACAACGCCCTGATCCAGGTGCAGCAGGCGACGCTGGACAAGCTGAACGACGCTGTCGCCGTGTTCGGATCGGACGGGCGGCTTCGCCTGCACAACGAGGCGTTCGAGCGGTTCTGGAACGTCTCGGCGGCGGCGCTGGACGACGCGGGCGACTTCGACGGCGTGGCCGAGCTGTGCGTGCCGCGCCTGCACGACATGGCGTTCTGGCGCGACCTCAAGGCGCGGGTGGGCGACCCCGACCCGCAGGCGCGGGTGGCCATCGGCGGCGAGGCCCGCACCAGCGACGACCGCATCATCGCCTACCAGTCGCGGCCGCTGCCGGACGGCGCCACCCTGATCGCCTTCGCCGACGTCACCGACACCCGCCGCCTGGAGAAAGCCCTGGCCGACCGTTCGGCGGCGCTGGACGAGGCCGAGCGGCTGAAGCGCGACTTCGTCGGCAACGTCTCCTACGAACTGCGCACGCCGCTGACCACGATCATCGGCTATTCCGAGCTGCTCGACCATGCCGGCGCCGCCCTGCCCGAGCGGGCGCGCGGGCACGTGGCCTCGGTGCGCGCCGCCGCGACCCAGCTGGCCCGGTCGATCGACAACGTGCTCGACATGGCCCAGATCGACGCCGGCGAGATGGCGCTGGACCTTGGCGACGTGCCGGTCGACGCCCTGCTGACCGAGACGGCCGAGCGGTTCGCGCGCCGGGCGGCCGAGGTCGAGGTGGCGGTCGAGGTCGAGGTGGACGAGGCCGCGGGGGTCATCCGGGCCGACCGGCGCCGGCTGGGCCAGACCCTCGACCATCTGATGGAGAACGCCCTGTTCCAGACCCCGGCCGGCGGAACGGTGCGCATCAGCGCCCGCCGGGCGATGAGCGAGGTGCAGATCCAGGTCAGCGACACCGGGCGCGGCATCCCCTTCCACGTCCAGGCCCACATCTTCGACCGCTTCGTCGGCCGCGAGCGGGGCGGCCCCGGCCTCGGCCTCGCCCTGGTCAAGGCCCTGGTCGAGCTGCACGGCGGCTGGGTGGCGCTGGAGAGCGAGCCGGGGCAGGGCGCCACCTTCACCTGCCACCTGCCGGAGACCGCCTACGCCGGCGCCGGCCAGCCCGAGCTGCAGTTCTAGGCGTCGGAGGCGCGGGCGAAGCGGATGACGCTTTCGGCCCAGTCGGGGTCCTCGTGCAGGTTGCGCACCACGGTCTGGACCACCTCGCACAGCCGCAGCACGTCGTCGTCGGCGACGCCGCGAAGGGCCTGGTCGTTGAAGCGCCGCAGCCGCGCGACGGCGGCCTGGTAGGCCTCCGCGCCGAGATCGGTCAGCACCAGATGCACCTGCCGGCGGTCGTTCGGCGTGGCGACGCGCTGGACCAGCCCCTCGGCCACCAGCTGGTCGACAGTCCGCGTCAGGGTGGTGCGGTCGACGGTGGTGTAGGCCGACAGCTCGCCCATCGAGCAGCAGGGAATGCGCTGGATGGTCAGGATAGCCCGCCACTTGGGCAGGCTGAGATCGATCTCCTCCAGCACCTCGCCGAAGGCCAGATCGCGACGGCGCACCGCCTGGAACAGCAAATAGAAGAAATACTCCTGCCGGCTGTCCTCCGGGACGGCCGGCGCGGCCTGGACGACGGCCATCTCCACTTCCGCCTGCGCAGGCATGCATCCCCCCGAACGCGGTTAACGTTTCGCTAAGAGCCATGTTTCTTGCAGATGCACAAGGTGCAGGTGCAGCTTGCGCAAATGCAATTTGTGCATTTGCACATTAATTCTTGACACCCGTGCTGGTTTCCCTTATCCGCGCGCCAGTTCTTCATCGCTTGGCTTTGCTTTCGACACGCGCCGATGACGCCGGCCGCGTGCTCGCCGATCTTCGAGCGTCGTCGGACGGTGTCTTTCTTGAACAGCAATCCTTCGCGGCAGGGCGACGAACTGCGCGCCCGGCTCGACATGATCGATATCGACGTGCGGTGCGCGCTCGGCTTCGGCCGCGCCACCCTGGCCGCGCTGGCGGCGATGTCGCAGGAGACCCGCGCGGCGATCGACACCGCCCTGGCCGAGGAGGCCGCGCTGGTGGCCATCGACGACCTGCGGGGCAGCGCGGCGGTGGCCGCGATCCTTGAGGAGACCCGGGTC
Organism: Caulobacter sp. CCUG 60055; assembly: GCF_022750545.1. Classification (GTDB taxonomy): domain Bacteria; phylum Pseudomonadota; class Alphaproteobacteria; order Caulobacterales; family Caulobacteraceae; genus PUIC01. The sequence continues at coordinate 445,329 of NZ_PUIC01000003.1, forward strand.
CGGCTCGGCGAGACCGCGCGGCTGCAGGAATTCAGGGCGCAGGCGCTGGAGCGGCTGCTGGTCGCGGTCGCCGACGAAGGGCCCGGCGAGGCGGCCTAGCCGGGTGACGCCAGCCGCTGGTTCATCACCTCCAGCGATTTGAGCACGTCGGTGTCGACGACGGCGCCGTCCGAGCGGTCGCCGAGGGCGCGCAGCGTCCGCACGTAGATCTTCACCGCGTCGGCTCGCCAGCGCCCGTCGCCGCGCATCGAATCCAGGGCGTCGCAGAACAGTCCCGCGCAGCGCGACAGCGGTTCCAGGCCGTAGGCGCCGGCCAGGCCCAGCACGCCGTTCGACAGCTGGAAGATGCGGTCCAGCGGCGCGGGGTCGGCCTTGCACAGCGCCTCGATCTCGTCGATCGAGGCGTCGATGGCCTTCATGATGCCGGGTTTGGCCGCCTCCATCGCCGCGCCGGCGCGGCCGAGGGCGGAGGAGACCTCCAGGCCGAAGCGGACGTCGACCGCGTCCGCCAGCGGATTGGAGACGGCGAAGATGCGGGCGTCGCTCATAGATTGACCTTCATGGGTTTGATCAGCATGTCGATCTGGCCTTGCGACATGTTGGGTTCGGAGGCGGCGCCGATCTCGGGCGCGAGGTCGTCCTTGCGGCGCCCCTTGGTGCCGACGGGCGGTCCGAAGTGCTGGAAGCGCCGGTCGGGACCGGCGTAGCTGTTGGTCTCGACGAAGTGGCGCTGGTCCTTGCCGACCCAGACGATGCGCTCCATCAGCACGCCCGGCGTCACCGGCTTGGCCACCACGAAGTTGGCGCCGGCGTCGCGGGCCTCGGCCACGCGGTCGCGCTGGGTGGCCGAGGTGACCATCAGCACCGGGCAGTAGCGGTTGGGCTCCGGGGCGAAACGGCGGAGCCAGCGCACGAACTCGAAGCCGTCGGCGCCGTTGATCGCCGCCTCGACCAGCATCAGGTCGAATTCCTGCAGGTAGATCGCCTCCTTGGCCGAGGCGAGGCTGTCGCGCTTTTCCTGGCGGTTGAGGCCGAAGCTGGAGAGGATGCGTGAAATCAGTCCGCGGTGATCGGGGCTGTCGTCGACGATCAGCGCGCGGCTGCGCGACAGGTCGACCTTCAGGCTCGGCCGGACAGACGAGTTCGACGCGCTCATGGGGCTCCCCTAGAACAACTCGAAATCAGAACAATTCGAAGTCGCCGGCGTCGCCCAGGGCGCCGGCGTGAGGTTCGGCCTTCTCCAGGCTGCGAGCCAGGGCGGCCAGCGGCACCGCGCGCAGCGCCGCCGTCAGGTCGACCTCATGGGCGGCGGCCGGCTCGTCCGACAGCACGCCGACATAGCGGGCCAGCGCCGCCAGGTGCTGGGTGACGCGGTCGAGGGCCTGGAGCTCCTCCATCGCCCGTTCGTCCAGTCCGGCCAGCCCGGCCAGGCGGGCGCAGGTCGATTCCAGGCGCGCGCCTTCGCCCGCCAGTCTTTGCAGTTCGTCGGCCACGCCGACCAGCGCCCCGGCCAGGGTGTGGGCCGCCGGTTGCGCCATGGGCGCGGTCTTCACGGCGGCTTCGCCCATCAGAACAACTCCAGATCGCCTTGGTCCACGGGAGCTTTGACCGCTGAACGTTGCTCCCGAATGAAGATTTGGTCTTCCGACGGATCGAGCAGCCGCTGGAAGGCCTGGCCGGTGGCCGGCCAGTAGCGGATGCGGCGGGCGCGCTCGCCGCCGAGGTCGCCGCCGCGCACGGGAATGCCTTCGGCGCCGAGGAAGCGGGTGGCGAAGGCGGCATTGTCCGCGCCGATGTTCTTGAGCCGCTGGAACAGGCAGGCCCCGCCGAACAGCTTGGCCTCCAGGCGGTCGCGCCGCGCGCCGGCCTGGAGCAGCCTGTTGATCAGCATCTCCATGGCGTGCACGCCGTAGCGCCGGGCCTCTTCGCCCTCGAACCCGCCCTCGCGGTCGGGCAGCAGGAAGTGGTTGATCCCGCCCAGCCCGGCGGCCGGGTCGCGGATGCAGGCGGCCACGCACGAGCCCAGCACCGTGGTCATCACCACGTTGGGGTCGTCCGAGACCTCGAACTCGCCCTGCCCGACGTGGACGGTGCGCTCGCGTCCGGCGGCGAAGGACTGGGACGGGCCCAGGTTCATGTCAGCTGCCCGAAGACCGCTTCGATCTTCTCTTTCAGGGTGGCCACGGTGAACGGCTTCACCAGGTAGTTGTTGACCCCGTACTGCACCGCCCGCTGCACCAGCTCGGCGTCGGCGCGGCCGGTGAGCATGATCACCGCCGTCGTCCGCAGCGGCGGGTGCGAGCGGATGGCGCGCAGCAGGCCCAGCCCGTCGAGCTTGGGCATGTTGAAGTCGGTGACCACCAGGTGCGCCGGCTTTTCGAGCAGCACCCGCAGCCCGGCTTCGCCGTCGGCCGCCTCGCGGATGTCGGTCATGCCGATCTGCTGCAGGCCGGCGCGGACCAGGGCGCGCATGGTCAGCTGGTCGTCGACGACGAGGGCGCGGATGGATGAGGCGGCGGGCATCTTATGTCGTCCCTAATGAGCTGCGCAGGCGTCCAGGATCAGTCCGCCCAGTCGTGAAAGTGAGGCTTGGCGCTCGACGGCGCCGAGTTCGAAAGCCGCGCGCGGCATGCCGTAGACCACGCTGCTGGCCTCGTCCTGGCCGAGCGATCGCGCGCCGGCCTCGCGCATGGCCAGAAGTCCCCTGGCCCCGTCGCGGCCCATGCCGGTCAGGATGACGCCCAGGGCCTTGGCCCCCATGGTCGTCGCCACCGAGCCGAACAGCACGTCGACCGAGGGGGAATGGCCGTTGACCGGCGGGCCCTCGAGCAGGCGGCAGCGCAGGCCGTCGGCCCGCTCCACCGCCAGGTGGCGGTCGCCGCCGGGGGCCAGATAGATGCGGCCGACCTCCAGGGGGGCGCCGTCGCTGGCTTCTTCCACGTGGGCGGCGCAGGCGCTGTCCAGCCGCCGGGCGAAGCTCTTGGTGAAGGTCGCCGGCATGTGCTGGGTGATGACCGTGGGCGGACAGTTGTCCGGGAAGATCGACAGCACCTGCAGCAGGGCCTCGACCCCACCGGTGGACGAGCCGATGGCCACCAGGGCGCCGTTGGGGCGAAAACCCTCGCGCGCCGCCGGCCGGGCGGCGGTCCGCGGGCCTTCCAGCGGGCGCAGGCGCGAGCGGGCGGCGACCTTCACCTTTTCCGGCAGGTCGGCGAAGGCCTCGGCGGCGCTGACGCCCGGGCCGGGCTTGGCCACGCATTCGACCGCGCCCAGCTCCAGGGCCTCGATGGTGGTCTCGGCGCCGGCCTGGGTCAGGGTCGAGATCATGATCACCGGCGTCGGGCGCAGGCGCATGATCTTTTCCAGGAACTCGATGCCGCTCATGTTCGGCATCTCGACGTCGAGGGTGACGACGTCGGGATTGAGCCGCTTGATCGCCTCGCGCGCCTCCAGCGGATCGCCCGCCCCGCCCAGGACCTCGATGTCGGGGTCGCGGCGCAGGGCGGCGCTGATCACGCCGCGCATGGTGGCCGAATCGTCGACGACGAGGACGCCGATCCGGCTCATCGGGCCGCTCCCTTCAGCCGGTAGACGGTCAGGCCGTCGCTGACCAGCCGGCCGTCGTCGCCGGTGACGCGCTCGGAATGGCCGATATAGAGCCGGGCCTGCGGGGTCATGATGTCGATGAACCGCCGCCAGACCGTCTCCTGGGTCGGTTCGTCGAAATAGATCACCACGTTGCGGCAGAAGATCACGTCGAAGCGGCCGTTCATCGGCCAGGGCCGCACCAGGTTCAGCTCGCGGAAGGCGATGAGGTCGCGCACCTCGTCCGAGAAGCGCCAGACGTCGTCGCCCAGCTCCGGCGCGCGCTTGAGGCGCGAGCGGTCCGAGGACGGCACCGCCTCCAGCAGGTCGCGGCGATAGGCCCCCTCGCGCGCCACGGCGACGACGTTGGGGTCGATGTCGGTGGCCAGGATCTTGACGTCGTGCTGGGCCGCGTCGGGCATGGCCGCCAGCAGGGTCAGGGCCATGGAATAGGGCTCCTGGCCGCTGGAGCAGGCCGACGACCACAGCCGCACCCGCCCGCCGGCCCGGGCGCGGGCCACGAGGTCGGGCAGCACCCGCTCGCGCAGGTGGTCGAAATGGTGCGGCTCGCGGAAGAAGCGGGTGACGTTGGTGGTCAGCGCCGCCAGCATGGCCTGGCGCTCGTCGACGCCGGCCTCGTCCTGGATCAGGGCGCAATAGTCGTTGAAGCTCGACAGCCCCAGCAGGCGCAGGCGTTTGGCCAGCCGCGAATAGACCAGGGTCGCCTTGGTCTCGGGCAGATAGATGCCGGCGTCGCCGTGCAGCACGGCGGCGATCACGCGGAAGTCGTCGGGGGTGAAGACGAACTCCCGCTCGGCGCTGGCGGGCTGCGCCGAATTGCCCCGACCGACCGACGTCATGCGGCTTCGGCCTCCCGCTCGTCGAGGACGCAGGCGAGATCGATCAGGCTGATCATGCGGCCCTCCATCGCGATCAGACCACGGACGAATTGCGTGGTGGAGTCGCTGGCCACGTCCGGCGTCTTCTGCACGGCGTGGTCGGCGGTCGACAGGATGTCGCAGACGGCGTCGACCAGCAGGCCCATCTGCCGGCGGCCGATCTGCACGACGATGATGACGTGGCGGGCGGTGGCCTCGGCGACGCCGAGGCCGAGGCGGGCGGCCAGGTCGATGACCGGCAGCACCGCGCCGCGCAGGTTGATGACTCCGCGCACATAGGTCGGCGAATGCGGCACCGGCGTCGCCGGCGTCCAGCCGCGGATCTCGCGCACGGCCATGATGTCGACGCAGAACTCCTGCTCGCCGATGCGGAAGGAGATCAGCTCGCTCTTGTCGGACCCGAAGGCGATTTCGCTCATGTCTAGGTTCCAGTCCGGGCCAGGGGTTCGCGGGCGGGCGGGTCGCGGCGGTTGGCGACGCGGCGGTTGGCGGTCACCACCCCGTCGATGTCGAGGATCAGGGCCACGCGGCCGTCGCCCAGGATGGTGGCGGCGGCGACGCCCTCGGTGGGGCGGTAGTTGGCCTCCAGGCTCTTGATGACCACCTGGCGCTGGCCCTGGATGTTGTCGACCATCAGGGCGACGCGGCCGGCGCCTTCGCTCTCGACCAGCAGGGCGACGCCCTCGGTGGGATCGACCCGCGTGCGCGAGAAGCCCATGGCCTGGCCGATGTCGATCAGCGGCACGTAGACGTCGCGGATCTGCAGGACGAAGTTGTCGGGCCCCAGCGGCCGCACCTCCTCGGGGCGCGGCTTCAGGCTCTCGACGATGGCCGTCAGCGGCGCGACCAGGGTCTGGTCGCCGACCGAGACCACCATGCCGTCGAGCACGGCCAGGGTCAGGGGCAGGCTCATGGTGAAGCGCGAGCCCTGGCCCGGCTGCGACGAGATCGAGATGCGCCCGCCCAGGGCCTGGACCGACTTCTTGACCACGTCCATGCCGACGCCGCGGCCGGAGATGTCCGAGATCGCCGCGGCGGTGGAGAAGCCGGGCAGGAAGATCAGGTTGTCGATCTCCTCGTCGGTCAGCACGGCGTCGGCCGCGATCAGGCCTTTCTCGATGGCCTTGGCCTTGACCCGCGCGCGATCGACGCCCTTGCCGTCGTCGCTGACCTCGATGACGATCCGCCCCGAGCGGTGGCCGGCGGTCAGGCGCACCGAACCCTCGGCCGGCTTGCCGGCGGCCTCGCGGTCGGCGGGGCTCTCCAGGCCGTGGTCGATGGCGTTGCGGATCATGTGGGTGATCGGCTCGGACAGCCGCTCGACCACGGTCTTGTCGACCTCGGTGTTCTCGCCTTCGGTGACCAGGCGCACGCGCTTGCCGACGGCCTCGCCGACCTCGCGCACCAGGCGCGGCATGCGCTGGAACACCGATTTCACCGGCTGGGCGCGGATGGCCATGACGCTGTCCTGGATGCCCCGGGTCAGGTGCTCCAGATCGGCCAGGGCCAGGTTGACGTCCGAGGCCTGGCCGGCGCCGCTGCTCTCCATCACCCGCTGGGCCAGCATGGCCTGGTTGATGACCAGTTCGCCGACCAGGTTGATCAGGCGGTCGACGCGTTCGAGGTCGACGCGGATGGTCTGGGGCGCGGGCAGGGCGGCGCTTTCGGCGGCCTTGGCGGGCGCGGTCTCGGCCTTGCCGGGCGCGCCGGCGGGCGCGGCGGCGATGATGTCCTCGATGGCCGGGGCCAGCAGCGGCGGCGCCTCGGCGCCCGCCGTCCCGATGGCCAGCAGCGAGCTGAGCAGGTCGATGGCGGCGTCAGGGGCGGCGTCCGCGGCGGCGATGTCGAGGTCGCAGTCCTCGTCGACGAAGCTGAACACCTCGCGCACGGCGGCCTCGTCCGCCTCGCCGGTCAGGCGCACGGTCCAGTCGAGATAGGCGCCCTCGGGGTCCATGGCGTCGAGCAGCGGCACGGCCTCGGCGTCGACCTCGACCTCGATCCGGCCGAGCGAGCCCAGCTCGCGCAGCACCAGCACGGCGTCGTTGGCCTTGTTGTAGAGCGAGGCGTGCGGCTTGAAGCGGATGATCCAGGCGGCCTGCGCCGCCCCGGCCGGCTCGTCGTCCAGGGCGACGGTCATCGGCGTGAAGCTCAGGCCCTCGAACTCGGCGGGGGCCGCTTCGTCGCCGCCGTGGGCCTCGCCCTCGGTCAGGGCGACCAGGGCCGCGGCGATGGCGTCCGAGCGGGCCTCGTCCGCCGTCCCGCCGTCGCGGGCGGCCGAGACGTGGTCGGCCAGCATGTCGGAGGCCCGCAGGAGGGCGGCGATGACCTCGTGGCCGGCCTCGGTGACGCCGCCGCGGATCTGGTCGAGCAGGTTCTCGAAGACGTGGGCGAAGCGCACCAGCGGGTCGAGCCCGAAGGCGCCGCCGCCGCCCTTGATCGAGTGGACGGCGCGGAACACCGAATTGATCGTCTCGGCGTCGTGCTCGCCCTGCTCCATCGCGAGCAGGCCTTCCTCCAGCTGGGCGAGAAGCTCCTCGCATTCCTGGAAGAAGGTGACGCGAATCGCCTCCATCGGATCCATGGTCGGTCCCCGGTCGGTCAGGTTCAGGCGGCGACGCGGCGAACGGCGTCGACCAGCTTGGTCGGGTTGAACGGCTTGACGATCCAGCCGGTGGCGCCGGCCTCGCGGGCGCGGGCCTTCTTCTCCGGCTCGCTCTCGGTGGTCAGCACCAGGATCGGCGTGGCGCGGTGGGCGGCGTCGCCCCGCACGGCCTCGATGAAGCCGAAGCCGTCCAGGCGCGGCATGTTGATGTCGGTGATGATGACGTCGGGCCGCTCGGTCTGCAGCACGTCGAGGCCGTGGACGCCGTCCTCGGCCGTCACCACCCGGAAGCCGGCGGCGCTCAGGGTGTGGTTCAGCATCTCGCGGATCGTGCGGGAGTCGTCGACGGTCAGTACGGTCTGTGTCACGCCACAACATCCTTTTCGTGAGTGGGTTCGAGCCCGGGCGCGCCAAGCAGGGCCAGGGCGTTCTCGAAGGCGGGGGAGCTGACGGCGATGTGCAGGGGCTGGCCGTCGGCGGTCCAGGTCTTGCGGGCGCTGACCAGCACCTGGAAGCAGGGGCCGCTGAGGCGCTCGACCTCGCCGGCGTCGATCTCCAGCGGCCGGCCGCGACGCTGCAGCAGGCTTTCGCGAAGGGGGGCGGCCTGGTCCAGGCCCAGGTTGGCGGGCAGGCGCAGGGCGTCGGCCGGATGGTCGTTCATGGGGTTCCCCGTCCAAATCCAACCCGCAGGCCGCCAAGCCCTACCGCATGGGCGGGCCGAAGGTTCGATCCAGGGACCATTCTGACGGCGGACACCATCCAATTGGTTAACGTTGCGGACCGCGCATGGTCATTTCCATCGCCTTGCGAGCCGCCGCGACCGGCCGACCAGCCTTTCCCCCGCATCGCCCCCCCGCAGTCAGAAACCGTCCTTTCTGATCCCTTCCATTCGACCGTCTAAGGATTGGTTAAATGCGGGAATCGGCCCGCCCCGGCGCCTCGCCGGTCGCCGGTCGCCGGCCCCCGGAGGCGGCGGCGCCTTAGCCTTCCATGACCTCGCCGAAACCCGTGGCGACGATCGATTGCGCCCAGGCGCGCACGCTGGAAGCGTTCTGGCGGGCCTATGTCGACGCCGCCCGGCCGACCGGGGCGGACTGTTCGGCCGCAACCTCGACGCCTTCTGGGACGCGGTCGAGCACCAGGGCCCCGGATGGCCCGGCGAGGTCCAGCTCGTCTTCACCAACACCGCCGCGCTCGCCGGGTTGCGGACGGCGGGCGGGGGCTCGCTGCTGGACGGGCTGCGGCGGATCGCGGCGGAGGCGACGCGGATCGCCGTGCGCCTGGCCTGAGGCCCCGGCGCCGGCCTATTGCCGATGGTCGCCGCTGAGCACGATGAGGGCGCGGCAGGGCTCGGCGCCGTCGGCCAGGAAGGCGTGGGCCATGCCGGCGTCGAAATAGACGGCGTCGCCCCGCACCAGGCGCAGCGGCGCGTAGAGCTCGGAATGCATGACCATCGCCCCGTCCAGCACCAGGGCGTAGGCCTCGCCCTCGCGACGGACATAGCCGCCGCAGTCCTCGATCGAGCGGGCCCTGACCTCGGCGATCACCGGCGTGAACGGCTTGCCCAGCAGGTCGTGCGCGGCCGCGCGCAGGCGGCCGATCGGGGCGTCGAGCAGCGCTCCGTCCTGGGCCCGGATCACCGAGCGGCGGCCGGAGGCCGACGAGGCGTCGCCCGCCTGGGCCTTGGACACCGCCTCGGCCTCGGCGTCGACCAGCCGCTCCAGGTCGATCTCCAGCGCCTTGCAGATGCGCATCAGCTTGTCGTAGCCGAGCGAGGTCTGGCCCAGCTCGACCTTGGACAGGGTGGACAGCGGAATGGTCGACCGCTCGGCCAGTTGCGCGAGGGTCCAGCCCTTGGCGAGGCGCAGTTTGCGCACGGCGGCGCCGGCTTTTTGCGATAGACGCGATTTCACGTGCGAAAACCCTTCGCCAGTCACCCCGCGTACTCTTCACCTGCGCACCGTGCGCTCCGTCGAGGACGCCCTAGGCGAGCTTCAAGACCCGAGGGCCTCTTGCGGTCGAGGCGCGGCCCGATTCGCCTGATAGGCGAGAAATATGGTTTACACGACCTTTCGCGCGTCGCCAAACCCGTGCGAGCGTCAATTCATTCAAGATGTTAGACGAACGGCGTTCGAAGCAGGGCGATCTCGCCCGCAACGTCTAGCTGCGCCAGCGCAGGACGCCGCCCTCGACCGGGTTCTCGAACGGCCGGCCGCCGGCGCGGGCGGCGGCCCATTCGCGCTTGAGCGCCTGGTACCACTTGGCCTGTTTGTCGGCGTCGTCGATCCACAGCAGCGAGGGGTCGTAGCGCAGGCCCTCGTTCTGCAGGTTCACCATGTCGCCGTCCTGGCGCAGGAAGGCCTTGGCCCCCAGCCGCAGAAAGGGTTTGAGCAGGCCGACCAGCCAGTGGTCGGACCAGGTGATCTGGGTGATGCGGGTCTGCTTGTCGTTGACCGGCGTCAGGCAGGTCAGGGTCAGCACCTGGCGCGGGCCGACGACGATGTGCTCCCAGCGCAGGCCGGGCAGGCGGAAGGTGATCTCGGTGGCCGGCGCCCCGCCCAGCAGCTTGTAGGCGTAGCTGTTCGACGACGGCGCGTGGCGCACCATCGAGAATCCGGCCTCGCGCGGCTCGAACCTCTTGGCCTTGTCGTGCTGCGAATGCGAGGTCCGCCACCACCACTGCTGGTGGACGTAAGGCCCGTGCGCCGGGTCCATCAGGCCGATGACGGCGTGGTCGATATGGGCGTCGAACACCATGCGGTCGATCATCTTCGGCCCGCCGCCCACCACGCCGGGGAAGGTCGGCGGCGGCTGGTCGGGTTCGCCCTCGCCGCGCGGGTCCGAGGTCATCCACACGAACACCAGGCCCTGGCTCTCGGCCGCGGGATAGCGGCGCACGCGGATGCGGGCGACGTCGACCTGCTGGTCGGCGACCAGGGACGGGATGGCCGAACAGGCGCCGTCGGTGCGGAAGCGCCAGCCGTGATAGGGGCATTCCACCGTCTCGGCGCCGTCGGCCTCGCGCGTCAGCTTGCCGGCCGACAGCGGCGCGGCGCGGTGCGGGCAGATGTCGCGCAGGGCGTAGACCTCGCCGTCCCGCGTGCGGCCGAGCAGCACCGGCTCGCCGAGGATCTCATAGCGCTGCAGCTTGCCGGGCTTGAGGTCGCCGGACAGGGCGGCGAAATACCAGATGTCGTGCAGGAAGCCCTGGCCGAAACGTTGCGGTTTCGGGGCTGCGCTGCGGGTCTTGATGTCGCCTTCGGCCATGGCCGGGTTTTAGCGATGTCTTGCGGACGCCGTAACCCCTCACCCTCCCATGGCCGCGCCATGGGGCCCTCCCTCTCCCTCGGCGAGAGGGCGATGGCGGGAGCATGAGGGCGTACGCCGCCGTCACCCCGCCGCCGTGGCGATCAGCCGGGCGTAGAAGTCGGTCATCAGCGCCAGGTTCTTCAGCGTCATGTGCTCGTTGGTGCCGTGGATCATCTTCAGGTCGTCCAGCGTGGCGACCAGGGGCTGGAAGCGATAGACGTCCTTGGCCACCGGCTGCAGGTAGCGGCTGTCGGTGCCGGCCACGACCAGGCCGGGCGCCACCGGGACCTTGGACTGGTCGGCGGCGAGGGCGGCGAGAATCTTCCAGCCGTCCGAGCGGGTCGACGACACCGGCGAGGGCTCGTTGGGGGTCTTGATCCAGCCCAGGGTCACCGGCAGGCCGGAAACCGCCGATTGCGCCCGCTCCATCACGTCCCTGGAGGTGTCGCCCGGCGCGATGCGGTAGTTGATCCAGCCCGAGGCGTCCTGCGGCAGCACGTTCTCCTTGGGGCTGCCCTTCAGCATGGTCGGGGCGATGGTGGTGTGCAGCATCGCCGCCCCGGCCGGGGTCTTGCCGAACTGCGAGGTCAGCAGCGGGGCGAACAGCCAGCTGTTGGCGGTCACCACCTTCATGGCCAGGCCGCCCTCGGGGGCCAGGGCCTTGACCATGTCGGCGCCCGGACCGGAGAACTTCAGCGGGAAGGGATGGTCGGCGATGGCCACCAGCGCCTTGGACAGGGTGACGACGCCGGTGTCCTTGGGCGGGGTCGACGAATGGCCGCCGGGGGCCTTGGCCGTGACCTTCAAGGTGGCGTAGCCCTTTTCGGCGACGCCGATGATCGCGGCCGGCTTGTGGGTCAGCGGGTGGTCGTCGATCACCGCCATGCCCTCGTCGAGCACCCAGTCGGCCGTGACGCCGGCCTTCTTGAGGAAGGCGGTCGCCGCCTGGGCGCCGGAGCCGCCGGCCTCCTCGTCCTCGCCCGAGACGATGTAGACGGTGCGCCGAGGCTTGAAGCCGCGCGCGGCCAGGGCGTCGGCGGCTTCGAACAGGGTGACCAGCGAGCCCTTGTCGTCGATCGAGCCGCGTCCCCAGACGGCGTCGTCGGCGACGTCGCCCGAGAACGGCCCGTGCTTCCAGTCGCCCTCGGTGCCCGCCGTCACCGGCACCACGTCCTGGTGGGCCATCAGGATGATCGGGGCCAGGGACGGGTCCGATCCCCGCCACGTATAGACCAGCGAGTTCTTGCCGACGACGTCGCGCGTCATCGCCGCGTGTGCGGCGGGATAGGTGGCCTGGAGCCACTGGTGCAGCTTCTCCCACTCGCCGGCCTGGTTCTCGGCCGGGTCCTGGTGCGAGACGGTCTGGATGCGCACGGCCTCGCCCAGATGCTGGGCGGCGCGGGCGTTGTCGATCGGGATCGAGGCGGCCAGCTTGACCGCGCCGGCCTCGACCTGGGCCGGCGGCTTGTAGGTCGCCGTCCTGACCGCGACCACGGCCCCCAGGACCAGCACCGCGCCGACCGCGGTCAACGCGACGTTACGCACCAAGGCCATCGTATTCCTCCCCAATTTTGATCAACTTGGGGCCAAAGCGGCCGTCTGGACAAGAGCGCGCGCGGCGTTTCCTCTCCCGGCGGGAGAAGGGGCCAAAAGCGCGTCCGGGACGACTGAACGGCTCAACCGTTTCCGGCGGCGATCTCCTGCACCTCGTCGAAGGTGCGCAGGCCGGGGCGCTGGGCGCAGACCAGCACCCCCATGTTTCCGGGCAGGTGCTGGTTGTCGAGCATCTTCTCGTGGGCGGCGGGGATGGCGTCCCAGGCGAACACCTCCGACAGGCACGGGTCGATGCGGCGGTCGATGACCAGCTGGTTGGCGGCCGAGGCCTGCATCAGGTTGGCGAAGTGGCTGCCCTGCACCCGCTTCTGGCGCATCCACAGGAAGCGGGCGTCCATGGTCAGGTTGTAGCCGGAGGTGCCGGCGCAGATGGCGACCATGCCGCCGCGCTTGACCACGAACACCGACACCGGGAACGTGCTCTCGCCGGGGTGTTCGAACACCATGTCGACGTCGCGGCCGCCGGTGACCTGCCAGATCGCCTTGCCGAACTTGCGGCTCTCTTTCATGTAGTCGTTGAATTCGGGGCCGTTGACCTTGGGCAGCTGGCCCCAGCAGTCGAAGTCCTTGCGGTTCAGCACCGCCTTGGCTCCCATCGACAGCACGTAGTCGCGCTTGTCTTCGGACGAGACCACGCCGATGGCGTTGGCCCCGGTGACGGCGGCCAGCTGAACGGCGAACACGCCCAGGCCCCCGGAGGCGCCCCAGACCAGCACGTTCTGGCCGGGCTTCAGCTCATGCGGCTTGTGGCCGAACAGCATGCGGTAGGCGGTGGCCAGGGTCAGGGTGTAGCAGGCGGCCTCCTCCCAGGTCAGGTGTTTGGGGCGCGGCATCAGCTGGCGCGACTGCACCCGGCAGAACTGGGCGAAGCTGCCGTCCGGCGTCTCGTAGCCCCAGATGCGTTGGGTGGCCGAGAACATCGGGTCGCCGCCGTTGCACTCCTCGTCGTCGCCGTCGTCCTGATTGCAGTGGATGACCACCTCGTCGCCCGGCTTCCAGCGGCGGACCTTCCTGCCCACCGCCCAGACCACGCCCGAGGCGTCCGAGCCGGCGACATGGTAGGGCTGCTTGTGCACGTCGAGCACGCTCATCGGCTCGCCCAGCGCCGCCCAGACGCCGTTGTAGTTCACCCCGGCCGCCATCACGAGCACCAGGACCTCGTCCTCGCCGATGGTCCAGGTCGGCACCACCTCGACCTGCATGGCCGTCGCCGGGCGGCCGTGGCGCTCCTTGCGCACGGTCCAGGCGTACATCTTCTCGGGCACGTGGAAGGCCGGCGGGATCTCGCCGATCTCGTAGAGGTCCTTCACGGGCTGCGGCGACAGGGTGGTGGCGGCGTCCATGGGGCAAGCTTCCGACTTGGCGTTTCGTTGCACTGCAAAAGTTTTCGTCGAACGCTGTCGCGTTCGCGCCCGCCCGCCGCGTCGGCCCGGTGAAAGTCGACCCGTTAGGTGTGGCTATTGGGGTTTTGCGCGCATGATTCGGCCGTATGACCGCCATTCCGCAGCCGCATCGCCCAAGGCGAGCCTGTGACAACTGTTTGACCCTGGCAAGCGGATTCTTTTGCAGCGCAGCACGGATTGGGCTTAACTGCGCCGATCAAGAGGCCAGCAAGGCCCGGGCCCAGGGTTGAAGCCATGTCGGAAACGCCGTTCCAGCACGCGAAGGACCAGCCGTGGATCTTCCGCACCTATGCGGGCCATTCCACGGCGGAGACGTCCAACGCCCTCTATCGGGCCAACCTGGCCAAGGGCCAGACCGGGCTTTCCATCGCCTTCGACCTGCCGACCCAGACCGGCTACGACCCCGACCATGTCCTGGCCCGCGGCGAGGTCGGCAAGGTCGGCGTGCCGGTCAGCCATATCGGCGACATGCGCGCCCTGTTCGACGGCATTCCGCTCGACCGCATGAACACCTCGATGACCATCAACGCCCCGGCGGCGTGGCTGCTGGCGCTGTATGTCGCCCTGGCCGACGAGCAGGACGCCGACCGGGCGGCCCTGCAGGGCACCACCCAGAACGACCTCATCAAAGAGTACCTCTCCCGCGGCACCTACATCTATCCGCCGGGGCCGTCCCTGCGCCTGATCAGCGACATGATCGCCTGGTGCTACAAGGAGACGCCCAAGTGGAACCCGATGAACGTCTGCAGCTACCACCTGCAGGAGGCCGGGGCGACGCCGGAGCAGGAGCTGGCCTTCGCCCTGGCCACGGCGATCTCGGTGCTGGATGCGGTCAGGGCCTCGGGCCAGGTGCCGGAGGAAGACTTCGCCGTCGTCGCCTCGCGCATCAGCTTCTTCGTCAACGCCGGCATCCGGTTCGTCACCGAGATGTGCAAGATGCGCGCCTTCACCCAGCTGTGGGACGAGATCCTGCTGCAGCGCTACGGCGTGCAGGACGCCAAGGCGCGGCGCTTCCGCTACGGGGTGCAGGTCAACAGCCTGGGCCTGACCGAGCCGCAGCCCGAGAACAACGTCTATCGCATCCTGCTCGAGGCCCTGGCCGTCACCCTGTCCAAGGACGCGCGGGCGCGGGCCCTGCAGCTGCCGGCCTGGAACGAGGCGCTGGGCCTGCCGCGCCCGTGGGACCAGCAGTGGTCCCTGCGGCTGCAGCAGGTGCTGGCCTACGAGACCGACCTCCTGGAATACGAGGACCTGTTCGACGGCAGCCACGTGGTCGAGGCCAAGGTCGGCCGCCTGAAGGACGAGGCGCGGGCCGAGCTTGCGCGGCTGGACGCGCTGAACGCCGCCAACCTGGGCGAGGGCGGCGGTGGGCCGGCAGCCTCGATCGACTACATGAAGGCCGCCCTGGTCGCCTCCAACGCCGAGCGGGTGCGTGCGGTCGAGACCGGCGACCAGGTGGTGGTCGGGGTCAACCGCTGGACCGAGACCGAGGTCTCGCCGCTGTCGGCCGGCGAAAGCGCCATCGAGACCGTAGACCCTCGCCTGGAGGCCGAGGTGGTCGCCAGGATCAGGGCCTGGCGCGAGGGGCGCGACGCCGCCGCGGTCGAGGCGGCCCTGGCGAGCTTGCGCGCCGCCGCCCGTGACGGGCGTAACATCATGCCGCCCTCGATCGCCGCCGCGAAGGCCGGCGTGACCACGGGCGAGTGGGCGCAGGCCTTGCGTGAGGTGTTCGGCGAATATCGCGGGCCGACCGGCGTGGCGGTGGTGGTCTCCAACGACGGTTCCGAGGACATCGAGGCGGTGGCGCGTGAGGTCGAGCGGGTGTCCGAGGTGCTGGGCCGCACCCTGACCTTCCTGGTCGGCAAGCCGGGCCTCGACGGCCACTCCAACGGCGCCGAGCAGATCGCCACGCGGGCGCGGGCGGTGGGCATGTCGGTGGTCTATGACGGCATCCGCTCGACCCCGGCCGAGATCGTCGCCCGCGCCAGACAGGCGCAGGCCCATGTGGTCGGCCTGTCGATCCTGTCGGGCTCGCACCTCGACCTGGTGCAGGAGGTGGTGCGCCTGATGCGGGCCGAGGGCCTGGACAAGGTGCCGGTGGTGGTCGGCGGCATCGTCCCGCCCGAGGACGCCCTGGTGCTGAAGCAGATGGGGGTGGCGCGGGTCTACACCCCCAAGGACTTCCAGCTCACCGGCATCATGGCCGACGTGGTCAAGGTGGCGGAGAAGGCGGCCTTGCAGCCGGCGTGACCTGGGCGTGCAGGCGCGCTAGTCTGCAATCATGACGCATCGGGCCCCGACCATGCAGCCGCCGCGCGCGACGGGAAAGGTTTTCGACCTTCTTGTATTTCTTTTATCGGCCGGCTCGCTCGGTCTTTTGTACTGGCTGCACCAAACCCGCCTGCCCGACGGGCGGATGTTCGGGCCTGAGTGGTCTGGGGCGTTCCTGCTGCCTTGGGCGGCCAAGTGGGTGCTGCAACGTCCGCGAATAGCGCGCTTTCTTGGCGACGGCGTCGCGCGCGGCGACGGGGTCTGGGTGACGTCGTGGGCGGAGAGGGGCGAGGCCCTGCTCATCGCGCTTGTCCTCATCGGCTTGTTCGTTCGAGCCGCAGCCCCGCTGCCGCCGGTGCTCATTCAGAAGAGCGATCACCTGGGCCTTGGATTATGGGTCGCGTCTTGCGCTGGGTTCGGCGTTCTGCTCATGGCTGGTTGGCGCAGGCTGAGATGCGAGGTCGTACTGCGCATCGACCGGTACGGCGTCTATTCCCGCAAATGGAAGGGCGCTCTGCCTTGGTCGGCGATCGACCGCATCATTCTCGTGGGCGCCGAGAACCATCCCAAGCGTTCTGGCGACGCCCAGGCGCTGCTATTGAGCGTCGGCGCCAATCAGCTCCCCGGGGTCAAGGAACGCACCCGCCGGGAGGGCGGGGTGCTGGAGCTCGAACTCGCGCCCGCCGGCCTTCGGCCGCGGGACGCCTTGAAAGCCATCCTCGCGCAACGGCCGCAATTCGCGCCAAGCTGAATATGGGCGGATCGTCAGTCGGGCTTCGCGTAAGCACGGCCGCCCAGCCGCCCAGCCGCCCAGCCGCCCAGCCGCCCAGCCGCCACGCCGCCGCCCAGCCCAGGAGCGCCAGCGGGCAAGGCGGCGAACAGCCACGGGCCGCGGGCGGCCGCCAGCGCCGGATCGACGCCCTGGGCGAAGCCGAGGCCATGGGCCAGGGCGCTGGCGGCGGCCGAGCCGGCGGCGCCGCCGATCATCTGGGCGGTGGGCACGGCGGACGACCCCATGGCTCGTTCGTTCGGGGGCAGGGCTTCGATCACCCGCTTGGCGACGAAGGCCCAGGCCAGGCCGAAACCGGCCCCCATCAGCAGCAGTCCGCCGACGATGGCGACCTCGCCGCCGCGCGGGATCGCCCAGGCGCTGAGCGCCAGCCCGGCGACGACGACGCTCGCGCCCAGGCGGATGTTCGGGCCGTGCCATTTCGGCTTGGCCCCGGCGACCAACAGGGCGGTGATCGTCCAGCCGGCGGCGATGGCGCTGATCATATAGCCGGCGACCAGGGGCGAGGCGCCGTGGACGGCCTGGATGAAGGCCGGGCCGTAGACGCTGAGGCCGATGCCCGCCGCCTCCAGGGCGAAGATGATGAAATAGCCGGCGCCGGGGGCCGAGCCGAGGTCGTTGGCTTGGCGCGGCAGCAATCGGACGCTGGCGCGGGCGTTGACGCGCAACAGCGCCAGGAACCCGCCGCCGCCGAGCAGGGCGAGGCCCGCCGCCAGCCACGGCTCGCGGACCAGGCCGGCCGCCGCGATCAGGGCCACCGCCCCGGTCAGCACCGCCAGCTGTGGAACGGGGATGCGGCCGGAGCCCGGTTCGGACGGGACGGCCTTGAGCAAGGCCGGGGCGGCGGCCACGAAGACCAGGGCCTGGGCGGCGAACATCCAGAACGCCCCCCGCCAGAAGCCGGCCTCGGCGAACAGGCCGCCGACCAGCGGGCCGAGCAGGGTGGCCGCGCCCCAGACGCCCGAGATCGCCGCGAACACGCGCGGCCACAGGCGCTCGGGGAACAGTACGGCGATGGCGACGTAGCACAGGGCGACGATGGCCCCCGCGCCCAGCCCCTGGATCAGCCGGCCGGCCACGAAGGTCGCGAAGTCCGGCCCGAGCGCGCTCAGGCCGCAGCCGGCCGCGTAGACCAGGCCCGCCAGCATGGAGGCGCGCCGCAGGCCGAGGCTCATCGACAGCCGGCCGGCGCTGGCCCCGGCGACGATCGAGCCGAGCAGATAGGCCGCCGTCGCCCAGCCGGAATAGGCGTAGCCGCCGACGTCGCGGGCGACGCTGGGCATGATGGTGGCGGTGACCAGGGTGTCGGCGGCGTTCAGCCATACGCCCAGGCAAAGCAGGGCGAAGCGCGGCGCCAGGTCCCTGGCCAGAAGGTCGCGCCAGCCGGCGGAAGATTCCATCTCGTCCTACTCGTTCGGGGCCGCCGGGCGGAGGGGCCGTAGATGGACCCGGGCGCGGCGTTCGCCAAGCGCGCTCCGCCTTGACGGCCCGGCCGGCCGCGGCAGAGTGAACGGCGATAACAACAACACGCTCGTCCTGGGGAGGACCGACCATGCCGCTCGTGCCGTTCATCGATCTCGACGAGGCCTCGCCCGAGACCCGCGAGACCTTCGGAAAGCTGGCCGCGCCGCTGAACATCTTCCGCATGATGGCCAACGCCGAGACCTGCTTCGCCCCGACCCTGCGCCTGGGCGGGGCGATCCTGTCGAAGCAGCTCCTGGGCGCGGACCTGCGCGAGCTGGTCATCCTGCTGGCGGCCGAGCTGGAGGGCGGCGAGTACGAGTGGAACCAGCATGTCCCCATCGCGCTCGCGTGCGGCTGCGTCCAGGCCCAGATCGACGCGGTCGAGGCGCGCCGTTTCGACGACCCGGCGTTCGACGCGCGGACCCGGGCCCTGCTGGTCTTCGCCGCCCAGGTGATCGAGATCGTGCGGGCCGACGAGGACGTGGTGCGCGCCGCCCAGGCCCACTTCACCCCGCGCGAGATCGTCGAGACCATCCTGACCTGCGGCTTCTACATGACCATGGCGCGGCTGACTGAAACCACCCGCACCGACATCGACCCGCCGGCCGGGACGCGGGTGGTCGACGCGCTCAAGCGCCAGGAGGCCCGGGCGTGACCGGGGCGTTGGGGGCGATCCGCCAGACCGCCTACGTCGTCGCCGACATCGAGGCCGAGATGCGGCGCTGGGTCGAGGAGCTGGGCGTCGGCCCGTGGTTCTATGTCGAGCGCGCGGCCTTCCGCGACTATGTCCATCGCGGCGTGCGGTCCGATCCTCATGTCTCCATCGCCCTGGCCAATTCCGGCCCGCACCAGATCGAGCTGATCCAGCAGCGCTGCGCGACGCCGACCATGTACGCCGAGTTCACCGAGGCCGGCCGTTCGGGCCTGCATCACGTCGCCTTCTGGACGGCCGAATTCGATGCGCGCCTCGCCGAGCTGGTCGCCCTGGGCTATGCGGTCGGCCAGAGCGGCGCCGTCGGCGCCGACGGCCGCTTCGCCTATCTGGTCCACCCGGCCCGGCCCGACGACATCGTCGAGCTGTCCGAGACCGGCGGCCGCAAGGGCCGCTTCTTCGAGCACGTCGCCGAGGCGGCCAGGAGCTGGGACGGAACCGACCCGATCCGGCGGCTCTAGCCGCCTCGGCGGACGCCTGCCCGCTTGACCTGCGGGCGCGGGCGTCTCACGGTGCGGACAAATCAAACAACTGTTCGAGGCTCGGGAGCGCCCCATGAATCTGTTCGACCTGAGCGGCAAGGTCGCCGTCATCACCGGCTCGTCGCGCGGCATCGGCCGGGCCGTCGCCGAGCGCTTCGCCGACCATGGGGCCAAGGTGGTCATCTCCTCGCGCAAGGCCGGCCCCTGCGAGGAGGTCGCCGCCGAGATCAACGCCGCCCATCCGGGGGCGGCCATCGCCGTGCCGGCCAACATCTCGTCCAAGGAAGACCTGCAGCGGCTGGTCGACGAGACCCGCAAGGCGTTCGGCAGGATCGACGTCGTCGTCTGCAACGCCGCCTCCAACCCCTATTACGGGCCGATGGCCGGCATCGAGGACGACCAGTTCCGCAAGATCCTCGAGAACAACGTCATCGCCAACCACTGGCTGATCAACATGGTCGTCCCCGAGATGATCGAGCGCAAGGACGGGGCGATCATCATCGTCTCGTCGATCGGCGGCCTGCGCGGCTCGCCGATCATCGGCGCCTACAACATCTCCAAGGCGGCCGACTTCCAGCTGGCCCGCAACCTCGCCCACGAATACGGCCCGCATAACGTGCGGGTGAACTGCATCGCGCCGGGCCTGATCAAGACCGACTTCGCCAAGGCGCTGTGGGACAACCCCGAGACGCTGAAGCGCTCCACCGCCGGCACGCCCCTGCGCCGCATCGGCGAGCCGAACGAGATCGCCGGCGCGGCGGTGTTCCTGGCCTCGGCGGCCGGCAACTTCATGACCGGCCAGAAGATCGTCGTCGACGGCGGCGCGACGATCTAGGCCCCCGCCCCAGGGCGAGGCCGCGCCTCATCCCGGACGGCCGGCGAAGGCCGATCCGGGACGGCCATGACCGACCGGGCGTCAGGCGGACGCCGCCCGTCGGTCCGGCTCAGGCTCAGCCGCCGTAGAAGAACCGCTCCTCGGCGATCTTGCCGCCCTTGACGGTGTAGACCCCGACCTCGTCCATGTTCATCCGCTGGCCGGTCTCGCGGTTGGTGATGTCCATGGTGAAGCGCACCACGAACTGGTCGCCGTTGACATAGGGGCCGCCGACCTCGGCGCTGTGGACCTCGTGGGTGCGGGCCCACCATTCGCCCTTGCCGCGGACGGCGTCCTTGCCGCGCATCTCGGCCATGTCGCCGCCGCCGGCCTCGACGCTCAGCACGTCGTCGGCCCAATGCTTCTCTCCGGCCTCGTCGTATTTTCCGGCCCGGCACAGGGCGACCAGATCGGCGGCGATATCCTGGGTGCTCATCGCGTCTTCCTCCAAGGCCCCGCCCGCGCCGGATGCTAGCAGGCCGATGTGACAGCCGCGATGCGTAGGGTCACGTGGTCGCCGGCGCTTCTGCAACCTGTTCGGGAGTCTGGCCCGAAAAATGTCCCATAACGAGACAAATACAGTTTTTGAAACAACTTTTCGGTGTCGCAACAGATCGGCAAGCTTAAGAATCCGTTGTTTTCCAACAAATCGGGGCCGGCGCCGTCCTTGCTCCTCGCCTCCTGCTCTTCGGGATCACACTCGACGGGGCTGTTCAACGGAAGGGCCGCATCGCCACGAGCGGTCCATCTCAGGAGGTCAAGATGTCCAAGGTGCTTATGGTTGCGTCCGCGTTCGCTATCGCCGCCGCCCTGGGCGCTTCGGGGGCCCAGGCCGGCGGTCGTCATCAGTCGTATGGCGGCGGCGGCCTGTTGGGGCTGAATCTCAACGTCGGAGATCTTATCGGCGTGAAGGCCAATGTCGGCGGTTCGAACGGCGGCCACAACGGCGGCGGCGACAGCCTGCTCGGCCTGGGCCTGCGCATCGACGGTCTGGCCAACGTCAAGGCCAATGTCGGCGGCTCGAACGGCCATGGCGGCGACAGCCTGCTGGGTCTGGGCGCCCGCGTCGACGGCCTGGCCAATGTGAAGGCCAATGTCGGCGGCCCGAACGCTCTGGTCGGCGCTCGCGCCACGGTCGGCTCCAGCCATCCCGGCCAGGGCCTGGTCAACGCCAACGTCAATGTCGGCGGCCGTCAGATCGAGAACTGCAACGTCTGCGGCGGCCACGACGGGGGCGTCGGCGGGGGCTGGTGAGCCCTCGCGGCTAAGCCGCGTGCATCGAGACATGCATCGAGAATAAAAAACAGGCCGGGGCTCGCGCCCCGGCCTGCGGTCTTTGCGGATCGGCCCGGCTGAGGCCCGCCGATCAGTCTTCCTTGACCTTCCGCTTGCGGAAGGAGGGGTTCAGCACCTGCTTGCGCAGGCGGATGTTCTTCGGGGTGACCTCGACCAGCTCGTCGTCCTCGATATAGGCGATGGCCTGTTCCAGGGTCATGCGGCGCGGCGGGGTCAGGCGGATGGCTTCGTCCTTGCCCGAGGCGCGGACGTTGGTCAGCTGCTTGGCCTTCATCGGATTGACGTCGAGGTCGTCCGAACGGGCGTTCTCGCCGATGATCATGCCCTGATAGGTCTTCTCGCCGGCGCCGACGAACATCACGCCGCGCTCCTCCAGGTTCCACAGGGCGTAGGCCGCCGTCTCGCCGTCGGAGTTCGAGATCAGCACGCCCTTGCGCTGCTGGTCGATGGCGCCCTTGTAGGGCTCGTAGTGGCTGAACACCCGGTTCAGCACGCCCGAGCCGCGGGTGTCGGTCAGGAATTCGCCCTGATAGCCGATCAGCGAGCGCGACGGGGCGACCAGGCTGATGCGGGTCTTGCCGGCGCCCGAGGGGCCCATGTCCTTGAGCTCGGCCTTGCGGGCCGACAGCTTCTCGATGACCACGCCGGTGAACTCGTCGTCGACGTCGATCATCACGTCCTCGATCGGCTCCAGGCGCTGGCCGGTCTCGGCGTCGTTCTGGAACACCACCCGCGGGCGGCTGATCGACACTTCGAAGCCTTCGCGGCGCATGCCCTCGATCAGCACGCCCAGCTGCAGTTCGCCGCGGCCGGCGACCTCGTAGGCGTCCTTCTCGGCGGTCTCGGTGACGCGGATGGCGACGTTCGATTCCGCTTCCTTGAGCAGGCGGTCGCGGATGACCCGGCTCTGCACCTTGTCGCCTTCGCGGCCGGCCAGCGGGCTGTCGTTGACCGAGACCGTCATCGAGATGGTCGGCGGGTCGATCGGCTGGGCCGGCAGGGCGTCGGTGACGTCGAGGGCGCACAGGGTGTCGGCGACGGTGGCCTTGGACAGGCCGGCGATGGCGACGATGTCGCCGGCCTCGGCGCCTTCGTCGATCGGCTGGCGCTTCAGGCCGCGGAAGGCCAGCACCTTGGTGATGCGGCCGCGCTCGATTTCCTTGCCGTTACGGTCCAGCGCCTTGATGGCCAGGCCCGGCACGGCCTTGCCGGCTTCGATGCGGCCGGTGAGCAGGCGGCCCAGGAACGGGTCGCTTTCGATCAGCACCGACAGGATCTTGAACGGCTCTTCCTTGCGCGCCTCGGCCTTGGGGGCGGGCACGTGGTCGACGATCAGGTCGAACAGCGGGGCCAGATTGTCGTTCGGCTGGGCCAGGTCCAGCGTCGCCCAGCCGTTCTTGCCCGAGGCGTAGATGTGCGGGAAGTCGAGCTGCTCGTCGGTCGCGCCCATGGCGGCGAACAGGTCGAAGGCGGCGTTCAGCACGCGGTCGGGATCGGCGTGCGGCCGGTCGACCTTGTTCAGGCACAGGATCGGGCGCAGGCCCATCTTCAGCGCCTTGCCGAGCACGAACTTGGTCTGCGGCATGACGCCTTCCTCGGCGTCGACCAGCAGCACGCAGCCGTCGACCATGCCCAGGATGCGCTCGACCTCGCCGCCGAAGTCGGCGTGGCCGGGGGTGTCGATGATGTTGATGCGGGTCTCGCCGGCCTTGCCGTTCCAGAGCACCGAGGTGCACTTGGCCAGGATGGTGATGCCGCGCTCGCGCTCCTGGTCGTTGGAGTCCATGGCGCGCTCGACCGTCGCCTCGTTGGCGCGGAAGACGCCCGACTGCGCCAGCAGTTGGTCGACGAGAGTGGTCTTGCCATGGTCGACGTGGGCGATGATGGCGATATTGCGCAGGGACATAGGTTCGCGGGCCGGACGTTTCTGAAAAAGCGGGGAAGGCGCGCGGCTTGTACGCGAACTGGCCCCTTTGCGCCACCCCGCCGTTGCTGCGCCGCGCCGAGGCCGCCGCCCGGAATTCCCAAGTTGCTGAATTTTCCCGGATTTTCACCGCGCGCTGACGGTTCCAGGGAAGCTTCGAAGGCCGTTCGGGCGTCGATGATTGTGCAATGCAGCATATGCCCACTGCATCGATCGGGTTTGAAAAACCGTTGCTATGTCAGGGTTTTTTAAAGGGCTTCCAGAAAATCTGCGTCCGATTTGCAATTGATGCTTGCGTCATTGTGCGCCGCACCGTATAGCTAGGTTCGTGAGGCGGCTCTGTCGCCTCTGCCCTTCCTGGGCGTTTCCTCCCTAATGACTTCCGCCGCGCCCTCGGGCGCGGCTTTTTTTTGGCCCGCGGCGGTCTGGCCGGTCGGCTGTCTGCAATGGCGCGCGGCTGGATATGCTCAACCTCCCAGGCCGGCGGTCCATGGCTGGGCTGGGGCTCAGGACAGCTTGGCCCAGTCCTGGCGGGCCAGGGCGGCGGTCAGCCGGGTCAGGTCCTTCTTCAACCGCTCGAAGCCGTGGTTCGGCCGCATGGCCGCCTCGTCGAGATAGAGGCTGCGGTTGATCTCGATCTGCAGGGCGTGCACGCGTCGGGCCGGCCGGCCGTAGCGTTCGGTGGTGTGGCCGCCGGCGTAGGGCGCGTTGCGCGCCACCAGATAGCCCATCGCCTCCAGCTCGCGCTCGACCAGGCCGGTGACGTGCGCCGAGCAAGCCGATCCGAACCGGTCGCCCAGCACCATGTCGCAGGTGCGCCGCCGCCGCGTTCCTGAAACGCCGAGGCTTTCGGTGGCGGCCGCCGCCGACGGCATAGAGTGCCAGTCGATCAGCAGGGCGCAGCCGAAGGCGGCGCGGGCCTCTTCGAGCAGCCGCTCCAGCCGCTCGTGCCAGGGCCGGTGCACCGTCTCGATCCGCGCCCGCGCCTCGGCGAAGGTCAGCTTGCGGGCGTAGATCTCCTGGCCCTCGGCGACGATGCGGGCGATCGAGCCGAGGCCGGCCGCCACCCGCGCCGTGCGGCCGCGGGCGAACTCGGGCAGTTCGTCCTCGAACATGGCCGGGTCCAGCTCGTAGGGCTCGCGATTGACGTCGACATAGGCGCGGGCGTAGCGGGCGCACATGATCGTCGCCCCGTGCCCCAGGGCCCCGTCGATCAGCAGATCGACGAAGGCGTCCTCCGAGCGGCGGATGGCGTCGGCGTCGAGGGCCGAGGCGTCCATCATCTGCGGCGGGTAGAAGCGGCCCGAATGCGGCGAGGCGAACACCATCGGCCCGGCCGGTCCCTGGCGGCCGTCGTCCCCGGCGGGGCGATGGATCTCGAACGGCGCGTCTTCCGGGGCGACCGGCGCGGCGAGGGGCTCCCAGGCGTTCATGGCGCCAGTTTCGCGGCTGCGGCGCGCATCCGTCCAGAGGTTTATCGGCGGTTTACGTCTGTCGCTGTAGGGTGCCCGGACGACGGCGCTCTCGGGGGCGCGCCCGCCAGCAGTTTTCAAGAGCGCTTAATGACCCGCATCCTCCTGGCCGAAGACGACGAATCCCTGCGCGGCTTCCTGGCGCGCGCCCTGGAGCGGGCGGGCTACGAGGTCCGTTCCTGCCCCGACGGCGAGGAGGCGGTCTCCGCCCTCGACGAGCCGTGGGACCTGCTGCTCACCGACATCGTCATGCCGGGGATCGACGGCATCGAGGTCGCCCGCCAGGCCGCCGCCCGCCAGCCGGCCCTGCGCATCATGTTCATCACCGGCTTCGCCGCCGTGGCCCTGTCGGCCAAGGAGCAGGCGCCCGCCGGGGCCAAGGTGCTGTCCAAGCCCGTCCACCTGCGCGACCTGGTCGCCGAGGTGGAGCGCATGATCGCCGCATAAACGCGACTTGCGCTGGCGGAAGCTCCCGGCTATATCCGCCGCCTTCCCGCTCTTTCGAGCCTTGCTCTATCGAGCCCGGTCGGACGCGTAGCTCAGCGGGAGAGCACTACGTTGACATCGTAGGGGTCACAGGTTCAATCCCTGTCGCGTCCACCATCTCCCTCCCATAGCGACATCGCGCCGCCGCTGCCGTTGGCTCGGGACCTGCGTCCGTCCTCGCTCCGCGCGTACGGACATCGTCGTGGCGGCCCCGGAGGCTCCTCATGCCCCGCCACATCCTCACCGGCGCCCCGGGCGCCGGCAAGTCGACGCTGCTGCGACAGCTGGAGATCGACGGCTTCGCGGTGATCGAGGAGGCCGCCACCGACATCGTCGCCCTGGCCCTGGCCCGCGGCGAGGCGCGGCCGGAGGCCTCGCCCGGCTTCATCGACGCCATCGTCGCCCTGCAGGCCGCGCGCCAGCGCCGCGCCGAGACCTGGCCCGACGAGGTCCAGGTGTTCGACCGTTCGCCCGTCTGCACCCTGGCGCTCTGCCGTTTCCTGGGCCGCCCGCCGACGGCGGCGCTGCTCGCCGAACTGGAGCGCGTCCGGGCCGGACGGATCTACAGCCGGCGCGTGCTGTTCGTGCGCAACATCGGCTTTTGCGCGCCGACGCCGGTGCGGCGGATCACCTTCGAGGACGCCCTGCGCTTCGAGGCCGTGCACGAGGAGACCTATCGCGACCTCGGCTACGAGCTGGCGATGATCGCGCCGGGGCCGCTCGCCGAGCGGGCGACGGCGGCGCGCGCGGCGATGGCGGGGTGAGCCGGAGCGGCGTTCGCGCGCCGGGCCGGCCATCGGGCTGGCCACGGGGCGCCGTGCGGGGTTAGCCTTCGCGTTCGTTCCTAGCTGCGGGGCCAATCCAGCGATGTCACCGACCGTCGATGACCGGCTGATCGCCGACATCTACGACTGCGCCCTCGACCCCGCCGCCTGGGGCCGGGTGCTGAAGACCGTGGCCGAAAGCACCAATTCGGTGTCGGCGGGGATTTCGTTCCGGCGGTGCGGCTACATGCAGGTGGGGGCCGCCTACAATGTCGATCCCTATTACAACGACCTCTATCGCGAGCATTACGCGAAGATCTGCCCGCTGACGCCGCTGACCCGGCGGCCGGCCCCCGGCGGCGTCCGCCACGGCTGGAGCGTCACCCAGTCGGAAGGCTACCGGGCGTCGGAATATTTCAACGAATGGGCCCGGCCGCAGGACTGGATCGACATCGTCGGCGTCGATCTGGTCTGGGACGCGGTCAATGTCGGCGGCCTGGCGCTGTGGCGGTCCGATTCGGCCGTGGAGCTGGATCTGGCCGGCCTGCGCCTGCTGCGGCGGGCCGCGCCGCACTTCAAGCGCGTCTACGCCATCCAGGGGCTGCTGGGCGAGGCGCGGAGCGCCCGCGACGCCTTGGACCAGGCCATGCAGGCCGCCGGGTTCGCCACGCTTCTGCTGACGGCCGACGGCGGCGTGCTGTTCGCCAACGCCCGCGCCGAAGCCCTGCTGCGCGGCCAGAAGAGCCTGCGCGTGGGCCAGGGGCGGCTGTCGACGCCGACGCCGGCCCTCAACGACCGCCTGCGCGCCGCCGTCCAGGCGGCGGCCGAGACCGGCGGCGGCGCGACGCTGGCCCTGCCGCGCGAGGGTGGCCTGCCGGCCCTGGTCGCCCATATCCTGCCGCTCAAGGCCGAGGACCAGGGCCTGGGCGGGCCGCTGGCCGCGGCGGCGATGTTCATCCTCGACCCGTCGTCGGATTTCAGCCGCCGCGCCGCCGCCTTCGGCAAGTGCTTCGACCTGACCGCCGCCGAGATCCGCCTGCTGGTCGAGATCATCCGCGGCGAGGGCCTGCTGGCGGCGGCCGGCCGGCTGGACATCGCCGAGGCGACGGCGCGCACCCATCTCAACCACATCTTCTTCAAGACCGAGACCACCCGACAGGCCGATCTGGTGCGGCAGTTCTTCCAGATGACCCTGCCGATCTAGGTCTCCACCCGGCCCGCGCCGAAGGCCGTCTCAAAGGTTCCTTTGACGTGGTCCGCGCCCCGAACCGCTAGCCCTGCATGAGAGGAACATGAAACGGGGCTGTAGCTTATGGGAAACATTGGCATCGGAGCGATGGTCGGGCGGGGCGCCCGGCGTCTGCTGGCGGGAGCGGCCTGCGCGGCGCTGGGTCTGGCCGCGAACCCCGCGGCCGCGCAATACGCGCCGGCGGGCAGCGGCGGGGTCGCGACGGGATTGGGGTCGGTCGCGATGGGCTCGGGCGGCAACCCGGCGTCGGCCAGTGGAATGGAAACCACGGCTGTGGGCGATAACGCCCAGGCGACCGGCACAGGAGGGTCCGCGTATGGGGCGAGCGCGGCGGCCGGCGTGCAGGGCAGCGCGTTCGGCTTCCATGCTTCGGCCCAGGGTTTCGACGGCACCGCCGTGGGCATCGATTCGAACGCCTCGGGCGCCGTCGCCATCGCGGTAGGCCACGCCGCCGCCGCATCCGGCGTCAGCTCGGTGGCGGTCGGCAATATGAACCAGGCGAGCGGCGATCAGAGCGTCGCCGTGGGAACCGTCTCGAAAGCGTCGGGGCTCTCGTCCATCTCGGTCGGCGACCACAGCGCCGCGAGCGGGGACTCGAGCACGGCGACCGGCTTCACGGCGACCGCCTCCGGTTTGCAGAGCAGCGCCTATGGCGCGAACGCCGTCGCCTCCGATCAGAACAGCACCGCTGTCGGGTCCAGCGCCAACGCCGCCGGCAGCGGCGCGACCGCCATCGGGACCGCCGCGAGCGCCTCCGGCGGCAGTTCCTTCGCTGGCGGGGCCTATAGCGCGGCCAGCGACAGCGCCGTGGCGGTCGGCGACCACGCCAAGGCCCTGGGCCAGCAGGCCGTCGCGCTGGGCGGCGACACCTCCGCCTCCGGGGTCCAGGCCATCGCGGCCGGCGCCGGGGCCAGCGCGGCCGGGAACGCTTCGATCTCCATCGGCGCGCTGGCCGCCTCGCAGGGCGACAACGCCGTGACCATCGGCACGCAGGCCGTGACGTCGGGCAAGGGCGCGATCGCTCTTGGCCAGGCCGCCAAGGCGACGGGCGCCGACAACCTCGCCATCGGCGACCAGGCCAGCTCGGCGGGGCTGAACGCCATGGCGCTCGGCGCCAAGGCCAGCGCGACTGGCCAGCAGACCACCGCCTTGGGCTCAGGCAGCATCGCCGGCGCCAACTACGCCACGGTGACCGGCAACAACAGTATGGCCATGGGCGTGGGCAGCACCGTCCTCGGGGCGGTGTCCCTCGCGCAGGGAGATCTGAGCGTGGCGCTGGGCGGCTTCAGCCGGGCTGGGGGCAAGGGCGCCGTCAGCGTCGGCGCGGGGGCCCTGGCCGTCGGGCCGAACGACACCGCGATCGGCTTCATGTCGACGGTGGCGGCCGACGGCTCGACCGCTCTCGGCGCCAACAGCCTGGTCGACGCGACGGCGACCAACAGCGTCGCGGTCGGCGAATCGGCGCACGCGGCGGCGGCCAACACCACGGTTCTCGGCCAGAACGCCCAGGCCACGGCGGCCAACAGCGTGGCCCTGGGCCAGGGGTCGGTGGCCAATCAGGCCAACACCGTCTCGGTCGGAGCGGCGGGAGCCGAGCGCAGGATCGTCAACGTGGCGGCGGGGACGGCGCCCACGGACGCGGTCAATGTCAGCCAGCTCAACCAGTCCCAGCTGGCCCAGATGGCTTATACCGACAACCGCACCAACGAAGTGATCGAGCAGGCCAGGGCCGGCACCGCCCTGGCCCTGGCGGCCAGCGGCATCCGCTTCGACGACCGTCCGGGCAAGACCTCGCTCGGCGGGGCGCTGGCCCTCTATCACGGCCAGACCGGGCTGGCGCTGGGCCTCGCCCACACCTCGACCGACGGCAAGTGGCGCTACAACGTCTCGGCCACCTACGCGCCCAGCTACGGCAAGTCCGACGCCGGCTTCGTCGGCGGGGCCACCTACACCTTCGGCGATTGATCCGCTGCGGCGCGGGCGGGCGACGAGGCCGTCCGCGCCGGTTTCTCACTGAGGCAGGGAGTTTTCCATGACCATCCGCTGGCTACCGACCGTCGTCTTCGTCGCCTTCGCCGGGGCCGCCGCCGCCCAGTCCGCGAGCGCGCCGTCGCCCCTTCCCGACCTCGCCGCCCGGATGCAGAGCGGCCTTTGGGCCCAGACCATCCGGCCCAAGGCCAACGGCGTGGCGCGGCCCGAGCGGCGCAGCGAACGCTGTCTTGGCCCCGCCGATTTCGGCCGCGCGGGCAAGCTGTTCAGCAACGACCGGCCCGACAATCCCGAGTGCCGGCCGGACCCCTGGGTCCGCAGCGGCTCGACGGCCCGGCAAAGGACGGTGTGCAACGGCCATGGCGTCAGCGGGGTGGCCGAGGTCAGCTTCACCCTCAGTCCGCCGAACCGCTATTCGGGTACGTTCAAGACCACCTCGACCATCGGCGGCCGCACGATCGAGAACGCGGCCGACATCGACGCCGTCCGCGTCGGCGACTGCCGCAAATAACCGCGCCGGCGGGCGTCAGCGGCGCCCGGCGATCAGCAGCGCCGGGCGGTTCAACACGTCGTCCTGCAGCACCCAGCCGTCGTCGAACCGATGGACGGAATAGCCGCTCGGCGTCGCCCCTGGGGTCGGCGGCTCGTCGCCGTGCAGCAGGCGCCAGCGGCGCGAGCGGAACCGCCAGTCGGCGTTGCGCGCGTCCTCGCCGTCGAAACCCAGGTCGCGCACGTCGATCACCGGCTCGCAGGCCGCCTTGGCCGACCAGAAGGTCTCCCATTCGTCGAGCTGAGGCGCGAGGTCGGCGAAGGACGGCGCCAGGGTGTCGGCCAGCCGGGTCCAGCCGCCGCCTTCGCCGTCCCAGCAGGCCATCACCCCGTCGATCCAGATCCGCACTTCGCTCATGCCGGCCCCTAGCCGCAACAGGATCGCCGTCCGTTCCGGCGCAGGAGAAGGATGGTCGCCCGGCCCGCCGGTCTCCAGCCTCGGGGCGCCCAATATGGGGCAGGCCGCCCGCGCGCCGCCGGCGCGCGCGGCGGCTGGCGGCGCGCGAGCGGCCGGGCGATAACCGGGCATGACCCATCGCATCCTCTTCGTCGTCGACGGCGGCCCCCGGATCGGGGGCGGCCACCTGATGCGATGCCGCACCCTGGCCGAGGCGCTGCGCGCACGCGGCGCGCGGACCGATTTCGTCGTCCCGTCGGGGGCGGCCGCCATCGCCGCCTCGGTGCTGGGCGGGGGCTGGGAGCGCGCCGGGCCGGGCCGCGAGGCCGCCCTGGTCCGCGTCGCCGCCCCGGGCGAGGACCTGGCGGCGTCGGCCGCCGCGTTCGCCGACGCCATCCCGGCCGACGCCCTGGTGTTTGACGGCTACGCCCTGGCCGCCGCGGACGAGACCCGCGCGGCCCGCGGGCGGCCCGTCCTGGCGCTCGACGATCTGGCTGACCGCCCGCACGCCTGCGATCTGCTGGTCGACAGCGGTCTGGGGCGGATGCTCGAGGACTATGCCGCGCTGGTCCCGGAGGGCGCGACGGTGCTGGCGGGGCCGGGCTACGCCCCGATCCGCGAGGATTTCGCCCGCGCTCGCCCGGCCGCCCTGGCCCGGCGGGAGGCGGCCGGGCCGGTCTCGACGGTGCTGGTCTCGCTCGGCCTGACCGATCTTGGCGGGGTCAGCGGGCGCGTGGCGCGGACCCTGGCGCCGCTGCTCGGCCCGGCCCGGATGGTGGTGGCGCTGGGCGGTGGCGCGCCCAGCCTGGCGGCGCTGGAGGCCATGGCGGCGGCCGACGCCCGGCTGGACCTGCGCGTCGACGCGCCGGACATGGCCGCCCTGTGCGCCGAGGCCGACATCGCGGTCGGCGCCGGCGGCGGCTCGGCCTGGGAGCGGGCGACGCTCGGCCTGCCGGCCCTGACCCTGGTGCTCGCCGACAACCAGCGGCGCGGGGCCGAGCGGATGGCCGCCGCCGGGGCGACCTTGCCGCTGGCGATCGACGATCCGGACTTCGAGACGGCGCTGGCGCGGTCCTTCCGCCGGCTGACCGGCGAGCCGGCGCTGCGGCGCGGCCTGGCCGCGCGCTCGGCCGCCCTGTGCGACGGCCTGGGCGCCGGCCGCGTCGCCGAGGCCCTGCTGGCGCGGCTCTAGGCCCCTTCGACCATCTCCCAGGCCAGGGCCTCGCCGCGCTTGAGATCGCGGGCGGCGCGGCGGCCGAGCACGTGGTCCAGCGCCTTGGGCGGCAGGCCGTGGCCGGGGCGGATGGAGCGGATGTTGGCCGGGGTCAGCGCCTCGCCGGCCGCGACGTCGGCCACGACGTAAAGCGAGCGGCGGAACTGGGCGTTGGCCGCCTCCGAGCCCTTGAGGTCGTAGTGGGCGCGGCCCAGGGCCGCCCAGGCGTCCTTGCAGTCGCGGACCAGGGCGGCGAACTCGTCCGGCTCCAGGCTGAAGCCGGCGTCCGGGCCGCCGTCGGCGCGGGCCAGGGTGAAGTGCTTCTCGATCACCGCCGCGCCCAGGGCCACGGCGGCGACCGAGGCGGCGGTTCCGGGCGTGTGGTCCGACAGGCCGGCGACGACGCCGAAGCGGGCGGCGAGGTCGGCGACGGTGCGGACATTGGCCTCGGCGATCGGGGCCGGATAGGCGCTGACGCAGTGCAGCAGCGCCAGCTGCGCGCAGCCGTTGGCCCGGGCGGTCGCCGCCGCCTCCTCGATCTCGGCGAGGTTGGCGAGGCCCGTCGAGATGATCATCGGCTTGCCGCGCCGGGCGACGCTGGCGATCAGCGGCAGGTCGACGGCCTCGAACGAGGCGATCTTGTAGGCGGGGGCGTCCAGGCTCTCCAGCAGTTCGATCGCCGTTTCGTCGAAGGGGGTGGAGAACAGGGTCACGCCGCGCTCGCGCGCCCGCCGGAACAGGGCCGCGTGCCATTCGTAGGGGGTGTAGGCCTCGCCGTAGAGGTCGTGCAGGGTGCGCCCGCCCCAGGGGCCGCCCGCGATGCGGAACTCCGGGCGGTCCGAGGCGATGGTGATGGTGTCGGGGGTGTAGGTCTGGATCTTGATTGCGTCGCAGCCGGTGGCCGCGGCGGCGTCGATCATGGCCAGGGCCCGGTCCAGCGAGCCGTTGTGGTTGCCCGACAGCTCGCAGATCACGAAGGGCGGCTGATCCTCGCCGATGCGGCGGCCGGCGATCTCTACGAAGGGGGCGGCGGTCACAGGCGCAGCGCCTCCTTCAGGGCCTCGACCACGCGGGCGGGATCGTCGTCGGCCATGCCGGGGAACAGCGGCAGGGACAGGCAGCGCCCGTACCAGGCGTCCGCGCCGGGCAGGTGCAGGTCCGGCTCCAGGGCGCGATAATAAGGCTGGCGATGCACCGGGATGTAGTGGACCTGGGTTCCGATCCCCCTGGCCTGCAGGTCGGCCATCACCGCCCGGCGCGAGCGGCCGGCGGCCTCGAAATCGATCAGGGCCACGAACAGGTGCGGCGCGGCGCGGCTCCAGGCCGGCTCGTGCGCGGCCCGCACCATGGGGGCCAGCGGGGCCAGCAGGTCGCGATAGCGCGCCGCCAGCGCCCGGCGGCGGGCGACGAAGGCCGGCAGCTTGCCGAGCTGGCTGAGGCCGAGGGCGCAGAGCACGTCGGGCAGGCGGTAATTGAAGCCCACCTCGGCCATCTCGTAGTACCAGGGGTTCGGGTCGTTGCCGCCGTCGAAGGCGAGGTCGGCCTGGGCGAAGCTGTCCGGGTCGCGGGTCAGGCCGTGGCTGCGCGCGGCGCGCAGGCGCCGGGCCAGGCGCGGATCGCCCGTCGTCACCATGCCGCCCTCGCCGGTGGCGATGGTCTTGACCGGATGGAAGCTGAAGCAGGTCGCGGCGCTGTGGCGGCTGTCGCCGACACGCTCCGGGCCGGTCTCGAAGTCCATGGTCGAGCCGACGGCGTGGCAGGCGTCCTCGATCAGGACGGCACCGTCCTCGCGGGCCAGGGCGGCCAGGGCGGGCAGGTCGACGACCGCGCCGGTCATGTGGACGGGCAGGATGGCGGCGATCTTGCGCCCCGCCCCTACGGCCCGCTGCAGGGCGTCGGCCAGGGTGGCCGGGGTCATCAGGCCGCTGTCGGCGTCGACGTCGGCGAACACCACCTCGGCCCCGACGAAGCGGGCGCAGTTGGCGGTGGCGACGAAGGTGGTCGAGGGGACGATGCAGACCTGGCCCGGCTTGACGTCCAGGGCCAGCATGGCCAGGTGCAGGGCGGCGGTGCCGTTGGCGCAGGCCACGGCGTGCGGCGCGCCGACCGCCTCGGCGAACGCCGCCTCGAACGCCTCGACGCGCGGGCCGGTGGTCAGGAAATCCGAGCGCAGGGCGGCGGCGACGGCGGCGATGTCGTCGTCGTCGATCGCCTGGCGGCCATAGGGCAGGAAGGAGGGGGCGGCTTGGCTCACGGGCGCGAGTTTAACCCTGTTCGGGGCGCCCGAAATGTTAATCCTCGCCGTCGGTCGCGGCGGCGGGCGCGCCATTGCGGCGGAAACCCTTGCCGCGGGCCATGGGTTTCTTCTCGCCCTTGGCCTTGGCGGCGATCTCCTTGAGCTTGACGCCCTGGAGCACCGACAGGATCGTGCCCGGCGCGCCCTTGTCCGGGTCGCCGAAGGCGCGGCCATAGGTCTTGATGCGGTCCTCAACCGAGCCGAGGAATTCGCCCTCCCAGTCGGAGAGCTCGACGCCCTTGCGCGCGGCCGTCCGCCGCGCGCGCTTCAACGCGTTCAGCGCGGCCCGTCTGGCCTGCGCCTTGGCGTCGGGCGGGCCTTTCCTCACAGACCCCCGATGGCGGACAGATAGAGGTCGATCAGCGCCTCTTCCTCCTGGCGCTTGGCCTTGTCCTGCTTGCGCATGCGGATGACCTTGCGCAGCACCTTGACGTCGAAGCCTTCGCCCTTGGCCTCGGCGAACACGTCCTTGATGTGGGCCATGACCTCGGCCTTCTCCTCTTCGAGGCGCTCGACGCGCTCGATGATGGTCTTCAGGCGGGTCTGGGCGGTGGCGTTGAGGATGTCGACGGTGACTTGATCTTCGGACATGGCGAAAGGGTCTTCCGAGTCGCGGGAGAGGAAAAGGCCGCGCTTCCTACCCGCGCGCGGGCCGTCTCACAACAGGCCGCAGCGTTCCAGCGCCGGGCGCAGGGCGGCCGGGTCGTCGAACAGGTGGACGTGGAAGCCGAGGGCGCGGGCCGCTTCGATGTTGGCGAGGTTGTCGTCGACGAACAGCAGTTCGCCCGGCGCGCGGCCGGCCCGGCGGGCGGTCAGGTGGTAGATCTCCGGCTCGGGCTTGATCAGGCCCTCGACGCCCGAGACCACGATGTCGGACAGCCGCCCGAAGGCCGGGCTCATGGCGAACACCTGCTGGGCCGTCTCGGCCGGCATGTTGGTCAGGCCGAACATCGGCACGTCGCGGGCGTGCAGGTCCTCGATGGCCGCGACGGTCTCGTCGATCGGGCCGGAGAACATCTCCCACCAGCGGTCGCGCCAGGCGGCGATGGCCGGGGCGTGCTCGGGGTGCTCGGCGCTCAGCCGGGCGACGTTTTCGGAAAAGGAAAGGCCCCGGTCGGTCTCGGCGTGCCAGGCCATGGTGCAGACGTGGCTCAGGAACCAGTCGCGCTCGGCGGCGTCGGGGAAGATCTTGGAATAGAGGGTGCGCGGATCCCAGCGCACGATCACATTGCCGACGTCCCAGACGACGGCGCTGGGACGTTCGGCGGACACGACGCGGTTCTTAGCCTTGCTTGGCCTTGAAGCGCGGATCGGTCTTGTTGATCACGTAGATCCGGCCCTTGCGGCGCACGAGCTTGCAGTCGCGATGGCGGCTCTTAAGGGACTTCAGCGAGCTTCTGACCTTCATGACTTTCGTCTCGTTAGTTTCGCGTGGCGATCCGCGCGCGAACGGGCGCGCAATCAGACCGGCCGGTTGATCTGGAGGGCGGGTCTATAGTTTCAAGGCGGCCCGGAGTCAATCACGGCCTTGTCAGAACCGGGCCCCGTTGAACCGTCGCCGATGCGCGTTAGCCTATGATGATGCATCGTCGCGCTTTCATGTTGATGGCGGCCGCGGGTCTCGCCGACCCGACCCCGCCGCTGAAGATCCAGACCGCCCAGGCCCCGGCGGCTCCGGCCCCGGCCGCCGCCGCGCCGGCCTCCAGCGGCGACGCGGCCTTCGACGCCTGGCTTTCGGCCTTCCGCGCCCGGGCCGCCGGGGCCGGCGTGCCGCAGGCGGTGATCGACCGCGAGCTGGCCGGGCTGACGCCCAACCCCAAGGTCGTCGCCCTCGACGGCCGCCAGCCTGAATTCTCCAAGCCGGTGGGCGACTACCTGCGCGGGGTGGTCTCGGACGACCGCGTCGCCATCGGCCGCAGCAAGCGCGAGAGCCTGACCTGGCTGCCGGACGTCTCTCGCCGCTTCGGGGTTCCCGGCGACATCCTGCTCGGGGTGTGGGCGATGGAATCGGCCTTCGGGGCGGTGCAGGGCGATTTCGACACCGTCCGCTCGTTGGCCACCCTGGCCTATGACGGCCGCCGCCGCGACTGGGCCGAGCTGCAGCTGATCGCCGCCCTGCGCATCCTGGCTTCCGGCGAGGCGACGCGGGCGCAGTTGAAGGGCTCCTGGGCGGGGGCCATGGGCCAGACCCAGTTCGTGCCCGAGACCTTCCTCAGCACCGCCGTCGACGGCGACGGCGACGGCCGCCGCGACATCTGGGGCTCGCCCGCCGACGCCCTGGCCTCGGCGGCCAACCTGCTGGCCAAGGCGGGCTGGCGGCGCGGCGAGGGCTGGGCGCGCGAAGTGGTCCTGCCCGCCGGGTTCGACTACGGCCTGTCGGAGGGGCCCAGGCAGACCCCGGCGGCCTGGGCGGCGCTGGGGGTCAGGCCGGCGGACGGCTACGGCTGGAGCGAGGCCGATTCCCTGGCCGAGGCCCAGCTGATGCTGCCGGCCGGCGCGGCGGGGCCCGCCTTCCTGCTGTTCCCCAACCATTTCGTCATCCGCAAGTACAACAACTCGCTGGCCTACGCCCTGGCGGCGGGCATGCTGGCCGACCGCTTCACCGGCGGCGGGCCGCTGGTCGCGCCCTGGCCCTACGAGACGCCGCTGTCGCTGGCCGACCGGGTGGCCGCCCAGCAGGCCCTGGCCAGGCTGGGCTTCGATCCCGGCTCGGCCGACGGGGTGGTCGGGGTCAACACCCGCGCGGCCCTGCGCGCCTGGCAGAAGGCGCGGCGCCTGCCGGCCGACGGCTACCTGTCGGCGTCGGTCATCCAGCAACTCAGGGCCGAGGCCGGGATCGCCGCCGCCCCGTCCCCCGTCCCCGCGCCGCAGCCGGCGTCGCCGCCGACCGGACGCTGAGGCGGCTTCACGAGCCCTCCTCGGTGCGCTCCAGGGTGGCGAGGGCGGCGTCGGCGTCGGTGGCCGGGTTCTCGCCGGCGCTGCGCAGCGGCTGGCTCAGGAAGGCGTAGGCCAGCATCGCCGCCAGGATCGCCGCGTTCAGCAGGAACGGCGCGGCGTGGACCATTTCATAGAGCTTCACATAGGCCGGGCCGAGCACGACGTTGACGCCGTTGACGGCGGCTATGGCCCCGGCGACGCGGGCCTGCTCCTCGCCGCTCACCGCCAGCGAGGCCCCGGCGGTGAAGCCCGGCCGCGCGAAGCTGAAGCCCAGCACCGCCAGGGCGTAGCCGACCACCACGCTCCAGTAGTCGGGGGCCAGGGCGATCATCAGGCAGGCGGCCGCCGCCAGGCCCGCGCCCCAGCGCAGCAGGTGCTTGGGGTTCATCCGGAACATGCGGATCAGGCCCCATTGGGCCAGCACGCCGGCGATGGCCCCGGTCATCATCGCCACGGTGATGAAGCCCTGCGCCTTCAGCGGCGGCAGGTGCAGCTTGTCGATGATCATGAAGCCGAGAATCTGGGTGTTGGCGGTCTGGCACGAGGCGATCAGGAAGCCGTAGACCAGGAACGGCGTCAGGCGCGGGTCGCGCCACAGGGGGCGCAGCTTGCCCTCGGCCTTGGCGGCGGCCGGCACGAACCGCTCCTGGCCGGGGGTCAGCCGGCGCGGACCGGCCCAGGCCTCCGGCAGGCCGCGCGCGACGACCACCAGCGTGACCAGGGCGATGAGGGCAAAGGTGTACATCGGCCCGGCCAGGCCGACGATCGGCAGGATGAACAGGGGGGCCACCGCCGGGCCGATGATGGTGCCGAGGCCCGTGGCGCCGGCCAGGGCCGCCATGGTCTCGGTGCGCTGGTCGCGGCCGGTGCGCTCGGCCATGTAGGCCTGGGTGGCCGGGCTGGCGGCCGAGCCGAAGGTGCCGAACAGGGCGCGGGCGAACAGGAACAGCACGAAGATGGCCGCCGGCGCGGCCAGATGCCTCAGGCCGGCGCTGACCACCAGGCCGCAGCACAGCATCGACATCATGAAGCCGGCCAGGCCGAGGATGATCATCGGCTTGCGGCCGCGCAGGTCGGCCTGCCGCGCCCAGATCGGCGAGGTGGCCGCCCACAGCAGGGCCGACAGCGAGAAGATCGCCGCCACCATCGGGTCGGGAATGCCGATCTCGCGGCCGATGGACGGCAGGATCGACTGCATGCCGGTGACGCCCAGCGACGTGACGATGGAGACCGCGAACAGGATGCCGAAGGCGCGACGGCGGTCGCGTTCGCTGACGGCGACGATGTCGATCATGATCAGAGCGTTGGCCGGGGCGGGTTGATCCCGCTCTCCCTCTCCTCCCTGAACGTTGATTAGTCGGAGGCGGCCCAGGGCGCAATGCAAACGCGGAATTAAACATTAACGTTGATTGTGGGTATCCCGCGGCCGTCGAAACGGCGAGCCCGCGCCGCCTCGGGGGTCACGCGCTACATGTTCCAGATCATCGGCATCGTCCTGCTGTTCGGGTTGGTGTTCGGAAGCTTCATCATGTCGGGCGGCAAGATCGGGGTGATCCTCGAGGCCGCCCCGCACGAGCTGATGGCCATCGGCGGCGCCGGCGTGGCGGCGTTCCTGATTTCGAACTCGATGGCGACGATCAAGGCCACCGGCGGCGGCTTCAAGAAGATCTTCAGCGGCCCGAAATGGAAGGCGTCGGACTACACTGACCTCCTGTCGCTGCTGTTCCTGCTGACCAAGACCATGAAGTCCAAGGGCGTCATCGCCCTGGAGAGCCACATCGAACGCCCGGAAGAGAGCACCATCTTCTCGCGCTATCCCAAGGTGATGAAGGACCACTTCGCCGTCGCCTTCATCTGCGACACCCTGCGGATGATGACCATGAACCTGGAGGACCCCCACCAGGTCGAGGACGCGATGGAGAAGCAGCTCGAAAAGCATCACCACGAGGCCCTGGCCCCGGCCCACGCCCTGACCAACATGGCCGACGCCCTGCCGGCGCTGGGCATCGTCGCCGCCGTGCTGGGGGTCATCAAGACCATGGGCTCGATCACCGAGCCGCCGGCCGTGCTCGGCGCGATGATCGGCGGCGCCCTGGTCGGCACCTTCCTCGGCGTGTTCCTGGCCTATGGCCTGGTCGGGCCGATGGCCCAGCGTCTGAAGGACGTCGTCGACGAGGAGGGCGCGTTCTACCGCATCATCCAGTCGGTGCTGGTCGCCCATCTTCACGGCAACGCCGCCCAGATTTCGGTCGAAATCGGCCGCGGCAACGTTCCCTCCCCCTCGCAGCCCAGCTTCCTGGAGCTCGAAGAGGCGCTCGGCGCCATTCCTAACGACGCGGTCTGACCGCCCGTTCGCCGCCGCCCGTCGCGGCGCGCCCGCCCGAAGCCGTTTCGGCGCGGAACGACCCGCCGTGAGCGGAGGGTCGCAGAACCGTCTTGCCGGGTCCTGGAAATGGGGGCTTACTCGCCGGCGGGGGGCGCGAGACTCAACGACGCGCTCTAACCTCCAAAGGGAGCCAGGACTATGACCTCCGACATTCTGCGCAAGATGATGGTCGCCGGCGCGGCCGTCGCCGCCCTGTCCGTCGCCGCCTGCGGCAAGCCCGCCGAAAAGGCCAACGACGCCTCGGCCGCCGCCACCCAGGCGGCTGAAACCGCCAACACCGCCGCGACCTCGGCCACCGACGCGGCCAACACCGCCGCCGCCGCCGCCGCCGACGCCGGCAAGGCCGCCGGCGACGCCGCCGCCGCCACCGGCCAGGCCGCCTCCACCGCCGCCGCCGCCGCTGGCGACGCGGCCAAGACCGCCGCCGACTCCGCCAAGACGGCGGGCGAGGCCGCCAAGACCGCCGGCGACAAGGCCAAGGCCGCCGCCGACTCGGCGATGAGCACGGCCAAGCCCGAAAAGAAGTAAGCTTCGGCGTCCAGCCTGAGCTGTGGAAGGGCCGCCCCTCGGGGCGGCCCTTCTTGCATTGCGGGCCTATCCGGGGTTTGCAGGCCGCCATGACCGACGACGCGCCGCGCCCCGCCGAGCAAGCCGAGCCCGCCCAAGCCCAGTTCGCCCAGGCCGACCTGGAGTGGGGCGAGGACGGCGCCCCCCGCTCGCGCCGGTTCGGCGACGTCTACTATTCGCTGGCCGACGGCCTGGCCGAATCCCGCGCCGTCTATCTGCATGGCTGCGGCCTGCCCGAGGCCTGGCGCGGCCGGACGCGCTTCGTGGCGGGCGAACTGGGCTTCGGTTCCGGGTTGAACATCGTCGCCCTGCTGGACCTGTGGGCGCGGGAGCGGCCGCCTGGCGGGCGGCTGCAGGTCTTCTCGGTCGAGGCGTTTCCGATGTCGGCCGCCGAGGCGGCGCGGGCCTTGGACGCCTGGCCGGAGCTGGCGGCGACGGCGCGGCTGTTGCTGGATCGCTGGCCGGGCCGGGCGAGGGGTTTCCACCGCGTCGATCTGCCCGAGCTGGACGCCGTCCTCGACGTGGCGGTGATGGACGCCGCCGAAGCCCTGGCCGCCTGGGACGGCGCCGCCGACGCCTGGTTTCTCGACGGCTTCTCGCCGGCGCTCAATCCCGGCATGTGGAGCGACGAGGTTCTGGCCTTGGTCGCGGCGCGTTCGGCGCCGGGCGCGCGGGCGGCCACCTTCACCGTCGCCGGCGCCGTGCGGCGCGGGCTGGCGGCCCAGGGCTTCGCGGTCGACAAGCGCCCCGGCCATGGCCGCAAGCGCGAGCGGCTGGAGGCTGTCTGGCCGGGCGAGGCCGCCGCCCCCGCCGCCCCCGCGCGGGTGGCGGTGGTCGGCGCGGGGATCGCCGGCGCCAGTCTGGTCCGCGCCTTCCGCGCCCTGGGGGCCGCGCCCCTGGCGATCGAGGCCGAGCATCCCGGCGCCGGGGCCTCGGGCAATCCCGCCGCCCTGGTCACGCCCCGCCTCGACGCCGGCGGCGGCCGGGTCGCCGCCCTGTTCGCCCACGCCTTCCGCCGCGCCGTCGACCTGATCTCGCGCACGGCGCCGCAGGCCGTCATCGCCCGGGGCGTGCTGCAGGTCGAGGCGGCGGACCGCGACGCCTCCCGCTTCGACCGCGTCGCCGCCTCGGACCTGTTCGAGCCGGGGGCGCTGGCCCGCCGCTCGCCGGCCGAGGTCGCCGCCGCCCTGGGCGAGGTCGAGGGCGGGCGCGGCGGCCTGTGGTTCGCGGACGCCCTCGTCGTCGAACCGGCCCGCCTGATCGCGGCGTGGCTGGACGGGATCGCCCCGGTCCGCGCCCGGGTCGCGCGCCTGGAGCGCGACGGCGGGGTCTGGCGCCTGTTCGACGCGGCCGGCGCCCTTGTCGCCGAGGCCGAGATCGTCTGCCTGGCCGGGGGGCTGGCGACGCGCGACCTCGTCCCGGACCTGCCGCTGTCGCCGGTGCGGGGGCAGGTGGCCTGGACCGCGCCGCCGACGGCGGCGTTCGACGGCGTCCCCGCCGCCTGGGGCGGCTACGCCGCGCCGACCCGGGACGGCGGCGTGCTGTTCGGGGCGACGCACGACCGCGGCGATCTCGGGCTAGACCGGCGGCCGGCCGACGACCGCCGCAACCTGGCGCTCCTGGCCAAGGCCCGGCCGGCCCTGGCCCGGACCCTGGACGAAGCTTTCCTGGAGGCGCGCGTCGGCGTCCGCGCCGCGACGCCGGGCCATGTTCCCCTCGCCGGGACGGCGGGCGAGCCCGGCCTGTTCGTGCTGGCCGGCCTGGGCGGGCGCGGCTTCTCCACCGCGCCGCTGCTGGCCGAGCACGTCGCCGCCCTGGCGCTCGGCGCGCCCTCGCCCTTGCCGCGCGGGTTGTCGCCCGCCGGCGATTGATCTCGCCGGGTTAGAGGTTGGCGCGGATCGGCTGCGTCGGCGTCGGCGTCGACGACGAACTCGAAGACGAAGAACTTGAGGCGGCCGAGGAGGACGAGCCGCCGCCGAACCAGCCGGTCAGCTTGGACACCAGCTTGCCGAAGACGCTGGGGTTGGACCGCGAAGCCGACTCGATGATCTTGAAGTGCAGTTCCTGCTCGTCCTTGCTGAAGGCCTTGGCGTACTTCTCCTCGATCTGTTGGTAGCTCAGGCCCTTCTGCTTGAGGAACCACGACAGCAGCCGGCCCAGGGGCGATATCTGTTCCCGGACCTTCCGCATCTCGTGGTTCCGCTGCTCCACCGCGCCCTGCGAAAGCATC
Source organism: Caulobacter sp. CCUG 60055 (assembly GCF_022750545.1). Lineage (GTDB taxonomy): Bacteria > Pseudomonadota > Alphaproteobacteria > Caulobacterales > Caulobacteraceae > PUIC01. Next base: position 487,089 of record NZ_PUIC01000003.1, read on the forward strand.
GAGAGGATCTCAAGCCGGACTTGCTTGATCTCGGAGATGGACAGCGAAGCGCCGGTCAGGGCGGCCGACAGCATCTGCTGGTACAGGGCGAAGGCGTACACAGGCATCTTGGCCAGGGGCTTGGTGTAGTGTTCGTCGCGGATCTTCTGATCGCCGTAGAGGGCGTAACCGGCGAAGACGATGATCCCGGCCAGCAGTCTGAAGAAAATCATGGCGCACCCCGTCCTGTTTGGTCGGCGGCCACGCTAGCACAACTCTCGATGGGTTTGGCGTGGTTGAAAGTCCCATCTGAGGTGGAAATCGTCGCCGGGCGCCGGCGGCCTCCCGGCGCGGCGCTTGCCGTCGGCGGCGCGGCCGTGATCCCATGCGCCAGCCGCAGGGAGACGCCGATGATCACCGTCCATCACCTCAACAATTCGCGCTCGCAGCGCATCCTCTGGCTGCTGGAGGAGCTGGGGCTCGACTACGAGATCGTTCCCTATCAACGCGACGCCGTCACGCGGCTGGCCCCGCCCGAGCTAAAGGCCGTCCATCCCCTCGGCAAGTCGCCGGTGGTCGAGGCCGAGGGCCTGCGGCTGGCCGAATCCGGGGCGATCGTCGAGTATCTGATCGAGCGCCACGGCCAGGGCCGGCTGGGCCCGCCGCCGGGCGCGCCGGGCCGCGCCGACTATCTGCACTGGCTGCACTTCGCCGAGGGCTCGGCCATGCTGCCCCTGCTGCTGCTGCTCTATGTCGGCCGCCTGGGCGAGGCCGGCGCGCCGCTGCACCCGCGCATCTTCGGCGAGATCGACAACCACCTAGCCTATGTCGACGCCGCCCTGGCCGGTCGCGACTATCTGGTCGGCGAGGCCCTGACCGGGGCGGACATCCAGATGAGCTTCGTGCTGGAGGCCGCGGCGGCGACCGGAAGGCTGGCCGGGCGACCGGCGGCGGCGGCCTATCTGGAGCGGCTGCACGCGCGGCCGGCCTACCGCCGGGCCCTGGAGCGCGGCGGGCCCTACGAGCTGGGCCGCTAGGAGCCGCGCCCGGCTTGGGCGAGGATGAGCCCCGGTGATTCGCTGTCGAGGGGCGTGGACGTGGGCGAGGCGAGATCAAAGGACGCGACGGCGGCCCTGCGCGCCTTCGCGCCGAGCGGACGGGTGCTGGACGGCAAGGTGATCCTGATCACCGGCGGCACCGGCTCGTTCGGCCGCCGCTTCGTCGACGTCGCCCTGCGCGACCACGCGCCGAGGAAGGTGATCATCTTCTCGCGCGACGAACTGAAACAGTACGAGATGGCCGAGGACCTGCGCGCGCGCCTGCCCGCCGAGGTCTTCGCCAAGCTGCGGTTCTTCCTGGGCGACGTGCGCGACCGGGCGCGGCTGACCCTGGCGCTGCGCGGGGTCGACGTGGTGATCCACGCCGCCGCCCTGAAACAGGTGCCGGCCGCCGAGTACAATCCCTCGGAATGCATCCACACCAACGTCATCGGCGCCGAGAACGTGGTGTGGGCCAGCCTGAACAACGGCGTGGCCCGGGTGGTGGCGCTGTCCACCGACAAGGCCTGCAACCCGATCAACCTCTATGGGGCCACCAAGCTGGCCTCGGACAAGACCTTCGTGGCCGCCAACAACCTGTCCGGCGACATCGGCAGCCGGTTCAGCGTGGTGCGCTACGGCAACGTCGCCGGCTCGCGCGGCAGCGTGGTGCCGCTGTTCCGGCGGCTGCTGGCCGGGGGCGCCTCGGAGCTGCCGATCACCGACGAGCGCATGACCCGCTTCTGGATCACCCTGGATCAGGGGGTGAACTTCGTGCTGTCGTCGCTGGAGATGATGCGGGGCGGCGAGCTGTTCGTGCCCAAGATCCCCAGTATGAAGGTCACCGAGGTGGCCCGCGCCATGGCCCCCGGGGCCGCGCTGCGGACGGTCGGCATCCGTCCAGGCGAGAAGCTGCACGAGGTGATGATCTCGGGCGACGACGCCCGCGCCACCCTGGAGCTGGACGACCGCTACATCATCGAGCCGGACTTCGCCGAATATCCGCGCCCGCGCCTCGGCGTCGCCTCGCGGCCGGCGGCGGAAGGGTTCGTCTATTCCAGCGACAACAATGTCGAATGGCTGGACGGCGCGACCCTGCTGGCCATGATCGGGGCGGAGAGCGCCGCCTCGCCCGCGCGTCGCCGCACGGACTGACAAAGAAACAACGGATGCAGGCGCGGCGTCAAAGAGGCCGCCGGTCTGCGATCGCGAGGACACCCGCCGCATCCCTGTCGGCGGGTCGGGATGTCAGGACAGGATCGCTCCGGGCCGAAGCGGCGGCGCGCCGCGCTTCGGCCGGCGCTTCGTCGTCAGTGGACCCGCGACCTCAGATTCTCCATCTCTTCCTTCAACCTCAGCTTTTGCCGCTTGAGCTCACCAAGTCGCAACTCGTCGTAGACCGGCCGACGCATCTCTTCTTCGATGGCGCGTTCGAGGGTCTTGTGCCGGGAACCGAGTTCGCGAATTCGAGCTTCGATGGCCATGGGTTGCGCCTCCATGCTGTTGGCGCTTGAAGTAAACACCCGCTGTCGCGGCGGAGTCAGATCACATTCGGTTGCAGGGTCCGCCCTGTTTCCGCCGCATAGGCTTTAGGCAGGAGGGAGGCGTCGATGCCGGGCAAGGAACCACCACGGCTGGTCGTCGGCGTCTCGGGGGCGTCGGGGATCGTCTACGGCGTGCGCGTGCTGGAGGCCTGCGCCGAGCTGGGGGTCGAGAGCCACCTGGTGCTGTCCAAGGCCGCCGTCCTGACCCTGGCCCAGGAGACCGGGCTGTCGCCGGCCGACCTCAACGCCAAGGCCTCGGTGGTCCATCGCGCCGCCGATGTCGGCGCGGCCGTCGCCTCCGGCTCCTTCCCGACCCTGGGCATGATCGTCGCGCCCTGTTCGGTGCGCACCATGAGCGAGATCGCCACCGGCGTGACCTCCAGCCTGCTGACCCGCGCCGCCGACGTGACGCTGAAGGAGCGGCGGCCGCTGGTGCTGATGGTGCGCGAGACGCCGCTGCACCTGGGCCACCTGCGCACCATGGTGCGGCTGGCCGAGATGGGCGCGGTGATCGCGCCGCCCCTGCCGGCCTTCTACGCCCGTCCGACCAGCCTGGAGGACATGGTCGACCAGTCGGTCGGCCGTTCGCTCGACCTGTTCGGCCTGAGCTGGAGCCCGGTGCGGCGCTGGGGCCGCGACGTCGGCCCCGTCGCCGGCGGTCCGGAGGACGCGGCTTGAGCCTGTGGGCCTGGGCCCTGGAGGCCTACGCCCGGCCGGGGGCGGCCGAGGCCTGCCTCGACCTCCAGGACCGGCATGGCCAGTGCGCGCCGCTGGCGATCTGGGCGGCCTGGGCGGCGGGGGCGGGGCGCTGGCCCGACGCGGCCGGCCTTTCGGCGGCGGTCGCGGCGGCGCGATCCTGGAACGCGGCGGCCGTGGAGCCCCTGCGCGGCGTGCGCCGACGGATCAAGGCCCCGGTTCCGCCGGTGGCGGACGCCGCGCGCGAGGCCCTGCGCGAGCAGGTCAAGACCGTCGAACTGGCGGCCGAGCGGCTGCTGCTCGAAACGCTGGAGGCCCTGACGCCGCCGGCCGGGGCGCGGCCTTCGCCGGCCGAGGCGCTGGAGGCGGCCTGCGCGGTCTGGAGCGGCGCGGCTCCCCACGCGGCGTGCGCCGAACTCGCGCGACGGCTTTACCCCGCCTGAGGCTCCCGATATTTATCCGCGCCGGCGCCGTTCGCGCCGGCAGGGGAAGTTCGGCATGCACGACGATACGCCGCCCGCCAACGACGAGGGGCTCCGGGCCCGCATCGCCGAAATGCGCCAGGAGCATCAGGACCTCGACGCCGCCGTCGAGGCGCTGGAGAGCCTGCCCATGCCCGACCAGCTGCAGATCGCCCGGCTGAAGAAGAAGAAGCTCGGCCTGCGCGACGAGATCCAGCGGCTGGAAGACCAGCTGACCCCCGACATCATCGCCTGATCCGCCTATCGGCCGGTCTTGGCCGCCAGGTCGTAGGGGATGTAGTTCTCCCACCGCCAGGGCATGCCGACATCGCCCATCAGCTCGTCGACCAGGGCCTTGTAGATCCCCTCGGTCCGGTCGCTGTTCGACATCAGCACGATGCAGGCCCGGCGCGGTTCGACGCATAGGCCGTAGTTCCTCGTGCCGTCGTCGTGGCCTTCCTTGAAGTAGGCGTGGCCGAACGGGGTCTCGAACACCCCCCAGCCGACGCCGTAGCCCAGCCGGACGGCCTTGTTCTCGTCGGTGGTCTCGGGCGCCAGGGTGGGGAACTGCCGCACGCTGTCGATCGGAACCTGCAGGCGGATCATCTCGGCCTTGGCCTTGGCGCTCAGGCCCTCGCCGCGGGCGACGCCGGCCAGGAAACGCGACCAGTCGGCGATGGTGGTGTCCATCGAGCCGGCGGCGCGGACGTTCTCGCGCCGGTCGTGCGGCTGAAGCTTGCCGTCGGCCGTGTAGCCGTTCGCGACATTGGCCGCGAAGTCGGCCCGCCACAGCATGCTTGTGCGGGTCATGCCGAAGCGGTCGAACACGCGGCGCTGCATCTCCTGGCCCACGTCGAGGCCGAGGCCCTGCTCCAGGACGAACTGCATCAGGTTTACGCCTTCGCCGGAATAGCCGTAGCGCGTCCCCGGATCGCGGTGGAACCGCAGCTTCCCGTCGGGATCGAGCCAGCGGAAGTTCTGGAAGCCGGTGGTGTGGTCCAGCAGGATGCGCGGGGTCAGCCGGCGCCAGCGTTCGTCGCCGGCGAGGTCGGCGTATTTCGGATAGGCGGGCAGGGGCTTGGGCAGGTAGTCGGCGATCGACCGGTCGAGGTCGACCTTTCCCTCGTCGACCAGCTGCATGACCATGTAGGCGAACGTCGCCTTGGTCAGGGAGGCGGCGTACATCACCGTGTCCGGCTCCAGCGGCAGATCGCGCTCGACGTCGCGCAGGCCGTAGGTCCGCACATAGACGACCCGGCCGTCGCGGATCAGGGCCAGGGCCAGACCCTTGACGTCGTTGGCCCGCATCAGGCCTCGCACCCGTCCGTCGATGGCCGCCGGGGCGAGGGCGCGGCCGTCCAGCGCGCGGATCGGGGCGGCCGTGGCCAGGCCCGCGGCCGCCAGCCAGAGCCCGATGGCCGCCGCCGTCAATCGCTTCACATGCATGGCGCCTATCCCGCCACGCGGCGGGCGCCGCGCTTGCGCGCGTACATGGCCGCGTCGGCGTCGGCGACGGCCTGTTCGGGCGACATGTCCGGATCGACCTGCCGCACCCCCCAGCTGACGTGCAGCGGCACCGACCACTCGCCGCACTGGGCCGGAACGGCCTCGACGGCGGCGGCCAGGGCGGCGGCCTTGGCCTTGGCGGCGGCCGCGTCGGCCTGCACCAGGATCACCCCGAACTCGTCGCCGCCCAGCCGTCCGACCACGTCGGACCCGCGCACGTTGGCGGCCAGCCGCTCGGCCACCGCCTTCAGGGCCGCGTCGCCCGCCGCGTGGCCGAAACGGTCGTTGACCGCCTTGAAGCCGTCGAGGTCGAAGAACACCACGCTGGCCGGGCCGCCGTAACGCTGGGCGAACACCGCCGCGCGGTTCAGCTCGCGCATGAAGGCGCGGCGGTTGAGCAGGGGCGTCAGGGCGTCGCGGTCGGCCAGGCCTTCCATCTCGGACAGCCGTCCCTTCAGCCGGCCGACCTCCTGGCGCAGCTCGTCGATCTCGGCCAGCAAGGTGGTCAGCGCCGCTTGCACCGGCGGCGTCAGGTCGGCCTCGGACAGGCCGAGGAACGAGGCGCTGTCGGCCGAAGCCGCGCTCGCGCCGCCGCCGGCGTGGGCCGCCGCCTCGGCCTTGAGCGCGACGCGACGGCGGACCGCCGCCAGCGGATCGGCCCGAACCCCGAGCAATTTCATGAGCCGTCCCCCCAGAATCGACCCGCACGCCATGCGTCGTGGCGAATCTTAACGGGATCGGTTGCGGGCGCAATGGCGGCGCCTATACTCCGCCGCCTTTCCAGGCGGGCTTTCCCGCGCGCGCCGGGACCAGGGGATGCAGCATGACCGAGCGCCAGGCGCCCGTCGCCATCATCATGGGCAGCCGTTCGGACTGGCCGACCTTGAAGGGCGCCGCCGACAGCCTCGACGCCCTCGGCGTGGCCTACGAGGCCAAGGTGGTCTCGGCCCACCGCACGCCCGACCGGCTCTACGCCTTCGCCAAGGGCGCGGCGGCGGCCGGCTTCAAGGTGGTCATCGCCGGGGCCGGCGGCGCGGCGCACCTGCCGGGCATGTGCGCCTCGATGACCGAGCTGCCGGTGCTGGGGGTGCCGGTGCAGTCCAAGGCGCTGAAGGGCCTCGATTCCCTGCTGTCCATCGTGCAGATGCCGGCGGGCGTGCCCGTCGCCACCCTGGCCATCGGCGAGGCGGGGGCCAAGAACGCCGGCCTGCTGGCCGCGCAGATTCTCGCCCTGTCGGACCCAGACCTCGCCCGGCGCCTGGCCGACCATCGCGCCGCCCAGACCGCCTCGGTGTCCGAAGCCGTCGAAGACGATTGAGCGTTCCATGAAACCGCTTTCCCCTGGCTCGACCATCGGCGTCCTCGGCGGCGGCCAGCTCGGCCGGATGCTGGCCCTGGCGGCGGCGCGACTGGGATTCGACGTCGTCGTCATGACGCCCAGGGCCGACGACAGCGCCGGGCGCGTGGCCGCGCGCACCATCGTCGCGCCCTATGACGACGACGCGGCCCTGGCGGCCCTGGCCGAGGTCGCCGACGTCGTCACCTTCGAGTTCGAGAACGTCCCGGCCGAGGTGGTCGGCAAGCTCCAGGCCCTCGGGGTCGAGACCGCGCCGGGGCCGCGCGCCCTGGCCGTGGCCCAGGACCGGGTCGAGGAGAAGACCTTCCTCAACGCGGTCGGGGCTCCCACCGTGGGCTTCGCCGTGATCGACGGCCCGGCCGACATCCTGCCCGCGCTCGACAAGCTGGGCGCGCCGGCCCTGCTCAAGACCCGGCGCGAGGGCTATGACGGCAAGGGCCAGACCTGGATCGAGAGCCACGCCGACGCCCACGCCGCCTTCGACCGCATCGGCCGCCGCCCGGCCATCCTGGAGGCGCGGGCCGATTTCGTGCGCGAGGTGTCGGTGATCGCCGCCCGGGGGCGCGACGGCGAGGTGGCCTGCTATCCCCTGGCCGAGAACCACCACGAGGGCGGCGTGCTGCGCCGCTCCAGCGCGCCGACCAAGGCCTCGGCCGCCACGGTCGAGCAGGCCGAGACCATCGCCGCCCGCATCCTGACCCGCCTCGACTATGTCGGGGTGATGGGGGTCGAGATGTTCGAGCTGAAGAGCGGCCGCCTGCTGGTCAACGAGTTCGCGCCCCGCGTCCACAACACTGGCCACTGGACCCTGGACGGCTGCGAGGTCGACCAGTTCGAGCAGCATGTGCGCGCCGTCGCCGGCTGGCCGCTGGGCCCCACCACCCCGCTCGCCCATGTCGAGATGGAGAACCTGCTGGGCGAGGAGGCCGACGCCTGGGCCCGGCTGGCGGCCGAGCCCGAGGCCCGCCTGTGGCTGTACGGCAAGGGCGAGGCGCGGGCCGGCCGCAAGATGGGCCACGTCAACCGCCTGCGGCCGCTGAAGGGCTGAGCCTCGGCGTCAGCGGTCGCCGGGGCAGGCCAGATAGTCGGCGGCGAATCAGGCCCGGCCGTAGCGCATCCGGCTGAGGGCCTCGGCCATCTCCTTCAGGTGGTCGGTCCGCTTGCGCGTCGCCTTCCATTTCTCGAAGGCCATGACGTTGTCGATGCGGGCGCCGACATAGGCCTTGGCCGCCTCGCGGCCGTTGGTCAGCCGCACCGCGGTGGCCGAGACCAGGATGCCGGCCAGGATCGCCCGCTTGGAATAGTGGTTTTCGTCGGTGGCGACGTCGCCGGCCCAGCGCCACAGGTGGTCGGCGCTCTCCCAGGCCAGGCGCAGGGCCAGCGGCAGGTTGAACGGCAGGGCCAGGAAGCCGGCGCAGCGGCGCAGGGCGGCCTCGTCGGCGGCGGCCGTCTCCAGCCGGGTCTCGACGCCGACGCGGATGCGCTCGCGGATCTTGAGGCCCTGCGGGTCGATCCCGGCCATGGCCGTCGCCGTCGCCGCATCGTGCCGCCGCGACAGCAGGGCGGCGAGGTCGCGAGGGCCTCCCGGCAGCAGCAGCTCGGCCTCGGCGGCGGTCAGGCCGCAATCGCGCGCGGCGCGGGCGACCAGGGCGGCGCTCCAGCCCGTGGCCGGCGCTGCGGCCACGGCGGCGTCGAGGAGACGTTGTTCGGTCTGCGTCGCCCAGTCGGCGGCGGGTTCGCTGTCATGGTCGGCCATTTCGTCAGTCTACACCGGCCTCGAGCGGCCGTCTCGCCATAGACATCAAGCCCGGCCTCTGGTATCAGCGCGCCCTCTAGCCCGAAGGACGCCCCTTCGGGTCCGAAGTTCTTGTTCGTTCCGCCCATCGCACACGAAGCGGAGCGCACAGAGGAGGACCTAGTCATCGTTCAGATTTTCGTGCGCGACAACAATGTCGACCAGGCGCTCAAGGCCCTGAAGAAGAAGATGCAGCGTGAAGGCTCGTTCCGCGAAATGAAGCGGCACGTCCATTACGAGAAGCCCTCGGAAAAGCGCGCCCGCCAAAAGGCGGAGGCCGTGCGCCGCGCCCGCAAGCTGGCCCGCAAGCGCGCCCAGCGCGAAGGCCTGATCGCCGCGCCGAAGAAGCCCGCTCGTTAAGCAGAACCGTGCGGCGCGGGCGAGCCCGCCCTGCGCCCTGTCTGCCCGGGACGGAACTAAAGCAAAGGCCGCGCAGAGAGAGTCTGCGCGGCCTTTGTCGTGCGCGGTCGCCGCCCGGCGGCGGCGGGCTCAGTCCGGGGCGCGGGTCTCGTCGCCGCGCCCGACCGATCCGATCAGGGCGCGCAGGCTGGGCCGGCCGCTGGACAGGGCCCCGGCCCGGAAGGCGCGTCCGGCGATCCACAGCACCAGCGCCGTGGCGGCGACCATCTCGATCAGCGTCAGGGCGATCTGCCAGGCCGGCGGATGGCTGGCCGCCCGCGCCGCCATCAGGAACGGCGTGAACGGCGGGACCCAGGACAGCGCCTGCAGCAGCGGGGCGTCGGGCCGGCTGATCGCCTGGCCCATGAAGATGATCGGGACGGCCAGGATCAGCATCACCGGGCCAAGCAGGGTCTGGGCGTCGCGGGTGGTCTCGCAATAGGCGCCGACGGCGGCGAACAGCGCCGCGTACATCAGGTAGCCGGCCACAAGGTAGGCGGCGAAATAGGCCAGCAGCCCGTGGCTCAGCAGCACGGCGGCGACGTCGCCCAGCAGGGCGGGGGCGAAATGGCCGAGCACCGCCGTCCCCATCGCCGCCCAGGCCGCCAGCACCGTGAAGGTGACGCCGGCCACGCCCAGGATCTTGCCGCCCATGATCTCGGTGGTCGAGGCCGAGGCCAGCAGGATCTCAAGGATGCGGCTGGATTTCTCCTCGATGACGCTGTTGAGCAGGATGCCGGCCCCGGTCATCACCGCCGACCACAGCAGCAGCCCCAGTCCGAAGCCGATCAGGCCGGGCAGGCGGTCGCGGTCGGTCACGGCCCCGCCGCCGGCGGCCTTGGGCGAGAAGGCGTGCATCTCGGGCCGCTCGGCCATCACCTTGGTGGCCAGCATCGGGTCCAGGCCCTGGGCCTGGAGGTTGACCCGCCGCATCCATTCGGACACCGCGTCCTGAACGTCGCGCGTCAGGTCGCGGTCGGCGACGTCGCGGCTCCAGACGTCGACGGCGATGCGGCCGTTGTTGCGATAGACCACGCCCGCCGCGTCGATGCGGCCGTCGCCGGGCGGGCGCGCGCCGCCGAGCAGGCGCTTGGCCTCGGCGCCGACGGCCTCGGGCGTGCGCGCCGCGCGCAGCGGCGCCGGCGGCGCGACCACCACATAGGCGGTCGAGGCCTTCAGCCGGTCTTCGACGGTGCGCCGCAGGGACAGCACCGGATCGTAGAGGCAGGTCTGCACCTCGGCCGGACAGTCGTCCGGGGTGGCGAGGTCGACGATGGTCAGCACCGGCTTGGGCGAGGATTTCTCCAGCAGGGCGGGGGCCTGGCTGCTGAGCGCCAGCACCAGGGGCATCAGGCACAGCGACAGCCAGAAGCCGACGGTGCGCACATAGGCCAGGTATTCGCGGACGGCGATGGTCAGCAGGCGGCTCATCGGGCGGCCTCCGGGCGGGCGCCGCCGGTCAGCACGATGAAGGCGTCGTACAGCGACGGCTCCCTCAGCTCGAAGCGGGTGAGGTCGAGGTCGCGGGCGAAGGCGGCGCGCAGGGCCTCCTGGCCCGAGGCCCCGGGGGCCAGCACGGCGGTGAGGCGCAGGCCGCCGTCCTCGCCCGGGGCCTGGGCCTCGACCGCGGCGACGCCGGGCAGGGCCAGGGCGTCGGCGGCGGTGACCGCGCCTTCGAGCAGCAGGGTGCGCGGCGCGGCCGACCGCGCCTCGAACAGGCCGCCGTCGAACACCTTGCGGCCGCGGGCGATCAGCACGACCTGGTCGCACAGCCGCTCGGCCTGCTCCATGACGTGGGTGGAGAACACTACGGTGGCGCCGTGGGCGGCCAGGCTCTTGAGGATGGCCTCCAGCGACATCTGGTTGACCGGGTCGAGGCCGGCGAACGGCTCGTCGAGGATGACCAGCTCGGGCTCGTGCGCCAGGGCCGCCAGCAACTGGACCTTCTGGGCCATGCCCTTGGACAGGGCCTTGATCGGCCGGCGCATGGCCTCGCCCAGCCCTTGCGCCTCCAGCATCGCCTCGGCGCGGCGGCGGGCCTTGGCGCGGGGCATGCCCTTGAGCTGGCTGAAGAAGGCGATGGCGTCGACCGGCGTCATGCGTCGGTAGAGGCCGCGCTCCTCGGGCAGGAAGCCGATGCGGTCGCGAACCTTGCGGGCGTCGCCGACGCCGAGCACGGTGATGGCCCCGTCGGTGGGGCGCGACAGGCCCAGGATCATCCGCACGGTCGAGGTCTTGCCCGCGCCGTTGGGGCCGAGGAAGCCGAGGATGCGGCCGGGAGAGGCCTCGAAGCTGAGGTCGCGCACGGCCTCGAAGTCGCCGTATCGCTTGGAAACGCCTTCCAGGCGCAGCGCAGCCGCCATCGTCGGCTCCCGAATCATACCGAAACGACAGTCCTATCAGGCGACGGGCGTCAGCGCGTCCCGCACATGATCGATGGCCTTCACAATCGCGTCGGCGTGATCGAGACCCAGCAGGCTGGCGTGGCTGGCGTCGGGGATGTTGGCGTAGGAGCCGTGCGCCGACGCGCGGGCGGGCGCGGCCTGGAGGTCCTTCCAGCCGCGGCGGCCGGCGCCGGTTCCGGCGGTGATCACCGCCACCGGCCATTCGGGACGGAACGGCCCGGCGGCGCGGGCCTGCTCGGCCGAGGCCGGCCACTGGCCGACCTCGTCGGCGGCCCAGCGGTTGTGCCGGGCCGAGGCGAAGGCCCAGCGCTTCTCGGGCTTGATCGCCGGCGGCAGGCCGATCTTGTCGCCGAACCAGGTGGCCACCAGCGGCTTGTAGAGCCCGGCCTGGGCGCCCCAGGCGGCCAGGCGCGACAGCGTCTCGAAGTGGCCGACGAAATCGCGCACCCGCTTGACGTCCATGGCCTCGGGGGTGGTGGCGTCGAGCAAGACGATCCCGGCGATCCGGTCGGGATTGCGGCCGGCGAACACGCGGGCGTGCAGCCCGGCCATGGAATGGCCGACCAGGATGAACGGGCCGGGCTCGTGCGCGGCGGCCAGCAGCTTCTCCAGGTCGCCGGCGGCGTGCAGGGCGTCGCGCGGCTCCGGGCCAGGGTCGGAATAGCCGAGGCCGGCCCGGTCATAGGCGCAGGACCGCTCGCCGCGCTCGGCCAGCCGCTGCTGCACCGCGCCCCAGTCGGCGGCGAAGCCGAAGGCGCCGGCCTCGAACAGCACGGTCGGACGCCCGCCCGCCGGGGGGCCTTCGCAGACGATGCGCATGCGACGGCCGTCGCCGATATCGATCATGCGCCCCCGCATCGGGGGCGCGCCCGCCAACGCGCTCATCAGGCCTCCAACCGCGACATAGGCCAGGAGGACAAGCGCCAACCCGGCGACGATCTTCGTCAGGAGCCTGAACATAGGGGCCTGTCTAGGCGTTCCATATGTCGCCGTCGCGACAAAAGGCGGGAAACTGCCGGTTCGCCGCTTTCCGCGTCCCGGATGGACGCGGAAAGTAAGTCCGGGCGGCGGCGAGGGGCGGTCTACAGCCCCTTGACGATGCCCTCGACCATCTTCTTGGCGTCGGCGAACAGCATCATGGTGTTGTCCTTGAAGAACAGCTCGTTCTCCACCCCGGCGTAGCCCGAGCCCATGCCGCGCTTGACGAACAGCACGGTGCGGGCCTTCTCGACGTCGAGGATCGGCATGCCGAAGATCGGGCTCTGCGGGTCGGTCTTGGCGGCCGGGTTGGTGACGTCGTTGGCGCCGATGACGAAGGCGACGTCGGCGGTCGAGAACTCGGAATTGATGTCCTCGAGCTCGAACACCTCGTCATAGGGCACGTTGGCCTCGGCCAGCAGCACGTTCATGTGTCCCGGCATGCGGCCGGCGACGGGGTGGATGGCGTACTTCACCTCGACGCCCTCGGCCTTGAGCTTGTCGGCCATCTCGCGCAGGGCGTGCTGGGCCTGGGCCACGGCCATGCCGTAGCCGGGGACGATGATCACCTTGGAGGCGTTCTTCATGATGAAGGCGGCGTCGTCGGCGCTGCCCTGCTTGACCGGCCGGGTCTCGACCTTGCCGCCGCCGCTCGCCGCCGCGTCGGCCCCGAAGCCGCCGAGGATCACCGAGACGAAGCTGCGGTTCATGCCCTTGCACATGATGTAGGACAGGATCGCCCCCGACGAGCCGACCAGGGCCCCGGTGATGATCAGGGTGGTGTTCTCCAGGGTGAAGCCCAGAGCCGCCGCCGCCCAGCCGGAATAGGAGTTCAGCATCGACACCACCACCGGCATGTCGGCGCCGCCGATGGGGATGATCAAGGTGATCCCGGCCAGCAGGGCCAGGGCGAAGATGGCCCAGAACGCCCACTTGGCCTGGCCGCCGCTGACCACCAGCACGACGATGAGGCCGACCAGGGCCAGGCCGATGGCGATGTTGATCAGGTGGCGGGTCGGCAGCAGGATCGGCGCGCCGCTCATGTTGCCGTTCAGCTTGGCGAAGGCGATCAGCGAGCCGGTGAAGGTGACGGCGCCGATGGCCACGCCCAGGGACAGCTCGATCAGGCTCTCCAGCTTGACCCCGTCGGCCGTGGCGATGCCGTAGGCGGCCGGGGTGTAGATGGCGGCCACGGCCACCAGGCAGGCGGCCAGGCCGACCAGGCTGTGGAAGGCGGCGACCAGCTGCGGCATGGCGGTCATCGGCACGCGGCGGGCGATCACCGCGCCGATCCCCCCGCCGACGGCGACGCCGGCGACGATCAGGCCCAGGGTCACGGCGTCCAGCGTTCCCTGGCCCCACAGGGTCCACAGGGTGACGCCGACGGCGATGGCCATGCCGATCATGCCGTTGCGGTTGCCGGTGCGGCTGGTCTCGGGGCTGGACAGCCCCCGCAGGGCCAGGATGAAGAGGACGCCCGAGACCAGATAGGCCAGGGCGGCGATGTTGGCGTTCATGGTTTCCCCCGGCCCCGCTTACTTCTGCTTCTTCTTGTACATGGCCAGCATCCGCTGGGTGACCAGGAAGCCGCCGAAGATGTTGACGGCCACCAGGCCGGCGGCCACGGCGCCGGCGGCCTTGGAGATCCACACCGAGGCGCCCGAGCCTTCGGCTCCGCCGCCATGGGCGGCGGCGGCCAGCAGGGCGCCGACGATGATCACCGAGGAGATGGCGTTGGTCACCGCCATCAGCGGCGTGTGCAGGGCCGGCGTGACGCTCCACACCACGTAGTAGCCCACGAAGATCGCCAGCACGAAGATGGCGAGGCGAAAGACGGTCGGGTCGACGGCTTCCATCGGCGCGGACTCCTCAGGCGGTCTTGAGAGCGGGGTGGACGATCTGGCCGCCCTGGACCACCAGGGCCGCCTTGAGGATCTCGTCCTCGAAGTCGGGGGCCAGGACGCCTTCCTTGTCGACCAGCAGGCCGACGAAGGCGGTCAGGTTGCGGGCGTAGAGGTTGGAGGCGTCGGCGGCGATCCGGCCGGGCAGGTTGGGAACGCCCGCGATCTTCACGCCGCCGACATCGGCGATCTCGCCGATCTTGGCGCCGGCCACGTTGCCGCCCTGCTCGATGGCCAGGTCGACGATCACCGAGCCCGGCTTCATCGAGGCCACCTGCTCGGCGCTGACCAGCTTGGGGGCCGGCCGGCCCGGGATCAGGGCGGTGGTGATGACGATGTCCTGCTTCTTGATGTGCTCGGAGATCAGCGCGGCCTGCTTGGCCTGGTATTCGGCGCTCATCTCCTTGGCGTAGCCGCCGGCGGTCTGGGCGTTCTTGAACTCCTCGTCCTCGACGGCGAGGAACTTGGCCCCCAGGCTCTCGACCTGCTCCTTGGTCGCCGGCCGCACGTCGGTGGCGGTGACGACGGCGCCCAGGCGGCGGGCGGTGGCGATGGCCTGCAGGCCGGCGACGCCGACCCCCATGATGAACACCTTGGCGGCGGCGACGGTGCCGGCGGCGGTCATCATCATCGGCAGGGCGCGGCCATAGGTCTCGGCCGCCTCGATCACCGCGCGATAGCCGGCGAGGTTGGCCTGGGACGACAGGGCGTCCATGACCTGGGCGCGGGTGATGCGCGGCACGAACTCCATGGCGAAGGCCGTGGCGCCCTGCTTGGCCAGGGCGTCGAGCAGCGCCCTGTCCTGGTGCGGGTTGAACAGGCCGATGACCAGGGCGCCGGGCTTGAGCGCGGCGATCTCCTCGCCGTCCAGGCCGCGCACCTTGAGCACGATGTCGGCGGCCTTCAGGGCGTCGGCGGCGGACTTGGCGATCGTCGCGCCGGCGGCCTGGTAGTCGGAATCAGGAAAGGAGGCCGCCGCCCCGGCGCCGCTCTCGACGACGAGGGCGAACCCGGCCGAGACCAGCTTCTTGACCGCCTCGGGCGTTACGGCGACACGGGTCTCGTCCGCTCGACGTTCCTTGGTGACGGCGATGCTTGCGGCCATACGGCTTCCCCTCCCGGCGTCCGCTTATGTTGAACGCTTGTTTAGGGGAGGTTCTTGCCCCTTGTCGAGCCCGACAAGGTTGCGTTGCGAAAAAATCTTGCTGCGATGCGGCGTTCGAAGCGCGTTCGAACCTTGTCGAGAACGCCGAAATCCGGATCGCCAGGCGGCCTGGCCCGCAACTGGAGCGGATCAGGCGCCCGATCGCGTTTCCCGAGACCGGATCGGGCGATCCGGTCTCGACGCGGCCTAGTGCTCGGCGGCGGGCTTGTCGCGCAGGACCGCGACGCCGACGGCCACCAGCACGACGGCCGGGATCAGGCCGCCGATGAAGCCGGCCGAGGTGCAGAACCACAGGGTCAGGGCCAGCACCAGGGCGGCGACGGCCAGCGAGCCCCACTTGGTCATGCCCATGAAGAAATCGTAGGTCGCGGACTGTTCCTGGATGTCCATTTCGCCGCGGTGATACTCGCCCATCGGTGCCAAGTCTCTCAGATGGATAAGGGGAATTCGCCTCGCCGACTACACGATCGGGGCCGCGGGCTCAAGACCGGGCCGTTGCCGCGGGCCGCGCGGCGGGCTAATCGCCACCTTCCTGCATCTGGAGAAGGCCATGAGCCGATCGGTCGCCCGCGCCCTGCACGGGATCATCAACGCCGTCGTGGCGCCGCAGAACCCCCGCCGCCGGGCCATGACCCTGGCGCGGCTGGTCGAGCGGCTGGACGGCGAGGCCGCGGCCGTGATCGACACCCGGCGCGGCGCCTTGAAGGTGCTGCCGCTGCGCGGCCCGCACCTGGCGGCCGCGGCCCTCGACTTCGAGCGCGAGGAGCCCGAGATGCTCGACTGGATCGACGCCATCGCCGCCGGCGAGACTCTGTGGGACGTCGGCGCGGCCACGGGGCTTTTCTCGATGTACGCCGCCCTCAAGCCCGAGGTGGCGGTGTTCGCCTTCGAGCCCAAGGCCACCAGCTTCGGGGTGCTGATCGAGCACCTGTCGCTCAACGGCCTGGGCGAGCGGGTGTTTCCCCTGTGCGTGGCCCTGTCCGACGAGACCGGCCTCACCCACCTGTCGCTGGCGGCGATGGCGCCGGGTTCGGGCGGCAATTCGGTCGGCGGCCAGCCCAACCAGTTCGGCGAGTTCCAGTCGGTGTTCAGCCAGGGCGTGCCGGCCTACCGCATCGACGACCTGCGCCAGGCTTTCGGCCTGGCCGCGCCCGACCACCTGAAGATCGACGTCGACGGGGTCGAGGGGCTGATCCTGGCCGGCGCGCCGCAGACCCTGCCCCTGGTCAAGAGCGTGATGGTCGAGGTCGAGGGCGAGAACGCCGCCGAGGCCGCCACCCGCATCGAGCCGCCGCTGCTGGCCGCCGGCCTGGTCGAGGATGTCGCCGTCCGCGCCAAGGGCTCGGGCCGCAACCGGCTCTACGTCCGCCGCTAGCTGGGGGACCAGCCGGCCAGCAGGCCGCGCAGGGCGGCGACGAAGGCCAGGGGCTGGTCGACCATGACGTGGTGGTCGGCGTCGGGAACCACCATGGTCTTCACGTCGGCGGGCATGCGGCCGAGCATGTAGTCGACTACCTCGTCGGTCATCAGGTTGGACCGTTCGCCCCAGATCAGGGCCGTCGGCGCCTTCATGGCCGGCAGCAGGTCGCCGAGGTCGCCCATGCGGAAATTGGTCCACAGCATGGGATCGAATTTCCAGGTCCAGCCCTCGCCGGAGCCGTCCTCCAGCGGCGCGCGCCTGAGCGAGCGGCGGGCGATGAAGTCGGCCACGAACGGGTTGTCGCAGCCCTGCGGCGGGGCGAAGCGGAAGCGGGCCAGCGCCTCCTCCAGGGTGGGATAGACGTTGTTGGGCCGCAGGCGCTGGGGCGGGCCGCGCCAGCGCTTCTCCGGGGGCTGCACGCTGGAATCGACCAGCACCGCCGCCCGCAGCCGCTCGGGGTGGTGGGCGGCGGCGTACATCAGCGGGAAGCCGCCGAAGGAGTGGCCGACCACCACCGGCCGCGCCCCGCCCGCCTCCAGGCCAGCGGCCTCGGCGGCGGCGAAGATCTCCTCGGCGAACACCGCGCCGGAATATTCCGGCCGCCAGTCCGAGCCGCCCATGCCCGACCACGAGATCGCCGCCACCCGCCAGTCGGCGGCGAAGAACGGCGCGATGAAGCTCCACCAGTCGGCGTGGGCGCCGTTGCCGTGCAGGAAGAGAAGGCCCGGCTTGCCGACCTCGCCCCAGGTCAGGAGTTCGATCCCGGCCCCGGAGACCGGGATGCGCCGCCGCTCCGGCGCCTGGGCGATCGCCTGCTGGAACCAGCGGGGCGCCTCGGGCGTCTCGCCCCGGAAGCGGGCCAGCGGGGCCGGAAACGGCGTCTGATCGTCGGCCATGTCTGCTCCCCGCCCTAGCCCTGGAAGGCTTTCTCGCCCGGACGGGGCGCGCGCTCGCGCAGGGCCTTGAACACCCCCGTCCCGGTCATCAACATCCGCTCGCCGGCCCAGATGCGGCCGCGCACGGTGAACACGCCGTCGCTCTCGCCCAGCAGTTCGCCCGCGCCCTCGACCCAGTCGCCCAGCCGGGCGCCGGACAGGAAGTCGCAGGTCAGCCGCACCGTGACCCACGACACCGACCGCTCGACCGAGACGACGCGGCCCCAGGCCATGTCGGCGAAGCTCATCAGCATGCCGCCATGACAATTGCCCAGGCCGTTGGTGTGGTGCTCCTCGACCCGGAAGCCCAGCACGTCGCCTCCGTCGCCGTGACGGTGGTAGAGCGGGCCGATCTGGCGGCCGAACCCGCGCGTCCACGGCAGCACCTCGTAGCCCTCGGGCACGACGGCGGTCTGGGTGGCGGTGAGATCGTCGGACATGCGGCCAGCCTTCAAACGTCCGTTCGGACTAGACCCCCGCCGCGGCGGACACAAGCCTGACGCCGGGGAAGCCGCTCCGGCGTCGTCAGCCCGGCCGGAGCGCCCGAAGGGCGAGCTTTCCGGGATGACAGCGAAGAGAGGCGCGGCCTTAAGCCAGCCCGACCGCCGCCAGCGCCGCCGTCTGGCGCGCCGCCAGGGCCTCCTCCGAGAAGCCCTCTAGCGAGGCGTTGAACAGGGCGTGCCAGTTGTGCTCGGCGTGCAGGTGCAGGAAGGCCGCGCCCAGGCCGATGGCCGCCCGGTCCATGAACACGAACTCGCGCGGGATGGTCACGGGCCCCTTTTCCTTCAGGGCCTGGCGCACGCGATAGGCTTCGCGGCGGCCATAGGCGCCGGGGGCGACGCCGTCGGCGACGGTGCGCTTGCGGTCGTCGAGCAGCGGGCCGTAGATGAAGCGGGCCCAGACGTTGAGCACGTCGACCAGGTCGTCGTTCAGGCGTGAGAAGCCCCAGCTGCGATAGGCCTCGACCTGCTCGGCCCGATCGTCCTTGAGCAGGGCGCGATAGAGCCTCACCACGCCGGCGACGAAGCGCGGCGGGAAGATGCGCACGCAGCCGAAGTCGAGCAGGTTCAGCCGCCCGGCGTCCTCGGTGAAGGTGTAGTTGCCCAGGTGCGGGTCGCCATGGATGACGCCCAGGGTGGTCATCGGCGTCCACCAGGCCTCGAACAGCCGCCTGGCGATGCTGTCGCGGGTCTCCTGCGGGGCGTCCTTGAAGGCCATCAGGCCGCGGCCGTCCAGCCAGTTCATGGTCAGCAGCCGGCGGGTCGACAGGGTCGATTCGGGAACCGGCACGGCGATGTCGTCGCGGCCGGAAAAGAAGCCGGCGTAGAGCGCCATGTGCTTGGCCTCGCGCTCGTAGTCCAGCTCCTCGCGCAGGCGCTCGGATATCTCCTCGATGATCTGGCTGGGGTCGATCGAGCCGTCCATGCGCTTGAACAGGGCGAACACCGCCCGCAGCTGGGCGAGGTCGCTTTCGACCGCGCTCTGCATGTCGGGATATTGCAGCTTCACCGCCAGCGGCCGGCCGTCGAGGCTGGTGGCGCGATGGACCTGGCCGAGCGAGGCGGCCGCCGCCGCCTCATGCTCGAAGCTTCCGAAGCGCGCCTGCCAGTCGGCCCCGAGTTCGGCGGCCATGCGCCGGCGCACGAACGGCCAGCCCATGGCCGGGGCGTTGGTCTGCAGCTCGGCCAGCTCGGCGGCGAACTCCGGCGGCAGCATGTCGGGCACGGTGGCGAACATCTGGGCCGCCTTCATCAGCGGCCCCTTCAGCTTGCCCAGCGCCTCCTTCAGCGCCTTGGCGTTGCGGGCGTCGACGTCGTCGCCGCCGAACAGGCGGTTGCGGCCATAGGTCGCCGCCGCCCCCGACAGGCCGACGCCGACCTTGGCGAAGCGGCCGATGCGGCCGGCCAGGCGGTTACGCTCGGGATCGTCGGTCATGACAACGCTCCCGCTTCCCTCTCCCTCGATGGGAGAGGGGCAGGGGTGAGGGTGAAGGCAGGGCGTTTCAGGAAGAGATCGGGAGGCGCTCCGCCGGATCGTGAATGATTCTGCGGCGCCGTGGCCGCACCCCCATCCCAACCCTTCCCCCATCGAGGGGGAAGGGCTTTGGCGTGGCGACGCGTCACGTCAGGGCCTCGAATTCGTCGACCAGCCGTTCCAGCCGCGCGCAGCCCGCCTGCCAGAACGCCTTCTCGCGCGGATTGAGGCCGAACGGCTTCAGCGCCTCGACATAGGTGCGGGTGCCGCCGGCGGCGAGCAGGTCCTCGTACAGCGGTGCGAAAGCCGCCGGGTCCTGGCGGCGCTTCTCGGCCAGGGCCTCGACCAGCAGGTTCCCGAACGCGTAGGCGTACACGTAGAACGGCGCGTGGGCGAAGTGGCTGACATAGGCCCAATAGTGCTCATAGCCGGGATTGAGCGTGATGGCCGGGCCTAGGCTTTCGGCCATCGTCTCCAGCCACAGGGCGCCGATCTGGTCGGGGGCCAGCTCGCCCTCGCGGCGGGCGTCGTGGAAGCGGGTCTCGAAGCGGTGGAAGGCGATCTGCCGCACCACGGTGTTGAGGCTGTCCTCGATCTTGCCGGCCAGCAGGGCGCGGCGCTCGGCCCCCTTGGCCTCGGCCAGCAGGCGGTCGAACACCAGCCCCTCGCCGAAGATCGAGGCGGTCTCGGCCAGGGTCAGCGGCGTGTCGGCCAGAAGGGTGCCCAGCGGCGCGGCCAGGGTCTGGTGCACGGCGTGGCCCAGTTCGTGGGCCAGGGTCAGCACGTCGCGCCGCTCGCCCATGTAGTTCATGAACACATAGGGGTGCCGCTCGGCCGTCACCGGGTGCGAATAGGCGCCCGACTGCTTGCCGGGGCGCGGGCGCGCGTCGATCCACGGCTTGTCGAAGAAGGTCTCGGCCGCGGTCGCGAACTTCGGCGCCAGCTCGGCGAAGGAGTCGAGCACGACCGTCCGGGCCTGGCTCCAGTCGTAGCGGACCGGCTCGGCCGTATCGAGCGGGGCGTTGCGGTCCCAGTGGTCCAGGGTCTCGCGGCCCATGGCCTTGGCCTTCAGCGCATAATAGCGGTGCGACAGGCGCGGATAGGATTCCACCACCGCCGCCTCCAGCGCCTCGACCGCGTCGGCGTCGACCTCGTTGGCCAGGTGGCGCGACTGGGCGGGGGTCGCGTAGCGGCGCCAGCGGTCCTCGACCTGCTTTTCGAAGGCCAGGGTGTTGAGCGCCAGCGCCAGGACCGGCGTGCGTTCCTCCAGCGCCAGGGCCAGGCCCTCGGCGGCCTCCTTGCGCCGCGCCGCGTCCGGGTCGGACAGGCGGTTCAGCGTCTCGGGCAGGGTCAGATGTTCGTCGCTGACCTCGGCGGTCAGCCGGCCCAGGGTCTCGTCGAACAGGCGGATCCAGTTGCCGACGGCGGGGGAGCGGTCGACCAGCAGGCGCTCCAGGTCGGACGACAGCTCGTGCGGCCGGGTCAGGCGCACGCGGCGCAGCCAGGGCCGCCAGCGGGCCGCCGCCGGATGGGCGGCCAGGGCGGCGTCGATCTCGGCCTCTTCGAGCTCGTTCAGCTCCAGGGTGAAGAAGATGCTCTCGGCGGCGATGGCCGACGACTTGGCGCGGATGTCGGATTCGAACTTGGCCCAGGCCGGGTCGTCGCGGGCGGTCGAGGCGGCCAGCGCGCCATAGGCGCCGACCGACCACAGCCCGTTGGTCGCCGTCTCGTAGAGGCCGACGCCTTGCTCGATCAGCGCGCCCAGGCGCGGCGGCTTGGCGCGGGCGGCGACGAAGGCGCCCTTGAGCGCGACCAGGGCGTCGTTGGCGGCCTTGGCGGCGGCCAGGTCGGCGGCGATGCGGGGGTCGTCCCGGCCGGCGTAGAGGTCGTCGAGGCGCCACTCGGGCAGGGCGTCGGTCTTGAGGGGAGCGTTCATGCGTTTCGATATAGCGTGTCGGCCGGCGTCATGCTCGCCCGCGGCGGCGAAAATCCGCCGTCGGGCGGGGCGTCATGGTTCCCGTTTCCTTTCACCCGGCGGCGGCCGTTAACGCGGGACTCAGGTCTCCTCAACCCGCCCTTTACCCCGGCCCGGTACAACCGTCCCAAAATGAGCCTGATCCGTCACAGAAGCGGACAGGCGTGATGGTGCAGGGTGTCTGACAATGACCAAGACGGTGCTCGTCGTCGATGACGATCCGACCCAGCGTCGGCTGATCCAGGCCGTGCTCGAGCGCGAGGGCTTCGGCGTCTCGCACGCCGAGACCGGCGAGCAGGCCATCGACGCCCTCGTGGCCGGCCAGCCGGCCGACGTGATCATGCTCGACCTGGTGATGCCGGGCCTGGGCGGCCAGGCGACCTTGGCCGAGCTGCGCCAGCGGGGCTTCTCCCAGCCGGTGGTGGTGCTGACCGCCACCGGCGGCATCGACACGGTGGTCCAGGCCATGCAGGCCGGGGCCCAGGACTTCTTCGTCAAGCCGGCCGCACCCGAGCGCATCCTGGTCTCGATCCGCAACGCCCTGCAGATGGGCGACCTGCGCGTCGAGGTCGACCGCCTGAAGAAGCGCACCAGCGGCCGGGTCGGCTTCGACGAGCTGATCGGCGGTTCGCCGGCCATGACCCAGGTCAAGCGCATGGGCGAGCGGGCGGCCAAGACCTCGATCCCGATCCTGATCCTGGGCGAGAGCGGCGTCGGCAAGGAGCTGATCGCCCGCGCCGTGCACGGCTCGTCCGAGCGCGCCGGCAAGCCGTTCGTGGCGGTCAACTGCGGCGCCCTGCCCGAGAACCTGGTCGAGTCGATCCTGTTCGGCCACGAGAAGGGCTCGTTCACCGGCGCGGTCGACAAGCACCTGGGCAAGTTCCAGGAAGCCAACGGCGGCACCCTGTTCCTCGACGAGGTCGGCGAGCTGCCGCTCGACATCCAGGTCAAGCTGCTGCGGGCCCTGCAGGAGAGCGAGATCGATCCCGTCGGCGCCAAGCGGGCGGTGCGGGTCGACGTGCGCATCGTCTCGGCGACCAACCGCGACCTGGCCCAGGCCGTCGCCGAGGGCCGGTTCCGCGAGGACCTGTTCTATCGTCTCAACGTCTTTCCCATCGACGCGCCGTCCCTGCGCGAGCGCCGCGAGGACATCCCCGCCCTGGTCGAGGCCTTCGTGCGCCGCTTCAACATCGAGGAAGGCAAGCGGGTGGTCGGGGCCACGGCCGAGACCCTGGCCCTGCTGGCCGCCCACGACTGGCCGGGCAATGTCCGCCAGCTCGAGAACGCCGTCTATCGCGCCATCGTCCTGGCCGACGCGCCCTATCTGCAGCCGCACGACTTCCCGGCGGTGTCGGGCCTGAAGCCGCCGATGGACGATCTGGTCCGTCCGGCGCCGGCGGCCGCCTTGCCGGCGATCGGCGCGCCCGACGGCCTGCCCACCGCCGAGCAACTGCTGGCCGAGATGCCGGTCGACGCGCCGGTGCGCATCCTCGACGAGCGCGGTCATCTGCGCACCCTGGAGGAGATCGAGCGCGACCTGATCCAGCTCGCCATCGAGATCTACGCCGGCCACATGAGCGAGGTCGCCCGCCGTCTCGGCATCGGCCGCTCGACCCTCTATCGCAAGGTCCGCGAGCAGGGCCTGGAAGACGTGCTCAAGGAAGCCGGCTGACCCTCCCCCTTGGCGAGCGTGAGGGGCGTCGCCGCCGCATGAAAAAACCCTCCCGGCCTTGGGCGCGGGAGGGTTTCGACGTCTTTGGCGTGCGAGGCGCTTAGTCCTCGTCGTCGTCGTCGTGGGCCGGGCTGGACGAGCCGAACACGCTGTCGATGGTCGGCTCGGCGCGACGGCCGCCGTGGCGGTGGTCCTCGTCGTCCTCGATCTCGGGCTCTTCGGCTACGGTCTCGGCGGCGGGGCGCAGGCTCGGCCCGTCGACGATGCCGCGCTTGGCGTCGTCCTTGGCCTTCTTTTCAGCCGCCTTGCGCACCAGGGCGTCGAGGTCGAGCTGGCCGACCAGGCCCAGCGTCACCGGGTCGACCGGCTTGATGTTGGCCGCGTTCCAGTGGGTGCGGCCGCGCACCTGCTCGATGGTGGCCTTGGTGGTGCCGAGGATCTTGGAGATCTGGGCGTCGGTCACTTCCGGGTGGTTGCGCAGGAACCAGGCGATGGCGTCCGGACGGTCCTGGCGGCGCGAGACCGGCGTATAGCGCGGCGCCTTCTTGGCCGGCTTCAGCAGCTCGGCGTGACGCGACTTCTGCGCCTTCATGCGGTAGTTCGGGTTGGCCTGGGCCGCGTCGAGCTCCTCGCGGCTGAGCTGGCCGTTGGCGATCGGGTCGGCGCCGCGGATGTCGCGCGCCACTTCGCCGTCGGCGATGCCCTTCACTTCGAGATGGTGCAGGCCGCAGAAGTCGGCGATCTGCTCGAAGGTCAGCGAGGTGTTGTCCACCAGCCAGACGGCCGTCGCCTTGGGCATCAGGATGTCGGTCATGGCTCTAGCGAGGCTCCAGAAATGACGGCGCCCGGCCTTTCGGCCGGGCGGGTATGTAACCGGAACATATAATGCGGTTCCGTCGCCAAGGGAAATGCCGAATCGAGTCAGCGGGTTCCCTGGCCTCGGACGCGGGCGGCTCAGGCGGTCAGCATCACCTTGCCGACATGGGCGCCGCCCTCCAGGTGGGCGTGCGCCCCGGCCGCCTCGGCCAGGGGGAAGACGGCGTCGATCACCGGGCGCAGCCGGCCGGCGGCGATCCATGGCCAGGCCGTCGCCTCGACGGCGGCCGCCAGCCGCGCCTTCTCGTCGGCGTCGCGGGGGCGCAGGGTGGAGCCGGTGACCACGACGCGCTTTTGCATGACGCGCATGATGTTCATCTCCACCGTCGGGCCGGCCTGGGCGGCGATGTGGACCAGCCGGCCGCCGAGGTTCAACGCCTCGATGTTCCTGGCGAAATACGGGCCGCCGACCATGTCGAGGACGACGTCGGCGCCGCCGGCCGCCCTGGCCGCCTCGACGAAGTCCTCGGCCGAGGCGTCGACGGCGACGTCGGCGCCCAGGCGGCGGGCGACCTCGGCCTTGTCGGCGCCGCGGGCGGTGGCGATCACCTTGGCGCCGGCCGCCTTGGCCATCTGGATGGCGGCGACGCCGATGCCGGAGGTGGCCCCATGCAGCAGCAGCGTCTCGCCGGCCTTCAGCGCGCCGTGCTCGAACACGTTGGCGTAGACGGTGAACACCGTCTCGGGCAGGGCGGCGGCCTCGGTCAGGTCGAGGCCGTCGGGGATCGGCAGGGCGTGGCGGGCGTCGACGCGGGCGTATTCGGCGTAGCCGCCGCCGCCCAGCAGGGCCGTGACCCGGTCGCCGACCTTCCAGCGGACCGCGCCCGGTCCGGTCGCCGCCACCTCGCCGGCGGCCTCCAGGCCCAGGGTCTCCGGCGCGCCGGCCGGCGGCGGATAGAGACCCATGCGCTGGAGCAGATCGGGACGGTTCACCCCGGCCGCGCGAACCCGGATCAGGATTTCGCCCTGGCGGGGCGCCGGCGTCTCGATTTGAATCGGATGCAGGTCGGCGGCGGCGCCCTTGCCGCCCCTCACGGCGATGGCGGTCATGGTCTGCGGGATCATGCCATCCTCTCGAAACTTGCGCATTGGGCCAGTCAGGCGTCAGATAGCGGCCCCTTGCAACGGAGGAAAGGGAGGGCTTGAACGATGTTGGACGAACCGGTCGGCCCACGGTCCGCGCGCGGCGAAGCCCTGGTCGCCCTGGCGCGCGAGGATCTGGACCTCTATGGGGTCGAGGAGCTTGAGGAGCGCATCGAGCGGCTGACCGCCGAGATCGAGCGCACCCGCGGCCGGCTCGAATTCAAGCGGGCGGGGCGCGCGGCCGCCGACGCCCTCTTCAAGCAGAGATAGCTGGGGATGACGGCGACGCCCCAGGCCCGGTTGGCACGAGGGTTGCAGCCGGGGGGCCGTGTGCGAACGATTTCCCAGCCTGGAGGTAGGGGCGAATGACGATCGAAGTCGGCGGCGAGATGGTCGCCCCTGAGCCGGGTTTGTGGCGAGCGGGGGTGGTGCAGGACTTTGCTCGCTCCGAGCTGTTCGACCATACCTTCGAGGAGGGCATGGAGCTGGTCGAGGAGACCGCCGCCTATCTCGACGGCGCCGGTCGCCATGATTCCAAGATGCTGTCGCGCGGCGCGGCCCTGGCCTACGCCTCGGAGAGCATGCGCCTGACCACCCGGCTGATGCAGGTGGCCTCGTGGCTGCTGGTCCAGCGGGCGGTGCGCGAAGGCGACATGAACCCCGTCGACGCCTGCGACGACCGCTATCGCCTCGGCGCCCAGGAAGTGTGCCAGGCCCAGCCGGTCGAGGGCGCCGACGACCTGCCGGGCGGGCTCCTGACCCTGCTGGCCAGGTCCGAGCGCCTCTATGAGCGCATCCTGCACCTGGACCGCCGCATGTACGTGGAGACCGCCGCGGCGCGGACCGCGCCGCACCCGGTGCTGTCCCAGATGGAGAAGCTGCAGGCGGCCTTCGGCGGCTCCTAGGCCGCCCCGCCTCCGCCCCGCGCCGACGCGGGGCGGCGACCGGCGAGAACGCCGGCGAGAACGAAACCAGGCAAGAAAAAAGCCGGCCGCATCGGATGCGGCCGGCTTCTCAGCCCCAGGCGCTGGGAGCGCCTTACTTTTTACCCGTGAACGCGCCGAACTTGGCGTTGAAGCGCGACACGCGGCCGCCGCGGTCCAGAAGCGTCTGGTTGCCGCCGGTCCAGGCCGGGTGGGTCTTCGGGTCGATGTCGAGGTTCAGCGTCGCGCCTTCCTTGCCGTAGGTCGAGCGCGTCTGATAGGTCGTCCCGTCCGTCATCACCACGGTGATGAAGTGGTAGTCGGGGTGGGTGTCTTGTTTCATGGCGATGTCCAACCGACTTAAGGCGGGCGCGGAACGGAAAACGACCCGCCGTCATGGGCGGGCCAATGAAGATGCGCGGCTATACAGAAACCCGGGCCGGATGGCAAGGGCGAGCTGGAGCGGCGGGCTGAAGGAATTGCATGACTGACGTGAACGGATCGGCCCCCGAGGCCGCCGGCCGCCCCGGCGCCGGCGCGGTGCTGGCCGCCCAGCTGGCCGAGCAGTCCCAGAAGCGCGAGCGCCAGCGCGACCTGCGGCCGCTGGCCCGCCTGCTGCCGTTCGTGCGCGGCCACGCCCCCGACGCCGTCGCCGCAGTGTTCTTCCTGCTGCTGTCGACCGGGGCGACGCTGGCCCTGTCGGCGGCGTCGCGCTGGGTGGTCGACCACGGCTTCCAGGGCGGGGCGATGAAGACGGTCAACCAGGCCTTCCTGGTCCTGGCCGTCGACCTGGCGGTGCTGGCCGTGGCCACGGCGCTGCGCTTCTTCTTCGTCACCCGCCTGGGCGAGCGGGTGGTCGCCGACCTGCGCAAGGCGGTCTACGACCACGTCCTGCGCCTCGATCCGGGGTTCTTCCTCAAGACCCGCACCGGCGAGGTGCTGTCGCGGATGACCACCGACATCGCCATCGTCGAGACCATGGTCGGCTCGGGCGCCTCGATCGCCCTGCGCAACGGCCTGTCCCTGATCGGGGCGGTGGTGATGCTGGTGGTGGTCAGTCCCAAGCTGGCCGGCTTCATCGTGCTGACCGTGCCGCTGGTGCTGGCGCCGCTGTTCTTCTTCGGCCGGCGTGTGCGCAAGCTGTCGGTCAGCGCCCAGGACCGCTTCGCCGACGCCGTCGGCTACGCCGGCGAGAGCCTCGACGCCCTCGACACCGTCCAGGCCTTCGGCCGCGAGCGCGCCGCCTCGGCCCGGTTCGGCGAGGCGGTGGAGCTGGCCTTCAAGACCTCGGTGCGCCGCATCCGGGCCCGCGCCGTCATGACCGCCCTGGTCATCGCCGCCGTGTTCGGCGGCGTGGCCCTGGTGTTGTGGACCGGCGCCCACGCCGTCCTCGTCGCCAAGACCATGACCTGGGGCACGCTGATCCAGTTCGCCATACTGTCGATCATGGCCGCCGGCTCGGTCGGCTCGCTGGGCGAGGTCTGGGGCGAGGTGCAGAAGGCGGCGGGGGCCATGCAGCGGATATCCGAGCTGCTGTCGGCCCGCCCGGGCATCGCCCCGCCGGCGACGCCCGTCGTCATGCCGACGCCGCCGCGCGGCGAGATCTCCTTCGAGGACGTCACCTTCGCCTATCCCGGCCGCCCGGACCTGCCCGCCCTGCGCGGCTTCTCGCTGGCGGTGCGGCCGGGCGAGACCGTGGCCCTGGTCGGGCCGTCCGGCGCCGGCAAGAGCACGGTGCTGCGCCTGCTGCTGCGCTTCTACGATCCCCAGGAGGGCGTGGTGCGCCTGGACGGCGTCGACCTGCGCGACGCCGATCCCGCCGACGTGCGGGCGCGGCTGGCCCTGGTGGCCCAGGACGCGCCGCTGTTCTCGGGCTCGGCCCTCGACAACCTGCGCTTCGGCCGCGAGGGCGCCGGCGACGACGACCTGAGGGCGGCCGCCCGCGCGGCCGAGGCCGACGGCTTCCTGTCGGCCCTGCCCGAGGGCTACGACACCCCGATCGGCGAGCGGGCCAAGACCCTGTCCGGCGGCCAGCGACAGCGCCTGGCCATCGCCCGCGCCCTGGTCCGCGACGCGCCGGTGCTGCTGCTCGACGAGGCGACCAGCGCCCTCGACGCCGAGAACGAGCGGCTGGTGCAGCGGGCCCTGCACGACGCCATGCGCGGCCGCACCACCCTGGTCATCGCCCATCGGCTGGCCACCGTGCTGCGCGCCGACCGCATCGTGGTCATCGACGAGGGGCGGGTGGTCGAGGAAGGCGCCCATGGCGAGCTGTTCGCCCGCGGCGGCCTCTACGCCAAGCTGGCCAAGCTGCAGTTCGCCGCCGACGCGGCCTGATCTTTTCTTAAGTCCTCCCCCGCGCGCGGGGGAGGACAGGCAGGGCTCGCCCGTTCACCGTCCGCCCGTCAGGTCCGCCGGCACGGTCGGCTCGGAGATCACCGCCGCCATCGCCTTCCAGCGCGCCGCCGGGTCGGGGCCGGCGGCGTCGACATGGTCGCGCACCATGTCCTGGCCCAGGCCGTAGTTGATGACGTAGCTGCGGTACTTGTCGATGAAGCTCAACGACTGCTCGGCGCGCGGGCGCGACAACAGCTGGTAGGTCTGCAGCAGGTCCAGCGCCCTGGCCTTGTCGATGCGGCCGGCCAGATAGTCGGCGGCGATGGTGAAGCGGGCGCCGGACAGGGCCTGGACCGCGCGGACCAGCTCCAGGTAGCGCCCGGCCTGGGCGGGATCGAGCCCGGCCAGGGGATACAGCGTCCCGGCCTCGAAGGCGCGGCGCTCGTCGCCGGGGAAGGCCAGGTCGATGCCGAAATTGGCCGAGCCCTCGGCGATCAGCGACTGCGGCGAGAACAGCGGATAGACGGTGAACTCGATCCAGCCGCGGCCCTTGGCCAGCTTCTCCTCGAGCAGCATGTTCAGCACGTGGTGGCCGGGATAGCCCTCGTGGCAGCCGAGGTCGACGGCGCGGCTGATGCGGATGGGGAAGTCGGTGTTGACCTGGATCAGGCTGGTCGCGTTCCCCTTGTACCAGTTGTAGCCAGACCAGGGCTGGTTCTTGACGAACTCCAGGGTGAAGGTCTCGTTCGCCGGCAGGGCGACGTGGGCGACCGTGCGGCGGCGGCACTCGGCGATGGCCGCGCGCATCACCGCGTCCAGCTTGTCGGTCGGAATGACGAAGCGGTCGTGGAAGGCCTCGACCCGCGACCACAACGGCCCCTCGCCGGGGACCAGGGCGTCGATCTTCTTCAGGACCGGATCATAGGCGCCGAGCGGCTTGAGGGTCGGGCGCGCGGCGAACAGGCCTTTAGCCTCGTCCTCGAAGCTGAACCTGGTCCCCGACAACATATCGAGCCGGGTCTCAGCGGCCTTGAGCTGGGCGGCGAGGAAGGTCCGCCGCCGGCGCTCGATCGGCGACGACTTGGCCGGGGCGACCGCCTTGACCGCCGCCTCCAGGCGCAGGGTCTCGGCCTTCAGCGCCGCCAGGTCGCGCGGATGGGCCTTGGCCTGGGCGGCCCAGTCGGCGGGGCCGTAATAGGCGTCGACATAGCCGGGATCGCGCTCGCCGATCTCCAGGGTCAGGCGCACATAGTCGCGGGCGATCCCGTCGAGCCGGCCTTGCTTGGCGGCCAGGGCGGGCGTGGCGACGATCAGCGCGGCGGCGGCGAGGCTAAGGAGGCGGACGAGCATGCGAGGTCCTGGAGGGCGAAGGGACAGGCGCGGACTATTCCGCGCCGCCCGGCGCCAGGCAAGCGTCGCAAGCCCTGGCGCAGACGGCGCGGGCGTGATGCAATGGGCTCCTCGCAAGCTGTGGATGGCCGCCATGGTCCGCGCCCGCCCCAAACATCGCGTCTTCATGGTCGTCCTGGCGCTCGGCGTCGCGACGGCCACGGGTTCCGGCCCGGCCTGGGCGCAGGCCTCGGCCCCGCCGGGCGATCTCCAGACGCCGCTTCAGCGGGCCCTGGCAACGGCGTCGGCGATCGGGCCGTCGAAGCCGGCGGGCGTCCCGGCCTACTCGCCCATGCCCCAGGACCAGGCCGATCGCCTGCGCCAGGCCGACGCCTTGCGCGCGGCGGGCGTGGTCAGCACCAGCCTCGACCGGCGGTTCGAGCGGTCCTCGGCCACCGGGTCGGTGGGGTTCCTGTGCGGTCGCCAGCCCTATGCCGGCGACGACGGCGCGGCGTCCGCCCACGGCAGCGACCCCGAGGGCCGTTTCCTGGGCGCCAAGCTGAGCTTCGGCTTCTGAAGGCTCAGGCCGCGCGGGCCTTGACCGCCAGGGCGGTGAAGTCGCTGAACAGGCCGTCGACCCCGGCCGCGTAGAGGGCGGCGAACAGGGCGGCGACGTCGCCGTGTTGGCGCAGATAGTCCGGCGCGGTCTTGTCGCCCCGGCGCAGGCTCTCGGGCAGGAAGAAGTTCTCGGCCCGCACCGTCCAGGGGTGCACCACCAGGCCGGCGGCGTGGGCGTCGCGCACCAGGCTGGTGGCCGGCAGCAGGCGCTCCTTGTCCTGCGGCACGACCATGACCTTGTCCGGCCCCAGGCCGTCGGCATAGGCGGCGACGGCCTTCAGTCCGGCGGGGGTGACCATGTCGGCGTAGGCGGTCTTGTCGCCGCGGGCGACGAAGTCGGCCGGCGCGCCCTCGTTGGACACCAGCTGCACCAGCCGCGCTTTGGACAGGGTGCGGAAGGTCTTCAGCGCCGCGACCTCGAAGCATTGCACGAACACCGGCGCCGAGGCCGAGCTCAGGTCGTTCTTCTTGAGGAGGTCGGCCAGCCGATGCTCCAGCGGCAGGCCGATGGAGGCGAAGTAGGTCGGGTGCTTCATCTCCGGATAGGTGCCGATGACGCGGCCGGTGCGCCGGCTCTCGGCCTTGGCCAGGTCGACGATCTCCTGATAGGTCAGGATCGGCCCCTCGCCGTTGTGGCTGGCGCTTTCCGGGCGCAGCTGCGGCAGGCGCTCGCGGGTGCGGACGGTCTTCAGCTCGGCCAGGGTGAAGTCTTCGGTGAACCAGCCGGTGATCTTCTCGCCGTCGATGAGCTTGGTGGTCTTGCGGGCGGCGAACTCGGGGCGGGCGGCGACGTCGGTGGTGCCGCCGATCTCGTTCTCGTGGCGGGCGACCAGCACGCCGTCCTTGGTGGGGACGAGGTCGGGCTCGATGAAATCCGCGCCTTCCTCGATGGCCAGCTTGTAGGCGGCCAGGCTTTCCTCCGGCCGCTCGCCGCTGGCGCCGCGATGGGCGATGACCACCGGCCGCTTGCGCGGCGGCGCGGCGCGCCCGGCTTGCGGGACGAGCGCGGCGGACAGGGCGAGGGCGGCGGCGGAGCGGCGGGTCAGGTCCATGGACCTGACATAGCCGGCCTGTGTGTCGGTTTCGTCAAGGCGGCGCGGGGCCGCCGCGCGCCTGGCCTCAGGCCGAGGCCGCCTTCAGGCGCTCGACGATCTGCGGATGCAGGTCGAGGTTGGCGGCGCAGATCGCCCCGGTCTTGACCGGGTCGCGCTCGGGATCGTCGAGGTCGCTGACCTTGCCGCCCGCCTCGGCGACGAACAGCACGCCGGCCGCCACGTCCCAGGGCTTGAGGTCGCGCTCCCAGAAGCCGTCGAAGCGGCCGGCGGCGACATAGGCCAGGTCGAGGGCGGCCGAGCCGAAGCGGCGCACCCCGGCGACGCGCTGGCTGATCTGGTGCAGTTCCTTCAGGAACTGGGCGTGGCCGGGCTTGCCCAGGAAGGGGATGCCGGTGGCCAGCACGGCGTCGTCCATGTGCTTGCGGCCGGCGACGCGCAGGCGCTTGTCGTTGACGAAGCAGCCCTTGCCCTTCTCGGCCCAGAACGCCTCGTTGGTGATCGGGTTGTAGGTGACGCCGGCGACGATGACGCCGTCGCGCTCCAGGGCGACGGTCACCGCGAAGTGCGGGATGGCGTGCAGGAAGTTGGTGGTGCCGTCGAGCGGGTCGGCGATCCAGGTGTGGGTCTTGTCGGTGCCCTCGACCATGCCGCGCTCCTCGCCCAGGAAGCCGTAGCCGGGGCGGGCCTTGGCCAGTTCCTCGAACAGGATCTTCTCGGCCTTGAGGTCGGCGGCCGAGACGAAGTCGGCCGGCCCCTTGCGCGAGACCTGCAGCTCGCTCAGCTCGCCGAAGTCGCGGGTCAGGCCCTTGGCGGCCTTGCGGCACGCGTCGATCATGACTTTCAGGAGGGCGGAGGGCGTGGACACGGGGGCTTCTCTTTCGCTACGCGACCCGCCGAAGGCGTTGGCGGGCGGTCGGAAATTGGCGGCGGAACCTAATGGCGCGGGGGCCATAAGGCAAGTTCGCGCCGCCTGGCCGCCCTGGGGCCGCCCTGGGGCCGCCCCGGGCCGGCGCGGTCAGGCCCGCTCGGCCAGGCCCCTGGCGATCTCGGCGTTGAAGGCGGCGACGGCGGCGGCCGGGCCGTCCGCGTGGGCCCAGACCCCGGCCGACACCGCCAGGAAGTCGGCCCCGGCGGCGACCAGCGGCCGGCAGTTCTGGGGCGTGATCCCGCCGATGGCGACGCAGGGAATCTCCATGGTCTCCTGCCAGATGGCCAGGACCTCCGCCTCGGCGCGGATCGGCGCGTCCTTGGTGGCGGTCGGGAAGAAGGCGCCGAAGGCGACGTAGTCGGCCCCGCCCTCGGCGGCCTCCATGGCCAGGTGGCGGCTGTCATGGCAGGTGACGCCGATCATGCGGTCGGGCCCGACGATCTTGCGCGCCTGGGCCAGGGGGACGTCCGACTGGCCGACGTGCACGCCGTCGCAGCCGAGCCGGGCGGCGAGGTCGGGACGGTCGTTGAGGATCACCGCCGCGCCGCGGGCGTGGGCGACGGGCGCCAGGGCGTCGACCGCCGCCGCGACCACGTCGTCGCCGGCGTCCTTGAGGCGGATCTGCACGGCGGCGACGTCGCCGGCGTCCAGCGCCGCGGCCAGGGCGAGGCCGAAGCCGGCCAGGTCGTCGAGACGGGGCGGGGTGATCAGGTAGAGGCGGCAGAGGGCGTCCATGCCCCCGCCGCTACGACCCCGCCCGCGCCCCGTCAATGGCCGATGCTCGCTGGGTTCGCCCTCATGGCGGCGGCAGCAGGGCCTTCATGCCGTAGGCGACCAGGGCGGTCGCGGCGGCGGCGGCGACCGCCAGCCCGACGAACCAGGCCAGCCGCCGCCAAAGGGCGGGCGCCGGCGCGCCCGGCTCCGGCGGGCCCTGGGGTTCAATGATAGCCGGCATCGGGCGTCACCTTGCCGCGGAACAGCCAGTAGACCCAGACGGTGTAGCCGAGGATCACCGGCAGCAGGATCGCCACCCCCGCCAGCATCAGGCCCAGGGCATTGTCGGCCGAGGCCGCGTCGCGGAAGGTCAGGGCGTAGGGCACCACGAAGGGGGCGAAGCCGACGGCCAGCCCGAAATAGCCGGACAGGAACACCAGGGCTGCGCCGACGAAGGGCAGCGGGTGCGACCGCTTGGCCAGGCCGTAGGCGATGACCCCCAGCCCGGCCGCGCCGAGCAGCGGGATGACGGCGCGCGGGGCGAAATAGCCCCAGTCGACCGCCCCGGCGGCGACGCCCCAGCGCTCGGCCACCTGCGGGTGCGAGACCAGGGTGGCGATGCTGACCAGGCCCAGCAGCACGGCGGTCAGGAAGGCGGCGATCCAGGCCCAGCGGCGGGCGTCGCCGTGCAGCTCGTCCTGGCTCTTGAGCACCAGCCACGTCGCGCCGAGCAGGGCGTAGCCGGCGACCAGGCCGCAGGCGACCAGCAGGGTGTAGGGGGTCAGCCAGTCGAAGGCGCCGCCGGCGAAGGCGTTGTTCTCGACCTTCACGCCCTGGATGAAGCCGCCGAGGATCAGGCCCTGCGAGAAGGTCGCCGCCAGCGAGCCGAAGGCGAAGGCGCCGGTCCAGAACGCCTTGCCGCGCCGGCGGCCGTGCAGGCGGAACTCGAAGGCCACGCCGCGCAGGATCAGGGCCCCCAGCATCATGTAGACCGGCAGGTAGAGGGCCGGCATGATCACGGCGTAGGCCAGGGGGAAGGCGGCGAACAGGCCGCCGCCGCCCAGCACCAGCCAGGTCTCGTTGCCGTCCCAGACCGGGGCGATGGAGTTCATCATCACGTCGCGGTCGGCCGGGCTGCGGGCCAGCGGGAACAGGATGCCGACGCCGAGGTCGAAGCCGTCGAGCAGCACGTAGAGCAGCACGGCCGTGGCGATCAGCCCGGCCCAGATCAGGGGAAGGTCGAGGCTCATCGGTCGCTCTCCCGCGAGACGAGGCCGGCGTCGGCGTCAGGGGCGGCGGCCAGGGCCGAGCCCGGCGCGCGCGGGCCGGCGAGGGCGGGCTCGGCCGCGACGGCGGCGGGGC
Organism: Caulobacter sp. CCUG 60055; assembly: GCF_022750545.1. Lineage (GTDB taxonomy): Bacteria > Pseudomonadota > Alphaproteobacteria > Caulobacterales > Caulobacteraceae > PUIC01. The sequence continues at coordinate 521,513 of NZ_PUIC01000003.1, forward strand.
CCTGGGCGATCAGGCGCAGGATGTAGAGCGCGCCGACCGAGAACACGATGGCGTACACCGCCAGGAACATCAGCAGGGAAGCCGAGACGGTCCCGGCGTGCACCGGCGAGGCGGCGCTCGCCGTGCGCATGACGCCGAACACCACCCACGGCTGGCGGCCGATCTCGGCGACCATCCAGCCGGCGATCACCGCGACGAAGCCGGCCGGACCCATGGCGACGGCGAAGCGCAGATAGGTCCGCGACCGCTCCGGTCCGCCGCCCCGCCACCACAGCCATGCGCCCCAGAAGCCCAGGGCGATCATCAGCAGGCCGAGGCCGACCATGACGCGGAACGCCCAGAACACCAGGCCGACCGGCGGGCGGTCCTCCTTGGCGAAGGCCTTCAGGCCCTTGACCTCGGCGTTGGCGTCCTTGGCGACGATCAGGCTGCCCAGCTTGGGGATGGAGACCTCCCAGCGGTTGGTCTCGGCCTGGCGGTCGGGCCAGGCGACGATGTGGAAGGCCTGGCCGGCCTTGGTCTCCCAGAACGCCTCGATGGCCGCCAGCTTGGAGGGCTGGTAGCGGGCGGCGACGTCGCCGGAGATGTCGCCGACGACCAGCTGCAGCGGCGCGACGACGGCGAACATGCCGATGGCCATGCGCAGGGCCAGCCGCGATTCCGGCTGGTCAGGCCGCTTGAGCAGCGCCCAGGCCGAGGCCGCGCCCACCACCAGCGAAGTGGTCAGGTAGGCGGCCAGCACCATGTGGGCGAAACGGCTGGGGAAGGTCGGCGAGAAGATCACCTGCAGCCAGTCCAGGGCGACCATCCGTCCGGAAGCGTCGTGGCCGAAGCCGGTCGGAAACTGCATCCAGCTGTTGGCCGACAGGATCCAGAAGGCCGAGACCAGGGTGCCGCCCGCCACCAGGGCGGTGGCGGCGAAGTGCAGGCCGGGGCCGACCTTCTTCCAGCCGAACAGCATCACCCCCAGGAAGCTCGCCTCCAGGAAGAAGGCGGTCAGCACCTCGAAGCCGAGCAGCGGCCCCAGCACCGGGCCGGTCTGGGTGGCGAACACGCTCCAGTTGGCGCCGAACTGGTAGCTCATCACCACGCCGGAGACGACGCCCATGCCGAACGACAGGGCGAAGATCTTCACCCAGAACAGGTACAGCGTCTTGAAGACGTCGCGCTTGGTGACCAGCCAGGCTCCCTCCAGCACGGCCAGGAAGCTGGCCAGGCCGATGGTGAAGCTGGGAAAGATGATGTGCCAGCCGATCGTGAAGGCGAACTGCAATCGCGCCAGCAGCAGGGCTTCAAGGTCCATTGCGTCAGATCTCCCCTTCGTCCGTCGCTTGGTTCCGGCGCTTGCCGCCGCCGATCACGGTGAGCTTGCCCTTGATCTCGAGCAGCTTGGAGACGCCGGCGCCGAGCTTGAGCAGGCCCATGAGGCTGGCGTTGTCGAGCTTCTGCACGTCGCCGGCCCAGCCGGTCAGCAGCTCGATCAGGTCGTGCATCTGGCGCATCTTGTCCTGGGCGTGGCGCTCCTCCGGCCCGGAGGGCTGCTCCATCAGCACGTCGCGCAGCATCGACAGGGTGGGGTCGACCTCGCGCTTGCGCCGTTCCTCGGCCAGGGTGCGGACGATCTGCCAGATGTCGTCGGGGGCCTCGAAATACTCGCGCCGGTCGCCGGGCAGGTGGCGCTTGCGCACCAGCCGCCAGCCTTCCAGCTCCTTCATGCCCATGCTGACGTTCGAGCGGCTGATCCCCAGCGCCTCGGTGATCTGTTCGGCGTTCAGCGGCCGGTCGGACAGGAACAGCAGGGCGTAGATCTGGCCGACGGTGCGGTTGACGCCCCAGCGCCCGCCCATCTCGCCGAAATGCAGGACGAAGGTCTGGATCAGGGGCGGCAGCTGCATAGGCATTCCCGTAATTTCAGAATTTTCTGAAAATTACAACGTCACTGAATTCCTGGCAAGCGCACGATGCGCCCCCGCCCATCCTGCAAATGAGTTGCAACGGCGTTCGCATCTGCTATACCCCTGTCGTCAGGAGAATTCCTCCATCGGGGATCGGTTCCTTGTACGTCTGCAACTGCAACGGCATCCGTGAGCGCGAAGTCCGCGCCGCCATCGACCAGGGCGCGACGCGGCCGGCCGAGGTGTTCCGTCGCTGCGGCGCCGCGCCCCAATGCGCCAAGTGCGTGTGCGACATGCGCGACATGATCGCCGAGACCCGCGAGGCCCTCCGCTACGCCGCCGAATAGGGCCGCCGAATAGGGTCGTTGAACAGGTCGCGCCCGAGACGCAGAATGACTTGCAAACATAGAGGTTGAATAAGTCTTCGCCTTGGGGGAGTTTCCGCGAAATTCGACCCGCGGGAGAGCTTCGACATGCAAGGCGACAAGGCGATCATCAAGCTGCTCAACGCTGTGCTCACCAATGAGCTGACCGCGGTGAATCAGTATTTCCTGCATGCCCGCATGTACGAGAACTGGGGCTTCAAGCGTCTGGGCAAGATCACCTATGACGAATCGATCGGCGAGATGAAGCACGCCGACAAGCTCATCAAGCGCATCCTGTTCCTGGACGGCCTGCCCAACCTGCAGGACCTGCACAAGCTGTCGATCGGCGAGCACGTGCCCGAATGCCTGGCCGCCGACCTTTCGGTCGAGACCGCCGGCCGCGCCATGCTGGTTCCCGGGATCAAGCAGTGCGAGGAGGCCCAGGACTATGTCAGCCGCGAACTGCTGACGGAGATCCTCGAGGACACCGAGGAGCATATCGACTTCCTGGAGACCCAGCTGTCGCTGGTGAAGTCGCTGGGCGAGCAGAACTATCTGCAAAGCGCGCTGGGCGAGCTGGAAGGCGAGTAGGCCGGCGCATCGGCCGGGTTCAGCCACGGTTCATCAAGACCTCGTCATATGCTCGCATAGCTTGCGGGCGCCGTGGATGCGCGCCCCGGCCGGCTTGGAGGGCGGCATGGGTTCGAGGTGGATGGCGGTCGTGGCGGCGGGTCTGGCCCTGACCGGGTGCGAGACCCTCGACAAGGGTCAATGCCTGCAGGGCGACTGGTCCGCCATCGGCTACGCCGACGGCGTCGACGGCTATCCGGCCAGCCGCATCAACGACCACGGCAAGGCCTGCGCCCAGTACGGCGTGGCGCCGGACGCGCGCGTCTATTACGCCTCCCGCGAACGCGGCCTGCCGCTCTATTGCACGCCGGCGCGGGGCTTCCTGGCCGGCCGCAACGGCGACAGCTACAAGGGCGTCTGCCCGCCGCCCCTGGAGCGCGGCTTCTTGGCCGGGTTCGCCGACGGCGGGCTGGTGCACGACGCCCAGGCCCGCCTCGACCACGCCGAGAGCGACCGCAGCTCGGCCGACAGCCGCCGCCGCCGCCTCGATCGCGACATCCGCGACGAGGAGGCGCGGATGGACGATCCCAAGACCACCGACGAACAGCGGCGCTCGATCCGCGAACACCTGCGCCGGCTGCGCGACGACCGCCGCCGGGTCGACGACGACTGGCGCGACGCCAGCTACGCCCGCGACGCGGCCGAGCGCGATCTCAGCATGGTCCGCGCCCGTTTCACGCCGATCTACGGAACCTGGTGAGGCCGCCCTTCCGGCGCGTCGCTCCGGACCAGAAAAAAGGGCTCCCCGCCGGGGAGCCCTTTCGCATTCAGGCCGGGTCGCGGCGGATCACTCCGCCGCCGCCTTCGCCGCCGCGCCGAACTTGGGCGACAGCTCGCCCTTGGCGTAGCGCTTGGCCATGGCCGCGGTCGACAGCGGCTTGATCCTGGAGGCGAAGCCTTCGGCCCCGAACTCCTGGAAGCGCTGCTGGCAGACCTTGCGCATGGCTTCCTTGGCCGGCTTCAGATAGGCGCGCGGGTCGAACTCGCCCGGCTTCTCGGCCAGCACCTTGCGGATGGCGCCGGTCATGGCCATGCGGTTGTCGGTGTCGATGTTGATCTTGCGCACGCCGTGCTTGATGCCGCGCTGGATCTCTTCGACCGGCACGCCCCAGGTCTGGGGCATCTCGCCGCCGTACTGGTTGATGACGTCCTGCAGGTCCTGCGGCACCGACGACGAGCCGTGCATCACCAGGTGGGTGTTGGGCAGGCGGCGGTGGATCTCCTCGATCACGTTCATGGCCAGCACCGCGCCGTCCGGCTTGCGCGAGAACTTGTAGGCGCCGTGGCTGGTGCCCATGGCGATGGCCAGGGCGTCGACTTCCGTCGCCTTGACGAAATCGACCGCCTGGGCCGGATCGGTCAGCAGCTGCGAGTGGTCGAGCTTGCCCTCGAAGCCGTGGCCGTCCTCGGCCTCGCCCATGCCGGTCTCCAGGCTGCCGAGCACGCCCAGCTCGCCCTCGACCGAGACGCCGCAGCTGTGGGCCATCTCGACCACCTTGCGGGTGACGGCGACGTTGTAGTCGTAGTCGGCCGGGGTCTTGGCGTCTTCCTTCAGCGAGCCGTCCATCATCACCGAGGTGAAGCCGTACTGGATCGCCGTGGCGCAGGTGGCCGGGCCGTTGCCGTGGTCCTGGTGCATGCACACCGGGATGTTCGGATAAAGCTCGACCAGGGCGTCGATCAGGCGGGCCAGCACGATGTCGTTGGCGTAGTTGCGCGCGCCGCGGCTGGCCTGGATGATGACCGGCGCGTCGACGGCCTCGGCCGCCTCCATGATCGCCAGGCCCTGCTCCATGTTGTTGATGTTGAACGCCGGCAGGCCGTAGCCGTGCTCGGCGGCATGGTCGAGTAGTTGTCGGAGCGTGATCCGCGCCATCGGTAGTATTCCTCGGAGTGGGCCGCCGGCGTTTTCGCCGTGCGGCCGATATTTGATTGTCAGATCGCCAGCGCCGCGACGCCGGGAAGGGTCTTGCCCTCCATCCATTCGAGGAACGCGCCGCCGGCCGTCGAGACGAAGGTGAATTCGTCCGTCGCCCGGGCCGCGTTCAGGGCCGCAACCGTATCACCGCCGCCGGCCACCGCCACCAGCTTACCCGATTTGGCCAGGGACGCCGCATGCCGGGCGGCGGCCATGGTGGCGGCGTCGAACGGCGGAACCTCGAACACGCCCAGCGGGCCGTTCCAGATCAGGGTCTTGGACTGGTCCATGACCTGCAGCAGGCGCTCGACCGACCTGGGACCGGCGTCGAAGATCTTCTCGCCCGCGCCGACCGCGTCCAGGCCGCGCACCTGGGTGGCGACGCCGGGCTTGAGGTCGTCGGCGACGACGAGGTCGACCGGCAGCAGCAGTTCGCAGCCGCTCTTTTCGGCCAGGGCCATGATCTCGCGGGCGGTGTCGGCGAGGTCGGTCTCGCACAGCGAGGCGCCGACGCCGTGGCCCTGGGCGTAGAGGAAGGTGTTGGCCATGCCGCCGCCGATGGCCAGGGCGTCGAGCTTGCCGACCAGATTCTTGAGCAGGTCGAGCTTGGTCGAGACCTTGGAGCCGCCGACGACGCCCAGCACCGGCTTGACCGGCTGGCCGAGGGCCGCGTCCAGCATCTCCAGCTCGCGCCGCATGGCCAGGCCCGGATAGGCCGGCAGCAGCCGGGCCACGCCTTCGGTCGAGGCGTGGGCGCGGTGGGCGGCCGAGAAGGCGTCGTCGACATAGAGGTCGCCCAGCTTGGCCAGCTCGGCGGCGAAGGCCGGGTCGTTCTTTTCCTCGCCGGCGTGGAAGCGCAGGTTCTCCAGCAGGGCGACGCCGCCCGGCTCCAGCCCGTCGACCACGGCCTGGGCGTCGGGGCCCACGCAATCGTCGGCGAAGGCGACCGGCTGCTCCAGCAGCGCCGCCAGCGGCGCGACCACCGGCTTCAGGCTCATTTCCGACACGCGCTTGCCCTTGGGCCGGTCGAAGTGGGCCAGCAGCACCACCTTGGCGCCCTTGGCGCCGAGGAAGCGGATGGTCGGCAGCGCCGCGCGCAGGCGGGTGTCGTCGGTCACGCGGCCGCCGTCCATCGGCACGTTGAAGTCGACGCGGACCAGGGCGCGCTTGCCGGCGAGATCGGCGGTTTCGAGATTGCGGAAGGTCATCGGAGGGGCTCTTCTCAAAAGCCCTTCCCCCTCGATGGGGGAAGGGTTGGGATGGGGGTGAGCGCGCAGCGCTCGTACGAGGCAGGCTGGACCTCGGCGCCTCTCGCGCCCATTCCCGACCCGCCCTGCGCTCACCCTCATCCCCGGCCCTTCTCCCATCGAGGGAGAAGGGGGGCAGGCGGGTCTTAGAGGAACTTGGCCATTTCGAGCGCGGTGTCGCTCATGCGGGTGGCGAAGCCCCACTCGTTGTCATACCAGCTCAGCACGCGGGCCAGCTTGCCGTCGACGACCTGGGTCTGCGGCAGGGCGGCGGTCGAGCTGGCGGCGATGTGGTTCAGGTCGCTGGAGACCACCGGGTCGGTGGTGGTGAACAAGACGCCCTTCATCGGGCCGTCGGCGGCCGCCTGCAGGGCGGCGTTGATTTCCGCCACCGTCACTTCGCGCGCGGCGACGACCTTGAGGTCGACGACCGAGACGTTCGGGGTCGGAACGCGGATCGACGAGCCGTCCAGCTTGCCCTTCAACTCCGGCAGCACCAGGCCCAGCGCCTTGGCCGCGCCGGTCGAGGTCGGGATCATCGACAGGGCCGCCGCGCGGCCGCGGTAGAGGTCCTTGTGCAGGGTGTCGAGGGTCGGTTGGTCGCCGGTATAGGCGTGGATGGTGGTCATGTAGCCGCGCTCGATGCCGAACAGGTCGTTCAGCACCTTGGCGACCGGGGCCAGGGCGTTGGTGGTGCACGAGCCGTTGGAGACGACGATGTCATCCTTGGTCAGGGTCTCGTGGTTGACCTTGAAGACGATGGTCTTGTCGGCGCCGTCGGCCGGGGCCGAGACCAGCACGCGCTTGGCGCCGGCGGTCAGGTGGGCCGAGGCCTTGTCCTTGGAGGTGAAGATGCCGGTGCATTCCAGGGCGATGTCGACGCCCAGGGCCTTGTGCGGCAGGTTGGCCGGGTCGCGCTCGGCGGTGACCTTGATCTTGCCGAGGCCGACGTCCAGCCAGTCCTCGCCCGAGGTGACGACGCCCGGGAAGCGGCCGTGCACCGAGTCGTAGCGCAGCAGGTGGGCGTTGGTCTCGACCGGGCCCAGGTCGTTGATGGCCACGACCTCGATATCGCGCCGCGCGTGCTCGGCGATCGAGCGCAGCACCAGGCGGCCGATCCGACCGAATCCGTTGATGGCGACGCGAAGGGCCATGGGTCTCTCCTTGTAGTCTTCCCCGACGCCGGTCCGCAGACCCGCGTCATCTGATTTCGCCCAAGAGGGTTCGGGGGCGTTTTGCGGGCGGGGGGGCGGAAGTCAACCCCTGGCCCGGTCAAGTGGCGTTACGGATTCTTCGCGACAACGTTGTCATCATTCGCGAGGGGCCGTCCACGGCTCAGCCGGCGACCGGCCTGACCCGTCCCGCCGCCTCGCGCGCCCGCTCGCGGGCCTGGTCGACGTCGCCGCCGCGGGCCAGGGCCACGCCCATGCGCCGGCGCTCGAAGCTTTCCGGCTTGCCGAACAGGCGCAGGTCCGAGCCGGGGACGGCCAGGGCCTCTTCGACGCCCTCGAAGGCGATGGCCTTGGCCTCCATGCCGCCATAGATCACCGCGCTGGCGCCCGGCTCGCGCTGGGCGACGTCGACCGGCAGGCCGAGGATGGCGCGGGCGTGCAGGGCGAACTCGCTCAGGTGCTGGCTGACCAGGGTGACCAGGCCGGTGTCGTGCGGCCGGGGGCTGACCTCGGAGAACCACACCTCGTCGCCCTTGACGAACAGCTCGACCCCGAACAGGCCCAAGCCCGTATCTGGGCCGCCGAGGACGGCCGTCACCTTGCGGGCGATGTCCTGGGCCTTGGCGATCGCGGCCGGGCTCATCGCCTGGGGCTGCCAGCTCTCGACATAGTCGCCCCTGACCTGGCGGTGGCCGATCGGGGCGCAGAAATGGGTCTCGATCTCGCCGCCGGCGCCGCGGGCGCGCACGGTCAGCAGGGTGATCTCGAAATCGAAGTCGATGCGGCCCTCGACGATGACGCGGGCCTGTTCGACCCGTCCGGCGGCCAGGGCGTAGGCCCAGGCGGCCTCGATCCCGGCCGGGCTCTCGACATAGCTCTGGCCCTTGCCGGACGACGACATCACCGGCTTGACGAAGCAGGGATAGCCGGCGACCTCGGCCGCGCCCTGGGCCAGCTCCTCGGCGGTGGAGGCGAAGGCGTAGGGGCTGGTCGGCAGGCCCAGATCCTCGGCCGCCAGCCGGCGGATGCCCTCGCGGTTCATGGTCAGCTGGGTGGCCCGCGCCGTGGGGATGACCACGGCCAGGCCCTCGGCCTCGATGCGGGCCAGCTCGTCGGTGGCGATGGCCTCGATCTCGGGCACCACCAGATGCGGGCGCTCTTGTTCGATCACCGCGCGCAGGGCGGCCGGGTCGGTCATGGCCACGACGTGGCTGCGGTGGGCGACCTGCATGGCCGGCGCGTCGGCGTAGCGGTCGACGGCGATCACCTCGACGCCCAGGCGCTGAAGCTCGATCGCCACCTCCTTGCCCAGCTCGCCGGAGCCCAGAAGCATGACCTTGGTCGCCGTGGGCGACAGGGGGGTGCCGATGCGCATGGTGGTCGTCATCCTTCTCGACGGCGTTCGATGAGGTCCCAGGGATTGCCGTACAGATCCTCGAACACCGCCACCTTGCCATAGGATTCTTGGCGCGGGGGTTCGCGGAAGATCACGCCGGCCGCGAGATAGCGGGCGTGGTCGCGGTCGAAGTCGTCGGTCTCCAGGAACAGGAACACCCGCCCGCCGGCTTGGACGCCGACGGCGGCGGCCTGGGCCGCGTCCGCCGCCTTGGCCAGCAGCAGGCAGGTCGCCGATCCCGGCGGCGCCACCCGCAGCCGGCGCTTGGTCTCGCTCAGCGGCGTGTCCTCGACCAGATCGAAACCCAGCGCCTCGACATAGAAACGCCTGGCCTCGTCATAGTCGCGGACCAGCAGGGTGATCGCGGCCAGGGTCTGGGGCATCGGGTCTGGGCCTTTGGTCCTCTCTTCCGCTCATCCCCGCGAAAGCGGGAACCCAG
>NZ_PUIC01000003.1:530598-551400 GCF_022750545.1 Caulobacter sp. CCUG 60055
CTGGGTTCCCGCTTTCGCGGGAATGAGCGGGACGGAAGATCGGGTTTCGCCCTTAGAGCTTGGCCTTGGCCGCGGCGACCACGCCTTCCGGCGTGACGCCGAACTCCTTGTACAGCCGCTCATAGGGCGCCGAGGCGCCGAAGCCGTGCATGCCGACGAAGGCGCCGTGCTCGCCGATGAACCGCTCCCAGCCGAAGCGGACGCCCGCCTCGACCGCCACGCGCACCGGTGCCTGGCCGATCACCTTGGCCTGGTAGGCGGCCGGTTGCCGGTCGAACAGCTCCCAGCACGGGGTGGAGACCACCCGGGTCCCGATCCCTTCGGCCTGCAGCGTGGCGCGGGCGGCCATGGCCACCGCGACCTCGGTGCCGGAGGCGAAAATCGTCACCTTGGCCTCGCCCGTGGCCGGGGCCAGCTCATAGGCGCCCTTGGCCGACAGGTCGCCGCCCGCGTCCCGCACGGCGGCGGTCTTCTGGCGCGACAGGGCCATCACCGACGGCGTGGTCTTGTGCTGCAGGGCGATCTTCCAGCATTCGGCCGTCTCGACCGCGTCGGCCGGGCGGAACACCAGGAGGTTGGGCATCGCCCGCAGGCTGGCGACGTGCTCGACCGGCTGGTGGGTCGGGCCGTCCTCGCCCAGGCCGATGGAATCGTGGGTCATGACGTGCACCACCCGCGCGCCCATCAGCGCGCCCAGGCGGATCGCCGCGCGGCTGTAGTCCGAGAACACCAGGAAGGTGCCGGAATAGGGGATCACCCCGCCGTGCAGGGCCATGCCGTTCATGGCCGCGGCCATGCCGAACTCGCGCACGCCGTAATGGACGTAGCGGCCGGCGTAGTCGGGGGCGTCGAAGGGCAGCATGCCCTTGACGAAGGTATTGTTCGAGCCGGTCAGGTCGGCCGAGCCGCCGATCATCTCCGGGATGACCGGGGTCAGGGTCTCCAGCGCCGAGCCGGAATGGACGCGGGTGGCGTTGACCGGCTTGTCGGCCAGGCACTTGGCGATGTGGGCGTCGAGGGCGGCGAAGGCGTCGGCGGGCAGGTCGCCGGCCATCGCCCGCTCGAACTCGGCCTTGGCGTCAGAATGCTTCAGCGCCTTTTCCCAGTGCTTGCGGTCCTTGGCGCCGCGCTTGCCGGCCTTGCGCCAGGCCTTGGTCACGTCCTCGGGTAGGGTGAAGGGCTCGTGCGGCCAGCCCATCGCCTCGCGGGCCAGGGCGATCTGCTCGTCGAACAGGGTGTAGCCGTGGCTGTGGGGGTCGCCTTCCTTGGGGCCGGCGCCCTTGGAGATCAGGGTCTTGCAGGCCAGCATCACCGGCTTGTCCTGCTTGGTCGCCCAGCGCATGGCGGCGGCGATCTTGCCGAAGTCGTGGCCGTCCACCGCCTTGACCGCCCAGCCGGCGGCCTTGAAGCGGGCCATCTGGTCGCCGGTCTCGGCGATGGTGGCGACGCCGTCGATGGTGACGTTGTTGTCGTCCCACAGCACGATCAGCTTGTTCAGCTTCAGGCGGCCGGCCAGGCTGATCGCCTCGTGGCTGACGCCTTCCATCAGGCAGCCGTCGCCGGCGATCACCCAGGTGCGGTGGTCGACCAGATCCTCGCCGAAGCGGTTGGCCAGGTGGCGTTCGGCCATGGCCATGCCGACCGCGGTGGCCAGGCCCTGGCCCAGCGGGCCGGTGGTGGTCTCGACGCCCGGCGTGTGGCCGTATTCTGGGTGGCCCGGCGTCTTGGAGCTCCACTGACGGAAGTTGCGCAGCTCGTCCATGGTCACGGCCTTGGAGCCGGTCAGGTGCAGCAGGGCGTATTGCAGCATCGAGCCGTGGCCGGCCGACAGCACGAAGCGGTCGCGGTCGGCCCAGTCGGGCTTGGCCGCGTCGTACTTCAGGAACTTGGTCCACAGCACCGTCGCCACGTCGGCCATGCCCATCGGCATGCCCTGGTGCCCCGAGCGCGCGGCGTGGACGGCGTCCATCGACAGGACCCGAATGGCGTCGGCCATGGTTTTGGGGGAGGCGGACATGTTCTGGCCTTCGGTGAATGGGATTGGCGGCGACCTCGCACGGGCGGGCGCCAGAATCAAGGAAAGCGATGCTTTCGGCTTGGGCGCGGCGCAGTCTATAGAATGGGGTGACTCATGGGTTCAGGATCGGAGCGCCAGCGCATGATGCGAGAGGCGGGCGCGGAAAGCGCCCTCGACGCCGCCGCCCGCCGGCTGGAACGGGCGGTCGCCCAACTGGAGGCGAGGGTCGCCGTCCTGGCCCAGCGCGGCGAGGCCGACGGGCTGTTCGACCAGGATCGCGCCAAGCTGGCCGCCGAGCTGGACGCCGCCCGCGCGAGGGAGAAGGACCTGGAGGCGGCCGGCGCCGAAGCCTCCGCCGCCCTGGGGCGCGCCATCGTCGAGATCCGCGCGGCCCTCGGCTCCGCCGACGAGGCGGAGGACGTCGAAGACGCGCCGAAGGAGGCTTGAGCCGTGGCCCAGGTGACCATCGAGATCAACGGCCGGCCCTATGTGGTCGGCTGCGAGAACGGGCAGGAGGCGCACCTCGCCGAACTGGCCCGCCTGTTCGACCGGCAGGTGCGCCAGGTCAGCCAGGACGTCGGCCAGCTGGGCGAGACGCGGCTGTTCCTGATGGGCGCGCTGCTGCTGGCCGACGAACTGTCGGACGTCAAGCTGCGCCTCGCCCAGGCCCAGTCCGAGCTGGCCCGCATGCAGTCCGACCAGGCCCGCGTCGAGGTGCGCGCGGTCTCGGCCCTGGAGGGCGCGGCCAAGCGCATCGAGGCCCTGGCCGCCAGGTCCGGCTGATTTCGCGCGGCGAGGCTCGTCTGCGGCCCGAGGTTGTGCGAGGCTGGGGCCCAGCTTGGCGTGGAGTGTCGGCATGGAAGCGGTCACGGTGCTGGAAGAGGTCCTGCAGGGCGATCTGGAGCGCTGCGCGTCGGCGATCCGCCAGGATCGCAAGCAGGACGCGCTGGAGGAGCTGGAGCGGGCCTTCGCCAAGCTCGACACCGTCCTCGACATGCTGCGCTCGACCCACGGGCGCTGAAGGGTAAGACCTTCTCCATCGGCGTGGAGGAGGGGGCCCTGTCGCCGCCAGGCTTGAGTCATGGGCCCCGACCCCCTACCTTGCGAAGTCGGCGGGTCTTGCTGCGGCTCGCGTCGAAGGCTTCACATCCCGGGGACCTTAATCACCTCGATAGGGAGCTGTCCCTGCGCGTGGCCGTGGCTGCGAGTAAACGGCGCCCACCTGGCTTTCCAGGTCCGAGTGGATTGAAACCGCCTTCACGGTTCTACGCGGCGCCGCCACCCTTTCTCCTTCGAGGGGGCCGGCTTTCTGCATCCCGCGCGACGGGTTAAGCAGGACCATGGTCCACGCCTCGATCCCTTCCGCCAAGGCGGTCCTGCGCCTCGAAATGCAGGCGTTGCGCGCCGGTCTCGCCGCCGCCGCGCCGCGGGCCGGGGAGCTGGCGGCCGCGCGTCTGCCGGTCGCGCTGCTGGGCCGCTTCGCCGTGGTCGCCGGCTACCACCCCTTCCGCTCCGAGATCGACCCGGCGCCGGCGTTGCGGCGGCTGGCCGAGGCCGGCGCGGCCATCGCCCTGCCGGTGACGCCGCCGCGCGGATCGGACGCGCCGCTGTCGTTCCACCGCTGGTCGCCGGAGGCTGGGCTCAGCCGGGGCGGGTTCGGCGTGCTGGAGCCGTCGCCGCGGGCCGAGACGCTGGAGCCCGACCTCGTGGTCACGCCGTTGCTCGCCTTCGACCGCGCCGGCGCCCGCCTCGGCTACGGCCAGGGGCATTTCGACCGCACGCTGGAGGCCCTTCGCGCGCGAAGGGCGGTGTTCGTCCTGGGCCTGGCCTTCGCCGGCCAGGAGGTGGCCCGCGTCCCGGCCGAGCCGCACGACCAGCATCTGGACGCCATCCTGACGGAAACCGGCTATATTGCCGTCCGAAAGGATACCTGATGCGCTTTGCCTTCTTCGGCGACGTGGTCGGACGCTCCGGCCGCGAAGGCCTCGCCGACCACCTGCCCCACCTGCGCCGCGATCTCGGCCTGGAGTTCGTGATCGTCAACGCCGAGAACGCCGCCAGCGGCTTCGGCGTCACCGAGAACACCGCGCGCGAGCTGTTCGACGCCGGCGCCGACTGCCTGACCCTGGGCAACCATTCCTGGGACCAGAAGGAGGCGCTGACCTACATCGTGCGCGAGCCGCGCCTGATCCGCCCGGCCAATTATCCGGTGCTGGCCGACGCGCCGGGACGGGGCTCGAACCTGTTCGTCACCGAGAGCGGCAAGCGGGTGCTGGTGATCAACCTGCTCGGCCGGGTGCACATGGACGCGCTCGACGACCCGTTCGCCGCCTGCAACCGCGAGCTGGAGACCGCGCCTCTGGGGCTGGTCGCCGACGCGGTGGTGGTCGACATGCACGCCGAGGCCACCTCGGAGAAGATGGCCATGGGCCATTTCTGCGACGGCCGCGCCAGCCTGGTGGTCGGCACCCACACCCATGTGCCCACCGCCGACTGCCAGATCCTCAACGGCGGCACCGCCTACCAGACCGACGCCGGCGCCTGCGCCGACTATGACAGCGTCATCGGCAACCAGAAGGAAGAGCCGCTGCGCCGCTTCACCACGCGGATCAGCGGCGGCCGCTACCAGCCGGCCACCGGCCCGGCCACGGTCTGCGGCGTGTTCGTCGAGACCGACGACCGCACCGGCCTGGCCCGGCGCGTCGAGCCGATCCGCATCGGCGGCCGCCTGGCGCCGCACGTGCCGGCGGTCGACCGCGCCGAGGCGGTCGGCTGAGGCCTTCGCCGGGCGACTGGCGAAAATCCGCGAGCGAAGCTAGTAAGCACGGAAGCATCTCTGGAAGACGGGCGCCGTTTCGGCGGCCGGGAACGACATAGGCACATGGCCGGACACTCAAAGTTCAAGAACATCATGCACCGGAAGGGCCGCGCCGACGCCGTCCGTTCCAAGCTGTTCTCCAAGCTGTCGCGTGAGATCACCGTGGCCGCCAAGTCGGGCATGCCCGACCCGGCCATGAACCCGCGCCTGCGCCTGGCGGTGAACAACGCCAAGGCCGAATCCATGCCCAAGGACGTCATCGACCGCGCCATCAAGAAGGCGGTCGGCGGCGACGCCGACAGCTACGAAGAGGTGCGCTACGAAGGCTTCGGCCCCGGCGGCGTCAGCCTGATCGTCGAGGTGCTGACCGACAACCGCAACCGCGCGGCGGCCAATGTCCGCACCATCTTCGGCAAGAACGGCGGCAATCTGGGCGAAAGCGGCTCGGTGTCGTTCATGTTCGACCGCATGGGCGAGATCGGCTATCCGGCCAAGGCCGCCTCGGAAGACAGGATGATGGAGGCCGCCATCGAGGCCGGCGCCGCCGACGCCGAGTTCGATCCCGAGGACGGCCACACCGTCTACACCGCCTTCGAGGACCTGGGCGCCGTGGTCGAGACCCTGACCGCCGCCTTCGGCGAGCCCAAGACCAGCAAGATCGTCTGGCGGCCCAAGAGCGAGACCCCGGTCGCGGGCGAGGACGTCGCCAAGCTGATGCGCCTGATCGACGCCCTGGACGACGACGACGACGTCCAGACGGTGTTCGGCAACTACGCCATCAGCGACGAGGACCTCGAGGCGCTGTCGGCGTGAGCGGACAAGGGGGCGGCCTTGTCGCCCCCACCCGGCCGCTCGAGGCGCCGGCGGAGTGAGCGGCGACGCATCCTTCTGAGTTTATCCCCGCGCGGGCGCTAGTCGTCGCCGGCGGCGGCGCGGATGAGGCGCAGGACCGAGCGGCGGACGGCGAGGCTCTTGATCGAGCGGTAGGCGGCGACGAGGCCGGCGAGCTCGTCCTCGGCCCGCCGCTCCGGATCGGGGCCGTCGGCGGGCGTCGGGACGGCGTCGCCGCGCAGCACGGCCTCGGGAATCCCCAGCACGGCGGCGACGGCCTTCAGCCTGGGCGTGGCGATGCGGCTGGCGCCGGCCTCGAAGCTGCGGACCTGACGGCAGGTCACGCCGGCGGCGCAGGCCAGCTCGGCCTCGGTCATGCCGCGGCGGACCCTGGCGGCGCGGATGCGCTCGCCGACGCCGGCGGCGTGAGCCGAGATGCGGGATCGTTTGGCCAAGACGCGGTCTCCGGTCACGGGCGGGAAGGTGGAAGCTTGGGAGCGCGGCAGGCCATCCCATCACCCGTCCCTGAACGCCCCTCTCTTTCAGCACTCGAGCAGATCGCCATGTCGTCCTCCCGTGAGACCAGTTGACGCAGCGATAGCACGGAAAATTTCCCTGAAGATATGGAAAAATGTCCTACGGAAAAGTCGCGTATAGTTAGAGCGTCAGACCTGCTCAGGCTGACACCTCATGCCCAAGACCATTTTCGGGGGCGATCACCAGCGCCTTGTCGAGGTGCTTACGGAAGCTCGAAAACGAGCCGACCTCACCCAGTCCGAGCTCGCGATGCGGATCGGCCGAGATCAGACGTTCATATCGCTGATCGAACGAGGACAACGCCGCGTCGATGTGATCGAGTTCATATCGCTGGCGAAAGCGCTGGGTGACGATCCCGCCACGCTGTTCGAGCATGTGATACGCAAATTGTCGAACGGGGACGAAGTGTAAGCGATAGGTCTATCTCGCGCTTGTACTGCAGACTATCTGTGTCATAAATCCTGTTGGCGTGTGTTTAGAAACTAAATCTGCAGATATTCTGGTCACCATCTATCACAATGCCACCGGATAGCGTCCAATACCTCCCAAGCGTGAGCTTGTGCGCAATAGTTCGGCCCGCCAAGCTGGCTGTGAGATTAGACCCCCATTCGACGGATGAAGGACTTCTGCGCCCTGTTGCGGACTAAGTCGTCCCACTTGAGAATCTTGGCCGCCGGCCGGACCTTGCCCTCTTGGGTGAAGACGTCGATCTCAGCGTAGGTGTCACGCAGTTGAATTACCGCTTCGGCGACCATCTCGAAGGTCAGAGGCGACTCGTTGCAGTGCGCGCGGAAGAGATCCCCAAGGGTGACCGGGGTGGTTGCATCCTGCGCATCGTCTCGGATCATCCGTGGTAGCTGCTCGATCGCGGCGGCGAGGGAGTCCTTGCGCGCATCAACGCCGAAGTCGAACTCGAGTCTAGTCTGGTTGGGGTCAACGCTTGGGTCATATCCGAGGGCGTTGAAGCCAGCATCGCCAGGGTGCGAAAAGATGTTACTCATGGTCCAGTGAAGCCTTGCCATCTCGTCGCGAGCCCGCCCATGCTTGGACAGGTGAAGTAACCAATAGGAACGCCGACTGTCGGCCGAGCGAATGAAGAATGGGGTGTAAAAATCGGCGCCCGTACTACTAATAATATGCTTATAGAGGAAGCCTTGGATAAGGTGTCGCTGGCCCTGCTCGGTCTTGAGCGCCTTGATGGCCTCGCCCATGGCCGGGTCGAGCTCGATCGCACGGCCACCGGCTGTCTGCACAGTCTGATTGGAAAAGTAGTCAATCAGAGAGTCGACCGAGAACGTGAGCAGAACTTCTGGATTGCGGAGGCGAGCGAAGATCTGACGTACGGTGGCGAACGAGACTGCGCTCCAACCGTATTGATCCAGAAAAAACAACGCCCGATGGCTTGAGCCGCGGGCCTTGATTCTTTGGATTATGTCGGCGGCCTTCTCCTCGAAGAGACCGGTCGACACCGAGATGGAGGCACTGATGTCGTCGCTGAACTCTGACTTCATGAGTTCGTGTTGCAGGTACTCAATGTGCTCAGGTCGCTTGTCGACGAAGAAGAACTGCGACTTCATCTGAAAACCGTTCTGGCGCGTGAGGGTCAGGCTCGCCTCGGCCGCCTTGACCGCCCGAAGCACCCTCAACGGCGAGCCCGGAACGATCACGGATCCATTCTGGTAGGCCCCCCCGCCGCAGAACCCGTCGACGATCGTCAGGTTGAGCTCCCGCCGGCGGGGATTGGACGACAAGATCTTAATGTAGCTGTCGATGTAAGTGGCGAAGACGTCGTGTTTGGCGAGGCTATGCGCGCCGATTTTCGGCAGCGGCTCGCCCAACTTCCAGACGTAGTGCTTGATGGCCATGTCGTCCGGCTACCCCCCAATTCGGCGGTGTCGCAGACGACCTGAAGGCCTCAGACCGCCTCCGGCCTCGCCGGCATTTCGTTCCAGGTCCTTCCCCGATACTCACGGCCGTTGGCCTTCTTGGAGCGCTTCTTGTTGTCCTTGCCCCAAGTTCCCCACTGCTTGAAGAAGAACGCTGTACCATAAGTATCGCATTGCGTGTAAATTTCGTCGATCCAATCTTCACGAATAGGACGGGCGTTCAGGCCACTCTCACCGCCGACAATCGCCCAGTGTACATCGGTGAGGTCCATAGTGCCGGCAGGACCGATTAAGGGCTCGAACGAGATGAACCGGATGGCCGCCGGCACGGTTCGCAGATGGTCGATACGGCCGATAACGTCGGCGTTCTCGACGCTGGTGCCGAGCCAGACATTCGGCAGGACATCGGGGATCGTGCGCGCCACGACCTCTGCCATCCGTTCGGGGCGCTTGGTCAGAATCTGGTAATTGTGATGCGGCGTCTCACGCATCACCTGCCAAACATCGACGATAAACGCCTCGCTGACCGCTTCGTGAAAAAGGTCGCTCATCGAATTGACGAAAATCTTGCGCGGCTTGCGCCAGCTATATGGAATGTCGAGCGCAGCGCGATCCTCGCGCACCACGCCGTTCCAGATAGCGCGCCTGCCGCTCTTACGTGTGAGGCCGTCGTACTTGGCGACGCCCATAGCTTCGAGACGGCGCGCCATTTGCATGGCATAGCAGTTGGTGCAACCCGCAGTGACGATGGAGCAACCGGCTACCGGATTCCAGGTGGCGTCAGTCCACTCGATCTGGGTTTCGGCCATGGCTCTAACTCTTTGCTGGTGCCCACAAGGGGTGTCGTAGCGCGGACAGTCAACTCCAAGAAGAAAAGATCCCGTTAACCATCCTTCGCTTTAGCGGAGCTTCATCAAGGACCAGCGTCGAGCTTGGGCCGGTCAAACATGGCCGCACGTGCTCGATCCAGGCAGGAACTTCTCGACGCTCCGCGCGAATCTGTCAGTAGGTCGCCTAAGAGTCCGTTTCAGACGCAGCCGATATGGGTTCTGAAAGCAGATCGATGAGCCGATGGCGCAGCGTACGTCGGAGGCGAGGCTGGGCTCTCCAAATCTCATTGAAAATGGCGACGCCTAGGTGACTCGAACACCTGACCTGCGCATTACGTATGCGCCGCTCTTCCGGATGAGCTAAGGCGGCCCCGGCGTGCGGTTGAAGGCCTAGGCGGTTCTCCGCCTCACCGGTCGCGGCGCCGGAAGGTGACGACCAGCACGTCGCGATAGGCGGGGCGATCCGGATCGACGGCCTCGATCGCCGTCACGCCATGGAACACCCGGCTGTCGTCGATGAAGACCGCGTCCAGCGGCTCCATCAGGGTGAAGTCGCCCAGCGACCGGCCGGCCGGATCGAAGATGTTGGTGACGCCGGCGGAGACGTTCTCCCGCGCGACCAGCATGACCAGCACCCAGTCGACGCCGTCGCGGTGCGCGCCCTCCGGCGTCGGCCGTCCGGCCTCGCCCGCCCGCGATTCGATGCGGAACTGGTGCATCTCGACGCGCCAGGGGAAGCCGGGGTCGGGCGCGGCGACCGACCCGAAGACGTCCAGCGACAGGTCGAGGACGCGGCGGCTGAGCGGCAGGCCGACGACCGCCTCGGTGATCGGCTCGAACCAGCGTTCGACGCCGCCGTTCAGCCGGTTGTAGGCCAGGCTCTGGAAATGCGGCTGGTGCGGCTGGCGCACGATGTCGCCGGGCCGCGCCTCCAGGGTGGCGAAGCGCCGCCGCCGATAGCGGCCGTTGTCGGCCATGTACTGGTCGACCGCCAGGTCGTTCCAGCTCCGCGCATAGGCCGGCCAGTCGGCCAGCGCCGCCTCGCCGACCATGCGGCGCATGTCGGGGGCCGGGGCCCTGGCGAACCCGTCCCTGGCCACCTGCTGTCTGATGTCGTCGAGCAACGGCGTGTTCCCTCCGGCGCACCGCAGCTATGTGTTTCCAAGGCGCGTTCAAGCCCGATCGGTCTTTGCACGATCTTTTTCGACGCTCCCCAAGGCCGGTTCGGCGGCGGCGCGGACGCCGCCCCGTTGCAAGGGCCGGTCCTTCAGGCGATAGCCTTGCGCGTTCGCAAGTTCGTTGCGGCTTGGCGCTGCGGCGCTTGCGTGGAGGCCAGCGCGATGAACTGGAACGATTTCCGGCTGGTCCTGGCCATCAGCCGGACGGGCTCGCTGAAGGGCGCCGCCAAGACGCTCGGGCACGATCATTCCACGATCTTCCGTTGGCTGAACGCCCTGGAGGCCAGGTTCCAGGCGCAGCTGTTCGAGCGCAACGCCGGCGCCTACCGCGCGACCGAGGCCGGCGAGCGGATGCTGCTGGCCGCCGAGCGCATGGAGGAGGAGGCGCTGGCGCTCGACCGGGAGATTTCCGGCCGCGACGCGCGCCTGTCGGGGAACCTCAGGATCACCTGTTCCGAGAGCCTGGCCTACCGCCTGCTCAACGACCTGCTCGTCGAGTTCCGCGCCCGGCACGAGGGCATCTCGGTCGAACTGCTGGTCGACAACCGGCAACTGGACCTGCTTCGCCGCGAGGCCGACATCGCCATCCGCGCCACCCGTCCGGCCGAGGGCGACCTGTTCGGCCGGCGGATCGCGGAAACCGCGTGGGCGCTGTACGCCAGCCCGAAATATCTGGCCGAGCGGCCCGTTCCCGCGCCGCCGTTCGCGGGGCACAGCTTCATCGGCTGGGACACGGCCGCCGTCGCCGCGGCGGCGAACTGGCTGACCGAGGCCGTGTCCGGCGACGCGATCGTCTATCGCTCGAGCAGCCTGATCAATCAGATGATGGCGGTGAAGGCCGGCGTCGGCATGGCCCTGCTGCCCTGTTACCTCGCCGACCAGGAGCCGGACCTGACCAGCGTGACCGGGCCGGAGGGCGCGCTGACGCGGGAGCTCTGGCTGATCACCCATCGCGACCTGCGCAACACCGCCCGCGTCCGCGCCTTCTTCGACGTCGTCGGCCAGGGCCTGATCGCCCGCCGGGACCTGCTCGAAGGCAGGCGCGCAGCCTAGATCCCGCTCTAGAACGGGTTGGGCGCGCCGGGCTGGCGGAAGGGAACGGCCTCGGCGATCGCGTCGAGGTCCAGGCAGGCCCAGGCGATGCGGTCGACGGTGGGCAGGTCGTCGGTCTTCACCTCGAAGCCCCTGGCGCCCATGACCAGGCTGATCAGGCAAAGATCGGCGATGGACGGCGCATCGCCGTGGCAGAAGACGCCGGTGGCGGGGTCGTCCTTCAACCGCGCCTCGGCCTGGGCCAGCCCTTCCCGGAACCAGTGGGTGATCCAGTCGGTGCGGCGGGCCTGGTCGAGCCCGAACGCGTCGGCGAGGTGACGGCGGATGCGCGGAACGATCAGCGGGTGATGGTCGGCGGCGCACAGCAGCGCGATGGCCCGCACGCGGGCCCGGCCGCGCGGGTCCTCGGGCAGCAGGCGCGGCGCCGGGTGCGTCTCTTCCAGATATTCGAGGATGGCCATCGACTGCGTCAGGGGCGGGCCGTCGTCGACGAACAGCACGGGCACGGCCATGCTCGGATTGAGGGCCTTGAACGCCGGCGCGTTCTGCTCGCCCGCGTCCAGGTCGATCATGGTCTCCTCGTAGGCCAGGCCTTTCAGGTTCAGGGCGCAGCGCACGCGGAAGGCGGCCGCCGATCGCCAAAAGCCGTACATCTTGAACATGTCGGGTCTGCTCCACTGGTGTCGGGGCCACGCGGCGGCTGGCCGGGCGGCCCCTCGAGGCGACGGTCGGTTCGGTTGTCCGGCCGCGGCCTAGGCCTCGCGCCGAACCCTCTCCGCGCCGGGTCGGGCGACACTAGGGAGTTTCCCTCCGGGCGGATCTTGGCGTTTGGCAATCGCCGCTTGCGGGTGAACAAGAACGGCGGGGCGCGGGCCCTCTCAAGAGCCCTCTCTCCGTCGTTTCGTCATTCGCTAACCCGACGTTAACCGCACCGGGGCGCTTTGCGTTGAGGCCCCGAAGGGGCGAAGCTGCGGAACACATGACGAACGCGATTCGGATTTTGGGGCTGGACCCGGGGCTGCGGCGCACCGGCTGGGGGGTGATCGCCGTCGATGGCGCGCGCCTGAGCCACGTCGCCCACGGGATCATCGCCCCGCCCGCCGACGCGCCGTTCTCCGACCGCCTCCTGTTCCTGTTCCAGGCCGTCGCCGAGGTGGTCGCCGCCCACGCCCCGCACGAGGCGGCGGTGGAGGAGACCTTCGTCACCGCCAACGGCCAGTCGACCCTGAAGCTGGGCCACGCCCGCGCCGCCGCCATGATCGCCCCGGCCCAGGCCGGCCTGCTGGTCGCCGAATACGCCGCCACGGTGGTCAAGAAGGCGGTGGTCGGCGCCGGCGGCGCCGACAAGGACCAGGTCGCCTTCATGATCGCCCGCATCCTGCCGACGGCGGGCTCGCCCACCGCCGACGCCGCCGACGCCCTGGCGGTGGCCGTCGCCCACGCCCACGCCCGCAAGGTGCGCACAATCGGAGCCCCTCCGGCGGGCGGCGCGAGCCAGCAAAGGAAGGCGTCATGATCGGCCGTCTGCGCGGCGCCCTGGCCGAGGCCGGCGAGGAAGAAGCCCTGATCGACGTCGGCGGGGTCGGCTATGTCGTGCGCTGCGGCGCCCGCACCCTGTCGCACCTGCCGGCGGTGGGCGACGAGACCCTGCTGCACGTCGAGACCCAGTGGACCGAGGCCGCCGGCATGCGGCTCTACGGCTTTTTGACCCGCGCCGACCGCCGCGCCTTCGTGCTGCTGCAGGCGATCCAGGGCGTCGGCCCCAAGGCGGCGCTGTCGGTGCTCGACGTGCTGCCGCCGCCGGAGCTGGCCGCCGCCGTGGCCCGCGAGGACAAGGCCGCCGTCGGCCGCGCCAACGGCGTCGGACCCAAGCTCGCCCAGCGCATCGTCACCGAGCTGAAGGGCAAGCCGATCAGCGACGGGCCGGTCGCCGCCGCCCTGCCCGCTGCCCCGTCGCGCGAAGCCGCCGCGCCGTCCAATGTCGGCGAGGCAGTCGCCGCCCTGATGGGCCTGGGCGTGGCCGAGGCCAACGCCCGCCGCGTCGTCGAGCACGCCGCGCTGAAGCTGGGCGAGGACGCCGAGATCCAGGTGCTGATCAAGGCCGGCCTGCAGGAGCTCGGCCGGTGACCTCGCGCATCGTCTCGGGCGAGGCCGCGCCGTTCGAAGGCTCCGACAAGGCCCTGCGCCCGCAGACCCTGGCCGAGTTCGTCGGCCAGGAGCAGTCCAAGGCCAACCTCAAGATCTTCATCGACGCCGCCCGCGGCCGGGGCGAGGCCCTGGACCACGTGCTGCTGTTCGGCCCGCCGGGCCTGGGCAAGACCACCCTGGCCCAGATCGTCGCCCGCGAGCTGGGGGTCAATTTCCGCGCCACCTCCGGCCCGGTGCTGGCCAAGGCCGGCGACCTGGCGGCGATCCTGACCAATCTCGAACCGCGCGACGTGCTGTTCATCGACGAGATCCACCGGCTGTCGTCGAACGTCGAGGAGATCCTCTATCCGGCCATGGAGGACCACGTCCTCGACCTGATCATCGGCGAGGGGCCGTCGGCGCGCTCGATCCGCATCGATCTCGCGCCCTTCACCCTGGTGGCGGCGACGACCCGCGCGGGCCTCCTGGCGACGCCGCTGCGCGACCGCTTCGGCATTCCGCTGCGCCTGGAGTTCTACACCCCCGCCGAGCTGCAGAAGGTCATCGGCCACGCCGCCCGCAAGATGGGCGTCGACATCGCCCTCGACGGCGCCGCCGAGATCGCCGCGCGGGCGCGGGGCACGCCGCGCGTGGCGGGCCGCCTGCTGCGCCGGGTGCGCGACTTCGCCGAGGCGGACGGGGCCAGGGTGATCGATCAGAAGGCGGCGGCGCGGGCGCTGGCCCGGCTGGAGGTCGACGAGATCGGCCTCGACAGCCTCGACCGCCGCTATCTGCGCGCCCTGATCGAGCACTATGGCGGCGGCCCGGCCGGGGTCGAGACCATCGCCTACGCCATCGCCGAGGCCCGCGACGCCGTCGAGGACGTCATCGAGCCCTATCTGATGCAGCAGGGTTTCATCCAGCGCACGCCGCGCGGCCGGATCGCCTGCGCCAAGGCCTATCTGCACCTCGGCCTTTCCGCCCCGCCGCAGCCGGCCGCCCCGGCGGGCGTCCAGCCCGGACTGTTCGAGGACGAGTGATGACGCCGGACGTTCCCGACCATGCCCCCACCGCCGGCTGGTTCGAAGGCCGCGAGCACCGCCTGCCGGTGCGCATCTACTACGAGGACACCGACTTCACCGGGGTGGTCTACCACGCCAACTACGTCCGTTATTTCGAGCGCGGCCGGTCGGACTTCCTGCGGCTGGCGGGGGTCAGCCACAGCGACCTGCTGGAGCGGGACGACCCGGCCGCCTTCGTGGTCACCCGGCTGGAGATCGACTTCAAGAAGGCCGCGCGCATCGACGACGCCCTGACCGTCCACACCACCTACGATTCGGTGAAGGGGCCGCGCCTGCACATCAGCCAGTGGATCACCTGCGGCGAGGCGGCGATCGCCCGCGCCCGGGTCGAGGCCGCCTGCATCAGCCTGGACGGGCGGCCGCGAAGACCGCCGGAAGGCCTGGCCGAGACGCTGAGGCCCTGGTTCGCACCCGCGTCATCCTGACGCGCCATAGTTTGACCATGCCTATGCGCCACGCGGTTGGCGCGCCCGACGAATCGAAAACAGAGAGCCCTCCATGGACGTCACGCCAGAGAACTTTTCCGCCGTCGCGATCTTCCTGCGCGCCGACTGGGTGGTGAAGGTGGTCATGATCGGCCTGGCGCTGGCCTCGCTGTGGTCGTGGGGCGTGATCATCGACAAGCTGATCCGCTTCGGCGGGCTGAACCGCGAGGCCGACCGGTTCGAGGACCAGGTCTCGTCGGGCCAGTCGCTGGAGGACGTCGCGGCGGCGGCGGGCGACAAGCCCCGCCATCCGCTGCCCCGCATGCTCAAGTCGGCGCTGCACGAATGGCGCGACGGCCGTCACAAGGGGCCGATGACCGACACCCAGGCGGCCCTCCTGATCCAGCGCGTCGATCGGGCCCTGGACAGCGTGATCTCGCGCGAGAGCGCCAAGGCCGAGGACGGCCTGGGCAGCCTGGCGATCATCGCCACCGCCTCGCCCTTCGTCGGCCTGTTCGGCACGGTGTGGGGCATCATGCACGCCTTCCAGGCCATCGCCGTGCAGAAGAACACCAACCTGTCGGTGGTGGCGCCGTCGATCGCCGAGGCGCTGTTCGCCACCGCCATCGGCCTGGCGGCGGCCATCCCCGCCTATATCGCCTACAACAAGTTCTCGACCGACGCCGGCAAGTTCACCGGCCGCCTGGAGGGTTTCGCCGACGACATGGCCGCCGCCGTGGCGCGGCGCGTGGGCGGCGGGGCCTGATCCATGGCGCTGTCGCTGGATTCCACCAACACGCGCGGCCGGGGCCGCCGGCGGGGCCGCTCGCGGCGCGCACTGTCCGAGATCAACGTCACGCCGCTGGTCGACGTGATGCTGGTGCTGCTGATCATCTTCATGGTCTCGGCGCCCCTGCTGACGGTGGGCGTGCCGCTGGAGCTGCCCAAGACCGAGGCCGGCGCCATGGACGAGCAGAACCAGCCGCTGAACGTCTCGATCAAAGCCGACGGCGGGATCTTCCTGCAGGACAGCCAGGTGCCGTTCGAGGGCCTGGCCGCGGCCATGCATCAGGTCGCCGGAACCGGCTTCGACAAGCCGATCTATGTCCGGGCCGACGGCAAGGCGCCCTATGCGGTGGTGGCCCAGGTGATGGCGGCGATCTCGGCGGCCGGCTTCGCCAAGATCGGCCTGATCACCGACACGGGCGGCCCGACCTCCGGCGCCCGCGAGACCAAGGTCGACGCCGCCATCGCGCCCGGCCTTGCGCCGGCGCCGCGCTGAGGGCTCGATGCGGCGCCGAGGCAGCACAACCGATCGCTATCCTGCGCTGGCGGCCTCCGCCCTGCTGCACGCGGCCGTCCTGGTCGCGGGCATGGTCGCGTTCCATTTCCGCCAGCCGCTGAAGGTCCAGCAGGTGACGCCCGTCACCCTGCTGACCAGCGCCCAGATCGCCAACCTGCGCGCCGCCGTCGAGGCGCAGACGCCGCAGGAGGCCCAGACCGAGACCCCGGTCCCGCAGGCCCCGCCCGAACCGCCGGCCCCGACGCCGGCCCCCGCGCCGCCGGCCCCGGCTCCCGCCCCCAAGGTCGAGCCGACCAAGCCGTCGCCGCCCCAGGCCGCCAAGCCGGCCGAGCAGCCGGCCAAGACCCCGCAGAAGCCGGCCCCGGCCAAGCCGTCGGCCGCCGCCGGCCTCGACCTCGACGCCCTGGCCGCCAGCATCGCCAAGTCGGTCAAGGCCGGCGGGGCCAAGCCGTCCTCGGCGCACAAGGGACCGACCCGGGCCGAGGCCGACGTCCAGGCCCGCCAGGCCTCCGGCGCCGCGCGCGCCGCCACGGCGGACGCGCTGTCGGCGATCGCCGGCAAGCTGACCCGGCTGTGGAACCCCAACTGCGGGGTCGAGGGCGCGGCCAACATCATCATCCCGGTGCGCATCACCCTGCGCGCCGACGGCGGACTGGTCCGCGCCGACTTGGCCGACGCCCGCCGGATCGACGACCTGCACGACCCGGTCGAACGGGCCGCCGCCATCCGCGCGCTGAACGCGGTGTCGCGCGCCGCGCCCTTTGACGGCCTGCCCGCCGAAACCTATTCGGACTGGAAGGCGTTCGTGGTGCGGTTCAACGCCAAGCAGGCCTGCCAGGGCATGTGAGGAAAGACGAGATGAGCAGAAAAATCCGTTCACCCATGCATCTGATCCGCCTCGCCGTCGCGGCGTTCGCCGTCGGCCTCTTCGGCGCCGCCCTGGCGCCGGCCGCGCGGGCCGAGATCGTCGTCGACGTCAACAAGGGCGCGGTGCAGCCGCTGCCCATCGCCGTTCCGGGCTTCACCGGCGCGGGCCAGTACGGCGCCGACATCGCCAAGGTGATCTCGGGCAACCTCGAGCGTTCGGGCCTGTTCGCGCCGATCAATCCGGCCACCTTCATCGAGAAGGACCTGGACGTGAACGTCCAGCCCAAGTTCCCCGACTGGAAGGTGCTCAGCGCCCAGGCCCTGGTCAACGGCCAGGTCACGGTCGATCCGGACGGGCGGCTGCGCGTCGACTTCCGCCTGTGGGACGTCTATTCCGAGCAGCAGCTTCTGGGCCTGCAGTTCACCTCGACGCCGGACAACTGGCGGCGGGTGGCGCACAAGATCTCGGACGCGGTCTACGAGCGCTTGACCGGCGAGAAGGGCTATTTCGACACCCGGGTGGTGTTCGTGGCCGAGAGCGGGCCCAAGACCAAGCGCATCCGCAAGCTGATGATCATGGACCAGGACGGGGCCAACCCGACCTATCTGACCGACGGCTCGTACCAGGCGTTCACCCCGCGCTTCTCGGCGACCAGCCAGGAGATCACCTATATGGCGCTGCGCGATTCCGGCGCGACGCTCTACCTGTTCAACCTGGAGACCGGCCGCCAGGAGACCCTGGGCAGCTTCAAGGGCATGGTGTTCGCGCCGCGCTTCTCGCCGGACGGCTCCAAGGTGGTGTTCTCGGTCGAGCGGGGCGGCAACACCGACCTGTTCGTGATGAACCTGAAGAACCGCGCGGTCAGCCGCCTGACCTCGGACCCGGCCATCGACACCTCGCCGTCGTTCTCGCCGGACGGGACGCAGATCGTGTTCAATTCCGACCGGGGCGGCAGCCCGCAGCTCTATGTGATGAGCGCCGCCGGCGACGGCCAGCGCCGGGTGTCGTTCGGCCAGGGCCGCTACATGACCCCTGTATGGAGCCCGCGGGGCGACTATATCGCCTTCACCAAGCAGACCGGCTCGACCTTCCATATCGGCGTCATGCGGCCGGACGGCTCGGACGAGCGCATCCTGACCACCAGCTACATGGACGAAGGGCCGACCTGGGCCCCGAACGGCCGGGTGCTGATGTTCTCACGCGAAAGCCCTGGCGGCGGATCGCGGTTGTGGACGGTCGACGTGTCCGGCCGGGTCGAGCGCGCCGCGCCCTATCCGGGTGGTGGTTCGGACCCGGCGTGGTCGCCGCTGCTGAACTGATGAGGTCTTCGCAGGTCCTGCGAAATCGGAACCGAACCGACGCGATAACGTTCGCGTGTATAGTTCAGGTTCCGCAGGACAGCGTCGACGTTCTGGGTCAATCCCAACTTCTGTCGTGATCCTAGCTGAGGAGGAAGTCATGAACTTCAACACCAAGCGCGCCGCCCGATTGGCGCTTATCGCCGCGGCGGCTGCTTCGATCGCGGCTTGCGCGTCGAAGCCGAAGCCGCTGCCCGAGGTCCCGCCGCCGCCGCCCGCGCCGACGGCCCCGCCGGCTCCGCCGCCGACCACCCCGGCCCCGCCGCCGGCCCCGGTGTCCAGCGCGCCGCTGCCCGGCAGCGAGCAGGACTTCGTCATCAACGCCGGCGATCGCGTCTATTTCGACTTCGATCAGTATACGGTGCGTGGCGACGCCCGGCCGGTGCTCGACGCCCAGGCGGCGTGGCTGGCCCGCTATCCGTCGGTCCAGGTCCGCATCGACGGCAACGCCGACGAGCGCGGCACCCGCGAGTACAACTTCGCCCTCGGCGCCCGTCGCGCCAACGCCGTCCGCGACTACCTGGTCTCCAAGGGCGTCTCGGCCTCGCGCATCGAGACCGTGTCCTACGGCAAGGAACGTCCGATCGACGGCGGCGCGGGCGAGGACGCCTGGGCCAAGAACCGCAACGGCCACACCGCCATCACCGGCGGCGCGCGCATGCAATAGGTCCTCGCCTCGCGAGACCCGTGGAAGGGAGCCGCCCGCGCGGCTCCCTTTTTCGTCTTTCCGCTGGACCGCCGCCGCCAGGGCGGCCAAATTTCGACACGCCTGCCTGGGATACCGCCGACCATGACGCGCAGCCGATACCTGTTGTCCGCCGCCCTCGCCGGCCTGCTCGCGACGGCGGCCGCCGCGCCCAGCTTCGCGCAGACCCCGATCGACAACGATCCGCTCGACGACCGCTCCAAGCGCCGCCTGGACAACATGGAGAAGGTCATGCGCGAGCTGCGCTCGATCGTCTTCCAGGGGCGCGACACCGGCCATCCGGTGGTGGTGCAGCCGGCCGAGACCGACAACCAGATCTTCAACCTGAACACCAAGGTCGACGACCTGCAAGGCGCGCTCCAGCGCCTGAACGGTCAGATCGAGGTGCTGAACCACGACGTCGACCTCGCCCGCCGCCAGGCCCAGGAGGCCAACGCGCGCCTGAAGGAGACCTCGGACCGCCTCGACCGGGCCGAAAAACAGATCGCCGACCTGGCCGCCGCCGCCACGCCGCCGCCGCCCCCGCCGCCGCAGGATGGCGGGCAGCCCCCGGGGCCCGCGCCGACGGCCTCTGCGGCGCAGGCCTTCGCCAAGGCCAAGCAGCTGCTGCTGGATGGCCAGTACCCGGCCGCCTCGGCGGCGTTCCAGGACTATGTCGACCGCTACGGCGACACCGCCCGCGCGCCGGAGGCCCGCTACTGGCTGGGCGAGACCAAGTTCGTGCAGGAAGCCTATGGCGAGGCGGCGGTGGCCTATGTCGGCGCCATCCGGGGCTGGCCGCAGACCGCCTGGGCCCCCGACGCCGTGGTCAAACTGTCCCAGTCGCTGATCGCCCTGAGGAAGCCGGCCGACGCCTGCAAGACGCTGGAGGAGCTGGAGCGGCGTTATCCCAAGGCCAGCGCCGCCGTGAAGACCCGCGCGACCGCCGCCCGCGCCCGGGCCAAGTGCGCCGCCTGACGCCGCCCGCCGGCCTGCCCGCCTCCGCCTTCGAGGCGCTCGACCGGCGTCTCGATCCGCATGCGGATCGCCCCGTCGCCGTGGCCTTCTCCGGCGGCGGCGATTCCCTGGCCGCCCTCCTGCTGACCAAGGCCTGGGCCGACCGCGCGGGCCGCCCGGTGGCCGCGATCACCGTCGATCATGGCCTGCAGGCGGCCAGCGCGGGCTGGACGGAGACCTGCGCCGACCTCGCCCACGCCCTGGGCGTGGCGTTCCAACCCGTCGTCTGGACGGGCGAAAAGCCGGCCGGCGGCCTGCCGGCGGCGGCGCGCCAGGCCCGCCATGACCTTCTCGCCCGCACGGCGCGCGCCATCGGCGCGCGGGTCGTGGTCCTGGGCCACACCGCCGACGATCGGCTGGAGGCCGAGCTGATGCGGGCCGACGGCTCGACCCTGGGCGAGCTGCGGGCCTGGTCGCCGTCGCCGGTGTGGCCGGAAGGGCGGGGGCTCTTCCTGCTGCGGCCGCTGCTCGGGCTTCGCCGGGCCGCCTTGCGCGACCTGCTGGCCGGGGCGGGCCTCGCCTGGATCGACGATCCGGCCAATGCGGACCCGCGTTTCGCGCGCAGCCGGGCGCGGGCGAGGCTGGGGCCCGCCGCCCCCGACCCGCCGCCGGCCCCCGACCCCGACCCGCAGGCGGCCGCCCTGGCGGCGCGCTGCCGGGCCGGCGCCGACGGCGGCCTGAGCATCGACCGCTCCCTTCTGCGTCGCGCCTCCCTGGAGGCGGCCGTCCGTTTCGTCGCGGCGGCGGCGACCTGCGCCGCCGGGCGGGCGGGGCCGCCCCGGCGCGC
>NZ_PUIC01000004.1 GCF_022750545.1 Caulobacter sp. CCUG 60055
TTTTCCACGCCGATTCACACTCCTTTTCCTCGATGTTGCATGAAGCGCCGCCAACCGGCCGATCAGTCGAAGATGCGCGATCGCCGCTCGTTGCGCCGATAGTTGTCGTGACCATCGTCCCAAACGCGCCGACCTTCGAGACGAGCGGGCTCTCGGTTGGCGTGGCCGCTTCCGACGTCCGCTCCCGTTTGCGGGCCGGATCAGCGGCATCATCCTTCCGTGCGACCCCCAGCAGCTCTGCGAGCTGGCCGCGGTCGAGCCAGACGCCGCGGCACGGCATCAGAACTTGCCTTTCACGGCAGGGGCGGGATTGCGGGTCCGCCACAGCGAATAGACGATGCCGGCGGCGAGGATCGCGAAAGTGGCGCCGAGCGACCAGATGGCGGGAAATTTGTCGAGCCCGAGGAAATCGGCGACGAAGATCTTCGAGCCGATGAAGATCAGCAGCACGGCAAGCGCCTGCTTGAGGTAAGCGAAGCGGTGCAGAACGGCAGCAAGTGCAAAATAGAGCGCGCGAAGCCCCAGGATCGCGAAGATATTCGACGTGTACACAATGTAGGGATCGGTGGTGATCGCGAAGATCGCGGGCACTGAGTCCACCGCGAAAATCACGTCCGCGATCTCGATCAGGATCAGCGCGAGGAAGAGCGGCGTCATATAGCGCACCGGCCGCCCCGTCCTCGGGTCCGGCAGCTTCACCAGGAAGCGCTCACCGTGCAACTCCTCGGTCACGCGGAAGCGGCGGCGGATCAGCTTGAGGACCGGGTTCTTTGAGAGATCGGTCTCCTTGTCACCCAGCGCCAGCATCTTGATCCCGGTCAGGATAAGGAAGGCCGCAAAGACGTAGAGAACCCACGCAAACTCGGCGACCAGCGTGGCGCCGATGCCGATCATGATCGCGCGTAGAACGATGACGCCGAGAATGCCCCAGAACAGCACGCGATGCTGATACTGACGTGGTACCGCGAAGTAGCCGAAGATCAACGCGATCACAAAGACGTTGTCGAGCGCCAGGCTCTTTTCGACGACGAAGCCGGTGAGATACTGGATGCCCGCGGTTTCGCCCAGCTGCAACCAAACGAGGCCGGCGAAGGAGACTCCAAGCACGATGTAGCCTGCCGAGAGCACGAGGCTTTCGCGCACGCCAATCTCTTTCTGCTTGCGATGCAGGACACCGAGGTCCAGCGCGAGCAGCACACCGACGATCGACACAAAGCCCAGCCACATCCAAGCGGGGTTGCCGAGCCAATCGAGCAGTAGGAATTCCAAATGCCGCCTCCCTGTCATGGAGTGCGGCTCGATCGGGAGCGTAGGATCGGACCCGGGCATCGAGCGCACTCGATGCGGTCCGACATCACGACCATCATGGTCGCCAGAGGGGCCCGGCCCGCGACGGTCATATAGGAAGCGCCCAGACTAGCCACAAGGGAAGATGCTTCAAACGCAAAGATCAGATCGGCCTTACGGCCTGACCACGCTTGATCGGCAATCTCATCACTGGATCCGCGCGGTCATTCGGCTCATTTCTGCGCCGCGTTGCACGCTGTGCTGGAGTTGCTTGAAAAGCGGACCGTGGGCGACGATCGTCGACCACCCGACCGAACGAGCGCGGCCCGTCCGATTCTTATCCGTGGGTGTCCGCGGCCACTACCACCGCTTGTCCGCCCTTCCCGTCCGAAGGTGAAAGTCCCATTCGTAGCGGGCAACCGCATGCGCCAGCGTGCGGAAACCTGCCGGAACGTGTTCGCACCGCCTTGTGTGATCCTTGGCTAAAAGTGCGTCGGCGGGCGCCGCGAATGCGAGATGTGGAGCTAAGCATGGACCCTAGGAGATATCTCACTGCCGAAGAAGTCGCGGAGCGCTACCGTGGCAGCATCTCGATAGGCACTCTACGCAACTGGCGGGCTATGAGAATCGGGCCGACTTTCATCAAGATCGGCAAAGCCGTGCTGTATCCCGTTGACGAACTCGATGCCTGGGACGAGAAGAACCGCGTGACCTGCCGTGCATCAACGCGCCTCGGCATGAGGGGTCAGGATCAGGTGTGATGATCACCCAGGTGCACGATTTGCCGATCTCAGTTGCCGACCTCACCCAACTTACGCATCACCAATTTCTAGCGCAACTACAGCAGGTTAGTCGATCATAGCAGACTCCTCCATAACCATCCGTCCGGCGACCCGACGCCCTCGGCCGCCGACGTCGCCATGACCCGCCAGGTGGTCGAGGCCGGACGCAGCCTGAACATCACCGTGCACGACCATCTGGTCGTCGGCCGCGAAGGCGTGGCAAGCTTCAAGGCGCTGCGCCTGTTTTGAGTCCCGCCCACCGAACGAGACAAACCACTGCGGCTCGCAGCGGACGGGCTTTCGAAGTGGGGTGGATTGTGGCTGTCGAGGCTGGACAGGGATTTTTGATCATAATCCAATGAACTTGCGCCTCGCCCTTTTCGCCATCTGCTTCGCCGGTCAAGCTGCTGCGTCGCCACTAGCGAGCACCTCCTACCCTGCAGTCGCACTACCCGAGCGTGAATGCGTCGCGCGCGGCGGGCGTTGGGCCGGAAGTTGTTCGGGGCCGCTCAAGGGAGAGCCCTTGCCCCTAAGCCCAGAAATCGAAACCACGATAGTTCAAGCCCTGGCCAAGACGGACAGCCATCCCGTCAAGATTTTGGTCGCCACCAGGGAACGGCGCGAAGGCGAGGAAGTGGTGTGCGGTCTCTACTCAGATCGTGAGGCGGGCGCTCAAGACAGAGCGCGGCCCTTCAGTTGGAGCAACGGCAGACTGATCATGTCTCGGGGACCGGACTGGAATATCGGGACCGCTTGTCTAATCACAAACTACCATGCTCCCTTGCCGTAAGGACGCGACCGTGGTTGCCAAGTCCACCCGCACGCCTCAGGCAATAGCCTCCCTGATCAACGGCTTCCTGAATGGGACTGACGAATGGGCCTGGGATGACTTCGAGTCAGTCCCCCTCGCCGACCCGTCTCTAGAATCGATACGACAACGAGCGATCCCGATGGGGCCGCCCGATGCCGATGAAGCGGGAATCCGTGGCTTGCTCGCCGAGTTGACGGCGTGCTTCCCGGACATCGCTTGAGATAGACATTCGCCCGCCGCGCACGACCATCTGGTCGTCGGCCGCGAAGGCGTGGCAAGCTTCAAGGCCTTGCGGCTGTTCTGACGTCTGTTCGTTTTCGGGGGAACCATCATGCTTTTGCGCAACGCCGTCTCGGCCCTGGCCCTGGTCGCCGCCATCACCGCGCCCGCCCTGGCGGCCGCGCCGAAGCCCAAACCCCGACCCGCGGCCGCGTCCGAGCTGATCATGCTCGACACCCACCTCGACACGCCGGTCAATTTCGGCCGCGTCGACTGGGACATCATGGCCGACAACAGCGCCGATCCGTTCTCGCAGGTCGACTATCCGCGCATGGTCAGGGGCGGCCTGACCGGCGGCTTCTTCGCCATCTACATCGCCCAGGGCCCGCTGACGGCGGAAGGCTACGCCGCCGCCCGCGACGAGGCCCTGATGCGCGCCGTCTGGATCCGCGAGATGGTCGCCCGCCATTCCGACCGCTTCGCCCTGGCCTTCGCCGCCGACGACGCCGCGCGCATCGCCGCCCAGCACAAGCGCGTCGTCTTCCAGAGCATGGAGAACAGCTATCCCCTCGGCGAGGACCTGACGCTGCTGCGGACCTTCTACGACCTGGGCCTGCGGCTGGCCGGGCCGGTGCACTTCCGCAACAACCAGTTCGCCGACAGCGCCACCGACACGCCGCGCTGGCACGGCCTCAGCCCGCTGGGCAAGGCCTGGGTGGCCGAGGCCAACCGGCTGGGGATCATGATCGACGCCTCGCACGCCTCGGACGATGTCTTCGACCAGCTGCTGACCGTGTCGAAGACGCCCATCGTCCTGTCGCATTCCGGCTGCAAGGCGGTGTTCGACCACCCGCGCAACCTCGACGACGGGCGCCTGCGCAAGCTGGCGGCGGCCGGCGGCGTCATCCAGATCAACAGCGTCTATCTGAAGCCCAGGACCAAGCTCGATCCGGCCACCCGCGCCGACCAGGACCGCGTCGACGCGGATAAGGACCGCCTCTCGACCCTGAGCGCCGCCGAGATCGGCCGCCTCAAGGCCGAGCAGCGCCGGATCGACGCCAAGTATCCGCCGCCGGCCAGCTTCGACGACTTCATGGCCAACCTGCTGCACGCGCTCAAGGTCGCGGGCGTCGACCATGTCGGCGTCGGGGCCGACTGGGACGGCGGCGGCGGCGTCGTGGGCATGAAGGACGTCGCCGACCTGCCCAAGATCAACGCCCGCTTGCGGCAGGCCGGCTATTCCGAAGCCGATCTGCGCAAGATCTGGAGCGGCAACATCCTGCGGGTGATGCGTCAGGCCGAGGCCAACAAGGCGACGGCGGCCAAGGCCGCGACGCCGGCGGGCTAGGGCGCGCCGGCCCGGCCGGGGTTGTCGATCGCATAGAGGAGGTGCGGCCGCAAAGGATCGCCCGGCGGCACGGTGACGTCCTCGAAGGCGACGGTCGGGCGCATGCCGATCTTCTCCATCGCCCGCTGCGACGGCAGGTTGATCTTGGAGGTGTAGCCGATCACCCGGCCGAGCCTGAGAACGCTCCAGGCGAAATCCAGGCACGCCGCCGAGATTTCGGCGGCGTAGCCCTGCCGCCAGAAGGCCCGCCCCAGGATCCAGCCGAGCTCGATGCGGTCCTCGCCTGGGGCCTCGTCGCCGGCGACCGACAGGCCCGCGCCGCCGATCAGCACCCCGTCGGCCTTGCGGCGGACGGCCATGAAGCCGAAGCCGTCACGCGCGTGCTGGGCGATGGCCTCGTCGATCAAGGCGTCGGTCTCGGCCGCGTCGAGGACGCTGGGATAGTAATAGCGCCGCACCTCGGGGTCGGCGTTGATGGCGGCGAAGGGCGCGCGGTCGGCGTCGGTCCAGGCGCGCAGCAGCAGGCGCTCGGTCTCCAGCGCCATGGGGACGGCCGCGCCGGGTTTGCTCGACATGATCGTTCTCCGACCCCGTGGGCGGTCGACGCCCGGGCGCGCGATCCTGTAGCCGGGCTCCGACCGAATGCAACCTCGCGGGCTCCTGGCTGTTTCGCAAGGTGACGGCCGGAACGTCCGGCGACAGGAGCCCGAGCATGGTCCATCTGAAGCCCGGCCTTTTCACCCTTTGCGCCGCCGCCGTGGCGCTCGCCGCCGCCGGCGGCCCGAGCGAGGCCCGCTCGCCGCCGCGTCCCGAGCCGCAGCCCGACGCCCGGGACCTGCGCGCCTTCCCCGACGCCGCGCGCGGTCAGGTCCGGCGGGTGATCCGCCTGCCGCCGGCCCGGGACGAGGGCGCGCTCAAGGTGGAGCTGATCGTCGGCCGCACGGTCTTGGCCGACTGCAACCAGCGCGCCTTCGGCGGCAAGCTGGAACAGCGCACGGCCCAGGGCTGGGGCTACGACTACTATGTGCTGCGCGACCTGACGCCGGGCCCTTCGACCCTGATGGCCTGTCCGCGCGGCTCGGCCCAGCGCCGCTTCGTCGGCGTCGCCGACGAGACGCTGATCCGCTACAACAGCCGCCTGCCGCTGGTGGTCTACACGCCGCGAGACGTCGAACTCCGCTACCGGGTCTGGCAGGCGGGACCGGAACAGCAGGCGCCCTAGCCGCGCGCCGTCAGACGGCCGCTTCCCACGCCCTGAACTCGGGCGTCGCCAGCAGGGCCTCGCAATAAGCGCCGGCCGCGCCCGTGTCGCCGTGGTCGGACAGCTTCACGCCGTAGGTGCGGAAACGCGTCGCGACGGGCGTGTAGAAGGCGTCGGCGATCGACCAGCCGCCGAGCAGGAACGGCCCCTCGGCGCCGAACCGGGCGCGCAGGTCGCTCCACAGGGCGACGATGCGGCGGACGTCCTTGCGGGTCGCCTCCGACAGGTCGGCGTCGTGGCGGGCGTCGATCTCCATCGGGCACTCGCCGCGCAGCGAGGTGAAGCCCGAATGCATCTCGGCCGCCGCCGCGCGGCCCAGGGCGCGAGCCGCCGGGTCTTGCGGCCACAGCCGGGCGGCCGGGAACTTCTCGGCGAGGTATTCGCAGATCGCCAGGGAATCCCAGATCGTCAGGTCGCCGTCCTTGAGCACCGGCACCAGCCGTGACGGCGAGTGGGCCGAGATGGCGGTCTCGGAGGCCGTCGCCTGCCGCAGCTGAATCACCGTCTCGACGAAGGGCGCGCCGGTGCGCTTCAGCGCCAGCCACGGCCGCAGGGACCAGGACGACCAGTTCTTGGTGCCGATGACGATTTCCATGCCCGCTTCCTCCGCACGCCGCGCAAATGGCTGGCGCAGCCCTAGCTTGGGGTTAGAGTGGCGACAAGAATTAGAACAACTGTTTCACCGGGAAGGGAATGCGTACATGACCGACGCCGTCGCGCCGGCCGGCTTGACGTCTCGCGCCAAGCCGCTGTTTTCGGAAGGCTACAAGCGCTGGGTCCTCGGGTTGCTGCTCGTGGTCTACACCAGCAACTTCATCGACCGCACCATCATCGCTTATCTGGCTCCGGCCCTGCGCGCCGACCTCAAGCTGACGGCGACCCAGATCGGCCTGCTGCAGGGACCCGCCTTCGCCGTCCTCTACGCGCTGCTGGGCCTGCCCATCGCCCGGCTGGCCGAGCGCAAGAGCCGCGTCTCGATCATCGCCGTCTGCCTGGCGGCGTGGTCGGCCTTCACCGCCCTGTGCGGCGTGGCCCAAAACTTCCTGGTCCTGCTGCTGTTCCGCGTCGGCGTCGGCGTCGGCGAGGCCGGCTGCTCGCCCCCGGCCCATTCGCTGATCTCGGACTATTACGAACCGAAGAAGCGGGCGACGGCGCTGTCGATCTATTCGTTCGGCATTCCGCTCGGCACCATGATCGGTGCGGTGGCCGGCGGCTGGATCGCCCAGAACCTGAGCTGGCGCGCCGCCTTCCTGATCGTCGGCCTGCCGGGCCTCGTGCTGGCCCTGATCGTCAAGCTGGGGATCAAGGAGCCGCCGCGCGGCCATTCCGAAGCCGCC
Organism: Caulobacter sp. CCUG 60055; assembly: GCF_022750545.1. Lineage (GTDB taxonomy): Bacteria > Pseudomonadota > Alphaproteobacteria > Caulobacterales > Caulobacteraceae > PUIC01. Next base: position 7,046 of record NZ_PUIC01000004.1, read on the forward strand.
CCCGTCCCGGAGCTGCCCAGCGACGCCACGGTCGAGCCGCAGGCGGCGCCGCCCTCGCTGCTCCAGGTGTTCAAGGTGCTGTTCAGCCGCTGGTCGTGGATCCACCTGGCGCTGGGCGTGATGCTGGCCTCGTTCGCCGGCTACGGCGTCGGCGCGTTCGTGCCGCAATACTTCACCAGCACCTTCGGGTTGAACCTCGCCAAGGTCGGTCTGGTCTTCGGGCTGATCGGCGGCTTCTCGGCCGGGGCCGGCACGCTGCTCGGCGGCTTCCTGACCGACCGCCTCGGCCGCTCGGACGGCAAGTGGTACGCCCTGGTGCCGGCCATCGGCCTGCTGGTCGCCACGCCGGTCTACCTGCTGGCCTACAGCCGCGACGCCTGGACCACGGCGGCGCTGCTGCTGCTGATCCCAGGGATCTTCCACTACACCTATCTGGGCCCGACCTTCGCGGCCACGCACAACCTGGTCGAGCCGCGCATGCGGGCGACGGCGACGGCCATCCTGTTCCTGGTGCTGAACCTGATCGCCCTGGGGGCGGGGCCGGTGTTCACCGGCTGGCTGGCGGACCTGTTCAGCCAGCACGCCTTCGCCAGCCAGGGCCTGGGCGCCTTCCAGGCCGCCTGTCCCGGCGGCAAGGCCGTGGCCGGCGCCTCGGCCGAGGCGGCGGCGGCCTGCCGCGGCGCGGTCGGCCTGGGCGCGCGCCACGCCATCCTGGCCACGACGCTGATCTACGCCTGGGCCGGAGTGCACTACCTGCTGGCGGCGGTCAGCCTGGGCCGCGACCTCAAGGCCGCGGCGGCGAAGAGGGCCGCCTGAGCCGGCCTCCTCGCCGCCCCGACTCCCCAAGCCCCCGGGGAGCCCCGGGACCGGCCCGCCGCCGGACGGCGGGCCGGCCCAACTTCACTACGCGCCCGCCGGCAGCACCCCCAGCATGCGGGCGGTCTCGACGGTGAAGGCGCCTTCGGCCAGCCGCTGGGCGTGCTGGAAGCGGACGATGGCGGCGCGGGTCTGGCCGTTCAGCGTCCCGTCGGGCCGGCCGGCGTCGTAGCCCCAGGCGTTCAGCGTATTCTGGGCCCGGCGGATGACCTCGGGCGAGGCGTTGCGCTCGCACAGCACCTCGCGCCATTCCACCCCGGCGGGCCGTACGGCCCGCTCGCGCGTAGCCGGCTGGTAGACCGCCGGCACGACATAGCTCTCGGCGCGCTCGGGCCTGACCACCCGCTCGACCCGCTCGGTGCGGATCACCGGCGGCACGGTGCGTTCGACGGTGCGGGCCGGCTGGTCGACCACCTGCCGGGCGACCTGACGGGTGACGGCCGGGATCGGCGTCTCGACCACCCGCTCGGGCGAGCGCAGCACGGGGCGCTGCACCGTGCGATAAGAGGCCGGCACCTCGACCAGGCAATAGATCTCGCCCGTCGCCGCCGGGCCGCCCGGATAGGACGGCGTCCAGCCCGCCCGCGTATAGCCGTCGGAGCGGCGCCATTCGGTGTGGGCCGGCGCGGCCAGCTCCTGGACGGACACGGTGTCGTACTGGGCCGGTATGACGTCGCGCCGCACCGTGGCGGGGCTGACCACCACCGTCTCCATCACCGTGCGATAGGTCGCCGGCACGACGATCCGCTCGACGCGGCCGGGGACGGCCACCACCGGCTGGTCGACCCATTCGCGGACGGCGGGGATGGTGCGCGTCTCGCGCCGTTCCGGCGTCACCAGCACCTGTTCGGTGTAGGTCTCGATCAGCGGGGCGATGTTGACCTGGGCGAAGCACTGGCCGGGCCGGGCGATGCCGGCCACGCTGTCGGGCGGGCAGACCACCCCGTCGAAGCCCAGCGGCAGGCCCGACGCCGGTCCGGCCGCCGGCAGGTCGGGGCGCATCGGCGGCGCGTCGGCCCGGGGCCCCGGCCCCTGCGCCGGCGGTCCGCCGGCCAGCTCCACATCGGCCTTGGCGGCGGCCTGGGAGGCGGTCATCAGGACGGCGCCGGCCGCCGCGAGGATCCAGATCGTTTTGCGCATGAGCTCGGCAAGTCCAGCAAGGTCTTCGACGTTCAGAGAACATTAACCCCCAGTCGAGCCGCCAGGGACAGGCTTTCTCCCCTCAGGCGAGCCGGCGGCTTGACAGGCGCGTCCCCGCCGCCCACTGACCCCGGCGAAATCCCATCCGTCACCGCAGTCGGAGCGCCCGTCATGATCCCCCGCTACGCCCGCCCCGAAGCCGCCGACATCTGGTCGCCCCAGACCAAGTACAAGATCTGGTTCGAGATCGAGGCCCACGCCGCCGACGCCATGGCCGAGATCGGGACCATCCCGAAGCTGGCCGCGCAAACCATTTGGGAGAAAGGCCGCGACGCGCTGTGGGACTCGGACCGCATCGACGAGATCGAGCGCGTCACCAAGCACGACGTCATCGCCTTCCTGACCCACGTCTCCGAGATCGTCGGCCCCGAGGCCCGCTTCCTGCACCAGGGCATGACCTCGTCCGACGTGCTCGACACCTGCCTGGCGGTGCAGCTGTCGCGGGCCACCGACCTGCTGCTCGACGACGTCGACCTGGTGCTGGCTGCGCTGAAACGCCGCGCCTTCGAGCACAAACTGACCCCGACCGTCGGCCGCAGCCACGGCATCCACGCCGAGCCGACCACCTTCGGCCTCAAGCTCGCCGGCCACTACGCCGAGTTCCAGCGCGCCAAGGAGCGCCTGGCCATGGCCCGGTTCGAGATCGCCACCTGCGCCATCTCCGGCGCCGTCGGCACCTTCGCCAATGTCGACCCGCGCGTCGAAAAGCACGTGGCCGAGAAGATGGGCCTGGCCGTCGAGCCGGTATCGACCCAGGTGATCCCGCGCGACCGCCACGCCGCCTATTTCGCCGCCCTGGCCGTGGTCGCCTCGTCGGTCGAGCGTCTGGCCGTCGAGATCCGCCACCTGCAGCGCACCGAGGTGCTGGAGGCCGAGGAGCCGTTCGATCCGGGCCAGAAGGGCTCGTCGGCCATGCCGCACAAGCGCAACCCGATCCTGACCGAGAACCTGACGGGCCTGGCCCGGCTGGTGCGCTCGGCGGTGGTGCCGGCCCTGGAGGACGTCGCCCTGTGGCACGAGCGCGACATCAGCCACTCGGCGGTCGAGCGCGGCATCGCCCCCGACGCCACCATCCACCTCGACTTCGCCCTGCGCCGCCTGGCCGGCGTGGTCGAGCGGCTGAACATCTATCCCGAGAACATGGCCAGGAACCTCGACCGCCTCGGCGGCCTGGTGTTCTCGCAGCGCGTCATGCTGGCCCTGACCCAGAAGAACGTCAGCCGCGAGGACGCCTATGCGGCGGTCCAGGGCAATGCGATGAAGGTCTGGCGCGGCGAAGGCCGCTTCATCGACTTCCTGAAGGCCGACCCGGTGGTCTCCAAGGCCCTGCCCGACGCCGAGCTCGAAGCCCTGTTCGACCTCGGCTACCACTTCAAGAACGTCGATGTGATCTTCGACCGGGTGTTCGGGGAAGGCTGATGACGGGCGGCGAAACGCAACTGGTCCTGCGGCTCAACCCCGCCCTCGATCCGGCGCGTTTCGCCAAGGCCTACGCCCGCGACGGCGTGGTGCAGATCCCGGGCCTGTTCGAGCCGGACGTCGCCGAGTTCCTGGCCCGGATGCTGGAGGGCTCGATGAGCTGGGACCTGGCCCTGTCCGACGCCGAGGGCCGTCACGACGTGCTGGACCAGGCCACGATGGCCCGGCTCGGCCGCGAGACCCTGGCCGCGCGGATCGGCGCGGCGGTCGGCCGGGCCCGCGAGGGCTTCGCCTACGTCTATCTCTGCTATCCGATGATCGAGGCCTATCTGGCCGGGCGCGACCCCGGCCATCCGGCCCACGTGCTGACCGAGTTCCTCAACAGCCCCGAATTCCTCGACTTCGGCCGGACCGTGATCGGCGCGAAGGCGTCGCTGACCAAGGCCGACGCCCAGGCCACCTTCTACCGGCCCAACGACTTCCTGAGCCTGCACGACGACCAGGGCGTCGGCGAGCGGCGGGCGGCCTACACCCTCGGCTTCACCCGCCGCTGGCGGCCGGACTGGGGCGGCCAGCTGCTGTTCCATGACGGCCAGGGCGAGATTGAGCGCGGCTTCATGCCGGCCTTCAACATGCTGACCCTGTTCAAGACCCCGCGCTGGCATTCGGTGGCGCCGGTGGCCGCCTACGCCGGCTCGCCTCGCCTGTCGGTGGTCGGCTGGCTGCGCGACGACCCGCCGGCCGGCAAGGGCGCCGCCTGAGGGGCAGCCGATGAAGAACGCCGACTACGAGACCCTGGTCCAGGCCTGCCGCGACGGCGACACCGACGCCTGGCGCGTGCTGGGCCTGCGGCTGATGAAGGGCGATCGCGCCCCGCTGCGGCCCCAGGACGGCGCCGACCTGCTGGCCAACGCCGCCGAGACCGGCGATCCCGAGGCCCTGCGCCATGTCGCCGTGCTGTCCGCCAAGGGCCTGCACCGCGAGCAGAACTGGGCCCTGGCGCTGGACTGCCTGCAGACCGCCGCCGAGAACGGCTCGGCCTCGGCCCGCCGCCAGCTGGCCCTGCTGACCGGCGAGCAGAAACTGGCGGCCCAGGCGTTCGGGACCATTCCGCCGACGCCGGACGTCTGGCGCCGCCTGCGCCGCGCCGTCGACATCGAGGCCTGGCTGAACCCGCCGCCCAAGCGGATCGTGCTGCAATCGCCGCGCGTTCGCGCCGTCGAGGGCTTCCTGCCGCGCCCCCTGTGCGACTGGATCGTCGCCCGCGCCAAGGGTCGCCTGCGGCCGGCGCGGGTCTACGGCCGCGAGGACGGCGCGGCCATGCTGGAGGAAGGCCGCACCAACAGCGAGTTCGCCTTCGAGCTGGAGGACTTCGATCTGGTCCTGGCCGTGGCCCAGGCGCGCATTGCCGCCGCCATGAGCCTGCCGGTCGCCCAGTTCGAGCCGCCCAACGCCCTGCACTACAAGCCGGGGCAGGCCTTCAGCCGCCACTTCGACTTCCTCGACCCGGCGGCGCCCGCCCTGGCGCGCGACATCGCCGCCAACGGCCAGCGGATCGCGACCTTCCTTCTGTACCTGAACGACGACTACGAGGGCGGCGAGACGCAGTTCCCGATGGTCGACCTGCGCCACCGGGGCGCGGCGGGGGATGCGTTGTACTTCGCCAATATCGACGCGTCCGGCGCGCCGGACCGCCTGACCCTGCACGAGGGCCTGCCGCCGACGCGCGGCGAGAAATGGCTGCTGTCCCAGTTCGTACGGGGACCGGCGGGCTGAGCCCGCATGGAACACCCGGCCGGCGGCCGGGCTTCCCCGGCTAGGCGCCGGCCTTGATCTGCTCGCGGGCGACGGCCAGCAGCTCGTCCATCTTGGAGCGCACCTCGCCCTCGGACACCTTCACGCCGGCGCCGGAAAGGTCCTGGCTGACCTTGCGCAGCACGTCCTCGTCGCCGGGCTGCTCGAAGTCGGACTTGACCACCGCCTTGGCGTATTCCTCGACGCTCTCCAGGCCCATCAGGCCGGCGGCCCATTGGCCGAGCAGCCGGTTGCGGCGCGCGACGGCCCGGAACTCGATGTCCTGATCGTGTGCGAACTTGTTTTCGAAAGCCTGTTCGCGGTCGTCGAAGGTGGTCATGTTCGTTCCAGAAACCTCAGCTCGCGCGGTCCATTATAGCGCGCCGGGCCGCCCCGCAATGCACAACAGGTTTCCGGGCGACGATCGGCCGCGTGACCATGACCGAAAAGCCGCTGTTTTCACGCGGGATTTCCATGATCGACACGCCGGGAGAAACGGCCGCCGCTTCCACTGGGGCCCAAACCGCGCTAGGTTCCGCCCGCTTATATCATGAGCGAGAGGTCCCGGTGGAACGCGCGCGCTAATCGATAGCTGCGCGCGATTTCGTTTTCGGGGTCCGGCTCGCGCCGAGGAAGGCTGACATGACCCGCCGCAAGAAGATCTACGAAGGCAAGGCCAAGATTCTGTACGAAGGGCCTGAGCCCGGCACCCTGATCCAGTACTTCAAGGACGACGCCACCGCTTTCAACGCCACCAAGAAGGCCGTGCTCGAAGGCAAGGGCGTCATCAACAACCGCATCAGCGAATATGTGATGACGCGCCTGAACGGCATCGGCGTGCAGAATCACTTCATCCGCCGCCTGAACCTGCGCGAGCAGCTGATCAAGGAAGTCGAGATCATCCCGCTGGAGGTGGTCTGCCGCAACGTAGTCGCCGGCTCGCTCTCCACCCGCCTGGGCCTGCCCGAAGGCCAGGCCCTGCCGCGCTCGATCATCGAGTTCTACTTCAAGGACGACAAGCTGGGCGACCCGCTGGTCACCGAGGAGCACATCACCGCGTTCAACTGGGCCCAGACCCAGGAGATCGACGACATGATGGCCATGACCCTGCGCGTGAACGACTATCTGAGCGGCATGTTCGGCGCCGTCGGCATCACCCTGGTCGACTTCAAGGTCGAGTTCGGCCGGGTGTGGGAAGGCGACTTCGCCCGCATCATCCTGGCCGACGAGATCAGCCCCGATTCCTGCCGCCTGTGGGATTCGCAGACCAACGAGAAGCTGGACAAGGACCGCTTCCGCCGCGATCTGGGCAATGTCATCGAAAGCTATACGGAAGTCGCCCGCCGGCTCGGCATCATGAACGAGATGCCGACCGTCATTCAGGGCGGCAAGGGTTAAGAGCTAAGCGTCAGGGTGATCATGAAAGCCAAAGTCCACGTGTTCCTGAAGCCCGGCGTCCTCGACGTCCAGGGCAAGGCCATCGAAGGCGCCCTGCACGGCCTCGGCTGGGGCGGCGTCGAGCATGTCCGCGTCGGCAAGACCATCGAGTTCGACCTCAAGGCCGCCGGCGCCGACGAGGCCCAGGCCGAGGTCAAGACCATGTGCGAGAAGCTGCTCGCCAACACCGTCATCGAAAGCTACCGGGTCGAAATCGTCGCCTGATCGACCCGCGATCCCTGGAATTTGGGAATCCCCCTCTCCATCTGCGATCCGCTCGACCAAAGAGAACGGGCGTTAGGGAGACGGGGATGGTTCCTCATCAGGCGCATGGCCGGCATCATCTCGCCCAGGTCAATGTCGGCAAGCTGGTCGCGCCGCTGGACGATCCCCGCATCGACGACTTCCGCGACAACCTGGAGCGGATCAACCTGCTGGCCGAAGCCCAGCCGGGGTTCGTGTGGCGCGCGGTGGGAACCGGCTTCGACGCCACCGACCTGCGCCCCTTCGAGGACCAGGACCTGCTGGTCAACGCCTCGGTGTGGGAAAGCCTCGAGGCCCTGGCCGCCTTCGCCTACCGCACGGACCACAAGGAGTTCGTGCGCCGCCGTCACGAGTGGTTCCAGCCCTCGGACCAGCCGACCCTGGTGATGTGGTGGCTGCCGGCGGGCCAGACCCCCGCCCTGGAAGACTGCGTCGCGCGCCTCGACCACCTGCGGGCGCACGGGCCGACCGCCCACGCCTTCGACTTCAAGACCCGCTTCCCCGCTCCCGCGGTGGCGGCCGCCGTCGGCTGATCCCCGTTTCGCGGCGCCGGCCGAGGTCCTAGAATGCCTTCGACAGCGGGAGGCTTCCGGATGAGAGCTGTTCTTGTCGCCGCCGCCGCCCTATGCGCCGCGGCGGCGCCCGCCGCCCGCGACACGGGCCTGCGCCTCGCCAGCGCCGACCTGCGGCCCGGCGAAAGCGTCCGCTCGGCCCAGGTCAACAGCGGCTACGGCTGTCACGGCGAGAACCGCTCGCCAGCCCTGGCCTGGGACGGCGCGCCCCCGGGGACGAAGAGCTTCGCGGTCAGCGTCTTCGACCCGGACGCCCCCAGCGGCGGATGGTGGCATTGGATCGCCTTCAACCTGCCGTCGACCGCCCGGGGCCTGCCGGCCGACGCCGGCGCCGCCTCCGGCAAGGGACTCCCGCCGCCAGCGGCGCAGGGCCGCAACGACTTCGGCCCGGCCGGCTATGGCGGCCCCTGCCCGCCGCTGGGCCAGAGCCACCGCTACGTCTTCACCGTCTACGCCCTGAAGACCGACAGGCTGGCCCTGGACGCCCGGACCGACGGTCCGGCCTTCGCCGCGGCCATCGACGGGCAGGTGCTGGCCAAGGCCACGCTCACGGCGACCTACGGACGCTGATCGGCGGCGCGGCGCGCTGGCGTTTTCGGCGGCCCGCTGCTACATGGCGCAGCCATGAAATCCGCCGTCATCGTCTTCCCAGGGTCCAATTGCGATCGCGATTGCGCCGTGGCCGTCGAACGCTCCACCGGCTCGGCCGTCGAGATGGTCTGGCACCAGGAAACCAAGCTGCCCGACGGCCTGGACCTGATCGTCCTGCCGGGCGGCTTCTCCTACGGCGACTATCTGCGCTGCGGGGCCATGGCCTCGCTGAGCCCGGTGATGCGCGAGGTGATCCAGGCCGCGACCAACGGCACGGCCGTGGTCGGCATCTGCAACGGCTTCCAGATCCTGTGCGAGGCGGGCCTGCTGCCTGGCGCCCTGCTGCGCAACGAGGGCCTGAAGTACGTCTGCAGGCCGATCGACCTGGAAGTGGTCAACGCCCAGACCCGCTTCACCGCCGGCTATCAGGGCCGCCGCGAGGTGACCATGACCATCGGCAACGGCGAGGGCAACTTCTTCGCCGACGAGGCGACCCTCGACCGGCTGGAGGGCGAGGGCCAGGTGGTGTTCCGCTACAAGGACAATCCCAACGGCTCGTCGCGCGGCATCGCCGGCGTCGTCAACCGCCAGGGCAACGTGCTGGGCCTGATGCCCCACCCCGACCGGGCGTTCGAGACCGAGCTCGGCTCGGCCGACGGCGCCATCCTGTTCCAGAGCGTCCTGGCCAGCGCCTGAGGCGCGGCCTGTCCGCCGGCTGACGCGCCCCGCGCGCCCCAGACGTACATTATAACAGCAAGGTTGCCCTGGCCGGCGCTTTGCGACACCTTTCCGCCTTCGGCGCCGGGGCGCCGCAGGGTCGAGGGGTCTTCATGCCAGGTCTTTTCCGCGCGGGCGTCGCGCTTTCCGCCGTCCTGGCCCTGGCGCCAGGCGCCTGGGCCCAGCCCAAGACCACCCCGCCGCTCACCCCCGACATTCCCGCCAAGTTCATGGCTCCGACCGCCGGCTACGACTACGTCAAGCGCGAGGTGATGATCCCGATGCGCGACGGGGTGAAGCTGCACACCGTCATCGTCATCCCCAAGGGGGCCAGGAACGCCCCGATCATCCTGACGCGCACGCCCTACGACGCCTCCAAGCGCGCCGAGCGCAACGCCTCGCCGCACATGATCGCCGTCCTGCCCCAGATGGACGAGGTGTTCGCCGGGGCCGGCTACATCCGCGTGTTCCAGGACGTGCGCGGCAAGTACGGCTCCGAGGGCGAGTACGTGATGACCCGCCCGGTGCGCGGCCTCCTCAACGCCAGCGCCGTCGACCACGTCACCGACGCCTGGGACACCATCGACTGGCTGGCCAAGAACCTGCCCGAGACCAACGGCAAGGTCGGGATGATCGGCTCGTCCTACGAGGGCTTCACGGTGGCCATGGCCCTGCTCGACCCGCATCCGGCCCTCAAGGCCGCCGTGCCCGAGAGCCCGATGATCGACGGCTGGATGGGCGACGACTGGTTCCACTACGGCGCCTTCCGGCAGGTCAACCTCGACTACTTCACCGAGCAGACCAGCGTGAAGGGCCAGGGCGAGCCGGTGGCGCGCGGCGCCCTCGACGACTACGAGACCTTCCGCCGGGCCGGCTCGGCCGGCGCCTACGCCAAGGCGGCCGGCTTCGACCAGCTGCCCTACTGGCGCAAGGTGTCGGAGCATCCGGCCTATGACGCCTTCTGGCAGGCCCAGGCCCTGGACAAGCTGCTGGCCGAACGGCCCACGAAGGTGCCGACCATCTGGCTGCAAGGCCTCTGGGACCAGGAGGACATGTGGGGGGCGGGCCACACCTACGCCGCCCTGGCCCCGAAGGACCCGGACGGGCTGAACCACCTGGTCATGGGCCCGTGGCGGCACAGCCAGGTCAATTATGACGGCTCCAGCCTGGGGGCCCTGAAGTTCGACGGCGACACCGCCCTGCAATTCCGCCGCGACGTGCTGAAGCCGTTCTTCGACCAGTATCTGAAGGACGGCCCCAAGGCCGAAACCCCGCGCGTGCTGATCTACAACACCGGCGAGAACCGCTGGGAGCGGTTCAAGAGCTGGCCGCAATCATGCGACAGCGGCTGCCCGGCCAAGTCGCGGCCGCTATATCTGTCCGCCGGCTCGGCCCTGTCGTTCTCGCCCCCCGCCGCCGCCGACGCGCCCTATGACGAATACGTCTCCGACCCGGCCAAGCCCGTCCCCTACCAGCCCCGCCCGGTCACCTTCGCCGACGACCTCGCCTGGAAGCGCTGGCTGGTCGCGGACCAGCGCTTCGCCGCTGACCGCACCGACGTCCTCGTCTACGTCACCGAGCCGCTGACCCAGCCCCTGCGCATCGCCGGCGCGCCGGTCGTCAACCTCTTCGCCTCCACCTCCGGCTCCGACGCCGACTGGGTGGTCAAGCTGATCGACGTCTATCCCGACGAGGTTCCCTCCGATCTGAAAATGGGCGGCTACCAGCTCGCCGTCGCCATGGACATCTTCCGCGGCCGATACCGCGAGAGCTTCGCCAAGCCCGTCGCGATCACCCCCGACAAGGCCCTGCCCTACCGCTTCGCCCTGCCCGCCGCCAACCATGTCTTCCTGCCCGGCCACCGGGTCATGGTCCAGGTCCAGTCGTCCCTGTTCCCCCTCTACGACCGCAACCCCCAGACCTTCGTCGACAACATCTTCTTCGCCAAACCCGACGACTACAAAAAGGCCGTCCAGCGCGTCTTCCACGCCAAGGACGCGCAGAGCTACATCGACCTGCCCGTCGTTCCAGGGAACTGAGCCCTGAAACGACGAAGGGGCCGGCTTTCGCCGGCCCCAGGGTCTCGATCCGGACGGACCCTCAGCGGTCGCGGCGCGGCTCGTGCTCGCGCGGTTCGCCTGGCTTGCCGCCCTGCTGATGCTGCTGGCCGGGTTGCTGGCGTTGGGGGTTCGACTGCTGCTGCTGCGGCTTCTTGGTGTCTGCGCCCATGGCGGGATCTCCTTGTCGCCTTTTGAGGGGGATGCCGTGACCGGCCCAGGTCAACCGGGCGCGGCCCCGATTGTTCCCTAGTTTTTCGATCGCCCGCCCGGCCGCCGCGCCGCCGAAGGTTCCGCAGCCCGGGAAAGCGCGCTAGAAGGCGCACCCATGACGCTCGCCTCCGCCTCCCCCGCGAAACCCATGGCCGAACTCGCCCGCGAATACGGGCTGAAGCCGGAAGAATACGACCTGATCCTGAAGCGCCTGAACCGCGAACCCAATGAGGTCGAGCTCGGCGTATTCAGCGTGATGTGGAGCGAGCACTGCTCCTACAAGTCCTCGCGCAAGCACCTGTCGAAGTTCCCGACCAAGGGCCCGAAGGTGATCTGCGGTCCCGGCGAGAACGCCGGCGTGATCGACATCGGCGACGGCCAGGCCTGCATCTTCAAGATGGAGAGCCACAACCACCCGTCCTACATCGAGCCCTACCAGGGCGCGGCGACGGGCGTCGGCGGCATCATGCGCGACGTGTTCACCATGGGCGCGCGGCCGGTGGCCCTGCTGAACGCCCTGCGCTTCGGCGATCCCAGCCATCCCAAGACCAAGCGCCTGCTGGCCGGCGTCGTCGCCGGCATCGGCGGCTACGGCAACTGCGTCGGCGTGCCGACGGTGGCCGGCGAGACCGAGTTCCACCCCGGCTACAACGGCAACATCCTGGTCAACGCCATGTGCGTGGGCCTGGCCGACGCCGACAAGATCTTCTACTCGGCCGCGCCGGCCGCCGGCCTGCCGGTGGTCTATTTCGGCTCCAAGACCGGCCGCGACGGCATCCACGGCGCGACCATGGCCTCGGCCGAGTTCGACGAGGATTCGGAAGAAAAGCGCCCCACCGTCCAGGTCGGCGACCCCTTCGCCGAAAAGCTGCTGATCGAGGCGACGCTCGAGCTGATGGCCACCGGCGCCGTCGCCGCCATCCAGGACATGGGCGCGGCCGGCCTGACCTCGTCGTCGGTCGAGATGGCCGGCAAGGGCGGCGTCGGCATCGAGCTCGACCTCGACGCCGTGCCCCAGCGCGAAGAGGGCATGAGCGCCTACGAGATGATGCTGTCGGAAAGCCAGGAGCGCATGCTGGCGATCCTGAAGCCCGGCCGCGAGGCCGAAGGCCAGCGCATCTTCGAAAAGTGGGGCCTGGACGCGGCCACCATCGGCATGACCACCGACACCGGCCGCATCGTGCTCAAGCACAAGGGCCAGGTGGTCTGCGACCTGCCGCTCAGCCCGCTGTCGGACGACGCGCCGCTCTATGACCGCCCGCACGTGGCCACGCCCAAGGCCCCGCGCCTGACCGTGCACGAGGTCCCGCCCCCGGCCGACTACGGCGCGGCGGTGCTCAAGCTGATGAGCACGCCGAACATGGCCTCCAAGCGGTGGATCTGGGAGCAGTACGACCGCCACGTCATGGCCGACACCCTGGACGACAGCTCGACCGGCGCCGACGCCGGCGTCGTGCGCGTGCATGGGTCGAAAAAGGCCCTGGCCGTCACCTCCGACTGCACCCCGCGCTATGTGTTCGCCGACCCGTACGAGGGCGGCAAGCAGGTGGTGGCCGAGGCCTGGCGCAACCTGACCGCCGTCGGCGCAGACCCGATCGCCATCACCGACAACCTCAACTTCGGCAATCCCGAGCGGCCCGAGATCATGGGCCAGATCGTCGGCGCCATCGAAGGCATGGCCGAGGCCTGCCGCACGCTCGACTTCCCGGTCGTGAGCGGCAACGTCTCGCTCTACAACGAGACCAACGGCGTCGCCATTCCGCCGACCCCGACCGTCGGCGCCGTCGGCCTGATCCCCGACTACGCGGTCCGCGCCGGCTTCTCCGGCATGAAGGACGGCGACGTGCTGGTGCTGATCGGCCAGAGCCACGGCGAACTGGGCGCCAGCCTCTATCTGCGCGACGTCCTCGGCCGCGAGGAGGGCGCCCCGCCGCCGGTGGACCTGGCGCTGGAAAAGAAGACCGGCGACCTGGTGCGCGGCCTGATCCGCTCCGGCGCGGTCCAGGTGGCGCACGACCTGTCGGACGGCGGCCTGGCCTGCGCCGCGGCCGACATGGCCCTGGCCAGCAATGTCGGCGTCGACCTCGCCCCCACCAGCCAGCTGCACGCCCACCTGTTCCTGTTCGGCGAGGACCAGGCCCGCTATCTGGTCGCCGTCGGCGATCCCAAGGCGGTGCTGGACGCGGCCCAGGCGGCGGGGGTTCACGCCTCGGTCGTCGGCAAGGCCGGCGGCGAGGACTTCCGCTCGCACGACCTGTTCAACATCCCCCTGGCCAAGCTGCGCGAAGCCAACGAGGGCTGGCTGCCGGGCTATATGGGCGAGACGGCCTGAGGCCCCGATCGGGCGCGCGGGGCCGCCCCGCACGCCCGATCCCCCCTCCATGGATTGCCAGTCCGCCCGCTCTTGGCGAGTATCGGCGCCGTGTCGCCATGGGGGCTGAAATGTTTGGTCGACCTGACGCCGAGCAGCCCGTGTCGGGACTTTCGCTTCCGCCCGAAGTGATCGTCGCCTCGCCGGTGAAGACGTTGCTTCTTTTCATCGGCTGCTTCGCCTTTTCGACCGCCGCCCTATTGATCCGGGCCACCCCCGACAATCGGGCCTGGCTCTGGCTGGGCGGCGTCTTCTTCGGCCTGGGCTGCCTGATCGCCGTCTGGATGCTGATCCGCCCCATGAGCCTGGTCCTGGACGGCGAGGGCTTCACCCTCAAGGGCGGCATGGTGCGGCGCGAGAACAGGATTCCCTGGCGGGACATCGAGAGCTTCTTCGTCTATCGCGGTCCGCGCGGCGTCCAGATGATCGGCTTTCGCTATCGGCCAAACCGACGGCCCAACCCCAGGATCGCAGCCGTCGTGCAGGCGATCGTCGGCGGCGCCGACGGCGCTCTGCCCAAGGGCTGGCCCCTCAATCCGCAAGCCATGGTCGACAAGCTCAACGCCTATCGCGAGCGCGCCCTGGCCGCCGCGCCCGCGTCGCTGCGGGCGACCTGACCGCGTCCGCCGGGGCCCTCGACCGGTTGACCTGGGCCGCCGCCGCGCGCCGTATGCCCCTTCTTAAGGTTTCTCGGCCATTCAATCGGATCAGGACGGAGATTTTTCAGTGCCCATGCCCGCCGACCAGTTGGAAGCCGAACTGCGCGAGGCCTTTCCCGACGCCGAAATCGTCATTGACGACCTGGCCGGCGATGGCGACCACTATCGCGCGCGCATCGTCTCCACCGCGTTCGCCGGCCTGACCCGCGTCAGGCAGCATCAGCTCGTCTACGCGGCCCTCAAGGGCAAGGTCGGCGGGGAACTGCACGCGCTGGCGCTGGAAACCCAGGCGCCGTCGGGAGGCTGAGCCGATGCGCTTTCGTCCGTTCGCCGCTTCTGGGACCGTGGTTTCGGCCGTCTCATTGGCCTTGACGGACGCGGGCGGCCGCCGCCGGCCCGCCGACTGGACGGCGCTGGTCTATCGAGCCCTCGAGAACGGCGTCAACTGCTTCGAGGTCCAGGGCGTCGACCCGGCCATCGCCGAGGGACTGGCCGAGGCGCTGCGGGCCGTGGACCGCCGGCTGGTGTTCATCGCCTGGCGGCTGGGCCGCAAGCTCGGCCCCAACGGCGGCCCGGTTCGCGACTTCAGCGCCGAGGCCCTGGCCCTGGCCGCGCAATCGGCCCTGGCCCGCACCGGCCTCGACTATCTCGACCTCGTCATGCTGGACGATCCGCGCGGGGACGAGCTCTCCACCTCGGCCATGGCCACCTTGAAGGCCCTGCGCGCCTCGGGCGGGACCCGGATGCTGGGCGTCGCTGGCGAGGGCGAGGCGATGGACTTCTACATCTCCTCGCGGCACTTCGACGTGCTGGCCATCCCCTACAACCTGATCTCGGGCTGGCGCGACCGGCATCGCCTGAAGGCGGCGGTGGAGCGGGACATGCCGGTGATCGGCTACGGCTACTATCCGCGCGCGTTCCACCAGCAGCAGCAACAGCAGGCCGCCCAGCCGGCGCCCCGGTCCGGCTTCTGGGGCGGACGGGCGCGGGTCGACCCGCTGGCCGGGGCCGGCACCTACGCCTTCCTCGACCGCACCGAAGGCTGGACGGCCGAGCGCATCTGCCTCGCCTACGCCCTCACCGAACCGGCGATCGCCACCGTGCAGATCGTCGCCGACCAGCTCGACGCCATCGACGCCCTGGCCATGACCGCCGACCGCGATCTGCCGCCCGGCGTCGCCGCCCAGATCGAGATGGCGCGGTTCGGCGGCAAGGCCGAGGACCAGGATCCGCGCCGCAGAGCTTGACCCGGGGCCTCGCGGTCCCTAGCTGAGGCTCGACATATCTCCTCAGGCCCAAGGCGGCTCCCGTGACCGAAGCGATCACCACCGACAACCCCGTCCACGACTTCATCGCCAACGCCGTGGCGGAACATCCCGTCGTGCTGTTCATGAAGGGCGTGCCGGACCAGCCGCAGTGCGGCTTCTCGGCCGTGGTGGTGCAGATTCTCGACCACCTCGGCGTCGAGTTCGTCGGCGTCGACATCCTGCAGAACGACGAGCTGCGCCAAGGCATCAAGACGTTCTCCGACTGGCCGACCATCCCGCAGCTCTATGTGAAGGGCGAGTTCGTCGGCGGCTCGGACATCGTCCGCGAGATGTTCCAGAAGGGCGAGCTCAAGACCTTCCTGACCGAACAGGGCGTGCTGGCGGCCTGACGGCCCGATGACGCCGTTCGAGCCGCCCGCCGGGCGGCAGGTCTTCTCGCTGGCCATCGCGCCGCGTCCCGACGACATCGACGTCAACGACCACGTCAACAACGTGGTCTATCTGCGCTGGGCCCAGGACATCGCCACGGCCCACTGGGAAAGCCGCCTCGACGAGGGCGAGCTGGCCGAGTGGGGCTGGGTCGCGCTGCGCCACGAGATCGACTATCGCCGCGCGCTGACGCTGGACGAGACCGCCATGGCCCGCACCTGGGTGGGCGAGCATCGCGGCCCGCGCTTCGTACGGCTGGTGCGGATCGACGGCCCGGACGGCGAGATGTGCGCCCAGGTCCGCTCCGAATGGTGCCTGCTGGACGCGCGCACGCGCCGGCCGGCCCGCGTTCCCCCCTGGATAGCCCAGCGTTTCGACTGAGCCGCCCCGTCAGCGGCCGTGGTCGGCCTCGGCCGCCGCCGGGCAGGTGTCGGCGATGCGGCGGGCGGTGGTGTCGGCCTTGCCGGAGATCGCCAGCCCGTAGAAGCTGGTCTGGATCTGGGCGTCGAGGTGGAAGCTGGTGGGCGTATAGTCGCCCTGTCCCTCGACGGCGATCTGCTGGCCGCCCTTGCTGACGCACTGCCCCTTGAGCTCGATGCGGCCGCCGCTGATCCGCCGGGTCGGATAGGTGCAGGTATAGTGCCGGTTGCTCGGCCCTTCCATGAACTTGGCCACGTCGGCCGGCAGGATGCAGCGGCGCTCGGTCGTGGTGCGGGCCACCGGCGCGGTGACGCGGTCGGTGCTCTCCCAGTAACCGGGCAGGATAGTGTCGGCGGCGATGGCCGGGCCGGCGGCGGCGACCGTGGCCGCCAGGACGAGGAACGCGGTTCGAGGCATGAGGTGATCCGAGGTTTCGCGTGTCAGTTTAGCGGCCAATCAGGCCAAAGCGGGGCGCGCCCGCTTCATTTGGGCGAAGCCTGCACCGGGTTCAACACGAACAGGGGCCGGTTCGGCTCGACGCCCAGCTCGGCGTAGGTGAAGGTCATCTCCGCCTGGGCCGGGGCGAAGCTGCGGCAGATGTCGACCCGGCGGCGGCCGAAGGCGATCGTGGTCTGGCCGAGCCTGCGCTCGACGTAGAAGGCGAAGTCCTCCTTGTGCGTGCAGCCGTTGGAGGCGACGCGAAGGGTCAGGCCCACGGGGTCCGCCGACACGGCGTAGAGCGGCTCCAGCTCCTGAGGCCCCGGCCCTGGTCCAGGCCCTGGTTTCGGCTCCGGCGCCGGCGCCTGGGCTGGGGAAGCCGGGCCGGCGGCCTGGGTCGCGCAGCCCGCCAGCAGCGAAAGTCCGGCGATCAGGAGCAGGCGTCGGTTCATCGGCGCACTCGGCCACAGATCGCCGCGAAAAGCAAAAGGGCCCCGGTCTCCCGGGGCCCTTCGCTGAACTTGGAATTCGGCTTCGCTTACGAAGCGTAGAATTCGACGACCAGGTTCGGCTCCATCTTCACCGGGTACGGCACTTCGGACAGTTCCGGGGCGCGGACGAAGGTGGCCGACAGGTGCTTGGCGTCGACGGTCAGATAGTCCGGGGTTTCACGCTCGGACGAAGCCACGGCTTCCAGCACCAGGGCCATGTTGCGCGAACGCTCGCGGACGCTGACCACGTCGCCGGCCTTCACGCGGTAGGAGGCGATGTTGACGCGCTTGCCGTTCACCAGCACGTGGCCGTGGTTGACGAACTGGCGGGCGGCGAACACGGTCGGCACGAACTTGGCGCGGTAGACCACCGCGTCCAGGCGCGATTCCAGCAGCGCGATCAGGTTTTCCGAGGTGTTGCCCTTGCGGCGGGCGGCCTCGTCATAGGTGCGCGCGAACTGCTTTTCGGTCAGGTTGCCGTAGTAGCCCTTCAGCTTCTGCTTGGCGCGGAGCTGCAGGCCGAAGTCGGAAACCTTGGACTTGCGGCGTTGGCCGTGCTGGCCGGGGCCGTAGGAGCGCTGGTTGACCGGCGACTTCGGCCGGCCCCAGATGTTTTCGCCCATACGGCGGTCGATCTTGTACTTGGCGCTGTGGCGCTTCGACATGCTCTAGCTCTTCATACTCGACACGGGCCGGCGGCTCCCCGAATGGAGCCGCGATCTCAACGGCGGCGCACGTATCACCCGTCATATGCTCTCCGCGCCGCAGGCATGGCCGGCGGCGGGAAAGCGGGGTGTATGACGGTGAAGAGCCTAAGAGTCAATGACTCGGCGGATCGGGCCTTCAGCCGATCGACCAGTCGGCCGGCAAGGTCAACACACGCTCATAGCCGGCGTCGCGGAGCTTGCGGATGGCGGCGAAGACATCCGCATAGCGCGCCTCCCGATCAGCCGTCACATAGACAGGCGTGTTGGCTGTCACGGCGCCGTGCGTCAATGCTCCGACCAGCTGCTCGACGGACTGGAGCGTGCGACGGTCAACGCGCGTATGGCCGTCGGCCTGGACATAGACAAAAAGAGGCTCGCCGGGAGGACCGCAATACAGACTCGTGGCCGGCGACATGCCGACCTTTACAGGCGCTTGCGTGGGGACCGAGACGGCGACGACGACGAATAGGGCGAGCAGAACCGGGACGAACGGCGTCAGATTGATTCCCGCCATCGGTCGCAGAACCGGCCGGTCCCAAGAGGTTCGCATTGGCGAGCTCCCACCCCGTCAGAGCGACACTGACACGAAAAGCCGATGTGGCAAGACTTCGCCGCCAAGCGATCAACAGAGCCGCTCGGCGTGGAAGGCCAGATGGTCGCCGATGAAGGTCGAGATGAAGAAGTAGGAGTGGTCGTAGCCCGGCCGCATCCTCAGACCGACCTTCTGGCCGGCCTTCTCGCAGGCCGCCGCGAACAGGTGCGGCTTCAACTGGCCTTCCAGGAAGCTGTCGGCCTCGCCCTGGTCGATCAGGATGTCGTCGAACCGGTTAAGGCCGACCCCGTCCTCGATCAGCGCCGTGGCGTCGTAGGCGCGCCAGGCGGCGCGGTCGGGACCGAGATAGGCGCTCAGCGCCTTGTGGCCCCAGGGACAGTTCAGCGGCGAGACGATCGGCGCGAAGGCCGAGACCGATTTGAACAGGTCCGGGTTCTTCAGCGCGATGGTCAAGGCGCCGTGGCCGCCCATCGAATGGCCGAATATCCCCCGCCGCGCGCCGTCCAGCGGGAAGGCGCGCTCGGCCGCCGCCAGCAGGTCGCCGACGACGTAGGAATACATGCGGAAATGCGGCGTCCACGGCGCTTGCGTCGCGTCGACATAGAAGCTCGCCCCCTGGCCAAGGTCGTAGGCCGCGTCGTCGGCGACGGCGCTTCCCTGCAGGTCGGGCCCGCGCGGGCTGGTGTCGGGCGCCACCACCGCCAGGCCCAGCTCGGCCGCCCTGGCGTAGGCGCCGGCCTTCACCGTGAAATTGTCCTCGGTGCAGGTCAAGCCCGACAGCCACACCACATAGGGATGCGGCCCCTCGCCCGGCGGCAGGAACGCCGTGAAGCGCATGGCGGTCCCGGTGGCGGCGCTGGCGTGGCGGCAATAGCGCAGCTCGCCGCCATGGACGCGGTGCTGGGCGAGGACTTCGACGGACGACATGCCGGCTCCTTGGACGCGGCCGCAGCGCGCGGCCGACCAAGGCCTATCAGCTGGCGGCGCCGCTGAGGAGACGGCCGGCGATGGCTTTCACCGCCGCCTTGCTTTCCGCCGTCGCGGTCATGTTGGTGAAGACGCCGACGCCGCGCCGCTTGGACGGGTCGAGATAGACGGCGGTGAAGACTCCGTCGTCCCCGCCCCAATGGTTCGGCCGGGTCGCGCCGTCGAGCGGCGAGGCCATCCAGCCCAGCCCCTGGCCGGTCAGCCAGGCCGGCAGGCCGGTTGGCGCCCGCATGTCCAGCATCTGCGCCATGCCGCTCTCGCTGAGGATGCGACGCCCCCTCGCCGCGCCGCCGTTCGCCGAGGCCGCCACGAACGGCATGAAGGCGGCGATCGACGACCGGATCATGCCCGCCGGCCAATCGGGAAAGCTCAAGGGTTCGACCGGCGCGGGGCCGGCGTCCGTCATGTCGTAGTTCTTCGTGCGCAGGGCCGCCGGCGCGGCGTTCGTCGTCCAGGAAATCGGCCCCGCCCCAAGCCTTGCGAAAATCTCCCGGTCGATGCGCCGGCGCAGGTCCACGCCCGCGATCCGCCCGCCCACATAGCCCAGCAGGCTGTAGCCGACGTTGCTGTAGTCGTAGGCCTCGCCGGGCGCCGCCTTGGAGAAGCAGGTCGCGTCGCGAAGCCGGCCGTTCGGCGCCAGATAGCCGCGCACGAGATCGTCCAGGGAAAGGGCCGCATCGCGCCCGCGTTCGCGAAAATCGATCCTGTAGAACGTCTCGTCCGAAATGCTGGAGACATGCGTCAGAAGATGCCGGAACGTGATCGCGGTCGCGGGATGCTCTGGATTGGCCAGGGGGAAATCGAGATAGGGCTGCACCGGCTCGTCCAGGCGCAGCCGTCCCTGATCGGCCAGCTGCATGATCGCCGTGGCGGTCACCGTCTTGGTCACCGACGCGATCGGGAACACGGTCTGGGTCGTGACCGGGCGGCGCCTATCAAGATCGGCGAAGCCGTAGCCCCGCGCCCAGCGCGTTTCGCCGCCCTCGGCCAGCCCGAGGGCCAGGCCGGGAATTCGCGCGCGCCGCATTTGATCGACGACGAACTCGTCGATCTTCGGCCCGCCGCCGCGCGGCGCCGCGCTGGCCGCCCCGCCGAACGCCAAGGCGGCTGCGCCAGTCAGGATGGTGCGCCGCGCCAGCGCCGCGTTTGAAACCGTCGTCTCCGTCATGGCCCTCGCCTCATGCGGCGCCGAGCCGCCAGAAGCGATATATGTAGGCACCTACTAATATGTCAATGAAGCGCCGCGCCGATCCGGTCGCTCCGGATCGCGGCGCGGCCGCTGGCTCAGAACACCACCACCGAGCGGATGCTTGTCCCGGCGTGCATCAGGTCGAAGGCCTCGTTGATGCGGTCCAGCGGCAGGACGTGGGTGATCATCGGGTCGATCTCGATCTTGCCGTCCATGTACCAGTCGACGATCTTCGGCACGTCGGTGCGGCCGCGCGCGCCGCCGAAGGCCGAGCCCTTCCACACCCGGCCGGTGACCAGCTGGAACGGCCGCGTCGAGATTTCCTTGCCGGCCTCGGCCACGCCGATGACGATGCTCTCGCCCCAGCCGCGATGGCAGGCCTCCAGCGCCGTGCGCATGACATTGGTGTTGCCGGTGCAGTCGAAGGTGTAGTCGGCGCCGCCGTCGGTCAGGGCCACCAGATGCGCGACCAGATCGCCCTCGACCTTGGTCGGGTTGACGAAGTGGGTCATGCCGAAGCGGCGGCCCCACTCCTCCTTGCCGTCGTTGATGTCGACGCCGACGATCCTGTCGGCCCCGACCATCTTCAGGCCCTGGATCACGTTGAGGCCGATGCCGCCCAGGCCGAAGACGATGCAGTTGGCGCCGGGCTCGACCTGGGCGGTGTTGACCACCGCGCCGACGCCGGTGGTGACGCCGCAGCCGATGTAGCAGGCCTTGTCGAACGGCGCGTCGGGCCGGATCTTGGCCACAGCGATCTCGGGCAGGACCGTATGGTTGGCGAAGGTCGAACAGCCCATGTAGTGGTGGATCGCCTGGCCCTTGTAGCTGAACCGGCTGGTGCCGTCGGGCATGACGCCCTTGCCCTGGGTGCCGCGGATCGAAGTGCAGAGGTTGGTCTTGCGCGACAGGCAGCTTTTGCACTGGCGGCATTCGGGCGTGTAGAGCGGGATCACGTGGTCGCCCGGCTTGACGCTGGTGACGCCCGGCCCGACCTCCAGCACCACGCCCGCGCCCTCATGCCCCAGGATCGAGGGGAACAGGCCCTCGGAATCCAGCCCGTCCAGGGTGTAGGCGTCGGTGTGGCAGACGCCGGTGGCCTTGATCTCGACCAGCACCTCGCCGGCCTTGGGGCCTTCCAGGTCGACCTCGACGATCTCCAGCGGCTTCTTGGCTTCGAAGGCGACGGCGGCGCGGGTCTTCATGTGAGGCTTCTCCAGAGCGAAACGGCGGGCGCACATTGCCGCCGCTTCGCCCGCCGGGACAAGCCGTCAAAAGCCCCGCCGCCCGGCCTCAGGCCTTGACCACCGCCGGGGCGCGCCAGCGGCCGTCGAGCAATTCGGGACGCGGCAGGTAACAGCGCAGGAACAGGCCGAACGGCCCGCCCTTGGGGGCCGGCAGCCAGTTGGCCGTCCGCTCGCCGCCCGGATCGCCCCGCCCGATCCACAGGTCGACCGAGCCGTCGGCGTTTCGCTTCAGCCCCTGGGTGCGGTCGCCGATGGCGTAGCGGTGCAGGGGGTTGTCGGTGAAGAAGAACTGGCCGTCGGCGGTGCGCTCGTACATCGACAGCGACCAGAACGCGTCCAGCGGCATGCGCGCCGGCAGCGACAGGCGATAGAGGCCGTCGCCGTTGAAGACGCCGGTGTCGTCGTCGCCGGCGGCGCGCAGGTACATCGCCTCGGCGCGCGGCAGGGCGCCCAGCCCGGCCAGGGCCACCGCCGCCCGGTAGATGTAGTCCTGGCCATAGTCGCCGAGATCGGCGCGCGGATAGCTCCAGCCCTGGATGAAGCCGGTCCGCGAGGTCAGCATGTCGAGCAGCGCCTTGGCGTCGGCGACGCCGGCGACGGCCTCGGCCGGCGGCGCGCCGGCGCCGGCGCCGAGCAGCGCGGCCGTGCGGCGCAGGACGGCCGCGTCGGTCGCCGGAGGCGGGTCGGCGGCGAGCAGCCGCCGCGCGCTGTCGAAATAGTCGGCCGGCGCGGCGTTGCGCTCGGCGAAGGCGGCGGGCGGCGTCCCGGCCGGCCCCTTCAGGACGAAGCCGTCCTGCAGGCGATGCACGGCGTCCAGGTCCTGCGGCCCGTCGACGACGATGCGGACCAGCAGCCAGGCGTGCGCCGTCGCCGCCCGCACCACCCCGGGGCCGCCGCCGGCCTGCCCCGGCCCGACGATGGTGAACCGCCCGCCCTGGCCGCCGATGGTGCGGCCGCCCAGCACGGCGTTGTTGTTGGTGTACATGTCCATCAGCGCCGCCGAGTAGTAGCGCTCGCCCATCGGCGGGATGGCCAGGGTCACGGGGCCGGCGGTCAGGTCCAGCCAGGCTATGGAATAGAGGGTGTCGTTGTTTGGCGTGGTCACGCCGACGCCATGATGGTCGATCAGGGCGCGGGCGTGGTTGAAGCGGTTCTGACCCTGGCCGCCGGACAGGTGGCGCTTGCGGGTGGTGGCCATCTCGATCAGC
Organism: Caulobacter sp. CCUG 60055; assembly: GCF_022750545.1. Classification (GTDB taxonomy): domain Bacteria; phylum Pseudomonadota; class Alphaproteobacteria; order Caulobacterales; family Caulobacteraceae; genus PUIC01. Next base: position 30,153 of record NZ_PUIC01000004.1, read on the forward strand.
GGCAGGCTGTAGAGCCAGGCGTCGCGGGCCGCCGTGCGGGCGTCGGGCGCGGCTTGCACGCTCGCGGCGACGGCCGAGGCGAGCGGGGCGAGGCCCGACGCGGCCGCGACGCCGGCGCCGATCATGAGGCTTCTCCGGTTCATGTTCCCCTCCAGTAACATTCTGAAGGGAGCATGACCCGGCCCCGGCCTGGGATCAAGCCGGATCGTCGCCCTTGCGCTTGGCGGCCAGCTTTTCCAGCACCTTGCCCCGGCCGCGCGACAGGGCGGTGATCACCCCGCGGAAGGTGCGCGCCTCCTGGTCGGTGAAGCGGGCGCGGCTGAGGGCCACGCGCAGGTTGCGCACCATCGAGGCTTTCTTCTCCGGCGGATGGAAGAAGCCCGCCGCCTCCAGCTCGCCCTCCAGATGCTCGTAGAGGCCGATCATCATCGCCTGGTCGGCCGGCGGATCGCCCTCGCGGAACTTGGGCGGCGGGGCGTTGGTCACGGTCGTCCGCCACTCGTAGGCGGTCAGGGCCACCGCCTGGGCCAGGTTCAGCGAATGGAAGCGCGGATCGATGGGGATGGTGACGATGCCCTGGCTGAGGGCGATGTCATTGGTCTCCAGCCCGGCCCGCTCGCCGCCGTAAAGCAGGCCCGTGGCCAGGCCCTGGGCGGCGGCGGCGTTCAGTTCGGCCGCCGCCTCGCGCGGGGTCAGCACCGGCAGCTGGGTCTCGCGCGGCCGCGCCGTGGTCGCATAGAGCAGGCGCAGGTCGGCGACGGCGTCCTCCAGCCGCTCGAACACCTTGGCCCCGTCCAGCGGCCAGTTGGCGCCCGAGGCGCTGGCCCAGGCGCGGTCCTGCGGCCAACCGTCGCGCGGCCGCACCAGCCGCAGGTCGGCGAGGCCGAAATTGGCCATCACGCGGGCCACCGAGCCGATGTTCTCGGCCAGCTGCGGCTCGTTGAGGATGACGACGGGGGGCGCAAGTTCGGTCATTGCGGCGGTATAGGCCGTCCGCGCCACGGCGACAAAGGCTCAGCGACGGCCGGTCGAGCGGGCGCCCCTGCGGCCCGCGTCCGGCCGGCCGCGGATTTCACGGTTGACACAAGTTTGCAACTTCTTATGAGAAGCATTCTCAATTTGCCGAGAAAGACCATCCATGTCGCCGCGTTCGCTTCGCCGTCTCCTGTTCGCCGCCGCCGGCCTGATGGCGCTGGCGCCGGCCGCCGAAGCGCTCGCCGAGGAGTCCGGGCTGGTGTCCGAGCTGACGGTGACGGCCCGCCGCGACGGCTACGCGGCCGTCAACACCAGCGCCGCCAAGATCGACGCCCCCCTGCGCGACATCCCCCAGACCATCGACGTGGTCGGCGAGGCCCTGATCCGCGACCAGCGGGCGCTGTCGATCCAGGACGTCCTGAAGAACGTGCCCGGCGTCGGCTTCTCCACCGGCGACGGCCAGCGCGACCAGGTGTCGATCCGCGGCTTCTCGGCCATCGCCGACCAGTTCGTCGACGGCGTCCGCGACGACGCCCTCTATTTCCGCGACCTGTCCAACGTCGAGCGGATCGAAGTAATTAAGGGCCCGGCCTCGGTGCTGTTCGGGCGCGGCTCGTCCGGCGGCCTGATCAACCGCGTGACCAAGAAGCCGGGGCCGGACCTGACCGCCTTCGCCGTCAGCTATGGCGGCTGGTCGGACGGCCGCTTCGAGATGGACCTCGGCCGCGCCTTCGAGGCGCAGCACGCCGCCCTGCGGCTGACCGGAGCGATCGAGCGTTCGGACAGCTATCGCGACCAACAGTTCCTGCGGCGCGAGGCCCTGGCCCCCTCGGCCTCGTTCAGCCTGGGCGAGAACACCACCCTGCTGGTTCAGGCCGATTATCTGCGCGACAGGCGCGTCACCGACTTCGGCGTGCCCGCCTATCAGGGCCGGCCGGTCAAGGTCCCGGCCAGCGCCTATTACGGCGCCGCCAACGGCCGCTATGTCGACACCAGCGAAAGCCGGGTCTACTCGACCACCGCCACCCTGACGCACCGCTTCAGCGACACGCTCAGCTTCCGCAACGCCTTCCGCTACTACGACTACACCCTGGCGCGGTACAACACCCTGCCCGGGACGGTGAACGAGGCCGCCCTGACCGTCAGCCTCAACCGCTCCAACGTCGCGCGGGCCGAGCACGGCTGGTTCGACCAGGCCGAACTGACCCAGGAGCTGACCCTGGCCGGGGTCCGCAACACCATCCTCTACGGCGTCGAGGTCGGCCGCCAGTCCAAGGGCCTGATCAGCTATTCGCGCAACAACGTCGCCACCGTGGCCCTGTTCAATCCGGTGCTTCCGTTCCTGGACCGCGAGGTCGGCGGCCCGCGCAGCGCCGACAGCGTCAGCACCTTCGACACCGTGGGCGTCTACGCGCAGGACATGATCTCGCTGGGCGAGCACTGGAAGGCGCTGGTCGGCGTACGCTACGACCGCTTCGAACAGGACACCGACCAGCGCCTGCCCGGCCAGCCCAGCCTGTCGCGCACCGACCGCAACTGGAGCCCGCGCGTCGGCGGCGTCTGGCAGCCGACCGAGGGGCAGTCCTACTATGTCTCGTGGAGCCGCTCGTTCCAGCCGTCGGGCGAAGCCTTCGCCCTGGCCGCCAGCAACGCCGACATCGCCCCGGAAGAGACCACCAACACCGAGGCCGGCGGCAAGTTCAGCTTCCTCGGCGGCCGGGCCGGCGCGACCGTGTCGGTGTTCCGGCTGGAACGCACCGGCATGAAGATCACCGACCCGATCAGCCTGCGCGTCCTGCCCATCGGCACGCAACGCACCGACGGCGTCGAGCTGACCGGGAACCTCAACCTCGGGAACGGCTGGAACGCGGTGGCCGGCTACGCCTATCTCGACGCCACGGTGACCAAGTCCGTGGCCAAGGACGCCGGCCAGTTCGTGCAGGGCAAGCGCGCCACCATCACCCCCGAGCACAGCGCCAACGTCTGGCTGACCAAGGATTTCAGCGGCGACTTCGGCTTCGGCCTGGGCGCCAACTATGTCGGCGACCGCTTCGCCAACCCCGGGAACACCGTGACCCTGCCGGCCTATGCGACGGTCGACGCCATGGCCTGGCGCCGGTTCGGGCCGGTGGTGGCGCAGCTCAACCTCACCAACCTGTTCGACCGCGGCTATATCGTCTCCGGCCACGGTTCGAGCCCGAACCTCAACCTGCCCGGCGCGCCGCGCGCGGCGATGGTCACGCTGCGCTACGCCATGCCGTGACGCGGCGGGGAGCGGGGCGTTCGCCCGCCCCACCTTCCCCGTTCGCCCGCAACCGTCTATAGCCCTGCCGTCCGCGCGCCCGACGGCCCTGTGCGCCGCCGCGGCCTGCGCCCCTCAACGGGAGCCCCGTACAGCCTATGGCCAAGATCAAAGTCGCCAACCCCGTCGTCGACATGGACGGCGACGAAATGACCCGCATCATCTGGAAGCTCATCAAGGATAAGCTGATCTTCCCGTACCTCGACCTCGAGCTGGACTACTACGACCTCAGCATCGAGAACCGCGACGCCACCGACGACCAGGTGACCATCGACGCGGCCGAGGCGACCAAGAAGCACGGCGTCGCCGTCAAGTGCGCGACCATCACCCCCGACGAAGCGCGGGTGAAGGAATTCAGCCTGAAGAAGATGTGGAAGTCGCCGAACGGCACCATCCGCAACATCCTGGGCGGCGTCATCTTCCGCGAGCCGATCATCTGCCAGAACGTGCCGCGCCTGGTGCCGGGCTGGACCCAGCCGATCATCGTCGGCCGCCACGCCTTCGGCGACCAGTACCGCGCCACCGACTTCCTGTTCCCCGGCAAGGGAAAGCTGAGCATCAAGTTCGTCGGCGAGGACGGCCAGGTCATCGAGCACGAGGTCTACGACGCGCCGGGCTCGGGCGTGGCCATGGCCATGTACAACCTCGACGACTCGATCCGCGACTTCGCCCACGCCAGCTTCGCCTACGGCCTGGCCCGCAAGTACCCGGTGTACCTGTCGACCAAGAACACCATCCTCAAGGCCTATGACGGGCGCTTCAAGGACATCTTCCAGGAAATCTACGACGCCGAGTACAAGGCCAAGTTCGAGGAGCTGGGCCTGCACTACGAGCACCGCCTGATCGACGACATGGTCGCCTCGGCGCTGAAGTGGTCGGGCGGCTACGTCTGGGCCTGCAAGAACTACGACGGCGACGTGCAGTCGGACATCGTCGCCCAGGGCTTCGGCTCGCTGGGCCTGATGACCTCGGTGCTGATGACCCCGGACGGCAAGACCGTCGAGGCCGAGGCCGCCCACGGCACCGTCACCCGCCACTACCGCCAGCACCAGAAGGGCGAGAGCACCTCGACCAACTCGATCGCCTCGATCTTCGCCTGGACCCGTGGCCTCGCCCACCGCGCCAAGCTGGACGACAACGCCGAACTGGCCCAGTTCGCCGCCACCCTGGAGAAGGTCTGCATCGACACCGTCGAGGCCGGCTTCATGACCAAGGACCTGGCGCTGCTGGTCGGCGACAAGCAGGGCTGGCTGACCACCGAGGGCTTCCTCGACAAGGTCGACGAGAACCTGAAGAAGGCCATGGCTGCGGCCTGAGCCGCCGTCCGACCCGATTTCGCCGCAAGGACGTGATCGACAAATCCCCGCCGGGCGACCCCGGCGGGGATTTTTGCGTTTAGGACCTATGAAAACTTCGATCCGGCCCGGGCGGCCTGTCCTGCTCGCCGTCCTCGCCCTGGCCACCCCGGCCCTGACCGCCCTTCCCTTGGCCGCCCTTCCCTTGGCCGCCGGCTTCGACGCGCGCGCCGCCGAGCCGTCCGCCCAACCCGCCCAGGCGGCGTCGCCGGTCGAGATCCGTGACGGCCTGGTGTTCGTGCAAGCCTCGATCGGCGACGCCGGCCCCGCCCTCTTCCTGTTCGACACCGGCGCGGGCGCCAGCGTCGTCGACCCGGCCTACGCCCGTCGGGCCGGACTGGCGGCGGCCGGCTCCATCGGCGTCAACACCGGCGGCCGCCGCGAGGACCGCGCCGACCAGGCCGCCCCCGCCGACCTGACGCTGGGCGGCGTTAGGGCCAGGGTCGAGCCGGTGATCCTCAGCCTGGACGCCATCGGCCGCCAGCTCGGCCGGCCCCTGGCCGGGGTGGTCGGCGCCGACTTCATGCAGGGCTTCACCGTCACCATCGACTATCCGCGCGGACGCCTGACCCTGACGCGCGGCGGCCGGCTGTCGCCGCGCGACCCCGGCGTGGTTCCGGTGCGCATCGCCCCCTATCCCTTCGTCGAGGCCGAGGCGCGGCTGGGCGAGCGGCGGCTGTTCGGCGAGTTCCAGATCGACACCGGCTCGGACACCGCCGTCGAGATCCATCGCCCCCGCGCCGACGAGGCCTTCGGCCGCGCCGCCGGCCGGCCGAGCCTGGGCATGACCGTGGCCGGGGTGCATCCCCAGCGCCTGGGCCGGCTCGACGACCTCACGGTCGGCGCCGTCCGCCTCGGGACGCTGTCGGCCAACTTCGCCGCCGAGACCCGGCCCAACGGCGCGGGGGCCGGCTACGCCGGCCTCATCGGCGGCCCGGCCTTTAGGGGCCAGGTCCTGACCATCGACTTCCCCGACGGCCTGATGCGCCTGCGCCCGGCCGCGGTCGCGACCGCGACCGACTGACGCCCGCCACGCCGGTCGCCCGCGCGATAAAACTCGCGTGAATGGTCTAAAATTCCCGCTTAACGCGAATTTTAATGCTACATGCTGGCCGGGCGGCGACAGCCGCTCTCAACCATGGAGGGAACAATGTCCACTACGGTTACGTTGAACGTGTTCTCTGGTCGCCCCAACCCGACATTCCAACTGGACGACAAGCAATCGGACGAACTCGCGGAGCGCCTCAAGGGCCTTCAGAGCTTCACCGAGCAGCGGCCGTCCGGCGCGTTCGGCGGTTTGGGCTATCGGGGCTTTTCAGTGTCCCGTTCCCATACGCACCCCGAAGGCGCGCTGGACCTCAGGGTGCATGAGGGCATCGTCGAGCAGGGCCTCCACGCGGCCAACCTGACCGACGAGGCCGAGCTCGAGCACTGGCTGGCGCAGTTGGCCCAGCCGCATCTGACGCCCGAGGTCGCCGAGCATCTGAGCCAGGTCCTGCAGCCCGCCAACCGGCTGCGCTTCCCATTTCCGCCGCTGAAGCTGGCCTGCCCGGCCAACCACGCCCACGACGCCCCGGCCTACAATCCGGGCCTGTGGAACGTGCCGTCCGTCCAGCCGCACAACAACTGCTACAACTACGCGAACAACCAGATCACCAACACCTTCGCCCAGCCGGGCCGCGCCACCGGCCACCAGGCCACGGTGATGGCCTGCCCCAACGTCCAGGCCGGCGCCACGTCGGACGGCCTGCACGCCACGCCCAACTTCTCGGCGCCCCTGGCCGCCGGCCAGGGCTGGTACGTCGCCCTGGTGATCTGGCCGAACACCGACTACCACTGGTATCGCCAGGACAACGTCGGCTGCTGGTCGCACAAGCCGGGCCAGACGGCGGCGCGCAACGTCGACAACGCCGGCCACGCGATCTCGGACCCCAGGACCTGCAACCGCGGTCCCTACACCGTGTTCTGCACCTATATGGTCACCAAGAAGGGCGTCCACATCCGCTGACGCCCGCGGGAGGCGCCCATGACGCCGACGGTCGAGATCCATGTCGAGCTGGACCTGTTCTCCGGCCGTCCAAACCCGACCTGGGCGTTGCAAGGGCCGCCGGCGATCGAGTTGCTCCGGCGGCTCGACGCGGTCGGCGGTCCGTCCCCCGCCCCCGCCGAGGCCCCCGACCGGCTGGGCTATCGCGGCTTCGTCCTCAGCATCGAGGACAAGGGCGTCAAGCGCACGTGGCGGGTGGGCGACGGCGTGGTGCGGACCAGCGGCAAGGCCTACGCCGACCCGGGCGGTCGGATCGAGCAGGGCCTGATCGCCGCCACGCCGGCCGAGTTCCGCAAACTGATCCCTTGAGCGCCGTCCGTCCCCCGGTCGGGCGGCTCTTCTTTCCCTTTTCCGGCGGCCGGTCTAGCACAGGCGCATGGACGTCCTCAGCCGCATCGCGCCGTTCTTCCTGCTCATCGCCTGCGGCGTCGTCGCGGCCCGGGCCCGGGTGGTCGACGCCGGCGCGGCCAGGGCCCTGTCGACCTATGTGTTCTGGATCGCCTTTCCCGCCCTGCTGATCCACGGCCTGGAAAGCGCGCCCATCCCCGACGCGGCGACGGCCAAGGGGTTGGCCGCCTACGGCCTCGGCCAGTGCGCCGCCCTCGCCACGCCCCTGGTCGTCGGCCGCCTCCTCGGCTGGCCGAGGGCCGCCAGGGCCGGCGCGGCCATGGCGGCCGGGGTCGGCAACACCGCCTTTCTGGGCGCGCCCCTGGCCGTCTCGCTGCTCGGGCCGGCGGCGGGCGCGCCGGCGGCGGCGATGGTGGCCATCGACTTCACCGTCATCCTGGCCCTGGCCACCGCCGGCCTGCATGGGGCGGCCCACGACGCCGCCCATGACGCGACCCTGCCGCGGCGGATTCTGCGCACCCTGGCCAACCCGTTGGTCGGCGCGGCGGCGGTCGGCGTGGGGTTGAGCGCGCTGCGCCTCGCCCCGCCCGAGCCGATCGACCGCGCCCTGGGCCTGCTCGCCGCCACCGCCAGTCCGGTCGGGCTCGTCGCCCTGGGCGTGGTGGTCGGCGCCGAGTTCGGTCGTCCCCGAGGCGTCGAGGCGACGGCGGAAGGCCCGGCCGTGGCCCTGGTCATGGCCGTCCGCCTCGTCGCCGCGCCGGCGCTGATCTGGCTGCTCACCGGCCTGGCGGGCGCCGATCCCGGCTTCCGCGCCGTCGCCGTCCTGCTCGCCGCCTGCCCCACCGCCGTCAGCGTCTTCATCCAGACCCGCACGCTCGGGGTGTTCGCCCATGGCGGGGCCCTGGCGGTGATCGCCACCTCCATGGCCTCGGCGCTCACCCTGACCGGCCTCGCCTTCCTGCTCGCCCATCGCTGATAACGGCGTGATGATCGGCTTCCGCGCCCCGTCGCAGGCCGAGGTCCAGGCCGCCCACGCCGCGGCCCTGGCCAACGGCGGCTCGGACGAGGGCGCGCCCGGATTCCGGCCGGCGGACTCGACCGACTTCTACGGCGCCTATATGCGCGACCCGACCGGCAACAAGATCGCCGTCTATTGCCGCAACGGCGGCTGATCCGAGGATCAGCCCGCCAGCCCGGCCCGGACGGCGGCGACGCCGTCCTCGGCCTTGGCGGCGTCCGGAGCGCCGCCCTGGGCGAAGTCGGCGCGGCCGCCGGCGCCCTGGCCGCCCATGGCCTGCACGGCCGCGCGCGCCAGGGCGGCGGCGTCGAAGCGTCCGGTTAGGTCGGGCGTCACCGCCACCGTCACCGCCGCCTTGCCGTCGGCGACCCCGACCAGGGCCACCACGCCGGAACTGATCTGCTTCTTGAAGTCCTCGGCGATGGGGCGCAGCTCCTTGCCGCCGACGCCGTCGAGCACCCGGCCGATGAACTTGACGCCGCCGATCTCCTCGGGCGCCGCCGCGCCGCCGGAGCCGCCGCCCAGGGCCAGCTGTTTCTTGGCGTCGGCCAGGTCCTTCTCCAGCTTGCGGCGTTCGGCGATCAACGCGTCGACGCGCCCCTGGACCTCGGCGACCGGCGTCTTGAACTGGTCGGCCAGCGCCTTGGCCACGCCCGCCTGCTCCAGCAGGAAGCGCCGCGCCGGCTCGCCGGTCAGGGCCTCGACCCGACGCACGCCGGCCGCGACGCCTTGTTCCGAGACGATCTTGAACAGGGCGATGTCGCCGGTGCGGGCGACGTGGGTGCCGCCGCACAGCTCGACCGAATAGGCGCCGTCGCCTTGCAGCGCGCGGCCCAGGGTCAGGACGCGGACGCTATCGCCATACTTTTCGCCGAACAGCGCCACCGCGCCGGCTTCGATGGCCGCTTCCGGGGCCATCTCCTCGGTGCGCGCCGGGATGTTCTGACGGATCACCGCGTTGACCTCGGCCTCGATGCGGTCGAGCTCGTCGGCGGTCAGCGGGCCGGAATGGGCGAAGTCGAAACGCATGCGCTCGCCGTCGACCATCTGGCCCTTCTGCGCCACATGGGCGCCGAGGACGTTGCGCAGCGCCGCGTGCACCAGGTGGGCGGCCGAATGGTTGGCGCGGGTGCGGACACGACGCTCGGCGTCGACCGTCAGCCGCGCGCCGTCGCCAAGGCGCAACGCGCCGGCGACGATCTTCACGGTATGGACGTGCAGGTCGCCGGCCTGCTTCTGGGTGTCGAGCACCTCGCCCTCGCCGCCGTCCCAGGCCACCTGGCCCAGGTCCCCGGCCTGGCCGCCGCTTTCGGCGTAGAACGGGGTGCGGTCGAACACCGCCTGCACGGTCTGGCCGGCCTCGGCCGCATCGACCTCGGCGCCGTCGCGCACGATGGCCAACGCCTCGCCGGTCGCCTCGACGCCGTCGTAACCGGTGAAGACCGTCGGCCCGAGGCGGTCGCGGATGGCGAACCATTCGGCGGCCTGGGCCTGCTGGCCCGAGCCCGCCCAGTTTTCGCGGGCCATCTGGCGCTGGCGGTCCATGGCGGCGTCGAAGCCGTCGGTGTCGACGGTCAGGCCCTTGGCGCGCACCGCGTCCTGGGTCAGGTCGAGCGGGAAGCCGTAGGTGTCGTAGAGCTTGAACGCCGTCTCGCCGGGCAGCACGCCGCCCGAGGACAGGCCGGCGACGGCCTCGTCCAGCAGGGTCATGCCCCGGCCCAGGGTGCGACGGAAGCGCTCTTCCTCCTGACGCAGGGTCTCGACGATCAGCGCCTCGGCGCGGCGCAGTTCGGGATAGGCGCCGCCCATCTCGGCGACCAGGGTCGGCGCCAGGCGGTGCATCAAGGGCTCCTGCGCGCCCAGCAGATGGGCGTGGCGCATGGCGCGGCGCATGATCCGGCGCAGCACGTAGCCGCGCCCCTCGTTCGACGGGCCGACGCCGTCGGCGATCAGGAAGCAGCTCGAGCGCAGGTGGTCGGCGATCACCCGGTGCGAGGGCGTGCGCTCGCCCTCGGCCTTGACCCCGGTCAGCTCGACGCTGGCGGCGATCAGCGTCTTGAACAGGTCGATGTCGTAGTTGTCGTGCACGCCCTGCATCACGGCTGCGATGCGCTCCAGGCCCATGCCGGTGTCGATCGACGGCTTGGGCAGCGCCAGACGCGAGCCGTCCGGCTGCTGGTCGAACTGCATGAAGACCAGGTTCCAGATCTCGATGAACCGGTCGCCGTCCTCGTCCGGGCTGCCGGGCGGCCCGCCGGGAATGCCCTCGCCGTGGTCGTAGAAGATTTCCGAGCACGGGCCGCACGGGCCGGTGTCGCCCATCGACCAGAAATTGTCCGAGGTGCCGATGCGGATGATGCGGTCGTCGGCGAGGCCGGCGATCTTCCTCCACAGGCCATGGGCCTCGTCGTCGCTGGCATAGACCGTGACCAGCAGCTTGTCCTTCGGCAGGGCGAAGTCCTTGGTCAGCAGCGTCCAGGCCAGCTCGATCGCGCGCTCCTTGAAGTAGTCGCCGAACGAGAAGTTGCCGAGCATCTCGAAGAACGTGTGATGGCGGGCGGTGTAGCCGACGTTGTCGAGATCGTTGTGCTTGCCGCCGGCCCGCACGCACTTCTGCGACGAGGTCGCCCGTGGCCCCGGCGGCGTCTCGGCCCCGGTGAACACGTTCTTGAACGGCACCATGCCGGCGTTGACGAACAGCAGCGTCGGGTCGCTCTGCGGAACCAGGGGCGCGGACTGGACGACGGCGTGCTGGTTGTCGCCGAAATAGCCCAGGAAGGCGCTGCGGATTTCGTTCAGGCTGGGCATCGAGGCTCCGGCGGGGCGTGGGGAAACTTGGCGCTCATATAGAAAAGCCAAGCAGGTTTAGCCAAGCGACGTTTATCCGCGCCCGGGCCCCGCGCGAAGCCATAACGAAAAAGGACGCCCGAAGCCGATCGCTTCGGGCGTCCTTCCGTCACAACGGCCGTCAGGGCGGCGTGGGCGCGGTTCGGCGGGGTTGCGCCCGCGCCGACGGCCGTCGCTTCAGCTTATCCGGCCTATTCGTCGGCCTCCGAGCCGCCGACCAGCAGCTCCTCGACGATCATGCCGGCGTTCTTGCGCACGGCGGTCTCGATCTCGCGGGCGAGGTCCGGATTGTTCTTGAGGAACTCGCGGACGTTGTCGCGGCCCTGGCCGATGCGCTGGCTGTTGTAGGAGAACCACGAGCCCGACTTCTCGACCACGCCGGCCTTGACGCCCAGGTCGATGATCTCGCCCAGCTTGGAGATGCCCTCGCCGTACATGATGTCGAACTCGACCTCGCGGAACGGCGGGGCGACCTTGTTCTTGACCACCTTGACCCGGACGTTGTTGCCGACGATCTCGTCGCGCTGCTTGACCGAGCCGGTGCGGCGGATGTCCAGGCGCACCGAGGCGTAGAACTTCAGCGCGTTGCCGCCGGTGGTGGTCTCGGGGCTGCCGTACATCACCCCGATCTTCATGCGGATCTGGTTGATGAAGATGACGATGGTCTTGGCCTTGGAGATCGAGGCGGTCAGCTTGCGCAGCGCCTGGCTCATCAGCCGGGCCTGCAGGCCCGGCAGGCTGTCGCCCATCTCGCCCTCGATTTCGGCGCGCGGCGTCAGGGCCGCCACCGAGTCGATGACGATGACGTCCACCGCGCCCGAACGGACCAGGGTGTCGGTGATCTCCAGCGCCTGCTCGCCGGTGTCGGGCTGCGACACCAGCAGCTCGTCCAGATTGACGTGCAGCTTGTGGGCGTAGGACGGGTCGAGCGCGTGCTCGGCGTCGACGAAGGCGGCGGTGCCGCCGGCCTTCTGGACCTCGGCCACCACGTGCAGCGCCAGCGTCGTCTTGCCCGAGCTTTCCGGACCGTAGATCTCGATGATCCGCCCGCGCGGCAAGCCGCCGATGCCCAGGGCGAGGTCAAGGCCGAGCGAGCCGGTCGACACCGACTCGATCTCCACCGCCTTGCCCTTGTCGCCAAGCTTCATGACCGAGCCCTTGCCGAACGCCCGGTCGATCTGGGCCAGCGCGGCCTCGAGCGCGCGCTGCTTATCCCCTTCTTCTTTTCCCACGAGTCTCAACACCGATTGGCTCATCCGAAGGCGTCCTTATCCCACGATTCTGAAAACCGCGATCCGACGTCGCCCCGCCTTGGACGCCCCGCCGATCAACAGGACCGTACCTGCTTTGTTCCATGTTCGCAAGATGTTCTCGTCGCCATGACGGGTATCGCGACGCGACGCCCGCACAGCGTGTCCGATCGCGGCTTTTCAAGCCGGCGGGAGAAACGGCAGCTTAAACCTTCGCTCCGCAGAGTGGGCCGACCTTGGGGGATGTAAGCCTTGCCGCTCGACCCGCACCGCCTGCTGGGACTGGCCTTCGCCAGCGCCGACGCCCTGTTCGAGATCGACGCGGAGGGACGATTGTCCTTCGCCGTCGGCGCGACCGCCGCCCTGGCCCCGGGCGGCGAGACCGCCCTGATCGGCCGCCCCTGGCGCGACCTGATCGCCGAGGCCGACCGGCCGATGGCCGAGGCCCTGTTCGCCGGGCTGGGGGACGGCGGGCGGCGCGGCCCGGTCACGGTCGCCCTGGCCGGCCAGGGCGCGGCCCAGCTGTCGGCGTTCCGCCTGCCCCAGAACGGCGGGCGCACCTCCTGCGCCCTGACCTTCGCGCCGCACGCCGCGGCGGGACCGCCCGCGTCCCTGCCCGACCGCCGCGGCTTCGAGGATCTGGTCAAGACGGCGTTGGAGGCCGGGCAGGCCTCGCGACAGGATTTCGAGGTGGCCTTGGTCGAGATGGCCGGCCTCAGCCAGGCGGTTGGATCGCTGCCGGCCGAGGTCGGCGCGGCCCTGAGCCGGCGGCTGACCGGCGCGCTGCGCGCCGAGTCTCACGGCGGAGCCGGCGCCACCAAGCTGGGCGAGGACCGTTTCGCCCTGCTGCGGCCCAAGGGCGCCGAAGCCCCCGAAGGTCTGGCGGCGCGGCTCAGCCAGATGCTGTCGGCCGACGGCCGGCCGCTCGACGTCAAGGCCACCGCCCGGCTGGTGCCGCTGGAGGGCGAGGCCTCGCCGACGCGCGTGGTGCGGGCCATCCGCATGGTGCTGGACGACTTCATTCGCGACGGCGCCCAGCTCGGCGCGCCGCAGAGCCTGTCGGAGGTGCTGAACCAGTCGATCCGCCGCACCCTGGACAAGGCCGGCGCCCTGGGCGCGGCGGTGGCCCAGCGCCGGTTCCGCCTGGTCTATCAGCCGGTGGTCGAGCTGAAGTCGGGGGCGGTCCACCACTACGAGGCCCTGGTCCGTTTCACCGGCGACGAAAGCCCCTTCCCCCTGATCCGCATGGCCGAGGAGCTGGACCTGATCGAGGAGCTCGACCGGGCCGTGATCGAGCAGGCGGCCCGGCGGCTGGCCCAGGAGGCCGGCGGCGACCTGAAGATCGCCGTCAACGTGTCGGGCCGCACCATCACCAGCCCCGCCTTCATCGACGGCGTGCTCAAGCTGCTGGACCAGCCCGCCCCGACCGCCGGCCAGCTGATGATCGAGCTCACCGAAAGCTACGCCATCGACGACCTGCCTCAGGCCGACCGCCACCTGCGCGCCCTGCGCGACAAGGGCGTGCAGATCTGCCTCGACGACTTCGGGGCCGGGGCGGCCTCGCTGGACAGCCTGCGCCGCCTGGCCATCGACGTGGTCAAGATCGACGGCCGCTACGTGCGCGAGCTCCAGCACGGGGCCCGGGAATCCACCTTCGTCCGCCACCTCGCCCACATGTGCAACGAGCTGAAGGTCAAGAGCCTGGCCGAGATGGTCGAGACGCCGGAGGTCGAGGACGCCGTCCGCCGCGCCGGGATCGACTTCGCCCAGGGCTGGCTCTATGGCCAGCCTTCGGAACAGCCCACCCCGCCGGCTCCGCGCGGCGGCGCGCGTCCCGCCGCGCGACGGCAGGGCGCGGTGGAGACCTGGGGCTAGGCCTTTGCCGTTTCGCCAGGGAGGCTAGAAGTTCAGGTCGACGCCGGTGTAGTTCCGGATCACCGCCTTGACCACGCCGAACACCGCGTCGAGCACCTTCTGGCCGACGATGTAGGGCACGATCTTCGCCTCGAGCAGCACCGCGTTCAGATTGAGCTGGAGCAGGCTGATCGTATGGTCGGCTTCCTTCTCCGAGATGTCGTTCGCCGCCAGCTTCGCCTGGGTGGAGAGCGTCTGCTGCGCGATCAGCGTCAGGTGGGCGGTCACGTCGGCTTCCAGGGCGTTCCACGCCGCGCCCGCCGCGGCGATCGCCACGCTGGAGAGCCCCTTGAGCAACGCCTTCGCATCGGCCGGCTTGTAGTGCGCCAGGTCCGTGACGTCGTTGGTGTTCGCCGCGCCCGTCGGCATGACCGCCCCTACCTTTTCATCATGGCTTCGACGTTCCGCGCGACGGAACAGGTGTCCTTGACGGTCTTGATGTTGTCCGCCTCGTTCGAGGACTGACCGTTCGCCGCGTAGTAGGCCCGGTCCGTCTCGATCGCCGATTGGCAGAGCTCGATCATCTGGTTCAGCTCCTGCGTGGCGTTCTGGCTGCGCCTGCCCTTGGCGTAGAGCGCGGCGGCCTCGGTGATCTCCCGCGACTGCTGGATGTCGGCGAGCGCCGCGACGAAGTAGGGCTCGACCTTCGCGTAGTCGACCTTCCGGCCAGGGCTCGTCGACAGCTGCGCCTGCACCTTCGTCAGCTGCGAAGCGACGTCGGAGAGCTTGCCGTAAAGGTCCTCGCTGTAGTCCGGCGTGAACGACACGCACCCGGCGGCCAGGCCGCAGGACAACATCAGACACCAACGCCCGGGAAATCCCATCCGCCCCCCAAAGCCTGAGATGCAGCCGATCCCTCGGCATGCCGGCGACAACGCTAAGCCGCGTAACAACACTGCGATCTGGACTGGCGATCTGAACGCCGCTCGCGCCGGCCCGGCCGGACGGCGCCTTGGCGCTTAAAAGGCGTCGGATCGCATCGCCGCTCCCGACGACACAACCTGACGTGAACCTCGAGCATTTCTGCAATCCGGCCATTTCCTTGTCAATCCGGCGCCGGCGATCGGCCGTTGACGGCCGCCCGTCCCGCGTCCGAGGCTGGCGGCCGGCCGCCTTACCGGGTTTAAGTGGGGGTTCGGCCGGTCTTGGGTGGAGACCGCACAGGGGGCATGGCCATGCGCAAATCCTACAACCTGTTCGCAGGCGGCAGCCTGGAGCGGATCGCCGCCCTCAGCGACGGCCTGTTCGCCATCGCCATGACCCTGATCGTCCTGGAGATCCGGGTGCCGGCCCACACGCCGATCCATGGCGAGGCCCAGCTCTGGGGCGCGCTGGTCGGGCTCGCCCCCCGCTTCGTCACCTACCTGCTGAGCTTCCTGACCCTGGGCATATTCTGGGTCGGCCAGGGCCTGCATGCGCTCGCCGACGGTTCCCTGCGTCAGGCCCTGGGCCTTGAGCAGCGCGTCCATCCGCGACTCGATGGCCCGGTTCTGCTCCAGGCCCATCTTGTGGATGTCGTCGGCGTTCAGCGCGGTGGTGGTGCCGACCTTGAGCAGCCAGGCGTAATAGGCCTCGCCGTCCGGCAGCTTCCAGACGCCGGCGTCGTGCCTGGCCTTGGCCTGGGCGGCCTTGACCTCGGCGATCTGCCGGTCGAGGGCCGGGAAGACCTTGTCGGAAACCAGCGCCGCCGCCTGGCCCGCCCAGTCGCCGGCGATCCCCTTGGCCTTGGCGCGCTCGGCCAGGGACTTGACCAGGCCGGTCTCGGCGGCCTTCTGGCCGCGATACTCCGTCATCTGATCAAGCGTCGTCTTCAGGATGAAGTCCGGGGCCACGACCCCCGCGCCGGCGTCGCGCCGGACCCGGTCCGTCTCCTGGTCCAGCGCCTTGGCGAAGGCCTCGACCCGCGCCAGATAGGCGTCGCAGTCGGCGCGGGTCGCGATCTTGTGCTGCGAGTTCAGGAACTCGGGCAGGCTGGTGAACACGCCGGTCTGCTGGCTGACCACGTAGGGGGTCGTCCCCTCCGCCACCACCGTGTCGAAGGCGTTGTCGCCGAAGGCGAAGCGCGCGCCCTCGAGGCCCATCTGCAGGGCGTAGAGCATGGAGTCGTAATAGACGAGATCCTGGCCGCCGAGCCGCGACCGTTCCAGCGCCTTGAGCCGGCCCAGGCGGTCGGCGCAGGCCTGGGCGCCCTTCTCGACCGCCGCCCAGGACCGGTCGCTCAACCGGCTCTTCAGCGCCGCGCGGCGGCCATTGTCGAGGCCGAGGCTGGTGGCCGCTTCGGGGGCTTCGTCGAGGATTTCGTCGGCGAAGGCGTCCAGCAGGCGATGCAACGCCGGATCGCCCTTGGGGCCGGCCTTGGGACCAGCCTTCGTCCTGGCGGCGAGAGCCGGACCGGCGGCCAGGGCCGCGCCCGTGGCGGCGGCGCCCATGAGGAAATGTCTACGGTCGGCGCCCATCTGCCCTTCGCCCCTTTTATCGTTTCTCCCGGAACGAAGGGGTAGGACCGCACGGGCCGTCTAGCAAGCCGCTCTCCCCGACGACTGATTAAATCGCGGTAACATGCCCGCCGATCGCGTCTCGGCGGGCATTTCCTCTCGCGGTCAGGCGGCGCGCAGCTCCTGCTTGACCCGCTCGGCCAGGGTCTTGATGTCGATCGGCTTGGGCAGGAACGACACGCCGGTCTCCCCCTCCAGCAGGTCGGAGAACTCGGCCTCGGCGTAGCCGGAGATGAACATCACCGGCGCAGAACCCAGATAGCCGCGCGCCTTCTTGAGCAGGGTCGGCCCGTCGATGCCGGGCATGATCACGTCCGAGATCAGGAGGTCGATCTGGCCGGCGTGCTCCTCGGCCAGCAGCAGGGCCTCCTCGCCGTCGCAGGCCTCGATCACCTCGTAGCCGCGGGCGCGCAGCAGGCGGGCGGCGACGCCGCGCACGGCGTCCTCGTCCTCGACGAACAGGATGCGGCCGGCGCCGGACAGGTCGCGGGCGACGGGCCTGGCCTTGACCGGCTCGACCGCGGCCGGAGCGGCGGAGGCCGGCGGCGCGTAGACCGGCAGGAAGATGCGGAAGGCCGCGCCCTGGCCGGGCCGCGAGGAGACATGAATCCAGCCGTCGGCCTGCTTGACGATGCCGTAAACGGTGGCCAGCCCCAGGCCCGTGCCCTCGCCCACCGGCTTGGTGGTGAAGAACGGGTCGAAGATCTTGGTCATCACCTCGGGCGGGATGCCGGGACCGTTGTCGGCGACCTCGATCAGGGCGACGTCGCCCTTGGCCGCCTTTTCGTCGGCGTAGCCCAGGGCCGCGGCCTCGGCGTGGGTCAGCCGGCCGGTCCGGATCTTGACCACGCCGCCGCCTTCCGGCTGGCGCTCGGCCATGCGCACGGCGTCGCGGGCGTTGACGGCCAGGTTCATCACCGCCGTCTCGAGCTGGCTCTTGTCGGCCCGCACCAGCGGCAGGTTGCGGCCGTAGTCGGTCTCCAGCCGCACGTCCTCGCGCAGCAGACGGCGCAGCAGCACCTCGAATTCGCTGATCAGCTCGCCCAGCTCCAGCGTCTCGCGCTGGACGGTCTGCTTGCGCGAGAAGGCCAGAAGCTTGCGCACTAGGTCGGCGGCGCGGGTGGCGGTCTGGCGGATCTCGTTCAACCCCTCATAGGAGGGATCGCCGACCGGGTGGCGGTGCAGCAGTTCGTCCAGGCGCAGCTGGATGGCGGTGAGCAGGTTGTTGAAGTCGTGGGCGACGCCGCCGGCCAGCTGGCCGATGGCCTGCATCTTCTGCGACTGGGCCAGCTGCAGCTCGATCTGCTTCTGTTCGGAGACGTCGACCAGATAGGCGATGAAGCGGCCGTCGGCGCGGGTCAGGTAGAGGTGGGCGATGCGCGAGGGATCGGTCGCCAGCCGCACCTCGACGGGGCCCGCCCGGCCGGCGGCCAGCCGGTTGGCCGCCTCGATGCGCGAGGCCGGCTCGATCAGGTCGCCGAAGACCGCGCCTTCCTGCGCCGCCGGACCGGCGATGGCGGCGACGGCCGGATTGACCTGCACGATCGTGGCGGCGAACGGGTCGCCGCCTTCGAGCAGGGCCGCGCCGAAGGGCGCGGCGGCGGCGAAGGCGTCCAGGGTCAGGGGCTCGGCGGGCGTCGTTGCGGCCACGACGGGCGCGGGCGCCCCGACGCGCTCGGGTATGGTCAGCTCGGCGTCGAGGGCCGAGGTCAGCTGCAGCGGCGGCGCGGCGGTCGGCGTCAGGCGCACCAGATAGCGGCGACCGCCCAGCGGCGACACCGAAGCGGGCCGGTCGTGCTCGCCCGCCCGCAACACGGCGTCGGCGATCTGGCCCTTGCGGGCCGCGCCCAGGGCCGAGAACAGGCTGGCGGCGGACGGGCCGGACTTGGGCAGGCGGCCGCCCGCGCCGACCGCGTCGCGCCAGGCCGGATTGGCCCCCAGGATGCGGCCGTCGGCGGCGGCGATCGCCGCCGGCTCCGACAGGGCCTCGATCAGGGCGTCGCCGGCCGCCTCCGGCCCGGTCTCGGCGTCGCGCCCCTGGCCGAAGGCGTAGAGGCCCAGGAAGGCCACCGCCGCCAGCCCGGCCAGCAGCATCAGCCCGCCGGCCGTCGCCGCGCCGGCGCGCAGGGCGGGCCAGGCGGCGAAGGCGGTCGCCAGCACGAAAAAGCCGGCCGCCGCGATCATCAGCGGCTCGAACCGGCGCGTCCGGCCGGCCTGGATCTTGGGTTCAGTCATGGCGGCAGCTTTCCTTCGCCCGCGTCGGCGGGAGGCCATGCGAATCAGCCATTAAGAATACCTTTGCGCGCAAAATTCACGGAATCCGCCTGTCCGGGCCTATAGCGGACGGGCGGACGGCTTCGGCTTGGCCGCGTTGAGGATGAAGCCGATGATCTTGGCCACCGCCTGGAAGTGCTCGGCGGGGATGGTCTCGTCGATCTCGACGGCGGCGTAGAGCGCCCGCGCCAGGGGCGGGTCCTCGACCACCGTCACCCCGGCCTCCTCGGCCACGGCGCGGATCTTCAGGGCCAGGCTGTCCAGGCCCTTGGCGACGCAGACCGGCGCCGCCGTCTCGCCGGCTTCGTAACGCAGGGCGACGGCGTAGTGGGTCGGGTTCATCACCACCACCGTGGCCTTGGGCACGTTCTGCATCATCCGCCGGCGCGAGCGTTCGACGCGGAGCTGGCGCAACTTGGCCTTGATGTGCGGGTCGCCTTCCGACTGCTTGTGGTCTTCCTTCAGCTCTTCCTTGGTCATGCGCATGCGCTGCATGAAGCGCTGGCGCTGCCAGATCCAGTCGAGCAGCGCCCCGGCCCCGAGCAGGGCGAGAACGCCGAAGAACAGCGCCCGCACCACGTCGCCGGCGTAGGGCAGCATGGCCAGCGGGTCCATGGCGGCCAGACCGGCCAGCTCGCCGGCGTGCGGCTTCATCACCATCCAGGCCACCGCCGAGACCAGCACGATCTTGAGCAGCGACTTGATGAACTGGACGACGCCGTCCAGGCCGAACAGGCGCTTGAACCCTTCGAGCGGGTTGAGCTTCTTCAGCTCCGGCTTCATCCGGTCGGGCGACCACAGGAAACCGTGCTGGACGACGTTGCCGGCCGCGCCCGCCACGGCGGTGGCGGCCAGCACCGCGGCCATGACCGGCAGGGCGGCGTTCAGCGCCCGCTTCATCACCGCCACCCCGCCCGTCCCGCTGAGGTCGAAGGTCTCGGGATGGGCGACGAACGGCACGAGCTGGGCGACGAGGTCGCGGATCAGCCAGCCGCCGGCCACGGCGATCACGCCCCAGCTCGCCGCCAGCGCCGCCCAGGAGGGCAGGTCCTGGGACTTGGCGACCTCGCCCCGCCTTCGGGCTTCCTCAAGCTTTCGCGGTGTCGGCTCTTCTGTCTTGGAGGAGGCGTCGTTGTCGTCGGCCACGGCGCTCCCCTAGACGAACAGCTGCAGCAGGGCCTTGTAGCGATCGACCCAGACCATGCCGATCACCCCCAGGCTCAATGCGAAGATCGACAGGCCGAACAGCAGGCTGAGCGGCGTGGCGACGAAGAACACCTGGAACTGCGGCATGACCCGGCCGATCAGGCCGGTGGCGATGTTGAACACCAGGGCGAAGACGATCACCGGCGCGGCGAGCTGCACGCCGAGCGCGAACGACTTGCCCATGGTCTGCACCGCCAGGGCCCCGGCGTCGGCGATCGGCAGGGCCTTGCCCGGCGCGAACAGCGTGTACGAATGGGCGATGGCGGCGATGAACTCGCGATGCAGGCCGGTGGCGAACACCAGCGTCACGCCCAACAGCGACAGGAAGCTGGCGATGGTGGTGCCCGGCTGGGCCTGCAGGGGGTTGGCGGTCTGGGCGAAGGACAGCTGGGTCTGCAACGACACCAGCTCGCCCGCCACCGCCAGCGAGCCCAGGAACATGCGCAGGACCGTGCCGATGATCAGGCCGATCAGCGCCTCCTTGATGATCAGCCCGACCATTCCGCCGAGCCCCTCCGGAATGGCCGGCAAGGTCGGCGCGGCGATCGGCCCCAGGCACAGGGCCAGCAGCAGGGCGAAGGACAGCCGCACGCGCGCCGGCACCGAGGCCTCGCCCAGCCCGGGGATGACCATGACCAGCGCCCCGACGCGGGCGAACACCAGTCCGGCCGCGAAGACCTGCTGGGCGGTGGCGTAGCTCTCCATCGCTACATGCCGGCGATGCGGGCGGCGATCTGGCGCATGAAGCCGCCCATCAGGGCGCCCATCAGCGGCAGGAAGACCAGCAGGGCCAGGAAGATGGCCAGGATCTTGGGCGCATAGACCAGGGTCTGCTCCTGGATCTGGGTCAGGGCCTGGAACAGGCCGACGCCGACGCCGACCACCAGCCCCACCACCAGGATCGGCGTGCAGAGCTGCAGGGTCAGCCAGATGGCGTCCCGCCCCACGTCCAGAACCTCGGCGCCGCTCATGATGGCCCCTCACCCATACGCTTGAACCGCCTGCTCGGCAGGGCGGCAGAATCTGCCGGCTATGGTTAACGAACCGCTACGAAGGTTAACGCGCGCCTGTGGAAACCGCGCCGCGGACGGCGAAACCCCGCCGCATTTCCGCCGCAATCCGTGTGGTAGCGAACGACCATGAAATACCTCTTCCTCGCCATAGCCATCGTCGCCGAGGTCGCGGCGACCTCGTCGATGAAGCTGTCGGAAGGCTTCACCAGGCCGGGCTGGAGCATCGCCACCGCGGTCGGTTACGGCGTCGCCTTCTACTGCCTGTCGCTGACGCTCAAGACCGTGCCGACCGGCGTCGCCTACGCCATCTGGTCGGGCGTCGGCATCGTGCTCATCTCGCTGATCGCCTGGCTGTTCCAGGGACAGAAGCTGGACGCGCCGGCGATCCTCGGCATGGCGCTGATCGTCGCCGGCGTCGCCGTGATGAACCTCTTCTCCAAGGCCGGCGCGCACTAGGGCGCGACGCGTCCGGGGCGCGCCCTACCGGCCGCCCAGCCCGGCCTCCAGCGCCGCCGCCGCCTGGGCCGGCGCGACCTTGCCCTTGTCGCGGTCGACGCTGTAGTTGGCCCGTCGCATCGCCTCGACCGACACCCGGCCGACCAGCGGCCCGAGCGCGTCGATCAGCCGGCGGTCGCCCGCCCGCTGCGGCGAGATCAGGATCACCGCGTCGTAGGGCGGGATGGCCCCGCGCGGATCGGCCAGCACCACGAGGTCGTCGGCGGCGATGCGCCCGTCGCTGGAGAAGGCGGTGATCACGTCGACGTCGCCGCCGGCCAGGGCGCGGTACATGAAGGTCGGCTGGAACTGCCGCTGGGTCTTGAAACGCAGGCCGTAGGCGGCCTTCAGCGTCCGCCACTCCGGCCGCGACAGGAACTCGAGGTCGGCCCCCAGGGTCAGGGACGGGGCCTTGCGGGCGAGGTCGTCGAGGCTGGCGATCCCCAGCGCCCGCGCGCGGTCGCGGCGCATGGCCAGGGCGTAGGCGTTCTCGAAGCCGAGCGGCCCCAGCAGCCGCACGCCGTCCCGCTCGGCCAGGATCTCGCCCAGATGCTGGAGCAGCACCGCACGGGGCGGATGGTCGTCGCGGTTGAGCACGGTGGTCCACAGCGTGCCCGAATAGTCGACATAGGCGTCGATCTCGCCGCCGGCCAGGGCGCGATAGGCGATCACCGAGCCGAGGTCCTCCTTGCGCGCGACGCGGGCGCCGCCCCGTTCCAGCCGTCGGCTCATCAGTTCGGCCAGGATGTACTGCTCGGAGAAGTTCTTGGCCCCGACCACGTAGGGCCTGGGCTCGAGCGCCCGGACGGCCAGCGGGGCGACGGCGGCCGCCAGCGCCAGCGCCAGCCCGCCGGCCCCGGCCGCGATCCGTCGCCAGTCGCGTCGCGCCAGCCCCGCCTCCGCCAGCCCGAGCAGCTGATCGACGACCAGGGCCAGGGCGGCCGAGGCGGCGCAGCCGAACAGCACCGCCACCCAGTTCTCGGTCTGCAGCCCGGAGAAGATGTAGTTGCCGAGCGAGGTCTGGCCGACCGGCGTCGACAGGGTGGCCGCGCCGATGGTCCACACCGCCGCCGTGCGCACCCCGGCCATGATCACCGGCGCGGCCGTCGGCAGCTCCACCTCGAACAGCATCTGGCGGTCGGTCATGCCGACGCCGCGCGCCGCCTCGGTCAGGGCCGGGGCCACGCCGGCCAGGCCCGCCGAGGTGTTGCGCAGCATCGGCAGCATCGAATAGAGCGCCAGCGCCAGCAGCGACGGCAGGAAGCCCAGGGCCGAGAAGCCGACGCCGAACAGCGCCTTGGCCAGGTTCGACAGGGCCAGCAGCAACGGGAAGAACAGGGCCAGCAGCGCCAGGCTGGGCACGGTCTGGATCAGGCCGGCGCCGGCCAGCACGGGCCAGCGCAGCCGGGGATGGCGGCTGGCGGCGACGGCCAGCGGCAGGCTGACCAGGGCCCCGAGCGCCAGGGCGCTGGCGCTGAGCAGCACGTGCCAGCCGAGGAAGTCGGGCAGCTGCCGCCAGGCGGCGGCCAGACGCTCATCCATGCCCGGCCTCCGCCAACAGGGCCGACAGCCGCTCGGCCTGGCGTCGCGGGGCGTCCATCAGGGCCCGGACGGACGGCGTGCGGTCGGCCAGCATGGCCGCCGGCGGCCCGTCGGCGACCACGCGGCCTGCGCCCAGCACCACGATGCGGTCGGCCAGCAGCAGGGCTTCGGTCACGTCGTGGGTGACCATCACCGTGGTCAGACCGAGGCCGTCGTGCAGGCGGCGATAGTCGGCGCCCAGCGCGTCGCGGATCACCGGGTCCAGCGCCCCGAACGGCTCGTCCATCAGCATCAGCCGCGGCCGCGCGGCCAGGGCCCGCGCCACGCCCACCCTTTGCCTCTGGCCGCCGCTGAGCGCCGAGGGCGGGCGCGACGCGTGGTCCGCCGGCAGGGCGACCAGCGCCAGAAGCTCCTCGACGCGCGCGGCGATCTCCTCCCGGGTCCAGCCGAGCAGGCGCGGCGTGACGCCGATGTTCTCGGCCACCGTCATGTGCGGGAACAGGCCGACGTCCTGGAACACGTAGCCGATGCTGCGGCGCAGCTCGTGCCCCGGCGCGCCGGCCACCGGCCGGCCGTCGACCCGCGCCGCGCCGCGGTCGGGGACGATCAGGCCGTTGATGGTCTTGAGCAGGGTAGTCTTGCCGGCGCCCGAACCGCCGATCAGGGCGACGAACTGTCCGGACGCGACACGCAGGTCGACGCCGTCGAGGACCGCGCCCCCGCCGAAGTCCTTGCCGATCCCCTCCAGCTCGATCATCGCCTCGCCCATGCCGAGACCCTAGCCCGCCGTTCAGCGCCGATGGAACACCGGATCGCGCCGCTCGGCGAAAGCCGCGAGCGCCTCGGCGTGGTCGGCCGTCCGGACCAGGGCCTCGATCTCGCGCTCGGCCGCCGCGCGGGCCGCGTCCGCGTCGAGGTCGAGCGCCCGCCCGGCGACCCGCTTGGTCGCCTCCACCGACAGCGGCGCGCGGCCGGCGATGCGGACGGCGAGGTCCAGCGCGGCCTGGGCCAGGGCCTCGCCCGCATGGGTCGAGGCGGTCAGGCCGGCGCGCTCGGCCGCCGCCGCGTCGCAGGGCGATCCGGTCAACAGCATCGCCTTGGCCCGGGCGACGCCGATCAGGCGCGGCAGCCGCCAGGCCGAGGCCATCAGCCCGACATTGACCCCGGCGCAGGTGAAGCTGGCCTCCCGCGCGGCCAGCCTGACGTCGCAGCAAAGGGCCAGCTCCAGCCCGCCGCCGACGCAGTGGCCGTTGACCGCCGCCACGGTCGGGGCGCGGAACGCCTCCAGCCGGTCATGCAGGCGGGCGAAGTGGGCGACGCCCTCGGCCGCGCCCTCGCCGCGCCCGCGCGCCTCCTTGAGGTCGTCGCCGGCGCAGAACGCCCGGCCGCGCCCGGTGACGATCAGCGCCCGGACGTCGAGATCGGCCTCCAGCGCGTCGAGCGTCTCGAGGAACCGCTCGCGCAGGCCGCGCCCCAAGGCGTTCATCGGCGGCGCGTCGATCTCGATGCGCGCGACATGGGCCGCCGGCCGGCTGAGATGCAGGGTGTGGTCCGACACGCGTCCGCCGATCCGTCAGATCGGCATGCGCATGATTTCCTGGTAGGCCGAGATCACCTGGTCGCGGACGGCCATCACCGTCTCCAGGCTGGTCTCGGCTGAGGACACCGCCGTGACCACGTCGACCAGATCGGCCTTGCCCTGCACCTGGGCGGCCATCTGCTTTTCGGCGTTGCGCGAGGCGCCGACCGTGTCGGTCATCACCGACTTCAGGACGTCGGCGAAGCCGGACGTCGCCCCCTGGGCGCCGACCGGACCGGCCGCGCCGCCCATCGGCTGGCTGGCGGCCTGGACCGCCGCGTAGGCCTTGGCGGCGAGCATGGGAGCGACCATCGCCTAGCGCCTCACTTCTTCAAGATGTCGAGGGTGCGGCTTTCCATGCTGCGCGCCGTCTCGATCACGTTCAGGTTGGCCTCGTAGGCGCGCTGGGCCTCGCGCATGTCGAGCGCCTCGACCAGGGGGTCGACATTGGGCGTCTTCACATAGCCCTTGGCGTCGGCGGCCGGATGGCCGGGCTCGTACTCCAGGCGGAAGTCGCTGCGGTCCGGCTCGGCCCGGATCATCGCCACCCCGGCCCCGCCGTCGGCGACCCGCTGCTCGCGGAAGATCGGCACCTGCCGGCGGTAGGGATCGCCGCCGGGCGCGCGGGCGGTCGAATTGGCGTTGGCGATGTTCTCGGCGATCACCCGCATGCGCAGCTGCTGCGCGCGCAGGGCCGAAGAGGCGATGCCCATCGTCGCCTGGGACGGCGGTTTGACGTCGGCCACGGCTTAAGCCTCCCTCGCCTACTTGCCCGGCGCGCGCACGGCGGTGCGCAGCAGGCCGAGCGATTTCTGGTAGAAGCTGACCGCCGCGTCGTAGTTCATCCGCGCCTCGGTCATCTTGATCATCTGGTCCTCGAGGACGACCTTGTTGCCGTCCAGGGTCACCTCGGAATCGGGGCCGCCGGCGCCCTTCCACCCGCTCCTGGCCGGATGCGAGCCCGGCAGGTGCATCGGGTTGGTCTGCACCGGCTGCACCCCGGCGCCGGCGCCCTGGGCGGCCTTGAGCTGGGCGTCGAAGGTGAAGGGCTTGAGGTCCTTGGGCGTGAAGCCCGGCGTGTCGGAATTGGCGACGTTTTCCGCGATCAGCCGCTGGCGCTGGTTCAGATAGCCCAGCCGCCCCTTGATCATCGAAAGCAGAGGAATGTCGTCGATCGCCATCGCCGTCGAAAGGTGAACGAACAGGGTTAACCAGGCATTAAGACCACGGGTCCAAACGGTTAAGACGCCCCCGCCGGGGTGATTCCCGAACCGTCGAGCCCGCGCCCCCGATGCCTCTCGCCGAACTCGTCCGCACCATCGCGGCGTTGGCCGTCACGCTGGGCCTGATCGGCTTGGCCGCCGTCGCCGCGCGCCGGTTCGGCCCCGAGACCCTCAAGCGGCTCCAGGCGGCGCGGGGCCGCACCCGGCGCCTGGCGGTGGTCGAGAGCCTGATGCTCGACCCCCAGCGCCGGCTGGTCCTCGTCCGCGTCGACGACCGGGAACAACTGCTGCTGCTCGGCGAAGGCAGCCTGCTGACGCCGTCCACCGCCCCCGCCCGCGCCCCAACCCCAGCACCGGAGCCCGCCGCGTGATCCGCGCTGTCCTCAAGGCCCTTCGCGCCCCGCATCCCGACGACGCCCGGCGCGCGGCGCTGATCGCCCTGCTGACCACCCTGGCCAGCCTGGCCTTCCCGGCGCTGGCGGCGGCCCAGGCGGTCAACATCAACCTCGGCACCGGGGCGGGCCTGACCGAGCGCGTGGTCCAGCTGGTCGGGCTGATGACGGTGCTGTCGCTGGCGCCGTCGATCGTGATCATGACCACCTCGTTCATCCGCATCGTGGTGGTGCTCGGCCTTCTGCGCACCGCGCTCGGCCTGCAGCAGAGCCCGCCCAACGCGGTGATCATCAGCCTGTCGCTGTTCCTGTCGGCCATCGTCATGGCCCCGACCTTCCAGGCCTCCTACGACGCCGGGATCAAGCCGCTGCTCGACAAGAAGATGGAGCTGCCCCAGGCCTTCGACGCCTCGGCCGCGCCGGTGAAGAAGTTCATGCTCAGCCAGGTCAACCAGGACGACCTCGCCCTGTTCGTGCGCCTGTCCAGGATCGAAAAGCCCAAGCAGGCCCTGGACACGCCGCTGCGGGTGGTGACGCCGGCCTTCATGATCTCGGAGCTGAAGCGGGCCTTCGAGATCGGCTTCCTGCTGTTCGTGCCGTTCCTGGTCATCGACCTGGTGGTCGCCAGCGTGCTGATGAGCATGGGCATGATGATGCTGCCGCCGGTGGTGGTCAGCCTGCCGTTCAAGCTGATCTTCTTCGTGCTGGTCGACGGCTGGCGGCTGGTGGCCGGCTCGCTGGTCGAGAGCTTCCACCAGGTCCCGAAATAGCGGCCCCGGCCTAGGCCGCGACCGGTCCGTCGCCATAGAGGGCCCGCAGCGCCTCCTCGGCGAACTGGTCGAGCCGCTTCTGGGTCAGGTCGGTGTTGTTCAGCACCGTCAGCGTCCGCCGGCTGTCGAGGTCGCAGGCCAGCACCGCCTTGTAGCCGCCGGAATTGCCGGCCTCCCAGGCGAAGCGGCGCTCGCGCCCGTTCAGGGTCAGGGTCTTGACCCGGCCGCCGAGCGCATAGTGCTCGTCCGGGACCTCCACCGTGGTCAGCGCCTTGAGCGAGGCCGCCGTCAGCAGGCCGGGGCGGAACACCGCCTCGGCGGCGCGGGCGAGATCCGCCGCCGTGCTGTAGTAGCCGCCGCCGGCGACGGCGAAGGCCGGGGCGACCGACGGCTTGCGCACGGGCGGGGCGATGGTCCGGTAGGGGGCGGCCAGGCTGGGGCCGGCGGCGGCCAGGGGCGCGCCGGTGTCGGCCAGCCCCAGCGGCTTCAGCACCAGCCGCTCCATCGCCGTCTCGAACGGCTCGCCGGCGGCGCGCTCCACCGCCGCGCGGACCAGGATCCAGTTGGTCATCGAATAGTCGAAGCGCGCGCCCGGCTCGAAGGCGAGGTCGCCGGAGGCGTAGAGCCGCACGGCCTCGGCCGTGGTCGCGGCCTTGGACATCAGGCTCGCGTCGGCCCGCGCGGCGGTCAGGAAGCCGTTCGGCACGCCGCTGGTGTTGGACAGAAGGCGCCGCAGCGTGACCCGCCTGCCGGTGTCGGCGCGATAGTCGGCGAGGACGTCGGTGAGCGGCGCGTCGAGGGACAGCCGCCCCTGGTCGACCAGCCGCAGCACCAGGATCGACGAGAACCACTTGGAGACCGAAGCCACGCAGAACCGCGTGTCGACCTGCATCGGCGCGCCGGCCTCGATGTCGCGAAGGCCGAAGGCCCGGCTGCTCTCGATCCGCCCGGCCCGCCCGAACTGCACCACCCCGTAGAACGGCTCGGCCCGGGCGAAGGCGTCGACCACCCGTCCGGCGGCGGCCAGGTCGTAGGCCGGCTCGGCGGCGACGGCGCGTCCGGAAGCGGCCAGGGCGCCGCAGGCGGCCAGGCCGATGAAGCGTCGGCGATCGGGTCGTCGCATGGTTCCCCCTTCGAACATCGTCGCGCGACACAGAGCGCGAGACAGGGAACCAGGCCAAGTTAAGGTTCGGTCATCCGCGCAGGCGGACGGATCACAGCGCGCGTTCGTAGGTGCGGAAGCCGGTGTCGCGGGTCCAGCCGGCGGATTCGTACAACGCCTGGGCGGCGGCGTTGGTCTCGGCGGTCGACAGGGTCAGGCGGGCGGCGCCGGCGCTTCGCCCGAACGCCTCGGCCGCCGCCAGCAGCAGCCGGCCCGTCCCCAGGCCGCGGCCGTCTTCCGAGACGAACAGGTCGTTCAGCACATAGATGCGGGCCATGCGCACCGAGGAGAAGCTGGGATAGAGCTGGGTGAAGCCGAGGCCCCGCCCCGCCGCGTCGACGGCGATCAGGATGACGGAATCGCCGGTCGACAGCCGCTCGGCGACGAAGGCGCGGGCCCCGGCCAGATCGGCCGCCTGGCCGTAGAAGCGGCGATAGCCGTCGAACAGCGTGGTCAGGTCGTCCAGATCGGCCAGGACGGCGGCGCGCGCCTCGACGCTCATGCGGGTTCCTTGAGTTTGCGGGTTCAGCCCTGGGCGGGCGCGGCCGCCTGGGCGGTCTTCGACGGCGACGCGCCCTTGGGCGGCGGCGCGGCCTGTCCCTTGGCGCCTGGCGGCGTGGCCGGCCCCACCGGGGCGGGGCGGTCGCGGAAACGCTGCTTCATCTTGATCACCCAGCCGGCGAAGGCGTCGTTGGCGGTGGTGACCTTGGTGAAATCGCCCGGGGCGAGCTGGCTGCCGTCGGCGCCGGCCAGGGCCACGCGCAGGGCGTCGGGACTGCGCGCGCCGGCCACGAACCCCTGGTAGCGGTCGCGCATCCGGGTCAGGCCGGCGTCGTCGCCGGCCATGCTGTAGGCGACGCCGACCCGCAGCAGCTTGCTTTCGTCGTCGGGGGTCAGGGGGGCCGGACTGCGCCAGCGCTCGCCCAGGCTCTTCTCGAAGGTGGTCCCGGCCAGGGCCCAGTTGCGCATCTTCCACGCCACCTCGGC
This sequence comes from Caulobacter sp. CCUG 60055, assembly GCF_022750545.1. Lineage (GTDB taxonomy): Bacteria > Pseudomonadota > Alphaproteobacteria > Caulobacterales > Caulobacteraceae > PUIC01. The sequence continues at coordinate 59,347 of NZ_PUIC01000004.1, forward strand.
GCGGACGTCCAGGGCGTCCTGCGACTTGTCGCCGTCGATCAGCTCCAGGGCGGCGTCGTAGCGGCCGAGCTCCATCAGGGCGCGGGCGCTGATCAGGCGGCGCTCCAGGTTCAGGGGGCCCGGCAGGATGGTGGTGCGCGAGCCGTTGATGGCCCCCAGGGCGTCCTCGGGCTTGCGGTCCATCAGGTAGATCAGCGCCAGGTCGGTGGACACCTGGGCCTTGGGCACCCCGTCGAGGCGGTTGTCGGCCTGGTACTTCAGCAGCTCGGCCGCCTGGGTCAGCAGATCGACGTCGACCAGCCGCCGCGCCAGGCGACGGACCATCAGGTCGCCGTCGGCGCCGATGGGGGTCAGCTCCTTGAAGTCGTAGAACAGCGCCAGGGCCTGGATCGGCTCCAAGCCGTCGGCCTGGCCGTCGAGGAACAGGGTGCGGAAGGCGGCGTTGAGGTCGGCCTGGAGCTGCACCGCCTGGGGCAGGTCGGGCAGGCGCTGCCCGGCCGAACGCAGGGCCTCCAGCGCCTCGCGGTAGCGGCCGAGATTGAGATAGAGCTGGCCCAGGGCCCGGATGGTCTCCAGCTCGGTCGCGTCGCCGCGCCAGCGATAGCGCAGGCCGTCATAGAGCCCGGCCGCCTGCAACGGCGTCAGGTCGCCGCGGTCCAGCCGGATCTGAGTGGCCCTGAGCACCGCCGGCGACGACAGCGCCCCCAGCGGCGCGCGGGAGACGGCGTCGTAGACCCGCAGCGCCCGGTCCTTGTCGCCCTGGGCTTCGAACAGCCGCGCCTGGGTCAGGCGCACCGCCAGCTCCTCCAGCGGCTCGACCTTGGCGGCCAAGGCCGTGTCGATGGCGGTCCTGGCGCCGGCGAGGTCGCCGCCCTGCAACGCCGCTTCGGCCTCGGCCCGGGCGAACCGCGCCCGCCACTTGGGCGCGAACAGGCCGAGGGCGCGGGCGCCGTTGGCGAACTCGCCGCGGGCGTCGGCGTAGCGGCCGAGCTGGACGGCGATATAGCCGCGCCACAGCGCCGCCGACGGATCGCCGGTCAGCACCGGGCTGGCGAAATCCAGCTCCGCGTCGTTGTAGCGCCCGGCCATCGTCTTGGCCGCGCCGCGCAGGCCGCGGAACTCCGCATCGCCCATCATCTGCTGGTTGACCCGGCCGACGAGGTTCAGCGCGCCGATCGCCTCGTAGGACAGCTCCGAGCCGATCAGGAAACGGGCCAGGGCCATGCGCGCCGTCACCGGCGCGGCCTTGCCGCCCGCCGGCTTGGGCTGGGCCGTCTCGGTCGCGGCGGCGTCCTGCAAGGCGTCGTAGCGGGCCATGAAGCCGCCGGAACCGGTCTTGGACCAGCCGTCGAAATCGACCAGGGCCGGCATCGAGGTCGGCTGCGGCGCGCCGATGGCGGCGGACTCCTTCTTGGCCGCCGCCCAGGCCGGCGACAGGGCCAGTCCCTGCGGCCGCCCGATGCGCACCAGATCGCCGTCCGAGGCCACCGCCACGTCGGCGGCGTAGGGCTCGATGGCCAGCCCCTGCGCCGAGGACAACAGGGCCATCTCGACGAACTCGCGGCGCGACGGCAGCCCCTTGGACGGCGCCAGCGCGGTGACGGCGGCGATGCGGTCGCCGACCACCGGATCGTCCAGCCACACCACCTTGGTCGCGCCGGCCATGGCCGCCGACAGCGCCGCCGCCGTCTGCTCCTCGTCGCGCGAGATCTTCACCAGGTCGGGCGACGGCTGCGGCCCGGGGCCGAGCGCGATGGTCCAGGTCGCGCCCTCGCCGACAGCCTTGACCGCCGTCGACGCCGGGGCGGCGATGCGCAGGGCGGTGAAGTCCGCGCCCTCGACCGCGCGCATGCCGGTGAACTGGCGCATGCCGTGCGGCGCCTTGCTAATGTCCAGCTTCGCGCGGGCGTCGAACACCACCCAGATCGCCTCGCCCCGGCGGAAGACCGCCGCCCCCGGCGGGTTCTTCCAGGTGAAGCGCAGCAGCACCTGCTGGTCGGACAGCTCCGGCTCCATCCGCACCACGCCGCCGGCCGGCGTGGGATCGGGCCGCGCGGTGCGCGCCAGGGTGAGCGAGGGGGCGGGATCGGGCGGCGCTTCGGCCTTGGCGGCCTGCGGACGGGCGGGGTCGGCGCGTTTCTGGAACAGGTTGACGAAGGCCGCGCCGTCGGCCTGGCCGGCCTTGTAGTCCGCGTCGTCGGCCAGGGTCAGCACCACCTCGGCGCCGGCGGGCGTGCGGCGCAGCTCGGCCGACTTCAGCCATTTGGGCGGGAACACCCGCAACTGCGAAATGTCCGGCCCTGGACCGGCGAAGCGCAGCGTCAGGGTCTGGCCGTCGCGGCGGACGACCGGGGCGGCCCCGTGGAACTCCAGGCGCGAGAAGTCGGCGGCCTGGGCGATGCGGACCTGCGGCCCCGCCGCCTTGCGCGGCGCGGGTTCGCCCCCGGGGGCGCTCCACGCGGGCGCGGCCAGCCCGGCGATGCAGGCCGCGGCGACGCCCGACCGGAAGGCGGAGCGCAGGCCCATGGGCGCCTTAGCGCGCCTTGGCCTTGGCGGCGGCCGGCGAGGCGGCGGCCGGAGCCTGGGCCTGGGCCTGCGGCGAAGCCGCGGCGGGCGCAGCGGCGGCGACCGGCGCCAGGGCGGCCTTGGCCTGCAGCACCGACTGGGCCTTGCTGAGCCGGTGCGCCAGCTTCTCCGTCAGGTCGCGGGCGTCCTGCGGCGCCATCTGGGCCAGCACCCCCGAGAGGACCCGCTCCTTCATCTTGGCGGCGATCGGCAGGCGGACGCTGTCGTCCAGCAGCGACATGCGGGCGGCCGCGTCCTTGGGCTTCATCGCCGAATAGACGGTGACCAGCCGGTCGGCCTCGGCGTCGGCCTTGGCGTCGGCCTGGCCGAGCAGCCCCTGGATCTCGCCCTTGAGGCCGTTCATGGTCTTGATCTTGGCGTCCAGCTTGGCCTCGGCCGCGGCCAGCAGCTGCATCTGCAGGTCGATGTCCTTCTCGCGGCCGTCCAGCTCGTTGCGGCGGGCGCCGAGGCTTTGCAGCACGCGCAGCTCGGCCGGCGACAGGCCCGCCTCCTTGGCCAGCTCGGCGGCGGTCGGCGCGCAGACCGGGGCCGGCGGCTTGGCCGGCGCGACGGCAGCGACGGGCTTGGCGGCGTCGGCGGCCGAGGCCGCCTGCGGCTTGTCCTCCGGCTTGGCGGCGGGCTTCTGGGCGCCGACCGCGCCCTCGGCCCATGCCCGCGCGCCCGAGACCATGCCGGGCAGGGTCTTGGCGCCGCCCAGGGCGTTGATGGCCAGGACGCCGCCGGCGGCGACGCCGATCAGGGGCAGGATGCGGGGAATGCGGGTCATCGGCGACCTCCGCGGAGGGGGGTGAGGCGCAGCGCCGGCTCGGCCGGGCCGTCGAACAGGTCTTCGTCGACGGTCGCCGCCGGCGTCCGCGCGACGGGCGCGGCCGCCCGAGGCGCAGGCGGCGCGGGCGGCGCGGCGGCGGGGCGCGGGGCGATGTCGTCGCGCGTCAGGCGAAGCACCAGGGATTCGGCCAGGGCCTCGGCGTCGGCCTCGGGGCGATGCGGCGCAGCCTGGGGCGTTGCGGGCGGCGGGGCGGCGCGCGCCGACCCGGACGCCGGCGCCGCGGCGGGCTCGACCTTGACCCCGCTCCGCTCGGCCCGCGCGATCAGCTTTTCCAGCTTGTCGGTCAGGTCCCGGGCCACGGCCAGACGGCCGCCGAGGATGTCGGCCGCCTCGTCGGCCGTCCGCCGCAGTTCGGCGAGGCCGGTGGAGGCGCGCGCCGCCGCCGCGTCGAGGTCGGCCACCGCCTTGGCGAAGCCGGCGTGCCCCTCGCGCAGGGCCTTGAGCTTGCGGTCGAGCCGCCAGCCGAACGCCAGGGCCGCGATCAGCAGCCCGGCCAGGAGCAGGTTCATGCCGAGGGAGACGATGCTCATCGGAACCTCTGCAACGCCGCCTTGGCCGAGGGCGACAGCGGCGCCTCGACGCGGACGGCGATATGATGGTTGCGGCGGCCCATGCGCCCGCGGGTCAGCGGCACCGCCCCGGCGCGCAGCTCGACCAGGCTGTCGGGCGTGGCGTTGAGCATCAGGGTGTCGCCCACCTTCAGCTCCAGCACGCGCTGCAGGCTGATCTGCTGTTCGTCGAGCACGGCCCGCACCTCGGTCTGGGCGCCCCACAGCTCGGTGGCCAGGTGGCTTTCCCAGATGTTGTCGCGGCCGAACTTCTCGCCCATGAACTGCTGCAGCAGCATCTTGCGGATCGGCTCCAGCGTCGCATAGGGCAGCAGCAGCTCGATGCGCCCGCCGCGGTCCTCCATGTCGATGCGCAGCTTGACCAGGATGGCGGCGTTGGCCGGCCGGGCGATGGCGGCGAAGCGCGGATTGGTCTCCAGGCGGTCCAGGCGGAAGCTGACCGGGGTCAGCGGCTCGAACGCCTGCTTGGCGTCGGCCAGCACCACCTCGACCATCCGCTGCACCAGCACCCGCTCGATGGTGGTGTAGGGGCGGCCCTCGATGCGCATGGCCGCCGTGCCGCGACGCCCGCCCAGCAGCACGTCGACGATCGAATAGATCAGGTTGGAATCGACCGTCAGCAGGCCGTAGTTGTCCAGCTCCTCGGCGCGGAACACCGACAGGATGGCCGGCAGCGGGATCGAGTTGAGATAGTCGCCGAAGCGGATCGACGAGATGTTGTCGAGGCTGACCTCGACGTTGTCGCTGGTGAAGTTGCGCAGGCTCGTCGTCATCAACCGCACCAGGCGGTCGAAGACGATCTCCAGCATCGGCAGGCGCTCGTAGGAGACCAGGGCCGAATTGATGATCGCCCGCACGCCGGTGCGCTCGGCGGCGTCCTCCTCGGACAGGTCGAAGCCGAGCAGGCTGTCGATCTCGTCCTGATTGAGGATGCGCTCCGATCCGGGCGCGCCGGCGGGCGACGCGCCCGGATCGGCGTTCTCGGAGGCCCACTGGGCCATGGCCTGGTCGAAGTCTTCCGCCATGGGGTCATGCTCAACGACGGGCCGGGGCCCTAGTTGATCAGCATCTCCTCGATCAGGACCGTGTTCACCTTGGCCGGAGCGATCACCAGATCGACCCGGCGCTTGAGCTCCATGCGCAGCTGGTAGCTGCCCTGGCTGCCTTGCAGATCCTCGGGGCGCAGTTCGCGCAGGAAGGTCTGGAACATGTCCTGCAGCCGGGGCGCGTTGGGCTCCAGCACCTCCACCACCGAGGCGTCCGGCAGCTCGAAGGTCAGCTTCAGCTTGAGGAAGGTCGGCTTGCCGTCGGCAGTCTGCATGTTCACGACGATGTCCGGCAAGGTGTAGAACACCACGCCGTCGGGGCCCTCGCGGACCTGGCCGACGGTCTTGGCGTCGCCGCCCTTCTCGTCCTTCTTCTTCGGCTTGGGCTTGGCCTTCTCGGCGTGGGCCGCGTCGGGCTTGTGGCCCAGCAGCAGGAAGGCCGCCGCCCCGCCGCCGCCCAGCACGACGAGCGCGGCGACGCCGGCGATGATCAGCAGCTTGAGCGGGAGCTTCTTCTTGCCCTCGCCGCCTTCGCCGCCCTCAGCGCCGTCGCCCGCCTGGGCGTCCGCTTCGGCCTCGGTCTGCTTCGCCTTGCTCTTCGCCATCTCGCCCGCCGCGGGACCGCGCGCCAGCGCGCGGCGCCCCAGTTCGCCCACCTTCGTTCAATCGCTTCGAAATGGTTAAGGACCGGTTTTTAACACTCCTTAACCGCTGCAATTTTTGCCGGGCCGAGATCGCCCATCGGCAGGCCGTTAACCCTAGTATTCGTTGTTTTTGAAAAGAATTTCGGCTGGCCCGCCTTTTGCAGCCCCGCATGGGACGACGTTAACCATAGGACTGCGGCATCATGGACAATACGATGTACGTCGGCCTCTCGCGGCAGATGATCCTGCGCCGCGAGCTGGATGTCGTCGCCAACAACATCGCCAACGCCGACACCGTGGGCTTCAAGGTCGAGTCGCTGATGAGCCGGGTCGAGCCGCGCCGCCTGGTCGGCGACAGCCCGGTGGCCCAGCCGGTGAAGTTCGCGCTGGATTCCGGCGTCGCCCGCGATTTCGGCCAGGGAACCCTGCAGCAGACCAGCGCGCCGCTGGACGTCGCCATCGAGGGCCAGGGCTTCTTCAAGGTCCGGACGCCGGCCGGCGAGCGCTACACCCGCGACGGGCGCTTCTCGACCGATTCCACCGGACGCCTGGTGACCAAGGCCGGCCAGCCGGTCCTCGACGACAGCGGCTCGGAGATCGTGCTCGATCCCGAGAAGGGCGAGCCGACCATCAGCCGCGACGGCGTCATCAGCCAGGGAATCCTGCGGGTCGGCAAGCTGGGCGCCTATCGCTTCGACAGCCTGTCGGCGCTGGAGAAGACCGGCGACGGCCTCTTCCGCAACACCTCCAACCAGCAGCCTCAGGCCGCCACGGCCGCCCTCCTGCACCAGGGCATGACCGAGGCCTCGAACGTCCAGCCGATCCAGGAGATCACGCGGATGATCGAGGTGACGCGCGCCTATGAGAGCGTGAGCAACATGATGGACCAGACCGCGCAGCTCGACCGCAAGTCGATCCAGCGTCTGGGCCAGGTGAACTAGGAATCTAGCCGATGAGAGCTCTGCGCACCGCAACCACGGGCATGGCGGCCCAGCAGCTGAACGTCGAGGTCATCTCGAACAACATCGCCAACATGAACACGGTCGGCTTCAAGAAGCAGCGGGCCGAGTTCGAGGACCTGCTCTACCAGAACGTCGAGCGCATGGGCGCGGCCTCTTCGGATTCCGGCACGGTGGTGCCGACCGGCGTCCAGGTCGGCTCGGGCGTCAAGGCCGGCTCGGTCTACCGCATCACCGCCCAGGGCTCGCCCACCCAGACCCAGAACAAGTTCGACGTGGCCATCCAGGGGCGCGGCTACCTGCAGGTGCTGCTGCCCTCGGGCGAGACGGCCTACACCCGCGCCGGCAACCTCACGACCAACGACCAGGGCCAGCTGGTCACCAACGACGGCTATCTGGTGCAGCCGGGGATCACCGTCCCGCAAGACGCCACCGACGTGATGATCTCGCCGACGGGCCTGATGCAGGTGCTGCAGCCCAGCTCGCCGACGCCGCAGACCGTCGGCCAGCTGCAGCTGGCGACCTTCTTCAACGAGGCCGGCCTCGACGCGGTCGGCGAGAACCTGTTCCTGGAAAGCGGCGCGTCCGGCCAGGCCAGCGTCGCCAATCCCGGCGCGCCCGGCTACGGCAAGCTGCTGCAGGGCTATGTCGAGGCCTCGAACGTCGACCCGGTCAGCGAGATCACCGCCCTGATCGTGGCGCAGCGCGCCTACGAGATGAACTCCAAGGTGATCAACTCCGCCGACCAGATGCTCCAGACCACCTCGCAGCTGAAGTCGTAAGTCCATGACCCACGCCCTCGCCCGCGCGATCGCCCCCCTGGCCCTGGCCGCCGCCGCATGGCTGTCGGCCGGCGCGGCCCTGGCCGGCCAGCCGGTGTCGCTGAAGGTCGACGTCGAGGCCGGCGGCCCCGTCACCCTCGGCGACCTGTTCGACGACGCCGGCCGCGCGGCGGGGGTCGTCATCGGCCCCGCCCCGCAGCCGGGCGCCAACGCCGTGCTGGACGCGGCGGCGGTGCAGCGCGCCGCCCACCTGGCCGGCCTCGACTGGGACAACCCCTCGCGCCTGCGCCGCATCGTCGTCCGCCAGGGCGCCGCCCAGCCCGAGCCCGCCGCCGCCGTGGCGGCCACGCGGGCTGGCAAGCCGGGCGCGACGGTCGAGGCCCTGACCTACACCCGCAGCCTCGCCGCCGGCGAGGTCGTGGGCCCTCAGGACGTCGCCTGGACCAAGGTCGCCGCCTTCTCCGCCCCCAAGGACGCCCCCGGCGACGCCGAGCGGGTGATCGGCATGGCCGCCCGCAGGCCTCTGCGCGCCGGCGCCGCGGTGACCGGCCGCGACCTCGCCGCCGCCCAGGTGATCAAGCGCGACGACCTCGTCACCGTGACCTTCAGCGCCGACGGGGTCCGCCTGTCGCTGCAGGGCAAGGCCATGGCCGCCGCCGCCGCCGGAGACACGGTGGCGGTGATGAACGTCGCCTCCAAGAAGGTGTTCGAGGCCGTCGCCGCCGGCCCCGGCCAGGCGGTCGTCGGCCCCGAGGCCGACCGCCTGAAGGCCGCCGCCTTCCCCGCCGCCCAGTTCGCTTCGCTTCGCTAGGAGCCCGCCGCCATGCGCCGTCTTTCCGCCCTCGCCCTGGTCGCCGCCTCCGGCGCGACGCTGTGCGCCTGCTCGTCGGTGAACGAGGCCGTCAACGGCCCCAAGCTGACGCCGATGAACTATCCCGCCGCCCTGGCCCAGCCCATGCCGGCCTCGACGCCCGTGATCGGGGCCGCGCGCCAGCCGATCCCGCAGTCGGCCTCGGCCAATTCGCTGTGGCGGACGGGCGCGCGCGCCTTCTTCATCGACCAGCGGGCCAGCCGCGTCGGCGACATCCTGACTGTGCTGATCACCATCGACGACAGCGCCAAGACCACCAACGCCACCTCCAGCTCGCGCACCTCGTCGATGAAGGCCGGCATGCCGCACCTCCTGGGCCTGGAGCAAACGCTCGGCAGGATGCTGCCGGGCGCCTACGACCCGACCAACGCCCTGGCCACCAGCGGCGCCACCTCGAACCAGGGCGCCGGCGCGGTGAACCGCCAGGAAAAGATCAACCTGACCGTCGCCGCCGTGGTCACCCAGGTGCTGCCCAACGGCAACCTGATGATCCAGGGCTCGCAGGAGGTGCGCACCAACACCGAGATGCGCCAGCTCACCGTCCAGGGCGTGGTGCGTCCCGAGGACATCACCGCGACCAACACCATCAACCACAGCCAGATCGCCGAGGCGCGCATCAGCTATGGCGGACGCGGCGACATCAGCCGGGTCCAGAAGACCCCGGCCGGCCAGTCGCTGGTGGAGAAGTTCTCGCCGTTCTGAGCCCGGCGGCGCGCCTCAGGCCCGGCGGTTCGCCGCCGGCGCCCCGGCCACGCCCAGGGCGCGCAGCGCCGCCGCCACGATGCCGTCGGCGTCCAGCCCCGCCTCGGCGTACATCGCCTCGGGCTTGTCCTGGTCCTGGAAGACGTCGGGCAGGACCAGGGTGCGGACCCGAAGGCCGCGATCCAGGGCCCCGTGCTCGGCCAGGGCCTGGAGCACGAAGGCGCCGAAGCCGCCCATGGCCCCCTCCTCGACGGTGATCAGCGCCTCGTGCCCGCGGGCGAGGCGCAGGATCAGGTCGATGTCCAGCGGCTTGGCGAAACGGGCGTCGGCCACGGTGGCCGAAAGCCCCCGCGCGGCCAGGGCGTCGGCGGCCTTGAGGCTTTCCTGCAGGCGGGTGCCGAACGACAGGATGGCCACGGCCGAGCCTTCGCGGACGATGCGGCCCTTGCCAATCTCCAGCGGCTCGGCGAGGTCGGGGATGTCGACGCCGACGCCTTCGCCGCGCGGATAGCGGAAGGCGCTGGGCCGATCGTCGATCGCCACCGCCGTGGCGATCATCCGGGCCAGCTCGGCCTCGTCGGAGGCGGCCATCAGCACCATGCCGGGCAGCGCGCCCATGTAGCCGATGTCGAAGCTGCCGGCGTGGGTGGCCCCGTCGGCGCCCACCAGCCCGGCGCGGTCCATGGCGAAGCGCACCGGCAGGCTCTGGATGGCCACGTCGTGCACCACCTGGTCGTAGCCGCGCTGGAGGAAGGTCGAATAGAGGGCGCAGAACGGCTTCATGCCGTCGGCGGCCAGGCCGGCGGCGAAGGTCACCGCGTGCTGTTCGGCGATGCCGACGTCGAAGGTGCGGCTGGGGAAGGCCTGGCCGAACAGGTCGAGGCCGGTGCCCGAGGGCATGGCGGCGGTGATGGCGATGATCTTGTCGTCGCGCTCGGCCTGCTTGATCAGCTGCTGGGCGAACACCTTGGTGTAGCTGGGGGCGTTGGACGGCGACTTCGCCTGCTTGCCGGTGACGACGTCGAACTTGGCCACCGCGTGCAGCTTGTCGTCGGCGCCCTCGGCCGGGGCGTAGCCCTTGCCCTTCTGGGTGACGACGTGGACCAGCACCGGCTTGTCGGCGTGGTCGCGGATGTTCTTCAGCACCGGGACCAGGGCGTCGAGGTCGTGCCCGTCGATGGGCCCGACATAGTAGAAGCCCAGCTCCTCGAACAGCGTCCCGCCGGTGACCATGCCGCGGGCGTATTCCTCGGCCTTGCGCGCGGCCTGCTGCAAGGGCCGCGGCAGGGCGCCGGCCACCTGCTTGCCCAGCTTGCGCAGCGACTGGTAGCCGCCGCCCGAGACCAGGCGGGCCATGTAGGCGCTCATGCCGCCGACCGGCGGGGCGATCGACATGTCGTTGTCGTTGAGGATGACGATCAGCTGCTTGGTGGTCTCGACGGCGTTGTTCATCGCCTCGTAGGCCATGCCCGCGCTCATCGAGCCGTCGCCGATCACGGCGATGACCTTGTTATCGTCGCCGCGCTGGTCGCGGGCGGCCGCGAAGCCCAGCGCCGCCGAGATCGAGGTGGCCGCGTGCGCGGCGCCGAACGGGTCGTATTCGCTTTCCGAACGCTTGGTGAAGCCCGACAGGCCGCCGCCCTGGCGCAGGGTGCGGATGCGCTCGCGCCGGCCGGTGAGTATCTTGTGCGGATAGGCTTGGTGGCCGACGTCCCAGATGACGATGTCGCGCGGCGTGTCGAACACGTGGTGCAGCGCCACGGTCAGTTCGACCACGCCCAGGCCCGCGCCCAGGTGGCCGCCGGTGGTCGACACCACGTCGATGGTCTCGGCCCGCAGCTCGTCGGCGAGCTGGCGCAGCTGCGGAGAGGTGAATTCGCGCGTGTCGGTCGGCGAACGGACGGTGTCGAGCAGGGGGGTGACAGGCGGCATGCAGTGTTCCGGATCGCGGTCCGCGGACGGGCATGCCCGTCCGGCGATCGACTTAATTACGTCGATCTAGCACGAAGTCGACGCTATCGCGCAGGAATCTGGCGCGTTCGCCGAAGAGGTCGAGGCGCCCCTTGGCCTGGCCGGACAGATGGGCCACCCGTTCGCGCGCCTGATCGACGCCCAGCAGGGTGACGTAGTTGGCCTTGCCCTTGGCGGCGTCCTTGCCGCCGGCGGCCTTGCCCAGCAGGTCCTCGTCGCCCTCGACGTCGAGCAGGTCGTCGACGATCTGATAGGCCAGCCCCAGGTCCTGGGCGAAGGCGGTCAGGGCCTGGCGCTCGGCCTCGCCGGCGCGGGCCAGCACCAGCGGAATGTCGAAGGCGTAGACGATCAAGGCCCCGGTCTTCAGCCGCTGCATGCGGGCCACGGCGCCGAGGTCGTCGCGCACCCCCAGCAGGTCGATCATCTGGCCGCCGGCCATGCCCTTGGCGCCCGAAGCGACGGCCAGGCGGCGCACCAGCTCGGCCCGCACCTCGGCGTCCTCGTGGGTGTCGGGATGGGCCATGATCTCGAACGCGGCGGTCTGCAGCGCGTCGCCGGCCAGCACGGCCGTCGCCTCGTCATAGGCCTTGTGGACGGTCGGGCGGCCGCGGCGCATGTCGTCGTCGTCCATGCACGGCAGGTCGTCGTGCACGAGGCTGTAGGCGTGGATGCATTCCAGGGCGCAGGCGGCGCGCAGCACCGGCCGCTCCTCGACGTCGAACATCTTGGCCGTCTCGAGCGCGAAGAACGGCCGCAGCCGCTTGCCCGGCCCCAGGGCGGCGTAGCGCATCGCCTCGGTGAGGCGGCTTTCGGGCCCCTCGCCGCGCGGCAGGAGGGCGTCGAGCGCCACGGTGACCAGGTCGGCGGCCTCGGCCACCCTTTGGGCGAAGGCGGCGCGGTTCAAAACAGTCTCCCGCCGTCGGGCACGGCGCGATCGACGCCGACCAGCACCACGTGGCCGTCGGCGTCGGGGAAGCCCAGGCACAACACCTCGGACATGAACGGCCCGATCTGGCGCGGCGGAAAATTGACCACCGCCGCCACCTTGCGCCCGACCAGTTCGTCCAGGCCGTAGTGGTGGGTGATCTGGGCCGAGGACCGGCGCACGCCGATCTCCGGTCCGAAATCGACCGTCAGCTTGTAGGCCGGCTTGCGCGCCTCGGGGAACGGCTCGGCCTTCAGCACCGTGCCGACGCGGACGTCGACCTTGAGAAAGTCGTCGAAAGCGATGGTCTCGCGCACGGTGGAGCCGTCGGCCATACGCGCGCTCAGGAGAATTCGGCCGGCTCGGCGCCGGGGCCGCCCGGGGACATGACGATCTTCTCGACGCGCAGGCGGGCGGCTTCGAGCTTCTTCTCGCAGTGGGCCTTGAGGGCCGCGCCGCGCTCATAGACCTCGATCGAGCGTTCCAGCGGCGCCTGGCCCGATTCGAGTTCGGCCACGATCTTCTCCAGCTCGGCCAGGGCCTGCTCGAAGGACAGGGCTGAAATGTCGGGCGCGTCGGTCAAGGTCGTCTCCGGAGGAATTCCGCGGCAACTTAGGCGAGGCGCGTCCCGATGGGCAACGCCGCAGCCCCGGATTATTTTCGGCGGGCGTCCGCGTGACGTCGCCGGCGAACGCCCGGGCGCGAACTTTCGCGGACCGGCCTTGCGCGACCGCCCCGCCCGCCCATCTGAGGAAGACCACGGCTTCGGGGACTTCGCCATGTTCGACCACCTGTCCATCGGCGTGCGCGACCTGGCCGAGGCCCGGCGCTTCTACGACGCGCTGCTGGCCCCGCTGGGCCACGCCGCCTCGTCGGCCACCGACGCCGAACTGGCCTACGGCCCCGGCGGCATGAACGGGGCCTTCTTTCTCTATCCGGTCGAGGCCGGGCGGGTGGCGGGCCTTGGGACCCACATCGCCTTCGCCGCCGACGGCCGCGACGCGGTCGACGCCGCCTATGCGGCGGCCCTGACCGCCGGCGCGCGCAGCGTCCGCGCGGCGGGCGCGCACCCGGACATCGCCCCCGACTACTATGGCGCGGTGCTGTTCGATCCGGACGGCAACAAGCTGGAGATCGTCGCCGGAACCATGAACTAGGCGGCGCCGGGCGTCAGGCTAGACGCGCTCGAAGCTGCGCGCCGACCAGTACTTGAAGCCCTGGTCCTTCACGCAGCGCCAGCCCAGCTCCTTCAGTTCGATGCCGATCATGGTGTTGAAGAAGCCATGGGCGAGCACCAGCACGTCCTGGCCGTTCTCGGCCAGCCCGTCGAGAAGGCGGGCGGCCTCCTCGGCGCGGACCTGGGCCTCGGCGCGGCTTTCCTGGCCTTCGTTATGGTCGAAGAACCACCACCACAACCTGGCGATGACCCCCCAGGCGCGCGGCGAGAACTTGAACGCCGACGGCCACGAGGGCGGCGGCAGCGGGGCCTCGATGAACAGCGGGTCCTGGGAGAAGGCCCGGCCGCAGGCCACCGCCTGGGCGGTCTCGATCGAGCGCCGGCGGGTGGAGGCGACGATCACCCCCGCCGCCTCGGCCGTGGCCTGGAGATGGCGCGGAGGGATCTGGCCCTGCAGCAGTCCGCCTTCCTCGTAGAGCGCCCACCAGCGCCGATAGCCCGCGGCGTCCAGCTTGATCCGGCGCGACAACGCCGGCTCGCCGTGCCGCGCCAGGGTGATGACGCCGCGACGTCCGCCGTCGACGGCGGCCCTGGTCCCGGCGGGTGGGTCCTGAATCTTCAACGCTTCGCTCGCCATGCCATCCGGGCGCCGGTCGCCTTGCGGCGATATCCAAACTCCCTCACCCCTCCTGCAAGGCCCGCACATGCGCCGCCGCCGAACGGCCGAGCGCCTCTAGGTCGTAGCCGCCCTCGAGCGAGGACACAACCCGCCCTCGGCATCGCGCCTCGGCGACGGTGACGATGGCGCGGGTCGCCCAGGCGAAATCCTCGGCCTCCAGGGCCTGCGCCGCCAAGGGATCGCGGGCGTGGGCGTCGAACCCCGCCGACACCAGGATCAGGTCGGGCGCGAAGGCGTCGACCCGGTCCATCAGCCCGTCGAAGCCGGCTCGCCACGACTCGCGCGGAGCGTGCGGCGGCACCACGGCGTTGACCACGTTGCCGACGCCCCTTTCCGAAGGATCGCCGGTGCCCGGATAGAGCGGCCACTGATGGATCGAGGCGAAGAACAGGCTGGGGTCGTGTTCGAACGCCGCCTGGGTGCCGTTGCCGTGATGGACGTCGAAGTCGACCACGGCCACCCGCCGCAGGCCGGCGGCCTGGGCCGCGCGGGCCGCCACCGCGACGTTGGAGAACAGGCAGAACCCCATGGCCTCGCCCGGCTCGGCGTGATGGCCTGGCGGACGCACGGCGCAGAACGCCCGCGTGAAGTCGCCGGCCGCCACGCCCTCCACCGCCGCCGTCACGGCGCCGGCGGCGCGCAGGGCGGCGACCAGGCTGCCGCTCGACATGGCGGTGTCGTCGTCGATCCGCGCGCGGCCGGAGGCGGCCTGCGCCGCGGCGGCGAAGACGCGGTCGACATGGGCCTGCGGATGCACGGCAAGCAGGCTCTCGGGCCTGGCGCGGGGAGCCTCGCGCCGCTCCAGGTCGAGCCCCGACGCGTCGTCCAGGGCGTCGAGCACGGCCGTCAGCCGCTCGGGCCGCTCCGGATGATCCTCGCCCGGCCGGTGGTCCAGCATGTCGGGGTGGGTGAAGAGAGCGATCGCCATGGCGCCAGCCTATCGCGTCCGGCGGCCAAGACCATATAGTGGACCGATGATTTCGATCCGCCGCGCCACGCCCGCCGACGCCGACGCCCTGCACCGCATCGGCCGCGAGACCTTCGCCGAGACCTTCGGCCGCCTTTACCCCCAGGACGACCTCGACGCCTTCCTCGACGAGGCCTATGCGATCGACAAGTGCGCGGACGAACTGGCCGGGGCGGACGAGGCGGTCTGGCTGGCAGAGCGCGACGGCCAGGTCGTCGGCTACGCCCAGGCCGGGCGCTGCAAGCTGCCGCACGCCGAGGTCACGCCCGCTTGCGGCGAATTGAAGCGGCTCTATGTCCGGGCCGGCGAACAGGGCTCGGGCCTCGGCCGCCGCCTGCTCGCCGAGGCCCTGGCCTGGCTGGAGCGCCCCGGCCGCCGCCTGTGGATCGGGGTCTGGGCCGAGAACCACGGCGCCCAGCGCCTCTACGCCCGCCACGGCTTCGCCAAGGCCGGCGAGTACCAGTTCCCCGTCGGCCGCGTGCGCGACCGCGAGTTCATCCTGCTCCGGGAAGCGGAAGAGCCCGTCTCGGCCGCGTAATCCTCCGAAACGCTGCGCGGGAACCTTACGGACGGGCCGGCGCGCCGATCTCAAGCCGACACGCTCGGCGCGACATCGTCACGCGGCGGCGGAATCGGCGCGGGCGCTAAAATCGTTGGACTAAATTCCGCCCACCGCCCAATCTCACGGCAAACAGTCGTTCGATTTCACGAACCGCGTCCGCTCTAGAGAACCACGATGTTCATGCGCTTCTTCTCCGAGCTGCGTCAGGCCCGCGTGCCGGTGACGCTCAAGGAGTACCTGATGCTGATGGAGGCGCTGGACCGTGACGTCATCGACCGGTCGGTGGACGATTTCTACTATCTGTCGCGCGCGTCGCTGGTGAAGGACGAGAAGAACCTCGACAAGTTCGACCGGGTGTTCGGCCATGTGTTCAAGGGCCTGGAGCGGGTCGACGACGGCCTGACCGCCGAGATCCCGGCCGAATGGCTGAAGGCCCTGACCGAGAAGTTCCTCACCGACGAGGAGAAGGCGCAGATCGAGGCCCTCGGCGGCTTCGAGAAGCTGATGGAGACCCTGCAGGAGCGCCTGAAGGAGCAGAAGGAGCGCCACGAGGGCGGCTCCAAGTGGATCGGCACCGGCGGCACCTCTCCGTTCGGGGCCAACGGCTACAATCCCGAGGGCGTGCGCATCGGCCAGGACAAGGGCCGCCACGGCCGCGCCGTGAAGGTGTGGGACAAGCGCGAGTACAAGAACCTCGACGACTCGGTCGAGCTGGGCACGCGCAACATCAAGGTGGCGCTGCGCCGCCTGCGCAGGTTCGCCCGCCAGGGCCAGCCCGAGGAGCTGGACGTCGACGGCTCGATCAAGGAGACCGCCAACAAGGGCTATCTCGACCTGGTCCTGCGGCCGGAGCGGCGCAATACGATCAAGGTGCTGCTGTTCTTCGACATCGGCGGCTCGATGGACAGCCACATCAAGCTCTGCGAGGAGCTGTTCAGCGCGGCCAAGACCGAATTCAAGAACATGGAGTTCTTCTACTTCCACAACTGCCTCTATGAGGGGGTGTGGAAGGACAACCGCCGCCGGCACGCCGAGAAGATCAACACGTGGGATGTGCTTCACAAATTTCCCCACGACTATAAGGTGATCTTCGTCGGTGACGCGACCATGAGCCCGTATGAGATCACCTATCCGGGCGGCTCGGTCGAGCACTGGAACGAAGAGGCCGGCGCGGTGTGGATCGACCGCGTGACGCAGATCTACGACAGCGTGGTCTGGTTGAACCCGACGCCTGAGCGGCACTGGGATTATACCCAGTCGATCGGCGTGATGAGACAGTTGATGAACGACCGGATGTACCCCTTGACCCTTGAAGGCCTCGACAAGGCCATGCGCGAGCTCGTGCGCGGATGACCGGACAACAACGCGCGCGCGGCCTGAGCGGCGCGGTCGCCCCCGACAACGACCTGGAGACGGCGCCCGAGGCGCTGACGCCCGAACAGGAAGCCGCGACCAAGAACCAGGTGTTCCTGGCCGCCGAGCGGCTGTTCGCAGTGCACGGGTTCCAGAAGGTCTCGGTGCGCGACATCACCGCCGAGGCCAATGTCAACCTAGCCTCGGTGAACTACCATTTCGGCTCCAAGGACGCGCTGCTGTTCGACATCTTCCGCCGGCGGACCGCCGAGCTGAACCGGATGCGCGCGCGCCTGCTGCACGAGGCCAACGACGCCCACGGCGGGCGACCGCCCGTGCGCGCCATCCTGGAGGCCCTGATCGGCCCGCCCGTGCGCTGGCTCGACCCCAACGGCGACCGGCTGATCTCGGTGCAGTTCCTGATCCGCGCCCGCAGCGAGGGCACCGAGGCGATGCGCGACGTGCTGCGGACCGACGTCTCGCACCTGCGCCGCTTCGCCGACGCCCTGAGGGCGGCCCGGCCGGACCTGCCCGAGGTCGAGGTCTACTGGCGGCTGCACTTCGTGCTGGGCATGGTGCACAACAACCGCTTCGCCGAGTTCGACCGCCTGAACACCCTGTCGGAGGGGCTGACCCGCGAGGACGAGATCGAGCCGCTGATCCGGCGGATGGTCGATTTCGCCGAGGCCGGCTTCAGCCGCTAAGGCCGCATCCGGCCATGACCGCGCCGTCATCCCAGACCCCTCGCAGGGGCCCGGGTGGCGGCGGTCTCCCCTCCCCGATCACGCAGGGTTGAGGCGATCCCGCGGCCCGCCGGCCGCAAGATGGAACCGGCGAAGGCCCAACGGGGTTGCTGGATGCGCCCCGGAACGCGCCGAAGCTTAGCGTGCGGCCAGACAGGGAGGTCCGCGCATGACCACCGGTTTCCAGCAGCAGCAAGCCCCGGACTACGGCGTGCGCAAGACCTGCCCGCTGCCGCATCAGGTCGGCCGCAAGGCCGACGTCTCCGACGCCGAACCCGCCATCGACCCCGACCGGCCGGCCGAGGCCCGGTCGTTCCAGGTCGAGCGGCCGCCCAAGGAAGGCTGACTTCGGCCGCGGCGGGGAAACCGCCGGCCGAGGGCCTTCGCAGGGGGTGACACGACGCGCCGAGGGGCGCATATCCACGGCCGTGCCGTCGTCCGCCGACATCGTCGAGTCCGAGGCCGCCGAGACCGCGACGGCCGAGGCGCCGCCGTCGGCCTGGGCCTCGCGCCTCACCTCCATCGCCGTGGCCAGCGCCCTGTTCATGGAGTTCGTCGACTCCACGGCCCTGTCCACCGCCCTGCCCACCCTGGCGCGGGCGTTCGGCACGGACCCCATCCACCTGAAGCTGGCCCTGACCTCGTACATCGTCGCCCTGGCGGTGTTCGCCCCGGCCAGCGGCTGGATCGCCGACCGGTTCGGGGCCAAGCGCGTGTTCATGATCGCCATGACCATCTTCATGGCCGGGTCGATCCTGTGCGGCTTCGCCCACTCGCTGGGCGAGCTGGTCGCCTATCGCGTCATCCAGGGCATGGGCGGGGCGATGATGACGCCGGTCGGCCGCCTGATCATCGTCGGATCGGCCCCGCGCGAGCGGCTGGTGGCGGCGATGAGCTGGTTCACCATGCCCGCCCTGGTCGGCCCCCTGGTCGGCCCGCCCATCGCCGGGCTGATCCTCAGCGTCGCCGACTGGCCGTGGATCTTCTTCGTCAACGCGCCGGTCTGCCTGCTCGGCATGGCGGCGGTGGCCGCCCTGGTGCCCAAGCTGCGCCAGCCGCATCCCGGCCGGTTCGATTTCGCCGGCTTCGTCATGAGCGCCGTGGCCATTTCGGCCCTGGTCGGGGCGACCGAGACCATCGGTCTGAAGATCGTGCCGCCGGCCGTGCAGGTCGCCGCCGCGCTCCTGGCCGTCGGCGTCGGCGCGCTCTACGTCCGCCACGCCCTGCGCATCGAGCGCCCGGTGCTCGACCTTCGGCTGCTGCGCTACGCCACCTTCCGCGCCAGCCTGACCGGCGGAACCTTCGTGCGGCTGGGCATCGGGGCCGGACCGTTCTTGATGCCGCTGCTGCTTCAGGTCGGCCTGGGCTGGAGCCCGTTCCGCGCCGGCATGATCACCATCGGCCAGGGCCTCGGCGCGATGAGCGCCAAGTTCTTCGCCCCCGGCCTGCTGCGCCGCTTCGGTTTCCGCACCATCCTGACCGCCACGGTGATCGGCGCGGCGGTGATGACCGCCATTCCCGGCTTCTTCCGCGACTGGACGCCGGTATGGCTGATCATGGCGCTGCTGGTGGTCGCCGGCTTCATCCGCTCCAACCAGTTCACCGCCGCCAACACCGTCGCCTACGCCGACGTGCCGCAGGACAAGGTCAGCGCCGCCTCGACCCTGGCCACCGTCGCCCAACAGGTCGGCCTCAGCCTGGGCATCAGCTTCGGCGGCCTGATGCTGCACCTGGCCAAGGGGTCGGAGCCGGAGCGCCTGCTGACGCCCGACCGCTTCACCGCGCCGTTCATCGCCGTCGGGGTCGTCACCCTGCTGGCCCTGCCGGTCTATCTGCGCCTGCCGCGCAGCGCCGGCTCGGGCATCGGCGGCCGAAGCGCCTCGGCCTGAGCCGGGCCGGGCCGCCTCACCAGCCCTCGGCCTGACGCCGGGCCTCGTTGAGGGCGACGAAATCCTGAAGCTCGCGCCCGCGCTCGAACGGGAAGACCGGCCCCTGCTCCAGGATCGACATCCGGTCGATGCGGAAGGTGCGGAAATCCGCGCGCGCCTCGCACCAGGCGGCCACGGTCCACACCCCGCCCCAGAAATGCATGCCCAGGGGGCGGGCGGTGCGCCGCCCCTCCGCGCCGTCGGCGCGGCGGTAATCGAAACTCAGGCGCCGGCGCTCGCGCACGGCCTCGCGCACCCGGTCCAGCGCCGCCTTGACCTCGGGCGCGAGCTTGTGGTCGGGGGCGAACACCCGCACCGCCTCGGCCCGGCCCTTGAGCCCGCGCGGCAGCACGGCGTCGATCTTGAACAGGGCCTCCTCGGCCGAGCGGGCCAGTTCGGCGCCGCCCCAGGCCTGGGCCAGGCGGGCCCCGACGACCAGGGCCTCGATCTCGCCCAGGCTGAACATCAGCGGCGGCACCTGATAGCCGTCGCGCAGCACGTAGCCGACGCCGGCCGCCCCCTCGATCGGCACGCCCGAGGCCTGCAGGTCGACGATGTCGCGATAGACGGTGCGGATCGACACCTCCAGCCCCTCGGCCAGGGCGGCGGCCGTGACCAGACGACCGCCGCGCAGGCGCTGGATGATCTCGAACAGCCGATCGGCGCGACGCATCGCAAGGAACCTCCGCCACGGTCGAAGGCCCGTTCCTTCATCGTCGGCAGGAGCGGTCTAAACTAGTCCTGCCGACAGCATGCTGTCAGTAGCGATCAGCCTTGGGCGGCGGCGATGCGGGCCTTGGCGATCTCGGTGGCCACCTCGTGGGTGGGACGCTTCTCGACGGCGGCGTGTTCGAGCACCTCGTCCAGCGTCTGGGCCAGGCGGTCCAGCTTGGCCTCGACCCACTTGGGATCGAACGCCTCGCCGGCTTCGAGCGCGCGGATCTCGCCGGCGACATTGATGATGCCGCCGCCATTGATCACGTAGTCGGGCGCATAGAGCACGCCCTTCTCGAACAGCACCCGATCGACCTCGGCCGAGGCGAGCTGGTTGTTGGCCCCGCCGGCGACGACCTTGGCCTTGAGGCGCGGCAGGGTGTCCTCGTTGATGGCGCCGCCGAGGGCGCAGGGGGCGAACACGTCGCAGTCGACGTCGAAGATGGCGCCGGGGGCGACGATCTGGGCGCCGGTCCTGGCGGCGACCGCCTCCAGGGCCTGTTCGTTGACGTCGGTGATCACCAGCTTGGCGCCGGCGGCGTGCAACTTCTCGGCCAGATAGGCGCCGACATGGCCGACCCCCTGGATGGCGACGACCACGCCGTCGAGTTCGCGGCCGTAGCGGCGGCGCACGCACAGGCGCACGCCCCGGAACACGCCCTCGGCGGTGACCGGGCTGGGATCGCCCGAGGCCGCCGCGTGGCCTTCCAGGCCGGCGACGAAGCGGGTCTGCGTGCGGGCGCTGGCCAGGTCGGCCGGCGAGACGCCGACGTCCTCGGCGGTCCAGTAGCGGCCGCCCAGGGTCTCGACGGCGCGGCCGAAGGCCTCGAACAGGGCCGGCGACTTCTGGCTGCGGCTGTCGCCGATGATCACCGACTTGCCGCCGCCGAGGTCGAGGTCGGCCATGGCGTTCTTGTAGGACATCGCCCGCGACAGCTTCAGCGCGTCGTCCAGCGCCGCCTCGGCCGAGCCGTAGGGCCACATGCGGCAGCCGCCGGCGGCGGGGCCGCGGGCGGTGGAATGGACGGCGATAATCGATTTCAGGCCGGTCTTTTCATCGAAGAACGCATGCACGCCCTCGTGAGCCTCGAAAGCGGGAGAATCGAACAGGGTCATTGCGCCGAGCCGGTCTGTTGAGGGAATTATCGTGCGGGCAGCCCATACGCTGGACGCGGGCGGCTCACAAGCCCGAAGACGCGGCCGCCACGGTCCGCCCCCGGGCGTTGGAAGGGGTCGGCGCGTCGGGGATGGTGGCCACCTGCGAAACCAGCGGCGCGGCCGGGTCGCGGATGAAGCCCTCGACGTCCTTCCACACCCGCTCGGCCTGCTTGTCGACCAGCAGCAGGTGCCAGCCGTCGCGGTAGTAGCCCGACCGGTCGTCGGGCTTCAGCCGGCGGGCGGCCTCGAAGGTGGCGGTCTTGGGGATGACCTCGTCGTTGTAGCCGTAGAGATAGAGGGTCGGCGCCCGCACCTTGCCGATCGAACTCCAGGCTCGCTCCATCAGGCCGACAAGGCCGTAAAGGGTGTCCGACCGCGCGCCCCAGATCAGTTGCGGGTCGCGGCTCATGCGGATCAGCTCCTCGCGGTTGTCGGTGGCCTTGACCTTGGCGGTCACCCAGCTCGGCGGCTTGATGACGCTGCTGGGCGCCAGCCGGGCGGCGAACCAGAGGGCGGTCTTGTTCGGCAGCGGCTGGCTCGACCAGCCCCAGACGGCGGGCGCCAGCAGCACCAGCCGGTCGGCGGCCGGCGGCTGGTCCGAAGCGAAGGCCTCGATGGCCACCGCCCCGCCCATGCTCTCGCCGACCACGGCGAGGATCGCCTTGGGATAGCGGGCGCGCAGCAGCGCCGTCAGGGTGCGCAGGTCCTGGGTCATCAGGGCGTCGCCGCCCCAGATGCCCCGCTGGGGCGAGCGACCGAAGCCGCGCTGGTCGAAGGCGTAGGTGGCGACGCCGTCCTTGGCCCAGTACGGCCCCGCCAGGTGGAAGGCGCCGCCATAGTCGTTCATGCCGTGCAGGCCGACGATCACCGCCCACGGCTCGCCGGTCTCGACCTCCCAGCGGCTGAGGCCGAGCCGCGCGCCGTCGAAGCTGACGAAGGCGTCCTTCTCCAGGTGCGGGCCGACGAAGGCCGCGCCCGGCTTGTCGGGGCTCTGCACCGCGGGGGCGCAGGCGGCCAGTCCCAGGGCGGCGGCCATCAGAACGGCGAGCAGACGCGTCATGCCGCCAGGATAGCCGCCACCTTTTGGCGAAGGTAGGGCGCGACCTCGGCCTCGAACCAGGGATTGCGCCGCAACCACGCCGTGTTGCGCCAGGACGGGTGCGGCATGGGCAGGAGGCCGTCCGGCAGGTACTCGCGCCAAGCCGCCACCGTGGCGGTCATCGACGGCTTGGCCCGCTCGCGCAGCGCCCATTTCTGGGCGTAGCCGCCGACCAGCAGCGTCAATTCGACATCCTTCAGCTCGGCCAGCAGACGCGGCCGCCACAGCGCCGCGCAGCGCGGCGGCGGCGGATAGTCGCCGCCGCCGGGAGC
This sequence comes from Caulobacter sp. CCUG 60055, assembly GCF_022750545.1. Classification (GTDB taxonomy): domain Bacteria; phylum Pseudomonadota; class Alphaproteobacteria; order Caulobacterales; family Caulobacteraceae; genus PUIC01. The sequence continues at coordinate 81,883 of NZ_PUIC01000004.1, forward strand.
GGTGCCCGGGTAGCAGAAGGCCATCGCCGCCACGCCGATGCGAGGGTCTGCGTAGAACCGCGCATAGTCGACCCCGAGCCAGTCGCGCAGGCGGTCGCCCGAAGGGTCGGTGAACGGCATGCCGCTCTCGTGCACCCGCCGGCCGGGGGCCTGGCCGCAGATCAGCAGGCGGGTCTGCGGCGCGACCTGGACGACCGGGCGCGGCGCGTGCGGCAGCTCGCCCGCGCAGGCCCGGCAGGCGCGGATCTCCGCCAGCAGCCGCTCCAGCGCCAAGGCCGTCAGGCGGCCATCATCGCCCGCTCCCTGACCAGCAGGGGCGCGAAGGACGGACGGGCCAGGATCGAGTCGGTCCAGGCCTTGGTCCTGGGCCAGCGCGACAGGTCGAACTTGAGATATTCGAGGTTGGCGAACGGGCTGGCGACGGACAGGTCGGCCAGGGTCAGCCGATCGCCGACCAGGAAGCCGCCGGCCTCGGGAACGATGGTCTCCAGATAGTCGAGCACGCGGGGCGTGTCCTCGGCCTCGCACTTGGCGGCGGCGGCTTCGTCGCCCGGCAGCCCCATGAAGCGCGGCTTGACGATGCGGTTGAGGAACATCGGCGTGGCGGCGGCGACCAGGATGGTGTCGGCGAACTCCTCGTACCACACCACCCGGGCCCGGTCCTTGGCCTCGGCCGGGATCATCGCCGGCTCGGGCTTGATCGCCTCGAAATAGGCGATGATGGCGCTGGAGTCGCAGATGCTGAAATCGCCGTCGACCATGGCCGGGATCTTGCGGAACGGGCTGGCCGCCAGGAAGGCCGGCTCGGGCTCGCGGCTGGCGCGGCTCTCGACCTCGATGCCCTTTTCGGCGGCCACGGCCAGGGTCTTGCGCACATAGGGCGACAGGGAAGAACCATAGACGATCATCGGCGTATCCTCCTTTGGTCGGTGTCAGTCCTGTCCGGCGAGGGGCAGGCGCAGGCGATAAACCCCCTTGATCGGGGCGGTCGGGTCGACGGGCTTGTTGTGGCGCAGCACGTCCAGCTTGCCGATGCGGGCCAGGCCCACGGCGGTGGCCTTCACCTGCGGCAGCAGCCGCCGCCAGCCCTCGGGGTCGAGCGACTTGGCGACGTTGGACGGGTCGATGCTCTTGCCGGCGGGAATCTCGGCCAGCATGGCGAAAATGGCGTCTTCGATCGGGGAGCTCATCATCCGCCCCGCTTAAGGGTTTCCCGCGCGATGATCACCTGCTGAATCTGGCTGGTGCCCTCGTAGATGCGGAAAATCCGCACGTCGCGGTACAGCCGCTCGACGCCGTAGTCGGCGACGTAGCCGGCGCCGCCGAAGATCTGCACCGCCCGGTCGGCGACGCGGCCGACCATCTCGGAGGCGTAGTACTTGGTCGCGGCGGCCTCCAGGGTGACGGTCTCGCCGGCGTCGCGCTTGCGGGCGGTCTCCAGCATCAGGGCGCGGGCGGCCAGGGCCTCGGTCTTGCTGTCGGCGATCATGCCCTGGATCAGCTGAAACTCGGCGATCGGCTTGCCGAACTGCTTGCGCTCGTTGGCGTAGGCCACGCAGTCGGCGATCAGGCGCTCGGCGACGCCGACGCAGACCGACGAGATGTGCAGGCGGCCGCGATCCAGCACCTGCATCGCCACCTTGAAGCCCTCGCCCTCGCCGCCCAGGCGGTTCTCGACCGGCACGCGGACGTTCTCGAAAATGACGTCGTGGATGTGGGCGCCCTGCTGGCCCATCTTCTTTTCCGACTTGCCCACCGTCAGCCCCGGCAGGTCGCGCGGCACCAGGAAGGCCGAGACGCCGGAGCCGCCCTTCACATCGGGATTGGTGCGGGCCATCACCGTGAACAGGTGCGCCTTGCCGGCGTTGGTGATGAAGCGCTTGGAACCGTTCAGCACATAGGCGTCGCCGTCGAGGACGGCGCGGGTCTGCACCGCCGCGCTGTCGGAGCCGGCCTCCGGCTCGGTCAGGGCGAAGGAGGTGATGATCTCGCCGGAGGCGACGCCGGGCAGCCACCTGGCCTTCTGCTCGTCCGTGCCGAACATCACCAGGCCCTGGCTGCCGATGCCGACATTGGTGCCGATCACCGAGCGGAAGGCCGGCGAGGTGCAGCCGAGCTCGACGCCGACCAGGCACTCCTCCTCCATGGAAAGGCCGAGGCCGCCGAATTCTTCCGGGATCGACAGGCCGAACAGGCCGAGGTCGCGCATCTCGGCGACGATCTCGTCGGGCACCAGATTGTCGTCGGCCGTCTGGGCCTCCATCGGGCGCAGCCGTTCGGCCACGAACCGGCGGATGGTCTCGATCAACTGGTTGCGGGTTTCGAGATCGAGCGCCATGACGTTTCCCTGAACAGTGTTTATGTGTGCGCCGCGACCTTAGGGCGTCGGATTGAGGGGAGCAACGAATGGACGGCGGCAACGAAGTCGAGGGCGGCCCGCGTCTTTGCCAGGAGGGCGAATTCGCCGGCTGGCGCACCTGGGACGGGGTCGACCCGTTCGAGGATCAGTCGGGCCCGTTCTATTTCCGCGAGGACGAGGCCGGCCGCGTCACCGCCGCCTTCCGCGCCGAGAAGAAGCACATGAACGGCGGCGGCTTCATGCACGGCGGCTGCATGATGACCTTCGCCGACTACTGCCTGTTCGCCATCGCCAACAAGGAGCTGAAGGACAGCCGCGCCGTCACCGTGTCGCTGAACGGCGAGTTCGTCGGCCCCGCCGCCGTCGGCGATCTGGTCGAGGCGACCGGCGAGGTGGTCAAGGCCGGCGGCTCGCTGCTGTTCGTCCGGGGCCTGATCTCGACCGGCGGACGGCCGATGCTGAACTTCTCCGGCGTGGTGAAGAAAATCCGCCCGCGCTAGGGCCCGCCCCCAGCCGCGCGATGCAGCTCGCCGCCATGATCGCCGCGGCCGCCGGGCCGCCCCGTCACACCCCGGCCTTGGCCGCGGGCCGGTCCATCATCTCGCCGTACCAGCGCCCGACATGGACCATCTCCTCAGGCGGCCGGAACCTGACCATGCGGGCGAAGTCGATGGCCGTGGCCGCCAGGATGTCGGCGATGGTGATCCGCTCGGCGCCGATGAACGGGCTGTCGGCCAGGCGGCGGTCGAACAGCTTGAGCGCGCTGACGGCGGTCTTGAGGTTGCTCTCGGCGATCACCGGCTGCTGGGTCTCGATCGCCGCCAGGGCCGGATGGCTGTGGCGCACGGCCAGCATCAGCGGCGTGGCCAGCATCATCTCCACGCGCCGGGTCCACATCTCGATCTCGGCGGCCTCGCGCGGGTCGCGGCCGAACAGGTTCGGCTCGGGGTGCAGGTGTTCGAGATAGCGGCAGATGGCCAGGGATTCGGTGATGGCCGAGCCGTCGTCGAACTCCAGCGCCGGCACCTGCGGCGTTCCGGCCCGGGCGCGGTATTCCGGCGTGCGATGCTCGCCCTTGAAGATGTCCACGTCGACGACCTCGATGTCGTCGATCGCCTTCTCGGCCATCACCCAGCGCACGCGGCGCGGATTGGGCGCGCGGCGGCTGTCGTAGAGCTTCATCGCCGTTCCTCCCGATCACTTGGCGGATCGTCGGGCGGAAGGTTAGGCGGCCGGTCGGGCGGACGCCACCGTGACCTCGCGTCAGGCGGCGCGATTTCCTACTTGGCGAACAGGGCGGCCGGCATGGCCCCGACCAGCGAGGCGGTCATGCAGGTGGCCAGGAAGCCGGCGATCATCGCCTTCCACACCAGGCCCAGCACCTCGGTCCGCCGCTGCGGCACTAGGACGCTGTAGCCGGCGACGTTCATGCCGACCGAGGCGACGTTGGCGAAGCCGCACAGGGCGTAGGTCATCAGCATGCGGCTGCGCTCGGACAGCTCGCCAGCCGGCAGCTTGCTGAGGTCGATGAAGGCCGAGAACTCGGTCAGCACCAGCTTGATGCCGAGGAGCGATCCCGCCGTGCGGGCCTCCGCCCACGGCACGCCGATGGCCCAGGCCAGCGGCGAGAACAAGAGGCCCAGGCCGCGTTCGATGCTCAGCGGCTGGCCGCCGACGGCGGGCAGCATCTTGAGGATCAGGTCGGCCATGGCCGCCAGGGCCACGAACACGATCAGCGCCGCCCCGACGTTCAGGGCGATGGTCAGGCCGTCGGAGGTGCCCTTGATCACCGCGTCGACCGAGCTGTCGTAGGATTTCTCGGCGCCCAGGTCGAGGTCGCCGCCGGTCTCGGCCGCGTCGGGCGGCACGATCACCCGCGCCAGCAGCACGCCGGCCGGCGCCGAGATGATCGAGGCGGTCAGCACGTGCGCGGCGGCGTTGGGCAGGACGTCCTTGAGGATGGTCGCATAGGCCACCATGGTCGAGCCGGACACGCAGGCCATGCCCACCGAGACCAGCATGAACAGCTCCGAGCGGGTCAGCTTGTCCAGATAGGCGCGGATGAAGATCGGCCCCTCGACCTGGCCCATGAAGATGGTGGCGGCGGTGGCCAGGGCCGGCGGGCCGCGCAAGCCCAGCGTCTTCTGGAACACGAAGCCGAAGGCCTTGGTCGCCCATTTGAGGACGCGCCAGTGCCAAAGCAGCGCCGACAGGGCGCAGACCACCAGGATCACCGGCAGCACCCGGAAGGCGAAGATGAACAGGGCCCCGGACTGGGTCAGCGGATAGGGCTGGGCCCCGCCCGCGAGGAAGCCGAACACGAACTGGGTGCCCGCCTGGGTCGACAGGCCCAGGCCCTCGACCGCGCCGTTGACGCCCTTCAGCATGTTCTGCGCCGCCGGCACGCCGAACAGCAGCACCACCAGGCCGATCTGGACGGCGATGGCGCCGATGGCCAGCTTCCAGGGAAAGCGCGTCCGTCCTTCGGACAGCAGCCAACAGACGAGAAGGGTTAGCGCAAGCCCAACCAGGCTCTGCGCGTTCTGCGCGCCGAACATCTATCCAAAGACCCCACGAGGCGGCCCCCCGGCCGCAAAGAGGCACTTTGACTATGAACAGGGGATCGGACGCAAGTGCGGCGCGTCGTCCGGGCGCGGGAGAGGGCCTCGGCGCCCCAGGGAGGATCTTCCCGAACCGTCGCCCAGGATCGGCGGCGGAGACGGGCCGGAGTTTCGTCGTCCGGCCCGCCGACGCGTCACGCCGCCTGGTTGACCGCGACGCCCGTCGCGGCCGCGCCCTGAAGCTGGGTCAGCAGCTTGGTCATCAGGTCGCTGGTGGTCGGATCCGTGAGGCCGGTCCCCGCATTTTGCTGGGCGCTCTGCAACACCTTGGCCAGTTCGTCGGCGCTGACCTTGCCGTCCCCGTTCAGGTCGGCGGGATCGGAGACGGACGCCTGTCCGGCCCCGCCCGAGCCGCCATGGTGGTGGTGGTGGTGATGGCCGTGGGCCGACCGCATGGCCGACTTGAACTCGTCGAGCGACAGCGAGCCGTCGCCGTTCTTGTCCGCCGCCGCCAGCATGGTGTTGGCGACCGCCGCAGCCTTGGTCGGGTCGGCGGTGGGCGACCCCTGCGGGCTGTTCTTCTCGATCGCCGCCGTCAGTTCGTCGGCGGTCAGCTTGCCGTCCCCGTCGGTGTCGGCCGACTGGAACATCTGGGCCAGGCGCGTGCCGTGCGCCGGCGTCCCGCCCGACTGGACGCCGCCTTGCGACTGGTCCTGCAGCGACAACAGGGCCGACAATGTGTCGCTGGCGAAACTCTGGGCCAGGGACAGCGCGGCCATGGCCATGCCGCCGGACGGGTCGGTTCCCGGCGAAGCCCCCGCCGACGCGGAGGAATTGCCGCCGCCCTGCAGATTTTGCCCGATGGATTCGAATTCGGCGACGGACAGTTGCCCGTCGCCGTTCGTGTCCGCTTGAGTAAACATCCTCTGCTGCAACTGTTGCAGCCAGGATGAATTGGATAGGCTGGCTATCGTCATTGCATCCTCCAAGATCAAGGCTCCGCCCGATCCGGACGAGAACCTGGACCGGCGAAGGCCGGCCCGGAGAAGGCGACGCGAAATCCATTCCCTATTTCAAAGTGTGACCAGCATTTCTTTCTGGAAACATTTCGACCGGCGACGCCCGAGCGCCGCCGGTCGAAGCCGCTAGCGGGCGGCGGTCAGTTCGCGGACCAGGGCGGCCCGGCCGTAGACCTTGGTCAGCGCCTCGGTGACGGCGGCGCTGGACACCACCACGGTCCGATTGAGCGCCCCGTCATAGCCGAAGGCCCCGCCCAGCGAGTGGATGTTGCCGTCGAAGGCGGCGCCGATCACCTCGCCCCTGGCGTTGATCAGCGGCGAGCCGGAATTGCCGCCGATGATGTCGTTGGTGGTGACGAGGTCGAACACCCCCGCCGGGTCGAGCTTGTCCTTGGCCGCCAGCCAGCGCGGGGCCAGCTGGAAGGGCTCGGCGCCGGTGGCCCGCTCGTAGAGGCCGGCGAAGCGGGTGAAGGCCGGGACCGTCACGCCGCGATGGGTCCAGCCGGCGACCTTGCCGTAGGACAGCCGCAGGGTGAAGGTCGCGTCGGGATAGACGGTGTCGCCATAGGCCGCGAAACGGGCGGCGGCCACCTGCTCGGCCGCCTTCTCGGTCGGCGCCTGCACCCGCGCGGTCCAGACCTTGCGGATGTCGCGGGCCGCCGGATCGGTGCGCAGCACGAACTGGATCATCGGGTCGTCCGAGGCGGCGATCGCCGCCGCGCCGCCGTCCCACAACGCCTTGCGCACGGCCGGATCGGCCAGGCGCGAGCCTTCGACCAGGCGCCGCGACAGGGCCTCGGGGCTTTCGCGGCCCAGCAGCAGGCGCGTCTCCGGCGCGTCGGCGGTCAGGTACTCCCGCGTCTTGGCCAGCCAAAACTCCAGATAGAGCTGCTCCAGCCCGGCCTCGACGGGCTTGCGGTCCAGCAGGGTCTTCTCGGCCAGGGCCAGCCGGGCGTCGCCGAACTCGGGCAGGCGCTCGGCCGAGGGCTTGGCCCGCTCGGCGGCCCCGCGCACCAGGGTGCGGGCGTAGCGATAGAGCTGCGACTGCGAGCCGGCCGACATCTCAAGCTGGTAATAGCGCACGAACAGCTCGGCGTAGGCCGCCTGGGTCTTGGCGAGGTCGCTCCAGGGATCGCCGATCTCGGCCGCCCGCTTGGGATCGGCGGCGATCTTGGCCCGCAGGTCGGCCTCGGCCGCCCGCTTGGCGTCCATGAACGCAGCGTCGTTGAGCACGAACTGCCGGCCGAAAAAGACCTTGAAGCTGTTCTCCAGGCCGAACAGGGGATCGGTGACGGCGCGCTTCTGCTCGGCCCCCTCCTCGGACATCCGCGTCAGCCGGCCGCGCAGCTCGGAACGCTGCAGCTGCGAGACGGGAATGACGAGGTCGCGCTGGGTCTCCAGCTGTGCGACGGTGAGCAGCCGCTCGGTCGAACCGGGATTGCCGGCCACGAACACCGGCTCGCCTTCCTTGGGCGGCGCGGGGTTCCATTTCAGGTGGTCGGGCGTCCTGGCCGGCTTGCCGTCGACGTAGAGGCGCAGGAAGGCCGCGTCGAGATTGAAGCGAGGGAAGTTGAAGTTGTCCGGATCGCCGCCGAAGAAGCCGGTGGCGAACTCGGGCGCGAACACCAACCGCACGTCGGCGTACTTGCGGTACTTATAGAGCTTGTACTCGCCGCCCCGGTAGAGGGTGACGACCTGGCAGCGCAGATCGGCCTGGCCGGCGCAGCCCTCTTTTTCGATGGCCGCGACGGCGGCGTCGCGGGCGGCGGCGAACACCGCCCCGTCCCCGCCTCGGCCGGCCGCCTGCACCTTGGCGGTGACGTCGACGATCTCGGCCAGGATCTCGGCCTGCATGCCGGGGCACTGCTTCTCCTCGGCGCGGGCGTCGGTGAGGAAGCCGTCCTTCATATAGTCGGTCCCGCCCGCCGACAGGTTCTGGGCGCAGTCGGCGACGCAATGCCAGTTGGTCAGCACCAGCCCCTCTGGCGAGACCGTCGAAGCCGAGCAGCCGGTGGTCAGGCGCACGGCGGCGGCGCGCACGCGGTCGAGCCACGGCTTGTCGATGGTCACGCCGTAGGCGGCCTTGACCTTGGCCGAGGGGAAGTTGTCGAAGGTCCACATGCCTTCGTCGGCATGGGCCAGGCTGAGCGGCGCGGCCAGGAGCGCGGCCGCCAGGTACGCGGATTTGATCATCGATGGTCCCAGGTCGCGAAGGCGGTTCCTCCGCTCACGGCGGTTTATCGCCCCTGTCCTCCAAGGGCCAGTCCGCGTCGGAGTCCTCGTCCCGTGCGCATCGCCTTACCCCGATTTAACTTGGCTCATGGCATGGGTTGGGGCCTTGTGCCGGGCGTCGGCGGGCTCGCCCGACCGACGCGTTCAATCGGGGGAAGCAGGTGTCGCTCGCGCTCGCCACGTTGATTTATGAGTGGCGCCGCTATCTGGCGGCGGTGATCGCCCTGGCGTTCTCGGGCCTGCTGGTGCTCGCCCAGGTCGGCATGTTCATGGGCATCGGCAAGGCGTTCAGCGCCCAGATCGACCGCTCGCCGGCCGACATCATCGTGCTCGGCCCCAAGGCCGAGAGCCTGTTCAGCGGCGGCGGCGGCATGCCCGCCCGCATCAAGCCGATGATCTACATGAACCAGGACGTCGCCGCGATCGGCGAGATGGCCGGCAACGGCGCGATGTTCCAGAACGACCCCGGCCCCGGCAAGAAGCGCCAGCGCGATTTCGTGCAGATCTTCGCCCTCGATCCCTATCCGGGCTCGCCCACCCTGCCGACCGACTACACCGAGCAGATGCGCGTGGCCCTGCTGGAGCCCTATTCGATCGCCATCGACCGCACCGCCCTGGGCAAGCTGGGGGTCAAGCTGGGCGACAAGGCGTCGCTGAACGGCAAGACGGTCAAGATCGGCCTGGTGCTGACCAACTATCCGAACATGGCCCAGGCCACGGTCTACATGTCGCGCGACACCCTGCGCCTGCTCGGCCTCAACGGCCGGTCCGACCGCATCGGCCCGCTGATGGTCGGGCTCAAGAACCCCGCCCGCGCCGAGATCGTGCGCGACCAGCTCAACGCCCACGCCGACGGCGCCTATCGCGCCTGGACGCGCAGCGAGCTGGCCAACGCCAACCAGGGCTCGATGATGAAGGAGAACATCATCGGCCTGATGCTCGGCTTCTCGGTGTTCCTGGGCCTGCTGATCGGGGTCGGCATCACCTCCCAGACCCTGCGCGGGGCCATCCTGGCCAACATCAAGGAGTTCGCCAGCCTGCGCGCCCTGGGCGTGTCGATGGGCTCGCTGCGGGCCATCGTCATGGAGCTGAGCTTCTGGGTCGGCGTCGCCGGCCTGATGGCCACCGGCCTGCTGACCGCCGGCATCGCGGCCCTGGCCGCCAAGGGCGGCGTGCCCATGGCCTTCCCGTTGATCCTGGTGCTGCTGACCGGCGCGTTCCTGCTGATCATCGCCCTGCTGTCGGGCATGCTGGCCCTCGGCATCCTCAAGAAGAGCCAGCCGGCGGACCTGTTGCGATGAGCGTTCCCCCCCGCAAGACCGGCGCGGCGATCGAGGCCAAGGGCCTGGCCAAGCGCTTCAAGACCGGCCGCACCTATATCGAAGTGCTCAAGGGCGTCGATTTCGACGCCCAGCACGGCGACGTCACCATGGTGATGGGGCCGTCCGGCTCGGGCAAGTCGACCCTGGTGGCGGCGCTGTCTGGCCTGCTGCGCCCCGACGAGGGCCGGGTCGCGGCCCTGGGCCAGGACCTGTGGGGCATGAGCTCGGGCAAGATCGACAAGTTCCGCCTCGACAACTGCGGCTTCATCTTCCAGGGCTTCAACCTGTTCGCCGCCCTCACCGCCCTGCAGCAGGTGACCACGGTGCTGAAATACCAGGGCCTCGACCACGACAAAGCCCGCGCCGTGGCGATCCAGGCCCTGGACGAGGTCGGCCTCAAGCCGCGCATGAACCAGCGTCCGTCCGAGCTGTCCGGCGGCGAGAAGCAGCGCGTCGCCATCGCCCGCGCCATCGCCAAGCAGCCGCGCCTGCTGTTCGCCGACGAGCCCACCTCGGCGCTCGACGGCGAGAACGGCCAGATCGTCATCCGCCTGCTGCAACGGGCGGCCAAGGAGCACGGCGCGGCCGTGATCTGCGTCACCCACGATCCCCGGCTGGAAGCCTGGGCCGATCGTGTCATCCACATCGAGGACGGCCGCATCCTGGACGATGCGCGCCGCACGCCGGCCGCGGACCATGATCCCGCCGCCGCGCCCCGCAGCCAAATGGTTGGAGCCTGACCCATGTTCCGCTTTGTTCGTCGCCCCTGGTTCTGGGTGATCGTCGTGGTCGTGCTCGCGGGCGGGATCAGCGTTTCGATGATGGGTCAGGCCAAGGCCAAGAAGGCCAAGGAAGCGGCCGCCGCCGCCAAGGCGCCCGAGACCCCCTACGCCGCCATCGCCCAGGGCAAGGCCGACGTCGAGGGCGGGGTGATCCCCGTCGCCGCCCGCCGCCCCGGCATCGTGCGCGAGGTCAACGTCGCCGAGGGCGACGTGGTGCATAAGGGCCAGGTCCTGGCCCGGCAGGAGGACGACGACGCCCGCCTGGCCGCCGAGACCGCCGCCGCCAGCCTGTCGCAGGCCAAGGCCCAGATGGCCCTGCTCGAGGTCCAGAAGCGCACGGCCCAGCGCGAGTATGAGCGCCTGAAGGCGCTGTCGGCCTCGAACTTCGTCGCCGGCCAGAAGCTGGACCAGGCGCGCGACTCCATCGCCCAGGCCGACGCCCAGCTCCAGGCCCAGCGAGCGGCGATCGGCACCGCCCTGGCCAGCCTGCATCAGGCTCAGTACACCCAGGAGCTGACGGTGATCCGCGCCCCGACCGACGGCCGCATCACCCGCCGCTACGCCAATCCCGGCTTCGGGGCCTCGACCCTGAACGTCACGGCGATGTTCGACCTGGAGCCCAACGCCCAGCGCATCGTCCGCGCCGAGATCCCCGAGGGCGCCCTGCCGTCGGTGTTCATCGGCCAGGACGTCGAGGTGACGCCCGAGGCCGATCCCAGCAAGGTGAACATCGGCCACGTCATCCGCCGCGCGCCGGTGTTCGGCGCCCGCAAGCTGCAATCGGACGATCCGTCCGAGCGCACCGACGAGCGCGTGGTCGAGGTGGTGGTCAAGGTCGACGACAGCCCCTTCCTGGTCGGCCAGCGGGTGCTGGTGAAGTTCATGAAGCCGGGCCGCGTCGCCGGCGCGCCGCAGCCCAAGCCGGCGGCCCAGGGCTCCGCCGGCGCGGCCGCCAAGGGGAAATAGGCGCCCGCCAGCCGCCGCCAGGGTTCCCGCTCCGCTACAGCTTGACCGTCCTCAGCCGCAGCGCGTTGGCCACCACGCTGACCGAGCTGGCCGCCATCGCCGCCGCCGCCACGGCCGGCGACAGCAGCAGGCCGAACGCCGGATAGAGCACGCCGGCGGCCAGCGGCACGCCGGCCGCGTTGTAGGCGAAGGCGAACAGCAGGTTCTGGCGGATGTTGCGCATCGTCGCCCGCGACAGCCGCCGCGCCGTGACGATGCCGGTCAGGTCGCCGCGAAGCAGGGTGATCCCGGCGCTTTCGATGGCCACGTCGGAACCGCCGCCCATGGCGATCCCCACGTCGGCCGTGGCCAGGGCGGGCGCGTCGTTGACGCCGTCGCCGGCCATGGCCACCACCCGTCCACGGTCGCGCAGACGCTTGACCGCCTCGGCCTTGCGCTCGGGCGGGGTCTCGGCCTCGACCTCGTCTATGCCCAGCCGCGCGGCCACGGCCAGGGCGGTGGTGCGGCTGTCGCCGGTCAGCATGATCACCCGCAGGCCATCGGCGCGCAGGGCCGCGACCGCCTCGGCCGTGGTCGCCTTGATCGGGTCGGCGACCGCCAATACCCCGGCCGGTCGGCCGTCGACGGCGACGAACACCGCGCTCGCCCCGTCGACGCGCAGACGTTCGGCCTCGGCGTCCAGCCCCGAGGTCGCGATCCCCAGCTCGGCCAGATAGCGCGCCGCGCCGACCACGAGCCGGCGGCCCTCGACCACGCCGGTGACGCCCTTGCCGACCGGCGCGTCGAATTCGCCGGCGTCCGCCAGGGCCAGCCCCTTGTCCTTGGCCGCCTCGACGACGGCGTGCGCCAGGGGATGCTCGCTCGCCCGCTCCAGGCTGGCGGCCAGGCGCAGCACCGCGTCGGCCTCGAAGCCGCCGGCCGGGGTCACGGCGACCAGTCGGGGCCGCCCCTCGGTCAGGGTGCCGGTCTTGTCGACGACCAGGGTGTCGACCTTCTCCATGCGCTCCAGCGCCTCGGCGTTCTTGATCAGCACCCCGGCGCGGGCGCCGCGTCCGATCCCGACCATGATCGACATCGGCGTGGCAAGCCCCAAGGCGCACGGGCAGGCGATGATCAACACGCTGACGGCGGCCAGCAGGGCGCCGGTCAGGCGCGGCTCCGGCCCGACCAAGGCCCAGACCGCGAAGGCGGCCGCGGCGGCGGCGATCACCGCCGGGGTGAACCAGCCGGAGACGATGTCGGCCAGCCGCTGGATCGGCGCGCGCGAGCGCTGGGCCTGGGCCGTCATCTGCACGATGCGGGCCAGCAGGGTGTCGCGGCCGACCTTCTCGGCGGTCATCACCAGGGCGCCGGTGCGGTTGATCGTGCCGCCGACCACACGGTCGCCGACCGCCTTGGCCGCCGGGATCGGCTCGCCGGTGACCATGGACTCGTCGACATGGCTTTCGCCCTCGACCACCAGCCCGTCCACCGGCGTCTTTTCGCCGGGGCGCACGCGCAGGCGGTCGCCGACCCGCACCTGGTCGAGGCCGACATCCTCGTCGACGCCGTCGTCGCGGATGCGGCGGGCGGTCTTGGGCGCGAGATCCAGCAGGGCCTTGATGGCCCCGCCGGTCGCCTCCCGCGCCCTAAGCTCCAAGAGCTGGCCGACCAGGACCAGCACGACGATCACCGCCGCCGGCTCGAAATAGGTCGGCGGCGCGCCGTGCATGCCGCCGCCGGCCGCCTCGGGCAGGACGCCGGGCGCGACGGTGGCGACCACCGAGTAGAGCCAGGCGACCCCGGTTCCCAAGGCGATCAGGGTGAACATGTTCAGCTTGCCCGTGACCACCGAGCGCCAGCCGCGCTCGAAGAACGGCCAGCCGGCCCACAGCACCACCGGCGTGGCTAGGACCAGCAGCAGCCAGTTGGTCGCCTGCGCGCCCCAGGGCAGGCGCAGGCCGAACAGGTGCCCGCCCATGTCGATGGCGAACACCGGCAGGGTCAGGGCGAGGCCGATCCGGAACCGCCGGGTGAAATCGACCAGTTCGGGATTGGGTCCGGCGTCGGGGGTGAACAGCTCCGGCTCCAGCGCCATGCCGCAGATCGGGCATGATCCCGGCCCGACCTGACGGACCTCCGGATGCATGGGGCAGGTGTAGATCGTTCCTTCCGGAACCGGCTCGGCCGCGTCTTCGGCCGGGTTCAGATAGCGGTCCGGGTCGGCGGCGAACTTGGTCCGGCAGCCGGCCGAGCAGAAGAAGAAGTCCTGGCCGACGTGCTCGGCCCGATGCTTGGCGGTCGCCGGGTCGACGCTCATGCCGCAGACCGGGTCCTTCACCGCGCCGTCGGACGGCCCCGGGCCTTGGCCATGCGAGCAGCAGCCGTCATGATGGTGACGATGACCTGACGCGGCGTGGTCGTGGGCGTGCTCCGCCATGCGGCTTCTCCTGATCCGACTTTCCTCCTATATATACCCCCACAGGGTATCTTCAACATGCAAGCCGAAACCAAAATCTCCTGCACCAAACGCCTGAGCCGCATCGAGGGCCAGGTTCGCGGCCTGGCCAAGATGGTCGAGGACGACCGCTACTGCATCGACATCGTCACCCAGATCGCCGCGGTGCGCGCGGCGCTGCGCAAGGTCGAGGAAGAGGTGTTGCGCGACCACGTCGCCCACTGCGTCGAGCACGCCATCCAGAGCGGCGACGCCGAGGAGCAGCGGACCAAGATCGCCGAGCTGATGGCCGTGTTCGGCCGCGCCAGCGGCTAGAGCGGTTCGGGTCCTCCCCATACGGCCGCCATGGAGAGGATCGGCGCGCGGCTGACGCAGCGTCCCGCTTGACGCCTCCCCGTCTCGCGCCGCACAACGTCGCCAACCATTTAAACAGACGTAAGAGGACGCACATGGCCGACATCCGCTTCGATGGACAGGTGGCGATCGTAACCGGCGCCGGCGGCGGCCTGGGCCGTCAGCACGCCCTGGAGCTGGCGCGCCGGGGCGCCAAGGTGGTGGTCAACGACCTCGGCGGCTCGGTCGACGGCTCGGGCGGCTCGTCCGAGGCGGCGCAGAAGGTGGTCGAGGAGATCAAGGCCGCCGGCGGCGAAGCCATCGCCAACGGCTCGTCGGTCACCGACGACGCCGGCGTCGCCCTGATGGTCAAGCAGGCCATGGACGCCTGGGGCCGCGTCGACATCCTGATCGCCAACGCCGGCGTGCTGCGCGACAAGTCGTTCTCCAAGATGGAGATCGCCGACTTCGAGTTCGTGCTCAACGTCCACCTGATGGGCACGGTCAAGTGCGTCAAGGCGGTGTGGGAGATCATGAAGGCCCAGAACTACGGCCGCATCGTCGTCACCACCTCGTCGTCGGGCCTCTACGGCAACTTCGGCCAGGCCAACTACGGCGCCGCCAAGCTGGGCATCGTCGGCTTCATGAACACCATCAAGCTCGAAGGCCAGAAGAACAACGTCCACATCAACGCCATCAGCCCGGTCGCCGCCACCCGCATGACCGAGAACCTGATGCCTGAGGCCGTGCTGGAGAAGCTGAAGCCGGAATACGTCACCCCCGGCGTCGTCTATCTGGCCTCGGAAGAAGCCCCCACCGGCGCGACGCTCGCCGCCGGCGCCGGCGCCTTCGCCCTGTCGCGCATCTACGAGACCGAGGGCGTCTATCTCGGCGAGGGCGGCCTGTCGGCCGAAGAGGTCCGCGACAGCTGGTCCAAGATCGAGGACCCGGCCGGCCAGCAGGCCTATTTCGCCGGCGGCGAGCAGAGCCAGAAGTTCTTCCGCAAGCTGTCGGGCGGCTGAGCCTTCCCCCAGCCGGAAAACACCGTCTAATAGGCGCGGGCCGGAGCCGTTCCGGCCCGCGCTTTCGTTTGGGGGACCCGATGAACAAACTGGCCTTCGCCGGCGCCGCCATGGCGTTGCTCGCCGCCGCGCCGGGCCTGGCGTCCGCCGCCGACGCCCCGCCCCCGGCCGTCCAGTCGCTGCTCGACTGCCGCAAGCTGGGCGGCGAGGCCGAACAGCTGGCCTGCTTCAAGGCGCGCGCCGCCGATTTCGACGCCGCCCTGGCCCATGGCGAGCTGATCGTCGTCGAGAAAAAGAAGGTCGAGCAGTCCAAGCGCGAGACCTTCGGCTTCAGCCTGCCGTCGCTGTCATTCCTGGGCTCCAGCGATGCGGCCAAGCCGATCAGCACCCTGGTCGAGACGGCGACGGCCGTCTCGACCCTGCACGACGGCCGCTATGTCGTCCGCCTCGAAAGCGGCGCGACCTGGGAGCAGAACGACCAGACCCGCATCTCCCGCGCCCCGCGGGTCGGCTCCAAGATCGAAATCCGCAAGGGCGCCCTGTCCAACTACTTCATGAGCGTCGACGGCCAGGTCGGCGTGCCGGCGGTCCGGCGGAAATAGGCTCCGGCCGCCCGTGGAAAGCGCCCGTCGCGACGCTTTCCTTTTGCGTCGATAATTTCTAATTACAAATCTTGAAATTTGTAACGATCGCGCTCAAATGAGCCTCTCAGATCAGGGAGACCTCTCATGAGAACGCTAAGCTTGGGAAAGAACGGGCCGCCGGTGTCGCGCGTCGGGCTGGGGTGCATGGGCATGTCGGGCATGTACGGGCCCGCCGACCGCGCCGAGGGCGTGGCGACCATCCACGCGGCCATGGAGGCCGGCGTCGTCATGCTCGACACCGGCGACTTCTACGGCATGGGCCACAACGAGATGCTGATCGGCGAAGCCCTGCGGGACGGGCGTCGCGACAAGGCGTTCATCGCCGTCAAGTTCGGCGCCCAGCGCGATCCCGGCGGCGCCTGGCTGGGCTACGACGCCCGCCCAGCGGCGGTGAAGACGGCCCTGGCCTATACGCTGCAACGCCTGGGCGTCGACCACGTCGACCTCTACCAGCCCGCCCGCGTCGACCCGAACGTGCCCATCGAGGAGACGGTCGGCGCCATCGCCGACTGCGTGAAGGCCGGCTGGGTGCGCCATATCGGCCTGTCGGAGGTTTCGGCCGCCACCTTGCGCAAGGCCCATGCCGAACATCCGATCCGCGCGGTGCAGATCGAATACTCGCTGGCCAGCCGCGGGATCGAACAGAGCCTGCTGCCGACCACGCGGGAGCTGGGCGTGTCGATCACCGCCTATGGCGTGCTGTCGCGCGGCCTGCTCAGCAACCCGACCAAGACCGGCGGAGCGGGCGACTTCCGCGCTCACCTGCCCCGCTTCAGCGGCGAGAACCTGGCCGCCAACCTGCCGCTGGTCGAGGCCTTCGCCGCCCTGGCGACGGAGAAGGGTCTGACGCCGGCGCAACTGGCCTTCGCCTGGGTGCTGGCCCAGGGCGAGGACGTCATCCCGCTGATCGGCGCCCGCCGGCGCGGGCAGCTGGCCGAATCCCTGGCCGCCCTGGACGTCGTCCTCGACGCCGGCGACCTCGCCCGCATCGAGGCGGTGCTGCCGGCCGGCGCCATCCGAGGCGACCGCTACCCGGCCGCGCAGATGGCGCGGCTGGAGGCCTGAGGTCCGAAATGACAAGCACGCGCTGTCGCCATCAACACCGGCGTCGGAACGAACTACTCCAACCATTTACAAAGACTGGAAGCTCGGCCGCAGATTCCTGGTTAAATCGAAGCGAAACTGACCAGACCAATCTGCAGCACAGCGATAACGAGTGAAGTCAGAGGCTTCTTCCTGATCAGCCACAGCGCCAATGGACCAGCTGCGATCACAAACCAAATTGCCGCCCTGACATGGAACGGCGCGTATCGCGTGCCGCCCCAAAAATGGAGCTTCACGTAGAGTACGAGAAGAGACACCAGAAGACTCAGGAACGCCGCAGCGAAGGCCGGCCGACGTATCCCGTTCAATTTTCCAGCCGCCCCCATTCGCTTACTATAAATATGCGGGTTGATGCCGGCTAGAGATGGCGAAGGCCTTGTCCGAAGGTTCAAACCCGCCGCATATCCGCCGAATGCCCACCGACGCCGACCAGACCTCCGAGGACGTCCGCAGCCGGATCCTCGACGCCGCCGAGGCCCTGCTGCGCCGCCACGGGCCGGACAAGCTGGCGGTCACCGACGTCGCCCGCGCCCTGAGCATGAGCCACGCCAACGTCTACCGCTACTTCGGCTCCAAGACCGACCTGTTCCAGCAGCTGGTGCGCCGCTGGCTCGGCCGGCTGGAGGCGCCGCTGGCCGCGATCGCCGCCGAGGACGGCCCGGCCGCCGACCGGCTGACGCGCTGGGCCCTGACCCTGCATCGGCAGAAGCGCGAAAAGGTCTCGGCCGACCCGGAGATGTTCGCCGCCTTCGACAAGGCCGCCGACCGCGCCGGCGGCGGCCCGGTCGAGGCCCATCTCGACGCCCTGCGCGACCAGCTGCGCATCATCCTCGAGGACGGCGCCGCCGAGGGGCGCTGGCCCGGCGTCGGCCCGACCTCGGCCCAGGACGTGTTCACCGCCCTGTCGCCGTTCAGCCACCCGGCGGTGGTGCTGGCCGACGGCGCCGCCGACCGCTCGGAACAGCTGCGCCGGGTGGTGCGTCTGCTCGACGCCGGACTGGCGGCCGGCTGAATGCGGGTTGCGCGGCGATCGCTCGCCGTTGTCTCATCACACCACGCCGCCACCGAGGCGCGGCCCCGGAGACGCCGATGACTGAGGCCGCGCGCACGCGCATTCCCGCCCGCACCGTGGCCGCCTTCTCGATGTCGGCGGTGGTGGCCGGGGCGTTGACCACCCCGCTGACCGTCTACCTGCCCAACTTCTACGCCAGCCACCTGGGGCTGAAGCTTTCGGCGGTCGGGGCGGTGTTCCTGGCGGTCAAGCTGCTCGACATCGTCTTCGACCCGCTGGCGGGCGGGGTGATGGACCGCACGCGCACGCGCGTGGGCCGCTACCGGTTCTGGCTGCTGGCCGCCGCGCCGGTGCTGATGCTGGGCGGCTGGCGGGTGTTCTTTCCCGACAAGAGCGCCGGCGCCGCCTATCTGGGGGCCTGGCTGTTCGTGCTCTATGTCGGCTATTCGCTGCTGATCCTGTCGCAGTCGGCCTGGGGGGCGGTGCTGGCGCGCGACTATGACGACCGCTCGCGGGTCTACGCCTGGGCCCATGTGGTCGGGGTGACGGGCGCCCTGGCCGTGCTGGTGCTGCCCTCGCTGATCACCACGGTGGGCGGCAAGGACCAGGCCGCCGGCGTCGCGGCCATGGGCTGGTTCATCGTCCTGGCCGCGCCGGCCACCATCCTGATCGCCGCCCTGGGCACGCCCGAGCGGCTGACGCCCAAGCCCCGCGCCCCGGCCAACTGGCGCGAGGTCGTCGGCCTGTTCCGCCGCCCCTCGATGCTGCGGCTGATCGCCTGCGACTTCGCCCTGTCGTTCGGGCCGGGCTTCACCGCCCCGCTCTATCTGTTCTTCTTCCACCAGGCGCGCGGCTATACGGCCGGCCAGTCCAACGTGCTGCTGATGATCTACATCGTCGCCGGCGTCGTCGGCGCTCCGGCCTGGGCCGCCATCGCCTTTCGCGTGGGCAAGCATCGCGCCCTGATGGCCGCCACGGGGCTCTACGCCGTCGCCCAGGTGGCGGCGGTGCTGCTGCCCAAGGCCTCGTTCCTGCTGATGGCGCCGGCGATGTTCTTCGCCGGCTTCGTGGCCAACGCCTTCGTCTTCCTGGTGCGGGCCATGGTCGCCGACGTCGGCGACGAGGTGCGCCTGGAGACCGGCCGCGACCGCACCGGCCTGCTCTACGCCTTCGTCGCCAGCACCATGAAGATCGGCTCGGCCCTGGCGGTCGGCGTCACCTACACCATCCTGTCCCGCATCGGCTTCGATCCCAGGCCCGGCGCGGCCAACACCCCGGAGGCCATCGCCGGGCTGGAGGCCTGCTACGTCGGGGTTCCGGTGGTGCTGGTGCTGGCGGGCGGAGCGGCCCTGTTCGGCTACCAGCTCGACGCGCGGCGGCACGCCGAAATCCGCGCGCAGCTCGACGCCCGCGACGCCGCCGAGGCGGCCGCCGACGCGGGCCGCGGGCTCAGTCCTCGATGACGATCCGCGGCGGCGGCTTCAGGCCGGCGCCGCGGTCCAGCGCCTCGCCGACCGTCTCGGCCATGGCCAGGAAGGCCCGCCCCGCCTCGCTGTCGGGGGCCTGGGCGACCAGGGGCCGGCCGTCGTCGCAGGCCTGGCGCAAGGCGATGTCGATCGGGATCTCGCCGAGGAAGGGCGCGCCCAGGGCCTCGGCCGTCGCCCGCGCCCCGCCCCGGCCGAAGATGGCGATGGGCTCGCCGCCGGCCGGGTTCGGGAAATAGGCCATGTTCTCGACAATCCCGAGAATGGGGACGTGGGTCTTCTCGAACATCGACACGCCCCGGCGCACGTCGATCAGCGCCACCTCCTGCGGGGTGGAGACGACCACCGCCCCCGACAGCGCCACGCGCTGGGCCAGGGTCAGCTGGATGTCGCCGGTGCCCGGCGGCATGTCGACGACCAGCACGTCGAGCGGTTCGGCCTCGTCGCCCCAGGCCACGTCGTTGAGCATCTGGTTGAGGGCGGACGAAGCCATCGGCCCGCGCCAGATCATCGGCGCGGCCTCGTCGACCAGCAGGCCGATGGACATGATCTTCAGGCCCCAGGCCTCCAGGGGGATCAGCTTCTTGTCGGCGTTCATCGTCGGCTCGTCGCCGGCGCCGGTCATGCGCGGGGCCGAAGGGCCGTAGACGTCGGCGTCGAGCAGGCCGACGCACCGCCCGGTCATGGCCAGGGCCACGGCCAGGTTGACCGCCACGGTCGACTTGCCGACCCCGCCCTTGCCGCTGGCCACCGCCAGCACGTGGGCGACATGGGCCGGCTTCTGCGCGCCGGGCGGGCGGCCCGCGGGCTGCATCTGGGCCTGGGCCTCGCTGGACAGCCGTGCCCCGCGGCGCACGCGCACCGTCCCGGGGGCCGGACGCGGCTCGGCCGAGGCCGTCAGCACCACCGAGGCCCGCTCGATCCCCGGCGCGGCCCGCAGCGCCGCCTCGGCCGCGTCGCGCACCGGGGCGTAGAGATCGGCGTCGGCCGGCTCGACCTCCAGCATGAAGCCGGCCCGGCCCGGCCCCAATGTCAGCGCCTGCACCAGACCCGCCGAGGCCAGGCCCAGCCCCGATTTCGGGTCGCTCACCCGGTCGAGGACGGCGAGGATCGCGGCGCGGTCGGGGGACGGCAGGTCGGCCATGAAGGGATCTTTCGGGCGGGTTTGGCTTGCGCGGGTCGAGGCGGGGTCTCATATCCGGTTCGCCGCGCCGGTTTACAAGACTTGGCCGTCCTTTACGTCTGGGCGAGCCTGCGCAACCACAAAAGAGAGACGACGCGACCCGACATGCCCTGGAACGACAACTCCAATCCCGGCCCCTGGGGCGCCCCGCCTCCGGGCGGCGGCGACCGCGACAATGGCCCCAAGCGGCCGTCCGGGGATGGACCGAGGCGGCCGGGCGGACCGGGCGGACCGGGAGGCCCCGGCGGCCCCCGCCGTCCGAACGGCCCGCCGCAGCCCGATCTGAACGAGCTGTCGCGCCGTCTGAACGAGCGGCTCCAGGCCTTCTTCGGCGGCCCCGACGGGGTGCGGCCGGGGGCGATCGCCGCCGTGGTCGGCGTGGCCGTCGCCGCCTGGGCGCTGACCGGCGCCTATGTCGTCCAGCCCAACGAGCAGGCGATCGTCACCACGTTCGGCGCCTATTCGCGCTCGGCCGGCCCCGGCCTGCGCTACCACCTGCCCGCGCCGTTCGAGGACGTCGAGAAGGTGCAGGTCACCTCGCTGCGCCGCATCGACGTCGGCGGCGTCGCCGGCGCCGAGATGCCCCAGGAAAGCCTGATGCTGACCGGCGACGAGAACATCGTCGACCTGAACTTCAGCGTGCAGTGGCGCGTCGCCGACGCCGCCAAGTACCTGTTCAATCTCAAGGACCCCGACGAGGCGGTCAAGGCGGTCGCCGAGAGCGCCATGCGCGAGGTGGTCGGCCGCACCGAGCTGACGCCGATCCTGACCAACGGCCGCGGCCAGGTGCAGATCCAGACCGCCGAGCTGATGCAGAAGATGCTCGACGCCTACGGCGCCGGCGTCAACGTCGTCGAGGTGCAGATCCGCTCGGCCAACCCGCCCAAGGACGTGGTGCCGGCCTACCAGGACCTGGCCCGCGCCGGCCAGGACGCCCAGTCGGCCATCAACGACGCCAACACCTACCGCAACCGGGTGGTCAACGAGGCCAAAGGCGACGCCTCGCGCATCGTCCAGTCGTCCCAGGGCTATCGCGAGCAGAGCGTGCTGACCGCCAAGGGCGACGCCAGCCGCTTCGCCCAGGTCTATGGCGAGTACAAGCGCGCGCCCGCCGTCACCCGCGAACGGCTCTATCTGGAGACCATGGAGAAGGTGCTGGGCCGCTCGAACAAGGTGATCGTCGACGGCAAGGGGACCACCGCGCCGGTGATCCTGCCGCCCGACGTGTTCCGCCCGCGCGGCGACGCCGCCCAGCCGGCCCCGCCGCCGGCGCAGCCCGCGCCGCCGGCCGTCCAGCAAGCGCCCGCCGCGGCCCCGGGAGCCTGACCATGAACCGCAACCGTCTGATCGCCTGGGGCGCAGCCGCCTTCTTCGGCTTCGTCGTCGCCGCCAACACCTTCTTCGTCGTCGACCAGCGCAAGCAGGCCATCGTCGTCCGCTTCGGCGAGCCCGTGCGCCTGATCAACGCCCTCAACGAGAACGATCCCGGCCTGAAGCTGAAGACGCCGTTCCTGGAGAACGTCATCCTGCTCGACAAGCGCAGCCAGGCGCTGGAGGCCGACCAGGAGGAGATCATCGCCGCCGACCAGGAGCGGCTGGTGGTCGACGCCTTCATCCGTTACCGCATCAACGACCCGCTGCTGTTCTACCGCACCCTGCGCGACGACCGCACCGCCGCCGACCGCATCGAGCGGCTGGTCAATTCGTCGCTGCGGCAGGTGCTGGGCTCGGCCGACGCCAACCAGATCGTCTCCGGCTCGCGCGCCGCGCTGATGGAGAAGACCCTGGCCGACGTGCGCGCGCGCGCCCAGACCTCGAAGCTCGGCATCCAGGTCATCGACGTGCGCATCAAGCGCGCCGACCTGCCGGCCGCCAACCAGCAGGCGGTGTTCCGCCGCATGCAGACCGCCCTGCAGCAGCAGGCCACCCAGACCCGCGCCATCGGCGAACAGCAGAAGCGCGAGATCATGGCCGGCGCCGACAAGGAAGTGGCCGTCACCCTGGCCTCGGCCACCGAGGAGGCCGAGCGCACCCGGGGCGAGGGCGACGCCAAGCGGGCCGAGATCTTCGCCCAGAGCTTCGGCCGCGACCCCGGCTTCGCCGCCTTCTACCGGTCGATGAAGGCCTATGAGAGCGCGCTGGGCCAGGGCGACACCACCATGATCCTGTCGCCCGACAGCGCCTTCTTCCGCTATTTCCAGAAAGGTCCGGGGGCGAAGTGACGCCCCCGGGGAGCGGGGAGCGGCCGCCCGGCGGCCGTCCCCCGGTTCCCGCCTAGCCCGCCTTGCGCGCGCGCGGGCTCGCTCCCGTCCACCGCTTGAAGGCGCGCGAGAACGAACTGGGGTCGGAAAAGCCGACCAGATAGGCGGTCTCGTTCACCGACACCTTGCGTCCTTCCAGGTAACGCAGCGCCATGCGACGACGCAGGTCGTCGACCAGGGCCTCGTAGCCGATCCCCTCGTCCTTCAGCCGGCGGTAAAGCGACTGGCGGCTGAGCCCGAGCTGGCGCGCCGCCTCGCCCATGCCCAGGTCGCCCTTGTGCAGCACCGGCAGCAGCAGGTTCTCGACCCGGCCGCGCATGGAGCCGGCGCTCTCCAGGTCCCGCAGCAGCGTCTCCGCGTGGCGGACCAGCACCCCGAAGGCGTAGCGGCTGGGATTGTGCAGTTCGATGTCCAGCCAGGACGGATCGATCAGGATGGCGTTGCGGTCGCTGGCGAACACCACCGGGACCTGCATCACCCGCTCGTACTCGGCGGCGTAGGCCGGGGCGGCGTGGGTGACGTGCACCGCCCTGGCGAAGGGCGCCTCGGGGAAATGGCGGCGGGTCTCGGCGATGAAGCGCGTCCAGGTCGCCTCGGTCAGTTCGGGGAAGCTGTCCGGGTCGGCGCGCATGTCCTGCAGCCACAGGCCGTCGCCCCCGGCGGGGACGATCTGGAACCGCCCGCCCGCCGTCGGCAGGTCGACCTCGGCCACCAGCCGCCCGAAACGGTTCAGCTCGGCCAGGGCCTCGCCCATGGTCGGCGCGGCGTAGCAGATCAGGCCGACCACCGAGAACTCGCGAAGGTCCTGCGCCGCCCCCAGGTGCAGGGCCAGGGCCGGTTCGGCGCACAGCGTCTTGGCCGCATGCATCAGGTCCATGTACCGCGCCCACGGGATGCGGTCGTCCGGATCGGCCAGATCGGCCGGCCCCAGGCCCGACCGCTCGGCCAGGGCCGCCGGATCGGCGCCCCGCGACACCGCGAACTGCATCAGGTTGCGGGCGTAGCCCGCCGAAACCGTAGAGGCCGCCATGCCGTCGTCCTTCTGGAGCCCAAAGCCCGAATTCTGATCTGCGCCGTCATGGGACGCGGGTCACCGCGGAAATAGCATCGCGGCTCAAGGCTTGTGGAGACCGCAAACATCGTGACCGCTCTGGCTGAACGTCCGGCGACCCGTTTCACCGCGGACGACGCGCTGAAGGCGTCGGCGTCATTCTGGTACGCGACCGCCCTGATCGGGCAGGTCGCCTTCGCCCTCTATGTCGTCGCCTTCTACGGCCAGGCGGCCGCGCACGGGCGGTTCGAGAACTGGAACCATGTGCTGGTCGGCGGCTATGTGCGCGGCGGCGCGATCGGTAACGGGGCCCTGGCCGCGCACCTGCTGCTGGCGGTGCTGGTCACGCTGGGCGGGCTGCTGCAGTTGCCGTCGCGACTGCGCGCCCGGCTGCCGGCCCTGCACCGATGGAACGGGCGGCTCTATCTGTCGCTGGCGGCGATCGCCACCCTGACCGGCCTCTTCGCGGTGTGGACGCGCGGCACGGCCGGCGGGCCGCTCATGCGCGTGGGCATCAGCCTCAACGGCGTCCTGCTGATCGGCGCGGCCTGGCTGGCGTGGCGGTTCGCGGCGGCGCGGCGCTTCGACCTCCATCGCCGCTGGGCGCTGCGGGCCTTCGTCCTGGTCAGCGGCGTGTGGTTCTTCCGCGTCGGCCTGATGGCCTGGATGCTGATCAACCAAGGACCGGCGGGGGTGGGCGACGATTTCGACGGCCCGTTCGTCCGCTTCTGGGCGTTCGGCTGCTACCTCGTCCCGCTGGCCGTGCTCGAACTCTACCTGCGGGCCGGCGAGCGCACGGCGCCGAAACCGGCCAAGGCCGCCATGGCCGTCGCCCTGACGGCCTCGACCCTGGTCATGGGCGCGGGCGTCGCCGGGGCGGCCTTCGGCATGTGGCTGCCTCACCTGGGCGGCCGCTGACCGCGCGGCGGCTAGGCGCGCAGCAGGCGCAGCACCTCGTGCAGGCTCTCGGCGATGTGCACGCACTTGGCGTGCATCTCCTCGGTGGGATCGAGCAGGTCGGGCACCATCACCGTCATCATGCCGGCGGCGTGGGCGGCGCGCACGCCGTTGTGCGAATCCTCCAGCGCCAGGCAGCGGACGGGATCGACGCCCAGGGCGGCGGCGGCCTTGAGGAAGGGCTCCGGGTCCGGCTTGCCGCGAACGACGTCGTCGCCGGTGATCAAAAGGTCGAACCGCTCCAGCACCTCGGCCTGGCCCAGGTGGGCCACCGCCGACCGGCGGCCGCTGGAGGTCGCCACGGCGCGCGGCAGGCCCAGGCCGTCGAGATGGTCGAGAACCTCGACGACCCCCGCCTTCAGCGTCATCTCCTCGGCGATCAGGGCGTCGGCGTCGGCGCGCACCACGTCGAGAAAGGCGGGGACCGGAAAGTCGGCCCCGAAGTTCGCGGCCAGGGCGGCGCGGATGGCGGTTCCGGGCAGGCCGGTCAGGCCGCGCACGAAGGCGTCGTCGATCTCGACCGCGAAGGCCGGCCCGGCGCGCATCAAGGCGATGCGATAGAGGCCCTCGGTGTCGAGCAGCAGGCCGTCCATGTCGAAGACCACGGCGGCGATCGGCCGGGGAAACGCCATCAGGCCGCGAACTCCGAAGCGGCGTAGCCCTGGAAGTAGAGCAGGGCTGTCAGGTCGGCGTGGTCGACCTTGGCGTCAGCCTCGGCGGCCACCACCGGCTTGGCGCGGTAGGCGACCCCCAGGCCGGCGGCGCCGATCATCGCCAGGTCGTTGGCGCCGTCGCCCACGGCCAGGGTCTCCTCCAGGCCGATCCCGGCCTCGGCGGCCGCCTCGGCCAGGGCGGCCAGCTTGGCCTCGCGGCCGAGGATCGGGTCGGCGACCTCGCCGGTCAGCGCGCCGCCGGCCTCGATCAGGGTGTTGGCGCGAAAGACCTGGAAGCCGGCCGCCTCGGCCACGCGGCCGGCGAAGAAGGTGAAGCCGCCCGAGACCAGCCAGCACCGCGCCCCGTGCGCGGCCATGGTCCGCGCCAGGGTCCGCGCCCCCGGATTGAGGCGCACACGCTGGTCGTAGCAGAGCTGGAGATCGGCGGTCGGCAGCCCCTTGAGCATCGCCACCCGCTCGCGCAGGGCGCTTTCAAAGTCGATCTCGCCGCGCATGGCCCGCTCGGTGATGGCCGAGATTTCGGCCTTCTTGCCGGCGAAGTCGGCCAGTTCGTCGATGCACTCGACGCTGATGATGGTCGAATCCATGTCGGCGATCAGCAGGCGCTTGCGACGGCCCTCCCAGGCCTGGACGCAGACATCGACCGGCCGGCCCTGGAGGGCCGCCTCGGCGGCGGCGCGCACCGGCTCGACCGCCTCGG
The DNA here is from genome assembly GCF_022750545.1 of Caulobacter sp. CCUG 60055. Classification (GTDB taxonomy): domain Bacteria; phylum Pseudomonadota; class Alphaproteobacteria; order Caulobacterales; family Caulobacteraceae; genus PUIC01. Next base: position 107,986 of record NZ_PUIC01000004.1, read on the forward strand.
CCTCGGCCACCAGATCGACGGCCCCGGCGCCGAGCGGCTTCGGCTCGCCCACGCGGACGCCGATACGGCCGAGGGCCGGAGCGACGGCGGCCACCGCGCCGGCGGCGGCGCTAGGATCGGGACTGACGAGGGTGACGGCGAGAAGCATGGCGCGGGGTTAGCCCGCAATGACGCGTGCGATCAACTGCTCATCCCCGCGCCGGCCGACAGACCGGCTTTATTCCTGCACGGCGCCGCGAGGTTGGCTAAAACCGTCCGGCGCCGCCAACCCGCCGGCCCATGGACCCGACACCCTTGAACGCACCCACCGTCCTTCTCATCGCCGGCCCCACCGCCAGCGGCAAGTCCGCCCTGGCGCTGCGGGCGGCCGAGGCCGTGGACGGCGAGATCGTCGGGGCCGACGCCTTGCAGATCTATCGCGACCTGCCGCTGCTGTCGGCCCAGCCCTCGGCCGGGGAGCTGGCCCGCGTCCCGCACCATCTGGTCGGGACTGTCGACGGCGCCGACGGCTGGTCGGTCGGCCGCTGGCTGACGGCGGCGACCGCCGCCCTGGCCGACATCGCCGCCCGCGGCCGCCCGGCCGTGGTGGTCGGCGGCACCGGGCTCTATTTCCGCGCCCTCACCCAGGGGCTGGCCGAGATCCCGGCCGTGCCGCCCGAGGCGCGCGAAGAGGCGGCCCGCACCTTCGACCTGCTGGGCGAAGACGCCTTTCGCGCCGCCCTCGCCGACCGCGACCCGGCGGCGGCGGCCCGCATCGCGCCCGGAGACCGCCAGAGGCTGTCGCGCGCCTTCGAGGTGGCCCTGGCCACCGGCCGGGCCCTCAGCGACTGGCAGGCCGACGCCGCCCCGCCGCCCCTTCCCGCCGGCGCCTGGCGGGCCGTGGCGCTCGATCCGCCCCGTCAGGCGCTCTACGCCCGCTGCGACGCCCGGCTGGAGGCGATGCTGGCCCAAGGCGTGTTGGACGAGGTGCGCGCCCTGGTCGCGCGCGGGCTCGACCCCGCCCTCCCGGTGATGAAGGCGGTCGGCGTGCGCGAGTTCGCCGCCCATCTCGCCGGCGCGCTCGCCCTCGACGAGGCCCTGTCCCTCGCCCAGCAGGAAACCCGCCGCTACGCCAAGCGGCAGGCCACCTGGCTGCGCAACCAGACCCCGGACTGGCCCCGCGTCGCCGGCCTCGATCCCGAGGCGCAATGGAGGCAGTTTTTTGCGCTGAACCCCGGCTTGACCCGCCATGCCTAGCGTGGCATGAACTTCAGCGTGGATTTGGAGCAAAACTCGTGCGCACATTCCTGATCGTACTTAGGAAGCGGCCGTCAGCGGCGTGACACCCGTCACGACGTCGCCGGTCGCGCGCGCCAAGGCCCCTCGAGGGCCTTTTTTCTTGCCCTGAACATCCCCGCCAGCCCCCAAAGCCGATAGTCCCATGACCGCTCACCAGACCATCCAAGCCGACGCCGCCAGCAAGACCCGCATCATGACCGGCGCCGAGATCGTGGTGCAGGCGCTCGTCGACCAGGGCGTCGACACGCTGTTCGGCTATCCGGGCGGGGCGGTGCTGCCGATCTACGACGCCCTGTTCCACCAGCCCAAGCTGAACCACGTGCTGGTCCGCCACGAGCAGGGCGCGACCCACGCCGCCGAGGGCTACGCCCGTTCGACCGGCAAGCCCGGCGTGGTCCTGGTCACCTCGGGCCCCGGCGCGACCAACGCCGTCACCGGCATCGTCGACGCGCTGATGGACTCGATCCCGATGGTGGTCATCACCGGCCAGGTGCCGACGCACCTGATCGGCTCGGACGCCTTCCAGGAAGCCGACACCGTCGGCATCACCCGCCCCTGCACCAAGCACAACTACCTGGTGAAGCGGGCCGAGGACCTGCCGCGGATCATCCACGAGGCCTTCCACATCGCCACCTCCGGCCGCCCCGGCCCGGTGGTCATCGACATCCCCAAGGACGTCCAGTTCGCCCAGGCGCCCTATCAGGGCCCGGACGAGGTGCGCCACGCCCACGCCTATGCGCCGCAGACCAAGGGCGACCCGGCCCGGATCGCCGAGGCGGTCGAGCTGATCGCCCGCGCCAAGCGGCCGATCTTCTACACCGGCGGCGGGATCATAAACGCCGGGCCGCGCGCCAGCGAGCTGCTGCGCGAGTTCGCCGCCCTGACCGGGGCGCCGGTGACCTCGACCCTGATGGGCCTAGGCGCCTTCCCGGCCGCCGATCCGGCCTGGCTGGGCATGGTCGGCATGCACGGCACGTTCGAAGCCAACAACGCCATGCACGACTGCGACGTCATGGTCTGCCTGGGCGCGCGGTTCGACGACCGCGTCACCGGCCGCCTCGACGCCTTCTCGCCGGGCTCGAAGAAGATCCACGTCGACATCGACCCTTCGTCGATCAACAAGAATGTTCGCGTCGAGGTGGGCATAATCGGCGACTGCGCCTCGGTGCTGGAGGACATGCTGGCGGCCTGGAAGGGACGTGGGCATCAGCCGAACCGCGCGGCCCTATCGGTCTGGTGGGGCCAGATCGACGACTGGCGCGCGCGCCAGTGCCTGCGCTACCGCGCCTCGGACGAGGTCATCAAGCCGCAGCAGGCCATCGAACGGCTGTACGCCCTGAGCAAGGACCGCGACGTCTACGTCACCACCGAGGTCGGCCAGCACCAGATGTGGGCCGCCCAGTTCTTCCGCTTCGAGGAGCCGAACCGCTGGATGACTTCGGGCGGCCTGGGCACCATGGGCTACGGCCTGCCGGCGGCCATCGGCGTGCAGCTCGCCCACCCCGACGCCCTGGTCGTCGACATCGCCGGCGAGGCCTCGATCCAGATGTGCATCCAGGAGCTGTCGACGGCGGTCCAGTACGGCCTGCCGGTCAAGATCTTCATCCTGAACAACGAATGGATGGGCATGGTCCGCCAGTGGCAGCAGCTGCTGCACGGCGAGCGCTACAGCCACTCCTATTCCTCCAGCCTGCCCGACTTCGTGAAGCTGGCCGAGGCCTATGGCTGCAAGGGCCTGCGCGCCGAGCGGCCCGAAGAGCTGGACGCCAGGATCCGCGAAATGCTCGACTACGACGGGCCCGTGGTGTTCGACTGCCGCGTCGAGAAGGCCGAGAACTGCCTGCCGATGATCCCGTCGGGCAAGGCCCACAACGAGATGATCCTGGCCGAGGAGGTCGAGGACATCGGTTCGGTGATTGACGAGGCGGGACGGAAGCTGGTTTGACGTCGCCCATGCCCACAGATCAACCCGGCTCCGCCTACGACCTGTCCCACGCGGACCAGACCGAACATCGCGCCACCTACGCCGTGATCGTCGACAACGAGCCCGGCGTGCTGCACCGCGTGGTCGGCCTGTTCTCGGCGCGCGGCTACAACATCGAGAGCCTGACGGTCGCCGAGACCGACGAGCGCCTGCACGCCAGCCGCATCACCGTGGTCACCTCGGGCACCACCGAGATCCTGGCCCAGATCCGCGCCCAGCTGGAGAAGATGGTCTGCGTGCGCGACGTGCACGACGTCGGCCGCGACCCCCTGGGCGTCGAGCGCGAACTGGCCCTGGTCAAGGTGCGCGGCGCCGGCGCCGACCGCGTCGAGGCCCTGCGCGTGGCCGAGATCTTCCGCGCCAAGGTGATCGACACCACGCTCGAGAGCTTCATCTTCGAGGTTTCGGGGGCGCCGTCCAAGATCGACAAGTTCGTCGACCTGATGGAGCCGCTGGGTCTGGTCGAGGTGGCGCGCACCGGGGTGCTGTCGATCGGCCGGGGCGCCGAGCGCCACGTCAAGGGGCTCTGAAGGGGCTCCGGGGCCGCCCGCGATCGCGCGCCGCGCCGCATGGGCGGCGATTTCGCTCCCCTCCCCGCTCCGGTCGGCGCAGTCTGGCCGGCGGGAGCCTTCAACCGGGGAGCTGAAACCATGAAATCGACGCCGCTGGTCCTGACCGCGCTGGCGGCCGGGACGGTCCTGTCCGGCTGCGTGATGATCGACGCCAAGGGGCCCGACCGCGCCGTGGTCTCAATCGACATCCACGACCGTTCCGCCGCCACCGCCGACGCCGTGCGCGAAGCCGACCTCGCCTTCGCCCGCCGGGCCCAGGAGGCCGGCATGGCCCAGGCCTTCCGTGAATACATGGACGCGGAGGACGGTTTGGTCTTCGGCGGCCCCAAGCCGCTGAAAGGGGCCGAGGCGGTCTACCGGGCGTTCGGCGGCGACGCCCCGCCGAAGGTCAGCCTGGAGTGGGCGACGACCAGCGCCTGGGGTTCGCGCGGCGGCGACATGGGCGTGACCACCGGCGACTGGAAGCGCACTCCCGTCGACAAGACCAAGCCGATCATGACCGGCCGCTACGTCACCGTCTGGCGCAAGGACGCCCAGGGCCGCTGGAAGGGCCTGATCGACATCGGCGAGGTCGACGACAAGCCGCAGGCCAACGCCGTCAACCGGCCGTAGGAACGCTCGCCCCGTCATCCCGGACCGCGGGGCGATCCGGGAAACGGCGGCGCGGCCTCAGTCCTCCAGCAGCTTGAGACGGAAGAACAGAGCGCCGATCACCCCGCCGACGGCGGGGGCGACGATGAACAGCCACAGCTGCTGCAGCGCCAGCCCCTGGGCCAGCACCGCCGGGCCGAAGCTGCGCGCCGGGTTGACCGAAACGCCGGTGACCTGGATGCCGACGATGTGGATCACCGCCAGGGTGATGCCGATGGCCAGCCCCGCGAACGCGCCGTTGGCCTTGGGCCCGGTCGAGCCCAGGATGACGATCACGAACAGGGCCGTGGCCACCACCTCGAAGATCACGGCCGGCGTCAGGCCGAAGCCGCCGGGCGAGCCGGCGCCCCAGCCGTTCTGGCCCAGATGGGCGGTTCCGCCGGCGATGGCCGCCAGGATCGCCGCCCCGGCCAGGGCGCCGAGGAACTGGGCCGCCCAGTAGAGCAGCATCTCGGCGGCGGTCATCCGCCCCGCGACGAAAGCCCCCAGGCTCACCGCCGGATTGACGTGGCATCCCGACACCGGGCCGATCCCGTAGGCCATGGCGACGATGGCGAAGCCGAAGGCCAGGGCGATGCCCAGCTGGCCGACGTGGTCGAAGCCGCCCAAGACCGCCGCGCCGCAGCCGAAAAGCACCAAGGTCAGGGTGCCGATGAATTCGGCGATGAACTTCTTCATGGCGTAGTCCCTCTCTGACGATCCCCCACGCGCCGGCCGCCTGGGCGCCGGGCCAGGAATCAACCGACGGTAACTCAGTTCGTCGAGTCGCGTTATCAAGAAAGGCCCCGCTCTTTATCGCGAACCCGAACCGCCCTATATTGAGTTCGTCCGGTCGCACCGGACTATGGAGATAAACGCGCACGCAATAAGCGGACTGGACCCGGGTGCGATTCCCGGCGGCTCCACCAAACCACTTCCGGGTTATCGCCGGGAAGCATGGGGCCGATCAGCATCGACAGACGTGTAAAGGTGTTGCTTTCTCTCGGCCTGACCCACCGTTCCGGGTCTTAATCTAAATGCGAACGATAACTTCGCTGAAGAGTTCGCCCTGGCCGCGTAATGCGGTCCGAGTGATCTCGACCTTAAAGTCCTAGGGGTTCAGATCCCTAGGCGGGGCTCGGGGGCGCCTGGCAACAGAAGCCCCCACTTTCCCCGTCGCGTCCGCACGCTCGCCCCCCGCACCTTCCGCCGCCGCGAAAAATGATCGCGCCCCGCCTCGCGGCGTCTTTGCGGCGACCGCCCCAGAGGCTAACCTCCGCGGGTTTTCTAATCCCAGTGAAAAAGGTCCCGACACTCCGCATGGCACAAGAACAGCCGCCCGAGGACCTGATGCACTACGAGGCCATGGCGCAGGACGCGCTGCGTGGCGTCGTCAAGGCCGCGCTCAAACGCGCCGCCTCCGAGGGGATTCCCGGCGATCACCACTTCTACATCACCTTCCGCACCGGCGCCCCGGGCGTCTCCGGCCCGCCGGAGCTCCTGTCCAAGTATCCGGACGAGATGACCATCGTCCTGCAGCACCAGTACTGGGACCTGACCCCCGGCGACACCTTCTTCTCGGTGCTGCTCAAGTTCGGCGGCCAGCCCAAGAAGCTGTCGGTTCCCTACGCCGCCCTGACCCGCTTCTACGACCCCAGCGTCCAGTTCCTGCTGCAGTTCGACGCCCCCGAGATCGACCTCGAGGAGATCGACGAGGACGACGCGTCCGACGACGAGGCCGCGGCCGCGGCCGCGCCGGCCTCCGGCGGCGGCGATGACCAGCCCAAGGTGGTCTCGCTCGACCAGTTCCGGAAAAAATAGGTGTCCGACATCGCCTCCGACGACGTCCAGGCGCTGACCGACGAGGCCATCCTCGCGCGGTTCCACGCCTCGAAGAGCGCGCCGTCGGGCTCGCGGACCCTCGGCTTTCACATGGTGCGCGTCAGCCAGGCCGACCGCGAGGTCGAGGTGGCTTTCGACGCCCGCGCCGACCTCCTGTGCAACCCGATGGGCCAGATCCAGGGCGGCTACCTGTGCGCCATGCTCGACGAATGCATGTCGGTGGCCGGCATGGTCGCTTCGGGCATGACCAGCGTCATGCCCACCCTGGAGATGAAGACCAGCTTCCTGCGCCCGGCCCTGCCGGGATCGCTGCGCGGCGTCGGCCGCATCGTCAAGTGGGGCAAGACCGTCGCCTTCGCCGAGGGCGAGCTCTACGACCCGGAAGGGCGGCTGCTGGCCAAGGCCAGCGCCACCGCCCTGCCGACCCCGTTCAAGCGGTACAAGTCCTAGGGGCGGCCGATGCGCTGGGGAGCGGCCCTGCTGCTGGCGTTCGCTCTGGTCCTCGTCGCGGGCCGCCCGCAGCCCGCCCGCGCCGCGCCCGGCCCGTTCTCCGACTGGGCGGCGATCATCGTCGCCGGCGACTGGCGGGCGCATTCGGGCAAGCCGTCCGAAGTGTTCGACAACGGCCGCCGCGACCTGGCGCGCGCCTTCGTCAAGGCCGGCTTCTCGCCAGACAACCTGACGCAGTTCTCGGTGCGGCCGGAACGCTATCCCGACACCCGTCCCCAGCACGCCACGCCCCGCCGGATCGCCGAGCAGCTTTTCGACCTCGCCGGCCGCGCCCGCGGCGGCTGCCTGGTCTATTTCACCTCGCACGGCTCGCCTGACGGCGTGGTGGTGAACGACGGCCTGCTCACCCCGGCCGGCGTGGCGCGGCTGGTCGACGACACCTGCGGCGAACGTCCGACGGTGGTGGTGATATCGGCCTGCTTCTCGGGGGTGTTCGTCGAGCCCCTGGCCCGGCCCGACCGCATGATCCTGACCGCCGCCAGGGCCGACCGCGCCTCGTTCGGCTGCGGCGAGCAGGATCGCTACACCTATTTCGACGCCTGCGTGCTGGAGAGCCTGCCCAAGGTCCAGAACTTCGCCGCCCTGGCGCCGGCGGTGCGGGCCTGCGTGGCCAAGCGCGAACATGACCTGGACGCCGACCCGCCGTCCGAACCTCAGGTCTATGTCGGCGCCGAACTGAGGCCGGTCCTGCCGTTCCTGCTCTTCGCCCGGCCCGACCCGCCGGCCGCCGACCGCCGGGCCGGCGGCTAGGAGGGGCGTTGCGCGTCTTCGTCACGGGCGCTTCGGGCTTCGTCGGGGGCGGCGTGGCCCGCGGCCTGGTCGCCGCCGGCGCCGACGTGCTGGCCATGTCGCGCGGCCACGACGCCGACGCCGCCATCGCCCTCGCCGGGGCCGAGCCGGTGCGCTCGTCGCTGGAGCATGTGGTCCCCGCCGATCTCGGCGGCGCCGAGGCCGTGGTCCACTGCGCCGCCTACGTCCAGCCATGGGGCCCGCCGGAGGCCTATTGGCGGGCCAATGTCGAAGGAACCCGCCACATCCTCGACGCCGCCCGCGCCGCCGGCGTCCGCCGCTTCGTCCATATCGGCGCCGAGGCGGCGCTGTTCCACGGCCAGCCGATGTGCGACGTCGACGAAAGCGCGCCCCTGGCCCTGAACTCGCCCTACCCCTACGCCCGCAGCAAGGCCCACGCCGAGCGAATGGTGCTGCAAGCCGACGACCACGCCTTCTCCACCCTGGCCCTGCGGCCGCGCCTGGTCTGGGGACCGGGCGACCGCACCGTGCTGGCGGCCGTTCGCGACATGGCCGAGCGCGGCGCCTTCGCCTGGGTCGACGGCGGCCGGGCCCTGACCTCGACCTGCCACGTCGAGAACCTGGCGCACGGCGTCGCCCTGGCCCTGGAGCGGGGGGCCGAGGGCGAGGCCTATTTCCTCACCGACGGCCCGCCGGTGCGGATGCGGGATTTCCTGACCGCCTATTTGGCCGCCGCCGGGGTCGACCTGTCGCGCGCGCCGTCCATCCCCGGCTGGGCGGCGCGCGGCGCGGCCCTGGCGCTGGAGACCGCCTGGCGGGCGTTGGACCTCAAGGGCGCGCCGCCAGTCACCCGCCTCGCCGCCGCCATGGCCTCGCGCGAATGCACCGTCTCCGACGCCAAGGCCCGGGCCCGCCTGGGCTATCGCCCGGTGCTCAGCCGCGAGGAGGGCCTCGCCAACCTCGCCGACCGGGAGATGCTGGTCCGCTGAGCCCCCAAAGGCGCCGCAACGGCGCCCTCGCGCGGCGAAATGTCCCGCCGCCGCGCCTTCGCGTCGCATTTTCTTCGCGCGAACGACCTCCCCTTCGCCGGAAAACGCTCTAGAAGCAGAATATCGTTGTTCGGGGGAGCGCCGTCGCCATGCGCCTGTTCGTCAAAGCCGCCCTTCCGGCCGTCGCCCTGACGGCCCTGATCGTCGCGGCGGCGCAGGCCCAGGACACAGCCCCGACGCCGCCCGCCGCGCCGCCGGCCGCCCAGCCCGCCACCCCGCCCGCGCCGGCCCCGGCCGGCGAGGCCAATCCCCGCGGGCCGATCCCCTATTCCGCCCTGCGCCCGCACAGGCCCGCCGCGCCCAAGACTGTGGCTGTCACTCCGCCCAGGCCGGCGATCGCCGTCGCGCCCGCCACGCAGGGCTCCGCGCCGCCGCCGGTGGCGCCGGTCCAGCGCCCCTACGCCCGCCTCGCCCCCGGGACCGCCATCCCCGCCGCCGAGCTGGAGGCGTTCGTCGACGGGGCGGTGCGCGACGCCATGGCCGCCGACCACATCGCCGGCGTCACCGTCTCGGTGGTGCAGAACGGCCAGGTGGTCCTTAAGAAAGGCTACGGCTTCGCCAGCGCCTCGCCGGCCCGGGCGGTCGATCCCGACCGCAGCCTGTTCCGCATCGGCTCGATCTCGAAGACCTTCACCTGGATCGCCCTGATGAAGGAGGTCGAGGCCGGACGCATCCGCCTGGAGGCGCCGCTGAACCTCTATCTGCCCGAGCCGCTGCAGGTGAAGGACCAGGGCTTCAAGCGGCCGGTGCAGGTGCGCGACCTGCCGACCCACTCGGCCGGGTTCGAAGATCGGGCCCTGGGCCAGCTGTTCGAGCAGAACCCCGGCCGCGTCAGGCCGCTGAGCGTCTATCTGCGCCAGGAACGCCCCCGCCGCGTGCGCGAGGCGGGCAGCCTGCCCACCTATTCCAATTATGGCGCGGCCCTGGCCGGCGCCGCCGTCGCTTATGTGACCAACAAGCCGTTCGAAACCATCGTCGAGACCGAGATCACCGGCCCGCTGAACATGGGCCGCACCACCTTCCGCGAGCCCTACACCCGCCGCGAGGGCCTGCCCGATCCGATGGCGTCGGCGCTGCGCCCCGACATCGCCGAGGGCTTCCACTGGACCGGCGCCGTCTTCCAGCCGCGCGCCTACGAATACATCAGCCAGATCGCCCCGGCCGGCGCCGCCTCGTCGACCGCCGCCGACATGGCCCGCTACATGATGATGATCCTGGCCGGCGGAACGCTGGACGGCGCGACCGTCTACGGCCCGCAGACCGCCCACGGCTTCCGCGCCACGCTGCAGCGCGCCGCGCCCGGCGTGAACGGCTGGGACGACGGCTTCATGGAGTTCGCCCTGCCTGGCGGCTTCCGCGGCCAGGGCCATGGCGGCGCCACCCTGTCGTTCATGTCGAACATGGTGACGATCCCGGAGCTGAACCTTGGGGTCTTCATCTCGACCAACACCGACACCGGCGGCAAGCTTGTGCGCCGCCTGCCCGAGCAGATCGTCGGCCGCTTCTACGCCGCCCCGGCCGACCTGCCGGGCGGCGGCTCGCAGAGCCTGGCCCAGAACGCGGCGGCCTACGCCGGGACCTATCTGAGCACGCGCCGCGCCTATCATGGCCTGGAGAAGTTCACCGCCCTGTTCCAAAGCGTGGCCCAGGTCAGCGTCACGCCCGACGGCAAGCTGGTCACCCGGTCCGGCGGCGCGGCCCAGACCTGGCTGCTGGAGACCGCCGACGAGCAGTACGCCCGCTTCCAGCAGGCCGACGGCCCGGGGACCCTGGTGTTCCAGATGCGGGACGGCCGCGCCGTGCGCTGGTTCGCTCCCTGGGGCGGCGAGGCGTTCGAGCGGCTGGGCTGGTGGCGGCTGCCCGTCACCCTGTCGCTGCTGGCGGGCCTGACCGCCCTGGCCTCGTTCGGCGCCCTGGGCGGTCTGTTCTCTCGCGGGCGGCGCGACGCGCGCCAGACCAACGTGCAGGCCCGCACCAACCTGATGCAGGTCTCGTCGGCCGTGCTGTGGCTGGTGTCGATGGGCGGTTTCGCGGCCTGGTCCGGCCAGTCGGCCGACGTCGCGGCGGTGTTCTATTCCTGGCCCGGGCCGCTGGTGCTGCTGTCCTCGGCCTGCGCCCTGGTCGCGGCGCTGCTGACGGCGTTCACCGTGCTGCTGTTGCCGGCCATCTGGCGCGGCGGCCGGCGGCTGGACAGCTGGACGATCGGCCGCAAGCTGGGCTTCACCGCCACCACGGCGATCTACGCCGCCTTCTCCGCGGCCTTGCTGATGTGGGGCGTGCTGGAGCCCTGGAGCTAGTCAGAGCCCGGCGGCGATCCGCAGCTCGCCGGTGCGGCGCACGCGGATCGATATCCGTTCGCGCTCGCCCGGCCGCCGCTCGACCAGCAGGCGCGAGACCTGGGCGTCGTCGTGGAAGGCGTAGCCCTTGATGGCGTCGAGCAGGGCCTTGGCCAGGTTGTCGAGATCGAGCCAAGGCGGGTCGCCGACATAGTCCATGGCGATCTCGACCGAGAACTCGCCCCAGGCCGGGCGCGCGCCGCGCCATTCCTTGCGGAAGAACTCGTAGATCAGCGGCTTGTAGTACTTGGCCTGGGTGGTCAGGCCGTCGACGACGATCTCCAGCACGCCGCCGCCCTCGCGCGCGCGCACCTTGCCATGTCCGGTCCAGCTCGTGTCCATGGCGCTCAAATAACCTGTCGGCGCTTTGCAGTCTCGTCGCGCGCCGCTAAACCCAGCCCCAGTTTTTCCGCCGGGACCCGATCATGACCAAGACGCGCACCGAAACCGACACCTTCGGCCCGATCGAAGTGGACGCCAGCCGCTATTGGGGCGCGCAGTGCCAGCGCAGCCTGGGCAACTTCAAGATCGGCTGGGAGAAGCAGCCCAAGCCGGTGGTGCGCGCCCTGGGGATCGTCAAGAAGGCCGCCGCCCAGACCAACACCGCCCTCGGCCGTCTCGACCCCAAGCTGGCGGAGACCATCGAGGCCGCCGCCCAGGAAGTGATCGACGGCAAGCTGGACGACCACTTCCCGCTGGTGGTCTGGCAGACCGGCTCGGGCACCCAGTCGAACATGAACGCCAACGAAGTGATCTCGAACCGCGCCATCGAGATGCTGGGCGGCGAGATGGGCTCCAAGAAGCCCGTCCACCCCAACGACCACGTCAATATGAGCCAGTCGTCAAACGACACCTATCCGACGGCCATGCACGTGGCCGCCGCCGAACAGGTGGTTCACGACCTGATCCCGGCCCTGCAGCACCTGCACGCCGCCCTCGACGCCAAGGCCAAGGCCTGGGCCCACATCATCAAGATCGGCCGCACCCACACCCAGGACGCCACGCCCCTGACCCTGGGCCAGGAGTTCTCGGGCTACGCCCAGCAGGTCGCCAACGGCCTCAAGCGCATCGAGATGACCCTGCCGATGCTGATGGAGCTGGCCCAGGGCGGCACCGCCGTCGGCACCGGCCTGAACGCCCCGGTCGGCTTCGCCGAGCAGGTGGCCGAGCGCATCGCCACCATCACCGGCCTGCCGTTCACCAGCGCGCCGAACAAGTTCGAGGCCCTGGCCGCCCACGACGCCATGGTCTTCACCCACGGCGCGATCAACACCGTGGCCACCAGCCTGTTCAAGATCGCCAACGACATCCGCTTCCTGGGCTCGGGCCCGCGTTCGGGCCTGGGCGAGCTGTCGCTGCCGGAGAACGAGCCCGGCTCGTCGATCATGCCGGGCAAGGTCAACCCGACCCAGTGCGAAGCCCTGACCATGGTCTGCGCCCAGGTGTTCGGCAACCAGACCACCATGACCGTCGCCGGCGCCTCGGGCCACTTCGAGCTGAACGTGTTCAACCCGGTGATGGCCTACAACTTCCTGCAGTCGGTGCGCCTGCTGGCCGACGCGGCGATCAGCTTCACCGACAACTGCGTCGTCGGCATCGAGCCGCGCGAGGACAACATCAAGGCGGCGCTGGAGCGCTCGCTGATGCTGGTCACGGCCCTGGCCCCCAAGATCGGCTACGACGCCGCCGCCAAGATCGCCAAGACCGCCCACAAGAACGGCACCACCCTGCGCGAGGAAGCCGTCGGCGGCGGCTACGTCACCAACGAGGAGTTCGACGAGGTCGTCCGCCCCGAGAACATGATCTCGCCGGGCTGAGCGATCCGCGCTAGGCTGCCCGTTGGAGACACGCCATGGGCAAGGCCGAGCTGAAGATTGAGATCGACGAAGCGCTGCTGGAGCAAGCTCGAGCGGCGCACATCGATCCGGCGACCGTCTTTGAACGGGCGCTGAGGGAGCGGCTGGCGCAACATGCGCCGGTCCAACGCGCCCGCGAATGGGCGGCCGCCAACGCCGAGGCGATCCGGGACCATCAAGACCGGATCGCCGTCCATGGCGTTTTTGGCGACGATCTGCGGACCTGGTGATTGCGTCAGTTTGACGTCTGCGAGAACCCTTCGCCGCGCTCGCGCGCCTATGCGCCGTTCGTCGTGATCCTGCAGTCGCACCTGCTCGACGCAGCGCCGACCTGCGTCGTCGCTCCGCTGCTGAACGCCGAAGGCCGACGAGCCTATACGGAGGTCAGCGCCGAGGTCGTGTTTCAAGAGAAGGCCTATATCGTATCCATCGCCGAACTCGCCGCCATAGAGCGGCGCCTGCTCGACGGGCCGGTCGGAAGCCTGCTCGCCTTCGAGGACGGGATTCGACGCGCGATGGATCGGTTGTTCACCGGCTTCTGATGATCCAGATCGTCCGCGTCATCGACGACCTGCCCGTCGACTTTCCCCGCCTGCGCGCCGAGGCGGCGGCGGAAGGCGTGCGCAACATGGACCTGCTGGCGCGGCAATGGGCCGACGGCGCCAACCGTTTCGACGGCCAAGGCGAGGCGCTGTTCGCGGCCTTTGTCGACGGCGAGCTGGCCGGGGTCGGCGGCGTCTCGGCCGAGACGGGCCTCGCGGCGATGCGCATGCGCCGCCTCTACGTCCGCCCGTCGTTTCGTCGGCGCGGCGTCGCCAGCGCCCTGGCCGCCGCCATGATCCAGCAAGGCCTGCAGGGCGCGCGCCTGCTGACGGTCAACGCCGCGGCGTCCCTCGCCGCGCCGCCGTTCTGGGAGGCGTTGGGCTTTCGCCGTTCAGGACGCGCCGGCGTCACGCACCAGCTTGAAGGCTAGTGCTTGGCGCCCCACTCGGACTTGGCGTCCGCGGTGCTCTTGTTGAGATGCACGCCCTGCTGGTCGACATGGTCCACCCAGCTCAGCGGAATGAAATGATGCCGCAGGCCGGCGCCGAAATCGAACTTGGTCAATTCGATCTCCGAGCCCTTCACGTGGTCGACCCGGCCGACATGATGGCCGTCCGAGCCGACAACTTCCATGTGTTCGCGGATTTCCGAGGCGTTGATCATTGGTCTGGCTCCCTGGGAAGCGGCGAGGCCGCATCGCAGGGACAACCCGCCGCCGGCGGCGAAGGTTTCCCAGCGCCTATTTGTCGACCACCATCTTGCCCACCGGGGCCAGGGCGACGCCGGCGAGCTGGAAGTCCTTCATGGCGAACGGCAGGCCGATGATCGTCACCGCCTCGCACAGGCCGATGACGACGTGGGCGAGCGCCAGGTACCAGCCGCCGAAGATGAACCAGATCACGTTGAGCAGGCAGCCGACCGAGCCCTGGCCCAGGTCGGCGGGGTCGGCCGGGCGATCGACGATCTCCTTGCCGAACGGCCAGAAGGCGAAACCCGCCACCCGCCAGGCGGCCTTGGCGTAGGGCAGGCCGACGATGGTCACGGCGAGCACCAGTCCGCCGAAGAGCCAGGCGAGGCCGGTGGCGAAGCCCCCGAAAATGAACCAGAGGATGTTGAGCAGCAGTCTCATCGGCTCCCCCAAGGATGCTGAGCGGCCGTGAAGGGAATGCCAATCGGGACCGGTTGTCGAGACGGATTTGGCCCGTTGACGAAGAAAAAAGTTGCCATATTGTTCCGTCGCTTCCAGCCCGAAGGAACGGATATGCTGACGCTCTATCACGCGCCCCGCTCGCGCTCGTCGCGGTTCATCTGGTTGCTGGAGGAGACCGGCGCGCCCTACGAGGTCGCCTATGTCGACATCGCCCGGCCCGGCGGCGCGGGCGCCCCCGACCCGGCCAACGTCCACCCCGACAAGAAGGTGCCGGCCCTGGTTCACGACGGGGTTCTGATCACCGAATCGACCGCCATCGCGCTCTACCTGGCCGACGCCTTCCCCGAAAAGGCCCTGGGACCCAAGATCGGCGATCCGCAGCGAGGGCCGTTCGTGACCTGGCTGGCCTATTACGCCGGCGTGCTGGAGCCGGTGATCATGGCCCACTTCCAGGGGCGGACCCAGACCGATCCCCTCGAGAAGCAGGCCTACGAGGCGCTGGACGCCCGCTTCAGGACGGCCCTGGAGGCCGGTCCCTATCTGCTGGGCGAGCAGTTCTCGGCCGCCGACGTCATGTTCGTCAGCCTGCTGCTGTTCGCCCGCAACGCCCTGCCGCCGCACAAGGTCTATGACGACTATGTCGCCCGCCTGACGGCGCGGCCGGCCTTCCAGCGGGCCATGGCCAAGGACTCGCCGCCGGGTTAACCTTTCCCGATGGCCGACCTCATCAACCTCAACAAGGCGCGCAAGGCCAGGACCAAGGCCGACGCCAGGCAAGCGGCGGCCGAGAACCGCGCGCGCCACGGCCGCACCAAGGCCGACAAGTCGTTGGAGGCCGCGCGGTCCGACAAGGCCGCGCGCCTGCTCGACGACGCCAAGCGCGAACCCTGATCCCGCCCGCCCCCCGGGCGGATCGATCGCCGGCCCAAGTCTTAAACCCGCGTTTACCATCCACTGGGTAAATCCTGCCTAGCCGTGGCGCGTGCTTTTCCGCGGCGTCTGTCGCGTTTGGGGGAAGGACGCCCGGGTGGAACAGTTTCTGAGCGCCCTGCAGCGTTTCGGCGTCGGCCGGTTGGCGGCCATCGTCGGCGTGGCGGCGGGCGTGGCGGCCGCCCTGGCCGCCCTGGTCCTCAACGTCGGCCACCAGCCCAAGGCGCTGCTCTACTCGAACCTCGACCTCAAGGAAGCCGCCTCGGTCACCCAGGCGCTGGACCAGGCCGGGGTCAAGTACGAGGTCAAGGGCGACGGCTCGACCATCATGGTCGACCGCGACAAGGTGGCCTCCACCCGCCTGCTGGTGTCGGGCAAGGGCCTGGTGACCTCGGGGTCGCTCGGCTACGAGCTGTTCGACAACGCCAGCGCCCTGGGCCAGACCGATTTCGTCCAGAAGCTGAACCAGCAGCGCGCCCTGGAAGGCGAGCTGGCGCGCACCATCCGTTCGCTGGACGGCGTCACCTTCACCCGCGTCTCGCTGGTGCTGCCGCGCCGGCAGCTGTTCGAGGACGAGGCCGAGCCGCCGTCGGCCTCGGTGACCATCGGCTTCGCCGGCCGCGAGCCGTCGGCCGACCAGGTGCGCGCGGTGCAGAACCTGGTCGCCGCCGCCGTGCCCAACCTCAAGCCCGACCGCGTCACGGTCATCGACCAGCGCGGCAAGACCCTGGCCGGCGGCGGCGACGACAGCTTCGCCGGCAAGGTGGCCGAGGAGCGCCGCGGCCAGGCAGAGGAAGCCATCCGCAAGAAGATCAAGGAGCTGGTCGAGGGCGTCGTCGGCCCGGGCAAGGCCCGCGTGCAGGTCACCGCCGACCTCGACCTGGCCCGCACCACCACCCAGGAGGAGAAGTTCGACCCGGACGGCCAGGTGGTGCGCTCGACCCAGACCACCGAGGAGAAGGCCAAGGAGAACCAGGCCGACCAGAACGGCCAGGTCAGCGCCGCCAACAACATCCCCGGCGGCGCGGCGGGCTCTCCCCCCGGCTCGACCACCTCGGACAGCGGCAAGACCGAGGAGACCACCAATTACGAGATCTCCAAGAAGACCACGACCACCATCGCCGAGCCCGGGGCGGTCAAGCGCCTGACCGTCGCCGTCGCCGTCGACGGCGTCACGGCGGCCGGCAAGGGCGGCAAGCCCGGCCCCTACACCCCCCGCACGGCCCAGGAGATGCAGCAGATCGAGCAACTGGTCCGCTCGGCGGTGGGCATCGACGCCAACCGCGGCGACCAGATCAGCGTGGTCAACGTCCGCTTCACCCGCGACGAGGCGGCCGAGGGCGGGGTGATCGCCAACTCGCCCCTGGCCGGCTTCGACAAGAACGACATCATGCGCGCCGCCGAACTGGCCGTGCTGGCCGTGGTCGCCGGCCTGATCATCTTCTTCGTGGCGCGGCCGCTGCTGAGCTCGGCCGGCGGCGGCGCGGGCGGGCGGCTGGCCCTGGCCGGCCCCGGCGGCGCCCAGACCACCACGCTGCACGCCGCCGCCGTCCCGCAGGCGGGCGCGCAGGGCGGCCAGATCGCGTATGATCCCCAGACCGGCCAGCCCCTGGCCCTGCCTTCGCCCGAGGGCGAGGAACACCGCATCGACATCGCCCGCATCGAGGGTCAGGTTAAGGCGTCGTCCGTCCGGCAGGTGGCCGAGTTCGTCGAGCGCCACCCCGAAGAGTCCGTCTCCATCCTGCGTAGCTGGCTGCACGAGTCCGCATGACCGCCCGCGCCAAGAAAGCCATCGTCGATCCCAGCCGGCTGAGCGGACCGGAAAAGGCCGCCGTCGTCCTCCTCGCCCTGGGCGAGGAGCAGACCGTGCTGTGGGAGGCGCTGGACGACGAGGAGATCAAGGAGATCTCCCAGGCCATGGCCGGCCTGGGCACGGTGTCGGCCGCCGCCGTCGAGGAGCTGCTGGTCGAGTTCGTCTCCGGCATGTCGGCCACCGGCGCGATCATGGGCTCCTACGAGCAGACCCAGCGCCTGCTGGCGGCGTTCCTGCCGCAGGACAAGGTCGACTCCCTGATGGAGGAGATCCGCGGCCCGGCCGGGCGCACCATGTGGGACAAGCTCGGCAACGTGAACGAGGCCGTGCTCGCCAACTATCTGAAGAACGAATATCCGCAGACGGTCGCGGTGGTGCTGTCCAAGATCAAGTCAGACCACGCCGCCCGCGTGCTGGCCGCCCTGCCCGAGGAGTTCGCCCTCGAATGCGTCGCGCGCATGCTGCGCATGGAGCCGGTGCAGCGCGACATCCTCGACAAGATCGAGCAGACCCTGCGCACCGAGTTCATGTCGAACCTGGCCCGCACCTCCAAGCGCGACAGCCACGAGCTGATGGCCGAGATCTTCAACAACTTCGACCGCCAGACCGAGAGCCGCTTCATCGGGGCCCTGGAGGAGCGCAACCGCGAGTCCGCCGAGCGCATCCGCGCGCTGATGTTCGTGTTCGAGGACCTCGGCAAGCTCGACCCCGGCGGCATGCAGACCCTGCTGCGCGCCGTCGACAAGGACCAGCTGGCCCTGGCGCTCAAGGGCGCCTCGGACGCCCTGCGCGAGCTGTTCTTCTCGAACATGTCCGAGCGCGCCGCCAAGATCATGCGCGAGGACATGGAGACCATGGGTCCGGTCCGCCTGCGCGACGTCGACCAGGCCCAGATGGCCGTGGTGCAGATCGCCAAGGACCTCGCCGCCAAGGGCGAGATCGTCCTGGCCGGCGCCGGCGGCGACGACGAGCTGATCTATTGAGGACCGGGGAGCCGCACAGATGACCGACATCCCCCCGCGCAAGTTCGACTTCGACACCGTGTTCGACGGCGGCGGCGGCGTGGCCTACGCCCCGCCCCGGCCCAAGCGGGCCTTCACGCCCGAAGAGGTCGAGCAGATCCGCCAGCAGGCCTATCGGGACGGCGAACGCTCGGTGACCGCCCTGGCCGAGGCCGAGGCCGCCGCCGCCATCCGCGACGCCGCCCAGGCGGCCCACGCCGCCCTCGGCGCGCTGGCCGCCGTGGCGCACGAGCACCGCGTCGCCTCGGCCGAGCTGGCCCTGACCGCCGCCCGCAAGATCGCCGACGCGGCGCTGGAGCGGTTCCCGGACGCGCCGGCGGCCGCCGCGCTGCAGAGCCTGTCCCGCGAGATCGAGGCGACGCCCCGGCTGCTGGTGCGCGCGCCGGCGGGTCTGGAGGAACGACTGCAGGCGGCGCTGGAGCAGGCCGCCCAGGCGGCGGGCTTCCCCGGCCAGATCGTCGTCAAGGCCGACCCTTCCCTGCCGCCGGCGGCCTTCGTGCTCGATTGGGGCGACGGCCGCGCCGCCTTCGACCCCACTGACGCCGCCGCCCGCATCGGCGAGGCCCTGGCGACGGCGCTCGCCGCCGAGGGCCTGCACGCCGAACCCCTGCTGCCCGCATCGGAGGCCTTCTGACCATGTCCGAGGACACCCCCCTCACCCTCGACGAGTTCGAACCCGGCACGGCGCTGGTCTCGGACCTGGGCGACGCCGACGACAAGACCGCGTCGGACCTCGCGCCCGTGTTCGACGTGCCGGTCAACATCTCGGCCGTGCTCGGCCGGGCCACCCTGTCGGTGGCCCAGCTGCTCCAGCTCGGCCAGGGCAGCGTGCTGGAGCTGGACCGCAAGGTCGGCGAGGCCATCGACATCTACGTCAACAACCGCCTGGTGGCGCGGGGCGAGGTCGTCATCGTCGACGAACGCCTGGGCGTGACCATGACCGAAATCGTCAAGGACGGCGACGCGACCGCGTAACGGGCGCGAGCTTACGAGGAGACTAACCCATGCGGCTTCTGGTCGTCGGACGACTGAGCGGACAGCTCTCCAGCGCCGTGCAGATGGCGATGAAGGCGGGCGCCAAGGTGGCCCACGTCGAGACCTGCGAGGCGGCGACCCACGCCCTGCGCGCGGGCCAGGGCGCGGACCTGCTGATGGTCGATTACGAGCTGGACATCGCCAGCCTGATCGCCGCCAACGAGGCCGAGCGCATCCGGGTGCCGGTGGTGGCCTGCGGCGTCGGCGCCGACCCCAAGCGGGCCGGCGACGCCATCCGCGCGGGAGCCAAGGAATTCATCCCCCTGCCGCCGGAGGCCGACCTGATCGCCGCCGTGCTGTCGGCCGTCAGCGACGACGACCGCCCGCTGGTGACGCGCGATCCGGCCATGCAGGCGGTGATGGGCCTGGCCGACCAGGTGGCGGCGTCGGAGGCCTCGATCCTGATCACCGGCGAAAGCGGCGTCGGCAAGGAAGTCATGGCCCGCTACCTGCACGCCAAGTCGCGGCGGGCGACCCGGCCGTTCATCAGCGTCAACTGCGCCGCCATCCCCGAGAACCTGCTGGAAAGCGAGCTGTTCGGCCACGAGAAGGGCGCCTTCACCGGCGCCCTGGCCCGGCGGATCGGCAAGTTCGAGGAAGCCGACGGCGGCACCCTGCTGCTCGACGAAATCTCCGAGATGGACGCCCGCCTGCAGGCCAAGCTGCTGCGCGCCATCCAGGAACGCGAGATCGACCGCGTCGGCGGCGCGCGGCCGGTGCGGGTCGACATCCGCATCCTGGCCACCTCGAACCGCGACCTGGCCCAGGCCGTGCGCGACGGGACCTTCCGCGAGGACCTGCTCTACCGCCTGAACGTGGTCAATCTGCGCCTGCCGCCGCTGCGCGAGCGGCCGGCCGACATCCTGGCCCTGGCCGACCACTTCGTGAAGAAGTACGCCGCCGCCAACGGCGCGCCGGAACGGCCGCTGGCCGAGACCGCGCGCCGGCGGCTGGTCGAACACCGCTGGCCCGGCAATGTGCGCGAGCTGGAGAACGCCATGCACCGGGCGGTGCTGCTGTCCTCGGGCGCCGAGATCGAGGAGTTCGCCATCCGCCTGCCCGACGGCCAGCCGATGGCCGCCGCGCCCGGCGCCGAGCGGTGGGGGGCCGAGGTCGCCCGCAACGCCTCGATGGCGGCCGAGGCGGCGGCGCGCGGCTTCGTCGGCCAGACCGTGGCCCAGGTCGAGCAGCAGCTGATCCTCGACACCCTCAGCCACTGCCTCGGCAACCGCACCCACGCCGCCAACATCCTGGGCATCTCGATCCGCACCCTGCGCAACAAGCTGAAGGAATATTCCGAGGCCGGCGTGGCGGTGCCCGCGCCGCAGGGGCCGGGCGCCAATGCGGCCTGAGCCTTTCCCGGCCCTCGACCGGCGCGGCCTGATCGCCGGCGCCCTCGCCCTGGCGGTCGCCGGCCGCGCCTGGGCGGCGACCGCGGCGGCCGACCTCGCCGCCGCCGAGAAGGCCTGCGGCGGCCGCCTGGGCGTCCACGTCCGCGACACCGGCTCCGGCGCGACGCTGACCCATCGGGACGGCGAACGCTTCCCGATGTGCAGCACCTTCAAGGCGCTGCTGGTCGGGCGGGTGCTGGCCCGGGTCGACCGGGGCGAGATGTCGCTGGCCGCCCGCGTCGCCTACGGCCGCGCCGACCTGCTGCCGGTCTCGCCGATCACCGGCCGGCACGTGGCCGACGGCGGCCTGCCGCTGGCCGACCTCTGCGCCGCCGCCATCCAGTACAGCGACAACGCCGCCGCCAACCTGCTGCTCCGCGAGACCGGCGGCCCCGCCGCCCTGACCGCATGGCTGCGCGCCCAGGGCGACGCGGTCACCCGCCTGGACCGCAACGAACCCAGCCTGAACAGCGCCATCGCCGGCGATCCCCGCGACACCTCGACGCCGGCGGCTATGGCCGCGACCTTCGGGCGGCTGACCCTGGGCGAGACGCTGAAGCCCGCCTCCCGCGAGCGCCTGCGGACCTGGCTCGACGGCAACACCACCGGCGCCGAACGCCTGCGCGCCGGCCTGCCGAATGACTGGATCGTCGGCGACAAGACCGGCTCGAACGGGACCCACACCGCCAACGACGTCGCCCTGATCCGGCCTCCGGGCCGCGCGCCGCTGACCGCCGCCGTGTTCGTGACCGGCGCGAGGTCGCAGGACGCCGCCGTCGCCGCCGTCGCCGAGGTCGGCCGAATCATAGTCCGTTCCCGCTCCGCCTGATGCGCCCGCTTCCCGCCCCCCTCCGGTTCAGGACCCCCTAAGCCCCGCCGATGGTCGACACCGCCCTCGCCAACGCCCTGAACAACCGGCCCAGCCCCAAGCAGGTCTGGGGCTGGCTGGCGCGTGGCGAGGTGGGCATGGCCCTGGGCGTCGTCAGCATCGTCGTGCTGATGATCCTGCCGGTGCCGCCGGTGCTGCTGGACCTGCTGCTGGCCATCTCGATCACCAGCGCCGTGCTGATCCTGATGACCTCGGTGCTGATCAAGAAGCCGCTGGAGTTCTCGGCCTTCCCGACGGTGCTGCTGGTCGCCACCCTCTACCGGCTGGGCCTCAACATCGCCTCCACCCGCCTGATCCTCGGCCACGGCCAGGAGGGCGTCGGCGGCGCGGGCAACATCATCGAGGCCTTCGGCCACCTGATGATGCAGGGCAACTTCATCATCGGGGTGATCCTGTTCGCCATCCTGGTGATCGTGAACTTCGTGGTCATCACCAAGGGCTCGACCCGCATCGCCGAGGTGGCGGCGCGCTTCACCCTGGACTCCATGCCCGGCAAGCAGATGGCCATCGACGCCGACCTGTCGGCCGGCCTGATCGACCAGGACGAGGCCAAGCGCCGCCGCAAGGAGCTGGAGCAGGAATCGACCTTCTTTGGGGCCATGGACGGCGCCTCGAAGTTCGTGCGCGGCGACGCCGTCGCCGGCCTGATCATCACCGGCATCAACATCATCGGCGGCATCCTGATCGGCGTCGTCCAGCACAAGCTGCCGATCGGCCAGGCGGCGTCGACCTACACCATCATGACCATCGGCGAGGGCCTGGTCAGCCAGATCCCCGCCCTGATCATCTCGATCGCCGCCGGCTTCCTGGTCTCCAAGGCCGGCGTCGAGGGCGCCGCCGACAAGGCCCTGACCGCCCAGCTGGCCATGAACCCGGTCGCGCTGGGCATGGTGTCGGCGTCGGCGGGGGTCATCGCCCTGGTGCCGGGCATGCCGATCATCCCGTTCGCGGCCATCTCGATCGGCGCCGGCGCCCTGGCCTGGCGACGGTCGCGAGAACCCAAGGAAGCCGTCGCCGAGGAGGCGCCCGCCCTGCCGGTCGAACAGGAAGAAGAGCCGATCAGCGCCGCCCTGGCCATCGACGACATCAAGATCGAGCTGGGCTACGGCCTGCTGCCGCTGATCAACGACCTCGAAGGCCGCCGCCTGACCGACCAGATCCGCGCCCTGCGCCGCACCCTGGCGGCCGAGTACGGCTTCGTGATGCCCAGCGTGCGCATCCTCGACAACATGCGCCTGCCCACCCAGGGCTACGCCATCCGCATCAAGGAGATGGAGGCCGGCGCCGGCGAGGTGCGGCTGGGCTCGCTGATGGCCATGGACCCGCGCGGCGGTCAGGTCGAGTTGCCGGGGGAGCACGTGCGCGAGCCGGCCTTCGGCCTGCCGGCCACCTGGATCGACGACAACCTGCGCGAGGAAGCCACCTTCCGCGGCTACACCATCGTCGACCCGGCCACGGTGCTGAGCACGCACCTGACCGAGATCCTCAAGGACAACATGGCCGACCTTCTGTCCTACGCCGAGGTGCAGAAGCTGCTGAAGGACCTGCCGGGCGAACAGAAGAAGCTGGTCGACGATCTGGTCCCCTCGATCGTCACCGCCTCGACCCTGCAACGGGTGCTGCAGCACCTGCTCAAGGAGCGGGTGTCGATCCGCGACCTGCCGACCATCCTGGAAGGCGTCGGCGAGAACGCGCCCCACACCGCCAGCGTCACCTTCCTGGTCGAGGGCGTGCGCGCCAAGCTGGCCAAGCAGCTATGCTGGCAGAACCGCGCCGAGGACGGCACCTTGCCGATCATCACCCTGTCGCCGGAATGGGAGCAGGCCTTCGCCGAGGCCCTGGTCGGGCCGGGCGAGGAGAAGCAGCTGGCCATGGCCCCCTCGCGCCTTCAGGACTTCATCCGCAACGTCCGCGACGCCTTCGAGCGGGCGGCCCTGGGCGGCGACGCCGCCGTGCTGCTGACCAGCCCGGGGGTGCGGCCCTATGTCCGCTCGATCATCGAGCGGTTCCGCGGCCAGACGGTGATCATGAGCCAGAACGAGATTCATCCGAAGGCGCGGTTGAAGACCGTGGGCTCGGTGTGAGCGGGATCGGCGGAGATTGCGTCCGCCGCCTCGCCCTGATAGCCAATTCAGCAACTACGCCGCGTTCCGCCGGCCCAGGGGTGACACAGGTATGCGTCCCAGTGTGAAACCGACCAGACGCGTCTCGGCGCGTGAATTCTTTTGGGACCTGCTGACCTTCGACCGGCTGATGACCGGTCCGCTGGTCCACCTGATCTATTGGGCGGGCCTGGGCATCCTGACCATCATGGCCTTCGGCATCCTCGGCACCACGGTGGGCCTGGCCCTGCGCGGCGAGGACTTCTCCGGCGTCCTGCTGGCCGTCGCGGTCGGCGTGGCCGGTTTCCTGGTCATCGGCGCCCTGGTCCTGATGTGGCGGGCCTTCTGCGAGTTCTACGTCGCCATCGTGCGCATCAGCGACGACCTGCGCGCCCTGCGCCAGGCCGCCGACGCCGAAGCCGCCCACCAGACCCGCCTGCACGGCCAGATCTGACGGGCTTCTCCGGCCGGCCCTCTCCTGAGGCAAGCCGGCCGCCGGACCGCCCTCGGGCCGATTCCACTCTCAAAAGAACGACCGCCGCCCGACCGCCTCCCTGAGGCGGCGCGGACGCGCCGGCTTGACGCCCATATATGCACGATCATATATATTTATGGCCATGCATATTAATGCCTTCGAAATGCTCGCCGACCCGACCCGCCGCCTCATCGTCGAGGCGCTGCGCGACGGCGAGCGGCCGGTCAACGACATCGTCCGTCGGGCCGGCATCCATCAGTCCGGCGTCTCGCGCCACCTGCGCCTGCTGCACGACGCCGGCTTCGTCTCGATACGGCCGGAAGGACGCCGCCGGGTCTACGCCCTGCAGCCGGGGCCTTTCCGCGAACTGGAAGCCTGGATCGCCGGCTACCGGCGCCTGTGGGAAGCCCGCCTCGACCGCTTCGGCGCCGCGCTTGAGGAACGACGCAACGACGGCGCCGCCAAAGAGGAGCCAGGACAATGAGCGACGCCAGCCGACCGACCGCCGCGCCCCAGGCCATCGTCGTCGTCGAACGAGTCTACCGCGCCCCGGTCGAGGACCTGTGGGCGTTGTGGACCACCAAGGCGGGGTTTGAATCGTGGTGGGGCCCCGAGGGCTTCCGCGTCGAGGTCCACGCACTGGAGGCGCGCGCCGACGGCGTGCTGGAGTACGACATGATCGCCGACGCCCCCGAGGCGATCGCCGCGATGAAGAGCATGAACCAGCCGCTGTCGCACAACACCCACGGACGGTTCGCCGAGTTCAGGCCCTATGCGCGGCTGACCCTGGTCCACTTGATCGACTTCGTGCCGGGCTCGGGACCGTATGAGAGCCTCATCGAGGTCGATTTCCAGGCACGGGACGACCAGACGCGGATGGTGGTCACCCTCCACCCCCACCTCGATCCGCACTGGACGAGGATGTCGGTCGAAGGCTTCAACAGCCAGATTAGGAAACTCGACAGGCGCTACGGCCAACCGGAGCGATAGCGGCGCGGCGCCGGCCCTAGGCCCACCCAGGCGGCAGAAGCCGCACGGAGGCCAGGGCCGGACCGCCCCTGGGCGACCGGCTCGGGATTCGCGCCACGAGGCGAGCGCCCGGCGGACGCGCCTCGATCATGTCCCAGCCCAGACCGCCCAGCGGCACCTTGACCCGGCCGCTCCACGGCGAGTCCGCCTGGCCGGCCATGACGCCCACGCACAGATAGACGAACCGCGCGTCGGGCGGCCCCTGGACGCAGGGGCCCAGCAGCCGCGGTCGCCCGTCCGGCAGGCCGCCCTCCACTATCGCCTCCAGGTCGAAGACCACCGCCTCGGCCGAACGGCTCGCGGGCGGGACCAGCTCGGCCGCCCCCGCTCGCCCTCGCTGCAGGGCGAGCGCCAGTCCGGGAATGGGGTCGTCGACCAGGATGCGAAGGGGTAGCTCGAACCGCTCGGGCCGCATGACGCGTTTCCTCTTTCAGTCCGCCCGCGCCCGCCGCCGGCGGGTCGCCGGCCGCGTGGTCAGCTTCGCGAAGCGAGACGACGCAGGCCCAGTTCGTCCAGGGCCGCCGTCTCGCGACGCGCCGTCTCCTTGGCCGCCGCCGTCTTGGCGTTCTCGGCCACCTGCTCGTACTTCTTCAACTCCTCGAAGGCCTGGGCCAGGGCGTCGCGGGCCCCCGCCTCCTCCTGGGCCAGAGCGTCGAGCGCCGCCTGGAACGACGCCACCCGCAGCTTCACGCCCTCGCGGAATCCGGCCAGGTACCAGCCGGCCTCGGCGTCGGTGCGGGCGCGCAGGGCCTCGGCCTCGGCCTCGGCCTCGATCAGCGACATCTTGACCTCGACCTGCACGCGCAGGTCGACGATCTCGGCCAGCCGCTTCTGCAGCGTCTCGACCTCGAAGGTCGAGATGCGGATCAGGGATTGGGCCCACTTCATCCGATCGCTCCTTCAGTCAGGATCGCGTGCAGGCGATCGAAGCTCTCGTCCAGCGTGCTGACCTCATCCTTACCCTGCCTGAGGAATTCCTCCAACGCCGGGTTGAGCCGGATGGCCCTGTCCACCTGCGGATCGGCCCCCATGCGATAGGCGCCGATGCGGATCAGCTCCTCCATGTTGGCGTAGGAGGCCAGGGCCTGCCGGGCGACGGTGACGACCTCGCGCTCGTGCGGCAGCTGGCAGCCGGGCATGGTCCGGCTGATCGACTTCAGCACGTTGATGGCCGGGAAACGGCCGCGCTCAGCGATGGCCCGCTCCATGACGATGTGGCCGTCGAGGATGCCGCGCACGGCGTCGGCGATCGGCTCGTTATGGTCGTCGCCGTCGACCAGCACGGTGAACAGGCCGGTGATCGGCCCCGCCGTGGTGCCGTCGGGCCGGATCGGCCCCGGCCCGGCCCGTTCCAAAAGCTTGGGCAGCTCTGTGAACACGGTCGGGGTGTAGCCCTTGGTGGTCGGCGGCTCGCCGGCGGCGAGGCCGATCTCGCGCTGAGCCATGGCGAAGCGGGTCACCGAGTCCATCAGGCACAGGACCTCCTGGTCCTGGTCGCGCAGGTATTCGGCGATGGCCAGGGTCATGAAAGCGGCCTGGCGGCGCTTGAGCGCCGGCTCGTCCGAGGTGGCCACCACCACCACGGCCCGCTTCAGCCCCTCCTCGCCCAGGGTCTCCTCGATGAACTCGCGCACCTCGCGGCCCCGTTCGCCGATCAGGCCGACGACCACGGCGTCGCAGGCCGCCTCGCGCGCCAGCATCGACAGCAGCACCGACTTGCCGACGCCCGAGCCGGCGAACACGCCCAGGCGCTGGCCGCGACAGCAGGTGGTGAAGACGTTCATCGCCCGCACGCCCAGGTCCAGCCGCTCGCCCACCCGGCCGCGGGCGTGGGCCGGCGGCGGCGGGCTGCGCAGCGGATAGGCGGCCGGCCCCTGGGGCAACGGCCCCTTGCCGTCGATCGGCTCGCCGAAGGCGTCGACGATGCGGCCGCGCCAGGCCAGGGTCGGGCGCACCGAGGCGCCCTCGGGCATGATGCGGATCTCGGCGCCGGGGGCGACGCCCTCGACCGGGCCGAACGGCATCAGCAGGGCCCGCGCCTCGCGAAAGCCGACCACCTCCGCGGCCAGGGGCCCGCCGCCCAGCCGGTCGATCTCGGCGCGCGCGCCCACCGCCAGCCGCGTCAGTCCGCCCCGGGCCTCGATCAGGAGCCCGTTCACCGCCGCCACCCGCCCGGAGACGGTCAGCGGGTCGATGCGCTCGACGGCCGCGATCAGATTGCGCAAGCGCTCCCCCCAATGCCCGCCGACACAATCGCCGGTCGCCGTTAACCATGTGTGAAACGCCGGCCACGGACGATCAGGCCGGATGCGCCGGCGAAAAACGCGTGCAGGAACAAGGCGAAACTTGACTCACGGGTCGAACGGAGTCCTGTCACGGCCTCGCGCGGAGCGTTCACAGCCTGTGGAAGAATCCAACGAATCCAATGCGAAATTTGGTTAACCGGGAGTCTTGTCTGCGATTCGCAAATCACCCTAGATTCGCAAACGAAGCGTTCACGATTAACCAAGTTTAAAGCTCCTCGTCGCCAATGTGGCGGGAAGCCTGTGCGGAGCGGTCTTAATCTCCGCCTTTCGACACCGCCTTCGCGCGGGGAGGGACTGATGCGCGTACTGTTGATCGAGGATGACAGCGCCACAGCGCAAAGCATCGAATTGATGCTGAAGTCCGAGGGCTTTAATGTTTACACCACTGATCTTGGTGAAGAGGGCGTCGACCTCGGTAAGATCTATGATTACGATCTGATCCTGCTCGACCTCAATCTGCCCGACATGTCGGGAATGGACGTGCTGCGCACTCTGCGCGTCGCCAAGATCAATACGCCGATCATGATCCTCTCGGGCACGGCCGAGATCGACACCAAGGTGAAGACCTTCACCGGCGGCGCCGACGACTACATGACCAAGCCGTTCCACAAGGACGAACTGGTCGCCCGCATCCACGCCGTGGTCCGCCGCTCCAAGGGCCACGCCCAGTCGGTGATCAAGACCGGCGACATCACCGTCAATCTGGACGCCAAGACGGTCGAGGTGAACGGCATCCGCGTGCACCTGACCGGCAAGGAATACCAGATGCTGGAGCTGCTCTCCCTGCGCAAGGGCACGACCCTGACCAAGGAGATGTTCCTCAACCATCTCTACGGCGGCATGGACGAGCCCGAGCTGAAGATCATCGACGTCTTCATCTGCAAGCTGCGCAAGAAGCTGGCCGCCGCCACGCACGGCAAGCATCACATCGAAACCGTCTGGGGCCGGGGCTACGTGCTGCGCGACCCGCAGGAAGGCCTGGACGCCGCCGTCGCCTGACGCGGGGCGACGCCGCGACGTTTCGAACGCCCGCCCTCGCCGGCGGGCGTTTCGCTTTTGGACGCCCGCCCTTGCCGCCGTCGCCGTTGTCCCCGACAGTTCGGAAAATGCGGGGGAAGGCGTCATGCGGGGCTTCATCGGACTGATCGTGGTGGTCGCGTTCGGCGGCGCGCTCGCCTGGTCGGCGGCGCGCACGCCGCCCCCCGCGCCGGCCTCGTCGCCGGCCACGGCCTTCTCGGCCGAGCGGGCCATGGCCGACGTGCGGCGGATCGCCGCCGCGCCGCGCCCGAACGGCTCGCCCGCCGCCGCCGAGGTTCGCGACTATCTGACCGGCAGGCTGGCCGGCCTCGGCCTGCAGACCTCGATCCAGCGCGAGGAGATCATGACGCCCGGCCGGCGTGGCGGCCCGCCGCGCGCCGTGACGGTCGAGAACGTCGTCGGCGTGCTGCCCGGGCGCTCGCCGCTGGCGCCGGCCCTGCTGGTCATGAGCCACTACGACAGCGTGCCCGGCTCTCCCGGCGCGGCCGACGACGGGGCCGGCGTGGCCTCGGCCCTCGAGATCGTGCGCGCCATCAAGGCCCAGGGCGTTCCCGAGCGGGACGTCATCGTGCTGATGACCGACGGCGAGGAGAAGGGCCTGTGCGGCGCGGTGGCCTTCTTCGGCCGCAGCCCCCTGGCCCGCCGCGTCGGCTTCGTGGTCAACATGGAGGCGCGCGGCGGCGGCGGCCGCGCCGCCATGTTCGAGACCGGCCGGACGTCCGGCGCGGTGATCGGCGCCTTCGCCGCCAGTGCGATCCATCCGAGCAGCAACTCGCTGGCCAGCTACATCTACAGCGTCATGCCCAACGACACCGATTTCAGCGTGTCCAAGGGCCAGGGCCTGCCCGGCCTGAACTACGCCTTCATCGGACGCCCCGGCCAGTATCACACCCCGTCGGCGACGCCGGACGCGCTGGAGCAGGGCGCCTTGCAGAGCCTCGGCGAGCAGGGGCTGGCCGGCGCGCGCATCGCCGCCTTCGCCGACGCCCTGCCGCCGCCCGCCCCGGACCCGGTGTGGTTCGATCTGTTCGGCGGCCCGGTGATCGCCTATCCGGGCTGGGCCGGGTGGCTGATCCTCGCCGCTTCGGCCGGGCTGATCGTCGTCGCCGGCGTCGCCCTCGGCCGGCGGAGCGCCTGGCGCTGGACCGACGCGGCGCGCGGCGCGGGCCTGGCGCTCTACCTGCTCCTGGTCGGGGCCCTCGCCCTGCAGGCCGCGCCGCGCCTGGCCGGGGGCGGGCGCAGCTACGCCTCGTTGCGCCCCCTGCTCGACCGCTTCGACCGCTACGAGGCCGCCCTCGGCTTGATCCTGTTCGGCGTCGCCCTGGCGACGACCTGGGCGTTGAGGAAGGGCCGCGCCCGCCGGCTCGCCGCCCTCGCCCCCTTGCCGCTGCTCGCGCTCGGCATGATCGCCGGGGTTCAATGGCCGATGATCGTCATCGCCGCCCTCGCCGCCGGGCTCGGCCTGGCGGTCTTCGGCGCGCGGCCCGACCGCGACGGCGCCTGGACCGGCGCGCTGGCGCTGGGCTGGCTGCTCGCGGCGGCCAGCCAGATGGCGGCGCCGCAGACCAGCTTCTTCCTGCAATGGCCGGTCCTTGCCGGCGCGGCGGGCCTCGCCGCGCTGGTCCTGCGGCCCGGCGCTCTCGGCCTCGGGATCGCCGGGATCGCCGCCGTCCTCGTCTTCGCCTGGGCCGCCGGGCTCGGCCACTTCGCCGCCCTCGGCGTCGGCGCCGCCACCCCGCAGGCGGTGGCGATCGGCGGCCTGCTGGCGATTTTCGGGGTCTGGCCCTTCCTGTGGCGGGCGTCGGAGGCTAGACCGGCCCCGGCGCTGAGCGCCGCGGCGGCCGTCGCGGGCGCGGCGGCGCTGATTTCGATCCCGTTGATCTGAGCGACCGGCCATGAGCGACTTTCCCGTCACCATCCACCACAACCCGAACTGCGGCACGTCGCGCAACGTCCTGGCCGCCATCCGCGAGGCCGGTCACGAGCCCCGGGTGGTCGAATACCTCAAGACCGGCTGGACGCGTCCGGCGCTGGAGACCCTGCTCGCCAGGATGGGCGCCCGCCCGCGCGACATCCTGCGTCTGCGCGGAACGCCGGCCGAGGAGCTCGGCCTCGCCGATCCGGCCGTCGGCGACGACCGCATTTTCGAGGCGATGGTCGCCCACCCGATCCTGGTCGAGCGCCCGATCGTCGAGACGCCGCTGGGCGTCGCCCTGTGCCGCCCGGCCGACAAAGTCGCCGCCCTGCTCGACCAGGGGATGAACCGGGGCTGAAAATCGCCTCGCCCCGCACACGAAGGCGTGACAATTTCGTCACTTCTGGTAAATTTTGCTTGCACTCGATCCGGAGGCTCGGCCATAGCTCGGCCACCTCAAATCTTAGTCGCAGGCACGCTAAGCCTCTGTATTGCTTAGCCGTCGGCATCGTCAGCGTTTCGGGGGAACGATGCAGTCTTTTGATCCGCGCCGACCGGCGTTCCGAATCACGCCGCGCCTGTTCGTCGCCGTCGCCGGCCTGGCGGCCTTGGCGGCGGGCTGGCGCCTGACGGCCACCGAGGGCCAGAGACACGGCGGGCAGGCGCCCAAGCCGCTGGACGCGGCGGCCTTCGCCGCCCTGCAGAACAAGGCCTTCACCCAGGCCGAGGCCCAGCCCGGCTTCACCCGTCCCGAGAACATCCACGTCGAGGTGCGCTCCGGCGAGACGCTGGAATCGGCCGTGCGGCGCACCGGGATCGCCGCCGACGAGGCCAAGCAGGTGGTCTCGACCCTGGCCCAGGCCTTCGACACCGTGAACATCAAGGCCGGCCTCGCGTTCAACGCCGCCATCGCCCGCCCGCGCGACCAGCGTGGCCCCGTCCGGCTGGTCGGCCTGTCGATGCGCACCGGCCCCGCCACCGCCATCACCGTCTCGCGCACCTTCGACGGCGCGCTGAAGCTGCGGGAGATGGAGGAGAAGATCCGCGAGGAGACCACGGTGGCCCAGGGCGAGCTGGAAGGCTCGCTCTATGAAAGCGCCACCGCCGCCGGCGCCACGCCGCAGCTGACGGCCCAGGTGGTCAAGCTGTTCTCGCACAAGCTCGACTTCAGCCGCGACATCCACAGCGGCGACCAGTTCAAGATGGTGTTCGACCGCAAGGTCACCGAGAGCGGCCGCACCATCGAGACGGGCGAACTGCTCTACGCCGAGATCGGCGCCAAGGGCCAGACCACCCGCTTCTACCGCTTCAAGGGCGGCGACCAGTCCGAAGCCCAGTATTTCGACGAGTTCGGCAAGAACATCCGCGGCTTCCTGCTGCGCACCCCGGTGGACAGCGCCCGCGTCACCTCCGGCTTCGGCATGCGCTTCCATCCGCTGCTCGGCTACAACCGCATGCACAAGGGCGTCGATTTCGGCGTGCCGATCGGCACGCCGGTGTTCGCCGCCGGCGACGGCGTGGTCGAGCAGGCCCAGTGGTCGAGCGGCTATGGCCGGTGGGTGAAGATCAAGCACAACGGCGGCTTCGAGACCGGCTACGGCCACCTGTCCGGCTGGGCCGTCAAGCCGGGCCAGCATGTCCGCCAGGGCCAGGTGATCGCCTATACCGGCAACACCGGCCAGTCGACCGGCCCGCACCTGCACTACGAGGTGATGATCAAAGGCGACAAGGTCGACCCCAAGAGCGCCAAGGTGCCGCAGGGCACGGTGCTGGCCGGCCGCGACCTGGCCGCCTTCAAGGCCGAGAAGACGCGCATCGACACCCTGATCGCCCGCAACGCCTCCGAGGGCGATCGCCTGGCCAAGGCCGACGTGGCCAAGGCGTCCCAGGTCGCCGACCTGCGTCCGAGCCAGGGCATCGGCCGCACCGGCCGCTAGGCGGCCGCCTGGCGGCCCTGGGGCCAAGCTGGAACTTCCCGAGATCCCGCCGGGTCAGCGCCTCGCCGGCGGTTCGCGCGCCTAGGAAAGCGCTGTCAGCCGCCCGGCTCAGGCCGGAGGCGGCGCCGTCGATTCCCGGACGATGAGATCGAAGTCGAGCAGGCGGCTGGCCGGCCCCCCGGCCTCGTCGCGACGACCGGCCTCGCCCGAGATCAGCAGCTCGGCGGCTGCGGCGGCCATCTCCATGATCGGCTGGCGGATGGTGGTCAGCTGCGGCCAGACCACCCGCGCGCCCGGCGTGTCGTCGAACCCCGCCACCGACACGTCCCCCGGGATCGACACGCCCAGGCGGTAGGCCACCGCCGTCACCCCCAGCGCCATGTCGTCGTTGGAGGCGAACACGGCGGTGGGGCGGTCGGGGCCGGCCAGCAGGCTCTCGGCCGCCTCGAAACCCGAGCGGAACGAGAACTGTCCCTGACGGACGTGCTCGGGCCGGAACGCCCGCCCGCCGTCGGCCAGGGCCTGGCGATAGCCCTCGTAGCGCAGGTGCGCCGCCCCGTGGTCGGGAGGGCCGATGATGAAGCCGACGCTCTCGTGCCCCAGGCCGAGCAGGTAGGCGGTCATCTCGTAGGCGGCCCGGCGGTCGTCCATGTGCACGTAGGCGGCGCGGTCCGGAGCCTTGTCGGGCGCGATGCGGACATAGGCCGCGCCGGCGCGGTCGAGGGCGTCGAGGATGGCGACGTTGTCGCACACCGGCGGCGTCAGGATCAGCCCGTCGACATTGAGCGTGTCGAGCATCGGCTCGATCACCGCGCCGACGTCGCCCGCCGCCGAATCGATCGGCTCGACGATCAGGTGGTATCCGGCCTGACGGCACCGGGTCACGGCGCCCATCTGCACGTCGGCGACATAGGCCGGGCTCGGGTTGTCGAACAGCAGCCCGATCAGGTACGAGCGCGAACCGGCCAGGCTGCGGGCCGAGACGTTCGGCCGATAGCGCAGCGCCTCGGCGGCGGCCAGGACCTTGGCGCGGGTCTGCTCGCGCACGTTCGGCTCGAAATTGAGCACCCTGGAGACGGTCTTGATCGACACGCCGGCCTGGCGAGCGACGTCGATAATGGTTGCGGAACTCACAGATCAGCCATCGCGCCTGGGTTGATGATGGTCCTGCCGGGACGAGGCGAGCCTAACGGCCCGCCTCGCAAAGATAAACGCGGCCCTCAACCCCCGGGCGTCGCCGCATCGAGGGGATAGCGCCTGTCGAGCACGCCGCTGCGGGTCAGCAGGCCGTAGGCGCAGATCCACCCATAGCACAGGATCGGCGCGGTCAGGGCCAGCGCCAGGCCGAAATGGTCGGCCAGCGCGCCGGTGATCAGCGGCACGACCGCCCCGCCGACGATGGCCATGCACAGAAGGCCCGAGCCCTGCGGGGTCTCCTCGCCCAGGCCCTCGATGGCCAGGGCGAAGATGGTGGGGAACATGATCGAGTTGAACAGGCCGACGCCGATCAGGGTGGCGGCGGCCAC
This sequence comes from Caulobacter sp. CCUG 60055, assembly GCF_022750545.1. Taxonomy (GTDB): domain Bacteria; phylum Pseudomonadota; class Alphaproteobacteria; order Caulobacterales; family Caulobacteraceae; genus PUIC01. The sequence goes on from NZ_PUIC01000004.1 coordinate 141,894, forward strand.
GACGCCCGCGGTGTTGGCCGAGACCGCCGCCATCAGGGCCGCGCCGACGGCGCAGGCGCACAGCACCGCCCCCGGCTTGACGAAGCGCAGGGCCGCCGAGCCGATCAGCCGCCCGACCATGGCCCCGCCCCAGTAGAAGCTGACCAGATGGCCGGCCGAGACCGCGTCGAGGCCCAGAACGCCCTTCTGCATCAGGTAGTTGATCATCAGGCTGCCGATCGACACCTCGGCGCCGACATAGAGGAAGATCGACAGCACCCCGAGCGCCAGGCGCGGACGCCGCAGCAGGGTGAAGGCGGGACGGCTCTGCTCGGCCGGCGCCGGCGCGGCGGCCGAGCGGCGGGCGATCCAGAAGATCACCGCCAGGACGATCAGGCCGGCGGCGATGCCGAGGAACGGCAGCTGCACGGCGTGGGCCTCGGTGCGGCGGAAGACGGCCAGGGCTTCGGCCGAGATCGTCTTCGGGTCGGGCGCGACGGCGACGCCGCCGGCCAGGATCAGCGCCGAGCCGACCCACGGACCGACGAAGGTGCCGAGGGAGTTGAAGAACTGCGCGAAGGTCAGGCGGCTGTGCGACTTGGCCGGATCGCCCAGGGTGGCCATCAGCGGATTGGCGGCGACCTGCAGGATGGTGATGCCCGAGGCCATCACGAACAGCGCGGCCAGGAAACCGGGATAGACCCCCAGCGCGGCGGCCGGCGAGAACAGCAGGCAGCCGACCGCCATGATGCACAGGCCCGCCACCAGGCCGCGGATGTAGCCGATGCGGTTGATCAGCATGCTGGCCGGCGTCGACATCACCAGATAGGCCAGGAAGAAGCAGAACTGGGTGAGCATCACCTCGGCGTAGCTGAGGGCGAACAACCCCTTCAGCTTGGGGATCAGGGTGTCGATCAGCACCGTGGCGAAGCCCCAGGCGAAGAACAGCACCGTCACCAGAGGCGCCATCCAGCCCGCCGACCTGCCCGCGCCCGCGCCGTCGACCGACCGCGAGGCGGCCGCGCCCGAATATTCCATGCCGTTTCCTTCCTTGGCGCTCTGGCCCTGGCGCTTTAGCCACGACGCCTTGGCGCGCTCTTTCAGGTTAGGCTAAAGCTAATGACAACGTTGTCAACCATCGCGGTCAGCCAGCCCGCGCCAGGGCGTGCAGAACCCGCGCCGCGCCGCTCAGCGCCACGTGCGGCCGGGTGATGACCCAGGTGGGGATCGCCTCCAGATAGGGCACGAAACGGCCCTTGGCCTCGAACCGCCGGCGGAACGGTCCCGGCTCCAGGATGTCGATCAGGTGGGCGACGACGCCGCCGGTGATGAACACCCCGCCCTTGGCCCCGTAGGTCAGGGCCAGGTCGCCGGCGACGCAGCCCAGGATGGCGCAGAAGCGGTCGAGGGTGCGCCGGCAGTCCTGGTCCCCGGCCAGGCCGAGGCGGGTGATCTCCGCCGGATCGACGCGCACGTCCTGGCGGCCGTCGACCGCCGCCAGGGCCTCGTGCAGGTTGGCCAGGCCCGGCCCGGAGAGGATGCGCTCCAGCGACACCCGCCCGAACCGCCCGCGCAGGAAGCGCAATACCTCGGTCTCGACGTCGTCGTTGGGGGCGAAGGCGGCGTGGCCGCCCTCGGTCGCCATCGGCGTGGCGCCGTGCTCGTCGCGCGCCAGGGCCGACACGCCGAAACCGGTGCCCGCCCCCAGCACGGCGAGGTTCTGGTTCGGCTCGGGGTTCCGCAGGCCGCCGATCGGGCGGGCGTCGGCCTCGCCCAGGGTCGGCGCGGCGACCGCCAGGGCGGCGAAATCGTTGATCAGCTTGGCCTGGCCGAACCCGAGGGCGCGCAGGTCGCGCTCCGAGAACCGCCAGCTCATATTGGTGAAGGCGATGGCCCCGTCGACCACCGGACCGGCCACCGCCAGGACCACGTGCGTCGGCATGCGCCCAGGCGACCGCTGTTCGAGATAGGCGGCGACGGCGTCGTGGACATTGGGAAAATCGCGGCAGGCGAAGCTCTGCGCCTCGAACACCTGATCGTCCGGCTTGGACAGATCGGTCAGGGCGAATCGGGCGTTGGTGCCGCCGATGTCGCCGACCAGACCCAGTCCGGCGTCCTGGCGCGGGGCGCCGGCGATCGGTTTGCTGACTGCGTGCGCTTGGCTCACGCCGGGTTCTCCCACGCCCCCGACGCCAACGCGGTCGGCAGGGTCGGCGTTCCGTCCCCCCGCCCTTCCCCCGACGACGGGAACGCCCCGGACGGGCGGGCGCGGCGGACTGCGCCGCCGTTACGATGCGAATGTGTGGCCATGATTGTTGAGCGGCCTCCCTGTCCTCCAGCTAGCGCACAATGACAACGTTGTCATCATCCCTGGCCGCGAAAACGCACGCGCCGCCGCTTCGACCTCAGGCCCGGGCGGGACCGAACCGGGCGATCAGGTCGTAGGCGTCGCCCGGGAACAGGTTGCGCACGAAGGTGATCCGCTCGCCGCCGCGCCATGTGCGCCGCTCGACCGCCAGGCAGGCCGCGCGCGGCTCGATGGCCAGCAGGCCGGCCGCGTCCGCGTCGGCGTTGACGGCGTAGATGCGGTGCTCGGCCTCGGTCCACGGAACATGGCTCAGCAGCCAGGCGCCCGGCGAGGTTTCGTCGAAATCGACCCCGGCCGCCTCGGGCACGGCGGAAAGGCCGATCAGCCGCTCCTCCAGCGAGAACGGACGGTCGCTGGCCAGGTGCAGGCCGCGCAGCACCAGCACCTCGCCGTCCTCGGCCAGTTCGACCTCCTCGGGGCGGCGCGGATTGGCCAGCCGCCGCCGGCGCGACAGCAGCCGGAAGCCGTAGGGCTCGCCGCGGCGCTGGATTTCGCCCTGGATGTCGGGGATGTCGAGCACCACCGACTGGATGCGCGGGCGGGCGACGAACGACCCGGCGCGGCGGCGGCGCACCACCAGCCCGACGTCGGCCAGGGCCGAGATCGCCTTGTTCACCGTCATGCGCGAGCAGCCGTACTCGACCATCAGCTCGTGCTCGAACGGGATGCGATGTCCCGGCGCCCAGGCGCCCGACAGGATCCTGGCCTCGATGTCGCCGCGGATGCGCTGGTGCAGAGTTGAGGGCGGCTCCCCGCCCGTGACGTCGCTCTTGGTCAAGCCAGAACCTTCTTCAGCGTCCCCGCGTATCGGCGCGCGATCTCGGAGCGGGCGTGATGGCGTCCTTGGCTGACCACCCGGCGCCCCGCCCGCCAGACCGCGTCGACGGCCCCATGACGCCCCGCGAACACCCAACTGTCGAGCAGGGCGTCGTCGGAACGGCCCGACAGCGACGGATGGTCGCGGTTCAGGCCGACGATGTCGGCCGAGGCGCCGACGCTCAGGCCGCCCGGCGCGCCGAGCGCCCGCGCGCCCCCGGCCGCCGCCGCCCGGTAGAGGTCCGCGCCGGTCGAGCGGCCCGGGCCGTCGGCGGCGACGTTGCGGGCCCGCAAGGTCAGACGCTGGCCGTATTCGAGCAGGCGCAGCTCCTCGGCCGCGTCGATGAGGACGTTGGAGTCGGAGCCGACGCCGAGCGCCCCGCCGGCGGCCTTGTAGGCGAGCAGCGGGAACAGGCCGTCGCCCAGATTGGCCTCGGTGATCGGGCACAGCCCGGCCACGGCGCCGGAGCGCGCCAGGGCCTCGACCTCGCGCTCGATCAGGTGAGTGGCGTGCACCAGGCACCAGCGCCCGTCGACCGGCGCCGCCTCCAGCAGCCATTCCACCGGCCGGCGGCCGGCCCAGGCGAGGCAGTCATCGACCTCCTTGACCTGCTCGGCGATGTGGATGTGGATCGGCCCCGCCCCGGCCAGTTCGACCAGCAGCCCCAGCTCCTCGGGCGTCACCGCGCGCAGGCTGTGCGGCGCCAGGCCCACCACCGCGTCGGGCAGGGCCGCGCAGGCGCGGCGGCTGGCGGCGAGCAAGGCCGCGAAACCGTCGATGTCGTTGACGAACCGCTTCTGGCCGGCGTTGGGCGCCAGGCCGCCGAAGCCGGCGTGGGCGTAGAACGCCGGCAGCAGGGTCAGGCCGACGCCGGTCGCGGCGGCGGCGGCGGCGATGCGGGCGGCCATCTCCGCCGGGTCGGCGTAGCGGCGGCCATAGGGATCGTGGTGCAGGTAGTGGAACTCGCCGACGCGGGTGAAGCCGCTCTCCAGCATCTCGACATAGGCCATGGCGGCGACAGCCTCGACCTCGTCAGGGCCGAGCCGTTCGAGGAAGCGGTACATCACGTCCCGCCAGGTCCAGAAGCTGTCGCCCGCCGGGCCGCGCACCTCGGCCAGGCCGGCCATGCCTCGCTGGAAGGCGTGGCTGTGCAGGTTGGCGAGGCCGGCGACGGCGACGGCGCCGATCTCGTCGCCCGGCTGCGGCGCGACGTCGCACGCCACCTCGCCGATGCGGCCGCCCACGACGCCCACGCGTACGCTCCGGGCCCAACCCGTATCGAGCAGGGCGCTCTCGAACCACAGGGCGGCCCGGGCCGGCGGATCGAAATTCTCGTTGCTGGTCACTGGACAACCCTCATCGCCTGAGCATATGTCTATACATTATAGAGCCGGACGCCAAGCCCGCCCCGGCCGCCCCTGGGAAGGAGATCATGCGCTGCGATCGGATCTGGCGTAACGCCCGTCTGGCCACGCTCGCCCCGGACCGCCCCGGCCTGGGAGAGGTCGAGCATGGCCTGGTCGCCGCCCGCGACGGCCGCATCGTCTTCGCCGGGCCGCAGGCCGACGCCCCCGATCTTGAGGCGCGCGAGACCGTCGATTGCGACGGCCGCTGGATCACGCCCGGCCTGATCGATTGCCATACCCACCTCGTCCATGGCGGCGACCGCGCCCGCGAGTTCGAGCTGCGCCTGGCCGGCGCCTCCTACGAGGAGATCGCCCGCGCCGGCGGCGGCATCGTCTCGACCATGCGGGCCACCCGCGCCGCCAGCGAGGCGGAGCTGGTCGCGGCCGCCCTGCCCCGCCTCGACGCCCTGATCGCCGAGGGGGCGACCACGGTCGAGGTCAAGTCGGGCTATGGCCTGGCCCTCGACCACGAGCTCAAGCAGCTGCGCGCCGCCCGCGCCCTGGCCGGCGCCCGCGACGTCGACATCGTCCCCACCTTCCTGGGCGCTCACGCCCTGCCGCCGGAGTTCGCCGGGAACGCCGACGGCTATATCGACCTCGTCTGCGAGGCGATGATCCCGGCCGTGGCCGAACAGGGCCTCGCCGGCGCCGTCGACGCCTTCTGCGAGGGCATCGGCTTCTCCCTCGACCAGACCCGGCGAGTGTTCGAGGCGGCCAAGCGGCATGGCCTGAAGGTCAAGCTGCACGCCGAACAGCTGTCCAACCTGCACGGCGCGGCCCTGGCGGCCGAGTTCGGAGGCCTGTCGGCCGATCACCTGGAACATCTGGACGAGGCCGGGGTCGCGGCGATGAAGGCGGCGGACACCACGGCGGTGCTGCTGCCCGGCGCCTATTACTTCGTGCGCGAGATCGTGCTTCCGCCGATCGCGGCGCTGCGGGCGGCCGGCGTGCGGATGGCCCTGGCCACCGACTGCAATCCCGGCACCTCGCCGCTGACCTCGCTGCTGCTGACCATGAACATGGCCGCCACCCTGTTCCGCATGACCGTGGACGAGTGCCTGGCCGGGGTCACCCGCGAGGCGGCGCACGCCCTGGGCCGCCAGGACGAGATCGGAACGCTGGAGGCCGGCAAGCGCTGCGATCTGGCGATCTGGAACATCGAACGACCGGCCGAGCTGGTCTATCGCATGGGGTTCAACCCGCTCCATGCCCGCGTATGGAGAGGCAAGTGAATCCGATTGTTCTGCGTCCCGGCGAGGTTTCCCTGGCCGACTGGCGGGCGGTCTATCGCGGCGCGGCCGCGCGGCTCGACGCCTCGGCCGCGCCGCTGATCGCCGAGAGCGCCGCCGCCGTCGAGCGCATCCTGGCCAAGGGCGAGCCGGTCTACGGCATCAACACCGGCTTCGGGAAACTGGCCAGCGTCCGCATCGAGAGCGCCGACCTGGAGCGGCTGCAGCGCAACATCGTGCTGTCGCACGCCGCCGGCGTCGGCGAGCCGATGCCGGTTCCGATCGCCCGGCTGATGATGGCGCTGAAGCTGGCCAGCCTGGCGCAAGGCGCCTCGGGGGTGAAGCCGGCGACGGTCGCCCTGCTGGAGGCGATGCTGGCCAAGGGCCTGACCCCCGTGGTCCCGGCCCAGGGCTCGGTGGGCGCCTCGGGCGACCTCGCGCCGCTGTCGCACATGGCCGCGACCATGATCGGCGTCGGCGAGATCTTCGTCGGCGAGACCCGCCTGCCCGCCGCCGAGGCCCTGGCCCAGGCCGGGCTCGCCCCGCTGACGCTCGGCCCCAAGGAGGGCCTGGCCCTGCTCAACGGCACCCAGTTCTCGACCGCCAACGCCCTGGCCGGCCTGTTCGAGGCCGAGGTGCTGTTCCGTTCGGCCCTGGTGACCGGCGCCCTGTCCACCGAGGCCGCCAAGGGCTCGGACACGCCGTTCGACCACCGCATCCACGCCCTGCGCCGCCACAAGGGCCAGATCGAGACCGCCGACGCCCTGCGCGCCCTGATGGCGGGCTCGGCCATCCGCGCCTCGCACCTGAAGGACGACGAGCGGGTGCAGGACCCCTATTGCCTGCGCTGCCAGCCGCAGGTGATGGGCGCGGCCCTCGACGTGCTGCGCCAGGCCGCCGCGACCCTGGCCACCGAGGCCAACGGCGTTTCGGACAACCCCCTGATCTTCCCGGAGGCCGACGAGGCGCTGTCGGGCGGCAACTTCCACGCCGAGCCGGTGGCCTTCGCCGCCGACATGATCGCCCTGGCGGTGTGCGAGATCGGCTCGCTGTCGGAACGCCGTGTGGCCATGCTGGTCGATCCGGCCCTGTCGGGCCTGCCGGCTTTCCTGACGCCGAAGCCGGGGCTCAATTCCGGCTTCATGATCCCGCAGGTCACCGCCGCCGCCCTGGTGTCGGAGAACAAGCAGAAGGCCTATCCGGCCAGCGTCGATTCCATCCCGACCTCGGCCAACCAGGAAGACCACGTGTCGATGGCCGCCCACGGCGCGCGCCGCCTGCTGGGCATGGTCGACAACGCCACCGCCGTCATCGGCGTCGAGCTGCTGGCCGCCGCCCAGGGCTGCGACTTCCACGCCCCGCTCAAGTCCAGCGCCGCGCTGGAAGCCGTCCGCGCCGCCCTGCGCGCCCGGGTGCCAACGCTCGAGGACGACCGTCACTTCCACCCGGACATGGAGCTGGCCATCGCCCTGGTCCGCTCCGAGGCCGTAGCCAAGGCGGCGGCGGGCGTCGCCCTGCCCGGCGTGACGGAGGCGGCCGCGTGACCGCCCATCCCGCCTGGCTGCAGGTGCGGCGGGGCGAGGCGCCGCTGATCGTCAGCTTCCCGCATGCCGGGACCGACCTGCCCGCCGAGATCGCGCCCAGCCTGGTCTCGCCCTGGCTGGCGCGCAAGGACGCCGACTGGTGGGTCGACCGCCTCTACGACTTCGCGCAGGGCCTGGGCGCGACCACCGTGCGCACGGCGATCTCGCGCACGGCCATCGACGTCAACCGCGACCCGACGGGCGCCTCGCTCTATCCCGGCCAGGCGACCACCGAGCTTTGCCCGACCACCACCTTCGACGGCGAGCCGCTGTACCAGGACGGCCGCGCGCCCGACGAGGCCGAGATCGCCCGCCGGCGGGAGACCTACTTCGCGCCCTATCACGACGCCCTGGCCGAAGAGATCGCCCGGCTGAAGGCCGCGCACGGAACGGTGGTGCTGTACGAGGCCCATTCGATCCGCTCGCTGATCCCGCGCCTGTTCGACGGGCCGCTGCCGAACTTCAACATCGGCACGAACAGCGGCGCGAGCTGCGCCGTCGCGCTGACCGGCGCCATCGACGCCCTGTGCGTCGCCTCGCCGTTCTCCAGCATCGTCGACGGCCGCTTCAAGGGCGGCTGGACCACCCGCCGTTACGGCCGCCCCGAGGACGGCGTCCACGCCGTGCAGATGGAGCTGGCCTGCCGAGGCTACATGGACGACCCGGCCGAGCCGCCGACCGAGGCGAACTGGCCCACGCCCTACGACCCGGCCAGGGCCGCGCCGATGCGCGCCGTCCTGAGCGACATCCTGAAGGCCTGCATCGCCTTCGCCGAAGCAGCTCAAGGCGCGCGCTGATGCGGCGGCGTCTCGTCACGGGCCTCCCTTCCCCCTCGATGGGGGAAGGGCCGGGGATGGGGGTGAGCGCGCGGCGCCATCCGATGGCCTCCGCGCCGCTCGCGCCCTTCCCGAAACACCCTGCCTTCGCCCCCACCCAACCCTCCCCCATCGAGGGGGAGGGCGCTTGAGTCATCGCCCAAACGCCCCAGGACCCGTCATGACCCGTCTCGACAACACCCGCCTGATCCGCGCGCCGCGCGGAACCGACCTGTCCGCCAAGAGCTGGCTGACCGAAGCGCCGCTGCGCATGCTGATGAACAACCTCGACCCGGACGTCGCCGAGCGCCCGGAGGAGCTGGTGGTCTATGGCGGCATCGGCCGGGCCGCCCGCGACTGGGAGAGCTTCGACCGCATCACCGCCGCCCTGCAGCGGCTGGAGGCCGACCAGACCCTGCTGGTGCAGTCGGGCAAGCCGGTGGGCGTGTTCCGCACCCACCCCGACGCCCCGCGCGTGCTGATCGCCAACTCCAACCTGGTGCCGCGCTGGGCGACCTGGGACCACTTCAACGAGCTCGATAAGAAGGGCCTGGCCATGTACGGCCAGATGACCGCCGGCTCGTGGATCTACATCGGCACGCAGGGCATCGTCCAAGGCACCTACGAGACCTTCGCCGAGCTGGGCCGCCAGCACTATGGCGGCGACCTGGCCGGACGCTGGTTCCTGACCGCCGGCCTCGGCGGCATGGGCGGCGCCCAGCCGCTGGCGGCGGTGATGGCCGGCGCCTCGTGCCTGGCGGTCGAATGCCAGGCCTCGCGCATCGAGATGCGCCTGCGCACCGGCTATCTCGACGTCATGGCCAAGGACCTCGACGAGGCCCTCGCCATCATCGAACAGGCCAAGACGGACAAGAAGCCGGTCTCGGTCGGCCTGCTCGGCAACGCCGCCGACGTCTTCCCCGAACTGGTCCGTCGCGGCGTGCGCCCCGACGCCGTCACCGACCAGACCTCGGCCCACGACCCGATCAACGGCTACCTGCCCAAGGGCTGGACCGTCGCCGACTGGGAAGAAAAGCGCGCCAGCGATCCCAAGGCGGTCGAGGCCGCAGCCCGCAAGTCGATGGCCGAGCACGTGCGGGCCATGCTCGACTTCCACAAGATGGGCGTGCCCACCGTCGACTACGGCAACAACATCCGCCAGATGGCCAAGGAAGAGGGCGTCGCCGACGCGTTCGACTTCCCCGGCTTCGTGCCGGCCTATATCCGCCCGCTGTTCTGCCGCGGGATCGGTCCGTTCCGCTGGGCCGCCCTGTCGGGCGATCCGGAGGACATCTACAAGACCGACGCCAAGGTGAAGGAACTGCTTCCCGACAACGCCCACCTGCACAACTGGCTCGACATGGCGGCCAAGAAGATCAAGTTCCAGGGCCTGCCGGCGCGCATCTGCTGGGTCGGCCTGGGCGATCGCCACCGGCTGGGCCTGGCCTTCAACGAAATGGTCGCCAAGGGCGAGCTGAAGGCCCCGGTCGTCATCGGCCGCGACCACCTCGATAGCGGCTCGGTCGCCTCGCCCAACCGCGAGACCGAGGCCATGCGCGACGGCTCGGACGCGGTGTCCGACTGGCCGCTGCTCAACGCCCTGCTCAACACCGCCTCTGGGGCGACCTGGGTGTCGCTGCACCACGGCGGCGGGGTCGGCATGGGCTTCTCGCAGCACTCGGGCATGGTCATCGTCTGCGACGGGACCGAGGACGCCGCCCGCCGGCTCGAACGCGTGCTGTGGAACGACCCGGCCACCGGCGTCATGCGCCACGCCGACGCCGGCTACGACATCGCCCTCGACTGCGCCCGCGAGCACGGTCTCGACCTGCCGGGCATCCTCGGCTGAGCATGACGGCGCGGCTGCTTCCTGCCGGGGGACACAAGGTCACGCCGTGGAAGAACGGCCTCGGCGTCACCGCCGAGGTCGCCGCCTTCCCGCCGGGCGCGGATTTCGAAGCCTTCGACTGGCGCGTCAGCATGGCCCAGGTCGACGCGGGCGGCCCGTTCTCGCGCTTTCCCGGCGTCGACCGCGTGCTGGCGGTGCTGGAGGGACGGCTGGCCCTGCGCGTCCAGGGCCGCCCGTCCCTGGAGCTGAGCCGCCGCTCCGCCCCCGCCGCCTTCCCAGGCGACGTCGACACCGACGCGGCCCTGATCCGCGGCCCGGTGCGCGACCTCAACATCATGACCCGGCGCGGCCGCTGGACGGCCGAACTGGAGCGGCTGGCCCCCGAGGCCCCGACCACGCTCGCCGTCGGCGCGCCGACCGCCCTGCTCCTATGCCAGGCGGCCGAGGCCAGCCTCGGCCTCGACGGCCGCGCCTGGCGGCTGGCGCCGGACGACGCCCTGCTGATCGAACACCGCCCGGACGCCGTCCTGGCCGTCGAGCCGCACGGCGCGGCGACGCTCTACCTGGCGCGGCTGTTCCCGACGGCGCCAGGATAGCCCGGTCAGTTGCCCAGGGTGTAGACGCCGTTGTCGTTCTCGACGCCTTTCCAGGCCAGGCGGATCTGGTTGTTGAAATAGGCGATCCCGGGAGGCTCGGAGCTGCCGACGTTGTGGACGTTGGCCTGGCTTGACCATACCGGCGCGGCCCCGGCGACGTCCCGCGCCAATTGGCTGAACCAGAGGCCCTGGTCGCCATCGACGCCGCGCCAAGCCGCGAAGATCACGGTCGCCCCCGGCGAGGTGAAGTTGGGCGCGGCGTACATCACGGCGAGGCTCGGTCCGCCCGCCGATCCTGGCCGCTCGGTCTTCGGGCCAGCCCCGCCGTTGCCGGGGATGGCCCAGCTGACCTGAACTTGCGGGGCGAAGGCCAGCGAGCCCGGCGGCGCCGTCGTGGTGTAGAGCGACTGGTCGCCCCTGACGCCCCGCCAGAGCAGTCGGGCGCCGCCGTCGATGTCCTGGCAGATCGCGGGCGCCGCCGCCGTGCCGACATTGGGAATACGGGTTTGCCCCTGCCAGCGGCCAGCGCGGAACTGCGAGGCGTAGATGCCCTGATCGTCGTTCACCCCCTTCCACACCATGGTCGGCACGCCGGCGATGATGGCGATGCGCGGCCCATGCGACGATCCGGCGAAACCCAGGCCCTGTTGCGGCGGGTTGTCCCGGGCGAAGAGGTCGGTGCTGGACTTGAAATAGAGCCCCTGGTCGTCGCCGGTTCCCCGCCAGACCATCCAGAGTCGAGTTCCATCATAGGCCAGAGCCGGACCGCCGATGGTGGCGACGTCGCCAAAGCGTTTCTGCGGCGACCAATTGGCGCCGTCGCGTGAGAACGACATCCAGATGTTGCGGTCGTGGCCGGCGCCGCGCCAGGCCATCACCAGCACGCCGCCGCAGACGCACAGGGCCGGCGCCTGCTCCGTTCCGAAGGCCAGCTGCTGTTGAGGCGGCCAGTTGTAGAGCGCCCTGATCGCACCGTAGTCGTCGGAATTGAGGACCTCCTGGGGTCCCGCGAAGGCGTTCATGATCGCATTGCCGGTGGTGGCGTGCAGCAACCCCAGGGCGTGGCCGATTTCGTGGGTGGCGACGTTGAGCAAGCTCTGGTTGGGGCCTGTCGCATTCGCGGAGAAGGCCGCTCCATTGCTGAAGGTGATCGACCGGCCGTCAGGCGTGGTTAGGCCGATCGCCGGCGCGGTCAGCGGCCCGACTTCCAGAGCGATGTCCCCGCCGCTCGCCACCTGGCGGAAGCGAAGCAACGGCGCGGCCTGGGCCCACAATCCGAAGGCGCGCACGAGTACCGGCGTGACGGCCGCAGGCCCGCCGACGCCGACGACCGAGCCGGAATACGACCATGAGAAGTCGAACTTGCCGCGCCATCCGCTCGCCTTCAGGCCATAGGCCTTGGGACCGAGCCCGCCGCCGTTGCGCGGCGGATCGGGCACGCCGCAGCGCCAGCGGCCGCCGGGGGGACGGGTCAAGGCTCCCCTGATGCTCGTATAGGGCTGGCGCGAGCGGGCCTAGTCGCTCGCCGGCCCTTGGGCCAAGGCGGCCGAGCAGCATCCGCACCAGCTGGCGCCGCCGATGAGCAGGTCTCTGCGCTTCATTGTCAGGCTCCGTTGTGCAAGGAGCGGCTGACTGGCGACGCTCCGACGCGAGATCAGAGAACGCGGTGCACTGCCGGCGCAACGTACACGAGTTGCAACCTTAAGGAAACCTTGAGCAATGCTCGTAAGTTGCGCCGGGACCATCCCGCGCGCCGCAGACGTGGGACCTCGGAGGACCACGGAACGCCCCAAGGCCGTCAGCAGGCGGCCGTCAAGCCGCACGGCGCGGCGGCGCTCCATATGGCGCTATGTGGCGCGGTTGTTCCCCGCGCCCTAAGAGGCCGGCGGCCCTATTGTTCGCTGCCGGGTTCCGCCGCCGCACGGCCCATCGAGACGAAGCCGTGCGCCTGGGCCAGGGTGGCCTTGCCCGCCTCGATCCGCGCCAGCGGATTGGGCTGCGGTCCGGCGACCTTGGCGAGGGTGTTGCGGTCGACGTGGCGGAACGGCTCGGCCCGGCCGCGAACCTGCAGCATGGTCGTCGACACGTAGCTCCAGCCGCCGTCGGCGTTGAAACTCACCTCGAGCTCATAGGAATCGGTCCGGAACGCCCATTCCAGGAAGTCCGTTGAACAGATGCCATAGCCGGGACCGCCGCGCTCGGCGCGGACGACCAAGCTGGCGCCGTCCGCCGCCGCGCGGCCGCTGGCCAAGGCCACCTGCCCCCTCGGAATGGCCAGGGTCTGCATGATCAGCCCGGTGGCCGGCTCCCACAGCCAATAGCCGGTCTGGTCGTGGAAGGTGGTGTCCTCGTCCGAGGCGACGATATGGACGTGGTAGCGCAGCCCGTAGAACAGCTGCGGCCCGTTGGCCTGGGGATCGATGGGCTGCATCTCGATGCGTTCGAGATAGTCGCGCCGCTCCGGCCCCTCGGCCTTCGGATTGACGTCGACGCCCTTGCGCCCTTCCCATACGCCGGCCAGCGGCCGCAGCGGCCCCAGATTGGCCAGGGTCTCGGGATCGACGTTCTCCGGTTCGGTGAAGATGTCGTCGGGGAAGGAGATCATCGCGCGTCAACTCCGAAGAGGTCACCAATTGCCTCTATCGACCCGAACTCTCTCGTCAAGGGGCGGCTCGCCGGCACGGCCGAAAACAGCAACGGCGCCCCGCGAGGAGCGCCGCCTTGACGCCGGCGGCCTGACGCCGCCGGAAAGCCGTCGCGGTCAGCCCATCCGGTGCATGCCGCACAGCTTGTTGCCGTCCTGGTCGCGCAGATAGGCCAGATAGAGCTTGCCCAGCCGGCTTTCGCGCACGCCGGGCGGCTCCTCGCACGAGGTCCCGCCATTGGCGAGACCGGCGGCGTGCCAGGCCTCGACCTGTTCGGGCGAACTGCAGGCGAAGCCGATGGTGCCGCCGTTGGCGAAGCAGGCCGGCTCGCCGTTGATCGGCTCCGACACCGCGAACACGCCCGTCTCGGTCCGGTAGAACATGCGATGCCCGTCGACCCAGGACGGCGGCACGCCGAGGGTCGCGAGCACGGCGTCGTAGAACGACTTGGCCCTTTGCAGATCGTTGGTCCCGATCATCACGTGCGAAAACATCCCGCTTCTCCTCCGTTTACCGTCGTTGAACCCCTGGCCCGGCTTTCGGCGCCGGGCTCCGCGAAGGGGTTTAGCGTCGGCGTTCGATCGGCGACAGCGCTTTCGAGGGCGCCCTTGGGTAAGCCGTGAACCCGCGGGCGGTCTCGCGCCCCCAACGAAAAACGGCGCCCCGCGAGGAGCGCCGTTCCGGATTTCGCCATGGACCAGAGCGCGTGCTCAGTCCTTGGCGCGCTCCACGTAGGAGCCGTCTTCGGTCAGGATCACCACCTTGGTGCCGGCGGTGATGTAGGTCGGGACCATGGTGCGCAGGCCGTTGTTGAGCATGGCCGGCTTGTACGAGCCCGAGGCCGTCTGGCCCTTCACCACCGGTTCGGTCTCGGTGATCTCCAGCGTCACGCGGGCCGGCAGGTCCAGGGCGATCGGAACGCCCTCGTGCGTCGACAGCATCACCGACATGCCGTCCTGCAGATAGACCGCCGAGTCGCCGACCATCTCGGCGCTGGCCGTGACCTGGTCGTAGTTCTCGGGGTTCATGAAGTGGAACCCTTCGCCGTCGCTGTACAGGAAGGTGTAGGTGCGGTCGTCGACGAAGGCGCGCTCGACCTGCTCGGTCGTGCGGTAGCGTTCCGACACCTTCACGCCGTCCGAGATGCGGCGCATGTCCAGCTGGGTCACCGGGGTGCCCTTGCCGGGGTGGATGTTCTGGGCGCTCAGGACGACATAGAGCTTGCCGTCGATGTCGACGACCGAGCCCCTGCGGAGCGAGCTGGCTTGGACCTTCACGTCAGTATCGTCCTCAACACCGCGCGTCCCAGGATCGGCCCGCGTGGTCGTGTTAATTGATCGGGTCACGCTCTATAGCAATCCGCGCAAAGATCGCCACCCCTCCCGGCGGCGACAGTCTTTCAGGCCCCGCACGCCGATGTCCTCGAACCCGCCCTCCGCGTCCACCGTCACCGCGTCCTGGCCCGGCCGCGAGCGCCACCAGGATCGCCGCCCGTTCCTGCTGGCCCGGGGCCGCATCGCCCGGGCCTTTCGCGGCTGGTTCGAGGACCAGGGCTTCGTCGAGGTCGAGACCGCGGCCCTGCAGGTCTCGCCCGGCAACGAGGCCCACCTGCACGCCTTCGCCACCGAGGCCCTGACCATCGACGGCCGGCCCTCGCCGCTCTACCTGCACACCTCGCCGGAATTCGCCTGCAAGACCCTGCTGGCGGCGGGCGAGGACAGGATCTTCAGCCTGGGCAAGGTGTGGCGCAATCGCGAGCGCGGGCCGCTGCACCATCCCGAGTTCACCATGCTGGAATGGTACCGGACCGGCGCGCCCTATCAGACCCTGATGGACGACTGCGCGGTCCTGCTGGCCCTGGCGGCCGAGACGGCGGGGACGAAGCGATTCGCCTTTCGCGGGATCGAGCTCGATCCCTTCGCCGCGCCCGAGCGCGTCACCGTGGCCGAGGCGTTCCAGCGCTTCGCCGGCGTCGACCTGCTGGCCAGCGTCGCCCCCGACGGGAGCACCGACCGCGACGCCCTGGCCGCCGCCGCGACCGCCTCCGGCCTGCGCGTGGCGGCCGACGACACCTGGGCCGACGTGTTCAGCCGCATCATCGTCGGCAAGGTCGAGCCGAACCTGGGCCACGGGCGCGCAACCATCCTGTGCGAATACCCGGTCGCCGAGGCCGCCCTGGCCCGGCCCAAGCCCGGCGATCCGCGCGTGGCCGAGCGTTTCGAGCTCTATGCCTGCGGGGTGGAGCTGGCCAACGCCTTCGGCGAGCTGACCGACCCGGCCGAGCAGCGCGGGCGCTTCCAGGCCGAGATGGACGAGAAGGCCCGCATCTACGGCGAGCGCTACCCCATCGACGAGGACTTCCTCGCCGCCCTGGCCCACATGCCGCCCGCCAGCGGCTCGGCCCTCGGTTTCGACCGCCTGGCCATGCTGGCCGCCGGCGCCCGGCGGATCGAGGATGTCCTGTGGTCGACCGTGGCCGAAGGGTGAAGCCTAGTCCGACCTATCCGGCGTCCCGTCCTTCGAGGCCGCGACCAGCTCCAGCACCGCCGGGTCGACGGCCGGCCGCCGCATCAGCTCGATAAGGCCGGCGCGGGTCCTCACGGCGCAGTAGTCGGTCCGGACATGGCCCCGGCCGGCCGCCGCGCGCTGGCGATAGCCCAATAGGCGCCAGGACTCTGCGCCGGCGCCGGCGCAATCGAAGCTGGAGACCTCGAAGCGTTCATGTCGCCCCGTCAGCACCAGATAGCGGCTACCGCCGCGAAACCCGATCTGGAGCGCGAACGCGGCCTGCTCGCGCGGCGGGTCCGTCTGCGGCAGCTCGGCCAGCACCGCCGGCTCGCCGACCGCCGCGTTCAGGCCGGCGCGGGTCCTGGCTTCGCGCAGCACAAACCCGCCGCGAACGAAACTGAGGGGGCGCAGGCGCAGCCACGTGACGCAGTCCGCTCCAGGCTTGGCGGAACAGTCCTTGGGCGTCAGGCGCCAGTCGCCGGTCGGGACGACGCTTTCAAAGGCCGTCCCGTCTTCCTCCGTCACCAACCTGGGCCACACCCCTTCGCCCGCCATGGGCCAGAGAGGCGCGTCTGAGCGGATGGGCGCCGCGCCCGCCCGCTCGCCGCCCGGTGCCAACGCACAGGCGACGACCAGGCCCGCCAGCAACCTTCCGAGCATGTCGTTTCCCCCGGCCGTCCGCCCCACGCCCCATACTGAAACAGCTCCCGGCCGCGGCGAAGGCCGAATTCAGCCGCCGATCTCGGCCGGGTCGAAGGGCGTGGTCTGGTAGATCTCGTTCAGCCAGTTGCCGAACAGCAGGTGGGCGTGGCTGCGCCAGCGGTTGGCCGGCGGGCGGGCGGGGTCGCCGCCCGGGAAGTAGTGGCGCGGCTGCGGCGTCGCCGGGTCGACGGCGCTGTCGCGGGCGTATTCCGCCGCCAGGGTCGCCGCCTCGTATTCCAGGTGGTTGAACATGTGCAGGCCGCGGCGGACGGGGTCTTCCAGCAGGCAGAGACCGGCCTCGTCGGACTCGAGCAGGACCCTCAAGGCCCCGTCCGCCGGCAGGTCCCCGGCGCGCACCTCGGCCCAGCGGGAGACCGGCACGTCGATCTCGTCCGACAATCCGCGCAGATAGGGCGAAGCCGGCGCCCGGCAGCGGTGGGCGAACACGCCCGAGCATTTCTCGGCGAGGGCGTGCTTGGGCACGCCGTGGAAATGCCGCACGGCGGCCAGCGCGCCCCAGCAGACGGTGAACAGCGCGTGGACGTGGGTGCGGGTCCAGTCGAGGATGCGGGTCAGCTCCTCCCAATAGACCACGTCCTCGAACGGCAGGGTCTCGACCGGCGCCCCGGTGACGATGAAGCCGTCGAACTTCTCGTCGCGCACCTCGTCCCAGGCCCGATAGAACGCCGCCATGTGCGCCTGGGGCGTGGTCTTGGGCGTGTGGCTGCTCAGCCGCACCAGGCTGAGCTCGACCTGCAGGGGGCCGGCGCCGAGCAGGCGGGCGAACTGGGTCTCGGCGCTGGGCTTGTCCGGCATCAGGTTGAGCAGGCCGATGCGCAGCGGGCGGATGTCCTGCCGGGCCGCCGTGCTCTCGCGCATGACCACCACGCCCTCGCTCTCGAGCGCCGCGCGGGCGGGCAGGTCGTCCGGAATCCTGATCGGCATGAAACGTCCCTGGGCCGTGATCTCGAACTGACGCGGGACGGAACTGGGATCACCCGTTTGGTTGCCGTCTCGGCCGCATCCTCCCAGCGGGAGCGCCACCTTGCTCGGGAAGCAGGTTGGCGTCGGACGAAGGCCCGACTCTTGATGCAGGGGCTCGTCTAGAGCCAAAGGGCGCGGGCCGCAAGCACGGCGCCTAGGCCCGACTTTCGTCCGCCCTGTGATTTCCCGCCTCCGACGCGCTATAAGCGCGCGCCATGACCGCCGCCGCCACCCTTCGCACGCCCGATGCCCTCGCCCGCGCCGGCCTGGTCGCGCCCGAACGGCTGCCCGCCCTTGAGCGCGTGGCGGCCCGGTACGCCGTCGCCGTCACCCCGGCCGTCGCCGAGCTGATCGACCCGGCCGACCCGGCCGACCCTGTCGCCCGCCAGTTCCTGCCGCAGGAAGCCGAGCTCGACGCCCAGCCGAGCGAACGGCCCGACCCCATCGGCGACGACGCCCACAGCCCCGTGACCGGCATCGTCCACCGCTATCCCGACCGGGTGCTGCTGAAGATCACCCACACCTGCGCCGTCTATTGCCGGTTCTGCTTCCGGCGCGAGATGGTCGGTCCCGGCGGCCTCAAGACCCTGACGCCGGCCGAGCTGGACGCGGCCCTGGCCTATGTCGCCGGCCGCCCGGAGATCTGGGAGGTGATCCTGACCGGCGGCGACCCGCTGGTGCTGTCGCCGCGCCGCCTGCGCGAGGCGATGGAGCGGCTGGCCGCCATCGACCACGTGAAGGTGGTCCGCCTCCATACCCGCGTGCCGGCGGTCGATCCCGAGGCGGTGAGCGACGAACTGGTCGCGGCGCTGAAGTGTCCGGGCAAGGCGGTCTATGTCGCCCTGCACGCCAACCACCCGCGCGAGATGACGCCCAAGGTGCGCGAGGCCTGCGCCCGCATCGTCGACGCCGGCCTGCCGATGTTGAGCCAGACCGTGCTGCTGCGCGGGGTCAACGACGATCCCGAGGTGCTGGGCGCCTTGATGCGGGCCTTCGTCGAGACGCGGATCAAGCCCTACTACCTGCACCAGGGCGACCTCGCCCCCGGCACCGGCCATCTGCGCACCAGCGTCGCCGAGGGCCAGGCTGTGATGCGCGCCCTGCGCGGCCGCTATTCGGGCCTGTGCCAGCCGACCTACGTCCTCGACATCCCCGACGGCCACGGCAAGGTCCCGATCGGCCCGGCCTATCTGGACGAAGGCGTCGCCCAGGTCCGAGACCCGAACGGCGCCGCCCACGCCTATCCGCCGGAAGGCTTTATTCTCAAGGAGTGAGCGAACATTCCAAGGGCGAAACCGTGCACCTTGTCGCCCAACGCCCTCCAGCGCATCGATCGGGGGATCGTCGTGCTCAAAGTATCCTGCGACTTCAATGACCACACCGACAGCGACCTGTACTGGGTGCTCTTCCATGGGGATGCGCCTTTGGAGAAAGTCGCCGAACGCCTTGGCCTAATCGAATGCTCGCGGGTCGTTCTGTTCCAGGACGAGGACGACTTCGAAGTGGAGGCCACGCTGCATTTCGCTTGCAATGAGCCCGACTTCTTCATCGGGAGCCGCGTTTGCGCGAAGCCCGACTGGAGCACGTTGCGTCGGCTTTGAGCGAGCCGCGCCACCCCGGAGCGCGCGCCAATCCCGGAAGCCTCGCAGAGGCTATCCGGGAGCCAGCAGCGGAAGCGGAAGGTTCGCTGGCGGACCTCTATCGCCCGTACTTGTAGAGCGTGTTGAACACGAACTTGTAGGCGCCGTGCGACTGGCCGCGCCACTGCGGCTTGAAGCCGTAGAGAACGACGCGGCCCTGGCCGTACTCGACCTCGACCGCCGCGGCCTTGCCCTGGATCGCCTCGGGGTGCAGCAGGACGCCGCTGCGCAACGGGTTTCCGTCCGCCGCATAGGTCGCCAGCACCGCGCCCTTGAAGCCGGGCTTGGTGGTGAAGGCCGGGCCGTTCTCGAACATCACGATCGGGTCGGCGGGCAGGCCCAGCGTCGCCGTGCGGCTGGCGTCGGTCAGGCGGATCTGCAACAGGGCGCCCGAGCAGAAGAACTGGTCGCTGCGCAGGCCCTTGAGGCTGTCGGTCACCGGCAGGTCGAACAGGCCGATCAGGGTCGAGGCCGTCTGGTTGAAGGCGACCAGGGTCCCGCCCCCGGCGACGAAGTCCTTGAGCGCGGCCAGGCCCTTGTCGCCGACGCCGCCGACATATTGCGGCGGGACCGAGCCGGGCTTGTTCCCCTGCATCAGGCGGCCGCCGCCCCCGTCATCGTCGTCGTCGCCGATGTCGGGCAGCACGATGACGTCGTAGGCGCCGCCCAGGCCTCCGGCCTGGAGATCGGCGTTGCGCAGCGTGGCGGGCGCGTAGCCGTACTGTTCGAGCAGCCAGCGGGTCCACCCCTCGTCGATGTTCGCCATCCACGACCGGTAGAGGCCGACGCGGGCCCTGGCCATCGGCGTGACGGCCGGCTTGACGTCGCCGGCCAGCATCCGCACGCCGCGCGCCCTGGCGATCTGGGCCATGCGGTCGGCCGGCAGGCCGCCGACCACGATCGCCCCCGCCTCGGGCCCGCCAGCGGCGGCGAGCGCGGTCTTGGCGACGCCGGCCTCGCCGCCCGCCGCCAGCACGTCGTTCACCGCCTGGAAGCTGGCGTTGACCTTGTGGCTGAGGACATAGACCGGCCCGCGCCCGCCGACGCCGCCGGCCGCGGGCTCGATCCTGGCCGCCGGCTCCAGCGCGGCGCGCTGGGCGGCGTCGACGGGCTTGGCGACCATGTCGACCCTGACGCCCATCTGCATGGGCAGGGTCCAGCCGGTGACGTCGTAGGGCAGGTCGGCCGGCTTGCCCGCGCCGTCGAGGATGGCGTCGGGATATTTCTGCGGCTCGAACAGCTCCTTGGCCAGGCCGGCGAACGGCTGGTCCATCAGGATCACCCACGAGCCGGCCGGATAGGCCGCGCCGCCCAGGCTCACCGCCGTCCTGGCGCGATGCACGGTCAGGCCGTGGTCGATCATCTTCTGGGCCAGCAGCCCCGCCTCGGGCAGGTCGGCCTGGTCGGCCGGGATCACATAGGCGAACGGCCCCTCGGTCGAATAGAGCCGGATGTTGTCGCGGCCGGCCTGATAGCGGTTGTAGAGCAGGGTGGACCGATAGCGGGCGGCGGTGTCCAGCACGGCCATCGACGCGGTCATCATGTAGTCGACCGAGTCCTTCAGCCGCCACAGCCCGCCCTTCCACGGCGAGGGGTACATGACCTGGGCCTTCAGGTCGCGCATCGGCTTGGGGAAGTCCTCGACCTTGTAGACCTTGGGCGTGGCCGAATCGTGGGCGGTCTCGGTGAAGAACGAGATCGTGTTGCGGAACACGTGGGTGTAGTCGAGGAAGCCCGGGAACCAGTTGTCGAACCGGGCCTCGGCGATGGCCCCCGGCTTTCCCTCGTTCTGGAAGGCGGCCATCATGTCCAGGCCGATCTTGCTGGTCCAGGTCCGCATGTACGGGCTGATGTTGGACGAGATCGGATCGGCGAAGGGCGGCATCCAGATGCGGGCCGGGAACGGCGCGGCCTGGTGCTGCGAGTACCAGATCGCCGGGGCGTAATCCTGTTCGGCGCGGGTGACGACCTGGCTCTCGATCATGTTGAGCATGTAGCCGTCGCGATTGTTGTCGTGGCCGACATACTCCTGGTACAGCCACGGCATCCGGCTGGTCTCGAACGGCGTGCCCAGGTTCTTGCGGTACCAGTCGACGGCCATGTCCTGGCCGTCCGGGTTGAGCGTCGGCCACAGCACCAGGATGACGTTGTCGAGGATGGCGTCGACCTGCGGATCGCCCTTGGCCGACAGCAGCCTGTAGGCCAGGGCGATCGGCAGCTGGTGGTCGGCGACCTCGCTCGAATGCATGCCGCCGTCGATGTGGACGATGACCCTGCCCGTCTCGGCCAGCGCCTTGGCCTCGGCGTCGGTCAGCCCCTCGACCGCGCCCAGCCGATGCGACAGCGCCTTGTATTCCTCGAAGCGGGCCAGGTTGCGCGGCGAGGAGATCACCGCGTACTCCATGACCTTGCCGTGAGTGGACCGGCCCGCCGTCACCATCCGCATCCGGTCGGGCGCGGCGGCGGCCAGCTTGTGGAAATAGCCGACGGCCTCCTCGTAATTGGCCAGGTAGTAGTCGTCGCCGGGATCGTGTCCCAGCACCGAGACCGGGGTCGGAACCTCGGCCGGGGCGGCGAAGGCGGGCGCCGCCGCCAGGACGGCCGTCGCAGCCGCGACGGCGGCCCACAGGCCGCGCGCATTCTGATGTCTGGACATTCGCCCCTTCCTCCCTGCCGCTAGACCTGCCCCGTCCGGGCCGGCCTGGCAATGCGCGAAAGGCTCGGGCGCGGCGCGGCGCCGTCAGATGGGCAGTTGCGCCGTGTTCTTGACCTCCTCCAGCACGGCGTAGGTGCGCGTCTCGCGCACGCCGGGCATGCGCACCAGGATGTCGCCGAGGAAGGTGCGATAGGCGTCCATGTCGCGCACCCGCGCCTTGATCAGGTAGTCGAAGCCGCCGGCGACCATGTGGCACTCCAGGATCTGCGGCGTGCGGCGCACGGCGGCGGCGAACTCGTCGAACACGTCGCCCGTGGTGCGGTCGAGCAGCACCTCGACGAAGATCAACAGCGCGAGATCGACCTTGGCCGGGTCGATCTGGGCGGCGTAGCCTGTGATCAGCCCCCGCTCGCGCAGGCGCCGCACCCGGTCGAAACAGGCGGCCGGGGACAGGTGGCAGGCCTGGGCCAGGGCCTGGTTGGTGATGCGGCCGTCGGCCTGCAGCACGCGCAGCAGGCGGCGGTCGGTGTCGTCAAGAGCAGACATGCGTTCCAATGACCTTTCACCGAATATGCTTCGGCGATCTGAGCCAACAAACAAAGCACATTCGCCATTGGGACGGATAGAGCGGACATAAACACGGCGCGACGCGCGCCTCGCCTGTCAGGAGCCGAACATGGATTGGGACACGCTGGACGACGGCAAGTATCGCGACGAGGCCGAGGCCGTCCGCGACCTCCTGGCCAAGGCGCCGCTGGACCCGATCGACCGCGCCGCCGTGCGCGCCGAGGCCGAGGCCCTGGTCCGCACCGCCCGCCGCTCGGCCCGCCGCCAGGGCGTGGTCGAGAGCTTCCTGCAGGAGTTCTCGCTGGGCACCCGCGAGGGCCTGGCGCTGATGTGCCTGGCCGAAGCCCTGCTGCGCACCCCGGACGAGGAGACCCGCGACCGGCTGATCGCCGAGAAGATCGGCTCGGCCGACTGGGCCGCGCACCTGGGCCAGTCCGACAACCTGTTCGTCAACGCCTCGACCTGGGGCCTGATGCTGACCGGCAAGCTGGTCGACGTCGACGAGGACGCCAAGAACGACCCGCCCGGCTTCGTCCGCAAGCTGGCCAGCCGCATCGGCGAGCCGGTGATCCGCCACGCCGTCGCCCAGGCCATCCGCATCATGGGCGAGCAGTTCGTGCTCGGCCGCGACATCGAGGCGGCCCTCAAGCGGGCCGCCAGCGACGGCTACATGTGCTCGTTCGACATGCTGGGCGAAGGCGCCCGCACCGCCGCCGACGCCGCCCGCTACGAGAAAGCCTACGCCGACGCCATCGAGGTGGTCGGCAAGCTGTCCAAGGGCGCGGGACCGGAAGCCGGCCACGGCGTCTCGGTCAAGCTGTCGGCCCTGTCGCCGCGCTACGAGGCGGTGCAGGAAGCCCGCGTCTGGGAAGAGCTCTATCCGCGCGTCAAGCGCCTGGCCCTGATCGCCGCCCGGCACGACATCAACTTCACCATCGACGCCGAGGAGGCCGACCGGCTGGCCCTGTCGCTGAAGCTGCTCGACCGGCTGTGCCGCGAGGCCGAGCTGGGCGAGTGGAAGGGCCTGGGCCTGGCCGTGCAGGCCTACCAGAAGCGCGGCCCCGAGGTGATCCGCCGCCTGCGCGCCCTGGCCGAGGAGACCGGCCGCCGCCTGATGGTCCGCCTGGTCAAGGGCGCCTACTGGGACAGCGAGATCAAGCGCGCCCAGGTCGCCGGGCGGCCTGACTATCCGGTCTACACCACCAAGCCGGCCACCGACCTGTCGTACCTGGTCTGCGCCGAGGCGATGATCTCGGCCGCGCCGCACATCTACGCCCAGTTCGCCACCCACAACGCCCACACCCTGGCCGCCGTCGGCCGCCTGGCCAAGCGCCAGGGCGTCAAGATCGAGTACCAGCGCCTGCACGGCATGGGCGAGGCGCTCTACCGCGCCGCCGAGGACCTCTATGACGGCGTCACCCTGCGCGCCTACGCCCCCGTGGGCGGCCACGAGGACCTGCTGCCCTATCTGGTCCGCCGCCTGCTGGAGAACGGCGCCAACACCTCGTTCGTCCACGCCCTGCTCGACGAGCGGGTGCCGGCCGAGGACGTGGTGGTCGACCCGATCACCGCCGTCGAAAGCCATCCCGACCGCCACGCCAAGATCCCGCGCCCGGCGGACGTCTACGGCCCCGGCCGCCCGAACTCGGCCGGCGTCGACCTGTCGGTGCGCGCCGAGCGCGAGCGGCTGGCCAAGGCCGTGGCGGCGGTCGACGCCGAAAAGCTGATCGCGGGCCCCATCGTCGGCGGCAAGCTGCTGGCCGGCGTCGCCCCCTCGGCGGTGACCAGCCCGGCCGACGCCGCCCACGTGCTGGGCCAGGCCTCCGAGGCCGGTCCGGCCGACATCGACGAGGCCTTCCGCCTCGCCCGCGCCGCCCAGCCCGCCTGGGACCGCGCCGGCGGCCCGGCCCGCGCCCGGACCCTGCGCGCCATGGGCGACGCCCTGGAGCGCGACGCCGACCGCCTGATCGCCATCCTGTCGCGCGAAGCCGGCAAGACCCTGCCCGACGCCGTGGCCGAGGTGCGCGAGGCCGTGGACTTCTGCCGCTACTACGCCCACCTGGCCGAGACCCAGTTCGCCGACGGCGAAGTGCTGAAGGGGCCGGTCGGCGAGACCAACACCCTGGCCCTGCGCGGGCGCGGCGTGTTCGTCTGCATCAGCCCGTGGAACTTCCCCCTGGCCATCTTCACCGGCCAGATCGCCGCCGCCCTGGCCGCCGGCAACGCCGTGCTGGCCAAGCCCGCCGAGCAGACGCCGCTGATCGCGGCCGAGGCGGTGCGGCTCTACCACGCCGCCGGGCTCGACCCGAACCTGCTGGCCCTGACGCCCGGCCGCGGCGAGACCGTCGGCGCGGCCCTGACCGCCCATGACGGGCTCGACGGCGTCGCCTTCACCGGCGGCACCGACACGGCCTGGAAGATCAACCAGACCCTGGCCCAGCGCCAGGGCCCGATCGTGCCGTTCATCGCCGAGACCGGCGGCCTGAACGGCATGTTCGTCGACACCACCGCGCTGAAGGAGCAGGTGGTCGACGACGTGGTGATCTCGGCCGTGGGTTCGGCCGGCCAGCGCTGCTCGGCGTTGCGCCTGCTGTTCGTGCCCGCCGACACCGCCGACATGGTCATCGAGGCGGTGGCCGGGGCCATGGACGCCCTGGTGATCGGCGACCCGGCCCAGCCGACCACCGACGTCGGCCCGGTGATCGACGAGGACGCCCGCGCCTTGCTGGAGGCGCACCTGACCCGCCTGAAGAACGAGGCCAAGGTGCTGCGCCAGCTCGACGCCCCGGCCGGCGGCGTGTTCTTCGGCCCGGTGCTGGCCGAGATCCCCTCGGCCGACTTCCTGCAACGCGAGGTGTTCGGCCCGATCCTGCACGTGGTCCGCTACGACCCGGAGAACCTCGAGGAGGTCGCCAAGGTCCTGGCCGCCAAGCGCTACGGCCTGACCCTGGGCGTGCATTCGCGCATCGAGGCCTTCGCCGAGGAGGTCGCGCGCCTGGTCCCGGCCGGCAACGTCTACGTCAACCGCTCGATGATCGGGGCGGTGGTCGGGGTGCAGCCGTTCGGCGGCGAGGGCCTGTCCGGCACCGGCCCCAAGGCGGGTGGTCCTCACGCCCTGCTGCGCTACGCCGTCGAGCGGGCGACCAGCGTCAACATCACCGCCCAGGGCGGCGACCCGGCCCTGCTCAATCTTTAGGCGTATTGGCGCGCCGTTCAATTCGAACGGCGCGCCGTCCCCAAATATGGTTATTTTTGGCGGGACGTCGTCCGACGAAATGGGCTAGACCAGATGGACTGCGAGTGGGGGACGACGCAGCATGGTCACCAATTCCTATTTGCAGCGCAATCCGTCCACGGATGCGTTGGAGGCCGCCAAGGCGAGGATACGGGCGCATCCCGATCTTCGTGACGCCGTCATGCTGTCGGCGGCCGGCTCGATCGCCGCCCATCAGAGCGATCCCGCCCTGCACACCACCCAGAAGGACGGCGGGCGGTTCCTGTTCACCATGCTGTCCATGCATGTCCACTACACGGACGGCTATCTCAGCGCCGGGCGCATCACCGCGCTTTGCGAGCAGCTCAACCTGTGCAGTCCGGGGCGCACCGCCGCCATGCTGGGCCAGATGGAGTACGCCGGCTACCTGACCCGCGATCCCGAGGATCGCCGCCGCATGGTCCTGGCCCGCGCCGCCATCGTCGCCGTGCGCGAGCGCATCCGTTCGGAGCTGCACGCCATCTCGATGGTGGCGCCCGAGGTGGCTCCCGCCCTGACCGCCCTGGACGACGAACGGGTGTTCGGCCGCATGATGCAGGAAACGGGGCTGATCTTCATCGAGCGGGGCCTGTTCTTCGTGCACAAGGATTCGCCCGCCCAGGCCTTCACCCAGCGCGACTGCGGCATGCTGATCCTGTTCACCATCATGCTGTCGGGATCGCCGGACGACGACATCCCGCCGACCATGGCCGTGCCGGTGTCCATAGCCAAGATCGCCGACCAGTTCGGCGTCTCCCGCGCGCACGTGCGCAAGCTGCTGACCGACAGCGAGACCCTCGGCCTGTTGGAGCGCGAGCAGGGCGAACGCGCCGTCCGCATGACCCCGGTCCTGCGCGAGGCCGCCCTCGACTTCTTCGCGACGGTGTTCGCGGTCCTGCGGCGGGCCGCCCTGACGGCGGCTCCCTGAACCGGACGCCTCGGAGCCTCAGCCGCCGGTCTTGGCGGCGGCGCCCTTGGCGTCGCGCTCGGCCTGCACCGCCTTGAGTTCGGCCTCGGCCGCCGTGACGGCGGCGGGGTCGCCCTTGCGCCGGGCCTCGATCAGCCGGCCGCTGGCCTCCATCTCGCGGACCGGCAGCAGGTGGCTGTCGTCGGCCGCGCGGAAGGGACCGAAATCCAGGGCGGCCAGCACCTTGCGCTGGCGCTCGGCCTCGGGCCCCTTGCCGACGCCGTAGCTCAGGAAGAACTGGCGCAGCCGGGCCTTGGTCGCCGGATCGAGATCTTTGCGCTCGACGATGGGGTCCTCGGGAATGGTCGGCGAGGTCCAGATCACCTTGATGTTGGCCAGGGTGCGCCGGGCGACGTCGGTGTCCACATGGCTCAGCCGCGTGATGTCGTTGGTGTTGTTGGTGGCGGCGTTCAGCACGCCCGTCCCCACCGACATCAGGTTCGACTGGTGGTTGGCGGTGCGCACCGTCGAGAAGCAGGTCGACGGCTCGATCCCGCGCGGCCCGAACAGGTAGGTCATCGGCGCGATGGTGCCCGAGGTCGACTTGGGATCGGCCATGCCGAAGCTGTAGCGCTTGCCGCACTTGAGCAGGTCGTCGAGGGTGATCTTGCTGTCCTTGCCGACGATGATCACCGCCTGATAGCCGTCGGCGCCGCTGGGCTTGGACGAGCGGGCGAACACCTCGCCGCCGCCGCGCCGCACCGCCTCCAGGCCCGAGGCGTTCGAGAACCAGCCGGCGTCGGTCTGCTTGAAGCGCATGGCCTCGATCAGGGCCGAGTAGCTGGAGGCGTAGAACGGCTTGACCTTCAGGCCGGTCGACTTCTCCATGTCGGCCAGGAACGGCGTCCACTTCCCCTGCTGGTTCTGGGCGTTCTCGGTCGACAGGATCGAGAAGTTCAAGGTCTCGGCGGCCGGCGGCGAGGCCTTGTGGCAGCCGGCCAGGGCCAGCCCCGTCGCCAGGATCGCGGCGAGTCCCAGACGTCGATCGATAACGGCCACGCGGCTTCCCCGTCGCTGATTGCGTTCCATCGCTCTTATGGCGGGCACGGTCTCAGTATTATGACAACCCCCGCTCGCCGGCGACCGCACATGCGCGCGGGGCCGAAGCCGCCCCTTGCCAGCCGGCGCCGCGGGCCTAAGCTCGCCCGCAATCACGCATCGGGAGGGGAAGTCGTCATGTTCAGGAGTCTCATGGTCGCCGGCGCGCTGCTGGCCGGCGCCGCCGGTCCGGCGCTGGCCCACGCTCAAGGCCAAGGTCAGGGCCAAGGTCAGGGCCCGCGGCCGGATCAGGCCGAGTTCCGGGCGCTGTACAAGCAACTGGTCGAGACCAACACCACCCTGTCGTCGGGCAGCTGCACCCTGGCCGCCGAGCGCATGGCCGCGCACCTGAAGGCCGCCGGCGTCCCGGAGTCCGACCTGCACCTGTTCAGCGTTCCCGACCACCCCAAGGAGGGCGGGCTGGTCGCGATCTATCCCGGCCGCGATCCCAAGGCCAAGGCGGTGCTGATGCTCGCCCACCTCGACGTGGTCGAGGCCAAGCGCGAGGACTGGACGCGCGATCCCTTCACCCTGGTCGAGGAGAACGGCGCCTTCTACGCCCGCGGCGTCTTCGACGACAAGGCGATGGCGGCGACCTGGGTCGACACTCTGGCCCGCTACAAGAAGGAAGGGTTCAAGCCGCGCCGCACGCTGAAGCTGGCCCTCACCTGCGGCGAGGAGACCAACGGCGCCTTCAACGGGGCCGAATACCTGGCCAAGAACAAGCGTGACCTGATCGACGCCGCCTTCGCCGTCAACGAGGGCGGCGGCGGCCTGCTGGACGCCGGCGGCAAGCCGGTCTTCCTCGGCATCCAGGTCGGGGAAAAGCTGTCGCAGAACTATACGCTGGAGGTGACCAACCCTGGCGGCCACTCCTCGCGTCCGCTGCCGGACAACGCCATCTATCACCTGGCCGGCGCCCTGACGCGCATCCAGGCCTACCGCTTCCCGGTGGCGTTCAACGACACCACGCGCGACCTCTTCCAGCGGCTGTCGGCGACCCGCAAGCCGGACGAACAGGCCGCCGTCGCCACCCTGCTGAAGAGCCCCGCCGACGAGCCGGCGCGGGCGCTGCTGGAGCGCGATCCCGACCTCAACGCCATCCTGCACACCAACTGCGTGGCGACCATGCTCGACGCCGGCCACGCCACCAACGCCCTGCCCCAGCGGGCGCGGGCCAACATCAACTGCCGCATCTTCCCCGGGACCAGCGCCGAAGAGGTGCGCCAGACCCTGGAGCAGGTGATCGCCGACCCCAAGGTCAAGGTGTCGATCCGCGAGGTGCGCAACGCCCCCGCGCCGCCGCCGCCGCTCGATCCCAAGGTGCTGGGCCCGGCCGAGAAGCTGGCCGCCGAGATGTGGCCGGGCGTGCCGCTGGTGCGGACCATGTCCGCCGGGGCCACCGACGGCGCCTTCCTCACCCCGGTCGGCATCCCGACCTACGGCATCTCCGGTGCCTTCGGCGACCCGGACGGCGACGGCGTCCACGGCCTCAACGAGCGGGTCCGGGTCAAGGTGCTGTATGACAGCCGCGACTACCTCTATCGCCTGATGAAGATCTACGGCGACATGCCGGGCTGAGGCTCGCTCGATCACGTTGAAATCAGATCGACTCGATCTGATTTCAAAAACCGTGATCGATTCCAAAAACTTGGAGCGGGATTTACGCGAAAAACCGGTACCCGCTTTTTCGCATCCCGCTCTAGGCTCCCTCCTCCACGCTTGACGAGTCGGAGGACGGGATTATGGCCGCCATCGCCGGAACCGGACGGACGCCCCGGGGCCTCGTGGCCCTGGGCTGTCTGCTTTTCGCCCTGACGGCCCAGATCCCGACCGCGCCGCCGGCCGCCGCCGCGCCGCCGCGGCCGCGGCCGCAGGTCCTGACCACGGACGTCGACCGCTTCTACGCCCTGTACGACGCGGCCGGCGGCCATCCTACGGCGGAGCAGCTCGACCGCGACTACCTGGCCAAGGGCGGGGCGGGCCTGACGGAGTTCGCCAGCCTGCGCAAGGTCACCGGCGCCCGGATCGCCGCCGCCATCGCCGCCCACCCCGAGACCTACACCAACGCCCGCCGCTGCCTGACGGTGCTGCCGGCGGTGAAGGTGCGCCTGGCCGCGGCCTTCGACCGGCTCGCCGCCCTCTATCCGGAGGCGAAGCTCGCCCCCGTGACCATCGTCGTCGGCCGTGGCCGGCCGGTCGGCATCACCTCGCCCTCGGGCGTGACCATGGGGCTGGAGGCGCTGTGCGCCGCCGACTTCATGAACCCGAACCTCGAAGACCGCTTCGTCCACACCATCGCCCACGAATACGGCCACATCCAGCAGTCGGCAGCCCTGCAGGCGGTGGACCCGGGCCAGCCGGACGCGACCGTGCTGCGCGTGTCGCTGATGGAGGGAACCGGCGAGTTCGTCGCCGAGCTGATCTCCGGCGGCGTCGGCGACTATCAGCACGCCGCCTGGACCCGGGGCAAGGAGGCCGAAATCGAAGCCGCGTTCGTACGCGACGAGGACAAGACCGACCTGTCGGCGTGGCTCTATAACGGCCCCGGCGACGCCGCCCATCCCGGCGACCTGGGCTATTGGGTCGGCTATCGCATCGTGAAGGCCTATTACGACCGCGCCGGCGACAAGCACGCCGCGCTGAAGGCCATCTTCGAGATGACCGACCCGAAGGCCTTCCTGGCCGCCAGCGGCTGGAAACCGGCGAGCTAGCCGCCGCCGGCCGCGAGGGCGAAGGCGCGAGCCCCGACGCCCGCGCCGACCCTTCGCCCCGCTCAGGCCGCTGGAAAGCCCGCGCGCCGGGCCCGCCAGACCACGACCAGGGCGACGGCCAGCAGTCCCAGCAGCGCCCAGGGCAGCGACGCCGCGCCGACCTTGTCCAGCAACATGCCGCCGAACAGGCCGCCGCCCGCTATGGCGATGTTCCAGGCGGTGACGATCATCGACTGGGCGACGTCGGCGGCCTCGCCCGCCGCCTGGGCCGAAGCGGTCTGGAACAGGGTGGGCGCCCCGCCGTAGGTGACGCCCCAGACGGCTACGGCGACATAGACCGCCAGGGGGCTGGCGCCCCAGAGGCCCAGCGCGACCGCGACCGCGCCGAAGGCGGCGATGCTGACCAGGGTCATCTCCCGCAGCCGCCGGGCGATCAGCGCGCCGACGATCCAGACGCCGGCGAGGGCCGCGGCACCGAACACGAACAGCACCCGGTCGACCTGGCCGCCCAGACCGGCCGGAACCACGAAAGGCGCGACGTAGGTGTAGAGGATGTTGTGGGCCAGGACGTAGGTCAGGGTTCCCGCCAGCACCGGACGCACGCCGGGCATGGCGAACACTCCGGCCAGCGGCAGGCGGCGGTCGGCGGCCTGTCCGGGGAAGTCCGGAACCCGCCACAGGGTCCAGCCGATCAGGATCACGGTCAGCACGCTCATCAGGCCGAAGGCGTAACGCCAGCCCACCGCCGCGCCGAGGAAGGCGCCTGCTGGAACGCCCAGCGACAGGGCGATCGGCGTGCCGATCATCGCCACGGCGATGGCCCGCCCCTTCAGGTGCTCGGGCGCCATGCGGGCGGCGTAGCCGGCGACCAGGGCCCACAGCAGGCCGGCGAACACCCCGGCGAGGAACCGCGCCCCGAGGGTGAGGGCGAAACTGGTCGAGACGGCGGTGACCGTGTTGACCACCGCGAAGCCGGCGATGGCCGTCAGCAGCAGGGGCCGGCGCCGCCAGCCGCGCGTGGCGGCGGTCAGTGGAATGGCCGCGACTAGCGAGCCGATGGCGTAGACCGTGACCATCTGGCCGGCCATGGCCTCGGAGATGGACAGGCCGGCGCCGATGCGCGGCAGGAGGCCGGCCGGCAGGGCCTCGGTCAGAACGGTGATGAAACCCGCCACGGCCAGGGCCAGCAGGCCGCCCCAGGGCAGGCGTTCGGGGGGCGGCTGGTCCAGCGGCGCCTCTGGCGGCGCGGCCGGTCGCGGACGCGAGACGGCGTCGAGGGTTTCGGTCGCGGTCATGATGAAGGGCTCCGGCCAGGTGCGGAAAAGAGAAGGGAGCGGCGTCAGCCGGCGGCGAAGACGGCGCCCGGCAGGATCAGGTCGCCGACGCGGTAGGTGTGGAACTCGCTGGTCGACACCGCGTCGAGGGCGCGGAACTTTTCGACGAACGCCGGGTCGGAGAAGAACTCGTCGACCTTGCCGGCGTCGGCTATGGCCTCGATGTTGACCACCGTCTCGCCGTCGTCGCTCTTGGCCAGGTTGCTCCACAGGAAGCCCGGCTTGCGCTCGGCCACGTAGCGCACGACCTCCTGGATCAGCCGGAACGCCTCGTCCTGCCGGCCCGGATGGGCGTGGATGACGTTGACGATGAACACGGTGGGCTGCGGCCCGGCGGTGAAACCGGCGGCGGTCTGAACGGTCATGGGTGTCTCCGAGACGGCCCGACGCCGCCGCTCGTCGAAATAGGCCCGCGCCCCTGCCGGAAAAATGCTCTATAGATCGGGATATATCGGACAATCTTGTCCGCAATTGCAGGCCGGTCGCGTGGACAGTCTCGGATCCTTGAGCGCCTTCGTGCAGACGGCGGAAAGCCTCAGCTTCGTCGCCGCCGGGCGCCAGCTCGGCATATCGTCCTCGGCGGTCGGCAAGGCGGTGGCCCGCCTGGAGGCGCGCCTGGGCGTGCGGCTGCTCCACCGCAGCACCCGCAGCGTCGCCCTGACCCCGGAGGGCGCGCTGTTCCTCGAACGCTGCCGTCGCATCCTGTGCGAGGTCGAGGCGGCCGAGCTGGAGCTCTCGCAGTCCCAGGGCGCGGCGCGCGGCCGGCTGCGCGTCAGCCTGCCGCACACCAGCGGGCTGTTCGCGCCGGCCCTGGCCGGCTTCATGCGCGCCTATCCCGAGATCGAGCTGGACATCGACTACACCAACCGCCTGACGGACGTGATCGACGAAGGGTTCGACGCCGTGGTCCGCACGGGCGACCTCACCGACTCGCGGCTGATGGCCCGCCGGCTGGGCGGCTTCCGCAAGCTGGTCGTCGCCTCGCCCGACTATCTGCGCCGACGGGGAGAGCCCCGCGCGCCGGAGGACCTGCTGGACCATGCCTGCCTGCGCCACCGCATGCTCAACAGCGGCAAGCTCGACCCCTGGCCCCTGCACCGCGACGGCCAGCCGCTCGACATCGACCCGCCGGCAATCCTGGCCGCCAACGCCCTGGAGCCGCAGATCTGCCTCGCCGAAGAGGGGTTCGGCCTGGCCTGCCTGCCCGACTTCGCCATCGCGGGCCAACTCGCCGATGGGCGGCTGGTCCCGGTGCTGGAGCCCTTCGTGCGCTATGTCGGGACCTTCAGCGTGCTGTGGCCGGCCAGCCGCTATCCCTCGCCCAAGGTTCGCGCCTTCGTCGACTTCATGGCCGAGAACCTGTTCCCCGGCCAACGGGCCTGAGGCGCGCGGCCCCGACCTATTTGGTGCCGTACATGCGGTCGCCGGCGTCGCCGACCCCAGGCAGGATGTAGCCGTGGTCGTTGAGGCCGTCGTCGATGGCGGCGGTCCAAACCGGCACGTCCGGGTGGCGGCCGTGCAGCGTCTCCAGCCCCTGGGGCGCAGCCACCAGGCAGACCAGCCGGATGGCCACGGCGCCCTGCTCCTTCAGGCGGTCGACGGCGGCGACGGCGGTGTTGCCGGTGGCCAGCATCGGGTCGATGACGATGACCAGCCGCTCGGCCAGGTCCTGCGGCGCCTTGAAATAGTATTCGACGGCGCCGAGCGTGGCCGGATCGCGATAGAGGCCGATATGCGCCACCCGGGCGGCGGGGACCAGGTCGAGCATGCCCTCCAGCAGCCCCCCGCCCGAGCGCAGGATGTTGGCGAACACCAGCTTCTTGCCGGCCAGCACCGGGGCGGCCGTCGCCGTCAGCGGCGTCTCGATCTCCACCGTCTCCAGCTCCAGGTCGCGGGTCACCTCGTAGCACAGCAAGGTGGCGACCTCGCGCAGCAGCTCGCGGAAGCTCTTGGTCGAAGCGTCCTTCTTGCGCATCAGGGTCAGCTTGTGCTGGACCAGCGGGTGGTCGACGACCGTCACGCCCTTCATCGCGTCTTCCTTGCAAACCGTCATGGTCAGAACACCGTGCCGTCGCTGTCGACGGCGACCGGCGGCGAGCCGTCCTCGCGCCGCTGGCGGGCGGCCGCGCGGCCGGCGGCCCAGGTGCCGCCCTCCAGCACGCGCGCCAGCGGAAAATCGGCCTCGCCCACCCCAAGCCGCTGGCGGGTCAGCGGCGCGATCTCGTCCAGCAGCGCCACCGTCAGGGCCCGCCAGCCGACCACCAGCGTATCGTCCACCGGCCGGCGGCGGATCGGCGCGGCGGGGTCGCGCGGGACCAGCACCCCCAGGTCGACGAACAGGCCGCCGTTGCGATACTCGGCCAGGCCGGTGAGGCCGTCGATCCCGGTCACGGCGACGCCGGCCGCTTGCAGCGGTTCGATCAAGGAATAGGCCAGCCATTGCGACAGCTTGTGCAGGGGCACGAGCCCGTCGGTGGCGTCGTCGCGCCTCAGGGCCGGATGGCGCCAGCAGTCGCCCAGGGGAACGCCGCCCAGCGACAGACGCCCGGCCCAGATCGGGCCCAACGCCTCCAGCAGCACCTCCAGGATGACCGCGGCCGGCAGACGGCCGCCCTCGGCGCTGGCGGCCATGACGTCGAACAGGCCGCCCGGCCGCGGCGCGTCGGCGATCGCGAACAGGTCCGGACGGGCCGCGACGGTCTCGCCCAGCCGCCGCAGCAGGGCGGCGCGGCCCTCCAGCCCGACCAGCGGGTTGGCCTCCGAGACCTGGAACCCCTCGGCCAGGGTCTCGACCTCCAGCCGCGACAGCCGTCCGGCGTCGGCGCGCAGGGGCTCGCCCGGCCGGTCGGACAGCGCCCCGCTCTCGAACAGGCGCAGGCTGGCGACGCCCAGCCCTTCCGAGCGCGCCGCGACGACCCCGCTGGCCGGATCGACGAAGCGCCAGCCGGCGCCCGCACCGGCGTCCAGCAGCACCGAGGTTATGGCGAGGTCGAAGGCCGCCCTGGCCCTGCCCGCCGGATCGGTCAGGCCGGTGGACGCCTCGGCCCACAGGTCGCGGCCGGCCAGCACGAAATGCCGCCAGCGAGCATGGAACGGCACGGCGAGGTCGGGATAGCGGTCGCGGACCGTCGACGCCACGAAGTCGGCCGCCGCCGGCAGCCGTTCCATGGCGATGGTCCAGTCCGGCAGGCGGCCGTCCAGGGCGATGGCGAACAGCTCATGCGCCCGCTCGCGCACGGCGGCGGCCGACAGCAGCGACCGCGCGGCGGCGGCCTCAGAACTCTTTGAGGTCACGGCCCACCACGTGCTTGAGATCGTCGTCCGTCGGCGCCGGCTCGGGCGTGTAGTAGCCGGCCGCCTTCTTGGCCTCCAGTTCGACCGAGGCGTCGGGCGGCACCAGCTCGGCCGGGATCGGCACGCGTTCGCCGATTTCGATCCCCGACGCGGTCAGGGCCTCGTGCTTCATGTTCGACATCGACACGAACCGGTCGATGCGGGTGATCCCCAGCCAGTGCAGCACGTCGGGCATCAATTGCTGGAAGCGGGCGTCCTGCACGCCGGCGACGCATTCGGTGCGCTCGAAATAGGTCGCCGCCTGGTCGCCGCCCGGCTGGCGCTTGCGGGCGTTGTAGACCAGGAACTTGGTCACCTCGCCGAGCGCCCGGCCCTCCTTGCGGTTATAGGCGATCAGCCCCGCGCCGCCGGCCTGGGCCTCGCGCACGCACTCCTCGATGCCGTGGGTGAGGTAGGGCCGGCAGGTGCAGATGTCCGAGCCGAACACGTCCGAGCCGTTGCATTCGTCATGCACGCGGCAGGTCAGCCGGCGCAGGGGATCGGCGATCGCCGCGGGGTCGCCGAAGATGTAGAGGGTGATCCCCCCGATCGGCGGCAGGAACACCGAGATGTCCGGCCGGGTGACCAGTTCGGGATACATGCCGCCGGTCTGTTCGAACAGGGTGCGGCGCAGGACCGTCTCGGACACGCCGAAGCGCTCGGCGACGCCGGGCAGCCACCAGACCGGATCGACGGCGGCCTTGGTCACGGCGACGTCGCCGCCTTCGCGCAGCACCGATCCGTCCACGGACAGACGCCCCCTGGCGACGGCCTCGTGGATCTCCGGCAAGGTCAGCCGCGCCTTGGTCACGGCGATGGTCGGGCGGATGTCGACGCCCTCGGCGATCTCGCGGGCGAAGTCCTGGGCGACGCGGTGCCCCCACGGGTCGAGCGAGACGATCTTTCCCGGATCGCTCCACTGCGGAAACGGCCCGACCTCGACCGCCGGATAGGTGTCGGTGAGATCGGGCCGCACGAGCGGGTTCAACGCGCCGGCCGAGATCGCCAGGGCGCGGTAGACCGAATAGGCGCCGCCATGGGCCCCGATGGCGTTGCGGTCGGCTCCGGCCAGGGCCGAGGCGATCACCGGGCCGCGCTCGGCCGCGCTGGGAGCGCCCCAGCGAATGGGGAAGCGGCTGGCCTGCCCCGCCCCCGGATGGGAGGTCAGGCGGATGTGGCCGGATTGGTTGATCGACATGGGCTGGCGTCCGCGCGCATGCGCCTCCGAAACGGAAAAAGCCTCCCGCCGGCTAGGGGGAGGCCTTTGGAAGAGGATGGTGCTCCCCTTTTTTCCCGCCGGTCAAGTGGACGAGCGGCGTTCGGCGGGAAGCCGCCCCCAGGGTCGCGCGGGCCGCAAGCCCTGGTCACGTCCGTGCGATCCGGCTAGTTGGCGAAACGGGCGGCCGAGCGAAGAGGATTGCAGCATGACCACCGGCCTGGCGGCGGGCGCGGCCCGTCCGCGTCGAAACGGGGCCCGGCTCGCACGTCGAAGCGCCGTGCTGCTTCTGGTCCTGACCGCCGCCTGCGCCTCGGCCTCGCCCGACCCGACGCGCCCGATCGCGCCGCCGCAGGCCGAAGCGCCCTCCAGGCTTTCGATCGGCGGGGTCGCCTTCGGGCCTGGCGACGTCGAAAGCTCCAGCCTGGTCTTCGACGCCGAGCAGCGCCCGGCGGTCGGCGTCCGCTTTTCGCGGTCGGGACAAGACAGGTTCCAACGCGCCATGGCGGCCCTGGGCGCAGGACGCCCCATGCCCATCGTCGTCGACGGCCAGTTGGTCAGCGCGCCGATCCTGCGCGAGCTCATTCCCAGCGGAAGCGTCCAGATCACCGGCGCCTTCAGCCTGGACGAGGCCCGGACCATCGCCGAGAAGATCGGCGGCGGCCGGGCGCCGCCAGCAAGTCAGGTCACCGCGGAGACGCGACGATAGTCTTCCTGGTCGTACGCCCGCGTCTCCAGCACGTCGCGCAGGATCTCCACCGCGTCCCAGACGTCGGCGTAGCCGACATAGAGCGGGGTGAAGCCGAAGCGCAGGATGTCGGGGGCGCGGAAGTCGCCGATGACGCCGCGGGCGATCAGGGCCTGCATCATGGCGTAGCCGTCGGCGTGGGCGAAGGAGACGTGGCTGCCGCGGCCGGCGGCGTCGCGGGGGCTGGCCAGCGTCAGGCCGGCGAAGCCGCAGCGCGCCTCGACCAGTTCGATGAACAGGTCGCCCAGGCGCTTGCCCTTGGCCTCCAGCGCGGCCAGCGGCGCGCGCAGGTGCAGGTCGACGCCGACCTCCAGGGCCGAGAGGCCCAGGATCGGCGGCGTGCCGCAGAGCTGGCGGCGCACGCCCGGCGCCGGGGCGTAGGCGTCGACGAAGGCGAAGGGGTCGGCGTGGCCCATCCAGCCGGTCAGCGGGCTGCGGATCGCCGCCTGGTGCCGTTCGGCCACGAACAGGAAGGCCGGGGCCCCGGGGCCGCCGTTCAGATACTTGTAGCCGCAGCCGACGGCGAGATCGGCGTCCGCGCTGTTGAGATCGACCGCCACGGCGCCGGCGCTGTGGCTGAGGTCCCACAGCATCAGGGCGCCGGCGGCGTGGGCGGCGGCGGTGACGGCCTTCATCGGCCAGCGGCGGCCGGTCTTGTAGTGCACCTCGGTCAGGACGACGACGGCGACGTCCTCGTCGATGGCGGCGACGAGTTCGTCGGCCGGAACGGTCTTGAGGCGGACGCCCTGGCCGAGCAGGGCGGCTAGGCCCTGGATGACATAGAGGTCGGTGGGGAAGTTGCCGGGCTCGGACAGGATGGTCCTGCGGCCCGGCCGAAGCGACAGCGCCCCGGCGACCAGCTTGAACAGGTTGGCCGAGGTGGAGTCGGCCGCCGTCACCTCGTGCGGGCGGGCGCCGACCAGGCCGGCGATCTTGCCGCCCACCCGCGCGGGCGCGTCGATCCAGCCGGCGGTGTTCCAGCTGCGGATCAGGTCGCGCCCCCACTCCTGGGCCACCACCGCCTGCAGGCGCGGGCCCGTGGCCCTGGGCAGGGCGCCGAGTGAGTTGCCGTCGAGATAGATCACCCCTTCGGGCAGGTCGAACTCGGCGCGGAACGGGGCCAGCGGGTCGGCCGCGTCGAGGGCCAGGCAGTCGTCGCGAGTGGTCATCAAAGCTCTCTCAGCACCGCCCGCACCGGGGCGGCGTCCAGGCCGGCCAGCGGCAACGGCGGGGCGATCAATTCGTAGTCGCCGGGCGGGACGGCGTCGAGGACCAGCCCCTCCAGGATCGACAGGCCATGCCGGCGCACGGCGTTGTGGGCCGGCAGGTCCTTCGAGGTCTCGGGATCGATCGACGGCGCGTCGGTCCCGATCAGCACGCCGCCCCGGTCGGCCAGCGCCGCGATCAGCCCGGCGTCGACGGCGGTGAAGTCCGACACCCAGCGATCGTGCGGAAAGGCCGCGAAGGTGCGCAGCAGCAGCCTCGGCGGGCAGTCCTCCAGCGCCGCCTCGACGTCGGCCAGCCGCACCGCGCCCCGCGCATGGCGGGCGTCGACCACCCGGCAGGGGCCGATGTAGCGCGACAGGTCGACCGCCTCGATAGACGCGCCCGCCGGGTCGTAGTGCAGCGGCGCGTCGGCGTGGGCCCCCGAATGGGTGGACAGCGCGAGCCTGGCGACATTGACCGGGCAGCCGCCCTCAAGCACCCAGGTCCGCTCGGCCGAGAACGGGGTGTCGCCCGGCCAGACCGGCAGGCCGGCGCGCAGCGGCTGGGAGATGTCCCACAGGCGACGCTCCGCGCGGGCCGTCATCAGATCGAGGTCCGCAGCGACAGCAGTTCGGGGAAGAAGCCTTTCTCCAGCGCCTTGACCAGATAGGCCACGCCGGCCGATCCGCCGGTGCCCCGCTTGTGGCCGATGATGCGCTCGACGGTCTTCATGTGCGAGAAGCGCCACTGCTGGAAGCGGTATTCCAGGTCGACCAGCTTCTCGCCCAGGTCATAGAGGTCCCAGTGGCGGTCGACGTTGCGATAGACCTCCAGCCAGGCGGCCTCGACGCCGGCGTCGGCCTCGTAGGGCAGGCTCCAGTCGCGCTCGACCTTGCCGGCCGGGATGGCGAAGCCGCGCCGCGCCATCAGCCGCAGCGCCTCGTCATAGAGGCTGGGCCTGTGCAGGGCCACGCTCAGGCGCTCGTG
The DNA here is from genome assembly GCF_022750545.1 of Caulobacter sp. CCUG 60055. Lineage (GTDB taxonomy): Bacteria > Pseudomonadota > Alphaproteobacteria > Caulobacterales > Caulobacteraceae > PUIC01. The sequence continues at coordinate 181,034 of NZ_PUIC01000004.1, forward strand.
GACGCGGGGCTCGGCGGCGTAGACCTCGATCAGGCGGGCGTTCTTGGCCCCCATCAGGAATTCGAGCTGGCGATACTGGAACGACTGGAAGCCCGAGCTCGACCCCAGCGCCTCGCGGAAGCGCGAATAGTCGAACGGGGTCATGGTCGACAGGATCTCCCAGGCCTGGATCATCTGGGTCTGGATGCGCGCCACCCGCGCCAGCATCTTCGAGGCCGGCTCCAGGTCGTCGGCGGCCAGGCGCTCGCGCGCGGCCTCCAGCTCGTGCAGGCCCAGCTTCATCCACAGCTCGGTGGCCTGGTGGATGACGATGAACAGCAGCTCGTCGTGCTCGCCAGACAGCGGCCGCTGGGCGTCCAGCAGCCGGTCGAGCTGCAGGTAGCCGCCGTAGCTCATCGCGCCGGTCATGTCCCAGCGCACGCCGTCGAAGGGGTCCTTGCCCGGCGCGGCCTTGGAGGAGGTGTCGGAAATGTCTTCAGCCATGCGCCGGACATACATCCGGCGGAGCGTCAGGTCACGGCCGTTCCGACCGGCTCAACGCACCATGTAGCCGATCAGCTTCGACAGCAGCGCCTCGCGCGAGGAGACGCCCGTCTTGGTGTAGATGTGCTTGATGTGGCTGCGGACGGTTTCGACCGAAATGTTCAGCGCCCGGGCGATCTCCTCGGCCGTGGCGCCGGAGATCATCATCGAGGCGACCCGGCTCTCGGCCGTGGTCATGTGGAACGCCTCGGTCAGGTCGGTGAGCTGATAATGGCTGCGGTCGGAGGCCCGGCGCACCATCAGCGTGACCAGGCGGTCCTCGTGGCCGGCCACCGCCGTCGCCCGCAGCACCACGTCCTTGTCGCTCTCGTCGCCGACGACGACGTGGTTGCGCTCGACGATGCGGCCGGTCTCGTCCGGAAAGCCGGCGATCTTGGCGAACCGCGCCAGGGCCTGGTGGGCGCGCGGCGTCGAGGCGACCATCATGCCGCCACGGTCGCGCAGCGTCTGGCTCTCCTTGAGCAGACGGTCCGCCATCGGATTGCGCCAGATGATGTTCAGCTGGCGCGTGACGATGAACAGCGCGATGGGCTCGTTGTCGGCCCAGCCGCGGAAATAGGCGTCCGACATCGGTGGCGGAGGCGCCGCAGAAAATCCGTCATCGGCCATGTCGCCGAAAGCTCCCCTCTCGCGCATCCAGCTCAGTCTCCTGGTTCAGCCCTAACCAGGTTGGCCTTTGGCCTTGGCGACCGACAGTGGCGCTCGGCGTCGAGCGCGCAGGGCGCACTAACCCGCTCAGCGCGGTGAACGCGCCGGTAAACAAGATGGCATCCCCAATTTTGGTTAGCATCACCAAGATTGGGCACCTGCCAAGCCACAATCCGACGGGCTCGCCAGCGGCGCGCCGTCGCAGGCGCCGCTGGCGGACCGATCACGCGCCGTCCCCGTCATCGCGCATCCTCCCCGCCCCAACATGGCTGAGTGACGTTGCGGGCCGATTAACCCGCATCCGCCTCGCCGCCGGGCCGGGACCGTGCGCCTTCCATCGACGCCCTCCGCGCCAGCATGAGCCCGAGGCGCTTGACACCATATCCTACCCTGGGGGATAGGATAATCCCAACGCTCAACCCTTGAGGCCGCCCATGACGCCTTTCGCCGAACTGCTGCAGCAGGGCTCGACCCACGCCTGGCTGTTCATCCCGACCGCCATCGTCCTGGGCGCCCTGCACGGCCTGGAGCCGGGACACTCCAAGACGATGATGGCGGCGTTCATCATCGCCATCCGCGGCACGGTGCGGCAGGCGGTGCTGCTCGGCCTGTGCGCCACGCTGTCCCACACCGCGATCGTCTGGGTGATCGCCCTGGGCGGCATGACCCTGTGGCGAGGCCTGAACGCCGAGACGGCCGAGCCCTATTTCCAGATGGCCTCGGGCGCGATCGTCGTCGGCATGGCCCTGTGGATGCTGTGGCGGACGCGCCGCGAGCAGCGCCTGGCCCAGGCGGGGGGACACGGTCACGGCCACGATCGCGACCATCGTCATTCCGCTCACGGCCATGACCACAGCCACGACCATGACCACGCCCCTCACGACCACGGCCCCCCTCCCGGCGTGCGGCTGATCGAGACGGACCATGGCGACCTCGCCCTGGAGCTGTTCGAGGACGCCGGCCCGCCCCGCTGGCGGCTGCACGTGCGCAACGGCCCGGCGTGGCGGCCCGACCAGATCGGCCTGGAGACCGAACGCCCGGACGGCGCGCGCCAGACCTTCGGTTTCGTCAGCAAGGACGGCCGGCTGGAATCGGTCGAGGCCATCCCGGAGCCGCACGACTTCATCGCCCGGCTGACCCTGACGCGCGGCCAGCACGCCCACGCCTATGACGTGGCCTTCACCGAGGACGCGCACGGCCACGGCGGCCATCATGGCGACGACCCGATCCACCGCGAGCTTCGCGGTCTCGACCTGGCCGCCGGCGGCTATCAGGACGCCCACGAACTGGCCCACGCCGACGACATCCGCCGTCGGTTCGCCGACCGCGACGTCACCACCGGCCAGATCGTCGTCTTCGGCCTGACCGGCGGCCTGATCCCCTGCCCCGGCGCCATCACCGTGCTGATGCTGTGCCTGCAGTTGAAGAAGCTGGCGCTCGGCGCGACCCTGGTCGCGGCCTTCAGCGTCGGCCTGGCCCTGACCATGGTGACGGCCGGGGTGGTCGCCGCCCTCAGCGTGCGCGAGGCCGCCCGCCGCTGGAGCGGTTTCGGCGAGATCGTGCGCAAGGCGCCCTATGTCTCCGGCCTGGTGATCCTCGTCGTCGGGCTGGTCATCGGGGTTCAGGGCTGGCTCGCCGTGGCCCGAAGCCTGTAGGCTGGCGGCCATGAGCCACGCCGACAACGCCGACCTGATCAACCGCCTCAAGCGCGCCCACGGGCACCTGGCCACCATCATCCGCATGGTCGAGGACGATCGCGACGCCCTGGAGATCGCCCAGCAGATGCAGGCCGTGCTCAAGGCGCTGGACAAGGCCAAGACGGTGCTGGTCAGCGACCATATCGAGCATCACCTGGAGGCCGTCGCCGGGCCCCTCTCGCGCGAGACCCGCGAGGAGCTGGCCCGGCTGGCCGCCCTGGCCAAGTACCTCTAGCGCCGCGGCCGGCGGCGCTCAGACGCCGTGATAGGCCCGATACCAGTCGACCAGCCTCGCCAGCCCCTCCTCGATCGAGACCTTGGGCGCGAAGCCGAAGTCGCGGCGGCCGGCCTCGATGTCGGCGTAGGTCGAGGGCACGTCGCCCGGCTGCATCGGCTGGTAGTCGATCACCGCCCGCTTGCCGATCACCTGCTGCAGCACCTCGACGAAGTGGGCCAGCTTCTCGGGCTTGTTGTTGCCGAGGTTGTAGACCCGGTGCGGCGGGTCGAGGTCGGCGCCCGGCGGCTTGTCCAGCACCGCCAGCACGCCGTCGACGATGTCGTCGACATAGGTGAAGTCGCGCCACATCTCGCCGTTGTTGAATACGGTGATCGGCTCGCCGGCGATGATCTTCTGGGTGAACATCCACGGGGCCATGTCGGGCCGCCCCCACGGCCCGTAGACCGTGAAGAACCGCAGGCCGGTGGTCGGCGTCCGATAGAGGTGGGCGTAGGTGCGGGCGATCATCTCGTCGGCGCGCTTGGTGGCGGCGTAGAGCGAATCCGGTTCGTCGGCGCGCAGGTCGGTCGAGAACGGCAGCGTCTTGCCGCTGCCATAGACCGACGACGAGCTGGCATAGACGAAATGGCGCAGGCCTTCGACCTGGCGCGCCAGCTCGGCCATGACCACGAAGCCCATGACGTTGGCCTGGACATAGGCGTAAGGATCGACCAGCGAATAGCGCACCCCCGCCTGGGCGGCGAGGTTGAGGATGTGGGTCAGGCCCGCGCAGTCGGGCGACAGCGCCGTCATCGCCTCGCGGTCGCTGATGTCGGCCTGGACGAAGCGGAAATTGGGATGGCCCCGCAGCCGCGCCAGCCGCGCCTCCTTCAGGCTGACCGGATAGTAGGAATTCAGGTTGTCGACGCCCAGAACCCGCGCGCCGGCCGCCAGCAGTCGGGCCGAGACCTCGGCCCCGATGAAGCCGGCCGCCCCGGTCACCATCACATACATGCACGTCTCCGCTCGTCCGCAGCCGGCATAGCCCAATTCGGGCCGCGGTTCACCCGTCGCCGCGCAGGACGCCGCCCTTCGTCGCGCCGTCGTCGTCGGCCAGGCTCTTCTCCATCCGATAGTTATGGATCGTCACGCCGCGCAGCATGAAGTCGCGCCGCTCCAGCGCGACGAACCCCTTGGCCGCGAACAGACGCCGGGCGGCCTCGCTGGCCTCGACGAACAGGCGGACCAGACCCCGACCGCGAGCGGCGGCTTCCAGACGATCGTAAATCGCCGAGGCGACGCCGCGCCCGATCATGTCCGGCCGGCAATAGAGGTGGTCGATATGGCCCGACGGCTCCAGGTCGCCATAGGCCAGGGGCCGATCCCGCGCGTCCACCGCCACAAGGACCAGCCGTCCGTCTATCGCCCGCGCCGCGAACGCCGCCGGGTCGGGCGGCGACGGCGACCAGGCCACGACCTGCTCTGGCCGGTAGTCGCCCAGAGCGCCCTGCCGCACGGCCGCGTGGAACAGCGCCGCCAGAGCGCCGGCGTCGCCTGGACGAAAAGGCCGGATGGTCGTTGCGACGGACATGCTTCTTGGCTAGGCGCGCGACCGCCGGCGATCAAGTCGCAGACCGCCGCCGCCCACGGCCGAAACCCCTTTTCGCCCGACGGCCGAATAGGCTAGGGAAGCCGGCGTGGCCCCGTAGCTCAGCAGGATAGAGCAGCGGTTTCCTAAACCGGAGGTCGGGTGTTCGAGTCACCCCGGGGTCGCCAGCATCTTTGGTCGGGTGTCGGCACAAGTTAGAACTGTCCTGATTCCAAGCTAAGACTGTCAACATTGCGACTTAATCGCATCTACATGCGAGCAGCCGCCTTGGGCGCTTCATGAGCACCCTAAGTCTGGAAACTGGGAAGCTTGAAGCTGACGATTTTTGAAGGCATACGCTTTCTACGGCCATTGGCCGCGGGACCATGGTCCTTGCCCCGCAAGGGGCGACGAAGCCCTGCCGCAGCGCCGGGCTTTTCATTTGTTGACGTCGTATTGCCCCGGCTCAACCATCTTGACGCCCGATAGGCGCCAGATGCGGACCTTAGCGCCGCTCCAAGAACGGGACGTTCAGCGCAGCGGAACTCGGCTGACCAAAACTCTAGAGCTCGGAGACAATCCGGCTCATCGCTCTGTCTCCGCGTCGATAACCAGGTCTCGGAGCTTGCGATGCGCTCTCGCTCACATACGCGGTGAAGGCCTCATCACAGCGCATGAGCTTCCAACCGCGCGGTTCATTGCTGTTGCTGCCGCCGCTCACCTGCCAGACTCGCATCAAAGGGTTTCCGTCGCGCGAGTAGCCCACCGCATGAACTTCCACACAGCGACTCCAACCGTCGTACCTTAGCTCCAGAACCTTGCCGGACCGGAGGGCCTGCGAAGCGGTTTCCATCCACACCCTTAGGACTTCCGGTTCGCCCGTTGGGTGAGCGCCGAAGCCGCCGCGCTCTTTTCCGCCGCTGTCGATTTGGGATCACGCAGGACACTAGAAGCTGCACTCGCGGCTGAACGGCTGGTTTGCTCAAGTTGGGTCGCCCGTTGAGTGAGCGTGGAGCCTGCAGCACTTTTCGCGGCCGCAGTCGCGTGCGGATCCCGCAATACCTTGGCCGCCTTGCTTGCGGCTGCCTTGCTAGACTGCTCTCGATTGGCCATAGCGCACCTCAGGATCAAAGCAGGAACATGGAGCAGCTAAGGCCATGCTTCAAGTGGCGGACCGATGTTCAGCCATAGCGATCTGCGCCAGAAGCCAGGAACTAGACGTTTATGAGCCGGGCGCCCTGATAGGCCTCTGCTCGTCGGCCTATCTTGCCGCCCAAGCATGTTGAAGCCGCGCACCAGTCGGTTCGCGCAACGTTTGAGCTTCCCTAAAGCTATCCGTCCCGGTTAAGTTGATCGGAGCTTTCGGGGGAGAGCGTGTTCCGATCCATTGCACTACCGACGCCGGCAGCGTCCCATCTGGTCACCAATCGTCGCGGCGAATATGCGATCCTGAACCAGGACGATCATCTCCTCTTGCGAGATGGCGCCATGCAGGGCGACCACCCCCGGTATGATGATCTTCTCGCGCTCGGCTTCATCGAGCGGCCCGGCCGCGGCGGCCAACTGATCGATAGCGCGGTAGTGTTCGCTGCAACTCGCATTGCCAATGCCCGAGGTCACGACGCCCCCCTTTATGCGTTCGAAAGCTACGGGCATGCCATCAAAACAAACGCTGTCCGTCGCTCCACCCCAATTATCCGTCATGGCGTCAAACTGCTGCGCCGCCCGAAGGTACTCGACCTTGGGCATTGTGAAGTTGCGCGGCTTCGAGAACGCAAAATTGTCGTCGTCTCACCGAACCGCAGTAAGTGCGACTTGGGCGAACTCTTCGTTGTCTGGCAGGTAGAGCGCCATAGCGTACCAGTCCGAAAACGAGGGCATGGCGACGTAGCTTAGGACATTCTTTGAGCGGCCGGTCGTTTGACGCACCGACGCGAGGGATTTGGCGGCCTCGGCCGCCAGCAGTTCGCCCGAGGCCTCGATCAAGGGTCGATTGTGGGTCCTGGTCGCCTCAAGGAGACGGCTGCGCAGCTGTTGCCCGGATCGCCACCATCCGTAACCCAAATATCCCGCAGCCGCTAATTCGCACACGACAATTAACGTCGTCGCGTAACCGATGAGGTGCAGCAATCGGATGAATCGAAGCTTCGCCATATTCCCCCTTGCTGGCATCGAAGCCCTGGAGTCCTCAGCGGTCAAGCAGAGGGGGCAAAGTCCGCAACGGGTCGGGACCCGACACTAGCCTGTAGCCGACTTGAGCCCCCGGCGCGGACAGCCTTAAGTTGGCATTGCCCCGCCGGGGACAGTCTTAAGTGGTTTCGGCTACGTGGTCGAAAGCGGCCGATTGAACGCTTTCAAGGAGTTAGCCGGTCAGCGTTCAGTCGCACCGACACCGGTTGCGTTCGCGCGGCCTTGGCGTCACTGAATTGAGCCGCGCGCAAGGGAGCCTCGGACATGATCACCGTCTTTGGCGAAGGCCGGGGGTTCCGGGTCGTCTGGCTGCTGGAGGAGATGGGGCTGGCCTACCGGCTGCGGCCGGTGGACCTGCTGGCGGGCGTCGAGAACGACCCGGAGTATCTGGCCGTCAATCCCGCCGGGTACATCCCGGCGCTCCAGGACGGCGACGTCACCATGGTCGAGTCGATCGCGATCATGGAGTACCTGATGGCCCGCCATGGGCCGACGCCGCTCGCGCCGGGCCCGCACGATCCCGCCTTTCCCGCGTACCAGCAATTCCTGCACCTGGGTGAAGCCGGCCTCGCCGCCTCGATGTACTTCGTCGTCGTCAGCCGCAATCTCGCGCCCGAAGCCGAGCGTGAGAACTGGGGCGCGCGCAAGGCGCTGGAAGTCTTCGAGAGCCGGCTGGGGCTGGTGACCCGGCGGCTCGCCCGCTCGCCCTATCTCGCGGGCGACGCCTTCACGGCGGCCGACATCTCGGTGACCTACGCCCTGGAGTTCGCCCAGAGAACCGGATGCTTCACCCTCGGCGAGCCGGAGCAGGCCTATGTGGCGCGCACCACCCGGCGCGAGGCCTACGGGCGGGCCATGCAGACTTGCCACGGCACGAGGGCGTGGGCCGCGGCGGCGGCCGGTCAGCGTTGAGCGCCCCCCGGCGGAACCCGGCCGGCGCGTTCGTCCTTGGGCTGGCGCGGCGGCGCGCCTAGCGTTCGACCTGGCCGACGTCGCGCACCGCGCCGCGCGCGGCGTTGGTGGTCAGGGCGGCGTAGGCGCGCAGGGCCGGCGAGACCTCGCGCTTGCGGCCGACCGGCTTCCAGGCCTCGGCGCCCCGGGCGGCCATGGCCGCGCGGCGCGCGGCGATGACCTCGTCGGACAGCTCCAGGCTGACGCCGCGGTTCGGGATGTCGATCAGGATCGGATCGCCGGTCTCGACCAGGGCGATCAGGCCGCCCTCGCCGGCTTCGGGCGAAACGTGGCCGATCGACAGGCCCGAGGTGCCGCCCGAGAAACGGCCGTCGGTGATCAGGGCGCAGGCCGCGCCCAGGCCCTTCGATTTCAGATAGCTGGTCGGGTACAGCATCTCCTGCATGCCCGGCCCGCCCTTGGGCCCCTCGTAGCGGATGACCACGACGTCGCCGGCCTGGACCTGGCCGCCCAGGATGCCGCTGACCGCGGCCTCCTGGCTGTCATAGACCCGGGCCGTCCCGCGGAAGGTCAGGATCGCGTCGTCCACCCCGGCGGTCTTCACGATGCAGCCCTCGGGCGCGAGGTTGCCGAACAGCACCGCCAGGCCGCCGTCCTTCGAGAACGGATGGCCGACCGAGCGGATGACCCCCGCCTCGCGGTCGAGATCGAGGCTTTCCCAGCGGGAGGCCTGGCTGAAGGCGACCTGGGTGGGCTTGCCCCCCGGCGCGGCGCGGAAGAATTCCCGGGCCGTCTGGTTGTCGGCGCGGCCGATGTCCCAGCGGGCCAGGGCGTCGGCCATGGTCCGGGCGTGGACGGTCGGCTGGCTGGCGTCGATCAGGCCGCCGCGCTCCAGCTCGCCCAGGATGGCCATGACGCCGCCGGCGCGGTGCACGTCCTCCATGTGGACGTCGCTCTTGGCCGGCGCGACCTTGCACAGGCAAGGCACCCGGCGCGACAGGCGGTCGATGTCCTCCATGCCGAATGCGATCCCGCCCTCCTGGGCGGCGGCCAGCAGGTGCAGCACGGTGTTGGTCGAGCCGCCCATGGCGATGTCGAGGCTCATGGCGTTTTCGAACGCCGCCCGGGTGGCGACGCCGCGCGGCAGGGCCGTCGGGTCGTCCTGCTCGTACCAGCGCTGGGCCAGGTCGACGATCAGGCGGCCGGCCTCGCGAAACAGGGCCTCGCGGTCGGCGTGGGTGGCCAGCACCGAGCCGTTGCCCGGCAGCGACAGGCCCAGGGCCTCGGTCAGGCAGTTCATCGAATTGGCGGTGAACATGCCCGAGCACGAGCCGCAGGTCGGACAGGCCGACCGCTCGACGCGGGCGACCTCCTCGTCGGTGTAGCGGTCGTCGGCCGCGACCACCATGGCGTCGACCAGGTCGACAGCGCGGATCTCGCCCTTCACCGTCACCTTGCCGGCCTCCATCGGGCCGCCCGAGACGAAGATCGCCGGGATGTTCAGGCGCATGGCGGCCATCAGCATGCCGGGCGTGATCTTGTCGCAGTTGGAGATGCACACCAGCGCGTCGGCGCAGTGGGCGTTGACCATGTATTCGACGCTGTCGGCGATCAGCTCGCGGCTGGGCAGCGAATAGAGCATGCCGCCGTGACCCATGGCGATGCCGTCGTCGACCGCGATGGTGTTGAACTCCTTGGCCACGCCGCCGGCCGCCTCGATCTCGCCGGCGACCAGCTGGCCGAGGTCCTTCAGGTGCACGTGGCCCGGCACGAACTGGGTGAAGCTGTTGGCCACGGCGATGATCGGCTTGCCGAAATCCTCGTCCTTCATGCCGGTGGCGCGCCACAGACCCCGGGCGCCGGCCATGTTGCGGCCGTGGGTGGAGGTTCGCGAGCGATAGGGAGGCATGGCGCGGCTCTCGACTTGAGGACGGCCGACCCTACGCCGCTTACGAACACCTCCAAAATATATTAATTCCGATCTATTAAGTCGTCAGAGATATCGAAATGGACCTTCGCCCCCTGCGCCACTTCGCCGCCGTCGCCGACACGCTGCACTTCGGCCGCGCCGCCGAACGGCTGGGGATGACCCAGCCGCCGCTGAGCCAGTCGATCATCAACCTGGAGCGGGACCTGGGCGCGCCGCTGTTCGTGCGCTCCAAGCGCAGCGTGCGGCTCAGCCCGCTGGGCGAGCAGTGGCTGCCCGAGGTGCTGGCCGCCCTGGCGGCGGTGGACGAGTTGCCGACCACCGCGCGGCGCCTGCGCGACGGCCGCACCGGCCTGCTCTCGCTCTCCTTCGTCAGCACGGCCGACTACAGCGTCCTGCCCGATCTGGTCAGCCGTTATTCCCAGGCCTTCCCGGACGTCGAGATCCGACTGGTCGAGGCCACCAGCGACGTCCAGATTCCGGCGCTGGCCGGCGCGGAGCGCCACGCCGGCATCATCATTCCGCCGCACGACCGGGCCCTGCCCGAACCCCTCGCCTACCGCCAGTTGGTCTCCGAGCCGTTGGTGGCGGCCGCCCCGGCGGCGTGGATCGAGGACGGCCGCCTGCCGGTCCGGAACGGCGTCGCCGCGCCCGAGGCGCTGCTCGACGCGCCGCTGATCCTGTTCCCCCGCAACGTCGCCCCCGCCTTCCACGATCTGGTCACCGGCTATTTCGACGCCCAGGGACGGCCGGCGCGGATCGTCCAGGAGGCGATCCAGATGCAGACCATCATCAGCCTGGTCTCGGCTGGCCTGGGCGTAGCGCTGGTCCCGGCCTCGCTGAGGAACCTGGCCCGGACCGGGGTCGGCTATCTGGACCTGGCCGATCCGCCGATCCTCGAGACCGGGCTGGCCTGGCGCCGCGACGACCAGACCCCGACGCTGCGCGGTCTCCTGCGCCTCGTCGGCGCGCGCGGCTAGCGCCGCTCGAGCTCCCTGAGGTAGGCGCAGAACATGTCGGCCAGGGCGTCGGCGTAGACCTCGATCTCCTGGCGCGATCGCGGGGTCTCCGAAAACCGCTTGCCCACCTGGCTGAGCGCGGCGGAGATCAGGCCGCCGGCCAGGGCGCGGGTCGCCTCGGGGGTCGTGGGCAGGGCCTCGCGCATGAAGGCCTCGATGATCGGGCCGCCCGCCACCCTCACCGCCCGCGCCTCGGGCGCGTCGCGATAGAGCGGCGCGGCGTCGTTGAGCGCCACGCGCATCTCGGCCTCCTCGCATTCCGACCGGACGAAGGCGTGGACCAGGGCGCGCAACCGCTCCAGCGGCGGTCTGTCCGCGTCCTCCAGGATGCGGCTCAGCATGGCGGTCGTGCGCCGCCACTCGTCGGTCTGGAGGCGGAAGAGGATCGCCGCCTTGTTCGGAAAATACTGATAGAGCGACCCGACGCTGACCCCGGCCTTCTCGGCCACCCGCGCCGTGGTGAAACGCTGCGCGCCCTCCTTGGCCAGAACCTGAACAGCGGCGTCAAGAATGGCGGTCACCAGGTCGGTCGAGCGGGCCTGCCGGGGCTGCTTTCTTGAAGAAATCTGGGGACTTGGGCGATCGGTCATGGCTGGGCGCGCCAATGCGAATAGGCGGACTGACGAATTAGTCGCATTTCTGAAGCCGGCGCAAGGACGCGCCGATCCAGACGGAAACCCCGCATGAACACCCTCACCTCCGCCCCGGTCGCGCCGCTGCTGGAGCGCCTGTTCCGGCAGGCCGGCCAGACCGACGCCGCCCTGCCCGCCATCTCCGCCGAAGAGCGCGAACGCCTGATGCGCAGCAAGACCGATTATCCCGACCTCTATGCGCGCCTGAAGGACCTGTCGCTCGCCGTCTCGCGCGAGACTGGCGCTCTGCTCTACATGCTGGCCCGCGCCTGCGGCGCGCGAGCCATCGTCGAGTTCGGGACCTCGTTCGGCGTCTCGACCCTGCACCTGGCCGCCGCCCTGCGCGACAACGGCGGCGGGCGGCTGATCACCACCGAGTTCGAGCCGTCCAAGGCGGCGCGGGCCCGGAACAACCTGACGGAGGCCGGCCTGATCGACCTAGTCGAAATCCGCGAGGGCGACGCCTTGCAGACCCTGGCGACCGACCTTCCCGAACGCATCGACCTGCTGCTGCTCGACGGCGCCAAGGCGCTCTATCCCGAAATCCTCGACCGGGTGGAGGCCCGCCTGCGGCCCGGCGCCCTGATCGTGGCCGACAACGCCGACCACAGCCCCGACTATCTGGCCCGGGTGCGCTCGCCCGCCGGCGGCTACATGTCCACGCCGTTCGCCGAGGACGTCGAGCTGTCCATGCGGATCGGCTGAGGCGGCTGGCGGCGGCGGTCGTCAGGGAATCTAAAAGTCCACCGAACCAATCTGAATTGAAACCGCGCCTTGGGCGACGTCCCCTGCGGGCTCCGATCCAGCTCGTCGAAGGCCCTTCCATGTCCGATCCCGCCCGCGCCGTCTCCATCGCCCGCCCCGACGAGCCGGAGTTGCAACGGCGGCATCTTCTTCTCGGCCTCGGCGGCGGGGCCGCCGTCGCCACGGCGATCGCCGCGGCCGCTCCGGCCAAGGCCGAAGAGGCCGCCTCGGTCCCGCCGCCGGCCCGGCAGCCGCGGCCGCCGGCCGGCGGCAAGAGCCCTTGGGGATACGAGACCTTCAAGCAGGCCACGCCGCGCCCCGCCTCGGTGCGCCCGGGCGAAGCGCCGACGCCGGCGAAACCGCGCCCCTACACGGCGATCAAGAGCTATCACGCCCACGTCTATTTCGACGAGGACACCTACGAGAAGGCGGCGCTGCTGCGGACCTGGGTGGCCGAACGGTTCCTGGTCGAGCTGGGCGACTGGAACCTCGTTCCCCGCGGCCCGCACGTGACGCCGTCCTTCTATTTCGGCTTCACCAACGACCTGCTGCACGTGATCCTGCCCTGGCTGCAGCTCAACAGCCTGGGCCTGACCATCCTGCTGCACCCCAATACGGACGATCCGCGTTCGGATCATCTCTACTACACCGCCTGGATCAACCGCTCCCAGCCCGTCGACGCCTACCGCATGACCAGTCCGGGGGCCGGCGAGCCGCCGGTCGAACTGATCTATCCCAACACCCGGCCGATCATCCCGGTCGAAACGGCCTGACCGCGCCGGAAGGCCGACCGGGGAGATCACCGGCCGGCGACCGGGGTCGCGATTAATTCGTTGCAATCTATGGTGATTTTTCCAGCGGACCACCAGAGCACGGTGGCGGGCTCGCGGGATAGATGCTTGCCTACCCGTACAGGGACAGGCCGGGAATCATAGAAAGCCGATCATGAACGAGCCTTTGGGGGGACGGCTGAATCGCCGGGACCTGATCCGGACGGCCGGCGCGCCGGCGGCGGCCATGGCGCTGTCGGCCAGCGGCCTGGAGGCGCTGGCCGCACCGCCATCGCCATCAGAGGCGGACGCATGGCGGGCCCAGCCGTCCCGTCCGGTCCTGCGCGAGGACAAGGTGGTCCCGAACGGCGCGGTGCGGCTGGGCGGCACGCTGTTCCTGCCCGAGGGCGGCCGCAGGCTGGGCGCGGTCGTCGCCCTGCACGGCGCCTCGTCGCCGCTGCGCGCCTCGCCGCTCTACCGCCACCTGACCGAAATCCTGCCGGCGCTCGGCATGGCCGTCTTCATCTACGATCGGCGCGGTTCGGGCCAGTCCAACGGCGATCGCGGCGCGGCCAGCTTCGACGACCTGGCCGACGACGGGATCGCCGCCGTCGAGATGCTGCGGCGGGACCCCAGGATCGACCCCGAGCGCATCGGGGTCTGGGGCCTGAGCCAGGGCGGCTGGCTGTCGGTGCTGGCGGCCAGCCGCAGCCCGCACGTCAGGTTCGCCGTGGCGGTCTCGGCGCCGGTGGTCACCGCCGACGTGCAGATGCTGTTCTCGTCGACCAACACCTTGCGCGTGTTCGGCTATTCCCAGGCCGACATCGACCAGATGACGGCCGCCCGCAGGGCGGTGGACGACTATATGCGCGGGACCGGCGACCGCGCCGCCGCCCAGCGCGCCGTCGACGCCGCCAAGGGCCGTCCGTGGTTCCGCTACCTCTACATGGGCGAGACCGTGCGCGACCGCGAGGTTTCGCAGTGGCGGCGGGAGATCGAGCATGACCCGTTGGCCGCCTTGCAGAAGGTGAAGGTCCCGATCCTGGTGATGTACGGCGCGACCGATCCGGTCGTGCCGGTGGCCATCTCGGTCGAACGCCTGGCCAGGATCGCGCCGCGACATCCCCACATGCGGGTGGTGGTGATCGCCGGCGCCGACCACGGCATGCAGACTGACATGCCGCCCCGCGACCTGCTGGACCCGGCGCACGCCGACGACGAAAGGCCCAACTCCGCCGAATACTTCGCCGTCCTGGCGCAATGGCTCGCGACGCGGCGGCTGACCGGCCCGGCGTGAGCGGGCGACGGCCCGGCCGCTTCGCGACCTGAACCGCGCGCCCATGGCGGCATGTCTCACCATGATGGGCTTGACCGCCGCCCCATCACGCAACATATGATGTTGCATGAAACGCGACAGCCGATTGTCGGGCGTGCTCCACGTCCTGCTGCACATGGCCGAACAGGACGGTCCGACGACGTCGGAGGTGCTGGCCAAGGCCATGACCACCCATCCGGTGGTGATCCGGCGGATCATGGCCGGCCTGCGCGACCACGGATACGTCCGCTCCGAGAAGGGGCACGGCGGCGGCTGGACGCTGGCCTGCGACCTTGCCGCCGTCACCCTGCGTGACGTCCACGCCGCGCTGGGCGGCCCGTCGCTGCTGGCCATGGGCAACCGGACCGAAGCGCCGGGCTGCCTGGTCGAGCAGGCGGTGAACGCCGCCCTCGACCAGGCCTTCCGAGACGCGGAGGCGCTGCTGCTCTCCCGTCTCGGCGACGTGACGCTGGCCATGCTCAGCGCCGACTTCCACCGCCGCCTGGTCGCCCGGGGCGGCCCCCATGACCTGGAGACCGTTCATGCCGCATGACGCCGCCGCCTTGGACACGCTGCTGGCCCCCTTCTCCGACCCGCAGGCCGTCGCCCGCTACGCCGAAGGGCCGCCGCGTTTCGTGCCCGGCTTCTCCGACCTGCACCGCATGGCCGCCGTCCTGCTCGCCGAGCGCGCGCCCGGGGACGCGCGCGTGCTGGTCCTGGGGGCCGGCGGCGGGCTGGAGCTGAAGGCGTTCGCCGAGGCCCAGCCGGGCTGGACGTTCGACGGCGTCGACCCCGCCGCCGAAATGCTGCGGCAGGCCGAACGGACGCTGGGGCCGCTGGCCCCGCGCGCGCGGCTGCTCCAGGGCTATATCGACGACGCGCCCGAAGGCCCCTATGACGCGGCGACCTGCCTGCTGACCCTGCACTTCCTGGGCCGCGAGGAGCGGCTGCGCACGGCGGTCGAGATCCGCCGCCGCCTCAAGCCCGGCGCGCCGTTCGTGGCCGCCCACTCCAGCTTCCCCCAGACGCCCGACCAACGGGAACGCTGGCTGTCGCGGTACGCCGCCTTCGCGGTGGCCTCCGGCGCCGACCCCGACAAGGCCGAGAGCGCCCGCGCGGCGGTCGAGGCGCACCTGAACCTGCTCAGCCCCGAAGAGGACGAGGCGATCCTGCGCGAGGCGGGGTTCTCGGGCGTCAGCCCGTTCTACGCCGCCTTCACCTGGCGCGGCTGGGCGGCCTACGCCTGACGCTCCGCCGAGCCCGGTCTCGGTCCCGGCCTCAGCCGCCGCGAAAGACCGCCTCGATGTTGTCGCCGTCCGGGTCCAGCACGAATGCAGCGTGCTGCCTGACGCCGTCCGGCTCCCGAAGACGCCGCCCGCGCCTCGCCCTACTGGAACCCCCGCGACGGCGGAAAGCGCAAGGGCCGCCACGCGAATTCAACCCAGATTAATGAAGTCGATCATATCAATCTTGGATTGCGCAGCTCGAGGGCAAGCCGTGACCTACAGATCCTTCGCGACGGCGGGCGTCCTTCTCGCCGCCGTCGCCGTCGCGCCGACCTGGGCCGCGACGGCCTCTGGCCTCGCCCCGGACGCGCGGCGGTGCGCAAACGTCGCGCCCGTCCAGACCGCCGAGCGCCTGAAGGCGGCGCCGGGCGAGATCGAGGCGGTGATGCAGGCCTATTTCGCCGCCGTCGCCAACCCGGCCGGCCTGAACGACCTCTTCCAACCCTCCGCCGGGGCCGGCCTGATGAACGCCTCGGGCCAGGTCCTCAAGGCCGGCGCGGTCCGCGACCCATGGGCGCCGGACGCCGCCGCGCGGTTCAGGCCGCGGCGCTCCCACGCCCTGAGCCAGTTGGTCGTCGCCGCCGACGGCCGAACCGCCCGGGGAACTTGGAAGGCGCTGCGCGAGAAGCCGACCAATCCCGGGGTGGTCGAGGAGCTCGCCTATGTCGCGGACTTCGAGGTCAAGGACTTCCTGGCCCAGGAGTGGCGCATCTGGCGCATCCGCACCTATGCGCCGGCCGAGGCGCCCGCGCCCACACCGGTTCATTGCCACCGCAGCCAGCTGCCGCCGCTGTGGTGAACGCCGGCGGCGCTCACGCCAGCGGGTCGACCGTGAAGAACTCGTAGCTGTTGCCGTCGGCGTCCCAGACATAGACCCCGCGTCCGCCGTTCAGGCGGTTGATCGCCCCGTCCCGCGAGAACGGCCCCGAGCCGTGGGCGAGGCCGCCCTCAACCGCCCGGCCCAGGATCGCGTCGAACCGCGCCTCGTCGACCACAAAGGCGAAATGGCCGAACACGAAGGGGCCCTCGTCATAGAAATCGAGGGTCAGCCGCTCGTTGACGCGCACCGCCATGAACGGCCCCGAGGGCCAGGCGGGCGGGGCGTCGATCAGGCCGGCCAGGAAATGCGCCGCCGCCCGCCGGTCGGAACAGCGGACGATGGCGTGGTTGAGGTCGATGGTCATCCGCCCTCCTCGCCGGGGCCTGGAAGAGCGCCCGGGGAAATTAAATATACATATAGCAGATGTGGACGGCCCC
>NZ_PUIC01000005.1:0-273487 GCF_022750545.1 Caulobacter sp. CCUG 60055
AGGCCGTCCACACCAACACATCGGCCAGGAGCGGCGGACCGGGTCGATGTCCATGCCATGCCCGGCCGAATAGGCCGCGCGCACCATCCAGTCGTCGCGGGCGCGCTCGCCCAGCTTGATCATGCGGCTGCCCTCCAGCACCAGATTGGCCTGGCGGAACGGCTTCCAGCGCAGGCCGACCCAGCCCTGGGCGGTCTGGGCGCCGGTGGGGTCGCCGGTCTCGGCGGCCACGGTCTCGAACACGCGGGCGAAGGCCTCCACCGGCGCGCCGTTCCGATAGCCGCCCAGCCGCGTATAGACCTCGCCGCCGGCCTGGGTGACGCCGCGACCGCCCGACAGCGGCGCGCCGCCCGCCGCCACGCCGGCCGCGCCGTAGCTGACCAGGCCGTTGGCGCCCCAGACGCGAGAAATGTCGGCCACGTCGCGGCGGATGGCGTAAGCCGTGGTCGGGTCCAGGCTCAGGTCGCCTGACGCGACGGCGTCAAGGCCGCGCCCGAAATAGCGCACGGCGGCCTCGTCGCGGCGGACGCGCTTGGCGCTGTAGGCGGCGTCAAGCGCGGCGCGGCCGGCCAGCTTGGGCGAATCCGGCGCCTTGTCGAACAGGGCCTGGGCCGTCCGGTCGTCGCCGACGCTGAGGGCGATCATGCCGAGGTCGACGGGATCGGACGGCGCCAGCGCGCCGCTGCGATAGGCCTCGTCGAACGCCTGTCGGGCCTCGGCCCGCTGGCCAAGCCGCGTCAGGGCGACGATACGCGAGCGCAGCATGAACGCCTTGTCTTCGGGCGTGGCCGCCAGCGCGGCGGCCTGCGCGAACACGGGCGCGGCGGCCGCGTCGTCCTGGGCGGCGGTCAGGGCGGCGGCGCGGCGGGACTGCACGTCGTAGGCCGCCTCGCCGGCGTAGGGCGCCAGGGCGTCGGCCGCTTCGCGCGGACGGCCGGCCTGGGACAGGGCGTCGGCGCGGGTCAAGGCCGCCTCGCGCCGTTGAGCGGCCGACAGGCCGTCCTGGGCGAGGGCCTGGGCGAAGCGGTCGGCGGCGTCGGCGGGCCGGCCCAGGCGCATGGCGAGATAGCCGCGTTGGGTCGACAGCGCCGCCGTCGCCCCGAAGGCGCGCTCGATCTCGGCGGCGGCGGCGTCCGCGCCCTGGACATCGCCGGCGGCGGCGCGGGCGTCGACCAGCAGGGCGCGGTAGGCGCGCTCGCCCGGCTCCAGCCGCACGGCCTCGGCCGCGCCGCGAGCGGCGGCGGCGAAGTCGCGCGCGTCATTAGGCCTTGTAGGCCGCGGCCGCGGCGTTGAAGCCGGGGCCCTTGGGCTTGGCGGCGGGGACGGCGGCCGTCGCCGGAGGCGGCGCAGCGGCCTGGGCGGCGGCGGCGAGGCACAGCCCGGCCGCCGCCGACAGGGCGGCGAGGGCCGGCCTGTCGAACAGAACCGTGCGGGGCATCAGGGGCGCCTTTCTGCTAGGGCTTGGCGTTGTTGGTCGATGGCGGCGGACAGGGCGTCGGCGGCGACCACGCCCCGGCGCACCAGGAACTCGCCGATGCGGCCGTCGCGGACGGGCTCGTAACCGCCGAGGGCTTCGTCGAACGCCTCGCGGCGCACATGGCCGCCCTCGATCAGCAGGTCGCCGATCAGCGGCGCGTCGAGGCCCGGCGCGAAGGCGTCGCCGTCGCCGGCCAGCAGCCGCAGGCCGGCGTTGATCTCGCTCTCGCGGGCGATCTTCTGCAGCGGCTCGCCGCCGAGAACCTTGGCCAGTTCGCCGGCCTCGTCCGCCGTCAGCGGCCGGGCGACGGCGACGATCGGGGCGCCGCTCTCGGCGCGGCCGACCGGCAGGGCGCGCAGGCGCACGCAAAGGGCCGCCGGCGCCTCGCCCCGTTGGCGCGACACCGCCTCGGCGCCCACCGGCGTGCGCGGCAGGTGGCTCTGCATGGCGATGGCCTCGGCCAGGGTCTCGTCGTCCAGCCAGCCCTTGGCCATCAGGATGCGGCCCAGGCGCTGGCCGCTGCGGGCCTGTTCGGCCAGCGCCGCGTCGATGCGGGCCGGCGTCGCCGCCTCCCAGCTGACCAGGATCTCGCCGAGCGGCCGACGGTCGCGGCCCAGGGCCTGCGAGCTTGGGAACTGGTGCATCGTCTTGTCCCAAACGATCGGCGTGCCGAACAGGACGTTGGAGAAGAAGATACGCAAGGCCCGCGCCGTGGCCATGAAGTTGACGAAGCTGGCGACGATCAGGCGCACCAGCGACATCAGCCCGTGCTCCCAGCCGTAGACGCGGTTGACGAAGTAGAACCGCTGCACGACCCGGGCGACCAGGGCGACGGCGTTGAACCACAGCAGGGCGCGGAACCACCAGGTGTCCGGCAGCAGCGCCTGGTCCGGCCGGCCCATCCAGTGCAGGACCAGGCTGAGCAGCAGCAGGTTGATCAGCACGAAGTACGAGACCAGCGCCAGGCTGGGCGTGATCAGCGCCTTGCGGTCGCGGACCAGGAAATAGTTGGTCCACAGCGACCGCGTCCAGCCGAGCTGGGCCCAGCCCTGCAGCGAGATGCCCAGCGTCCAGCGCGCCTTCTGCCGGTAGGAGGTCTTGAAGGTGTTGGGGAAGTACTCGCGCACGCACAGCGACATGCGCAGCGACGAGGACTTCTCCTTGCCAAGGCCGAACAGCGTCTTGCGCTTGACCCGGAAGTCCACCGGATAGTGGGCGATGATCGACGGCATCCGCTCGGCCGCCAGGCGCGCGCCGATGTCGTAGTCCTCGGTCAGGCTGGCGGTGTTGAACGGCTCGTCGTGATTGTGCGCCTTGAGCGCCTGCATGGCGCGGCGCGAGAAGCAGGTGCCGACGCCGGCCGACGGCACCGCCTTGGCCAGCGCCTCGCGGACCACCAGGTCCTTGGCGTGCCATTCGGCGAACTCGTCCATATAGGTGCCGGCGATCAGCTCGCCGTAGCCCCGCTCGAGCGAGACAACCGGCAGCTGGATCAGGTCCTTGCGCGGCAGCAGGTAGTTCAGGAACTTCAGTTCGAGCGGGTGCAGCACGTCCTCGGAATCGTGCAGCACCATGCCGGCGAACGGGCGGCCGTGGCTTTCCTCGTGCGCCATGATGGCCCGCACCACCGCGTTCAGGCAGTCGGCCTTGCAGGTCGGCCCGGCGTGCGGGACCTCGACGCGCACCACGCGGCGATGGCGGCGGCGCATGCGCTCCACCTCGGCGATGGTCTCTGGGTCGTTGGGGTAGGTCCCGACGAAGATCACGTAGTCGCTGTAGTCGAGCGTGCCGATGGTGTTCTCGATCATGGCGGCGATGACGTCGTCCTCGCGCCAGGCCGGCACCATGATGGCGATCGGCTGTTCGGCCTTGTCGTAGAGGGCCTGGACCGGCAGGGGCTCGTGGCGCGGCTCGACGAACAGGCGGCGATAGGCCGCCCGCACCCAGAACACCACGTCGACGAACAGGTCGTCGATCGAGGACACGGCGATCAGCACCGCCGTCGCGACGGCGATGGCGCCGACGACGGCGACGTAGGCCGACACGGGATCGTGCGGCCACAGGGCGGCGATGTCGAACATGGCTGGTATCAGGCGGCCAGGTCGTTGGCCGCGTCTCCCGCCGCCTGGAACTCGTTGACGGGACGGCCGGTCACGGCGTCGACGATGCGGGCGGCGGCGCGGCCGTCGCCGTAAGGGTTGCGGCGGCGCGACAGGCCGCGGCGCAGATCGTCGTCGTCAAGCAGCAGCTCGACCTGGCCGACGATGTTGTCGCAGGACGAGCCGACCAGCCGCACCGCGCCGGCCGCGACCGCCTCCGGACGCTCGGTGACGTCGCGCATCACCAGCACGGGCTTGCCCAGCGACGGCGCCTCTTCCTGCACGCCGCCGGAATCGGTCAGCACGAGGTCGGCGCGCTGCATCAGGCGCACGAACGGCAGGTAATCCTGCGGCAGCAGCAGATGGACGTTGTCGAAGCCGGCCAGGGCCTCCAGCACCGGACCGCGCACGTTGGGATTGAGGTGCACGGGATAGACGATCTGGACGTCGTCGCGGGCCGCCAGGCGGCGCAGGGCGCGGCAGATGTTCGAAAAGCCGTCGCCGAAGCTCTCGCGGCGGTGGCCGGTGACCAGGATCATGCGCCGGCCCGGAACGGCGGCGGGCAGGCCGGCGTCGATGCGCCCGCGCAGGCGATGGTCGGCGTCGAGCAG
Source organism: Caulobacter sp. CCUG 60055 (assembly GCF_022750545.1). Taxonomy (GTDB): domain Bacteria; phylum Pseudomonadota; class Alphaproteobacteria; order Caulobacterales; family Caulobacteraceae; genus PUIC01. Next base: position 4,188 of record NZ_PUIC01000005.1, read on the forward strand.
ACCGGCCGACGACTTCAGCGCGTCGATCACGGTGTTGCCGGTGACGAACACCTGGCCGCCCAGCTTTTCCTGGCGGATGTTGGCCCGCGAGCCGACGGTCGGGGCGAACATCAGGTCGCTGACCAGATCGACGGCGCGGCGGTTCATCTCCTCGGGCCAGGGCTTGGCGAGGTCGTAGGTGCGCAGGCCCGCCTCGACATGGCCGACCGGGATGCGGCGATGGAAGGCGGCCATGGCGGCGGCCATGGCGGTGGTGGTGTCGCCGTGAACCAGCACGCGGTCCGGGCGGGCGTGCTCCAGCACCTCGTCCAGGCTGGCGATCATCTTGGCGGCCAGCCCGTTCAGGGTCTGGTCCTGCGCCATGACGTTGAGGTCGTAGTCGGCCCGGATGGCGAACAGCTCGAGCACCTGGTCCAGCATCTGGCGGTGCTGGCCGGTGACGCAGACCAGCGGCGTCACGCCGGCGTCGTTCTGCAGGGCGCGCACGACGGGCGCCATCTTGATGGCCTCGGGCCGGGTTCCAAAGATCGACAGGACACGCATCGGGGGCGCTCCTTCACTGCGCGCCGCCTCGCCCGGCCGCGCGGCCGACAGGCCGCGCTCCGGATACGGACCTCAAGGTCCGCAAGACACAACGCTGGGTCCAAACAACGCGATCTCGCCGGACTGGCGGCGCCCCCACGCCCACCACATCGACCGAAGCCCGAGATCGCTAACGGTTCCTAGGGTGTACCCCCGCGCGGCGATTTCACCGCGTAAACCAAGGTAAAGTGTTGGATAGTTTACAGTTCGCCGTTGATCGACGGCGCGTCTGGCCGGACGGCGACCGAGGCGGCGCGGCCCCTTCCCCTCAGCCGCTCGGCCAGCGAGCGCGCGGCCTCCTCGGCCTCGCCGCGATCCAGGAACAGCATCTCGTTGGTGAAAGGCGGGCACCGGACGGCCCATCCCTGACCCAGGGCTTCGATGAAAACGGTGATGGTCAAAAGCTTTTCCTTGTCGATGGCGGCCGCGCGTCAGGCGCCGCCCTCGCGATCCCCGTGAGCGGCGGCGGCCTCGTCGGCGTCGACCCAGAGACGGGTCATGACGTCCCTGGCCTCGATCAGCAGGCACAGGCGATCCAGGGCCAGCACGACGGACTTCAGCTCGCGGACCAGCAGGCTTTCGCCGCTCTCCGGCGTCATCCGGGCCAGAATCTCCTCAGACGCCTGGCAGCGCAGGCAGGCCTGATGCAGCAGGGTCAGCGAGCGGGCCAGATGGGTCCAGGGCCGGTCGGCGGCGTCCGGTTCGGCCGGATCGACGCGCTCGGGCTCGTCCGAAACCTCCGCCGCCATGTTCGCCGGGGCGAGGTTGACGATCAGCAGGGCCAGGCGCCGCATGCTGTTCGAAGCGCCGGCGACGCTGCGCTCCAGGCGCTGGGTCAGGCCCCGCCCGGCCGGCGGGACGGCGGTCAGCGCCCTGGGCCGGCCGTCGTCGTGCAGCAGCGCCCCGTTCAGGCGCTGGAGCGCCAGCAACATCTCCTCCAGCCAGCGGTGGGGGTGATCGCCATCGACATTCGCGACCGGGGGCGACGCCATGGGCCTAACCGCGAAAAACGGCGCGGGCCGCGGCGGACGGGAGCGCGCGATCGGGGAAAAGCGGCATGGACCTGACTCGACTTGCGAAGGCCGCTGTCCGGCGCGGCGCAAATCCGGCCCTAGCAGCCAGGGAGCCAATTCCTGCGTAAACCGTTGCAACATTTGCGATTGTTTACATTTTGCATGGCCTTGGGCGTTAACTTTGCTGGTATTGGGACGTTCAAGGTCTTCGTCCGCGGCGTTTCCGCGGTGGAGACGTCAGTTGGAAGATGCATGAGAGTCGCGGCCCTCGATGATGATGAGGCGCAGCTGGAGGCCGTATCGCAGCTTGTCCTGGCGACCGGCCACTCCTGTCTGCCGTTCCAGTCCGGCAAGGCCCTGATCGCGGCGCTGCGGCGCGAAAGTTTCGACCTGTTGATCCTCGACTGGAACCTGCCGGAAATGTCGGGGCTGGAGGTCATCGGCTGGGTGCGCCAGCACGTCTCCGACCCGCCGCCGATCCTGCTGCTGACCAGCCGCACCGACGAGGCGGACGTGGTCGAAGGCCTGAACGCCGGCGCCGACGACTATGTGGTCAAGCCGTTCCAGCCCAGCATCCTGCGCGCCCGCATCGCGGCGCTGTTCCGTCGCGCCTACAACCGGGCGCCCGACAAGGTCGAGGATTTCGACGGCTACAGCTTCGACAGCGCCGCCGAGGCTGTGTCGATGCGCGGCGACCTCGTCACCCTGACCGCCAAGGAGTTCGGGCTGGCCTTGCTGCTGTTCCGCAACCTGCACCGCGCCCTGTCGCGGGCGCATATCCTCGAAGCCATCTGGGGCCGCAACCCGGACCTGCCGACCCGGACCCTCGACATGCACATCTCCCGCATCCGCTCCAAGCTGAACCTGCGGCCCGACAACGGCTTCCGACTGGTGCCGGTCTACAGCTACGGCTATCGCCTGGAACGCCTGGACGCCGGCCGGTCCGCCGAGGCCGACGCATGATCGGCCGCCTCGCCGCCGCGCCCGTCTTCGCCGCCGCCGCGCTCGCCGCCGGCTGCGCCGTCGCGGCCGAGCCCGTGGTGGTCTACGACGTCAAGGCCGGAGACAGCCTCTACGCGCTCGCCGGCCGCTACTTCATCCGCCTCAGCGACTATCGCGAGGTGCAGCGGCGCAACCATGTGCGCCAGCCGCGCCGCATGCCCGTGGGCCTGAAGCTGGAGGTGCCGACCCGCGTGCTGCGGACCGAGCCGGTGGAAGCCCGGCTGGGCGCCTTCCGCGGCCCGGTCAACGTCTCGACCGCCGGACGCGCCGCCGCCGCCAGCGCCGGCCTGCTGGTGCGCGAGGGCGACCTCGTCGCCACCGGCGCCAACGCCTTCGCCCGCATCGACATGCCGGACGGCTCGCGGGTGGCCCTGCCGTCGCAGAGCCGGGTGCGGGTCGAGCGCCTGCGCCGCACCCTGCTGACCGGCGCCGTCGACCGCGCCTTCGTCGTCGAGGCCGGCCGGGGCGAGTCGACGGTGACGCCCCTGCCGACGCCGCAGGACCGCTACATCGTGCGCACGCCGATGTCGGTCTCGGCCGTGCGCGGCACCGAGTTCCACGTCCGCTACGATCCCGAGCGCCATAGCGCCGCCACCGAGGTGGTCAGCGGCCTGGTCGCCGTCACCGCCGACCAGGACCGGTCGGCGTCGGTCCCCGCCGCCTACGGCGTCGCGGTCGGCGCCAGCGGCGCCTTGCATCCCACGCCCCTGCCGGCGGCGCCGGCGCTGCTGCGCCCGGACAAGGCGCAGGACGAACCCAAGGTGGTCTTCGACGTCGCCCCCGTCGCCGAGGCCCGCGGCTATCGCATCCGGCTGGCCGCCGACGCCGGCTTCCTGGACGCCTTCGCCGAGGCCACGGCCGACGGCCCGCAGGTGGTCTTCGAGGGCGTGCCCGACGGCGACTACTTCGCCCGCGTCAGCGTGATCGGCCCCGAAGACCTCGAGGGCATGCCCAGGACCTACGCCTTCGAACGCTTCCTCAACACGCTGGACCTGTCGCCGATGGCGACCAGCAAGCGCGGGCGCGAGCGGCGCTACCTGTTCCGATGGACCGCCGGCGGGAACGGCGAGCGGACCTACCGCTACCAGCTGTCGCGCGACGGCGCGGCGACGCCGGTGGTGGACGAGGCGGGGCTGAGCGAGACGCAGATCACCGTCACCGACCTGCCGCCCGGCGCCTACGTCTGGCGGGTGATGTCCCGCACCTTCGCCAAGGGCCGCCACATCGACAAGTGGTCGCCGCCCCAGACCTTCCAGATCGGCCGCTGACGGGGGCGGCGACGTGGCCCCCGCCCCACCCAGGCCGAGGCGCCGCCGCGTCCTGTTCGAATGGGCGGCCGTGGCCGCCGCGGCCACGGCCGTCGTCGCGGTCCTGAGCCTCGGCCAGTTGGCGGCGCGGGCAGACGCCGTCATCTACGACGCCTTCTCCAAGCTCGGCGTCCGCACCCCGCGCGACGACATCGTCATCGTCGCCATCGACAACCGCAGCATCCAGGCCCTGGGCCGCTGGCCCTGGCCGCGCGCGCGCCACGCCGAGCTCTTGCGCCGGCTGGCCCAGGCCCGGCCGAAGGCGGTGGCCTACGACGTGCTGTTCGTCGACCCGGACCGCGATCCCGGGGCCGACCTCGCCCTGGCCGAGGCGGTCAAGGCGGCGCGTCCGACCCTGCTGCCGCTGACCTTCGACGTGCCCGGCGAGAACGGCGCGCCGTTCCGCACCGCCCTGCCCGCCCCGCCGCTGCGCGAGGCGGCGGCCGGCCTGGGTCAGGTCAACATCGCCTTCGATCCCGACGGCGTAGTCCGCCGGGCCTTCCTCTCGGAGGGCGACGCCGGCCACGACTGGCCGCACCTGATGGAGCTGACCTACCGCCAGGCGCGGGGTGCCCCGTCGCCGGCCTTCGGGCCGGCCCCGCCGCCGTCGGCGCCCCACGCCTTGGACGGCCTGGCCCGCCGGCGGCCGATGATGATCGCCTTCACCGGCCCCGCCGGCCGCTTCCGCACCATCTCGTTCGTCGACATGATCCAGGGCGACGTGCCGGCGGTGTTCCTGCGCGACAAGCTGGTCCTGGTCGGGGCCACCGCCGACGGCCTCGGCGACCGCTACGCCACGCCGCTGTCGGGCGAGGCCGAGGCGATGCCAGGCGTCGAGGTTCAGGCCAACATGCTGGACGGCATGCTCAGCGGCCACGCCATCCGGCCGCTCGGCCCGATCGGCGCGCTGGGCTTCGCGCTCGCGCCGCTATGGCTGCTGCTGGCCAGCTTCCTGCGCCTGCGCCCGCGCGAGAACATGCTGCTGGGCGCCGGCCTGATCGTCGCCGTACTGGCCGTTTCGGCGGGGTTGCTGCTGCACGGCGGACTGTGGGCGCCGCCGGCCGCCGGCCTGATCGGCCTGCTGGCGGTCTACCCGTTGTGGAGCTGGCGGCGGCTCGAGGCGACCAGCGCCTACATGGTCGAGGAGCTGGACGCCTTCGCCGGCGAGCCCGACCTGCTGCCCGACCTGGCCGAGGCCGCGCGGCGTCCCGGCGGCGAGGTCATCGACCATCAGCTCGACCTCATGCGCCGCACCATCGGCCGGGCCCGCAACCTGCGGCACTTCGTGACCGACGTGCTGCAGGGGCTGCCCGACGCCACCTTGGTGCTGGCCCCGGACGAGCGGGTGCTGGCCGCCAACCGCGAGGCCGAGGCGCTATTCGGCGGGACGGACGGTCGCGGGCTGGCGGGGGCCCGCCTCGCCGACCTGATCGCGCCGTTCGCCAGGGCCGAGGGCGAGGGCGAGGGCGACGCGGCCGCGCCCGACGTCGAGGCGGCGGCGCCGGACGGGCGAGTGTTCAGCACGCGTCGCCAGCCCCTGACCGACGCGGCCGGCCGCGCCGCCGGCTGGATCGTCCGCTTCACCGATATCAGCGCCATCAAGGCCGCCGGCCGCCAGCGGGAGAACATCCTCCAGCTGCTGACCCACGACATGCGCTCGCCGCAGGTGTCGATCCTGGCCCTGCTGGACAGCCGCGACGGAGCGGCCGCGCCTGACGAGCTGGCCGGGCGGATCCGCGGCTACGCCCGGCGCACCCTGGCCCTGGCCGACAACTTCGTCCACATGGCCCGGGCCGAGACCCAGCACTACGCGATGGAGACGGTCGACCTCGGAGACCTGCTGCTCGACGCCGCCGACGACCTTTGGCCGCAGTCGTCGGCCAAGGGAGTCGCCGTCGAGGTCTCGACCGGCGACGCCGAACACCTGATCCGCGCCGACCGGTCGCTGCTGACCCGGGCGCTGATCAACCTCATCGACAACGGCGTCAAATACACCGACGCCGGCGGGCGGGTGGAATGCCGGGTAGCCGCAGGGGGAACCATCGACCGTCCGACCGCCGTCTGCACCATCGCCGACACCGGTCGCGGCATGAGCCCCGAACAGGCCGAAAAGCTGTTCGAGCGTTTCCACCGCGCGCCCTCGGCGGGGCGCACGCGGGCCGACGGCGTCGGACTGGGGCTGGTGTTCGTGCAGACGGTGATCGAACGCCATGACGGCGACATCCGCTGCGAGAGCCGCCTGGGCGAAGGCTCGACCTTCACCATCACCCTGCCGCTGGAGACCAACGGCGGGCCGGGTTCGCCGATCAGCGGCTGACGGCGCCCACGGCCGTCAACGGAATCCGCGCCAGGGCGGCCTGGGCCAGGGGCTCGGCCGTCTCGCCGCAGCCGCTCCGCGGGGCGCGCGTCGCGGCCTTGACGCGATAGACCTCGGCCCCGCCGGCCGCCTCGGAGATGCGCACGCTGAGGGCGCAGACCTCGGCGCCGGGCGACATCCACCACCGCTTGCTGGGCTGGATCAGCCAGTCGGGCCGTTCGCCCTTGTCGGAGGCGATCTCGGCCGCGAAGGCGCCGACGGCGACCGGGCGGGCGCTGAAGCCGGTCTCGACCAGATAACGCGGCGGCGCGGCGGCGGTCGCCGGCGACAGGCCCAACGCGCCGAGCCGGACGGCCACGGCCTGGGCGGCGGGGCGGGCGGCCTCGCCGCCGTCGGTGAGCGCGAAGCTCGCCCCCCGCGACAGGTCCGGCCCGGCGCCGCGGCTGTCGGCGGCGATCTTCGTCGAGGCGCAGCCGCAGAGCAGACCGGCCGCTCCCAGCAGCGCCGCAGCGAGATGAATTCGAAACATCAAAGACTTCGCCTCCTGGCGACCGTCCGCGCCTTTCGCACAGCCTTAGCCTCGGCGACCGAGGATGAACAGCGCCTGACGGTCGCAACCGCCTGCACGCCCAGGCTGCGGCGTCCCTCGAAAGAAGCCGGCCGCCCCTTGCGCGGGACGCCGAAATCGGGACCGATACAAGGCGCAGGGCGGCGCATCGGCGCCTCCGAAGGAGGTGCGGCGATGACCACGCGGAACTTCAACGCCCTGTTCGAACCCTCGGCCATCGCCCTGATCGGGGCCAGCAACCGGCCCGGCTCGGTGGGCGAGGTGCTGGCCCGCAACCTGCTGGAAAGCGGCTTCTCCGGCGCGGTCCTGCCGGTCAACCCGCACGAGCGGGCGGTCCGTTCCGCCCTGGCCTATCCCTCGGTGGCCGACCTGCCGGTGACGCCGGACCTCGCCGTCATCGCCACGCCGGCCGCCACCGTGCCCGACATCGTCGCCCAGCTCGGCGCGCGCGGCTGCCGCGCCGCCGTGGTGATCAGCGCCGGCTTCTCCGAGCCCGCCCTGCGCCAGCGCCTGCTCGACGCGGCCCGGCCGCACCTGCTGCGGGTGGTCGGTCCCAACTGCCTGGGCTTCATCTCGCCGGGCCGGGGGGTCAACGCCAGCTTCGCCCAGCTGACGCCCAGGGCTGGCGACATCGCCCTGGTGGCCCAGTCCGGGGCCATCACCACCGCCGTGCTGGACTGGGCCGACGGGCGCGGCTTCGGCTTCTCGCACGTGGTCACCCTGGGCGACATGGCCGACGTCGATTTCGGCGACGTGCTCGACTACCTCGCCCTCGACCGGCAGACGCGGGCGATCCTGCTCTATGTCGAGAGCATCACCGACGCGCGCAAGTTCATGTCGGCCGGCCGCATCGCCGCGCGGGCCAAGCCGGTGATCGTCATCAAGTCGGGCCGCAGCGCCGCCGGGGCCAAGGCCGCCTTCTCGCACACCGGCGCCCTGGCCGGGGCCGACGCGGTCTACGACGCCGCCTTTCGCCGCGCCGGCATGCTGCGGGTGACCGAGCTGCGCGAACTGTTCGACGCGGTGGGCACGCTGAACGCCGGCTTCCAGCTGACGGGCGAGCGGCTGTGCATCGTCACCAACGGCGGCGGGGCCGGGGTGATGGCGGTGGACGCCCTGACCGGGCACGGCGGCGCCCTGGCCGAGCTGTCGCCCGAGACCATCGAGGCCCTGAGCCGCGTGCTGCCGGCGGCCTGGTCGCACGGCGATCCGGTCGACATCATCGGCGACGCCCCGCCGGAACGCTACGAGGCGGCCCTGAAGGCGGTGCTGGCCGATCGCGCCGCCGAGGCCGTGCTGGTGATGAACTGTCCGACGGCGGTGGCCGACAGCGTCTCGGCGGCGCGGGCCGTGGTCTCGGCCCTGGCCGGCCGGGTCGACCGCCGGCCTATCCTCACCTGCTGGCTGGGCGAGACCGCCGCCGCCCCGGCCCGGCGGCTGCTCGCCTCGCACGGCCTGCCGGCCCACGAGACGCCCGACGAGGCCGTGCGCGCCTTCATGCATCTGGTCGACCATCACCGGAACCAGGACCTTCTGATGGAATCGCCGCCGGCCGCGCCCGAGGACGGCGACCGCACCGCCGCCCGCGCCATCGTCGACCGCGCCATGGCCGAGGGCCGAGCCGCCCTGACCCAGATCGAGGTCGAGGCGGTGCTCCAGGCCTACGGCGTGTCGACCGCGGGCAGCCGGGCCGCCGCCACGCCGGCCGAGGCGGCGGCGCAGGCCGAGGGCCTGCCCGCGCCCTACGCCCTCAAGATCCAGTCGCCCGACATCAGCCACAAGTCCGACGTCGGCGGCGTCGCCCTGGGCCTGCCGACCGCCGACGCGGTGCGGACCGCGGCGGAGGCGATGCTGAAGCGGGTGGCCGCCGCCGCGCCGGACGCGCGCGTCGACGGGTTCATCCTCCAGCCGATGATCGTCCGTCCCCACGGGCGCGAGCTGATCGCCGGCCTGACCGTCGACGCCACCTTCGGACCGGCCGTGCTGTTCGGGGCCGGCGGGGTGGCGGTCGAGGTGGTGGCCGACCGGGCCATCGGCCTGCCGCCGCTGAACCGCGTCCTGGCGCGCGAGATGATCGGGCGCACACGGGTCTCGCGCCTGCTCAAGGCTTACCGCGACCAGCCGGCGGTCGACGAGGACAAGGTGGCCGAGGTGCTGGAGCGGCTGTCGATGATGGTCATCGAACTGCCCGAGATCGCCGAGCTGGACATCAACCCCCTGCTGGCCGACGACAAGGGCGCGGTGGCGCTGGACGCCCGCGTCAGGCTGGCCGAGCCGTCGGTGCGCTTCGCCATCCGCCCCTACCCCGCCGGCCTGGAGCGCGACATCGTCCTGGACAGCGGCGAGCGGCTGTCCATGCGGCCGATCAAGCCGCACGACGCCCCTGGCCTGACCGAGCTGACGGCCTCGTCCTCGGCCGAGGACGTGCGCCTGCGCTTCCACGGCGTCCTGCGCCAGCTGCCGCACGCCCTGGCCGCGCGGCTGACCCAGATCGACTACGACCGCGAGCAGGCCTTCGTCGCCCTCGACGCCGACGGGGCCATCGTCGGGGTGGCGCGGCTGATCGCCGACCCCGAGGGCGAGGCGGCCGAGTTCGCCATGCTGGTGCGCACCGACCGCCAGCAGCACGGCCTGGGCCGGGCCCTGCTCGCCAGCCTGCTGGACTACGCCCGCCAGCGCGGACTGCGCAGCGTCTGGGGCGACGTGCTGAACGACAATGTCGCCATGCTGACCCTGGCCGACGCCCTCGGCTTCCGCCGCGGCGCGGCCGACGACGCGCGGCTGGTGCGGGTGACCCGGACGCTGGCCTGACGGGCCCGCCCCGCCCCTCGCCCATGGCGATCAATCGACAATTGTGAAACTTTGCAGCCGGACGGCCTCATCGAAACAATCCGGCTACATGACGCCCCTATGACCCAAGACCCGAGCGCTGGCGGCCGACAGCCTGCGGCGGGGGGATCAGTCGGGCCGCGTGCCGCGGACGAGTGCGAAGGATCGGGTATGGCGTCTGCTCAACGGCGTTTTCGATGGGGCTTCGTCGTCCTGGCCGCGGTGGTCGTCGTGCTGGCGATCTGGGCGCTGACGCATCGCAAGAAGGCCGCCCCGCCGCCCAAGGCCGGCGCGGTCTCGGTCAGCGTGGCCAAGGCCGTCCTCCAGGACGTCGCCGTCCGCGTCGAGGCCCTGGGCGCGGCCCAGGCCTGGCAGAGCGCCACCGTCCGCGCCCAGGTCAGCGGCAAGCTGGTCAGCGTCCCCGCGCGCGAAGGGACCGACGTCGCGGCCGGCGCCCTGCTGGCCGAGATCGACCCCGCGCCGTTCCGCGCCCTCCTGACCCAGGCCGAGGGCGTGCTGGCGCGCGACCGCGCCCTGCTCCAGAACGCCCGCCTCGACCTCGCCCGCTACCGCCAGCTCGCCGCCCAGGACTCCATCGCCCGCCAGCAGGTCGACACCCAGGCCGCCCTGGTCAAGCAGTACGAGGGCGTGGTCGCCGCCGACGAAGGCGCGGCGGCCACGGCGCGGATCAACCTGGGCTATTGCCGCATCACCGCGCCCTGGGCCGGCCGCATCGGCGTGCGTCAGGTCGACGCCGGCAACCTGGTCGGCGCTTCGGACGCGTCGGGCCTGTTCATCCTGAACCAGATCTCGCCCATCGCCGTGACCTTCACCTTGCCGCAGGGCGCGTTCCAGCGGCTGTCGGAGGCCTCGGCCGGCTTCAGCCGGCCGCTGGCCGTCAAGGCCCTCAGCCAGGAGACCGGCGCGGCGCTGGGAACGGGCGAGCTGACCGTGGTCGACAACCGCGTCGACCCGACCACCGGCACCATCCAGCTCAAGGCGCGGTTCCCCAATGCCGACCATCGCCTGTGGCCCGGCCAGTTCGTCAATGTCAGCCTGACCCTGCGCACCCTGCCCCAGGCGCTGACCGTGCCGGCCGGCGCCGTCAACCACGGCCCCAAGGGCGATTTCGCCTATGTGGTGGGCGCTGACGGCAAGGCGGCCTCGCGGCCCCTGACCGTCGCCCAGACCCAGGACGGCGTGGCGGTGATCGGCGCGGGCCTCAAGCCCGGCGAGACGGTGGTGATCGACGGCCAGATGACGCTGAAGCCCGGCATGGCGGTCAAACCCCGCCCGGCGGCGGGAGCGAGCGGCAAGTGAGCATCTCCGGCGTCTTCATCCGGCGACCGGTCGCCACCTCGCTGATCGCCGCAGCCTTCCTGGTGCTGGGGGTGGTCGCCTATTTCCAGCTGCCGGTGGCGGCCTTGCCCCAGGTCGACTTCCCGACCATCCAGGTCAGCGCCAACCTGCCCGGGGCCAGCCCCGAGACCATGGCCTCGAACGTGGCCACGCCGCTGGAGCGGCAGTTCTCGCTGATCTCCGGGGTCAGCCAGATGACCTCGTCCAGCTCGCTGGGCGCCACCCAGATCACCTTGCAGTTCGACCTGTCGCGCAACATCGATTCCGCCGCCCAGGACGTGCAGGCCGCCATCAACGCCGCCGGCGGCCAGCTGCCGACCAACCTGCCCAGCCCGCCGAGCTTTCGGAAGGTCAATCCGGCCGACGCGCCGATCATGCTGATCGCCCTGGATTCGGACACCATGCCGCTGAGCAAGGTCAGCGACTACGCCGACAACATCCTGGCCCAGCAGATCTCGCGCATCGACGGGGTCGGCCAGGTCAACATCGGCGGCCAGCAGAAACCCTCGGTGCGCATCCGCATCGATCCGCGCCGCGCCGCCGCCCTCGGCGTCCAGCTCGACAGCGTGCGCACGACCATCGCCGCCAGCACGGTCAACGCCCCCAAGGGCGTGATCGCCGGCGGGCAGAAGAACCTGACCGTCTACGCCAACGACCAGATCCAGGAGGTCGCCGCTTGGAACCGGCTGATCGTCGGCTATCGCAACGGCGCGCCGATCCGCGTCCGCGACATCGGCGAGGCCGTCGACAGCGTCGAGAACAACCAGATCGGGGCCTGGGCCTTCGCCGGCAAGGCCAACGCCGACAAGGGCCTCCAGGGCGGCGGGCGCGGGGTGCTGCTGATCATCTTCAAGCAGCCCGGCGCCAACGTGGTGAAGACGGTCGACCGCATCCGCGCGGCGCTGCCGGGATTGCAGGCCAACATCCCGCCGGCGATCGGCGTGCACGTCCTGGCCGACCGCACCCAGACCATCCGCGCCTCGGTGCGCGACGTGCAGATCACCCTGCTGATCACCGTCGGCCTGGTGGTGGGCGTGATCTTCTTCTTCCTGCGCAACGCCCGCGCCACCCTGATCCCCAGCGTGGTGGTGCCGCTGTCGCTGCTGGCCACGGCCGGGGTGATGCTGCCGATGGGCTTCAGCCTCGACAACCTGTCGCTGATGGCGCTGTCGATCGCCGTCGGCTTCGTGGTCGACGACGCGGTGGTCATGCTCGAGGCGATCTGGCGGCGGATCGAGCACGGCGAGCGGCCGTTCCAGGCGGCCCTGGCCGGCTCGGGCGAGATCAACTTCACCATCCTGTCGATCTCGATCTCGCTGGTGGCGGTGTTCACGCCGCTGATGTTCATGGGCGGCGTGGTCGGGCGGCTGATGCGCGAGTTCGCCGTGACGCTCAGCGTGGCGGTGGTGCTGTCGGTGCTGTTTTCGCTGACGCTGACGCCGATGCTGTGCGCCAAGTTCCTCAAGGCGCCGACGCCGCCGTCGAACCGCCTCACCAAGGGGCTGGAGACCGCGTTCCGCAAGCTGGAGAACGGCTACGCCCGGGCGCTCGACGTGGTGCTCCGCCACATGCGCCTGACCCTGGCGATCTTCCTGGGCACGGTGGTCCTGGCCGTCGTGCTGTATGCGACCACCCCCACAGGCTTCTTCCCCCAGCAGGACACCGGCTTCATCAGCGGCGTGATGGTCACCTCGCAGGACGCCTCGTTCGCCAAGACCAGCGCCAAGGTCGAGGCGGTGGCCAAGGTGCTGCGCGAGGACCCCGACATCGCCGGCTTCGGCGCCTTCGTCGGCTCGTCCGGCGCCAACCAGGCCAACCTGACCATCAGCCTGGCCCCGCGCGACGACGGCCGCACCGCCACCGCCGACCAGATCATCAACCGCCTGCGGCCCAAGCTGGCCCAGTTGGTCGGGGTGCAGACCTTCCTGCAGGCCAACCAGGACATCAACGTCGGCGGCCGGCCGGGCCGGGCCCAGTACCAGTACACCCTGTCCGACGCCGACATTGCCGAGCTGAACAGCTGGACGCCGCGCCTCCTGGCCGCGCTCCAGGCCATGCCCGAGCTCAAGGACGTCAGCTCCGACCAGCAGTCCCAGGCCGGGGCGGTGGTGCTGACCATCGACCGCGACGCGGCCTCGCGCTTCGGGATCAATCCGGCCGACATCGACGCGGCGATCTACAACCTGATCGGCCAGCGGCAGGTCGCCCAGTACTTCACCCAGCTGAACAGCTACCACGTGGTGCTGGAGGCGCCGCCGCAGCTGCAGGCGACGCCCGCCCTGTTCGACACCGTCCGCCTGGTCTCGCCGGTCACCGGCAAGTCCGCGCCGCTGTCGCTGTTCGTCAAGGCCGACCCGACCGCCGCCAGCACCCTGACCGTCGGCCACCAGGGCCAGTTCCCCGCCGCCACCCTGTCGTTCAACCTCGCCCCGGGGGTGTCGCTGGGCAAGGCGACCCAGCTGGTCGAACAGGCCCGCGAGCGGCTCGGCGCGCCGTCGACCCTGATCGGCTCGTTCCAGGGCACCGCCCAGGCGTTCCAGCAGTCGCTGGCCGACGAGCCCGTGCTGATCGCGGCGGCGCTTCTGGCGGTCTATGTGATCTTGGGCGTGCTCTACGAGAGCTACATCCACCCGCTGACCATCCTGTCCACCCTGCCCTCGGCCGGGGTGGGGGCGCTGATCGCCCTGCTGGCCGCCGGCCAGGACCTCAACGTCATCGGCATCATCGCCATCATCCTGCTGATCGGCATCGTCAAGAAGAACGGCATCATGATCGTCGACGTGGCCCTGCGGCTGGAGCGCGAGGAGGGCCTGTCGGCCAAGGAGGCGGTGACCCAGGCCTCGCACCTGCGGCTGCGGCCGATCCTGATGACCACCGCCTGCGCCCTGTTCAGCGGCGTGCCGATGATCCTCGGCCAGGGCACCGGCTCGGAGTTCCGCCAGCCACTGGGCTGGGCCATCGTCGGCGGCCTGCTGGTCTCGCAGGTGCTGACCCTGTTCACCACGCCGGTGATCTACATCTATCTCGACCGCCTGCGCCGCCGGGGCGAGCTGGAGGCCCCGGCCAGCGAGCCGGCCCCGGTCTGATCGCGGTCAGGCCGCTTCCAGCAGGGCCATGGTCCCCTGGCCGCCGTCGGCGCAGATGCTGACCACCGCCCGTTGGCCCTTGGGACGCCCGGCCAGCTCCTTGACCGCCTGGCCGAGGATGCGCGCGCCGGTGGCCCCGAAGGGGTGGCCCAGGGCCAGGCTGCCGCCGGTCGGGTTCATCCGCTCGCGCGGGAACGGGCCGAGGTCGCGGTCGACGCCGGCCTTGGCCTTGCGGAACTCCGGGTCCTGCCAGGCCGCCAGATGCGACAGCACCTGGGCGGCGAACGCCTCGTGGATCTCCCACAGGTCGATGTCGCCATAGGTCAGGCCGTTGCGCGCCAGAAGGCGCGGCACGCCATAGGCGGGCGCCATCAGCAGGCCTTCGCGCCGCAGGTCGATCGAGGTGATCTCCCAGTCGACCAGCCGAACCCGCGGCGTATCCGCCGGCAGGCGGGCCAGCCCGGCGGTCGAGGCGACCCACAGCGCCGCCGCCCCGTCGGTGAGCGGCGAGGAGTTGCCGGCGGTCAGGGTGCCGCGGCCGCTGGTCCGGTCGAAGGCGGGCGGCAGGCGGGCCAGCTTCTCCAGCGAGGTGTCCTTGCGCGGAATATTGTCGCGCCGGAGATCCCCGACCGGGATCACCAGGTCGTCGAAGAAGCCCCGGTCCCAGGCGGCGACCGCCCGCTGGTGGCTCTCCAGGGCGATCTGGTCCTGATCGACCCGCGACAGCCCCCATTCCTTGGCGGTGATCTCGGTGTGCTCGCCCATGCTCATGCCGGTGGTCCGGTTGGTGATGCTGGGGATGAAAAGGCGGGCGTCGCCGGGGCGCAGGCTGGCCAGGTGCGAGACCTTCTGGCCCAGCGACTTGGCCTGCTGGAACCGCCGCACCCAGTCCGACAGCGGCTGGCCGAGGCCGAGCTGGATATGGCTCATGCTCTCGACGCCGCCGACCAGGGCGAGCTCGCGACCGCCCCGGCCGACCATGCCGGCCGCCTCGAAGGCGCCGGTCATGCTGGTCGAACAGGCCATGATCGTCGAGAAGGCCGGGATGGTCGGGTCGGCGCCGGCCTCGATCAGCACTTCGCGCGCCAGGTTGCTCCAGGTCAGGTTGGGGATGACGGCGCCCCAGACGGCGAAGTCGGGGCGCCCGCCCCCCAGCCGGTCCAGCATGGCGCGGACCACGGGCGTCGACAGGCCGATGGCGTCGAAGCCGGCCAGGGGCCCGTCGATCTTGGCGAAGGGCGTGCGCACGCCGGCGGCGAACCAGACGTCGGTCTTGGACATTTCGGGCTCCTGATCTGGGGGACGGCCTGGGCGCGGCCGGCGGGCGGCCGCGCGGGGCCGGTCTAGGCCTGGCTCAGCTTGGCGGCGGTCTCGGCGATCCTGCGGCCCTGATAGCGGGCCCCGGCCAGTTCGTTGTCGCTGGGCCGGCGAGAGCCGTCGCCGCCGGCGATGGTGGTGGCGCCGTAGGGACTGCCGCCGGTGATCTCGTCCAGGGTCATCTGGCCCGCATGGCCGTAGTCGAGCCCGACCACCACCATGCCGAAGTGCAGCAGGTTGGCGATGATCGAAAACAGGGTCATCTCGTTGCCGCCGTGCTGGGTGGCCGACGAGGTGAAGGCCCCGCCGACCTTGCCGTGCAGCGCGCCCCGCGCCCACAGGCCGCCGGCCTGGTCGAGGAAGTTGGCCATCTGCGAGGCCATGCGCCCGAACCGGGTGCCGACCCCGATCACCACCGCGTCGTAGGCCGCCAGGTCCTCGATCCTGGCGACAGGGGCGGCCTGGTCGAGCTTGTAGTGCGCGGCCTTAGCCACCTCGGGCGGCACGAGTTCGGGGACGCGCTTGACGTCGACCTCCGCCCCCGCCGCGCGGGCGCCTTCGGCGACCGCCTCGGCCATCGTCTCGATGTGTCCGTAGGCGGAATAGTAGAGCACGAGAACCTTGGTCACCCTGATCTCCTTCGTGAACGCCGCGCGGATCACGCGGGCGGGACCGCCCCGTCCGGACAGACCAACACAGGATGAGCCTCCGATCCACCTCGCCGCGTCACAACGCCACGCGAAAGGCGCCGGCCGCCGCCAGGAAAATTCAACCATTTCGGGAAAATTGGATAATCATCGCGCAGATTGAGGAACTGATGCGAGCGCGACGGTTCTCAATATTAAATCCTGGTTAATAATTTCTCAAAAATCGCCACCTTCCTAGTACGATCACACACGTTATTGTGGTATTTCAGTACAGAGTTCATAAGATAGATTTCGATGTACTTGGGGCGTCGCGGTTCGGCCGCATATCGGGTCAAAGCGCGCTTGGAACATTCCGGCTACGGCGGCGGAAGCTCTCCGACCACCGCGGCCGGCTTTGCGTCCGAGGCTCCGCCTTCCCCTCCCTCTCGCCGGCGGCGACATCATGTCGACCGCCTGATCGGGCCCACTCGTGGACGAGATCTTTGAGCGCCTGAACCAGCCGTTTCGAACCCTGCCGGACGTTCTCGACGCCCTGGTGCGCGATATCGTCCAGCATCTGCACCTGCAGACCGCCGCGGTCACCCTGCCCGACGACGGGACCTTCGTCGCCCGGCGCGGCCGACGGCGGGTGGTCTCCGAACGGCTGTCGACGCGCGACGGCCTCTCGCGGCCGGAGGAGCCGCGGTCGTGGGCGTCCGGCGTCGACGCCGCAGTGCATGCGGCCGAGTGGTTCGAGGTCGGCGAGCCCCACGCCCTGTTCGAGCCGCCGCCCGCCGCCGGGGCGGTGAGCCTGCCGCTCGCCTACGCCGACCAGGCGCTGGGGCGGCTCGACCTCGCCTGGCGCAGCGAAGGCGAACGCCGCCGCGAGACGCCGGCCTGGCTGCCGGCGTTCGCCCGCCAGTGCGCCCTGCTGGTCAACCGCTACAAGGCCCGGGACTGGACCGCGCGACGCCTCGGCCGCCCGTTGATGCTGGTGGGCATGAGCAAGGCCGTCCGCGACCTGGAAGGCCTGCTGGAGCGCGCCGCCCGCAGCGACCTGCCCGTGCTGCTGGCGGGCGAGTTCGGCACCGAGAAGCTGCAGCTCGCGGCCATGATCCACTTCGGCGGCCGCCGCCGCGACGGGGCGTTCGTCCAGGTCAACTGCGCCGAGCCGGCCGTCCCGCCGTCCGACTGGTTCGAACAGGCCGCCGGCGGCACCCTGTATCTCAACGGCGTCGAGGAACTGTCGCACCCGTTGCAGCGGCAACTGCCCCGCCACATGCGCTCGCACCTCGGCCAATGGCCTTCCCACGCCGACCTGGGCGACGTGCGGGTCATCGCCTCGACCGCCGTCGATCTGCGGCGGCTGGCGCATGAGGGCGGCTTCTCGCGGGGGCTGCTGGCCGAGCTCGACATCCTGTCGGTGACCGCCCCGCCGCTGCGCGCGCGGCCGGGCGACCTGGAGCCCCTCGTCGTCGCCGCGCTCGAACGCCAAGGCTTCAGGGCCGAGGACAAGCGCACGGACGCGATGATGGCCGCCATCCGGGCCTATTCCTGGCCGGAGAACGTGTTCGAGCTGGAACGGGTGGTCACCCGGCTGGCGGTGATGACCGGCGCCCGCCCGATCGGTCGCGACGACATCCTGCAGCACTCGCCGTGGATCGCCTCGGACGGCGCGCCGGCGCCGGTCGCGCTGCTGCCTCCGGCGACGCCGCCCAGCCGCCCCGACCGCTGGGTGCGGTGCGCGCTCGACGACGCAGCCGAACTGGACAGTCTGCACGACGCCCTGGCCCGCGCCCTGCGTTATCTCGGCCGCCACTACGCCGAGCCGATCTCGCTCGGCCTGCTGGCGCGGCGGGCCAATGTCAGCGAATCGCACCTCAGCTTCCTGTTCCGCAGCGAGATCGACCTGCCGTTCAAGGGGCTGCTCGGCCGCATCCGCATCCACCGGGCCAAGGAGATCCTGGCCGCCGAGCCGCGCCGCCAGATCACCGACGTGGCCTTGAGCGTCGGGTTCGCCGACCTCAGCCACTTCGAGAAGACCTTCAAGCGGGTGGTCGGGCGCAGCCCGCGCGAGTTCCGCCGCGCCGCCGCCTAGCCGATCGGCCTGATCCGCCAGACGCCCCATTCGGCGGCCCTGGTGGTGACGTAGGTGGGCTCGCCTGGGTCGCCGGGCAGAGGCACCAGGCGCTGAAGCGGGTCGGGCCTGGTCCGCCGGGACGCGCTCTGCACGATGTTCGGCCCGAGCTGGCTGAGGATGTAGATGTCCTCGCCCAGCCGCACCTCCTCGCGTCGGTCGCGGCTCGACAGGATGCGGACCTGCCACTGGGCTTCGGGCCCGTCGATGCTGCGTCCGTAGAAGACGCTGGAAAGCAGCGAGCTGACGGTGAAGTAGCGGAGGCCGATGATCGCCTGCTCGGTGGTCTTGATGCCCAGGAGCGACATGTTGAAGATCGGCGAGACGGCGTCGCCCCCGCCGAGCGGGACGAAGCGGAACGGTATCGCCAGCCGCTCGTCGACCATGGTCGGATAGTAGTGGCCGGACTTGCTCAGCCCCGACGACGGCCCGAGGAAACGCGAGCCGGGCTTGTCGTACCAGAGATCGCCCTTGTACTCCAAAAGGTAGTCCATGTTGTACTTGACGGACTCGGTCACCGGCCGGGGGCCGATGGTCAGGGCGGCGGTCGGTTCCGGGATCACCCGCGGCGGGTCCTGGTTGGCGACGTTCTCGAAGGTCGGCGCGTTCGCCACCCGGTCGCCCATCTGCCACTTGGTCTCGTCGATGCCGGCCAGCTTCAGGATGGTGGCGATAAGCGAGGTGTGGTCGTAGGGCGTATCGGTGGTCGAGCGGAAGATCGTGCCCTGCGGCACCCGCGGCGAGATCAGCAGGGTTGGCACCCGCACGCCGAACTGACCGAAGCCGAAGCCGTATTGGGTGCGCGTCTCGGCGTCCATGTCGCCGCGCGGTATCTTGGGCTGCGGCAGGGGGCAGGCGTCGTTGCCGGACGGCGCGGCCAGCGGCGGAACGACGTGGTCGTAGGTGCCGCCGTTCTCGTCGAACGTGATGACCAGAAGGGTGTTGGCGAACGCCTCGTTGGCCGCCAGCGCGTTGTAGACGTTCATCACGAAGTCTTCGCCGGTCGTGGTGTCCGACACGGGGTGGTAGTCGTTGCCGACGGCCCGGAACACGGTGTTCCACTGCTGGCCGCCGCCCCACTTCGGTTCGATCCAGCTCACCGCCGGCAGCTGCCCCGCGCGGGCGGCGGCGAAGAAGCCGTTCTGCGGGTTGCTGGCGTCGAACTCCTCGAAGTTCGGGTCGAACTGGCTGTCGGCCAGGAACGGGAACATGGTGCGGGTGTACTGCCACTCCATGCCCAGGCTGACGTCGCGCGGCGGCCAGGTGTCCTGCCAGTAGACCTTCCAGGTGCAGTTGTTCTGCTCCAGCACCTCGAACAGGCTGCGGGTGGTGATCGGCAGGGCGTCGGCGTTCGAGATTTCGCCGGGCGACAGCTTGCTGAAGATCTTCACCCCGGGGTTCCAGGTCGGCGGATCATAGAAGCTGTTGTTGACCATGCCGCGCGAGGTGCCGCTCATCGAGAAGGCGCGGTTGGTGTTGGTCTGGCTCGGCACCGAGCAGAACCACTCGTCGGACACGGCGTAGTAGCGCGCCAGGCCGCTGATCACCGGCAGCTGTTCGGGGGTGTAGGTGTCGAGCACTTCGCCCAGTTCGCGCTCGCCCAGCCGCACGCCGACGTGGTGGTAGACGTCCTGGTTGTAGTCGAGGACGTAGCCGTTCATCGGCGGGGCGAGCTGGCCCTGGTGGCTGATCTGGTCGATCAGCCTCTCGCGTTGCTCGCGGTCCTTCCAGACCGCGTCGTTCAGCGCCACGCCCCACATCTGGTTCATGATGTGGGCGAAGCTCTCGCCGGTGTTGTAGGACGGCGTCTTCGGCGAGCGCGCGCCCTTGCGGATCGGCAACGGATCGCCGACCGGCGAGGGGTTCTTCAGCGCATCGAGGTCGGGGACCGTCGACAGGCCGATGAACGGCCGGCCGTCGCCCTGCCGCGTGATGATGTTGGGATTGTCCTGCAGGCTGTAGAGCCACCCCATAAGGTGGTCGAACCCGCGGTTCTCCAGCATCAACACCACCACGCGTTTGATGAGCGGGTGCGGCAACAGTTTGTCCATGAACCGGCCTTCCGTTGAACCTGCGAGGCTTGCGCGGGGTTACTGGTGGCGCGCCACGGCCACTTCCGCGGCCTCGACGGCGCGGGTGGCCTCGCGCTCGGCCGCCTCCACCGCCTTTTCGAGCGCGACGTCGGCGTGATGGATCGCGTGGCCCTGGGCCTCGCCCCCGATCGCCAGCTCCCTGGCCACCACCTTGTCGGCGTGATGGACGGCCTGGTCGGCGGCCCTCACGGCTCGCTCGGCCCACGACTCGCCGTGATGGTCGGCGCGGGCGACCCCGCGATCGGTCTCATGGACCGCCTCGTTGGCCCAGGCCTCGGCGCGGGCGGCCTCGGCCATGCCGCTGTCGCCGTGATGATGCTCGTGGCGATGCGAGATCAGGCGAGGCTTGCGGGGTTTTCTACGCGTCATGATGCGCTCTCCTTCGGATTCTGAACGGCGGCGCGGGCCTTGGGCGGAGCCGGTTCTGGTTTCGGCTCGACCTTCGACTCCGATTTCGGCTTGGGCTGCGGCTCGGGCTTGCGCCTGCGGCGGAACCAGGTCAGCGAGATCACGCCGAGCGGATCGAGCTGGAGCTCCGCCTCGTGTTCGTGCGACTCGACGCTGAACAGGCAGGTGGCGCCGTCCTGGGCCATGAAGCTGCGGTGGGGCGCCCGGATCGCCAGCAGCGCCCGCGACGCGGCCAGGTAGGCGTCGACGATCTCGCGCGCCTCGTGCCGGCCTTCGTTCTTGAAGCGGGTGTTCTCGACGATCTGCCGAGCGCCGGAGGACAGGCGGGAGAAGCCGACCGACCGCCCCCAGCTCAGCCACAGCTTCACCGCCTCCGTGACCTCCTCGGGCGAGACCAGTCCCTCGACCTCGGGGCA
Organism: Caulobacter sp. CCUG 60055; assembly: GCF_022750545.1. Taxonomy (GTDB): domain Bacteria; phylum Pseudomonadota; class Alphaproteobacteria; order Caulobacterales; family Caulobacteraceae; genus PUIC01. Next base: position 25,248 of record NZ_PUIC01000005.1, read on the forward strand.
GTTCAGGGCCCCGAACATCAGCGGCAGCAGGGTGTGCAGGGCCGACTGCGCGGTCGCCGCCCTTTTGGCCGGGGTGTCGTTGCGCGCCCCGCCCTTGGCGGCCAGCGCCATGTAGATGGCGTAGAAGTCGACGAACTCCTGGGCGGTCCGCCCCTGGGCGACCGCGAAGGCGGCGGCCTCCTTCTGCAGCGAAAGGTCCGTGTCCTCCTGGCCGACCGAGCTGCGCACCAGGTCGTAGATCGCCAGCCGGTCGCCGAAGGTGGCGAACTGGAACAAGGCGGCCCCCGCCACGCCCAGCTCGGTCAGGAAGGCCGTGCCGGTGTCGAAGTCGGCCTGGGTCAGCAGGTCGTGGGCGCTGAGGATCCGGCGGGCGTGCGCGCCGACCTTGGATTCCTTCTCGCCGGCCTCGGCGTTGGCCAGGACCCGCAGGTCGGGCAGGCCCAGGGTCATCAGCTTGACCGGGCTGACCATCAGGCCGAGCTGCGGCAGGAAGGCGAAGCGCGAGACGTGCAGCCCTTCCTGGACCGCCGCCGCCATCTCGCTCTCGTCCTCGAACTGGTAGTTCGCCGTCGGTTCGTGGACCGCCCAGTGCAGCCATTCCGACCCGCCGTCGACGAAGCTCATCGCCAGGCGCGCCAGTTCGGAGACCTCGTGCAGGTTCTGGATAAGCCGCTCGGCTATGAACAGGCTCATGCGCGCGCCCTCACCCCGACGGGAACTGCTTGAGGACGTCGGCCGCCGCCGAGCCGATCTTGCTGAAGTCCTCGGTGGCGCCCTTCATCATCGCCTGCGCCTGCACCAGCACGTCGGCGTACTTCTTGTCGCCGGTGGCCAGGTACTGCGCCATGGCCACGCCGGCGGCGGTGGTGGCGATGGTCGAGATGTTGCGCAGGGCGTCGGCGGCGTCCTGGACCGCGATGGCGCTCGACTGGGCGACGGACTGATAGGCCTTGCCCGCGCCGCTGGTCAGCACGACCTGCGGGGCCATGGTCGCCGCCTGGACCTTGTTGATGACGTCGACGACCTGGGCGTTCACGATGGTCGGATCAGGCATGGGACCTCCCGATGTTCACCGCCGCGGCGGCGGGTTTGGCCCAAGGGCTCATGACGATTTGGCCCGGGCGGCCTGCGCCTTGGCCTTGGCCGCCTGGAGCTTGGGCGGCGGCGGAGCGGGCGGCGCCGGAGGCGCGGGCGGCGGCGCGGACGCCTCCTTGACCAGCTTGTCGAGATCGGCCTGGGCCTGGGCGGCGTCGGTGCTGGTGCTCTCGACCTGGGCCTTGAGGATGCGGATGGCCGCCTCGCCCTCGGCGAAGGCTTCGGCGATCACCACCGACGGCGCCTGGTCCGGCGGCGGCCCCGGCAGCGGGTCGATGTGCGGCGGCGGCGGCGGCTCGGGCGGCGGCGGCAGGATCGGGAACGGCGACTGCAGCATCTTGGCGCAGGCCGCCGTGGTCGCGGCGGCCCCGACCATGCTGGCCCCCTGCTGGCGCATGACGGCGTTGTGCATCGCCATGCCCAGGGTCTCGACCATCACCGCGTCGAGCATGCCGAACGCCTGGGACGGCGACTGCCCCGTCAGCAGCGTGACCACGCTGGAGACCGAGTCGACCACCCGGCTGTTGACTGTGCCGTCCTCGCTCATGGGCCCTTGGCTCCCTTGGTTATGATCAGCGCCAACACCTGCACCAGGGCGGCGTTGCCGATGACCTGCCCCCGCTGCTGGTTGGCGACCGCGTTCTCCATGGCCAGGCTGATGCTGTCGGCCATCGAGACGTAGGTCATGCTCATGGCCGTCGAGGGAGCCAGCCCGATCGCCAGCGCCGATCCGCCGGCGATGGCGTCGAGCGTTCGTGCGACCCCCGATGCGTCAGGCAAGGCGCGCTCCTGCCTCTTCAGACTGCGTTCGGCGCCCTACCCTCGCAAACCCGGAGGGCCTCGCGCCCTCCGGGCCGACGCCCCCTTAGTAGATCGTCCGGGTGGCGACGCCGGTCGAGGCGGTGTCCACCGACAGCAGGGTGACCACGCCCTGCGAGGTCGAGGCCTGCATGGTGACGTAGGACTGCTGCTGGTTGTTGGTGGCGTTGTGCGCCGCGTTCGACAGCGCCTGGCTGGTGGTGATGAACAGGTTGCCCATGGCCACCGCCGGCGCGTCGCCCAGAACCTTGGTGTTGGCCTGGGTGATCGAGTCGGTGATCTGGCTGTTGAGGGCGGTAGGGAATGCCATGAGGTGTCTCCTTCTTCGCTAAACGGATTGATCGCGTGGGCGGCTGGCCGCCCGCCGCGGCGTTAGGGGGATCAGCCGAGGATCTTCTTGGTCGCGGCCCCCGTGGAGGCGGTGTCCAACGAGTAGAGCAGGGCGACCCCCATGGTCGTGGCGGTCTGGGCCGTCACGAACATCTGCTGCTGAGCCATGGTGGCGTTGTGCGCCGCATTGGCCAGCGCCTGGGCGGTGGCCTGGTACAGGTTGCCCATGGCGATCGCCGGAGCGGTCCCGAGAACCTGCACGTTGGGTTGCGTGACGGAGTCCGTGATCTGGTCGTTCACGGCGGTGGGAAAGGCCATGGGAGATTTTCCTTGGCGTTACGGCGGCGCGCGGGGCGGGCGTCAGCTCGACAGGATGTCCGCGGTCGCCACGCCGGTGCTCGCCGTGTCGAGCGCGTAAAGCGTGGCCACGCCCATGGTGGTCGCGGTCTGGCTGGTCACGAAGCTCTGCTGCTGGGCGTTGGTGGCGTTGTGGGCGGCGTTGGCCAGGGCCTGGGCGGTGGCCTGGTAAAGGTTGCCCAGCGCGATGGCCGGGGCGTCGCCGAGGACCTTGACGTTGGCCTGGGTGACGGAGTCGGTGATCTGGTCGTTGACGGCCGTGGGGAATGCCATGGGTTAGTCCTTCTAGGAGGTCCGGTTAGGCGGCCTTCAGCCGCCCTCTGACGAAAGGCGGCGGGCTCGACCGTCAGCGCAGGCCGCTGCCGGCGCCCAGGATGTCCTTGGTGGCGACGCCCGTGGACGCGGTGTCGAGCGAGTAGAGCGTGGCCACGCCCATGGTGGTGGCGGCCTGAGCGGTCACGTAGCTCTGCTGCTGGGCGTTGGTGGCGTTGTGGGCGGCGTTGGCCAGGGCCTGGGCGGTGGCCTGGTACAGGTTGCCCATGGCGATGGCCGGGGCGTCGCCGAGGACCTTGACGTTGGCCTGAGTGACGGAGTCGGTGATCTGGCTGTTGACGGCCGTGGGGAATGCCATTGCGTGTCCTCTCTGCTGGCTCGCCCCGCCAAGGAATTTCGACGGGCTCGGCGCTGCAGGTCGTCGTTGACCGGCCGCAGCTCGTTAACCGTATGGCCCGCCGAACCCGGACGATTGGCGGCAGACGCGAAAAAACGCGCCGAAGTTGCGACCAGGCCGGGCGATTCTCTCAGGAGGCGATTTTTACAACCGTCAGTTTTTCCGCATTCCCTCCCGAAACCGACCGGCGCAAGCTGTGCAAGGGCTTTGTCAGGCCTTGAGAAACAGGGCTTTCGGAGAAAAGTCCGACTTGGTCGAACCGGCCATACCCCGCCATATCGACGCCGGTCGCACCGCGCAGCCCTACCGGCGGGGCGCACCGGCCGTCCGCCGTCCCGGCTTTCAATATTTCCTACTGCTTCTCTAGGATTTCTGGCGCCCGCCCTCGCCGCCGCCGGCGCTATGGCCACGGCGAGCGGGCGTCGCCTGACCCCGACGCTGCGAATTCAAGGAACGGCGAGCCCGATGAGCGACGGCGCCCGAACTGCCTCCCCCCGGACCGCGACGCCCAGGGGCCTCCACGTCTCTTTCGGCGTCCAGGTGGCCGCGGCGATGGCGCTGGGCGTGGCGCTCGGCGTGCTGGCCCGCGCGCTGGGACCGGCCGGCTCGGGCCTCGTCCAGGCGCTCGACACCGTCGGATCGACCTTCGTGCAGATGCTGCGCGCCCTGGCCCCGGCCCTGGTGTTCACCGGCGTCATCGCCAGCATCGCCAACCTGCGCACCCTGAACAACGCCGCCGGCCTGGTCTGGCGCACGCTGCTGTGGTTCGGCGTCACCGCCCTGATCGCCGTCAGCATCGGCATCGCCCTGGGCCTTTTGATGCAACCCGGCCGCCACGCGGGCGTCGGCCTGGTCGCGGCCGCGCCGCACGTCGCCGGCTCGTGGCTGGATTTCCTGACCGGTCTCGTGCCGTCCAACGCCCTCGGCCTGGCCGCCAAGACCAAGCTGGCCGACGGCGGCGCGACCACCGGCCTGTCGTTCAACGTGCTGCAGGTGCTGGTGATCGCCATCGTGCTCGGCGTCGCCGCCCTCAGGGTCGGCCCCGCGGCCGACGCCTTCCTGGCGTTCAACACCGCCCTGCTGGCCGTGGTGCGCAAGGTGCTGTGGTGGGTGATCCGCCTGACCCCGATCGGCGCCGTCGGCCTGATCGGCACGGCGGCGGCCCAGTACGGCTGGACGGCGCTGACCCAGCTCGGCTGGTTCGCGGCGGCGGTCTATATCGGCCTGGCCCTGGTGCTGTTCGCGGTCTACCCGGCCCTGCTGGCGCTGAACGGCCTCAACCCCGCCCGCTTCTTCGCCGCCGCCTGGCCGGCCATCCAGCTCGGCTTCCTGTCGCGCTCGTCGATCGGCGCCCTGCCGGTCACCGAGACGGTGACGGAGAAAGGCCTGGGCGTGCCGGCCGAATACGCCGCCTTCGCCGTGCCCCTGGCCGCCACCACCAAGATGGACGGCTGCGCCGCCATCTATCCGGCCATAGCCGCGATCTTCATCGCCCAGTTCTACAACGTGCCCCTGCACGTCGGGGACTACCTGCTGATCGCCTTCGTATCGGTGATCGGCTCGGCCGCCACGGCCGGGCTGACCGGGGCGGTGGTCATGCTGACCCTGACCCTGTCGACCCTGGGCCTGCCGCTGGAAGGGGTCGGGCTGTTGCTGGCGATCGACCCGATCCTCGACATGGGCCGCACGGCGGTCAACGTCGCCGGCCAGGCCCTGACGCCCACCCTGGTGGCCAAGCGGGCCGGCATCCTCGACCAGGCGGTCTATGACGGGGCGTCGCGCGCGCCTGCCTTCGACGAGCCGGCCGCACCGGCGGCGGCCTGAGGTCCAGGCCGCCCTCCGGCCGCGCGGTCAGGCCGCGGCCAGCGCCTCCTCGACCTGTCCCAGGCGCTCCTTGCCGAAGAACATCTCGTCGCCGACGAAGAAGGTGGGCACGCCGAAGGCCCCCCGCGCGGCGGCGGCCTCGGTCCCGGCGACCAGCTCGGCCTTGACCTCGGGGGTCTGCGCGGCCTCCAACAGCGCCTGGGCCGGCAGGCCGGCGGCCGCCAGGACCTCGGCGACCACGGCGGGGTCGTCCATCTTCAGGCCGTCCTCCCACATCGCCTTGAGCACGGTCTCGACATAGGCGCCCTCGACGCCCGCCCGCCGCGCCGCGACCAGCCCGCGCATGATCAAGAGGGTGTTGACCGGGAAGTGCGGATTGAACTGGAACGCCGTCAGGCCGTGGCGGGCGATGAAGCGGCGGAACTCCAGGTGCTCGTAGGCCAGCTTGCCCTGGATATGGCCGAAGGCCGTCATCGGCGCCTGGTTGCCGGTGATCTTGAACAGGCCGCCCAGCAGGCAGGGGACCAGCCGCACCTCGACCCCGGTCCGGGCCGACACGCCCGCCAGCGCCTTCCAGGCCAGATAGGCGTTGGGGCTGGCGAAATCGAAGATGAAATCCAGGGTTCGGGCCAAGGCGTTCCTCCTCACCAGGGTTCCGACCAGGGGCGCAGGTCCAGTTCGTGCGTCCAGGCCGAGCGCGGCTGTCGGTGCAGCCAGACATAGTTGGCGGCGATGTCCTCGGGCCGCAGGATGGCGTCGCGCTCCAGCAGGGCGTCGACGTCGCCGGCGTTGGCGCGGATGAAGGCGCCGTCGATGGCCCCGTCGACCACCACGTGCGCGACGTGGACGCCCTTCGGCCCCAGCTCGCGCGCCATGCTCTGGGCGACGGCGCGCAGGCCGTGCTTGGCGGCGGCGAAGGCCGCGAAACCCTCCCGCCCGCGCACCGAGGCGGTGGCGCCGGTGAACAGGATCGTGCCCCGCCCGCGCGGCGTCATCACCCGCGCCGCCTCGCGGCCGGCCAGGAAGCCGGCGAAGCAGGCCATCTCCCAGACCTTGGCGAACACCCGCGTCGTGGTCTCCACCACCGGGAAGCGCACGTTCGCGCCGATGTTGAACACCACCACCTCGATCGGCCCGATCTCGGCCTCGATGCGGTCGAACAGGGCGACGGTCTCCTCCTCGGAACGGGCGTCGCAGCCGAAGGCGTGCACCCGCGCGCCCTCGTCGCGCAGCGTCCGGGCGAACGCCTCCAGTTCGTCGAGATGCCGGGCGCGGCGCGTCAGGCACACGGTCAGGCCGGCGTCGGCGAAGGCCCGGGCGATGGCGCCGCCGACCCCGACGCCGACGCCGATCACCAGACAGACGCCTTGGACGGCGGGCGGCTCGGCCGGATGGGACATGTCGATCATCTCAGTCCAGATTATGGATGAACCATCGTATTGAAACTGGACTTGGTCAATGGGATGATCGCCGCCTCGACGAGGACCCGACGATGCAATGGCGCAACCTGGCTTCTGAACCCTGCTCGGTCGCCCGGGCGGTGGCGGTGATCGGCGACCGCTGGGCGCTGCTGATCCTGCGCGACTGTTTCCTCGGCGTGCGCCGCTTCGAGGCCTTCCAGCGCCGGCTGGGCATATCGCGCACCATCATCGCCGACCGGCTGAAGCTGCTGGTCGACGAAGGGGTGCTGGCCAGGATCGCCTACCAGGAGCGCCCGCCCCGCCACGAATACCGCCTGACCGAGAAGGGCATGGCGCTCTATCCGGCCATCCTCGCCCTGGCCGACTGGGGCGACCGCTTCTACGCCGGCGAAGACGGCCCGCCCCTGTTGCGCCGGCACAAGGCCTGCGGCTGCGATTTCCACCCCGTGACGGCGTGCTCGGCCTGCGGCGACCCGGTGCACGCCCGCGACGTCGAGGTGCGCGAAGCCGCCGTCTGAACCTGGTCAGCCCCGGCCGGACGCCGCCAGCGCCGCCAGGGTCTCGCGCGTCAGCCGCGAAAAGGGCGCCCAGCCGCGCCGCGCGGTCGCGGCCGTGGTCGCGCAGCACCAGGCCCGCGATCAGGACAAGCAGCAGACAGGCCCCGCCGCGCAGGTAGAGATCCGCCGCCTGCAAACCGCCCAAAACCGTCGTCCGGCCGCCCTTCGCCGCTCAGAAACCGCAGGCTAGGGCCGCGGCGCGCGCCCAGGCAAGACGGCGCTCCGTCGCCCCCTCGCCCGCATCCCGTCATAGAAAGAGCGCTTTCTGGCCATTGTCGCTCTGCAAGGAGCGCCTATGTAGCTGCGCAGCCGAGTCGTCGAGGAGCGTGGTCCGCCAATATGTCAGCCGAAACCGTGAACAACGGCGTCCTGGCGTTCGCAACGCCTGAGGCGACGGGCCGTCCGCTCCGTCAATGCAGTGTGTCGATCTCGTCCCCCTCCTACGCGGCGGTCTCGCCCCGCGCGTTCGCCAGCCTTGTCGCGGTCACCGGCGCGCTCGTCGCGACCCTGGCCGCCGGCCGCGCGTCCGCCGCCCCGGCCACGTCGGCGCCGCCGTCCCCGGCGCCGCCCGCCGCGACCTCCGCGATCAACCCGGTCCAGGACCCCTGGCAGGGCCTGAACCGGCGCCTGTTCAGCTTCAGCCAGGGCGTCGACAGCGCCGTGGTCGCGCCGGTGGTGCACGGCTACATGCGCATCACCCCGCGCCCGGTGCGCAACGGCATCTCCAACGCCCTCGACAATCTCGACGAGCCGCGCGTGGCGGTGAACGACATCCTCCAGGGCCATCCCGTCCAGGCCGGACACACCACGGCGCGCTTCGCGATCAACTCGACCGCCGGGGTGCTCGGCCTGTTCGACGTCGCCGGCCGGGGCGGCATCCTCCACCATGACTCCGATTTCGGACAGACCCTCGGCCGCTACGGCCTGGTCCCTGGCCCGTACCTGTTCGTGCCGCTGGCCGGGCCGACCAACTTCCGCGACGGGCTCGGCCGCATCGTCGACACCTTCCTCGACCCGGTCGGCCTGCTGGCGGGCGGCATCACCACCACCTTCGGCGCCTCGCGCACGGCGCTGGGCGCGGTCGACACGCGTCTGGCCGTCGACGACCAGATGCGCGCCCTGAAGCAGGACGCGGCCGATCCCTACGCCACCTTGCGCTCGGCCTATTCGCAGCAGCGCGCCTTCCTGGTGCAGCAAAGCACAGGGCAGGCCGCCGACCTGCCCGATCTGGCCGACATTCCGCCCGCTCCCGACGAGCAGCACGCCACGGCGCCGGCCAAGCCGACCGCCCCCGGTTCAACCTCAGAGGAACGTTGACGAAGGCCACCGGCTTGTGGCCTTTCCAGCCGCGGCACGCCCCGCGGGCCTCGCAAATCCGGAGCTTCCCATGCACCGCCAACCGATCCGCCGTCTTCTCCTGCGCGCCGGCGCCGTCGCGCTGCTGAGCTGCGGCGCGGTCGCGACCGCGCCGGCGGTCTGGCCAGGCCAGGCCGCCTACGCCCAGGGCGCGCGCGACGCCCAGGCCGAGCAGTTCGTGACGGTCGAGGGCCAGAAGGTCCTGTCGATCCTGTCCGACCGCAATCGCAGCCGCAGCGACGAGACCAACGCCTTCCGCGCCCTGGTCGACGAGATCGTCGACGTGCCGCGCGTGACCAATTTCGTGCTCGGCAAGTACGCCCGCACCATCACCCCGGCCCAGCGCCAGCGGTTCGCCACCGTGTTCCGCCAGTTCGCCCAGAACGTCTATGAATCGCGGCTGGGCGACTATCGCGGCGAGAAGATCAAGGTGAACGGGTCGGTGGTCCGCAAACCCGGCGACGTCATCGTCAACACCTCGGTGTTCGGCGGCCAGCTTTCGCAGCCGGTGCCGGTGTCCTGGCGCCTGGCCGGCGGCGGGACCAGCTGGAAGATCGTCGACGTCCAGGTCAAGGGCGTGTGGCTGGCCATCACCCAGCAGCAGGACTTCGTCTCGACCATCGACAACGCCGGCGGCAATGTCGACGTGCTGATCAACCAGCTGCAGACCAAGGTGCAGGCCGACAAGGCCGCTCCCAAGCGGTAGGACCGCTCGCCCCCGAGGGGCGGCGCGCGAACGACAACAGCGGCGCCGGCCGAGGCCGGGCCGCCCCACACGGATCGATGGCGAGGATGGCGAAGCAACAGTGGGCCGAGGCCGGCGTGGGCGCAGCGGTGCTGGCCGCGGCCGCCGCGTTCCTGATCTATTCGTTGAGCGCCGGCGGCTCCGGCGGCCGGGCCGGCGGCTATGACGTCTCGGCCAAGTTCGGCCAGGTCGGCTCGCTGGCGCCCGGCGCCGGCGTCCGCGTGGCCGGCGTGCAGATCGGCACGGTGACCAAGATCACCCTCGACCCCAAGACCTTCTTCGCCGTCGTCCGCTTCGATCTCGACCCCAAGGTCAAGCTGCCGTCCGACTCCACGGCCAAGATCACCAGCGACGGCCTGCTGGGCGGGGCGCACGTGGTCATCGAGCCGGGCTCGGCCGCCGACGACATCAAGTCCGGCGGCGAGATCGAGAACACCCAGGGCGCGGTGGACCTGTTCGGCCTGATCGGCCAGGTGCTGCGCCCGCCGGCCCCGGCCGCCGGCGACGCCGCCCCGGCCGCTCCTGCGAGCCCGGCCAAGGCGCCCTGATCTTGGACGCCGCCCCGCTCCCCGCAGCGTTGACGCCGTTCCGCGCGGTCGGCCGCGCCGTCCTCGGCCTGCTGATCCAGGTGGGGTCGGTGGTGCTGTTCGCGGCGCGGGGCGTCCTCGCCATGCTGAAGCCGCCGTGGTTCTTCGGCCAGTTCGTCCGCCAGCTGCAGACCATCGGCTACTTCTCGCTGCCGGTCGTCGGACTGACCGCCGTCTTCACCGGCGCGGCCCTGGCCCTGAACATCTACACCGGCGGCGGACGCTTCAACGCCGAACAGATCATGCCGCAGATCGTGGCCCTGGGCATCACCCGCGAGCTTGGGCCGGTGCTGGCCGCCCTGATGCTGGCCGGGCGGGTCTCAGCCGCCATCGCCGCCGAGATCGGCGCCATGCGGGCCACCGAGCAGATCGACGCCATGCAGACGCTGTCGACCGATCCGTTCCACTACCTGATCGCCCCGCGCCTGGCGGCGGCCCTGGTCACCCTGCCGCTGCTGACCATGACCGCCGACATCATCGGCGTCGCCGGCGGCTGGTTCGTCGCCACCAAGGCGCTGGCGTTCAACCCGACCGTCTATGTGCGCAACACCTGGGACTTCCTGCAGAGCTGGGACGTGGTCTCGGGCCTGATCAAGGCGGCCGTGTTCGGGTTCATCGTCGCGCTGATGGGCTGCTATCACGGCCTCAACGCCACCGGCGGCGCGCGCGGGGTCGGCCGGGCGACCACCCACGCCGTGGTCTCCGCGGCCATCCTGATCTTCGCGGCCGACTACCTGCTGACCTCGTTGTTCACCCACCGATGAGCACGCCCCCTCCCCCCAAGCTCGAATGGCGCGGCGTCAGGAAGAGCTTCGAGGACGCCCACGTCCTGCGCGGCCTCGACCTCAGCGTCGCCGCCGGCCGCTCGCTGGTGATCATCGGCGCGTCCGGCCAGGGCAAGTCGGTGACCATCAAGACCGCCGCCGGCCTGATCCTGCCCGACGCCGGCGAGATCCTCTATGACGGCGAGATCGTCGACACCGCCGACAGCCGCACCCGCGCGGCCCTGTCCGGCCGCCTGGGCATGCTGTTCCAGAGCGGGGCGCTGTTCGACAGTCTGTCGATCTGGGAGAACGTCGCCTTCCGCCTGATCAACGCCGACGGCGTGGCGCGCAAGACCGCCAAGGCCCGGGCGATCGAGGCCCTGGCCCGCGTGCGGCTGGGCCGCCAGTACGCCGACCTCTACCCGTCGGAGCTGTCGGGCGGCATGCAGAAGCGGGTCGGCCTGGCCCGCGCCGTGGTGTCCAATCCCGAGATCATCTTCTTCGACGAGCCGACCACCGGCCTCGACCCGATCACGGCGGCGGCGATCAACGACCTCATCGTCCAGCAGGTCCGCGACCTCGGCTGCACGGCGGTGTCGATCACCCACGACCTGGCCTCGGCCCGCACTATCGGCGACGAGATCGCCATGCTGCACGACGGCCGCATCGTCTGGCGCGGCCAGGCCGCCGACCTCGACCGGTCGGGCGACCCCTACGTGGACCAGTTCATCAACGGCCGCTCCGACGGCCCGATCGCCGCCGCCTTCTGATCGCGGCTTTGAGCATTTGACGCCGCCGCGCCGCTCGCCCAGTCTAGACGAAGCGGCAGGCGAGGCGGGTTGGATGGCGATCGACGCGCTGGCGCCGAAAGAAGGCGGACGACCGCTGGCCCTGGTCACCGGTGCCTCGTCGGGCATCGGCGAGGCCTTCGCCCGCGCCTACGCCGCGCGCGGCTTCGACCTCGCCCTCGTCGCCCGCCGCGCCGACCGCCTGGAGGCGCTCGCCGCCGAGCTTTCGACGGCCCACGGCGTCGACGCCTTCGCCATCCCCGCCGACCTGTCTCTATACGAGGGGCACGAGCCTGTGCTGGCCGCCGTCGCCGCCCGCGGCCGCGTGGTCGACGCCCTGGTCAACAACGCCGGCTTCGGCGTCGCCCAGACCTTCACGGGCGTCCCATGGGAGCGGCAGCGCGATTTCCTGATGACCCTGGTGGTCGCCGCCTGCGGACTGGCCTACGGCGTCATCCCCGGCATGGTCGACCGGGGCCGAGGGACGATCATCAACGTCGCCTCGCTGGCCGGGTTCGCGCCCGGCGCCGCCGGCCACACCCTCTATCCCGGCGCCAAGAGCCTGGCGATCCGCTTCAGCCAGGCGCTGGACGCCGAACTGCGGGCCAAGGGCGTGCGCGTCACCGCCGTCTGCCCCGGCTTCACCCTGACCGAGTTCGCCGCCGTCAACGGCACCCAGGCGGTGATGGACGAGGCCCCGCGCCGCCTGTTCCAGACCCCGGCCCAGGTGGCCGAGATCGCCATCCGCGCCAACCTGGCCGGCCGCGTGGTGGTGGTGCCCGGCTGGTGGAACAAGGTCGCCGCCGCCCTCATGCACTACCTCCCCGAACCGCTGGTCAGCGCGATCATCCGCCGGGGATCGGCCAAGTACGTGCTGGACTGAGCCCAGGGAGACCCCATGGCCAACCATTTCGACGTCGTCATCGTCGGCTCGGGCGCGGGCGGAGCGACGCTCGCCCAGAGGCTGGCTCCGACCGGCAAGAAGATCCTGATCCTGGAGCGCGGCGGCCACCTGCCGCGCGAGGCCGAGAACTGGAGCGCCCAGGCGGTGTTCCTCGACCACCGCTACCGCACCAAGGACCACTGGTACGACAAGCACGGCAAGCCGTTCTCGCCCAACACCCACTATTGGGTCGGCGGCAACACCACCTTCTACGGCGCGGCCCTGATGCGGCTGCGCAACCGCGACTTCCAGGAGGTCCGCCACGCCGGCGGGATCTCGCCGGCGTGGCCGATCGGGCTTGCGGACCTGGCCCCCTACTACGCCGAGGCCGAGGCGCTGTGGCGGGTGCACGGCGCGCGGGGCATGGACCCGACCGAGAACGGCGACGAGCCGGCCTACGCCTTTCCGCCGCTGAAGGACGACCCGGGCATCGCCCGCCTGCGCAGCCATCTAGAAGGCCAGGGATGGCGGCCGTTCCACCTGCCGCTGGGCGTCGACCGCGACGACGACAAGTGGCTGCATTCGCCCTGCATCCGCTGCAAGACCTGCGGCGGCTATCCCTGCCTGCTCAAGGCCAAGAGCGACGCGCGCAGCATCGCCGTCGATCCCCTGCTCGACGCCCCGAACGTCACCCTGCTGACCGAGCGCAAGGTCCTGCGCCTGGAGACCGACCCGTCCGGCCGCACCGTCTCCGCCGTCGTCTGCGACAGCCCCCAGGGCGAGGAACGCTGGACCGGCGACATCGTCGCCCTGGCGGCCGGCGCGGTGAACACCCCGGTGATCCTGCTGAACTCGCGCAACGCCGCCCACCCGGACGGCCTCGCCAACGGCTCGGATCAGGTCGGCCGCAACTACATGTTCCACACCCTGACGGCCATGGTCTCGCTGACCGCCGCCCCGCTGGACAGCCAGTTCCCCAAGACCCTCGCGGTCAACGACTTCTACTGGGGCGACCCGGCCGGCGGCTACGATCTGCCCATGGGCCACATCCAGGCGCTGGAATACATGTCGGGCAAGACGCTGGAGGGCCAGATCAGCGAAATCCTGCCGCCGGCCCTGGTGCCCGACGTCTTCGTCAACGCCCTGGCCGCGCGCCTGCTGAGCTTCCTGGTGATATCCGAGGACCTGCCTTCGCCCGACAACCGCGTGCGGGTCGAGAACGACGGGCGGATCTTCCTCGACTACGCCTACAACAACCTCGAAGGCCACGAGCGGCTGGTCAAGAAGCTCGACCACGCCCTGGACGGCTTCGTCGACCACAAGCACGTGCTGTCGCAGCACCACTTCCAGTTCGACTCGCTGCTGCCGCTGTACGGCACCGCCCACATGAACGGCACCACGCGCTTCGGCGCCGATCCGGCCAGCTCGGTGCTCGACCCGTTCTGCAAGGCCCACGAGGTCGACAACCTGTACGTCGTCGATTCCAGCTTCTTCGTCTCGTCGGCGGCGGTGAACCCCACCTTGACCATCGTCGCCAACGCCATGCGCGTCGGCGACCACCTCAAGGCGCGGCTGGCGGCCTAGAGCGGCGCGCAGGCCTCGCCCAGCCAAGCCCGGACGGCCGGTTCGACCAGCGGCCCGATCTCGGCGGCGACGCGGGCGTGGTAGGCGTCCACCTGCGCCCGCTCCTCGCCGGTCAGGATCGCCACGTCGATCAGCCGCCGGTCGTAGGGGGCGAGGGTCAGGGTCTCGAAGCCCAGCATCGGCCGCTCGCCGCCCGGGATGGGCGCGGCCGGCGTGACCGTCTGCAGGTTCTCGATGCGGATGCCGTAGGCGCCGGGCTTGTAGTAGCCGGGCTCGTTCGAGACGATCATGCCGGGGGCCAGCGCCGTGGCGTTCGGAGCCTTGGAGATGCGCTGCGGTCCCTCGTGGACGCTGAGATAGCTGCCGACCCCGTGGCCGGTCCCGTGGTCGAAGTCCAGGCCGTCGCGCCACAGCGCCAGCCGGGCCACCGCGTCCACCGCCGAGCCGGTGGTGCCGGCCGGAAACCGCAGGCGGCCGAGGGCCAGGTGCCCCTTCAGCACCAGGGTGTAGCGCCGCCGCATCTCGGCCGAGGGCTCGCCGATGGCCACCGTGCGGGTGACGTCGGTGGTGCCGTCGACGTACTGCGCGCCGGAATCGACCAGGAGCAGTTCGCCCGGCGCGCAGCGGCGATTGGTGCGCGTCGTCGGCCGGTAGTGGATCACCGCGCTGTTCGGCCCGGCGCCCGCCACGGTGTCGAACGACAGGTCGCGCAGTTCGCCGGTGGCCCGGCGCAGGCCCTCGAGCTTGCTAGCCGCCTCGATCTCGTCGGGCGGAGAGGCCTGCCCCTCGACCGCCAGCCAGTGCAGGAAGGTCGTCACCGCCGCGCCGTCGCGCCGGTGGGCGCGGCGCGCGCCCTCGATCTCGGCCGCGTTCTTGGCGGCGCGGGGCAGAGCGCAGGGATCGAGGCCGGCCACCACGACGGCGCCGGCCAGGGCGGCGGCCTCGAAATACCAGGCCGACGACTGGCCGGGATCGACCAGCACGCGCTCGCCCTTCAGCCGCTCCAGGGCCGGGACCAGGCCGGACGGCTCGCCCAGCGAGACCGTGTTCCCCAGCCACGCGGCCAGCTCGGGCGAGACCTTGCCCGGCTCGACGAACAGCTCGGCCCGGCCGTCATCGTGCAGCAGCGCCTGGGCGAACGGCAGCGGCGCGCGGATGGTGTCGCCGCCCCGCACGTTGAACAGCCAGGCGATGGACGGCGGCGCGGTCAGCAGGGCCGCCTTGACCCCGTCGGCGCGCAGGCCCGCGGCCAGGGCGGCGCGCTTGTCGGCGCTGGAGACCCCGGCCAGGTCGAGCGGATGCGGGGTCAGCGGCGCGGCGGGCTGGGCCGGCCGGTCGGCGCCCCAGGCTTCATCGACCGGATTGACCGCGGAGGGCTTCAGCGCCGCGCCGGCCCGGGCGACGGCCGCGCCCAGGCCGACCAACGCGGCCGGGCTGTGCAGGCGGGGATCGTAGCCGACCGTCTGGCCAGGGCGCAGGACCTCGGTCAGGAACGCTTCGACGCCGCCGTCCTCGAGCATGCCGATGTGGAAGACGGCCGGATCGACCTGGTCGCGCACCTGCAAGGCGTAGCGCCCGTCGGTGAACATCGCCGCCCCGTCGCGCAGGATGATCGCCATGCCGGCCGAGCCGGTGAAGCCGGTGGCCCAGCCCAGCCGGTCGTTGGCGGCGGGCGGGTATTCATTCTGGTGCTCGTCCTCGCGCGGGATGAGGAAGGCGTCGAGGCCGGCGGCGATCATCGCGCGCCGGATCGAAGGAACGTGCCGCGGCCCGAAGGCGCGATCCGCCGTCTCGTCGAAGCTCTGGAACATGCAAACTCCTTCCCGGTCCGTCCACGGCCGGGCGACTGCGAACTGATGGCTGCGGGTCGGCGGCGGCGTCAGAACAGGGCGGGCGTGCCCACCCACAGCACCCTGACCGGCCGCTCGCCGGGATTGGAGACCTTGTAGGGATGACGCTGGTCGAAGTGGGCGCTGTCGCCGACGCCCAGGATGAAGCGGTCGCCGCCGATCTCCATCTCCAGCTCGCCGTCGAGCACGTACCAGAAGCCCTCGCCCTCGCGCTGGGTGGTCGGCGCGCTGAGGCCCGGCGGGATGGCCATGAGCAGCGCCTCCATCTTGCGCTCCTCGTGGTCGCCGCTGAGGCGGCGGTATTCGACCGGGATGCCGGCGTCGACGAACTCCGGATCGGCGCCGCGGCGCACGAGCTGGCCCTGGTGGGGCACGCTGACGAAATAGTTGATGTCGACGCCCAGCGCCTTGGCGATGCCCATCAGCGACACGATGGATGGCGAGGCCTGGCCGCGCTCGACCTGCGAGATGAAAGGGGCCGACAGCCCGGCGCGGTCGGCCAGGACCTGCAAGGTCAGCCCCAGCCGCCGGCGGCGGTCGCGGATGGCCGAGCCCACCGACAACGAGGCGGCGTCCCGGGCCGGGTCGCCGGCGATGATCTTCTGGAGCGCCTCGGCGGCCGCCGCCGGCCCGGGCATCAGGCGGTGTGGTCCGATACGATGCGCCACCCCGCCGCCGACTTGTGGAACACCAGGGTGAAGATGCCGGTGGCCTCGGGCTGGCCGGCGCGAAGCAGGTGGAAGCGGCCGGTGACCAGGGCGTGCTCGCCGCCCAGGGCCCGGAAGTCGAGGATGTCCATCGACAGCTTGCCCAGCGAGGCTGGGCGCGCGCCGCCGAAGCGGGCGGCGTACATGTCGTGGATCGCCTTATAGCCCTTCACCACGCCGCCGGCGCCGATATAGGCCGTACGCGGATCGTCCTCGTAGCAGTTCATGAAGGCGTCGAGATCGCCGGCCGACCAGGCGGTGGCGCTGGCGTCCAGCACCTTGCCCACCGCGGCCCGTTCGGCGTCGCCCTCGCCCGCCAGGGCCGGCGTCGCCGCGCCCGTCACGCCGGCGGCCAGGGCCAGTCCCGCGGCCATCGCCAGTCCACGCCGGGTGGCGTCCACGCCTTGGTCTCGCTCCGCGCTCATCAGATCGTTCCTCCCCACGCCGGCCTTCTCATTGTTCGATTGTCGATCAGCCGGTCGACCTTGTCATCCTTACTTAAATTTTTTGATATGCAAAATTATTTTGAGGTGAGAATGTGGAGTTCGCCGAACCGCGGCCCGAGTCCCGGCGGCGACCAAAACGAGAGCGGCTTCGAGCCGGGAGGGGATTTCCGATGTTCACGTCCGAGTACGAACGCGCGCGGCTGCGCGCCTGGATGGCGACCAGCGCCCTGTGCGCCGCCGTCTTCGCCGGGGCCCCCGCCCTGGCCCAGCAGGCCGCCGCGCCCGCCGAGACCCACGAAACCGTGTCCGAGATCGTTGTCACCGCCCAGAAGCGTTCCGAGAGCGTGCAGTCGGTGCCGATCAGCGTCACCGCCATGGACGAGCGCAAGCTGGAACGGCTGGGCATCCAGAACCTGACCGACGTGGCGCGCGCCACGCCGGGCCTCGCCGTGACCTCGGCCGGACCGGGCCAGAACGTGCTGATCATCCGCGGCGTGTCGTCGACGGCCGGCACCGCCGGCACCGTCGGCTACTATCTCGACGACACCCCCATCGCGGCCTCCAGCAACGCTTCGCTGCTGGCCCAGCGCGGCCTGCTCGACCCGTCGGTGTTCGACATCTCGCGCATCGAAGTGCTGCGCGGCCCGCAGGGCACGCTCTACGGCTCCAGCTCGATGGGCGGCACGATCAAGTACGTCACCAGCCAGCCGGACGCGACCCGGTTCAGCGCCAAGGCCAGCGCCACGGCGTCCTACACCGAGGGCGGCGGCCCCAACGGCTCGATCAATGGCATGGTCAACATGCCGATCGTCGAAGACAAGCTGGCGGCCCGGATCTCGGCCTTCTACCGCTATCAGGACGGCTTCATCGACCGCTACCAGATCGACCCGAACGACATCCTGAAGGTCAAGCCGAACAGCCCGGTCAAGGAGAACGTCAACACCGAGAGCACCGGCGGCTTCCGTGCCCAGCTGCTGATCAAGCCGGACGACACCCTGACGATCACGCCGTCGATCTTCTACCAGTACACCCGCCTGGGCGCGCCGTTCCAGTTCGACCGGCCGCCGGGAAGCTTCGACAACCTGATCCAGACGCGCGACGTCTCCGAAGTCAGCGACCAGCGCTCGCTGCTGGGCAACATCGCCATCCACAAGCGCCTGCCGTTCGGCGAGATCGTCTCGTCGACCTCGTATTACAGCCGCCAGATCAAGATCAACGAGGACTCCTCGAAGGTCCTGGCCTTCTTCTTCTCGCCGCCGCAGACCTCGGTCTATCCGTCGGTGATGACGGGGATCTACCGCAACCGCGAGTTCACCCAGGAGCTGCGCTTCGCGTCGGACTTCCAGGGCCCGTTCCAGCTGATCGCCGGCGGCTACTTCCACCGCACCTTCGCGCCGCTGGAATCGGCCATCCCGGTGCCCCCGGGCTATGACAAGACCTTCGGCTCGCCCTTCGGCGGCACGGTGTTCTATCACGGCATCCGCAAGGCGACCCTGCAGGAGAGCGCCGCCTTCGCCGAGGCCTCCTACGACCTGGGCCACGGGCTCACCGCCCGCGCCGGCCTGCGGGCCTTCCAGGTCGACCAGCGCTTCTACCAGTGGGGCGAGGGCGTTCTGAACGGCGGCGTCAGCCAGGTGTCCAACAGCTCGTCCGACAACGGCCTCAACCCCAAGTTCAACCTGTCCTGGCAGATCGACCCGGACCACATGGTCTACGCCACGGCCTCCAAGGGCTATCGCCCCGGCGGGCCGAACAACCCCGCCCCGGCGGCGGTGTGCGGCGCCGAGGTCTCCAAGCTGGGCCTCAGCGTCAGCCAGCTCACCCGCTACCAGCCCGACACCCTGTGGAACTACGAGGCCGGCGCCAAGACCCGCTGGCTGGACCGCAAGCTGACCGTCAACGGCTCGGTCTACTACATCGACTGGAGCGACGTGCAGCAGCAGATCGTCCTGAACTGCGGCTTCAACATCACCGCCAACTTCGGCAAGGCGACCAGCAAGGGCGCCGAGCTGGAGGTCGAGTACCACCCGCTCCCCGGCCTGTCGCTGAACGCCGCCGCCGGCTACACCGACGCGACGCTGAGCAACGACATCCCCGGCACCCCCGCCCGCAAGGGCGACCCGCTGCAGGACGTCCCGCACTGGAACCTCGCCGGCGGCGTCGAGTACGCCAAGTCGTTCAGCAACGGCTTCAACGGCTTCGGCCGCCTGGACGTCAACTACACCAGCGACGCCCTGGCGCTGTACGACCGCACCAGCCCGTTCCATGAGCGCAAGGGCTTCGTCATCACCAACGTCAAGCTCGGGATCGACAACGGCGATCACTGGCAGGCGGTGTTCTTCGTCGACAACCTGTTCGACAAGATCGGCCAGACCGGCCTGCCCGCCGCCATCGGCGCCGACCTGCCGACCACCCGCCGCATCGCCGTCAACCGGCCGCGCACCGTCGGCGTGACCCTGAGCTACAAGTACTAGGACCAAGGCAGGCCGAAGCCCGGCTACTAGGACCAAGGCAGGCCGAAGCCCGGCGACGACGCCGGGCTTCGGCCCCCGCTCCGCGCGACGCGCCGGATGCAGAATATCTGAATTCCCACTGAATTGATCTGAATTGCCTTGCAACGCCGCGCGCGGGACTAATCCTGCGTCAAGGCGGACCGGGCCTTCCGCCGCGGCGCAACTCCATCGGCGGACGCGGCCATGCCTCAATTCACGCCCTGTCATTCCATCCGCCCGGCCGCCCAGCCGGAGGGCCTTGCGTGATGGGCCTCGTCCAGCCCCGCAGCCGCTACGCCCCCGAGGCGGCGGCCGACCCGCCCGAGCGGGTGGCGGCCCTGCCGATGTACGACCTGCCCGAACTGGCCGACGCCAACGACGCCCTGTGGGCCGGGCTGGCCGAGCGCCTGCGCGCGCGCGGCGTGGCG
This sequence comes from Caulobacter sp. CCUG 60055, assembly GCF_022750545.1. Lineage (GTDB taxonomy): Bacteria > Pseudomonadota > Alphaproteobacteria > Caulobacterales > Caulobacteraceae > PUIC01. The sequence goes on from NZ_PUIC01000005.1 coordinate 44,951, forward strand.
GGCGTGCCGGCCGCCCTGACCCGGGGACGCGCGACCCACGCCCTATGGACCGACCCGTCGCTGCTGCTGGCCCAGACCTGCGGCTACCCCCTGGTCACGGCCCTGCACGGCCAGGTCAAGGTGGTCTCGACGCCGCGCTACCGCGCGCGCGGCTGCGAGGGCCCGTTCTACCGCAGCGCCGTGGTGGTGCGGGCGGCCGATACGGCCGCCAACCTGGCCGACCTGCGCGGCGGGCGCTGCGCCCTCAACGAGCCGACCTCGAACAGCGGCATGAACCTGCTGCGCGCCGAGATCGCGCCCCTGGCCGGGCGGGGGCATTTCTTCAGCGCGGTGCAGATCACCGGCTCGCACCTGGCCAGCGCCGAGGCGGTGGCGGAGGGCCGGGCCGAGGTGGCCGCCATCGACTGCGTGACCTTCGCCCAGCTCCAGCGCTTCCGGCCCGCCCTCACCCGCCAGCTCAAGGTGCTGTCGTGGACGGTGCGCAGCCCCGGCCTGCCGCTGGTCACGGCCAAGCAGACCGGCCGCGCCGTGGAGAACGCCCTGCACGCGGCCATCGCCGACATCGCCGTCGCCCCCGAGCTGCGGGAAGCCCGGGCCGAGCTGCTGCTCGACGGCTTCAACACCCTGTCGCCGGCCCACTATCGCGCCGTGCTCTACCTCGAGCAGATCGCCGCCGATCAGGGCTATCCGCACCTGGTCTGACGCCGCCTATCGCGCGGCGGCGGCCGTACGGCGAGCCCACAGGAACGCCGGCGCGCCCAGCAGGTAGAGCCCGGCCGCCGCCAGCCAGGGCCAGCCGTTCCAGCCTCCCGACGAGGCCGCGTAAAGCGCGACGAAGGCCAGCGGCCCGGCCACCGCCGCCAGGCTGGTCAGGCTGGCCAGCAATCCCTGGAGCCGCCCCTGGCGGTCGTCGGCGACGGCGTTCGACAGCAGTCCCTGGAGGGGCGGCTGGGCCAGGCCGCCAAGGGCGAGCAGCGGCATGACCAGCGCCATGCCCCGCCAGTCGCCGATGAAGGCCAGGAGCACGAAGCCGGCGGCGTCGGCGGCCATGCCGACGGCCAGAGCGCCGCGCTCGCCCAGGCGGCGGACCGCCGGGCCGATCGCCCAGCCTTGCACGGCCAGGTGCAGCAGGCCGAACAGGCCGAGGGAGCGGCCGACGGCGGCGGCGTCCCAGTGCAGGCGATCCTGGCCGAACAGCGTCCACAGCGAAGCCGGCGCCTGGCCGGCCAGCTGCAGGACGACGAAGACCAGGATCAGCGCGCCGAGCCCCGCCAGCCCGCCGCGCCCCAGGCCCCCGAGGCCGGCGAACGGGTTGAACGCCAGCCCGCCGGACGCCGCCCCGCCCCCATGCCCGGCGGGCCGCGTCTCGGGCAGCAGCAGGGCGGCGACGACGAGGCCCAGGCCGTGCAGCACGGCGGCGGCCACGAACGGCGCGCGCGGCGACAGGCCGCCGAGCAGACCGCCCAGGACCGGACCGGCCACGATGCCCGCGCCGAAGAAGGCGCCCATCAACCCGAAGCGCCGCGTCCGCGCCGCGCCCTCGGAGACGTCGGCGATGCAGGCGCCGGCGACCGCCCCGGTGGCGCCGGTCATGCCGGCGACCGCGCGGCCCAGATAGAACACCCACAACGTCGGCGTGAGCGCCATGACCAGATAGTCCGCCGCCGCGCCGGCCAGCGACGCCAGCAGCACCGGCCGGCGCCCGAAGCGGTCGGACAGGACGCCGAGCACCGGCGAGAACACCGCCTGGGCCAGGGCGTACAGCGACAGCAGCGCGCCGAAGTGCAGGACCGCCGGCCCGGTCGGCGCCAGCTCGCGCAGCAGGGCCGGCAGCACCGGCATGACCAGCCCCATGCCCGCCGCGTCCAACACCACCGCCGCCAGGGCGATCGTCAGGGTTCTGTTCATGCCCGCCCGCTAAAATTTATCATCGATAAATTGGGCAATAAGTTTATCGATGATAAATTGTCAAGCCACCGAGGAGCTCATGACCAAGCTGCAGCGCGACGCCATCATCGCCGCCGCCCTCGACCTGCTCGACGAGACGGGGGCCGAGAACCTGACCACCCGGCGGCTGGCCGAGCGGCTCGGCGTCCAGCAGCCGGCGCTCTACTGGCATTTCCGCAGCAAGCGGGCCCTGCTCGACGCCCTGGCCCACGCCATGCTGGCCGAGGGACGTCAGGGCGCCCGCCCCCGTCCTGGCCAGGACTGGCGCGAATTCCTGGCCGACAACGCCCGCGGCTTCCGCCGCGCCCTGCTGTCGCGGCGCGACGGGGCGCTGATCCACGCCGGCACACGGCCGGTCGATCCCGAGTTCGACGCCGTCGAGGCGCAGTTCGCCCTTATGCGCGAGGCCGGGTTCGCGCCGCTGGACGCAGCCCACGCCTTGACGACGGTCGGCCACTACGTCGTCGGCGCGGTGCTGGAGGAACAGGCCGCCGCCGTCGAGGCCGGATCGCGCCCTGCCGACGCGCCGCCGGCCGCGCTCGCCGAGGTCTTCGACGCCTATGACCGCGCCGGCCCCGAGGCGGCCTTCGAATTCGGCCTGGACGTCATGCTCGACGGGCTGGCGGCGCGGCTGGCGCGCCGGGCGTCAGCGCCCAGCGGCGGCTGAGGGCGCGGCCGCGTCCCGCGGCGGAAAGTTCACGTAGATCGGGTTGCCGATCAGCACGAGCCGCCCCCGCGCGTCGCGTCCGTTCAACCGCAGCCAGTGGCGTCGCCCGTCGCTGCGCCAGTCGAACGCCAGGGTCGAGGCTTCGCCCTCGACGCCCCTCGCGCCGGGGACGCTCAGCAGGCGGCCGTCGAGCACCGCTTCGATACGGCCGCCCTCGACCCCGGCCAGCCGGCCCTCGAAACGCACGCGCGCGCCGGCCAGCGCGGCGAGGTCGCCCCCCATCGCGACCCTCGGCCCCGACCGGCCGGAGGACGCGGCGCCGCTCAGCTCGATCATCCGCCCCCGCGTCCCGTCGACGTCGACGAAGGCCCGCCCCGCGCGCAGCCCGTCGAGCAGGGCCGGGACCGACAGGTCCCGCGCCCAGATCGCCGTGGTCGGACGGCCGACGGCCGACGGCCGGTCGCGAGGCGCGCCGGGGTCGTGGTTGTCGCTGCCGCCCACTGCGGTCAGACGCACGCCCTCGTTCAGCCGCGCCTCCCAGAACGGCAGGCCGGAGAACGGCCCGTCCGCCGCGCCGGTCTGCGCCAGGGTCCCGCCGTTGACCACCTCGACCGCCTGGACCAGTCGGTAGTCGACGGCGGCGGCCGTCCAGCCGCAACCCATGCAGGCCTCGCCCGAGGGCGTCGCAGGATGGTTGATCGACAGCACGCCGCCCGAGGCCGCCGCGGCGCGCAGCAGGGCGTCGGCGTCGGGGACGGCCGGGTCGCCCAGCCGGAAATCGACGAAGCCGGTCGGGCCGAACAGGTTGGCGTGGCCCTGGAAGGTGGTGATCTCGCGGCCAGGGATCAGCAGCAGGCGGTCGAAGGCGGGCTGCAGCTCGCGCAGGGCGTCGGCCTGGGACGTGGTGTTGTGGTCGGTGACGGCGATGAAGTCGAGACCCGCGGCGGCGGCGGCCTCGACGGTGCGATAGACCGGACAGGGGACGCGGACGCCGGACTGGCTGAGGCAGGTCCCGTCGCTGTGGCCGGTGTGCATGTGCAGGTCGCCGCGATACCAGCCCGGCCCGGGACGCAGCGGCGGAGCCTCGGCGGGCGCAGGGACCGGCGACCGGTCGAAATAGAGCCGGGCCGTATAGCGGGCGTGCGAGGCAGGCCGCACGTTGGGCATGCCGAGCAACAGGCTCCATCGGCCCGGACGCAGCGTCCCCGGCAGGAAGGACGGCGTCGTCGCCTCGGCCGACAGGGTGAACTCGGACTTGGAGCCGCCGCTCCAGCCCCGGAACCGCTCGCCGTCGAACAGGCCGAGGTCGACCACCGTCTTCTGGTCGCGGCCGTCATGGTCGAACCGCACGGTCAGGCGGGTCACGCCGGGCGGCGTCTCGAAGGGGACCATGCGATACCGCTGGTGGTCGGCCCCCGTCAGCTCCCCGGTCAGGACCAGATCGGCCGGCCTCTGCGCCGGGGCGGCGGCGGGCTCGGCGGCGGCCGGCCCGCCTGGCGAGCCCGCCAGAAGGACCAACGCCGCGAACCAGGCCGGAGCCGCGCAAACTCGCCCGATCATGATCGACCTCGAAAAAAGCGGCGGCCGGCCGGGGGACGGGCCGGCCGCCAGTCTGCGGGGGGACTTAGAAGCGGTAGAGGGCGGCGACCTTGAACGAGCGGCCGAGTTCGGGCCGGCCGACGCCGTAGAGCGAGCCGGCCTCCGAGCTGATGATCTGGCCGGCGCGGGGGTTGCCCTCGGTCAGGCCGATCTCGTTGGTCAGGTTGGAGCCGTAGGCGTAGAGCGTCAGCCGGGGCGTGGCGTCGAAGCGGACAGCGGCGTTGACCAGGGTGTAGTCCGGCAGGATCGAGGTGTTGGCGGCGTCCGAATACCGCTGGCCGTAGTATTCCACGTCGACCTGCAGCCGCAGCCGGTCGTCCATCAGGTTGACCCCCGGCGTCAGGCGGAACGACTGCTTGGGCGCGCGGATCAGCTGGTTGCCGGTGAAGTTGCGGATGCGGTGGCCGTTGGCCCCGCAGGCCGGCACGGCGCCCGCCGCCGGCGCGCCGGCCGTGCAGGTCTCGTCGAAGGCGTAGTCGCCGAACTCCGGGTTCTGGAAGGTGGCGTTGAAGGCCACGTCGAACCAGCGCGCGGGACGGTACGTCCCTTCCAGCTCGATCCCGTAGGTCTTGGTGTCGGTGATGCTGGTCTGGTTGTCGTAGCCGCCGGTGACCGGGTTGAACACCAGGCTGCCGAAGGTCAGGGCGTTGTACTTGGTGTAGAAGGCGGTGGCGTAGAGGTCGAGCTTGGGGATCGACAGCTTGTAGCCGGCCTCGGCCAGATCCATGGTCTGCACGAACGGCGAGGTGTTGGCGGCGTTGGTGATGTAGTCGCCCAGGGACGGCAGGCGGAAAGCCTTGGTGTAGCGGCCGAACACCCCCTGCCCCCGCGCGAACTGCCAGTCGGCGCCGATGGTCCAGCCGGTGTGCTGGAAGTTGCGGCCGACGGTGTCGTATACGCCCGAGCCGGTCAGGACGTTGTCGTCGGCCAGGGACGGCGACTGGTTGAGGTTGACCGAGGTCGTGCGCTCGCTGCGGCCGGTGAAGTCGATCGATTCCCAGCGCACGCCGAGGTCGATGCGCAGGTCGTCGGTGACGTGCCATTCGTCGCTGGCGTAGAGGGCGAAGGTCTTGGAGTCGCCCGTGCCGTTGGCGAACTCGGCCCCATAGCGCGAGACGCCGTTCTCGGTGGCCGAGTAGAGCACCTTGCCGGCGGCGTCGACGGCGACGAGGTCGAGGCGGCGGGCGTTGTCGCGCACGTCGAGCAGGGCGTTGGCCGAGTAGCGGTTGAAGCTCTCGCTGACCAGGGCGGTGTAGAAGCCGAACGCGACGTCGTGCACCTGGCCGCCGACGTTGAACTTGTGCAGCAGGCGCAGGTCGTTGATCGTCTGGTCGAGCGGCGCCGACACCCAGCGCAGCGAGCCGTCGAGCACCAGGCCGTTGCCGTTCTGGCCGTTGACGTCGAACACCTGCGACGGGCTGGTGGCGTAGCGCAGTTGCACGTCGGTCGCGCCGGGAACGGCGGCCAGCAGCTGGGCGCGGTACTGGGCCAGCCGCGCGGTCCCGGTCACGGGCGTGTTGGGGAACAGGCCGATCCGCCGCGATTCGGCGGTGCTGTAGCGCAGGACGTCGGTGACCTTCCAGCCGTCGACGATCTCGTAGTTCAGGCTGGCGGTGAACTCGGTCAGCTTGACCGCCGTGCCCTTGGTCAGGTCCCAGTCGAACGGCCCCTTGGCCGAGCGCAGGGTCAGGCGGGCGGTCTCGGGACCGTTCAGGGTGCCGTAGTTGGGATCGAAGCCCGGAACGGCGCTGGGCTGGCCGCTGTTGCTGTCGAACTTCAGCGGAATGCCGGCGAACAGGATGACGTGGTCGTCGAGGTGGCGGACGTTGAAGTCGATCGAGCCCTTGTCGAAGTCGCGGCCCAGGGTCACGCGGATCTGACCGCCCTTGTCGGCGGTGTAGCCGGGGTCGCGCACCCCGTCGTCCTGGCGATAGAAGCCGCCGACGCCGAAGCGCCAGTCGCCGATCGGGCCGCCGTACCAGCCGTCGACGCGGCCCATGCCGTAGTCGCCGGCCTGGACCTTGACCAGGCCCTCGGGATGGGCGCCGCCCTTGCGGGTGATGAAGTTGACCGTGCCGCCGGGGGCGTAGGAGGCGAAGATCGAGGACGGGCCGCCGCGCACCACCTCCATGCGCTCGACGGTCTCGTCGATGCGGAACGCCTGGTCGGCGTTTAGGTAGCCCAGGCCGGAATCGTGCTGCACCGGCGCGCCGTCCTCATAGAGGGCGACGGCCGAATAGCCTTCCTGCGGGATGCCGCGCGCGCGGATGTTGGCGCTGGCCTCGCCGCCGGAGGCCTCGACCCAGAAGCCGGGCACCGACTTCAGCGCGTCGGCGACGCCGGTCGGCGATCGCATGCGCAGTTGCGCCTCGTTGAGGGTGGTGACGGCGTAGCTGGTCGCCAGCCGGGTGCGGGCGTCGGTGCCGGCCCGCGAGGTGACGATCAGCTCCTCGACCTCGGCGTTCTGGGCGACGGGGCCGGGAAAGGAGCCGTCGGCCCTGGCCCGCAGGGTGATGACGCTGGCGTCGGCCGAGGCGATCTCGAGGCCGCTGCCGGCGATCAACAGCCGCAGCGCCTGCTCGCGGCCGTAGCGCCCCTTGACGGCGACGCTGACATGGCGCGCCGCCACGTCGTAGGGAAACAGGATCTGCACGCCGGCCTGGCGCGAGAACAGGTTCAGCGCCTCGGCGGCGTTGCCGGCCGGGATGTCGAAGGCGACCTGGGCCGAGGCCGGCGCCGACGCCTGCGCCAGGGCCGGATGCGCCGAAGCCAGCGCCGTGGTCAGGAACAGCGCGCACGCGCCGAAGCGCGCGGCCGAAGACTTGAACATTGGATCCCCCAAAGATCTCGACAGCGAGATCATCCCGCTGAGGTCCAGATGCTTGGGGGCGGCCGAACCGCTATGCCGACTTCAGTAAAATTCGCACATCGCCGGAATCGACCGCGCGCACCCCGAAGGCGCGGCCGAGCGCGGTCAGGAACGCCTCGGGATCGCTGGTCAGGAACCGGCCGCCCAGGCGGATGCGGCCGACGGCCGGGTCCTCGATCACCAGCTTGCGGCGCAGATAGCGGTTGTATTCGCCGACGGCGACCGACAGCGGCTCGCCCTCGAAGACGATCTCGCCGCGCCGCCAGGCCTGGACCACCTGCGCCGAGTCCTCGGAGACGGCGGCGACGCTGACCCCGGACGGGCCGGCCTGCAGCGTGCGCCGGCGGTCGTCCGTGCGCTCGACGGCGGCGCTGGCCCGGCCGCGCGGGCCGTCCACCGCCGCCTGCCCGGCCAGCACCATCAGGCTCAGGGTCTCCGTGGCCAGCCGGGCGTTGAACTGGCCGGTGCGCAGCCGCGCCACGGTTCCGGCCGCCATCAGCAGGAACGGCCGGGCCTCGTCGGCCGCCACCGTCAGGGCGGCCTCGCCGCGCTCGAGCCACAACCGCCGCTCCCGGCGGTCGAACCGCCACGACACCCGGGTGTCGGTGTTCAGTTCGATGGCGCTGCCGTCAGGCAGGTTGAGCTGGCGGCGCTCGCCGATCTCGGTGCGCAGGCCGGGCCGCAACAGGTCGCCGCGGACGGCGAACGCGCCGACGCCGGCGATCCCGGCGGCCGCTGCGCCGCCGACGCCGATCAGCGCCCGCCGCGACAGGCCCGCGGGCCGCGCCCGGCGCTCGGCCGTCGAGAAACGCGAAGGGGGTTCGCCGCCGGCGCGACGCAGGTCGTCGAGACGCCCCCAGGTCGCCGCGACCTCGGCGAAAGCGGCCGCGCGCCGGGGATCGGCGCCGCGCCAGCGTTCGAAGTCTTCCGCATCCGCGTCGCCGGCGTCGAGCCGGACCAGCCAGTCGGACGCCAGGGCGATCAGTTGCGCGCGATCTTCCTTGTATTCGCGACCCATGAACCCGATCGAACCTTCGTCCCCGCGTCGTCAGCCAGGGTCTGTGTCAGAAGACGAAGCCCCTTGGCCAGATGTTTCTCAACCGTAGAGACGGATAAGTTGAGCCGAACCGCTATCTCCCGCGGCGACAACCCTTCCAGTTTTCGCAGGATGACCACCTTGCGGCACTGGTCGGGCAGACGAGCCAAGGCCTCGGCGACCCGCGACAGGTCCTCGCGCGCGCTGGTCACGGCGTAGGCGTCCGGCTGGACGTCGGGCAGCGCGTTCATCTCGACGTCCTCCAGACGCCGCATCGGCACCACCTTGGCCCGGCGGAACCGCTCCAGCGCCAGGTTGCGGATGACGCGCAGCACGAAGCGGTCGGGGGCGTCGAGCCGGCGCCAATCCTCCAGCCCGAACACGCGGGCGTAGGCCTCCTGCACCAGGTCGTCGCCGTCGTCGCCGACCAGCCGGCGCGCATAGGCGCGGAACATGGGCGCGTGCGGCAGCACGGCCGCGCCGAACCAGCGGTCTATGTCTCGCAGCCAGGACATGGCCCACAATCGTTCCGTTGCGACAGGCCGGCCGGCGACGAAGGCCGGGCGGGCGCGGCCTGATTAGGCGACGCCGGTGTCAGTTCCCCGACAGTTCTGCGCACCTCCTGCGACAAACCCGTCCCGGGGGCCGCCGGGCATCGCAGAACGACGTTCGATTTCGATTGGACGGAACCCGGCGCGCCGCCTAGTGTTCAGCAAGCGACGGCCCGCGCGCCCGCGTCCGTTTCCGTGCTCACGTCTTCGTGCTTTCAGTCCGCCGCCGCATGCCCGACCGCGAAATCGACCGATTGCGACAGCGCGTCGCGCAGCTGGAAGCCGAACAGGACCGCCTGCTCGACGAGCATCGGTCGTTCGTCGACAGCCTGTACAGGGCCCGCCGCCGCGACAGCGCCCTCCTCGATCTCAACGAGCGCATCGGCAAGCTGGAGGCCCCGCGGGAGATCATGAAGGCCGCCGCCGAACTGGTGGGCGAGCGGCTGGGCGTCGACCGCGCCGGCTACGCCGAGATCGACGAGCAGGAGGGCCTCTACGACATCGTGGTCTGCTGGAGCGGTGCCTTGCCGCCGATCACCGGCGCCCTGGCGATGGAGGCCATCGGCGCGCCGACTCTGCGCCTGTTCCGCGCCGGCCGCACCCTGGTCGTCGCCGACGGCCGGGCCGACCCGGCCTCGCCGCCGGTATGGCGCGACATCGGCGCCCGCGCCGCCATCAGCGTGCCGCTGGTGCGCGACGGCCGCTTCGAGGCTTCGCTGTTCGTGCACCAGGCCGCGCCCCGGACCTGGACGCAGGAGGAGATCGAGCTCCTTCAGGAAATCGCCGCCCGCACCTGGGAGGCGGTCAAGCGCGCCCGGGCCGAGGCGGCCCACGCCAGGGTCGAGGCGCAGCTGCGCCAGGCCCAGAAGATGGAGGCCCTGGGCCATCTGACCGGCGGCATCGCCCACGATTTCAACAACCTGCTGATGGCCATCCTCGGCAATCTCGAAATCCTCGACCGCCGGCTGGACCAGGGCCGCGTCGACGTCCGCCGGCAGGCGGCCAACGCCATGCACGCCGTCAAGCGCGCGGCCGCCCTGACCCAGAGGCTGCTGACCTTTGCGCGCAGCCATCCGCTGGAGGCCGAGTCGGTGGCCCTGGCCCCGCTGATCGACGAAATGCGACCGATCATCGCCGCCACCGTCGGCGCGTCGATCGCCGTCGAGGTCGATCTCGCCGACGACCTGACCTCGGTCTGGTGCGATCCCCACCAACTGGAAAGCGCCCTGCTGAACCTGGTGATCAACGCCCGCGACGCCATGCCCGAGGGCGGCCGGCTGCGGCTCGCCGCCCGCAACCTGACCCTGGACGCCGCCGCGGCGGCGACGCTCTCCGGCGGGGTTCCCGGCGACTATGTCCGCCTTTCCGTCACCGACAGCGGCGTGGGCATGCCCTCGGAGGTGTCGTCCCAGGCCTTCGACCCGTTCTTCACCACCAAGCCGCGCGGCCAGGGCGCGGGACTGGGCCTGTCGATCCTTTACAGCTTCGTGCGCCAGTCGCGCGGCTTCGTCGAACTGCGCAGCGAGGTCGGCGCCGGCACCGAGGTGGCGCTGCTGCTGCGCCGCGCCCCGACGGCCGGCGTCGGCGCGCCGTCGCCCAAGGAGCCCGAGGCCGCGACGGCCGGGCGCGGCGAGACGATCATGGTGGTCGAGGACGAGGATCTGGTGCGGCAGGTCATCGTCGAGACCCTGCGCGAACAGGGCTACGACTGCGTCGAAGTCGAATCCGCCCAGCAGGCCCTGGGCCTCGAGCGCAGCGGCGCGGCCTTCGACCTCCTGCTCACCGATATCGGCCTGCCGGGGCGCACCGACGGGCGCGAACTGGCCCGGCGCATCCGCCTGAACCGTCCCCGCCTGCCCGTGCTGTTCATCAGCGGCCACGACGTCACCACGCCCCCCGGCGCGCGCGAGGCGGGCGAAAGTCCCGTGGTCTACCTGCCCAAGCCCTTCGAGATGACCCGCCTGGCCCGCAAGGTGCGCGAGGTGCTCGACGCCGCTTGAACGGCGTCAGGGCCGCGTCGCAGGCGACGGCGGAACGTCGAACCGGACTACGGCCTGGTCGATCACCCGGTGAGCGGCGTCGGCCAGCTCCAGCCGCACCGTGTGCGGCCCCGGCGCGAGCCCCTGGATCACCACCGGCTCCTCGCTGGCGTGAACCCAGCGCCAGCCAGCCCCGTCCACCGTCACATGCAGGTGGACCAGCTTCGGCGTCACGCCCAGGGCCGCCTGGCCGTAGACCGGCATGACCTTGCCGCCCTCGACATGGAAGACGACGGCCGCCAGTCCCCGCGCCAGCAGGCTTGGAACCGGCGGGTCCGGCGTCAGACGCGGCGGAGCGGCCGCCTGGACCTCGTCGCCGTGGCCGGCGTGGGGCCCCTCGGCCAGGGCGGCCGCCGGCGACGCCGCGAGGGCGGCTGCGAACAGGGCCTGCTCCGCTCGGACGACATCGCCCGGCAGATGGTCGCCGGCCGCGCCCTCGCCTACGGCTTGGCGCGCATGCACGCCGACGGCCAGTTTCCGAGCTGGGGCCTCGACCCCGCCCAGGCCGAGCAGGAATGCGCGGCGATCTTCACCGGTTCGTCGCTTCGCTGCGGGCCTGAGCGGTCCGCGTCAGGCCGGCGCGATCTCGCGCAGGGCCATGCGCTTGTAGGCCTCGACCAGGGCGTCGCCCTCGGCCCGGTCGACCGATATGGCCAGCCGCATGGCCGCCTCGCCGAGGTCCATCACCAGGAAGGCCGACAGCGCCAGCTCGGCGCGGGACGCGTCCGGGCGCACGCGCGCCATGGCCGCCGCCAGCAGCTCGGCGTTGGCCCGGCTGTTCTCGAGCTCCAGTTCGCGCAGCCCCTTGATGCTCTGCGCCCCCGACCAGATGTCGCGGATGACCGGCTCGGCCAGGAACAGGGCGTAGTAGGTGTCGATCAGCCGCCCGAAAGCCTCGCGCAGTCCGGGCAGGTCCTGCGCGCCGGCCAGCTCGGCCTCGATGCAGGCCCGCCCCTCGGCGTTGTAGCGCTCGGCCAGGGTCCGCAGGATCGCCGCCTTGTCGGGAAAATATTGGTAGAGCGAGCCGATCGACACCCCCGCCCGCTGGGCCACGTCGCTCATCCGCATGGCGTCGCTGCCCCGCTCGGCGATCAGCGCGGCCGCCACCCCCGCCAGCAGCTCCAGGCGCTCGCGGCTGCGCTGCTGCACCGGCGCGCGGCCGGGCGGCGTCGCCCCTTCAAGCGGTGCGGGGACGGTGGGCGCGCTCTGTTTCATGCCGCCATCTTAGCCGCGCAGTTTGGGCTTGCCAGAAAAAAGATGAGGATTTATCACTTTAAAAAGTGAGCACTTCTCACCTTTAGGAGGCGACCATGACCCAGACCCCGCAAGACCGCCCCGCCGCGGCGCCGATCCTGGTGCTGGGCGGCGCCGGCAAGACCGGCCGGCGAGTGGCCGCGCGGCTGGCCGAGGCCGGAGAGCCGGTCCGCATCGGCTCGCGCGCCGGGGCCCCGCCGTTCGACTGGAACGCCCCGTCCGGCTGGGCGGCCGTCCTCGACGGCGCCCGCGCCGCCTACATCGCCTACGCGCCGGACCTGGCCGCCCCTGGCGGGCCCGAAGCCGTCGCCGCCTTCGCCGAGCTGGCGGTCCGCCAGGGCGTGCGGCGGCTGGTGCTGCTGTCCGGCCGGGGCGAAGAGGAGGCGCTGCGCGCCGAGCGGCTGCTGCGCGAGACCGGCGCGGCCTGGACCGTGCTGCGGTCGAGCTGGTTCGCCCAGAACTTCAGCGAGAGCTTCCTGCGCGACGCGGTGATGGCCGGCGAAGTGCTGCTGCCGGTCGACGGCGCGCCCGAGCCGTTCATCGACGCCGACGACATCGCCGAGATCGCCGCCGCCGCCCTGACCCGGGACGGTCACGAGGGCCGCACCTACGACATCACCGGCCCGGAACTGCTGACCTTCGCCGAGGCGACGGCGGTCATCGCCGAGGCGGCGGGCCGGCCGGTCCGCTTCCGCTCGGTGTCGCCGGCGGCGTTCAGCGAGGGGATGGTCGCCCAGGGCGCCCCGGCCGAACTGGCCGAGGTGCTGGTCGAGCTGTTCGGCAAGGTGCTCGACGGGCGCAACGCCAGCCTGACCGACGGCGTCCAGCGCGCGCTGGGCCGCCCCCCGACCCGCTTCGCGAACTATGCCCGCCGCGCCGCCGCCGCCGGCGCCTGGGCGTGACCGCCATGGCCCGCCCCCTTTCCGCCGCTGGCCGCGCCCTGACCCGCCTCGCGCTCTGGGCCTGCGCCCTGGGCGCCGGTCTTTCCGCCGGCGTGTTCTTCGCCTTCTCGACCTTCGTCATGGCGGGGCTGGCCCGGTTGCCGCCGCCCGAGGGCGTCGCCGCCATGCAGGCGATCAATGTGACGGCGGTGACGCCCCTGTTCATGATCGCCCTGATGGGCCCGGCCCTGCTGGTCCTGGCCCCGATGACCGTCGCCACGCCCTGGCGCGCCGGCCGGCGCGGCGTCGTGATCTGGGCGGGCGGGCTGATCTACGTCCTGGCCGTGATCGGGACGACCATGGCCTGCAACGTGCCGATGAACGACGCCCTGGCCGCGCTGGACCCGCACGCGCCGGCCAGCGCGGCGCGATGGTCGGACTATCTGCATGACTGGACGGCGTGGAACCACGTCCGCGCCGCAGCCGCGACAATCGCGACCGGCCTGTTCATCGCCGCCGCGCGCCGCGCCTCGCCGGAGGGCGTGCGATGAAGGCCCGCCTGGCCGTCGCCGTCGCCTTCGCCGCCGTCCTCTCGGGCGGGACCACCTTGGCCCAGGAAGCCGGCGGCGGCGACCCTGCGGCCGGGGCGGCGGTCTACCGGTCGCGGTGCTCCGGCTGTCACGCGGTGGACGTCAACGGCTATGGGCCGAGCCATCGCGGCGTGTTCGGCCGCCGGCCGGCCCAGGCGGCGGGCTACGCCTATTCCGAGGCGCTGAAACGGCTGGACGGCGTCTGGGACGCCCGCAGCCTCGACGCCTGGCTGGCCGATCCCCGCGCCTTCGCGCCAGGCGCCCGCATGAGCGCCAAGCTGAAGGACCCGCGACAGCGCGCCGACGTCATCGCCTATCTGAGGAGCCTGTCGCGATAGGCCCTCGTCGCCGCGAACCGTGATTTTATAACGCGTTCCCGCCGCCGGCCGTTCGGGTTATAGGGCCGGCATGACCCGGCTGGCGAAATGGTGGCGCAGCATCGGCGGCCTCGCGGCCGCCTGCCTGCTCGCGCTGTTCGCCGTCGGCCCCGTCGCCGACGCCGTGGTCTGCCAGGCCGACGCCCCGGCCGTCGAGGCGGCCTATGCGCCCGACAAGGCCGACGTCGCCGCGCCGGGCGATCCCAAATCCCATCCCGCCGAGGCGGGGATCTGCGTGCACGGCCATTGCCACCACGCCGGGCCGCTGCTGGCCGCGCCCTTCGCGGCCGCCCACGCCGTCGCCTCGGCGGACGCCCGCCAGCCCTATCCCGCCGACCGCGCGCTGGCCTCGATCGTCCTGGCCGGCCCCGAGCGACCTCCCCGCGCCTGACGACGCCGCGCCATCGCGCGCTCCGTTCGTCAAACAGCGAGGAATTCCATGTCATCGAACCGACGGCCGCTTCGCGCGGCCGCGGCCGGCGCGATCGCGGCGGCGCTGTGCGCCGCCCCCGCCCTGGCCGAACCGGCGCCGCCATACGCCGAACTGCTGAAGCGCGCCGAAAGCGCCGCGCCCCGCCTGGCCGAAGGCCGCGCCGACGTCGATCAGGCCGACGGCCTGGCCCGCCAGGCCGCCCTGCGGCCGAACCCGTCCGTCGCCCTGCAGGTCGAAAACTTCGCCGGCTCCGGCCCGCTCAAGGGCCTGGGCGCGGCCGAGACCACCCTGTCGTTCACCCAGCCGGTCGAGACCGGCGGCAAGCGTCAGGCCCGGGTCGCCGCCGGCCGCGCCGAGCTCGACGCCGCCCGCTCGCGGGCCGCCCAGGCGCGGGCCGACTTCGCCTTCGACCTGGCCGACGCCTACGCCCGCGCCGAGGCGGCCGAACGGCGCCTGAAGCTGGCGACCGAGAACCTGGGCCTGGCCCAGGACGACCTGCGCATCGCCCGCGCCCTGGTGGCCGCCGGCAAGGAGGCCGAGCTTCGCGGCCTGCAGGCCGAAACGGCGGGAGCCGCCGCCCGCGCCGCCCGCGACCAGGCCCAGGCCGAACGCACGACCGCCTTCGCCCGCCTGACCGCCCTGTCGGGTTCGGCCGCGCCGATCACCGCCATCGCCCACGGCCTGCTCGACCATGCCGACCGCGTCGAGGGACCGCCGGCGATCGATCCGCTGGCCGCCCCCGCCTACCGGGCGGCCGAGGCGGCCCGCGAGGCCGCCGCCCGGCGGGTCAATGTCGAGCGGACCCGCGCCGCGCCCGACGTGGCCCTGTCGGTCGGCGTGCGGCGCGTCGAAGGCGACGGGGCCGCCGCCCTAGTCGCCGGGGTCTCCGCGCCGCTGCCGATCTTCGACCGCAACCAGGGCGCGGTCTCGGCGGCCCGCGCCGCCTTGCGCGCCGCCGACGCCCGCCTGGACGCCGCCCGCCTCGACGCCCAGGCCGACGCCGCCTCGGCCCTGGCCAGGGCCGACACCGCCCAGGCGCGGATGACCGCCGGCCGCCAGGCCGAACGCACCGCCGAGGAGGCCTACCGCCTCACCCGCCTGGGCTATGAGGCCGGCAAGACCGCCCTCGTCGAGGTCATCGCCGCCCGACGCGCCCTGACCGACGCCCGCACCGAACTGCTCGCCGCCCAGCAGGAGCGCCTCGCCGCCGAGGCCGCCCTGGCCCGCCTTCAGGGCCTCGTTCCCTTCGGAGACCAGCCATGACCCGATCCCGCCTGCTCGTCGCCGGCGCCGCAGCGGCCGCCCTGACGGCCGCCGCCGCCTTGGGCTTCGGCCTCGCCAAGCTGGGGGCGTCCCCGTCCACGCCGGCCGAGGCCGCCCCGACGACCGCCGAGCGCGCGCCCGACGCCCTGTCGATGACCGAGGAGGCCGCCCGCGCGGCCGGCGTCGTCGTCGAGGCCCTGGCTCCGGGCGGCCTGGCCGCCGAGGTCACCGCCCAGGGCACGGCGACGTCGCCGCCCGACGGCGCGGCGATCCTCACCGCCCGCAGCGCCGGCGCCGTGGTCCGCATCGGCAAGCGCCTGGGCGACCCCGTCCGGGCCGGCGAGGTCCTGGCGATCATTGAAAGCCGGGACGCCGCCCAGATCGCCGCCGACCGCAGCGCCGCCTCGGCCCGGGCCACCCTGGCCCAGCGCAACCTGGCCCGCGAGCGGCGGCTGTTCGAGCAGCGGATCTCGCCGCGCATGGACCTTGAGCAGGCCGAGGCCGAAGCCGCCGCCGCCGGGGCCGAGGCCCGCCGCGCCGCCGCAGCAGCAGCCGTCGCCGGCGTCACCGCCAGCGGCCGCGGCGTCGCGGTGACCAGCCCCATCGCCGGACGCGTCACGGCAGCCGCCGCCAGCCTGGGCACCTATGTCCAGCCGGACACCGAGCTGTTCCGCGTCGCCGACCCCCGATTGATCCAGATCGAGGCGGCCCTCAGCGCCGCCGACGCCCCCCGGGTGGCGCCGGGCGACCTCGCCGTCGTCGAAACCGCCGACGGCCGCCTGGTCGAGACCCGGGTGCGCTCGCTCACCCCGGCCTTCGACGCCCAGACCCGCGCCGCGACCGCCCTGCTCGACGCGCCGGGCGAGGCCCTGCGTCCCGGACAGGCGGTGCGCGTGCGCATCCGCACCAAGGCCGCCGCCTCGGCCCGCCTGACGGCGCCCGAGGAGGCTATCCAGACCGTGCGGGGCCGCGACGTGGCCTTCGTGCGCACGCCCGAGGGCTTCCGGGTCCGCCCAGTGACCCTGGGCGCGCGCAGCGCCGGGCGGGTCGAGATCGTCTCCGGGCTCGCGCCCGGACAGGCGATCGCGGTGCGCAACGCCTTCCTGCTCAAGGCCGAACTCGGCAAGGGCGAGGAGAACTGACCATGATCGCCAAGCTCATGGCCCTGTCGGTCCGCGCCCGCTGGACCGTCGCCGTCGTCGTCCTGCTGATCGGCGCTTTCGGGGCGTGGCAGCTCAGCCGGCTGCCCATCGACGCCGTGCCCGACATCACCAACAAGCAGGTGCAGATCAACACCACCGATCCCAGCCTGTCCCCGGTCGAGATCGAGAAGCGGGTGACCTTCCCCATCGAGACCGCCCTGGCCGGCATTCCCGGCCTGGAGACCACCCGCTCGCTGTCGCGCAACGGGTTCTCGCAGGTCACCGCCGTGTTCAAGGACCGGACCGACCTCTACTTCGCCCGCCAGCAGGTCAGCGAGCGGCTGGCCCAGGCCCGCGACACCCTGCCGGACGGGGTGCAGCCTCGCATCGGCCCGGTGACCACCGGGCTGGGCGAGGTGTTCATGTACGCGGTCGACTTCGCGCCCAGGACCGCCGGCCAGATCCGCGACGGCCGGCCCGGCTGGCAGCCGGACGGCGCCTTCCTGACCCCCGAGGGCGAGCGCCTGACCGACGACGTGGCGCGGGCGGCCTATCTGCGCACCGTGCAGGACTGGATCATCCGGCCGCAGCTTCGCACGGTGGCCGGGGTCGCCGGCGTCGATTCCATCGGCGGCTTCGAGAAACAGTACGTGGTCGAGCCCGATCCGGTGAAGCTGCGGGCCTACGGCGTCTCCTACTCGGAACTGGCCAAGGCGCTGGAGGCGGCCAACCTGTCGGTGGGCGCCAACTTCCTCGACCGGGGCGGCGAAGCCTTCCTGGTGCGGGCCGACGCCCGCATCCGCAACGCCGTCGACATCGCCGACGCCATCATCGCCGTGCGCGGCGGCGCGCCGGTGGCGGTCAAGGATGTGGCCGCCGTGCGGCTGGGCGGCGACCTGCGCACCGGGGCGGCCAGCCTGAACGGCCGCGAGGTGGTGGTCGGCACCGTGCTGATGCTGATCGGCGAGAACAGCCGCACCGTGGCCAAGGCGGCGGGCGAGCGGCTGGGGGTGGTGGAGAAGTCGCTGCCGCCGGGGATCAAGGTCATCCCCACCCTCGACCGCTCCAAGCTGGTCAACGCCACGGTGGCCACCGTGCAGCGGAACCTGGCCGAAGGCGCCCTGCTGACGGCGGCGGCGCTGTTCCTGCTGCTCGGCAACGTCCGGGCGGCGCTGATCGCCGTTCTGGTCATCCCCTTCTCGTTCCTGATGATGGCCATCGGCATGAACGGCCTGGGCGTTTCGGGCAACCTGATGAGCCTGGGCGCCCTCGACTTCGGCCTCATCGTCGACGGGGCGGTGATCCTGATCGAGAACTGCCTGCGCCGGCTGGCCGAACGTCAGCATGCGGAGGGCCGCCTCCTCGACCTGCGCGAACGGCTGGAGGAGACCACCCGGGCGGCGCAGGAGATGATCAGGCCCACCGTGTACGGACAGGCGATCATCTTCCTGGTGTTCGCGCCGCTGCTGACCTTCACCGGCGTCGAGGGCAAGACGTTCTCGCCGATGGCCATCGCCCTGATGCTGGCTCTGGGCGCGGCCTTCGCGCTGTCGCTGACCTTCGTGCCGGCCATGGTCGCCCTGCTGATCCGGGGCGAGATCGCCGAGAAGGAGGTGTGGCTGATCGAGCGCTTCAAGACCGCCTATCGCCCGCTGCTGGAGCGGGCGGTGGCGCGGCCCTGGCCGTTCATCGGCGCGGGCGTCGGCGTGTTCCTGGCGGCGGCGGCGGTGTTCTCGCTGCTCGGCCGCGAGTTCATCCCCCAGCTCGATGAGAAGAACCTGGCCCTGGCCTCGCAGCGCATCCCCTCGACCTCGCTGGAGCAGTCCCTGGCCATGCAGAAGCGGCTGGAGGCCGGCATATCGTCGCTGCCCGAGGTGGCGATGATGTTCTCGAAGACCGGCACGGCCGAGGTGGCCACCGACCCGATGCCCGCCAACCTGTCCGACGGCTTCGTGATCCTCAAGCCGAAGTCGGAATGGCCGAAGGAGGCCAGGAGCAAGGCCGAGGTCGTCAAGCGCGTCGAGGCCCGGGCCGGCGCCGAGATCGGCCAGGGGTACGAGCTGAGCCAACCGATCCAGCTGCGCTTCAACGAGCTGATCGCCGGGGTGCGGGGCGACGTGGCCATCAAGCTCTATGGCGACGACCTCGACCGCATGACGGCGGCGGCGGAGCGGATCGCCGCCGCCCTCCAGGCCACGCGCGGCGCGGCCGACGTCCGCGTCGAGCAGACCGGCGGCTCGCCGACCCTGGACGTGCGGCTGGATCGGGCCGCCATCGCCCGTTTCGGCCTGACCGTCGAGGAGGTGGCCGACACGGTGGCCGCCGCCATGGGCGGACGCGAGGCCGGCCTGGTGTTCGAGGGCGACCGCCGCTTCCCGGTGATGGTGCGCACCGCCCAGGCGGCGCGCGACGACCTGGACGCCCTGGCCGCCCTGCCGGTGATGCTGCCCGAGGTCGAGGGCCGCCCTCGCGCTTCGATCCCGCTCAGCCAGGTGGCGCAGTTCCGCTTCGCCGAGGGGCTGAACCAGATCAGCCGCGAGAACGGCAAGCGGCGGGTGGTGATCCAGGCCAACGTGCGCGGCCGCGACGTCGGCTCGTTCGTCGCCGAAGCCCGTCCCAAGGTCGAGGCCCTGGCCCTGCCGTCCGGCTCCTGGCTGGAATGGGGCGGGCAGTTCGAGAACCTCAAGGCGGCGGGGAACCGTCTCGCCCTGGTCACGCCGATCTGCTTCGCCGCCATCTTCGCCCTGCTGTTCCTGGCCCTGGGCGGCGTGCGGCGTTCGGCGGCGGTGTTCGCCACGGCTCCCCTGTGCCTGGCGGGCGGGGTGTTCGCCCTGGCCCTGACCGGCATCGCCTTCTCGGTCTCGGCGGCGGTGGGCTTCATCTGCCTGTCGGGGGTGGCGGTGCTCAACGGCCTGGTGGTGATGAGCAGCATCGGCAAGCGGCTCGAGGACGGCGCCGACCTCGCCGCCGCCATCGTCGAGGGCGCCTATGAGCGGGTGCGGCCGGTGATCATGACCGGCCTCGTGCCGGCCGCCGGCTTCGTGCCCATGGCGCTGGCCAGCGGCACGGGGGCGGAGGTGCAAAAGCCCCTGGCCGTCGTGGTCATCGGCGGCCTGATCGGCGCGACGGCCCTGACCCTGCTGGTGCTGCCGGCGATCGCCCGGGTGATGCTGGGGCTGGGACGGCGCAAGCCCGCCCCGGTCTGACGGACGGCGGCGTCCGCGCCCTGGAAGCGAGGTTCGGACGCCGCTCGGCCGCCGGTCGCGGTCAGCCGCTCCGCAGCGCGCCGCGCCTGTGGAAGTAGACGGCGGCCAGGCCGGTCGCCACCAGGCCGATCAGGCAGGTGGCGTAGGCGGCGAGGCCGAGGAACCGGCTCCATTCCAGGTCCAGGCGGCCGAAGTTGCGCAGCAGCAGCAGGCCGACGCTGCCGACATAGCCGCTGGCGTCGGCGACATAGATCAGGAAGCCGGCGGTGCCCACCGACCCGCTGGCCGCGATCAGCCGGTCGAACAGCAGGCCGTTGAAGGGCGTGTAGGCCATGTAGAGCCCCGCCCCCAGGGCGATCATCCAGCCGATCGGCCCCAGCGCGCCCAGCCGCCAGGCCAGGGTCGCGGCCCCGACCAGCGCAAGGCCGCCAGCGACGAAGGTCAGGTTCCAGCCGAAGGCCCGGCCGTTGTCGCGCACGCGCATCAGCACGGCCATGGCGCTGAGCACCACCGCCGCCACCGGCAGCTCGGACCAGGTGAACATGCCGGCCTCGCTGGAGAAGCCCAGCTCGGCCCAGATCTCGGCGGCGAAGTTGTCGCGGAAGTCGCGCAGCGCGGTCAGGAAGACGTAGACCGCCACCAGCGCGATCAGGCCAGGCGCGTAGCGGCGGAACAGGTCCATCCGCTGGCGGGCCCCCATCGGCGCGCGGCGGGCGCGGGCCGCCTCGTCCGCCGCGTCGGGCGGCGGCAGCTGGGCCAGGGCCAGGGTCGAGATCAGCAGCAGCGGCGTGAACAGCAGGCCGGTCGCCGCCGGCATCCAGGCCTCGCTGACCCAGCCGTGCAGCAGCAGGGTCTTGCCGGCCGACTTCACCACGCCCGAAGCCACGATGAAGCTGGCGCAGAGCATGGCGCCCAGCACCTCGGACAGCCGCCGCCCCTCGAAGAAGCCGAACACCAGCCCCCAGATCATGCCCAGGCAGAGGCCGTTGGCGAACAGCGTCGCCACCGCCAGGGTCGACGGCAGCACGGCGAAGGCGGCCAGGGCCGCCTCGGACAGGCCGATCAGCAGCAGGATGGCCAGGGCCCGGTGCTGGGGCCGGGTCTCCGACACCACCTTGACGCCGATGATCTTGGACAGGGCGTAGCCGGCGACCTGGGCGATGACCAGGGCGATCTTGAAGTCGATGGCGAACGGCCAGCCCGCCACCCCGGCGTAGGCCGCCGCCGCGAAGGGCTTGCGGAAGGCGTACATCGAGAAATAGGCGCCGAACCCGGCCAGGCCGCCGTACAGGGCGAAGACGAAGGGCGGCGCGGTCCGCAGCCAGCGCGTGACGGCGCCCTCGCGCCGGCCGCCGCCCGCGATCGAGGCTTCGGCGACGGTCACGCCGCGTCCCCGGCGCCCGGCGTCTCGCCGGCGGCGATGCGGCGGGAGATCGCCGCCAGCACCGGCCCAAGCTCGGCGACGCTGGCCACCACATAGTCGGCGCCGGCCGCCCGCAGCTGGGCCGTCGCCGCATCGACCAGGGCCGCCCGCTCGGCCGGCTCCAGCGCCGTGAGCGCGTCGAGGTCCAGCCCGACCCCGTTGCCGGACGCGGCGACCCCGACGGTCCAGGCCCCGGCGGCGCGGCCCTCGCCGATGCCGACCGGCGCGTCGTCGACCTTGACGCAGGCCGAGGCCGGCCAGGCGCCCAGCTCGACCAGCGCCTTCCACATCATCAGCGGCGAAGGGCGCCCCTCGGCGGTCTCGCCGGCGCAGACCACGACGTCGGGCGCATAGCCCTGAGCCGCCGCCGCCGGCAGGATGTCGGTCATCATCGGCCGGGTGTAGCCGGTGGTGGAGCCCAGCTTGACGCCCCTGGCCCGCAGTTCGGCCGCCAGCGCCGCCGCGCCGGGAATCAGCGCGGCGCAGTCGCGGGCGGAGGCGCGCATCATCGGCTCGACCGCGTCGTGCAGGGCGGAGACGTCGGCCTCGCCAGGCTCGGCCCCGCGCGCCGCGCGCCAGGCCTCGGCCACGCGGGGGACGGCCAGGAGGGCGCGGATATGGTCGCGCTTGGCCTTGCCCATGTCGACGCGGGCCTCGGCCTCGGTGACGGCGACGCCGGCGTCCTGGAACACCCGCAGCAGGGCGACCACGGGCGCGCGGCAGCCGTGGTCGATGACGGTGCCCGCCCAGTCGAGCACCACGGCCTTGATCGCTTCGCTCACGCCGCTTCTCCCATCCGCACGCCATAGAGATCGCCGACCACCTCCTCGGCCAGCCCGAAGGCGGTCGAGGCGCCGGTGCCGCTGGTGACGGTGACCAGCCGCACGCCCTCGGCGGGGGCGCGCACCAGGTTGTGGCCGGCGGCCGAGGCGTAGGTGCCGGTCCACCGCTCGATCACCGGCGGCGGCGCACAGCCGAACGTCGCGGCGAATTCGTCGAGGATCAGCCGTTCCACCGCCTCGGAAGCGAAGGGGTCGGGCGTGGCGGCGTAGTGATGGCTGTCGCCGACCACCAGGCTGCCGTCGGCGCTCTGCACCACGATCAGGTGGACGCCCTCGGCCAGCCAGGCCCCCTGCTCGGCCTCCAGCCGGGTGCGGAGGGCGGCGGCGGGCGGCAGGGCGGCGTAGCCCAGATAGCGAACGAGGCTGAGGTCGGACATCACCGCCGCCGGCAGACGCCATCCCGGCGCGGCCAGGCGCATCATCTGCAGCTTGCAGCGGGTCAGGCTGGCGTCGGCCATCTCGGCGGGGAACAGGGTGGTCAGGTCGTCGCCGGGGCAGACCACGACGGCCTCGGCGCGCACGACGCCCTGCGAGGTCTCGACACGGCCGGTCTCGACTGCATGCACGGCGACGCCGCGCCGGATGGCCACGCCATGGACGGCCTCCAGCCAGCCGGCGAGCCGGGGCACGGCGGTGCGCGATTCCACCCGCAGGTCGACGTCGCTGAACAGCGCCCCCTCCAGCTCGGCCGGACGGACCGGGCCAAGACGCTCGGCCGCCGCCGCCGCGTCCAGCCACACGCAGCCTTCGGCCATCTCGGTCTCGGCGAAGGCCTCCAGCACGGCGCGGGCCTCGGTCCGGCGGGCGACCATGGCCAGGCCGCGCTGCTCGATGGCGATCCCGGCCGGGCCGGCGATCTCGGCCCAGACGTCGCGCGAACGGCGGGCGCGGCTCCACACCGGACCGCGCTCCTGGCCGGTGACGGTGATGAAGCCGAAGTTGCGCACCGAGGCGCCGTTGGCCTGGGCGTCGCGGTCAAGGACGACGACGCGCTTGCCCAGCCGCGCCGCCGCCAGGGCGTGGGCCAGGCCGACGATCCCGGCGCCGATCACGGCGAGATCGAAAAACTCTTCCGACAAGGGACGATCCCTTTGGTTCGATCCGGCGACGGCCGGCGTTCAGCAGTTGCGGGACGGGATCGGCCGCGCGGTCGAGGGGACGCCGCGCGGCCGATGGCGGCGACCTAGAAGCTGACGCTCAGGGTCGCCGAGACGGTGCGCGGCGCGCCGCGGGTGTAGAGCTGCGTGAACTCGTCCAGCATGCCGCCGATATACTGCTCGTCGAACAGATTGGTGACATTGAGCTGGAGATCCGCGTAGCGGCCGCCGTCCAGGGGCAGGCGATAGCCGGCGTTCAGATCGACCACCGTGTAGGCGGGCATGTAGAGCTTGGGCGTGTTGGGCGCGTCGCCGGCCGTCTTGCCGGTGTACTTGCCGCGCACGCCGATGCGGAAGTTGTCGCGGTGATAGTCCGCGCCCAGCGAGACCAGCGTGGTGGGGGCGCCGGGCACGTCGTTGCCCTTGGCCACCGCCAGGTCGGTGCCGGCGTTGGCCGTGCCGCCCAGGAAGGTCTGCTGGTAGGTCGAGCTGTTGAAGGTCAGGGCCGCCGACAGGTCGAGGTTCGGCGTCGCCGCGTAGCTGGCGCTGGCCTCGACGCCCTTGGAGGCGATGCCCTTGCCGGTGTTGGCGTAGGCGCCCGAGGTGCCGGCCGTGTAGTTGATGCCGCCCGAGCTGCCGCCCGGCCCGCCGGTGATGAAGTCGGCCGAGTAGAACGTGATCGCGTGCTCGTAGTTGATGTAATAGGCGGTCAGCTGCGCGGCGAGACGGCGGTCGCGATAGCGCACGCCGATCTCGTAGTCCGTCGCCACCGAGGACTTGAGCTTGGAGGTGTCGGTCTGGGTCTTCTCCAGAGCCCAGTCGCCGACCGCGCCGTAGTTCTGCGACACGCCGCCGAACACCTGGACGCCGTTGTCGAGGCTGTAGACGCCGCCCAGGCTGAACAGCGGATCGGAGTCGGCGTTGAGGCCGGTGCGCAGCGGCGAGACCGACTTGCCGTAGGCGTCCCAGCCCTCGGTCTCGCCGGTGATGTCGATCATGTATTTCTGGACGCCGGCGGTGACCGTCAGGGCGCCGAGATTGACGGTGTCCTGGGCGTACACCTTCCACTGGTCGGTGGTGAAGTGCTGCATGAAGTCCAGCAGCTGCGGGCCGGTGTAGTAGGCCGGCCCCTTGCGGACGTCGATGATCTGGCGCCAGGCGCGGCCGAAGTCGCGGTCGAGCCGCTCGTACCAGACGCCCGCCTCGACCTTGTTGATCCCGAGGTCGAAGCTGGCCTTGGAAGTGAAGCCGTAGCGGTCGTGGCCGTAGATGCTGGTGCGGTAGGTCTGGGCGGGAACGCAGGCCGCGTTCACCGAGCCGTCGCCGTTGTAGCAGAAGGCGGCGCGGACCTGGGTCCCGTCGATGTCGGTGTAGTCCAGGCCCTTGACCACCGGGCGCTGGCGGCCGGTCGGATCGACCCAGTCGTAATAGGCCTTCTTGCGCATCGCCCCCGGCGCGGTGCCGCCGGCGATGGTGCGGGTCAGGGTCGGATCGAGGGCGATCTGCTGGTACGGCGGCGCCCAGTCGCCCTGGCCCTTCTGGTGGTGCCAGTAGGGCGAGACCTCGACGCTGACGCGGTCGCTGAACTTGTAGGCGAACTTCAGGTAGCCGAAGGTGTTGTCGCGGTGCGCCGACCAGGCGTGCGCCCAGTTTTCGTCGACGCCCGCCGGCACGCCGGTCCAGGCGATGGACGAGCCGTCGCCGACATTGGTCGAATCCAGCAGGGCGCGCGGCGCCTCGATCAGCGGGTCGTCGACCGCTTCGTCGTAGGACAGCCGGCCGGTGACCGTCAGCTTGCCCAGCTCGGTGACGAACTTGGCCTCGGCGTGCCACTCGTCGGCGCCGCTGCCGTCGCTGCAGCCGTAGACCCAGCGGCAGGCGGTGAAGCGGGCCCCGCCGACATAGGCGCGGGTGGTGCCGCCCAGGATGCGGCCGGTGTCGTAGACGCCGGCGTAGCGGCGCATGTCGTTGTCGCCGGCGCTGATCGAGACCAGGCCCCCGGCCGTCTCCTTGGGCTGGCGGGTGACGTAGGCGATGGTGCCGCCCAGGGCCGAGGCCGAGGCCGACGAGACGCCGGTGGTGCCCTGGTCGACCTGGATGCGGTCGACGATCTCGGACATCAGGTACTTCTGCGCCGGCGCGCCGCCCAGATAGTACGAGGCGTTGTAGGCCGGCATGTCGTCGATGGTCTGGCCGATCTTGGACGAGCGCAGGTTGACGTCGAAGCCGCGGATGTTGATCCCGTAGGTCCACGGGTCGGCGTTGAAGGCGTCGGAGCCGCGGATGGAAACGCCCGCCACGTCGCGGATGGCGTTGACGACGTTCATCGCCGCGCCCTGGGCGGCGACCGCGTCATGGGTGACGATGGCGTTGCCCCGGGCCACCGAGGCCGAGGTGACGACGATCTCGTCGACGGTCTGGGCGTCGCTGGCCGCCGCGTCCGCGGCCCGGGCCGTCCCCGCCGACATCGCCGCGGCCAGCGCCGCCGCGGCCGCCCCGCAGCACAAAAGCCCCCGCAGTTCGGGTTTCATCTTTATCCCCATGCATCCGGTTTCGCGGACGATCCCCGCCGTCCGTCGGCGGCTTCTTCGTCCAGGCCGGGGCGCCAAGGCCAAGCCTTTGCTTGTATGGGGGTCATAGGCGCCGCCTATGGGCCGACGTCATCGCCGCGTCACAGGCCGGCCTTAGAAAGGACGGCCGACATGGCCGCCAACTACCAGCACCTGCGCGCTTTCCACGCCATCGCCCTCGAAGGCAGCGTCACCCGGGCCGCCCGCCGGCTCAACGTCGCCCAGCCGACCCTGTCGCAGCAGCTCAAGGCCCTGGAGGCGCGCCACGGCGTCCAGCTGTTCGAAAGCCGCAAGTCGCCGCTGACCCTGTCGCTGGCCGGCCGCGACCTGCTCGCCCTGACCGAGCGGCTGTTCGCCGCCGCCTCCGAGGTCGACGAGATGCTGGGCGAGGCGGCGGGCCTCAGCGGCGGCTCGCTGCGGCTGGGCTCGGATTCGCCGCCCTACGCCGCCCGGGTCGTCGACCGCTTCCGCAAGCGCAATCCGCAGATCGCGATCCAGGTGCGGATGGGCAACGCCCGCGACGTGATCCGCTGGCTGGCCGAGGCCCAGATCGACGCCGCCATCGCCAGCGACCCGCCGGGCGACGGCATGTTCACCTATGACCCGCTGTACGAGGATAAGCTGTGGGTCGCCCTGCCGCTGGCCCACCCCCTCAGCGCCCACGAGACCGTGCCGATCGCGGCGCTGTCGGCCGAAACCCTGTTGCAGCGCGAGGTCAGCTCCAAGACCCGGGCCTTCACCGAACAGGCCCTGGACGCGGCCGGCGTCGAGCCGGCGGCCTGCCTGGAGTTGCAGACCCGCGAGACCATCCGCGAGGGCGTCGCCCTCGGCCTTGGGGTCAGCGTGTTCTTCTCGTCGGAATGCCCGCCCGACAGCCGGATCGCCTATCGGCAGCTGGAGACCGCCGGTCGGGAGTTCCACCTGCACGGCTATCTGGTCTGCCTGCGCGAGCGCCGCCGCAGCGCCCTGATGCGGGCGCTGCGGTCGGTCGCCGCCGACATCCACGAAAGCCGCGCCGCCGCCTGAGGATCAGGCGGCCCGCGCCCCGGCCCGGACGGGGATGGCGGCCTTGTAGACGCTCGCGCCGAGATGGTCGCGGAACTCGACCTCCAGCGCCTCCGGGGTCAGGCGATAGACCGAGAAGCCCGAGCGCGACAGGCAGAAGCGCGTGCCCTGCACCGCCTTCACCGGGCGCACCTCCGAGCCGGCCCCGGTGCAGATGTAGTCGACGCCGTCGCGCTGGATGTGCTGCAGGTCGTGGTCGTGGCCGCAGACATAGGCCTGGACGCCGCGCCGCTCGAGGATCGGCTTGAGCTGGGCCTTCAGCTCGGCGGTGTCGCCGTGGCCGGAGCCGCCCGAGAACACCGTGTGGTGGCCGAAGACCAGCTTCCACGGCGCCGACGAGCGGGCCAGCTCGGCGTCGAGCCAGGCCAGCTGCGCCGCCGGGTCCTGGGCCAGGACGTTGCGCTTGATGTTGGTCTCGACCTTGCTGCGGTAGCTCTGCACCAGGGGCGAGGTGTCGATGAAGAACAGGTCGACGAAGGGCGCGCCGACCTCGGCTCCGGCGACCTTGTAGTAGCGGGCCGGCATCTTCCAGCGCGGGCTGACGCGGGCGTAGTCGAGCTGGGCCTGCGGCTCGCCGCGATAGTCGTGGTTGCCCAGGGCGACGAACCACGGCGCCTGCAGCGACGGGGCGGTGTAGATGTCTTCGAAGCTGGTCTTCCACTGCGGGTCGTCGACCGAGCGCACGCCGTCGTCGTAGAAGTTGTCGCCCACCGACGCCGTGAAACGCGCGCCGACGGCGGCGGCGGCCTCGCCCATCCGCGCGGCCACGTCGCGCTGGTGCTCGGCCCCGTCGCGGCCCCAGTCGCCGACGGCCAGGAAGGTCAGCGCCTCGCCGGCGCCGGGCGCGGCCGCGAGCGCCCCTCCGGCGAGCAGCGGCGTCGCGGCCAGGCCGCCGGCGGCGGCCAGGACCGTCCGGCGGGACGGGGTTCGGGTGTCGGTCATGATGTCGCGCTCCCTTGGGTTCAGAATTTCAGCTGCACGCCGCCGCGCAGCGCCCAGCCGTACTGCTCGTTCTCGACCAGCCGGCGCTGATCGCCGATCCAGCGCCGCCATGGCTCGTTGTTGAGGTTCGAGCCTTCGACAAACACCTGCAGCCGCGACGTCACCGCATAGCTGGCCTGGGCGTCGAGCTGGCCGAAGTCGGCGGTGTAGACGTCGAGGTCGCGGTTGGCTCCGATGGTGTCGAGGAAGTGCGAGCGGTAGGAATAGGCCAGCCGCGCGCTGAAGCCGTACTTTTCATAGAAAGGCTGGGCGCTGGCCACCCGCTTCGACGTGTTGGCCAGCGGCGCCGAGTCCGTGCGGCCCGGCACGCCCGTGGCCTTGGAGTCGATGAAGGTCATGTTGGCCGACACCCCCAGGCCGTCGAACGGCGAGGGCAGGAAGCCGAGCTGCGCCTGGGCGTTCAGCTCCAGCCCCATCACCTCGGCGTGGTCGGCGTTGGTCGGGCTGGTCACCACCGCCTGGGCCAGGGTCTGGCCGGCGAACACGCCGTTCTGGACGATCCGTTGCTGGCTGTAGATCGGATCGTCGATGCGCTTGTAGAACACCCCGGCGGAAAGCAGGCCTTGGAACGGCAGGTAGTATTCGACGGCGGCGTCGAGGTTGGCGGCCTTCAGCGGCTTGAGGCCGGGATTGCCCATCGACACCGTGCCGGCGGCCGTGTCGATCGTCACGTAGGGGGCCAGGTCGGCGTAGTTCGGCCGCCCGATGGCGGTGGTCGCCGCCGCGCGGAGCACCAGCCGGTCGTTGACGTCGAAGCGCAGGTTCACGCCGGGAAACAGGTTGGTGTAGTCGCGCTCGCCGCGCAGGTTGAACCCCGGGTCGGCGGCGGTGGCGGCGGTGACCAGCTTGGCCTTGTAGTCGCCTTCCGTGCGCTCGACCCGCACGCCGGGGATCACCGTCAGGCGGCCGACGTGCGCCTCGGCCATGACATAGGCCGCGTAGATGCGTTCGGAGACGTCGTAGTCCGACGACAGGCTGTCGCCGATCGACTTGGGGTCCAGCTTGAACTGCGACGGGTTGGCGGAGAAGAACGCCTCGGCGGCGGCGGTGTCGACGCGCGGGCCGAAGCGGTAGCGCCCGCCGTAGATCGACGGCTCGCCCAGGAACGAGGCGGCCGCCAGGGTCAGGGTCGAGCCGGAATAGTTGTAGGTGGCCGATTCCTGGTCGTTGGTCTTGTGGCGGTCGAGCAGCTTCGCCCCGACCTTCAGCGTCATGCGCTCGCCGACGCCGGCCAGCGGCAGGCTGTAGTCGACCCGGCCCTGCCAGACCGTCTCCTCGGCGCGGCGATGGGCGTGGCTGATGCTCTTGGCGGTGAACTTGGACGGGTCGTAGGCCGCGTCGGCGGGCGAAACCAGGAACAGGGTCGAGCCCAGGTCGTAGGTCCCGGCGAAGCCGGCCTTGGGGCCCGAAAACTGCCATTCGTCGCGGCGCGGGTCTTCCTTGACGGCGTTGGCGTAGCCGGCCTCGGCGCTCAGTTCGCCGCGCGGCAGCTCGAAGCGGCCGCCGACGGTCAGGTTCCTGGTGGCGTCCTCCTCCTTGCGGTTGCGGACGTAGCGGGTGGCGACGCCGCCGGTGAAGGCGCCGGTCGTCGCGGTCTGGTTCGAGAAGGCCGAGGCGGTCTTGACCGGGAGCGCGAAGCGGAACTGGTCGCGCACCTCGCTGTCGCTGAAGGTGTCGTACACCGCGCGCAGGTAGAGGCTGGTCCTGTCCGAGGGCCGCCAGTCGAGATTGGCGACGACGCCCGAGCGTTCGCGGGTCAGGTTGTAGTCGCGCAGGCGAAAGTCGTCGGGGACGACCCGGCCGTTGACCGGCGCCCAGTTCGACGAGCCCTGGACGTTCTGCGACTGGATCGGGCGCTTGGAATAGTTCAGGGCCAGCACGGCGCCGAACTGGTCCTGGCCGCCGAAACGGGTCCCGGCGGTGACGTCGCCCTCATAGGGGTTCTTGCCGTTCAGGTCGTAGTAGCCGTAGGCCGCCCGGGCGTTGACGAAGGGCGTGCGGCGGTCGAAGGCCGACAAGGTCTTGATCTCCACCTCGCCGGCGATGGCGTTGGCGTCGAGGTCGGGGGTCAGGGTCTTGACCACCTTGACCGAGCCGATCAGGGCCGAGGGCACGTCGTCCAGCTTGACCTGCCGGCCGGCCGGTTCGGGCGCCGGGGCGGTCTGGCCGTTCATGGTCACGTTGGCCAGGTTGGGGTCGACGCCGCGGATCAGCACGTAGCGGCCCTCGCCCTGGTCGTTGGCGGCGCTGACGCCGGGCAGACGGCGCACGGCCTCGGCGACGTTCTGGTCGGGCAGCTTGCCGACGTCGTCGGCGTAGAGGGCCTCGACGAAGTTGTCGGCCCGCTTCTTGGCGGCCAGCGCCTTGCGGTCGGCGTCGCGGCGGCCGGTGACCACCAGTTCGGCCAGCTCCTGCTCGTCGTCGGCCGTCCCGCGGGCGGCGGCGTGGCGGGCGGCGGCCTCGGCCGCCTTGGCGGCCGGCGAGACCAGGATCGAGCGCGGATCGCTGAGGTCCGCCGCCAGCCCCGAACCGGCCAGCACCGCGTCGAGCGCCTGGGAGACGGTGTAGGCGCCGTCGAGCCGGGGCGCCTGGCGGCCCTGCACCAGTTCGGGCCGGAAGATGATGGTGCGGTCGAAGCGCCGCGCCACGTCCTTGAGCGACTGGCCGAGCGCCTGCTGCGGCAGGCTGAGGCGCATCTGGCGGCCCGCCGCCTGGGCCTGGGCGGGACGGTCGGCGGCGATCGCGCCGGCGCCTCCCGCCATGACCAACATCACCGCCGCCGATGCGCAGAGCGCCTGTTTGACTTGCATAGGAACCATCCCCCGAAAGGTCACGTCAGGTTCGACGGGCGGGGCTCGCGGCTGTGCGCGGGGTCATAAAAATTTCACGGCTCCAGGCGGATCTGCAGCGGGTCGGCGATCACCGCGCGCCAACCCTCCACCGCCGCCACGCCGCGGGCGAAGGTGGTCGGGTCGCGAGGGTCGTAGACGCCGCTGATGCGGGCGCGGCCCATGGCCGGATCGGCCAGGACGATGCGCACCCGCGAATAGCGCGCCAGCTCGGCCACCGCCGCGTCCAGCGGCGCGTCCTCCAGGTCGATGCGGCCGCTGCGCCAGGCGAGGTCCCGCCCGAGCTCGGCCCGGGCGAACCGCGCTCCGACGGCGTCGCGCGCCAGGGTCAGCTTGTCGCCCTGGACCAGGCGGCGCGGCGGCCCGCCGCGCACGGCCACGTCGACCGCTCCCTGCGAGACCGTGACCGACGAGGCCTCGTCGAGCCTGAGCACGTCGAAGGCCGTGCCGACGTCGCGGACGTCGAGGTCGCCCGCCGCCACCGTGAAGGGGCGCAACAGGCCGTGCCGGACGGTGAAGTGCGCCTCGCCCTTGACCAGCCGCACCGTGCGGCGGAGCGGCGTGTAGGCCACCTCCAGCACGCTGTCGGTGTTGACCTCGGCGGTCGAGCCGTCCGGCAGCCCCACGGTGCTGGTCTGTCCCACCGCCGTCTGGATGCGGAAGCGCGCCCCGGCCGAGGGGGCGACCACCGCCGCCGCCGACACGGCCGCGACGACGACGACCGCCGCCGCCGCGGCGACCATCGGCCGCGCCGGGCCCCTGCGACGCCGGGCGACGCCGGGCCGCAGCCCGGCCAGGGCGGCGGCGCGCATCTCGACGATCTGCGGGTCGTCGGCGATGTCCGACAGCGCGTCGTCGACCAGGGCGCGCGCGTGCTCGAAGGCGGCGCGGTTGTCGCCCTGCGCGAGCCAATGCTCGAACGCCCTCGCCTCGTCGGCGGTCAACGGACCTTCACGAAGACGCGCCAGCCACGACGCTTCCTGCCCATGCATATTCATTAAGACGTTCCAGAAGCCCGATCGTGCGCGGGGTCGGCGTCGGGATCGGGAAGTCGCAGCAAAGCCTCGATGGCGACGGCCATGCGGCGGCGGATCTCGGCGACCGTCACGCCCAGCTGGGCGGAAAGCTGCCGGTAGGAATAGCCCTCGAAGCGGTTGAGCAGGAAGACGCGGCGCACCTCGGGATCGAGGCCGCGCAGGACCGCCGCCACCTGGGCGCTGCGCCGCCGCGCCGCCGTCGCCCGTTCCGGGTCGACCGGCGCGTCGATGACGCTGGCGTCCATCAGGTCCTGAGCCGGCAGGGCCGCCCTGACCTTCAGCATGCGGTGGCGGTCGCGCAGCACGTTCGAGGCGACGGTGAACAGGAAGGCCTCGGGGTTGTCGGCGGCGGCGAAGCCGGCGCTGGACAGGATGCGGACGAACACGTCCTGGGCCAGTTCCTCGGCCTCGGCGGTCGAGGCGCCCCGCTTGCGGAAATACTGGATCAGCGCCGGCCGGTAACGGAGATAGACCCGCTCGAACAGGCCCGGGCCGCCGGCGTCGGATGGCGCCGTCGCGCCGGATCGCCTGCCTTCCGCCACCCGCAGTTCGCCTCTCCCGCCGCGCCGCCCCCAGGGACGCGAGGGCTAGCTAGCCGCGCGGCGCGACAGTTTGACGACGAGGCAGGCCTCGGGGAGACGCCGGGTCAGGCGCCTTCGGGGCGAGGCGAGGCGGCCCGGGGCGGAGCGGGGAAGACGAGTTCGACCCGCAGGCCCGGCCCGGCGTCGCCCAGGCCGAGGGTCGCGCCATGGCGGCGGGCGATGGCGGCGATGATCGGCAGGCCGAGGCCCGAGCCGGGGCCCGAACGGCTGGGGTCGAGGCGCCGGAAACGTTGCAGGACGACGTCGTGATCCTTGGGCGCGATGCCCTCGCCGCCATCCTCGACCCGCAGCGCCGCCGCACCGTCGCGCGCCTCCACCGTCAGGCGGACCGGGGTTCCCGCCGGCGTATGGCGCATGACGTTCTCCAGCAGGTTGGAGATGGCCTGGGCCAGCAACTGGGTGTCGCCGGCCACCGGCGCCGGCGACAGGCGAAGGTCGAACCGCCGCCCCTCGGCCTCCAGGTCGGGGCGGTAGGCCTCGCCGACCTGCGAGGCGATGTCGGCGAGGTCGGCGACCACCGGGCCGGCCATGCCGCGGCCGTTCTCGATCTCGGCGAGACGCAGCATGGAATCGAAGGTGCGCAGGATTTCCTCGATATCGGCGTCGATGCGCTCCACCGAGGCCAGCAGCTCGGGATTCCCGGACGAGGCGCGCCGCAGCCGGTCGAGCCGCTGGCGCACGCGGGTCAGCGGCGTGCGCAGGTCGTGGGCGATGTCGGTCGAGACCTGCCGCACCTGCCCGACCAACGCGCCGATCTCCTCAAGCATGACGTTGAAGGCGCCGCCCAGCTCGTCGACGTCGTCGCGCGGGGCGCCGGACCGCACCGCCACCCGCACGTCGAGCCGGCCCAGCGACACCTGATGGGCGGCCGCGACCACCGCCGCCACCCGTCGCCAGACCCCGCGCGCGAAGGCGTAGGACGCCAGCAGGCAGAGGGCGACGCCGAGCACGCCGCACAGGGCCAGCGTCCGGCGCACGGCGGCGAGCTGGCGCGCCTCGGAGGCGAGGTCCTGGCCCACCGACATCTGCGAGCCGTCCGGCAGGGGTTCGGAATAGACCAGGAACTCGCGGCTGCGGCCGTCGGCGTTGCGGTCGCGGACCTTGGACCAGCCTTCGGCGGCCGGCACCGGCGGCAGGCGGCCCGCGCGCAAGGTCCCGTCCGGGCCGACCAGCCGGTACTCGAAGCCCCGCCACAGGCGCGAGCGCTTGTTGACCGTATAGGGCAGGTGGTCCGAGCCCTTGATGACGAACTCGTCCTGCAGCGACACCGCCTCGCCCAGCACCCGCTCCTGCACCGCGCGCTGGTCGATCAGGCGCACCGCCACCTGGGCGACGCCGCCGGCGACGGCGAAGGCGATGATCACCGCCACCGCCTGGACCAGGGCCAGCCGCACGCCGGTGCGCGCCACCAGGCGGCTGGCGAGCCAGGCCCTCAGCGCCGCCAGCCGGCGGACGACGGCGGCGAAGTCGATGCGCCGGCGGCCGGCGTCGTCGAGGACGGGAAGCAGCAGCGCCATCGTCCGCGCCTCAGACCGCGCCGACCACGTAGCCGGCCCCGCGGACCGTGACGATCAGCGGCGGGCCGCCGTCCTGGTCGATCTTGGCGCGCAGGCGGCTGATGTGGGTCTCGACGATGTTGGTGCGCGGGTCGAAATGGAAGCCCCAGACCTTCTCTAGCAGCATGGCCCGCGTCACCACCCGCCCGGCGTTGAGCATGAGGAATTCGAGCAGCTTGTACTCCAGCGGCAACACCTCGATCCGGCGGCCGGCCCGTGTCACCGTGCGCGACAGCCGGTCGACCTCCAGGTCGTCGACCTGAAGGCTGGTGCGCTCATAGGCCGGCGCGGCGGGGCGGCGGGCCAGCGCCCCGACCCGCGCCGCCAGCTCCGCCGACGAGAACGGCTTGACCAGATAGTCGTCGCCGCCGCCTTCCAGGCCAGCGACGCGGTCGGCGATCGAGCCCATGGCGGTCAGGAACAGCACCGGCGTCTGCACCCGCCGGGCGCGCAGCTCCCCGACCAGGGACAGGCCGTCGCGCCGGGGCAGCATGCGGTCGACGATGATGACGTCGTGTTCGCCGCGCGAGGCCCGTTCCAGGCCGTCTTCGCCGTCGACGGCGGCGTCGACGATCCAGCCGGCCTCCCTCAGGCTTTCCGAGACGTGGGCCGTGGTCTCCGCCTCGTCCTCGATCAGCAGGACCCGCTGGCTGGACGCCGCGCCGCGCCCGGGTTCGTACGCCGTCATCGCCGTCTCGCGATCATGATGGGAGGCGCGAAGTTATCGCCGCCCGGAATTCTCAGGGCAACTACGCCATATATTGAGAAATCTCAATGTTTCCGCGCGACGCCTCAGCGTCGCGACTGGAAAGGCCCTTCCCCGCCCGGGCCAAAGACTTCCGAAGATTGACACAAATCTGTTATAAAACCCACGCCAATCCTTTACTTGAGCCTTCGCCGCCACAATGGATAGCCAGCGAAGACCGTCTTCGACCGAAAGCGGCGCGCCCGCCAGGAGCCTCCATGCCCAGTCCCCTCAGCACGCTCCGCCGACTGTGGCCTCTGGCCCTGCTGGCCGTCGCCGCGCCCTCCGCCCATGCCGAGAGCGCCGGCGAAGGCGCCGCCTATGTCGTGCTGGGCGCGGGCGGAACGCCCCAGGCCCGGCTGGTCGTCGCCGCCGACGCCTGCCCTTCGATCATGATCGACGGCCGGAAGCGTCCGATGCATGTGCGCGCCAGGGCCGCGACCCTGCCGCTGCGCCCCACCGCCTCGACGCCCGAGAATTCCAAGCCGTCCGTCTTCCCCCTGCTCACCTGCGAGGCCGCCGTACCGCGCGGCGCGCGGCGCGCGGCCGTCCAGGGCCGGCCGCTGCCCCTGCCGCCCCGGCGGATCGACCGCATCGTGGTGATCGGCGACACCGGCTGCCGGATCAAGGCCAGCGACGCCGCCTTCCAGGCCTGCAACGACCCGGCGCGCTACCCGTTCGCCGCCGTCGCCGCCCGGGCCGCGGCCTGGAAGCCCGACCTCGTGCTCCATGTCGGCGACTACCTCTACCGCGAGAACCCCTGCCCCGCCGACCAGCCGGGCTGCGCCGGCTCGCCCTGGGGCTATGGCTGGGACGCCTGGCGCGCCGACTTCTTCGCGCCCGCCGCGCCGCTGCTGGCGGCCGCGCCCTGGGTGGTGGTGCGCGGCAATCACGAGAACTGCGCCCGCGCCGGCCAGGGCTGGCGGCGGCTGCTCGCCCCGGGGCCGCTGCGCCCCGCCGACGACTGCGTCGATCCCGCCCGGGACGCGGCCGGCGACTACACCGCGCCCTACGCCGTGCCGCTGGGCGGCGGAGCCCAGGTGGTGGTCACCGACCTGGCCATCGCCGGCGCCAAGCCGACCTTGCCGGACGATCCCCGCTACGCCCAGTTCGAGCACGCCTACGCCCGGCTGGACGCCCTGTCGCGGCGGGCGCGCTTCACCTTCGCCGCCGACCACAGGCCGATCCTCGGCCTCGCCGCGACGGCGGACAAGCACGGCGGCGTCAAGCTGCACGGCGGAACCCCGGGCATAGCCTCGGTGTTCGCCGCCGGCGGTCGCCCCCTGCTGCCGCCCAAGGTCGACGTGCTGCTGGCCGGCCATGTCCATGTCTGGGAGCAGGTCAGCTTCTCCAGCGACCATCCCAGCCAGTTCATCGCCGGCTTCTCGGGCACGCAGGAGGACACCGTCCCCTTGCCCGAGACGCCGCCCGCCGACGCCGCTCCGGCGCCGGGCGCGGTGATCGAGCATTTCAGCTCGTGGGTCGACGGCTTCGGCTACATGACGCTGGAGCGGGCGGGCGAGCGCCGCTGGCGCGTGACGGTCTGGGACGTGGCGGGCCGCCCGGTCAACCACTGCTCCATCGTCGGGCGGCGGTCGAGCTGCGAGGTCCGCCAGCCCCGGTCCCAGCCGCCGGGCGGCTGAGCCCCGCGCCCGTTCACCAGCGCAGGACGCGCGGGCCCGCCAGGGCGCCGAGGGCGACGGTCAGCAGCACCCCCAGGGTGTACCAGGTGGCCACGAAGGCGGCGGTGTGCTCGGGACAGTGCAGGCCGTAGACGGTGGCGGCGACGCCGCCGGAGAACAGGCCGGCCGCCGCCCCGGCCAGGGCCAGCCGCGTCGGCGCGAGACCGCGCACGAACCAAAGGGTCAGGGCCAGCATCGGCAGGGACAGAACGAGGATGTTGCGCGGGCAGACGGTCCAGGACCCGCCCAGCCACATCTGCGCCCGCCCTGCGGCCTCGGCGGCGAACAGCTGCCAGGCCGCCGGCGCGGCCAGGGCCGCCACCGCCAGCACGGCGAGGACCAGCCCCCGCCGCGGCGAGCCGGCCGGCCGGGCCAGGCGCTCGATCGCCAGGAATCCGGCGACGCCGAGCGCGGCGGTGTAGGCCGCCTTGACCCAGAAGAACGCCCCGGCGGCGGCTTCGCTGATGTCGGGCCGCACCCGCAGCCAGGCCACCACCAGGACCAGGGCGGCCAGCGCCCCGAAGCCGGCCGCCGCGATCAGGCGCGCGGGGATGGCCGCCGACGGGGTCGGCGGCAGGTCGGCGCTGAGGCGGTCGATGAGGTCGTCAGTCTTCAAGGTCGCGCGCCCTCGCGGTCAGCAGCTTCATGGCCCGGTGCAGGCTGACCTTGGCCGCCCCCGGCGACAGGCCGCCCCGCGCCCCGGCCTCGGCCAGGCTCAGCCCCTCGATCTTGACGTCCATGACCAGCCGGCGCTGGCGCTCGGGCAGGACGTCCAGCATGCGGGCGAGGTCGGGCGCGGCCGTCGCGTCGCGCGGATCGGCGAACAGCAGCTCGGCCGCCTCCTCGACCGGCACGTGGACGCGCACCCGCTGGCGGCGATAGTGGTCGATCAGCTTGTAGCGCGCCACGGCGTGCGCCCAGGCCGTGAACGGCTGGGCCCGGTCGTAGGTGGCGCGGCGCGTATGAACGGCGAGCAGGCAGTCCTGCACCAGATCCTCCACTTCGGCCTCGACATGGAGCCGCCGGGCGAAATAGCCCCTGAGCATGCGGGAAAGCTGGGACAGCAGTTCGCGGTATGCGGCCGCGTCGCCGTCGAGCCCGCGCAGCATCAGGGCCTTCAGACGGGCTTCGAGCTCCACGCCTCTCCCCTGCTAGTTCGCGCGCCGGGACCGATGGTTACATGCCGCAGCCGGCGGCGTGAAGCCGAGGCCTCACGATCGCGTGTAACCTTTCGCCGCGCCCCTTCGAACTAGCCTGCAACCGAGCCCGGTCCGCTGAGGCGGCCGGCCGGTCCAACCGCTGGAAGGAGACCGCAATGAACCGCACTGGAACCGCCCTGAGCGCCGCCGCCGTCCTGGCCCTGGTCGGGGGCGCCGCCCTCGCCGCCGAGCCGATGACGGGCGACGCCATGGCCAAGGCCAAGCCCGCCGTCGAGAAATGCTACGGCGTCGCCCTGGCCGGCAAGAACGACTGCAAGGCCGGCGCCGGCACCACCTGCGCCGGGAGCGCCAAGGCCGACTATCAGGGCCAGTACTTCAAGGAAGTGGCCAAGGGCTCCTGCACCTCGATCAAGACGCCCAAGGGCCACGGCTCCCTGACCCCCGTCGCCTGAGCCGGACACGGACGATGAACCACGGACCGACCGCCGGGCTAAGCCTCAAGCCGGAGCACTACGCCGACGCGCTGGCCCGCCGGGCGGACGGTCTGTGGTTCGAAGTCCATCCCGAGAACTATATGAGCCTGGGCGGACCCCGGCTCGCCTGGCTCGAAGCCGTCCGCCGGGAGCATCCGCTGTCGCTGCACGGCGTCGGCATGTCCCTGGCGGCGGACGAGCCGCCCGACGCAGGCCACCTGGCGGCCCTGCGCCGGCTGGTCGACCGCTTCGAGCCCTTCGTCGTCTCCGAGCACCTGGCGTGGTCGACGCGGCGGGGGGCTTACCATCCCGACCTGCTGCCGTTCCCGCGCAGCCGGGCGGCCCTGGACCGGGTCGCCGACAACGTCTCGCGGATGCAGGACGCCCTGGGCCGGCCGGTGCTGATCGAGAACCCCGCCCTCTATGTCGCCCTCGACGGCCACGACTTCGACGAGGTCGGGTTCCTGACCGCCCTGCACCGGCGCACGGGTTGCGGCCTGCTGGTCGACGTCAACAACGTCCATGTCGGCGCCGCCAACCTCGGCTACGACCCGGCCGCCTATCTGGCCGCCCTGCCGGCGGCGGCCATCGGCGAAATCCATCTCGCCGGCCACGCCCTGGACGCGGGCGGGCGGCTGTTGATCGACAGCCACGACGCCCCGGTGGCCGAGCCGGTGTGGGCCCTGCTGGACGACCTGCTGGCGCGGATCGGCCCGCGCCCCGTGCTGATCGAACGCGACGACGCCCTGCCGCCCTTCGAGACGCTGATGGTCGAGCGCGAGCGTGCCGCCGCAGCCCTGGCCGCAGCCGCCGAGGCGCCCGTCGATGCGTGACCTTTCCGCCTTCCAGGACGCCTTCGAGCGCGCCCTCGACGGGGACGAGCGCGGCCTCGCCCCCTGGCTGGCCGGCGGGCCGGCGGACGCCGAGGGCCTGAAGGTCTATCGCAACACCGTGGCCAAGGGCCGCCTGGACGCCCTGGCCGCCAATTTCCCCGCCGCCGCCGCCGCCGACCCGGCCGGCTTCGCCGCCCTCGCCCTGACCCACGGCCGCGAGCGCCCGCCCGCCCGGCCGTCCCTGATGCTGTACGGCGAGGACTTCCCCGACCGGCTGGCCGCCGCCGGGGAGACGGCGCTGGCCGACCTGGCCCGTCTCGACCGGCTGTGGCTTGAGGCGCTGTTCGCCGCCGACGCCCCCGCCGCCAGCGGCGGCGATTTCGCCGCCCTGTCGCCCGAGGACTTCGCCGGGACGGTCGCCCCGCCCCATCCCGGCGTCCGCTTCGCCTGGTTCGGCGGCGACGTCGTCGCGCGCTGGCGGCGGCTGCGCGGCGCGGCGACCGCGATCTCATCGGAAGACGAAGCCGGCGGCGTGTTGTTCGTGCGCATCGACGGCGACATCGAAAGCCTGGCGCTGGACCGCGCCGGTTTCGCCTTCCTGGACGCCTGCCGGTCGGGCGTCCCGCTGGGCGCCGCCGCCGAGGCCGCCCTCGCCGCCGCGCCGCGGGCCGACCTCCAGACCGTCTTCGCGCGGCTGATCACCGCTGGCGCCTTCGCCGCCCTCGACCGTCCCCCTCCCGCCAAAGGCCCACGCCCATGACCGATCTCGCCGCCGAGAGGCGCCCCGCCCTCGCCCCCTTCGACGCCTTCGCCCGCCTCGCCGCCCGGCTGACGCCCGACTGGCTCCTGGCCCTGACCATCCGCCTGGGCGTCGCCGGCGTGTTCTTCATGTCCGGCCGCAGCAAGGTCGACGGCTTCCTGCACGTCACCGACGGGACCTACGCCCTGTTCGCCGACGAGTACCACCTGCCGCTGATCCCGCCGATGATCGCCGCGCACCTGGCCGCCTACGCCGAGCACCTGTTCTCGATCCTGCTCGTGCTCGGCCTGTTCACGCGGCTGTCGGCCCTGGCCTTCCTGGGCATGACCGCCGTGATCGAGATCTTCGTCTATCCGGACGCCTGGCCCACGCACCTGAGCTGGGCGGGACTGCTGCTCTATCTGATCGGGCGCGGCGGCGGCGCGTTCAGCCTCGACCGCCGGCTGGGGCTTGCCTGATCCGGCCCGCCGGTCCCGTTCAGAGCGCCTTGAGGGCGGCGGCCAGCCGGTCGACGTCGTCGGCGCTGGTGAAGATGGCCGGGGTCACGCGCACGCAGGCGCCGCTGGCCAGCCCGGCGCGATGGACGGTGAACACGCCGAAGCGGTCGAACAGCTCGCGCGCCAGGGCCTGGTTGTCGGCGTCGGAGACGCGGCCCTTGCGGCGGAAGGCGGTGATGCCGCAGCTCAGCCGGGGATCGGCGGGGGTGAGGATTTCGTAGCGCCCCAGGGCCAGGGCCGGCTCGACCCAACGGGCGCGCAGGGCGCGCAGCCGCGCCTCGACCGCCGGGCCGCCTATCGCCTCGCGGAAATCGAGGGCGTCGGGAACCGCCAGGAAGGCGGCCATGTTGGTGGTGCCCGAATGGACGCGGGCGCTGACGTCGTCGGCGCCGAGCGCCTCGCTTCCCATGAACGGGTCGATGTCGCCCACGCGGCCCCGGCGGATGTACATCACCCCGACGCCGAGCGGGGCGCCGATCCACTTGTGGCCGTTGAGCCCGACGAAATCGAGGCCGAGGTCGCCGAGCCGGAAATCCATCTGCCCCCAGGCATGGGCGGCGTCGACGACGGCGTCGACCCCGCGCGCCCTGGCCATGGCGGCGATCTCCTTGACCGGCAGGACGAGGCCGGTGCGGTGGCTGACCTGGGTGAGCAGGATCAGCCGCACGCGGGGATCGGCCTTCAGGGCGGCCTCGTAGGCGTCGATCAGGCCCTGGTGGCTGGCCGGCTCCGGCAGCGCGATGCGGACGACGTCGACGCCCCGGCGCGCCTTCAACCAGCCCATCGCCGACTGCATGCTGTCATAGTCGAGATCGGCGAACAGCACGGCGTCGCCCGCCCGCAGGCGGTTATAGCCGCCGATCAGCGCCTGCAGCGCCTCGGTGGCCCCGCGGGTGAAGGCGATCTCGTCCGCCTCGACGCCCAGCATGGCGGCGACCCGGGCGCGGACCTTGGCGAGGTCGCCGCCGAACTGGCGGCGGCTGTAGAACGAGGTCCGGCGGTTGACCATGTCCAAGTGCTGTTCATAAGCGGCCATCACCGGCCGCGCGGCCATGCCCCAGTTGCCGTTCTCGAGCTGGACGAAATCGCGCGGCGCGTCGAACTGGGCCGCGACCTTGGCCCAGTAGGCCTCGTCCCGCGCGACCGCCGAAGGGGCCGCGCCGGCGGGTGCGGCCCCGACCGCCCCCGCCGCGACTCCCGCCGCCGCCAGCACGCCCCGCCGCGTCAACGCCTCGCTCATCGCGTCCCCCTGGTCCCGGTCTGCGGGCGGCCGGTCAGAACCGCGCGTCGATCCTCACATAGTACTGCCCGCCGTTGACGTCGTAAGGCGAGTTGCGGGAGTAGACGAGCCCGCGGCTGGCCTGGAAGGTGGCCTTGTCGGGATAGGTGTCGAACAGGTTCTCGGCCCCCAGCCGCACCGAGACGCGGTCCGACACCGCATAGGTGGCCGAGGCGTCGAAATAGGTGACGCCGCCGAACTGCTGGAAGATCTCGCCGCCGGTGACGCCGGTCGAGTCCGTCCACGAACCGTAGTAGCGCGCGCGGCCCAGCAGGGTCAGCTTGCCCATCGTGTAGGTGGCCGAGGCCGAGGCGTTGTGCTGGGGGATGCCCTCCTCGAACAACCGCCGCTGGGTGGGATTGGTGGTCAGCGAGCCGTTGGTGACCTCGGTCTCGTTGTAGCTGTAGCTGGCGGTCAGGTTCAGCCGGCCCGGGCCGAGCGTGCGGACATAGCCGCCGACCAGATCGATCCCGCGGGTGCGGGTGTCGAAGTCGTTGGTGTAAAAGTTGACCTGGGTGAAGTCGCCGCCGCCGGCGATGCCCTGGGCGATCAGCGCCGCCCGGATCTGCGGCGTGACGACGACGGTCGACGAGACGCTGAAGCGCTTGGCGACGTCGACCTGATAGAGGTCCACCGAGCCGGTGAAGCCGAAGTCGGTCCGCCACACCAACCCGCCCGTCAGGGTCTCGGAGGTCTCAGGCCGCAGCGGCTTGGCGCCCAGGAAGGCGGCCACGGGGTTCAGCGGCGACAGCCGCCCGTTGGTGAACACCTGCAAGGTCACCGTGTCGAGGCCCTGCGAGGTGCTGGTCGAGAACAGCTGGCCCGGCGTCGGGGCGCGGAAGCCGGTGGAGTAGGCGGCGCGCACCGCGATCTGCGGCGTCACGGCGTAGCGCATGGCGATCTTGCCGTTGGTGGTGTCGCCGAACTGGTCGAAGTGCTCGGTGCGCAGCGCGAGGTCGACGCTCCACTTGGCGGTCAGGTTGGTCTGGGCGTCGACATAGCCGGCGAAGCTCTCCTGGTCCCACTTGCCCGCCTGCTGCGGGTTGTAGCCGGGGAAGCCGTTGGACTGGGGCGCCAGGCCGGCGGCCGCGCCCGGGCCCACCGCGTAGGAGGCCGGGTCGCCCGTCTCGATCTGGTAGGTCTCCAGCCGCCGCTCGGCGCCGAAGGCGATGTTGATCGGCTCGGGCAGGGGCGACAGCGACAGGCGATAGACCGCGTCGGCGTTGAGGTTGAACTCGGTCTGGGTCAAGCGGCCCAGGTTGAACGAGGTCGGGCTGTTCGGCCCCAGCGAGGCGTTGATCGAATTGTTCAGGAAGAA
Source organism: Caulobacter sp. CCUG 60055 (assembly GCF_022750545.1). Lineage (GTDB taxonomy): Bacteria > Pseudomonadota > Alphaproteobacteria > Caulobacterales > Caulobacteraceae > PUIC01. The sequence continues at coordinate 87,595 of NZ_PUIC01000005.1, forward strand.
GCGGCTGCTGTTCTCGCCGTAGGAGGCGCTGAGGTCCCAGGTGAACCGCTCCGAGCCGCCCCGGCGCACGCCGCCGACCACCTGGTAGTCCGTCGCCCGGATGCCCTCGCGCGGGGTGAAGCCGGTCGGGTAGATCTTGTTGAGGTCGAAGCCTGGGAACACCGGGGTGATCTTGTAGACGCTGGTGTTGGTGGCGGGGTTGCGCCAGTTGATGTCGTTGAGGCCGTCGCTCTTGACGTAGGTGCCGAAGCCGTAGGCTTCGATCCCGCCGCCCAGCGGCTTGGCCGCGTCGAAGGCGAAGCGCGTCGCCGTCAGCTCGGGGTCGCCCCAGCGCTGCACCGGATTGGGGATGGTCAGCGTCGGGTTGGCGGCCTGGAAAGCGATGGCGTCCGGCCGCTGGTTCGAGCGCGAGGTGGGGTCGCCGTGCGAATACTCCACGGTGGCGACCAGATGGCCGTCGCCGCCCAGCGCGGTCCCGCCGCGCACGCCGACCTGATAGCCGGCGCCGTCGCCGAGATAGCGCTTGGAGGCCTGGGCGTAGGCCGAAAGGCCGGGCTTTGTGTCGAGGATGATGTTGATGACGCCGGCGATGGCGTCGGCGCCGTACTGGGCCGAGGCCCCGTCGCGCAGCACCTCGACGTGGCCGATGGCGTAGTTCGGGATCTGGGCGAGGTCGGCGGCCTGCGAGCCGTTGACGCCGATGAAGGCCGAGCGGTGGAAGCGCTTGCCGTTCACCAGCACCAGGGTCATGTCCGGCGACAGGTTGTTCAGCGAGGCCGGGCGGATGAACTGCAGGCCGTCAGAGGTCGGCAGCCGCTTGACGTCGAACGACGGGATCAGCTGGGCCAGGCTCTCGGCGAGCTGGTTGGTGGCCCCCGACTGGATGGCCGACTTCGACAGCACGTCGACCGGCGACAGGGCCGTGAACTGGGTCTGGGCGGGCTCACGCGTGCCGGTGACGATGACCTCGTCCACCGCGGAGACCGCCTCCTGGGCCAGCGCCGCGCCGGGCGCGCCGAGGATCAGGCACGACATGGCCGCGCCGGCGAACAGAACTACTCGAAACATGCACCACCCCCGTCATTTGACGGGCCTTGCAGCTAGTCGTGCAGCGCGACGGATAGATGACGGTGGAGTGAAGTTTCCAACTCAACCGGCGAAGGCGGCCCGGCCGCGCAACCCCAGGTCCGCGCACGGCTACCGGGGGCTGAATTCCGCAGGCGTCGAGGCGAGCCAGCGCCAGCCGGCCAGGGCGCCGTAAACGAGAATCTGGGCGACCAGGGCGGTCAGCTCCGGCGCGACCTCGCCCAGGCTCGCCCCCATCTGGTTCAACTTGACCATGGCCTCGATGCCCGGCGTCGAGGGGATGATCCAGGCGGCGGCGGCCAGCGGGGCCGGCATGGCCGACAGCGGCCACGACAGGCCGCTGAGGAAGAACAGCGGCGCCGAGATCGAGGCCAGGATCTGGGTCGACCGCTCCGGCCGGTCGAAGAAACCGCCGACGAACAGGGCCATCAGCACGATCGCCGGGACGTAGAGCAGCGCGCAGACCAGCATGCCGAGGAAGTTCCCGCCCCGGGGATAGTCCTGGAACCAGAAGACGAAGCCGACATAGAACAGGGTCGAGGCCATCCCCAGCAGCGAGAAGGCGGCGACCGTCCCGGCGAAGGCCGCCGGCGTGCGCGGGCCCCGCCTCTCCTGGCGCCAGCCGGCCGCCAGCATCACCACGCCGAACAGCAAGGTCTGGTGGACGATGAGGATCGCCACGCCCGAGACCGCATAGCTGCCGTAGCCCTCGCGGGTGTTGAACATCGGCCTTTGCACCACGCGCGCCGGCGTCAGGCTCTGCAGGCCGATCGCCCTGGCCGGCGGCCCCAGCGCCTCTTCCATCGCCCCGGCCAGCACCGACCGCAGGGCCGCCCCCGCCGCGCTGGCCCGCACGAGGTAGGCGCCGTTGACGAAGATGGCGAGGCCGCCCGGCGTCGCGCCGGTCAGCACGCCGCGCTCCAGGTCGGGCGGGATGTAGACCACGGCGTCGACCTCGCGCCGCTCCAGCAGGTCGCGGGCTTCGCTGAAGTTCCCGCCCACCTGGGCCACCCGCACGCCGCGGGCGGCCGAGATGTCGCGGATCAGGGCGCGGCTGACCGCCGAACCGTCCATGTCGACCACCGCCAGCGGAATCTGGGTCGCCGTCTGATGCTGATAGGCCAGCGGGTAGTAGAAGGCGTAGGCGAACACCGCCAGGATCAGGATCGAGAACACCGCCCGCCGGGCCATGATCTCGCGCCAGACGGCGGCGAAGGCCTGGGCGAACGCCGTCATCGGCCGGCCTCCGCGGCGCGGGCGTCCATCGCCGGCGCCGCGCCCCGTTCGCCGGCGCGCCGGACGACCAGCAGCGACGCCAGGGCGAAAGCCCCGACCGCGAAGGCGGCGAGCGTCCCCAAGGCGGCGAACGAGGCCGAGGCCGGCGAGCCCATGAACATCTGCTCCATCTGCACCTCGACATAGGCGGTGTAGGGCAGCGCTCGGCTCCAGACCTGGGTGAACAGCGGCGCGTCGATGGTCGGCAGGGTGGCGTTGGAGAAGGTGATGGCCGGACCGCCGTAGACCGCCGCCGCCGAAAGCGCCGTCGCCACGTCGCGGACCAGCAGGGTGACGGCGGCGGCGATGGCGGCGTAGGCGGCGTAGAGCAGCAGCTGGGCCAGGGCCAGCACCGCCACGCTTCCGTGCACGCCCCAGCCGCGCACGCCGCACAGCCAGCCGACGCCGATCAGGTTCCAGGCCGTGAACACCAGCACATAGGGGGCGAGCTTGCCGGCCAGGGCCGGAACGGCCTCGGCCGGCCGCCCAGGCCAGGCCAGAACCCGCCCTCGGAACTCGCGCCCGACCGCCGCGACCACCGCGCAGCTCATCATCAGGTGCAGCACGCCCGGCTGCAGCAGCGCCTCCAGGAACCACTCGTAGCTGAGCTGCGGATTGAACAGGATGGTCGACTGCACCTTGGGGGCCGTGACGCGGGCGAAGGGGATGTTGCGCGTCCGGGCGATCTCGGGGGTCATGTGCGCGGCCGCCCCCTGCACCGCCGCGTCCGCGCCCATCGAGGCCAGGGCGCCGAGCGAGTAGAAGGCGGCGTTCTGATAGACGAACACCGTCGCCTGCCGGCCGGCCAGGATCTCGCGCTCGGCATGGTCGGGCACATAGACCACCGCCCAGACCCGGCCGGCGCGCAACCCGTCCCAGGCGGCCTGGAGGTCGGCCGGCGCGCTGGCGACGCGGATCTGCGAGGCGGCGTCGAGGTTGCGCCCGACCTGCCGGCTGAAGGCCGAGCGGTCCTGGTCGACGAAGGCCACCGGCAGCCGCTGGGCGACGCTGCCGACGAACATCCAGCCCAGCACGACCAGCGTGACCAGCGGCCCGACGACGATCAGCCCCAGGTCCCACGGGCTGCGGCGCAGCCAGGCCGCCTCGCGCCGGAACGCCTTGAGGAAGGCCCCCGCCATCCTACTGCGGCCAGGCGAACAGGACGCTCATTCCCGGCCGCAGCCCGGCCGTCGGCTCGACCGGCCGCGCCCGCACCTCGAAGGCGCGGATGTCGTAGCCGCGCGACTGGCGGGTGGCCCGCCAGGTGGCGAAGTCGCCCTGGGGGCTGATGTAGTCGACCTTGAAGCGCACGCCCTTGCGGTCGAGGGCCGGGACGTCGCCGGTCAGCACCTGCCCCATGCGCAGGCCGTGGAACTGGTCCTCGCGCACGTTCAGGGTCACCCACTGCTCGTGCAGGTCGACCAGGGTGAAGATCGGGAAGGCCAGGGGCGCCAGCTCGCCGCCATTGACCATCCGCTTGGCGATCTCGCCGTCGCGCGGGGCGGTCAGCTGGGTCTCGCCGCGCAGCGAGGCGGCCTCCTGCACGCCGGCCTTGGCGATCTGCACCTGGGCGGCGGCGACCGCCTTCTCCTCGGCCGTCGCCCCGCGCACCGCCTTCTCGTACTGCTGGCGGGAGGCCTCGGCGTTGCGGGCGCTGGCGTCGCGGGCGGCCAGGGCCTCGTCGCGCCGCTGGGCGGGGACGACGCCCTCGCGATAGAGGTTGTTGGTCCGCTCGTAGGTCTTGCCCGCCAGGTCGGCGGCGGCGACGGCGGCCTGCCAGACGGCGCGCAGGCTGGCGACGTCCTCGACCCGCGCGCCCTTCTCGGCCTTGGTCTGCACGGCCTGGGCCCCGGACAACGCCCCCTGGGCCTGCTCGGTCTTGGCGTCGAGCTCCGGGCTGGACAGCACCACCAGCGGCTGGCCCGCCCTCACCGCCTCCCCTTCGTGGACCAGCAGGCGCTCGACCCGCGACAGCGGCAGCTTGGTGGCGATGGTCAGGGTCTCGGCCTCCATCACCCCCTGGATCTGGTCCGGCGGCGCGCGATAGGCCAGCCACAGGCCGACGACGATGATCACGACGACGGCGCCCGCCCCGACGATCAGCGCCAGCCGCCGGCCGCCGCCGGAACGGGCCGGCGCCGGCCCGGAGGGCGGGGGCGCGGGCGGCCGAGGAGCGGATAGCGCGGGGCTGGCGGCGTCGCTCATGGTCCCACCTTGTCGGCTGTCTTGATGTAGTCGGCGTAGTCGGCCAGCCGGCCGCTGGCGGCCAGCAGCTGGGCCAGCGCCAGGTCGTATTCGTAGGCCGCCGCCGCCCGCTGGGTTTCGGCGACGCTGAGCGCCACGCGGGCGTCCACCACCTCGGCCGCCGTCGCCTGCCCTTCGCGGAAGGCCAGGTCGTTGACCCGCACGCTCTCGCGCGCCGCCTCGATGTTCACGGCCAGCAGCCCGTACTGGCGGCGAGCGGTCTCGGCCTGGCCCCGGGCGCGGACGACGGCCGTCTCCAGCGCGGCGCGGGCGGCGTCGACGGCCGAGTCGGCCTGGCGCACGCGCTGGCGGGCGGCGCTGACCGCCTTGCCCCGATTGAGGCCGGAGAACAGGGTGTAGTGCACGCCGAGCCCGACGATCCAGTCCGGCTCGACCAGCAGGGCGTCGCCGCGGTTGAGGTTGTATTCGGCGAAGCCGTAGACGCTCGGCCGCTGGGCGGCCTGGGCGGCGCGCACGCCCTGCCGGGCCTGGTCGCGCACCGCGTCGAGCTTGCGCAGCAGCGGCTGGCCGGCCAGGGCGGCGTCGACGAACTCGCGCTCGGGACCGATCGGCCGGGCGTTGACGAACATCGGCGTCGCCGGGGCCACCCCCGCCGGCTCGCGCAGCAGGATGGCCAGGCTCGACCGGGCGGTGGCGTACTGGTCGACGGCCCGCTCGTACTGCCGCGCCGCCGCGTCGCGGGCGACCTGGACCTGCAGCCGCTGGGCCTTGCTGATGAAACCCTCGCGCTCCAGCTTCTCGGCGTTGCGCAGGTGCAGGTCGAAGCCGTCGCGCGTCTCGGTCGACACCCGCAGCACCTGGGCGGCGAGCTGCTGGCCGAAATAGGCCTGGACCAGCAGCAGCAGCGCTTCGTCGCCGGCGATCGTCAGCTCGGCGTCGGCCTGCCGCACGCCGGCCTTGGCCGCGTCGCGCGTCGCGTCGATCAGGCCGCCGGTGTAGAGCGGCGCCAGGGCCGCGACGGTGGGTCGGAACAGCGTCTCCTCGGTCTGCAGCCGCGCCGAGCCGGGCAGCGCCCCCAGCGCGCCCGAAACCTGCTGGTCGATCCCGGCCCCGATCTGGCCCAGCAGCCCCGGCGGCGCGCTGGGGAACTTGTCGGGCAGGGCCGCCAGGAAGCCGTCGACCGACGACTGCACCAGCTGCTTGGCTGGGTCGAGCGACAGGTCGAGGGTCTTGCGGTAGCGCAGCACCTGGGCGTCGAGGAACACCGACGGCGCGCCCAGGAGCTTGACCGCGTCGGCCTGGTCCTGGCTCGCGCGCAGTCCGGAACGGGCGGCCGCGAGGCTGTCGGAGCGGGAGAACAACCGCTCGCGCGCGGCGTCGAAGCTCAGGGACGGCCCTTCGGGCGACGGCGCGGACGAGGGCGCGGATGAAGGCGGCGGCGGCGTGGGCGGGTCGGCCGAGGCGTCCCCGCCGGCCGCGGCCAGGGCCATCGTCGCGACGGCGATCGCCGCCGTGCGTGCATCCAACCTCAACGCCATCTCGCCTCCGTCGCCGGGGGAGCCCTTGGGCCGATCCTGGGAGGGTGCGCCGCGTCGCCGATTCCATGCAAGCCGGCGATGGCGATTGAGGCGAAGCCGCCGCGGCGGCGTCTTGGATTCAGAAGGCGCCGCTCAGCCTTCCAGATCGAGAGCTTGCGATGTTCACTCTCCTCGCCGGGGCGCTGGACTGGCTGCCCACCTTTCTCCAGGACCCGCTCCTGTTCGTGGTCATGACCGTGATCGCCTGCACCGTGCGCCCGATCTGGGCGGCGGCGATCTATGTCGCGGCCTGCGCCGTGGCGACCAGCCTGATCGTCTCGATCCTGGGCCCGGCCGCCCACGCCGACGTCTACGACCAGTTCACGCCGACCATCGTGCTCGGCCGCTTCATGGCCGGCATGCTGCTGCTGGTGCTGATGAAGGGCGTGATCCGGGTGCTGCGCCCGCAGCCGGCCCCGGTGAGCGAACGCGTCAGGCGCCCGGTCGGTCGATAAGCTCGGCGAGGCGACGCCGCGCCCGATAGAGGCGCATCTCCACCGCCTTGGCGCTGACGCCGAGGACGCCGGCCGCCTCTTCGTGCGACAGGCCGCCGGCCGTGGTCAGCAGCAGAGGCTCCTTGTACATCGGCGGCAGTCGGGCGACGGCCCGGTCCAGGCGCGCCAGCCGCCCCTCCCCCTCCGCATCGAACTCCGAAGCCGGAAGATGGGCCTGCTCGGCCGCGAAGGCGCCGTGGGCCAGCCGCCGGACCAGCGCGCGGCGGCCATGGTCGCGGCACTTGTTGAGGGCGATGGCCCGCAGCCAGACGCCGAAGCGGCGCGACGGATCGTAGCGGCCGATGGCCCGCCAGGCGGCGACGAAGCTTTCCTGCACCACGTCGTAGGCGTCGTCCCTGTCGCCGACATAGCGCCGCACGAACGCGTAGAGGCCGGCCTTCTCCGAGCGGATCAGGGCCTCGAACGCGGCGCGGTCGCCGCCCCGCGCGCGGGTGGCGACGTCGTCGTCGGCGACGGCGCTCACCTCGGGTCCGAGGCCAACGCTTCGGAGATCGTCTTGTCGAACCGGGCCGCCTGCTCCGGCGTCAGCACCGCGCGCATGGCCAGGACATGCTCGATGGTCGCCTCCTGCAGCTGTCCCATGGCGGCGTGGAAACGGTCGATGGCCTTCCGGGCCTCAGGGCCGTAGGCGTGCCGCTCGCGCAGGGCGGCGGCCAGGTCGCGGTTGGCGGCCTCCATCTCGGCCTCCAGGGCCCGCCGCCTGCCGGCGAAGTCCCGCTCCAGCGTCTCGATGCGGGCGTTCTGGTCGGACGTGAGTTTCAGCTCATGATGCAGCGCCGCGTCCAGGCCCGGATGCGGCGCGGCCTGGCGCAGGCCGTACTGCACGCCGATCCAGCCGCCGACGCCGCCGGCCGCGGCGGTCAGCAGGATCGCCGCCAGGGCCAGGGGGGCGAAGCGGCTCAAAGCCCCGACCCGATCAGGCGGCTGGACGGCGCCAGGGCGGCGTGGGGCGAGAACACGCCAAGCTCGGCGACTTCGCGCGGCCCATGGCGGGCGCTGATCCCGCCGGCCGCCAGGCCGGCGAGCAGCGCGACGAGGGCCAGGCAGGCCTGCGCCGACGCCGTCGCGCGCAGGCGGCGGTCGCCGGCCTCGCGCGTCGCCACGCCGCGCCAGACGTCCGCCTCCAGCCCGTCGAGCGGCCGGTCGGGGCCCCGGCGGAGAAGGTCCTCCAGATCGTCTTGGGCCATGTCGTTCTCCAATCCGATAGACTGTACGCGGGCCGCTCCCGCGCCCCTCGCCGCGAGGGGCGCGAGGGGCGCGAGGGGGCGCCGCGTATAGGACGCGCTGCAAAACCCGATCGGAGTCTTCCATGAGTTTTCCTCGCTGGCGAGCCGCCGGCCTCGCCCTGACCGTCTTGGCCGCCGCGCCGGCGGCGGCGCTGGCCCATCCCCGGCTGGTCTCGTCCACCCCCGCCGCCCAGTCGCGGACGCCGCCGGTGGCGGCCGTCGAGTTGCGCTTCAGCGAGGCGCTGGAGCCGCGCTTCTCGACCCTGACCATCGCGCGCGAAGCCGCTGGCGGCCCGGTCGCGATCGAAGCCGCGACGGCCACGGCGGCGTCCGACCCCAAGACCCTGGTCGCGCGGCCCAAGGCGCCCTTGGCCCCCGGGGCCTATCGCGTGCATTGGCGGGTCACCTCCGTCGACACCCATCATGTCGAGGGCGACTTCGCCTTCACGGTGAAGTAGTCGGCCGGTGACGGCGGTCGACGCCGCCCGCGCGGCCCAGCATCTGGTCCTCCTGCCCCTGTTCGGCCTGATCGCCGCGCGGCTCTATGACGGCCGGCCCGGCCCCTCGCCGCGAGCCGGCCTGGTCGGCCTGACCGTCCTGGCCATGGCGGCGAGCGCGACCTTCCTGGCGGCGACGGCGGCGGCCATGGCCGGCGATCCCGGCGCGGCCCTGTCCCCGTCGATCCTGGCCATGACCGTCGGCGACACCCAGGCCGGCCACGCCTTCGCCGCGCGGATCGCGGCCCTGGCCGCCCTGATCGCGGCCGTGACCCTGAACGCCCCGCGCGTGGCGACGGCGACGCTGGCGGGCGCGGCCCTGGCCAGCCTGGCCTGGAGCGGCCATGGCGGCGCCGACGCCGGACTGAAGGGCGGCCTGCACGTCAGCGTCGACATCCTGCATCTGCTGGCCGCCGGGCTCTGGACCGGCTCGCTGGCGCGCCTTCTCGGCCTTATCCTCAAACCCGGCGGCGAAGCCGAGGCGGCCCGCGCCCTCGCCCGCTTCTCCGGCGCCGGATCGCTGGCCGTCGCCGTGCTGGCCACGACCGGCGCCGCCAACGTCGCCCTCCTCGTCGCGCCGGGGGACTGGGCCGCGATCCCCGCTTCCGGCTGGGGCCGCCTGCTGCTGCTCAAGCTCTGCGCCTTCGCGGGGATGCTGGCCGCCGCCGCCGCCAACCGCTTCGCGCTGACGCCGCGCCTGGCCGGCGACCTGGCCGCCAGCGCGCCGACCGGCGGGACGATCAGGCGGTTGAGGGCCAGCCTGGGCCTGGAGACGGCGCTGGCCGTCGTCGCGGTGGCGCTGGCCGCCTGGCTGGGCGGACTGGCGCCGCCCGGCGCGGGCTGAGGTCGGCCCCCGTCAGGTCGGCGCCGATCTTGTTCAATGCGTCGATCTTGGCCGAGGACATGGCGCTGTTTCCCAAGAACGACGGCGAGGCCGTGTCGCGGCTGACCGAACGGACGCTGGACGCCGTCGCCCCAAGCCCTGACCGGGCCTCAGGCGGCCTCGGCCGCCCCCGCCTCGCCGCCCGGCAACGGCAGCCGGACGGTGGCCACCAGGCCCGCCTCGCCGTTGGCCAGGGCGACGTCGCCGCCGTGCGCGCGGGCGATCGAGCGGGCCACGGCCAAGCCCAGGCCCATGCCGCCCGTCTCGCGGCTGCGGGATCGCTCGACGCGGTAGAATGGGTCGAACACCCGGTCCAGTTCATGGTCGGGCAGGCCGCCGCCGCCGTCGACGACGCGGACCACGGCAGAGCCGTCCTCACGCGACAGGCTGACCCAGGCGCGGTCGCCGTATTTCACGGCGTTGTCGATCAGGTTCGAGAACAGCCGTTGCAGCGCCAGGCTGTCGGCCTCGACCACCAGGCTGTCGACCTCGGCGGCCACCTCGATGTCGGCGCCGGTCAGGCGGGTCTCCTCGACGACGTATTCCAGCACCGACAGCAGGTCGAGCGGCGCCCGCTCGCCCGGGCGGCTGGCGTCGCGCACGAAGGCCAGCACCTCGTCGATCATGCTTTCCATCTGGTCGAGATCGGACAGGACGGCGGCGCGCAGCGAGGCGGGCGCCCGCTCCAGCTTGAAGCGCACCCGCGTCAGCGGCGTGCGCAGGTCGTGCGAGATCGCGCCGATCATGTTGGTGCGGTCGTCGATATAGCGGCGCAGGCGCACCTGCATCTGATTGAAGGCCGCCGCCGCCGCGCCGATCTCCGCCGGGCCGCGCAGGGTCAGGGCCGGCGCGGTCGGGTCGCGCCCCAGCCGCTCGGCCGCGCCGGCGAACCGGCGCAGCGACGCCGTCAGCCGGTGGGCGAACACGTAGCCGGCCGGCGCCAGCAGCAGCAGACAGGCGACGAACCAAAGGATCACCCGCAGCTGCCATTCGTTGGGAAAGGGCTCCGCCGTCGATTCCACCGTCAGCCACAGGCCGGACGGATCGCGCACGGCGGCGATGAAGTCGCCGACGATCGGCCGCACCGCCTCCACGTGGTCGCGCCGGCCGAACCGCCGGACGGCCGCCTCAGGTCCGGGGGCCGATCCGGATCCGGGCGGGCCGAGGAACCGCTCGTCCCTGGCCCATTCGCGCCGGAACCACGGGCGCGGCCTGCGGGCGAACCACGGCGGCCGCTCGACGAACAGGCGGACGGCCGCCTCGTCGACATTGAGCCGGCGCGCCAGCTCGGCCCGCACCAGGCGCTCGTGCTCCTGGAAGCCCCGGTCGGCCGGCGGCGGGCCGGCGCTCACCCGCCGGCGCAGCGGCGGGCCGTCGCGGACGTGCAGCGGGCCGCCCTGCAAGGCGGCGACGATCTCGCCGACGTGATAGACCGGCGGGCGCGGCGGCGGCGTGAACAGGACCACGGCCAGCGTCACCGCCTGGCCGATCAGCAGCCCCCCGACCAGCAGGGCGATGATCTGGATGGTCAGCGGCGGCGCGGCGGCGCGCCCGAGCCAGTCGCGCAGCCGGCTCATACGCGCTTGACGGCGACGTCCAGCATGTAGCCGAAACTGCGATAGGTGCGGATGATCTCCCGGCTCTTGCCGCCGCTGAGCTTGCGTCGCAGCCGGCTGATCTGCACGTCGACCGAACGGTCGTACACCTCCGACGTCGGCCCGTGGGCCAGTTCGACCAGATGGTCGCGGGTCAGGATCTCGCCGGGGTGTTCGAGGAAGACCGTCATCAGGGCGAACTCGGCCGGGGTGACCAGCGAGATCACGCCGGTCGGGCTGCGCAGCCGCCGGCGGACGGTGTCGAGGAAGAAACCTCCGAACTCGTAGCCGCTATGGGCGTCGAAGTCGGGCGGCGCCTCTTCCTGCATTCCGCGCCGCCTCAGCATGGCCCGCACGCGGGCGAGCAGTTCGCGGGGGTTGCAGGGCTTGGCCAGATAGTCGTCGGCGCCGATCTCCAGGCCGACGATGCGGTCGATGTCCGAACCCATGGCGCTCAGCATGATGATCGCCGGACCGGCCCCGCGCGACAGGCGCCGGCAGATCGACAGCCCGTCCTCGCCGGGCAGCATGACGTCGAGGACCACCACCGGATAGGCCTGGGCCGACATGGCCGCGTCCATGGAGTCGGCGTCGCCGGCGGTGTCCACCGTGAAGCCGTTGCGCTCCAGATAGCCGGCCACTTCGTCGCGCACTCCCTTGTCGTCGTCGACGAGGAGGATCTTGGTCGGCGCGACATCGGACGAAAGATTCATGAGGCGAACATTGCGCAGCGGTTTTGCAAACATATCACCGCGCCGACACACGTCGCGCCGAAATCTCGACGGACGTGCGACCAAACGGCTCAGGCCGCCTCAGCAGCACATGGTAACAATCAAGACAAACTCGAAACACATTCGGCGAAGCATCGGGTAAAAACGGCCGATAGAAGGGAAATTCCGGCGCCGCGGACGCCGGAATTTCTAGCGGCACACACGAACAGGCCGATAAACGTACTCGCCGTACCAGTTGTAGTAGCCCTGGTTCTCAATATAGCAGCGCGGCGCATAATAGACCGGCGGCGGATACCCGTAATAGCCGCGCCAGCGCCAACGATCGCGGTCGCGATCACGCCAGCGCTCCCACCGTTCGTGTTCGCGCCATTCGTGTTCGCGCCAGCCGCGGTCGCGCCAGCCGTCGTGGCCGCCCCAGCCGGGGTCGGCCAAGGCGGTCATCGGCGCCGCCAGGGTCAGGAGGGCCGCCCCTCCCAGGATGATCGATCTCACGCCCATGGCTCTTCACTCCGTTCGCCCGTCGCCGATCCGAAGACGACCCGGCGACGAAGGGAGCATGGCGCCGGGCGTATGAACCGACATGAGGCCGTCCGTTCAATCTGCGTTCATCGGCGCTCGCCGCCCCGGCCGGCGAGGGCCACCTTGGCCGGCGAGGCCCCGCCGCCGGCCGCCGTCGCGCAGACGCCCGGATCGATCATGGCGTGACGGCCGACGCAGAACACGTCCTCGTAGTTCGGTCCGGCGCTGGCCAGGCATTGCAGGTAGTCGTGCTTGGCCAGCCGCACGCACAGGCCGCTGTTGGCCTCGCCGGCCAGGGCCGCCGGCGTCGGCCGGCCCAGCGTCTCCAGGGCGGCCAGGGCCAGCCCGCGGGCCAGAACCGGCGTCATCACCGGCGCCGCCGCCGCCGGCTGCAATGACCGGCGCAGGCCCGCCGCGTCGTCGTCGGCCGGCCGATAGCCGGCGTCCGAGATCAGCTTGACCTCGGCCAGCCGCCCCTTGGGATCGGACGGCGCCGCCTTGGCCCAGCCCTGGCGCTGGAGCGTGTAGGCGGCCTGGCGCACCGCCTCGCCCCGACCGCTGAGGCTCTCGCCCTGGCGGCGAAGCGCCGCGCCCGCCCGCGCCAGGGCGGCGGCGCTGCCGGGCAGGTCCGCCACCGCCTCGGGCCGGGCCGACAGGCGCTGGGCCAAGCCCGGATCGCGCCGGGCGGCGGCCCGCACGCCGGCCACGAAGCCCGGCTCCTGCAACGCCGCCACGGCGGCGTAGGCGATCATGCCCGCCTCCAGTTGCCTGGGGTCGTAGCCGGCGGCGGTCCGCACCGCCTCGGCGACGCTGTCCGGCCCGGAAAAGCCCGGATCGATGCGCGCGGCGCGGCGCATGAACGCCTCGAACGGCGCGGCCCGCTGGGCCAGCCGGTCGGTGTCCACCGCCTTGGCGCGGTCGGGTCGCGGCCCATGGCTCGTGCAGGCGGCCAGCGCGGCCCCGGCCAGGACGGCCAGCGCGGCGCGGGTCGAGAAACGGCGCGTATTCATGTTCGGCCCCTCTTGGCGAAAGGCCCCCCGCGGACGGCCTCCTCGGCGCCGCGCCCGCTTTCACCATCGGCCGGACATGGTGGATAAAGAGTTACCGAACACGCGTGCGGTATTCCTGGCGCGCTTCAACGCAACCCGCCGCGCATGAGACGTCTACAGGATCGGGAAATTCGGAATTTCCGCCCGAAAATACCGCGCGCCGCTCCCAGATAAACGAAATACATCTTTCAAAATCAGAACCAATACGGCCATCGCAATATATTGTTGAAATCTTCAAAAATCCGACAAGCCCAATCCCTAGTGAACCCGAAGGAGTTTCTTCCAGGCTGTTTTCGGGGATTCGCATGTCGTCGTCACTTCGGACCACGCTGCTCACAGCGTGCGCCTTCAGCGTGTTCGCGTTCACCGGCGCCGCCGTCGCGGCCGAGGGCGCCGCCGCAGCCGCCACGGGCGACGCCGGCGAGGTGGAGGAGGTGATGATCACCCTGTCCAAGACCACCCGCTCGTCGGTCTCGCTCAGCGGCTCGGAGATGCAGAAGCTGCTGCCGGGCGTGAACCCGCTGAAGGCCATCCAGACCCTGCCCGGCGTCTCGTACCAGACCGCCGATCCGTGGGGGAACAACGAGCAGAACGTGTCGCTGTTCGTGCACGGCTTCAGCACCCAGCAGCTCGGCTTCACCATGGACGGCGTGCCGCTGGGCGACCAGCAATACGGCAACTACAACGGCCTCAGCCCCCAGCGCGCGATCACCAGCGAAAACGTCGCCAAGACCATCCTGTCGTCCGGCGCCGGCGACCTGGGCGTGGCTTCGACCAGCAACCTCGGCGGGGCCATCGAGATCTTCTCGAGCGACCCGCTGGCCACGCGCGGCGGCCAGATCCAGCAGACCCTGGGCAGCTACGCCGCCACCCGCAGCTTCGTGCGCCTGGACAGCGGCGACTTCGCCGGCGGCAACCGCGCCTACATCTCGTTCCTGCACCAGGACCAGCGCGCCTGGGACTTCCGCGGCCACCAGCGCGGCAACCAGATCAACGCCAAGTACGTCCACGAGGACGACCGCGGCCGGCTGACCGCCTATCTGAACCTGTCGGACAAGGTCGAGCCGAACGAGGACGCCATCGTCCACGTCGGTACGGCGGCGACGCCCTACACCCGGCCGTTCCTCTATCCGGACCTGGCGGCCGCCCTCGCCTACCTGTCGGCCGGCGGCGCGCCGCCGGCCGCCGACGGCCCCAACTTCCGCAACTACCACTCGGCCGCCCAGCGCACCGACGGGCTGGCCTATGTGAAGTACGACTACAAGATCAATCCCGACCTGACCTGGTCCAGCCAGGCCTATTTCCATCATGACGAAGGCCGCGGCGTCGTGGCCGGCCCGATCAACCAGGCCGGCCTGCCCGGCCTGTTCGCAACTTACTTCCCCGGCCAGGACCTGAAGACCGTGTTCGGCGGCACCGGCTACGCCGTGCGCACCACCGAGTACCTGATCAATCGCGGCGGCCTGATCTCGAACCTCAACTGGAACGTCGGCAACCACCAGGTCGAGGCCGGCGTCTGGTACGAGAACAACCGCTCGGCCACCCACCGGGCCTGGTACCCGTTCTCGGCCGCCTCGTCGGACCTGACGCCCTACGACATCCCGACCCACGCCAACTTCATCCAGTACTACAGCCAGATCAAAACCGACGTGGTCCAACTGCACCTGCAAGACCAGTGGCGCATCCGGCCCGACCTGCTGCTGCAGGCCGGCTTCAAGTCGAGCCTGCAGTTCACCTCGGGCACGGTGCCGATCCAGCAGAAGAACGCGCCGAACGCCACCAACCCGACCCTGCTGCCCACCGGCGAGATCGACAGCCGCGAGTGGTTCCTGCCGCAGATCGGCGCGATCTGGGACTTCACGTCCAACGAACAGGCCTTCGTCAACGTCCAGAAGAACCTGCGCCAGTTCGTCACCTACGGCGCCGGCGGCCTGTCGCCGTGGAGCTTGGGCAGCCAGGGCGCCTTCGACCAGTTCAAGCGCACCGCCAATCCCGAGACGGCCTGGACCTATGAGATCGGCCTGCGCACCCGGCGCGACCTGTCCCTCGGCCCGATCACCGCCTTCGAGGGCCAGGCCAGCTACTATCACGTCGACTTCTCGGACCGCCTGCTGCAGATCAGCCCGACGCCGATCATCTCGTCCCTGGTCGGCGGGGCGGCGATCCTGGCCAACGTCGGCGGCGTCAAGACCGACGGCGTCGACGTGGCCGGCACCCTCCACTTCGGCCCGCACTTCTCGTTCTACGACGCGGTGTCCTACAACCGCTCGACCTATCAGGACGACTACACCAGCGGCACGACCCTGGTGCGCACCTCCGGCAAGCAGGTGCCGGGCAGCCCGGACTGGCTGAACAAGTTCGTGGCCAGCGTCAATTACGGGCCGTTCGAGGGCCAGCTGGTCGGCGACTATGTCGGCAAGCGCTACGCCACCTACACCAACGACCTGTCGGTGAAGAGCTACTTCCTGCTGGGCCTGCAGGGCTCGTACCGGTTCCAGATTCCGGACCGCTACATCCTGAAGGACCCGAAGATCAGCGTGAACGTCACCAACCTGGCCGACGAGAAGGGCGACTTCGAGGTCGTGGTCGGGGCCGCCTCCGGCACCTACAACACCTACCCGATCCCGCCCCGGC
Organism: Caulobacter sp. CCUG 60055; assembly: GCF_022750545.1. Lineage (GTDB taxonomy): Bacteria > Pseudomonadota > Alphaproteobacteria > Caulobacterales > Caulobacteraceae > PUIC01. Next base: position 103,387 of record NZ_PUIC01000005.1, read on the forward strand.
AGGTGTTCGTCACCCTGTCGGCCGCGTTCTAGTCCGAACGCCGGGTCCCGCCGTCGTCCGCCCGAGGGCGGCGGCGGGATCGTCTAGGGCTACTCCGCCGCCAGCCGCGGGCGGGCCGCGAACCACGGCGTCAGCCGCCGCAGCGCCTCCTCGATCTCGGGCGTCGAGACCGCGAAGCTGAACCGCACGAAACGCCGCCCCTCGACCGGGTCGAAATCGATCCCCGGCGCGGTGGCGACCCCGGTGTCGCGCAAGAGCTGCTTGCAGAACGACAGGCTGTCGTCGGTCAGGTGGCCGACGTCGGCGTAGATGTAGAACGCCCCGTCGGGCGGGGCGATGGCCCCCAGGCCCAGCGCCGGCAGCGCCTCCAGCAGCAAGGCGCGGTTGCGCCGATAGACGGCGACATGCCCCTCCAGCTCCTCGCGGCTGTCCATGGCCGCCAGCCCGGCGTGCTGGCTGAGCGACGGCGCGGTCAGGAACAGGTTGCCGACCAGGGCCCGCGCCCGCGCCAGCCGGTCCGGCGGCGCCAGCAGCCAGCCCAGCCGCCAGCCGACCATGCTGAAGTATTTCGAGAAGCTGTTGACCACCAGCGCCGAGGGCTCGAACTCCAGCATCGAGCGGGCCGGCTCGACATAGCTGAGGCCGTGATAGATTTCGTCCGACACGATGCGGATGTCGCGCGCGCGGCAGACCTCGGCGACGGCGGCCAGTTCGGCGGCGGCGATGATCGAGCCGGTGGGGTTGGCGGGGCTGGCGATGATCACCCCGGCCGGGGCGGGATCAAGCGCGGCCAGGGCGGCGGCCGACAGCTGGAACCGGCTGTCCGCCCCGCAGGCGATCTCCACCGGCGTCATGTGCAGCGCCTTGAGGGTGTTGCGGTAGGCGACATAGCCCGGCCGGGCCAGGGCGACGCGGTCGCCGGCGGCGAAGCTGGAAGACAGGGCCAGCACCAGGGCCGGCGAGGCGCCGCAGGTCAGGATCACCTGCTCGGGCTCGACCGCGACGCCGTAGGTTTCGTCATAATGGCGGGCGATGCGCGCCTTCAGGGCCGGGCTTTCCCAATAGCCCATACTGTCGGCGTCCAGCACCCGGTGCGCCTCGGCCACGGCGGCGCGCGGCGCGCCGGTCGAGGGCTGGCCGAACTCCATGTGGATGACCGAGCGCCCCTCGGCCTTGAGCTGGTGGGCCAGGCGGCTGACCCCGATGGCGTAGAACGGGTCGATCTCTGCGGACATGGCGCGGGCGTTTCCAGACGAAGGATTTCCAGGCGAAGAACGGGCCGGTCCGCTTTCCTAGCGGCGATCCCAGGCGCGCGCCACACCTCGTCTTGCCGGCGGCCAGGCGCTGGGCTAGGCGCTGAACCCCGTCCCCGGAGGCCCTATGCCTGAACCTTTCGACCTTCTTCGGCACAACGCCGCCGCCTGGGACCGTCAAGCCCTCGCCGACAGCCCGTGGTCGCGGCCGGTGGACGCCGAGACCGTGGCCGCCGCCAAGCGGGGCGACTGGCGCGTGCACCTGACCCCCAGCCCCCTGCCCGCCGACTGGCTGGGCGACGTCGCCGGCCGGCGCGTGCTGTGCCTAGCCTCGGCCGGCGGCCAGCAGGCGCCCGTGCTCGCCGCCGCCGGCGCCGAGGTGACGGTGTTCGACCTGTCCGGCGAACAGCTGGCCAAGGACGCCCAGACCGCCGCCCGCGACGGCCTGACCCTGCGCCTGGAGCAGGGCGACATGCGCGACCTTCACCGGTTCGCCGACGCGGCGTTCGACATCATCCTGCACCCGGTCTCCAACCAGTACGTGCCCGACCTGCGTCCGGTCTGGAGCGAGTGCGCGCGGGTGCTGCGGCGGGGCGGCGTGCTGGCCTCCAGCTTCTTCAATCCGGTGGTGTTCGTCGCCGACCGCGATCCCGCCTTCGCCGCCCAGGGGCTGATCAAGCCGCGTTTCGCCCTGCCCTATTCGGACCTCGACGACCTGACCCCCGCCGAGCTGGCCGCCAAGCGGGAGCGCGGCGAGCCGATGATCTTCGGCCACAGCCTGGCCGACCAGATCGGCGGCCAGCTGGCCGCCGGGTTCGTGCTGGCCGGCTATATCGAGGAGATGCACCCCGCGCCGCGTTTCGAAATCGAGAAATACGCGCCCAGCTTCATCGCCACCCGCGCGCTGAGAGCCTGAGGGGCCGGGGCGGGGTCAGTGTCTCGGCGGATCGCGGCGGCGGCGGAAGCGGCGCTGCTGCGGCGTCTCGAACAGGATGTCGCGAAACAGCAGCGCGAACCCCGCCGCCAGCGACGCGCTGGACGCGCCCGCGGCGAACAACGCCAGCACGGATTGCACTTCGGCGCCGGTCACGACCGATTTCTGAGCCCCCGATGCTCTTCCCAGCCGCGATCGATACAACCGTAACGTTAGCAACTGGTGTTCCAGGGTCGCCTCTGCCGGCCGCTCTGCAAAGCAATTTGGCGGTCTTAACCACGACGCCGCGACGAGTGCGGCCCTAGCGCAACACCAAGCCGGCGGCGACCCAGCCCGGACCGCGTCTCGACAGGCCCCAGGCCTCGCGGCCGTCGACCTGGCCGCCCCAGGCCGAGCCGTCGGCGGGGCTCAGGCGAATCACCTCCGGCGCCAGGCGCCAGCCCTGGCCGGCGGCTTTCGCCGCCGCCTCGCCCACGCACCAGGCTTCGAGGTCGGCCAGGGCGGCGGCGTCCTCGATCGCCTCGACATCGACCCCTACCGGCCGTTCGCAGACCGCCACGGCCGCGAACGGTCCCGATCCCGACACCGAGGCGAACAACGGCCGCGGCCCGGCCACGAAAGGCGCGCCCGCCGCGTCGCGGCCCAGCCGGACGGCTTCCGGCGGCGCGCCCAGCCTCGCCGCCGCCAGGGCCCGCAGCAGACGGCGACGCAGCAGACGACCGCCGCCCGCCTCCTCGCGGGCGAGGGCCGCGTCCGCCCGGTCGTCGCGGCTGGCCGGCGCGCGCGCCAGGGCCTCGCGCGCCGCCGCGCCGTCGGCCTCGCCGAGCCAGATCCAGGCCTCAGCCTCGACGGGCGGCGGCGACAGCGCCGCCAGCCACGCGATCGGCGTCAAAGCGCCCCGCGGGCCGGCCGCGCGGGCGAGCCTTCCCAGGCGGTGCCGGCCGGCAGGGTCTCGCCCTTCATCAGCACCGAGAGGTCGCCGAGCTGGGCGTCGGCCTCGACCACCGAATCGTAGAGCACGATGGCCAGCGACCCGATGGTCGCCCGCGGCCCGATCACCACGGTCGACACCTTCATCACCCTGTCCTCGAACAGGTGGGTCTGCAGGCCGGCGTTGTCGTTGAGGGCGGCGTCGTCGCCGACCTCGACCAGATCATGCTCGGTGATGTCGGTGGTGTCGGTATAGACGCGACGGCCGATCTTGCAGCCCAGCAGGCGCAGATAGAGGTTCAGGTAGGGCGTGCCGCGCAGCGGCTCCAGCAGCAGCGGCACCGCCAGGTTCTCGTAGGTCGAGGTGACCAGCTCGGTGCGCCAGACGAACAGGCTCCACAGCGGCCGCGTCAGCGGTTTGTAGCGGCCGACGACGATCCATTTCAGCAGCACCACGAAGGCCCCGGCCGCCAGGCAGAAGCCCAGATAGAGCGCCGGGAAGGCCAGCGTCATCCACCACGCCCCCAGGTGGGCGTCGGCGAGGTTGCCCATGATGGTCAGCACGATGCTGAACAGGCCGATGAACACCGTCAGCGACAGGATCAGGCGGACGAACTCGATGGCCAGCCGCGTGGCGACCAGGCGCTTGGACGGATTGAACCGCGCGCCTTCGTCGAACACCGCGAAGCTCTGCCGCCGGGGCAGCCGGATCGGCGGCGCGCCGAACCAGGTCGAGCCGGTCTCCAGCGCCTGGGCGGGACATTCGGGGGGCTTGGACAGCACGCCGATCAGCACCTCGTCGCCGAGGTCCGCGCCGGTGGGCAGGAAGGCCGAATTGCCGACGAAGGTCCGGTGGCCGATGCGCGTCGATTCCAGCCGCAGCACGCCGGGCTCGACCCTGGCCCCGCCGAACACCACGCCGTCGGCGATGAAGCTTTCCGGGCCGATGGCCACCAGGTCGTGCACCACCGAGGTGGCGGTGGAGATCTCGGCGCGGCGGCCGACCTTGGCCCCGAGGGCGCGGTACCACGGCGCCACATAGAGCGTGGCGTAGATCGGGTGCAGCAGATCGAGGGCGAGCTCGCCCAGCTGCCGGACGAACCAGAACCGCACGTAGAACCAGCTGGCCAGCGGATAGACCCCCGGCTTCAGCCGCCCCAGCAGCAGCCACTTGGCCGCCACCGTCAACAGGCACATCAGCGTCACGTAGAGCAGCGCCAGCCCGGGGGCGAGCAGCAGGTAGGAATAGTCGTCGGTGTTCCAGTCCAGCTCGATCATCGCCACCAGGCCGGGGGCGACCGGCAGCACCGTCACCAGCGGCAGCAGGGCGGCGGCGACCATCAGCCCGATCAGCACCAGCACGCGGCGGCGCAGGCTGGCGCGGCTCGGCATGACGCGGGGCGGGGCGACGCCCTTGCGCACCGCCGGGGCCCCGGTCCAGACCTCGCCGTCGGGCATGGTCTCGCCGGCCGGCAGGGCTGACAGGTCCTCCAGCACCGCGCCGTCGCCGACGCGGCAGCCGCGGCCGACCACCGCCTGGCCGCCGATGAAGGCGCGCTGGCCGATGCGGACCTCGCCGACCCGGAACAGGCCCCGCTCGACGCTGGTGGTGGCCAACAGGCACCCCTCGCTGAGGATCGAGCCGTCGCCGATCGACACCAGATCGGGCGCGTCGAGGTCGGACGAGCCGAGATAGACCCCCTGGCCGACCTTGGCTCCCAGCAGCCGGAAATAGAGGCGCATCAGCGGCGTGCCCGACAGGAACCGCGTCGGCATGACCGACAGCAGGCGCCGCGTCAGCCACCAGCGGAAATAGTAGCCGCCCCACATGGGGTAGTCGCCCGGCTTGATCTTGCCGATCACCACCCACTTCATCGCCACCGACAGCAGGATCATCAGCGGCGGGATCGACACGAACGAGGCGCCGGACAGGGCCAGGGCGGCGAGGCGGCCGACGTCGTTGCTGACCAGCCAGGTGTAGGCCAGGTACGGGAAAATCCACTGCACGCCGGCGAAGCTGAAGATGAACGGCAGCGCCAGGGTCTGGCCCAGCACGCACAGGACGCGCCGCCACTGCGGGACGGGCGCGAACGGCGGCGCGGCCTGTTCGGGCGCCGCAGCGGCCGCCTGCAGCTCCAGCCGCTCGGCCAGGGCGCGGATGTTCGGCGCGGCGTAGAGGTCCTGGATCGAGATCGTGCGGAGGGTCGGGTCGTTCCGCGCCGCCGAGACCATCTTGGCCGCCCGCAGCGAATGCCCGCCGAGGTCCTCGAAGAAGTCGTCCAGCACGCTCACCGGCTGCGGCGTGAACACCACGTTCCACGCGTCCAGCAGCTTGGCCTCCATCGGCGTGGCCGGCGGCTCCAGCTCACGCGCCTCGGCCGGGGCCAGCACGGGCTTGGGCAGCGCCTTGCGGTCGACCTTGCCCGAGATCAGCGTCGGCAGCGACGGCAGGACCTCATAGTGCGCCGGCCGCATGTAGGCCGGCAGGGTCTCGCGCAGGTGGGCGCGCAGGCGTTCGAGGTCGATGTTTGCGCCGGCCCGTGGCGAGACGTAGGCGACCAGCAGGTCGCCGCCGTCGTCCTGGAACAGCTGCACCACCGCCTGGGCGACCGCGGCGTCCTCCGACAGCAGCGATTCGATCTCGCCCAGCTCCACCCGGTAGCCGCGGATCTTCACCTGGGTGTCGATGCGGCCGAGGAACTCGATGTCGCCCTCGGCATTGACGCGGACGAGGTCGCCGGACCGGTAGATCAGCTCGGGCCGCCCCGATACGCCGTCGAACGGCGACATCACGAACTTCTCCGCCGTCAGCTCAGGGCGGTTGACGTAGCCGGCGCCGACGCCCGGCCCGCCGATCACCAGCTCGCCCTCGGTTCCCGGCGGCAGCGGCCGCAGCGCCTCGTCGACCACCCAGCAGTCGTAGCCCGGCAGCGGCGTGCCGATGGTCACCGGCTTGTCGGGGGCCAGTTCGGTCCAGGTCGCCGTCACCGAGGTCTCGGTCGGCCCGTAGGTGTTGAGCAGCCGCCGGCCCGGCCGCGCCCAGCGCCGCGCCAGCTCCGGCGGGCAGGCCTCGCCGCCCAGATTGATCAGCCGGGCGCTGGGCACGTCGTCCTCGATCACCGCCAGCAGCGACGGCACCGCGTGCCAGACGGTGACGCCGTCTGCGGCGAGCACGGCGGCCAGGTCGGGCCCGGCCTTGGCCAGGGCCTCGGAGCCGGCCAGCACCTCGGCGCCGACGAAGAAGGCCGACCACATGGTCTCGACCGACATGTCGAAGGCCAGGCTGAAGCCGCCATAGACCCGGTCGTCGAGATTGAGGTCGAGGATGGCGCTTTCCGAGCGCACCAGATGGCAGACGTTGCTGTGGCGGATCATCACGCCCTTGGGCCGGCCCGTGCTGCCCGAGGTGTAGATGATGTAGGCGAGGTCGTCGGGGGTCTGGCCGGTGTCGGCCCGGGTCAGGGGGACGGCCTCCATGGCCGCGATCTCGCCCAGCTCGACGTCGACGGCGACGCGCACGGGGACCCGGGCGAAGGCGTCGGAGCGCTCGCCCAGGGTGACCACCGCCTTGGCCTCGGCGTCCTCGGCGACGAAGTCGGCGCGGTCCTGGGGGAAGCTCCAGTCGACCGGCGCATAGGCCGCGCCCGCCTCCAGCACGCCCAGGATGGCCATGTACTGGTCGAGGCCGCGCGGCAGGCAGATCACCACCCGGTCGCCGCGCTCGACGCCGCGCGAGCGCAGGTAGCGGGCGAAGCGAGCGGCGCGCTCGCGCAAGGTGGCGTAGGTCCACGAGGTGGCGCGGCTGGCCTCCATGTCCTCGGTGGCCATGCGCAAGGCGCACCGGTCTGGCCAGCGGGCCGCCGATTCCGCGAAGATCTCGTGCAGCAGTTCGTCGCGCGCGTAGGGTTCTGCGGGGTTTAGGGCGCGCGCCGTGGCGATCGGCTGCATGAAGACTCCTGGCTGATCCATATCCGTCGATAGGCGCCAGGGCCGGCGTGTCAATCGCGCGCCGTTCACAATCGAGGCAGAGACGATGCGGCCCTGGCGCGAAAACGCCCTGCGGGGGTCAGCGCCGCCGCGGACCGATGGAGGCGCGCTCCACCAGTTCGAAGGCGGCGAACAGGTCCTGCGGAACCTCGCCGCCGCGTCCGGCCACGACCTCGCCGCCGATGAGCCGCCGCGCCGCCTCCGCCGCCATCGCGGCCAGGGGCAGGCGCACGGTGGTCAGTTGCGGCCGGCACACCCGGGCGGCCGCGCCGTCGCCGAAACCGGCGATGGAGATGTCTGACGGGGCGGCGAAGCCCCGGTCCGCCGCCGCCGCCATGCAGCCGGCCGCCATCTCGTCGCTGCTGGCGAAGATGGCCGTCGGCCGTTCGATCTCGGCGAGCATCAGCTTGGCCGCCTCGGCGCCCGAGCGGAACCCGCCGTCGCCATGCTGGATGAAGGCGTCGGGCGGAGTGAGGTCCTGGGCGGCCATGGCCTCCAGGAAGCCTTCCAGCCGCGCGCGGCTGGCGCCCAGGCGCGGCTCGCCGACCACGAAGCCGATGCGGCGGTGGCCGAGGGCGAGCAGGCGTTCGGTCATGGCCCGGGCGGCCTCGCGGTCGCGCGTGGCCATGCGCAGGCCGCCGCCGTCGGGCGCGCCGGCCGCCAGACGGACATAGGGGGTCTCGGACTTGTCGAGCACGTCGAGGACGGCCGGGTCGTCGCTGACCGGGGCCGCCAGGATGACCCCGGCCGGCTTGAGGGCGCCGAGCAGGGCCTTGACCTCGGCCCGCGCCTGGGCCGGGCCGTGGCCGACCGGCTCGACCAGCAGGTGATGCCCCGTGCGCCGGCACTGATCGCCGGCCCCGAGCTGGAGGCGAGCCAGGTCCTCGCCGCCGCCGTCGCGCCAATGGTCGGCGGTCAGACGCGCGTCGGTGAAGACGGCGATGACGAACGAACGGGCCCCGGCCAGGCTGCGGGCCGACAGGCTGGGGCTGTAGCCCAGCGCCTGGGCGGCCGCCCTCACCCGCTCCTGGGTGGCGGCGCTGACGTTCCGCTCGCCGTTCATGGCCCTGGACACCGTCTTGATGGAGACGCCCGCCTGGGCGGCCACGTCATAGATCGTCACCGACGCCATCGAACCACGAGCCCTTTCCGCATGCGAAGCCTTCATCCGATCGACCTGGGCGGCCTCTACAACAGGGTCAGGGCCAGGGTGATCTCGGCGTTGAGCGCCTTGGACACCGGGCAGTTCTTCTCGGCGGCGCGGGCCAGCTCCTCGAATTGGACGGCGTCGATGCCGGGAACCTTGCCGGTCAGGGTCAGGGCCGAGCGGCTGATCTTGAAGCCCTGCCCGTCCGGATCGAGGCTGACGGCGGCCTCGGTGGACAGCTCCTCCGCCGTGAAGCCGGCGGCCTGGAGCTGGAAGGCCAGGGCCATGGTGAAACAGCCGGCGTGGGCCGCCGCGATCAGCTCCTCGGGATTGGTCCCCTTCTCGTTCTCGAAGCGGGTCTTGAACGAATAGGGCGTCGAGGCCAGCACCCCGGAATCGGTGGTCAGGTCGCCGTTCCCGTCGCGGCCGGCGCCTCGCCAGACCGCATGCGCCTTACGGATCATTGTTCGCCTCTCCCTGGATGGACGTGACCACGGGGCCGCAGCTTTGCCGCAGACCCGTGTCGGAAACGTGAAGGCGGCGCGGCGGTTTCATCCCGCCCTGGCGGACGGGCGGAGAGCACGCTAGCAAGGACGCGGCTTCGCAACGCCGGGGAGGAACGCCGGACTTGGCCAAGGCGCCGCAATTCTCGCGAGAACTGGCCGAGGTCCGACGGCGGGAGCTGATCGACGCGGCGCGGGCCAGTCTGGCGGCGCGGGGCCTCGGCGCGGCCTCGGTGCGCGACGTCGCCGCCCGCGCCGGCGTGTCGCCCGGCCTCATCCGCCACCATTTCGGCAGCTTCGGCGCCCTGCTGGCCGAGGCTTACCGCCACGTGGTCGCGCGCATCGACCTCGGCATCGACGCCGCCATAGCCGCCGCCGGCGACGACGCGGACCGCCGCCTGGACGCCTTCCTCTGCGCCAGCTTCGAGCCCGACATCGTCGACCGCGACCTGCTGGCCGCCTGGCTGGGCTTCTGGGGTCTGGTGCACAGCGACCCCGGCGCGGCGGCGGTGCACGCCGAGACCTACGCCGCCTATCGCCGCCGGATCGAGACGCTGCTGGCCGCCTGCGCCGCCGCGCGGGGCGCCCCGTGCGACGTCCGCGCCGGGGCCTTGGGGCTGTCGGCCATGCTCGACGGCCTGTGGCTGGAGCTGTGCCTCGACCCCGCCGCCTTCACGCCGGCCGAGGCCCTGGCCGCCGCCCGCGACTGGACCGCCGCCTATATGGCCCGCGGCGGGGCTCGCGGCTGATCGCGCTTGCCAGCCGCCCGTTGCTATACGACTGTATAGCAACATCCGTCGTCACGCAGGTTCCCCGATGAGCGAGCCGCTGGAGCGCAGCCTCCCCGCCTGGATCTACACCGACCCCGGCTTCTTCGAGCGCGAGCGGGAGACGATCTTCCGCACGGGTTGGCAGGTGGTCTGCCACGTCAACGACGTGCCCGAGCCCGGCGACTACCACACCCTGGATTTCCTCGGCGAACAGGTGCTGGTCCTGCGCGGCGGCGACGGCGAGGTGCGCAGCTTCCACAACGCCTGCCGCCACCGCGCCGCCCGGCTGGCCGACGGCGACAGCGGCAATTGCGGCCGGCGGCTGGTCTGCCCCTATCACGCCTGGAGCTACGGCCTGGACGGATCGCTGGTCCGCACGCCGCCCTGGCAGGGGTTCGAGGCCCTCGATCTGCAAAGCCACGGCCTCGCGCCGGTCGAACAGGAAATCTGGCTGGGGTTCGTCTTCGTCCGGTTCGCCCCCGGCCTGCCCAGCGTCGCCGAGATGATGGCCCCCTATGCGGCCGAACTCGCACCCTACGGCTTCGAGGCGATGCGCCCCCTCGGCCGCGTCACCCTGCGGCCCCGGCCGGTGAACTGGAAGAACGTCGCCGACAACTACGCCGACGCCATGCACATCCCCGTGGCCCATCCCGGCCTGACCCGCCTGTTCGGCCCGACCTACGCCATGGAGGCCGGCGAGTGGGTCGACAGGCTGTGGGGCGTGGTCGGCGAGACGCCGTCGGCCAACTGGGTCGAGCGGATGTACCAGGGCCTGTTGCCGGCCTTCGACCACCTGCCGCCCGATCGCCGGCGGCTGTGGGCCTATTACAAGCTGTGGCCGAACATGGCCTTCGACGTCTATCCGGACCAGATCGACTTCATGCAGTTCGTGCCGGTGTCGCCGACCCGGACCCTGATCCGCGAAATCTCCTATGTGCGGCCCGACGCCCGCCGCGAGGCCAGGGTCGCGCGCTATCTCAACTGGCGCATCAACCGCCAGGTCAACGCCGAGGACACCGTGCTGATCCAGCGGGTGCAGGACGGCATGGCCTCGTCCAGCTATGTCAGCGGGCCGCTGTCGCCGGACGAGACGTGCCTGGCCGCCTTCGCCCGGCGCCTCAAGGCCGCCATCCCCGAAGCCGGGCTCGACCATCCGCCCAGAAAGGCCGCCTGACATGGCTGACACCACCGACATCATCGTCATCGGCGGCGGCCACAACGGCCTGACCTGCGCCGCCTATCTGGCGGCGGCGGGCCTGAAGGTCACGGTGCTGGAGCGGCGCGGCGTGGTCGGCGGCGCGGCGGTGACCGAGGAATTCCATCCCGGCTTCCGCAACTCCGTCGCCAGCTACACCGTCTCGCTCTTGAATCCCAAGGTCATCGCCGACCTCGACCTGCACCGCCACGGCCTGAAGATCGTCGAGCGGAGGATGTCGAACTTCCTGCCGCTACCCGACGGCCGCTATCTCGGCGTCGGCGAGGGCCGCACCAGGGCCGAGGTCGCCAAGTTCTCGGCCCGCGACGCCGAACAGCTCGACGCCTATGGCGCGCGCCTGGACATGATCGCCGACGTGCTGCGCGAACTGGTGCTGGAGACGCCGCCGAACCTGGTCGAGGGCGGCTGGGCGCAGGCCATTCCCGAACTGCTGAAAAGCGCCAGCCTGGGCCGGCGTCTGTCGCGGCTGAACCTGACCGCCAAGCGCGACCTTCTGGCCCTGTTCTCGCAGTCGGCCGGCGACTGGCTGGACTGCTGGTTCGAGAGCGAACCGATCAAGGCGGTCTACGGCTTCGACGGCGTGGTCGGCAACTACGCCAGCCCCTACACGCCGGGCTCGGCCTATGTGCTGCTGCACCACGTGTTCGGCGAGGTGAACGGCAAGAAGGGGGCCTGGGGCCACGCGGTCGGAGGCATGGGCGCGATCACCCAGGCCATGGCCGCCTGCTGCCGCGAGCGCGGCGTCGTCATCCGCACCGACGCCGCCGTGGCCGAGGTGCTGGTCGAAAAGGGCCGCGCCGCCGGCGTCGTCACCGAGGCCGGCGAGACCCTGCGCGCCCGCGCCGTGGTCTCCAACCTCAATCCCAAGCTGCTGTTCGGCAAGCTGGTCGATCAAGCGGCGACGCCGGCCGACTTCGGCGAGCGCATCCGCCGCTACCGCTCGGGCTCGGGCACCTTCCGCATGAACGTCGCCCTGTCCGAGCTTCCGCGTTTCACCTGCCTACCCGAGGCTGGCGACCATCTGACCGCCGGGATCATCGTCGCCCCCAGCCTGGCCTATATGGAAAAGGCGTTCACCGACGCGCGCGAGCACGGCTGGTCCAGGCAGCCGATCGTCGAGATGCTGATCCCCTCGACCCTGGACGACAGCCTGGCGCCGGCGGGCAAGCATGTGGCCAGCCTGTTCTGCCAGCACGTCGCCCCGCAACTGTCCGGCGGCCGCTCCTGGGACGACCATCGCGACGAGGTCGCCGACCTGATGATCGCCACGGTCGACGCCTATGCGCCGGGCTTCAAGGCCTCGGTGCTCGGCCGCCAGATCCTGTCGCCCCTCGACCTGGAACGCACCTTCGGCCTGACCAACGGCGACATCATGCACGGCAATCTCAGCCTGGATCAGATGTTCTCGGCCCGGCCGGTTCTCGGCGCGGGGGACTATCGCACACCGGTGCAAGGGCTCTATCAATGCGGGGCCGGGACCCATCCCGGCGGCGGCGTCACCGGGGCCCCCGGCCACAACGCCGCCCGCGAGATCGTGCGGGACGCCCGCCGAGGGAGATTGAGAACGGCATGAGCCAGGCGCTGTCGGAGGCGAACGGGACGCTCAATCGCACGCGCGGCCTGGGTCCGATCTCCGCCATGTTCCTGGTCGCCGGCAACATGATCGGCTCGGGCCTGTTCCTGCTGCCCGCCTCCCTCGCCGCCATAGGCAGCGCCAGCCTGGTCGGCTGGGTGATCGCCTCGGTCGGCGCCCTGCTCATCGCCGGGGTGTTCGCCACCCTGGGCGTCATCCGCCCGTCCGACGACGGCCTGGTGCGCTATCCGGCCGACGCCCTGCACCCGTTCTTCGGCTTCGTCTCCTGGGGCGCCTACTGGATCTCGGCCTGGGTCGGCAACGTCGCCATCGCCATCGCCGCGGTCGGTTATCTGGAAGTGTTCCTGCCCCAGATCATCGGCCCGATCCCGACCCTGATCGCCACCCTGGGCGTGATCTGGGCCCTGGTCATCGCCAACCTGGTCGGCGCCAAGCTGGTGGTGCGCATCAGCGCCTCGACCCTGGTCATCGGCCTGATCCCCATCGTCGCCGCCATCGTCCTGGGCTTCGCCCGCTTCGACCCGCAGGTATTCGCCGCCTCGTGGAACGTCAGCGGCCACCCCCTGGCCAAGGCTGTTCCCGGCTCGCTGGTGCTGATCTTCTGGGCGTTCATGGGCCTGGAGAGCGCCACCGTGGCGGCGGCGGCGGTCGACAACCCCAAGCGCAACGTGCCGATCGCCGCCATCGGCGGGGTCTGCCTCGCCGCCCTGGTCTACACCCTGGCCACCGCCGCGGTGATGGGGGTGATACCGGCGCAGGCGCTGGCCAAGTCGAGCGCGCCGTTCGCCGAGGTGGTCGCCCATGTCGCCGGCCCGGCCGCCGGGGCCATCGTCGCCGCCTGCGCCCTGGCCAAGACGCTGGGCACCCTGGGCGGCTGGGTGCTGTGCACGGCCGAGGCGGGCCGGGCCGGCGCGGCCAGCGGCTACCTGCCCAAGGCGCTGTCCGAGGTCCGCGCCGACCGCAAGCCGGTGCGCGACATCCTGCTGACGGCGGTGCTGATGACCGTCGCCGCCTTCGTCACCCTGTCGCCGACCCTGATCCGGCAGTTCAACGTGCTGATCAACCTGGCGGTCCTGCTGGTGCTGACCGTCTACATCCTGTGCGCCATGTCGCTGGTGCGGTTCTCGGGGGCGATCGAGAGCCCCCGGCTGCGCGGCCTCGCCCAGGCCATGGCCATGGTCGCCGGCGGCTTCTGCATCTGGATGATGATCGCCTCGTTCGGCCATTGACCCCCGCCCGCCGGGCGAGCGGGGGCCTTCGCAGCCTCAGAACTTCTGGCCGAACTTGACCGCGAACAGCCGCGGCTTGGTCGGCACGATATAGGGGTTGGCGCAGACCGTCGGCGTGCATTCCGAGTAGCGATAGATGTCGCCGCGCTCGTCGAAGGCGTTCTCGATGGTGAACTCCACCGACCAGTTGTCGCGCTCGACCCCGGCGGCGAGATCGACCGTGGTGAAGGCCCGCAGCCGTCCGAGGATGTCGCGCTCGGGGCTGCGCAGGTCGGCCCAGCTCGAGCCCTGATAGAGGACCGAGGCCTGCAGGTGGGTGCGATAGGGCCCCAGGTCGGCGACGTAGCGCGCGGTGCCGTTGACCTTGACCTTGGGCGTGACCGGCAGCTCGGTCCCCGACGGGGCGGCGGGGTTGGGACAGTTGGTGATCAACCCGCCGGTGACCGGGTCGGGATTGCGGCAGTAGTTCTGGGTCAGCTCGGCGTCGGTGTACGAGCCCGAGCCGGTGAGGGTCAGCCCCCGCGTCGCCTGCCAGGCGATGTCGCTTTCGACGCCGATCACCCGCGCCTGGCCGGCGTTGCGGATGATGGTCAGCGAGTTCGGCCCCAGGAACGAGAACTGGAAGTCCTTCCAGTCCTCGTAGAACACCGCGCCGTTGAACCTCAGGCTGTTCTCCAGCCACGAGGTCTTCCAGCCGATCTCGTAATTGGTCAGGTAGTCGGGCTGATACGGCGGCAGGTCGCCGTTGCGGTTGACGCCGCCGGGCCGGAAGCCGGTGGAGACCGTGCCGTAGATCAGCTTGCGCTCGTCCAGGCGGTAGGTGGCGTTGATCTTGTAGGTCGTCCCGTCGGCCTCGACCGACTTGTCGAGGTTGGTGCAGGGCCCCGCCCCCACCGAGACCGGCGCAAAGCACTTGGCCTCGCCGGTCTTGGAGCTGAAATTGGCGCTGAAGCCGTAGAAGCCCTTGAGCGAGTTCTTGGAATCGTAGGCCCGCACTCCGGCCGTCACGGTCAGCCTGGGCGTCAGGTCGTAGGAGGCCTCGCCGAAGACGGCGTAGTCCTCGTCCTCGCGTTGCTGCTCGGTCAGCCACAGGGTCTGGGGCCAGCCGGTCACCCAGAAGTTGGAGCCGAGGGCGTCGATCTTGTAGCGCTGCTCGATGAAGTGGGTCTGCTTCTGGTAGAACAGCCCGGCCACGAAGCGCAGCCGGTCCTCCTTGGGCGAGGAGATGCGCAGTTCGTGGCTCTGCTTGGTGAAGTGGTCCTTGGCGTCGATGTGCTGCGAAGGATCGACCGGCCGGCCGGCGTTGTCGGTGACGTAGGCCCCCGAGCCGAACAGGGTGTCGTAGAAGAACGAGTAGTCGGTGTAGTCCGACTGGGTCTTCACCCGCCGGTCCATGTAGGCGCCGGCGTAGACTAGGTTGAAGTCGCTGATCTTGCCTTCCACGGCCAGGGCGGCCTGGTACCAGCTCTCCTTGGCGTTGTCGGGGTAGAAGTGGGCGACCTTGAGGTCGCCGAACTTGGGATCGTAGCCGAACACGCCGCGGCTGCGCTGGCGCTGGCCCATCAGGGTCGGGGTGACCGTCCAGTTGTCGTCGAGGTTGATCTTCAGCGCCGCCCGCGCGCCCTGGGTGTCGATGGTGTTGTAGTTGCTCTTGACGAAGGGCGCGTTGTCGATGGTCACGCCCGAGGTCGGGTAGGTGCGGGTGGCGTGGACGTTGTCGATATAGCCCCCGTCGTGCTCGTCCCAGCCGACCAGCCGGATCGCGGCCCGCTCCGACAGGGGGATGTTGACGTAGCCCTCGGCGACGTAGCCCGGCCCGCCGTGGTCGACCTGATTGGCCGTCAGGTCGTAGGCCGCGCTGAAGCCCGCCGTGCTGGGCTGGTTGGTGATGATGCGGATGGTGCCGGCCTCGGAGCTGGCGCCGTAGAGGGTGCCCTGCGGCCCGGCCAGGGCCTCCACCCGGGCGATGTCGTAGATGTGGACGTCCAGCACCCCGTCGATGGTGGTGACCGGCTGTTCGTCCAGATAGACCCCGACGCTGGGCAGCGAGCCGGAGTGGTTGCCGTCGCCGCCGCTGGCGACGCCGCGCATGTAGACATGGGCGAAGCCGGGGCTGACGCTCTGGAACGCCACGCTGGGCAGGAACTTGACGTAGTCGTTGAAGCCGTTGACGTGCAGCTGCTCCAGCTTCTGGGAGCCGAGCGCCTGGATGCTCACCGGCACGCTCTGCAGGTTCTCCTCGCGCTTCTGGGCGGTGACGATGACCTCCTGCAAGGTGGTCGGACCGTTGGCCTCGGCCGCCAGGGCGCTGTGGGCCCCCGCCAAGGCGGTCGTGGCGAGCAATATCGCCCACCCCGCGCCGCGCCCGCCCGATAGAACGCCATTCTTTACAAGACGCATATCCGACTCCCCGCTGAGAAACCGACCGGCCCGACGGCTTGTTCTGGTTTCACCCCTGTCCAGACTACGCTGCTACTCGCACTGCACTCCCCCATGGCGACGCCGGCCGTGGCCGTCCGGCGCGCGAACCGTTCAGTCCTCCCCCGGCGCGGCGGGATAGGCCTCCAGCACCGGACCCAGCGCCGCCTTCAGCGGGCCGAGCCACGGTTCGAACCGCCGCCAGTGGTCCACCCCCTCGGCGAACAGCGGCCGGCGGACCTGCTCGGAGCTGGCCGTCCGCACCGCCCGGTCGTTGTCGTGGAAGGCCAGGCAGGCCGGCTCGAATGGCAGGCCGCAATAGTCGAGCAGCCGCCGGACCTCGCCCTCCAGGTCGTCGACCAGCGCCTCGTAGATCACCCGGTGCACGCAGCCCGGCAGCGCCGCGTCGAAATGGGCCATCAGCGCCACATAGTCGGCGTAGTAGCGGCCGAGGTCGGTCAGGTCGTAGGTGAAGGCCTGGCCGCGGGCGAAGTGCTGTTTGAATCCCGAAAAGCCGCAGCCCAGCGGGTGGCGGCGCACGTCGATGATCCTGGCCCGCGGCAGGATCAGGCGGATCAGGCCGACATGGGCGAAGTTGTTCGGCATCTTGTCGATGAAGAACGGCCGGCCCAGCCGCCGCTGCACGCGGGTGCTTTCCAGATAGGCCTCGCCCATCTCGCGCAGGGCCTCGCCGTCGAGCGCCGCCACCGCCTCGACATAGGACGACGCCTCGTCGCGGCGGCTCCTGCCGTCCAGCCGGCGGGCCAGGGCGGGAATGTCCGGCAGCTCCATCGTGCCCTCGACCTGGGAATGGCTCGACAGGATCTGCTCGACCAGGGTCGAGCCGGCGCGCGGCAGGCCGACGATGAAGATCGGATCGGGCGCCTGGCAGCCGCCGCCCTCGCGCGCGGCGAAGAAGCCGGCCGTGAAGGTCGCGCGGCACCGCCGCACGTGGCCGGCCGTCTCGTCGGGATCGTATTCCAAGCTAGCCCGGCGCAGGGCGTTGCCGGCCAGATACTGCTGGAACGCCTCCTCGTCCGCCCCGGCGTCCTCCAGCGCCTTGCCGAGGGCGAAGCGCAGGTGGAGGCGGTCCTCGTCGGCGAGGTCCGGCCGGCCAAGCTGGGCGCGCATCGCCGCCACGTCGGCCTGGTCGAACCGGAAGGTCTTGAGGTTGGCCAGGCTCCAATAGGCCTCGCCCAGGGCCGGCGCCTGTTCCTGGGCCTTGCGATAGGCGGCGACGCTGTCGGCGCGGCGGCCGACGGTCTTGAGCGCATGGCCCAGGCTCATCCACGCCTTGGGCTGGACGGGATGGTCGCGCAGCAGCGCCTCGTAGCAGGCGATCGCCTGCTCGTAGTCGCCGACGCGGCCGAGGGCGGCGGCCTTGAGGTTGCGCAGGCCGGGATCGCGCGGATCGTCGGCGAGCAGCATGTCGATCTGGACCAGCGCCGCCTCGGCCTTGGTCTGCCGGTAGAGCGCCACGGCGTAGTTGCGGCGCGCCGGCGCGAAGCTGGGCGCCAGCTCCAGGCAGCGGGCCAGCAGGTTCTCGGCGTCCTCGTAGCGCCCCAGCCGCGTGCCGATCTCGGCCAGCATGCGGATGGCGGCGACGTCGGTGGGCGAAGCCTTGAGGTGGTCGCGCAGCATCCGCTCGGCCGCCGCCAGGCGCCCGTCGTTCAAGGCCGCCGCCGCCTCCAGCAGCCGTGGGTCCTTGACCTGGGCGTTGACGTGGCGGGCGTAGGCCTCGTCCGCCCCGGCGTGATCGCCGGCCAGGGCCAGCTGGTCGCCCAGCCGACGCCACGCGTCATGCAGCGGCGCCAGAGCCGTCGCCCGGGCCGTGGCGTCGAAGGCCGCCCGCCGTCTCCCGGCGGCGGCGTGAACCAGCCCGACCTCCAGATGAGCGGCGGCGAAGCGCGGATGGGCGGCCGCCAGCGGCTCCAGCACCTCCCGCGCGGCGCCCAGGTCGCCCTGGCCGCGCAGGGCCGCGCCGAGCAGGCGCAGGGCCTCGGGATGGCCGGGCGCGACCTTGAGGATCTCGCGAGCCTGGGCGGCCGCGAGCAAAGGGTTCGCTGAAGACAGGCGGACGGCGTGCGCCAGCGCAGTCTCCAGCGTGCCGAGCGGCTCTGACGCCCCAGCCGTCAAGACATCCCCCTGCCCCACACGGGTCGCTCCCTGTTCCGATCGGAGAACGCCGTCATATTCTTGTCAATCGAAGGCGAGCGCAGCTAACCGCGGCTTTCGCGCCGTGATCGTTTCGACGGCAGGCCCGCCTTGGAAAACGGCGACCGCGCCTCCCCGCGCGACATCTCAGCGCACCCCGGCCCGCCCCGCCCTCGCGGCGTGAAACGCGAGCAGGTGGCGTCACGCCCGAAATCCCGTAAAACGGTGGACATCGTCGGGCGGGCGTCAATCCGCCGCTACTCGTCAGAGCGGTTGAACATGGAGTGGATTGCGGACCCGACCGCGTGGATCGGGCTCGGCGCACTCGTGGTCCTGGAGATCGTTCTCGGGATCGACAATCTGATCTTCGTCGCCATCCTCGCCGACCGGCTGCCGCCGGCCCAGCGCGACCGCGCGCGGGTCACCGGCCTGGTGCTGGCCCTGGTCATGCGCCTGGCCCTGCTGGCCGGGATGTCGTGGATCGTCACCCTGACCCGGCCGCTGTTCGCGGTCGGCCCGTTCGAGATTTCCGGACGGGGGATCATCCTGATCCTCGGCGGCCTGTTCCTGATCTTCAAGGCCACCATGGAGCTGCACGAGCGGCTGGAGGGCGCGGGCGCGGCCTCGGCGACGCCGGCCTACGGCCGCTTCTGGCAGATCGTCGTGCAGATCATCGTCCTGGACGCGGTGTTCTCGCTCGACTCGGTGATCACCGCCGTCGGCATGGTCGACCATCTGGCGGTGATGATGATCGCGGTGATCATCGCGGTCGGCCTGATGATCGTCGCCAGCAAGCCGCTCACCCGCTTCGTCAACGCGCACGAGACGGTGGTGGTGCTGTGCCTCGGCTTCCTGCTGATGATCGGCTTCAGCGTGCTGGCCGACGGCCTGGGCTTCCACATTCCCAAGGGCTACCTCTACGCGGCCATCGCCTTCGCCGTGGCGGTCGAGGCCTATAACCAGCTGGTGCGCCGCACCCATTCGAAACGCTTCACCGGCATGGACCTGCGCGACCGCACCGCCCTGGCGGTGCTGCGCCTGCTCGGCGGCGCGCCTGGCGGCGGCGGCGAGATCGCCGCGATCGCGCCCACCGGCGCCCCTGGGGTGTTCGGCTCGGACGAGCGGGCGATGATCCAGGGGGTGATGACGCTGGGCGAGCGCACCGTCCGCTCGATCATGACGCCGCGCCCGGACGTGGTGTGGCTCGACGTCGACGCCCCGGAGGAGGAGACCCGGCGGGTGATCCTGACCTCCGGCCGCTCGCGCTTCCCCATCGGCCGGCGCGGCCTCGACGAGCTGCTCGGCGTGGCCCTGGCCAAGGACGTCATGCGCGACCTGATCGAGAAAGGCCGCATCGACCTGGAGCGGTCGGCCCGGCCGCCGGTCCTGGCCCCCGAGACCCTGAACGTCCTGCGGCTGATGGAGCCGCTGCGCCGCGCGCCGGTGCAGCTGGTGGTGGTGGTCGACGAGTTCGGCTCGCTGGAGGGCGTCGTCACGCCCACCGACATCTTCGAGGCCATCGCCGGCGAGTTCCACGACGAGGGCGACGAGGACACCCTGTTCCGGGCGCTGCCGGACGGCGGCTGGCAGGTCGACGGCCAGATCGACATCCGCCGCCTGGGCCAGGCCCTCGACCTCGACCTGACCGGCGACGACGGCGACTACACCACCCTGGCCGGGTTCCTGCTGTGGCGGCTGGGCCGCCTGCCCGAGGCCGGCGACCGCATTGCGGCGGCCGGTTTCGTCTTCACCATCCTGTCGATGAAGGCGCGCCGGGTCGAGACGGTGGAGATCAGGCCGGCGGCCTGATCCCCCTCGTCGTCCTCGTTATTTCCGCGCCGCGTCGGCGGCGGCCTCGGTCAGGTCCATGCGGACCTTCAGCGGGTCGGCCTTGGCCTCGGGCCCGCCGGCGGCGAAGTCCATCAGCCGGTCCTGGGCGTCATAGCGCGGCCAGACCGGCCGGCCGGCGCCGTTCGGGTCGCCGGTCTTGGCGAAGGAGACCCAGTAGGCGTTGACCGTGCGGGCCATGGCCGCGTCGGCGGCGGTCAGGTCCTTGCCGTAGCGGGCCTTGACCGTGTCGAACACGAACGGGATCTCGCTGGCGTGCGGCGCCCCCGGCCACTCCTTGCGCATGGATTCGGCGACATAGGAGAACCGATACTCGTAGGCCGGCGCGCCCTGGGCCGACAGGGTCTTGGCCACGAAGCGGGCCGGCTCGACCATCATGCGGTCGGCCGCGACCTTGAAGCCGACCGCGGCGACGTCGCCCGAGCCGGCCGGGTCGTAGGCGGCGCGGGCCTCGGCCTGACGCCCGGCGCCGAACGGGGCCAGGGCCTCGTCCACCGTCTTGGCCTGGGAGAAGCCGATGTCCATGCTGTTGGCGCCGACGATGATCGGGACCTTGGCGAACTTGCCCGCCCGGTACAGCGTCGCCGGCTCGTCGACCACGATGCGGCCGTCGATCATCGGCCCGGCGTAGGTCGGCGAGAACATGGTCATCAGGTTCAGGCCGTCGACCACCTTGTCGGCCGGCAGGGCGCGCAGGGCCGCCAGGGCGGCGGCGTCCTCGCCGGCGATCCCGACGCCCTTGGCGAAGGCCAGCCCGACGGTCTCGGCCGAGGGCGGGCCGCCCGGCGCCGAGCCCGACAGCCGCCGGTTCGGAGTGATGTTCTCGCGGCCGCCGCCGGATTCGACCACCGCCTTCTTGAACAGCCCCTTGGCCTCCGGCGAGGTCATCAGGGTGTGGACGGAGAAGCCGCCGGCCGACTCGCCGAACACGGTGACGTTGTCGGGATCGCCGCCGAAGGCCGCGATGTTGCGCCGGACCCATTTGAGGGCGGCGATCTGGTCCATGAAGCCATAGTTGCCGAGCTGGCCGCCGGGGCTTTCGCGGGTCAGGGCCGGGTGGCCGAAGAACCCGAACCGGCCGAGGCGGTAGTTGAAGCTGACGAACACCACCCCGTTCCGGGCGAAGGCCGAGCCGTCATAGACCGCCGGCGACGAGCCGCCGTTGACGAAGCCGCCGCCGTAGATCCACACCATCACCGGCCGCTTGGCCTTGGAGGCCGCCGCCGGCCGCCAGACGTTCAGCACCAGGCAGTCCTCGCTCGGCTCGGTCCCCAGCGGCGCGGCGTCGCTGGGAAACGGCTTCTGCATGCAGTCGTGGCCGTACTGGGTCGCCTGCAGCACGCCCGTCCACGGCTTGACCGGCCCTGGCGGGCGCCAGCGCAGATCCCCCGTCGGCGGCGCGGCGAAGGGTATGCCCTTGAAGGCCGCCACCCCGTCCTCGACCGCGCCGGCCACCCGGCCGCCGTCGATCCTCGCCTGGCCGGCGGCGGGCCCGGCGGCGTGCGCCGAACCGGCCGCCAGGGCCGCCAGCGCGGCGAGCGCGCATATCCCAGTCCTCATCTCGGTCGCTCTCCCCAGCGGCCGGCT
Organism: Caulobacter sp. CCUG 60055; assembly: GCF_022750545.1. Taxonomy (GTDB): domain Bacteria; phylum Pseudomonadota; class Alphaproteobacteria; order Caulobacterales; family Caulobacteraceae; genus PUIC01. The sequence goes on from NZ_PUIC01000005.1 coordinate 124,957, forward strand.
GTCCCGGCCTGTCGTCGTCGTTGTTGCGCCGCCTAAGGCTTCAGCTTGGCCGCCTTGACCACCGCCTCGCCCTTGAGAGCGACGCTGGCCGAGTCGCCGCCGACCGCGACCGCATAGCCGCCGCCCTCGATCCGCCAGCCGCCCGCCGCCGGATCGAATTCGGCCAGCAGGCGCGGATCGGCCTTGACCACGACGCGGCGGGTCTCGCCCGGCTTGAGGTCGACCTTGCCCCAGCCGATCAGCCGGCGAAGGCCCCCGGTTCCCGGCGGCGTCGCGTAGACCTGGGCGATCTCCTTGCCCTGGCGGCTTCCGGCGTTGGTCACGTCGAAGCTGACCGTCAGCGACGGACCGCCCTCGACCTTGAGCCCGCCATAGGAGAAGCGCGTGTAGGACAGGCCGTAGCCGAACGGGAACAGCGGGCTCTGGCCGCGGCTTTCGAACCACTTGTAGCCGATCGCCGCGCCTTCCGGATATTCCACGTCGAACGGTTGTTCGACGCCCAGGAAGCCCATGGGCATGTCGAGGCCGGGCAGCTTGGGACGCGGAAGCTGGGCCTCGCTGCGCGGGAAGGTGATCGGCAGCTTGCCCGACGGATTGACCTCGCCGAACAGCACGTCGGCTATGGCCTCGCCGCCGCGCGCGCCGGGATACCACGCCTCCAGCACCGCCCCGACCTTGTCGAGCCAGGGCATCAGCACCGGGTTGCCGGTCTCCAGCACCACCACCGTGCGCGGATTGGCGGCGGCCACCGCCTCGATCAGCGCGTCCTGGCCGTTCGGCAGCGACAGGTTGGGAACGTCCTGGGCCTCGGTCTGCCACTGGGTGGCGAACACCACCACCACGTCGGAGGACCGCGCCAGGGCGGCGGCGGCCTGGGCGTCGGCGCCGTCGGCGAAACGCACCTGCGACCCCGGCGCGGCCGCCTTGATCGCCTTCAGCGGCGAGGACGGATGGAACACCATCTGAGCGAAGATCGCCCCCGGCCCGGGCGTCGGCGGCAGGGTCAGGGCCGCGCCGCCGACCGGCGCGACCTGGGACGAGCCGCCGCCCGACAGCACGCCGACGTCGGCGTGACCGCCGATCACCGCGATGGTCGGCGCGCTCTTGGCCAGGGGCAGCAGGCCGGCCTGGTTCTTCAGCAGCACCACGCCCTCCTGGGCCGCGCGGCGGGCCACGGCGGCGTTGGCTTCGTAGTCGATCGACGCCTTGGCGGCCGGGTGATCGATCACGCCCTTGTCGAACATGGTCCGCAGCACGCGCTTGGCCATGTCGCGGACCCGCGAGGCCGGCACCTCGCCCTTCTCGACGGCGGCCTTCAGCGGCGCGCCGAAATAGTCGGCCGCCCCGGCCTGGAACGGATTGCCGTAGGGCGAGGCCCGGTCGAAGGTGTGGGCCGAATCCTGGTCGAGGCCGGCCAGGGCCGCCTTGACCGTGCTGTGGGCGCCGCCCCAGTCGGTCATCACCCAGCCGCGATAGCCCCAGTCGCGCTTCAGCGTCTTGTTCAGCAGGTAGTCGTTCTCGCAGGCGTAGTCGCCGTTGACGCGGTTGTAGCTGCACATGATCGAGCCGGGGTCGCCGCGCTCGATGGCCAGCTGGAAGGCCAGCAGATCGGTCTCGCGCATGACCTTTTCGGGGATCACCGCGTTGAGCACGCTGCGGCCGGTTTCCTGGTCGTTGACCGCGTAATGCTTGGCGGTCGAGATGACGTTGCGGCTCTGGACGCCGCGGATGGCCTCGCCGACCATCACGCCGGCCAGCAGCGGGTCCTCGCCGGCGTATTCGAAGTTGCGGCCGTTGCGCGGATCGCGCGCCAGGTTGACGCCGCCGGCCAGGAGGACGTTGAAGCCCTTGGCGTGGGCCTCGCCGCCGATCATCGCGCCGCCCGCGTGGGCGATCTCCGGGTTCCAGCTCGAAGCCGTGGCCAGGCCCGACGGCAGCGGGGTGGCCACGTCGCCGGGCCGCATGGCCCCGCCGTTGGCGACCCCCAGCCCGGCGTCGGATTCCTGCAGGGCCGGAATGCCCAGGCGGGGAATGCCCGGTATATAGCCGGCCGAGCCCAGGGCCTCCGGCGGCGGCGGGCTGTTGAGGGGCGGCGGCGCGCCCGGCAGGCTGGCGCCGAAGAAGCCGCGCACCAGCAACAGCTGTTCGTCCAGGCTCATCGCCTTGAGGGCTAGGTCGGCGCGCTCGTCCGCCGAAAGCTTCGGGTTGAGCCACGGACGGGCCTCGGCCGCCTTCGCGGGCGCAGCCGGCGCCGGCTGCGGCAGGACGGCCGCCGCCATGGCCAGCAGCGACAGACCCGACAGGGCGCGACGACGGATATTCTGCAACGACACCTTAAACTCCTCCCGATGGCGATGGACCATTCGATCTCGCCTAACGCTAGAGACCGAAAGACAACGTTGTCAATCAATACGACAACGCTGTCTCAAATCTTCTCCGCCGATGGCTTCCCAAGCCGCGCGGGGAACGGCGGCGAGCGCGCGCAGCCAAAAAGACAACGCTGTCAAAATCGATTGACAACGTTGTCTTTTGCTTCCTAGCATCAGGATCAGAGGACCGCGGCGTAGACGGTCCCGCTGGGGAGACATCCATGAAGAGCCATCAGGCCCTGCTTTCGTGCGGCGCCGCCGCATGCGTCCTTGCGTTCTCGGCCCAGGCCTCCGCCCAGGCGGCCGACGCGGCGCCCGCCGGCAAAGGGGTCGGCGTCCAACTGGAGGAAGTGGTCGTCACCGCCCAGCGGCGGGCCGAGACCTCGCAGCGCACCGCGCTGGCCATCACCGCCCTGTCGGCCAACCAGCTCCAGGAACAGGGCGTGCGCACCGTCACCGACCTGACCACCGTGGTGCCCGGCATCCAGGTCGGCTCGACCGGCGGCTCGGTCGAGATCAGCGTGCGCGGCATCGGCAGCACCAACAACACCGAGGTCGGCGACCCCGCCGTGGCCTTCAACGTCGACGGCGTCTACATGGCCCGTCCCCGCTCGGCGGCCGGCCTGTTCTTCGACCTCGACCGCACCGAGATCCTGCGCGGTCCTCAGGGCACGCTGTACGGACGCAACGCCACCGCCGGCAGCTTCAACCTCATCACCAAGAAGCCGACCGACACGTTCGAGGCGTCGGGCCAGCTGGAGCTGGGCAATTTCTCGCTGGTGCGCGCGTCGGGCGTGCTCAACGCCCCCCTGTCGGACAAGGTGGCGATCCGGGGCGCCTTCCAGACCGAGAAGCGCGACGGCTACACCAGCGGCCTCAACAACAACTACAACGACGAGGACGCCGCCGCCGGACGGCTGCACGTGCTGATCAAGCCGACCGAGGACCTGTCGATCCTGCTCAGCGCCGACTACTTCCAGAACAAGGGGGCGGGACCGGCTTCCGCGCCGCTCGGCCAATACGCCCAGGGCGGCGATCCCTACACCTTCCCGATATCGAAGCGCGGCTCCAACGACCAGAAGAACTACGGTTTCGCCGCCCAGGTCGACTGGCGTCTGCCCTTCGCCACGCTCACCTATCTGGGCGCGATCCGCGACGACGACGTCGACACCGTCGCCGGCCAGGGCCGGGGCTATCCGGTCGGCGCCGTCCAGCCCGCCGGCCGCTGCGAGCCGACCACCGCGGTCGGATGCCTGAACCTGATCTTCCGCTCGCGCGAGGAGCAGCAGTCGCACGAACTGCGCCTGGGCGACGACCGCGGCCGCCTGAAGTGGGTGGCCGGGCTCTACTACTTCAAGGAAGACAATGACGTCTTCTTCAACGCCTCGCCGGCGGTGGCCTTCATCCAGCCCAACACCTTCGCCGAATCCAAGGCGGCGTTCGCCCAGGGCACCTACAGCGTCACCGACCGCCTGCGCGTGACCGCCGGCCTGCGCTACACCCAGGACGAGAAGGGCCGCACCGGCGGCACCTATGTCAACCTGCCCTCGAACGGGGTCTGCCCCCTGCCCGGCGGCCTCAACGGCTCGCTGTTCGCGCCGATCCCGGGCTGCCTGCTCTACGCCAACGTCGCCGACTTCACCTGGAACGCGACCAACTACAAGCTGGGCGTCGAGTACGACCTGACGCCGACCTCGCTGTTCTACGCCGACACGGCCACGGGCTATAAGGCCGGCGGCTACGGCGACGGCCAGCCGCCCGCCAACAACAAGTACGATCCCGAGCACCTGACCGCCTACGAGGCCGGGATCAAGAACCGCTTCTTCAACAACCGGGTGCAGGCCAACATCTCGGTCTTCTACTACGACTACAAGGACTTCCAGGTCTCGGCCCTGGGCGTGGTCGCCGGCCAGCCGTCGAACGTGACGGTCAACGCCCCCAAGGCCACCCTGTACGGGGCCGAGTTCGAGGGATCGGCCGTGCTCACCGACGCCGACCGCATCGACGGGGCCTTCTCCTACCTGCACGCCCGCTACGACAACTTCGTGCTGCCGACCGGCGACGCCTTCAATCCCGGCCGCGCCGACTATTCGGGCCTGCCCCTGGCCAAGTCGCCGGAATGGACCTTCAGCCTCGGCTACCAGCACGCCTGGACCCTGCCGGGGGACGGCCGCCTGACCGGCCGCGTCCAGACCCACTACGAAAGCTCCAAGAACCTCGACTACCACAACTTCGGGGTCACGGCTCAGGGGGCCTACACCAAGACCGACATCATGCTGACCTACGACTCGCCGTCGCGGCGCTGGAGCGTGATGGCCTACGGCCGCAACCTCGAGGACAAGGCCGTGCTGATCCAGGCCAGCCCCGACGCCCAGACCGCCAACCGCTTCGGCGGCACCGGCAGCTACGCCCCGCCGCGCCTCTACGGCGTGCAGTTCTCGGCGCGCTTCTAGGGCGCGCCTCCCGAACCCTCGATTGTCCGGCGCGGCAGGTTCGCGCCGGACACCTTTTTGGGTTCGCCCACCTATCGTCCGCCCCGGAGTTCGAGAGCATGCGCAAGACCGCCGCCAGCCTTCTGTCCGCCGCCCTGGCCGCGACCGCGACGGCCGCCTGCGCCCAATCCGCCGCCCAGCCCGAGCTGGGCGTCCGCAGCGCGCCGGTGATCGTCGTCGACGGACTGCGCTTCAAGGACCTCGACCGCAACGGCAAGCTCGACCCCTACGAGGACTGGCGGCTGACGCCCCAGGCCCGCGCCCGCGACCTGACCGCGCGCATGACGCTGGAGGAGAAGGCCGGGGCGATGATGCACGGCACCGCGCCGGCCGTGGGCAACCCGTTGGGCATGGGCTCGGCGTATGACGCCGCCGCCGCGACCGCGGCGATCGGCGGCCGCGGCGTCAACAGCATGATCACCCGGCTGAGCGCGCCGCCGGCCCAGTTCGCCGAGCAGAACAACGCCCTGCAGGCCATAGCCGAGGCCACGCGCCTCGGCGTGCCGCTGACGCTGAGCACCGACCCGCGCAACCACATCCAGCACATGGTCGGCGTCGGCGTCGACGCCGCCGGCTTCTCGATCTGGCCCGACCCCACCGGCCTGGCGGCGATCGGCGATCCGGCGCTGACCCGCCGCTTCGGCGACATCGCCCGCCGCGAATACCGCGCCGTCGGCATCCACGAGGCGCTGTCGCCGCAGGCCGACCTCGCCACCGAGCCGCGCTGGCCCCGCGTCAGCGGCACCTTCGGCGAGGACGCCGACCTCGCCGGCAAGCTGGTCCAGGCCTATATCGAAGGCTTCCAGAACGGCGGCGGCGGGATCGGCAAGGACAGCGTGCTGACCGTGGTCAAGCACTGGGCCGGCTACGGCGCTTCGCGGGACGGTTTCGACGGCCACACCTATTACGGCCGCTACGCCGCCTTTCCGGGCGGGGCCTTCGCCTATCACCTCAAGCCCTTCGAGGGCGCCTTCGCCGCCAAGGTCGCCGGCGTCATGCCGACCTACGACATCATCGAAGGCGTGAGCGTCGACGGGGCGCCGCTGGAACCCGTCGCCGCCGGCTTCAGCCGCCAGATGCTGACCGGCCTGCTGCGCGGCCGCTACGGCTTCGAGGGCGTGATCCTGTCGGACTGGGCGATCACCAACGACTGCAACGAACGCTGCCGCACCGGCAAGCCGGAGCAGCGCCCCCAGGACATCGGCATGCCCTGGGGCGTCGAGGACGCCTCGGTCGTCGACCGCTTCGCCAAAGGCGTCGTCGCCGGGCTCGACCAGTTCGGCGGGGTCGACGATCCCGCCCCGCTGCTGGCGGCCGTGCGCGAGGGCAAGGTCCCCGCCGCCCGGCTCGACGACTCCGTCCGCCGGATCATGGAGCAGAAGTTCGCCCAGGGCCTGTTCGAGAATCCCTATGTCGATCCCGAGGCGGCCGCCCGCACGGTCGGCCGGGCGGACTTCAAGGCCGCCGGGCTGGAAGCCCAGAGCCGGGCGCTGACCGTGCTGGAGAACCGGCTGGGCCCGGCGCCGCTGGCCGGCAAGCGGGTCTATCTGCGCGGGGTCGACGCCCAGGTCGCCCGGGCGCGGGGCCTGACGGTGGTCGACGATCCGGCCAAGGCCGAGGTGGCGCTGGTTCGGCTCAGCGCGCCGCACCAGCTGCTGCACCCGGGGCACTTCTTCGGCCGCTGGCTGCACGAGGGCGACCTCGACTTCAAGGACGGCGACCCGGACTACGAAGCCTTCAAGGCCGTCGCCGCCAAGACCCCGACGGCGGCCGTGGTCTATCTCGACCGCCCGGCCATCCTGACCGGCCTGCGCGGCCGCGCGGCCATGCTGGTCGCCGACTTCGGGGCCAGCGACCAGGCCGTGCTCGACGCCCTGACCGGCAAGGCCAGGGCCGAGGGCCGCCTGCCCTTCGAGCTGCCGTCCTCGATGGAGGCGGTGGCCCGCCAGAAGGCCGACCTGCCACACGACAGCGCCGACCCGCTCTATCCGATCTTCTACCGGGCCGGGGACAAGGCGAGCCGCTAGCCGCGAAAGCCGGATGACGGGACGGCCGGGCCGGACTAGGTTGCCGCGGGGCTGGTTCGCCCGTGGAGTCCCGTGCCCGACGTCACCATCACCCACATCGCCCGCGCCGCCGGCGTCTCCATCAAGACGGTCTCGCGCGTGCTCAACCGCGAAACCGGCGTCGGCGCCGAGACCCGGGCCCGCGTCGAGGCGGTGATCGGCCAGCTCGGCTATCGGCCCAACGTCTCCGCGCGCTCGCTGGCGGGGGCGCGGTCGTACCTGATCGGCCTCGCCTTCCAGAAGGTGGCGACCGCCTACGGCCTGGAGTTCCAGTTCGGGGCGATGGCCGCCTGCCGGCGGGCCGGCTACCACCTCGTGGTCGAGCAGGTCGGCGACGAGGACGACGGCGCGGCGGCGCCGTTGTCGCGCCTGTTCGCCGACATCCGCGTCGACGGCGTCATCCTGGCCCCGCCCGCCGCCGACGACCCGGCGGTGCTGGACGACCTGGAGGCCGCGGGCCTGCCCTACGCCCGCGTCGCCCCGGACGGCGCCTTCGGCCGCTCGCCCTACGCCGGAATGGACGACCATCGCGCCGCCTTCGAGATGACGCGGCTGCTCTGGGGCCACGGGCACCGCCGCATCGCCTTCATCGGCGGGCCCGACATCCATTCCAGCGCCCGCCGGCGGCGCGAGGGCTGGGCGGCCGCGCTGGCCGCGCTGGGCGGCGAGGCCCGTCCCGAGTGGCTGGAGCGCGGGATGTTCCTGTCGCATTCGGGCTTCGAGGCGGCCGACCGGCTGCTCGACCTGGCCGAGCCGCCCACGGCGATCTTCGCCGCCAACGACGAGATGGCGTTCGGCGCCCTGGCCGCCGCCGCCAAGCGCGGCCTGTCGGTCCCGCGCGACCTTTCGGTGGCAGGCTTCGACGACACCTACGGCGCGCGGTCGTCCTGGCCGCCGCTGACCACCGTGCGCCAGCCGGTCCGCGAGATGGCCGAGGCGGCGGTCGATCTGCTGATCGCCGGCTTCGGCGCCGTCGCCTCGGAGGACGCGCCGCGCGCCAAGCTGCTGGAGTTCGCCCTGGTGGAGCGCGCCTCGGTCGGCCCGCCGCCGGCCCGCTGACCGGCCGCCCTCGGGACGACGATCAGGTCAGATAGGCGTGGACGATGTCGACCAGCTCCTCCGCCGCCTGGCGGCGGGGGTCTCCCTGGCCGGCGTTCGGATCGACCATGTGCTCGCGGATGTGATCCTCGATCACCTCGGCGATGAAGCCGTCCATGGCCCCCCGGCAGGACGTCGCCTGCTGCAGGACCCGCACGCACTCCTTGTCGCCTTCCACGGCCCGCTCGATCGCCTCGATCTGGCCGCGGATGCGCTTGAGCCGGTTCAGGAGCTTGGCCTTCTCCTTCGCGACGTGACTCATTTTTTTCGACTGGCCCTCTTGATAATATAACCCCCCTGGGTATATCGCACCTTATGCCGGATGCGAAGCCCAGTCGGGCCGAACATCCGCATGGCCGACGCCCCCAAGGACGCCGGTCTTCGTCCAACCAGACCAAGGGATCACATGAACCCGCGATCTAGCACACCGACCGTCGAGGGAGACAGTAGGCGCTCGTCGTCATCTGTCGCCAACTCGTCCGGCCGGTTCGTCGCTCGGGATCGGTTCGTGATCGCCCGCGGAATGGCGCCTCGGCGCTGACCGCGCGCGGCCGGACCTCCCGGGCTTGAGCATAACCGCTGAAGCCAAGAGGAGGCTCCCATGGCCGTCTTCTTCCCCATGCACGCCGACGTCGGCGTCTTCTTCTCCGCGCCGCGCCGCGAGGTTCCCCTCGTCGCGGTCAAAGGCGGCCGCGCGCCCGAAGGCTCCCCCCGCCTGATCGGCGGCTGGTCCCTCGGGGCCGACGGCCGGCCGCAGCAACGCTGGCGCAAACCGGCTCCGGCCCGCTGACGCCGCCGACATCGACAGGACGCCCCGGCGCGGTCGCGCCGGCGGCGTCCTGCGCGTAGCGCGAACGCATTTCCTGTTCCTCTCCCCGCCGAGAAATCCCATGTCCGTCCTAGACGCATCCGTGCAAGCTCCGGCGACGCCGTCCTCCCCGCATCCGGACGCGGCCTCGTCCAGCGCCCATCTCGACGCGGCGCACAAGGGCGACATCAAGGGCGCCTTCGGCTCGATCCGCCAGCACGACCATGCGCCCCGCGACACCTGGAAGAAGCGCCTCGTCACCCTGATGGCCATCGTCGGCCCGGGCCTGATCGTCATGGTCGGCGACAACGACGCCGGCGCCTTCGGCACCTACACCCAGGCCGGCCAGAACTACGGCACCAGCCTTTTGTGGACCCTGCTGCTGCTGGTGCCGGTGCTGTTCGTCAACCAGGAGATGGTGCTGCGCCTGGGCGTGGTCACCGGCGTCGGCCACGCCCGCCTGATCTTCCAGCGGTTCGGCCGCTTCTGGGGCGCGTTCAGCGTCATCGACCTTTTCCTGCTCAACGCCCTGACCATCGTCACCGAGTTCATCGGCGTCACCCTGGGGCTGGAATATCTCGGCCTGCCCAAGATCTGGGGCGTGGTCGCCGCCGCCGCCGTCACCATCATCGCGGCCTCGACCGGCAGCTTCCGCCGGTTCGAGCGGTTCATGATGGTGCTGGTGCTCGGCAGCCTAGCCGTGGCCCCGATCGTGTTCATGGCCCATCCGCCCGTCGGCCAGATCGCCCACGACTTCCTGGTCCCGCAGCTGCCCAAGGGCGGCAAGCTGAGCGAGGTGATGCTGCTGATCATCGCCATCGTCGGCACCACCGTCGCGCCCTGGCAGCTGTTCTTCCAGCAGAGCTACGTCATCGACAAGCGCATCACCCCGCGCTTCATGGCCTATGAGAAGGCCGACCTGGTGCTCGGCATCCTCCTGGTCGTGGTCGGCGCCGTGGCGATGATGGCTTTCACCGCCGCCGCCTTCGCCGGCCGGCCCGAGTTCGGCCAGTTCACCGACGCCAAGGCCGTGGCCGTGGGGCTGGAGCGCCACGCCGGCCACGTCGCCGGGGTGCTGTTCGCCATCGCCCTGATCGACGCCTCGATCATCGGCGCGGGGGCGGTCTCGCTCGCCACCGCCTACGCCATCGGCGACGTGTTCAAGATGAACCACTCGCTGCACCGCAAGCCGCGCGAGGCGATCGGCTTCTACCTGATCTACGGCGGCCTGATCGCCGCCGCCGCCGCCCTGGTGCTGGCGCCCGGCGCGCCGCTGGGCCTGCTGACCAACGCCGTGCAGACCCTGGCCGGGGTGCTGCTGCCCAGCGCCACGGTGTTCCTGCTGCTGCTGTGCAACGACAAGGCCGTGCTCGGTCCCTGGCGCAACGGCCGCTGGCTGAACCTGTTCACCGGCGCGGTGATCGCCGCCCTGGTCATGCTGTCGGTGATCCTGACCGCCTCGGTGCTCTATCCCGACATCAGCAGCGGCGTGATCATCGGCGTCCTGGTCGGCGGCGCCGCCATCACCCTGCTCGCCTGGCTGGCCTCGGTCCTGTGGCGGCGCGGCGGCGATGAGGTCATCGACCGCGCCGGCCGGGCCGAATGGCGCATGCCGCCCCTGGACCAGCTGCCGCCGCCGGGGCTGACCCGGCTGGAGAAAACCTGGATGACCGTGCTGCGCGCCTATCTGGTCATCGCCGGCGGACTCGTCCTCTTCCGTATCGCCCAACTCGCCTTCGTCGGCCACGCCTGACGCCGGTTTCGGGGACACCGCCATGCTCGACGATCTGGAACTGAAACGACGGCGCCGACCGCCCCCTGAGCCGCCCCTCGCGCGCGAGGGCGACCGGCGGGGCGCAAAACGGGGCCTGCTGGGCCTGTTCGTGACGGTCGCCGCCTGCGCCGTCCTGGCGATGGTGGTCCTGCTGATCGACCGTTCCGACGCGCCGCGCCATCACGCCCCGCCGCAGCCGACCGCTCACAAGTCTGTCGCGCCGCATCAATAGAGTTCGTCCCGGCGCCCCGACGCGGGACCGATAGTCAACCGAGCAGCCAGAGGGGTTTCTATGGCTCGGCCCACCGATATTGTCTTCATGCGTTTCAAGTCCGCCGGCTTCGCCGACCTGCGGCGGCCCATCCTGGCCGGCGTCGGCCTGGCGCTCGGGATGTCGGCCGCCGCCCCGGCGCTCGCCGCCGTCGACGGCCAGGCCGCCGAACCGCAGCAGCCGACCACCGTCGCCTCCTCCCGCACGCCCCTGGAAGGCCCGACGCCCGTCGCCGAGCCGGCCGGCCAGGCCTGGGCCGTGCACGGCCAGGCGACCTTCGTCACCCAGGGCAACCTCGGCTTCCATTCGCCCTATCGCGGCAAGAACAGCCTCGATCCGGCGGCGCGGGGGCGCGAGACCGTCGACGTCACCCTGTTCGCGGGGCTGCGCCTGTGGCCGGGCGCCGAGGTCTGGATCAACCCGGAGATCGACCAGGGCTTCGGCCTGAGCAACACCCTGGGCGCGGCCGGCTTCCCCAGCGGCGAGGCCTACAAGGTCGGCCGCTCGAAGCCCTACTTCAAGCTGCAGCGGCTGTTCGTCCGCCAGACCATCGACCTCGGCGGCGAGCGCGAGACGGTCGAGGCCGATCAGAACCAGCTGGCCGGCTCGCGCACGGCCGACCGGCTGGTGATCACCGCCGGCAAGTTCGGCGTGCCGGACGTGTTCGACACCAACCAGTACGCCCACGACCCGCGCGGCGACTTCCTCAACTGGTCGACGATCGAAGCCGGCAGCTTCGACTACGCCGCCGACGCCTGGGGCTACACCATCGGGGCGGCGGCCGAGTGGTACGTCGGCCGCTGGACCGTGCGCGGCGGCCTGTTCGACCTGTCGGACGTGCCCAACAGCGAACACCTCGACAAGCATTTCGACCAGGGCCAGGGCGTCGCCGAGATCGAGGAGCGGCACACCTTCCGCGGCCGGCCGGGCAAGGTGAAGGTCACCGCCTTCCTCAGCCGCGCGCGCATGGGCTCGTTCGACGACGCCGTCCGCCTGGCCCAGGCCAGCGGCCAGCCGGCCGACACCGCCGCCGTGCGGCGCTATCGCAGCCGGAGCGGGATCAGCATCAACCTCGAACAGCAGCTTCGCGACGATCTGGGCGTGTTCGCCCGGGCCGGTTTCGCCGACGGCGACGTCGAGCCGTTCGACTTCTCGGACATCGACCGGACGGTGTCGGCGGGCCTGTCGCTCAAGGGCGCGAAATGGGGCCGTCCCGACGACACCATCGGCCTGGCCGGCGTGGTCAACGGCATAACCGGCGCGCACGAGCGCTACTTCGCCGCCGGGGGCGCGGGCATCCTGGTCGGCGACGGCCGGCTGCCCAACGCCGGGACCGAGCAGATCCTCGAAGGCTATTACGACGTCGCCGTCGCCAAGGGCGCACATGTCAGCCTGGACGGCCAGCTCATCAACAACCCCGGCTACAACCGCGACCGCGGTCCGGTGGCCGTTTTCGCCGTGCGCCTGCACGGCCAGTTCTAAGACGACCGCGCCCGCCGCCGCCCCGACCGGGACGGCGACGGGCCCCTCGTCGGGCCGCATGATCGGAGGCCGCGATGACCGCCATGACCCAACACACCCGCCGCGCGTCGCCGCGCCTGCCGACGGCGGCCTATCTCGCCGCCGCCTCGCTCGTCCTCGGCGCGGCGCGGTTGCTCTATCGGATGAAGCTGATCCGCGGCGACGGCCTGCTGGCGGCGCTGCGCTGCTCCAATCGCCTGTCGCGGGCGACGATGGAGACCTGGCGCCGGCGGCGAAGCCCGTTAAGCTCGCGCCCCGGGAGGTGACCCTTGCAGCCCCTGATCTTCAACGGACCTTCCTTCATCAACGCCCTGGTCTGCCTCGGCACCGCCTTCGTGCTCGGCGGGCTGATCGGCGTCGAGCGGCAGTACCGGCAGCGCAACGCCGGCCTGCGCACCATGGTGCTGGTGGCGGTGGGGGCTGCGGCCTTCGTCCATCTGGGCGGACGACTGACCGGTCCCGACGGGCAGACGCGGATCATCGCCTATGTGGTGTCCGGCATCGGCTTCCTCGGGGCGGGCGTGATCATGAAGGAAGGGCTGCAGGTGCGCGGCCTCAATACCGCCGCCACCCTGTGGAGCTCGGCGGCCGTCGGCGCCTGCGCCGGGGCGGGACTGCTGGCCGAATCCGCCGCCGTGGCCGTCTTCATCCTGGCCGGCAACACCCTGCTGCGCCCCCTGGTCAACTACATGAACCGCCAGCCCCTCAGCGCCAGCGAGACCGAGGCGCTCTATCAAGTGCACGTCATCTGCGCCCCGGCCGACATCTCCGCCGCGCGCGACCTGCTCTACGAGGAGCTGGAGCGCCACCACTATCCGATCCGCGACATCCAGACCCTGTCCGAAGGCGAGGACCTGGTGGAGCTGGCCGCCGCCCTGGTGCCGACCACCGCCAACGCCGAGGACCTGGACGCCATCACCGCGCACCTGTCGCACCACGGCGTCGTCTCCAGCGCCACCTGGACGGTCAGCACCACGCTCTAGCACAGCGAGCGTCCCGACCGGGCTCTATACTCGCCACAGTCGTGGCAAGTCGCTTGTTCTTGCATCCCTGGGTTTAGTTGCACTCCGCCTGCCAGAATGTTTTACAACGTCAAATATATCAAAGAAGAGAAAAGCCGGCCGAGAACAGGAGGCGAAGCGGCCCTTACTCATAGTTCACGACGACAGCCGAGAACTCATTAAAATATACATTTCAATCTTCAATTCACCTGAAACATCATTACGGCAAGATGTCGCCCCTCAAACACCTGAGGCGTTCCGCCGCATATTGGCGAATCAAAAACCGTCGTAGTTGTATGCTGTCACGTACGGCAGTTCACCTACTTAAAATTCAGTAGTCCCCCTGCACCGATCCATCCCTACATAGTTTCGCCTGAGCGTTCACATGAGGGAGTGCACGAATGGAATCATCTGCGCCCTGGGATTTCGTCGGCCCGTCGCTGGGCCTCATCCTGGACCGCATCCATGTCGGCGCCGTGCTGCTGGACGAAAGCGGCCGCATCGCCTTCGCCAACAGCCGGGCCCGGGACCTGTTGCAGTCCGGAACCCCGGTGCTTGAGACCGACGGCCGCCTCGCCGTCTGGCCGCCGCAGAAGAAGCATTTCGACCGCCTGCTCTGGTCGGCCATGGAGGGACGGCGCGACGCTCATCCGCTGACCCTCGGGGCCTATGACGAGGAGCACCGGATGATCATGGTGATCGAGCCGCTGCACGACGAGCCGCTCACCCGGTCGCGCTGGACCATCGCCTGGATCGTCGACAGCGACGGCGCCGAGCCGAACTGCGAATGGCTGGCCGCCCTGCACCAGCTGACCCCGGCCGAGAAGAACGTCACCCTGAACCTCGCCCGCGGCCTGTCGACCGTCGAGGTGGCCCGCAAGCTGTCGATCTCGGTGGCCACGCTGCGCACGCACCTGCGGCGCATCTTCGGCAAGACGGGATGCCAGAACCAGGCCGCCCTGGTGCGCCTGGCCCACCTGCTGCCGATCAGCCCGATCGCCGTCCACCACGTCCAGCCGACCGCCGCCGTGGCCTGACGCCCACGGCGGAGCGGCCTGCGACAAAACGGCGCCGGCCGCCGTCGCCCCCGCCGCCCACCGACTATCCGTAGAGGTCTCGCCGCCCGCACGCCGCTATTAGCGGTGTTTTCGCGTGTCAGGCGACCAATATTTCAAGTCTATATCCGCCTTGGGAAAATAGAATTCCGGCGAAGATTTGACCCCCTTGACGAATATCATGTCGCCGCACAGTCGGCGACCGTAGGGTCACAGCACTCTCGACGAGCTGCGGGGGTATGGAAGTGGCTTTTGCAGCACGTACTCGTGCCTCGATAGCCGTTTACTTGGATCCATCTGAATACCTGGAGAACGACCATGAAGTATTCAGTTCTTGCTGCGGTCTCCGCCGCGGCCCTGGGGCTGGCTTTCTCGGGCGCCGCCTACGCCCAACAAGGTGGCACGAACAACACGTCGGGCAACCTCGGCCTGCTGAGCGCCATCGGCAATCAGCTGAACGCCGACAGCAACCATAACAACGACAACAGCAACCACGACAACGGCAACCTGCAAGTCGACGGCAACACCCTGTGGGCCGGCAACACTTGGACCGACAGCTCCACGCACGTGAGCGTGGGCAATGTCAGCCTGTCGGTCGACACCGCCACCAACAACCAAACCCTGAACGGCAACGTCAGCGGCAACGGCTTCAACATGCAAGCCAACCAAGCGGCGGCGGCCGGCGGGTCCGGCGGTGACGGCGGCAGCGGCTTCGGCATCGGCCTCCTGGCCGGCGTCGGCGCCGGCGCGGCTGGCGGCGCGGGTGCGGCTGGCGCGGCTTCGAGCGGCAACAACCAACCGGTGTACACCGGCGCGATCGACATCGCCGGCGCGGCCTATCAAAGCTTCGCCGGGATTCAGACGGCTTCGTACAACACCGGCCTCGGCTCGAACGTGCAGTCGAACACCGGCGTGGCTGCGAACGCCAACGTCTCCTTCGGCCACAACTAACAGAGCCTGCTGGTTGGATCGGAGGGTTCGCCCTCCGATCCAATCCTTTTGCATCGGGGGCGCAGCCCTCGGTTCAGGGAGGTCGCCATGATCATGCAGCTTGCCGGCCCGGCGGTCGCCGCCCTGCTCGCCCAGACCGATCCGGCCATGACCGGCCCGACGGCGCAGCCGGCCACGACTCCGCCGCCCGCATCGGCGCCCGCGTCGACCGACAAGATCGCGCTGCCCGCCGCCGACCTGGCCGGCCTGCAGGGCGAGGGCGTCGATCCGCAACTCGTCTCCGTTCAAGACCTGAACGCCACCAACACCGGCAACACGGTCAGCGCCGCCGGCTCGTTGACGACGGGGTCGATCGCCCTCAGCGGCGCGGTGATGTCCAACTTCACCGGCATCGGCAACTTCGTGTTCAACACCGGCAACAACAACAATCTGCAAGGCAACGTCACGGTCAACATCGTCCTGGCGCGTTGACCGGGCCGTCTTCGGGGTCGAGCACGATGTCCAAACGCCCGTCATCCGCGCCGCGGTGCGCCGCGATCCGCAGCCCGCGCCTCCGCGTGGGGCTGGGGGCGGCCCTGCTGGGCGCGGCGCTCGGCGCCGTCGCCTTCGGCGGCCAGGCCTCGGCCTCCAGCATGCAGGTGGTGCCCGACGGCGGCTCCTTCTCCATGCAGGTGGTCAGCTGGCGCGACATCCCCTTCCGCACCGTGGTCCGCCAGCAGTACGACTACAGTTGCGGCTCGGCCGCCGTGGCCACCCTGCTGCGTTATCACTACGGCCGGCCGACGGTCGAAAGCGACGTGTTCTCGGCCATGTGGCGCAGCGGCGACCAGGCCCAGATCAAGCGGGCCGGCTTCTCCATGCTGGACATGAAGCGCTACCTGGACAGCCAGGGCTACATGGCCGACGGCTACCGCATGCCGCTGGACCAGCTGGCCAAGCTCAAGACGCCCGCCATCGCGCTGATCCAGATCGGCCCCTACAAGCACTTCGTGGTCATCAAGGGCGTTCATGACGACAAGGTGCTGGTGGGCGACCCGGCCCTGGGCCTGCTGACCATCACCCGGCCGAAGTTCCAGAGCATCTGGAACGGCATCGTCTTCGCCGTGCGCAAGCCGCCGGCGTCCGCCGCCGCCCCGGTGTTCAACGACCAGAGCGAATGGGACCCGTGGTCGACCGCCCCGACCGTGGCCTCACTGCCGCGCTGGGCGCTGGCCGACCTGACCATGTCCATGGCCCCGATGTACCAACTGACCACCGGCGGCCAGACCATCAACCTCAGAAATCCCACGGCAGGCGTCCCATGACACTGCGAAGCCACATCGCGCCGCTGCTGGCGGCCGCCGTCGCCCTCGTCGCCCCCCTGCCCGCCCATTGCGACGGCTGGGACGCGGTCGCCCCCGTCGGCGACGAGGTGCTGAGCCAACAGCGCGGCGGCTTCCTGGTCGCCGACGGCATCGCCTTCGACTTCGGCGCGGTGATGCGCACCTTCGTCGGCGGGCAGCTGGCGCTGGAGACCACCCTGACCTGGACCCCCACCGGCCCGGTGACCCAGCAGACCGCGTTCGGCGGAGCCATGCCGGCCACCCTGGCCGACATCCAGACCGCGCTGACCAACGCCGGCCTGGGCTCGACCTCTGTGACCGGGCAGAACAGCTACCTGCTCAACGCCGGCCAGACCGTGCTGATCCAGAACGCCAGCAACGGCGCGGTGCAGAACCTGCTGCTCAACACCGCCAGCAACCAGGTCATCACCCAGGACCTGGCGGTGACCCTGACCCTGCCCAACAGCGCCGCGTTCCAGGGCGCGATCAACACCCAGCAGCTGGGCTTCGCCCTCAACGCCGCCGGCACGGCCGCGGCGATCGGAGCCCTGCACCGCTGAGGCTCCCGCAAGGCCTCCCGGCCCCGACGACTGAGGGCCCGGCGCGAGCGCCGGGCCCTTTCTTGTCGTCCCGCCGCAAGGCGCCATCACCAGAAGGTGATGGGGATGCGGAACATGATGTGGGTGTTGGGGGCGTCGGCCGTGGTGCCGAACTCGTAGGTCGAGTTGATCCAGATGCGGTCGGTCAGCCGGAACGAGAAGCCCAGCGCGACCACCCCGACCTGGGCGCTCTTCGAGCGCTCGCGGTCGCCCGGGAAGTCGATCGCCGACGGCCAAAGGTAGGCGTACTTGTAGCCGAGCGAGTAGGAGAAGCGCGAGTTGAGCGCGAAGCCCATGCCCATGCTGACCGTGGCCACGTCGCCGGGCTCGACCTTGTTGATGGTCACGCCCGAAATGGTCTTCTTGATGCTCTGCTCGAAGCCGTAGGCGTAGCTGGCGGTGGCGTAGATCACCGCCGGGTCGGTCGGATAGAGCATGGTGATGCTCGGCTCGGCCGACCAGTAGCCCGAGCCGGTGGCCAGCTTCTCCTCGACCCCGAACTGGTCGCGCGGCACGGTGAACGGGTTGCTGCCCGTGTCGGACTTGACCCGCAGGCCGGCGATGAAGATCGGGAAGTTCGGCTTGATCTGGTTGATCTGGTAGCGGGCGGAGAACTCGATGTCGCCGATGTCCTGGTCCTGCAGCGAGATCTCGCGAGTGATCTGGGTGTCACGCTGTTGCACCACGCTGATGCGGTCGGCCCGCCACAGGTAAGGCACCCGCAGCTCCACCTCCAGCCGGCTGGTCAGGCCGTAGCGGGCGTCGATGGCCGCCGACCCGGCGGCGCGGTTGGTGTCGCTGGCCTCGATGACGCCCAGCTGGATGCCGGGCACGATCTCGACGCCGCGGAACACCAGGATGTGGGAAGCGGTGTTGGTGTATTCGATCTGCGGTTCGATCACCAGCTTGCCATGGGGCGTCAGCACGCTGGACTCCGGCGGCACGGCGGCGAGCTGCGGCCGACGCTCGTCGGGCGGCGCCTCGCCGACCGGCTGCTGCGGCGCCGCTGCGATCTGGGTCGGAGGGGCGGAGGACGGGGCCGTCGGCGGCGGGATGGCCGTCACGGACTGTTCGGGCCCGGGGGCGCTGCTGGCGTAGACGTTGTAGCCGGCGCCGCGCAGGTCGCGCAGGATCTGGTTGCGCACGCCGCCCAGGTCGTCGATCTGCTGGGTCTGGCGGCTGATCACCGTCTGCTGCTGGACGATCTGCCTGTGCTGGTCGGCCAGCTCGGCCTGCTGCGCCTGGAGCTGCCGCTCCTGCTTGGCGAGACGGGCCTCAAGGCTCTGGATCTGGGCGGCGACATCGGGCGTCGCCGCCTGTGCGTGGACGATCTGCGGCGCACCCGCCGCCGCCAGTAACGCGGCTCCACTCACGACACGCGTAAGCTCCTTGCGACTTACTGGCATAGCTCCCCCCTTTTTCTATTGAGGTGATCGCCTTGTCCAAGCCGATGCATCGGGCGCCGCCACGGCGGCCATGACGCGAGCCCGATCACCGGCGATCGTATTGTCCCGTCTGATCTCCCATTCGTTGGCGGCGGCCGTCCCCGGCCCGCCGGCCATGTCCTCGAGCTCGCACCGATCCAGGATCCTGACCCGCTGAGGGCCGCAAAACCCGATGAGTCGGCGACGCGCGAACTGTGAGAGCGTCCGGCTAACCGTCTCGGTGGTCAAGGCTAGGTGGTCGGCGATGTCCAGCCGGCACATCGGCAGCTCGATGGTTCCGTCCTGTCCGGCCTGCGCCGACATCGAGATCAGGAAGCCGGCCACCCGCTCGGCGGCGCTGCGCAGGCCCAGCAGGGCCACGCGGTCCTCGGCGCTGCGCAGGGCGTGCTTGAGCACGCGGTCGACCAGCGAGGCGTCGGCCTCGTTGCGCTCGGTCGGGCAGTCGATCAGCCGGTGGTCGTAGCGATGCAGCACCGCCGGCGTCACCGCCTCTGCGGCGGCTCGTCGCATGGGCCCGTCGACGCCGATCAGGTCGCCCGGAAAAAAGAAGCCCGTCACCTGCCGGTGACCGTCCGGAAGATAGCGGCAAGTCCGCACCACGCCGGCGCAGACCTCGTACCAGCTGTCCGCCGGCGTCTCCTCGCCATATACCGGAGCGTCCTTTTTACAACTCACGACTGTAAATTTAGCCGCACGGTTGAATATTTCGCCGTATCCAGTATGAATTGTGACCCTGCCACCCATGTTATTCTCCCAACCACCCAATGCAACAGCTACCCCTCATCTGACCAACAATGGAATTCGTGCACTTACGTAAGTAGATATACTTATCGAAAGGTCATCGAAATGGCGTACTAAGCCCAACGGACGCAACCGGAACTATGTTTGCATAGGGTGATATTCAGGGGGAAAGGGGAGCTGACTATGCGCCACGATCTGCCCGGCCATGATCGTCATTGAAGAAGGCCCGTTCCCGATTCCGGGGGCCGGGGCCGACGACGAGGCGGCGATTCAAAGGCTTCTGCGCAACGCCGACCTGCCCGCTGCGGCCTGGAGCGGCGGCCGTCTGATCGCCGCCAACGAGGCCTATCTGACCCTCGCGGGCGGCGTCGACCGGGGCGAGCTGGTGCGCGGCGACGCCGCCGACGCCCTGATCGCCGGGGACGGCGTGCGCCTTCGCAAGGTGTTCGACTTCACCTCCGCCAGCGCGGTGCGGGTCCATAGGGCTAATTTGTCGCGGTCGGACGGCGGCGGCTGGTCCGGCCTGGTGGTCGATTTCGAACTCGACGCCGGCCTGGTGCTGTCGCTGCTGATGGAAAGCGCCGCGCCTGCGGGCGCCGACCTGCCCGTCGGCGACATCCCCGAGATGTTCTTCACCGCCGGCCCGGCGGGCGGCATCGACTATGTCAGCCCCGCCCTGCACGATTTCATCGGCGGCGGCGGAACGTCGCAGGCCGGCAAGGCGCCCTGGGCCGACGCCATCCATCCCGACGACCAGCACCGCGTCGTCTCGACCTGGCGCGGCTGCCTGCGGACCGGCGAGGTCTTCGAGATCGACTACCGGCTGCGCCGGCGCGACGGGCAGTACCGCTGGATTCGCACCCGCAGCCGCCCCGTGCGACGGCGCGACGGCGAAGCCGGCTGGTTCGGCGCCTTCCTCGATATCCACGACCTGAAGAGCGCGCAGATCCTGCTGGGCGAGAGCGAGCGCCGGTTCCAGGCCATGTGCGACAACGCCCCCTGCGCCGTGCGGGTCATCGACGGCGAGCGGCGGGCGGTCTACGTCAACCGGGGCTGGTGCGACCTGACCGGCGTCGAGCCGGAGGCCGCCCTGGGCCACGACTGGTTCGCCCGCATCCACGCCGAGGACCTGGGCGCCGTCCAGGCCCGCTTCGCCGAGGCCGCCGCCCGGCGCGAGGCGCTGCGCATAGAGTACCGGGTGGTCGGCCGCGACGGCCGCCACCGCCGCGTGCTCGACGCCGCCGCGCCCCGCCTGGGGCCGGACGACCTGTTCCTCGGCCACGTCAGCATCATCAGCGACCTCAGCGCCCAGGCGGTCCGCCCGCCCCTGGCCGCCGCCGAACCGGCGGCGGCGGCCGGCGACGCGGCGTCCAAGCCGATGATCGTGCTCGATCCGCAGGGCGTCGTGGTCTCGGCCAACGCCGCCGCCGCGCACCTGCTGGACTGCGGCCCCGGCGAGGCCGAGGGCCGGGTCATCGACGACCTCGCGCCCAGCCTGGCCCTGCGCAGCCACATCGCCGCCCTGGGCCGCGAACCCGCCCTCGGGCGTTCGCTGACGCGCACCCTGACCGCCATCCAGGCCGACGGCGCGCGCACGCCTTACGAACTGTCGCTGACCGGCGTCGAGCTTGGACAGCTGCGCCTGTTCGTCGGGGTCTTCCACGATCTCAGCGCCCAGCAGCGCGGCGAGCGGCGGCTGCACGAACTGGAACGCGACCTCGCCCACATGGCCCGCCTCGGCGCGACCGCCGAGATGGCCCCGGCCATCGCCCAGGAGGTGAACCAGCCCCTGGCCGCCGCCGCCAACTACGCCTTCGCCGCCGAGACCCTGCTCGAAAGCGGCGACGCCGACGGCCCGGCCAAGGCGCGGGCCCTGGTCCACCAGGTCACCGACCAGGTGCTGCGCGCCGGGCAGCTGGTCCGCCGACTGCGCGATTTCAGCGCCAACGACCAGGGCGGCATGCGCCGCGAGGAACTCGGCGGCGTGATCGAGGAGGCGGCGGCCCTGGCCCAGGCGGGCCTGGGCCGCGCCGGCCTCCAGTTCCAGACCCCGAACCGCGCCAGGGGGCCGGCCTGGGCGCTGATCGACCGCGTGCAGATCCAGCAGGTGATCCTCAACCTCGCCCGCAACGCCGTCGAGGCCGCCGACGGCGACCTGCGGCGCAGGCTGCGCATCGGCCTGGAGGCCGCCCCGGAGGGCTGGATCATCACCGTCGACGGCGAAGGCCTGGACCCGCCGTCCGAGCATCCCGCCGGATCGCCGCCGCAGCCGTCGGACCCGCCGGGCGGCGTCGCCTTCGGCGTCAGCCGGATGATCGTCGAGGCCCATGGCGGCCGCGTCTGGGCCCAGGCGAGCGAGGGCCGCGCCGCCCGGTTCCGCGTCTCCCTGCCCGCAGCGCCGGAGGAGAACGTCGGTGTCGGATGAGCGCCTGGTGGTTCACGTCGTCGAGGACGACGGCGCGGTGCGGGAATCCCTGCGCATCCTGCTCGAGGTCGCCGGCCACGCCGTCGCCACCTACGCCACCGGCTCGGAATTCCTGGCCGGCGTCGAAGACGCCGAAGGCGGCTGCGTGGTCGTCGACCTACACCTGCCCGACCTCAGCGGCAGCGAGGTCCAGGCCGAGACCGGCGCCATCCGCCCCGACCTGCCCTTCGTGGTCATCACCGGCGACGGCCAGCTGGCCAACGCCGTCGCCGCCCTGCACGCCGGCGCCGTCGCCTGCCTGGAGAAGCCGTTCGAGCCGCCGGCCCTGCTGAACTCGGTGCACGCGGCCCTGGCCCAGCACCGCGAGCTGCGTCAGGTCAACGCCGAAAAGGCCAACGCCGACATGCTGCTGGCCCGGCTGAGCGCGCGCGAGCGCGACGTCATCGACTGCCTGGCCGCGGGGATGTCGGCCAAGACCATCGGCAAGAAGCTGGGCATCAGCCACCGCACGGTCGAGGCCCACCGCGCCCACATCATGGAGAAGTTCGGGGTCAAGAGCCTGGCGGCCCTGATCCGCACCGCCCTGACCCTGGGCTTTCCCACCAGCTCGACCGCCTGAGGCGCGCAGGCCGCCGTCAGTCGCGGAACTTGCCGTCCTCCATGTGCAGCAGGCGCGTGGCGTAGTTCTCCAGCCGCATGTCGTGGGTGACGCAGACCACCGTCGCCCCCTGGGCCGAGGCGGCGCTCTTCAGCAGCGAGGCGATCTGGCGGCCGTTCTCGGAATCGAGGGCCGAGGTCGGCTCGTCGGCGAAGATCAGCTGCGGCGACTTGGCCAGGGCGCGGGCGATGGCCACGCGCTGCTTTTCGCCCCCCGACATCTCGGCCGGGCGGTTGTTCAGGCGCCCGCCCAGGCCCACCGAACCCAGGGTCTCGGCGGCGCGGCGGCGCGCGGCCTCCTTGTCGAGCCCCAGTCGGCGCAGGACGATCTCGACCTGCTCGGAGGCGGTCAGGGCCGGGATCAGGTGGAAGCCCTGGAAGATGAAGCCGAAATGCTCCAGGCGCAGCTGGTCGCCCTCGGCGCGGGACAGGCCGGCGAGGTCGCCGCCCAGGACCTGAACCTTGCCGTGGTCTGGGCGCAGCAGGCCCGAGATGATCGACAGAAGGGTCGACTTGCCCGAGCCGGACGGCCCGGTGATCAGCACCATCTCGCCGGCGAACAGGTCGATGTCCACCGGCTTGAGGGCGACGACGCGGTCGGGACCGTCGCCGTAGCTCTTGTCGATTCCCCGTGCGGAGATGGTCGGGGTCATGGCGGCCGACTTGACGCTCACCGGCAGGCCCCGCCGCAGGCCAGGGCCGCGTCGATGCGGGCGCGCAGACGCCCCGCCCCCGCCTCGGCCACGGCCGCGTCCGCCTGGACGCCCTGGTCGCGCACGGCGGCCATGTCGAGGCCCGCGGCCGAGCCGGCCTCGCGCCGCGCCTGGGCGACAGAAAGCGCGCGCGCGGCGCGCGCGTCGGCGGCCTGGGCCTCGGCTTCCGCCTCGGCGGCGGCCTGCAGGCCGATGACGCCGGCGCGCATCTCGCCCCAGCCCTGCACCACCGCCTTGCGATAGGCGAGATCGGCCTGGTCGGCGTCGGCCGACGCCCCGCGGATGCGCGCCTTGGCCGCGCCCCCGTCGATCAGGTTGTGGCTGATGTTGGCCCCGATCACCCAGGCCAGCGACTTGGTGTCGAGCAGGTTCAGCAACTCGGCCTCGGCCGAGCCGAGGGCGGCGCCGATGGTGAAGCGCGGGCGCGAGGCCGCCACGGTCTCGGCCCGCTTGGCGTCGGCCGCCTGCAGGCGTTGCAGGGCGGCGGCGACGTCGGGACGCGCCGAGACCCGGTCGGACGACACCTCGAAGCCGACGGCCGGCGCGGCCGCCAGCGGCGCCGGCTTCGGCTCGGCGAGCGGCTCGGTGCGGCCCAGCAGGGCCCCGAGGCGGATGCGCTGTTCGTCGATGGCGCGCTGGGCGGCGCGGACCTGGGCCTGTTGGGTGGCGACGGCGGCGCGGCGGGTCTCCACCTCGGTCGGCAGGACGCCGCCCTCCCGCGCCTGAAGGCCGACCAGATCGGCGGCGCGGACCGCCAGGGCCAGGCGCTGTTCGGCGGACGCCTTCTGGGTCTGGGCCAGGCGCAGGGCGACATAGGCCCGGGCGGTCTCGGCCCCGACCAGCAGGCGGGCGGCGCGGACGTCCTGGTCGGCGGCGCGTTCCTCGGCCAGGGCGGCGGCGCGGGCCTTGGCCAGCCGCCCCCACAGGTCGACCTCGTAGATCGCGCTCACCGGCGGAACCATGCCGGAGGTGGACGACGAGAAGTCGCGGCCGCCGACCGCGCCCTCGACGCCGACCGTCACCTGCGGCGTGCGGCCCGACTTGGCCAGCTTGACGTCGGCCGCCGCATGTTCGAGGCGGGCCATGGCGATCTTGACGTCGAGCGAGGCCAGGTCGGCCTGACGCAGGAGGTCGGCCAGCACGGGGTCGCCGAAATCCTCGCGCCACACCGGCTCGCCCTGGGGGACCAGCCGCTCGATGGCGGGCGTCCGCTTGGCGGCGGAACCGTTGTTCAGGGAGGCGCACCCGCCCGGCAGGATCGACAGGGCCAGCAGCGCCGGGATCAGACGGTGGCGGAGCCTCACGGTTCGAACCTCACCAGCACCCGTTGCCCCAGGCGCAGGCCGTCGGCCGGCTCGACCTCGAGCACCACCGACAGCACCCGCGCGTCGGCGCGCGAGCCGGGCTCGTCGTTGAGGGCGGCGGCGCCGAACATCTCGGAGACGCGCAGGACCTTGGCCTTGTAGGTGCGACGCTCGTTGAACTCGCGGGTGACCGAGGCCGCCATGCCCGGCTTGACCCGGTCGGCGAAGGCCTCGTCCAGCTCGGCCCGGATGATGCGCGGCGCATCGGGGGCGATGGCGAACAGCGGCGTGGGCGTCGAGGTCGACACCGAGGCGCCGGCGGAGACGAAACGGCGCAGCACCACCCCGGCGGCCGGCGCGCGCACGGTGCGGGCCTCCAGGTCGAGGGCGGCCAGCTTGCGGCGCACCTCGGCGGCCTTGACCGCCTCGGCGGCCTGGTCGCGCTCGCCGGCGGCGATCTTGGCG
This sequence comes from Caulobacter sp. CCUG 60055, assembly GCF_022750545.1. GTDB lineage: Bacteria > Pseudomonadota > Alphaproteobacteria > Caulobacterales > Caulobacteraceae > PUIC01. The sequence continues at coordinate 150,034 of NZ_PUIC01000005.1, forward strand.
GCGGTCTGGGCCTGGTCGGCGTCCTGGCGGGTGGCGGCGTCGGCCTTGGACAGGCGGGCCAGCCGGGCGGCCTCGCGGGCGGCGGCGGCGGCCTTGGTCTCGGCGATCGCCGCCTGGGCGCGCTTGTCGCCCTCTTCGGCGGCGGCGGCGTCCGCGTTCAGCCGGGCCTGGGCCTCGTCGAGAACGGCCAGAACCGCCCCCTTGGCCACGGTGTCGCCCTCATGGACCTTGACCTGGCCCACCACGCCGTCGCGCGGCGCGGTGATGCGGATCAGGCCGCCCTCGACGTCGACCACGCCCTTGGCGACGGCCTGGACGGCGGCGGCGGCAGGGGCCGCGGACCGGGGCTGGCTCCGTTCGCAACCGGCCAGGGCGACGGTCGACAGGCCCGCGACCAGAGCGGCGCGAAGGACGATCGACCGGGGAGAAGGCGCGCGCATGAGCGTTTCCAGGATCACAGAAGGAGGGAGGCGGGATCGGCCTGGGCCACGCGCCGAAGCGCGAAGACGCCGGAGAGCAGAGCCACCAGGATGACGAGCACCGCCGCCGTGGCCATCATGGCCGGCGACAGCACGATGGGCACGGCCTGCGACCCGGCCAGGCCGATCAGGCCGACGGTGAGCAGCGCCGCGACGCCGACGCCGGCCACGCCGATCCACAGGGTCTGGCCCAGGACGATCGAGCGCAGCGCGCCCATCGAGAAGCCGAGGGCGCGCAGGGCGGCGTAGTCCTTGAGCGAGGCGGCCACGGCGGCGGCCAGGGTCTGGCTGGTGATGACCACCGCCACCAGGATGGCGACCACGCTGCCGAACACGAAGGCGACGCCGGCGCCGGACTCGGCCAGCCAGTAGCGCGTGGTCCGGTCGGCGAAACGCTTGGCGGTCATCGCCTCGAAGCCGCGCCGCTTGCCCACGGCGTTGAGTTCGTCGGCGACCGCGGCGGCGCGGCGGGGATCGTCGACCTGGGCGACGAAATAGGCCACGTCGTCGCCCGGCCCAGCGTTGGGGTCCAGCCGGCGGGCGTTGGCCAGCGAGGTGATGACGTTGACGCCGCCCAGGCCGCGCAGGCCGCGGGTGGAGCCGACGACCTTGACCTGCCGGCCGTTGATCTCGACCACGTCGCCGACCTTGACGCCCAGCTTGCGGAAATCGGCGGTGTCGGCCAGCACCACGTCCGGCTGCAGCAGCAGGCGGCGCTGTTCGGGCGACAGGGCGTCGGCCAGGACCATGGCGTCGGGATGGGTGTCGATGCCGACGATGTAGACGTTGACCATGCCGCGCGAGCCGGTGCGCCATTCGCCCGAGCCCCACACGAACGGCTCGACCCGTTTGACGTGCGGGTCCATCCGCAGGAACAGCTCGGCCGTGCCGGCGATCGGCCGGCCGAGGTCGATGCTCTGCACGCCTGGGAAGCCCACCCAGAGGTCGGCGCTGGACCGGGTGACGTAGAGGCTGGACAGCGAGAAGATGCCGAGGATCACCGCCGCCTGCAGCAGGACCAGCAGGCCCGAAAAGCCGACCGCGATCACAGCCGGGGCGAAGCGGCGCCACTCATAGGTCAGGGTCTTGAGAGCGATCGACATCAGGTTCGCACCCGTCGCGCGACGGCGCGCCGCAGGCCCAGCCTAACGCCGCGCGGGCGGTCGGGCCGCCGGAAAATGTCTTGGCGCATGATCGGTCCGCGCTTCAGGAGGCCAGGTCGGGCGAGCGCGCCCCAGGGTGCGGCGCGCGCCGGCATGGTGAAGGGCGTTCGCGGGATTCGCCATGGGTGCGCATGGATGGACAGGTCACCATTTTCACAAGGCCGCTGCGACGCGACACCGCTCGCCCCCGGAGATAGAGACGCCGCGGCGGGCCATGCGCCTCAAGCGTTTCTTGAACAATCTCCGCCCCCAGCCGTCAAGCGACGTATCCGCGCATCGCCCCTCAGCCTTTGCGCGCGGCGAGCCATGTTTCAAATTCGAAATGAATCCAAAGGCGTTGAGGCCCCTCCCCAGACCTGCGTCTTAACCCTGAAAGGCGACGCGCGGCGACGCCCGAGCGAGGATTGAGATGATGCGGACAGCACGAACAGGCCTGAACCGGCGGTGGTTCGCCGCGGGCGCCCTGGCCGCGGCGGTCGGGGTCGGCGGCGCGGCGGGCGTCGCCGCGACCACCCAGCCGGACGCCACGGCCATCGTCGGCGCCACGGTGTTCGACGCCGCCGGCAACGCGCCGCGGATCGCCACCGTGGTCATCAAGAATGGGCGCATCGCCGCCGTCGGCCCGAACGTCAAGCCGCCGCGCGGGGCCAGGATCATCCGCGCCGACGGCGAAGCCCTGTTGCCGGGGCTGATCGACGTCCACACCCACTGGACCCCCGCCGGCGACCCGCGCCTGACCCCGGACATCGCCGCCGCCTATCTGGCCGCCGGCGTCACCACGGTGAACGACTTCAACGCCGCGCCGGAATCCTACGAGCCGCGCCGCCGCTGGCTGGCCGCGCTCGACACACCCCACGTCAACTTCGCCGCCCGCATCAGCACCCCGGGCGGCCACGGCGCCGACTGGGCCGACACCGCCACCACCAAGTGGGTCAATACGCCGGAAGCCGCCCGGGCGGCGGTCCGCGCCGTGGCCGCCTACAAGCCCGACGTCATCAAGGCCTTCACCGACGGCTGGCGCTACGGCTCGGCGCCGGACAACACCAGCATGGACGCCTGGACCCTGGCCGCCCTGGTCGACGAGGCCCACAAGCACGACCTCAAGGTCCTGACCCACACCGTCACCATCGACAAGGGCAAGGAGGCCGCCCAGGCCAAGGTCGACGTCATCGCCCACAGCCTGCAGAACCGCGAGGTCGACCAGGAGGTCGTCGAGCGGATGAAGGCGAACGGCACCTTCTACGCCCCCACCCTGGCGGTGTACGAGCCGGGCAAGGGCGGCAAGGCCGGCGATCCCGCCGACCCCAAGGTCCGCCAGGCCCTGCGCAAGTTCGACTACGCCCTGCACAACGTGAAGACGCTGCACGACGCCGGTGTCGTCGTGGCGCTCGGCACCGACGCGGGCATGCCCGACACCCCGCACGGGACCTCGACCCTGCGCGAGCTGGAGCTGCTGGTGCGGGCGGGGCTGACGCCGACCGAGGCCCTGACGGCGGGCTCCGCCGGCAGCGCCAAGGCCCTCGGCCAGTTCGGCGACCGCGGCTCGATCGAGGTCGGCAAGCGCGCCGACCTGGTGCTGGTCAAGGGCAGGCCCTGGGAGAGCATCGGCGACATCCGCAAGACCGACCGCGTGTTCGTCGACGGCCGGCTGGTGTTCGGCCCCGGGGCCGTGCGCCGCGCCGCCGACGCCGCCAAGGCCATGCCCGCCCTGCCGGCCAAGGCCAGGATCGACGACTTCGAGCGGGCCGACGGCCGCACCAACCTCGACACCCTGCGCACCGACAACGCAGACGGCGGCCTGGACCGCACCGTGCAGATCAGCACGGTGATCCCCCGCGGCCCCGCCGACCACGCCCTCAGCGTCGCCGCGCGGATGGCCTACAAGAACAACGCCTACGCCGGGGTGATCCTGCCGCTCAGCCGCGGCTCGATCGAGCCGGTCGACGCCCGCGCCTTCCACGGCCTGCGCTTCGACATCCGCGGCGACGGCGCCTACACGGTCGGCGTCAACAGCCTGACCGGCCTGTGGACGGCCGAGGTCTCGGGCGGGCCGGCCTGGAAGACGGTCGAGATCCCGTTCACGGCGCTGAAGAAGGAGGCGGGCTTCCGCCAGCTTCCCGGCCCCTGGACCGCCGACGACCTCGTCGAGATCCAGTTCGGCGGCGGCCGCGCCCCGGGCCAGAAGATGTGGTTCGAGATCGACAACGTCGAATTCTACTGACCGAAATTCCACTGACCGGCGAATTTCAGGGCGACGCCACCGACACGCTTCTGTGGCGCCGCGGCGACACCTGATCGCGCATGCGCCCGGCCCGGCTTCCTTTCGATGAGGGGGCCGGGCCGGCTTCCGTCTTACCCCCGAACAGCCGGACGGCTCTTTCAGCCGCGGCTCAACCATCTGAGGGGGTAGACCTTTATGAACAACAGGGCTCGACTTCGAGCGGCCATGCTGGCGACCTCGGCGCTGTGCGCCGGGGCGGCGAGCGGCCAGGCCTGGGCGCAGGGCGCGGCGACCGGCGGCGCCGCCGACGCGCCCGTCGCCATCGAGGAGATCGTCGTCACCGGCACCCGCATCGAAGGCGCCAAGGTCACGGCCGCCCTGCCGGTGACCGTCGTCGACCAGAAGCAGATGGACGCCGTCGCCGCCGTGTCGGGCGACGACCTGTTCCGCTCGATCCCGCAGATGGGCGACGTCACCTTCAACAGCGGCTACCTGGCCAACAGCTCGAACAGCGCCCGCGGCGACGTCGGCTCGGTCAACCTGCGCAACCTCGGCGTCGGCAACACCCTGGTGCTGCTCAACGGCCGCCGGGTCGTCGCCCACCCGACCAGCCAGGCCAACGAGTTCCTGGTGCCGGTCGTCACCTACAACACCAACGCCATCCCGACCTTCGGCCTCAAGCGGATCGAAGTGCTGCGCGACGGCGCCGCGGCCATCTACGGCGCCGACGCCGTGGCCGGCGTGGTCAACACCGTGACCCGCGACAACTTCAACGGCGTGACGCTGGAGGCCCAGTACGGCGGGGCCGAGGGCACCCACCTGAAGGAGTTCGAGTTCAACGCCCAGCTGGGCCACAACTTCTCGGACGGCCGCGGCAACATCTCGGCGCAGTTCAACTATGACGACCGCACCGGCCTGCGCGCGTCCGACCAGGACTACACCGCCTCGGCCGACAAGCGTCCGCTGTTCGCCGGCACGGCGTTCGACGGCGCCGGCGGGGTCGACGGCCGCAACGCCACCACCCCGTGGGCCAACCTGACCACCCAGGGCAGCGTCAACGTCACCCGCAACGGCGTGTCGCTGACCAACAAGGGCCAGCTGCACATCCAGCCCTCGAGCGCGGCCGGCTGCGCCGCCGACCTGGGCGGCGGCATCTGCATCAACCCGTCGGCCGCCGCCTATTCCGGCGTCGACCGCTACCTGCGCTACGACTCGTCGGGCGACGGCACCTATGTCATGCCGGCGATCACCCGCGAGAACCTGTTCCTGACCGGCCACTACGACGTCACGGACGAGGTCACCGCCTATGGCGAGGTCGGCTACTACCACGCCAAGAGCCACTCGGTTCAGACCCCGGTCTACATGACCACCGCCCAGGGGATCACCGTGCCGGGCTCCAACTACTGGAACCCCTTCGGCGCGACCGGCAGCCCCAACCGCCTGTCGGGCGTCAACGCCCCGGCCGGCGGCCTGAACCTGACCATGACCGGCTACGCCTTCGCCGACGCCGGCCCGCAGAGCATCGACGTCGAGAACAGCCAGTACCGCGTCCTCGCCGGCCTCAAGGGCAAGAAGTGGGGCTTCAACTGGGACAGCGGCCTGCTCTATTCGGAAGCCGAGGTCGAGGACGTCTCCGACGGCATCAGCGCCACGGCCCTGCAGAAGCAGCTCGCCCTGTCGACCCCCGATGCCTACAACCCCTTCAACGGCGGCGACCCCAACCGGCCCAGCTTCGGCGACACCACGCCGAGCAGCGCGGCGGCGATCAACGCCATCCGCGTCAAGGCCGTGCGCAAGAGCACCAGCACCCTGGCCATGTGGGACTTCAAGGTCTCGCGCCCTGACCTCTACCGCCTGCCCGCGGGCGACCTGGGCGTGGCCGCCGGCGTCGAGTATCGCCGCGAGACCCAGAAGGACGACCGCGACGCCCGCGTCGACGGCACGATCACCTTCACCAACCCGATCACCGGCGTGAACTACGGTTCGGACCTGATCGGCGTCAGCCCGAGCCCCGACACCAAGGGTTCGCGCAACGTCAGCTCGGCCTATGTCGAGTTCGCCGTGCCGCTGGTCTCGCCGGAGATGAACATCCCGTTCGTCCATAACCTGGAAGCCCAGGTGGCCGGCCGCTACGAGAGCTACAGCGACGTCGGCGACGTGGCCAAGCCCAAGATCGCCCTGGCCTGGGACATCATCGAGGGCGTGCGCCTGCGCGGCTCGTGGGCCCAGGGCTTCCGTCCGCCGAACCTGGAGCAGATCAACGCCACCCTGGTGACGCGCTCGAACACCCGGACCGACTGGATCTACTGCCAGGCGGACCTGAACTCGGGCCGGATCAAGAGCTTCGCCGACTGTACGCGCCGCGGCGCCACCCAGGCCCAGCGCGCCGGCAACCCCGACCTGAAGCCCGAGGAATCGGAATCCTTCGGCGGCGGCCTGGTGCTCGAACCGCGCTTCATCCCGTCGGAGTACGGCCGGTTCACCTTCACGCTCGACTACTGGCGCATCAAGCAGGAAGGCATCATCGGCATCTTCGGCGAGGGCAACGCCCTGACGCTGGACTACCTGCTGCGGATGCAGGGCCAGACCAACCCGAACGTGATCCGCGCCGCGCCGACGCCGGCCGACATCGCCGCCTTCGCCGGCACCGGCATCGCGCCGGTCGGTCAGGTGCAGTACGTCAAGGACCAGTACGTCAACCTGCAGCCGCAGGAAGCGCGCGGCCTCGACATCGGCGTCATGTGGCGCCTACACGGCACCCGCTATGGCGACTTCGACTTCAACTTCAACGCCGCCCACCTGCTGAAGTTCTACCAGCAGCCCTCGGCCGGCATCGCCGCCCTGCTGGCCGCCCGCGCGTCGGGCGTCATCAATCCGGGCACCACCATCACCGGCAACGGCGACCTGATCCGCCAGGGCGGCAAGCCGGAATGGAAGTGGTCGGCGGCAGCGACCTGGCGCTACAAGCAGGTCACGGTCGGCGCGTTCACCCAGTACATCGGCGACGTCGACGAGAACACGCTGCTCGACGCCAACGGCAACCCCTGGCTGATCGACTCCCAGCTCACCGCCAACCTCTATGCGGACTACGAGTTCGTGGACGGCGGCTGGTGGACCGACAAGACCCGGGTGCGCGTCGGCGTGAAGAACGTCACCGACGAGAAGCCGCCGCTGTCCTACAGCTCGGGCAACGGCTATCTGGGCACGCTTTATCAGCCCTATTCGCGCTACTGGTACGTCAGCGTCCGCAAGAGCTTCTGACGTCCCTTCCCTTCCTTCCCGGCGTCCCAGGACGCCGGGAGCCGGAACCGACGAAAGGCCAGCCCGCAAGGGCTGGCCTTTCTGTTTGCGGCATGATCCGTTGCGCCCCTTCCAAGCCAGACGAGCCGGCGGCATGACCCCTCCCCACGACCCCATCGGCCAGGCCCGCGCCTGGCTGGAACGTTATGAATCGTTCGGCGGCAAGGCCTCGGGCGGCGAGGGCGACCTGGCGTGCGGCGCGTGGCTGGAGGAGGTGCTGCGGGGTCTCGGCTACGCCGTGCGCCGCCAGCTTATCGAGACCCCCTGGTTCGAGACCGCCGACGCCAGCCTGGCGATCGAGGGCCACGCCGCCGAGGTGCTGGTCCAGGCCCCGGCGGTCCAGACCAGCCGCGCCGGCCTGACCGCGCCCCTGCGCCTGTTCGACGCCGACCGTCCCGCCAACGTCGCCGGGGCCATCGCCCTGATCGTCCTGCCGCACGGCCGCTGGTCGTCGGTCGAGCAGCCGGCGGTCGCCGGTCCTCTGGCCGCAGCAGCCGCCGCCGGCGCGCGCGGCGCGGTGCTGGTCACCGTCGGCCCGTCGGGCGAGGCCCTGGCGCTGAACGCGCCGTCCTCAGGGGCCGCCGCCCTGCCGACCGCCATCCTGGCTCCGCGCGAGGCGGCCCCGTTCATCAGCGCGGCGCGACGCGGGGCGAGCGCGGCCCTGACCCTGCTGGGGCGCGGCGGGCGACGGCAAAGCTTCAACCTGATCGGCCGCATGGGACCGGGCGGCGAGCGCAGCCTGGTGGTGTCGACGCCGAGGTCGGGCTGGTTCGGCTGCATGGGCGAGCGCGGGCCAGGACTGGCGGTGTGGCTGTCGCTGGCCGAACGGCTGGCCGAGCGCCCGCCGGCCATCGACGTCGCCTTCGTCTGCACCAGCGGCCACGAGTACGAGAGCGCCGGCGGCAAGGCGTTCCTGCGCGACGGCGCGCCGCGCCCGGCCGAGACCGCCCTGTGGCTGCACCTCGGGGCCAATGTCGCGGCCCGCGACTGGCACGAAGCCGGCGGAAACCTCGCGCCGCTGCCCAGCGCCGACCCGCAGCGGTTTCTGGTCGCGACCGAGGGACTGGTCCCCCTGGCGCGCGCGGCCTTCGCCGGGCTGGCCGGGCTCGAGGCGGCCTACCCGGCGGCGGCGGGGGCGGCCGGCGAGGCGGCCGACATCCTGGCGGCGGGCTATGCGCGGACGGCGGGGATCTTCGGCGCCCACCGGCTGCACCACGCCCGCGGCGACGACGGCCGCTGCGTCGAGCCGGCCCTGGCCGTGCAGGTCGCCGACGCGGCCGAGCGGTTCATCCGCGGCGCCCTCGCCTGAGGCCGGCCGGAAGGGTCAGAAGCGCCGCACGAAGCCGACGGAGGCGGTCATGACGTTGCGGGTCTGCAGCAGCGGGCTGCGCCATTCCCGGCCGAGGATGCGGTCCCCGCTCAGCACCCCGACCAGGGCCACGCCCTTGGCCAGTTCGCGCGCGGCGTCCAGCTCGGCCCCGGCGCTGTAATAGTCGTCGGCCTGGAACCGGGGCAGGTCCTCGCGCCGCGCCACCGCCCGGCGCAGGCCGAAATACTCCTGGGAGAAGCGGTCGTCGGCCCAGGACACCCGCACCTCGCCGCCCAGCTTGAGCTTGGGCGCGACCTGGCCGCCGGTGTCGAACGACAGGTCGCCCGACCAGCCGTCATAGCCGGTCTCGGCCTTGCGCAGGCGGGTCTCGATCTCGCCGACCGGCGTGCGCAGCTTGGCGAAGCCGCCGATCTCGACCGCGTCGTTCATGCGGAAGGCGCCGCGCGGCAGGCCGTCGTTGAAGGATTGCCGGAACTCCGCCACCGGGCCGGCGCTGAAGGGGCCGTCCCGGAAAGCCGCCCACCTGGCGCCGTCGTCGAGGCTGAGGGCCACGGCGTCGCCCCACCGGGCGTTGACCACCGGCAGGGCGTCGACGCGGTAGCGCGGCGAGCCGAGGTGCAGCGGCCGAGCGCGGCCGACCACGCCGAGATCGACGGTCCATTCGTCCAGGGCGGCCGCCTCCTGCGCCCAGGCCGGGGCGGCGCAGGCCAGGGCGGCCAGGGCAAGCCAAGCCCCGCGCCTCACGATGGGTCGCCCTTGCGGCCGATCAGCCAGACGCCGGCCAGTATGGCCGCGCCGCCCAGCACCTGCAGGGCGTCGCCCGTCTCGTGGAACAGCGTCCAGCTGGCGACGATGACCAGCACGTAGCTGATCGCCGACAGGGGGAAGGCCTCGCTCAGCTTGACCTCGCTCAGCACCACCATCCAGGCGGCGAAGGCGGCCAGCTCGAACCCGATCAGCGCCCGCCCCCAGGGCAGGGCCAGGGCGGCGGCCAGCCAGTGCAGGCCCATGGGAACCCCGCTCAGGGCCTCGGCCGTCTGCTTGGCGGCGATCTGGTAGCCGAGGCTGAGCAGCGGCACGGCCACCCACAGCAGCCGGATCGCCCAGCGCCGGCGCGGCGTGGGCTCGATGACGGACTGGGCGGTCACGCGGCCTTCTCCAGGGTCGGGTCGGCGGCGAACAGCGGCGCGACCCAATGCAGGACGCCGTTCAGCACCGGGTTGCGATGGCGGACGTACATGGTGGTGCGCGTCAGGCGGCTGCCGAGGCGCAGCTTGTTGGCGTAGGCCGCCTGGCCGCTCTGATAGCGCGCGAGGCCATGCTCGACGCACCAGCGGACATTGGTGAACCAGCTCAGGAAATAGAGGTTGTAGGCCCTTCCCTGGGCGGTCATGCAGAAGAACTTGTCGAGCAGGACCTCGTCGTCCTGCAGCAGCAGGTTGGCGGCCAGCAGCTCGTCGCCGGCGTAATAGAGCGTGCAGAACGCACCTTCGCCCATCCGTTCCAGCACGCCGGTGAAGAAGGCCGGGGTCAGCTCCTCGAAGGTCATCTCGGCGCGCTCCAGCGTGGCGCGATAGAGCTCGACCACCCGGTCCAGCACCCCGTCCAGGTCGCGGCGGGTCTCGATGCGGATCTCGCCGAGGGCGCGCAGCTTGCGGCGCATGTCCTTGCGGGTGCCCGACGACAGGCCGGCCAGATAGGTCTCGACGCTGTCGAAGGCGATGTCGAGATGGGCGACCGGCAGGCCGGCCACGCCGTGATAGCCGGCCGGCTTGAGGGCCTGCTCCCAGAGCGGGCGCGCCGCCTCGGGCACGTCCTTGACCGCCAGCAGGGCGCAGCGCTCGTCCCGGGCCGCCCGCTCGAAGGAGCCGACGACGGCGCGCAGCAGGAAGGCCCGCTGGTCGGCCGTCATGTCCGGGGCGAAACCGACCTGGGCGGACTCGGTGCAGGGCGAACCGAAACAGGCCATGCGCAGGGTCAGGAGCCCGGGGGCCAGCTTGCGCACCGCCGCCGCCGCCCGCTTGCCGGCGCCGGTCAGGGTGGTGTCGAGGGCGTATTCGGTCAGGAAGGCCGGGGCCGCGGCCAGCAGCCGTCCCTCGTCCTCGGCGATCAGGTACAGCCAGCGAAAGCCGGCCAGGCCCGCCTGTTCGGTCGCGAGCAGGTAGTCGAACCGCTCCAGCTCGCCCGGGAACAGCGCATCCCACCGCTCGCGGCCGATCTCGGCGATCGAGGCGACGGTGCGGACGTCAGACATAGGCCGGCTTGAGCGCGCCGGTCGCCGCCTCGGACGCGCGGCCGGACGCGGCGGCGGCGGGGGCCGGGCGGGCGTGCTCGAAGAAACGCGCGGTCCAGTCGGCGACGAGGTCGCGCTCCTTGTCGACGTGGATCATGTGGTAGCAGTCCTCCAGCACGCCGACCTCGACCGGGCCGCCCAGGGCGTCGCGCAGGCGGTAGGCGTTGCGCAGGTGGCTCATGTCGTCCTCCCGCGCATGCAGGATCAGGGTGGGCGTGCGGATGTCCTTGCCGATGCGCTCGACGTGCCGGCACAGGCGGTACATCTGGTAGAGCGAGCCCATCGGCATGCGGTCGAGCGCGCCCTCGATGAACGATTGCGGCGCGGTGGCGACCCGCTCGCGCAGGCGCTCGTCCTTGAGCCCGAACGGATAAGGCTCCTCGAAGCTCATGTTCCGGACCAGGGGCAGGTTGGCCACCGTCTGGATCACCGGCGCGGCCACCGCGATGCGGGGCATGTTCCAGCCGTCGTATTCGAAGGTCATCGAATAGACCGCGGCGGCGCGGATCTCGGGCCGCTCGGCGGCCAGCTCCAGGCCCAGCGCCCCGCCGACGCAGATGCCGGCGACATAGACCTCGTCGACCTCGCGGCTGAAGGATTCGTAGGCCTCGCGCAGGGAATCCAGCCAGTCGCGCCAGGTGGTGTGCAGCAGCGATTCCTGGTCGGCGCCGTGACCGGCCAGCTGCGGCCCATAGACCGCGTAGCCCTGCTTGTGCAGCTTCTTCGCCAGGTACTTCATCTCGCCCGGCGCGCCGGTCAGGCCGTGGACGAGAAGAGCGCCCTTGCCGGTCTTGCCGGCGACGCGGAAACTGTGGTCGCTCACGCTTGGCTCCTGGCCGCGGCGGCGGCCTTGCGGTTCGATCGGGCCAGGAAGCCCAGGGCGTGCGGGGTGCCGATCACGTGCACCCCCTTGGCGCGCTGTTCTTCCTCGATGGCGCGGCGCATGGCCGGCAGGCGGGTCCAGTGCACGGCCGGACGGTAGTGGTGCTCGGCGTGGTGGCCGTTGTTGAACCAGGTCAGGTTATAGATCGGCGCATAGGTGGAGACGCCCCAGGCGATCGGCTCGTCGGGATCGCCGTTGAGGTGCTCGTAATAGCCGTTGAGGTTCGAGAGGCACTCGCCGAAGTAATAGAACGGAACCATGCACAGCACGGCCTTCCAGTTCACCACCACCATGGCGATGAAGAACAGCGCCACGGCGGCGATCTCGACCCGGCCCCACTCGGCGTCGAACGGCCGGCGTTCCTTCAGCGCCTTGTAGATGCTGCCGCCGCCGTCGCGGAAGAAGCTCTTGAACACATAGCCCCAGACGTTCTCGGGCTGGCCGTCCCTGCCGTGCCGGTAGATCGACAGCCAGTCGCGGGTCTCGCCGTCCGGGCCGGGGCGGTCGCTGTTGCCTTCATGGTGGCGCAGGTGGACCCAGGTGTAGAAGGTCTGCGAGAAGCCGATGGCCACCGATTCCAGCAGCGAGAAGGCGTAGTTGAGCGGCTTCCAGCGGAAGAACGGCGTGTGCAGGAAGTTGTGCGAGACGCCGTTGATGTTCCAGCTGATGCCGATCGAATAGAGGCACAGGCAGATCAGGTTGCCCCACCATGGCCGGGCGCTGAAGCCGGCGACCAGCCAGATGACGAAGGCGAGGTGGCCGAAGGCGGCCAGCACCGAGACGATGTCCCAGTTCGACCAGGCGAACAGGCCGCTTTTCTTCTTTGGAAGACGGAAGTCGATCTTGCTCATGACAGTCGCGCCTTGTTCAAAGTCCGGACAGGCCGATGCAGACGACGCCCGCCGCCACCAGGGCGGCGCCGGCGATCTGGCTGCGGCTCAGCCGCTCACGCAATAATATCACCCCGGCCAGCGGCACGGCGGCGTAGTTCAGGGTCATCACCGGATAGGCCAGGCTGAGCGGCGCGCGTTGCAGCACCAGCACCCAGACCACCGCCTCGACCGACCAGATGACGATGCCCAGCCAGACCAACGGCTGCACCGCCACCCCGACCAGCGGGCCGCCGTCGCGGCCGGCCCGGCCGGCGCCCAGCTTGAAGGACACCTGGTAGGCGATCTCGGCCAGGATGCAGAACACCAGCAGGCCGATCACCGCCGGATGCAGCAGCGCGTTCATGCCGCCGCCTCGGCGAACAGGTCGTAGAGCCGCAGGTTGACCGCCTCGTTCAGCCGCCGCGCGGCGGCCGCGTCGGGCCGGCGCCAGGGTTGGTCGAGCAGGGCCTCGCCGCGCTTGAGCAGGGCCGCCAGCGGGCCGCCGCCCAGGACCTGGGGCGACCAGTCGCCGACCACGTCGGCCCCGATCAGGCGGTGGCGCGCGGCCGCGCCGCGCACCATGGCCGACAGGAAGTCCAGGCTGGTGCGGCCCTGGTCCCAGTTGGTGACGGCGTCCTCGGCCCGCAGCACGTCCTTGTCGATGGTGACATAGACGGCCTCGGTCTCGATCCGGCTGGCCAGCAGGTCGGCGAAGGCCGCCTCGCCGACGCTCTCGATGGTCGGCCATTCGCGGCCGCAGACCCGCACGGCGTCGGCGCCGGTCGGTTCGCGATAGGCGTAGAGCTCGACCCGGCCCTCCTCGACCAGGGACAGGTCCGCTCCCTTGCTGCGCGGACGGTCGATGTCGCCGCTGCACACCCCGACCGTGACCACCCGGGCCACGCCCGGCAGGCGGGCGGCGCGGCCGACCCACGAGCCGCAGTGCATGCCGTTGTCGAACTTCACCCAGTCGGGGTGGTTGTCGAAATGCAGCACCGTCACCGGGCCGCCGCCGGCCGCCTCGACGGCGCGCTCGAGCAGCAGCGGCGTGACGTGATGGAAGTCGCCCGAGCCGGCGAACACCAGCTCCGGCCCCGCGGCCGGCGCCTGGTCGCGCAGGCGCCCGCGCAGGGCGTCCAGCGCCTTGGGCCGGCTCCACAGCCGCATGGCTGGCCCGATCCCCCCGACCTCCAGCCGGCGCGCGCCGTCGGCCAGCCCGCGCTCGATCAGAGCGGGCTGGGACGCCAGCGCATCGTCCAGATGCAGGAACAGGGGCCGCATGGCGCCAAGCCTTAGCCGACGCAGCGCCGCAGCAGGGCGTCGATCAGCTTCAGGCCGAGGTCGATCTCGTCCTTGCTGATCTCCAGCGACGGCGCCAGCGTGATGACGTTCTTGTAGTAGCCGCCGACGTCGAGGATCAGGCCGTACTTCCTGCCGTCGATGTCGATGTCGGCCTTCATGCCTTCCTCGGCCATCTGGTCGAGCAGGGCCTTGTTCGGCGTGAAGCCGTCGGCCTCGCAGATCTCGGCGCGCAGGGCCAGGCCCAGGCCGTCGACGTCGCCGATCTGCGGCCAGCGCTTCTGCAGCTCCTTCAGGCCTTCGAGGAAGTAGGCGCCCTTCTCGGCCACCGACTTCTCGTAGTCGTTCTCGGCCATCATCTTCATGGCTTCGAGCGCGATGGCGGTGCCCATCGGGTTGGAGTTGAAGGTCGAGTGGGTCGAGCCGGGCGGGAAGACGGTCGGGTTGATCAGCTCCTCGCGCGCCCACAGGCCCGACAGCGGGTTGAGGCCGTTGGTCAGCGCCTTGCCGAACACCAACACGTCCGGCTGCACGCCGAAGTGCTCGATCGACCACAGCTTGCCGGTCCGGTAGAAGCCCATCTGGATTTCGTCGACGACCAGCAGGATGCCGTACTTGTCGAGGACCTTCTTCAGCTCGATGAAGAAGTTCGGCGGCGGCACCACGTAGCCGCCCGTGCCCTGGATCGGCTCGACATAGAAGGCGGCGTATTCGGCCTGGCCGGTCTTGGTGTCGAGGACGCCGTTGTATTCGGTCTCGAACAGGCGGGCGAACTTCTGCACGCAGTGGTGGCCGTACTCTTCCTTGCTCATGCCCTTGGGGCCGCGGAAGTGGTACGGGAACTCGACGAACTGGGCGCGCTCGCCGAAGTGGCCGTAGCGGCGGCGATAGCGGTAGGACGAGGTGATCGCCGAAGCGCCCAGGGTGCGGCCGTGATAGCCGCCCTCGAAGGCGAACATCAGGCTTTTGCCGTTGCAGGCGTTGCGGACGATCTTCAGCGAGTCCTCGACCGCCTGGGCGCCGCCGACGTTGAAGTGGACACGGCCCTTGTGGCCGAACTTGGTCTGGGCGTCCTGGGCGATCATCGCGGCCAGTTCGACCTTCTCGCGGTGCAGGTACTGCGAGGCGACCTGCGGCAAGCGGTCCAGCTGACGGTGGGCGGCGTCGTTCAGGCGCTTGTTGCGGTAGCCGAAATTGACGGCCGAGTACCACATCTGCAGGTCGAGGAACTCACGGCCCTCGGCGTCGTACATGAACGAGCCTTCGCAGGTCTCGAAGAACTTGGGGTCCGGCAGATAGTGGACCGTGTCGCCGTAGGAGCAGTATTCGGCTTCCAGGCGGCGAAGTTCCGCCTCGTCGAGCGCCTCGACGGGGGTCTTGTCAGCATCGTACATAGGTTAGTGTCTCCGGAGAGCTTAGCCCGCGGCGCGGCGCGCGGCGCCGGCATGGAGGGCCGAAAGGGTGGCCTTGATGTCGTTGAAGTCGGCGAAGACGTGGTGCGACATGCCGCGCGAGCGGGCGTAGTCGGCCAGCTTGTCCTTGGCGAACAGCATGTCGGCCCGGCCCGAGACGCAGAAGTCCGAACGGCCGTCGCCGATGAACACCATGGTCTCGGCCTCGGCGCGGGGAACGGCGACCTGGCACTTGCAGACGCCCGAGCCGGCGGCGCAGCCGACGCGCGACCAGGGCTGGGCCAGAGCGCGGGCGCCGGCGGCGTCGGTCGCCAGCTGGTTGGAGATCACCTCCAGGCCGTCGACGCCGTGGCGCGAGAGAATGCGGCGGATGAAGTAGTCGACGCCGTCGCTGACCACGACCAGCGGCACGGCGTTGGCTTCGCACCATTCGGCGAAATCGATGAAGCCGGGGGTCAGCTCGACCGAATCGAGCACCGCGTCGAGGTCGGCGTCGTCGCCGCCGATCAGAGCGATCTGCGCGCGCATGCACTCGGCGGCCGTGATCTCGCCCGCCACCCAGCGGGCCTCCAGCGCCTCCCATTCGGGCGCGGCCAGACGGGTGAGGACCAGGTCTGTGGTGTCGACCTTGGAGATCGTCCCGTCGAAATCACAATAAACGCGCATACACCATAGCTCCCGCGACAGGATGGCGGTGTAGCGCCCCAAGCTGACGCCAAGCTGATGGAACCTGGGCTCAATCAGGGCTTTCCACCGCCTCGGCGCGCGGCAGGCTGACCTTGGCCTCCAGGCCCGGCCGGCCGTCGGCGCGCTCGCCCAGCGTCACCACCGCGCCGAGCACGCGGGCGGCCTCGCCGACGATGGCCAGCCCCAGGCCGGCGCCGCGCCCCTGGGCGCCCGGCCCGCGATAGAATCGCTCGAACACCTTCTGGCGTTCGGCCTCCGGCACGCCCGGCCCCAGGTCCGAGACCGCGACGATGCTGACGCCCTCGCCTTCCGACAGCCGGATGTCGATCTCGCTGTCGGGCGGGGCGTGGTTGACGGCGTTCTCCAGCAGGTTGGACAGGATCAGCCGGATCGCCGTGGCGTCGCCGCGCACCGGCGGGGCCGCGCCCTCCAGCGCCAGCCGCACGTCGCGGGAGGCGGCGACCAGGGCGCAGTCGGCGATCGCCGCCGCGCACTCGGCGCGCAGGTCCACCTCGCCGGCGGCCCCGGCGTCGGCGTCCAGCCGGGCCAGGGTCAGAAGCTGCTCCATCAGGGCGATGGCGCGGTCGACGCCCTCGCGCAGCTGCTCGACCTGGGCCTCGCGCTCGGCCGGGTCGTCCTCGCGCAGGATAAGCTGCGCCTGCAGCCGCAGGGCCGCCAGCGGCGTGCGCAGCTGGTGGGCGGCGTGCTCGACGAAGCGGCGCTCCTGCTGGAAGGCCCGGTCCAGGCGGGTGAACAGCAGGTTGATCGAGCGCACCAGCGGCTGCAGGTCGGTCGGCCAGTTGTCCACCGGCACGGGGGTCAGGTCGCGCTGGCCCCGCCGGCTGATCTCGCGCACCAGATTGCGCAGGGCCCGCAGGCCGTCGGTCAGCGACAGCCAGATCAGCGCCAGGCTGCCCGGAATCAGCAGCAGCAGCGGCACCGCCAGCTCCAGGGCGATCTTCTGGATGAGCACGTTGCGGATGCTGAGCCGCTCGCCGACCTGGATGACCACGTCCTCGCTCGGCAGCGGCAGGGTGTAGACCCGCCAGGCCTGACCTTCGTAGATCACCGTCTGGAACGCCTCGGTGGCCTTGGACGGGGTCTTGACCGACGGGCCGGTGTCCGAACCCAGCACCAGCTCCGAGCCGCTCCAGATGCGGAACATCCGCCAGTCGGCGTAGGCGTCGAAGGCCTCGCGGTCGTCGGCGCTGAGCAGGGGCGTGTCGTCGACCTCGACGCGGCGGCCGGCCCGCCGCTCGGTGTCGAACACCTGCAGCTCCTCGCGCATCAGGGCGTGCAGGACGCTGGCCCCGATGATCAGCTGCGAATCGTAGACGTCGTTGATCTGGTCCTTGGCGGTCCAGAACGCCATGGCCCCGACCACCAGGGTGATGGCGGCGAGCAGGCCGGTGACCTGACGAAACAGCGTGCCGATCAGCGAGGACCGGCGGATAAGATTCTTCATTGGCTCGTTTCGGGGCTCATCTCGGCGTCATGTAGCCGAGGCCGCGGGCGGTGACGATGACCGAGGCGCCGAGCTTCTTGCGCAGGGCGTAGACGGCCACCTCGATGGTGTTGCTCTCGACGCCGGCGGCGTCGTCATAGAGGGCGTTCTCCAGCTCGTCCTTGCTGACGAACTGGCCGGCGCGGCGCATCAACACGGTCAGCACCCGCAACTCCTTGGCGGTGACGCCCACCACCTTGTCGCCCTTGCGCAGCACCCGCGCGCCGAGGTCGAGGCTGACGTCCTGCACGGTCAGCACGTCGCTGACCCGGCCCTCGCTGCGGCGGATCTGGGCGCGGATGCGGGCCAAGAGCTCGTCGAGGTCGAACGGCTTGACCAGATAGTCGTCGGCGCCGGCGTCCAGGCCCTCGATCTTCTGGTCGCCCCGCCCGCTGGCGGTGACGATGATCACCGGCGTGGCGTCGCGGCGGTCGCGGATGGCCTTCAGCACCTCGATGCCGCCGATCTCGGGCAGGGACAGGTCGAGCAGGGCCGTGGCGTAGGTCTGGGCCGCGAACGCGGCCAGGGCCTCGTCGCCGGAATGCGCCCAGTCGACGGCGTAGCCGGCCTTCTCCAAGGCCCGCTTCATGCCGCCGCCCAGCATGGCGTCGTCCTCAACCAGCAGAACCCGCATGACGCCGTCGGCCGCCTCCGTCTCGCACCGCCCTAGATAGCGTCTTCGCGGCGCGGACGGGAGTGGCGGCTCACCAGGTGTCGATCGAGGGCCGCTTCTTGCCGGCGCGCGGCCTGGGCGCCGGCGTGGCCCGCAGGCCCCGGACGATCCAGGCGCGGGTGTCGCGCGGGTCGATCACCGAATCGAGCTCCAGCAGCGAGGCGACGTTCAGCGCCTTGCCGCGCTCGTAGGACTGGGCGACCAGCCGGTCGAACAGGGCCTTCTGCGCCGCCGGGTCGGTCTCGGCCTCCAGTTCGCGGCGGAAGCCCAGGCGCACGGCCCCCTCCAGCCCCATCGGCCCCAGCTCGCCGGTGGGCCAGGAGACCGAGAAGAACGGCTCGTGCAGGCTGCCGGCCGCCATGGCCTGGGCCCCGAGGCCGTAGGCCTTGCGCAGCACCACGAAGAACACCGGCACGGTCATGCCGGCGGCGGTGACGAACATGCGGCTGACCCGCCGCACCTGGGCCGTGCGCTCGACCTCGGGGCCGACCATGAAGCCGGGCGTGTCGCACAGCGACAGGATCGGCAGGTCGAAGGCGTCGCACAGCTGCATGAACCGCGAGGCCTTGTCGGCCGCCGGCGCGTCGATGGCCCCGCCCAGGTGGGCGGGATTGTTGGCGATCAGGCCGAAGGGCCGCCCCTCGATGCGGATCAGGGCCGTGACCATCCCGGCCCCGTAGTCCCGGCGCAGCTCCATCGTCGAGCCGGCGTCGGCCAGGGCGGCGATGACGGCGCGGATGTCGTAGACCCGCAGGCGGTTCTCGGGGATCAGCGTGCGCAGGCGCCGCTGGTCGGCGCAGGTCCAGTCGCGCGTCGCCCCCTGGAAATAGGACAGGTAGCGGCGGGCGGCGTCGACGGCCTCGACCTCGTCCTCGACCAGCAGGTCGATCACGCCGTTGGCGGCCTGTTCGGCCGCCGGGCCGATCTCGGTCGGCTTGAAGACGCCCAGGCCGCCGCCCTCGATCATCGCCGGGCCGCCCATGCCGATGTTCGAGTTGCGGGTGGCGATGACCACGTCCGAGCAGCCCAGGAAGGCGGCGTTGCCGGCGAAGCAGAAGCCGGAATTGATCCCGACCACCGGCGCCAGCCCGCTGAGCCGCGCATAGCTGGCGAAGCTGGGCACGGCCAGGCCCGAGCCGCTGATGGCGTCGACGTCGCCGGGACGGCCGCCGCCGCCCTCGGTGAACATCACCACCGGCGCGCGCCAGGTCTCGGCCAGGCCCAGCATCCGGTCGGTCTTGTGATGGTTGAAATAGCCCTGGGTGCCGGCCATCACCGTATAGTCGTAGGCCATGGCGACGCAGCGGCCGGCCTCCTCGCCGAACTGGTCGCCGTTGACCTGGCCGACGCCGGCGATCAGGCCGTCGGCCGGGCTGATCGCCTCCAGCTCCTCGCGGCTGCGCCGCCGGCGCTGGGCGGCGACGGCGAACTCGCCGTACTCCAGGAAGTCGCCGCCGTCGAACAGCTGGCCCAGGTTCTCGCGCGCCGTGCGCTGGCCGGTCTTGCGGCGGCGGGCCACCGCCTCGGGGCGGCCCTCGTCACGGACGGCGCGCCGGCGCGCCAGCACGGCGGCGAGGTCGTCGCGGACATGGTCGGGATCGGCGTCGGCCGTCGCCGTCTCGGCCGCCGCCTCGACGTCGGCGGGCTCGACGAACATCAGCGGATCGCCGTCATAGACCGTGTCGCCGACGGAGACGGCCGCCGCGCGGACGAGGCCCGACAGCGGCGCGACCACCACGTGCTCCATCTTCATCGCCTCCAGCACCGCCACGGGCCCGCCCGCCCGCACCGCGGAGCCGGGAGCCGCCTCCAGCGAGACCACCCGCCCCGACAGGGGCGCGCGCACCGGCTCGGCCCCCGCCGGCGCGAACGGCCCGGACGCGGACGCCATGGCCGGGGCCGCCGCCGGGCCGGCCGCCGCCATGTCGGCGGCCTCGGCGACCAGGGCGGCGGCGTGGGCCTCGACGAAGCGGGTGTCGACGCGCCCCTCGGCCAGCTCCGGCCGTCGCAACAGGGCGGCGAGGAAGGCCGCGTTGGTGTGCAGCCCTTCGATGCGGAACTCGCGCAACGCCCGTCCGGCCAGGGCCAGGGCGCGCGACAGGTCGTCGGCCGGCGAATGCACGATCACCTTGGCCAGCAGGGAATCGAAGTCGGGACTGGTGCGATAGCCGCCATAGCCGAAGGTGTCGACGCGCACGCCCGGGCCGGTCGGCGGCTCGAACGCCGTCAGGGTTCCGCCGGACGGGCGCGCCTCGCCCTCGGCGGTCATGGTCTCCATGTTGACCCGCAGCTGCACCGCCACGCCGCGCGGCGGCGGAACGTCGGCCTGGGCCAGGCCGACCTCGGCCAGGGTCTCGCCGCGGGCGACGCGCAACTGCGCGACGACGAGGTCCACCCCGGTCACCGCTTCGGTGACGGCGTGCTCGACCTGCAGGCGCGGATTGGCCTCCATGAACGCGAAGGCCCCGTCAGCCGCCGCGTCAAGATCGATCAGGTATTCGAAGGTGCAGAGGCTCTCGCAGCCGGCGGCGGCGGCCAGGCGCGACGTCGCCTCGAGCAGGCGCTGGCGCAGCCGCGGATCGAGCCCCGGCGCCGGGGCGATCTCGATCAGCTTCTGGCGGCGGCGCTGGACCGTGCAGTCGCGCTCCCACAGGTGCGAGACCGCGCCCGTCGCGTCGCCGATCGTCTGGACCTCGACATGGCGCGCGCGCCGCACCAGCCGCTCGACATAGACCTCGTCGCGGCCGAAGGCGGCCTTGGCCTCCGACCGGCAGCGGGCGTAGGCCTCCTCGACCTCGTCCATCCGCTCGACGACGCGCATGCCCCGGCCGCCGCCGCCGGCCAGCGCCTTGATCATCATCGCCCCGCCCGCCCCCTGGGCGGCCAGGAAGGCCCTGGCCTCGTCCAGCGAAGCCGGAGCCTCGCCGCCGGCCAGCACCGGCACGCCCAGCTCCCGCGCCAGCCGGCGGGCGCGCGCCTTGTCGCCGAGCAGGTCCAGGGCCTCGGGCGAGGGCCCGACGAAGACCAGCCCCCGCGACCGGCACAGCCGGGCGAAGGCCGCGCTCTCGCTGAGGAAGCCATAGCCGGGATGGACGGCGTCCGCGCCGGCGGCCAGGGCGGCGGCGGCCACGGCCTCCATGTCCAGGTAGGGCGCCGCGCCGTCTCCTGGAACGGCGACCGCCTCGTCCGCCAGCCGGACGTGCAGGGCGTCGGCGTCGGCGGCCGCGAACATCGCCACGGTCGGCAGGTCCAGCGTCGCGGCGGCGCGGAGGATGCGGACGGCGATTTCGCCGCGATTGGCGATGAACAGCTTGCGGAAGGCCATATCCATACCTGCGACGGCGACGAGCCCCGGACGATGCTCATACAGCCGTTTGAAATCAATGACCGATAGGTCGAGCGCAGCCCGCGCCGTCGCCGATCCTGGCGCTGATCGATGGACAGCAGGTCGTCGCGCCATTTCAGTTGGTTAATTTACAGGCCAAAGACAATCCATTCCCGGCCACAGCTTATTCTCAATCGGTCAAGTCACCATGTGAAACTTACCCGTGCGTCCAACGCATGGATCGGCAGGTGGAAATTCGGATGAGCTTAGGCCCAATACTGATGTGATGGTTAATTCACTCAAGTGGCGATCTGGATTTCCCCCAGGAGGCGAAGTCGACCGCTGTTAATAAAAAAAACTTCGCCGATTAACTATCAAATCACTTCCTGTTCCCCAAAGTTGGGGATGTTTAACCCGGCTTTAACCGGCTTATTCCCGGCCCATCGGGGCAGGCGGATGATCCTTCGGGACGGCGCAGGCCCCTCAGACAGGGGGTTGGGGAAAATGATCGGCCGGCTTGAGTTGCGCCCTTCGAGCGTCCGCTACGGCATCCTCGGGGCCGTCGCCCTGAGCGCGGTCCTGGCGTCGCAGGCGCAGGCCGCCGACACCGTCAGCCTGACGCTGCAGGGGACCATCCCCGCCGACTGCGCGATGACCGCGCCGAACAGCTCGCTGCAGCTCGGCGACATCACCCGCAACGGCCAGCAGGCCCTGTCGCTGAACGTCAATTGCAACGCGCCCTTCGCCTATTCGCTGGTTTCGACCAACGGCGGCCTCAAGCTCCAGGGCGCGGCTTCGGTGGTGGGCGGCGCCTTCGCGTCCAGCCAGCCCTATTCGGTCACCACCAGCTTCCAGACCGACCAGGGGTCGTTCGGCGACGGCGCGCTGCCCAGCGGCAGCCTCACCCTCGCCAACGCCGCCCCGTGCCTGGCGGCCAGCTACGGGGCCTCCTGCCCCTTCGCCAATTCCGGCGCCGGCGTCGCGATCAATCGCACGGCGAGCCTGATCATCGGCTGGGCCGCGCCCACGGCGCCGCTGCTGGCCGGAACCTATTCCGACGTCCTGACCGTCACGGTCCGGGCGATGTGAAGCAGTCCGGGCCGGATCGGGCGCGTCCCGGCCGGCCCCGAGTTCCCGGGAGACCGGGCTGAAACGGCGGCGGGATCTCCCCCCGCCAATTGTAAGGAAGCGCGGGATCGCCCCGCGTTATGAATGGAGACAGTGCTATGAAGAAGCTCGTTCTGCTGGCGGCTGGCGCCGCCCTCCTCGCCGGCCCGGCCTTCGCGGCTCCCTCGGCCAGCAACGACATCACCATCAACGGCACCGCGCCGCAGGTCTGCACGCTGGGCAACCCGAACACCACGGGCTCGGCCACCAACGCGACCTTCGCCGGCACCACCGTTTCGGTGACCGCCCTGGCCAGCGCCACGGACGCCTCGCTGAACCAAACCAGCGTCACCCTGCGTTACGCCGGCATGTGCAACTACGCCCATAACGTCGGCCTGAAGTCGGCCAACGGCGGCCTGGTGAACGCCTCGGGCGCCGCCAACGCCCCGGTCGCCGGCAGCGGCACCTTCATCCAGCGCGTCGGCTACACCGCCACCGCCAACTGGGCCGGCGCCAACGACGTCCTGGCCACCTCGAACAGCACCACCTCCTACGTCGCCCCCGGCGTCGTGAAGGCGAACTGGTCGGTGGCCGGCGCCAACCAAGGCAACCTCGACGTCAACGTCGCGATCGCCTCGTCCTCGACCCCGGTGGTCGCCGGCACCTACGGCGACACCCTGACGGTCGGCATCGGCGCGGCCCTCTAAGCAGGACCGTTGTTGCGAGGAGATTGACGTGAAACGCTTGGCTCTGACGACCGGCCTGATCGTGGCCGCGGCCTGCCCCGCCTGGGCGGACGACTCCGCGATCAAGGAGCAAACGCTTGGGGGCGTCGTCCCCAATGTCTGCCGCCTCGGCGCCGTGTCCCAGAGTTCGGGCGACAACGCCAGCTTCGCCGTCGGCGGGGCCTCCTCGACGGTGACGGTGACGACGTTCGCCGATCCCAACACGGCCCAGGCCCGGGCCGCCTCGATCAATCTGGGGATCCAGGGGGTGTGCAATCGCTCGCACACCATCCGTCTCCTGAGCGAGCGCGGCGGCCTCACCCTGGACCAGCCGCCGGCCGGCGCCACGCCCGGGTTCGCCCGTCGCGTGGACTACACCGCCGTCGCCGGCTGGCCTGGGGCCCAGACGACCCTGACCACCGCCGGCGCCGCCGGCGCCGCGGCCACGGTCGACGTCAGCGGCCCCAGCTCCGGCGACCTGCTGCTCAGCATCGCGATTCCCTCGGGAAGCACGGCGCTGGTGGCGGGCGACTACCGGGATCGGCTGACCGTCGAGCTCCTCGCCAACATGTAGACGGGCGCAAGCCCGGGAGGTTCAGAATGAAAACTTTGCTAATCGCCGCCGCCACCGCGCTGGCCTTCGGGGCTCCGGCCCTGGCCGCGTCCAGCCCGGCTCCGAACAGCAACGCGCTGAGCGGCGTCGCTCCGACCGTCTGCGTCATGTCGGCGCCGACGATCAACAACGCCGACGCAACCCTGGTCTCGGCCACGGCCAACGCCAGCGCCGTGCAGTTCAGCAACTTCGCCAGCCCGGCGAACGCGCAGCTGACGCCCAACCAGGACTTCACGCTGACGGTCCAGGCCACGTGCAACTACGCGCACAGCTTTGGCCTGAAGAGCCAGAACGGCGGCCTGAAGAACACCACGACCTCGGTGGTCGGCGGCTCGTTCATCCAGAGCGTCAACTACACGGTCGGCGGCCTCTGGGGCCTGCATCCGATCGCGCTGCAGACCTTCGGCCTGCCGAACACCAAGTCGTTCGGCTTCGGCGACGTCGACGGGGCCAACCGCGGCAGCGTCGTCCTGGCGGTTTCGCTGAACAACCCGTTGTTCAACCGTCCGCTGGTCGCCGGCGCGTTCACCGACGTGCTGACCCTGCAACTGGGCGCGCCGCTCTAAGCGGCCGCCCGACAGGGCGTTTTACTTTTTGATTTGGGGGAGTGGGGGGCGTCGTCATGAAAGCGCGTAACCTGTTGGCCGCTGCGCTAGCGGCGTCTGTTTTCATGGCGGCGCCCGCCGCCTTCAGCATGAGCGTGTCGCCCATCCTGGTCGACCTGAAGCCGGCGGGTTCGCAAGGCTCCAGCCAGATCAAGGTGGTCAACACCCTGGCCAACGACCTGCCGGTCGAGCTGACCCCGCTGGTCGCCACCGTCGACGAGAAGGGCGAGGTCAAGACCGCGCCCGCCGGCGACGAGTTGCTGATCTTCCCGCCCCAGGCGATCATCAAGCCGGGCGCCACCCAGGTCTTCCGCGTGCAATGGGTCGGCGAGCCCGACATCAAGCAGAGCAAGACCTACCTGGTGTCCGTGGCCCAGCAGCCGGTGCAGCTGCCGCAGGGCTCTTCGGGCATTCAGCTGCTTTACGATTTCCAGGTGGTGGTCAATGTCGGTCCGCTGACCGGCAAGCCCAACCTGAAGCTGGTCAAGACCGAGCTGGTCAAGGACGACAAGGGCGCCCGCCGCGCCGCCATCACCCTCACCGACGATTCCGACGTCCACGCCTATCTGAGCGCGACCAAGCTGCGGCTCGAACTGAGCGACGACGCCGGCAAGACCGTCTGGAGCAAGAGCTGGGCCCCCGAGGAGATCGCCGGCACCGTCGGCATCGGCCTGGTCCAGCCCCACGCCACCCGCCGTTTCGTCCTGCCCTACGACCTGCCCGCCGAAGGCGCCAAGCTCAACGCCGAGGTCCGCTATGAAGCACGCCCGTAGCGGCGCGAGCTTCGTCGTCCTCGCCTTCTGTCTGTCGTCGGCCGCCAACGCGGCCGGCGGCGCGGGCGACACGATCAAGCTGGCCCAAGGCCCCAGTTCCGGACAGAGCGGAACCGTCGTCCAGATCCCGCCGGGGCGGCCCACGGTCACCTCGCCGCCGCCGCTGGTCCAGACCCCGCCCCCGCCCGCGGCGACGCCTACCGGCGCGCCCGCCGCCCAGCCGGCGACGCCCCTCGCCGGCGGCAAGCGCATCGAGATCGTCGTCCCGTTCAAGGAACGCACGCTCTATATCGGCGACGTCTCGATCGCGGTGACCGTCAAGGGCGAGATGGTCGACATGCCGCTGGACCGGGTCCTGCAGCTTCTGGCTCCGATCGCCTCGCCCTCGATGCTCGACCGCGTCAAGGCCGTGGCCGCCAACCGCGCGCGCATCACCATCGGCGACCTGCAGACCGCCGGCCTCAAGGCCGCCTACGATCCCGCCCTGCTGGAGATCACGGTCGAGGTTCCGATCGAGGACAAGCAGCGGCGCACCCTGGAGCTGGCCAGCCTCGACCGCGAGGATCGCGGCCAGTTCTCGCCCCAGTCCAAGATTTCGGGCTGGCTGACCTGGCGCACCGCCTTCGACTACATCGAAAAGGGCCCGAACACGGGTCTCGCCGACCCGGCGTTCGACCTGTCGAGCGCGCTGCGCTTCGGCTCGTGGGCCCTGGAGAACGAGGCCTTCGTCGACACCGCCGACACCGAGAACAAGAAGTTCTCGCGCCTGGGCACGCGGCTGGTCCGCGACTGGCCGACCTCGGCCATGCGCCTGACCATCGGCGACATGACGCCGTTCGGCCGCGGCTACCAGACCTCGCCGCAGATGGCCGGGATCTCGCTGCTGCAGTCCTACAGCTCGATCCAGCCGGGCCGGAACATCCGTCCCAGCGGCCAGGGCGCCTTCGCCCTGCGCGAGCCGGGCACGGTCGAGGTCTATGTCAACGGCCGCATGGTCCGGCGCATGGACCTGGACAGCGGCACCTACGACGTCCGCGACTTCCCGTTCACCGCCGGCCAGAACAACATCCAGTTCGTCGTCCAGGACCGCACGGGCCGGCGCGAGCTGTTCGCCTACAACCAGTTCTTCGACCAGAGCCTGCTCAAGGCCGGCCTGACCGAATACCTGGCCGCCGTCGGCGTCGAGAGCCCGATGCGCAACGGCGAGCCCGACTATTCCGGCCGCGGCGTGTTCACCGGCTACTATCGGCGGGGCGTCAACGACGACCTGACCCTGGGCGCCAACCTGCAAGGGGACAAGGACAACCGGCTCTACGGCGTCGAGGCGGTCTGGGCCAACCGGCTGGGCATCCTCGCCTTCCAGGGCGCGGCCTCGGAAGGCAAGGCCGGCACCGGCACGGCGTTCCTGATGTCGTTCCAGCGCCAGAACAACCCCGGCCCCGAGGAGGCGCGCCAGTCGTTCGCCTTCACCGCCGAGGCGCGCAGCCGCAACTTCGGCGGCCTGAACACGGCGACGGTGATCAACCTGACGCCGGGCACGCCGACCGCGCCCAACGCCGGCCAGAACCGCACGGCGCTGGACCTGGCGGCCAACTACACCCGCGACATCAGCCGCGACACCAATCTGAGCTTCGACCTCGGCTACAGCTTCGGCCGCGACGGGCAGAAGGACGCGGGCCGCGCCCGCGCCGCCCTCGCCCGGCGCGTCGGCTTCGACACCAGCGTCGGCTTCGAAGTCCGCTGGGACGAGCGCGGCTTCGGCCAGGGCGAGGACTTCGGCGTGCTGGTCACGCTGAACCGCCGCCTCGGCCGCGACCAGAGCGTGCGCGCCTTCTACGACTCCGCCGAGAAGCGGACGTCGGTGGCCTGGCAACGCACCCCGCGCGACCCCTACGGCGAATGGTCGCTGTCGGCCGACGTGCAGAACGCGCCGGACGGCACGGCCTTCAACGCCACCGCCTACCGCCAGTTCAACCGGGTCGAGACCTCGCTGGCGCAGGTCGCCGCCACGGACGGGTCGGGCAAGATCACCGACGTGCGCTCGTCGCTGCGCCTGGCCGGGTCGATCGCCTTCGCCGACGGGACCTGGGCCCTCGGCCGGCCGATCTACGACTCCTTCGCCATCGTCAAGCCGCACGCCAGCCTGGCCGACCGTTCGGTCGTCGTCGACCAGCAGCCCAAGGGCGACGCGGCCCACACCGGCGCCTTCGGCCCGGCGCTTGTGCCCGATCTGTCGGCCTATTCGCGCCGCACCCTGGTGGTGGGGGTCAAGGACCTGCCGCCGGGCTACGACCTGGGCTCGGGCACCTTCGACCTGCTGCCCGGCTATCATGGCGCCTATGTGCTGGAAGTCGGCTCGGCCTATTCGGTCACGGCCATCGGTTCGCTGGTGGACAGCGACGGCCAGCCGCTGGCCCTCACCGCCGGCAAGGCCTTCGACCTGGCCGATCCCAGCCACGCGCCGGTCGAGGTCTTCACCAACAGGCAAGGCCGCTTCGCCGCGCAGGGCTTGCGGCCCGGCCGCTGGCGCCTGGAAATGGGCGCGAGTTCGCCGGTCATCTATGTGATCGACATCAACACCACCGACGGAACGCTGGTGCGCATCCCGCAACCCGTCCGGCCGAGCGCGGAGGCGAGAAAATAATGAAATGGATGCTGATGAGCGCCGCCGCGACCCTGGCCCTGGCCGCGGCGCACAGTCAGGCCCAGGCGGCCCAGTGCTCGCTGACCACCACCTCGCCGGCCAGCGTGACGATCAACTACGACCCGCTGGCGGCCTCCCAGAACGAGACCACGGTCACGGTGATCCGCCAGAACGGCTGCGGCTTCACGCTCTATGACGACGCCGCGGTCGCCAACCAGGACTTCTCCCGGTTCGGGCATAGCGGGCCGATCACCCGCACCAGCTTCGCGGCCACCTATCGCTATCCGGCGAGCTGGCCCTGCGACCTGAGCGGCTCGTTCCTGTGCGAGATCGGCGACGGCGAGCCGCGCAGCCTGCGCGCCAACGGCCAAGCCAACCACCAGCTGAAGATCACCATTCCGGCCGGCGTGTCGCCGCGCAACCTGCCGGCGGCCCTGTCGCTGTACATGCCCGAGCCGCGCTACAACCCGAACGGCAAGCTGGACCAGATGGACTCGCACGAGCTGCGGGTGCTGTTCAACGTGATCCAGTCCGCCTCGCTTTCCTTCGCGGGCGGCGGCTCGTCGCTGACCATGGATTTCGGGACCCTGGCCACCGGCCAGGTCAAGTCGGTCAACGTCATGGCCCGCGCCACCGCGCCGTTCCGGGTGAAGATGACCTCGGACATGGGCTCGGCGCTGAAGCTGAACGGCCAGGCCAATTCGCCCTGGTCGATCCCCTACACCGCCACGCTGAACGGCAGCCCGATCGCCCCGAACAGCGACTATCGCAACCTGACGTCCAACGGTTCGGGCGGGGTCGATCTGGCCCTGCCGTTCCAGGTGACGATCGGCGACGCCTCGGCCAAGAAGGCCGGCGCCTACCGCGACGTGGTCACGTTGCAGATCTCGCCGCTCTAAGCGGCGAGGCCGGCTGATCCTGAAAGCCTTGCGAGAACGGCGGCGGAGCGATCCGCCGCCGTCGTCGCATCAGGCGTCCGTCAGGCGAAGTTGGCCTGGACCCGGATGCGCAGGCTGGACAGGCGGGTGTCGCCCGGCCGGTAGGCGATCTGGCGGCCCTGGCGGGCGGGGCCCGACACGGCGGCGATGACCGCCGAGCCCGAGCCGTTCAGCGCCACTTCGCGGCCGTCGACGATCAGGGCGCCGGCGTCCTGGCCGGCGGCGTAGTCGACGATGACGTTGTAGCCCTGGCCGGCGTTGCAGAACTCCTGCGTCGAGCCGAGTTGGATCACGCCGTCGGCCTGCTCCTGGACCGCCGACTGGAAGTCGGCGCGGCAGACCACGGGCACGACGCCGCGCAGTTCGAACGTGTGGCTGGCCTGGTCCGCGGCGGCGAAGGCCGGGCTGGCGGCGGAGGCGAGCGCGGCGGCCGCCATGATTGCACGCAACATCGAGACACCCCTGGTTTATTGACTATCCTTGATGCATACAATTAACCCAACGCGTTTCGATAAGATTATTGCTTATGGTTTCAGCAAATTAATCGTCAGAATGACTTGGTAAATAATTCGCAACGCCGCGATTTCATGATTTCGACTTCGTTTACCTTGAAGAACATGCTCCGTCCGCGGATGGCGCCCACGCCCTTCGGGGCCTGCGCCGCCGCCCTCTACAATCGGCCTCAGAGAAACTAGATTGCCTTGGCGGCCGCGAGCCGATTAGGAGCAGCCTCCCCCTGCGACACTCCAAGGCCCGCCGTTGATCGAGCTGAGCGACATCCACAAGACCTACCGGGCCGGAAGCGGCGAGGTCGCCGCCCTGCGCGGGATCGACCTGCGCGTGGCCGCCGGCGAGGTCTTCGGCGTGATCGGCCAGTCGGGCGCCGGCAAGTCCAGCCTGATCCGCATGATCAACCTGCTGGAGCGGCCGACCGCGGGTCGCGTGACGGTGGACGGGGTCGACGCGGCGAGCCTGGACGCCGCCGGCCTGCGCGGCCTGCGCCGGCGGATCGGCATGATCTTCCAGCACTTCAACCTGCTCAGCTCGAAGACCGTCGTCGAGAACGTCGCCTTCCCGCTGCAGCTGGAAGGGCGGCTGGCGCGCGAGGACATCCGCGCCCGCGCCCTGGCCCTGCTGGACCGGGTCGACCTGGCCGACCAGGCCGACAAGTATCCCGCCCAGCTGTCGGGCGGCCAGAAACAGCGCGTCGGCGTCGCCCGCGCCCTGGCCTGCGAGCCCAAGATCCTGCTGTGCGACGAGGCGACCAGCGCCCTCGACCCGGAGACCACCCGCCAGGTGCTGCGCCTGCTGCGCGAACTCAACGGCGAGTTGGGCCTGACCATCGTGCTGATCACCCACGAGATGGACGTGATCCGCCGGGTCTGCGACCGCGTCGCCGTGCTGGAGGCCGGCCGCGTCGTCGAGCAGGGCGTGGTGGCCGACGTCTTCCTGTCGCCCCGCCATGCGACCACCCGCCGCCTGATCGAGGAGGGCGGCGACGCCGACGATGCGGGCGCCGGCGGTCCCGGGGCCGGCCGCACCGTGCGCCTGACCTATCGGGGCGAGACCACCTACGCCCCTCTGCTGGGCCGCATCGCTCGCGAGACCGGGGTCGACTACAGCATCCTGGGCGGCCGCGTCGCCCACATCCGCGACCTGCCCTACGGCCAGCTGACCCTGGCCCTGGTCGGCGGCGACGTCGACGCCGCCCTGGCCCAGTTCGCCGCCGCCGGCGTCGCCGTCGAGGAGATCGACCGATGAGCGCCGCCGGGTCCGCGCTGTTCGCCAATGTCGACTGGGCCGAGATCGGGCGGGCGGGGGTCGACACCCTGGCCATGCTGGGCGGCTCGC
The DNA here is from genome assembly GCF_022750545.1 of Caulobacter sp. CCUG 60055. GTDB lineage: Bacteria > Pseudomonadota > Alphaproteobacteria > Caulobacterales > Caulobacteraceae > PUIC01. Next base: position 180,731 of record NZ_PUIC01000005.1, read on the forward strand.
TGGTCCTGACCGTCGCCGTCGGCCTGCCCCTGGGCGTGCTGCTGTTCCTGACCGGGCGCGGCCAATTGCTGGCCCAGCCCCTGGCGCACGGCCTGCTGTCGGTGCTGGTCAACGTCCTGCGCTCGGTGCCGTTCATCATCCTGCTGATCGTGATGATCCCGGTGACGGTGGTGCTGGTCGGCACCTCGCTGGGCGTGCCCGGCGCCATACCGCCGCTGGTGGTCGGAGCCGCGCCCTTCTTCGCCCGGCTGGTCGAGAGCGCCCTGCGCGAGGTCGACCGCGGCGTCATCGAGGCGGCCCAGGCCATGGGCGCCTCGCCCCGGCAGATCGTGTTCGACGCCCTGCTGCCCGAGGCGACGCCGGGCATCCTCGCCGCCGCGACGGTGACCGCCATCGCGCTGGTGTCCTACACCGCCATGGCCGGGGTGGTCGGGGCCGGCGGCCTGGGCGACCTGGCCGTCCGCTTCGGCTATCAACGCTTCCAGACCGACGTCATGGTGGTGACCGTGGCGCTGCTGCTGGTGCTGGTCCAGGTCCTGCAGATGATCGGCGACCGCGCCGTCGCCCACTTCAGCCGGCGCTGAGGCGCCGCCAACCCGAGAGAACCGCCGTGAACCGACGCTTCCTGATCGCCGCCGCCGCGACCCTGGCCCTGGCCGCCTGCTCGCCGCAGGCCCCGGGCCCGAAGGCGGGACACGTCCTGACGGTGGCCGCCACCGCCGTGCCGCACGCCGAGATCCTGGAATTCGTGAAGCCGCAGCTGGCCAAGGACGGCCTGACCCTGCAGATCAAGGTGTTCAACGACTACGTCCAGCCCAACGTCCAGGTCGAGCAGAAGCAGCTGGACGTCAGCTACTTCGAGACGCTCCCCTATCTGGAGCAGTTCAACAAGGATCGCGGCACGCACCTCGTTCCGATCGTCGGCGTGCACATCGAGCCGATGGGCGCCTATTCGCGCAAGGTGAAGACCCTGGCCGAGCTGACCGACGGCGCGACCGTGGCCATCCCCAACGAGGCCTCGAACGGCGGCCGCGCCCTGCTGCTGCTGCAGAAGGCCGGCCTGATCACCTTGAAGGACCCGGCCAACCCGCTCTCCAGCCTGCGCGACGTCGTCGGCAATCCCAAGCGCCTGAAGTTCAAGGAGCTGGAAAGCGCCACCCTGCCGCGCGTGCTGGACCAGGTCGACCTGGCGCTGATCAACACCAACTACGCCCTCGACGCCAAGCTCGACCCGACCAAGGACGCCCTGGCCATCGAGGACGGCAAGTCGCCGTATGTGAACTATCTGGTCGGCCGCGCCGACAACCAGAACGACCCGGACGTCAAGAAGCTGGCGGCCGCCCTGACCAGCCCGGAGGTCAAGGCGTTCATCGCCCAGCGCTATCACGGCGCGGTGGTGCCGGCCTTCTGAGGCTGGATCATGTTGCAGAGCGGGGGGTGACGCGAAAATCCGGGCCCGCCTTTTCGCGTCCCGCTCTATTCCTCCAGCAGGGCCGCCAGCTTGAGCACGGTGTTCCAGTTGCGGCCCGTGCCGGCCTGGCCGAGCTTGCGGGCGATCAGCGCCACGGTCAGCTTCGAGCGGCCGACGCCGTCCGGATAGACCGCGTAGAGATGCCGCCCGCGCGCGGCGACACGCTCCGGTCCGGCGATCGCCGCCCGCAAGGCTTCGACGGCATCGTCGCTCACCGGGGCCTTGAAGGCGTAGATCAGCAGGTGGCCGGGATCGCTCTTCGCCGCCTCGGCGAAGGGATCGCCGTCGATGGCTTCACGCCATTCGGCGGCGTCGCGCACATAGATGTCGGTGGCCAGATCGAACCGCGCCTTGACCGCCGCCTCGAGCCGCCGCTCCAGCGCATCATTGGAGGCGTCGCCGCCCTCGAAGGCCAAGTTCCCGCTCTGCAACAGGGTCTGGCCGCCGGCGAGGTCCAGGTCGGTCAGCATTTCGCGCAGGCCGGCCATCGGGACCATGGCCTTGCCGACATTGACCGCGCGCAGCAAAGCGATGCGTTTCATCCGTCCCTCCGACCTGGGCGGCCAATCAGCCTGACGATCGGCGCGGCTGCAAGCCGCGCGGCGGGCGTCACAGGGACACGGCCTGGCCGAACCCCTGCTCGCTCGCCTGCCGGAACAGCCACCAGCCGGCGGCCAGATCCTGCACCACGCTGCCGAGGGACTTGTAGAGCGTGACCTCGTCCGGCGATCGACGGCCGGGCAGGCCGCCGGCCAGGACCTGGCCGATCTCGCCGAGGACGTGGTCGTCGCCGACCAGGCCGGCGGCCTTGGCGCGCAGGAACTCCGCCCCCTGGGCCAGCACCGAGGGACGGTGGTCGGCGAAGAAACGGGCGCGCGCCGTCAGCGCCCCATCGATTTCCGCCGGGCCGGCGCGGCTGGAGCCGACGACGTTGAGATGGCAGCCGTCGGGAACCTGGGCCGCGTGCAGGATCGGCTCGGCGGCGGCGGTGACGGTGCAGATCACGTCGGCGTCGGCCACCGCCTCGTCGACCGTGGCCGCCGCCCGGACGGGCAGGCCGAACTCGGCCTCGGCGGCGCGGGCGAAGGCCTGGGCCCGCTCGGCCGAGCGCCCCCACACCGCGCAACGGTCGAAGGCCCGCACCTGAAGCAGGGCGGCGATATGACCGCGCGCCTGTTCGCCATAGCCCAGGATCGCCAGCCGCGACGCCTCGGGCCGCGCCAGGGCGTCGGTGGCGACGGCGCTGGCGGCGGCGGTGCGGATCGCCGTGACCTCGCCGGCCTCGATCAGGCAGACCGGCGCGCCGCTGTCGGGATCGAACAGCATCACCAGCCCCTGGTGCGAGGACCGGCCCTGAGCGAAGCGTTCCGGAAAGACGCTGACGACCTTGACCCCGAACGCCTTGTCCGACGCCAGCGCGCCGGGCATCGACCCGAAGGCCCGCCCGGCCGCCAGCGGCACGATCTGCCGCAGCACCTGCACCGCCTCGCCGTGGGACAGGGCGATCATCGCCTCGCGCACCAGGGGGATGCAGACCGCGTAGGTCAGCCGGGCCCGGACCGTGTCGCGGTCCAGGACGATCATCGCCCCCGCCGCCGTGTCCTCGCCGCTCATGCGCCCCAGACGTCCTGGGCGTAGCGCAGGAAGTTGCGGCCGAGGATCTTGTCGATGCGGGAGGACGAATGGCCCCTGGCGGCCAGGGCGGCGGCGAGGTCGCGGAACTGGCTGGGCCGTTGCAGCTCGGGGATGTAGGCCAGCACGTCCGGGCCTTCGCCGGGCGCGGCGACGCCGGCCTTGTGGCGGGCCGCGTACTGCCGGGCGGCGTCGGCCAGCTCCGCCTTCATGTCGCCGGGCGTCGAGACCACCCCGTCGGTGCCGATGCCGACATGGTCCTCGCCGCAGACCTTCACCGCGTGCTCGATGTGGGCCACCACGTCGGCGGTGGTCGGGTGGCTGTCATAGCGCAGGAACGGCATGAAATAGATGCCGACGAAGCCGCCCTTCTCGGCCACCAGGCGCAGCTCCTCGTCGGTCTTGTTGCGCGGCCGGTCCGACAGGGCCTGGCAGCCGGTGTGGTTGATCGAGATCGGCGCCTTGGACGCCCGCGCCGCGTCGAGGCAGATGGCCCGGCCGCTGTGCGACAGGTCGACCATGATCCTGCGCGCGTTCAGCCGCTCGACCACCTCGCGCCCGAACGGCGTCAGGCCGCGCCCCTCGCGGACCATCGAGCCGTCGCCCAGCTGGTTGCGGACGTTGTAGGTCAGCTGGATGATCCGCACCCCGAGGTCGGCGAAGATGTCCACCCGGTCGGCGCGCTTGCCCATCATCGCCGCGTTCTGGAAGCCGTAGATCACGCCGATCTTGTTCTCGCCCTTGGCGCGCAGGATGTCGGCCGTCGTCCGCACCTTGATCAGGTCGGCCGGGCGCGAGCGCACGATCTCGTCCCACACGCCGATGGTGCGCACCGTGTATTCGAACGGCTCCATCGGACCGGACACGTAGCCGAGGGTGACGTTGACCGCGTTCATGCCGGAATCGCGGGCGTCGCGGATCGCCCGGTCGTTGACCGCCGGATGCGCCAGGTCGACGCCGTCGCCGCTCTCGGTCGGCGGCGCGGCCGGGTCCTCCAGGCCGCCCAGGGCGTTGATGATCAAGGGCCGTTCGCCGCTCGTCGTCGCCGTCTTCGCGGCCTTGGCCGACACCGCCGCCGCCAGGGCCGCTCCCGCCGCCGCGCCGCCCGTCAGCAGCGCCCGCCGATCCGTTCCGCTCATGGGTCTTCCTCCACCTGGCCCGCCCGTTGGTCCGGACGCGGCCGGCCACAGGCTGTCCGCACGAAGCGCCGGCCGCAAGCCCCATGATTGAATTCGCGCCGGCCTCAACCGGCGGCGGCTCCCTACTGGAAGCCGCGCACCTCGTCGGCCGCGATGGGGCGATAGTCCTTGCGCGGATAGTCCGTCCCGCGCTTGACCGTCAGCATGACGCTGCGCATGGCCGCGACGTCCCGGGACGGATCGCGCGAGACGAACACGAGGTCGGCCAGCTTGCCCGGCGCGATCTCGCCCATGTCCGCCTGGCCCGCCGCGGCCGCGCCGTTGCGGGTGGCGGCGGCGATCACGTCGAGCGGCGCCATGCCGGCCTTGTTCTGCAGCAGCTCCATCTCGTCGTGCAGGGCCGGATAGGCGCTCTCGACCGGGGCGAAGCCGTCGGTGCCGGCGGTGATCCGCACGCCCGCCTTGTAGGCCCGGGCCGTCAGGGCCTCGGCCAGGGAGGCGGTGCAATAGGGCGGCGGAGCCTTGGGATCGGCGGCGCGCGCCTGGTCCAGCTCGACATAGACGTGGTCGGTGGCGTCCAGGATGGTTCCGCGCCGGGCCATTTCGGCGAACAGGGCGTCGACCTTGGGGTTTCCGCCGTCCTTGAACCTGTCGGCCTCGACCGGGGCGCGGCGATGATAGGCGGCCGGCTTCACGTCCGAAGCCTCGTAGCCCAGCATGCAGACGTGCGACAGCACGTCGACGCCGGCCGCCACCTCCTCGGCGGGGGTGGCGGGGAACACCATGCCATGGGCCCAGACCCGGAAACCCTGGCGATGTGCCTCGGCGACGATCCTCGCCGTCAGCGGGCCGGGCAGGTCGGCGTAGATCTTGATCGCCGAAGCGCCCGTGCCCCGCGCCAGGGCGACGGCCAGCGGCAGGTCGACCTCGTCGGTGATCGCCTGCATCCACGGCGCGCGTCCGGGCTCGACGCCGCGCGCGGCGGCCTGGGTGCGCGGGTCCTTGAAGAAGTCCGGCCCCGCCATCAGGGCGCTGTAATAGACGTCCGGCGCAGCGATCTCGCCCTGGCGGGACGCCCGCGACAGGTCGGCCAGGGCCCGCGCGTCTCCGGCCATGTCGCGCACGGCGGTCACCCCGCCATAGAGCATCCGCCGCATATAGGCCTCGGCCGCCCTGCGGTCGGGCGAGGTCGCCAGGTGGACGTGGGTGTCGATCAGGCCCGGCGTGACATAGAGGCCGGCGACGTCGGGCCGCCGCCCGCCGGCGGGCGCCTGGGCGAGGGGAACCACGGCCTCGATGCGCTCGCCCCTGACCACCACGGCCATGCCGGGGCGCGGCGCCGCGCCCGTCCCGTCGATCACCGTGACCCCCGCATAGACCGTGAGGCCGTCCGGCTCCGCCGCGCGGGCCCCCGCCGCCGCGGAGGCCGACACCGTCAAGGCCGCCGCCAGGATCATCGCCGACCGTCGCATGTCCCCTCCCCGTTTCTGCCCTCGCATCGCCGGGCCATCGATCAGGCGGCCCGTGGGGAAGTCAATCACTTCAGCCGCAGCGGCAGGCCGGCGACGATCAGCACCGCCTGGTCGCACGCCGCCGCCATCCTCTGGTTCAGGCGGCCGGCCTCGTCGCGGAAGCGGCGGGCCAGGGCGTTGTCCGGCACGATCCCCTGCCCCACCTCGTTCGACACCAGCCACACGGGCGCTGCGCAGGCGCGCAGGGCCGCCTCCAGCCGGTCCGTCGCCGCGCCGAGATCGGCCTCGGCCAGCATCAGGTTGCTGAGCCACAGGGTCAGGCAGTCGACCACCGTCGCCTCGCCCGCCGTGCGCGCCGCCAGCGCCGCCGGCAGGTCCAGGGGCGCCTCCGCCGTCGACCAGGCCCCGCCGCGCTCGGCCCGGTGGCGGGCGATGCGCTCGGCCATCTCGTCGTCGAAGGCCTGGGCGGTGGCGATCATCACCGGGCGCGCGCCGCGTCCGGCGGCCCACGCCTCCGCCTGGGCCTGAGCGTAGGCGCTCTTGCCCGAGCGGGCGCCGCCGAGGACGAGGGTCAAGGTCATCGAGGGACTCCGCAATTGACCGTGTGCGCCGCAGCAACTAAGCCAAGCGTCGCGACAGGTTCCTCTGATCGAGGATGAAAAGGGAACTCAGGTGAAAGCCCTGGGCTGCCCCCGCAACTGTAAGCGGCGAGTCCGCGCATCAAAAGCCACTGGGTCGAAAGACCTGGGAAGGCGATGCGCACCGGCGTCGACCCGCAAGCCAGGAGACCTGCCCGTCGCGGTCGTCCTTCGTTCAGCCGGGGTGCGCTGTGCGAACGGGTCCTCCCGAGAGACGACGATCGCCAACCAAGGGCCGCGCCCGCGCGGGCCTCGGTTCCGCCTGGGCGCGTCTCGCCCCTGCGGGACCGGACGCCGCCGGGCCGCCCGTCGTCAGTTCGAGGGGAAGACCTGTGACGAAGTTCCTGTTGTCCACCGCCTGCGCCAGCGCCCTGCTGGCCCTGGCCGCGCCCGCTCTGGCCGAGGAGGCGCCCGCGCCTGATCCCGACGTGGCCGGCCGCGCCGCCGCCGCCGGGGTCGACACCCTGGTGGTGACGGCCACCCGTTCGCCGCAGCGCATCGACCGCATCGGCCAGTCGGTCACCGTGCTCGACGCCGAAGCCATCCAGGCCAGCCAGAAGGCGGTGATCTCCGACCTGCTGGCCATGACGCCGGGCGTCAGCTTCTCGCGCAACGGCGGGGTCGGGGCGACCACCTCGCTGCGCATCCGCGGGGCCGAGACCGACCAGACCGTGGTCGTGGTCGACGGCGTCAAGCTGAACGACCCCACCTCGCCGGGCGGCGGCTACAACTTCGCCAACATGCTGGCTGGCGACATCGCGCGCATCGAGGTGCTGCGCGGCGCGCAATCGACCCTGTGGGGCAGCCAGGCCATCGGCGGGGTGGTCAACATCGTCACCGCCGACCCGACCAAGCCGTTCGAGGGCTCGGCCTCGCTGGAGGGCGGCTCGATGTCGACCGGCTACGCCCGCGCGGCGGTCGGCGGCGCGAGCGAGCGGCTGGTCTGGCGGCTGGCCGGCGGCTACTACACCACGCGCGGCGTCTCGGCCTTCGCCGGCGGCAGCGAGGCCGACGGCTATCGCAACACCGGCTTCAGCGGCCGGCTGCGCTACAAGGTGAGCGACGACGTCACGGTCGACCTGCGCGCGGTCTATTCCAAGGGCCGCAACCAGTTCGACGGCTTCCCGCCGCCCAACTTCGTCTTCGCCGACGACAACGAGTACGGGACCACGGAAGAGTTCGTCGGCTACGCAGGCGTCAACTTCGCCCTGCTGGACGGCCGCCTCAAGAACCGCATCGCCTACGGCTACACCAACACCAACCGCAACAACTACAACCCCGACCAGGAGGTGACGCCGATCACCTTCACCGCCAACGGCAAGAACGAGCGGTGGGAATACCAGGGGACCTTCGCCGTCACCGACGACTGGAACGCGGTGTTCGGCCTCGAGAGCGAGCGGTCGACCATGCGCTCGGCCTCGCCCTCGGCCTTCGCCCCCAACCCGCCCCGGATCAACGGCAAGGTCGGCATCGACAGCGCCTACCTCCAGCTCCAGGGACAGGTGATCCGCGGCCTGACCGTGACCGCCGGCCTGCGCTACGACGACCACGACACCTTCGGCGACCGCACCCTGGGCCAGCTGGCCGCCGCCTGGTCGCTGAACGACGGCGCCACCGTGCTGCGCGCCAGCTGGGGCCAAGGCTTCAAGGCGCCGACCCTCTATCAGCTCTACAGCCCCTACGGGAACACCACCCTGAAGCCCGAGGAGGCCGACGGCTGGGACATGGGCGTCGAGCAGCATCTGGCCGACGGCAAGCTGACGCTGCAGGCGACCTACTTCCACCGCGACACCACCAACCAGATCGACTTCGCCTACTGCACCGGCGCGCCCGATCCCCTGTGCGCGGCCGGCGGGGGCGTGCGGTTCGGCTATTATTCCAACGTGGCCAAGACCCGCGCCCAGGGCGTCGAGCTGAGCGGCGAGCTGCGGCCGGACGACCGCTGGACGCTGCGGGCCAACTACACCTGGACCGACGCCGCCAACGAAGCGCCCGGCGCCAACAACGGCAAGGCCCTGGCCCGCCGGCCCGAGAACGCCGGCTCGGCGTCGGTGGCCTATCTGTGGCCGGCGAAGCTGACGACCACGCTGTCGGCGCGCTACAACGGCGACACCTATGACGACGTCGCCAACAAGTACCTGCTCAAGAACTACACGCTGGTCGACGTGGCGGCGTCCTATCCCGTGAACGACCGCCTCGAGGTCTATGGCCGGGTCGAGAACCTGTTCGACCAAAGCAACCAGACGGTCCGCAACTACGGATCGCCGGGCCGCGCCGCCTATCTCGGCGTGCGGGCCAGGTTCTAGGCCCCGCGATGACGGCTAGGGCGCAAGGCGCATTCGGCCGTCACGGCGGCCGGCTCGCGGCGGCGGCGGCGGCGTTCCCGCACGCCCCGACGCCGTGGGTCGACCTGTCGACCGGGATCAACCCGCACGGCTGGCGAGGCCCCCGCGCCGCGCCGGCCGCCCTGCGCCGGCTGCCCGACCCGGCCGGGACCGCCGCCCTGGAGCGGGCCGCCGCCGCCGCGTTCGGCCTGGCCCCCGCTGACGCCAAGGCGGCCGCCGCCGTCCCCGGGGCCGAGGCCGCCCTGCGCTTGGCGCCGCGCCTGACCGGCGCGCGCGCCGTCGCCATCGCCTCGCCGACCTATGGCGGCCACGCCGAGGCCTGGACCGCCGCCGGCGCCGAGGTCCGCGCCGTCCATCCCGACGAGCTGGACCGCGTCGAAGCCGAGGCCGTCGTCGTCGTCAATCCGAACAATCCCGACGGCCGCCGGCTGCCTCCCGACCTGCTGCTCGGCCTCGCTCGGCGGCAGGCCGAGCGCGGGCGGAGCCTGATCGTCGACGAATCCTTCGTCGAGACCGCGCCGGAGCTCAGCGTCGCCGCCGCCGCCCCGCGCATTCCCGGCCTGATCGTGCTGCGCTCGTTCGGCAAGTTCTTCGGCCTGCCGGGCGCGCGCCTGGGCTTCGTGGTCGCCGCGCCCGAAACCATCGCCCGCGTGCGCGCCGCCTTCGGCGACTGGCCGGTCTGCGCCGACGCCATAGCCTTGGGGTCGCGCGCCTACGCCGACCTCGCCTGGGCCGAACGCGAGCGGAGCCGCCTGGCGGCCCAGGCCGAGCGGCTGGACCGGAGCCTGCGGCGGGCCGGCTTCGAGATCGTCGGCGGAACCTCGCTGTTCCGCCTGACCCGCAGCCGCGACGCCGCCAGGCGCTTCGCCGCCCTGGCCGGGGCCGGCGTGCTGGTCCGCCCGTTCGACGACCGGCCGGACTGGCTGCGTTTCGGCCCGCCCGGGCCCCCGGCCGCCTGGCGCAGGCTCGACGCCGCCCTGTCGGGGTTCTCGGCATGACCGCGCGCCCGACCCGCCGCGCCGCGACCGCCGGCGCCCTGGGCGCCCTGGTCGCCGGCCCCGCCGCAGCCGCCGCCCCGTCCGGCCGGGTGGTCTCGCTCAACCCCTGCCTCGATTCCCTTCTCGTCGCCCTGGCCGACCGCAGCCAGATCGCCGCGCTCAGCCACTACGCCCGCGACCCGACGGCCTCCAGCCTGCCCGACTGGGCCCGCGCGCTGCCCATCACCCACGAGACCGCCGAAGAGGTGGTCGCCCTGCGCCCGGACCTCGTGCTGACCAGCCGCCACAGCTCGCTGGCCACCCGCAACGCCCTGCGCCGGCTGGGCGTGCGCGCCGAACCCTTCTCCGTCCCCGACACCGTGGCCGACAGCATGGCCCAGGTGCGGCGCGTCGCCAGGCTGCTCGGCCGGCCGGAGCGGGGCGAGGCCCTGATCGCCCGCGTCGAGGCGGCCCTGGCCGCAGCCGCCCCGCCCCCCGGGGCCCGGCGGCTCAAGGTGCTGGTCTTCCAGCCCAACGGCTTCGCGGCCGGCCCCCGCACCCTGCTCGACGAGATGCTGACGCGGACGGGGTTCGACAACATGGCCGCGCGCTATGGCCTGCGCACCTGGGGCAACGTGCCGCTGGAGCGGCTGATCGCCGACCCGCCGCAGCTGCTGCTGGCCGGCGAGGCCGCGCCCGGCCCGCCCACCTGGGCCGAGCGGGTGGTCAGCCATCCGGCCCTGAAGGCCATCGGCCCGCGCATGCGCCGGGCGGTCTTCCCGCAGCGGCTGCTCTATTGCGGCGGCCCGGTGCTGCTGGAGACCGCCGCCGTGCTCGCCGACGCCCGCCGCAAGGCCCTGGAGGCTCACCCATGAAACGGCCCCCGCCGCCCCTGATCTGGGGCGCCCTGATCGCGGCCATAGGCCTGCTCGCCCTGGTCAGCCTGGCGGCCGGCAAGGTGTGGGTGCCGTTCAGCGCCTGGGCGGCGCCGGGAGCCGATCCCCGCTGGGCGATCATCTTCGAGCTGCGCCTGCCGCGCACCGTCCTGGCCGTCGTGGTCGGCGGCGCCCTCGGCCTCTGCGGCGCCGCCCTGCAGGGCTACACGCGCAATCCCCTGGCCGATCCCAGCGCCCTGGGCGTCTCGTCCATGGCCTCGCTGGGAGCGGTGCTGACGCTCTATTTCGGCCTGACCGCCAGCACGCCCTGGCTGCTGCCGGCCGGCGCGATGGTCGGGGCGGCGATCGGAGTGGCGGTGCTGCTCGCCCTGTCCAACACCGCCTCCAGCATCGCCACCTTCATCCTGGCCGGCATGGTGCTGAACACCATGGCCGGCGCGGGCGTCGCCCTGGCCCTCAGCCTCGCGCCCAACCCCTGGGCGGTGAACGAGATCGTCAACTGGCTGCTGGGCTCGCTGACCGACCGCAGCGTCGAGGAGGTGCGGCTGGCCCTGCCGTTCGTCGCCGTCGGCTGCGGGGTGCTGCTGACGCTCGGCCGCGATCTCGACGCCCTCACCCTGGGCGAGACCGGGGCCCGGTCGGTGGGGGTGAGGATGGACCGCGTCCGCCTGCTGCTCGGCCTTGGGGTCGGCCTGGCGGCCGGCACCTGCGTGGCGGTGACCGGCGTCATCGGCTTCGTCGGCCTGATCACCCCGCACCTGATGCGGCCCCTGGTCGGCGCGCGTCCCGGCGCCCTGCTGATCCCCAGCGCCCTGGCCGGGGCCGTGGTGGTGCTGGCCGGCGACGTGGCGGTGCGGCTGATCCCCTCGGCGGGCGAGGTCAAGCTCAGCGTGGCGATGGCCGCCATCGGCGGGCCGTTCTTCCTCGCCCTGCTGGTGTCGATGCGACGGAGGATGGCGTGAGCGGGCTGAAAGCGGCGGGGCTGCGCCTCGGCCTGAACGGGCGCGCCATCCTGGGCGGCGTCGACGTCTCGTTCGCCCGGGGCGAAGTGTCGGCGGTGATCGGCCCCAACGGCGCCGGCAAGTCGACCTTGCTGGCCTGTCTCGCCGGCCTGCGACGGCCCGACGACGGGACCGTCGACCTCGACGACGCCGACATCCGCCGCCTGTCGCCGCGCGCGCGCGCGCGGCGCATGGGCTTCCTGCCGCAGACGCCCGAGATCGCCTGGTCGGTCGACGTCGAGACACTGGTCGGCCTTGGCCGCACGCCCTTCGTCGGCGCCCTGGGCCTGGGCGCGGCCGACCGCGAGGCCGTCGCGCGCGCCCTGGCGGCGACCGACATGACGGGCATGTCCCAGCGCGTCGTCACCACCCTGTCCGGTGGCGAGCGGGCGCGGGCCCTGATCGCGCGCGCCCTGGCCGGCGAGCCCGACTGGCTGCTGGCCGACGAGCCGATGACCGGCCTCGACCCGGGCCACCAGCTCGACGCCGCCGACCTGTTCCGCAAGATGGCGGCGGACGGCCGCGGCGTGGTCGTCACCCTGCATGACCTGTCGCTGGCCGCCCGCGTGGCCGACAAGATCGTGGTCCTGGCCGGGGGCCGGGTCCTGGCCGACGGCCGGCCGGCCGAGGCGCTGACGCCGCAGGTGCTGGCCGAAGCCTACGGGATCGAGGCCCGCGTCGTCGCCGGCGCCGGCGGCCCGGTGGTCGAGATCGTCGGCCGGCGTGGCTGAGGCCTGGACCGCCATCGGGCCGACGGCCTGGCCCACGCCCTGGATCGTGCTGGCCGCCGCCGTCGCCGAGGCGGCGGTCGGCTATCCCGACGCCCTGCACCGGCGCCTGCCGCACCCCGTGGTCTGGCTGGGCGGGGCGATTTCGACGCTGGAGCGCTGGTGGAACCGCCCGGAGCGGCCGCCGCCCGCTCGCCGCCTGCTGGGGGTCGCCACGGTGGTCCTGGTCACCGGCGCGGCCTGGGTCGCCGGATTCGCCCTTCAGAGCGCCTGCGCCCGCCTGCCGTTCGGCGTCGTCGCCGTCGTCGCGGCCGGCACGCTGGGGCTGGCCCAGCGCAGCCTCTACGACCATGTCGCCGCCGTGTTGCGCCCGCTGGCGGCCGGCGACCTCGACAGGGCCAGGGCGGCGGTCGGCCGCATCGTCGGCCGCGACGTCGCGGCGCTGGACGACCGGGGCGTGGCGGCGGCGGCGCTGGAGAGCCTGGCCGAAAGCTTCAACGACGGCGTGATCGCGCCGATGTTCTGGCTCGCCCTGGGCGGCCTGGGCGGGCTGTTCGCCTACAAGGCGCTCAACACCGCCGACAGCCTGATCGGCCACAAGGAGCCGCGCTGGCGCGACTTCGGCTGGGCGGCGGCCAGGGCCGACGACGTGTTCAACCTGATTCCGGCCCGGCTGGCCGGAGCCCTGATCGCCGCCGCCTCGCCGGCCGCGTGGCGGACCATGCTGCGCGACGCCGGCAAGCACGCCTCGCCCAACGCCGGCTGGCCGGAGGCGGCGATGGCCGGCGCGCTTGGCGTGCGGCTGGGCGGCGCGGCGACCTATGACGGCGTCCGCCACGACCGGCCGGCGTTCGGCGACGGCGGCGAGCCGGCCGCCGAGGACCTGCGGGCCGGCCTGCGGCGTTACGCTTGGGCCTGCGCGGCGGCCTGGGCGATCCTGGCCGCGACGGGGGCGGCGATGAGCTTGGAGACGACATGGCCGCGTTGATGATCCAGGGCTGCGGCTCGGACGTGGGCAAGTCGGTGCTGGTCGCCGGCCTGTGCCGCGCCTTCGCCAACCGCGGCCTGACGGTGCGGCCGTTCAAGCCGCAGAACATGTCGAACAACGCCGCCGTCACCATCGACGGCGGCGAGATCGGCCGGGCCCAGGCGCTGCAGGCGATCGCCTGCCGCACGCCGGCCACGGTCGATATGAACCCCGTGCTGTTGAAGCCGCAGAGCGACGTGGGCGCCCAGCTGATCGTGCGCGGCCGGATGGAAGGCGCCTGGCGGGCCGGCCCCTTTCAGGCGCGCAAGGCCGAACTGCTCGGCGTGGTGGTCGATTCCTTCCAGCGCCTGAGGGCCGAGAGCGATCTCGTCCTGGTCGAGGGCGCCGGCAGCCCCGCCGAGATCAACCTGCGCCGGGGCGACATCGCCAATATGGGTTTCGCCCGCGCGGCCGGCGTGCCCGTGGTGCTGGTCGGCGACATCGACCGCGGCCATGTGATCGCCGCCCTGGTCGGGGCCCAGGCCGTGCTCGACCCCGAGGACGTGGCGATGATCCGCGGCTTCGTCATCAACAAGTTCCGCGGCGATCCGGCCCTGTTCGACGCCGGCCGCGCCGAAATCGTGCGGCGGACCGGCTGGCCGGACCTGGGCATGGCCCCGTGGATCGCCGCAGCCCGCCGCCTGCCGGCCGAGGACGCCGTGACGCTGGAGCGCGGCCGCGCGAGCGCTGGCGGCCGGCGGCTGAAGATCGTCGCGCCGATGCTGTCGCGCATCGCCAATTTCGACGACTTCGACCCGCTGCGCGCCGAGCCCGACGTGGACTTCGCCTTCATCCCCCCCGGCGCAGCCCTGCCCGGCGACGCCGACGTGGCGATCCTGCCCGGCGCCAAGGCCACCCTGGCTGACCTGGCCTTCCTGCGGGCCCAGGGCTGGGACGTCGACCTGATCGCGCACGCCCGGCGCGGCGGCCGCATCCTGGGCGTCTGCGGCGGCTATCAGATGCTGGGCCGCCGGATCGCCGACCCTGACGGGATCGAGGGCCCCGCCGGCGCGGCTGACGGCCTGGGTCTGCTCGACGTCGAGACGGTGCTGGGCGGCGACAAGGTCCTGCGTCCCGTCGCCGGCGCCCTGGCCGACGGCGGCGCCCGCTTCGACGGCTACGAGATGCATGTCGGCCGCACCGAGGGGCCGGGCTTGGCGTGCCCGTTCCTGAGGTTCGACGGCGGCGGCGCGGACGGCGCGGTCGACGCCACGGGCCGTATCGCCGGCGCCTATGTCCACGGCCTGTTCGCCCGGGGCGAGGCGCGCTCGGCCCTGCTGGCCCGCTGGGGCGCGGCCTCCACGGGCCGCGACCACGCCGCCGAGGTCGACGCCGCGCTCGACGAGATCGCCGCCGTGCTGGAGGCCCATCTCGACGTCGAGGCGCTGCTGGCGATCGCGCGCGGGCGCTGACCGGAACGCGGTCCTCGGCGCTCCGGTCTCCTCTCGGCGGCGCAGCCGGACGCTAGGCCATGGGCTTGCGGCGTATGCGGGCCTTGCTCGGATGAAAATGTCGGGCGGCCGCCGGCCTGTTCGTCCAAAAGAGGCGGGCGCTTCGTCCCGTTGTCGCTCTGAGGGCTATTCAATGCGCTTCATGTTCCTGATCCACGCCTCCCCCGAATCCGCTCCGACGCCGGAGCTCATGGCCGCGATGCACGCGCTCGCCGCACAGGAGGTGACGGCCGGTCGGATGATCTATGACGGAGGGCTGGCGCCGGCCGCGTCCGCCAAGCAGTTGCGGCTTAAGTCGGGGAAGTTCGTCACCCTCGACGGGCCGTTCGCCGAGACCAAGGAAGTGATCGGCGGCTTCGCCATCTTCGAACTGCCGGACATGGCGGCGGCGGAAGAGAGCGCCCGCCGGTTCCTGGAGCTGCACCGCCAGCACGCGCCGGCATGGGAAGGCGTCTGCGAGATTCGCCAGGTGGCGGGCTCCCAGGTCGAGCTCATCCGCTCGGGCGGTTGAGCGCCCACGGGCCAAAGGGGGCGTCTTTCAGGTCTTAGGGCCGAAAGGCGCCCGGACCGCGCGCGGGCGCTGACCGCAGCGCCCGGCGGCTACCAGACGATGGGGGCCAGCCGGTATCGCACGCGGGCCCGATAGTCGCGGTAGCCGGCGAGGTTGGCCGTCAGGAACGCTTCCTCGCGGGTCAGCCGCCACACCAGGACGGGAACGAGCAGGACGGCGGCGACCAGGCCCCACCACGAGCCCAGCGCCGGGGATATGCCGACGACCAAGATCAGCGCGCCGGAGTACATGGGATGGCGCACGACGGCGTAGGGGCCGCTGTCGATCACGCGCTGGCCCTCCTCGACCTCGATCGTGCCGGCCGTGAAGGTGTTCGCCCGGAAGGTGAGGAAGACGATCAGGAAGCCGACGGCGATCATCACGTCCGCGATCAGCGAAACGGCGGCGGGAACGTGCGACCACCCGAAGCGCCTGTCGAGGCCCGGCAAGACGAAGGCCGCCAGGAACACCAGCCCCGCCAGCGCCTGGACGAGGTTCTGCATCGGATCGGGCTCCGAACCCGGCCCCGCCTTCACGCGCCGCTCCAGCAGCGCCTTGTCGCGAAACCACAGCCAGACCGTGATGGCCCCGGCGCATCCGAAGAACACCGCCAGCATCGCCCATGCGCGCCCGTCTCGGACGGAGCCGGCCAAGACGAAGAACACGGCCGCGACGACCGCGAAAAGGAAGATCAGCCCCGTGACGGCGCGCACCAGCAGCATGCCTCATGATCGCACGTCGGGCCCTAGGTGGTCCAGCGGGAGGCTGAGGCTGCTCAGACGCTAGCCGGCCGCGGCGGCCAGTTCGCCGGCCGCCGCCGCGCGCACGGCCTGGGTCAGGCGGTCGAGCAGCCGGGCCGCCAGCCGGGTGCGCTGCCAATAGAGCGCCACCGCGATCCGGCGGTTCGGCGGAAGCTCGGTCAATCGGCCCGCGGCGAGGTGCGGCGCGGCCAGGGGAACCGGCGTCGTCGCCCAACCGAGGCCGGCGAGCGTCATGTCCAGCATGCCCTGGGTCGACGGCGTCCAGTGCACGGGCGGCGCGACGGCCGCGCCCCAGGCTTCCCTGACCCACCGGGCCTGCAGCTGGTCGCGGCGGTCGAAACGCAGGATCGGCGCGCGCGCGAGGCTCGCCGCATCGACGCCGTCCGGGAAGAACCGGGCCATGAAGTCGGGGCTGGCCACGGCGGCGTAGTCGATGGCGCCGAGCGGGTAGGTCTTGCAGCCCGGAACCGGGACGGGCTCGGCGGTGATCGCCGCCAGGACCTCGCCGGTGCGAAGCCGCTCGGCCGTATGGGCCTCGTCCTCCATGACCAGATCGAGCATGGCCCCGGTCTCGTTCGCGAACCGGGCGGCGGCCTGGGGAAACCAGGTGCTGACGCTGTCGGCGTTCACGGCGATCCTGACGGTCGACGGGCCGGGCGTTCCCTCGCCCAACCCCGGAAGGTCGCCGATGACCTCGCCTTCGAGCAGGCGCACCTGCTCGACATGGGCGCAGAGCTTGACCCCGATATCGGTGGGCCGGCAGGGAGAGCCCCGGGTGAGCAGGATCGCGCCGACACGTTCCTCCAGCCCTTTCACGCGCTGGGAGACCGCCGACGGCGTGACGCCGAGGACGGCGGCGGCCTTCTCGAAGCTGCCTTCGCGCGCGACGGCGGCGACGGCCGCCAGGGAGGCGTAGTCCAACATTAGACGATCTTAATCAGCATAAGAGACATTAGTTAGACTACATCGACCGCCGACGGCATCAAGGCGGCATGAACAGCTTGCTCATTCCCGCCTTCACCAAGGGATTCGCCCTTTCCGCCGGCCTGATCATCGCCATCGGCGCCCAGAACATGTTCGTCCTGCGCCAGGGCCTCAAGCGCGAGCACGTCCTGCCGATCGTGCTGTTCTGCGCGGCGGCCGACGCGGCCCTGATCGTGGCCGGCGTCAGCGGCCTGGGCGGCGTGCTCGCGCTCGTTCCCGGCCTGTCCCTGGTTCTGAGCCTTGGCGGCGCGGCGTTTCTGGGCTGGTACGGCGTCGCGGCCCTGCGGCGCGCGGCCAACCCGTCGGCGCTCGTCGTCGAGCAGCAGGCGGGCCTGACCCTGGGCGCGGCGCTGGCGGGAACCGCCGCCTTCACCTTCCTCAACCCGCACGTCTATATCGACACGGTCATGCTGATGGGCGCGGTGGGGGCCAGCCTGCCGTCCGCCGAGCGGCCGGTCTTCATGGTCGGAGCCGCGACCGCCAGCCTGGTCTGGTTCTCGGCCCTGGGGTTCGGCGCGCGGCTTCTGGCGCCGCTGTTCTCGCGCCCGGCCGCCTGGCGCGTGCTCGACGTCGGCGTCGGCGTCATGATGCTGGCGCTGGCCGCCAGCCTGATCCACGGCGCATGGACCGCGGCGGCCGCCGCTTAGGCGCGGGCCCCTTGGGGATATCGGCCGGATCGGCCGACAATGGCGGCGGCGAAACCCCGTGGAGGCGATTCGGGATGCGAAAGCTGGCGCTCGCGGGCCTGTCGGCCTGCGCCTGGAGCCTGGGCCTGACGGCGGCGCCGTCCGATGCGCGGGAGCAGGCCGCGGCGGCGAGGGCCGCCGACGAGCCCGGCCTGGTCGGCATGTGGCGCATCGTGCGGTTCGAGGACGTGTCGGCCGACGGGACGGTGGCCTATCCGTTCGGAGAGCGTCCGCTCGGCTATTTCGTCTACGACGCGACCGGCCATCTCAGCGTCCAGGTCATGCGCAACCCGCCGGTCCGCCCGTTCGCGTCCGGAGCCGACGACAAGCCCACCGACGCCGAGGCGCGGGCGGCCTATCTCGGCTACGCCGCCTATTTCGGGACCTACCGCGTCGACAAGACCAACCACGTCCTGCACCACGTCGTCGAGGGCGCGCTGGAGCCCGGCTATGTCGGCACGGATCAGCCGCGCCCATACCGGCTGAACGGCGACACCCTGATCATCGAGGTGAACGACCCGGCGACCGGCGCGCGCGCCTATCGCGAACTGCGCCGCCTGGGCCGCTGACCCGCCCTCGGCGAGGACGCACGGCCTCCATCGCGGCCTGAGCCGAACGGCCATGGCGCCCGCGCCGGAACGTCCCTAACGACCGCCTCAAGGACGACGAGCCGGCGCCGCCAGCCCCGCACCTTCCTTTAGAAATGGTTCAGCCTGCGTTCAGGCTGGCGGTCTCACCCTGTCCTCGACCCTGCGTTCCCACCCGCAAGGTACGAGCCAAAAAAGGAGGCTCCCATGCGCAAGACGATCACCGCCGGCATGGCGGCTCTGACCCTGGGCGGCGCCGTTTTCGCCGCCGCCGCTCCGGCCGAGGCGCGCCCCTACGGCTATTACGGTTATCACGGCTATCACCATCACGGCGGCAACGCCGGCGCGGCGGTGGCCGCGGGCGTGGTCGGCCTGGCCCTGGGCGCGGCCCTGGCCTCGTCGAGCGCGCCGCCCCGCTACTACGCGCCGCCACCGCCGCCGCCTGTCTATTATGAGCCGGGCTATTACGACTACGGCTACCGGCCGTACGCGACCTGCTACAACCGCCGTTGGGTCTGGGACCCCTATCTCGGCCGCAACGTGCTGATCACCGACCGTTACGCCTGCTGACGGTCACGGACGCCGCGCCGGAGGGCCCCGCAGCCCCGCGCGACCGCCCGCCTCTTCGACGCCTCCCGCCGGGACCGCCCGACGGGAGGCGTTTTGCTTGGACGGCGCCTTGCTTTGGCGCCGATTGTGGGGATCGCTGAGCCGAGTTGCGCATTATCATCCTCGCCGGCGCCGGCGTTGGGGGGCGCCCGCCTCTCCGCGCCTGGATTCTTCTAAGGTTGGTTCATGAAACTTCGCCGCCGCGTCCTGCCGCTTCTCGCCATGGCCAGCCTGTCGGCGGCCCTGGCCGCCTGCGAAACCATGAGGCCGGCCGGCCCGCCGCAACCCCCGCCGCCTCCCCCGCCGCCGCCTTCGTCGCCCTCGGACTTCAGACCCGGCGACTTCGCCTGGTCGGCCCGTCCCGGCGCGGGCGGCATCGACGGCGTGCTGGCCTACAAGACCCAGCGCGGCGTTCGCTACGCCTGCGCCGGCGGCAATGTCGGCCTGACGCCGGAGACGCCGTGGACGCGGCGGCGGATGCAGGCCCTGTACGGCAACAGCTCCGACGCCATCCTGCCCGCCTCGCTGGTGCGCGGGCGCGGCGCCGGCGTCGCCAGCGGCGACTACACCGCCTATATCCGCACCACCACCTGCGACGCCCAGAACCGCTTCAGCTTCCGCGGCCTGCCCGACGGCGGCTGGTTCGTGGTGCTGCAGGCCAGGCCGGCCAAGGCCGGCGCCGCCGAACCGGTGGCGATCATGCGCCACGTCCAGATCCGCGGCGGCGTGGTGGCGATCGCCCTCAACTGAGCGACCGTCCCGTCCTAGGGCCGGGGATATTCCAGTTGCAGCGCCACGAAAATCGGCGGTCGGCGCGCCTCGCCGCCCTGCTGGCGGCGGTGATCGAGGCCCAGCGCGGCGACCTCAGCGGCCCCGCCCTGGCCGCCCGGGCGGGCATGAGCGAGCGCACCTTCGCCCGCGCCTTCCGCCGCGAGACCGGCGCCGCGCCTTCCTCAAGACGGCGGGCGTGACGCCGGGCGCCTATCGCGACCGGTTCGGCGCGGCGGCCCCCCCGGGCCTAGGGAACGCCCAGACCTAGTGCACGCGGGCCTTGCCGATCTCCAGGCCGTGCTCGCCGGCCGCGACCTGGATCACCGAGCCGTCCTCCAGGTCGCCGGCCAGCAGCTTGCGGGCCACCGGGTCGACCAGCTCCTTCTGGATCACCCGCTTCAACGGACGGGCGCCATAGACCGGGTCGTAGCCGCGCTCGCCCAGCCAGTGCAGGGCGCCGCCGTCCAGCGACAGGGTCATGCGGCGGTCGGCCAGCAGCTTCTCGAAGCGTTGCAGCTGGATGCCGACGATGGAGTCCATCTGCTCGCGGCCGAGGCGCTTGAACAGGATGATCTCGTCGATCCGGTTGAGGAACTCGGGCCGGAAGTGCTTACGCACCACCTCCATGACCAGCGGTCGCACCGCCTCGACGCTGCCGCCCTCGCCGTCGTCGGCGACCGCCTGGCTGGCCAGGAACTCCGAACCCAGGTTCGAGGTCATGATGATCAGGGTGTTGCGGAAGTCGACCGTGCGGCCCTGGCCGTCGGTCAGGCGACCGTCGTCCAGCACCTGCAGCAGCACGTTGAACACGTCGGGGTGGGCCTTCTCGACCTCGTCGAACAGCACCACCTGATAGGGCCGCCGCCGCACGCTTTCGGTCAGCGAGCCGCCCTCGTCATAGCCGACATAGCCCGGAGGCGCGCCGATCAGGCGGCTGACCGAGTGCTTCTCCATGTACTCCGACATGTCCATGCGGGTGATGGCGCTCTCGTCGTCGAACAGGAACTCGGCCAGGGCCTTGGTCAGCTCGGTCTTGCCCACGCCCGTCGGGCCCAGGAACAGGAACGAGCCGATCGGCCGGTTGGGATCGTTGAGGCCGGCGCGGGCGCGGCGCACCGCGTCCGAGACGGCGACCAGGGCGTCGTCCTGGCCGACCACCCGCTTGCGCAGGAAGTCCTCCATCGACAACAGCTTCTCGCGCTCGCCCTCCAGCATCTTCTCGACCGGCACCCCGGTCCAGCGCGAGACCACGGCGGCGATCTGCTGGGCGTCGACGACTTCGGGGCTGACCGCGTCCTTGGCGGCGGCGGCCTCCTCCTCGCCCAGGCGTTTCTCCAGCGGCGGGATTTCGCCGTACATGATCTCGGACGCGCGCTGCAAGTCGCCGCGCCGCTGGGCCACCACCAGTTCGGCGCGCAGCCGGTCCAGGGCCTCGCGGGCCTGGGCCGCCTGGCCGACCTTGTCCTTCTCGGCCTTCCAGCGGGCGGTCAGATCGTCGGACTGGCCCTGGAGGTCGTCGATCTCGCCGTCCAGCTTTTCGAGCCGGTGTTGCGAGGCCGCGTCGGTCTCCTTGGTCAGGGCCTGGCGCTCGATCTTCAGCTGCACCAGCCGGCGGTCGATCTCGTCCAGCGCCTCGGGCTTGGAATCGACGGCCATGCGCACGCGGCTGCCGGCCTCGTCGACCAGGTCGATGGCCTTGTCGGGCAGGAAACGGTCGGTGATGTAGCGGTTCGACAAGGTGGCCGCCGCGACGATGGCGCTGTCGGAGATGCGCACGCCGTGGTGCACCTCGTACTTCTCCTTCAGGCCGCGCAGGATCGAGATGGTGTCCTCGACCGTCGGCTCGTCGACGAAGACCGGCTGGAACCGGCGGGCCAGGGCGGCGTCCTTCTCGACGTGCTTGCGATACTCGTCGAGCGTCGTGGCGCCGACGCAGTGCAGCTCGCCCCGCGCCAGGGCGGGTTTCAGCAGGTTCGAGGCGTCCATCGCCCCGTCGGTCTTGCCGGCCCCGACCAGGGTGTGCATCTCGTCGATGAACAGAACGATCTGGCCCTCGGCGGCCATGGTCTCGTTGAGCACGGCCTTCAGGCGCTCCTCGAACTCGCCGCGATACTTCGCGCCGGCGATCAGCGCGCCCATGTCGAGGGCGAGCAGGCGCTTGTCCTTCAGGCTTTCCGGCACGTCGCCGTTGACGATGCGCAGGGCCAGGCCCTCGACGATGGCGGTCTTGCCGACGCCGGGCTCGCCGATCAGCACGGGGTTGTTCTTGGTGCGGCGGCTCAGCACCTGGATGGTGCGGCGGATTTCCTCGTCGCGGCCGATCACCGGGTCGAGCTTGCCGTCGCGGGCGACCTGGGTCAGGTCGCGGGCGTAGCGCTTGAGCGCGTCGTAGCCTTCCTCGGCCGAGGCGCTGTCGGCGGCCTTGCCCTTGCGCAGGGCCTTGGCGGCTTCGTCCAGGGCGGCGGCGGTGACCCCGGCCTTCTTCAGGGCGGCGGCGGCCTCGCCGCCTTCCTTGGCGATGGCGGTCAGCAGCCGCTCGGTGGTGACGAAGGCGTCGCCGTTCTTCTTGGCCGCCTCCTCGGCGGTGACGAAGACCCGGGCCATGTCGGGCTTGAGGTAGAGCTGGCCGGAGCCGCCCTCGACCTTGGGAATCCGGGCGAGCAGGTCGTCGACGGCCTGGTCGACGGCGGCGGGACGCCCGCCGGCGCTTTCGATCAGGGCGCGGCAGAGGCCGTCCTTTTCCTCCAGCAGGATCTTGAGCAGATGTTCGGGCGCGAGCTGCTGATGGCGACGCGCCATCGCCAGCGACTGCGCCGATTGCACGGCCTGCTTGGCGCGGTCGGAATAGAGTTCGACGTTCATGGGTTCCCCTCGGTCAGGCGGATGCGCGCCGCGCGCCTCGATCGAGCGCGCCCGGCGGCCTGCTGGATGTAGGTGTGGCTTTTGCACCACACAAGGCCATGCGCCCCAAGTCTCGGGCGAAGCCCGCCGCGCCCAAACGAAAACGCCCCTCCCGAGGTGGGAAGGGCGTCTCGAAAAGGCTCCTCGGCCGGGTGAACCGGCCGCGGGCGATATCAGGCTTCCTCGGTCTCGGACGGGGCCGAGGCCTCGCCGCCCTCGAAGCTGCGCGGCGCGCGGCGGCGACGGGCGCGGGGGCGCTTTTCACCCTCGTCCTCGGCCTCCGGCCGGGGCGCCTCGGCGCGGGGCTCGCGAGCCTGGAGGAAGGCCGGCGCATGGCTGACGCCGCCGTCCTGGGAGCGCAGCACCGGCGAGCCTTCCGACGGCTCGGAGACGCCGACCAGCGGCGTCGCCTGGGGCTCGACCACGGCCATGCCGTCGCTGGTCGAAGCCTCGACACGCTCGCGCCGCTCATAGCGACGGTCCTCGCGGCCGGCGCGCTCTTCCCGCGGCCGGTCATCGCGGACGCGCTCGTCGCGGGGACGGTCATCACCGCGGGGGCGGTCCTCGCCACGGGCCCGATCCTCACGCGGACGATCGTCGCGGGGGCGATCGTCGCGATTGAAGTCGCGATCCCGGTCGCGGCGCTCGCCGCGATCACGGAAATCCCGGTCGCGTCGGTCGTTGCGGTCGCGGTCCTGGCGGCCCTCGCGACGGCCCTCGAAACGCTCGCGCTGCTGCGGCTCGGCGGTCTCGGCTTCGGCCGAGGCGTCAGCCCCCTCTTCGGCGGCTTCGCTCGCCTCTTCCTCGAAATCGATGTCGAAGCCCGAGGAGAAGGCGTCGCGGCCGATGATCTCGGACGCCGGACGATTCGGCTGCACCGCGCGGATGACGCGGAAATAGTGCTCGGCGTGCTGAAGATAGTTCTCGGCCAGCACCCGGTCGCCGGACGAGGCGGCGTCGCGGGCGAGCTGCTGATACTTCTCGAAAACGTGCTGGGCGTTGCCCCGAATCTTCACCCCGTCGGGGCCGTTGGATTCGAACGCCCGGTTGGCGTTGTGCTGCTGCGGCTTGCCGCTTTGCCCGCCACGGTTGCGGCCACGCTGCCGCTTCATACCCTTGAAGTCTCTCATGTGATCTCGGTGTTCGCCGGCGCCCCGCTGTCAGCGGCGACGCCTGTTGGCTTGTGAGCTTTGCCCGGATCGGGCCCTTGCCCTGTGCGATCCAATAAAGTCGAAGACGAAAGTTGTTCCCCGTCTCCCGCCCTCGGCTATGCGCGTCGCCTTCGCGACCGCGCCGTCGAGATGGCGCCTGCCGCCGCGCGTTGCAGTCATCCTGTCGTGGATGCGAGGTCTCGACGCGCCGGCGATCTGGGTGGAGACAACCCCTGGACTAGCCCATAGTTCCGGAGTTTCCAAGGGGATTTTTGGTCCCGGTCACCACCCTGTCCTTGTTAGATAGGTCCTTGACGGTCACGACGCCATAGCCGCCGGCCTCATTGAACAACGCCTCGACCGCCGCCGACTGGTCGTAGCCGATCTCGACGGCGAAGACGCCGCCGGGTTTCAGGACCCGGAGGATCTCCGTCGCCAGGATTCGATAGGGCGCGAGGCCGTCCGGTCCGCCGTCCAGGGCCAGCCGCGGCTCGTGGTCGCGCACCTCGGGCTGCAACGTCTCGATGACGTCGGTGGCGATATAGGGCGGGTTGGAGACCACCAGATCGAAGCTGGCGTCGTCGACCCCCGCCGTCCAGTCGCCGCGAAGCAGCGCCAGCCGGCCGGCCAGGCCGAGATTGGCGGCGTTCTCCCGCGCCACCGCCAGCGCCTCCTCGGACGCGTCGACCCCCAGCCCGCGGGCCGCCGGCCGCTCGGCCAGAATGGCCAGGGCGATGGCCCCGGAGCCGACCCCGAGGTCCAGCATCGAAAAGGCCATGCCCTCGGGAAAGCTCTTCAGCGCCAGGTCGACGATCACCTCGGTCTCGGGGCGCGGCGTCAGCACATGGCGGTTGACGCCCAGCATGATCTTCCAGAAGCCCTTGCGGCCGAGGATGTGGCTGACCGGCTCGCGCCGCTCGCGCCGGCCGACATAGGCGTCCAGCGTCGCCGCCTGCTCGGCGCTCAGCGGCCGGTGCGGATCGCTGATGATGTCGGTGCGGGAGGCGGCGGCGGCGGCCTCGACCAGGAGGCGGGCGTCGATGACCGGGCTGTCGACCTGGGCGGCCTCCAGCCGCTTCTTGGCCGAGGTCCAGGCTTGCACGAGGGTGAGGCTCATGCGCCTGACATGCGCCCGCGCGCGGCTTTGGGCAAGCATCCGTCGCCCGTTTGCGGGAAAGCCCCTGTTGACGAACGGCCCCTTGTTGGCGAGCAGATCGCGCGCGACTAAATTAGAGGCATGCCTTCGACCGACGACATGCTGCGGCTCGACGCCCAACTGTGCTTCGCCGTCTACTCGGCCGAGCACGCCTTCACGCGCGCCTACCGCCCCCTGCTCAAGGCCCTGGGCCTGACCTATCCGCAGTACCTGATCATGTTGACGCTGTGGGAGACCGACGACCTGACGGTCAAGGGCCTGGGCGAGCGGCTGATGCTCGATTCGGGCACGCTGACGCCGCTGCTCAAGCGGCTAGAGGCCGCCGGCCTGGTCCGGCGGACCCGCAGCGCCGAGGACGAACGGGTGGTGCGCATCACCCTGACCGGGCAGGGCCTGGCCCTGAAGGCCCGCGCCCGCGAGGTGCCGGTCTCGATGCTCGGCTCGGCGGGCCTGCCGCCGGCCGACGTCGCCCGGCTGCGGGCCGACATCGCCAAGCTGCGCAACGCCCTGAACGCCGCGGCGAAGAACGCCGGCGCCTAGACGAGCCCGCCCGTCAGGCCGCCGCCGCGACCGCCAGGCAGGCGGCGGCGTCGCCGATCCTGGCCGCGCCGCCGCGCGTCACGCTGGCGTAGACGCCGCAGAACATGTGGCCGTAATTGTCGAACAGCCCCTTGACCACCTCGACGTCGCGCTCGCCGGTGGCGGGATCGACGTGGGTGGCCGCGCAGCGGACGATCGGCTTGAGCACCTCCAGGTCCGCCTCGCCCAGCCGCAGGCCCCGGCCGGTCCAGTCGTTTTCGACCCAGGCGTCCCAGCCCTGCACATAGAAGTTGGCGCGAAACCGCAGCGGGTCGAGCCGCCGGCCCAGGCGGGCCTCCAGGTCGCGGACGCTGGCCAGATTGATGATCGAGACGAAGCCGCTGCGGCTGTCCATGAAGCGGTGGGCGGGCGCGACCGCCTCGAACACCTTGAGCGGGCCCCGCGCCGCCTCGCCCAGAAAGTCCGCCAGCCAGGCGGCGAACGCCGCCCGTCCAGGCTCGCCGCGAAGGTCGCCGGCGAACGGCGCGCGCCCCGGAGCCGACGCGGCGAGCACGCCGGTCGCCTCGTCATAGGCGGTGCGCACCTGGGCGACCTCGGCGATATGGGCGAGGACGGTGAACTTCTGCTTGGAGATGTGGACGGGGGCGGCCGGGTCGAAACCCGAAGGCCCGTCCTCCACCGCGTAGATCCGGTCGCAGGGGAAGTAGGCCCCTTCGGCCAGATCGACGGCGTCGAGCGGCTCGGGCGTGAAACCCTTGACGGGATGACGGTAGATCGCGGCGATTTTTGCGGTCATGCCTGCTGTGTCGCGCATGCGGAACCGGCGGGCAAGGCCGGAACGGCGGCCGGCGCGACGCGTTCCGCAACACCATGCAGGCCACCACGGAGACCGGCCCCTTGCTATGGAGACGAACCAAATCCGACGCGTCCAAACCCGGCGGGCCCAAACCCGGCGCCGGGGACGAGCGCGCGGGCCGGCGACGGGACGACCTCGGGCCGCTGGACATCGCCGCCCTGGCCGCCTTGGTCGGGCTGGTGGTGTTCATCCCAAACCTGCAGAGAGGCCGCTCGCCGAAGGCGGCCGCGGGCAGGCTGAGCGAGGGGCGGCTGATGTCGCCGGAGGCGTTCGAAGCGGCCGAGCCGGGCCGGGGCCGCATGGCCCGCACGCCGCATCACATCCCGTTGAGGGGCTGGCGCGACGTGCTGTGGCGGACCTACCGCGAGATCGGGGTCGACCGGCTGCCGGCGGTGGCCGGGGGCGTGACCTTCTACGCCCTGCTGGCCATCTTCCCGGCCCTCGGCGTGTTCGTCTCGCTCTATGGCCTGTTCGCCGACCTGGGCGCCGTCGAGCACCAGCTCGACCAGATGTCGGCGGTGTTTCCGCCCAGCGTCGTCGATCTGGTCGGCGACCAGATGGTGCGGCTGGCCACCCAAAAGCACGAGAGCCTGAGCCTGGCGTTCGTGATCAGCCTGCTGCTGTCGCTGTGGAGCGCCAACGCCGGGATGAAGGCCCTCTTCGACGGCCTCAACGTCGCCTATAACGAGACCGAGAAGCGCGGCTTCATGCGCCGCACCGCGATCACCCTGGGCTTCACCCTGGCGGCCATCGTCTTCCTGGCCCTGGTGACGGCGCTGCTGGTCGCCGCGCCGCTGGCCCTGCACGCCGCCGGCCTGCCGCCGGCCTCGTCCTGGTGGATACCGCTGCGCTGGGGCGGGGTGGCGGCGCTGACCGCCGGGGTGTTCTGCGCGATCTACCGGTTCGGCCCCAGCCGGCGACGGCCGCGCTGGCGCTGGGTTGCGTGGGGCGCGGCCTTCGCCACCGCCTTCTGGCTGCTCGGCTCGCTGGGCTTTTCCTGGTACGTCAACAACGTCGCCCACTACGACGTCACCTACGGCTCGCTGGGCGCGGCCATCGGCTTCATGATGTGGATATGGTTCTCGGTGATGGCCGTCCTCCTGGGCGCCGAGCTGAACGCCGAGGTCGAGCACCAGACCGCCGTCGACACCACCTGCGGCGCCGACCGGCCGATGGGCGAGCGCGGCGCGGCCATGGCCGACAGCGTCGGCCTCGCCTTCCACTTCCGCCCGGTCAGCTTCATGCGCGAACAGGCCGACGGCCTGATGCGCAGGCTGCGCCCGAACGCGCGCCCGGTCAGCCCAGGCTCTCTTCCAGCGAAGCCAGGCGCGCGGCCTGATCCTCGGCGATCAGCGGGCCGATGACGTCGTCCAGCGCCTCGCCCTCCAGCACCTTGGGCAGGTTGTAGAGGGTCAGGTTGATGCGGTGGTCGGTCACCCGCGCCTGCGGAAAATTATAGGTGCGGATGCGTTCGGAGCGGTCGCCGGAACCGACCTGGCTCTTGCGCGCCTCGGCCCGCTCCGAATCCAGCGCCTGGCGCTGCATGTCGTAGAGGCGGGCCTTCAGCACCTTCATCGCCTTGGCGCGGTTCTGGTGCTGCGACTTTTCCGAACTGGTCACCACCACGCCGGTGGGCAGGTGGGTGATGCGCACGGCCGAGTCGGTCTTGTTGACGTGCTGGCCGCCGGCCCCGGACGAGCGATAGGTGTCGATGCGCAGGTCGGCGTCGTTGATCTCGATCTCGACGTCCTCGGCCTCGGGCAGCACCGCCACGGTGGCCGCCGAGGTGTGGATGCGGCCGCCGGCCTCGGTCTCGGGCACGCGCTGCACCCGGTGGACGCCGCTCTCGAACTTCAGCCGGCCGAACACGCCGTCGCCGGTGATCGAGGCGACGATCTCCTTGTAGCCGCCGACCTCGCCCTCGGAGATCGAGTCGATCTCGACCTTCCAGCCGTGGTTCTGGGCGTAGCGCTGGTACATGCGGAACAGGTCGCCCGCGAACAGCGCCGCCTCGTCGCCGCCGGTGCCGGCGCGCACTTCCAGGATCGCCGAGGCGTTCTCGTCCTTGTCGCGCGGGGCCAGCAGCAGGGCGACCTCGCGCTCGAGGTCCGGCAGGCGGGCGTTCAGCGCTGACAGCTCCTCGCGCGCCAGGGCGGCCATGTCCGGATCGCCGCTGGCGACCATCTCCTCCAGCTCCGGCGCCTCGGCGCGGGCGCGGGCCAGGGTCTCGACGGCGTCAGCCACCGGCTTCAGCTCGGCGTGCTCCTTGGACAGCCGCACGATCTCGGCCCCGTCGGCGGCCGCGCCCATGCGCGCCTCCACCTCGCGGAAGCGGTCGAGAACCTGGTCTAGTCGGGCCTGGGGAAGATGCACGGTGTTCGGATCGTCGGTTGCACGGGGAGCGCTTCTCTAGCGCCGCGACGAGGCGACGTCACCTGTCGGCGGGCTATTCCGCCGCCTGCAGCCCGTCCGCCGCCTTGTCGGCCTCGATCTGGGCGGCCTTGCGCTCGACCAGCTCGACGATGTGGTCCACCATGGCGTCGTTGTCCATCTTGTGGTCGGGCTTGCCGGCCACATAGACCATGCCGGCGCCCTTGCCGCCGCCGGTGAAGCCCAGGTCGGTCATCAGCGCCTCGCCCGGACCGTTGACCACGCAGCCGATGATCGACAGCGACAGCGGCGTCGACACATGGGCCAGCCGCGCCTCCAGGGTCTCCACCGTCTTGATGACGTTGAACCCCTGCCGCGCGCACGACGGGCAGGCGATGATGTTCACCCCCCGGTGGCGTAGGCCGAGCGACTTCAGGATGTCGAAGCCGACCTTGACCTCCTCGACCGGGTCGGCCGCCAGGCTGACGCGGATGGTGTCGCCGATGCCGGCCCACAAGAGCGAGCCCAGGCCGATGGCCGACTTCACCGTGCCGGTGCGCAGGGCGCCGGCCTCGGTCACGCCCAGGTGCAACGGACAGTCGATGGCCTCGGCCAGCATCTGATAGGCGGCCACGGTCATGAACACATCCGAGGCCTTCACGCTGATCTTGAACTCGTGGAAGTCGTGGTCCTGGAGGATGCGCGCGTGGTTCAGGGCGCTCTCGACCATCGCCTCCGGGCAGGGCTCGCCATAGCGTTCGAGCAGTTCGCGCTCCAGCGAGCCGGCGTTGACGCCGATGCGGATCGAACAGCCGTGGTCGCGGGCGGCCTGAACCACCTCGCGCACCCGATCCGGGCGGCCGATGTTGCCGGGATTGATCCGCAGGCAGGCCGCGCCCGCCTTGGCCGCCTCGATCCCGCGCCTGTAGTGAAAATGGATGTCGGCCACCAACGGGACCTTGGCCGCCTTGGCGATGGTCGCGAAGGCCGCCGTGGACTCCTCGTCCGGGCACGACACCCGCACGATGTCGGCTCCCGCCTCCTCCAGTCGCCGGATCTGGTCGATGGTCGCGGCCGCGTCGGCCGTGACGGTGTTGGTCATCGACTGGACGGTGATCGGCGCGTCGCCGCCCACGGGCACCGGGCCGACATGGATCTGGCGCGACTTGCGCCGGTCGATCGCCCGCCAGGGCCGGACGTGGGTATGGTCTTGCACGCTCATGACAGGCCGCAAGTTAAGCTCTCGGCGCGCGAAACCAAAGGCCGTCGTGAAATCTTCGCGGCGGCGGCGCCTAGTCGGCCAGCTTGGCCAGGGCGGTCTGCGGGGCCGGCAGCTCGCCCTTGAGCGCGCCGCCGACGAACACGTCGAACGCCTCGGGCTCGGAGACGTCGGCCGTCAGGCCCTTGACGTTGGGCACGCGATAGGCCTCGCCGGCGGCGAACTGCCGGGCGAAATAGACCGAGCCGTCGGCGCCCCGGATGATGATCGAGGCCGGCTTGTTGGCCTGGAGGATCAGGGTCGAGGCCGTGGCCGGCGCGCCGTAGATCGGGCCGTCGGCCTTGAACGGCGCCCCGATGGCCGGGGTCGGCGCGCGGGCAGCCGGCGCGGACGCGGGAACGCCGCCGGCCTTGGGCACCGCGCCGCCGTTGGCGGTGGCGGCTTCCAGGCCCGGCGTCACATAGGGCGGCGGCACGGTGGACTCCACCGGCGCCGGCAGGGGCGCGCCCAGGGCCACGGGCGCGGCGGGAACGGCGGGCGGCGGCGCCTTGACGCCGGTCTCGGCCACGACGGCGGGCGGCGGGGCCTTCTGGGCCATGGCCCTCTGGGCCACGTTCCAGGCGATGATGGCCGCGACCACCACCGCGCCGCCGACGGCGATCATGGCCAGGCGCGGATCGCCTTCCTTGCGCACGCCGACCGGCGCGCGCAGCGTCTGCTCTTCGTCGGGAGCGTCGATCTTGAACCGCTGGGCGGCCGCCTCGTCGTCCAGGCCCAGCATCTTGGCGTAGGCGCGGACATAGCCGATCACGAACGGACGCGACGGCAGCTGCTCCAGGTCGAGCCGCTCGATGGCGTCGAGATAGGTCCGGCGGATGCGGGTGGCGTCGGCCACCTCCTGCAGGCCGAGGCCCCGGCGTTCGCGGGCGGCGCGCAGGGCTTCGCCGACGTGAGCGGTGGAATCTGGCGAGAAGCTGATGATGTCTGCGGTCGGGCGCTCGTCCCCGTCCGCCCCCACGGACAGATGAACGTTCTGCGTAACCGCGCCGGTGTCCAAGGGCATGGCTGCTGATCGCCCCCTATAGAAATCGCGCCCGGCCGAAACCGGGACGATACTGAGCGTCGTATTGCACGGAATTGTTAAGTTATAATTGTGAATATCAAGATAAGGCCCGGATTTCAATCACCTATATGGCCACATACAGCTTCCGGGCCAGGGTTTCGATCTCGTTGCGGACGCTTCCCGAGGAGGTCCGGATGAGGCTGAGCACGCCGCGACGGGCGGCCTCGCGGTCCACCGACAGGACCATGCGCTTGACCGGCCCCACCCCCGACGGCGGCATGGACAGGTGATCGAAGCCGAGCGCGATCAGGGCGAAGGCCTCCAACGGCCGGCCGGCCATCTCGCCGCAGACCGACACCGACGTGCCCGACTCGACGCAGGCGTCCTGGATCGTCTTCATCACCCGCAGGGCCGGCGGCGACAGGAAGTCGTAGCGATCGGCCACGCGGGGATTTCCCCGGTCGGCGGCGAACATGTACTGCATCAGGTCGTTGGTGCCGACCGAAACGAAGTCGACCATCGGCAGCAGGGCGTCCAGGTGCCAGACCACCGACGGCGCCTCGACCATCGCCCCGACGTCGAGGCGCGACGGCGCCGGCCGGCCGCGACGCTGGGCCCAGGCGATCTCCTGGTCGACGAAGGCGCGGGCGGCGCGGAACTCGTCGACGCTGGCGATCAGCGGGAACATGATGCGCAGGGGCCGTCCCCGCGCCGCCGAGATCAGCGCCCGCAGCTGCAGCCGCAGCAAGGCCGGGCGGTCGAGGCCCATGCGCACGGCGCGCCAGCCCAGGGCCGGGTTGTCCTCGCGCTCGGCCTCCAGATAGGGCAGCACCTTGTCGCCGCCCAGGTCCAGGGTGCGGAAGGTCACCGGCATGTCGCCCGCCGCGTCGAGCACGCGGGCGTAGAGCGCGGTCTGGGTGTTGAGGCGCGGCAGCTCCTCGGCGACCATGAACTGGAACTCGGTGCGGAACAGGCCGATGCCCTCGGCCCCGGTCTCGCCGAGGATGTCGAGGTCGACGGCGAGGCCGGCGTTCATCAGCAGCGTGACCTTGGCCCCGTCGCGGGTGAAGGCCGGCGTTTCGCGCAGACGGGCGAATTCGGCCTGCCGTTGCGCCCGCACGTCCATCCGCGCCAGCGAGGCGGTGATCACGTCCGGGCGCGGCCGCAGATAGGCCTCGCCGGTCTCGGCGTCGACGATGACCGGATCGCCCTCCGACACCCGGTCGCGCAGGCCGGCCAGCCGGCCGACGCAGGGAATGCCAAGCGCGCGGGCGACGATGGCCGCGTGGCTGGCCGAGGAGCCCTCCTCCAGCAGAAGGCCCTTCAGCCGGCCGCGGTCGTATTCCAGGAGGTCGGCCGGCCCGAGGTTGCGGGCGATCAGGATGGCGTCGTCGGGCAGGACGCGGGGCGCGTGGCCGTCGCCGCTCAGGTGGCGCAGCAGGCGGTCGTTCAGGTCTTCGAGGTCGTGCAGGCGCTCGCGCAGATAGGGGTCGCGCGCCTGGCCGAGGCGGGCCCGATGCTCCGACCGCACGCGCTCGACCGCCGCCTCGGCGGTCAGGCCCGAGCGCACCGCCTCCTCCAGCGACCGGTTCCAGCCCCGGTCGTGGGCGAACATGCGGTAGGTCTCCAGCACCTCGAACGAGGCGCCGAGGATGCCGTGCTGGCCCTCCAGCATCTCATCGATCTGGGCCTGGAGCGCCTCGACGGCGGTCTTGAGGCGCCGTTCCTCGGCGGCGGAGTCCTCGGACAGCAGCTGCTCGGGCGCCACCGGCGCCTCATGCAGCACCGCCTTGCCGTAGGCCAGGCCGTCGGCGAAACGCGAGCCCTTCAGGCGCTCGGGCCGGTGCGGCGCGATCTCGACGTTCTTGAGTTCGCCCTCGCCGAGCAGGCCGCCGCCGGCCACCATCTCGGCCAGCACCATGGCGATGATCTGGAGGTCCTCGACCTCCTCTTCGGTGTAGACGCGCTCGGTGCGGTTCTGGACGACCAGCACGCCGATGGCCCGGCCGCCGCGCAGCAGGGGCGCGGCCAGGAAGGCGTGGAAGGGATCTTCCCCCGTCTCAGGGCGATAGGAGAACGACGGGTGGTTCGGGGCGTCCGACAGGCTGAGCGGCCGGTTCAGCCGCATGGTCTCGCCGACCAGGCCCTCGCCCGGCTTCAGCGTGGTGACGTGCACGGCCTCGGGCTTGAGGCCCTCGGTGGCGAACAGCTCCATCTCGCCGTTGGCGCGGCGCAGATAGATCGAACAGACCTCGGCGACCATCGAACGGGCGATGATGCGCACGACCATGTCCAGCCGGCTCTGCGCCGGGCCGCCGCCCGCGAGCGCTTCGCGAATCTGGCGCAGCAGGCTGCGCGGACCGCGTATGGCCAGCCCCGGTGCGGGCATGGACGCTCCCTTCCCTGTCCTCGGCCCCCTTCTAGCAGGTTTGATTAAAAGAGCAGCGATCTCGGCCGGGTTTTCTGCACGGCGGCCAGGGCCGGCGCGCGGAACGTCCCACCGGGGCGGCGATCGCGCAAAAAAGAAGCGCCGGCCAGGGCCGGCGCTTCGATCAGGTCAGGCCGGCGGGTCGCCGGATCAGCGATAGTCGCCGTAGTCGTAGCGGGTTTCGTAGCCGCGATAGCCGCGGTCGTAACGATAGTCGCGGCCGTAGCGATATTCCGGACGATAGCTCGTGCGGTAGTCGTCGCCGTAGCCGTAGCCATAACGGTCGCGGTGACGGTAGTCGTAGCGGTCGCTGCGGTAGTGGCGGTCCTTGGTGGCGACGTTGCCGACCAGGCCGCCGGCCACCGCGCCGGCGATGGTGGCGCCGGCGTCGCCATGCGACAGGGCCGCGCCGGCCAGGGCGCCCAGGCCGGCGCCCAGCAGGGTGTTCTGGGTCTTGCGCTCGCCCGCGAAGGCGGCCGAGGCGGGAAGGGCGATCGCGCCGGTCAGCGCGGCCGCCAGAGCGATCTTCGCGATCTTGTTCGGCGCTTGCATGTCAGTCTTCCTTTCGATCTCTCCGGAGGCGGGGCCGATCCCCTGCGGGTGGTCCCGCTTCCGTGATCAGGACTATCGCAAGCCCGGCTTGAACCCGATCTGAACGGCGCCGTTCAAGTTGCAGTCAGGTTTCTAAACCCGCCCGGAAGACGGTCAGGCCGCGTGTTCCGGCGGCCGGTCGCGGTGCAGACGCACCGACCAGAACACCCCCGCCAGCAGCAGGGCGATCGCCGCCGCCTCCAGCGCGCCGGGAACGCGGCGCTCGTAGAGGAAGCCGTAGAACAGGGCGAACACCGTCTCGAACACGATCAGCTGGCCAGACAGGGTCAGCGGCAACAGGCGGCTGGCGGCGTTCCACAGGCCGTTGCCGATGATCGAGGCGCCGATGGCGACGGCGAAGCTGACGCCGGCGAAGCGCAGCCAGTCGGCCGGAAGATGGGCCGCGAACCCGGTCATGAAGGCCGGGACGGCGATGACCGCCGACAGGCCGCCGGTGACCAGTCCGGTGAGCAGGGACCATTCGCCGTTGGTGAAATGGGGATGGCGCGCCAGGTGCCGGGCGTTGCCGACGGCGTAGACCGTCCAGGTCGCCAGAGCCCCGAAGGCGCAGGCGACGCCGAAGGCCAGCTTGACCAGGGAGGCGCCCCCGCCTCCGCCGGTGAACACCGCCAGATTGATGCACAGCACCCCCAGGCCGATCAGGACCAGGGGCGCGGCCAGCTTGCGCAGGGGAACGGCGCCGTCGTGACGACTGCCGATCAGGGTCACCGTCACCGGCAGCAGGCCGACGATCAGCGAGGCCGGCGCGACGCCGGCGATCTGCACCGAGGCGGCCAGGAACAGGTAGTAGACGATGTTGCCGGCCAGGCTCAGCCAGGTCAGGGCCAGCCAGTCGGCCCGCGTGACGCGGCCGGCGACCGAACGCCAGGCCGGGGCGATCAGCACCGCCGAGGCCAGGCCGTAGGCCAGATAACGGCCGGCGGTCATCTGCAGCGGCGAGAAGCCCGCCAGCAGCTTCGGGGCCAGGAACACCGCGCCCCAGAAGGCGCCGGCGACCACGCCGCAGGCGGCGCCCAGGCGATAGCGATGCGTGTCGGTCATGCCCTAGCGCGCCCGGTCGCCCGCGCCTTCGTCGCCGTTCGCCTAAAGCTGGTCCAGCCCATAGGCGGCATGTAGGGCGCGCACCGCCAGTTCGGTATAGGCCGCGTCGATCAGGACGCTGATCTTGATCTCGGAGGTCGAGATGACCTGGATGTTGACGCCCTTCTCGGCCAGGGCGCCGAACATGGTCTTGGCGACGCCGGCGTGGCTGCGCATGCCCACGCCGATCACCGACACCTTGGCGACGTCCTCGTTGACGGCCACGTCCTCGAAGCCGATCTCGACCTGGGCGGCGCGGACGATCTCGACCGCCCGCTGGGCGTCGCGCTTGCCGACGGTGAACTCCATGTTGGCGCTGTCGCTGGTGCGGGCGCGCGACTGGACGATCATGTCGACATTGACGTTGGCGTCGGCCAGCTTGGAGAAGATCAGCGACGACACGCCCGGATGGTCGGGCAGGCCGAGCAGGGTGATCTTGGCTTCGTCGCGGCTGTAGGCGACGCCCGAGACGATACGCTTTTCCATGATTTCTTCCTCGTCGCACACGATGGTGCCTTGGCCGGGCGCTTCCCCGGGCTCGACGAAACTGGACAGGACCCGCACCGGCACCCGCTGGGCCATGGCGAGTTCGACGGAACGGGTCTGCAGCACCTTGGCGCCCAGCGAGGCCATCTCCAGCATCTCCTCGTAGGAGATCTTGGCCAGGCGCTTGGCCTTCGCCTCGATGCGCGGGTCGGTCGTATAGACGCCGTCGACGTCGGTGTAGATGTCGCAGGCCCCGCCGACGGCGGCGGCCACGGCCACGGCCGAGGTGTCCGAGCCGCCCCGGCCGAGGGTGGCGATGCGGCCGTCGCGGGTGACGCCCTGGAAGCCGGCGATCACGGCGACCTCGCCGTCGTCGAAGGCCTTGAGCAGCTTCTCCGGCGGAATCTCGTCGATGCGGGCGCGGCCGTGGGCCTCGTCGGTGTAGATCGGCACCTGCCAGCCGGCCCACGAGCGGGCTTTCAGGCCCATGTTGCGCAGGGTCATGGCCAGGAGGCCCGCCGTCACCTGCTCGCCCGACGCCACGACGGTGTCGTATTCGTCGTCGGACTCGGGGATCCCCTGCGCGGCGCGGCCGGCGCCGTCGGTCCAGGCGACCAGTTCGTTGGTCTTGCCGGACATGGCCGAGACCACCACGGCGACCTGATGGCCGGCGGCGACTTCGGCCGCCACCAAACGGCCGACGCGGCGGATGCGTTCGAGATCCGCCACCGACGTGCCGCCAAATTTCATCACCAGCCGAGACACAGTTCGGCCCATCCTTCCTGCGTTTTTCGCTTGCCGGTCGAAGGCGGGCGCGCCATCTCGACCGAAACCGTCGCGCCTTCTAGCGGCGCGGCGCGCACGCCGCAATGCACTGGCGGAGGATTTATGAGCGCGCATGCGCAAGGCTTCAGCGTCGATCCGGCGGAAGTCGAACGATTTTCCCGCATCGCCGCCGAATGGTGGGACCCGAGGGGCAAGTTTGCCCCCTTGCACAGGTTCAATCCTGTGCGGCTGGGCTTCATCCGCGACCAGGTGCTGGGCCATTTCGGCGGCGACGGCCGCGCCCGCGCGCCGTTCGCGGGCCTGAGGCTGCTGGATATCGGCTGCGGCGGCGGCCTCCTGTGCGAACCGATGCGGCGGCTGGGCTTCGACGTCACCGGCGTCGACGCCTCGGAGCGCAATATCGGCACGGCCTCGACCCACGCCGCCGAGCAGGGCCTCGACATCCGCTACCTGTGCTCGACCGCCGAGACCCTGCTGGCCGAGGGCGAGGGCCCGTTCGACGTCGTGCTGAACATGGAGGTGATCGAGCACGTCGCCGATCCAGGCGAGTATCTACGCACCACCGCGCGCCTGCTGAAGCCCGGCGGCCTGATGATCGTCGCCACCCTGAACCGTACGCTCAAGGCCCTGGCCCTGGCCAAGATCGGCGCCGAATACGTGCTGCGCTGGGTGCCGGCCGGCACCCACGACTGGAACAAGTTCCTGCGGCCCGAGGAACTGCGCGCCTTCCTGGCCGGCGAACCGGTGACGGTGGAAGGCCCGTTCGGCGTCGCCTACGATCCGCTGACCGGGAAATGGTCGCAATCGGGCGATAGCGACGTGAACTACATGATGACCGTCGCCCGCCCCGCCGCCTGATGCGCGCGCCGACCGCCGCTCCCGGCGCGCCCCCGTGCGTAAACACGACGACTTCTGGATGCTGGATAAAGGCTGCGCCGGTTCGATAATGCGTCAATCTGAGGGTTTCACGCGGCGCGGACTGGGCGTCCTGGCCGGAGGCGGTCTGATGAGCATGTTGGCGGGCGCGGCCCACGCGCAGGCGGGGCTGGCCGAAGCGGCGGATGCGGTCATCGACCCGTGGCTGGCCCAGCATCGCTCGCCATGCGCCATGCTGGGCGTGGTCAAGGCGGGCCAGACCGTGCTGATCCGGCCCTATGGCCGCCGCAGCCCCGACAGCCCCGCCCCGCCCGACGCCGACACCATCTTCTGCGTGGCCTCGATCACCAAGCCGATGACGGCGATGGGCGTGCTGATGTTGGTCGACGACCGCAAGCTGGAGCTGGATTCGCCGGCCCGGCGGTGGCTGCCCGAACTGCCGCCGGCCTGGGCGGCGATCACCGTGCGCCAGTTCCTGTGCCACGCCAGCGGCGTGCCGGCGCACGACCGGCTGATGCAGCACGATTATCACGAAGCCCTGTCGGCCGCCGCCGTGCAGCCCCTGCAGTTCGAGCCGGGAACGCGGATCGAGTACAACAACTTCAACTACGTCGTCGCCGGCAAGCTGATCG
The DNA here is from genome assembly GCF_022750545.1 of Caulobacter sp. CCUG 60055. GTDB lineage: Bacteria > Pseudomonadota > Alphaproteobacteria > Caulobacterales > Caulobacteraceae > PUIC01. The sequence goes on from NZ_PUIC01000005.1 coordinate 218,612, forward strand.
AGGCGGCCTCGGGCCTGCCCTATCCCCGGTTCATGCAGGAGCGGCTGTTCAACCCGCTCGACATGACCCGCACGCGGGTCGGCGCCGAGCCGCGCCTCGCCAACGAGACCGCCGGCTTTTTCGAGACGCCGCAGGGTCTGGTTCCAGCCCCCCTCGCCCACCCGGCCGGCCCGCACTACGACGCCGGCGGGCGGATCATGTCCTGCCTGACGGACCTCTTGAAGCTGCACCGCGGTCTCGACCAGCGGCGGCTGCTCAGCCCGCGCAGCTGGGAGGCGCTGGTCGCGCCCTATGGTCCCGGCCTCAACGGCTCCTGCGGGTTCTTCACCAAGACGGCGGGCGGCCTGCCGGTCGCCGACAAGACCGGCCGCGCCGCCGGCTTCTCCACCGACTTCGAGTTCAACCCCCGCGGCGACGCCATCATCCTGATGTGGTCGAGCCTGGCCCCGGCCGAGCTCGACAATTCCGGCGCGGTGCGCGACCGGCTGCGCTGGCGCCTGCTGGGCGTGGCCGACGGCGTGGCCATCGCCGACGCCTCGTCCGCCGACCAGATCCAGGGCTGGCGTCAGGCGGCGACCGACCCGCCGCCCGCCCGCCCCGGCGGGCGCTGAGCGAACGGCGTTCGGTCGCCTGGCGGACCGGCGCGCCGCCTGATACAACCCTCGCGTGGATGCGGCCCGCGACCGGCGGCGCACTACCAGATGGTCAAGTTCGAGAAGACGCCGTTCATGGTCTTCCTGGGCGCGACCCACGTGTTCACCAACGCCTTCCACACCCTCAGGAGCGGGGGCGCGGTGACCATCGTCACCGGCGGCGGCGGCCTGGGCCATGGCGTCGAGCACGCCATCCGCAACGGCCTGACCCTGGCCGGCTTCACCAACGTCACCCTGATCAACGAGGACGGAACCGGCGTCGGCGTGGTCGCCGCCGCCACCAAGCCCTGAGACGTCGCGACAGCTTGACAGATATCTGAACGATGCTCAGATTGATCGAGCATCGGCCCCTTCTCAGGATACGACCATGAAAAGCGTCGTCGTCACGGGCGCCTCGACGGGCATAGGCTACGCCTGCGTCGAGACGCTGACCGCCAGCGGCTTCCACGTCTTCGGCGGCGTGCGCCGACGCGAGGACGCCGACCGGCTGGCCCAGGCCTTCGGCGACCGCTTCACCCCGCTGATCTTCGACGTCACCGACGAGGCGGCCGTCGCGAAGGCCGCCGACCAGACGCGCGAGGCCCTGGCCGGCGAGACGCTGGGCGGGCTGGTCAACAACGCCGGCGTGGCGGTGGCCGGGCCGCTGCTGCACCTGCCGGTCGCCGAGTTCCGACGGCAGATCGAGATCAACCTGATCGGCGTCATGGTCGTGACCCAGGCCTTCGCCCCGCTGGCGGGTGCCCGGCCGGACGCCAAGGGGCCGCCGGGGCGGATCGTCAACATCTCGTCGGTCGGCGGGCGCAACGCCATGCCGTTCCTGGGTCCGTACAACGCTTCGAAGTTCGGGCTGGAGGGGTTCTCGGAGAGCCTCCGCCGCGAGCTGCTGATCTTCGGCGTCGACGTGGTGGTGGTCGCGCCGGGCGCGGTGGCCACCCCCATCTGGGACAAGGCCGAGCAGGTCGACGTCACGCCCTATCAGGCCACCGCCTTCGCGCCGGCGCTGGGCCGCATCCGCGACTACATGGTCAGCGCCGGAGCCAAGGGGCTGAAGCCCGCCGTCATCGGGCGGACGGTGCTGGAGGCGCTGACGGCGGCCAAGCCCCGCGTGCGCTACACCGTCGCGCCCGATCCTTTCCAAGTGCTGCTGACGCAGATCCTGCCTAAGCGGACCCTCGACCGCGCCGTCGGCCGCCGGCTGGGCCTGACGCCGCAGGCGCGCGGCGCCGGCTAGTTGACCTCGGTCTTCTTCGGCGGCGCGGGCGGCATGGGCGCGACGCCGATGCCGTCGGCCAAAAGGTCGCGGACCTCGGCCGGGCTCGCCTCGCCGTAGATGCCGCGGTCCTCCGACCGGCCTTCGTGGATGGCGCGGGCCTCGCTGGCGAAGGCGTCGCCGACGTCGTCGAAATTGTCCTCGACGTGCCGCCGCAGCCTGCCCATCGCCTCCATCATCACCTGACGCTGCGGGGCGGCCATGTCGACGTCGCCGCCGCGCCGAGCCTTGGTTCCGGTCACGGCGGGGGCCATGATCTGCTTGCGCACGGCCTTGGAGCCGCAGACCGGGCATTCAAGAAGGCCCCGGCCGGCCTGGTCGTCGTAGTCCGCCGACGAGCCGAACCAGCCTTCGAAGGCGTGGTCGTGCTCGCAGGCCAGGGCGTAGCGGATCATGCGCCCGCCGCCGGAGAGGAGAAGACCCTGTCGTTGCGCAGGGCGGGAATGGCGGCGCGGGCGCGGGCCACCTCGTCGAGGTCGAGTTCGGCGGCGACCACGCCCGGCTCGTCGTCTTCGGCCCGGGCGATCACCTCGCCCCACGGATTGACGATCAGGGACCGCCCCCAGGTGCCGCGCCCGTCCTCGTGCTGGCCGCCCTGGGCCGGCGCCAACACGAAGGCCCCGGTCTCGATGGCGCGGGCCCGCAGCAGGACCTCCCAATGGGCCTCGCCGGTGGGGCGGGTGAAGGCGGCCGGGACGGCCAGCATCTCGGCGCCCGCCTTGGCGAGGTCGCGGTAGAGATGGGGAAAGCGCACGTCGTAGCAGATGCTGAAGCCCAGGCGGCCGAAGGGCGCCTCGAACAGGCGGGCGGCCTCGCCCGGCGCATAGGCTTCCGATTCCCGATGGCGCTCGCCGGTGGGCAGGTCGACGTCGAACATGTGGATCTTGTCGTAGGTCGCGACCGTCTCCCCGGCCGGCGAGACCAGCATGGCGCGGTTCGCCGCCCCGCCGTCGGCGCGGCGCACCAGGGCCGACCCGATCAGCAGCCAGATCCCCAGCTCGGCCGCCAGGGCCGCGAGGCCGCGCACGGCCGGGTCGTCCTGCGGCGCGTGCAGGGCGGCGAACAGCCGGGCCCGGTCGCGCTGGAGGATGTTGCTGCCCTCGGGCGTCAGCACGAACTGGGCGCCGTCGGCCGCCGCCTGGCGCACCAGGGGTTCGATCTGCGCCAGCGCAGCCGCCTGCGAGGCGGGAGTGCGGGTCTGGACGAGGGCTGCACGAACCTTGCGCATCGGCGCAAGCTCCTTTCCGGAATCAGACATGGGACCGAGGGCCGGCCGACTTAAGAGGACAGCGGCGTTTGGTCACGCGGCGAGCAACGTGTCCAGCTCGCCGGCCTGCTCCAGCGCCATCATGTCGTCGCAGCCGCCGATATGGCGCTCGCCGACGAAGATCTGCGGGAAGGTCGAACGGCCCGAACGCTCCATCATCTCCTTGCGCATGGCCGGGTCCATGCCCGCATCGATCTCGGTGAAATCGGCGGCCTTGGCCTGGAGCAGATTGAGCGCGCGCGAGCAGTAGGGGCAGAACGCACGCGTGTAGATGGTGACGTGGGCCATGGGGTCTCCGAAGGTCAGGCGGCCGCGAACGCAGTCATATAGTCGTTGCTTCAACCTCTTTAACCCGAGCCACCACCGCAAGATCAACCGCCGCCGCGCCGGCGGCCTTGAGCGCGCGGGCGCAGGCCTCGGCCGTGGCGCCGGTGGTCAGCACGTCGTCGACCAGCAGAACGCGGGCGCCGGCGAGCCTGGCCTTGCACCGCTCGGGCACGGCGAACGCTCCGGCGACGTTGCGGCGGCGGCCCGTCGCCGACTTGCCGCCCTGGCTCTCGCCGGCGCGGGCGCGGACCAGGAGGCCGGGCTGGTAGGCCGCCCCGGCCCGACGCGCCAGGGGCCGGGCGATCTCGGCCGCCTGATTGTATTTGCGCCGCAGCAGCCGCCGCCAGTGCAGCGGCACGGGCGTCACCATGTCGGCGTCGGCCAGCAGGTCCGAGGCGGCGCGGCCGATCCAGGCGGCGAACAGCCGGGCGAGGTCGGCGCGGTCGCCGTGCTTGAACTGCAAGATCAGGTCGCGCGAGGCGTCGTCGTAGAGACAACTCGCCCGCGCGCGGTCGAAGGCCCGCGGCCGGGTCAGGCACACGGCGCAGCGCACCGGCCCCAGGTCGTAGGCGTAGGGCGCGCCGCAGCCGTCGCAGACGGGACGGTCGAGGAAGCTGATCCTCGACCAGGCCTCGCCCGATAGGCCGCTCGACGCCGCGACGCCGCCCCCGTCGAGCAGCATCGGCGGAAAAATCAGGTCGAGCGCGCCCCGCAACGCCGCTTTGGCGTAAGGCCCCGGTTTCCAGACCGCGCTCCAGTCGCCATGTTGCAGCCCCATGACCGCTCCGCCCCGCCTGTTCGACCGCACCTTGCACCGCCGTCGCCTCGACCGCGCGGCCAGCCGCTTCGCGGCCGCCGATTTCCTGAAAGCGCGTGCGGCCGGCGACGCCGTCGAGCGCCTGGAGGCCATCCTGCGCGAGTTCCCGCTATGCGTCGACCTTGGCGCGCGGAACGGCGCCTTCGCGCGGGCCCTGGCCGACAGCGACGCCCGCGCCCGCATCGGCGCGGTGATCGAGACCGACCTGTCGGGGGCGATGCTGGCCGGCCGGCCGGGCGCGATGCGCGTCCAACTCGACGAGGAACGCCTGCCCTTCGCCCCGGCCAGCCTGGACCTCGTGGTCTCGACCCTGGCGCTGCACTGGGCCAACGACCTGCCGGGCGCGATGATCCAGATTCGCCGCGCCCTGAAGCCCGACGGCCTGTTCATCGGCGCGGTGTTCGGCGGCGAGACCCTGACCGAGCTGCGCCGCGCCCTGATGGAGGCCGAGGCCGAGCTGTCGGACGGGGCGGGCCTGCGCGTCGCCCCCTTCGCCGACGCCTATGACGCGGCCGGCCTGTTGCAGCGCGCCGGCTTCGCCCTGCCGGTGGCCGACCTCGACCGGGTCACCGTGCGCTATTCGCATCCGCTGCGGCTGATCGCCGACCTGCGGGCCATGGGCGAGACCAGCGCCCTGGCCGAACGGGCCGGCCCGCTGTCGCGGCCGGTGCTGGCGCGGGCGTGCGAAATCTATCAGGCGCGCTTCGCCGGCGACGACGGCAAGGTTCCCGCCACTTTCGACATCCTGACGCTCACCGGCTGGTCGCCGCACGACAGCCAGCAAAAGCCGTTGAAGCCCGGCTCGGCGAAGGTGTCCCTGGCCGAGGCGCTCAAGCCCAAGGAACGCTAGGAAGCGGTCGAGGACGCCGTGTTGAACGTGGCCGCGATGTTTTCGAACATCGTCTTGGCGCTGCCGGAGAACAGACCCAGCGTCACCAGGACCACCAGGCAAGTGCAGGCGATGATCATGCCGTATTCCACCGCCGTCGCGCCCCGCTCATCACGCAGAAACGCCGCTACGCTCAGATGAAGTCGCGCAGCCAGGCCACCAGGGGCGCATCGGCCGGCGGCATCGGATACTCCGAAAGCTGGTTCGGTCTCACCCATGCGATCGCCTCGTGCTCGCGCGCCCGGACCGTGCCGTTCCAGCGCCTGCACAGATAGAGTGGCATGAGCAGGTGAAACGAATCGTAACCGTGGCTGGCGAAGACGAACGGCGCCAGGCAGGCGTGCGACACGCCGATGTCCAGTTCTTCCTTCAGTTCGCGGATCAGCGCGTCTTCCGGGGTCTCGCCGGGCTCGACCTTGCCGCCGGGAAACTCCCACAGGCCGGCCAGCTGCTTGCCCGGCGGCCGCTGACAGATCAACACGCGGCCGTCGGCGTCGACCAGGGCGGCGGCGACGACGAGGACGGTCGGCTTGGGGCTGGCGATCTCGGTCAGGAGCGGTAGTCCCCATTGATCTCGACGTAGCGCTTGGTCAGGTCGCAGGTCCACACCGTGGCGCTGGCCTGGCCGACCCCGACGTCGACGCTGACCTCCAGCTCGGCGTTCTTCATGTAGGCGCTCATCGCGGCCTCGTCATAGGTCGCCGACACCGCGCCGTCCTGCGCGGCGACCAGCGGGCCGAACCGCACGTTCATCCGGTCGCGGTCGACGGGCTCGTCGGCGCGGCCGACGGCCATGACGATGCGGCCCCAGTTGGCGTCCTCGCCGGCGAAGGCGGTCTTGACCAGCGGGCTCTCGGCGATGGTGCGGGCGATCTTCAGCGCCGAGTCCTCGGAGGCGGCCTGGTTGACGGTGATCTTGACGAACTTGGTCGCTCCCTCGCCGTCGCGGACCAACTGGTGGGCGAGATCGAGCATCACCGCCGCCAGCTTGTCGCTGAAATCCGCCAGGCGCGGGTCGTCGGCCGCCTCGATGCGCGGCGCGCCCGACCGGCCGGTGGCGAACAGCAGGCAGGTGTCGTTGGTCGACCGGTCGCCGTCGACGGTGACGACGTTGAAGGTGGTCCGCACGTGCTTCGAGACCAGGGCCTGCAGCGCCGCCGGCGCGATGGCGGCGTCGGTGGCGACGAAGGCCAGCATGGTCGCCATGTTCGGCGCGATCATGCCCGAACCCTTGCAGACGCCGGCGATCCGCACTTCGACGCCGCCGATCTCGGCGGCGGCGAACGCCCCCTTGGGAAAGGTGTCGGTGGTCATGATCGCCCGCCCGGCCGCCGGCCAGGCGTCGGCGGTCAGGTTCTCGGCGATCCCCGGCAGCGTGGCGGTGATCTTGGCGTCGTCCAGCACCACGCCGATGACGCCGGTGGAGGCCAGCATCACCTCGTGCGGGGCGCAGCCGAGCTGGGCGGCCGCGCTTTCGGCCACCCGCGCCGCGGCGGCGGCCCCGGCCGCGCCGGTGAAGGAATTGGCGCAGCCGGCGTTGACCACCAGGGCGCGCACGCTGTCGCCGCCGGTCCGGGCCAGGGTCTCCTTGCACCAGTCGACGGGGGCCGAACCGACGCCATGGCGAGTGAAGACGCCGGCGCAGGTCGCGCCCTCGGCGAAGCGCATCAGGAGAACGTCGGGCCGGTCATGCTTGTAGAATCCGGCGCGCCCGATGGCGATCTCGACGCCGCCGACGGGCGCGAGCGCGGGAAACGGCACGGCCAGGGGCGAAATCTGCAGACCGGGCTTGCCGGCGACGGGGGCTTGCGAACTCATGGTCACTTCTTTGCAGGCGGCGGCGCGGGTTTGGCGGCGGCGGGAGGCTGCACCCCGGGCGCGGCGGCGGGCGGGCGGAGCGCCTGGGCCGGCGCCGAGGCCGGCTCCTGCGGCGCGCCCGGAACATCCTGCGGCGGACCGACCAGCATGTTAATCTTGGCTTGCTTGCGCAGCTTCTCCAGCAGGTCGCGGACCTCGTCATAGGTCAGGAAACGGACGATCTGCGGCCGGGCGGCCTCCAGGGTGATCGGGGCCTCCAGCCGGCGGTCCTCGATCTTGAGCACGGCGAAGCCGCCCTCGACCTTGACCGGCCCGACGATCTCGCCGGGCTTGGCCGTCTTCAGGGCGGCGGCGTAGCCCTCGGGCATGACGTCGGCGGTGAAGTAGCCGAGGTCGCCGCCGTTGAACCGGGTCGCCGAATCGATCGAACGCTCCATGGCCAGGGCGTCGAACGAGGCGCCGCTCTGCAGCAGCTTCCTGACGTTCTGGGCGTCGGCCTCGTTGGCCAGCAGGATCTGGCGGGCGTGGAACTCCTCGGACTGCTTCGAGAGCTTCTGCTGTTCCTGGTACAGGCCGCGGATGGCGTTCTCGTTGACCGCCTTGTCGACCACGCTCTCGACCAGCATGTCGCCGAGGATGCGCTCGCGGGCGGCGGCCAGGCGGCGTTGGGCGGCGGGGTTGGCGTCGATCTTCTGGCGCACCGCCTCGGCGGCCAGCAGCCTCTGGTCGACCACCTCGTCCAGCACCCGGCGGAACAGGTCCGACGAGGCGTCGAGCGGCTCGCCCTCGCTGATCATGCCCTGGGCGACGGCCTCGCGCTTGACGTCCGAGGCCCACACGGTCTGGTCGCCGACCGTCGCCACGGCGACGTCGCCGGCCTCGGGCGGTTTGGGCTCGGGCTTGCGCTGGTTGCAGGCCGCCAGCGCCAGGCCGCAGAGCGCCGCCAGCAGCGCGAGCTTGGCGCCGGATAGGGCATGGCTGGACCTGATGGAGCCCATGCAGCACAAACTCCGAAGGAAACGGGGAAAACCCGTCGCGTTGACAGGCCTTGAGGGGGTGCTTAAGTCTCGCGCGCGTGCAAGTCGAGCGGTTTTTCGGCTGGCTTCAGCGCGCCCCAACGCTCCGATCGTCGAGGCCGTCCAGCCTTTGCGCCGGCTTCATGTTCAATACCCGGAACCAAGACCTTCATGCTCGGCCTCGCCAAAAAGTTTTTCGGCTCCCCCAACGAACGCAAGGTCAAGGCGTTGCGCGCCCGCGTGGGCGAGATCAACGCCCTGGAGCCCAAGGTCCAGGCGCTCAGCGACGCTGAGCTCCGCGCCAAGACCCAGGAATTCAAGGACCGCCTGGCCAAGGGCGAGACGCTGGACGACCTGCTGAACGAGGCCTTCGCCGTCGTGCGCGAGGCGGCCAAGCGCACCCTGGGCCAACGCCATTACGACGTGCAGCTGGTCGGCGGCATGGTGCTGCACCAGGGCGGCATCGCGGAAATGCGCACCGGCGAGGGCAAGACCCTGGTCGGCACCGCGCCCGTCTACCTGAACGCCCTGGAAGGCAAGGGCGTCCATGTCATCACCGTCAACGACTATCTGGCCAGCCGCGACGCCGACTGGATGGGCCAGGTCTATCGCTTCCTCGGCCTCTCGGTCGGCGTGATCGTCAACGGCCTCAGCCAGGGCGAGCGACAAGCGGCCTATCGCTCGGACATCACCTACGGCACCAACAACGAGTTCGGCTTCGACTATCTGCGCGACAACCTGGTCTACAACCCGGCCGAGATGGTCCAGCGCGGCCACAACTTCGTCATCGTCGACGAAGTGGACTCGATCCTGATCGACGAGGCGCGCACGCCCCTGATCATCTCGGGTCCGACCGAGGACCGCTCGGAATTCTATCGGATCATCGACCTCCTGATCAAAGAGCTGATCCAGGACAAGGCGACCTACGATCACGACGAGAAGCAGCGTCAGGTCATCCTGACCGAGTACGGCACCGAAAAGGTCGAGGAGATCCTGGAGGCCGGCGGCCATCTGGTCGAGGACTCGGCGGGCCTGTGGGACCCGGCCAACGTCTCGGTGGTGCACCACGTCAACCAGGCCCTGCGCGCCAACGTGCTCTACACGCGCGACAAGGACTATATCGTCAAGGCCGGCGAGGTGATCCTGATCGACGAGTTCACCGGCCGCATGATGACCGGCCGGCGCCTGTCGGAAGGCCTGCACCAGGCCATCGAGGCCAAGGAAGGCGCCGAGATCCAGCCTGAGAACCAGACCCTGGCCTCGGTGACCATCCAGAACTACTTCCGCCTCTACAAGAAGCTGTCGGGCATGACCGGCACGGCCGCGACCGAGGCGCAGGAGTTCCTCGACATCTACAAGATGGACGTCGCCGAAATCCCGACCAACCGGACGATCCAGCGCGTCGACGAGGACGACGAGGTCTATCGCACCGAGGCCGAGAAGAACCGCGCCATCGTCAAGCAGATCGAGGACTGCTTCGTGCGCGGCCAGCCGATCCTGGTCGGCACCGTCTCGATCGAGAAGTCCGAAGAGCTGTCCGACATCCTCAAGGCCCACGTCTTCGAGGTCGATGGCAAGAAGCGCAAGGGCATCCCGCACCAGGTGCTGAACGCCCGCTATCACGAACAGGAAGCCGGCATCGTCGCCGACGCCGGCGTGCCGGGCTCGGTGACCATCGCCACCAACATGGCCGGCCGCGGCACCGACATCCAGCTCGGCGGGAACGTCGAGATGAAGACGGCCAAGTGGCGGCAGGAGCAGCGCGCGCTGGGCGTCGAGGTGACGCCGGAGATGGCCCTCGCCCACCAGCACGAGGTCGAGGAAGAGATCAAGGACCTCAAGGTCAAGGCGCTGGAGGCCGGCGGCCTCTACGTCCTGGGCACCGAGCGGCACGAAAGCCGCCGCATCGACAACCAGCTGCGCGGCCGGACCGGCCGCCAGGGCGACCCGGGCCGCTCGAAGTTCTTCCTGTCGTGCGAGGACGACCTGCTGCGCATCTTCGCCGGCGAACGGCTGGACGCGATCATGCGCACCTTCGGCGTCCAGGAAGACGAGGCGATCACCCACAAGTGGCTGAACGCCGCCATCGCCAAGGCCCAGACCCGCGTCGAGCAGCGCAACTACGAGATCCGCAAGAACCTGCTCAAGTACGACGACGTCGTGAACGACCAGCGCAAGGCGGTGTTCGAGCAACGCCAGGAGTTCATGGAGGCGACCGATCTGTCCGAGATCGTCGCCGAGATGCGCACCGACACCATCGCCGACCTGGTCGAGCGGCACCTGCCGCCCAAGGCCTACGCCGAGCAGTGGGACGTCGACGGCCTGGCCGAACGGATCGAGTCGATCCTCGGCCTGCAGCTGCCGATCCGTGAATGGGCCTCCGAGGACGGCATCGCCAACGAGGAGATCCAGCGCCGCGTCCAGACCGCCGCCGAGGCCCGGGCGACCGAGCGCGAGGGGATTCTCGGGCCGGAACAGACCCGCCAGGTCGAGAAGAACTTCCTGCTGCAGATGATCGACCTGCAGTGGCGCGAGCACCTGATGCACCTGGACCACCTGCGCAACGTCATCGGCCTGCGCGGCTATGGCCAGCGCGACCCGCTGAACGAATACAAGACCGAGGCCTTCTCGCTGTTCGAGAAGCTGCTGGCCGACCTGCGCCAGAACACCACCCGCTGGCTGATGACCGTCGAGTTCCAGTTCCAGGAGCCCGAGCCCCTGCCGCAGCCGCACGGCGGCCTGGTCGAGGTGCACATGAACCCGCTGACCGGCGAGAACGAGGCCGGCGGCGGCGCCATCCCCGACGGCCTGTCGGCCGAACAGCGCGAAGCCCTGCCGGTCACCGCCCTGCCGGCGGGCTGGGAGCGCACCAGCCGCAACGCCCCCTGCCCCTGCGGCTCGGGCAAGAAGTTCAAGCACTGCCACGGGGCCCTGGTCTAGGCTCCGACCGTTCCAAGGGCGGACGTCGCAGGGCGTCCGCCCTTTCTTCCTTCTATCCGCCCCCGGGGTCGATCTGGGCGGCGGGCGCGTCAGCGCCCGCGCACGCCCAGCCCTCCGATCGCCGCCGCCAGGACCAGCAGCCCGGCCGCGATCCAGGCGGCCGCGTGCAGCCCGGGGACCACCGCCGACGCGTCGCCGGCGACCAGCCCTCCGAACAACGCCACCCCGACCGCGCCCGCCGCCTGCCGCGCGGTGTTCAGCACGCCCGAGGCCACGCCCGCACGGGCCCGTTCGACGCTGGACAGCAACGCCGTGGTCATGGCCGGCACCGCCAGGCCCATGCCGCCCGGAATCAGCGCGAAGCCCGGCAGCATGTCCGCAAGGCCGCTGGACGCGTCCAGCCGGGTCAGCAGGGCGTAGCCGACCGCGCCGATCAGCCCGCCCACGGCGATCACCCGGCGCGGCCCGAACCGGCCCACCGCCCAGCCGCTGATCAGGTTCGAGACGATGAAGGTCGCGGTCAGGGGCAGGAAGGCCAGGCCCGCCTCGGTGGCCGAACGGCCGAGCACGCGCTGCAGGTAGAGGCCGAGCACGAAGATCATGCCGTAATAGGAGAAATTGACCGCGATCCCCACCGCCGTCGCGGCGCTGAAGGTCGGCCGGCGGAACACCTCCAACGGCAGCATGGGATGGCGGCCGCGGGCCTGGACCATCACGAACGCCGCCCCGGCGAGCCCGCCGCCGGCGGCCAGGGCCCAGACCAGCGGCCGGCCCCAGCCCGCCCCGCCGCCCTCGATGACCGCGCCGGTCAGGCCGAGCAGGGCGACCGTCGCCAGGACGGCGCCGGCGACGTCCAGCCGGGGCGCGTCGGTCCGGCCCGGCGCCTCCGGCGCGAACGCCCAGGTCAGGGCCGCGCCTAGGGCGCAGACCGGCAGATTGACCAGGAAGATGCTGCGCCAGCCCAGCCAGCCGATCAGCAGGCCGCCGATCACCGGTCCGGCGGCGATCGACACGCCGCCGGCGGCGGTCCAGACCCCGACGGCCTTGGCCCGGCGGCGAGGATCGTCGCCACAGGCGTGGGCCAGCAGGGCCAGGGACGGCGGCACCAGGAACGCGGCGGCGGCCCCCTGCACGGCGCGCGCGGCGACCAGGGCGACGACGCCGTTCGCCAGCCCGCACGCCGCCGAAGCGGCGGCGAACAGGCCGAACCCGGCCAGAAAGGCCCGCTTGGGCCCGAACCGGTCGCCCAACGCCCCGGCGGTGAGCAGCAGGGCGGCGAACAGCAGGGTGTAGCCGTCGACCACCCATTGCAGCCCGGCGACGCCGCCGCCGAACTCGGCGCCGATGCGCACCAGGGCGACGTTGACGATGGTGACGTCTAGCTGAACCACCACGAAGCCGAAGCTGGCGGCGGCGACGACGAGAGCGAGGGGCGCGGGACGGCGAAGGGCGACGGCGGTCATGCCGGCAGTCTGGCCGCCGCCGCCGCCGGATGCTTCACGAACCGATGAACCGTCCCGACCTCGAACCGGGTTAGGATCGCCATAATCCGGAGTCCGCGCCATGGAAGCCAATATCGCCGCCCCCGCCGCCCTGATCGCCGACCCCACCCGGGCGGCGATGCTTTCGGCCCTGCTCGACGGCCGCGCCCAGCCGGCCGGCGCCCTGGCCTGGGCGGCCAACGTCTCGGCCCAGGCGGCCAGCAATCACCTGGCCAAGCTGACGGCGGGCGGCCTCCTGAAGGTCGAGACCGCCGGCCGCCATCGCTATTATCGGCTGGCGAGCCCGGAAGTGGCCCACGCCGTCGAGGCCCTGGCCTGCCTCGCCCCGCCGATCCGGTCGCTGGACGAGCCGCGCTCGCCCAAGGCCCGCGCCCTGCGCCAGGCCCGCAGCTGCTATGGCCATCTGGCCGGGCGGCTGGGCGTGGCCCTGACCGAGGCGCTGGAGGCCGGCGGGCTGATCGCCCAGCCCGAAGCCGCCGACGACCCCAGACATTTCACGCTCACCGAGGCGGGCCGACGGCGCTTCGCCGAGTTCGGCCTCGACGCCGCCGCCCTTCGCCCACGCCCCGGACTGGCGCGGCGCTGCCTCGACTGGACCGAGCGCCGGCACCATCTGGCCGGCCCGCTGGGGGTCGCCCTGTTCGCCCGCATGGTCGCCTTGGGCTGGATCGAGCCGGCGCGCGGCGGCGGCCGGGCGGTGCGGCTGACCGCCGCCGGCGCCGAGGGACTGCGCGCCCTCGGCCTGGACCCGGCCGGCGCCGGGCTCGCCGTCGCCGCCTAGGACGCGGCGGGCCAGAGCGCGCCCGAGGCGTAGAGCGCCCAGGCGATCGCCACCGGCTGGAACGGCAGCCGCGCCCAGTAGTAGGCGCGGTTGGACGGCAGCCCGTCGACGCTGAGCCCCTGAAGGGCGTTCTTGAGGTTGGCCGGGAAGACGCAGACGAAATAGACCGCCAGGGCCCAGCCCGCCGCCAGCCGGGCGGCCGGCGCCAGCAGGCCGATCCCGCCGGCGATCTCGCAAAGGCCGGTGAACAGCACCACCTCGCGCGGGCGCGGCACGACGTCCGGCATCATCGGCAGGTAGCGCCCCGGCTTGACCAGATGGTCGACGCCGAAGAACAGCAGCGGCAGGCTCATGCCCCAGACCATCGCCGCCCGCACGTCGAGGCCGTGGCCCAGCAGCAGGCCAGCCGCCGCCGCGACGGCGGCGACCACGGCCATCATCGCGAAGAACAGCATCGCCCGCGCCGCCGCGTTCAGGCCGACGGCCGCCAGGCGCCGTGGAAGCCGAACGGCGTCCGGCGCGGCAGCTCGACCACCGCGACCGGGCCGGCCGAGATGTCCTGGGCCTCGTAGACCACGAAGTCGCTGCGGTTCTCGGCGGCCCGCCAGACCACGGCGGTGATCCAGCCGTCGCCCTCGGCCGCGTCGGCCGACCGGGGGGCGAACACCGGCTCGGAGACGCAGTCGCCGCCGTCGAAGCCGGCGACGCTTCGCCGCCCGGTGGCGAAGTCGATGTGGACCAGGGCGTCGGCGCGCACGTCGCCGGGCCGCCGCCGCTGGGCGGCGAACCAGCCGTGGCGGTTGGCGAGGCCGGCGCGGCGCTCGTCGATGCGGGGGAACTCCCCGGCGAGGTCGTCGAGAGGCTCGCTGCGGATGACGTCGGAAGCGCCGGACAGGTCGAAGGTCCACCGCGTCAGGCGCGCCCAGGACGGGGCGCCGGCGCCGCCGTCGGCGTTGGGGAACAATGGCGCGCGGTCGTATTGCATGACGTCGGCGACGATGCGGTCGCCGTCGTCCCAGGCGTTGAGGACATGGAAGACGTAGCAGGCCTCGGTCTCGAACCAGCGGATGGTCGAGACGTCGGCGTCGCGGCGCATGACGCCGACGAAGGCGCCCTTGCCCGGCTCCCAGGCGAAGGGCGGGCCGCCGCGCATGGCCCGCTCCAGGCTGCCGGTCAGCGGCAGGACCGGGAACAGCACATGGTCGCGGGTGACCATGAAGTCGTGGATCATCGAACAGTAGGGCGCCTCGAAGTCCTGGCGGCGGACCAGGCGGCCGGCGGCGTCGGCCACGCCGTAGCTGATCGTCGAGGACAGCGGAACCTCGCCGACCGCATAGGCGAAGAAGACCATTTCGCCGGTCTCGGGATCGATCTTGGGGTGGGCGGTGACCCGGCCGCCGAACGCGTCGCGATAGCCGCGCGATTCCAGGCTGTCGGGGTCCATTTCGAACGGCGCGTGGGCCTCCTCCAGCGCCAGCAGGCGGCCGCCGTGCCAGAGGACGTTGGTGTTGGCCACGCCGCCGTCGAGGCCGATCACCGACGGGTCGCTGCTGCGCGGGTCGCCCCAGCTGCCGAACAGGGCGCGGCCGGCGGCGTGCTCGGCGGTCCATTTCGGCGTGCGGGCGTAGCGGTTGCGATAACGGACGCGGCCGTCCTCCACATGGAAGGCGTGCATCATGCCGTCGCCGACGAACCAGTGATAGCCGCCGTCCCTGGGCGCGAACTGCGGATTGGGGCCGTTGCGGTAGAGCACGCCGGCCAGCCCCGCCGGCAGCTCGCCCCGGACCGGCAGGTCGACGAAATCGTCCTCGCTGCGGATCGGCGCGAAATTGCCGCGCAGATAGGGGCTGTCCTCGACGTCGATCGCGACCTTGGCGTCCATGGCGGGTCTCCTGGCTTCGAGCGGAAGGCACAAAAATGTACTTCGTAAATTTATGTCGTAAAATATAAATTCGGGCAAGGTGGTTGTTCGAATCGGAGGAGACGGTGCCCAGAACGCTGTCCGACAACGACGTCGCGGACTTCCGCGACCGCCTGTGCGAGACCGCCCAGCGTCTTTTCGCCGAGCACGGCCCCGACGCGGTGACCATGCGCCAGCTGGCCGCCGAGCTGGGCGTCAGCCCCATGACCCCCTACCGGTACTTCCGCGACAAGGACGACATCCTGGCGGCGGTGCGCGCCAACGGCTTCGAGCGTTTCGCCGCCGCGCTGGAGGCCGCCTACGACGCCGCCGACGACCTGCGCGACAAGGCCGCCGCCGTGGGCGAGGCCTACGCCCGCTTCGCCTTCGACAACCCCCAGGCCTATCGCCTGATGTTCGACCTGACCCAGCCCAACGAGAACGACTATCCCGAGCTGGTCCGCGCCTCCGCCCGCGCCCGCGCCACCCTGACCCGCCACGTCGAGGCCCTGATCGAGGCCGGCGTGCTCAAGGGCGACCCGGTGCTGTGCGCCCACATCCTGTGGGCGTCGCTGCATGGCGCCATCGTTCTGCAGCTCACCGGCAAGCTCGATCCCGCCATCGACCCCGACCGGTTCCGGCACGCGCTGATGAGCGCCGTCGGCCGCGGGCTCGGCCTGTTCTCGCCCGACAGGCCTTGACCGCCGCCGCGTAAGCCTCGCCACCTTGGCCGAAGACCCGGGAGGATCGTGATGACCGACGCGCCGACGCCGTTCGAGGTCGATTGGCCAAAGGCCGAGGTCGACCGCGTGCTCGATCTGGTCCGCGCCTATCCGTGGCCGCCCGCGCCGGCGGTCGAGGACGGCTGGGGCTACGGCTGCGACGGCGGCTTCCTGCGCTCGCTGTGCGCGCGCTGGACCGACGGCTACGACTGGCGCGCCGCCCAGGCCGACCTCAATCGCCACCCGCAGCACCGCGCGAGGATCGAGGACTTCGACATCCATTTCCTGCACGTGGTCGGCGAGGCGCAGGGCCGCCGGCCGCTGCTGCTGTCGCACGGCTGGCCAGGTTCGCATTACGAGTTCTGGGGCGTGATCGAGCGGCTGGCCTTTCCCTCGCGCTTCGGCGGCCGGGCCGAAGACGCCTTCGATCTGGTCATCCCGTCCCTGCCCGGCTTCGGCTTCTCGTCGAAGCCCGCCCGGCCGGTCGGCCAGAGGCTGACGGCGCGGCTGTTCGGCAAGCTGATGACCGAGACGCTCGGCTACGACCGCTACCTGGCCCAGGGCGGCGACTGGGGGGCGCTGGTCACTTCGTGGCTGGGGATCGACCACGCCGACCATGTGCGCGCCATCCACCTGAACATGATCGGACTGCGCCCCGCCGGCCCGCCGCGCACCGAGGCCGAGATCGCCTGGATCACCCGCTTCGGCGCGATGATGGAGCAGCTCGGCGCCTATTTCCGCCTGCAGGCCTCCAAGCCGCAGTCGCTGGCCTGGCTGGGCGCCGGCAACCCGGTCGGCCAGGCGGCCTGGATCGTCGAGCGTTTCCACGACTGGTCCGACCTGCGCGAGCGGCCGCTGATCGGCGTCTATGAAATGGACCAGCTGATCACCAGCGTCATGATCTATGTGATGAGCGGATCGTTCGCGACCGGCGCCTGGTACTATCGCGGCCTGATCGAGGAGGGCGGCGCGACCCTGGCCGAGGGCCAGCGCTGCGAAACCCCGACCGCCTTCGCCAACTTCCCCGGCGAGCCGTTGTACCAGCCGCCGCCGCGCAGCTGGGCCGACCGGGCCTACAACATCGTCCGCTGGACCGACATGCCGCGCGGCGGCCATTTCGCGGCGATGGAGGCGCCGGACCTCTTCGCCGAGGAGATTCTGGCCTGGGGCCGCGAGGTCGGCTAGGCGGCGCGGCGGAAGGGCTTTCGCCAGCCTTCGCGGACGGCTAAGAGCCGGCCATGACCCTTCGCTTCGACTTTGTCTCAGACAACACCGCCGGCTGCGCGCCCGAGGCCCTCGCCGCCCTGACGGCCGCCAATTCGGGCTTCGCGTCCGGCTATGGCACGGACACGGTCACCGCCCAGGCGGCCGACGCCGTGCGCGGCCTGCTCGACGCCGACGCGGCGGTCTATTTCGTGGCCTCGGGCACCGCCGCCAACGCCGTGGCCCTGGCCGCGCTGTGCCGGCCGTTCGAGGCGGTGATCGCCCACGAACACGCCCATATCTGCACCGACGAGACCGGCGCCCCCGGCCTGTTCGGCCACGGCGTCGGCCTGACCGGCCTGCCCGGCGCTTCCGGCCGCATCGAGGCCGGGGCCCTGGCCGCCGCGCTCGACCAGCCGGACGTCTCGCACCGCCAGTCGCCGGCCGCCCTGTCGCTGACCAACGCCACCGAATACGGCGCCGTCTATCCGACCGCCGACCTGGCCGCCCTGACCGCCGCCGCCAAGGCCAAGGGCCTCGGCGTCCACCTCGACGGGGCGCGGCTGGCCAACGCCGCCGCGGCCGGGTTCGACCTCAAGGCCATCGGGGCAATGGGCGTCGACATCCTGGTGTTCGGCGGCACCAAGGCCGGTATGACCCCGACCGAGGCCGTGGTGCTGTTCGACAAAAGCCTCGCCCGCCGCTTCGACGCCCGCCTTAAACAGTCGGGCCAACTGCCGTCCAAGGGCCGCTTCTACGCAGCGCCCTGGATCGGCATGCTGGAGGGCGGGTCGGACTCGGCGCTGCTGCGCCGCGCCGCCCACGCCAACGCCATGGCCCGCAAGCTGGCGGCGCTGTCGCCCTTCCCCCTGACGCACCCGGTCGAGGCGAACGGCGTGTTCGTCCAGATGGACGAGCCCGCGCTGGGGCGGCTGCGCGGACAAGGCTGGGCGGCCCACCGCTTCCTGGACGGCTCGGTGCGCTTCATGTGCTCGTGGGCCACCACCGACGAGGCGGTCGAGGCCCTGGGCGCGACGCTGCGCGCGATCGGCTAGTTTTTCTGGGCGCTCGCAGACGCGCTCTTGTCCTTGCGCTTGGGCGGCAACGGCTCCCCGGCCGTTCTATGGGCTTCGATCTCGGTGTTGGCGGCCTGCAGCGCGAGGAAGCGCTGCGGATTGGCGGGATGGCTCGACTTGATGAAAATCGAGCCGGGATTTTCGACCGACATCTTCCGCCAGAATTCAGGAGCGTGAGCGGTGTCGTATCCGGATCGCGCCGAATAGTAGAGGCCCACATAGTCCGCCTCCGCCTCGAATTCGGCGGACGCGAACTGGGAGCCGACCTGGCTGCCGGCCTTCGTGAACGCGCCTTGGGTGTTGCCCCCCGCCGCGGCGAACAGAATATCCACGGTCAGGCCGCCAAAGAGCCGACCAGCATCGTGACGAGAATTGTTTGTCGCATGTGAGCCCCCGCCCCACGCGGACGATACAACCAAGACGGCATTCCTCAATAATTAAACCTGGAGGCGCGCCGCCGTCGAACCGCCCGACACCGATACGACATCCAGATCGCCAGGCCCGACCGATGTCTGGCCGGCCGGCGGCGGCAAAGCGGTCACCTCGCCGCCGTCCCGCGCGGCGGGGGCGACGCCCAGCATGGCGGCGATGTCGGCGGCGGGCACCGGCGGGCTGATGAAATAGCCCTGGATCTCACGGCAGCCGTGGGTGCGCAGTTCGGCCAGTTGCTCGGCCGTTTCCACCCCCTCGGCCGTGGTGTCGATGCCGAGGCTGGCGCCCAGGCCGGTGACGGCCCGGACGATCGCCAGGGCGTCGGCGTCGTGCGGCAGGTCGCGGATGAAGGTCTGGTCGATCTTGATCTTGTCGAACGGGAAGCTGCGCAGGTAGCTCAGCGACGAATAGCCGGTGCCGAAGTCGTCCATGGAGATGCGCACGCCCAGGTCGCGGATGCTGTGCAGCACCGCCATGTTGGCGGCGTTGTCCTGCAGCAGCACCGACTCGGTGATCTCCAGCTCCAGCCGGTGCGGCGACAGGCCCGAGGCCGACAGCGCCGAGACCACGGTCTGCACCAGATGGCGGCTGCGGAACTGGGCCGGCGACAGATTGACCGCCAGACGCACATGCTCGGGCCAGGCGGTGGCCTCGGCGCAGGCCTGGCGCAGCACCCATTCGCCCAGGGGCACGATCAGGCCGATCTCCTCGGCCAGGGGAATGAAGTCGGCGGGCGAGACTAGGCCGCGGGCCGGATGGCGCCAGCGCAGCAGCGCCTCGCAGCCCTGCACCCGTTCGGCCCCGAGGCTGAACAGCGGCTGGTAGTACAGTTCGAACTCGCCGGCGACGAGGGCGTGGCGCAGGTCGAGTTCGAGCGCGCGGCGGGTCTGCACCCGGTCGTCCATCGCCCGTTCGAAGAAATGGAACCCGCCGCGGCCCTCGCCCTTGACGCGGTAGAGCGCCATGTCGGCCTTCTTCAAGAGCTCGTCGCCGCTGTCGCCGTCCGACGGCGCGGCGGCGATGCCGACGCTGGCGCCGATCACCACCTGATGGCCCATGACGTCGAAGGGATGGCTGACCGCCTCGACGATGCGGTCGGCCAGGCGGGCGGCGCCGCTGAGATCGTCCAGGCCGGTCTGCACGATGGCGAACTCGTCGCCGCCCAGGCGGGCGATGGTGTCGCCCTCGCGCACGCAGCCGAGCAGCCGCTTGCCGGCGACCTGGAGCAGGGCGTCGCCGACCGGATGGCCCAGGGTGTCGTTGACGGTCTTGAAATGGTCGAGGTCGACGCAGAGCACAGCCAGCATCTCGTCGCGCCGCCGGGCGCGGGCCAGGGCCTCGCTCAGCTCCTTGTGGAACAGCACGCGGTTGGGCAGGTCGGTCAGGGCGTCGTAGTGGGCCATGCGCGCCAGCTGGGCCGAGCCGAGGCGGTTGGCTTCGTTGGCGGCCTGCAGCAGGCCCAGCACCGCGCCGACGCCGACATAGCGGCCCTCGTCGACGATGATGAACCCGCGCAGCAGGTCCGACGGGCGGTCGGTCAGCACGGCGCCGGTGAAATCGGCGATCGGGGTCGAGCCCTCGACGACCAGCGGCCCCTTCCCTTGTCCATCAGGGCCGTAACCGGGCGGCGGGCGTAGAGGGCGCGGCCGTACTCCGCCGCCATCAGCAGGAAGAACGCGTTGCGCTCGACCAGGCCGATCGGCCGGTCGTCGTCGTCGAGCACCGGCACGATCAAGGTGTCCGGCTCGGCCTTGAACCGGTCATACAGCTGTTGACCGAGATGATCGGCGCGCGCCGGCTCCACGGAGACGGCGAGACTGCTTAAACTGGACATACGATGACCTCCAAGAACGGAGAAATCATCGCGCGGCTAATGAGGTGCTAACGCCGCCGATCCGGCCCGGCGTTCTCACAAAAACTTCTTCCAATCGTCATAAAGCTTGCCGAACACCTGACGGAACAGGCTATTCGGCGGCCAGGGCCTGCAAGCGTCCGGTGGCGCGGGCCAGGCGCTCGTCGATGATCTGCTCGGCCTCGGCGACGATGCGGTCGACAAGTTGCCTGACCGTCGGCACGTCGTGAATCAGGCCCTGGATCATGCCGGCCGACCAGACGCCGTGGTCGACGTCGCCGCTCTCCAGCCCCTCGCGGCCGCGCACGCCTTTGACCAGGTCGGCGACGTCCTCGAACTTGGCCCCGCCCCGGCGCTCGATCTCGACCACCTGCTGGCTGACCGCGTTCTTGGCCACGCGGGCGGTGTTGTGCAGCGTACGGAAGATCAGGTCGGTGGCCCGCTCGTCGTTGGCGACCATCTGCTGCTTGAAGTTGTCATGGATCGGCGCTTCCTGGGTGGCGCAGAAGCGGGTGCCCATGTTGATGCCGTCCGCCCCCAGGGCCAGGGCCGCGACCAGGCCGCGACCGTCGCCGAAGCCGCCCGAGGCCAGCATCGGCACCTTCACCCTGTCGGCGGCGGCCGGGATCAGGATCAGGCCGGGGATGTCGTCCTCGCCGGGGTGGCCGGCGCATTCGAAGCCGTCGATGGAGATGGCGTCGACGCCCATGCGCTCGGCCGACAGGGCGTGGCGGACCGCCGTGCACTTGTGGATGATCTTGACGCCGTGCGCCTTGAGGTCGTCGACATGCTCCTGCGGCTTGTAGCCGGCGGTCTCGACGATCTTGATCCCGCTCTCGATGATGGCGCGGCGATATTCCGCATACGGCGGCGGCTTGATGGCCGGCAGGATGGTCAGGTTCACGCCGAACGGCTTGTCGGTCATCTCGCGGCAGCGCCTGATCTCGGCCTCCAGCGCCTCGGGCGTCGGCTGGGTCAGGGCGGTGAGGAAGCCCAGCGCCCCCGCCTCGGCCACGGCCGAGACCAGCTCGGCCCGGCCGACCCACTGCATGCCGCCCTGGGCGATGGGATGCTCGACGCCGAAAAGCTCGGTGAAACGGGTCCTGATCGCCACGCGCGGCCTCCTAAACGTCTGTTCAAAATAACTGTGACGCCTTCCCCCGGCGTCAGGCAAGCCGTTTGAGTCCCCTCGCCGCGCCGGCCCGCTTGGGCTAGGAACGGCTGGTGACCACCCCATCCCCTTCACTGACCGTCCTTCGCGGCGGCCTCGTCTATCTGCGCGACGATCCCTTCCTGATCGACCCGGCTGCGGCGCTGGTCCATGAGAGCGACGGCGTGGTCATCTGCCGCGACGGCGTGATCGAGGCGGTCGGCGCCTACGACGCCCTGCGCGGGCGCATCCCGGCCGACGCCGAAGTGGCGCGCTACGCGGACAGCCTGATCGTCCCCGGATTCGTCGACGCCCACGTCCACTATGTGCAGACCGGCATGATCGGCTCGGCCGGCCATCAATTGCTGGACTGGCTGAACGACTACGCCTTCCCGGCCGAGCTCGCCTTCGCCGACCGCGCCCACGCCGAGGCGACCGCCGACCTGTTCTGCGACGAGATGCTGCGCAACGGCGTCACCAGCGCCCTGGTGTTCTGCTCCGTCCACGCCCATTCGGTCGACGCCCTGTTCGAGGCGGCCGCCCGGCGCGGCATGCGCCTGGCGGCCGGCAAGACCATGATGGACCGCCTGGCGCCCGCCGGCCTGCTCGACACCGCCCAGTCCAGCTACGACCAGTCCAAGGCGCTCATGGACCGCTGGCACGGCCGCGGCCGCGCGCTCTACGCCGTCACCCCCCGGTTCGCCGGGACCAGCACCCCCGAGCAGCTGGCCCTGGCCGGGGCCCTGAAGGCCGAGCGTCCCGACGCCCTGGTCCACACCCACGTCTCGGAGAACCTCGCCGAGATCGCCATGGTCCGCGACCTGTTCCCGGAAGCGGCCGGCTATCTGGACGTCTACGACCGCCATGGCCTGGTCGGCCCCGGCGCGGTGCTGGCCCACGGCGTGCACCTGACCGAGAGCGAGCTATGCCGCTGCTGCGAGGCCGGCGCGGCCATCGCCCACTGCCCGACCTCGAACCTGTTCCTGGGCAGCGGGCTGTTCCGCGTCGACCGGGCCAAGGACCCGCACCGCCCGGTCGAGGTCGGCCTGGGCACCGACATCGGGGCGGGCCCCAGCTTCTCGATGCTGGCCGTCGCCGGCGAGGCCTACAAGGTCGGCCAGCTCGGCGGCTACGCGCTGGACGCGGCCAAGGCGCTCTATCTCGCCACCCTGGGCGGGGCGCGGGCGATGGGGATCTCCGACCGGGTCGGGACGCTGGCGCCGGGCATGGAGGCCGACCTGGCCGTCCTCGACCCCGCGGCGACGCCCTTGCTGAAGTTCCGCAACGACCGCTCGCGCTCGGTCGAGGAGACGCTGTTCGTGCTGATGGCCCTGGGCGACGACCGCGCCGTCCGCGCGACCTACGTCGCCGGCCGGCTGGCCCACGACCGCGACGCGCCTCGGCGATTGTCGCCTGCCCTGGGCGCAGCGCGGGCGCCGTCCGACCCGACAGTCGCCCGCGGTCGCGATCCGAACGCCTGAAAGACGCCGTCGGGCTGAGGCCGTTCGGATCGCCCTCGCCGCGGCGACGTCGGCCAACCCGCCGCTGCGAAGAAGACCGTCCGCCTCTTCGACCAGGAGACGGTTGAAGCTGCGCTCGGTTAAGAATTTCCAGAGCAGCAGGAATCGCGCCAGGCGCGATATCCTGCAGAGGTGTTCGGCCAGAGCGCGCCTACAGCCCGAGATCGCTCAGCGAGGGATAGTCATCCGGCCGGCGCCCCAGCGGCCAGTGGTACTTGCGATCGGCCTCACGGATCGGGGCGTCGTTTATGCTGGCGAGGCGGCGGCGCATCAGGCCGCGCTCGTCAAACTCCCAAAGCTCGTTGCCGTAGGACCGAAACCAAGCGCCGACATCGTCGCGCCATTCATAGGCGAAGCGCACCGCCATGCGGTTTTCTCGGAATCCCCACAGCTCCTTGATGAGACGATAGTCGAGTTCCCGGCTCCACTTCCGGGCCAGAAAAGTAGCTATCGCTTGGCGACCTTCGAGGAACTCGGCCCGATTGCGCCAGCGGCTGTCGGGCGTGTAGGCCAGCACGACGCGCTCGGGATCGCGCGTGTTCCAGGCGTCTTCGGCGAGACGAACCTTCCGGACGGCGGCCTCGACGGTCGTGAACGGCGGCGACGGCGAAGGCTCGACTTCCATCATCTTGCTCCTTCCCCGGCGGCGAGCCTGGCCCGCAGTTCGGCGTTTTCGGCCTCGAGGGCGGTCAGGCGATCGCGCAGCGGCTGCACGGCCTCGGCGATTTCCGCCTGGGTGAACCGCGGGGTGATGTGCTGCGGGCAGTTCCAGTCGAACGCGTCGAGATGCAGCCGCAGGATACGTTCGGGCCTGGCCTTGTAGCCGGGCGCGGAAAGGACCGCCGCAAGGTTCGGATCTGCGTCGAGCGGCACGACCTCGACATGCGCCAGGATCTTGAGCCGCGCCCTGTGCACATAGTCCATCAGGATCAGGGCGACGCGGTCGTCGGCGCCGATGTTGCCGACGCTGATATACTGTCGATTGCCGCGGTAATCGGCGAAGGCCAGCGTCTTGTCGTCCACGACCATCAGGAAACCGGGCGGGCCGCCGCGGTGCTGGACATAGGGCCACCCGGTCTCCGAGACGGTCGCCATGTAGAAGCTGTCGCGCCGAGCGATGAAGACGGCCTCATCGTGCGTGAATCTGTCGGACCGCCGATCGCCGTTGAAGTCCCACCAGACCCGATCGCCGCCCATCGCCGCCTGCGCCGCGCGAACGCTCGGCGTCGCGGTGATATCGAGGAATCCATAGGACATGGTCGAGTTCCCACCCATGAGGAAGGCGTGGGCTGGCGGCCAGAACGGCCTGCCAGCCCGCGCCGGCCGTCAGGCAGCTTCGGCGGCGTGGACGACGGGGAAGTCGATGTCGGTCTGCGCGACCACATTGAGCAGGTTGGTGAAGACGTTCTCGGCCGCGACGGCGATGATCTCAACGATCTGGCCGTCGGAGAAGCCGGCGTCGCGAACCGCCTTGATGTCGCCGCCGCTGACCTTGCCGCGTTCGCGCACCACCTTGGCCGCGAATCGGACCGCCGCATCCGCCTTTGCGTCGCCGGATCGGCCCTTGCGGTTGAGGGCGATCTCTTCCGACGTGATCTTCGCCAGGTTCAGCCCGAGATAGCTGTGCGCGGACAGGCAGTAGTCGCAGTCGTTCACCTGGGCGACGGCGAGTGCGATCCGCTCGCGCGTCTTGACGTCGAGCGTCCCGGCGAGCGCGCCGTTGTTGCTGGTGAAGCCCTGCAATACGGCCGGGCTGGCGGCGATCAGGCCGAACATGTTGGGGACGACGCCGAGTTGCTTTTGGACGGCGTCCAGGATCGGCTTGGACGCATCGGGGACATCGTCGCGGGCGGGAATTGTCAGGCGGGACATGGCCGTTTCCTTCGCAGGTCCGAAACCAGAGCGGTTACGTGCTTCAGGATATATCGGGTTCCGAATAATGAGATAATATGGCGGTTATGGGAAAGTAATTCTCGAAGAATGGTATATTTATGGACCGTCTTGAAGCCATGAAGATCCTGTTGCGGGTGGTCGACACAGGAAGCTTCTCGGCCGCCAGCAGGGCGCTGGGCGTGCCCCTGGCCACTGTGAGCCGGAAGGTGGGCGAGCTTGAAGCCCATCTGGGGACCAGGCTCCTGACTCGCACCACGCGCAAAGTTGCCGTGACCGATCCTGGCGCCGCCTATGTGGTTTCGGCTAGGCGCATCCTCGATGAGTTGGACGAGACCGAGCGCGCCGCCTCCGGAGAATTCCATGCGCCGCGTGGCGAACTGGTGGTGACGGCGCCGATCCTGTTCGGACAGCTGCACATCCTTCCGGTCATCACCGAGTTCCTGGCCGCCTATCCGGAAATCAACGTCCGGCTGGCGCTGGCGGACCGCAACCTTCACCTGCTCGAGGACCATGTCGATATGGCGGCGCGGATCGGGCCCTTGCCGGACAGCCGCATGGTGGCCACGCGCATCGGTTCGATGCGGACGGTTGTGTGCGCCAGCCCGGAGCTGCTCGCCGTCCACGGCCTGCCCAAGGCCCCCGAGGACCTGGCGAACCTGCCCGCCGTCAATTTCGATTTCCTGTCCCCGGCCTCAGTCTGGCCATTCAGGCGGAAAGACACCAAAGGCGGTTTCGACATGCCTATCCGGCCACGTCTCTCCGTCTCCACTGCGGAAGCGGCGGTCTGGGCGGCGGCTCAAGGCGTCGGCGTGGCTCGAGTGCTCCACTATCAATGCGCGGACGCCGTGCGCGACGGGTCGCTCCGCATCGTCCTGACGGACTTCGAGGTTGAACCCCTGCCAGTTCACTTGATGCACGCCGGGCGTGGCGCGCTACCCTCAAAGATGCGGGTCTTCCTGGACTTCGCCGCAGATCGCCTCAGGAAAAGGCTGACCTCGTTCTGACATTCCGGCGACGGCCTTCGGGTTTTCGCCCGGCCTGGTCGCGCAACGCCCCTGGCGGCGAGCATCTCCCCTCATCGCGGGGGGAAGACCAAAAAGCCTCAGGCGACGCCGGTCTGGCCGATGGCGTAGAAGCGTTCGGCCCGCTGCTTGCGCACCTGGTCGGGCGTCAGGCCGAGCAGGGCCTTCAGCTCCTCCTCGACCGCGTCGCCGACGGCGCGGATGGCGGCTTCGGGATCGGAATGGGCCCCGCCCGCCGGCTCTTGGATGATGCGGTCGACGATGCCGTAGCCGATCAGGTCCTGGGCGGTGATCTTCATCGACACCGCCGCGTCCTTGGCCCGCGCGCCGTCGCGGAACAGGATCGAGGCCGCCCCCTCGGGCGAGATCACCGAATAGATCGAGTGTTCGAGGATCAGCACCTTGTTGGCCGCCGCCAGGGCGATGGCCCCGCCCGAGCCGCCCTCGCCGGTGACCGTGGTCACCATCGGCGTGCCCAGGGTCAGGCCGCGCTCGGTCGAGCGGGCGATGGCCTCGGACTGGCCGCGCTCCTCGGCGCCGACGCCCGGATAGGCCCCGGCGGTATCGACGAAGGTGACCACCGGCATGTTGAATTGCTCGGCCATGTCCATCAGGCGCACGGCCTTGCGGTAGCCTTCGGGCCGGGCCATGCCGAAGTTGTGCTTGATGCGGGTGACGGTGTCGTGGCCCTTCTCGTGGCCCATCACCACCACCGGCACGCCGCGGAAACGGCCCAGGCCGCCGACGATGGCCTGGTCGTCGGCGAACTTGCGGTCGCCGCGCAGCTCGACGAACTCCTCGATCAGACCCTCGACATAGTCGACGAAGTGCGGCCGCTCGGGATGGCGCGCCACCTGGGTCTTCTGCCAGGCGTCCAGGCCGGCGTAGGCTTCCCGCCGCAAGGTGTCGACCCGCGAGCGCAGGGCGGCGATCTCGGCGTCGAACGCGCCCGGGCCGGCGGTCTCGGAGAGCTTGGACAGCTCCTCGATCTTGGTTTCCAGCTCGGCGATGGGACGCTCGAACTCGAGGTAGTGCGCGGCCATTGGGACTCGGGATTGCCGTGGACGGAAGCGCCGGAAACTAGAGCGCGGCCGGCCAAAGGGGAAGCGGCTTTGCGCCGGAGGCTCCCGGCGGGGCGCGCGGGCTCCGGCTTAGAACCCGTAGGCGGCGGCGTAGTCCCGGTCCTTGGCGGCGATCTGCTTGGCCAGGTTCACGATCACCTTGGCCTGTTTCCAGGTGGCGTCGTCCTGCATCTTGCCGTCCAGCATGGCCACGCCCGAGCCGTCCGGCATCGCCTCCAGGATGCGACGGGCGAAGGCGACCTCGGCCGGGTCGGGGCTGAACACCGCCTTGGCGATGGCGATCTGGCTGGGATGCAGGCTCCAGGCCCCGGCGCAGCCCATCAGGAAGGCGTTGCGGAACTGCTGCTCGCAGGCGACCGGGTCGTCGATGGCCCCGAACGGGCCGTAGAACGGCTTGATGCCGTAGGCGGCGCAGGCGTCGACCATCCTGGCGAAGGTGTAGTGCCACAGGTCCTGCTGCACCGAGACGCGCTCGCCGCCGTCGGCGCGGGGGTCCTCGATCACCCGATAGCCGGGATGGCCGCCGCCGACGCGGGTGGTCTTCATGGCCCGGCTGGCGGCGAGGTCGGCGGGGCCGAGGCTGATCCCCTGCATGCGCGGGCTGGCCCCGGCGATGGCCTCGACATTGTTGACGCCCTCGGCGGTCTCGAGGATGGCGTGCAGCAGGATCGGCCTTTGCAGGTGATGCTTGGCCTCCAGCGAAGCCAGCAACTGGTCCATGTAGAAGATGTCCCACGGCCCCTCGACCTTGGGCACCATGAGGACGTCCAGCTTCGAGCCGGCCTTGGCGACGATCTCGGTCACCTCGTCCAGGTGCCAGGGCGAATTCAGACAGTTGATCCGCGCCCAGAAGCCGACGCCCATCGAGGCGAAGTCGATGTTGCGGGCCATGTCGATCAGGCCGGCGCGGGCGGCTTCCTTGGCGTCGGCGGGGATGGCGTCTTCGAGATTGGCCAGGATCACGTCCACGGTCGGGGCGATCTCGGGCACCTTGGCGCGCACCTTGTCGAGGTGCGGCGGCACGAAGTGGATCATGCGCTCGACGCGGACCGGCGGCTCGCGCAGCGGCGCCGGCGCGCCGATGGCCAAGGGCTTGAAAAATCCACGCGGCGTCTTCATCGGCGCATCCCCGTCGTTTCTTTTCGCAGTTGCGAAGAGCTTTGCGGCGACGGGAACGGAGCGTCAAGAATGAACCGTCCTTCCCCCGATCGCGGGGGGAAGGGCGGGTGAGCTCAGCGGCCGACCATGGCCATGCCGCGTTCGTCGTAGCGGTCGCCTTCGACCGCCGTTTCGGGGATCGCCGCGCCGATGGCGGCCAGGTCCTCGGCCGACAGGGCGATCGCGGCCGCTCCGGCGTTCTCCTCCAGGCGTCCGATCTTGGTGGTGCCGGGGATGGGGGCGATGTCCTCGCCCTGGTGCAGCAGCCAGGCCAGGGCGAGCTGGGCCGCCGTGACGCCCTTCTGTCGGGCCAGGCCGGTCAGCGCCTCGACCAGCGACAGGTTGCGGCCCAGGGCCTCGCCCTGGAACCGCGGCAGGGTGCGGCGGAAGTCGTCCGCGCCGAGAGATTCGGCGTCCTTGACCGCGCCGGTCAGGAAGCCGCGGCCCAGGGGGCTGTAGGGCACGAAACCGATCCCCAGCTCGCGCACCGTCGGCAGCACCTCGGCCTCCGGTCCCCGCTCCCACAGCGAGTATTCGCTCTGCAAGGCCGAGACCGGGTGGACGGCGTGGGCGCGGCGGATGGTCTGGGCCCCGGCCTCGGACAGGCCGAAGAACCGCACCTTGCCGGCGGCGACCAGATCGCCCACGGCCCCGGCCACGTCCTCGATCGGCACGTTGGGATCGACCCGGTGCTGATAGAACAGGTCGATGGTCTCGATCCCCAGCCGCTTCAGCGAGGCGTCGGCCACCGCCTTGATGTGCTCGGGCCGGCTGTTGACCCCGACGGGGCGGCGCGGGCCGTCGCCGGGCGGGATGTCGAAGCCGAACTTGGTGGCGATGACCGCCTTGTCGCGCAGGCCCTTCAGGCCCCTGCCGACCAGTTCCTCGTTGACGTAGGGGCCATAGACCTCGGCGGTGTCGAACAGGGTCACGCCCAGCTCCACTGCGCGATGCAGGACGGCGACGGCGTCCTTTTCGTCGGCGGCCGGGCCGTAGGCCCAGCTCATGCCCATGCAGCCGAGGCCGATCGCCGAAACCTCAAGGCCGCTCTTGCCGAGTTTACGCGTCTTCATGCCGCTCTCCTGATTGTCCGGGATGACGTGGCAAGATTTAGGGCGCGGTCGCTGTTCGATAAGCGCTTGCAGATTCAGCGGTCTATTGAGCAAGATTCATCAATGGATCGTCGCCCCCTGCCCGACCTGGCCGTGTTCGCCCTCGTCGCCGAACGGCGCAGCTTTCGCCGGGCGGCCGCCGAGCTGGGGGTCTCCGCCTCGGCCCTGAGCCACGCCATCCGCAATATCGAGACCCGGCTGGGCGTGCGCCTGCTGCATCGGACCACCCGCAGCGTCGCGCCCACCGAGGCGGGCGAGCGGCTGCTGGCGCGGCTGGCCCCGGCCCTGGCCGACATCGACGAGGCCCTGAACGAGGTGGCCAGCTTCCGCGACCGGCCGTCGGGCCGGCTGCGGCTGAACATGGCGCGCTCGGCGGCCCGCATGCTCATCGCGCCGGAGGTCGGCGGCTTCCTCAAGGCCTATCCCGACATCCGGCTGGAGATCGTCACCGACGACGGCCTGGTCGACATCGTCGCCGGCGGGTTCGACGCCGGCCTGCGCCTGGGCGAGAGCCTGCAGGCCGACATGATCGCGGTGCCGGTCAGCGGCGACGTGCGGTTGGTGGCCGTGGGCTCGCCCGACTATCTGCGCCGCTGCGGCGCGCCAGCCTCGCCCGCCGACCTGACCGGCCATGTCTGCTTTCGCACCCGCTTTCCCAGCGGGGCGATGTTCCCCTGGGAGTTCGAGCGGCGGGGCGAGACGGCGGTCGTGCATGTCGACGGCCCGCTGGTCTCGGACGAGGCCGAGGTCATCCGGCAGGCCGCGTTGCAGGGCGCGGGCCTGGCCTTCCTGTTCGAGGGCCTGGTCCAGGCCGAGATCGCCGACGGCCGCCTGGTCCAGGTGCTGCCGGACTGGTGCGAGAGCTTCCCCGGCTTCTTCCTCTATTATCCCAGCCGGCGGCAGGTCTCGCCGGCCCTGCGCGCCTTCATCGACTGGATGCGATGGCCGAGGCCTTCCCGCCGAGCTCCATGAAGAACGGGATCAGCGAGGCCAGCAGCAGCAGGGCCATGGCGATATTGAACGTCCGCAGCGCCGTCGGCCGGTCGAGGAAACGCCGCAGCCCTTGGCCGAACCCCGCCCAGGAGGCGACGCACGGGCCGTTGATCAGGGTGAAGATCACGGCCACCGCCACCACGTTGAAGACGTAGCCGGCGGTCGGGGCGTAGGCGGTGACCGCGCCCAGCGCCATGGCCCAGGCCTTGGGGTTGACCCACTGGAAGGCGGCGGCCTGGAGAAAGGTCATCGGCTCGCCGTCGGCGGCGCCGGCCTTGAGGCCCTCGGCGGTGGCGATGCGCCAGGCCAGATAGACCATGTAGGCCGCCCCAGCCCAGCGCAGCACGTCGTAGAGCCAGGGCGCCAGGGCGAACAGGCCGCCCAGGCCCCAGCCGACGGCGACGACCATCGGGCCGAAGCCGACGCTGACGCCCAGCATGTGCGGCACGCTGCGCCGGAACCCGAAATTGGCCCCCGAGGCCAGCAGCATCATGTTGTTCGGCCCCGGCGTGATCGACGCGACGAAAGCGAAGAGCGCCAGGGCGGCGACCAGGCTCGGGGTCATCGGCCGCACCTCGACAGCGGGACCGGCTCCAGGGGCGTTCCCACCTTGGCCAGGACGTAGGGCGAAGACATGTCGACCGCGCAGGCGGCCGGCGGGGCGGCCGGCTTGGCCGCCTCCGCTCCGGATACGGGCGTCGTCGCGCCAAGCGAGGCAACCGCCAGGGCGGCGACCAGGGCGAGCGCGGCGAACAGGCCCGCGACGACCAGGCCACGGAGGGGCGGACCACGCGCGGGGACGGAAATTTCCATGGGAGGCGGGACGCTTTGGATCGACATTGCATCAATGTCGATCCGTATTGCATCACGGGTCAAATACTATATTGTCACTATGACAATATACGAGACAATCGACGCGCATGGCTGACTGGCTCCCCACCCTGCCCGAGACCGAGACGCCGATCTTCGAGCGGCTGATCGAGGCCCTGGCCGCCGACATCGCCAGCGGCGTCCTGCCCGCCGGCCGCCGCCTGCCGCCGCAGCGGGAGCTGGCGCACCGGCTGGGCCTGGGGGTCGGCACGGTGACGCGGGCCTATTCCGAGGCCGAGCGGCGGGGCCTTTTGACCGCCACGGTCGGCCGGGGCAGCTTCGTCGCCGAACAGGCCGAGGCCGCGCCCGCCGGCCCGGTCGACCTCAGCCGCAACGTCGCGCCGCTGAGCGCGGCCGCCGGCCGGCTGACCGAGGCGTTCGACCGCCTGCGCAAGCGCGGCGGCCTGAACGAGGCGCTCGACTATTCGCCGCCCGCCGGCCTGGACGCCCACCGCCGCGTCGCGGCCGGATGGCTGGCGCGCACCGCCGGCGCCGAGGTCGACTGGCGACGGCTGATCTGGACCGCCGGCGCCCATCAGGCCCTCAGCCTGCTGCTGACCCTGGTCAC
The DNA here is from genome assembly GCF_022750545.1 of Caulobacter sp. CCUG 60055. GTDB lineage: Bacteria > Pseudomonadota > Alphaproteobacteria > Caulobacterales > Caulobacteraceae > PUIC01. The sequence goes on from NZ_PUIC01000005.1 coordinate 250,445, forward strand.
GCGGCCGGGCGAGGCCCTGCTGTGCGAGGCCGCCACTTTCCACGGCGTGCGCAGCCTCGCCGACCTGTTGGGCCGACCGCTGGCCGGCGTCGAGATGGACGGCGAGGGCATGACGCCGGACGGCCTGGACCGGGCTGCGGCCGAGACGGGGGCCAGGGCCGTCTATCTCCTGCCGACCCTCCAGAACCCGACCGCGCGCAGCATGGGCTCGGCGCGGCGGGCCGACATCGCCCGCGTCGCCCGGGCCCGGGACCTGCTGCTGATCGAAGACGACGTCTATGCGCCCTACGGCCGGGCCGACGGCGCGACGCCTCCGACCCTGGCCGCGCTGGCGCCGGAACGGACCTTCTACATCAGCAGCCTGTCCAAAACCCTGGCGCCGGGCGTCCGGGCCGGCTTCCTGGTCCCGCCGCCGGGCGACCATTTCGAGCGCCTGATCCGCATCGTCAGGGCGCTGACCTACGCCCCCTCGTCGCTGGCCCCGCTGGTCGCCTGCCAGTGGATCGAGGACGGCGCCGCCGACGCCATGGTCGCCGAGGCGGTGGCCGAGGTTCGCCGCCGCAACGCCGCCGCCCGCGCCATCCTCGGCTCGCGCCTGGAGCCGGCGGCCTCCAGCGCCAGCCTGCACCTGTGGCTGCCGATGTCGGAGCTGGCCGCCGAGCGCGCCGCCGGGCGGGCCTTGCGCCGGGGGGTCGAGCTGACCCCGCCCGCCGCCCCCATCGTCGACACCGACCTGACCTCGGGCCTGCGCGTCTGCCTGGGCGGACCGCCGGACCTCGCCACGCTGGAGCGCGCCCTGCGCGTCGTCAGCTTCTCCCTGAGCGACGCCAGCGACGAGCGCACCGCCGCCGTGATCTGATCCCGCCCCGCCTCTAGCCCTTGCGCGCCAAGGGGTGGGCCTTCTCGACCACCTCGCGCAGGCGCTCGCCGGCGACGTGGGTGTAGATCTGGGTGGTGGCGATGTCGGAGTGGCCGAGCAGCTTCTGCACCACCCGCAGGTCGGCGCCGCCCTCCAGCAAATGCGTGGCGAAGGCGTGGCGCAGCACGTGCGGACTGACCTTGGCCGGGTCGATGCCGGCGTCGATCGCCGCCTGGTCCAGCATCTGCGACACGCGGCGGCGGGTCAGCCGGCCGGCGACGCCGTCCTCGCCCTTGCGGCTGCGCGAGGGGAACAGCCAGGAGCTGTCGGCCGCGCCCTTGGAGAAGAAGGCGGCGCGCATGGGAAGGTAGGCCTTGACCGCCGCGCGGGCGGCCTCGTTCAGCGGCGCCAGCCGCTCCTTGCCGCCCTTGCCCTTGACGATCAGGTAGGCCGGGTCGCGCGCCACCGCCGACAACGGCAGGGCCAGGGCCTCGGAGATGCGCAGGCCCGAGGCGTAGATCAGCTCGACCAGGCAGGCCAGGCGCAGGCCGGCCCGGCCGTCGCGCGCGCCGGCGGCGGCGATCAGGCGCTCCATCTCGGCCCGCGACAGCACCTTGGGCAGCGGGCGGCCCTTCTTGGGCGCGTCAACCCGGCGGGAGGGGTCGTCCTGACGCCAGCCCTCGTTCAGCACGAAGCGATAGAACTGGCGCACCGCCGCGCGGCGGCGGGCGGCGGTGGACGGCGACAGGCCGCGCACGCCGAGCTCGGCGAAATAGGCCTCGACCTGCTCGGCCCCGGCGGCGGCGAGATCCGTTCCCTTGGCCGACAGGAAGGCCTGGGCGTCGGCGAGGTCTTTGCCGTAGGCGGTCAGGGTGTTGCGGGCGGCGGCCCGCTCCACCGCCATCATTTCGAGGAAGGCCTCGACCCAGGCGAATCCGGCGCTCATCGCAGGGCCAGCAGCCCTTCGAGCGCGAAGGCGCGGGCGTCGGTCTTCAAACCGCCCCGCGCCAGGCCCCGCACGATCCGCGCCCGGTCGGCCGGGGACGGACCGGCCGGTCCGGCGGCGAGAACCACCGACAGGGCCAGCAGCGCCGTCTCGCCCGTGCGTCCCGCCTCGGCCGAAAGGTCGAGGGCCAGCAGGCGCGCAGGCGTCGCCGCCGGCTTGCCCAGGTCGAATTCGACGAAGGCGGCGCGGGCGTCGGGGGTCATCGGCGCGCCCAGGGCCGCCAGCAGGGCGGCGGCGGCCTGGGGCCGGGCCCGCGCCTTGGCGGCGTCCTTGGTCCCGCGATCGACCAGCTGGTCCAGGGTCTGGGCGTCGGTGCGGCCCGAGGCTGCGGCCAGGGCGGCGTCGAGCACGGCCAGATCGGTGACGCCGGCGCCCGGTATGGCGTCGCCGGTCAGGCCGCCGCGCACGGCCTGGGCGGTCTTCACGTCGCCGGCGGCCAGCGCCGCCTCGGCGAACAGCACCGGCTCCTGCATCGGCGCGCCGGCGACGGCCAGGGCGGCGACCGTCGGCCGGGCCGCCCTGGCCGCCGCGACGAAGGCCGACGGGGTCTTGGCCGCCTTCAGGGCCGCGCGCGCGGCGGCCTCGGCCGCGCTGAGGTCGCCGATGTCGGCCGGGCGGAGCCTGGCGCCGCTCGCCTCGGCGACGGCGGGAGACGCCTTGGGCAGGGCGGCGGCGATGTCGAGCCCCAGCTTGCGCGACAGGGCGTAGTCCAGGCCGTTGCGCAAGGAGGCCGCGCCCGGATCGCCGCCGCCGGCCAGCAGCACCCCCATCATGCGGGCGTAGACCGGGTCCTTGGCCTTCTGTTCGGCGAGGTCGAAGGTGAGCTGGGCGGCCGGCTGGCGGCTCGACGCCTGGCAGAAAGCCCGCAGACGCAGCCAGTAGACCCCGTCGCGGTCGGCGGTCAGGGCGTCGGCCGTTTGACAGGCCTTGTCGTCCTGGTCGCTCAGCAGAGCCGCTTCGGCCGCCGCCTGGGACAGGGCGGCGTTGTTGGACACGCCGTTGGTGCGCTCGGCGATCTCGACCACCGTCCGCGCGTCGCCGACCGCCAGCAGCGCCTGCGCCCGCGCCCCGGCCAGGGCGAGATCGGCGCCGGCGCCCTCCGGGGCGTTGGCGGGCGTGGCCAGCACGCGGCGCGTCAGGCCGGCGGCGGCCGGCGACAGCGGCCTGGCGGCGAGCTGGGGGATCACCTGCCGCGCGAGGTCGGCCGACGCGCCCTTCCACAGGTCGGGGCCGAGCCCGGTGTCGCGCGCGCCGGCCGAGAACAGGTCGGGCGCGGTCAGGGCCTGGACCTGCACCTCGGCCGCGGCGGGCGAGGCGGCCGCGCCGCCGGCCAGGGCGGCGGCGAAGGTCAGTCGAGCGGCGAGCCTGTTCATGATCCCTCCATGCGGGGCGGCGAGGCCCATGAAACATCCAAGCGATGACGGAAGGGTTGAAACCGCCGCCCGCGTCGCCCCGTCGTTTCCTCTCGCCTTCAAACCGCGCTAAAGGCCAGGGTCGTGACCAGAGCAGACCTGACAGACCTTAGCCCAACGGCGTCCGATCGCGAGCATCGCCGCCGCCGCAGGCCGGCGCGATGAGCCCGCCTCGCGCTTCGCTGCGCCGCACGGTCGCCCTGGTGGGGCTGATGGGCGTGGGCAAGACCAGCGTCGGCCGCCGGCTGGCCTATGCGCTCGGCCTGCCGTTCCGCGACGCCGACGAGGAGATCGAGGCCGCCGCCGGCCGCACCGTCTCGGAGATCTTCACCGAGTACGGCGAGGCCAAGTTCCGCGAGGGCGAACGCCGGGTGATCGCGCGCCTGCTGGACGAGCCGCCGCACATCCTGGCCACCGGCGGCGGGGCGTTCATGAACACCGAGACCCGGGCGCTGCTGGCCGAACGGGCAACCACCGTCTGGCTGAAGGCCGAGATCGAGACCCTGGTCCGCCGGGTCAGCCGCAAGGACACCCGGCCGCTGCTCAAGGACCGCGACCCGCGGATCGTGCTGGAGGCCCTGGCCGCCGAGCGCCACCCGGTCTACGCCCTGGCCGACATCCACGTCGATTCCGGCGAGGTGCCGCACCAGCACACCGTCGACGCCATCATCGCCGCACTGCAGGACCGCGAGGAGATTACGCCGTCATGACCGCCGACGCCCGCACCGTTCCCGTGGGCCTGGGCGCGCGCGCCTACGACGTCCTGATCGGGCCCGGGCTTCTCGACCGGGCCGGCGACCTGATCGCGCCCCACGCCCGCCGCCGGCGCGTCGCCGTGGTGGCCGACCAGACCGTCGCCCGCCTGCACGGCGCACGCCTGACCGCCGCCCTGGAAAGGGCGGGCCTGGCCGCGCCGACCATCGCCGTGCCGCCCGGCGAGGCGTCCAAGAGCTGGGAGGGCCTGGCTGCGCTCAGCGACCAGCTGCTGGCGCTGGAACTGGACCGGGGCGACCTGATCGCGGCCTTCGGCGGCGGGGTGGTCGGCGACCTCGCCGGCTTCGCCGCGGCGATCTACAAGCGCGGGATCGACTTCGTGCAGATCCCCACCACCCTGCTGGCCCAGGTCGATTCATCGGTCGGCGGCAAGACCGCCATCGACACCCCGCGCGGCAAGAACCTGATCGGCGCCTTCCACCAACCCCGGCTGGTGCTGGCCGACCTCGACGTGCTGGCCACCCTGCCCGACCGCGAGATGCGCGCGGGCTACGCCGAGATCATCAAGTACGGCCTGCTGGGCGACTTCGCCTTCTTCGAATGGCTGGAGGCCGAGGCCGCCGCCGTCCTGGCGCGCGAGCCGGGCGCCCTGGCCCACGCCGTCGCCCGCTCGGTGGAGATGAAGGCCGAGATCGTCGCCGAGGACGAGAAGGAGGCCGGCCGCCGGGCCCTGCTCAATCTCGGCCATACCTTCGGCCACGCGCTGGAGGCCGAGGTCGGCTTCGGCGAGGCCCTGCTGCACGGCGAGGCGGTGGCCCTGGGCTGCGCCCAGGCCTTCCGCTTCTCGGCGGCGCAAAGGCTCGCGCCCCGCCAGGACGCCGAGCGCGTCGAGCGCGCCATCGCCGCCGCCGGCCTGCCGGCCCGCCTGTCCGACCTTGCCGCCGGGCCCTTCGCCGCCGACCGCCTGATCGCCCACGCCGGCCAGGACAAGAAGGCCGAGGGCGGGGCCCTGACCTTCGTCCTCGCCCGCCGCATCGGCGAGGCCTTCACCGCCCGGGGCGTCGATCCCGCCGCCCTGCGCGACTTCCTGCTGGCCGAGGGGGCCACGCCATGACCGCCGCCCTGATCGCGCTCGCCCCGATCATCGTCGTCCTGCTGGCGGTGTCGGGCCTGTTCTCGGCCGCCGAGACCTCGCTGACCGGGGCCAGCCGCGGCCGCATGCACCAGCTGGAGCGCGACGGCGACCGCGCCGCCCAGCGCGTCAACCGCCTGCTCGGCGACCAGGAGACGATGATCGGCGCGGTGCTGCTGGGCAACAACCTGATCAACATCCTGGCCTCGGCCCTGGCCACCGAGGTGCTGACCCGCACCATCCCCGGCGCCTGGGGCGTGGCCATCGCCACCGGGACGATGACCGTGCTGGTGCTGGTGTTCGCCGAGGTGCTGCCCAAGACCCTGGCCATCCTGCGCTCGGACGACGTCGCCCGTTTCCTGTCCGGCCCGACCCTGGTGGTGGTGAAGGTCTTCGGCCCGGTGATCTACGCCATCCAGTTCATCGTCCGCAAAACCCTGCGCCTGTTCGGCGTCAAGCTGGACATGGAGACCGACGTGCTGGCCGCGCACGAGGAGATCCGCGGCGCGGTCGAGTACCACCACTCGGAAGGCGCGGTGGAGGGCCGCGACCGGCGCATGCTGGGCGGCGTGCTCGACCTGGCCGAGATGGACGTCTCGGAAGTGATGGTGCACCGCAAGTCGATCGACATGCTCGACGCCGACCTGCCCATCGCCGATCTGGTGGCCCAGGCGCTGGACGCCCCCCACACCCGCCTGCCGCTCTATCGCGACGATCCCGAGAACATCGTCGGCGTGCTGCACGCCAAGGACCTGGCCCGGGCCATCGCCGCGGCGGGCGGCCGGACCGCCGGCCTCGACCTGATGGCCATCGCCCGCGAGCCCTGGTTCATTCCCGACACCACCAACCTCAAGGACCAGCTCAACGCCTTCCTCAAGCGGCGCAGCCATTTCGCCCTGGTGGTCGACGAGTACGGCGCGCTGCAGGGCATGGTGACGCTGGAGGACATCCTCGAGGAGATCGTCGGCGAGATCGAGGACGAGCACGACGCCGCCGTCCAGGGCCTGCGCCGACAGGGCGACGGCTCGATCCACGTCGACGGCTCGGTGACGGTGCGCGACCTCAACCGGGCGATGGACTGGCACCTGCCCGACGACCACGCCGTGACCATCGCCGGCCTGGTCATCCATGAGGCCCAGACCATCCCCGAACCGGGGCAGACCTTCATCTTCTACGGCCACCGGTTCCAGGTCCTGCGCCGGCAGCGCAACCAGATCACCGCCCTGCGCGTCAGCCCGCCCCTGGAGGCCGGCCCCGGCTGAAAGGGCGAAGCGCAACCATAAGATTCATTGCTGAGATTAGTCGCCTAAAGATTGACAAGACGATCGCGATGTTCTTTTTTCGTTCCGACCGCCAACGAGGCGCAGGGGGAACCATTGACGACCAATCTGTCCGAAGGCGGCGCGGCCGCCGCCAAGAAACCCAGCAAATTCAAGATCGCGCTCATCATCCTGGGCGCCGTGTTCATCGGCGGCCCGCTCGTCGTGGTCCTGTCCAACCTCGACGCGATCGGCGAGGGCGCCAAACGGGGCGCCACCCTGGCCGCCGCCCAGAACGCGGCCGGCGCCAACGCCGCGAAGGAAGCCGAATCCAAGGCCGAGGCGGACGCGGCGGCCAAGGCCATAGCGGCCAACTGGGACTATGGCGAGAAGACCGACGCCATGAGCAACAGCGTCACCCGCTGGGGCTGCCTGACCTCGACCAACGAGGTGAAGCTCGACTTCCCTTACAAGAATCAGGCGACCAGGCTGTGCGTCCGGCACGGGCCGAAGGGGTCGGACGTCTATGTCAAACTGCCCGAGGGCGGCCAGTTCAACTGCAGCATCATCGACGGCTGCCGCATCCGCATCAAGTTCGACGACGGCGCGATCCAGAGCGTCAACGCCGTCACCGGGTCGGACGGCTCCAACGACATCGTGTTCCTGCGCGGCGAAACCAAGCTGGTCGCCGCCCTGAAGACCGCGAAGGCCGTGATAGTCGAGGCCGAGTTCTTCCAGGCCGGCGTGCAGCAGATGACCTTCAACGCCGAAGGCTTCGACGCGCCCAAGGCCGGCTTCGCCGCCGCCGAGCCCAAGAAGAAATAACGCCTCGCCGAGGCGCCGCGCGTCCGACTCGATCCCGCCGCCCCGAAAGGCGGCGGGATTTCTTGTTCGTTCAGATCTCGCCGGGCGCCAGGGCCTTGACGGACAGGGCGTGGACGGGGCCGGCCAACTCCTCGGCCAAGGCCTGATAGACCATGCGCTGACGGGTGATCTGCTGGCGCCCCTCGAAAGCCTTGGCCTCGATCAATACATTGAAGTGGCTTTCCCCGCCCTCGCGGCTTCCCGCGTGGCCGTGGTGGCGGGCGCTGTCGTCCTCGATCTCCAGCCGGCTCGGCGAAAACGCCGCTTCGAGCTTGTTCCGGATGGTTTCGGTGACGGCGCCCATAGCTTTTTCCCTGTCAATTCTTGAATGCGAAAGCTTCAGGCACATACTTCGCCCCATGGCCGGTGCGTTTCAATACAAGCCCAGATTCATCGACATCCGCGTCCGCCCCCCCAAGGAGGGCGAGGAGGACGCGGCGAAGGACGTGCACGCCCTCAAGCCGGGCGAGCGGGCCTGCGACCATCCCGGCTGCCGGGCCGCCGCCACCGCCAAGGCGCCCAAGTCGCGCGACCTGCTGGCCGACCACTACTGGTTCTGTCAGCCGCACGCGGCCGAGTACAACAGGAGCTGGGACTTCTTCGCCGGCATGAGCGAGGGCGAGATCCGCACCCGCCAGGCCGAGGAGCAGGTCACGGGCGGGCGCCCCACCTGGCAATTCAAGGCCAGCCGCGCCTCGCGCGAGGCCGCCGCCTTCACGGCCAAGGCCGGCTCCGGCCAGGGCTACGCCGATCCGTTCGGCATCTTCGGCGCCGCCCGCCGCCGCGCCGAGCAGGATCGCGCCGCCCAGGACCGCCGCATCGGCAAGATCGAACGCAACGCCCTGGCCGACCTCGATCTGGACGTCCATGCCGACGCCCCGGCCATCCGCGCCCGCTACACCGAGCTGGTCAAACGCTGCCATCCGGACTCCAACGGCGGCGACCGTTCGGCCGAGCACAAGCTGCAGCGCGTCATCAAGGCCTACAAGGCGCTGCGCAAGGCGGGCCTCGCCTGAGTCCCAGGGCCCGCCTGGGCGAAAATTGTCCGAACACCCGTTTGCTTGCCGCCGATAACGCGATAATGCCTGAGCCCATGACCAGCTTGATCGACACCCCCGACGACGCCCTGCTGTCCCTGACGCCCGACAAGATGGTTTCGGTGCGCGACACGTTCGGCGTCGATTCCGACATGATGGTGCCAGCCTTCTCGCAGGCCGACAGCCACGTGCCGGAACTCGATCCGGCCTACCGCTTCGATCCCCAGACGACGCTGGCCCTGTGCGCCGGCTTCGCCTACGATCGCCGCGTCATGGTCCAGGGCTATCACGGCACCGGCAAGTCGACCCACATCGAGCAGGTCGCCGCCCGCCTGAACTGGCCGCTGGTGCGGGTCAACCTCGACAGCCACGTCAGCCGTATCGACCTGGTCGGCAAGGACGCCATCGTCCTGCGCGAAGGCCAGCAGGTCACCGAGTTCCGCGAAGGCATCCTGCCCTGGGCGCTGCAGCGTCCGATCGCCCTGGTGTTCGACGAGTACGACGCCGGCCGCCCGGACGTGATGTTCGTCATCCAGCGCGTGCTGGAGGCCGGCGGCAAGCTGACCCTGCTCGACCAGAACCGGGTGATCCGGGCCAACCCGTATTTCCGGCTGTTCTCGACCACCAACACTATCGGCCTGGGCGACACCACCGGCCTCTATCACGGCACCCAGCAGATCAACCAAGGCCAGATGGACCGCTGGTCGATCGTGACCACGCTGAACTACCTCAGCCATGAGGTCGAGGCCGAGATCGTGCTGGCCAAGGCCCCGGCCTACGCCACGCCGGAAGGCCGCCGCACCATCGCCGCCATGGTCCGCGTCGCCGACATGACCCGCAACGCCTTCATGAACGGCGACATCTCGACCGTCATGAGCCCGCGCACGGTGATCACCTGGGCCCAGAACGCCGAGATCTTCGCCGGCGACATCGGCCTGGCCTTCCGCCTGACCTTCCTGAACAAGTGCGACGAGCTGGAGCGGCCGACCGTGGCCGAGTTCTACCAGCGCGCCTTCGGGGCGGACCTGCCCGAAAGCGCCGCGCGGGTGAAGGTCGCCTAGCTTTCCGCCGGCTTCGCCTTGGCCGCCCGCTTCGCCTTGGCGGCGGGGGGCGGGGCCTTGGCCTTGCGGTCGGCGAGTTCGGCGTCGATCAGCGGAATCATTTCGGCCGCCCGGGTTCGGCGGGTCAGGTCGCCGGTCTCCGCCAGTCGGGTCGCGTTGCTGCGCAGGGTGGCGAGTTCCTTGTCGCCAAGCACGGGGATCAGATCGATGACGCTCAAGGCGGCTCCTTAAGTTGAAAAACGGGAGCGCGCCGACCGCGCTCCACAGAGGCATCATCGCCGGCGATGGAATCGCCAGCCGCCAACGTCATCGGGCCAAAGCTCGACCGTCACCGCGCGGCCGCCTGGAGCGCCATGGCCTGCCGAATCCCGAGCGGATGCGAGATGGCCGTTGTCGTCGAGGCGGATACTGAATGTTTGGATGGTGAGACGGCCCACCGCAGTCCCGTGGGATGCGATGACCGTCTCTCTAGAAGCCGCGAAGGCTTCGCCCTTAGGCAAGCTCCAGCTTAACCGCGGATTCCTTGCCGGTCCGCGCGTCGCGCGTGACTTCGAAGGTCAGCTTCTGACCTTCGGCGAGCGAGGAAAGCTGCGAGCTTTCGACGGCGCTGATGTGCACGAACACGTCGCGACCGCCGTCTTCGGGTTGGATGAACCCGTAACCCTTGGTGGAATTGAACCATTTAACAGTGCCGAGAGCCATTTTCAGCCTCCGAACAAGTGCAGGCCAGCGGGAGGATTCCAGCCGGCCATCGAGGTCTGAAAGGTCGGCGTCACGGGCCAGCGGTTGCACCCGAAGGCCGAGACGAGCGTTTGTGCGACAGAGATCGATAGCCGCATTATGGGGCCAAGCCCCCTTTAACGCCACCCCCGACCGAAAACGGCCCTCAGCCCCGCGCTTCGAGGCCTTGCGAACCGATGAACCACGAGCCGACCCAGCCGGTCAGGCTCACCACGATCGCGCCGAACACGGCCGCCCAGAAGCCGTGAACCTGGAAGCCGCCCAGGAACCACGACACCAGGCCCAGCATCGCGCCGTTCACGACCAGCAGGAACAGGCCGAGGGTGATGATGGTGAACGGCAGGGTCAGCACCACCACGATCGGGCGGACGATGGCGTTGACGATCCCGAGCAGCACGCCGGCGGCCAGCAGGCTGCCCATGCTCTTGACCACGATCCCGGGCACGATCTTCGAGGCGATCCAGAGGCCGAGCGCGGCGAGCAGGGCCCGCAGGATGAAGCCGATCATCAAAATCCCCCTAGGATGATGGACGCCGACACTAGCCGCGCCGGCCCGCCGCCGTCGAGGGCGTCCGTTCGTCGCCCCTGGACCGGGGCGCCCACGCCCGGCATGCTCGCTGCAGATCAACGAAAAAACCTGGAGACGCCCGTGCCGCACCATCGCCTCGTCGTCGCGGCCCTGGCCGCCCTCGCCCTCGGCGGCGGCGTCCGTTCGACCGCCGTCGCGCAGGAAGCGCCCGCCGCCGCCCGCCCGGCCGCCAACGACTACGCCGACGGCGCCAACTGGCTCTGCCGGCCCGGACGCCAGGACGCCTGCGCCGTCGACCTGAGCGCCACGGCGGTCGCCGCCGACGGGACCTTGACCCCCGAGCCGTTCAAGGCCGCCGCCGCCCCGGCGATCGATTGCTTCTACGTCTACCCCACCGTCTCCAACGACCCGACCCCGAACAGCGACATGAAGCCCGGCCCCGAAGAGCTGGGCGTCATCAAGCAGCAGTTCGCCCGCTTCGCCAGCCGCTGCCGCACCTTCGCGCCGCTCTACCGGCAGGTGACGCTGACGGCGCTCAAGCAGCTGATGACCGGTCATCAGGTCCAGATCGACCGGGCCCTGGCCTATGACGACGTCCGCGACGCCTGGAACCATTATCTGCAGCACGACAACGGCGGCCGCGGCGTGGTGCTGATCGGGCACAGCCAGGGAGCCAACGTGCTCAAGGCCCTGATCGAGCGAGAGATCGACGGCAAGCCGGTCCAGGCGCGAGTGGTCTCGGCCGTGCTGCTCGGCTCCAACATCGGCGTGCCGCCGGGCAAGGACGTGGGCGGCGACTTCAAGACCATGCCGCTGTGCCGCGCCGCCGGCCAGACGGGCTGCGTGGTCACCTATGTGTCGTTCCGGGCCTCCAGCCCGCCGCCGGCCGGCAGCCGCTTCGGCAAGGCCGACCAGCCGGGCCTGGTCGCCGGCTGCACCAACCCCGCCGCCCTCGCCGGCGGCAAGGCCGGCCTGCACGCCTATCTGGCCGCGCGCGGCTCGGGCCTGGGGGACTCGGCCGAGGGGCCCGCCTGGGTGAAGGGCAAGACCGTGACCACGCCGTTCGTCTCGGTCCCCGGCCTGCTGTCGGCCGAGTGCGTCAGCCGCGACGGCTTCGACTATCTGGCGGTGTCGGTGAACGGCGACCCGGCCGGTCCGCGCGCCAGCGACATCGCCGGCGACGTGGTGGCCTACGGGACAGTGCTGCGCGACTGGGGCCTGCATCTGATCGACGTCAACGAGGCCATGGGGAACCTGCTCGACGTCGTCGGCGCCCAGTCCGCCGCCTGGACGACCCGCAAGGGACGATGAGGCCCGCCGCCTCGCCGGAAAAAGCGTCCGGCGAGGCCGCCTGATCCTTCCATCCCCGCGCCCCCGCGCGCTAGAACGGACGGGCGATGGCGAACAAACCCGAAAGCCCCACCGAACCGTTCAAGCGCGCCCTGGCCCATGCGGCGCGCTCGCTGGCCGAGCTGCCGGACCTGGAGGTGGTGTTCTCCGGCGACGGGCCCAGCCTGGTCGGCCACAGGGCCGTCCTGCCCCACCCGCCGCGCGACCTGAACGCCAAGGAGGCGGCCCGCATCCGCGGCCTCGCCGACCAGATGGCGCTGCGCCTGTCGCACCACGACGCCGCCGCCCACGCCCGCCTGCGGCCGCACTCGCCGCAGGGATCGGCGGTGTTCGAGGCGGTCGAGCAGGCCCGCGTCGAGGCCATCGGCGCCAACGCCCTGGGCGGCGTGCGCGCCAACCTGACGGCGGTGCTGGAGGCCAATATCGAGCGCAAGGGCCTGGGCCGCCTGGAAGACCGCTCGACCGCCCCGATCGCCGACGTGCTGGCCATGCTGGTGCGCGAGCGCCTGACCGGCGACGCCCCGCCGGAGGGCGCGAGGACGGTGGTCGACCACTTCCGCGCCGACATCGAGGCCAAGGCCGGCGCCGACCTCGACAGGCTGGCCGCGGCCATCGACGACCAGACCGCCTTCGCCCGCATCGCCCGCACCATCCTGCACGATCTCGACCTCGGCGAGGACCTCTCCGACACCAGCGAGGACACCGAGGAGGACGACGGCGAGGACCAGTCCGAGCAGACCGAGAGCGACGACCAAGACGGCGAGGGCGAGGGCCAGACGCCGGAGGGCTCCTCGAGCGAGGACGTCGAGACCTCGGAAAGCGACGGCGACGCCGGCGAAGAGCAGATGACCCAGGTCGAGGACGACGAGGCCTCGGAAATGTCGGACGAGGCGCCCGAGATGGGCGACGGCGCCAAGCCGGCCCGGCCCGACATCCGCGACCCGGGCAAGGTCGAGCCGCCGTACAAGGTGTTCACCGCCGCCCACGACGAGATCGTCGACGCCGAGGACCTGTGCGACGCCGAGGAGCTGACCCGGCTGCGGGCCTATCTCGACCAGCAGCTCTCGGCCCTGTCGTCGGTGGTCTCGCGCCTGGCCAACCGGCTGCAACGGCGGCTGCTGGCCCAGCAGAACCGCGCCTGGACCTTCGATCTGGAGGAAGGGATGCTCGACGTGGCGCGCCTGACCCGCGTCATCATCGACCCCACCGCGCCGCTGTCCTTCAAGCAGGAAGAGGACACCGAGTTCCGCGACACCGTGGTCAGCCTGCTGATCGACAATTCCGGCTCGATGCGCGGTCGGCCGATCATGGTCGCCGCCGTCTGCGCTGACATCCTGGCGCGTACGCTGGAGCGGTGCGGGGTCAAGGTCGAGATCCTCGGCTTCACCACCCGCGCCTGGAAGGGCGGCCAGTCGCGCGAGGAATGGATCAAGGCCGGCAAACCGCCGTCGCCCGGCCGGCTGAACGATCTGCGCCACATCATCTACAAGGGCGCCGACAGCCCCTGGCGGCGGGCGCGCAAGAACCTCGGCCTGATGATGCGCGAGGGCCTGCTGAAAGAGAACATCGACGGCGAGGCGCTGATCTGGGCGCACCAGCGGCTGGTCGGCCGCCCGGAGGCGCGGCGCATCCTGATGGTGATCTCCGACGGCGCGCCGGTCGACGATTCGACCCTGTCGGTGAACAGCGGCCATTATCTGGAACGACACCTGCGCACGGTGATCGGCCAGATCGAGACCGCCTCGCCGGTCGAGCTGATCGCCATCGGCATCGGCCACGACGTCACCCGCTACTATCGCCGGGCCGTCACCATCGTCGACGTCGAACAGTTGGGCGGGGCCATCGTCGAGCAACTGGCCGCCCTGTTCGAGGAAGAGCCCAAGGCCGCCCGTCGCGGCGGGCTGACCGCCCTGCAGGCGCCGCCGTCGGTGCAGGGCGGCCCGGCCCCGTCTCCGCGCCGAACCACCTTCCGCGACGTGCGCGCGGCGGCCGGCGGATGAGGACGGAAGCGCCGGGACCGGCCAGCCGGCTTCCTTCGTCCTCCCCCCTCCCCCGTTCCGCCATGCGGAACATGGGAGGACGCCGCCACGGCCTGCTCGCCGCCGCCTGCGTGGCCCTTCTCGCCGCCTGCAGCCCCAAGACCACGCCGCCGCCCGCGCCGCCGCCCATGCCGGTGCGCGCCGACGGCGCCATCCGCATTCCCGACCGGCCCGTGCCGCTGAACCCCGACGATCCGAAGCAGACCGAGGTCGACGGGTTCCGCTACGCCGGCGGCCTGTGGCTGACCAGCCCCGACACCTCGCGCCTCGGCGGCCTTTCCGACCTCAAGGTCGCCCCGGACGGGACGATGATCTCGGAGTCCGACGAGGGCGACCTGCTCACCGCCCGCATCCGCCTCGACCCCCAAGGCCGGCTGGTGGGGCTGGACGACGCCCATATCGGCTTCCTGCGCGGCCAGGACGGCGGCCCGCTGCCGTCCAAGGTCGAGGCCGACGCCGAAGGCGTGGCCCTGTGGCCCAACGGCGACATGATGGTCAGCTTCGAGCGCGACCATCGCATCTGGATCTATCCGGGCGGAACCGGCCGGCCCTACGCCGCGCCGATGCCCGACGAGAAGATGCCCGAGAACCGCGGCATGGAGGGGCTGGCCCTGGCCCCCAGCCAGGGACCGGACGCCTATTGGGTCGGGATCGAGGGCGGCTCGATCTGGCTCTGCCGCCTGAAGGCCGCCTGCGCCAAGGCGCCGGGCCAGTTCCCGCCGCCGCTGGCCTACCGCCTCAGCGCCCTGGGCGAGACCCCGCAGGGCGACCTGGCCGTGCTGCACCATTCCTGGACGCCGCTGACTGGCTCGCGCATCATCCTGTCGGTGATCGAGAATCCGGCGACCCACCCCCGCCCCAAGGTCAAGGCCCGCCTGCATCTGGCCCCGCCGCTGACGGTCGACAATTTCGAAGGCGTGGCGGCCGTGTCCCGGCCGAACGGCGACGTGCGCTTCTATCTCATCGTCGATGACAACTTCTCGGACAAGCAGCGCTCGCTGCTCCTGGCCTTCGACTGGAAGCCGGTCCGGTGATCCCGGCCTGCGTCGGCGACTATCGCGAACTGGCCCGACGCCGCCTGCCCCGCCTGCTGTTCGACTATATCGACGGCGGCTCCTACGCCGAGGCCACCCTGCGGCGCAATGTCGAGGACTTCGAGGCCGCCGCCCTGCGCCAGCGGGTGCTGCGCGACGTCTCGCAGGTCTCGTTGCAGACCGAGGTGTTCGGCCAGACCCTGGCCATGCCCCTGGCGCTGGCGCCCGTCGGCATGGCCGGCATGTACGCCCGCCGCGGCGAGGTGCAGGCGGCCCGCGCGGCCAGGGCGGGCGGCGTGCCCTTCACCCTGTCGACCATGGGCGTGTGCGACCTGGACGAGGTGACGGCGGGGGTCGGCGCGCCGCCCTGGTTCCAGCTCTACATGATCAAGGACCGCGGCTATATCGAAGCCCTGCTGGACCAGGCCCGCGACAAGGCCTGCCCGGTGCTGATGTTCACCGTCGACCTGCCGCTGCCGGGCGCGCGCTATCGCGACATGCGCAGCGGCCTGTTCGGCGGGAGCGATCCGCTGGCGGGGGTCAAGCGCGCCCTGGACGGGCTTGGCCATCCCGCCTGGCTGTGGGACGTGCAGATCAACGGCGGGCCGCACACCTTCGGCAACCTGGCCGCCGCCATCCCCGAGGCCAAGGGCGTGGCCGAGTTCTGGCCCTGGGTGCTGCGCAACTTCGACCCCAGCCTGACCTGGAAGGACATCGAATGGGTGCGGGCGCGCTGGCCGGGACCGCTGGTGGTCAAGGGCGTGCTCGACCCGGACGACGCCCGCGAGGCCCGGCGCTGCGGCGTCGACGGGATCGTCGTCTCCAACCACGGCGGCCGGCAGCTCGACGGCGTGCTGTCGGGCGTGGCCGCCCTGCCGCCGATCGTCGACGCGGTCGGCGACGACCTCGCCGTGCTGATGGATGGCGGCGTCCGCTCGGGCCTGGACGTGGTCAAGGCGCTGGCCCTGGGCGCCAAAGCCTGCCTGATCGGCCGCGCCTGGGCCTGGGCGCTGGGCGCGCGCGGCGAGGCCGGCGTGGCGCACATGCTGTCGCTGCTGCGCCAGGAGATGCTGATGGCCATGTCCCTGACCGGCTGCGCCGACGTGCGGGCGGCGGGACGGGAGCTGCTGGCCGAATCGCGCTGACCCGGACGCGGGCCGGCCGGAACGCAGAAAGGGCCGGCGTCGCCGCCGGCCCTTGCCGAATTGCGAAAGCGCGGAAGCGGCTTAGGCGGCGACCTGCGCCAGCTTGGCCTTGACCTGCTTCTTGATCTTCAGCGCGCGGGCCGACAGGTCCTCGTCGCGGGCGCCGACCAGGAACGCGTCCAGGCCGCCCTTGAAGTCGAGCGTGCGCAGCGCCGCATTGGTGATGCGCAGCTTGAAGGTCTGGCCCAGCGATTCCGATTGCAGGCTCGTCGGCGACAGCGCGGGCAGGAACCGGCGCTTCGTCTTGATGTTCGAGTGGCTCACGTTGTGACCCACCATCGGGCCAACACCCGTAAGTTCGCAGCGGCGCGACATGGCTAGACAGACCTTCGCAAAAGAATTCCGGACGCGCGGAAGCAGGGCTCGCGCGAGAGGGGGCGATATAGGCGAAACCTGCTCGCCGCGTCAAGGTCGCGCAGGAACCTTGATTCAAATCAACGGCCTTCGCCTTCAACAGCCGTTCAGATCGCCCACTATATGAAGCGCACGACATCGACCGACGGAGCCGCCATGACGCGCCTCATCACCGCCGCCGCGCTCGTCGCGGCGATCCTGGGCGCTCCCGCCGTCCCGGCCCTGGCCCAGACCCAGGCTCAGGCCGCCGACCAGGGCCTGACGCCGGGCCTTTGGGAATACACATACAAGTGGGGGTTCATCCCCCTGCATTCCGAGAAGAAGTGCCTGAAGGCGGCGGAGATCGACCAGTTCACCGACGGCCTGTGCACGCGCCACTATCGCTGCGACTACCCGACCAAGCAGATCGCCGACGGCAAGATCGTGCTGAAGGGCACCTGGACCGACAAGAAGAAGAACCGGGTGGCCCCGGTCTCGGCCACCGGCTCCTACACGCCCGACACCATCAAGCTGAACGTCCGCCTGCGCACCGTCGACGGCTTGCCGCTGTCGGCCACGGCCACCGGCAAGCGGGTGGCGGCCACCTGCCCCTGACCGCGAAAACGGTTTGTGCCCGCCGCGAACCAGGATACTATATCTGGTATGGAACAAAGCCTGAATCGGCGCAGGTCGCTGATTCGGTCATGATTCGTTTCGCGCCTGTTCGCCGGGTCCGGCCAGCGGCGTTAATCCCTAGATCCGATCAGCATCGCAAGGCTCCCAGCCGCGTCCGCCAGGCGTCGCCGAGCTCGCGCAGCCGCCCGCGGCGCAGATAGGCCGGCACGTCCTCGGGCAGCCGCTCCAGGGCCTCGAAGACGAAGGCCGCCTCGCCGTGCGCGCGCCAGGCCGCCTTCAGGCCCGGATTGAGGCCGCCGCCGTGCCGCAGCGCGAACCACAGCCCGTTCTGCTGGGTGTCCAGGTGGGTGCTCTCGCCAACCCACTGTTCGCCCGAGGCCAGGCAGCGGATCACGAACACCCCCGCCGCCGTCTTGCGTTCCTTGTAGGCGGCGATGGCCGCCTTGCGATCGGCTCCGTCCATGGTCTCGCTCCCGCGCCGACGCCGGTCGCGCCGCCCGGCCCTTCTAGGTCGAGGGAGACAGAAGGTCAATTATACCCGGATAATATTATCCAACCACCAGAAGGCTAGCGCCCCTCGCCGGTCCGGATCGACGCCGCGAAGGCCTCGACCAGCGCCCCGAGCCGCTCGCGGGTGGTCTCGTCGATCAGCTCGCCGTCGTCGTCGAACAGCTGGCCGGCGTGCGAGACCATCATCCGGCCGCCGGACCACAGCCGCACGCCGAGGGTGCGCAGCACCGGCAGCCAGCCGTTCTGGGCCAGCACGGCGCCGAATCCGCCGGGCGAGGCGCCGATCAGCGCCACCGGCTTGCCGCCGAACACCCGGGCGATGTCGGAGGACGGGCGCGACATCCAGTCGATGGCGTTCTTGAACACGCCGGGCACGCCGTTGTTGTATTCGGGCGTGACCAGCAGCACCCCGTCGGCGGCGGCGAAGGCCTCCTTCAACCGGGTCACCGCCGGCGGCAGGCCGTGCGCGACCTCGTCGTCGTAGTTGTAGAGCGGCACCTCGTGGATGGAGCCGACCTCGATCGTCACCCCGTCGGGCGCGACCGCCCGCGCCGCGCGCAGCAGGCCGGCGTTGTAGGAGCCGCGGCGCAGGCTTCCCGACAGTCCCAGAATTCTGACCATTCACGTCTCCCCGGCGGCGTCCTTGTCGCGGCCCGCGCAGTCGTGCCACGCTCGCGTCCGTCAACGAAGCGGCATCTGCGCTGACGGGGCCCATGCAAGTCAACGACATCGCCACCCGCGTCTACAACCACGCCTGGCGGCTCGATCCCATCGTCCGCAGCCTGCTCGACACCGACT
Organism: Caulobacter sp. CCUG 60055; assembly: GCF_022750545.1. Taxonomy (GTDB): domain Bacteria; phylum Pseudomonadota; class Alphaproteobacteria; order Caulobacterales; family Caulobacteraceae; genus PUIC01. The sequence continues at coordinate 268,964 of NZ_PUIC01000005.1, forward strand.
TCTACAAGCTGATGATGCTGCAATTGATCTGGCGGCGGCATCGCGACGTCGACGTCAAGTTCTCGCTGGTCAACCGCACGCGCAGCGTGCGCCTGGCCGACGAGATCGACGAAGCCGAGCTGCGCGAGCAGCTCGACCACGCCCGCACCGTGCGCCTGAGCAAGAAGGAGCGCATCTGGCTGGCCGGCAACAGCTTCTACGGCCGCGCCCAGATCTTCGAGCCGGAGTTCCTGGCCTGGCTCGACGGCTATCGCCTGCCGGAATACCAGTTGCGCCGCGAGGACGGCCAGTTCGCCCTCGACTTCCACGGCCCCTGGGCCGAGGTGACGCTGTGGGAGATCCCCGCCCTCTCCATCATCAACGAGCTGCGCTCGCGCCGGGCGATGCGAGGCATGGGCCGCTTCGCCCTCGACGTGCTCTACGCCCGCGCCAAGGCCAAGCTGTGGAACAAGGTCGAGCGGCTGCGCGCCCTCGACGGGCTGATCCTGTCCGACTTCGGCACCCGTCGCCGGCACAGCTTCCTGTGGCAACGCTGGTGCGTCGAGGCGCTGAAGGAGGGCCTGAGCGAGGCCTTCATCGGCTCGTCCAACGTGCTGCTGGCCATGGACGGCGATCTGGAGGCCATCGGCACCAACGGCCACGAACTGCCGATGGCCCTGGCCGCGCTGGCGCCGGACGACGACGCCCTGCGGCAGGTTCCCTATCGCGTGCTGGAGGAATGGGCCGCGGCCTATGGCGGCAATCTGCGGGTCGTGCTGCCCGACGCCTTCGGCACCGAGGCCTTCCTGCGCGACGCGCCTGACTGGGTGGCGGACTGGACGGGCTTCCGTCCGGATTCGGCCCCGCCGATCGAGGGCGGCCAGATGATCCTCGACTGGTGGCGCGCCCACGGCCGCGATCCGCGCGACAAGCTGCTGGTGTTCTCCGACGGCATGGACGTGGACGCCATCGAGGCCGTGCACGCCCATTTCCACGGGCAGGTGCGCATGAGCTTCGGCTGGGGCACCAACCTGACCAACGACTTCGTCGGCGCGGCGCCGGACCTGCGGCCGAGCCTCGATCCGATCTCGCTGGTCTGCAAGATCACCGAGGCCGGCGGCCGGCCGGCGGTCAAGCTGTCGGACAACCCCAACAAGGCCGTGGGCGACCCGGCCGAGGTCGCCCGTTACCTGCGGGTGTTCGGCGACGGCGGCATGACCGCCCGCGCCGTCCGCGTCTGAGGCCGGCTCAGGCCTTCTTCTTGGCGGCGATATAGCGGTCGATCACCTCTTCCAGCACGCTGAGCGGCATGGCCCCGGCCAGCAGGCCGGCGTCGTGGAAGTCGCGGATGTCGAACTTCGCGCCCAGAGCGGCCTTGGCCTTGTCGCGCAGCCGCAGCCAGGTGGCCTTGCCGACCATGTAGCTGCACGCTTGGCCCGGCCAGACGCAGTAGCGGTCGACCTCGCCCGTGGCCGAGGCCACCGGGTCGCCGAGCAGGTCGACGAAATATCCCACCGACTTGTCGCGGCTCCAGCCCAGGGCGTGCAGGCCGGAATCGACCACCAGGCGGCCGGCCCGGAACAGGGCGTCGTGCAGGTAGCCGATGCGCGCCGTCTGGTCGTTGGCGTACATGCCCAGCTCGTCGGCGAGCTGTTCGGAATAGAGCGCCCAGCCCTCAAGATAGGCGTTGAAGCTCGGCAAGTTGTAGTCGACGCCGAGAATCTGCTGCACCAGCGGCAGCTCGGTCGACTCGTTCTCCAGGGCCCCTTGCAGATAGTGGCCGGGAATGCCCTCGTGATAGGTCAGGGTGGCCAGGGTCCAGCGCGGCGTCTCGGCCGTGTCGCGCAGGTTGATGTAATAGGCGCCGGGCCGCGAGCCGCCCACCCCCGGCGGCCACGCATAGGCGCCCGGCGAGCTCGCCTCCAGATAGGGCGACACCCGTTTGATGAACATCTCGGACTTGGGCAGGGTTCGGAAGGCCTGCGGCAGGCGGGCGCGGACCTCGGCCACCTTGTCCTTGAGATAGGCCAGCAGTTCTTCCTTGCCGGCGTCGGTGTTGGGGAAATGGTATTTCGGGTCGGCGTAGAGCGCCTTGAACCGCTCGCCGACCGAGCCCTGGGTCAAGCCCTGCGCCTTCATCGCCTGGTCGATCTCGGCGGTCAGTTTGGCGGCGATGTCCAGGCCGAGCTGGTGCACCTCCTTGGCGGTCAGGCTGGTGGTGATGTTCTGGCGCAGGGCCTCGGCGTAGAAGGCCTCGCCGTTCGGCAGGCGCATGACGCTGGGCGTGTCCACCGCGCCGGGCCGCGCGGCGGTCAGGGCGGCGATCTGGCGGGCCAGGGCCGGCTTGATCTCGCCGTCGACGACAGCCGCGGCCTGGGCGGCGTAGTCGCCGGAGACCCCAGCCTCCTTGGCGCGGCGGGCCAGGGAGGCGACCAGGGTCGAGCTGGCCGTCGGACCGTCGCGCAGGCCCTTCATCGAGGCCAGCGCCTTGTCGAGGATGAAGCCCGGAGGCAGCACGCCGCCCGCCACGTCGGCCTTGAAGCGCGCGGTCTCCTGATCCATCACCCTGGCGAAGGCGTGCAGGCGGCTGACATAGGCGTCGGCGTCGGCCTTGTCGGCGACGGGGTGCTGGCTGTCGAGGAAGTCTGGAACCGACTGGTAGGCGCCGCCGAGCTGGCTCAGCACATAGGGCGAGATCTGGCCGGCCATCTGGTCCCAGTAGGGGAACTTGGCGGCCGCAGCGTTCTCGTCCAGCCAGTAGGCGACGGTGTCGTAGACCGCGCCCTGGACGCCCGAAACGCCCTTGCGGTCGATGGTCGACAGCCGGCGGCGGAATTCGGCCGAGGCCTTGGCCGCCCGCGCGCGCTCGGCGCCGGAGCGTTCGTTCAGCCGGCCCCTGGCCGAAGCGTGCGCGCCGTGGTCGAGCCCCATCATGGTGGTGGTCTCGGGCAGGCTGTCGAGCAGCTCGCGGGCGATGTCGGCGAACAGGCCCTGCAAGGCCGAGGCCGGCGCCGCGCGGCGGGCCGGCGCGGCCCCCGCGCCCGTGGCCAGGGCCGTGGTTCCGAGGGCCAGCAGCAGGGCGCGGCGATCGAGCCGCCCGGGCGAAGACGTCTGGGCCATGGGCCGGTTTCCTCTATCCTTCCCGTCGTCCTGGCGGGCTCAGCGACACCTATTGCCTGATCCGCCGCGCGTCGACCGCCTTTTGCGTCGCAAGGGGCGGGCGTACGCTTGGCGGATGAACGTCAGACAACGTCGATTATTCTAGCTGTTCAGGCGGCATGTCCGATGCTGACCCTGGACGCCAACAACCGTCGCCGGAGATTCGCCCGTGCAACGCCCATCGCCCCGCCTTCACGCCTCCTACGTGGCGCTCGCCGCCGCCCTGGCCCTGGCCGCCTGCGAAAAGCCGGCCCAGACCCCGCCGCCGGCCGCCGCCGCGCCGCCGCCGCCGGCCCTGCCGTTGACCGCGGGACCGGAGACGCCGCCGGCTCCCGCGCCGGCGGTCAAGCGCCTGCCCGCAGCGCCGCCGGCCAAGGTGACGCGCCTCGCCCGGCCGCAGGACCGCTACGCCTATCTCGACCAGGCCTACGCCATGAACGACAGCCTGGCCGACGCCCCGCCGGACTACGGCGTCGACTACGGCGGCGATCGGCCGTGGGTCTGGCGCGGCCGCGACGACTCCATGCGCGTGGTCGAGCCCGTCGACGGCGGCTATCGCTATTACTACTACCGCCCGGGCGCCGATTATCCTTACCTCGTCCGCGACCCGCAGTACGCCTACGGCTATTCCGGCGACCAGTTGACGGTGGTCTACGACGCCTATGGCCGCCCCCTGCCGGACGACTACGCCTACCGTCAGGCCGAGGACGCCGGCCGCTACCTGGCGCGCGCGCGGGCGCTCTATCAGGCCTCGCTCGACAACGACCGCCGCAGCGTGGCGGCCGCCAACTGGGCGGCGCGGCGCGCCGAGATGGCCGCCGAGCGGGCCGCCTGGGCCGAGCAGCAGAGCCGCGACGCCGAGTGGCGGGCCTATCACGCCGCCCACGAGGCCGAGGAGCAGGCCTACTGGCGGGACGAGCGGATGCAGCGGGAGGCCGCCGCCAATCGCTTCGCCGCCTGGCGGCAGGCCAACTATCAAGGTCCGCCGCCGCCGCCGGCCTGGGCCCCGCCGCCGCCGCGCCCCGCCGACAATCCCGCCCGCCGCCTGCTGCCCTGGGCGTTCGGCGATCGCAACCGCCCGCCCCCGCCGCAGGCCGTCGCCTTCGACGCGAACCGTCAGGCGGCCCAGGCGGCCGCCGAGCGCGCCCAGGCCGATCGCGCCCAGGCCGATCGCGCCCAGGCCGACCAGGCCCGCAGACTGGCCGACGAGCAGCGCGCCCAGCAGGCCCAGGCGGCGCAACAGGCCCAGCAGCAGCGTCTCCAGCAGATGCAGGCCCAGCGCCAAGCCGAAGCCGCCCAGCGCGTCCAGGCCGAGCAGCAACAGGCCCGGCAGATGCAGGCGCAGCGGCAGGCCGAGCAGCAGCAACGCGCCCAGCAGGCCCAGGC